>NZ_FXTY01000003.1 GCF_900182745.1 Shimia sagamensis | reverse complement strand
ATCGCTGCGGTCAGCGTGGTTTTGCCGTGGTCAACGTGACCAATGGTGCCGATGTTGCAGTGCGGTTTACTGCGCTCAAACTTTTCCTTAGCCATGATGGCCTCCTTAATGTTGAGGTGGGAAGCGGGCGGCCCGCTTCCCGAATTTTATTATGCGTATTTCGCTTGGATCTCTTCAGAGATGGCATGCGGAACCGGATCGTAGTGGTCGAACTGCATGGAGAACTGCGCGCGGCCCGAAGACATCGAACGCAAGGTGTTGATGTAACCAAACATGTTGGCCAAAGGCACCATGGCGTCGATAGCAACAGCGTTGCCGCGAGGCTCCTGACCAGTCACCTGGCCACGACGAGACGTCAGATCGCCAATGATGCCACCAGTGTAATCTTCTGGTGTAATCACTTCGACTTTCATGATCGGCTCAAGCAGTTTTGCACCCGCAAGGCGCATGCCTTCACGCATGCACATACGGCCAGCGATTTCGAAGGCCAGAATGCTGGAGTCCACATCGTGGAACTTACCGTCAAGCAGCTGAACCTTGAAGTCGATCACAGGGAAGCCAGCTAGAGGACCGGAGTCCATGACCGATTTGATGCCTTTTTCAACACCTGGGATGTATTCCTTAGGCACCGAACCACCAACAACTTTGGACTCAAAGGAATAGCCTTCGCCCGCTTCTGTTGGAGAGATAAGCAGCTTCACTTCGCCGTACTGACCGGACCCACCAGATTGTTTCTTGTGGGTATAGGAGTGCTCGACTTCGTGACCAATGGTCTCGCGATACGCAACCTGAGGTGCACCAATGTTGGCGTCCACACCAAATTCACGACGCAGACGATCCACCAGAATATCGAGGTGAAGTTCGCCCATGCCCTTCATGATGGTCTGACCGGATTCAAAATCGGTTTCGACGCGGAAGGAAGGATCTTCTGCAGACAGACGCTGAAGGCCTGTCGACATCTTCTCCTGGTCACCTTTGGTTTTTGGCTCAACGGCAATCTCGATCACAGGATCGGGGAAGTTCATTGTTTCCAAAATAACCGGATCGGCAATCGAACACAGCGTGTCGCCGGTTGTGGTGTCCTTCAGGCCGCCCAGAGCGATAATGTCACCAGAGAATGCTTCGCTGATTTCATCACGGTCGTTGGAGTGCATGATCATCATGCGGCCAACGCGCTCTTTTTTGCCTTTGGTCGAGTTCAGGAAGCTGTCGCCCTTTTCCAATTTACCGGAGTAAATACGGGTAAAGGTCAACGAGCCCACAAAGGGGTCATTCCAGATTTTAAACGCCAGCGCGGAGAACGGCATGTCGTCGTCTGCACGACGCGCAATGTCACGAACTTCGTCATCATCGCCAGGTTTAAAGCCCATGTAATCAACAACGTCGAGCGGGCTCGGCAGATAGTCGATCACAGCGTTGAGCAGAGGCTGAACGCCTTTGTTCTTAAACGCGGAACCACAGAGAACAGGCACAAATTCCATCGCCAGCGTACCCTTACGGATCAGCTCACGCAGAAGCTCAACAGAAGGCTCTTCACCTTCCAGATAAGCTTCCATGGCATCGTCGTCCATTTCGACAGCCAATTCGATCATCTCAGCGCGCATTTCGTCACACTTGTCTTTGAGCTCATCGCGAATTTCGCGGTGCTCCCAAGACGCGCCCAGATCTTCACCGGCCCAAACCCATTCTTTCATGGTGACCAGATCAACCAAGCCTTCCAGCTCAGTTTCAGCGCCGATTGGGCACTGGATCGCCATAGGGCGTGCACCGGTACGATCAGCGATCATCTCAACACAGTTGAAGAAGTCAGCGCCGATTTTGTCCATCTTGTTGACGAACACAATGCGCGGAACCTTGTAGCGGTCAGCTTGACGCCACACGGTTTCAGTCTGAGGCTCAACACCAGCGTTGGCGTCAAGCAAAGCAACCGCACCATCGAGAACCGCCAGCGAACGTTCAACTTCAATTGTGAAGTCAACGTGGCCAGGAGTGTCGATGATGTTCATGCGGTGCTTTGGCGAATCCGCAGTCTCACCGTCTTCGGTGCGTTCCCAGAACGTGGTGGTCGCCGCCGACGTGATGGTGATGCCCCGCTCTTGCTCCTGCTCCATGTGGTCCATGGTGGCAGCGCCGTCGTGAACTTCGCCGATGTTGTGCGACTTGCCGGTATAGAACAGGATGCGTTCGGAACAGGTGGTTTTACCTGCATCGATGTGCGCCATGATACCGAAGTTGCGGTAGTGGTTGAGTGTATACTCGCGTGCCATTGGTCTAATGTCCTCTGGAAATTACCAACGATAGTGGCTGAAGGCTTTGTTAGCTTCGGCCATTTTGTGCGTGTCTTCCCGTTTCTTAACGGCAGTACCGCGCGAGTTCACAGCGTCCAGAAGTTCGCCAGCAAGACGCTCTTCCATTGTGTTCTCGTTGCGCTTGCGGGACGCGGTGATCAGCCAACGGATGGCCAATGCTTCGCGACGCTCAGGACGCACTTCAACAGGCACCTGATAGGTGGCACCACCCACACGGCGGGAGCGAACCTCAACCGATGGTTTGATCAGATCGAGCGCTTCGTGGAACACTTCCACAGGCGCACGTTTGATTTTTGCTTCAACGCGGTCGAGTGCGTTGTAAACAATTTTCTCTGCAACCGACTTCTTACCGTCGATCATCAGGTTGTTCATGAACTTGCTCAGCACCAGATCGCCAAATTTGGCGTCGGGCAGAATTTCGCGTTTTTCAGCGGCGTGACGACGTGACATCTCAGCCTCTCCTTCTTACTTAGGACGCTTCGCGCCGTACTTGGAACGACGTTGCTTACGGTCTTTGACGCCTTGGGTATCCAAAACACCACGCAGAATGTGGTAACGGACACCCGGAAGGTCTTTTACACGACCGCCACGGATCAGAACCACGGAGTGTTCCTGAAGGTTGTGGGATTCGCCCGGGATGTAGGAAATCACTTCGTAACCGTTGGTCAGGCGAACCTTTGCAACTTTACGCATCGCGGAGTTCGGTTTCTTCGGCGTGGTTGTGTACACGCGTGTGCAAACGCCACGTTTCTGAGGGCACTGCTCCAGGTGCTGCGACTTGGAGCGCTTGATTTTAGGCTGACGCGGTTTGCGGATCAGCTGTTGAATCGTTGGCATAGGGTCTCTTTCCTATTGCTTCCATTTATACGCCGGACCGAAGCCCAACGCGGTTATCTGATTTTTCACGCCTTGTGCGAACACAAGCGCAAAAACCGCAATCGTTTCCATTCCGAGGCAAACGACGCGGTGAGGTCTCAGCGGTTGCGGTCTTCAAAGTAGACCGGAACTTGACCACTACAGGTGTGAAACGGCTCAGGATACAGATGTCCCATTGCCGGATAAGCGCGCGTATATGGGGAGTCGCACCTCTTGTCAACAGCCGCCCCTGTTGCGCTTGGTGACGCGCCCTGCCAATGTGCGCCCAAGAACAAGAAGGGCAATTTCATGATCGACAGCAGGGACATGCAGGCCATCGGCCTATGCCGGTTTTCTTACCCGGCTTTGGGTGGGTTTCAAGTGGAACATGAGACCATCGAGGATCGGATTGCCTTTCTCTATGCCGAAGACAGATTGGAGGAGCGGTTTCAACTGATGGAGACCGTCGCTCTGCCCTGCTTGCAGGCGCAAACCGATCAGAATTTTGAAATGATCATTGTGATTGGCGACACGCTGCCCAAACATCACGTAGACCGCCTGCATGACATCACGGCCAATATCCCGCAGATCTCCATTGTAGCGCATGAACCAAAACCTCACCGCCCGTTGATGAAAGAGCTGATCAACGGCGCCCGCAAAGATCCCAAAGCGCCGTGTTTGCAATTCCGCCACGATGATGATGATGCAATTTCGGTCGACTTTTTTGAGCGCTTCCGCGAAGCGGTCAACGCCGTGCCGGGCTTGTTGGAAAACCGCTCCGTCGCGTTTGACTGGAACCGCGGCATCATTGCAGAAATGAGCGCCGACGGCATCGCGGCCACCGACACCATACGCAATCTCTATGTGGCGTCATTGGGCATGTATGTGCGTGGCGGTTGCCCCCTGACCATCATGAATTTCCGCCATGGCATCATGAACCAGTTTATGCCAACGGTGAGCTTCACCGACACGCCGATGTGGGTGCGCACCCACAATGGCTATAACGACAGTCGTCAGAAAAAGGTGAAACCCGTGCCGGTGGAACCACTGACAGTGGAGCAGGAAGCCGAGCTCAAAGCCCGCTTTGCCATCGACGTGGATCAGGTGCGTGCAACCTTTTCCTGAGACAGCTTGCGGCCGCGCAACAAGGTGAACACACCAGCGCCAACCACAATTGCAGCGCCGGTCAGCGTGATCGGGTCAGGCCAATCACCAAACACCGCAAAGCCAAGCACCAAGGCCCAAAGCAGGCCACTGTAACGGAACGGCGCAATGAAGCTGACTTCCCCCACACGCATAACCAGTACAGAAAACAGATAGCCCCCCAAAATGAACAGTGCCGCGCCACTCAGCAGCGCCCATTGGCGGCCATCCAGTGTCACCCAATCGGCGCCCAAACATGCCACGCCGGCAAAGGCCATCACCCCCAAAGAGGCAACCAACGTCACCGTCAAAGACGGCACATTGGCCGACATCTTTCGGGTTGAAAGATCGCGCACTGTGACAAAAACAACTGCGATCATTGCGTAGATTGCATATTCATCAAACCCTTCGGGACCGGGCCGTACAATCAGCAACATGCCGCAAAACCCGGCCGCAATCGCAGAAGCTCTGCGCCAGCCCACAGCCTCGCCAAAAAATAACGCCCCACCAAGAGTCACGGTGAGTGGTAGGATTTGCAGGATCGCCGTCACGTTGGCCAACGGCATGTGATAGAGCGCGGTAATGAAGAAATAGGCCGCCCCAATTTCGGCCAGAGTGCGGACGATCACCAACGCCCAGTCCTGACGACCAAGATTCCAACGCAGCTTGCCAAGGGATTTTGCCAGTCCCAAAATCAGGATGGACGCCAGTACACCGCGCAGAAACAACATCTGAAATAGCGGTACATCCATGCCCAGCGTTTTCACCAGCGTGTCGTTAAACGTAAACGCCGCCATAGAGCAGATCATCAAGAGAGCGCCCTTGGTGTTGTCTGACATTGCCGCCATCTGCCGCCCTTCCCTGAATGCAACCGCGCGAGACTAGGCCCGAGCTGCCCCCTTGCCAAGGCCACACATTCACTTTCAAAAAATATCCTCGCGAAAGGCAAAAGGGCCCCCGGCGCAATGCCGGGGGCCCTTCTAAATCAGGTCAGTGACGTGATCGAAGCTTAGTCGAAATCACGGCTTTCAGGTGTTTCCACCAAACCGCTGTCAAACACGTCATCCGCGCTCACGTCTGCCACCGGAGCCGCCAGTGCGGCGGCCGCTTCAGCCTCCTCACGACGCGCTTCGACAACCACGTTGTCACGCTCAGACGCGATGCGACGCACCTTCTGTGTGGCACCACCGGTGCCGGCTGGGATCAGACGGCCCACAATGACGTTCTCTTTGAGACCAACCAGCTTGTCTTTCTTACCTTGGACAGAGGCCTCGGTGAGAACACGGGTGGTTTCCTGGAACGACGCGGCAGAGATGAACGACCGGGTCTGAAGCGATGCCTTGGTGATACCAAGCAGGATCGGCTCGCCTTTGGCTGGGCGACGCCCTTCGGACAGCGCCTTTTCATTGGCCGTGTCAAACTCGATCTTCTCAACGTGTTCGCCTTTGAGCAGCGTGGTCTCACCAGAGTCCTGGATCTCCCACTTCTGCAACATCTGGCGCACAATCACTTCGATGTGCTTGTCGTTGATCTTCACACCCTGCAGGCGATACACGTCCTGCACTTCGTCGATCATGTAATCCGCCAGCGCTTCAACACCCATAATGGAGAGGATGTCGTGCGGTGCCGGGTTACCGTCCATGATGTAGTCACCCTTCTGCACGAAGTCGCCTTCCTGCACCGGGATGTGTTTGCCCTTGGGCACCATGTATTCCACGGTCTCCATGGATTCATCAGACGGCTCAATGCCAATGCGACGCTTGTTCTTGTAGTCGCGGCCAAAGCGCACGTAGCCATCGATTTCGGCGATGATCGCGTGGTCTTTTGGACGACGAGCTTCGAACAGTTCGGCCACACGTGGCAGACCACCGGTGATGTCCTTGGTTTTGGCGCCCTCACGCGGGATACGCGCGATAACGTCACCAGCCTTCACATCCTGCACGTCTTCAATCGACAGAACAGCATCCACAGACATTGGGTAGTGCACTGGGTTGCCTGCATCGTTGCGCACGGGCTCGCCATCTGCATCCACCAGGATCACTTCTGGTTTCAGCTCGTTGCCTTTTGGCGCAGAACGCCAGTCAGTCACGATTTTCTGGGACATGCCGGTCGCATCATCGGTCTCGTCACGGATAGAGATACCCACGGTCAGATCGACAAACTTGGCCTTACCGTCTTTCTCGGCCAAGATTGGCAGAGTGTACGGATCCCATTCAAACAGCTTGTCGCCAAAGTTGACCATCTGGTCTTCTTTGACAAACAGCTTGGAACCGTAGCCAACCTTGTGGCTGGCACGCTCGTCGCCGTCTTCGCCTTGAATGATCAGCTTCATGTTGCGACCCATCACCAGGATCTCGCCATTGGCGTTTTCCAGGGTGTTGGCGTTTTCAAAGACAATCTTACCTTCCTGGCTTGCTTCCAAGAACGACTGTTGACCACCTTGCGCAACACCACCGATGTGGAACGTCCGCATCGTCAGCTGTGTACCAGGTTCACCAATCGACTGCGCCGCGATGATACCAACAGCTTCGCCGGTGTTCACCATGGTGCCGCGTGCGAGGTCACGACCATAGCACATGGCGCAGACGCCTTCTTCGGCTTCACAGGTCAACGGGCTGCGGATGCGCATGGTTGCCACGCCAGCTTCGTCAATCGTGTCCGCCATGCGTTCATCGATCAACTGACCATGGGCCACCAGAACTTCGTCTGTGCCTGGCTTCATAACGTCCTCAGCCGTAACACGACCCAGCACACGTTCTGCCAGAGACGCCACAACTTCACCGTCATTGACCGCCGCTTCAGCCGTGATCGCCGTGTCCGTGCCACAGTCATGGGCACGCACGATGCAGTCTTGAGCCACGTCCACCAGACGACGAGTCAGGTAACCGGAGTTCGCAGTTTTCAAAGCCGTATCTGACAGACCCTTACGGGCACCGTGGGTGGAGTTGAAGTACTCCAGAACGGTCAGACCTTCTTTAAAGTTCGAGATAATGGGTGTCTCGATGATGTCGCCGTTTGGCTTGGCCATCAGACCGCGCATACCGCCCAGCTGTTTCATCTGCGTAACCGAGCCACGCGCACCGGAGTGCGCCATCATGTAGACCGAGTTTGGTTCCGCTTCCGAGCCATCCTCATCACGCTGCGAAGAGGAGATTGTGCCCATCATCGCATCGGTGACTTTGTCATTACACTTGGACCAGGCATCGACAACTTTGTTGTACTTTTCGCCCTGAGTGATCAGGCCGTCCATGTACTGTTGTTCAAAGTCTTTCACCTGATCACGGGTGCCGTCCACGATGGTCCATTTGTTGTCTGGGATCACCATGTCGTCTTTACCAAACGAGATGCCAGCCTTGAACGCTTCGCGGAAGCCCATGGTCATGATCTGGTCACAGAAGATCACGGACTCTTTTTGACCACAGTAGCGATAGACGGTGTCAATCACGTTCTGCACGTCTTTTTTCCGCAGCAGTTTGTTCACCAACTCAAACGGCGCTTTGGAGTTCTTCGGCAGCAACGAGCCCAAACGCACACGACCTGGTGTGGTTTCGAAACGTTCAAAGACCTCCAGACCGTTTTCATCAAACTGGCGAATACGGGCTGTGATTTTGGTGTGCAGATGCACAACACCGCTATCCAGCGCGTACTGAACTTCCTCAATAGAGGAGAACACCATGCCTTCACCCTTCATGCCTTCACGCATGATGGTGGTGTAGTACAGGCCCAAGATCATATCCTGCGACGGAACGATAATAGGTGCACCGTTTGCCGGGGACAGAACGTTGTTGGTGGACATCATCAGAACACGTGCTTCCAGCTGAGCTTCGAGGCTCAGAGGAACGTGCACCGCCATTTGGTCACCGTCGAAGTCCGCGTTAAACGCAGAACAGACAAGCGGGTGCAACTGGATGGCCTTACCTTCGATCAGAACCGGCTCAAACGCCTGAATGCCCAGACGGTGCAGCGTTGGCGCACGGTTCAGCATAACAGGGTGTTCGCGGATCACTTCGTCCAGGATATCCCAAACTTCGGGACGCTCTTTTTCCACCAGCTTTTTGGCCTGCTTCACAGTGGAGGACAGACCTTTGGCTTCCAGACGGGAGTAGATGAACGGCTTGAACAGCTCCAACGCCATCTTCTTGGGAAGACCACATTGATGCAGTTTCAATTCCGGACCGGTCACAATCACCGAACGGCCAGAGAAGTCGACGCGCTTACCCAAAAGGTTTTGACGGAAACGACCCTGCTTACCTTTCAGCATGTCGCTGAGCGATTTCAGCGGACGCTTGTTGGCACCAGTGATCACACGACCACGGCGGCCGTTGTCAAACAGCGCGTCCACAGATTCCTGCAGCATCCGCTTTTCGTTGCGCACAATAATGTCAGGCGCACGCAGTTCGATCAGACGCTTCAGACGGTTGTTCCGGTTGATCACACGACGGTAGAGGTCATTGAGGTCAGACGTCGCAAAGCGGCCACCATCCAGCGGCACCAACGGGCGCAGCTCTGGCGGGATCACAGGAATCACAGTCAGGATCATCCATTCCGGGCGGTTGCCGGACTCGATGAAGCTTTCCACAACTTTCAGACGTTTGATGATCTTCTTTGGCTTCAGCTCGCCAGTGGCTTCGGCCAGATCGGCACGCAGCTGGTCCGCTTCAGATTCCAGATCGATTTGCGAAAGCATCTCACGGATCGCTTCCGCACCGATGTTGGCGGTGAACGCGTCCATGCCGTATGCGTCTTGCGCATCCATGTACTCTTCTTCGGTCATCATCTGGCCGTACTGCAGGTCGGTCAGACCCGGCTCGATGACAACGTAGTTTTCAAAGTACAGCACACGTTCCAGATCACGCAGTGTCATGTCCAGCATCAGGCCGATGCGGGATGGCAGCGATTTCAGGAACCAGATGTGGGCCACAGGCGCGGCCAGCTCAATGTGGCCCATGCGCTCACGGCGCACTTTTTGAAGCGTAACTTCAACACCACATTTTTCGCAGACAACGCCGCGATATTTCATGCGCTTATATTTGCCGCAGAGACATTCGTAGTCTTTGATTGGGCCAAAGATACGCGCACAGAACAGACCGTCACGTTCAGGCTTGAACGTCCGGTAGTTGATGGTTTCTGGCTTTTTGATCTCGCCGTAGGACCACGACAGGATCCGCTCAGGAGACGCGAGAGATACTTTGATCTCATCGAAAGTCTTCTGTGGGGCCAGTGGGTTAAACGGGTTGTTCGTCAGTTCCTGGTTCATTTTGATACCTCAAATTTGGTTGGGAGGAGAGGGAATGGAGTGAGGGCTGACGCCCTCATTCACCTTCCTCCGTATCCAGGAGTTCCATATTCAGGCCGAGGCCCCGAACTTCTTTCACCAGAACGTTGAACGATTCTGGGACGCCCGCTTCGAAGTTGTCCTCGCCCTTGACGATGCTTTCATAGACCTTGGTCCGGCCTGCCACGTCATCCGACTTCACGGTCAGCATTTCCTGCAGCGTGTAGGCGGCGCCGTAAGCTTCCAGAGCCCAGACTTCCATCTCACCAAAGCGCTGACCACCGAACTGTGCCTTACCACCCAGCGGCTGCTGTGTGACCAAGGAGTACGGACCAGTGGAACGCGCGTGGATTTTGTCATCCACAAGGTGGTGCAGTTTCAGCAGGTACTTGATGCCCACAGTCACAGGGCGGGCAAACTGCTCACCTGTGCGGCCATCAAACAGAACCGACTGACCGCTTTCAGAGAAGCCAGCACGCACCAGAGCGTTGTTCACGTCGCCTTCTTTGGCGCCGTCAAACACTGGTGTCGCGATTGGCACACCGTTGGTCACGTTGCCGGCAGCTTCCAGAAGCTGACCTTCGTCCATGCCGGAGATGCCTTCTTCGTAGACATCATCACCATAGGCCAAGTGCATGGCTTCACGTACAGGGGTCAGATCGCCGGAGCGACGGTATTCCTGCAGCGCTTCGTCCACGTTCACACCCAGACCACGTGCGGCCCAACCCATGTGGGTTTCAAGGATCTGACCAACGTTCATACGCGAAGGCACACCCAGTGGGTTCAGACAGAAGTCAACCGGCGTACCGTCTGCGAGGAACGGCATGTCTTCCATAGGCACAACCTTGGAAATAACACCTTTGTTCCCGTGACGACCGGCCATTTTATCACCCGGCTGAAGCTTACGCTTCACGGCGATGAAGACTTTGACCATCTTCATCACACCTGGTGGCAGATCGTCGCCACGACGGACTTTCTCAACTTTGTCCTCAAAACGGTGCTCAAGCGCACGTTTCTGGATCTCGTACTGCTCGTTCAGGGCCTCAACAACCTGTGCATCAGCTTCTTCAGCCAATGCCAGCTGCCACCACTGACCGCGGCTCATCGACGCCAGCAACTCTTCGGAGATCTCAGAGTTGGCTTTCACGCCTTTAGGGCCCTTCACGGCCACTTTGCCAAGCACCATGCCTTTAAGACGGGCGTAGATGTTGCGGTCCAGGATCGCCAGTTCGTCGTCGCGGTCACGCGCCAGACGTTCGATCTCTTCACGCTCGATCTGCAGTGCACGTTCGTCTTTTTCCACACCGTGGCGGTTAAAGACACGTACTTCCACAACCGTACCAAAGTCACCCGGCTTCACACGCAACGAGGTGTCACGTACGTCAGAGGCTTTCTCACCAAAGATGGCGCGCAGAAGCTTTTCTTCCGGCGTCATTGGGCTTTCGCCTTTTGGTGTGATCTTACCCACCAGAATGTCGCCCGGCTCAACGTCCGCACCGATGTATACGATGCCCGCCTCGTCGAGGTTGCGCAGCGCTTCTTCACCGACGTTTGGAATGTCGCGAGTGATTTCCTCTGGACCAAGCTTGGTGTCACGTGCGGCAACTTCGAATTCTTCGATGTGAACCGAAGTAAACACGTCGTCACGCGCGATACGCTCGGAGATCAGAATGGAGTCTTCGTAGTTGTAGCCGTTCCAAGGCATAAACGCGACAACCACGTTTTTACCCAGAGCCAATTCACCAATGTCAGTCGACGGGCCATCTGCGATGACTTCCGCTTTGGACACTGTGTCGCCCACTTTCACCAGCGGACGCTGGTTGATGCAGGTGTTCTGGTTGGAGCGTTGGAACTTGCGCAGACGGTAGATGTCCACACCCGCGTCGCCCAGTTCCAGATCAGAGGTCGCACGCACAACAATACGCTGCGCATCCACTTGGTCGATGATCCCTGCGCGTTTGGCCTGAATGGCCGCGCCGGAGTCGATCGCCACTTTTTCCTCGATACCGGTGCCAACCAGTGGTGCTTCCGCACGCAACAGTGGAACCGCTTGACGTTGCATGTTCGAGCCCATCAAGGCCCGGTTCGCATCGTCGTTTTCAAGGAACGGGATCAGCGAGGCCGCCACAGACACCAGCTGTTTCGGGCTCACGTCGATCAGGTCAACGTTTTCCGAAGCGGCCAGCGTGTATTCGCCAGACTGACGGGTGTTCACGAACTCATTGGTGAACTTGCCGTTTTCGTCGAGCGAGGCGTTGGCCTGCGCCACGGTGTGACGCTGCTCTTCGGTTGCGGACATGTAGTTCACCTCATCAGTGACCACGCCGTTCTCAACCTTGCGATACGGTGTTTCGATGAAGCCATATTTGTTCACGCGGGCAAAGGTCGCCAGCGAGTTGATCAGACCAATGTTTGGACCTTCCGGCGTTTCAATCGGACACATGCGACCATAGTGGGTCGCGTGCACGTCGCGTACCTCAAAGCCGGCACGTTCACGGGTCAGACCGCCTGGCCCAAGCGCAGACAGACGGCGCTTGTGTGTCACTTCAGACAGCGGGTTGGTTTGGTCCATGAACTGCGACAGCTGCGAAGAGCCGAAGAATTCACGTACAGCTGCTGCCGCTGGTTTTGCGTTGATCAGATCCTGCGGCATGACCGTGTCGATCTCAACAGAGCTCATACGCTCTTTGATCGCGCGTTCCATACGCAGCAGACCTACGCGGTACTGGTTTTCCATCAGTTCACCAACGGAGCGCACACGACGGTTGCCGAGGTGGTCGATGTCGTCGATGTCGCCTTTGCCGTCGCGCAGCATGACCAGCGCTTTGATGCAGGACACAATGTCTTCTTTGCGCAGGGTGCGCAGCGTGTCAGGTGCATCCAAAGCAAGACGCATGTTCATCTTCACACGGCCAACCGCAGACAGGTCGTAACGCTCAGAATCAAAGAACAATGTGTCAAACAGGTTGGACGCAGCATCAACGGTGGGTGGCTCACCCGGACGCATCACACGGTAGATGTCCATAAGCGCGGTGTCGCGACCCATGTTCTTATCTGCCGCCATGGTGTTGCGCATGTAGGGGCCAACATTGACGTTGTCGATGTCCAGAACCGGGATGTCGGTGAAGCCGGCATCAACCAGATCTTTCACAGTGCCGCCGATCAGGTCGCCGTCTTTGTCATATTCCAGTGTCAGCTCGTCACCAGCTTCGACATAGATCGCACCGGTTTCCTCATTGATGAGGTCCTGGGAGACAAACTTGCCAACGATGTGCTCAAACGGCACCAGCAGATCGGTGATCTTGCCGTCGTCGATGATCTTCTTAACCGCACGTGGCGTGATTTTCTTGCCAGCTTCGGCAATCACTTCACCAGTCGCCGCGTCGATCAGATCTTGTGTTGGGCGGGTGCCGCGTACGCGCTCAGGGAAGAACTTGGTGACCCAACCTTTGCTCTTGTCCAGTTTGAAGTTCACGGTGTCGTAGTAGGCATCCATGATGGCTTCCTGGTCCAGACCCAATGCATACAGCAGGGTGGTCACAGGTAGCTTACGACGGCGGTCGATACGCGCGTATACGATGTCTTTGGCGTCAAACTCAAAGTCCAACCAGCTGCCGCGATATGGGATGATGCGGCAGGCAAACAGCAGTTTGCCGGAGGAGTGGGTTTTGCCTTTGTCGTGGTCAAAGAACACGCCCGGAGAACGGTGCATCTGAGACACGATCACACGCTCGGTGCCGTTCACAACAAAAGTGCCGTTCTGAGTCATCAGAGGCATGTCGCCCATGAAGACGTCTTGCTCTTTGATGTCTTTGACCGACTTGGCGCCAGTGTCTTCGTCCACATCAAATACGATCAGACGCAGAGTGACCTTCAGCGGTGCGCTATAGGTCATGTCACGCTGCTGGCATTCCTCAACGTCATACTTCGGCTTTTCCAGCTCGTAGTTGACAAATTCCAGCACGCTGGTTTCGTTGAAATCCTTGATCGGGAAGACCGATTGGAACACGCCTTTGATACCCTCACCGTCGGTGGGGATTTCAAGATCGCCGGATTTCAAGAACAGATCATAAGAAGATTTCTGAACCTCAATCAGGTTCGGCATCTCTAGAACTTCACGGATTTTACCGTAGTATTTACGTAGACGTTTCTGGCCAAGGAAGCTTTGAGCCATGGTCAATGTCACCTTTCGATTCATCATCAACAACATACCGTCGGGCCCCGGCACGTCGCGTCAGTGACGGCGTGGATCAGATCCATTCTCGACCCCGTCCCACCGGGGTCTCTCGATCAAAATCCTGCCTTGGAAAACCTCTTGCAGCGCAATTTGCGCAACCCAAGAGGCTTACCAAGCCGGGGTTTCACCTGTATTTCAAGGTCTTGTATTGTTTATGTCGTCTTTTGAAAGTGTGGGGTAAAAGCCCCAGGTCAGCGCCGCCTTATCCAATAAATCCGCAAAGGACAAAAGCGGCCCCGAATCGCTCGAAACCGCAAGAGATTACCGAATATTGAATCAAGCGTGTCTTTGCAACCCCTTGGGGCTTGACAAACGCCAAATCAGCCACCGCCTCTTTCTGAGGCCAGCCCCTGGGCCCAGCCCCGTTCTGTTTGCGCCGCCGAGGAATATTCACAATACTCCACCGCAAAACAAGCAACAACAAGAGAACTATATTTAAGATGACAGTCATTATTGCTGGCGGAGGCATCGCCGGGTTGACCATGGGCCTGACACTGCATGAAATTGGCGTGCCTTTTCACATTCTAGAAAGTGTCACAGCCCCCAAACCACTTGGCGTCGGCATCAACCTACAGCCGCCCTGCGTACGCGAACTCTTTGCGCTTGGCCTTGAGGACATGCTGGAACATGTAGGCGTGAGAACTCGCGACTATGGGTTCTACACCAAGACCGGCGTGGAAATTTGGACCGAACCACGCGGCCGGCATGCTGGATACAACTGGCCGCAATATTCGGTGCATCGAGGTGAGCTGCAAATGGGGCTGCTCGACGCTCTGATTGCACGCTGCGGCGCGGACAGCATTTCCTTCGGCTGCCGCGTGACAGGGTACACCAACACCAAATCCGGTGTGACCGCGACATATCAACAAAACGCAACGACCAAATCCCTATCAGGCACCTTGCTGGTGGCGGCCGACGGCGTGCACTCCGCCATTCGTGCGCAGATGTATCCAGAGGAAGGCGCACCAGTTTGGGGCGGCGCGATCATGTGGCGCGGCACCACCACAGCCCCCGCTTTCCTGAGCGGCACCTCCATGATCTTGGCTGGGCACGACACTCAACGCTTTGTCACCTACCCAATCTCTGCACCGAACCCAGAGACCGGTGATATGCTGATCAATTGGATCGCGGAGGCCAGCGTTGATCCAAACACACATATCCAAAAGGGCGATTGGAACCGCAAGGTGGATGCGGCACGGTTTGCCGACGACTTCACGAACTGGGATTTTGGCTGGATCAACATTCCCGAGTTGATCGCCAACGCCAACGAGGTGTTTGAGTACCCGATGGTGGACCGCGAACCTGTGGAGAGCTGGACCGATGGCGCCGTGACCCTAATCGGCGACGCCGCACATGCCACCTATCCCGTTGGCTCAAGCGGTGCAAGCCAAGCCATCATTGACGCCCGCCTGCTGGGCGCGGCGATCAAGGCCCACGGCACAGGTCACACGGCCGCTAAGACCTACGAAAATCAAGTACGTCCCATGGCCAACGCCATCACCCTAGCCAACCGAGGCAATGGCGGCCCAGATGCCATCATGCAAATGGCCGAAGACCGCTGCGCCGGAGACTTCACACGCTTAGACGAGGTCCTGCCCATGCAAGAACGCCGGGACCATGCCGACGGTTTCAAAAAACTCGCCCGCATTCGGGTGGAGGACACCAACACCCAGGCGCCGATCATCGCCTAAAGAAAAATGGGCGTCCTCACAGGGACGCCCCACTCCCCAAATACCACGGCCCAAATACCACTGCCCCTAGACCCACAGCCCCCTTTTCGGGCAGGCTGGATACAGTTCGTTTTGTACGCCACAGTTGGGAGCCTGCACTTTGTTTTTAACCTCGTCCCCGCGCACCGTCGGCCTGTCTGCGCTGATCACTGCAACCCTATGCGCCCCACTCGCGGCGGCCAATGCGTCATCAGACATCCCCAGATGGCTGCAAAAACACGTGGGCACAGGCGTTGGCAAAATCGCCCCCATCGTCTTAGACCGCGCCCGCGCGCATTACCTCGACAAACGCCGCAGCGGCACGGTCAAAAACCCCTGTTACTTTGCCATGGACGCCACCCGCCCCAGCACAGCAGATGACGGCAGCGCCCTGCCCCGGTTTTATGTGATTTGTGAGAAATCAAAGACCTTCAAGGCGGTCTCCTCCGGCTACGGCAACGGTCGCAAACTGGCCAAAGCCAACTTTGCCAATGGCCGCCAGTGCGCCCGCAATTTCAGCAATGCCGAAGGCTCCAAGCTCACCGCTGGCGGCGCCTATATCACCGCAGAATCCCGCACGTCTTTTAAAGGCTACTACCAAAGCGGCTCCAGCAAGAAACCCTTCTTGCGCACCTTTCTGCTGTTTGACGGCGAAGGCGAAACCAGCAACGCCCGCGAGCGCGCCATTGGCGGGCACCGCGCCATGTTCCTGCGCTGGCAATGCCGGATGGAACGCCCCCAAAGCACCCATGCGGATGACGACGGTTTTGTCCCTTTCGGAAAACTTGTGAACTACACATCCGGCCGCAGCAACGGCTGCACAACCTGGTCAAAACCGGCCACCGACGAGATCCTGAAGATTGCTGACGGCAAGCCAACAACGCTCTACATCTACCCGTCGTCCAAAGACATCAACGCCGTGGCCAAGGCAATCCAGCGCGGAAAATCACCGCAACAGGCGGGCCACTACTGGCACGCTGCCTGCCTCAAAACCATTGGCGTTCCGAAATTTTGGCCCAAGAAGACCCTGCAACCGATCATCAACGACTGGCGAGACTCACTGCCAAAACAGCCACCATTGGAGCTGCCGCTATGTAAGTAGGCCAGCGCCCAAACAGAAACAGGCGCCCCCGGAGGGACGCCTGCAATAACTCGACGATAGGTCGAATTACTTAACTTCGACTTCCGCGCCAGCTGCTTCCAGCTTGCCCTTAACGTCTTCAGCTTCGTCTTTCGACACGCCTTCTTTGATCTTGCCGCCAGCTTCAACCAGAGTCTTGGCTTCTTTCAGGCCCAGACCGGTGATGCCGCGAACTTCTTTGATCACGTTGATTTTGGATGCGCCGGCGCTAACCAGAACAACGTCAAATTCAGTTTTTTCTTCTTCAGCTGCGCCACCGGCGTCGCCGCCAGCTGCCATTACAACTGCGCCGCCAGCGGCGGGCTCGATGCCATACTCGTCTTTGAGGATGGTTTTCAGTTCTTGTGCTTCCAGCAGGGTCAGACCCACGATGCTTTCTGCGAGTGCTTTCAGATCAGCCATTTTAGACTCTTTCCGTTCTTAGGTATGTGTTCCAACGTTGTGACAAGGTCACGACGCGGCTCTCAATAAGTTGCTTACGCAGCCTCTGCCTTTTCCTCGACGGTAGACAGGATGGATGCGATGTTCGAAGCAGGTGCGCCAATGGCGCCGGCGATGTTGGAAGCAGGGGCGCCGAGCATGCTTGCGATCTGAGCAATAAGCTCGTCGCGCGAAGGCATTTTCGACACTGCTGTAACACCAGCACGGTCCAGAGCGTTCTCGCCCATTGCACCACCAACGATCTCAAATTGCTTGTGATCTTTGGCGAAGTCTTCGGCCACTTTGGCAGCTGCCACAGGGTCCTCAGAATAGGTCAGAACGGTCATACCCGACAGAAGGCCACCGATGCTTTCGCATGGTTTGCCATCCAGGGCGATCTTGGCGAGCCTGTTCTTGGCGACACGAACAGCACCACCCGCTTCACGAGCACGTGCGCGAAGGTCCTGCATGTCAGCAACCGTGAGACCCGCGTAGTGGGCAACCACTACAACGCCAGAGCTTTCAAAGATCTGGCCGAGCTCGTCGACCAACTTCTCTTTTTGTGCTCTATCCACAGTTTTACTCCAAAATTGGGGATTGCTCCCCGGCTCAGTTTTGCGCACCACAAAAGCGGCACGCGTTTAGGTCCATACATTGGGTTGGGAACCAAGATCGCCGAAAGCACCAATAAGGGCTTTCTAAGAATTCTTGTCTCTTACCCCATCTCAGAAAGGAATTATTCAGGCGAACCCAAACCCTTCGTCTTGGACAGGCCACCCCAAGAAAGAATCGACAGGCGACTCCGTTTCGGAATGGGCAGGGGCCGTTTACCGCCCACACGACCACTTTGCAAGCACAGAATCCCCTGCCAACAAAGAAGCGGTTCCCTTCCCGGCACCGACCGCTAGAGTGTGGCCAATACCGCTGGGTACTATTTGCAAAGGCTTTCACATGACATCTGACTGCACTCTTTCAAACGACCACCTCAGCCTGTCAGTCGCTGAAATGGGCGCCGAAATGCAATATCTACGCACACAATCCGGTATGGATCTGTTGTGGGACGGTGACCCGGCCTACTGGACTGGCCGCGCACCCGTGTTGTTTCCCATTGTCGGGCGCGCTGTGGACGACAGGATTGCTGTTGGTGAGCACAGTGCAGACATGGCGCAGCATGGCATTGCGCGGCGGCGCGCATTTGCACTGGAAGAGCAAAGCAAATTGCATTGCCGCCACGTCTTGCGTGCCGACCCTGAAACGCGCGCGCAGTACCCCTTCGACTTCGCATTGTACCTCACACATGCGCTTTCAAACGCAACCCTGACCGTCACCGCACGTGTTGAGAACCTTTCCGAAACCGAGATGCCGTTTGGCTTTGGTTTTCACCCGGCCTTCCACTGGCCCCTGCCCGGCGCGGAGACACAGCCGCACCTCGTTCAGTTGCAGTCAGGCAGCAGCCCGACCCAACAGCCGCTGCAATCCGACGGATTACTGATGCCAAACAGGGAGGATGGCCCCTTCCGCAAGGGGTGCTTAGGCATAACAGAGCCTTTGTTCAAGGACGGCGCACTGGTGTTCCCCAATGGCACTGAGGCGTTGCGATACGGAGCGAAAGACGGCCCTGGGCTGTCGTTCACGTTCCACAACCTACCCGATTTGGCGCTCTGGAAGCCGGTCGACGCGCCATTTCTATGTGTTGAGCCATGGCACGGGACGGCGTCTCTGGTCGGGGATGGCCCGCAGATTGCGGAGCGGCCAAACAGCGTCATGCTCGCGGCCGGTGAGGCGGCTGAATTTGGCTACAGTGTCACTGCTGAGATCTAAGCGTCACAACATTTCACACAACCGGACCAATCACCGATGACTCGCGCCGCTTTAAAGCGGCGCGATATTTTATCCGTAGATTGCCTTGGCCTCACGAAACGACAACAAGCGCCGCGTTTTCTCATCCCATAGGTGCAAACGCGCACTTACGAGGCTTTCGCGAACCGTCAGCTGGTTGTTGTCTGCCAACTCGGCATAATCCCGCAACACATCCGGCAACCGGTAAAATGGTATACGGCTATAAAGATGGTGCACGTGGTGGATGCCGATATTGGCGCTGAACCATTGCAAAACTGCAGGCAGACGATAGTAGGAGCTGCCTTTCAAAGCGGCCTCATGCAAGTCCCAATTCTCTGCTTCATCATACTGGGTATGTTCAAATTGGTGTTGGACATAGAACAGCCATACACCAGCCGTCGCCGCTACAATTGTAGACGGCAGGAAGATCAACAGGATTGGCGCAAGACCACCAAAATTGAAAACTGTGAGCAACATAACAATCAACGCCACATTGGTGGCCATGGCACTGACCCAGTACTTACGGCTGTCCATCAAACCAAGCGGCAGGCGGTTTTGTACAAAAAACAGATAGAATGGTCCGAGGCCAAACATAGTCAGCGGATGGCGTACCATGCGGTACTGCAAGCGCCGCAAGGGAGACGCCGCCTGATACTCAGCCACGGTCATTGTGTAGACATCGCCAATGCCGCGTTTTTCCAGATTACCTGCCGCACTATGGTGGATTGAATGGGTGCGTCGCCACACGTCATATGGCGTCAGAGTAATCACTCCGAGAGCCCGACCCAACCAGTCGCTCACCTCACGACTTTTGAAAAACGCCCCATGGCCGCAGTCGTGCTGAATGGTGAAGAGGCGCACCAGAAAAAGCGCGTTCAGAACCGAAATGGCAAAGGTCAGCCACAGGCTGATGGACATGCTCCACCACGCCAAGGCCCAAAGTGCCACAAACGGCACCACGGTCACCAACAATTCCAGGACACTACGCGCCTCGTTGGGCTCCCGGTATTGCGCGAGGACTTTGACCCATTCGCGCGCGGAGCGCTCAACAGGCTGATCGGATTGCGGAACGGAGTGGATTACCATTTGCCTGCCAATGTTTTGTTCGTTGCGATGTGGATAGACGAAAGCGCGCGGCTGGCAATTGATTTTTGATCACATCCTTGCCGTGGCGTCAGTTTTTTCGCGTTTTGCGGCATTTTACCGCCAAGGGCGACGACATGGCGCACCCAATGGGGTGTCTCGTCAGTGCCGATGATTGATGCCGCCAAATAGGATTCCCCACTTGGCAGGCCCATTGTCGCGTTTATTGGCGCCCACGGCACAACCTGCGCGCGGACGCCAATAAACACATCTCTGGTTAGAAGTCCTGCCACAACTCCATATCAACCGCCGCGTTGCCATCCACGGCCACGGGGGCTGACTTGCGCTTTGGTGCAGGTTCAGGTGAAGCTGCAGGAGTTGGTTTGGAGGCCTTTGGCACCACCGATGGCGCTTTGGGAGCTGCCGTCACGACGGGTTCATCGACAACCGCTGAGGCATCGGTCTTGAACTCAGACACCATGCTCATCAATTCAGTCGCGTCTTTCGCAAGCATCTGCCCTGCAGCGGTAGATTCCTCCACCATGGCTGCATTGGCCTGTGTGACCTGGTCCAGCTGCACAACACTCGCGTTGATCTCTGCCAGCCCCGCCGACTGATCCGTCGCGCTTCGGGCAATCTCTGAAACCATTTGCGAGATGTTGTTGACGCGGTCGGCAATGCTGGTCAACGCCTCGCCTGCTTTGCCAACCAGATCAACACCGCTCTCAACTTGCTGCGTGCTGTCGCTGATCAACGCCTTGATCTCACTGGCCGCATCCGAGGACTTCAGCGCCAGCGCCCTCACTTCAGATGCCACCACCGCAAATCCGCGGCCAGCATCGCCCGCCCGTGCGGCTTCCACGCCAGCGTTCAATGCCAACAGATTTGTCTGGAAAGCAATGTCATCAATCACACCAATGATCTGGGAGATGTGGCGCGAGCCTTCCTCGATCTCGGTCATCGCGGAAACCGCATCTCGCACAACTTCACCACTGACTTCTGCCTCGGTGCGCGCTTCCGCGACAACCGTTTCTACATTGCGCGTGCCTTCGGCAGCTGTTTCCACGTTGTTGGTCATCTCTTTCAACGCTGCTGCAGTCTCTTCCAACGTGGCCGCCTGGTTTTCTGTCCGCTGAGACAGGTCTAGCGACGATTGGCTGATCTCGGCGGCACCACTTTTGATGCTGTCAGCAGACTGCACCACCTTGGACACAGTGGTGTTAAGTTGGCGCACGGTTTTGTTGAAGTCCAAACGCAGCGCGTCGTGATCCTCGGTAAACGGCTGATCAATTGTCCGGGCAAAGTCCCCTTGCGACAATTGGCCAAGGCCTGCGCTCAACTTCTCAACGACAACTTCCTGCTCACGTGCGGCCACCGCGCGCTGCTCTTCGGCGACACGGGCTTTTTGCAGATCCCCGCGCATAGCCACCAGCGTCTTGCCCAGGGCTCCAATCTCGTCGCCGCGATCCGCCGCCGTAACCTCCGTCTCAAAATCACCTCCGGAGATCTTTTCCATGTCATCGCTGATGTTGCTCAGCGGACGGGTGATAGAGCGGGCAAACATCCATCCAAGCACCGACAAAGCCGACGCCATAAGAACGCTCACCGCGATGAGAATACGGGCCTGCGCCCAAACCGGGCCCATGGTCTCGCTGACATCTTGCTCAGCGATAATAGCCCAGTTGGCATAGTCCAGCTCGAGCGGCTTGGCATATGAAACCACCTGCTGGCCATTAAGACCTGTGTCCACTTCATAGACACTCTCTCCATCAAGCGCTTCTTGAATGTGGTGGGTCATCTCAAGAGGGTCGAGCACCTGGAACGCTTCTTCAAAGCGTGATGTTGTGCGCGCCAAACCGTCGTCACCCACAATAAATATCTGTGTGGTTTCGCCAAGTCCCAGGCTGCTGTTCACAATGGCCCCCATCATGTCGACCGGGATTTGCAAAGCCACCACACCCAACACAGTGTTGTCAGTCCCACGCACAGGAGCAGCGATAAAGGCCGCTGCGGCCCCGTAACTTGGCGCATAAGGCTTCATGTCATCAAAGCTCATGCTGCCCGGCGCGCCGGTCAAAGCGGATTTGAACGCCGTGGCAAGACCGCTGTCTTTGTAGGCCCCCGTCACAAGGCTGGTGGCATAGTCCATTTCTTTGAACACCGAATAGACAATGTCCCCGGCCGGGCTGATCAGAAAGGCATCATAGTAGCCTTTAGTGTCAATCAGGGTGCGCAAACCCGGATGATACAATGCATGGTTTGTGTGATAGGCCGCATCCCCTTGCGCCCGATCCAACAGATGTTTTGAGCCAACCTCATTTGGATTGCTCGTGATATAGGCTGCTGTCAACTCGGATTGCGCGGCTCCCCCCAACGCCTCCCAAGACTGACTGAAATCCATCAATGCATTGGCCGTTGCCGGAGACACCGACAAGGATTCCAGATCCGCCTCAACCCCTTTGAGCATTTGGCGCACGGCATATCGTCGATCCGCGATCGTAGAGAACATCTGGTTCTCGACCGCCGAAAAGGCGTATTTTTGGAGTGCAAAAAGGCTGGCTGAGATCAGTCCAGCCGCAAGCAGAATACTGAAACCGACTATGAAAATCGGCAGCTTTCTGGAAAGCGGGATTGAATTGAGGCGTGGCATTAGTGGTCCTATCGGCTGTCCTAACGTATGGTCAACGCCTGTGCCAAAGGACTTAACAAACACCAAAGAACCACAATAAGCCACGGATTTTGCTGCAAAACACATCCTGTGGGTGAGCCTGAAATTCCACCAACTCGCTCATAAATATTTTAGCGCCCCGAATTAATTCAGGTACCCGCAGCGCAAATCAAAAAGGCACTCTGATCATTCTTTGAGCAGTTTAAGAACACGAATCGTAAACCTGTGAACCAAAAAGGGCGCCCCAATGGGACGCCCTCAAATCTCTTAGATTCTATGATCTTACTGTGCGGATGCATTGTCCACGGAGATGGTCACACCTGGGCCCATAGTGGAGCTCAGAGCGATCTTCTTCACGTAGGCACCTTTGGCGCCAGCAGGACGGGCTTTCAGAATTGCACCCATAAAGGCACGCACGTTCTCAACCAGCTTGCCTTCGTCGAAAGAGGCTTTGCCAACGCCGGCGTGAACCACACCAGCTTTTTCGACTTTAAACTGCACTTCGCCACCTTTGGCTGCTTCTACGGCTGCTTTCACATCCATAGTCACAGTGCCAACTTTTGGGTTTGGCATCAGGTTACGTGGACCAAGCACTTTACCCAGACGGCCTACAACCGGCATCATGTCTGGTGTCGCGATGCAGCGATCAAAGTCGATGGTGCCGCCCTGAACGGTTTCCATCAGATCTTCTGCGCCAACGATGTCCGCGCCAGCTGCCTGAGCTTCCTCGGCTTTTGGACCACGAGCAAACACAGCCACGCGTACGGACTTGCCGGTGCCGTTTGGCAGACCAACAACGCCGCGAACCATTTGGTCAGCGTGACGTGGGTCAACACCCAGAACAACAGCGATCTCGACGGTTTCGTCAAACTTCGCGCCAGCGTTGCCTTTTACCAGAGCAACAGCTTCTTCAACACTCAGGTTGGATTTGCCTGCGAACGCGTCACGCGCTGCGGCAGTACGTTTACCAAGCTTTGCCATTACTTCACCTCGATGCCCATGGAGCGCGCGGAACCAAGGATAATCTGCATTGCAGCCTCGATGTCGTTTGCGTTCAGGTCTTTCATTTTTGCTTCGGCGATTTCTTTCACCTGAGCAGCGGTGACAGAACCCACAACTTCACGGCCAGGCAGGTTTGCACCGGACTTCAGTTTGGCAGCCTTCTTCAGGTAGTAAGACGCAGGTGGCGTCTTGATGTCCATGGTGAAGGACTTGTCCTGATAGTAGGTGATCACGGTTGGGCACGGCGCACCGGCTTCCAGTTCCTGTGTCTTGGCGTTGAACGCCTTACAGAATTCCATGATGTTGATGCCGCGCTGACCCAGCGCAGGACCCACGGGTGGGGATGGGTTGGCTTGACCTGCAGGAACCTGCAGCTTCATTGTACCAGCTAGCTTCTTAGCCATTTGGTGTTCCTTTCAACGTGAGCGAAACGCGTTCCGCCCGGTTCGTGTTGCGTGGTCCGATCGAGCATCGCGATGCCAAAACCTCCCACGAGAGAATCTCGCCCGAAGACGATAGAGGGCCGTTTAGGCTTGTTTTGATGGCTTGGCAAGGGGGATCGAACTAGGGACAATGGGCAGATCTACCTGGACTTGTACAAGTTGCCATGTAAGGCCTAAATCGGAGCAACTGCCGACGAGTGAAACATGCCTCCTGAATTTGTCTACGCCGAGCCAGATTTCGAAGCACAAATTGAAATCTTAGCTCCTGAACTAGGCGGGCGCAGCGTTCCGGCACGTAATCAATTAAGGTGGGATTTTGCCTACGCAAATGACGCGGGGTACGCAATTGGCGGCACTCCATTGGACCTTTTTATGATCTATCCGAATTTCCTTACTGCAACCGGCCACCCGCTTTCAAAAGAGGCACCTATCTCGGGCACCATGAATGCCCATATGCACATCGTATTGCGAGACCGCTTGCCGGTTCATCAAGGGCTGATCAAAGTTGGCACCCGTTTCAATTGCCATGAAGGCGCGCATATTGTGGCAAAAGGCGTCGTCACGCGCCTCATTGGGCTTGCCCAAATCTGACTTCGAGGACCGCTAGGGGCCTAGGTAGGCGGCAGGTTTTCTTATGTCCTTTTACACCTCAAAAAACTTCCGCACCTTCTCCGCATCACGCGCAAAAGTCTCAAACCCCATCGTGTCATAATAGGCCAGCGCATCCGGGCTCTTGGCACCAATCGTAGCCTCGATCTTCTGTAACCCGGCCCCCTCTGCCGCTGCCCGTGTGGCGGCAAATAGCTTGCGCCCTACCCCACGCCGCGCGGCCTTTGGGTTCACATGCGTGCCAATGATCCCCCAGCCCGGCTCCACACCATAGGGATTGCCTTCTGTGGCCCGCAGCAAAATTTGAATACCCAAGAGCGTGCCATCTGCGTCTTCAGCCACAGAACAGGCAATATTGTCTACGTGACCAATATAAACATCGCGGACAAAATCCTCGTCCGCTGGCAGCCGCCGTTTTCCCAACGCCACCAAGGCGTTCAGGAAGTCACTCACCTCCGCCGCGTCCTCACGCTTTGCCTGTCGGATAATCATTTGCGCCCTCTCCCTCACTGCTACGTCGGTTAGCACCATCCATCCTCAACCAGAAGATGCAAGCACCGATACAAACACAAAAGCCCCCGCAGTCACCTGCGAGGGCCTTTTTTCCTAACAAGCGCTTAGGCCGCTTTATCTGCCCGGCTCCAAGCAAACTGCTGAAACGCCGGGTCAACCGCAGTCTGCGCCACGTGATTGGTGTAGTTGCTCAGAATCTTCTGCGACAGGCCCAGAATGATCTCCAGCACCTGCTGAGAGCCATAGCCCGCCGCATAAAACGCCTCATACTCCGCTGGGTTCACATTCCCACGCCCCCGCACCAGCGCCAGCGTAAAAGTCCGCAGCGCTTCCAATTTTGGATCGGCCAGCGGTGTCTCATCTCGCAGCGCGTCAATAACACCCTGATCGACAGTCATCGAATGTGCGATGCCTGTGTGGGCGGGCACACAGTAGTGGCATTCATGCTCCACATTGATCGACTGCCACACAACGGTCAGTTCGGTGTTGTCAAAGCTGGTGCTGACAAAAGCCTCATGGGTGCGCTGGTAGGTTTCCAACAACTGCGGCGCGTCGGCCATCACCTGATAAAGCCCCGGCAAAAACCCATAGGCTTTCTCCGAGGCAATCAAACGCTCCTTGGCAGCTTCTGGTGCGGTGTCAGCAGTATGGCGCGGGAAAGTGGTCATCGTCGTGTCCTTTTTAAATCATCAACGTGACTGTCATATGGGCAACTTGAGTGATCGCTCAAGTGGCAAATTGAGTAATCACTCAAGCGTGATCTTGGCTTTACCACTGCATAGACGTACATAGGGGGACATGAATGTGAGCCACGACAAAGACGTCGCGCTGGATCAGGCGCTGGACCTGTTCTGGAAACAGGGATACGCCTCCACATCCCTTAAGGATTTGGAGCGTGCTACCGGCATGCATCCTGGCTCACTCTATGCAGCGTTTGGCAGCAAGGCGAAGCTCTACTGTTTGAGCCTGGAACGCTATGCAACGCGACTGAGTGCCTTGCGGGCAGAGCTGCAGGTGCAAGCGGCATCGCCGCTGGACGGCCTCGCAGACTTCATTGCCAAAGCGCACCCACTGTCCGATGCCGATGCGCCTCTGCCGGTGTGTTACCTGGTGAAAGCCACTTTGGAGACCAGCAAAGGCAATCAAGCCATTGAAGACAAACTCTCAGATCTGCTCACCCAGAACGACGCGACCTTTGCAGCGGTCTTTCAACAGGCCATTGACGCTGGTGACTTGCCCGCCAATAGCGACGCCAAAAAACTGGCCCGCCAATTGAGCGCTGATCTGGCGGGACTGTGTTTCTATGCGCTGCGCGAAACCGATGCTGCGGTGATCAAGGAGATGGTCACGGATCTGACCGATCAGGTTCGCCGCCGGCACTGACAACGTCCACCCATACTGACCGTAATGCTAGCACGCCTTCGCTCATTCCATCTTGGGCTGCACCGGTTCAGAGTTGTCCCAATGCTCCACAATTTGATCGTTCTTCATGCGGAAGATGTCCACCATATTGAGTGGCGCCCCTTCAGAACTTCCCCGACTGAGTACCGCCACAAAATCCCCTTCGGCAACGGTTAGAACCCGCTCATGGTAAACTAGGGGACAGGAATCTTGCTCAAAGAAGGTTTGGAAACTTTCCCACCCATCTTCATAGTTTGGAGAGTGCTCGATAACGAAATCAATGTTGACGTAGTCAGGCATTGATCGAGTGTCCCGTCCAATCACGCACTGATCCATAAACTCTTCTATGAGCGCCTTATTGGTTTCGACTTTATCATGCTCTTTCGGCAGGGCTGGCCCCCCGATCTTAGAGCGCCCCGAAGGATTGCGAATGGAGTCCACCTGCTGCACCCCCCAATGATCGGTCACGTGCCCGTTTTCATCCAGCTTGAAGAAATCCGTGGAGACTTTTTGGCCGCTACCATCAGCGGTTCCAAAATGCAGATGAAGAAATACAAAATTATCCTCTTGCAAAGCGCGCACCACTCGCACTTCACGGAAGTTGCGATCGGACAGTACCCGCTCAAGATAAGCGAACAACTCTTCCTTTCCACCACCGATGTTATGGTCCACAAAATTTTCGCTGATATAGGCCTCCAACGTAGTTCGAGGCTGGGCTTCGCGCAGGCACTTTTTCACAAGCGCCACGAATTGGGGGGTATAATTTTTCACAAGCTGAAGAACTCCAACAACCGAAGAAACGGCAATTTTTCCGTAATATAGTCACAGCTTCCGACATCGCCTTTGGAGTTCCCGCCAAGTTGTTGGGGATTCCTGCCACAGGCGAAATTGCCTTTTATTCGCCACACTCAGGAAACAAAAAAGGCGCCGCTCCAACAGCGACGCCTCCTCAATTAGCTTGCTCAAGCAGAATTACATCTGCTTGGTCACCTGCGTGAACTCCAGTTCGACAGGTGTTTCGCGACCAAAGATCGACACGGTCACTTTCAAACGCTGGTTCTCGTCGTCGACTTCCTCGACCATGCCGTCGAAATCTTCGAACGGGCCTTCGTTGACCTTGACCTTCTCGCCAATTTCGAAGCTGATCAACAGCTTTGGTGTGGAGGCTTCGCCCTCTTCCACGCGGCCCAAGATGCCCTGAACTTCCGCATCCCGCATCGGCATTGGGCGCCCCTGTGGACCCAAAAAGCCAGTAACGCGGTTGATCGAGTTGATCAGGTGATAACCGTGGTCGCTCATTTCCATGTGCACCAGCACATAGCCTGGCATAAAGCGGCGCTCGGAAGTCACTTTTTTGCCGCGACGCACTTCGATCACTTCTTCGGTTGGAACCAGCACTTCGTCAATCTGATCCTCAAGCCCTTGCTCTTCGACCGATGTGCGAATTGTCTCGGCGACCTTCTTTTCGAAGTTCGAAAGTACGCTAACCGAATACCACCGTTTCGCCATGTGTTCGTTTTCCCGTCATTGTCGGCGTCGCGCCGGAGTGTCGTTTATGGTCACAGTCTTCAAACAGACCGTCAGAAACAAAAAATCGGCGTGCAACTCGAATCGCCACACGCCACGTATCTTCTAAAGCAGTGCGTAGCGCCGTTGCCCCTTGATTTCAAGAGACAACCGGCACGTGCAGCTTAGCCAAACAGCGCCAGAACACCCTGCAAGCCGGAGCGGATCAGGATATCCACCAGCGAGAAGAACACAGCTGTAAGGGCTGCCATGATGAACACCATCACGGTGGTCAACAACACCTCGCGGCGGGTCGGCCAGACCACTTTGGATACTTCCGCGCGGACCTGCTGAATGAATGTGATCGGATTGGTTTTCGCCATGACGCTTCTTCTCTGCCTTGATCAGAGGTCGACATACTTGGGCCGCCAGGCAAATTCAAGGCCCAACACCAAAGCAATCACTCGTTAGGTGCACTTATCTCAGGATTTGATGCGATCCAACCGCGCCGCAAAGCCCGGATCAATTGGTCCATCAAAGATCGGATTCTCTGAGGATGGACGGTACAACACTGGATGCCAGCGGTGAGGAAGAAGTTTTTGCAATGCCCGACCAAGCGATGGATCGGCCCAGACAAACCGCTTCAGCATGTATAGCACAATGCGCGCCATGCGATCTTGTCCAATCAAGGCCCCAACCAGCAGAAGCGATGAGACAAACATCAATGCCAGCATAGGAATAAACCAAGGTTGCCAGGCCACAACACCCGCCAGAAAGACCACGGCCACCAGACGCGGAGACATCAGGAACCGCCGTAGGTTACGGCTTGCGCTGCCCTCGGTCACCTCAATCCTGCGCCAAGAGCGTTCGATCTCAAACAGGTCTTCTTCTGGCGCTACCAGCTCAGGAAACGGCGACGGGTCTTGCGGCGCCACATCGACGTCTTCGGTGTGATTTTCCGGTTGCGTTGTGTCGCGATTTTTGTCGCGCTTGTTGCGCCGGCCGGCAAACAACACGGTTTCTTCCAGCGGCTTTGGCTGTGGCACCGGATCAGATTCGGCCAACAACGCGCGGATCGTGTCCAGCGTCGCGTCGGTGAATGGCTCACCCGGTTCTATGATGTCTTGGCCGTATTGCGGCGGTTTTAGCCGCTCAGGCGGTGTGGCAGTCTCTTGCATATCTCAACCCGATTTTTACCCAACACCCCAATCGCAACGCGCGATGTAACTCAGCAGCCTTGCAGGACAGCAAGGCATTCCTTAGGTCAAATTATGGAAAAACTGTGGCGGCCTCCCGAGGGGCACCTGTCTAGTGCGGTATCCGATCCAACAGGCGGCGCACAATGCCTATCTCGCGCCCCCACATGCGCGACAGATGGTGCACCGCGGCATAGACCGCATCCCGCGCCCGTTCAGGGCCCAGCAAAACCGCCGTCAACAACAGCATCACCACCATCCAGATCATAAGGCGTATGGTGATCGACGGCACAACTGCGGCCAGTGTGATCACCACAATCAGCGCTAAAAGCCGTGGCCGCGGCCAGCGCACATTCTCTTCAATTGCATCTTCTGAAAGGGAGGGTGCGGCTTGTGCGAGAGACGGCACGACTGAGTCGCTCTGTGGTTCGTCTTGAGGCTTTACTGACTTGCCGGACAGCTTCGCCATTCGGTGCTTGGCTTCTCGCATCAATCGTCGGTTTTCAACACGCACATCCGACGCAACATCCTGTTGGCCGTCATGGTCCGCCTGCGGCTGAACCGGTTCAAAATCTCCAAGGCGTAACTCATGCCTCATAGCCCACTCCTCACACTTAAGCCGCCGTCGCAGCGCCTGCGGTCAACATTCCGCAAGTCATTGTCTTGGTTAATGAAAGGTAAATGGGGCCGGAGCACGGCTGAGAATGGGGCGAAACTGGGTTCTTTCAAGACAACAATAAGGTCCGCTTCTCACCCCCATGTATTCTTTTGATACAAAACGACATTGACGCAGGGTCGCTTGGATTGTTGTTCTCTCAAAACAAGTGCTACGCAGTTACGGAACCATCATGGGAGGCACAGATGGACAGAGCAGACGTGGTAGATGGCGGTTTTCGCGCGTGCATCAATTCCAAAGAGTTTCCAACCGGCTCCGCGCCCAATGACGCACTTCCAGCTGATCTAGCGACAGAGATTTTTGCCGCACAGTGCCTGAGCCGCAACCTCGACCGCCGCTCGCGCAAAATGCAATCCGAAGGCAACGGCTACTACACCATTGGCTCCTCTGGTCACGAAGGCATGGCCGCTGTTGCCGCCGCCCTGCGCCCGGACGACATGGCATTTTTACATTATCGCGATGGCGCCTTCCAAACCATGCGGTCTTCGCAGGTCGAAGGCGTGGATGCGGCGTGGGACATGTTGCTCAGCTTCTGCACGGCCAAAGAGGATCCGATCTCCGGTGGACGTCACAAAGTGCTGGGCTCCAAAGCGCTCAACATCCCACCACAAACCTCCACTATTGCTTCCCACTTGCCCAAAGCCGTGGGGGCCGCTTACTCTCTTGGTCTCGGCAAACGCCGCGCGCCAGAACACAAGTGCTTGCCCGATGACGGCATTATTATGTGTTCCTTTGGCGACGCCTCTGCCAACCACTCCACTGCACAAGGCGCCATCAACACCGCCTGCTGGACCGCATACCAATCGGCCCCCATGCCGCTCCTATTTGTCTGCGAAGACAACGGCATTGGCATCTCCACCCGCACCCCCGGCGGCTGGATCAAGGCCAGCTATGAGAACCGCCCGGGCTTGAAATACTTCTCCGCTGATGGGCTCAACATCTACGACGCGTACAAAGTCGCCCAAGAGGCGGCGCATTACGTGCGCACGCAGCGCAAACCTGCCTTCCTGCACATCTCCGTTGTCCGTCTCTACGGCCACGCAGGCTCTGATATGCAGCAAGCCTACCTGCCCAAAGCCACTTTTGAAGCCTGGGAAGCTGATGATCCGCTGCTGCATTCGGTGCGCCTGCTCGATCAGGCTGGCGTGATGTCTCCAGACCAGGCGCTGACCCTCTATCAAGACAGCGAAGATCACTGCGCCAAACTGGCAGCAAAAGCCGTCAAGAAGCCGCGCTTGAAAACCGCCAAAGACGTGATGGCCTCGCTGATCCCACCTGCCCGCACCTGCGCGCCCACCAATGGCCCCAGTGACGAAGCTCGCGCCAAAGCGTTTGGGTCTGACTTCAAACAGATGGACAGCCCACAGCCTATGTCCCGCCTGCTCAACTGGGCGCTCACCGATCTGATGCTGGAACACGGCGAAATCGTGATGATGGGCGAAGACATTGGCACCAAAGGCGGCGTTTACGGCGTCACGCAAAAGCTCAAAGACCGGTTTGGCGCTGACCGGATGATCGACACGCTGCTGGACGAGCAATCCATTCTGGGCCTCGCCATCGGCATGGCGCACAACGGTTTTGTGCCAATGCCCGAAATCCAGTTCCTGGCCTATCTGCACAACGCTGAAGACCAGCTGCGCGGCGAGGCCGCCACCCTACCGTTTTTCTCCAATGGCCAGTTCACCAACCCGATGGTGCTGCGCATTGCCGGATTGGGCTATCAAAAAGGCTTTGGCGGACACTTCCACAATGACAACTCACTGGCCGTGCTACGCGACATCCCCGGCGTGATCATCGCCTGCCCGTCGCGCGGTGACGATGCCGCCAAGATGATGCGCGAATGTGTGCGTCTCGCCCGCGAAGAGCAACGCGTGGTGGTCATGGTCGAACCCATCGCGCTCTACCCGATGCGCGACCTCGTAGAAGACAAAGACAACGGCTGGATGACGACCTATCCGTCACCCGATCAATCCATCGCCCTAGGCGAGGTTGGTGTAGACGGCGACGGCCCTCTGGCAATCCTGACCTACGGCAATGGCCGCTACCTCAGCACACAGGCCGCCGCCGCCCTCAAGGCGCAGGGCATCGACACCCGCGTGATCGACATGCGCTGGCTGGCCCCTCTGCCAACCGAGGATATTCTTGCCGCCCTGAAAGGGGCCAAAAAAGTCCTGATCGTGGACGAATGCCGCACCACCGGCAGCCAATCCGAGGCCCTCATGGCGCTGCTACAGGAACAAACTACCCTGCCCCACGCGCGTATTGCAGCGCATGACAGCTTCATCGCCACCGGTCCGGCTTACGCCGCCACAATGCCGTCACGCGAAAGTATTGCCGAGGCAGCTAAAGAGCTCTGGTCACAGAACTAGCCCCACAAACGAAAAAGCCCCCGCAGTCAAAAACTGCGGGGGCTTCTTTGTGTCAGACTACCAAGCTTAGTTCAGCTTGAAGTACTTGAACTTGGCGGTGTCATCCGGTGCCACGATGGTGTCAACCTTGGAGGCCATGCCCCAGTTCAGCACCTGGTGGTGGATCGGGATGTACAGCTGCTCATCCTGAACAACGGTCCAGATCTCATTGATCATGCCGTTGCGCTTCTCCAGATCGGTTTCACCGGCCAGCGCTTCGATCTTCGCATCCAGGTCGGCATCGCCAAATCGGGTTGCGTTCCAGGAACCATACTTCTCACCTTTGGTGTGGGCGAGGAAGTTGAAGATGTACTCGGAGTCATAGGTCGGAACACCCCAACCCAGCATGTAGAAATCTGTTTCCAGATTGCTCAGCAGTGGGAAGTGCTGTGCCTTAGGCTTGGCGTCCAGGTTCACCTTCACACCAATTTTTGCCAGCATGCCCACGGCCGCCTGACAGATCTTCTCGTCGTTGATATAACGGTCGTTCGGGCAGTTCAGCGTGATGCCAAAACCATCCGCAAAGCCCGCGTCCGCCATCAGACCTTTGGCCTTTTCGATGTCGGTCATGGACGAGCTGTCCATGGCTTCGTTCCAGCCGTTTACAAACGGAGGAGAGATCATGCCCGCAGGTGCGGACTGGCCACGCATCACAACCTTTTGGATCGCCGCGCGGTCAATCGCCATGGACATCGCTTGACGCACACGCACGTCAGACATCGGGTTGATGCCATCCACGTCGTCGTTGGCAATGTCTTCTGCCGCCTGGTTCATACCAAAGAAGATCACGCGGTTCTGAGGTGCTGTGCGCACGTCCAGACCATCGGTGCCGCTCACACGGCCAAGGTCTTGCACAGGCACGTCCTGAATGAAGTCCACTTCACCGGACAGCAGCGCCGCAACACGGGTCGCCGCGTTCTGGATTGGGGTGTAGATCACTTCAGTGACCTGCATTGGGAACTCATCCTTGCCCCAATAGCCATCATACGCAGACAGCACAGTTTTCACGTCCGGCTCACGGGAAACCAGCTTGTAAGGGCCGGTGCCGTTGGCGTTTTTGGCGGCAAAGGTGTTCTCGCCACCTTCATAATCCTGCACTTTGACCGCGTTGTTGGCCTCTGCCCAATCTTTGTCCATGATGAACATGTTGGTCAGGTTGTTGGCCATGATTGGGTTTGGACCGTTGGTCTCAATCTCAATCTCGAACTCGCCGGTGGCGCGCACTTCTTTCACGGATGCCAGAAGCTCTTTGTAGTCGGAGTCTTCGGTCATCGCGCGGTCGAGCGAGAATTTCACATCCTCAGAGTTGAACGCAGCACCATCGTGGAAGGTCACACCTTCGCGCAGCTTGAACACCCAAACATTTGGGTTGTCTGCGGACGGGCCCCATTCGGTGGCCAGCGCCGGCACCATGGCACCGGTCATGTCCCGCATCACAAGCGGCTCCATGATCTGGTGCGCAAGCGCGGAGGTTGGCCCTTCGTTCTGTGCGTGCGGATCCAGCGTAAGCGCATCACCTGCGCGGGCCCAACGGACGGTTTCGGCTTGTGCTAGCATTGGCATCGCTGCAATTGCGGCGGTGGCCAGCATCATTGTTTTGAACTTCATCAATTTCACTCCCCTGATAAAGTTGGTGCGGGGATGATTGACGCGCAGCCCACGAATATCAAGGTAAAACCTGCCTGTTTATTGGGCATAAACCGCTTGACGCAGGTGGAAAAACACAAAAGGGCGCCAAATAAGGCGCCCTGACTGAATATTTGTTCAGTTGGTAAAATTACCGCCGCACTTCTTCCATGAAGCGTTCGCGGATCACAATTGGGTTGGTCTTGATCACCGGCACGGCCACATTGCCGCTTTCACACTTGCTCACGATGATGGTCATCTCGTCGCTGGCAATCGCCGCTTTTACCGCCTCTGTTGTGTCTTCCGCCGAAACCGTCTGCACAGTCTCTGCGCCACATGCCTTAGCCACCGCCGCCAGATCAGTTTTCATACCCGCATAGGTCGGCTGATCCCCGGTGGAGCCATAAGATCCGTTGTCGATGATCAGCAGCGTGAAGTTGCCTTGCGGGTTGTTGCCAATGGTCGCCAGCGTGCCAAGGTTGGTCAGCACAGAACCATCCCCGTCAATTGCGATGACCGGCTTGTCCTGCGCCGCAGCCAAGCCAAGCCCAATGGACGAGGACAGCCCCATTGTCCCAAGCATGTAGAAATTGGACGCGCGATCATCCAGCGCGTGTAGCTCTTGGCTTGGCGCACCAATGTTGCAGACCACAAGATGCTCGCTGATCACCGGAATAAGAGTTTTGAACACATCGTTACGGATCATGCTGAAGCCCTCCAGAAAGAGGCATCACACAGAATGGCCACCGGTTTGGACGCCATCTGCGCATATTCCAGAATGCCCGGCAGCTCCGCGGCGTCTTCCGGTTTGTGGAAATGATAGGTCGGAATGTGCAGCTGGTTCAGGATCGCTTTGGTGTGTAACGCCATTTCGACCTGACAGGCCACCGGCTCGCCCACTTCCCCGCGATAGGAAATCAACATCGGCAGTGGAATTTGATAGAACTGAATGAGTGTCGCCAGCGTATTCACCACCACGCCCAGCGCGGTGTTCTGCATCACAATCGCCGGTTTCATCCCGCCCATAAAGGCCCCGGCACAAAGCCCCATGCCTTCGTCTTCTTTATTGGACGGCATGTGCATGATGTTGGAGGTTTGCTCCAAAATCTCAATCACCCCGGCCAACTGCTTGCACGGCACCGAGGTGATGTAATCAATCCCCGCTGCCTTCAGATCCTCAACGATCTGATGATCCATTGTTGTCGCCATCTGTCCTCCCATCCCTCGCTCGACGCACTCTCTTGAGCGCAGCACCTTTCGCCACTTTGGCCATACACTTGTGCGTCAGTACAGCCAGAATGCTCCAACGGATGGGGCCAGTTCACAAAAAAAGGCCCAAGCGATCCACACCGCTCAGGCCCAACAGTCTCAGTTGTGATTGTAGCCCAGACTTACAGGCCCGCCAAACAGGTGTATTTGGTGATCATATAATCCTCCAAACCCTGGCTGCCGCCTTCTTTGCCCATGCCACTTTCTTTCACGCCACCAAACGGTGCTTCCACGGTGGTGATCAGACCGGAGTTGATGCCCACCATGCCATACTCCAGTGCCTCGTTCATGCGGAAGGCCCGCGCGAGGTCTTTGGTATAGGCATAGGCCGCAAGGCCAAAGTCGGTGGCGTTGGCCGCTGCAACCGCGTCAGCTTCGTCCTCAAACTTGAACACTGCCGCCAGCGGGCCAAAGATTTCGTCTGTTGCGAAGGACATCTCTGCCGTTGCCCCGCTGATCACGGTTGGTTCAAAGAAGGTCTGCCCCAGCGCATGGCGATTGCCACCCAACTCCACGGTGCCTCCTTTGGCTTTGGCATCCGCCACCATGCCCTCGACCTTTTTGACAGCGTTCTCATCAATCAGCGGGCCTTGCACCACGCCCTCTTCAGAGCCATCACCAATTTTCATCGCCGCCACAGCGTCCTTCAGCTTGGCAACAAACGCATCATGGATACCCGCCTGCACATAGAAACGGTTGGTACAGACACAGGTCTGCCCCATATTGCGGAACTTCGCGATCATCGCGCCTTCGACAGCTGCATCCAGGTCGGCGTCATCAAACACGATAAACGGCGCATTGCCGCCCAGTTCCATAGAGACCTTCTTCACCTGATCCGCCGCCTGACGCAGCAGCAATTTACCCACTCCAGTGGAACCGGTGAAGGTCACCTTGCGCACGTCGTGGTTTTCCATGATCGCGCCACCAATGGCAGGCGCATCGCCGGTTACGATGTTCACAACCCCATCTGGGAAGCCCACATCCTGACACAACTTGCCCCAGACCAATCCGCTATAGGGTGTCTGTGGCGCAGGCTTGGCCACCACGGTACAGCCCGCCGCCAGTGCTGGTGCAATCTTGCGCGCCAGCATCGAGCTTGGGAAGTTCCACGGCGTGACCATACCCACCACACCCACAGGGTGGTGCGTCACCATCAGACGTTTATCATTGGTGGGCGACGGAATGATCTCCCCTTTGGAGCGACGGATTTCTTCGGCAAACCAGCGCACATAGGCCGCGCCGATGCCAATTTCGCCCCGCGCTTCGAACAGCGGCTTGCCCTGTTCGGCCGTCAACAGCTGCGCGAGGTCTTCCTGATTGTCCATCAACGCGTCATGCAGCTTATGCAGCAGGCTCACGCGCTCCATCAGATTGGTCTTGGACCAAGTCTTAAACGCCGCGCTCGCGGCCGCAATTGCGCGCTGCGTTTCCGTGCCGCCCGCTTCCGGCACCGTGCCCAACACCGCGCCGGTGGCCGGGTTGGTGATTTCCGTTGTCGCGCCGTTGTCGGCCCCGACCCACTGGCCGCCAATTAGGTTGGTTTCCAGCAGCAGTCCATTGAAGTTGCTCATGTCTGACCTCTCGAAAAGACAAATTGTGTGTGTTGATGATAACTCTCCCCCGGCCGCAACACGGCCTGAGGGAAATTCGTGTGGTGATGGGCGTCCGGCCAGACCTGCGGCTCTATCGCGATCCCTGCACAGGCGCCCATTGGCAGTCCATTTAGTCCAGAGCGCTCAATTGAGATTGGTGCGCCATCATAGACCTGCAACCCCGGTTCCGTGGTCAAGCAGGTCATTTGCAGCCCCGACAGGTCACTTGAAAGCGTCGCGACACGGCGCATCGGCACGCGGTCCTGTGACAGGCAGAAATTGTGGTCCAGCGGATGCGCCTTTGCCACAGGCGCGGCTTCGCGGAAATCAAAGCGCGTGTCCCTCACCGGTGCAACCCGTCCTGTTGGGATCGCTCCTGAATCCACCGGCAGATAGCTGTCTGCTTCAATCTGCAACCGGTGGTCCGCGATGCTCGCGGCATCATCCAGTGTGAAGTAGCTGTGGTGCGCCAGGCTGCAAAGCGTTGTCCGATCCGTTTCCGCCCGCAGCTGAATGTCGAATGTGCCACCTTCCACAAGCGCAAACGTCACCCGAACTACAAGTGTACCGGGAAACCCCATATGCCCGTCCGGCAGCACCGCCTTGAGTGTCACGCAATCGTCGGCAACCTCGGCAATCTCCCAAAGTTGGCCACCCAAGCCCTCTGCACCACCATGCAACGTGTGCCGGTCGCCATCATTGGTGTCGACCTGATAGACCTGCCCATCCAATTCAAGATGCCCGTCGCGGATACGATTGGCAAACCGCCCGACCGTGGCGCCAAAATACGGTGACTCCGTCAGATACGGCGCAAATTCCGCAAACCCAAGCACCAGTGGCGCGTCATGACCGGCAAGCCGCAAATCCTGCACCACCGCGCCATAGGTCAGCACATGGGCCTCAAGCCCGCCGCCTTTTAGCGTCACGCGATGCACCTCGCGGCCATCCGGCATATGCCCCCAGATCTCTGTCACCAAAGCCCCCTGCCCTGTTGTGCACCTGCGTCTTTCCTACCACCAGAGGCCTAAGAGTAGAGCCAGAGACCACTGATGCTGACGCCAGATGCAATCACGTGCGACGCCTGCCTGCAAGGACTTCCGGAAATATGATCAAATTTTTTCGCGCCGCCCGGAGCTGCCACGCACCCAAGGCACAAAACGCGACGCAGATGTCAGTCTGCGCCTGAAGTCAGGACCACATCCGCAATATAGCCCAAATGATCAGACGCCTCAGCGTGGTCGCCCTCAATCACGCGCACATCAGAGACTGTAAAATCTCCGCTGGAAAGGAAGACATAGTCAATCCGACGGTGCTTCTTGGTGCCTGCGATCACAGGATACGTTCCGCGCCCCAGCACATAGTCAGCGCCTGACTGCGCCATAAGCGCGCTGTCATCAAACGCCTGGGACACAACCGCATACCGCTTGTCTTTGGGTTTGAAATTGAAATCCCCCATGAACAACACAGGCGCATTTTGTTGCGCCAACGGAGCCATCATCTTTTGGATCTGAATGCCCGTGTTGTCGTCGCGGTCCCGGTGCACTGACGTGGCCAGCACGTCACGCCCGCCCACATCCAAATAGGCAACTGGCATCGCCTTGCCATTGCCTTTGCCACGGCTGGTTACCACACGCTTTGTATTTGTAATTGGGCACTTACTGATCACCGCATTGCCCCACCACGGCAGGGGACTTGGATGAAAGGCAAAGGTGCTGTCCATATTCAGCGCACGGGCAATGCGCTCGGTTTGCCCCCAGCCCAGAACTTCCTGCAGCGCCACCACATCCGGATCAGCCGCTGTGATCGCTGCCACAATTGGCCCCACGTCATGTTTATCAAACAGCTGGTGCAGAGGGTTTTTACCGGGGTTCTTGGTCCCAAGGCCGGTACGGATGTTATAGGTCATCACCCGAAGGGTGCCCTGTGCATCACCACAGCTCCGTGCCGCTCGGTCCGCGGAGCCGCCTGACACAAAACCAAACCCCAACACGGCGGCCAAGACCGCCCCTCCCAAACCCCAACGCACCATCAACAAAACTTTCTGTAGTCCTTAAGCAATTCATTGACGTCATCGTAGTGGTACAGTTTGCTGCCATAGGCAAACACGCCGCAGTCACAGTAATCTTTGATGGTTTTCTCGGAGTGCGAAATCATCACAACGCGCGCATCTTTGATCTTGTCCTTGAGCGCCTTTCGACTTTTCCTTTTGAATCGACGGTCTCCAACTGCCGTAACCTCATCGATTAAGTAGCACTCAAAGCTAATCGCCAGGGACAAGCCAAAGGCCAGACGCGCCTTCATCCCACTGGAAAAGGTCTGAATCGGCAGGTCAAGCGATTTACCCAACTGCGCAAATTCCTGCACTTGTTCCAATACCGTTTCCGTGTGGCATCCGTAGACACGCGACACAAAACGTATGTTTTCCACACCGGTCATCATGCCGTTAAACCCGCGTGCAAACCCCATCGGCCAGCTTACCTTTTCGGTGCGGCGCACCCGGCCCGAGGTTGGCAACTCAATCCCGGCAATCATCCGCATCATGGTCGATTTGCCTGCACCATTGTGTCCCATCAGCGCGACATTCTTACGATCTTCAAACCGATACGACGCGTCATCCAGGATCACCTTTTTGACACCCTTCACATTGTAAATCTTGGTCACGTTTTCAAAGGCAATCATGGTCAGGCCCTCTGTTTACGGGTGATACGTTCGGCAAATAGCGCAATGATCACCAACGCCGCCCCAAGCCCAATCGGATACGCAATATTGAGCACATCGCTGCGGTAGTTCGAATAAAACCCTTCCCGAGTCAGCTCCACAATGTGCAAAATCGGGTTCCATTTGATGATGGCCACCGCCTCTGGAGGCATGGTCGAGGGGATGTAAAACACACCCGACAAAAAGAAGAGCGGCCGCGCGAAAATCTTTTCGATGTGCTGCCAAGCCTGGTTCTTTTGATAGAGAATTGCGTTTATCGATCCAACTCCGAACCCAAACAAACACGTGGTCAAAAATGCAAATACCACCAGCTCTGGGTGCGCCGGAAACTGACCCAAACCAAAGGCAATCAGCCCGCTGTAGAACACCACGTTGATCACAATAAAGGTACAGGCAATCAGCGACAGGCGTGCAAACAGCGTGTCCGGCTCTTTGATCATGGGGTAAGACAACAGCGATTTGTTGGACCGAAACGCCCGCATTAGCGATGCAGACAGTTTGTTATAGAACTCCAACGTCAACACAGCCGTGGCAAAAAACAACGCCAACGACGGCCCAAACGGGGCCTGCCTCCCGATGAGGTAAAACAATGTCATCAGAAACGACACCGAGAAAATTGGCTGAAACACGGCCCAAAAATACCCGGAATGTGAGGTTCCAAAGGTCATGCGCGTTTCGCGCAGGGTCAACGCGGCAATGACCCGAATTTGCAGCCAGATGGCATAAAACATCAGCCCGACCTCAGCGCATGTGATCCCGAATGGTGTAAGCGATCAACATGGAGATCGCCCAAAGCGCAAACGAAGCGACTATCACAAGAAAGAAGTCACGCACACGCACCGGATAGGCAGGTTCGTTAGGCACAAATGGGCGCGCGAACACAGCAAGATACCGCTGCTGACGGTCCGCATCCATACGTGCCGTTTCCAAAGACACCATGGCGGAGGCATAGCTTTGCTGTGCGAAGTTCTGTTCAATCAACAGCCCTTCATAGGCGGCCAGCGCCTCAGCTGTGTTTCTTTTGCTGTCCGCATCTCCAACCCGCCCAATCAACGCCCGGCGTTGCAGAATTTGCTCTTCCAGCGCAACAGCTTGGCGGTTGAGTTGAACAAGCATCGGCGAGTCCGCATCCACGGACCCAGACAGCGCGTTGATCCGCGCCTGAATATCCACCAGTTTGGTCTCAAGCGAGGACATCAACTCCGCATCAAGTTGGGCATTGATCACCGGATCCACCGTGCCACGTTCCGCCCGAAAATCCACCAGCTGCAGGCGCACTTTACGTACGCGTTCCTCGGCACGTTCCACTTCTTTGCCAGCAAACTGCACCGAGTCCTGGCGGGCTTTTTCCGACAACTCGTTCACCAATCGGTCCGCAGCTGCCAAGGCCACCTGTGCCAATCGCTCTGCCATCTCCGGATCAAACGCCTGCACCTCATATGTCACAATTCCAGTGGTGCTGTCGTAGGTGGTTTTGATCCGCCATTGCCAGTATTTCACAAGTTCCTCAAACGTGCTGTCCGGGCGGAACCGGGCAATTGGGTCGATAAACTCTTGCGAATAATGCCCGCGCATATCCAGTTCCGCATCCAACTGGCGCAACAGATCTGCACTTTCCAGAAAATTGCGCACGACATAGCTGTCGGAGGTGGTGCTTCCGCTGGGCGAAAGCCCTGTAAAAGAGGTCACAAAATCAGGTGTCCCGCCGCCTTCAAGACCACGGATCACAAAACTGGCTCCGGCAGCATAGCGATCAGAGGCAATGACCCCAAAATACGCCCCGCCCAGCCCAACTGGCACCCAAAACAGCATCAGGAAAGACAGTATCAAACCCCACCGCTTGTGTTTGAGCGGTGACAATTTGGGAGGCGCCTGCATAACACCGGTCGGGCCGTCAGTCTTTGCGGCCGTCTTCAATGCTTTGACTTTTGCCATGTCTTACCTTTCATGCGCCTTCTGGCACCGTCTTCTGCTTTCGTCACAATACCACTGCTTTGCGGTAGAGTGGCCGCGCAACACTCATGTCACGCATCGTTCTAATTAATGTGAGAGACACCCTAAACAAGTTTACCTAACACCTGCAGCCTCCCCACATCAGGAAAAGCCGGGGCAGGTCATATCGACTTTGCCTGCGACCAGAACGGGTCTCTGCGCACATAATCAATCAGCCATCGCCGTGCTGAACTCGCCGACACGCCCTCCAACTCAGGATTCTGCCAGCCAAACACCATCTTTCGATGCGCCGCATCAATGTCCTCAGCACAGTCCAAGTAATCCATCACCGCAGTTTCCGGATCCTGGTGCGACATGATGGACTTGCGGTTGTAAATCGTTTCAAGGCCTTTTGGCACGTCACTCTCCCGCACCAACACCACGTGGCGAATGCGCTGCTTGAGGAAGATCGCTTCCATGCCGGAGATATCACACAGTGCCAGCGCCACTGCAGTTGGCGCGCTGTCATCTTCTTCGATGGTCGCCAAACGGCTCAATTGGGTATGGCAGCCAAATTTCAACTGCAGGCTGGCATGGCGCATGGCCACCGACACTTGCAGCCCGGACCGCCGCAACAGCCGGATGCCAGAGATAAATTCCCGCACCATCGCGGGACGCAGCATGCCCAAATAGGGATGCGGCTTAACGACAACTCGATGCAGGTCCAGGGCGCGCGCCGCCTTTAGAACCGCCATAAACCCGCGCATACCAACAACCGAACTGTAGTTGTCGGCTTCGCTGCCATAGCCTTCCCAAGTGGGCGAATAAAAAATCACCGGCGCCGTGTCTGTAATTCGCGTCGGTTTGATCCAGGGCATGGATTGCACAAATGTGTCACCCATCATCACCAGGCGGCCCTGGTCTACGTCTGACGCGGTGAAAATACCTGCGTCCAGATACCGGTCCCGCGCCAACGGGCCCGCAACGGACACGTAGTCATACATCCGGGACGCCGGTCGCATCGACGCGCTCTTGTTGCTCTCCCCGTGCAAGGTTAACACGTGACGGAAAGACCGATTGGCCACGGTCTGGAGGTTGGACAGCGAATTGAACGGATAAAACAAAACCCCACCCGGACGCAGTGGGAACCGTGAACCGTTGCGGCCCTTGACCGGTCGTACATCAAGATCTGTCGGCAACCGGCTGAACAACCGCTGCATGCGGATCAAAGCGCTGTGGCGCAGCAACAGCGGCGTGTCAGATTTGCCGTAGGCACCACTCTCAAAGAAAGGACGGATTTGGTTGACAGCAGATAGCACCGGGCTGTCCAGATAGACCGCTTGATCAGGCACAGCTTCCACATCTCGCGACGCAATCGGTACGCTTCGCTCTTGCGGCGCGGCCTCAGAGCTATTGCCAGTGGGTTCTTCCCGCGTCACCAAACTATTTGTGTCCTGAACTTTCAACATGGGTTTAGCAGCGCACCACCAAGTTTTCGCTCAACAGCATTTTGCCGGTTGGCGAAGACATCATCGCAATCACGTCGGCAACCTGCTCCGGTTGCATAATTGTGGTTGGGTCTTCATCAGGCGCCAGCTTCTTACGCAGGTCGGTGGCACAGCGACCGGGCGACAGGCACACAACATCGACACCATACGGTGCCAACTCGTCACGCATCACTTCGGACATATTGATCACCGCAGCCTTGGAGGTCGAATAGGACATCCAGCCGGAACGGCCTTTGGTGCCCGCAGTGGAGGCAATGTTGATCACTTTTTCCAACGGATGGTTGCGCAACAGCGCCTCTTGAACGAAGCGGAACGGTGCATAGACGTTCACCCGCATGGTCATCTCAAAATCCACCATGTGGGTTTCGTTGATGGACGCCGGTTTGGCATAGCCTGCATTGTTCACGATGTAGTTCACGGCAACGTTTTCCGCATCCAGCCGGTCAAACACGTCTTTCACAGCTTCCGGATTGGACAAGTCTGCCTCAACTTGGAAAATCTGGCGATTGCCAGAGATGGCGCGGACTTCCGCAAAAGCACTGTCAAAAGCGTCAGATTTCCGTGCCACCATGACAATGCAGCTCACATCGTCGATACCACGCGCGAAACGGCGAGCCGTTGCAAGACCAATACCCTTTGAGGCTCCGCTAATTAAAACAGTCTTAGTCATGGGCAGGCACTTTTCCTTTGCTGTGGAAATCCTTCATCATGCCTTCCGCTATAATGAAATCTTCTGGAGTGGTTATTTTGATGTTGCGGCTAGAGCCCTCCAAAGAGAGGACCGGCTGTTTGGTCATTTTCACCACCATTACAGAATCCTCATTGTAGGACTTGGCTTTCTTCCGAGCTTTGGCGTGCGCCGCAAGCAGGGTTTCCCGCGCAAACTTCTGTGGCAACTGTATATCAAAAACCTTCTCACGTGACACGCCCCGCTTAACGAGGCGTGTTTCCGTGTTGATCCGACACATCGAAAAAGAGATCGCAAGACAATAACCTGCATTCTCTGCTTCATTCTCGATCAGCTCCGACAGCATATCGAATTTTATAAAGGGGCGGGCTGCCTCATGTAGCACCACAATGTCTTTTTCGGCGGCGGCGACCAGAGCTTCACAACTCTCCTGCCGCGTCTCACCTGCTGGAATAATTTTGTACGGCAGGCCGGCACAATAGGCTTCCATGATTTCGCGGGTCCGCTCTTCATAGCCTTTTGGTGCATTGACCACGATCTCAACCACATTTGGGGTACGCACAGCGGCAATAATCGAATGTGCGACCATCGGGTGGCCGGCCAATTTATAAAATTGTTTTGGCTCGTGGTGATTTGAACGCGCACCCACACCACCAGACAACAACAGGAAAGACACCTGAGGTTCGGGGTGGGGACGTGTCAGTCGATGTAAACTCATCAGGTCAACTCGCTATCGCTAATGTTGCCGCCACAATAGCGACGAATTTGGCCAGATCGGTGGAAGGCGCATTTGCGACAAAAAGCACGTCCTTGTCCCGCAGATTGAAGGCTTGAGTCATGAAAATGGCTTCCGGTGAGTTCAGGTCGACCCAATAAATCGTCGGAACACCTTTGGAATAGGTTAAATCTGGTAAAGTTACCCCAGTACTTTTTACCCGATCACGGTTTTCGAACCGAAAAAGGAACACACCGCTGTCATCTGCTGTTTTGTCATCTAGGCCGCCCACTTTGCTTATGGCTTCAGCAAGAGTGACGTTCTCTGTGTTAAACGGATACTGAGACGGCTTCTTCACTGCGCCAAAAGCCGAGAACGAGCGTGGGCTATGTAGCAACTGAACTGTGTCGCGCGGTTGCAACCACACATTGGCATTTCCGGTCGAGACGACCTCATCCAAACGTGCCCGCGCCACGGAGCTGCCCCGCACCAGACTCACTTCCATATCATGGGTTGGCTGCGTTGCTCCGCCAGCCATGGCCACCGCATCCAAAAGACGCAGGCCGCTGGCCGGAATATCAAACCGTCCGGGAGCACGGGAATCACCCACGACGGTCACACTTTGTGCGCCACCTTTTTCGAGAATGACGGAAACTTCTGGATCAACAGCTTTGCCGCGCAGACCGTCCGCAACATCAGTGCGCACCTGATCCACCGTCAAACCCGCCACCGGCAGATTTCCAACGTACGGAATATTGATATTGCCATCGTTGCTAACAATAACCGGGATCGCTGAGGACTTTTGCTCAACAGTCGAGAAGAGCCCCTCAGGTGAGCTTTCCCAAATCCGCACGGTCAGCCGATCACCAACACGGATTTTTGTGCCCGCGCTTGACGTGCTGCGCGAACTGAGACTGCCTGCAAAACCAGCTTTCATTGGCGCGCCGATCTTCCCGATCACTGCCGGTGTAACCGGCACAAGCGCAAAGTTTCGGGTGACGTTTTCGTTGTTCGCCACCTCATCTGTCATGGTGATCATAGCCTTGCTGGTGCCTTGGCCCGGCAAGGTAGAACAGCCCGCAATAGCCAACACAGCAACAGCCGCGACAATTGCCCGGCCCCACCGCATTTTTTCTAGCTTCGCCTTCACAACCATTCTGGTCTTCAACTTCCTGTTATTCGCACCTAGGCTCGCGCCCTTAATACAGATGGAGTTTCCCTGAATACAGGGGCATTCCACCGGTTCCCACCGCATGTTCTGTGACAATGCCAAGGACAGCACCTGTTCTTGGTGCTCTTGAGTGGACTGTATTTGCGAAAGTGGTTACCGATCTAATAATGCTGTCACGCCAATATTTGCTGCGGACGCCCTATGGATCTTTGGACCAATTACAAAATTGAACTTTGCTGCCGAGCTCAGGCTGAGCGCAAACGAGAGTACACATAGTGAATATTTGCCCAAAAATTATTTTTAACGCTCCCAGGCGCTGCGCGGATAAAAGCCCAAAAACAAAGAGAAAGTCAATAAAATAAACATAAACCAGGGCCTGCAACCCACGAAGGTATGACATATTTGCACGCCCCATAACGCCGTTAGGAACCTCCCCCCAAAAGGGCCCGAACCTTAACGCAGCGCTTCTGATTTACGGAAAATTTTATCCAATCTTCAATTTCATCAACTGAGAAACTTCCCCGAAGCTTTCCGCTCCCGCCGCTGAAACAAAACAGGATTCGGTTCACAGGCAACTTTCCGCCGCCATTTTCACGTTCATGTTTCAAAGTCGTAAAAAAGCAACAATTTCCGTGCACAAGACCGCGATTGTGGCAAATGCGCCGTAATTATCCCACCGCAAAAACCGTCAAAAGCCCCACAACCAAACCGGCTGCGGGGCGTTTGCATCACGCAAATTGGTATTATTTTACCCTCGGAAAAGCTGCGTTAAACAACTTTTCCCAATTTATAGGCATCAATCGCGAGGTCTCGACACAGGAGCTGTGCAATCTCGTCGACATCACTGCGACCCAGAATGCCACGTCCTCTTTGCTGGGCCAGATGCAGGCTCACGCCGCGCCGCCACATGTCATGCCGTGCCGGGATCGACATCAAGGCCCGCGTGTCGTCATTAAAACCTGCCAGGTTCCAATAGCCTGCGGTCTCCACCACCTGATCCAGGTAGCGTGCAATGCCATTGGCGCTGTCGTGGAACCACCACGGAGGCCCAAGCCGCAATGCGGGCCAATGCCCTGCCATCGGCGCCAACTCACGCGCATAGGCGCTTTCGTCCAAGGTGAACAACAGGATGTTCATGTCCCGTTCGTTGCCAACCCGATTGAGCAGCGCATCCATGCCCTCTACCCAATTCACCTGCACAGGCATGTCGGCCCCCTTGTGTGCGCCAAACTTGTTATAGAGCGCACTATTGGTGTTACGCTTGCTGCCCGCATGAATCTGCATGACCAGACCATCTTCAGCCGACATTTGCGCCATTTCGGTCAGCATGTGCCCGTAAAACACCTGCGCCTCTTTTGGGGTAATCTTGCCGCTGCACGCCTTGGCATACAACGCCGCTGCCCGTTTCTCGGTCAAATAACAGGTCATCAGATCTGCCACCGCGTGGTCAGTCGCTGTTGCGCCATAGGCCATAAAATACGCCCGTCTGTCGCGCAGTGCTTCCAGATATCCGCCAAAGCTCTCGGTTTCCTGGCCAGTCACCTCAGCCAGTTTCACGATGTCCGCTTTGAAGTCCGGATGCTTTGGGTCCAAAATACTGTCCGGACGGAATGTCGGAATGATCTTGCCACTCAACTTCTGCTTCCGCGCCGCTTTGTGATGGCTCAGATCATCCAACGCATTGTCCGTTGTGGCCAGCACCTCGATGTTGAATTCCTCCAACAGCGCTTGTGGCCGCAACCGCGCCGCCTTCAGTTCCGCGTCAATCTTATCAAAAAACGTATCTGCATTTTCGGCGTTCAGCGTCGCTGTGATGCCAAAGGTCCGCGCCATAGTTGTGGCGAACCAAGCGTCACTGGGGGTGCCTCGGAATTTATGCCAATGGTTGGCAAAAATACGAAAAATCGCTCGGGCATCCCGCTTCTCCGGCGGCACACCGATTCCCAGATCCTCCAACGCAACACCTTGGCTGTAGAGCATCCGCAAAATGTAGTGATCCGGAATGATCAACAGCTCCGCTGGATCGGCAAAGGCCGGGTTCTCTGCAAACCAGCGCGGGTTGCAATGACCATGTGGCGAAATGATCGGCATGTCACGCACACCGTCGTAAATATCCTGTGCAGCATCTGGCAAGGTCAGAATTGGCGTGGTGTGTCCACTAAGAGAAGTCAAAGGCTGGCTCATCGGTCAAACGTCTTTCTGTGCTGGCAGCCCTGTCTTCAAAGGGCCCAAAAGGACCGGCACAAAACACGCGACGTGCTCAGACCAGGCCCAAGTCATTCCTCCCCAAAGACACATAGATACGTTGATGTTCCCCTAACATGAGCGCGGCGCTCTTTCCTTACTTAGGCTCTTTTCACATGGGACACCCCTGCACCGCCCAACCCACAATCTCCCTCGCCGTGCATTCCACAAATTCAGCAAAGGTGCACTCACCAGGCACCTTCACCAACCTTTTGAAAATTCGCATTTTTTCTCAGAGATACTCACACGGGCACAACACAGGGTTGTGAGCGCGAGATTCCCCTCTCAATCGAGCCCACTCTCACATACCTGCCATCACGGACATTTTGGCTCAAATCGTATCAAAGAATCCGCACATTTGACGGTGATGCGATGACAAAACATCAATGCCATCTCAGCCAACAACCTACTCAAATGCTCTTTGGGCGTGTCCGTTATGGTCACAACCATTGGGCCAAGCTTGTCCTAACGGAAGCTCCTACAACCGCCAGTAGGCCAACCATTTGCAATTGCGCGAAATTTTCCCTTGCCGAGACCGCTTTCAGATTGCACCTTTCGCCAAACGCCCGGTTGCCCCCCGCAGCCTGACATAGGAGCCTTCGTGTGAAGCAGACTTGGCGCTGGTTTGGTCCGGCTGACCCCATCGATATCTACGACCTGCCACAGGTGGGCGTGCAAGGCGTGGTCACCTCTCTGCATCACATCCCACCGGGCACCCCTTGGACCAAAAGCGAGATCCGCCAACGTCAGGCCGAAATTGCCAAGCCCACGCCGCAACCCACAGGGCTCAACTGGGATGTTGTCGAAAGCTTACCTGTGTCCGAAGTCATCAAGACCAAAGGCACCGGCTACGCTGCACATATTGCTGCCTACAAAGAGAGCCTGCACAACCTTGCGGGCTGCGGCATTCAAACCGTCTGTTACAACTTCATGCCGGTGCTGGACTGGACCCGCACCAATCTGGCAGCGCGCATGCCCCACGGCGGCACCGCCATGGCGTTTGATGTGGTCGACTTTGCCCTGTTTGATCTCTTCTTACTGGCCCGCCCCTCCGCTGAAGACGATCACAGTCCTGACATCCGACAAGCGGCATCTGCGCGCTTCAACGCCATGGATGACACCGCTCATGCAAGTCTGGTGAACACCGTTGTGTCCGGCCTACCCGGCGCCAATGACAGCTGGACTCTGGCCGATGTTATGACGCTGCTCGACCTTTATAAAGACATCGACACCAACCAGCTGCGCGCCAACTTGATCGACTTTTTATCCGAAGTGGTCCCAGTGGCCGAAGAACATGGCATTCGCCTCTGTTGCCACCCCGATGATCCCCCGTTTTCTCTCCTTGGTCTGCCCCGCGTCATGTCCACCACCGCAGATTATGAGGCCGTTCTCTCCGCGATCGACAGCCCTGCCAACGGCGCCACCCTGTGTACCGGATCACTTGGTGTGAACCCGGAGTTTGACATTGCCAAATTTGTGCAGCGCCTCGGATCGCGTATCCACTTTGCCCACCTGCGCAACACTCTGCGCCAAGGCCCTGCTGATGGCGATAAGATCAGCTTTCATGAGTCCATGCATCTTGAGGGCGAAACCGACATGGTGGTTGCGATCCGAGCCCTGCTTCAGGAAGAAAGCCGTCGCAAATCGCAAGGTCGCACCGATTGGGAAATCCCCATGCGCCCCGACCATGGGCAGAACATCTTACATGATCTGCATGGCGACAGCCTGCCGGGCTATCCACTCATTGGCCGCACCCGTGGCCTTGCCGAGTTGCGTGGCGTGATGGCCGCGCTCACTGCCAACTTATAAAGCTGGAAAGACCGCCGTCTTTTTCACAGTGCCATAGACAAACGTCGTATCAATGCTCGAAATCCCACCAATCGGATGGATGCGCGCGCGCACAAAATGCTCGTACGCCTCCAAATCGCTGACGACCACCCGCAGCTGATAGTCTGTGGCTCCGGTCAAAATGTGGCACTCCAGCACCTCCTCAATGCGCATCACGGCCCGCTCGAACCGCTGCACATCTTCTTCATTGTGCCGCTCCAGCTTGATACGCACAAACACCGTCACTGGCAGCCCGTAAGCCTTCGCATCCACCTCCGCGCCATAGCCGGTGATCGCGCCAGAGGTCTCCAGATTGCGCAACCGCCGCAAACACGGGCTTGGCGACAGATTCACCGCCTCCGCCAAATCTTGGTTGGTCATACGCCCATTGGCCTGCAAAGCCCGAATGATCTGACGATCTTTGGCATCCACTCCGCGACTCCTTGGCAGATTATGCCAACATTCTAACCAATCGAGCTATTTTTCGCAATCACATGCCCGACATCCTCGCCCAAACTGACCCCAAACAGCTTCACGCGAGGACCCTCTCATGACAAAACGCAACGCACCGCAAGGCTTCGCCACCCGTGCCATTCACCACGCTTATGATCCGCAAGAGAACGAAGGCGCGCTGACCCCACCTTTGCACCTGACCTCCACCTTCACCTTTGAAACCGCACAGGCCGGTGGCGAGATGTTTGCCGGAGATCGTGTGGGTCACATCTATTCCCGCATCTCCAACCCAACCTGCGACCTGCTGGAGCAACGCATCGCCACACTTGAAGGCGCCGAAGCTGGCCTGGCCTTGGCTTCCGGCATGGGCGGCATCACCGCCACGCTCTGGACCTTGCTCTCTCCTGGCGACGAACTCATTGTCGACAAAACCCTCTACGGCTGCACCTTTGCCTTCATGCAGCATGGTCTGGCCAAATGGGGCGTGACCATCACCCACGTCGACATGACCAACATCGAAAACCTACGCAAAGCTGTCTCTGACAAAACCCGCGTGGTCTATTTTGAAACCCCAGCCAACCCCAACATGCGTCTGGTCGACATCGCCGCCGCCTCCGAGATCGCGCACAGCGTGGACGCCACCGTGGTGGTCGACAACACCTATGCCACGCCGTATCTGACCCGCCCGATCGAGCTGGGGGCCGACATCGTGCTGCACTCCGCTACCAAATACCTCGGTGGGCATGGTGACGTTGTTGCCGGTCTGGTGGTGGGCACCGTCGAACAAATCACCGACATCCGCCTTGTTGGCATGAAAGACATGACCGGCGCAGTGATGGCACCGTTTAATGCCATGCTGATCCTGCGCGGCCTGAAAACCCTCGCCCTGCGTCTGGACCGTCACGTGCAATCTGCCATCACCGTCGCAGAATGGCTCGAGAGCCACCCGGCCATTGCCTCCGTGTCTTTCCCCGGCCTGAAAAGCTTCCCACAGCACGATCTGGCCACCCGCCAGATGGACAAGCCAGGCGCAATGATTGCCTTTGAACTGGTCGAAGGCCACGACGCGGGCATCGCCCTGATGAACAACCTCACGCTCATCCAGCGCGCCGTGTCTTTGGGCGACGCCGAGAGCCTGATCCAGCATCCGGCCTCCATGACGCATTCCACCTACACGCCAGAAGAGCGCGCCGCGCACAACATCACCGAAGGCCTCGTGCGCCTGTCGGTGGGTCTTGAGGAAGTCGAAGACATCCTCGCAGATCTCTCCGCCGCCCTCGACGCCCTGCCCACCCGCATCGCGGCTGAGTAAACCCATCTGCCTTGGCGTGATACACTCATGCCAAGGCCACCCTCCTCTATTGCCCACCGGAGTCAGACAATGACCGACACCCAGCACCTGAAGACCATCGAACAACGCCTGCTGTGGCTGTCCCATTGGATGATCCACAACGCCAATCACATCCGCGCCAAAGAAGACGGCATCAAGATCGGCGGCCATCAGGCGTCGTCGGCCTCCATGGTCTCGATCATGACCGCGCTCTACTTTGCCACGCTTAAGCCCGAAGACCGGGTTGCCGTGAAACCGCACGCCTCGCCGATTTTCCACGCCATGCAATATCTGATGGGCAATCAGACACGTGAGAAGATGGAAAACTTCCGCGGTTTTGGCGGCGTGCAAAGCTACCCCAGCCGAACCAAAGATATTGACGATGTGGATTTCTCCACCGGCTCCGTCGGCCTTGGCGTCGCGATCACCTCTTTTGCCTCCCTCATTCAGGACTACATCACTGCCAAAGCCTGGGGCGCGGACGCCCCGCAAGGCCGGATGGTCGCGCTGGTGGGCGATGCAGAGTTGGACGAAGGCAACGTTTATGAGGCCTTGCAGGAAGGCTGGAAAAACGACCTGCGCAACACTTGGTGGATCATCGACTACAACCGCCAATCCTTGGACGGCATTGTGCGCGAAGGCCTGTTTGAACGGGTTGAAAAGATCTTTGACGCCTTCGGCTGGGATGTGGTGCGCGTAAAATACGGCGCCCTGCAACGCGCAGCCTTCGCGGAACCCGGCGGCGACAAGTTGCGCGACTGGATCGACAACTGCCCCAACCAAGACTATTCCGCCCTGACCTTCATGGGCGGCGCAGTCTGGCGCAGACACCTGATGGACGATCTCGGCGACCAAGGCGATGTCACCGCACTGCTGGAGCGGCGCAGCGACGACGAACTGGCCGAGTTGATGGAAAACCTCGGCGGCAACTGCGTGGAAACCATGGCTGAGACCTTTGCCGCCATCGACCACGACCGCCCGACCTGTTTCCTTGCCTACACCATCAAAGGCTGGGGCACGCCCATCGCCGGTCACAAAGACAACCACGGCGGGTTGATGAACAAGACGCAGATGGCCACGTGGCAAAAACACATGGGTGTGGCCGAAGGTCAGGAATGGGAGCCGATGGCCACCGTCACCGACCCCACTGCCCTGCGCGATTTCCTCTCTGAAGTACCTTTCTTTGCCCAAGGCCCGCGCCGCTTCTCCGACGCCAAACTGCCTGTTCCGGCCATCGCTCTCGACAGCGACCGCGAGACCAGCACGCAAATGGCCTTTGGCAAGGTCCTCGACGATCTCTCCAAAGGCGACAGCGACCTTGCCGCGCGCATCGTGACCACTTCACCAGACGTGACCGGCACCACCAACCTCGGCCCATGGGTCAACCGCCGCAAACTCTTTGCACGCGAAGCCCAAGCAGACGCCTTCATCGAGCACCGCATTCCCTCCACCGCAAAATGGGAGTTCACCCCCGAAGGCCAGCACATCGAGCTGGGCATAGCTGAGATGAACCTGATGCTGCTCTTGGGCGCGGCAGGCCTCTCCCATTCCCTGTTTGGCAAACGGCTCATTCCCATCGGCACGGTGTATGACCCCTTTGTCTCCCGCGGCCTCGATGCGCTCAACTACGCCTGCTACCAAGACGCCCGCTTCTTGCTGGTCGGCACCCCGTCTGGCGTGACACTCGCCCCCGAAGGTGGCGCGCACCAATCCATCGCCTCGCCCTTGATCGGCATGTCTCAGGACGGTTTGGCCTCCTTTGAACCCGCCTTTGCGGACGAACTGGCCGTGATCATGGAATGGGCCTTTGACTACCTGCAACGCGACGGCGAGGGCGACCCGGATGAGCGCACATGGCTGCGCGACGAAACCGGCGGCTCTGTCTATCTGCGCCTAACCACCAACCCCATCGAGCAGCCCGGCAAGCGTCATGATGACGCTTTCAAACAAGGCGCCATTGATGGCGCTTACTGGCTGCGCAAACCCGGCCCGAACTGCGAAGTTGTGATTGCCTATCAAGGTTCTGTCGCGCCTGAGGCGATCAAAGCCGCCGGTCAAATTGCCAATGACCGCCGTGACATTGGCGTGTTGGCCGTCACCTCCGCCGACCGCCTCAACGCCGGCTGGACCGCCGCCCAACGCGCCCGTGCGCGCGGGCAAATGTCGGCCCAAAGCCACATCGAGCGGCTGTTGGGTGAGCTGCCGCCGCATTGCCGCCTGTTGACGGTGATCGACGGCCACCCCGCCAGCCTCAGCTGGCTAGGCGCGGTGCAGGGCCACCAAACCCTGCCGCTTGGTGTGGAGCACTTTGGCCAAACCGGCACCATTGGCGATCTTTATCGCCACCACGGCTTGGACGCCGAAACCATCGTGTCCCGTATCAACGCGCTCACCTCAGGCCGCCGCCTGCAACCCCTAGCCTAACACCAAGCCGTGCGCCCCAAAGGCGCGCGGCTCCCCTCTTGACGGCTCGTTAACCTTTCCCGCATTCTGACAGGACACATACGCGCGCGAATACCAGAAGGGTCCAGCTTGCCTGTCAAAGCCAAACTCTTGCCAAAAGCTTCGGTTCTGCATGTTCAACTTCACGACACCGTGGAGCCGGGTCAGCTTTGGGCAGCTTTAAATGGTATGTATCATCGTCCGGATTACATCCGCGGCATGCCTGAAATTGGGGATTTCCGCGGTATCACGGACATGCAGGCCGGATACGACGATATGCTGGAGTTCACCAAGGTTTACACGGTGTTTCACAATGCCAACCCCAATCCGTTGAACCTGTTTTTGCTAGATCAAAACGAACTCGGGTTTTCTATGGCGGATATGTATATCGCCTTTGCGGAATCCATGGGCAGTACGGTTAATATCAATGTGATGCCGGGCTATCCGGAGATTTTTACGGCATTGGATTTCTCTAAAGAACAAATCGCAGAGTTTCCGGCCCACTGCCTGGACGAAGCCTACTTGCTCTGACGTCTTCTTGCACTCCATCCATTGCATTCCATAATTGGAATGTTATCTTGAAGTGATGCCAACAAACGCCACAGTGACGCAGGCGTCACTTGATCCCCAGACGGGTTCATTTCATGCTGTAACACCTGTGTTTCGCACAGGCATGGACCAAACGACCAAGGATGCTCATGCCGATTGAGAACAAAATTCTAAGTCCCGCGCCCCTGGCCTACCGCCGGTTTTCCGGCCACGTCACCATGGACGAACTCACCTCCTCCTCCTTGGCACTGCACGCCGATCCTGCCTTTGTCCCCGGCACCCACACTGTGGTCGACATGCTGGATGTCACCGATTTTGACATTGGTTTTGACCAGATGAAAGAATTCGCGGCCCTGACACAAAACCGTCATCGCGACCGTGGCGCACCGGTGCACATCTTTATTGTCTGTAGCAGCGAACAAGGCCGGTGGTTGGCCGAAATGTTCCGTGCATTGGCCGATCTCGCCCCCGGCATGGCCAGCGTTGAAATCTTGCACGGCTTTCCAGAAATCCTCGCCCTGCTTGATCTCCCAGCGGAAACCCTGTCCTTGTTTCCAGAGGATTGCCAAACCGAGTCCCACCTGCTGAACCGCCTCAGTTCCTAACCTTGCTGAAAAGCGCAAACCACTGCCGGCTTTTGCCAGCCCAGACATTACGCCAGAAAAACAACACCACACGACACTTGACCCACAAAGATGTTCTCTTCATCTTGGAATGACCATGACTATCGAAGTTCAAATTCTAAGCCCCGCTCCGCTTGTTTACAGCCGGTTCTCAGGGCGCGTCACCTTAGACGAATTTGCCGCCTCTTCTCAAACCTTACATGGCAATCCGGACTTCTACCCGGGCATGCATATGGTTTTGGATATGCGTAGCCTTGACGATTTTGACGTTGGCTTTAACGAAATGCAGACGTTCACCGCCAATATCCAAAAACGCCACAAAGAGCGTGGCGAAGCGGTGTTCATCTTCATCGTATGCAGCACCGAGCAAAGCAATTGGCTGGCGGAAATGTTCCGGTCGCTCTCTGAAGTGGAAGACGGCTTGGCCAGTGTGCACATCCTGCAAGGTTTCCCCGACATCCTCGCCATTCTGGATCTTCCCCGAGACACCATCAAACTCTTCCCCGAAGATTGCCAATCTGAGGCCCACCTACTCAGCCGTCGGTCCTGCTAACACCGTAAGGTTGACGACTACCCCTGAAATTTTCAATCATGTCTGGTGCGGCCACACAAATATTCACGTGGCCCCTAAGGATATTTTTTGATGCCGGTTACATTTGAAGTCATTCCCGCGCTCAGCCTCGTGCACTACGTCTATTCCGGGAACATCACGGTCGACGACCCACAGATCAACAGCTACGACCACCCGCTTTACCACTTTGACATGGCTGAGGTTGCCGACGTTTCACGTGTCTCCGGCTACGACATCGGATTTGGCGAGATGCGCAATTTCATCACAAGATCCAGAGAACAACAAACAAAAGTGATGCGTGAAACTCCCTTGCTGGTGGTTGGCACGCCTCACCAAATGCAAGCTGGTATCGACCTCTATTCCGGTTTGGCCAGCGCAATCTCGGTACCGTACGTGCTCCAGCAAGTGGCTGGATACCCTGAGGTTTTGGCGCTCTTGGATCTTCCCTCTGAGAGCATCGGCCTCTTCCCTGAGGACTGTCAGACCGAAGCCCATTTGCTCACCCACCTGTCCTCCTAAGGCCATTTGGACACTTCCAGTCGCCCAACTTCAGCTAACCGCTCCCGATCTTGTGATGAGCGATACTTGAAATTGTATCCAATGCGCCGCAAACTTCCAAAAAGGATTTATTTGTTGCCGGTCAGCGTTTCAGTCATCCCCGAACTCAATATCGTGCATAACGTCTATTTGGGATGCGTGACGATCCAGGATCTTTTTGACGAACAAATCCAACGCCATCAAAACCCCAACTTTGTCGTGGGCATGCCGGCCGTGAACGACCTGTCTCAGGTGACAGAAGTGGACATCGGCTTTGACGAGATGATGACCTACGCCAAGAAAACACTGGTAACCTACCGCGATGTGACCGAGCCGATTCAGATTGTACTCGTAGGCGAAACACAGGCCACCGCGGCTGCCATGGCCATGTATGAAAACCTCTCCGCCGCCAGCAACGCCCCGTTCTATGTCAACGTTGTGCAGGGCTACCCCGAAGTGCTGGCCATGCTGAACTTACCTGAAGATGGCCTCCAACACTTGCCTGACTTCTGTCGACAGGAAAGCCATCTGCTTTAAATGAGACCTGCCTGTTGCCAGATGCAAATGATCCGCCCATGCTGATCCCATTCATCAAACAGGGAACAGTTTAATGCGCGATTTCTTTATCAACTCTTTGGAAAAAATTGTCACCGTCATCATCATCCTCATGGTGATCGGCGTCGTGCTGAGCGGCTTTGGTGCCATGTTCAATGCACAAGGCGGACTTCTGGCGGGCCTTGCCATCTGGGTTTTTGGCGGGATCTACGTCTTGATCATGGGGGGCATGCTCTATTTGGCACTCGGCATTTATGACAACACCCGGCGCACAGCCGTTGCAGTGGAAGCGCTGGCAGCAAAAACCTAGCTGGAGAGTGCGACACAGGGTTGCCCTTAAAAAAGATGCATCGCAAACTAATCAAAAAGGATTGCGATGCCTGTCAGCCTAACGATCATTCCTGAACTCGACCTCGTCCACATTGTCTATTCGGGACGGGTCACACCTCAGGAACTGTTTGTCGAAACACAGGCCTGCTATCAGCGCCCCGACTACCAACCCGGCATGTCCGAGGTCAGCGACTTTTTTCGAGTGACATCGTTTGAGATTGGCTATGACGAGATGCACAAATTCACCACGCGCTCAAACGAAACACACGGCAGCTTAGATAGCCCTATCGACATTTGTCTTGTTGGCAGCACAAAAGTGTCTGAGCCGGCGATCCTCATGTATGAGGGCCTCATCGCGGCAAAGAACATCCCGATCCGCTTGCATGTTGTTCCCGGGTATCCAGAAATGCTCGCGACACTCAACTTGCCAGAAGAGTGCCTCAAGTATTTTCCCGATTTTGGTCACCAGGAACGCCACCTGCTCTAAGCCAGCGGCGGCGCTCCCTTCGCCAAAATCAATAGCTGTATTCGCCGTAGATCTTGCTCAGATCCCCGTTCCAATCACCGTGATAACGCTCCAGCAACTCATCCGCTGGCACTTTGCCACTCTCCACGCTTTCCTTCAGCGCGTTCAGGAAATGTGTCTCATCAGGCACCAACCCGCCAGCTCCAGCCATGCCTCGTGCCACCAATCCCGCTTCGGAAATCTTCAACACTTCCCGCGCCAGATCGTGCATCTTGATGGTCCCAACCTGCGCTTGAAGCCCGTCTTCGCTGGCCGCCACACGCAAGGCTTCGCGGGTTTCCGCATCCCAGCCTTTTGCCAAATCCCAGGCCGCATCCAGCGAGGACTGATCATACATCAGCCCCACCCAGAACGCGGGCAGCGCACAGAGTCGCCGCCACGGGCCACCATCGGCGCCGCGCATCTCCATGTACTTCTTGATCCGCGCCTCAGGGAAAGCCGTGGTCAGATGATCCGCCCAATCGCTCAGCGTTGGCTTCTCGCCGGGCAACGCAGGCAGCTCACCTTTGAGAAAGTCGCGGAACGACATGCCCAGCGCGTTGACGTAAGTGCCCTCGCGATAGACAAAATACATCGGCACATCGAGCGCATATTGCACCCAAGCCTCAAAGCCAAAACCTTCCTCAAATACAAACGGCAACATGCCGGTGCGCGCGTCATCGAGATTGCGCCAGACCAGGCCACGGGTGGATTTCACCCCATTGGGTTTGCCATCCAGAAACGGCGAATTGGCAAACAGCGCATTGGCCACCGGCTGCAACGCCAAGGCCACGCGCAGCTTCTGCACCATGTCCGGCTCACTGGCAAAATCCAGGTTCACCTGCACCGTGCAGGTACGGCGCATCATGGTTGTGCCCATGGTGCCGACCTTGCCCATATAGCTGTCCATCAGCTTGTAGCGGCCTTTGGGCATCAGGGGCATGTCTTCGTGGTTCCAAATCGGCGCAGCACCCAGCCCAATGAAGCCCACACCTATCTTGTCCGCGATGTCTTTCACATCGGTCAGGTGTTGGTTCACCTCATCACAGGTCTGGTGAATACTCTCCAGCGGCGCACCGGACAGCTCCAACTGTCCACCGGGCTCTAGGCTCACATTGGCGCCGTCTTTTTCCAGCCCAATCAGCTTGCCGCCTTCTTCCACCGGGGCCCAACCGTGCCCGTCACGCAGGCCTTCCAGCACCGCCAGAATGGAGCGTTCGCCCTCATAAGGCAGCGGCTTATGCGTGTCTTTGCAATAGCCAAACTTCTCGTGCTCGGTGCCAATGCGCCAGTCTTCTTTGGGTTTGCAGCCATCGCTGAGATATTCAGCCAGCTGATCGTGATGTTCGATCGGCCCGCCGCCGGACTGTGGGATAGACATAGGCTTGCTCCGCTCCTGCAAACTCGCTTGGGACAGTAGTCGTGATCGTAAATTTGGGCAGTGTCAATGCAACCGGGGGTCTGATTTGGCCCAGATCACGACCGGTTGATCCGGTGTGGCTTTCAGCTTAGCCAACATGTGTTCCGTGCGAATGCCCTCAAGCGACGCAAAGGCATCAAACAACGCATCGGAGCCTTCCGCATTTACAGGAATCTGCAACGGCGCCTGTCCGGGTTGATACAGCGCCCAGACCGAAGGCGTGCTGCGCCCATCCAGCACCAATCGGCTCAGGCTGCGAATGGCCACGCTGCCGCCGTTGAGCGGACCAAAATAGGCCACCTCGCCCTCGTCCACCTGAACCACGCCCGGACCACCTTTGCCAATCCGAAACCGCCCACGTTGCAGACCGCTGACAATCAGCACTGCGCCAACAGCAACCAAACCGATCCCGAGCCATTTCATCACGCCAAAGCCACTGGCCCACCATAGGCCAAGCAACAGCACCGCGCCGCCCACCAAAGCTTCCCGCCACTGCGCCACCGCCGCGCGGGCCTCGGGTCGTATGAATGTCATGTCACTTGCCTCTCCTGTTTCGCCCGGACGACAGTTCGGGCAGCGCCCCATTGCCGGAAGGGGCTTTTCATAGAAAAGCTCCCGATAGGGACCGCCCTCCTGGGCGGGCGCTTCCCTTTCCGCCCGCGGTCAGTCGCCGCCCTTAGTTCCTCGCCAAAAATGCTGCGATGTTCATGCCGTGGCCTCAACGTTCATATCAAAAAACGCCATGGCAAATCGTCCGCATGGCTTAAATCCAATAGATTCATAAGCTCTAACCGCAGCCTCACTGGCCGCAAACAGGGTCGCATGGGTCTTTCCTGCATCTCGCGCTTCGGCCAAATGAAGCGCCACCGCAGCCCGCGCCAAACCCTGCCCGCGCAATTCCGGCGGCGTAAACACTCCGCCAATTTGCACGACATCCGAGGTCTGCGCATTAAACCCAGTCATCGCCACCGGATGACCATCCCGCATCACAACGCGGTGGCTGTTGCGTTCCAGATACCCGTGAATGTCCTTTTGAGCCGTCAATACCGGATCCGACACCGCTAGACCGGGCACTTCCGTCAGATACGCTTCGCGCCAAGACGTCGCGAGGTCCCGAGGCGCAGCTTCCAACGGAACCAAAGTCAATCCACCAATCTCGGGCAGGCGTAAATCCTCAAGTGACATGACAAAATGTGGCTGTGTGTCATGAGACACCAGCTTCTGTGCACGCACCTCAGGAATCGCCAATATCTGCGCGACCTGAGCGGCCTCGCCACAACAGCCCATCAAACTGCGCTCATCAAAAATTGGCCCCAACTGAGACAACTCGTCGTCGGTCATCATGGGCGCTTGTGGTAAAACCATACCTTCATTGGTCACACCCAAAATGCCCTGCCGCCCACTGTCCAAGGCCCAAATCTTAAGACCTCTAGGAGCATCACTGCCCAAGCCATGCTGCTCCAGATTCCCCAGCAAAAACATCGAGCTCTGCACATGGTCCCGCAGGAACGGCTCAATCCAGCCAAGGTCCGCCTCCGTGACCGCGCGCCAGCTCACTGCCAATCCCCAAGGCTCTGCTGCCACAAGGTCATCGCCGCCACAGCCGCCGTATCCGCCCTCAAAATCCGCGGCCCAAGACTCACCACATGTGCAAACGGCAAGGCTTTCAACCGGGCTCGCTCGGCCTCAGAAAACCCACCTTCCGGCCCAATCAAAATTGCCCAAGGCCGACCGTCTCTCCCCGGAATCGGATCGCTTGCGATCCGATCAGCGCCCGATCCGCCCCTACGGGCGGGCGCTTCGCGTCCACCCTCGGCTCGGTCGCTGGGCAGCGCTTCCAGCCAAAGCTGTTCGCCCACTTCGGCCTCGTCACAGAACATCAACTGCCGCCCCTCGGGCCACTCCGCCAGCAACCGATCCAATTTCACCAGATCGCTGACCTCCGGCACATAGGTCCCGCCACATTGCTCCGCCGCTTCCACCGCATGGGCTTGCAGACGATCCTGCCGGATACGCTCGCTGTTGGTAAAATCGGTGTTCACTGGCACAATCCGCGCCGCGCCCATCTCTGCCGCTTTCTCAACAATAAAATCTGTGCGCGCCTTCTTGATCGGCGCAAAGCACAGCCACAGGTCCGGCGGCATCTGCAACGGCTTGGTCTGTGCCTCACACACCAGCTCGCCATTGCGCTTGTTTGCCACGGTCACAACACAGCGCCACTCGCCGTCCCGCCCGTTAAACAACAGCACCGGATCACCCACCGCCATGCGCATCACGCCAAAAAGGTAATGCGCCTGCTCTTTGGTCAGAGGAATGGTTTGCCCTTCCCCCAAGCCCTGCTCTACATACAGTCTGACTTTTGCCTGTTTCATGGGAACCGACATATGGCCGACACGCCCGCAAAGGAAGACCCCAAGGGGCAAGTTTCTGACGCTGTGAAAGGCAATTGGGTCGACCATCTGGCCCCAGCTTGGTCCCGCCCCTACCTTCGCCTCTCGCGCGCCGACCGTCCCATTGGCACGTGGTTGCTGCTTCTGCCCTGCTGGATGAGCCTTGGGCTGGCCATTCTGAGCGACGGCCAAGCCACACTTTTTGACCTCTGGATTGCCTTTGGTTGCGCTATGGGCGCTTTCCTGATGCGCGGCGCTGGCTGTACATGGAACGACATCACCGACCGCGACATTGACGCCAAAGTCGCCCGCACCCGCTCCCGCCCTATCCCGTCAGGCCAGGTCACCACCAAACAGGCCGCTATCTGGATGGGCCTCCAGACCCTGATCTCCGCCGCCATCCTGCTGACCTTCAACGTAAACGCCATCCTGCTGGGCATCGCCTCACTGATCCCCGTGGCGATCTATCCCTTTGCCAAACGTTTCACCTGGTGGCCACAGGTCTTCCTGGGTCTTGCTTTCAACTGGGGCGCGCTTTTGGCGTGGACCGCCCACACCGGAAGCTTAGCTTGGCCCGCCGTAGTCTTGTATGTCGCCGGCATCATCTGGACACTGTTTTATGACACGATTTACGCGCATCAAGACACCGAAGACGACGCATTGATTGGGGTGAAATCCACCGCCCGCCTGTTTGGCAAAAACAGCCCAAAATGGCTGCAAGGCTTTTTGACCCTCACCATTATGCTGTTTGGCTTTGCCGTTTTGATGGTCACCATAGAACGCAGTCCAGCTTCCATGGCCGTGGCGCTGCTTGGGCCATTGGCCATGGGCTGGCACATGCAGTGGCAATTGCGCCAGCTGGACACGGACGACAATGCAGTCCTCCTGCGCCTGTTCCGCGCCAACCGTGACACCGGCCTTATCCCTTTGCTGTTTTTCGCCGTCGCATTTTTCCTGTGATTGCAAGCCGACGCATAACCCCGTATCAACCATGCACAACTGGACGGACCACACTTTCTAAATGCGACTTTCTTCCCTCCTCATCCTGTTTGTTACCTTCGCCACGGCGGGGCTTCTGAGCCTTGTCGCCGCGAGCCTGTCTGCCGACCTGATCGAAGACACCTCCAGAACCACTGTGGAGCATGAACTCTCCAAGTCCGGCATGGACTGGGCCGAGGTACATGCCGAAGGGTTGCAAATCTTCCTCGCGGGCGTGGCGCCCTCAGAAGCGGACCGCTTCAAAGCCATCTCTGCCGCGGGCCGCATTGTCGATGCCGCCCGCGTGATCGATAATATGGAAGTGCCTGCCACTGCCGCCATCGCACCGCCCCGGTTCTCCGTTGAGATCCTACGCAACGACGCGGGTATCTCATTGATTGGCCTGATCCCACGAAGCGCGGATCGCGACCGCATGCTGCGCGAACTCAAAAACATCTCCGCCAATGGCGAAGTTGCCGACCTCTTGGAAACCGCCGATTACGCCGCGCCGTCTGGCTGGTCTTCGGCCACCCGCTTTGCCATCGCCGCGCTGAAAGATCTGCCGCGGTCCAAAATCTCGGTAAAAGCCGGGCGTGTTGACGTGACCGCCATGGCCGACAGCCCCGAAGAGCGCGCCGAACTGGAGATCGACCTGACCCGTCGCGCACCAACAGGGCTTGAAATCCACCTGAACATCTCCGCCCCGCGCCCGGTGATCACCCCGTTTACACTGCGTTTCCTGGTGGACGAGGATGGGGCCCGCTTTGACGCTTGTTCCGCCGACACCGACAAAGCCCGCGCCCGGATCTTGACTGCCGCGCGCTCCGCTGGCCTAACCGGCAACACCGAATGTGTGATTGGCCTTGGCGTGCCCTCCACCCGCTGGGCAGACGCTGTTGCCGCCTCCATGCGTGGCTTGTCGGAACTCGGTGGCGGCACCCTGACCATCTCGGACGCCGACATCACACTGACCGCACAAATGGGCACCGACCAGGCCCTGTTTGATCGCGTCGTGGGCGAGCTTGAAGGCACCCTGCCCGAAGCTTTTGCTCTGCTGGCAATTTTGACCCCCACGCCCGAGGCTGACGACGACGGCGCCGTGGCGCAGGAATTCACCGCAACGCTCAGCCCCGAAGGTCTGGTGCAACTGCGCGGCCGCCTACCCAACGACATCGCACGGGACACCACCGACGCCTACGCCCGCGCCCGCTTTGGCACTGAAACTGTGCATATGGCGACCCGACTGGACGAGACCCTGCCCCCCACCTGGCCCTTCCGCGTGATGGCCGGACTGGACGCGCTATCGATGCTCAACAACGGGTCCCTGCTGGTCACGCCGGAGTCTGTGTCTATCACCGGCAAAACCGGCAACACCGAGACCAATGCCCGAATCGCACAGCTTTTAGCCGCAAAGTTAAGCCAGACCGATCACTTCGCCATCAATGTGACCTATGTTGAGGCTTTGGACCCGCTGGCCGGCCTGCCCACCAACGAAGAGTGCATGGCCAACATCCAGACGCTTCAGGATGAGACCAAAATTGCATTTGAACCGGGCAAAGGCACGCTGGACGCCAGCGCCGCCGCCATCATCGATAAGCTGGCCGAAGAGCTCAACGCCTGTCCTGATCTGCAAATCGAGATCCAGGGCCACACCGACAGCCAAGGCCGCGAGAGCATGAACCAGGCGCTGTCACAAACCCGCGCTCTGGCTGTTCTCACAGCCCTGCAAGACCGGCGCGTTCTGACCAAAGGCTTCCTTGCATTGGGCTATGGCGAGAGCCAACCCATTGCTGACAACGACACCGCTGAAGGCCGCGAAGCCAACCGCCGCATCGAGTTTGTCCGCATCGTGCCTGAAGAAGAACAGTCAGAAGCCGTGACAGAAGCTACTGCAGAAACATCTGCAGGTGAGGCAGCAGCAACAGAAGCCGAAGCCGAAGCCGCCACCACCGAAGGCGCGGCGGAAGGCGGAACAGCAGTTTCTGAGGCGACAGCGGAAGACGCAACTGAGACAGCGCCAGAAGACGCCGCCACACCGGCCACCGAAGACACACCCTCTAGCGCGGTCTCTGATGCAGCCGCCACCACTGAGGCAGACGCAGCGACGACAGACACGGCTGAAGACGCCGCCACAGAGACACCTACAGACAACGCCGCACCACAAGACGGCGCAGAGGACGAGACAAATGACCAGAATTGAGTTCATCCTGACCACCGCCGTCATTCTGTTTGTGGCCTTCTGCATGGGCTGGTTTGCCAATTGGCTGGTGCACCGCTTCACCCGCGTCGCGCAAGCAGATGTCGACCAGCTGGAGCGCATGTCCCAAGAGCTGCACGAAGCTGAGGAAACCCGCGATCAAGCGATCACCTACCTGCAACAGCGCGAAGCCGAGCTGACCAATCAACTGGCCCAGACCGAAGCCGAGCTGCGCGCCGCCATGGATGGCCTGCGCGACGCCCGCCAGGAAGCCGAAGAACTGCGCAACCACGTAGAGCACCTCGGCGGGGCGTAAACGGCGCGACACACCGCCCAAGACATCAAAGGCCAGTCTCGCAAGGGGCTGGCCCTTTTCTTACCCGGGAGTTTTGGTCGCTATTTTGGCACCCCCAATACCACCCCGGCCGCCTTCAGCACCTCCCGCCGCGGTTTATAGAAAATCCAGTTGTTGATCTTCTTGCCGCGCACCAATCCGGCGGCGCTCAGTTTCTTCATATGGGCGCTGACCGTGGGCTGCGACAGATCCAGCTTGTTGACAATCCGCCCCACACAAACGCCATCCTCTACCAAATCCCCATCCACCTGCGGCGCAAAATGCGGGCGCGGGTCCAGCAGCCAGAGCATGATCTGCAAGCGCACAGGACTGGACAGCGCGGCAAAGACGTTTGCCTGCGCCGTCACCGACTCAGTTGACTCTTGGCTTATATCGTCAATTATCAATATAGATGATTCCCTATATAGACTGATCTCGATATGACCATAGCCTCAGATCCCCTCGCCCGCCAAGCCCAAGCCTTTGCCCAAGGCGCGAAACTTGGCGAGGCCTACCTGCAATCACTCTCCGAGCGCGCCGTGAACGCAGATACAGCGCAACTCCCCGCGCTCGACATCCCGCTCCCTCAACACGGCCAGCGCGCCAACGACGTGCTCTCCCTGATGCAAGACGCAGGTGGCCCCGGCACCGGTGCCACCGCCGCCGGGCGCTACTTCGGCTATGTCATCGGCGGCGCGCTGCCTGCCGCCTCCGGTGCCCGCGCGCTCCTCTCCGCCTGGGACCAATGCGCCAATGCAGACACCGGCCCATCGGTGATGCAGATGGAGCAAACCGCCGTGCGCTGGATCATCGACCTGTTAAACCTTCCCGCAGAAACCGAAGGCGCTTTCACCACCGGTGCGACCATGGCCAACATGACGCTGCTGGCCACCGCGCGCGACACATTGCTGGCCCGGCTCGGCCACCCGCGCGGCAAAGGCCTGCTCAGCGCCCCTGCCCTGCGCGTGATCGCGAGCGCCGAAATCCACGCCACAGTGCTCAAATCCCTGCGCCTGATTGGCCTTGGCTCCGACGACATCGAACGCGTCCCCACCGATGATCAGGGCCGCATGTGTGCCGACAAGCTGCCCAAGCTTGATGCCTCCTGCATTGTGTTGGCACAGGCTGGCAACGTCTGCACCGGCGCGTTTGATCCGATTGGCGAGATCGCCGAGGCCTGCCAGGCCGCAGGCGCATGGCTGCATGTCGATGGCGCCTTTGGCCTCTGGGCGCGCGCCGTGCCCGAGCTCTCCGATGCCCTCACGGGACTGGAGAAAGCTGACAGCTGGGTGGTGGACGCCCACAAAACCCTCAACGCGCCGTATGATTCAGGTCTGGCCCTCTGTCGCCATCCCGAAGAGATGCGTGCTTCCATGGCCATCGGTGCCGCCTACTTGCCGCCCACCGATCCTTCACCTGCCGACCTGACACCAGAGTTCAGCCGCGCCGCCCGCGGTGCCGAAACTTACGCCGCCCTGCTCTCCCTTGGTCGCGACGGCCTCAATGACATGATCATGGGGTTTCACAGCAAAGCCACCCGCCTCGCAGCGGCGCTGCGCAATGAAGGCTTTAGCGTGCCACATCAGGTGCACTTCAATCAGGTGTTTGTGACCTTGCCCGACACCCCCGACCTCTGCGCCACAATAACGGCAGAGGTTCAGGCATCCGGTGAAGCTTGGTTTGGTGCCGCCGCCTGGCAAAGCCAAAACGGCTTCCGACTGAGTGTCTCCAACTGGGCCACAACAGAGATGGACATCGACCGACTGGTCGCCGCCATCGCCAAAGCCCGCGAGGCGGTTCTCACCTCAAAAGCTGTTGCCTAAAGCGGCGTTGCGCCGCGCGGTGGGTTTACGCTCGCCCGCCGCGCGGCCGCAAAAACACGCACCTCCGCAAAACAGTCGCGATACAGACCAAATACCGACGTCCCAAACGGGGCAAATCCGCCGGTTAACGAGTAGGCATTACCAGCGGCTCAGCGCGTCCTCATCTTCGTCTTTTGCGGCGACCCACTCGGCCCCGTCTGCGGTGTATTCTTTCTTCCAGAACGGCGCGCGAGACTTCAGGTAATCCATCAGATATTCTGCCGCCTCAAAGGCATTCACCCGATGCCGCGACGCGGTTGCCACCATCATGATCATGTCGCCCTGACGCAGCTCACCGTGTCGGTGAATAACCAAAACATCTCCAAGATCCCAACGGCTTACGGCCTCTGCCGCGATCTTCTCCAGCGCCTTCTGGGTCATGCCGGGATAGTGCTCAATCACCATCCGATCCATGCCGCCTTGGTCAGCGTCGCGCACCACACCGGTGAAGGTGACAATCGCGCCCATATTGCTGTGCCCGGTCGCAAATTCCTGCGCCTCACGGCCAAAATCAAACGGCTCTTCCTGAACAACAACCCGCATGGTCAAAACCTCTTAACCGCCTGTCATTGGAGGGAAAAACGCCACCTCACGCACGCCTTCAAGCGGCGCGTCAAAGTCGGTCAATTCCTGATCCACCGCCACACGCAAGGCACTCAAATCCGAGAAGGCCACCTCATAACGCTCTTCCCGCGCCTTCAGCTCTTCAACCAACGCCATCACCGTTGCCGCGCCGGTTTCCACCTTTTCTTTAGGGATACCAATGCGCTCGCGCACCCAAGCAAAATAGAGAACATCCATGGCAATCAATCCTTTAGGTGAGGCTTTGCTTTGACGTAGTAGTCAAGTCCGGTGATCGCCGTCAAACCGGCAGCAATCCACAGCAACAAAAGTCCGACCCAGCCGTTCCACACCATGCCGGTGTGCTTCCAGCGCAGCCCTTGCAGGTCTTCGACCTCTCCCGCCATGATCTGATCAAACAGCGCGAGATCCATGCCCCAAGCCGACATGCCAAGGTAATGCTCAAACACGCCTTGTCCAAAAAGGAAAGCAATCGCAACCATTTGCGTAGCGGTTTTCCATTTTGCCAACTTGGTGACCTTAAGCGTTCCGGCCGTATCGCCAAGGAATTCCCTCAGTCCGGAAACAAACACTTCCCGGAACAGGATTACCGTTGCCGGCAGCACCAGCCACGGCGACATAGAGCTGTAGCCCACAATCACCATCAGCGCGATCACCACCATCGCTTTGTCCGCAATTGGATCAATCATGGCACCCATGCGGGTTTCTTGCTTCCACAACCGTGCCAGATAGCCGTCAAACCAATCGGTCGCGGCCGCGACCAAAAACAGCATCAGCGCAAACCAATCCGCGTAAGGCCTTTCAAAATAGAGAAACATTACGGCAACCATAGGGGCTGCAAACAGGCGCATCACAGAAAGGATGTTGGGAATATTCCAGGTCATGACCTTGATTTAGCCTGTCTCCCGGCTCAGGGGAAGCTGCATTGTGATGCGGCAATGCGACCATGGCCCTCCCGTCACAAATCTGTGCTACACTGGCACAAGGCAAAGCAGGCAAACCCCTCGGCCGCAGACCGTCAAAGAGGAGATACCCCTATGCAACCTGTTGTATTGCTTGTTGGGAAACTACCCAACGTGATTGGCGCCGTTCCGCGCCAACTCGACCACCTGCCCATTCAATGGCTTGGGGCGCATGACCACGGCGAAGTCATCCGCCAGTTGGACACGGAGCCCCGTATTTGCTGCGTCATTATGGGCGCCAGCATGGGTGATGACATGCGCGGTGACCTGATTGGCCTGATCGCCACCCGCCGCCCTGACCTGTGTATTCACCTCAAAGACCGTGCCTCCGGTCCAGACGGCATGGTGGGTTTTGTCGAGCAGATTGTCGAAAACTTGGTGCTGCGTGGCAAAATACCAGCCTAGGCAACCCCCAACGCGCGCTGCTTTTAACTTCCTTCGTGGAAAAAGTCGTAGATTGTCTCCGCCAGTTTGTCTGAAACCCCATCCACGGCTTTCAAATCCGCCAAATTGGCCCGGCTCACCGCTTTGGCGCTGCCAAAATGCGCCAACAAGGCCCGCTTGCGCGTCGCGCCTACGCCTGGCACGTCATCCAGCGGCGTTGCGCCCACGGCCTTGGCGCGTTTTGCGCGGTGCGTGCCAATCGCAAATCGGTGCGCCTCATCGCGCAGGCGTTGCACAAAATACAGCACCGGATCATTCCGGCGCAGCGCCATCACGCTTTTACCCACGCGGTGAAACTCCTCCTTGCCGTGGTCGCGGTCCACCCCCTTGGCCACCCCCACCATCGGCACGTCCTCCACGCCATACTCTTCCATGATCTCACGCACCGCACTCACCTGCCCCGCGCCGCCATCAATCAACAGCAGGTCCGGCCACATGCCTTTGTCACGATCCGGGTCTTCCTTGAGCAGCCGCTTAAACCGCCGGTTCAGCACCTCTTTCATCATGCCAAAATCGTCCCCCGGCGTGATGTCATCCCCCTTGATGTTGAACTTGCGATAGCTGTTTTTCATGAAGCCTTCGGGACCAGCCACAATCATGCCACCCACCGCATTGGTGCCCTGAATGTGGCTGTTGTCGTAGACCTCAATCCGCTGCGGCGGCCCGTCCAGATCAAACGCCTCTGCCACGCCTTGCAACAGTTTTGCTTGGGTCGCTGTCTCACTCATCTTGCGCGCCAGGCTTTCCCGCGCATTCCTTGCCGCGCCTGAGACAAGCTCCGCCTTCTCGCCGCGCTGGGGCACGGTGATCTCAACCTTGCGCCCGGCCTTGGACCCCAGCGCCTCCGCCATCAGCGCCGCATTCTCGATCGCATGTGACAGGATCAATTGCCGCGGCGGCTCCTTACCGTCGTAGAACTGACCAATGAAGGCCTCCAGCACCTCCGCAGCCTCCACATCCACCCCAACACGCGGGTAGAAATCCCGGTTGCCCCAATTCTGATTTGCCCGGATGAAGAATACCTGCACACAGGCCTGCCCCTTCTCCAGATGCAGCGCAATCACGTCCGCTTCTGCCACGCCTCGCGGGTTTATGCCTTGCGTTTGCTGCACCGAGGTCAGCGCCCGAATGCGATCCCGCAACGTCGCCGCTTTCTCAAACTCCATCGCCTCAGACGCCGCTTGCATCTGCTTGGCCAAGGTCTCCTGTATCTGCGTCGACCGCCCAGACAGGAACCGCTCCGCATCGCGCACGCTTTCAGCGTAGTCGCCTTCCGAGATCCGCCCCACACACGGGCCAGAGCAGCGCTTGATCTGGAACAGCAAACACGGTCGTGTCCGGCTCTCAAACTGCGCATCAGAACAGTTGCGCAGCAAAAACACCTTTTGCAGCTGGCTCAACGTACGGGTGACCGCCCCGGCATTGGCAAACGGACCGTAGTAATTGCCTTTTTCCTTCTTGGCCCCGCGATGCTTCTTGATCTGCGGAAACCCATGCGCGCGGCTGACCAAGATATTCGGGAAGCTTTTGTCATCCCGCAGCAGCACGTTGTACTTCGGCTTCAGCTGTTTGATCAGGTTCTGTTCAAGCAGCAGCGCCTCGGTTTCCGTCTTGGTGGTCAGAAACATCATCGACGTGGTTTCGGAGATCATCCGCGCGATCCGCCCGGAATGCCCAGAGGGCCGCGCATAATTGGAAACCCGCGCCCGCAAATTGCGCGCCTTGCCAACGTAGAGAATCCGCGCCTGCGCATCGAGCATGCGATAGACGCCGGGCGAACCGTCCAGTGTTTTCAGATAGCTATGTATACATTCGTGTCCCGTCGGGCCGTCGGGAGCTACTGGGCTGTCTTCACTCATGTCTTCTCAATTATGATTCTTTTCCTCTGGCTGCAATCTTGACGGTTCTGACGCAAGGGTAAACAAATCCACGGATACTGTGGATAAGTCTGGAGATATCTTTCCGGCTTCCGCGGATTTCCCTTGTTTTTGGCCACTTTCATCGCGTCGCCTAAAAAATAGGCACAAAATTAACTCATTGATTTAAAAGGAAACTTTTTTGACCAAACGGCAAATCGTTGAAATCATTAAGAAAAAGTAAAATTTATGTAACAGAACCGTGACCGGTGCAAAACTTATCTCTGACATGCGTGTTTCGCTCCGAAGTTAGCGCATCGTTACCGCAACCAGCAAACCTAGCGACAGACCCAGTACCGGCAGGTCACCACGTCAAATGCTGCCCGCCATCAACACAGATTGCCTGCCCTGTGACCACCTGTGCGTCGAGCAAGTACCCCAAGGCAGCGACAATATCTTGAGAGCCCACGCCCCGCTTTAGCACCGTCCCATGGCGCTCTGCCGAAAACTCCGCGTTGCTTTGATGCGCGCCCTGCAACGTCGGCCCTGGCGCAATCCCATTAACCCGAATATCCGGAGCCAATCCCTGCGCGGCTGTTTGCGTTAACGCCCACAGCCCCATCTTGGCCAAGGTGTAGGTCGAAAACTCCGGCGTCAGGTTGCGAATACGTTGATCCAGCATGTTCACCACAAGGCCGGCTGCCACAGGCTCGCCCGCCGCGTCCAAAGACGCCTTGAGGCCTTGTCGCGCCATCGCCTGTGTCAAAACATACGGTGCGCGCAGGTTGCTCTCCATATGCCGATCCCACCCCTCTCTGGTTGAAGTCTGCAAGCTGTCGTCCTCAAAGATCGACGCATTGTTGATCAAGCAGGTGATCGGCCCACCCAATGCCACTACGCTCTGCGTAAACAGAGCTTCGGTCTGCGCCTCGTCCAGCAGGTCCGCTTGTACAACGACGCCTTTTTGCCCAAAGGCTTCAATTGCTGCCACGGTCTCCTCTGCGCCCTCCTCAGAGGTCGCATAATGCACCGCCACGTCATAGCCACGCTGCGCCAGCGCCATCGCCATCGCTTGTCCAAGCCGCTGTCCGGCGCCAGTCACCAATGCCCGCGCCATGTCAGCCTCCGATTATGTCAGGTCAGGGTAATCAGAATGTAGATTAGATAGAGCGCAGTGAGAACAACACCCCAAATGCGTGTGATGTCTCTTTTGAGGAAAACAAACGGGATCAACAGAAGCGAGGCCCCCAGCATCACCCAGAAATCAAAATCGAAGAAGTCAGGGTCCACGCGGATCGGATGCACAATCGATGTGATGCCGATGATGGCCAACAGGTTGAACATGTTGGAGCCAATCACGTTGCCAAGCGCCACATCCGCCTGACGCCGCAGCGCTGCCATCACTGTGGTTGCCAGCTCCGGCAGCGAGGTGCCCAACGCAATCAGCGTCAGACCAATCACTGTGTCGCTCACCCCGTAGCGGCGGGCAATGATCTCGGCGTTGTCCACCATCAGATCCGCACCCAACGGCAGGCCGATCAGACCCAAGAGAAGGAAAACAATGATGCGCCACCACGGCATGTCCGGGTCCGCGCCCTCAACTTCTTCCTCTTCCATCACCATGGCGGCTTCCGCCTTTTTGTGACAGCGCGCTTGATAGAAAGCACTGCTCAAAACCACAGCCAGCGCGCCCAATAGAACCAATCCATTGCCCATGCGGAAGAACCCATCCGCCGCCAACGCGATGAACAGTAAAGTGGCTGCGATCATCATGATGAAGTTGCGTTTGGAGTTGCAGTGGCTGGTGTGGATCGGCGCCAAAATAGCCGGAATACCCAAGACAAGTAGGATGTTGGCAATGTTGGAGCCAACAACATTACCAATGGCAATGCCCGGCGCGTTTTTCAGCGCCGCTTGCAGCGAAATCAGAAGTTCAGGCGCAGAGGTACCAAAGGCCACAATCGTCAAGGAGACGATCAAAGCCGGAATCCCAATCCGCAACGACAGGTTTACAGCGCCACGTACCAGCGCGTCCCCGGCCAAAAGCAGGATCACCAATCCCAGCGATACCAGCAGCCATTCCATAGTTTACCCCATGTCCTTCCGACAGGGGCATGGCCCCTTGCCAATTTTAAACCGCCCGCAGTTGGCGCATTTCTTGGATTGCAGCTGTTTCTGCCCGGGAAACCGGAGTTTGCCAAACATCGCAAGCACCGCCATGCCAACCAGGAACAGAGTGACAATCTTTACCAGCACCTCAGAGTCCAAACCGCGCAAACTGCGCGCGTTCCTCAATGCCAGATACAGCATCTTGGGCGAGTGACGCCCCAAAACGCTGCCACATAGAGCGTTTTATTCCATACCGACGCAGCTTTACCTTGTCGCCAAAGCGTGCTTTCAGCACCGGCACCAAATGGCCAACCTCATCAATCAGGCCCACCTCTTTGGCTTGAGACCCAATCCAGATTTCTCCAGTGAACAGATCATCATTGTCGGCAAGTTTGCCATCCCGCCGAGATTGCACATGGGCAATGAAGTTTTGGTGAATTTGCTCCAACATCCGCTTCAATCGCGCCACGTCTTCGGCCTGCTCCGGCTTAAACGGGTCAAGCATCGATTTACTTTCGCCTGCGGTATAGACCCGCCGTTCAATGCCTTGACGCGACAAGAACACATTGGCACCAAACCCGGCGGAGATGACCCCAATCGAGCCCACAACCGAGCTTTCGTCTGCGTAAATCTCATCCGCCGCCGCTGCGAGCCAGTACCCACCAGACGCGGCCACATCCTCAACAAAAGCAATGACAGGGATGTTCTTTTCCTCGGCCAATCGCCGAATGCGGCTGCCAATCAGCGCACTTTGCACCGGGCTGCCACCAGGAGAATTGATTTCCAAAGCCACAGCCGCAGGCTTGCCTTTGGCAAAGGCTTTTTCCAGCAACGGCGCCAGAATGGCGTCGTTCAATTGTCCACGGCCGCCTGCGGCAATCATGCCTTGCAGACGCACAACCGCCACTGTGGGCGCTTTTTTGGCAAAGGGGTTTAAGCGTTTCATCCCATGGCATTTAGAACGCGCATGGTCGTTTCACAAGGCAAGCACCCTAGGAAAGCGATGTTTGTGATCAAAAAGCTTGGGGTGACGCGAGTCACCCCGCGTCACAGGTTGTCTTTACGCCCGAATGCGCCAACCGGTCTTGAAGATCCACCAGATGATCACCATGCACAGCGACGTGAAGCCAAAGATCGCCAACAGGCTCAGGCCAACTGGCACATCTGCGGTGCCAAAGAAGGACCAGCGGAAGCCGGAAATCAGATACACCACGGGGTTAAACAGGGTGATTTTCTGCCAGATCGGCGGCAGCATGGAGATCGAATAAAACGACCCACCGAGGAACACCAGCGGTGTCACCACCAACAGTGGGATCAACTGCAATTGCTCAAAGTTGCCCGCCCAAACCCCAATGATGAAGCCAAACAGCGAGAAACTCACGCAGGTGAGCACCAAAAACAGCACCATCGCCCAAGGGTGTGTCACCGGCACATCCACAAACAGCGACGCCGTGACAAGGATCACCACACCAATGAACAGCGCTTTGGTGGCGGCGGCCCCGACAAACCCAAGCACGATCTCAAAGAAACTGATGGGGGCGCTCAAAAGCTCGTACACAGTGCCAATAAACTTGGGAAAGTAGATGCCAAAAGACGCGTTTGAGAGCGCCTGCGTCATCACCGACAACATGATCAGACCCGGCACAATAAACGCGCCATAGCTCACGCCCTCCACCTGATCAATCCTGCTGCCAATCGCGGCGCCAAACACCACAAAATACAGTGACGTTGAGATCACCGGCGAAATGAAGCTCTGCGCGATGGTTCGGAAAAATCGCACCATTTCCGAGGAGTAGATTGCCCATACAGCCGTATAGTTCATGCCGCGTCCTCCTTCACCAGCCCGACAAAGATGTCTTCAAGGCTCGACTGATCCGTCTGCAAATCTTTCAGCTGCAATCCCGCCGCACTGATGTCGCCCAAAAGCCGGGTGATGCCCGTGCTCTCGCCGGTGGTGTCGTAATGGTAGCGCAACGCATGGCCATCCTCTGCAAGCTCAAGATCGTAGCTCGTAAGGCTCTCAGGCACAGCATCTACCGGCGCTTGCAGGTCCACTTGCAGCGTCTTCTGCCCCAAGCGTTGCATCAACGCGGCCTTTTCCTCAACGAGCAGCAGCTCACCACCGTTGATCACGCCCACACGATCCGCAATGGCCTCGGCCTCTTCGATGTAGTGGGTGGTCAGAATGATGGTCACGCCCTGCTCTTTGAGCTTGGCCACGATATCCCACATGTCCTTGCGCAGCTCCACGTCCACGCCCGCTGTGGGCTCATCCAGAAACAAAACCCGAGGCTCATGGCTCAAAGCCTTCGCAATCAACACACGCCGCTTCATACCCCCAGACAGCATCATCACACGTGCGTCTTTTTTGTCCCACAGAGACAACTGCTTCAGGATCTCTTCAATCTTCGCCGGGTTGGCCTTTTTGCCAAACAAGCCGCGCGAATAGGTGACCACGTCAATCACCTTGTTGAACGGCTCCAGGTTGATCTCCTGTGGCACCAAACCAATCATCGACCGCGCCGCGCGGTAATCTTTCACCACATCATGCCCGCCAACTGTCACCGAGCCAGAGCTCGGGTTGGTGATCCCGCAAATGGTGGAAATAAGTGTGGTTTTTCCCGCACCATTGGGACCCAGAAGCGCGAGAATCTCGCCTTCTTTGATGCCCAATGTCACGCCTTTGAGCGCGTCAAACCCACCTTTGTAGGTTTTGCGCAAATCTTTTATGTCTACAATCACTGCCGGCTCCCTCTTCCGGGCTGCACATCTTGAGCGCGCCACCCTAACAGGTGGCAAGTCAGCGCCAAGTGCGCAAATTTTCAGAGGGATATGTGCACCACCGCACGGCTCTACAAGCCCGGTGGCGCAATCTGTTAGAGAAAAGTAGATCCCGCGCTTAGGTCAGCCGCCGGTCATGCGCTTCAAAAGGCTCTTCTTGGGCGCGGCCTCTTCGACGTCGCCTGCCCCTTCTTCCACTGCGTCTTCCACCTCTTCGACCGGCCCTTCTAAAGACGCCTGCAAGTTGGTGAAAAACTGATCCGCCATCTTCTTGGCAAACCCATCAATCAACCGGCTGCCCAGCTGCGCCAGCTTGCCACCCACTTTGGCGTCCACATCATAGCTTAACAGCGTACCTGCCTCACTGGCGCCCAGCGTCACATCCGCCGCACCTTTGGCAAAGCCAGCCGCGCCACCTTTGCCTTCGCCAGTCAACGTCAGGCTCTCCCCCTCCACCAGGTCAGACAACACCACTTTGCCTTTGAACGTTGCCTTTACCGGTCCAACCTTCTGCACCACAGTTGCTTCAAAGCCGTCCTCTGCATTGCCGGTCACCTCTTTGGCGCCTGGCACACAGTTCAACAGGCTATCCGCGCTCAGCAATGCGGCCCAAACCTCAGCCACCGGGGCCGCAATTTCGCGTTGATCACTCATATGCATGGCAGCTCTCCTCCTGTCCGCGTTGTTCGCCAACCTAGGCACATGCGCAAACCGCCGCAAGCGCACCAAGGTCGTACGCCACGTCTCAAGAACACTCTGTGACGGTCTTACACAGAAAATCCTGGGCAAACCTGTGTATATTAGGACTTGATCCTTTCTTACTTCGCCCCATATGTGTGGCACTGAAGTTAATCGTTTTAACATGAGAGTTTTGATATGCCCTCCGACATTCAACGGAAGCTGACCACCATTCTTGCAGCAGATGCCGCTGGCTACAGCCGTGTGATGGAATTGAATGAGGAGGAAGGCCTCCGGTCTCTCAAAGCGGCGCGCGCCGTATTCAAAAAATTTATCTCCCGCCATCACGGCCGGGTCGCAAATACCGCAGGCGATGGTCTGATTGCGGAATTTCCCTCGGTGGTCGAAGCTGTGCAATGCGCCATTGAAGTCCAACGCGAGCTCAGCGACCTGCAACACAATCCCGATACAGCGCTCAACTTCCGGATTGGCATTCACTTGGGGGATGTGATGGTGGATGGCGAAGATCTTCTTGGCGAAGGCGTCAACCTCGCAGCCCGGCTTCAAAGCATGGCGGAACCAGGCGGGATTTTGTTGTCGCAGCAGGTCTACGATCAGGTGCGCGGCAAACTCACGGTTGGGTTTGACTACATCGGGGAACGCCACCCCAAGAACTTTTCCGAAGGCGTGCAGGTCTATTGCGTCGCGTCATTGGCGCACTCCCATCCCAAAATGCACATCCCAGAGCCGGAGCGTCCGGAGACAGCCACGCCGCGCAAACAGCCAACACAGCCCGCCGCCAAGCCCAAGGCCAGCGACTGGCCGGAGGACGAGTTTGACGAAGTGCTCAACAAAAAGCGGCCAGAGACCAATGCACCAGAGACTCTGGACAACGATTTCGAACAAACCCTTCGAAGCCGCGCTAAACAATTTGGCATAATTTTTGCAGCTCTATGTTTGATCGACATGATTTCAGGTCGCGGGATTTGGGCACATTGGCCGGGCCTCGTCTTGCTGACCGTTTGGCTTTGGCAAGCCGCCCCGCTGTGGGTCACTGAACGCAGAAGCCTCCCCTTTGTGCGCGGTGCCATCGTTGTAGCGGCCTTGGTTATGATCAACCTGTTTTCTTGGAGCGGCTTCTTTTGGGTCATCTGGCCTGCTGGCGCGTTGCTCTTTGTCCACGTGATGCGCGGCAGGCGCAAACGCACCTAACCACCCCGATCACCTAACTTCTGCCCCCTCGCCTGAAGGCACAATTTGCTACGCCCCGCCACTAATTCCGCTATGCGGAATCAGTTTCCGCTTATTGACAGATGGCGCCGAATCCCGTCTCTTAGGAAGAGAGCGGAAAGCTTTTCCGCATAGCGGAATGCGTTAACGCGCGGACAAAGGTTGGGAGGCCAGAGGCATGATTTCCAGAATCCTCAAACTCGAAGACGGCGTGGGTTGCGAATTTGGCCTCTCCAAATGGGTCAAAATTGACCAGGCCATGATCGACGCCTTTGCCAAGGCCACCGGCGAAGCGCAGCTTATTCACACAGACCCAGATGCGGCCAAAGACACGCCATATGGCGGCACCGTTGCGCCCGGCTTTCTGACCCTGTCCCTGCTCAGCCAGATGATCGCCAACGCGGTGCCACGCACCGAGGCAGAAAGCACCGGCATCAACTACGGGTTTGACCGTGTGCGCTTCGTGGCCCCGGTGAAAGCGGGTGCCGAAATTCGTGGCCGCTTCACGCTAGCCAAATACTCGGAGCCACAGCCGGGTGTGATCGAAATGCAGTGGAATGTGACTGTCGAGATCAAAGGTGAGGACAAGCCTGCACTGGTCGCGCAGTGGAAAAACCTGCGCTTTGAGCAAGGCGTCGAGACCTACGCACAGGCCAGCTAAGGGCGCAAAATCGGACCTCCACAAAGCAGACGCGATACAGACGCAATACCGGCGTGAGAAAACAGGATAATTGAACATGCGCGACGCCCTCATTGTCTCCACCGCCCGCACGCCCATTGGCAAGGCCTACCGTGGTGCGTTCAACAACACCCAGGCGCAGGAATTGATCGGACACGCAGTCTCCCATGCTGTCTCCCGTGCCGGCTTGGAAGGCCATGAGGTTGAGGACTGCATCATCGGCGCCGCGCTTCAGCAAGGCGCCACTGGCGGCAATATCGCCCGCCAGGCCGTGATCCGCGCGGGCTTGCCCGTAACCGTCGCAGGCATGTCACTTGACCGCCAATGCGCCTCCGGATTGATGGCCATCGCCACGGCTGCGAAACAGGTGGTGCATGACGGTATGGACGTGGCCATTGGGGGCGGCGTTGAGTCTGTCTCCTTGGTACAAAACGAAAAAATGCGCATGGACCGGCGGGTTGATCCCTGGATCAAAGCACACAAACCGGCGCTCTACATGACCATGCTGGAGACCGCAGAGATCGTCGCCGCCCGCTACGGCGTGACCCGCGAAGACCAAGACGCCTACGCCCTGCAATCCCAACAGCGCACCGCCGCCTCACAGGCGGCTGGCAAGTTTGACGACGAGATTGTGCCCTTGGCCTCCACCAAAGGTGTGATGGACAAAGAGACCAAAGAGGTTTCCTTTCAGGAGGTTACCCTCACAAAAGACGAAGGCAACCGCCCGTCCACCACTTTAGAAAACCTGCAAGGCCTGCCCCCTGTCTTCAAAGACGGACAGCAGGTCAAAGAAGGCCAACACATCACCGCAGGCAATGCCAGTCAACTGTCTGACGGCGCCTCCGCCTCGGTGATCATGGAAGCCAAAATAGCGGAAAAACAAGGCCTTGAGCCGCTTGGCCGGTATGTTGGTGTGATGGCAGCTGGCCTTGAACCGGATGAAATGGGCATCGGCCCGATCCATGCTGTGCCAAAACTCCTCAAGGCCCACGGCCTACAAATGGATGAAATCGGCCTCTGGGAACTCAATGAGGCTTTTGCCTGTCAGGTGCTACACTCAGCCCGCGTGTTGGGCATTCCCAACGAGATCTTAAACGTCAACGGCGGTGCCATTTCCATTGGCCACCCCTACGGCATGTCCGGCGCCCGCATGGTCGGCCACGCCCTGATCGAAGGCAAACGCCGTGGCGCGAAATATGTCGTCTGCACCATGTGTGTCGGAGGCGGCATGGGCGCGGCCGGTTTGTTCGAAGTTCTGTAACTTCTTAATGTCAAAAGAAAAAGCGCAGCGCCTCCGTCAGGCATTGCGCTCCAATGTCAGGTAATACCAGCTCAGCCGCCAACCGTGGCTGACACGATCTCCGCCACGGTGCCGTCATCCATCATGGATTGCAGTGCGGCATTGAAATCTGCAATGAACTTCTTGGATTCTTCATCCTGCCAATCGGCACGAAACCCAATATGTGCGGTCTCCGCGGACGCATCCAACACGCGCACCACGCCTTTTAGGCCTTTGCCGTTGATCACCATTTCAGCAGCCAACTGCTCCTGCACATAGCAATCAATGCGCCCTTTCTCGAGTTTCTTTAGGTTCTGCTCGGTGGTCTGCGCCTCTTGCAGCGTGATGGAGCCGGCATCGACCATCTCAAAGAAGGCTTTCCCTGGCGTGCCAAAACCGGCGTTGTTGCCAAAGGTCAGCCCTGCAAAATCCGCGGGATAGGCCCAGTCTGACTGCGCCACACCTTCGCGACAATACACCGACACTTTCTCAGTCACTGGTGATGTCGAATAGGTGCCAATCCAGGGGCGGGAATCTGGGCGGTGATATGTGCCAATAAGCCCGTGTGCTTGACCGGACTCCACCAGATTCACCGCACGCGACCAGGGTACGGCCTCCACCACCACGTCGTACTCCCCTCCGACGCGCGACATTGCTTCATCAATAAACTCAGCCCAAATGCCGGTTGGCTGACCGTTTTCCAGCCCCATATAGGGCGCGTAAGCCTCATCCTGAACCAGCTTGATAGGCGCAGCGGTCGCCGCGGTCGCGCAGGCCAGAGTGGCGGCGTAGATAACACGTTTCAACAATTCAAAGTCCTCCAGTTGTGAAAGCGTTTCAAAGCTGGCTAAAACGCTCTGCTGAGAGGGTTAAATTGATATTTATTTCTGGGTTTGGATTTATGCAGGGCCCCAGTCTGGACTCATCATTCACATTTGTGATTTTGTCACTACTCAGACGATATCAGGCAAACTTGCCCCCTCACAGACAATCACAGCCCGGTGAAGCCTGCTCCCTAAATCCCGACTTACCCGTATATTGCCTCCAACATAGGAGGAACAATCATGCTCACACGCCGCGCCGCCCTAGGCCTTTTTGCTGCAACGCCTTTGGCTTACGCACTCACATCTCAGGTCGCATTGGCCCGCGAACCGGAAGTGTTTCAAAACCCCATCGCAATCAATGGATATGACCCAGTGGCATACTTCGCCGAGCAAAAACCGGTCGAAGGTTCAGCCGCAAACCTTGTCGACTGGAACGGCGCGACCTGGCGCTTTGCCTCCGACCAAAACGCGGCGAAATTTCAAGCCAATCCAGAGATTTACGCCCCACGTTTTGGCGGCTACTGCGCCTATGCGGCCTCTAAGGGTTACCTTGCACCGACAATCCCCGAGGCCTGGACCATCCACGAGGACGTGCTCTACCTCAACGCCAACCTGCGCGCACAGGAACTCTGGCGTCAGGACATCCCCGGCAACATCAAGAAGGGCCTTGCCAACTGGCCTGACGTCTTGGGCTAATCGCTCCCCGGTGTGGTCTCCAAAGAGGAGATCACACGTCCCATGAGTGTCAGAAGCTGTTGTTGCTCTGCCTCCGTTAGCCCAGCCACAGCCCGCGCATTGACCGCTGTTGCCTCAGCATAGGCCAGCTCACGCAAAGCGCGGGCCTTGTCGGTCAACCGTATCCGCTGCACCCGCCCGTCGCCCGCGTCGCGCTGACGTGTGACCAGCCCGTCCCGCTCCATGCGGGTCAACGTCGCCGCCAGAGTCGGTTGCTCAATGCCCAATTTTGCGACCAGCTCCTTTTGGGTCAGCCCATCTTTCTCCCACAAATGCAACAAAGCCGGAAACGCGCCCAGCGCCATGCCATGTGGTTTTATGCGCGCCTCCAAGTCACGCGCCATAAGCCGCGCAAAATGGTTCACCACATAGCCCAATGAGGTCTCCGTTCGAAAATCCATACCAACACCCTTGCATTACATAGCACGCTATACAATATAATATAGCAAGCTATGTAAATGGAGATTCCCATGCTATCCACAGTTCACAAAGCCGCTGCCGCCTTGGCCACCGTCACCATTGCAACCTTTTGGATTTCCACCTTGATTTCCGAAGTCTTCCTGGATCACGCCGCTATCACAGCTGTCAAAACCACGATTCCCTACGGCTTTTTCATCCTGATCCCAGCCATGGCGGTTGCGGGGGCAACTGGCTTCAAATTGGCAAAAGCCCGGAAAGGTGGCGTCTTAGGCAAAAAATCCAAACGCACGCCAATCGTGGCCGCCAACGGTATCCTGATCCTGATCCCCGCAGCGCTGTTCCTGGCAACCAAGGCGCAGGCAGGCAGCTTCGACACCCCCTTTTACGTGGTGCAAATTCTCGAGTTGATCGCTGGCGCCCTCAACCTAACTCTGCTTGGCCTCAACATTCGCGACGGCCGTAAACTCACCGCTGGCAAACGTCGTCGCGCCAAAGCATAAAGCAAAAAACGCCCCGACATTGTGGGGCGTTTTCTCATTCTTCTGCCCTCAGCCTAGGCCGCATAGCCTTTCATCACTTGGCTCAGGTGATAATCCGTGTCGCCCAACTGCGCATCAAGCATAATCAACCGCTTGGCATAGTGGCTCACCGCATATTCCCAGGTCATGGCAATTCCGCCATGCATCTGAATGCTCTCTTCCGCCACCAAACGCGCCGCCCGACCAATCATATTTTTTGCCATCGACGCATACCGGCTAGCATCCACGCCACCCAGCTCCGCCGCCGCCTTGATCGTGATAGACCTCGCTTGTTCAATCTCGGTCAGCATGTCCACTGCACGGTGCTGCAACACCTGAAACTTGCCAATCGGAATACCAAATTGCTTGCGCTGCTTGAGGTAGTCCACCGTGGTCGCATGTGTCACATCCATCGCGCCCACAGCTTCGGCACAAAGAGCGACAATCCCTGCGTTTACGGCGTCTTTCAGCGCCGCAGCCGCGTCCGCCAAGACCAAAGTCGCTAGCGTGTCATCAAGCAGCACTTCCGCAGCACCCCCGCCATCCATCATGCCGTACCCGGTCACGTTCACGTCGTTCACATTGACCGCAAACACAGCCAAACCATCGCCGTGTTTTGCCGCCACCAGCACGACATCCGCCACCTGCCCGCCATAGACCGTCGACTTGCGCCCAGAAAGGGTGAAGCCATCACCCTTGGCCGTGGCCACCGTGGCAATCTGATCAAGCTCATACGGCGCATCAATCTCGGTGATCCCTACGGCATATTTGGTCGCGCCCGTCAGCAACGCCTCTTGATCCGCTCCCGCTGCCGCCAAAATCCGCGAGGACATCAACGCGCCCAACACGGGCTCCGGGCACAACGCCTTGCCAAGCGCCTCAAACACAACGGAAATATCAAATCCGCTGCCCCCCATGCCGCCTGCTTCTTCCGGTGCCAGCGCATAAAGCACACCCAACTCCACCAGTTGATCCCACAGCGCGGGATCGTGATATGGCGCCTCATATGCCACCTTAATCCGGTGTTCGACCGGGTACTTCTCCCCCAGAAACCGGGTCAAGGTATCTGCCAACATCTGGCGATCTTCGGTCAGATTAAAATCCATCGTCAGAGCTCCAGCATGGTTTTGGTCACAATGTTTCGCTGGATCTCGTTGGACCCACCAAAAATCGACGTCTTGCGGTTGTTGAAATACCGCCCGGCATTGTGCTCGGTATCGGCTGGCCCAAACATCAGGTTGCCTTCACTCACGTGGCCGGGGAACGGTGCCGCCGCCGGGCCAAGTGCGCGCCGCGCAAGGTCTTTGAGTTCCTGATTGATCACCGTACCTTTGATTTTCAAGAGCGACGTCTCTGGCCCCGGCGCGCCCTGTTCCTGCGCCTTAAACAACATCCGCAGGTTGGTGATTTTCATCGCCTCAAGGTCAATCTCCGCCTGCGCAATCCGCGCCGCAAACAGTGGGTCTTCAATCAACGGTTTACCGCCACGCATCGTCTTGCGGGCAATCGCTTTCACCTCTTCCAACGCCTGCATGGAGAAGCCAACACCCGCAATGCCGGTACGCTCATGGGTCAGCAGGAACTTGGCAATAGTCCAGCCTTTGTTCTCCTCGCCAACCAGATTGCCAATTGGCACCCGCACATCGGTGAAGAACACCTCGTTCACCTCATGCCCACCTTCGATCAGCTTGATCGGACGCACCTCGATGCCTGGCGTCGCCATATCCACAAGGATAAAGCTGATGCCCGCCTGTTGCTTCACATCGGGATCGGTCCGACACAGGCAGAAAATCCAATCGGCATGCTGCCCCAAAGTGGTCCAGGTCTTCTGACCGTTGATGACCCACTCATCGCCATCCCGCTCCGCCCGGGTTTTGAGCGAGGCCAAATCCGACCCCGCGCCGGGTTCTGAATAGCCCTGACACCACCAATCCGTGCCGTCCAGAATGCGCGGCAGGTAATGGTCTTGCTGCTCTTTGGACCCAAATTTGATCAGCACCGGCCCCAGCATATTGAGCCCAAAAGGCACAATCCGCGGCGCGTAAGCCCGACAACATTCTTCCTCAAAAATGTGTTTCTGCACCGGTGACCACCCCGGCCCACCAAACTCTTTCGGCCAGATTGTCGCCAACCACCCACGCGTGTTCAGAATGGCGTGCCAGTCTTCCATCGTCGCTTTGGTCAGTTCGCCCCCGGAGCGCACCGCGCTGGAAATCTCTTCCGGCAGGTGCTCGGCCAGAAACGCCCGCACCTCATCGCGAAACGCCAGATCTTCTTTGGAATACCTCAGGTCCATGGCATCACTTCCCTTTGTTTAAATCCGCAAAGCTGCCGCCATCCTCGGCCATTTTCCGAAGCAGCGCCGGCACTTTCCAGTAATGCGCGTCCTCTTGGGCGTAGGCCTCAATGCGCTTCACCAGCTCCGCCGCGCCAATGGTATCCGCGTAATGCAGCGGCCCACCCCGGAAGCGCGGGAAGCCATAGCCAGACAGGAACACCACGTCCACATCCACCGGCCTCAGCGCAATGCCATCTTCAACCACCCGCGCGGCTTCAGAAATCATCGCAGTCATGTAGCGCTCAACAATTTCCTCATCACTAAACACCCGTGGCGTGATGCCTGCTCTGGCACGTTCCTCGTCGATAATCGCGTTCAGATCCGGGTTCTCTAGCGTGTCACGGCCTTCATAGACATAATACCCCTTGCTGGTTTTACGTCCGTTCCAGCCATTTTCGCTCAACCGATCAGCAATCGCCCCGCCATAGCGCTCTTCCGCTGGACGCGTTGCCGCCAACCGCTTGCGGGTCATGTAACCAATATCCAACCCAGCCAAATCGCCCACACGATGTGGCCCCATGGCAAATCCAAAACCTTCCAGCGCCTTGTCCACCTGATCCGGGTGCGCCCCGTCCAAAACAAGGTAACTCGCGGTTTTCAGGTAATGCCCCAGAATGCGGTTGCCGATGAATCCATCACACACGCCCGCGCGCACAGCCACTTTGCGCATCTTCTTGGCCAGCGCAAAACCCGTTGCCACAACTTCCGGCGCGGTCTTCTCCCCCACAACCACTTCCAGCAGTTTCATGATGTGCGCCGGGGAGAAGAAGTGCAGCCCCAGCACATCCTGCGGTCGGCGTGTCATCGCCGCAATCTCATTCACGTCGAGATATGACGTGTTGGACGCCAGCACCGCGCCGTCTTTGCAAATCGCGTCCAGCTTGGTGAAAATCTCTTTCTTGATTTCCATCTTCTCAAACACCGCCTCGATCACCAGATCGACCTCTGCGAGGCTCTCCATCTCGGTAGACGCCGTCAGCTTGGCCAGCGCCGCGTCGCGCTTTTCTGGGCTCATCTTGCCACGCTTCACCGCGCCATCCAGATTGCCGGTGATGGTTGCCACACCGCGATCCAGCCCCTCTTGCGAGACCTCAATCAACGTGACCGGCAGCCCCGCCATCAACGCTGATGTGGAAATACCAGACCCCATGGTCCCGCCGCCAATCACACCAACGCTCGCGATGTCCCGCGCCTGCGCTTTCCTCTCCGGGATATTGGCCACAGCCCGTTCCCCAAAGAACGCGTGGATCAAGCCTTTGGATTGTGGCGAGGGCAAACACTCCATGAACCGCGCCCGCTCAAACGCCAGACCCTCTTTGAAATCCCCGGTCGAGGCCGCAACACACTCCACACATTTCTGCGGAGAAATCAGATGTGGATGCTTCTTCTGTACCGCGGCCATCGTGGTCTCAATCGCCGCGTCATCGGGCGTGGTGGTCAATTCACCGGTCCGACGTGTCGCCAGCGTGCCCACCACGACATCTTTCGCCGCCGCCAAAGCCACCTCACGCGGTTCACCGTCGTCAATGCGATCTACTAGACCCATCTCAAGCGCGTCTTTAGCAGGCACATGACGGCCAGACAGGATCAGATCCAGCGCGTTGGAAATCCCCGCCAAACGTGGCGCGCGTTGCGTGCCACCTGCGCCCGGCAGAATACCAAGCAGCACTTCTGGCAATCCCACCTTCGCCGTCGGCACAGCCACCCGCGCGTGACAGCCCATCGCGGTTTCCAACCCGCCGCCCAGCGCCGTGCCATGGATCACCGCCACAATCGGGATCTCGTTGTCCTCAAGGATGTTACACACCTCAGGCAAGCCCGGTTCAAGTGGCGGCTTGCCAAATTCGGTGATGTCCGCACCGGCAATGAAGGTCCGCCCAGCGCAGTAAAGACCAATCGCCTTGGCTGAGCCGGCCGCCTTGATCTCATCCAACGCATCGACAATGCCCTGCCGCACGACCACACCGCTGGCGTTCACTGGCGGGTTGTTGATGCAGATCAGCGCCACATCTTCCACAAATTCCACGGTGACCTTGTTCTCGCCCATCGTGAGCCTCCCTCGCATACATATGTTGTCCTTAGTCTACGGCGGCTTCAGTCACACGAACATCTGTTTCGCTCCCCCGCGGAAAAAACGACGCGACGACACTTGCGCAAAATTTCCCGCTGAAAACCTGACAAGCCGCGCTAGGCTACCTTACGCCCCGCGCGGAAATGCAAGATCAAAGGACGGCACAATGCCCCACCCAAACGCCCGCATTCCGGATTTCTGGCCAACCGGCAAAGACTGGACCTTTGCGCGGCCCGATCAGCCAATTGATGTCAGCATGGACGAAGCCGTGGCCAAATGGGGCGACCGAATTGCCGTCACCTACAACGGCGCGGATTATACCTACCGTGACATCGCCGCCCGCGTGACGGCGCTTGCAGGTTATCTACAGCACGTCGGCCTGAGCAAAGGCGACCGGGTGCTGCTCTACACCCAAAACTGCCCGCAATACATCATCAGCTTCTTTGCCATCCTGCGCGCAGGCGGTGCGGTGGTGCCGGTCAATCCAATGAACAAGCAGGCTGAAATCGATTATCTGGTCGCCGACACCGGCGCCAAAATCGCGATCTGTGCGTTGGAGATTTCCGAGCACATTTTGCCGGCCCTCAAGCGCGGCGACCTCACCACCCTGATCGGCACCCGCATGACCGACATGGGCAAGAAGGATTTCGACCTGGCTCCAGCAAATCAGGTACATGCCATGTCCGAACAGGAAGCCGCGCCACTCGGCATCACCGGCTTCCAGTCAGCATTGGACGCAGGCCAGGAACCTGCCCCACGCGACACCACAAGCGATGACCTCGCGGTCATCCCCTATAGCTCCGGCACCACCGGCCAACCCAAAGGTTGCATGCACACCCACCGCACGTTTTTGGCCTCGCTCTACGCCAGCGTGATCTGGAACCCACCCAATGAGGACACCGTGCACCTCGCCGCACTGCCGTTTTTTCACGTCACCGGATTGGTGGGCGGCATGTGCGGACCGATCCTGACCGGTGGGCGCAATGTGATCCTGCCCCGCTGGTCTTCCAAACTGGCCGCAGCCCTGATCAAACGTTACCAAATCTCCCGTTGGCGCTCGATTGCCACCATGGCGATTGATCTGGTGAATGATCCTGAGTTTGACAGCTACGACCTCTCCACGTTGGAGATGATTGGCGGCGGTGGCGCCGCCATGCCAGACGCCATTGCCAAACGGCTCAAAGACATGACCGGGCTGGACTACATCGAAGGCTACGGCCTGTCCGAAACCATGGCAGCCACCCACATCAATCCGATTGACGCCCCCAAGCGCCAGTGCCTGGGCCAACCAATCTATGAAGTCGACAGCCGTGTGCTCGAAATTGGCGGCGACACCGAACTGCCCCACGGCGAAGTTGGCGAAATCGTCATACACGCCCCCCAAAACTTCACCGGCTATTGGCAGCGCCCCGAAGCCGCCGCGGAGGCTTTTGTCGAAATCGACGGCGTGCCGTTTTTCCGCTCTGGCGACATTGGCTACCGTGACGCAGACGGCTATTTCTATATGGTCGACCGCGTGAAACGCATGGTCAACGCCGCCGGTTTCAAAGTCTGGCCCGCCGAGATCGAGATGCTGATGCTGCACCATCCGGACATTGCCGAATGCTGCGTGGTCGGCGCCAAAGACGCCCGGCGCGGCGAATGTGTAAAAGCCTTTGTGGTGCCTCAGACCGAGGCCCGCGACACGCTTACAGAGGACGCCATCATCAGGTGGTGCAAAACCCAAATGAGCGCCTACAAATGCCCCACTATTGTGGAGTTCATCGACGCACTGCCAAAATCCGGCGTCGGCAAGGTCTTGTGGAAAGAGCTCTCATGACGCATAGAAAATTCCACCATGCGGAAATAGACACAACCCAATGAGAAAACGCACGCCTGTCGCCAGCGACACCCAAGCCCCTGAAACAGACCGCCAGTTTGTGACCGCCTTGTCGCGTGGCCTCGAAGTTCTGCGCTGCTTCCGCCCACGTGACCGCGCGGGCCTGTCCAATCGCGACATTGCCGAACGCACCGGCCTGCCCAACTCGACAATCTCGCGCCTGACCTACACGTTGCTGCAAACCGGCTACCTGCTGTATGACGAGCAAACCGGCCGCTACCGCATTGGCGTGCCCGCACTGAGCCTCGGTTTTGCTTGCCTTGGCTCCTTGCCAATCCGCGACGCCGCAAAAGACCACATGCAACGCCTTGCGGACTACGCAGGGGATGGCGTGCAAGTGGCCCTTGGCGCGCGTGACGATCACACCGTGACTTACCTCGCCTGCGCCCGTGCTGACCAAGGCATGATGTCGCTGCAACTCGGCGTTGGCTCCCGCATTTCTCTCGCCCGCTCCGCCATGGGCCGCGCCTATATCGCAGGCTGCAAACCAGACGAGCGTGCCGAGATCCTGGAGGCGTTGGCGGCGCACCACGGCCCCGAGCGCTGGCCCGGAATTCTTGATGGCATCAACGCCGCCGCTGCACAGATCACTGAGAAAGGCTTCTACGTGAACTACGGCGACTGGCACGAAGGGGTGCACTCACTTGCGGTTCCCTTCCCATTGGCAAGCGATGCCGCACCGGACATGGCCCTCAACCTTGGTGGCCCTGCCCCGTTCCTGACCAAAGACCGCATGGAAAACGACCTTGGCCCGCGCTTGCTCCAAATCGCACAGTCGCTACGTCTGCACGCCACCCAAGTCTAAAATCACTTGACGGTTTTCCTGTCCCACCCCACCGTGATTGTCGCAGTTTTGGGGAGACAACATCATGGTCACAGCCAAAGACATCGACACCTATCAGCAGGACGGCGTTGTCCTGATCCGGGGTCTGTTTGCGGATCATGTCGACACCCTGCGCAAAGGGGTGGAGCGCAACATGGCCGAGCCCGGGCCTTACGCCTCCAACAATGAAAAAGCAGGCCAAACCGGCCGCTTTTTTGACGACTACTGCAATTGGCAGCGCATCCCGGAATTTCAGGAAGTGATCGAAACCTCTGAAGCCGCCGAAGTCGCAGCCCAACTCATGCAATCCAACACCGTGCAGATGTTCCACGATCATGTGCTGGTGAAAGAGCCCGGCACGTCCATGGCCACGCCGTGGCACACCGACGGGCCGTACTATTTTGTCGAAGGTCAGCAAACCATCAGCTTCTGGTCGCCGCTTGATCCGGTGAAAGACGCCACCCTGCGCATGGTGGCTGGCAGCCACAAATGGGAAAAACCTGTGCTGCCCACCCGCTGGGTCAGCGAGGAGAGCTTCTTCCCCAACGAAGACGCCTACATGCCGATCCCTGATCCGGATGCCGAGGGCATGCGCGTGCTGGAATGGGAAATGGAGCCTGGCGACGCGGTGGCCTTCAACTATCATATTTTACATGGCGCCCGAGGCAACACAGCCACCCACCGCCGCCGCGCTTTCTCTTTACGTTTGCTTGGCGATGATGCCCGCTATGTTGCGCGCCCCGGCCCAACCTCACCGCCCTTCCCGGGCCACGACATGATCGAAGGTCAGAAGCTCCGCGAAGACTGGTTCCCCACGCTGTGGCCGCGAACCAAAAAACAATCCTAGGCAAAGATATCTAAAGCTCTATTCTCGTCAAAGGTTTGTCAGGGCTTTTCTGAAACCCTGACACCAGACAGAACAGGGACACATTTTATGAAGCTTTTTGCCGCTGGCCTTTTGGCCTTTACCGCCAACACCACCGCCCCGGCCCAAGCGCCAACCAACAGCGCACCACCGCCAGCCCCCACCCCCATTGACAGTGGCTTTTGGGAATACGGCTCCTGGCGCGTGTTTGCCGAAACCATCGACACCGGCGAAGACTTGCGGCGCACGTGTACGGCCCTAACCGGCGGTGACGGTGAGCCGTCCCTGAGTATCGAAATCAGCAACGGCGACGGCGGTCCTCCCCATTATTTTCCGGGTGTTTCAATCAGCGAGCACGCCATCCGTGGCTACCCAACCGTGATGCAGGACGGACAGGCTGTTTACATCCGCTTTGATGACGAAGACAGCATGGACGCTGTTGTCAGCGGATATTTTGACGAAGACGGCTTTGCCCACGCCTTTTTCCGCTTTGACCATCCCGACAGCCAATGGGTGCTGCGCGCCATGCGCAAGAACCACCAACTCGACGCGGTTGTGGGGGGACATGTGTTTTCCAGCTTCTTTTTGGACGGGTTCACCGCGGCCTATGTGAAAGCCATGGATGAATGTGGTTTCTCCGGCGCGGGTGTCGTGGACTGATCCACCTCCGCCCATTTTCCAACACCATTCTGGAGACGCGTATCTTGAAGCCGTACACAGCAGGCCTGCTGGCCTTACTCGCATCGCCGGTCACTGCCGAAGGTTATTGGACCTACGGCGCCTGGCAAGTTTACACCGAAACCGTGAATGCAGGGAATTACCTGCACGAGAACTGCACCGCCTACACCGGCGGCGATGGAGATCCGCTTGTGCGCATTTCCATCACCAGCTCCGAGGTTGGGCCACCTGCCAACTACCCGGCCCTTTATGTGCAAGAACACGCGCCTCGTGGCTATGCCACCGCCATGCGTCAGGGCCAAAAGGTGGCTTTGGTGGTCGACAATTACTGGGATTATTACACGCAGGCCCACAGCTACTACGACAACGAAGGTATCTTGCAAGCCTACGCCGGTGTGGGGCACCCGGACAGCCTATACGCCATGCGCGCTATGCGCCAAGGTGACACCATGTCGATCTATGTCGACGGCGCTCCCTTCATCCATGTCGACCTACGCGGTTTTACAGCTGCCTATGTCAAAGCCATGGATGAGTGTGGTCACTCCAGTACCGGCGTTTTGTAAGCCAGCCTCAAAGAAAACGGCCCCGCCGTTTTGGCGAGGCCGTTTAAAAAATCCAATGTGGCTCTTAGCCGTTGGCGAGCTGATCTTTCACCATCGGGCCCACTTTGCCAAAATCCATCTGGCCAGTGTACTTTGCCTTGAGCGCGCCCATCACTTTGCCCATGTCGCGAATGGACTCTGCGCCAACTTCTGCCACAGCAACTTTTACGGCCTCGACAATCTCGTCTGCGTCCAGCTGCTTGGGCAGAAACTCTTCGATGATCGTGATCTCGGATAGTTCCCGTTCTGCCAAATCCAGTCGCCCACCTTCTTCGTAGGTGCGTGCGCTTTCCTGGCGCTGCTTCACCATCTTGGCGAGAATCGACAGGATATCCGCATCGGACACACCGCCACCTTCTTCGCCTTCACCACGGGCCGCAATGTCGCGGTCCTTGATTGCGGCCATGATCAGGCGCAAAGTGGAGAGCCGGTCCGCTGCGCGGTCACGCATCGCTTGTTTCAGCGCGCTGTTGATGTCTTCTCTAAGTGCCATTCTTCTTGCCAATTGCTGTCAAACATAAGCATGAGACCTTATATAAACGACCAGCGACTCGCAACCATCGCATTTTTTGAAGAAGCCCTTTAAAATAAGGGGTCACTGAGATCACACATCTGCTTGACGCCCGAGACGCGCCGACATATGGATCGGCCAATTTGCCAGCCGGAGACTCGCCCATGACCGCCTCGACCCCCGATCACCCGACCGCCTGCCTCGCTCTTGCTGATGGCACCCTGTTTTACGGACGTGGCTTTGGCGCCACCGGCGAAACAGTGGCGGAGCTCTGCTTTAACACCGCCATGACTGGCTATCAGGAGATCATGACCGACCCATCTTACGCTGGCCAGGTTGTGACCTTCACCTTCCCGCACATCGGCAACACCGGTGTGACCCCGGAGGACGATGAAACCGCCGATCCGGTGGCGGCAGGCATGGTGGTGAAATGGGATCCCACCACCCCATCGAGCTGGCGCTCCTTGAACACCCTGTCTGACTGGCTGGCCTCCCGCGGTCGCATCGCCATTGGCGGCGTCGACACCCGTCGCCTGACTCGCGCGATCCGCCAACAAGGCGCCCCTCACGTCGCCCTGGCGCACGATCCGGACGGCAACTTTGACACAGAAGCGCTGGTTGCCAAAGCCCGCGCGTTCTCCGGGCTGGAAGGCCTTGATCTGGCCAAAGAAGTCACCTGCACACAAAGCTACCACTGGAACGAAATGCGCTGGGCCTGGCCCGATGGCTACCCCAAGTTGGCCGACCCGAAACACAAGGTTGTGGCCATCGACTTTGGTGCCAAACGCAACATCCTGCGCTGCCTTGCCTCCGTGGGCTGTGATGTGACTGTGCTGCCAGCCACCGCAACCGCCGAAGAAGTGCTCGCGCACAAGCCAGACGGCGTGTTCCTGTCCAACGGCCCAGGCGACCCTGCCGCCACCGGTGAATACGCGGTGCCGATGATCCAAGACGTTCTGAAAGCCAACATTCCGGTATTTGGCATCTGCCTTGGGCACCAAATGCTGGCACTGGCGCTGGGCGGCAAGACCATCAAAATGAACCACGGTCACCACGGTGCCAACCACCCGGTGAAAGACCATGACACCGGCAAAGTGGAAATCACCTCGATGAACCACGGCTTTGCAGTGGACGGCCAGTCCCTTCCTGAAGGTGTAGTGGAATCGCATGTGTCTCTGTTTGATGGGTCCAACTGCGGCATCCGCATGGCTGACCGTCCGGTGTTTTCCGTACAGCACCACCCGGAGGCCTCCCCGGGTCCACAAGACAGCTTCTACCTGTTTGAGAACTTCGCCGCCGCTATGGCTGCGCGCGCCTGATTAACAGGTCTGGAAATCCAGACGTATGGCGGAAATCCCGCCATACGTTAACTTTGCATTAACCATACACGCACAGGCTAAAACGGTATTTTGGCGAGTAGGTGTACGGTATGGGCACCACACAACTTCACGAACACCCCAGACGATCCGCCCCCCAAGACAAGGCGCGTCTACCATTGGCCCGCGCCTTAATCGACTATGGGTTGGTGACCCCGTGGCAGCTATTCTTTGCGTTGCGCTGTCAATCCTCATGGAACGCCACACTCACGGAAATTCTCGCGGCTCAAGGCTGGGTGACAGACTCCGATCTCAACGCCTTCAAAGCGCACAGCAACAACCTCAGACAGGTGGATTTGGCACGGACACCACCTTCCAAAGACACCGCTGATCTGCTGACACCAGAATTTTGCCTCAAGCACAGCGTGCTGCCATGGGCCAAGCTTGGCACAACCGCCATTCTGGTAACCGGCCGCGCGGACCATCTGGACGACCTGCGTGCCGCCTTGCCCAATGACCAAAAAGACGTCTTATTTGCTCTCGCCGACGAGTGCCAACTTCAGGACCACCTCACCCTGCACCATCGCCGTTTTCTAACCAACGCCGCAGAAACCTCGGTGGCAGACAGAGACAGTTGCCGCGGCTTCACCAAACAAGCCGCACTGCAAAAATGCCTCCTGGTCGGCTTGGCATTTTTACTGTTTTTTGCCGCATGCCCGATCCCAAACATGGGGCTCCACCTGCTGACATGGTGGACCGTTGTCACCCTCATTGCAGCAACAAGCCTCCGGGTCGCTGCGCTTTTCCGCCACCTATGGCCCACCAGCCGCGCGCCTCCCGTGCCACCTCTGCGATGGACCCCAGCGGCTCCCTTTACACTACCGGCGCATCTCACCCGCAACGGCCGACGCGCGCGTCTTCCGCGCATCTCTATGATGGTGCCGCTGTTACACGAAACTGAAATTGCATCCGCACTGATCCGCCGCCTAACCCGCCTGTCGTATCCCCGCGCCTTACTCGACGTGGTGTTGGTCCTCGAAGAAAATGACAATCTCACCCAAGACACCATCGCCCGCACACGTTTGCCGCGATGGATGCGTGTGGTCGAAGTACCCGCCGGCTCCGGATTGACCACCAAACCCCGTGCCCTCAACTACGCACTCCCATTTTGCCGAGGTGAGATTATTGGCATTTGGGATGCCGAAGATGCCCCCGCCCCGGATCAACTTGAACATGTCGCCTATCACTTCGCCCACGCCACACCAGATGTGGCTTGCCTGCAAGGCGTCCTGGATTACTACAATCCCTATACCAACTGGCTCTCTCGCTGCTTTGCCATCGAATATGCCGCGTGGTTTCGACTGGTGTTACCCACCCTCACCCGCCTTGGATTTCCGGTGCCGTTGGGGGGAACCACGCTGTTTCTGCGCCGCGAAGTGATCGAAGAGGTAGGCGGTTGGGACAGTCACAACGTCACCGAGGACGCTGATTTGGGCATGCGCCTGGCCCGTCGCGGCTACCGGACCGAGCTGATCAACACCATCACACAAGAAGAGGCCAACTGCCGCCCCATTGCATGGGTGAGGCAACGCTCTCGCTGGCTCAAGGGGTATATGGCAACTTACCTTGTGCACATGCGCAGCCCCCGCCAACTGCTGCGTGAGCTTGGCCCTCGGCAGTTTCTTGGCTTTCAAGTGCTGTTTCTCTGCACCATCAGCCAGTTTCTCTTGGCCCCGTTTCTCTGGCTGCTTTGGGGGGCCGCCTTTGGCCTGCCTCACCCGATGACCGACATTCTCAGCCACAACGCGATGCTGGTTTTGGTCACAACCCTTCTGCTGTCAGGCACCACCAACGGCGCCCTCTGGATCGCGGCCGCCCACATCAGCAACCGCCCCCGCCTCTATCCGTGGGTGTTGTCCATGTGGCTGTATTTCCCGCTGGCCACACTTGCGGCCTACAAAGGATTGGTCGAAATGCTGGTCGCCCCGTTTTACTGGGACAAAACCAGCCATGGCAAAACCGTCGAGGCCATCGACCACGACCTCTCGGCACCGACCAAATCCAAACAGGCCGACAGCTAGATTATTCTGAATTTTCCTGCTTCAACCGCGTCACAAACGCCGTCGAAATATGCGCCCGCAACGCCGCATCCGCCGCATCGCCATCCCGCGCGGTGATCGCATCGACAATCGCCTGATGCTCCACCAACGTGTCTTCGCCGCGCCCTTCGACAGCAATCGACGTGGTTGCCATCAACGCCATGGAGCGATGCACCAGATCCAATTGCTGCACCAAATAGCGGTTGTGGCTCGCCAGATGGATCTGCTTGTGAAACCGCCGGTTGGAGCGTGCCAACGCAGAGGGATCATCCACCCGCGCCTTGTCCGCCTCCACCATGTCCTGCAACACCCGCACCTCTTCGTTGGTTGCGTGATGCGCCGCCAGTCTCGCTGCCAGCCCTTCCAGCTCACCACGGACAACATACAGCTCCGCCATCTGGTTGTGATCCAGTGAGTTTACAATCAAGCTGCGCCCGTCCCGCGCCAACAAAGACTGGGTTTCCAACCGCTGCAACGCCTCCCGGATGGGAGTGCGCGACATGCCAAACCGCTCGGCCAAATCGCTCTCCACCAACCGGTCACCGGGTTTGTACACCCCCACATCAATCGCTTCGAGAATCAGCGTATAGGCGTCTTTGTTTGGGCGGGTCGTCTGCGACATCTGGCGCGGTCCTTTATTGTCTTGCAGGCCAGACTACGCGCTGCGCCAATTGATGCAACCCCCACGACACACTGGGAAAACTCTTTCCCCGTTGCGCCAGACCACCCCGCCGCGTATCACACCCTCATGCCAAAGCAGTCTTTCTCACATGTCACAACTTGGGTGTTTGATCTCGACAACACCCTGTATCCGCCCGAAGCCCGTCTGTTTGATCAGATCGAAGTGCGGATGACCAACTATGTGATGGGAGCCCTTGGCGTAGATCGCCCCAAGGCAAATCAGTTGCGCCAAGACTACTGGGCACGCTACGGCACTACGCTCACCGGCCTGATGCGCGAGCATGATGTTGATCCGGCACCCTACCTGATTGATGTGCACGACATCTCGCTGGATCACATGCAGCCCGATCACCTGCTGGCACAATACATCAAAGATCTGCCCGGCCGCCGCATTGTCTATACCAACGGCACCGCGCCTTATGCCGAACGTGTGCTGGCCTCTCGCGGCTTGGATGGTTTGTTTGATGCCATCTACGGCGTTGAACACGCCAACTTTCTGCCCAAACCGGAACGCGCCGCGTTTGAAACCATCTTTGCAAAAGACGGCGTGGAAACCAAATCCGCCGCCATGTTCGAAGACGATCCCCGCAATTTGCAGGCCCCTCACGACATGGGCATGTGCACTGTGCACGTCGCCCCGGATCCGCTGGATCACAACCACATCCATTTCCACACTGACGATCTCACGGCTTTTCTGTCAAAACTACGCTAAAAGTCGGGTCGGGCATGTGGTCGCAGTGCGACAAGGTGCCGGTTTAAAGATGCAGCCCAGATGAATATCTAAACCGCGCGGCAGGAGAGCCTTTCTGACAGATCTGAGGGATCGGGAAAGCGCGGCAGTGTCGTGTCCCACAGTGCTATCTTATAGCGTTATCCTCCCCGTTCCCCTGCGCCCTCCCCGGCGCGGGCCCTGTAAAGGACTGCCACCATGAGCCTTGCCTCTGCATCTGAAATCCCCGCCACCAAAACCACATCCAAAATCAGCCCAGAAACCTGGGTTTGGTCCTTCATTGCGCTGATTGCTGCCCTCTGGGGCACGTCCATTGCCATGTTTGGCGTACCGGGTCTCTACATCCCCGCCGTGGCCCTAGTCCCCGTGGTTTATCTTGCTCTGATCCTGATTTCCCGAGGGTGACACTTCATCCCCTTGGAACTGGTTTGAGCCAGGCGTAAGGTGCCGCGCAGGAGGCCTTTGCCATGACTGAGACAACCCAAGTGGACATCCTGATTTCCGGCGGCGGCATCGCCGGTTTGACTGCCGCCGCTGCTTTTGGCGCTGCTGGATTTTCCGTGCAATGTGTCGACCCTGCGCCCGCGATCACAGAGCGGGACGCCAAAGGCGCCGACATGCGCACCACCGCCTTCTTACAACCAGCCCGAACTCTTCTTGAAGACGCCGGCCTGTGGCAACGTCTAGACGCCCACGCAGCGCCGTTGCAAATCATGCGCATCGTCGATGCTAGTGGCGAAGTGGCCGAGCCGCGCATCGTGAAAGACTTCGACGCCTCCGACATTTCTGAACAGCCGTTTGGCTGGAACCTGCCCAACTGGCTCCTGCGTCGCGAAATGATCGCCCGCCTGGAAGAGTTGCCCAACGTTGATCTGCGCATGGGCTGTGGCACCACCACGCTGTTCACCCGCACACATGAAGCCCGCGTTGGCCTGTCGGATGGCAGCCAAACCCGCGCCCGTCTGGTGATTGCCGCTGATGGCCGCAACTCCCCGATGCGCGAAGCCGCAGGCATCGGCACCAAAACCACGCGTTACGGGCAAAAAGCGCTTGCGCTGGCCGTGACGCACCCAATCCCGCACGCCAATGTCTCCACCGAAATCCACCGCTCAGGCGGCCCGTTCACCTTGGTCCCCCTGCCGGACCACAACGGCATGCCCTCCTCGGCCTTGGTCTGGATGGAACGTGGCCCACGGGCCCAAGAACTCTTCACCATGGAGAAGGCAGACTTTGAAGCGGAAATGACAGAGCGCAGCTGTGCCCTTTTTGGCCCGCTCACGTTGGCCTCCAACCGCACCATCTGGCCCATCATTTCACAATCTGCAGACCGGCTTTACAGTCAGCGCCTTGCCCTCGTGGCGGAGGCCGCCCATGTGGTGCCACCCATCGGTGCGCAGGGTCTGAACATGAGCCTTGGCGACATGCGGGTTCTTTTGGAACTGGCCAAGGCCGACCCAGCTGATCTGGGCAGCGACCGCATGTTGGAGCGCTACCACCGCAAACGCTTCACCGAGGTCAAACTGCGCGTGAAAGGCATCGACCTGCTCAACCGCGCCTCCATGGCCGAAGCCCAACCGCTGCGCAACGCCCGCGCACTTGGCTTGAACGCGCTCTATTCGCTTGGACCTGTCCGCAAAACGCTGATGCAAATGGGGCTGGGCGTGCGCTAATCGATGCGCGCCCTCCACACGTTTGTCACCAACCATTGGCAGCTTCTAACCCTGACGTTGCTGATCACGCTCCTCTGGAACACCGATGTGTTATTGCCGCTGCGCATCCTCACGGTGTTCTTGCATGAACTATCCCATGCACTCGCCGCGATCGTAACCGGAGGCGAAGTCCTCAGCCTGTCAGTAAGCCCCAACGAAGGCGGTCTGGTTACCGCACGCGGCGGCAGCCCGTTCTGGATCACCTCCGCCGGATACCTCGGGTCTCTGCTGATTGGTGCCGCACTTTTTGTATTAGCCCTACGCACCCATTGGGACCGCGTAATCCTTGCAGGATTTGGCATAATCACCCTAGCCGTGGCCGCCTTCTACGTCCGCGACCTCTTTGCCTTGGGCTTCACACTGGCGACAGGCGCAGCCATGCTGGCGGCAAGCCGATACATGAGCCGCGAGATCAACGACATGATCCTGCGCACCATTGGCATCAGCAGCATGATCTACGCGCCGCTCGACATATTTGACGACACCATCCGCCGCGCACATTTGCGCTCTGACGCCCGCATACTGGCCGAACAAATTGGCGGCTCCACACTTCTTTGGGGCGGCCTTTGGTTAGCGATCAGCCTCGCAGTGATTGCCCTGACCGTGCGCTACGGATTGCCTCAAAACAGCAACATTGTGCTGCGCCGCGCAAAGACGATTTAGCCCCCATTCGGCTATTTCTGCAAAACAAACTCCAAAATGAAACGGAGGCAGCGCCAAAAACGCCACCTCCGCAAAACAGTCGTAATACAGACGCGATACCGACGTGCTAAAGCACCGTATCAAGCACATTTCGTAAACGATTTATTGTCGCGTCCACGTCGTACAATTTGTCCAACCCAAACAGCCCAAGCCGGAAGGTCTTGAAACCTTCTGGTTCATCACAGGCCAACGGAACACCGGCAGCAATCTGCATACCCTCAGCCGCAAACTTGCTGCCGTTCTGAACCCCCGGATCACTGGTGTAGCTCACCACCACCCCCGGCGCGCCAAAACCTTCCGCTGCAACAGACTGAATGCCTTTTTCTTTCAGTACGTTACGCACACCATCGCCCAGCGCCCACTGCGCCAAACGTAGCTTGTCAAAGCCGTATTCTTTGGTTTCCAGCATCGTATCGCGGAACGCCCGCAGCGCATCCGTTGGCATGGTCGCGTGATAGGCATGGCCGCCATTCTCATAGGCCACCATGATGTCACGCCATTTTTTCAGATCGAGCGCAAAGCTATCAGACGTGGTATTTTCCAACCGCGCCAAAGCCTTATCCGACATCATCACCAAACCAGCCGACGGCGACGCACTCCAGCCCTTCTGCGGTGCAGAGCACAACACATCCACACCCAGCGCCTTCATGTCGATCCAGACACAGCCAGAGGCAATGCAATCCAAAACCATCAAGGCCCCAACCTCATGCGCGGCCTCAGCCATGGCTTTGATGTAGTCATCCGGCAAGATCACACCTGCGCTGGTTTCCACATGTGGCGCAAAGACAACCTGCGGTTTTTGCTTATGAATTTCCGCCACAACGTCCGCAATCGGCGCTGGCGCAAACGGCGCAGTGGCCCCGTTCCCAGTCTGCCGCGCCTTCATCACAGTACTTTCCGCGGCAAACCCGCCCGCCTCAAAAATCTGGCTCCAACGGTAGGAGAACCAGCCATTCCGCACCACCAGCGTTTTCTGCCCCGCCGCAAACTGCCGCGCCACAGCTTCCATACCATAGGTCCCACCACCGGGCACCAAGGCCACCGCTTCAGCGTTATAGACCTCCTTCAGAAGGTCGGATATATCCCGCATAACCTGCTGAAAAGTCTTGGACATATGGTTTAGGGACCGGTCCGTGAACACCACGGAAAACTCGCTCAATCCACCGGGATCGATGTCATGTGCCATCGGGAAACTCCTTATCATGTTACCTACGGTGTAGCCCAAAGTGGCCCGCCAACCAATCACCCAAAGCCTTCAAGACCCTTCGTCATTTCCATCAAGCGCTTACAACGGTCCCGGCCGTCGTTCCTCGCTCAACAAAACATTGGCTTCCACATTGCCAACGCCCGGCAATGTCATCACCCGACGCCGCAAAACCCGTTCAAAATCAGATATATCGCGCGCTGTGACCCGCAGCCGGTAGTCATAAAGCCCAAGCACGTGCTCCACCGTCTGGACTTCCGGAATGGCCGACACAGCCCGCTCAAAGTCGTCCAAACTCACCCGACCTTTGGTGGCCAACTTCACCCCAAGAAACACCGTCACGCCAAAACCCAGCTTCTCATAATCTAGATCCAGCTTACGTCCGGCAATCGCCCCACTGTCCTGCAATCGCTTGATCCGCCGCCACGTCGCCGGTTGCGACAGCCCAAACCGCCGCCCCAACGAGCCTGCGTTCTGTGTCGCATCTTCCGCTAACGCCTTGAGAAGGCAGCGATCTATCTCATCCAACTCAATCATATCGGCAGGCTTTCATCCGACTTGATCCGCGCCACATGCATCAACGATTCAATATCTGCGATATGCGGCAAGGTCAGAATACGACTGCGGTACACCTCCTGATAGTGGCCCATATCTTTTGCAATCACCGATAAACGCACATCCACACGCCCCAGAAACGTTTGAATTTCCGTGACTTCCGGAATGTCTCGCGCCGCTTCTATAAACTCATCAAACGCCCGCGATTGTGTCTTATCTAGCGTCACTCGTAGCGAAACTTCGACCGCATAGCCCAAAGCCTGCCAATCTATTACCGCCCGTTGCCCACGTAAGACATCCGCCTCTTTAAGCTTCTCAATACGCCGTGTGAGGCGGGGTGTCGTCATAGACAGGCGATCCGCCAACTCCGGCACAGACTGAGTCGGATCCCCCTGCATGTAGCGGAGTATGCGGCGATCAAGATCATCAAGCATGATTTTTCCCCTTTTGGCCATCTGCACGCATACATACACGCAAATTACCCGCAAAAACCACCACAACATGGTCGCGCACCACACTCAAACCCGTATTCTGCCTCCAGAAACCAGACAAAGGAGCGCCCATCATGCGCGTTTATTACGATCGCGATTGCGACATCAACCTGATCAAAGACAAAAAAGTAGCCATCCTGGGCTACGGCTCGCAAGGTCACGCGCACGCACTAAACCTGCGTGACTCAGGTGCCAAGAATCTCGTTGTTGCTCTGCGCGAAGGTTCTGCATCAGCCAAGAAAGCTGAAGGCGAAGGCCTGAAGGTTATGGGCATTGCAGAGGCTGCTGCCTGGTGTGACGTGATCATGTTCACTATGCCCGACGAACTGCAGGCTGAAACCTACAAGAAATACGTCCACGACAACATCAAGCCGGGTTCCGCGATTGCATTCGCCCACGGCCTGAACGTTCACTTTGGCCTGATCGAGCCTAAAGAAGGTGTGGACGTGATCATGATGGCGCCAAAAGGACCAGGTCACACCGTGCGCGGCGAATACACCAAGGGCGGCGGCGTGCCTTGCTTGGTTGCTGTAGACAACGACGCAACCGGCAAAGCGCTGGAAATCGGTTTGTCCTACTGTTCCGCAATCGGTGGTGGTCGCTCCGGTATCATCGAAACCAACTTCCGCGAAGAATGTGAAACCGACCTGTTCGGCGAACAAGCCGTTCTCTGTGGTGGCCTGGTTGAATTGATCCGTTGTGGCTTCGAAACCCTGGTGGAAGCCGGCTATGCCCCTGAAATGGCATATTTTGAATGCCTGCACGAAGTGAAGCTGATCGTGGACCTGATCTATGAAGGCGGCATCGCCAACATGGACTACTCCATCTCCAACACAGCTGAGTTTGGCCAGTACGTCACTGGTCCGCGCATCCTGAACTACGACGAAACCAAAGCGCGCATGAAAGACGTTCTGACTGACATTCAGTCCGGCAAATTTGTACGTGACTTCATGCTGGAAAACGCGGTTGGCCAGCCAACCATCAAAGCGTCCCGTCGCGCAAACGACGAGCACCAGATCGAAGAAACCGGCGCTAAACTGCGCGGCATGATGCCGTGGATTTCCGCTGGAAAAATGGTCGACAAAGCGAAGAACTAAGCGAGGCACCGCTTCGGAAAAGGGGAGCTTCGGCTCCCCTTTTTTGTGTCAAGTCAGGCCAATTGCGGACCACTGGTTTGACCTTTCATGCTACCAAAGGCATGGTCCGGCCAACGTTTTAGGGAACTTGGATATGGCCGAGGAAATTGACGAAAAACTTACGCTGTTTACTCCTAAATGGCTGGGCGCCGTTCTACGCGGAGAGCGCCCCTCTGGTGAAACTTTTTGGGTCGGCAACTACGGGACCGCTCTGTTCCATCAACCTCTCATGGCGCTCTTACTGGTGCTGCCAATCAACGAAGCCATTCCAGGCATATTGGCAGCATTATTAGCACTGTATCAGATTGCCCTGACAGTTGCCGTCACCCGGTCTCGTCCCGGCGTCCCCACGCCCTTGGGCTGGAAAATCGCGGGCATCCTCATCACCTTAGGACATGCCGCACTTTTTACATTTCTCGCACTGTCGCTTTTTGCAGGCATCACATGACCTCCTCCCCCGAGATTTCGCTCAAAAGTTGGATAATGGTTGCCCTGCTTGGGCTGATCTGGGGAGGCACCTTCATGGTGCAGAAACTCGCGCTTGGCCACATACCGCCTTTTTGGGTTGCCGCTGGCCGAATCAGTTTTGCAGCAGTGATCACCATCGCCATTTGGCAAGTGCGCGGGGGGCGTATGTTCACCACCCAGGAAACAGATTGGACAAGATTAGGTTTTGTCTCGGTCTTTAGCGCAGCCGTGCCGTTCATGCTGCTCGCCTGGGCGCAACAATACGTCACTTCTGCCTTCACCGGCGTGTCTATGGCCGCTGTCGCCTTGATTGTCCTGCCGCTTGCGCATTTCTTTGTTCCTGGCGAACGCATGACCCTGCGCCGCACCTTCGGCTTTCTCATCGGCTTTGCGGGTGTGCTTGTTTTGATTGGACCTGCAGCCTTTGCTTCCAGCGGCAGCCCATTGGAAACCGCAGGGCAGATTGCCTGCCTCGCGGCCGCGAGTTGTTACGGCGTTTCCTCAATTGTGCTGCGTAGACTTCCACCGCTCGATCCCGTTGGCCTGGCTGCGGCAACCCTGATTTTTGGCAGCTGTATGGTCATCCCGTTGGCGTTCATTCAGCATGGCCCTCCCCCGATGCCCCCGCTTGAGGGCCTCGCATTGGTTGCCTTGCTTGGCCTCGTGCCCACGGCTAGCGCCACGTTGCTGCGCATCGTGGTGATCCGCACAGCTGGCCCCGTGTTCATGAGCCTCACCAACTATCAGGTGCCGCTGTGGTCGGTGGTGTTTGGCGTCACGCTGATGGGCGAACCGCTGCCCGGTTCCATGGTTTGGGCAACGGTTCTGATTTTGTCTGGTGTCGCTTTGAGCCAGCTGGGTGCCTTGCGACGTCTGTTTGGCTAAAGAAGGACGTGATGGCTCAGGACACTGCTGCCTGAACCGCATCAACTACGCTATCGACGGTGCGTTCCAATAACTGTGCATCCTCACATTCAGCCATAACCCGTACCAACGGCTCTGTCCCGGACTTGCGGATCAAAAGGCGACCATGCCCAACCAAAGCTGCCTCGGCGTCCGCAATCGCCGATTTAACTGAAGCTTCATCCAGCGGCGTCTGACCATTGCCGTAGCGTACGTTTTTTAGCATCTGCGGCACAGTTTCGAACACCTGCGCTAATTCGGATGCCTTATGTCCGCTTTCCACCATAGCGGCCAGGAATTGCAGGCCAGCCATTAGGCCGTCGCCGGTTGTCGCATAGTCGGTCATCACGATGTGGCCAGATTGCTCCCCGCCGAGATTGAAGCCACCTTTGCGCATCGCCTCGACCACATAGCGATCCCCCACAGCCGTGCGCTCCAAGCGCAGCCCTTTGCTGTCCAAAAACCGCTCCAAGCCCAAGTTAGACATCACCGTCGCGACAAGCGCTCCACCCTTCAAACGGCCTTGTTCAGCCCATTGGCTGGCCAGAAGCCCCATGATCTGATCACCATCGGCCACCTTGCCTTTTTCGTCGATGATCATCACCCGATCTGCATCGCCATCAAGACAGATACCAACGTCTGCGCCATGCGCGACTACCGTTTCCTGTGCGGTACGGGGGCTGGTGGATCCACAGTTTTCGTTGATATTGTAACCGTTTGGCGTGACACCAACGGTGATCACTTCTGCCCCGAGTTCCCACAGGGCTTCTGGTGCGGCGCGATAAGCCGCGCCATTGGCGCAGTCAATCACTACTTTCACGCCACGCAGCGGCAAGTCGCGTGGTAGCGAGCTTTTCACCCGCTCAATGTAACGAAACCGCCCGTCATCGATCCTCTGCGCGCGTCCAATATTTGGAGCCTGAGCTGGCTCCACGCCACTTTCAATCAATTTCTCAAGCTCAAGCTCAACTTCATCCGACAGCTTGAATCCGTCGGGACCGAAAAACTTAATGCCATTGTCATCCGCTGGATTGTGACTGGCGGAGATCATTACACCCAAATCTGCCCGCAACGACGTTGTGAGCAACCCCACAGCCGGCGTTGGAACAGGACCAAGTAAAAACACGTTCATCCCGGTGGAGGTCAAACCCGCGGTCAGCGCATTCTCAAACATATAGCCAGACAACCGCGTGTCTTTGCCAATCACCACCCGGTGCTGATTGGTGCCGTCGTTGCGGAAGTATCGCCCGACCGCCGCGCCAATGCGAAGCGCCATCTCTGCTGTCATCGGATAGATATTGGCGGTTCCGCGAACCCCGTCGGTCCCGAAAAACTTACGCGCCATTGTAGTCTCCTGTTGTCATTGCCTGCCACACGTTCACCGCCTGACGGGTCTCTGCCACATCATGCACGCGGACAATCTGCGCCCCTTGCGCAACTGCTTCAAGCGCAACCGCCACAGATCCCGGCACACGATCTTGAGCAAGCGAAGCCTTGCCGATTGTACCGATGAATTTCTTTCGTGATACCCCGATAAGGACTGGGCAGCCCAAACCATGAAACAGGCTCAAACGCGCCAATAAAGCAAGGTTATGCGCAAGCGATTTTCCAAACCCAATACCCGGGTCAATAACAACTTTATCACGTGCAATCCCCAAGTTAGCAAGCCGCTCAACTTGTGTTTCAAGAAAGTCATAAACGTCGAGCAACACATCGTCATACGTCGGTTTTTGCTGCATCGTAGCCGGATCACCCTGTGCATGCATGACACATACAGGTAGGCCCACCTCAACCGCCACTTGCGCCAGTTCAGGATCATAGGTGAAGCCGGATACGTCGTTAATCAGAGATGCCCCTGCAGCCACAGCGGCTCTTGCTACCTCCGCTTTTCGGGTGTCGATGCTGATTGGGACGCTAAATTTGTTGGCAATCGCATTAATGACGGGATTCGTGCGCGCGATTTCATCACTAACTGGGACCAACTTCGCGCCAGGCCTGGTGCTTTCCCCCCCAACGTCAATCATACCGGCGCCCGCCTCAACCATGCTGCGGGCCTGCTTAAGCGACGCTTCAGCCTCTTCAAACCGCCCACCATCCGAGAAGCTGTCAGGCGTAACATTCAAAATCCCCATGAAATGAGGCATCGACATGTCCAGATCACAAATCGAGGAACGCGGCGCACAAAGGCGTGCCAAGACATCTGACGGCACCGCGTCTGCCGGCAACACCTGAGCGCCTTGACCACGCATGAGCGCCTCTACCTCGGTAAACCAACACCATCCGCCCGCAAGTGTCTTGGCATTTGCAGGGCGGGCAACATCGGTTTGAACAATTGGGCGATAATAGATTTTCATGTCCGCTGCTTGCGAAAACACTGGTCAAAAAGCAAGTGTCAAAGCACTTTCTGAGTACAGCTAATTAGGCGCGTCGCGGTCTCAACCTTATACGCATCATCAGAAGTTTCACCAATCACCCAGAAATCAGCAGCTTGCATCTCGGCCGCGAACCAACCTGCAAGCCTTAAGGCATCACTTGGCGGAGCGCTTGGCCCATCCACCGCATCCAGCACGATTTTTGAGGGTGCCCACACGCATATTTGGCCATTTTTCATGGCCCAATCAAATTCTGTCCGTGTAGCAACAACCACGCACCGATTGTCGCGGGTCGCCAACATCCATGCATTTTGCTCAATGGACAACAGATCTATCCGCCGCTGTGTCGGATCCAGACCCGTCTGCAGTGTCTCTGTTTCGGGCGCACCCACACACAAAATCAACGGGTGTTCACCGGCTTCCAATTGGTCAATCCAACCATTCAGATTTTCGGAACTCCGTGCTTCATTGGTCAGAAACACAACTCGAGGCGTTGGTGGCTCTTCCTCAACCAATGTCTCAACCGGCGCCAAATGCGCCTTGCGGGAGCGCACAATTTCTACCCCAAGAGCACCCGGACCACGGTCCAGCTTCTCAATCCGCACAAAAACCCGCTGCGCTTGGGGCTCCAAAAGCACGCGATCAGCCACACGGGCGGCAAGTGTTTCCAATAAGTTCAAGCGTTCCGCAGCCAGTTCAAAGGCAATGGCATCTGTGACTTTGTCATAAGATAGGATGCGATCCACGTCATCGTCAGCAACAGCGGCACTTGTCGGCAGTACCTCAACAACAACGTTGAAACACACACGTTGTGTTGCGCCCCGCTCCGCCTGAAAAGCGCCAATCTCGACCTCAACGATATGGTCCCGCAGAGAGATCCGATCTAAAGGATCCCCCCCGGATGTCGCCTCCGCACGTTCCGAGGGATGGGCAAATGCCAGACGAATTTCGTTAGTCATGTGTTTGGTCCACGCAGTTTAGCTACATTCAACGACGGATGCGCAGCAAGTAGCAGGCCAATTCGGCTCGGACCATAGGGGAAAGCGGCACAATGCGCCGCTGAAACGCCTATTCTCTCGGAAAACGTTAGTTTTTGGAAAGACGTGTGGGCATACGGTAGAAATGATGCACACCAATTGTTGTGGTTCGCGGGAAGGTGCGTGCCCAACGGGGATTAACAGCTTTGGTGTGGTAATGGGTCGCCCCATCCGTCAACTGCTTTGGCGCGCCGTCGAGCAGCAAATGTGCAACCTTGCCCACACGCTCATACGCATCCCGCTCGCGAACCTTGTTGGTGATCCCATCGCAGTTGTAGGTAAACTGGCACTGATATTTGCGACCACTGGCAGTGCCCTGGTTGATCACACCACAAACACTGTCTGGAAAAGACGTGTGAGTTGAGCGATTCATGATGACTTCCGCCACAGCGAACTGTCCTTTCACGCTTTCGCCACGCGCTTCAAAATAGAGCGCCTCCGACAGGCACTGCCATTCCGCGCTGCGGTTTTCGTCACCCACCTTCGGCAGGCTATCAATAAACGCGCGGCTGTAGCTGATCTCAGTTGGCTTGGTTTTCTTTGAGGTAAAGATATCGCGCAACGACTTGCCATCAAACAGTACCAACTGGCGCGGTTTTTCTCTGTTTTTGACGTTGGATGGTGTCGCTTCCGCGGCACCCATTCCAGCCGTCAAAGCAAATACAATAACACTAACAATTAGTTGGCGCATCTGAACCTCGTAACGGGGCAAAATACCCTTGGCAGCTTTCAACGAACCGTCTCTTAAAGGAAAAAGCATAAATGGTCCACTAACGCACGATGCCGCACCAATGGCGCGGCACAGGCCCATCCCAAACTTCACAAATTTTCCCTTATTTTATTGCAGCTTATCCGAAATTGCCAACTGTGCTGCTGCCAAGCGGGCAACAGGAACTCGAAACGGCGAACAGGACACATAGTCCAATCCAATCTCCCGACAGAAGGCAATCGATTCGGGGCTCCCGCCATGTTCCCCGCACACCGACAAGGTTAAGTTCGGTTGCGCGCGACGGCCTCGCTCGGCTCCCAATCGCAGCAATTCGCCAACCCCTTCCTGATCCAGCGTATGAAAAGGATCCTCTGGGAACACGCCCTGTTGCACATAGGGGCTCATGAAACGCCCTGCATCATCGCGCGATAGCCCATAGGTCATTTGGGTCAAATCGTTAGTACCAAAACTGAAAAACTCACAGTGCGGGGCAATGTCCTCAGCCCGCAACGCGGCCCGTGGGGTCTCCACCATAACGCCTAGGCGATACTCGAATTCCCGCCCCCGCTCTGTCTTAACGGCGGCCGCAATTGCATCAATGCGTGTCTTGACCAATTCAACCTCCCGTTTGGCTGACACCAATGGGATCATGATTTCAGGAACAACCGGATCATTTTCGCCGCAGGAATCCAACGTGGCTTCAAATATGGCTCGCGCCTGCATGTCGAGAATTTCCGGAACCGTGATTCCAAGACGAACCCCGCGCATGCCAAGCATTGGGTTGTATTCCACCAAGGCTTCAACGCGCCGTGTTACATCCGACAATGGCAGATTCAACGCCTCAGCCAAATCACGCAGGCCGGACCGGTCTGTCGGGAGAAATTCGTGCAAAGGTGGGTCAAACAGACGAATGCACAGCGGACGCCCTGCCATGAGTTCAAACAGCTCAACAAACATATCGCGCTGCATCGGCAACAAAGCTTGTAACGCCACACTACGGTCTTCTGGCCCATTGGCAAAAATGACTTCACGCATGGCAATCAGTTGATCGGCCTCAAAGAACATATGCTCGGTGCGGCACAGTCCGATGCCTTCTGCCTGAAATGCCAGAGCTGTTCTTGCATCTGCCGGCGTATCCGCATTGGCACGCACGCCAATGTCACGGCTTTCGTCCGCCCAATCCATCAAAGTTTGGAAGGAATCGTCCAACGCCGCTTCGAGCATTCGAGGTTCTCCGCCCAAAATTTGCCCGTTGGTGCCGTCCACGGTAATCACATCGCCTTCTTTGAAGATACGGCCGTCAGCCGCCACAATCCGCTTCTTACGGGTTTGAAACCGCATTGATGTTGCCCCAACTACACACGGCAACCCAAGCCCTCGACCAATCACCGCTGCATGGCTGGTCATGCCTCCACGCTCGGTCAGAGCGGCACTTGCAGCGTGCATGCCGCGGATGTCTTCAGGGTTGGTTTCCCGGCGCACCAACACACACGCCTCGCCACGTGCCGCGCTGGCTTGCGCCTCGGCGGCCGTGAACACAATTTTGCCTGTCGCGGCCCCTGGGCTCGCGCCAATTCCTGTGCCCACCACGTCGCGCTCCGCTTCGGGGTCAACTTGTCGATGCAACAGCTCATTAAGCGCACGGGGCTCAATCCGCATCACCGCTTCTTCGCGTGGAATTATTTTATCTTCTGCCAATGACACCGCAATCCGCACCGCAGCCCGAGCGCTCCGTTGCACGCGCACGCCATCCAAAATGCAGATTTCGCCATTTTCCAAAGTGAATTCGCACTGCATTTCTTCGCGCAACTTTCGTCGCATCAACGCTGCATGTTCGGTCAGCTGCGCAAATGCCGCTGGCGCTTTTTCTTCCAACGAAGGCCCACGGTCGTCTTTCTGCAGGAACAGAGCGGCCGCACCTGTCTGCAAGGCATCACGCCCCTGCGACTGGCTCAAATATCGTCCGGTGAACTGCCGCAGCCCAGTGTCGCTATTGACCAATTGCAAAACACCACTACCGCTTTCGCCACGACCAACACCTAGCGCCATTGCTTGAATAACCAACCCCAACCCAGCATCCGCCGGGGCACCTTTGGCCTGGCGCAACAATCTCGCGGTGGTGCCTTCCCAGGCCCGCGCCATAGACCGCAGCACACCAGCCAATTGGGTATCCAAATCCTGCGGAAAGGCCTCTTCGGCCTCATCTTCATAAGCCGCAAGAAAATCGGAAACCGCGTCCGGCGCGCCACTGTCCAGATCATCAAAGATATCCGGGTCAAGCCTTGCCACATGGATCGAGTAAGATTGAATGAACTTCAAATAGAGCTTCGTTGCAGCTTCAGCTCCGATGCTGTCGCTCAATTCTGAGAGACGCATATCATTCATCCCAATGTTCAGAATGGCGCCTGGGCCACCCCAATCGGGATCTTCCGAGCTTGGGCGCACGCACAGCAATTGACTTTCCGAAAACGCCGCGAGCACACTTGTCATATCCGGCACATCACCAGCAGCGAGCCCGTGCACCGCATCAAAGGACAGCGCAACAGTCTTTGGCACCGGCAAATCCAGCCGCACAAGTCGCTGCAAACACTTAGCCCGTCCACCATGTGTGGCAGCGCTCATAGGCGCATCAGGGGTGATCAGGGTGATATGCGGATCGCTTTGCTGCACTGCGGCACCTTTTTGTTGTGCAACGCAGCATAGCCAGCCGTCGCGGCGAAACAAGCCTTTGCTGTTCCGCCGCGACAATTTTGAGGCTGTTAGCCTTCGACGCGGGTCAGATCTGCGGCTTGCAGACAGATCACGCGAATGCGCGACAACAGGTTAAGTCGATTGCGGCGCACAATTTCGTTGTCGCTGTTCACTTGCACCGCCTCAAAGAACGCATCGATGGGCGCGCGAAGCGTCGCCATTGTTCCCATAGCAGAAGCAAAATCTTCGGTTTTAAGGGCCGACGCAATTGCCTCTTCCGCAGTATCCAGCGTGGCAAACAGCGCAATTTCACTATCATCTTCTGCAAACTTCACTTCAGCGCCAAAGGAGTATTCCACGCCGTCTTTTTCTTCCGCTTGGCTCAAAATATTGTTGGCACGTTTGAAGCCTTGCAACAGGTTCTCACCATCTTCGGTGCCGACAAAATCCTGCAGTGCTTTTGCCCGCGCCACCAGCAGTGCAAGGTCATCATTGCCTGGCATAGCGATACAGGCGTCAATCACATCGTGGCGCACGCCTTGATCTTTAAGATAAACCTTCAAACGATCATGGAAGAACAACAGCAGATCCGCTGAAGTGTTCGGCAATGTCTCCCGCAAAGCATCGATGTGCTTTGGTAACTCGCCATCAATAGCCGCTTTCACTGTGTGCACAACGGCACCAAGCACACCATGGTCCGCGATCTCCTGTTCCAAGTCTTTCGCCAGAGCTGCTGCCAGCTTATCGTCCTGAGTTTCATGCGCTTTGTGACGCAGAAGTTGACGCTCAAAGTGCGTATCCAATGAGAGGCGCAAGTTGTTTTCCAGAACCAGACGGATCACACCCAACGCAGCGCGACGCAGCGCAAACGGGTCTTTGGAACCGGTTGGTTTTTCGTCGATGGCCCAGAAGCCGGTCAGCGTATCCAGCTTATCTGCCATCGCAACAGACACGCTCACCGGTGCGGATGGCACATCATCAGACGGGCCAAGTGGTGAATAGTGCTCTTCTGCCGCCGCGGCCACAGCGGCGGAATGACCGGCTGCTTCGCCGTAATACCGACCCATTAGGCCCTGCAATTCCGGGAACTCATAGACCATTTCCGAGCTCAGGTCGGCCTTGGCCCACCGTGCGGCCTTATCCGCCTCACCAAAGGACGCGCCAGTCACCGGTGCAACTTCGCTTGCCAGCGCCGCGATGCGCGCGATGCGGTCGCCTTGGCTGCCAAGCTTGTTGTGGAAGGTCACATTGTTCAGGCTGTCGAGCCAATCGTCTGCCCCGGAAGAGGCCACGCGAATGTCGTTCTCCCAGAAGAACTTCGCGTCCGACAAACGCGCAAACAGCACCTTCTGGTTGCCAGCAAGAATGGTCTCGCCATTGTCTTTGGTCTCACGGTTTGCCACCGTCACAAACTTCTCGATGCGACCGGTTTTTGGGTTCTTCACAGAGAAAAACTTCTGGTGCTCTTTCATCGAGGTCTGCAGAACCTCAGGTGGCAGACCAAGGAAATCCTCGGCAATGTTGCCCATCAGCACAACCGGCCATTCAACCAGACCGGCCACCTCGGCAAGCAAGCCTTTGTCTTCGACAAGCTCAAGCCCCTGGGCAAACGCCATGTTGGTCGCATCGTTCCAAATGATGTCTGCCCGCTCCTCGGCGTTCAGGATCACGTGGTCTCGTCTGAGTTTGACTTCATAGTCCTCAAAACCGTGTACGGTGAAACGACCGCTGCCCATAAAACGGTGACCTTCCGTGGTATCACCCGCCTTGATGCCATCAACATCAAGCGGCACCACAGAGTGCCCATCTTCCGCGCTCAGAACACACAGAATGGAGTGCAATGGACGGACCCAACGCAGGCTCCCTGTGCCCCAGCGCATCGATTTGGGCCATGGGAAGTTGCGAATGGCGTCTTCCAACACTTCCGAGACGATCTCCGCCGCCGGCCGACCGGGCTTAGTGATGCTCGCAAAGTAAACCGCCCCCTTGGGCGTGTCGCGCTCTTCCAAATCCTCGCGGGATACACCAGCGCCCCGCAGGAAACCTTCGATGGCTTTCTCTGGTGCGCCGACCTTTGGCCCCTTACGTTCTTCTTTCACCGTTGGGCTCTCCGCCAACAGGTCTTCGATCACCAGCGTCAAACGGCGCGGTGTGGAAAGCGCCCGCGCATGGGCATAGGTCAGACCGGCGTCAACCAAACCATCCGTGACCTTTTTCTTGAGATCAGCAGCAGCCCGCGCCTGCATACGCGCGGGAATTTCTTCAGAAAAAAGTTCGATCAACAGATCAGGCATGACGGGTCCTTAGAAGTTCACGATGGATTGGATGACAATCGCGTTCGCGATATCGACAAAAAAGGCTGAAACCAAGGGCAAAACGACAAAGGCGATAGGCGCAGGGCCATAACGTTTGGTGACAGCTGTCATATTGGCAATGGCCGTGGGGGTCGCGCCTAGGGAAAAGCCAGCAAATCCCGAGGCGAGAACCGCCGCGTCGTAGTTACGCCCCAAAATTGGAAATAAGACAAGAATGACGAGAACCACGGTGATGAGCGTTTGTACGCCCACCGTGGCCATGATCGCCAAACCGGCTCCACTCAATGTGGAAAAATCCAGTGTCATCAAGGAAATCGCCAAAAACACGCCTAGGGCAAACTCTGAAATCACCGCCAAAGTTGGCGTGCGTGCCACCGGCGGCGCTTTGGGCGCAATCAACAGACGCAGGTTACCCAAGAGGATGCCCATAATCAGACAGGGCACAAAAAGCGGCAACATCAGACCTGCTTCCTTAAGCATACCGTGCAAGACATAGCCCAGAATTATCGCAATATGCAGGCTCAGCATTACGCGCATCAAAGACACATGACAGATTTCCGAGGTCTCATGTTCGTCCTCAAACGACACCCCAACAACGTCGCCGTCACCTTGGTGCGTGGAGGTCAAACCATGCCGCCCCACCAAAAACTTGGCAATCGGCCCGCCCACAAGCGAGGCAGCAATCAGTCCTAGCGTAGCCATTGCCACGCCCAGCTCCGACGCGCTATTTAATCCAGTGGCTGCCGCCACATTGGGTGCCCAGGCAATAGCGGTCCCATGCCCTCCGATCAAGGAGGCGGACCCCAGCAACACACCGGACTGCGCAGGGAGCCCAAAGAGGGTGGCGCCAGCGATCCCAACAACACTTTGCACAATGATTGTACCTAGAGTCAGCACCAACAGTAGGGCCAGGATTTTACCTCCCGAAAGCAGATCGGATAGACGCGCGTTCAACCCGATGCCAGCAAAGAACAGCACTAAAAAGTAGTCTCGCGCGCCAGTTTCGAAGCTCAACCCAACCCCTGACACGGCCGTATAGATCGCGAAGATCGCAGCCGCGAGTAGGCCGCCTGTAACCGGCTCAGGAATATTGAACTCCCGCAGGAAAGCGACTTTTCGCGTCAGACGCGCACCCAACAAAAACACCGCAAACCCCAAGGTTGCCGTGATCATTTCCGGGACGACAAACACCTGTTCCATATACTTACTCCGTAGGTCGTGGAGGACAATGCGCGGGCAAGCGCTTGCCGTCAAAAGCAATCTCGCCGCAGGCGTTAATTTCATTCCAGGCAAACCCACGACCATCAGGCAAGATCGCAACAATGCGGTCGATGCCATACAACACGTCTTTCTCACCCAAAAAGGCCAATGCTTCGCCGTTTTCCAGCGACAGCCCGATCTCCTTTGCATCAAAACACTCAAACCACTTCGGCGCATTGCGCGGCTCAGCTTTCTCCAGCATTTCGTAGGTTTCCGTCAGCAGGGCTTCACTCATCGACGTGGTGAAACAGGCGCGGTAGCGAATTGGGGAGCTCTCGCTATCAATGGCTTCAAAATCCTCGTACAAGATCGGCTCGGCCTGACCATTTACCAAAAGCGTCAATTGCACGTCATTTTGCATATCCGACGCGGGCACCGCGTCGTAGTAGCCATAGACCTGCAACCAATACATGGCGACGCCACCAACCAAAGCTGTCAGCACAATAAGCCCTCCAAACAGTTTTCCTGTCATGTTCATACTTTCCCCCAACGGGTATTGTTTCTATTGCGTGATGTACAAGACCACGGCACTGTTGGCGCTGATCTAAGTGATTTTGCGAGATCTTCAAAGGGGGATACATGTCCGAGAGCTTCGCCATCGCCATGTTCGGTGCTTTGTTTGCGGTTATGAACCCCTTCATCAACCTGCCGGTGTTCCTTGGCCTGACAGAGGACCTTCACCAATCCGAACAACGCAGCGCGGCCACTAAGATTCTCACCTACACTGCCGTGTCCTGCGTGATCATTGCAATCTCGGGCACCGCGATTCTCTCTTTCTTTGGGGTCTCAGTTGATGCCTTTCGCGTGGCGGGTGGCATGGTTCTGGTGCAAATTGGCTTTGTCATGCTCAATGGACGGCGCAGCACGGCCCACCACGGCACAGAACGCGAACGTGAGGTCATGCAGAAAGCCGACGCCGATAGTATTGCGTTTTATCCCATGACCTTCCCGATGCTGGTAGGCCCTGGCACAATCACCACACTGATCCTTTATGCCCAACAAGTGAAACAGCCTTCCGATTGGGGGATTTACACTGGTTGCGTTTTTCTGGTTCTGCTGATGATCGCCGTGGTGTTTTACTTCGCCGGCAACATAGGCCGCTACTTGAGCAACACCGCCCGCACCATCATGACGCGCCTAATGGGTATGGTGCTGATTGCAATCGCCGTCGGTATGGTGGCCGACGGCGCCAAAGTTTTGTTGCCAGGTTTGGCCTAGTTGGCTCACGCCGCGTAGCCACCGGCCTCTGTCTGCACAAACGCGTCTGCGCATTGCTTTGAAAGCGCGCGCACGCGGCCAATATAGGCCTGACGCTCTGTCACAGAGATCACACCACGCGCGTCCAGTAGGTTGAACAGGTGAGACGCCTTAATGCACTGATCGTAGGCCGGATGCGCCATGATGATGCGCTTGCCGGTTTTTGGGTCCACATGCTCTTGCGCGAGGATCTTCTCGCACTCCACTTCCGCCTCTTCGAACTGTTTTAGTAGCACATCAGTGTTGGCCACATCAAAATTCCAACGGCTGTATTCCTGCTCAGTTTGCTTGAACACATCGCCATAAGTCAGAGCGATCTCTGATTGTGGATTGTTGTAGGGCATGTCCATCACGTGATCGACTCCCAGAACATACATCGCCAGACGTTCCAGACCGTAAGTCAGTTCACCGGACACTGGGTGACAGTCGTGCCCACCAACCTGCTGGAAATAGGTGAACTGGCTGACTTCCATGCCGTCACACCACACTTCCCAGCCAAGACCCCACGCACCAAGCGTTGGGCTTTCCCAGTCATCCTCAACAAAACGGATGTCGTGCATCTCCATGTCGATGCCAATTGCGGCCAGGGAACCGAGATACAGCTCTTGTAGGTTGGGCGGGCTTGGTTTGATCAGCACCTGATACTGGTAGTAGTGCTGCAAACGGTTGGGGTTCTCGCCATAGCGGCCATCTGTCGGTCGACGCGACGGTTGCACATAAGCCGCCGCCCAGGACTTGCTGCCCAACGACCGCAAAGTTGTCGCCGGGTGAAAGGTACCAGCGCCCACTTCCATGTCATAAGGCTGCAACACTGCGCAGCCTTTCTCAGCCCAATAATTCTGAAGCCGCAAAATGATCTCTTGGAAGCTACGTGGTTTGCTGTCGTTATGTGCCATGGTGAAAGCCCTTTCCAAACGCGGGTCTTGCTTATGCGCAAGCTCGCACGGGGTCAACACAACGTCCAAGTCAGAGTTCACCAAATTATGAGTGCAAGCCGCGCCGAACCTGATAAAAGGGCGGCTAATTAACAATTGTCACGCGTTTTAGGGACTACCTCAAATATGCTGCGCACTATTCTGTCGCTTTTTGTGGCACTGCTTTTCAGTGTCACCCCCGCCACCGCTCAATCCTCAGATGACATCGTTTGGGTACAGCTTGAGGCTCAACCCAGCTTGACGCAAGCCAGCGAAAACATCCGCTCCTATGCCCAACGTATGGACGATGTAAACGGCTTTGCCCTTGGTGGCGGCTGGTATGCCGTCGCACTTGGCCCATACCTTCGCGCAGATGCGGAGAATGTGTTGCGCGTTTACCGCGCCGAGGGCGTGATTCCCGTGGATGCGTATTTGGCAACCGCACGAGAGTACCGCAGCCAGTTCTGGCCAGTAGGTGCCAACCAGTTGACTAACCCACAAGCTGCGCTTTCCGGGCAGCAACCGGTGCAAAACGCGGCTCAAGACATGCAGGTTGTGATTGTGGAAACACCGGTTGAGCCGGAAGTGGCCCCGGTTGTTCCTCAGCAGCCGGATGAAACCGTCCGCGAAGCCCGCGCAAGCGAAGCGGCTTTGTCGCGTGACGAAAAGAAAACTCTGCAAGAGTGGCTGAAGTGGGCAGGTTACTACAATTCCGCCATCGATGGGTCCTATGGACGGGGTACACGTGCCTCCATGTCCAACTGGCAGGCCGACAATGGCTTTGACGTGACGGGCGTAATGACCACGTTGCAACGCGACACCTTGCGCCAACAGTTCTTTGCCGTGTTGGAAGGCATGAACCTGCAACTGGTCAGCGATCTGGATGCGGGCATTGAGATGATAGTGCCAATGGGCGCAGTGCAGAAAACGGCCTCCGAGTATCCTTTTGTGCAATACGAAGCTTCCGGCAACATTCCAGCCAAGGTTCTGCTGATCAGTCAAGAAGGCGACCAGAACACTCTTTTTGGCCTCTACGACATCATGCAAACACTTGAAGTTGTGCCGCTGAATGGCCCACGCGAGCGCAAGAAATCCAGCTTCGTTTTGACGGGTGAAAACACCAGCATTGTCAGCCACACCGAGGTCTCCTTGAAAGAAGGCCAAATCAAAGGTTTCACCCTCGTCTGGCCCGCTGGCGACGAAGAGCGCCGCACTCGAATTCTGGGGGAGATGCAGGCCAGCTTCACCCGCATTGGCGGCGTGCTTGATCCTGCTGCGGGAGACAGCACTGCTCAAAACATCGACCTGATCTCGGGCCTGCAAGTGCGCAAACCTAAACACTCACGGTCCGGTTTTTTCATCGACCGCAAAGGCCACGTGGTCACCACTGCCGAAGCTGTGCAAAACTGCGCCAAAGTCACCATTGAAGAAGACTACGACGCGCAGGTTGCGGTCATCGACGAGGCGCTTGGTATTGCAATCCTGAGCCCAACTTCCGCGCTGGCCCCAATCGATGTGGCCACGTTGCGTGAAGGTGCGCCGCGCATCCAGTCAGAAGTGGCTGTTGCTGGCTATTCCTACGAAGGTGCGCTTGGCGCACCAACTCTGACATTTGGCCAACTCTCTGATGTAAAGGGCTTGCGTGGCGAGCAGGAGCTCACCCGTCTGGCGCTGAACGTACAGCCAGGCGACTGGGGGGGGCCTGTGTTTGACGCAGGTGGCTCTGTCTTTGGTATGCTACTGCCACGCGACGCACAGTCTGCTCAGCAACTGCCAGAGGAGGTGAACTTTGCCGTGAACAGCGACGCCATCCGCACACTCCTGGCGCAAGAAGGCATTCAAGCAGACATGTCGTCCAACGGCGCTTCTCTGGCACCCGAAGACTTGACCAAACAGGCCAGCGACATGACCGTGCTGGTGAGCTGCTGGTAAATTCTCATCTCAATGAAAACGGCAAAGGGCGGCTCTCAACGGAGCCGCCCTTTGCATTTGTGACCGATGATGTTTCAGGATGCCGACAGTGACGAAGTCATCCGGATTAACGTCGGGCGATCAGCGCCAAAGGCCAGCGTCAGCGCCGCTTGCAATTCATCAACAGTCTTTGGTTCCGTTGCCAAGCAGCCATAGCTTTCCGCCAACTTACAGAAATCTGGGTTCAGTGCGATCACCGCATTTGGCGCAATCTGGCTAGCCACCATACTGTCCTCTATCTCCTTGAGCTTGTGATTGTCCCAAAGCAAAATCGGTATCGGCAGCTTCATCTCCACGGCAACGCCTAGCTCCTGCACGGTATATTGAAAGCCATAATCGCCAGCGATGCACACCGTCGGCTTTTCTGGGCGGGCCATCGCGCCACCAATCGAGGCCGGCAGCGCGTAGCCAAGCGTGCCAAACCCGCTGGGATGATGCCAGTGGCCAGGGCGCGTCATGTCCCAAACCTCTTTAGCAACATAGGCAAATTGCGTCATGTCCGAGTAGATCATCGCATCATCCGGCATGACCTCCGACAGGACATCGCAAATGCCCGCAATACCTGGCCGCTCTGCATCCGTTTCCGCGCGAAAGCGTGATTTGACGGCTGCGATGTCCCTTATGCTCCACCGTGGTTCCGCGGTTTCGGCAGGCAACGCCGCCAGTAAAGCCTCTACAAATGCACGCCCTTCGCAGTGGAAGGTGATATCGGCACGATGACGATCTGCCAAAACTTCGGCATCGATATCTACCCGTACCAACACTCCTTTGTGGCCCAACTCATCACGCCACAAGTCACATTCAGATAACTCTGACCCGATCACAATCACAAGATCAGCGTCACCAATAATGCGCTTACTGTCTCCGCGACCCAAATAAGTGCCAAAGCTCAGCGACTCCTCCGCACTCAACAGCCCGCACCCAGCATAGGTCATGAAGGCAGCCGCACCACTGCGCCGCATCAGATCACGCACCAGAATTTCGATTGGCGTCAGATCGGCTGGCGCACCGTTTTGAACAAGCCCTCCCCCAAACACAAACATCGGTTTTTGCGCATCTACCAGAGCCTGTTCAAGGCCACCCAAGGACACAGGCACCTGCTGCCCACCGCTGCTGGCGTGGTCCCCCGGCGCCTTCTTGGGGGCATCACTTACCATACTGCCCAATAGGCCAATTGGAACCTGAATGTACTTCGATCTCTGCCGCTTCCTCTTAAATTCTACAAAGGCACGATCGATCAGATCATAGGCCGCACGCGCACTGCGCGCTTCCTCCGCCCAATCACAAACGGATGCGGCTGCCGCACGTTGATCCTGCATCTGATGTAACTGTCCGCGACGGCCAACATGGTCATCCAGACAACTCGCCAGTGTCAGCACTGAAACACTGTCGGAATAGGCCTGACCTAGCGGGGTCATGATATTGCACACCCCCGGCCCAGTGATGACGTAAGCCACCCCTGGCTTGCCGCTGGCCCGCGCATAGCCGTCCGCCATGAAACCGGCACCTTGCTCGTGACGCGCCAAAACATGAGTGATCCCTGCCTCTTCGATACCGCGATACAGCTCCACATTGTGCACACCTGGAATGCCAAAAATGACATCCACACCACGCGCTTTGAGCATGTGGGATATCTGCGCGCCCAACGGACGCATTTCCTGATCAATTGCCGCCATCAGGCCCTCCAGAATTGAACCGTAAAGAGTACATAGACCGCCAAAAGCTCCAGCCGGCCGATCAGCATGCCTGCCGCCAACAGCCATTTGGCCGCATCATTTAGCGTCGCAAAGTTTCCCGCAGGGCCGATGATGTCACCCAACCCTGGACCAATATTGGCAAGCGCTGCCGCCGCGCCTGAGAGCGCTGTTGTGAAATCCAGCCCTGTCATGCCCAAAAGCACCGCGAGTCCACCCAGTGTCACTGTGAAGAACACAAAAAAGCTCATGACGGAATTCAACACGTCATCGTCAATTTTGCGCCCTTGGAAACTTGGTGTAAACACGCCGCTTGGGTGCTGGATTTTGAGAATTTGTGTCTTGATGGTGGCAAACAGTAGCTGATAGCGGAACACTTTGATCGAACAGGCCGTCGACCCCGCGCAGCCACCAATCAGGCCGGCAAAAAACAGAACTGAAACGGGAAAGCCCCCCCACAGCATGTAGTCGGCGCTCGCATAGCCTGTGCCTGTCACAATTGAGGTGGTGTTAAACAGCACCTTGCGAAAGCCAGCCTCACTGCCAAGCCCATTGCTCAGCACCTGCCAGCTGGTAAGCATAATCACAATCACGGCAACGGTCATAAAAAACGCCCGGATCTGCGTGTCTTGCAGAAGAGGTTTGGCACTGCCCGCGGTCATTTGAACAAACCGCACAAACGGCAGCGCCGCGAGCAGCATAAAAATCACAGCGACATATTCTGTCCCAACGGAAAAAGCGCCAAAGGACGAATCGTAGTTGGCAAACCCACCTGTCGCGATGGTGGTCATCGCATGCACAACAGCATCAAACGGGTTCATGCCAGTAATGACATAGGCCAGAGCGCATGCCACGGTGAGTGTTATGTAAATCACCGAAATACGGCTACTGATTTCCGTGGCACGTGGTAGGATTTTACCAAACGTATCAAACCCCTCGCTTCGGAAAATCTGCATACCGCCAACCCGCAATTCCGGCAAGAATACCATAGCAACAACAATGATACCAATGCCGCCCAACCACTGAAGCAATCCGCGCCACAACAACATCCCGCGTGGCAGTTCATCAAGCCCGGAGAACACAGTGGAGCCAGTGGTGGTCAACCCGCTCATCGCTTCAAAAAAGGCATCCACCACCCGCGCTTCCGTCGCGCCCAGAATAAATGGCAAAGCCCCAAACATCGGAAGCGCAAGCCACACGCCAGTGGTCAGCAAAAAGGTCTGCTGCAAAGACAAGCCGTCGCCCCGTCCATTGTGACACGACAACGCCACCATGCCGCCAGACAGGCAAGTGACGGTTGCACTCACAAAGAAGGCTTCCCAATGGGCAGTGCCATCCAACAGATCAACGAACATGGGCACAAACATGGCCACGCCCAACATCGCCACCAAAAGGCCGATCACATATCCAACGGGTCGTAAATCCAGCATGGGCGCAGGGTTGGCGGTTGGGCCAGCCGCTGTCAAGCGCGTTTGACGGGCTCTGTGTCAACGCACGTCCGCTAACCCTCTGTTCTAGTGCGAAAACAACGTGGTGGTTACAGGTACGTCACCACGTTACCCGACGTGAAACAGCGTTGTGAACAGTTTTGGATCAATGCTTTGTGAGGCAAACAACGGCCCATCGGTTAGAACCGACACTGCGTCATGGCTGTGCAAGCTCTCTTGATGGCTCGCAATAACGCGGAAATCCCCAATCCGCGGGTCCGCCTTCAACTTCTCACAAAATAGCCGCGCCGCATCTTCCACAAAGATTGGATTGGCAGCATTCAACTCCGCAAAAGCCTGCTCATCTTCGCGCTTAACCATGACTTGTGTCTCAGTGGGTACGGCTTCCCGCGCAAGGTCAATCAGGTCTTCAAACCAGACACGGGGACGGTCGACTATTTCTGCTGAAATCCGTGCCACGGACCGTTGAGAGTGTGGTGTAGCCAATTGACCACGAGACATGCGTGCGTGTTCGCTCAGCTCCAACGAACACGGACACGTTGACGAATAAACATAATCCAAGTGCATGATCTTGTGTGTCACGCCGCCTTGCTGCACCTTTTCCAACGCTATGTCATAATATTGATATCCTTCGAGCCCAGAGCGCAGAGATTTGATCTTCATCGGGTAAGAAAACCGCATTTGAAGCCGGGCATCAAAGCTTTCCAGATCCGTGATATAATCCGCCAAAGCGGCTTCCATCACACTGAAACTAAACGTCTTCTCGGCGTGCTTGTAAAACGACCGCATAATTCTGGACATGTTGATGCCCTTTTTGTCGGCCTCTAGGCTCACTGTTCCTGTCACACTGGTTTCCAGCGCGATGTCACCATTGTCACGAGTGTGGAATCGAATTGGCAGGCGGAAATTCGAGATTCCGACGTGCTGAATCTGCTGCTTCTCGCCTTTGATCAGGCTCTCAGGACCGTTTTGCAAATCTGGCAGGGTTGCCCGATACTCTGGCGTCGCCTCAAAATCCTCGGGGTACTGGCGTGACAATTCCGGATAGTTTGCCAAGGGCTGATCGGGCAGCAACCGTGCAACAACCGGGTCAAGTTCCGCAATCTCGGTGACAGACGCCGTTTGCGCCCAAGCCCGCAACCGCGAGAGCGCCTCTTTAGCGTCTTTCCGTGTCAATTGTGTTTGGGTCTTGGAAGTTTGAACGTTCATGGCCAAGCGCCTTTTCCCTGTTGTCGCAAAACTAACTTAGTCAGTCCGTCGACAAAATGCTAATATCGTTAACCTGTACGTGAAAAACGACACCTTGGGTCAAACTCTTCTCGAGAGACGCAAAAGGCGCCCGGTCAATTTGCCGGGCGCCTCGCAGTACACTCGTTGTCAAACTGAGGATTTAAGCTTGCGAGGCCTCTACAGCCTGTTGAATATCTGCGATCAGATCGTTGGTGTCTTCCAATCCAACAGAAAAACGCACCAATCCCAACGTAATACCCAAGTCCGTTTTCACGTCGTCAGGGAGACGTTGGTGGGTGGTGGTCGCCGGATGAGTTGCGATCGATTTCGCGTCTCCAAGGTTGTTAGAAATCACGGCAATTTTCAATGCATTCAAAAACTTGAACGCCGCCTCGCGACCGCCCTTAATATCCAGAGACAGCACAGTGCCGCCTCTACCACCAAGCTGTTTTTTCACCAAAGCGGCCTGTGCGTGACTATCCAATCCAGGATAAATCGTGCGCTCCAATGCTGAGTGTCCTTCCAAAGCCGCGGCAATCGCCAACGCGCTCTCAGCCTGCGCTCGTACGCGCAGATCAATAGTCTCAAGACCTTTCAGCATCACCCAGGCATTAAACGGGCTCATGCTGCCACCGGTGTGCTTCATGTAAGGCTCAAGTGTGCCACGGATGAAGTCTTTGGTGCCCAGGACCACTCCGCCCAGCGCGCGGCCTTGACCGTCAATGTGTTTGGTCGCCGAGTAGATCACCACATCGGCACCTTGCGAAATCGCTTCGCTAAACACTGGCGTGGAAAATACATTGTCTACCAGAACTGTCGCGCCAACTTCGTGGGCGATTTGCGCCACGGCTGTGATGTTGATCACCTCCAACGTCGGGTTGGACATGCTTTCAAAGAACACCGCCTTGGTATCCGGACGCATCGCTGCTTTCCAGGCCGCTAAATCAGTGCCATCCACAAAGGTCACTTCCACGCCGTAGCGGCCCAGAACATCCTGCAGTACGTAAATACAAGAACCAAACAACGCCTTGGCGGAAACAACATGATCACCAGCTTTTAGCATCGAGGTCAACGCGCCACTGACCGCCGCCATACCGCTGGCCGTGGCGAAGGCATCCTCTGCGCCTTCCAACGCCGCAATACGTTCTTCGAACATTGCCACAGTTGGGTTGCCGTAGCGCGCGTAGATAAACTCATCTTCACCGGTCTCGATAAAGCGTGCTTCAGCCTGTTCCGCACTCTCGTACACAAAGCCCTGTGTGAGGAAAATCGCCTCGCTCACCTCGTTGTACTGGCTGCGCCGTGTCCCGCCATGCACCAGCTTTGTGCGCTTGTTCCAATCGCTCATGTCATCTCTCCCGGGTCACACTTGATCGACCCAAATAAAAAGCCCCGTTCCGGCCAAGCGGAAGGGGCTCCTTCGTCCTGACCTCTTTAGCGGTATCTTTAACGTGGCCCGCAATCCGGTAACAAATCGCCACAGATGCGAATTACGCCGCAACGCCCAAAACGTCAAGCCACGCGGGCCCATTCGCTACTCGGTTACGCCTGCTTTACCCAATCTGCACATTTTTGCGCAACACTGTCTGAAGGTGAAGGGGAGAGCAGCAATGGCGCTCATTCGGATCAACGCAGATGGCCGCAGACCGGTACTACACGGTACTGATGCCCCACTTTTACCTGTGCTCAACCGTGCACTAGACACAGATGGCCCCATCACCGTCATGTTGCATGGGTACAAATTCCGCCCGTATGATCTCGGCCGCTGCCCCCACGCGCATATCTTTGCGCCGCTGGACGCCTCCAGTTCCAAAGTCGTGAGCTGGCCCAAACGTCTGGGATACCTTTCCCCAACCTCCAACTGCGGTGTCGGGGTTGCCTTTGGTTGGAATGCACGAGGTTCCCTGAAACAAGCCCTGCGCTCTGCGATTCGCGCGTCTCATGCGCTGGCGACGCTGGTCCAACAGCTCCGTATGCAAGACCCGCACAGACCAGTGAATGTGGTGGCCCACTCAATGGGCGCCTACGTTGCGCTTCAAGCTCTGCATCGCCTCACGGTGGGTGACATAGGCCGTATCATCCTTTTGAACGGCGCGGTCTTTCGCCCATCCGTCGCCGCTGCCCTGCGCACGGACGCCGGGCATGGTGCCGAACTCTTCAACGTGGTCAGCGGCGAAAACGCGTTTTACGACATCCTCTTTGAACAACTCCTCGGGCGCAGTCGCGCACATGACCGCACAATCGGGCGTGGCTTTGACGCGCCAAACGCGCTGACCATTCGGCTGGACGACCGACCGGGCCTGAAACGGCTTGCAGCCCTTGGGCATGTCATTGACCCGCCTGCACATTGGCTCTGCCACTGGTCGCCCTACCTGCGCCCCGGTGCCATGGCGTTTTACGCGGAACTGCTGCGCAACCCCGCGGCGTTACCACTACATACACTCCAAGCACAGCTGACACCGCGCACCTATTTGGCAGCCGTGCGCCCGAGCTCCAACGCACCCTCTTGCAGCACAGCTTGAAACCGGCATCATGGCTGCTCGCACTTTGAGGACCAACCATGCAACAGCCCATTGATCTCTACTACTGGCCGACACCAAACGGCTGGAAAGTCTCCATCGCACTGGAGGAGATGGCGCTGCCTTACAGCACTCACTTAATCAACATCGGCAAAGGCGACCAATTTGCCGAAGCCTTCCTGAAGATTGCCCCCAACAACCGGATGCCGGCAATTGTCGATCCGCACGGGCCAGACGGAAAACCGATTTCCGTATTTGAAAGCGGCGCAATCCTGCTCTACCTCGCCCGCAAAACCGACCAGTTTCTGGGCACAACAGAGCAGGATCGCGTCGCCGTCGAAGAATGGCTCATGTGGCAAATGGGCGGGCTTGGTCCCATGGCAGGGCAGAACCACCATTTTCTGAAGTACGCACCCGAAGACATTACTTACGCCAAGGCGCGCTATCGCGACGAAACTGCCCGCCTATATGGCGTTCTAGATCGCCGCCTAGCTGAAAACGAATATCTCGCCGGAGATTTCTATTCGATTGCAGACATGGCTGCATGGGGATGGTCGTCCCTTTGGCAAGGCCAGGAGCAAACTCTCGACGACAAACCTCACATGGCCCGTTGGCTCAAAGCTCTTTGGGATCGGCCCGCGCTTAGACGCGGACGTGCGCTGCACGCCGACCTACGCGCCGACCGTTCCGACACATGGGTTCAAAATGACTTGTTTGGGGTGTGATTCCTCAAATCGCCATTTTCTCATTTAAAGAATACTCCAGAGAAGACTCCCCGAACGACGGCGGGAGTAGATCCTCTAGCCTTCTTCGGTTTCTTCTTCCAAAGCATAGTCCTGAAAAATTTTGCCCTGCGTCATGAAGAAAACGAAAACCGCTGCGGTCAGACCAAAAGTCTTGAAATATACCCAGGTGTCCGTGCTCTGGGTGCGCCAAATAATTTCGTTGAGCACCGCAAGCCCAATGAAAAAGGCCGTCAACCGCTTCGTGAGCAACAACCAGCCCTCTTCTTTAAGAGGCATCATCTCTTCCATGACAATCTTCAAATAGCTTTGCCCCCGCAACAAGCCCACGCCCAGCGCACCGCCAAACAACAGATAGATCATGGTAGGTTTCATTTTGAAGAACCGCTCATCGTTGAGCCACACCGATAGGCCGCCAAAAATTATCACCAACACCAAAGTGGCCACCTGCATCTTTGAGAGCTTGCCGGTCAGCTTCCACAGAATACCCGTGGTCAGGATCAACAGCGGAATAAACCCGGCTGTCGCGACAATAAAACCGTCATAGGCGGTGCCACCGATCTCAATGGTTTGGTCTCGTAGCCGTAGATAAGCGACAAAAAACACCACAATGGGTCCCAGCTCCAAACCCATCTTGAGCATCGGATTGATTTTTTTCTCAGAAGTTGTCTCAGCCATGTCGCGTTCCTATTGCCTGCCCACTTCCACTATCACAGCTCCCAGCGCAATCAATGCCATCAAGGCGATCCTGCGCGGGCCAACGGTTTCTTTGAGGACCAGCCAGCCAATCAGTGCGGCAAAAACGGGTGAGGTTTCCCGCAACACGGCCGCCTCCCCCACGTTGTCCAATCGAGTGGCCAACATCACAGAGCCAAAGCTCGCAAAAGCCACCAACCCGCCAATAAACCCACGCGTCATCAACGGACCAAGTGTGGGCGGATTGACCATGGCGCGGTAGCGCAACGCCGCCAACACCGGGAACACCAGCCCGTCGACGAGGAAAAACCACGCGAGAAAAGTAAACGGGTCCGCTGTCGCACGAATGCCATAAGCGTCATACGTGGTATAGAGCGCCACAAAAAAGCCGGTGAAGACTGCGATGACCATCGCCGCCACCAAGGTTTCACGCCCGTCGGTCATAAACACCATGTTGTAGATCGCCAGGCCGAGAATGCCGGCCATCAACACCGCCACGCCAAACCATTGCAGACCGCTGAAGGTTTCGCCAAAAATCAGATAGGCGCCAATGACCGTAAAAAACGGCCCCACTCCGCGCACCACCGGGTAGACAACGGTGAACGCGCCTTTGGTGTAGGCCCAACTTTGCAGCAGCTTGTACCCAGTGTGGATCACAAACGCGCCCGCAAAAATCAGCCACATATGTGGCTCCGGCCAAGGCACAACAAACAGCGCAAACGGCGCAGCCATAGCTGCATAGCTGAAATCAATCGCGCCGCGAGTCAGCCAGGGATCATGCCGCCCTTTCTGTAGCGCACCAAACACCGCATGTAAGAAAGCGGCGAGTAAGGCCAACGTTAAGGCCAATTGCTGCCCAGACGCTGTGCCCTCTAAGGAGACCAGCCAGGCGCTCACGTCATGCCCTCACAGGAGCGGTGCAAGCTCACTTTTGATCCAGGCCGATCAAGGCCGCGGCAAACTCTTCTGGGTCAAACGGTTGCAGATCGTCAATCTGTTCCCCCACACCAATCGCATGAATAGGCAGGCCAATTTTGTCCGCAAGGCTCACGAGAATACCACCCTTGGCGGTGCCATCGAGCTTGGTCATCACCAACCCAGACACATCAGCCAGCTTCTGGAAAGTTTCAACTTGGCTGATCGCATTCTGCCCAGTGGTCGCATCCAACACCAACAAAGTGTTGTGCGGCGCATCCGGGTTTTTCTTGCGGATCACGCGCACAATTTTCGACAATTCTTCCATCAGATCCTGTCGGTTTTGCAAACGCCCTGCTGTGTCGATCATCAACAAGTCCGCGCCTTCAGCTTCCGCCTTGGTCATTGCATCATACGCCAGGCTTGCCGGATCCGAGCCTTCTGGTGCCGTCAGAACCGGCACACCAGCGCGTTCGCCCCATACTTGCAGCTGCTCCACCGCTGCTGCGCGGAACGTATCTCCCGCTGCAATCACCACGGACTTACCTGCAGACCGAAACTGACTTGCCAGCTTACCAATGGTGGTGGTCTTGCCGGAGCCATTTACGCCCACTACCAGCACAACCTGTGGCTTGGATGGATACAACGGCATCGGGCGCGCCACGGTTTCCATGATCCGCGCCACTTCCGTGGCCAGAATTTCCTTGATCTCTTGTGACGAAACCCGGCGGCCCAAACGGCCCTCTGCGATATTCGCGGTCACGCGCAGCGCGGTATCAACGCCCATATCTGAGGCAATCAGCAACTCTTCGAGCTGCTCGAGCATGTCATCATCCAGCACACGTTTTACAACTGGACCGCTCTGGTTCTGACCAGTCAGGCGCGCAAAGATGCCGGACTTGGGAGCCTCGACAGGGGCTTTGTCCTCAGCGACCGGTGCAGCTTCCACTTCAACCACTGCAGGCACGGGCTGCTCAACTGCAACGCTCTCAACCGCAACCGCAGCGGTCTCCTCGCCGCCATCTTCGACAATCGCCTCAAGCCCCTCGTCCAGTTTGGACGACGATTTGAACAACTTGTCTTTGAGCTTTGAGAAAAACGCCATAGTGGCCTCCGGAACTGCTTGCTTCCAGTTAGTCTGATTTTGCGGGATTTAAAAGAGCGGGGTCGCCCAGCCCACGCCCGCCACAATCAGAAACTGTCCGCCCGCATAAAGCACCCATAGCGCAACGGACACCATGCGTTGCAGAGCCGCATCCGGTTTCATGCGAAACAGTTGGATCGCCAACAACGTATCAGACGCCATGAAAGCCACAGCCCCCGCTACAGCCAATGGACGATCCACCAACCCCAAAGCTGTCGCCCCCATAGCGCAGATGATCACCACATAGGCTCTCACCGGCCACCGTAGATCACCCGTAAATGGGCTCAACCAGCGCTCAGTCGACAGTGCAAACACCACCAGTGCCGCCAACAACACAGGCATCGCTAGCGGTCCCGCACCAATGTCCCAAAAGTAGACGACATACGCCACGTGCGCCGCCGCAAAAGAGATCAAGCCGACCAAAAAGGCTTTCTCACCGTCCCGCGATAGGGCCAAATCTCCAAGCGCAGACAGCAACAGCGCCACCACCACCGCCCAGGAGCCAAAACTCACCGCCACGGCCACCGCAAAGGCGGGCATCGGGATGGTTTTCACCACCGTTTTCCATACACTTGGCGGCCGGTGACAAAAGGCCACCGCATAAATCAACGCCGCCAAAATCCCAACGACAAGCAAACCCAGCCGGATGCTCTGACGCAGGGCAATTTCTTCGACAATACTCATGGCGGCCTCTTCCGTTTCGCCCACACCCTAAGGCGGCAAGTCGCTGTTTGTCTTGTGCAAAATGGGAAGGTGACGCGCAGAGAGCCTATAAGCCGGATTTTGTTCCCCGCAGTCGCCTGCGGTTCAATGACCATTCATCTAGGACGCCTGTTACCAGACGTCTCAAGCTGCCAACCCGGACCTGCTCGGAGCAAAGCGCTCCTGTGCTTGCGCACACGCGGTCCCTATTTGGCATTGCTCCCGGTGGGGCTTGCCGTGCCGCCGCTGTTGCCAGCCGCGCGGTGGGCTCTTACCCCACCGTTTCACCCTTACTCCCGCAAGCGAGAGCGGTCTGTTTTCTGTGGCGCTTTCCCTCGGGTTTCCCCGGCCGGGCGTTACCCGGCACCGTTGCTTTGTGGAGTCCGGACTTTCCTCGCGAGCATACGCCCCCGCGGCCATCCAGCTCTCTGCGCAAGCCCGCAATAAGCGCTTGGCGCAACCGGGTCAATCACTGCGTGACAGCTGCACCAACCGCGCGGCGATACGGCTGTCCTCAGCGTCACGAGGCCCGTTGGCCCAAGGTCGGAACCGCGCCCGAAATGCGTCAAAACAATTCGGGTTCTCAAGATCATAACCAAATTGCGCCGCACAACTCGCCCAATCTGCGTTCTCCGCTTTTTGATCTGGCCAAACCGCCAGTCCCTGACGTGCCAAACGCAACCAGTCAAACTTCGGACCCGGATCAATCTTGCGTCCCGGCGACATATCAGAGTGCCCAATCACACCGTCCGGGCCAATGTCCCAGCGCTGCATGATACCTTCCAAAAGAGTTTCCAGCGCAGCCATCTGCTTTGCAGCAAACGGATGGTCACCCTTGTTTGACAGCTCAATACCAATACTACGCGAGTTAACATCGTCGCGGCCTAGCCAGCTTCCAACACCCGCATGCCACGCCCGCATGTCTTCCGCCACCAGCTGCGTCACCTGCCCATCCGGTGCAATCACGTAGTGCGCCGACACTTCCGCCTCTGGATTGCACAGCCAATCAATGGCCGCCTGGGCGCAGTCCATCGCGGTGTAGTGGATCACAATCAACTCAGGCCGCTGGCCATCGCGCCGCTCGCCAAAGTTCGGCGAGGGCTGATGCGACATGTCCAAAATTGGGGGCATTGATTAGTTGCCAGCCGCCACGCGGAACGGGCTTGGATCCCACTTGCAGGCATAGCCGTCACCATCCGGATCGACGCCAAGACGGTCTTTCTTCGGTCCGCCTTTTTCTAAGAATGCCCGTTGCGCGGCTTCGTCACTGGAAAACTTGGCACAAGCTTTGTCGTAGCGTGACGCACCGCCAATTTTCAGGCGGCTGTGCATCTTGGTCCCACGTGGGTGTTTGGTGTCCAGTGCATAGGCCACGATATTTGGCCCGGCGTCCCCTGTGCGCACCGGCACGGCAGTTGGTTGAATCACCGTGTAATTGGCTTTGTTCTGCTGACGCCGCGCCGCATCCGCTTCAATCGTCCGACGTCCATCCACAGCAGCAAAGTCATTCTCATCCGAGATGCCGGGGTTGGAAAACACCTGCGGCGCAGGGTTGCTTGGGCTTGCATCCAGCGGTAGCTCGCCAGAATTGGCAGATGCCGCTGCCAGCGCAGCTGTGGTTTCGCTGGCAATACTGGCGGCGTCACTGTTTATAGCAGGTACGGAGCCGGTAGGCGGCACTGCATTCACCGCTGCAGTGGGGCGCGGCTTTGCTGTCGTTGTGGTTGTCAGCGGCGTGGCAGTCGTTGTTTGGACGGGGACCACAGGCTGAATTGTCGCCACTTGCGGCGCGTCCGGAATGGTTTCTTGAGACACTGCTTTTGCCGGAGGTAACGCGGTATTTCGATGCTCCCCCGTTACCTCGTCATAAAATACGCCTGCGGCGCTGTCCGGTACGGGCGGCTGGCACGCGCTAAGCGTTACCAGCGCACAAATGGCCCCAATGCTACGTTTCATGATTTGCCTTAACTGCTCTTAGTTTTGCAGCAGCTTTACCACCATTTGCCTGGTTTGGCCACAAATCCTGCGGCCTGTTCCAACGCGTAGGCGGTGTTTAGCAAATCGCCCTCTTCCCATGGCCTGCCAATCAGCTGCAAACCTAGCGGCAATCCCTGGCTGTCAACCCCAGTGGGCACCGAAATACCCGGCAGGCCAGCAAGGTTCACAGTCACGGTGAACACGTCATTCAGATACATCTGGATCGGATCTGCGTCGGTCATTTCGCCCAGACCAAAGGCGGCAGATGGCGTTGCCGGCGTCAGGATCGCATCGATGCCTTGAGCAAAGACGTTCTCAAAGTCCTGCTTGATCAGCGTCCGCACACGGCGTGCGCGGTTATAGTACGCGTCATAGAAACCAGCGGACAACACATAGGTGCCCACCATCACACGACGCTGAACCTCATGGCCAAAGCCTTCGGCGCGGGTCTTTTCATACATCTCAGTGATGCCATCACCCGCCGCCAAAGTGGCGCGGTGGCCGTAACGCACACCGTCATAACGCGCGAGGTTCGAAGAGGCCTCCGCAGGCGCAATCACATAATATGCTGGCAACGCGTATTTGGTGTGCGGCAGGGAGATATCAACAATCTCCGCCCCGGCCGCTTTCAGCATCTCTGTGCCGTCTGCCCAGAGCTTTTCGATTTCCGCTGGCATGCCGTCCATACGGTACTCTTTTGGAATACCAATTTTCTTGCCACGAATATCGCCAGTCAGCATGGCTTCAAAATTTGGCACCGCAAGATCAACGCTGGTGCTGTCTTTCTCGTCGTGACCACACATTGCTTCGAGCATGATCGCCGCATCGCGCACGTCTTTGGTCATTGGACCCGCCTGATCCAGCGAGGACGCAAACGCCACCACGCCCCAGCGGGAACAGCGCCCATAGGTTGGCTTGATGCCGGTGATGCCAGTAAACGCGGCAGGTTGGCGGATAGACCCACCAGTATCAGTACCAGTTGCCGCGAGGCACAGATCAGCCGCCACAGCCGAAGCTGAACCGCCCGACGAGCCACCCGGTGTCAGCGCCGCATCGTCGTTGCCACGACGCCAGGGGTTGATGGCATTGCCGTAAACCGACGTCTCGTTGGACGACCCCATCGCGAACTCATCCATGTTGAGCTTGCCAAGCATAACTGCGCCGGAGTCTTCCAGCTTCTGCGAGATCGTGCTCTCATACTCCGGCTTAAAGCCTTCCAGAATGGCACTGGCGGCCTGGCTCGGCACACCTTTGGTGCAGAACAGGTCTTTGATGCCAATTGGCAGACCACACATATCGGGTGCATCGCCTTGAGCAATCCGCACATCCGCCGCTTTGGCACGTTCCAGCGCAAGCTCAGGTGTCTTATGCACAAAGGCGTTCAACGCGTCCGCGTCATCTATCGCCTTCAGAAAGGTCTCAGTCAGTTCAACGGAAGTCACGTCACCGGCGCGCAGCTTGTCACGGGCTTCGGCCAGAGTGAGTTTGGTCAGATCAGTCATATCGGGCGCCTCTCTATGTGGGGCAAATTCTATTGTCAGGGGATCAACGGCACAGGGGCCGGATCACTCCACCACTTTGGGAACAGCAAAGAAGCCTTCGCGCGCATCTGGCGCGTTACTCAGAATTTTGTCTTGCTGATCACCATCAGTCACCACGTCCTTGCGACGCTTCAAACGCATCGGGGTGACAGACACCATCGGCTCCACACCCTCCACGTCAACTTCATTCAGTTGCTCAATGAAACCCAGCACGGCATTGAATTCCTGTGCCAGCGCAGGCAGGGCATCTTCTTCAACCTTGATACGGGCCAGTTTGGCCACTTTGGCGGCGGTGCTTTCGTCAATCGACATGGGGCAAGACTCTCTCGTTGCGGACGTGCTCTCAGCCTTTATCGTGCACGGGAATATGGTGCAAGCCACGCGACGTGGAATCGAGACTCACAAACTTTCGTCCCGCATATGAAAGTAGGTGGCGCATCTCCTGCATTTACCAATTTTGGCCACATCGCTAGGGTCGCTTCATTGCAAATGGAGTTTGACTATGAAGATTATCTGGCTCGGACACTCTGGATTTCGCATCGAAATCGAAGACCAAGTGTTGCTGATCGATCCTTGGCTTTCAAACAACCCTTCTTTTCCAGATGAAGAACGTGAGCGCGCTATCCAAGGAACCACTGCAATCCTCATGACGCATGGACACTCGGACCATATCGAAGACATTCCCGCCATTGCCTCCGCAACCGGCGCACCGGTGGCTGGTGTCTATGAATTGGCGGAGTGGATGGAGAAATCCCATGGACTAACCGGGATTGGCTTTGGAAAAGGCGGTACTATTCGACTGGGCAGAGTTGAGGTTACTTTGGTGAATGCCGTGCATTCTTCCTCCACACATAAAGACGGCCAACGCCACTACGTTGGCGTCGAAGCCGGCTTTATGATCTCCGGCGAAGGCAAGACCATCTATGTCAGCGGTGACACGGATGTGATGGCCGACATGGAAATCTTCAACGACCTTCACAGTCCAGACATCGGCCTGCTGTCTTGCGGCGGATACTTCACCATGGACATGCGACGGGCCGCCTACGCTGCCAACAAGTTCTTCAACTTCAAAACGGTGATTCCCTGTCACTACAAGACGTTTCCGATGCTCGAGCAATCCGCCGATGTTTTAATCCAAGCACTTCCCAACGTCGACGTAGTCGAACCCGAGGTAATGCACTCCATCGACCTCTAAAGCGTCACCGACGTTCTGCAAAAAACGCCTTCAACAAGGCCTTGCACTCTACCGACGCAATGCCGTCATAGACCTCCGGCACGTGATGGCTTTGCGGATGTGCAAACACCCGAGGCCCCTGCGCCACCCCGCCGGATTTCGGATCAGACGCGCCGTAGTATACCCGCGCGATCCGCGCCTGACTGATCGCGCTGGCACACATCGGGCACGGCTCCAGCGTCACGTAGAGATCACAGCCGACAAGCCGCTCACTGCCGATTCTGGCACAAGCCGCTCGCATCGCCAGGATTTCCGCGTGCCCCGTCGGGTCACAATCCTCTCGTGTCCGATTGCCCGCCGTTGCCAATACAGCCCCATTCGGCCCTACAATCACAGCCCCCACCGGCACCTCCCCCCGGCTCGCGGCCGCCCGCGCTTCCTCAAGCGCCAGATCCATGTGGGTTGTGAACATCATGTTGTATGATTTGCCCTGCCAAGCCCCCTTTCGCAATCCCCGTTTCGCAGGTACACGGGGACATGTCACAAAAGCCTCCCTCCTCCCGTCGCCCATCTGCGAAACCAAACGCGTCCAAATCGCGCCCGCCCAAGCCGCGTAGCACAACTGCAAAACCGGCATCCGACGCGCCCAAACGCGAAGGCGATCGCATCGCCAAAGTGCTGGCACGCGCAGGGGTAGCTTCACGCCGTGATGCAGAGCGTATGATCGAAGCAGGGCGCGTATCGGTGAACGGGAATAAACTCGACAGCCCGGCCCTTAACGTAACGGCAAAAGACCGCATCACCGTGGACGGTAAACCCATTGGCGAGCCTGATCCGGAACGCATCTGGCTCTACCATAAGCCAACAGGCCTTGTGTCAACAAACCGTGACGAAAAAGGTCGCGAGACAATCTTTGATCACTTGCCTGAAAATCTGCCGCGCGTGATGACTGTTGGACGGCTCGATCTCAATTCCGAAGGCCTCCTGCTGCTCACCAACGACGGTGACTTGAAACGTAAGCTGGAATTGCCGAGCACAGGTTGGCTGCGCAAATACCGCGTACGAATCAACGGTCGCCCGACGGAAGAGACGTTTGCGCCCTTGCGCAAAGGCATCGTGGCGGAGGGAGAGCGGTTTCAACCGATGGAGATCACTTTGGATCGCCAACAAGGCGCCAACGCTTGGGTGACCATCGGCTTGCGCGAAGGCAAAAACCGCGAAATTCGCCGCGCCATGGAGGCCATCAACCTGACAGTGAACCGTCTGATCCGTGTGTCTTATGGCCCATTTCAGCTTGGCCAGCTGAAATCCGGTGAAGTTGAAGAAGTGCGCCGTCGTGTTGTACGAGATCAATTGGGCCTCGAAGGCGCAGTGCCCGAAGAAAAACGTCGCAAACCGGTCCGCCGCCGCAACTAAGCAATTGCGCAGGTTTCCTGCCTCGGCGATGCACCGCTTTACCAAAACTTCCCCCTAGCCATCTTGCGGTAGAGTTCTTAGATTTCTCCATAACTTAGCGCAGGGTGGAGCCATTATGTCATCAACTGGTTTGCAGAAGCTGGCCTTCGGCCTATTGGTTCTGTTGATCTTCTACGTCTCTTTCACGGGAGGTGTGTGATGGCTCAGAAATTTGGTGGCAAATATAGCCCAGGCGGTGGGCAATCTTCCTCCGCATCCGACGACGGCTTTCGCAATGCAAAACGCAGTCGCGCTGGGGGCCGCATCAATCTGCTTTTCATCGCCCCGCTGCCTCTGATCTGGAAAGCCTTCACCTCTGAGCCGATTGTGATGGCACAGTATTTGGCGGCCCTTGGTACCCTGCTTCTAGCCGCTTGGATGACCCGCGAGGGCATGTTTGCCCAAGAGGCCTTTGACGCGCGCAAAGTGGCCCGTCGCCCCGCCCTACCGCGCAAACTGCTCGGATCTGTTCTAACGGGCCTCGGTCTGGCAATTGCAGGTCTTGCGAGCCATGGCCTAATAGGAGCCGGCATCTTTGCCGCTGTTGGCGGGCTGTTGCACAGCTTTGCCTTTGGTCTCGACCCGATGTCGGACAAAGGCATGGAAGGCACCAACCGCCACCAAACCGACCGCGTTGCCCGTGCCGTAGAAGAAGCCGAAGAACATCTGCGCGCCATGAGTGATGCCGTAACACGCGCTGGTGACCGCGATGTGGAGCGTCGTGTTCAATCGTTCCAAACCACCGCCCGCGACTTGTTTCGCACAGTCGAAGAGGATCCGCGCGACCTGACCGCAGCGCGTCGCTACCTCAGCGTCTATTTGCTAGGTGCCAAAGACGCGACCGTGAAGTTTGCCGACATCTACAGCCGCACCCAAGACAGCCAAGCCCGCGCTGATTACCTCACTCTGTTGGATGACTTGGAAGAAAACTTTGCCGCGCGCACGCAGAAGCTCCTGCTTGAGGACCGCGGCGACCTGACCATCGAAATTGACGTGCTACGCGAGCGCCTGGAGCGCGAAGGCCTGCGCCGCGACAGCTGATAACACATGTGACCTACCGGGAAGGGTGGATTTAAATGTCTGAGATTGTAAAACAAAAAGCCGAAGCGGCATTGGCGGAAATCACCGAAGCCACCGTTGCGCTTCCCGAACCGGTTGAAGCCAACGCCATTGTACCTCTGACCGAAGCAGACGCACCAGTGTCTGCAGAGATCACCAAACGCATGGCCGAGTTGGACATGGCCAACACCAACTCGATTGTGTCCTTTGGCTCCGGTGCTCAGGCAGAACTACAGACTATTTCCCAAGCCATGTTGCAGGATGTGCGCAACAAGGACGTCGGCCCAGCGGGCGACAGCCTGCGTGACATCGTCACCACGATCCGTGGGTTTTCGGTCTCCGAACTGGATGTCCGCCGGGAGCGCAGCTTCTGGGAGAAACTGTTTGGCAAGGCCGCGCCATTTGCCAAGTTCACTGCCCGCTTTGAAGACGTGCAGGATCAGATCGACCGTGTCACCGACGATCTCCTAGGCCATGAGCACAAACTTCTGAAAGACATCAAGTCTCTGGATGTGCTCTACGAAAAGACTCTGGCTTTCTACGACGAACTCGCGCTCTACATCGCCGCTGGTGAAGCCAAGATTGCCGATCTAGATGCCAACGACATCCCCGCTAAAGAAGCTGAGGTTTCTGCAGCGGATGAAGACGCTCAGGTCATGAAGGCGCAAGAGTTGCGCGACCTACGCGCTGCGCGCGACGATTTGGAACGCCGTGTGCACGACCTGAAACTCACCCGCCAGGTTACCATGCAGTCGCTGCCGTCCATACGTTTGGTGCAGGAAAACGACAAGTCTCTGGTTACCAAGATCAACTCGACCTTAGTCAACACTGTACCGCTCTGGGAAACCCAACTGGCGCAGGCCGTCACCATCCAACGCTCCGCAGAGGCCGCCGCCGCAGTACGTGACGCCAATGATCTGACCAACGAGCTGCTGACCGCCAACGCTAAAAACCTGCGGGAAACCAACCGTGTGGTACGAACCGAAATGGAACGCGGTGTGTTCGACATCGAGGCTGTGAAAACCGCCAACGCCGAGCTGATCGCCACTATCAACGAGTCACTGCAAATTGCCGACGAAGGCAAAGCCAAACGTGCCGCGGCTGAGGATGACATGAAGAAAATGGAGGCTGACCTGCGCGACACATTGGCCTCCGCCAAAGCGCGCAAGGACGGCCTCGGCGACACCACCGCCACCGCAGTGCCCACAACGTGAGGCAGTTTGCAGGCATAGGTTTGGCACTGCTGATCACCTTGGCAGCCTGTGGAGACACCGGCGGCATCACCAAGCCGCCGGCTCTAAAACCAACGCCTGCCCCCCCATCTGAAGCCAGCGCTGCTCTACGCTCTTACTACAGTAAAGTTCAGGCTGACCTTTTGACGCGTGGATTGCTGCGCACTGACGGCGGTGGCCCCGACACGCCCTTCACACCGGACATTCTCGCCCGAAACTTCGAACGCATCGCCTTTTACGATGAATATAGCAGTGGCGGAGGGTTGGAGAGGTCATCAGGTCAAGCGGGTCAGCTACGCCGCTGGAATGGGCCCATAAAGATAAACGTTGAGTTTGGCCCTTCCGTTCCTGAGGAACAAAGGGCCGTAGACCGCGCAACCGTGGCCGCTTATGTGCCGCGTCTTGCAAATACCACCGGTCACGCCGTTCGCCAAAGCGGCAGCAAGCCAAACTTCCATGTGTTGGTTATGGGCGCGGACGACCGCAACACTGTCAACAGCCGCCTCGACAGCTTGTTACCAAACGCCTCCCCCAAAACCCGTGCGCTGTTCGCCAACCCACCACGCAATATCTATTGCTTCGTGGTGGCGCTGGCCTCAGACAGCAATCCCAACGTTTACACGTCCGCCGTTGCCCTTGTACGTGCGGAACACCCTGATCTGCTGCGCAAATCCTGCTTTCACGAAGAGATCGCTCAGGGCCTCGGTTTGGCCAATGATAGCCCCGAAGCCCGCCCCTCGATCTTCAACGACGACGAGGAGTTTGCACTCCTTACTACGCATGACGAAAAACTGCTCTCCATGCTCTACGACGACCGGCTCAGCACCGGTATGAGCGTGGGCGAAGCCCGCCCCATTGTTTACATTCTGGCCCGCGAGCAGACCGCTCAGAACTTCTGAGCAGCCTCGAGACCAGCCTTTTGAAAGGACCACTTCATGGGTATTTTTGATTTTCTCACCGGCGAATTTATCGACGTCATCCATTGGGTTGACGACACCCGCGACACGCTGGTGTTCCGGTTTGAACGCGAAGGACATGAGATCAAATACGGTGCCAAGCTGACCGTGCGCGAGGGCCAAGCAGCCGTGTTTGTGCACGAAGGCCAATTGGCCGACGTCTTCACTCCCGGTCTCTACATGTTGGAAACCAACAACATGCCGGTGATGACCACGTTGCAGCACTGGGATCACGGTTTCAAAAGCCCGTTCAAATCCGAAATCTACTACGTCAACACCACGCGCTTTGCCGATCTGAAATGGGGTACCAAAAACCCAATTATGGTGCGGGACCCCGAGTTTGGCCCCGTGCGTCTGCGCGCCTATGGCACCTACGCAATCCGCGTTGTGGACCCTGCACGCTTCCTTACGGAGATCGTTGGGACCGACGGCGAGTTCACCATGGATGAGATCTCCTTCCAGATCCGCAATATCATCGTGCAGGAATTCTCTCGCGTGGTCGCAGGCTCTGGCATTCCAGTGCTCGACATGGCGGCCAACACCGCCGATCTGGGCAAGCTGGTCGCCGCCGAAATTTCCGGCACCATCGCAGAATACGGCCTCGCGATCCCTGAACTCTATATCGAAAACATCTCGCTGCCCCCCGCGGTCGAGGCCGCCATGGACAAGCGCACCTCCATGGGCATTGTCGGCGATTTGGGCAAATATACGCAGTTCTCTGCCGCCGAAGCCATGACCGCCGCCGCGCAAACGCCAAACTCCGGCATGGGCGCCGGTATGGGCATGGGTATGGGCATGGCGATGGCCCAACAGATGTCGCAAACCGGCCCATGGGGCGCTGCCCAGGCGCCACAGGCGGCACCTGCCCCACAAGCCGCCGCCGCACCACCTCCGCCCCCACCTGTCGAGCACGTCTGGCACATCGCTGAAAACGGCCAAACCAAAGGCCCATTCTCCAAGGCTGCGCTCGGCCGCATGGCCACCGCTGGGGAAATCACCCGCGAAACCCATGTCTGGACCGCCGGTCAGGACGGCTGGAAACACGCTGAAGATGTGGCCGAACTGGCCCAGCTCTTCACCATCCTGCCGCCACCTCCTCCGGGCGCTTAACTCTCTTGCTCCGGCTTTCAGGCCGGGGCTTCACCTGTTTTTCCCAAGCCATTTCAAAGCAAGCAGCCTCTCATGTCAGCCACTCCACCGCCTGCGCCCAAAGAGACCACCCGTTTCCCCTGCGCTCAATGCGGCGCCGACTATCGTTTTGCCCCTAACGAAGGCAAACTGATCTGTGATCACTGTGGCCATGAAGAGGCCACTGAGCAGGGCGACCGCACTGCCGCCATAGCAGAATTGGATTTCAAATCCGCGCTTGCGGAACAGCTCCCGGCCGCCGAAATGGTCGAGGCCCGCACCACCTCTTGTCCCAATTGCGCCGCGCATGTGGTGTTTGAAGGCGACACTCACGCCACCGAATGTCCATTCTGCGCCACGCCGGTGGTGGTCGACACAGGCACACATCGCCTGATCAAACCGCGTGCCGTTTTGCCGTTCCAAATTGCCGAAAAGGTTGCCCACCAATCTATGAATGACTGGCTGGGCAAACTCTGGTTTGCGCCCAATGGCTTGCAGGAGTACGCCAAGAAGGGCCGCAAGATGGACGGCATCTATGTCCCATATTGGACCTATGACGCCGATACAAAATCCTCCTACCTCGGCGAGCGTGGCACCATCTATTACGTGACTGAAACCGTCGTGGTGGACGGCAAGCGGGAACAGCGACAGGTGCAAAAAATTCGCTGGTCTCCGGCGTCAGGCCGCGTAAAGCGTTGGTTTGACGATATTCTGGTGCTCGGTTCCAAAGCCCTGCCAAAAAAATACACCGATAACCTTCAGCCTTGGGATCTCTCCGCGCTTGAGCCTTATACGCCTGAATTCCTCGCTGGCTTTCAGGCTGAGGGGTATTCCATCAAGCTCGAAGAAGGCTATGACGAGGCCCGCGATCACATGGACCGTGTGATCCGCCGCGACGTGGCCTTTGACATCGGCGGCGACCGCCAGCGCATCCACAACATCTCAACAGCAGTCAGCGACGTGACGTTCAAACACATCCTGCTGCCGGTCTGGATGGCCGCTTATAAATATCGCGGCAAGTCTTATCGCTTTGTTGTGAATGGACAAACCGGCCGCGTACAGGGCGAGCGTCCTTACTCCAAGTGGAAAATCGCTTTCGCCGTGCTGCTCGCCGCTATTGCAGCGGGCGTGATTGGCTATATCATCGCCCAAAACCAATAAGAATTGGGGAAATCCGCGATGTCTCATCACGCTGCGCTGCAAGAACTTCTGCATACTCGTCACTCCTGTCGGGCTTTCAAATCCGATGCCGTGCCACACGATGTGATTTCACACATTCTCCATGACGCCGGTCGAGCCCCGTCTTGGTGCAACGCACAGCCCTGGAAGGTCATTGTCACTTCGGGTACTCAGACGGAGACCTTTCGCGAAGCCATGGCCTCAGCCTTTGACAAAGGCGCCCCCGCGCCCGACTACCCTTTTCCGGCCACCTACACCGGCGCTCATCTTGAACGCCGTCGCACTTGCGGCTTTCAGCTCTATGAAGCTGTAGGCATCGGGCGTGGAGACCGCGAAGGCCGCGCCCGCCAAATGCGCGAAAATTACACACTCTTTGGCGCACCACATGTCGCGGTGATCACCTGCCCCAAAGAGCTTGGCCCCTACGGCGTGCTCGACTGCGGCGGTTTTATCACCGCCTTCTGCCTTTCTGCCAAGGCGCAAGGCATCGGCACCGTGCCCCAAGCGGCCTTATCACTTTTTTCCGACACGATCCGCACGCACTTTGACATCCCCGAAGATCGCAATGTGCTCGCCGCCATCTCCTTTGGCTTTCCAGAAGACGAGGCGCCAATCAACACTTTCCGCACCGACCGCGCAGCGCTGGACGAATTTGTGGATTGGCGCGACTGACGCACCTTAAGACTGTTGCAGCACCTGCCCCTTGATGTCCCCGGCAGTCACATAGGGTAAGGCCGTTGGATGAATACTCTCAGATCGATCTGCACAGACCACCCGCGGGGCGCGGAAAAGGAAATACTTGCCCAGCGCCCGCCAGGTGCCAACCATCGGCGCATCCGGATCGGTGACATACCGATCCCGCCACCTTTCCGGCAAGTTCACGCCACAGATCTCTAAGCGTTCCAACATCCATACAAGAGACACATTGGCCAACGGCCGCGCCTCTTCAAATCCCACCAGTTGCCCGCCCACATCACTGTGCGCGCCGCGAAACCACACCTGCTCTACCCGGCCATCCCAATCATCGGGGCAGCGCCACAGCTCCGGCTCAAACACCTGCCTAGTTTCATCCAGCGCCAAAGCATGAAACCCATGCCGCACCACTGGAGCAAGCTGATGGTTGTGGAACGCATGGCGTCTCTCGGTGATGCGCCACAACACCGGAACTCGCGCGCCCAGCGCCTTCACTGTGTCCCAAACACCAACCATCTCTATTTCAGTAGTGTCGTAACAATGCGCTGCTGCAAATGCCTGTGCCGCATCACTGTCAGGCGTCAGTTCATAATGCCGATAAGCAGTGCGGATATTACGCTCCGTCGCGCATTCCGACCTGAGCAAGCCGACACGGTCGATCACCCCAGCGAGTGATCGCACCGCAAAAGCCCCACGCGAATAGCCCATCAAGATAATTTTGTCGCCAGGCCGATACCGGCTCGCCAAATAACCATAGGCCCGCCGGATCTGCCGATTTATCCCGCGCCCCATCAGCACGTCTAGGGTCTGCCGCCAAGACCGCCATTGCACACCCGCCTCATAGTAAACCGACACCTCCGCACCAATCTCGCGCAGCAACAGATAGGTCTGTCCGGCATTGGTCTCTTGCCCCGGCGCGAGCGAGGACATCGTGCCATCCAGAATAATCACGTGGGTGACCGCGCCCCGGCGCGGAACCGCCGGAGTATGGCTGCTGGTGAACTTCCCAGTCAGCCACTCTGATATGCGTCTATGCAGCCGTATGTTTTGCCTCTTTCAACATTTGCCACACGCGATGGGGCGTGAACGGCATGTCCGCCTGACGCACACCAGCCTCCCAAAGTGCGTCTTGTACGGCATTGGACGCAGCTGCCATGGCCCCAACGGTGCCGGCTTCGCCACAGCCTTTCATGCCCATGATATTCGCCGTGGACGGCACGGCTTCAGTCGTGAATCCAATCATCGGCATATCACTGGCTCGTGGCATCGCGTAATCCATGAAGGTCGCGGTCAACAGCTGGCCATCGTCATCAAACACCACATGTTCCATCAGCGCCTGCCCAATGCCCTGCGCCACGCCACCATGCACCTGCCCTTCAGCGAGCATCGGGTTGATCAGATTGCCAAAATCATCCACCACGGTGTATTTCTCCAATGTGACCTGTCCCGTCTCTGGGTCCACTTCAACCTCCGCCAGATGCGCCCCGTTTGGAAAGCTGCGCGCTGGCAACGTGGTGCGCTCCTCATGCACCATCAAATCCGTCCGCCCATCCGCGCGCGCCATTTCCGCGGCTTCCAGGAAGGTAGGATGTAAGTTAGAGCCTTCCGACCGGAATTGCTCATCATCAAAGCTCACATCCGCGGCATCCACGCCCATCTTCTCTGCAAGATAAGGGATAAAGGCTTTAATCATCGTTTCCACAGTCGCCAAAGTGGCGGTGTTCTGCACCGTCACAGAGCGCGACCCACCGGTGCCACCGCCTTGTTTGATGCGATCACTGTCGCCCTGCACCACCTCAATCATTTCGGTTGGAATGCCGGTCTGGTCACTCAAGAACTGCGCATAGACTGTCTCGTGCCCCTGCCCGTTGGACTGCGTTCCCACATAAATCGACACGGTGCCATCGTCATTGAACTCCACCCGCGTACTTTCACTGGGATCGCCAAGAATACTCTCGATGTAGTAGCACAGCCCCGCCCCGCGCAGCTTGCCTGCCTTGGCGCTCGCAACCTTGCGCGCTGAAAACCCTGCCACATCGCCAAACTCTTCCACCCGGCTCAACACCCGATCAAAGTCGCCAACGTCGTAGGTCTCATCCGTCGCCGACTTATAGGGAAATACCTCGGTCGGAATAAAGTTCCGCCGCCGCAGCTCATAGCCACTGACGCCCAACTCCCGCGCCGCACGATCCATCAGGCGCTCCAGCACATAAATCGCCTCCGGCCGCCCTGCACCACGATAGGCATCCACCGGCGTGGTGTTTGTGTAGATGCCATCCACCTGCAACCACGTGGTCTGCACATCATACACGCCCATCAACACACGGCTGAACAGCTGCGTCTGGATCGCCTGGGCAAACTGCGAGTTATACGCGCCCATGTTGGCCACAGACTTCACTCGATAGGCCGTCGCCTTGAAGTTCTCGTCAAACGCCAGCTCAGCCAGCGACACCAGATCGCGTCCCGCATTGTCTGACAACATCGACTCGGTGCGATCCGCAATCCACCGCACCGGCTTGCCGAGCATCTTGGCGGCATAAGCCACAATCAGCGGCTCCTGATAGATCATCGCCTTCATGCCAAAGCCACCGCCAGTGTCCGGGTTGGTCACGCGCACATCGTCTTCGCTCATCTTCAGAACACGTGCCACTTGCCCTTTGGTGCCCCAAACGCCCTGACCATTGCTAGCGACATGCAACCGGCTGCCATCCCATTCCGCATAAGCGCCGCGTGGCTCCATCGCGTTTACAATCACCCGGTTGTCGCCAACCTCAAGGCTCACCACATGCGCCGCCGCTTTAAAGGCCGCCTCCGTCGCCGCCTCGTCCCCTAAGCCCCAATCAAACGCAAGGTTCTCAGGCGCTTCGCCGTGCAGCTGCTCGCCGCCCCGTGCCAAGGCCAAATGTGCGTCCAGATCGTCATAGTCGAACAGGATCATCTCGGCCGCATCCCGCGCCTGATCCATGCTCTCCGCCACAATCACAGCAATCGGCTCACCGACGTAGCGCACCCGTTCGGCCGCCAGCAGCGGACGTTCCGGTTTGGCCCCTTTGCTGCCGTCGCGATTGTCCACCTGCGTGCCTGGCAAGTTGGCCTCAAGCCCCGCCGACAGCAAATCCGCCTGGGTCAGAACGCAGGCCACGCCATCCGCCTCACGCGCGTCCGAAACATCCAGCTCGGTCACAACGCCATGCGCAACCGGGGAGCGCAAAAAAAAGGCATGCAGCGCATTTTTTGGCGCAATATCGTCCACGTATTGGCCTTTGCCGGTCAAAAACCGCGTGTCTTCAACCCGTTTGACCGGTTGGCTTTTTCCAAACTTATCCATGGCTACTGGCTCTCCTGCGCGTCGCTCCGAAGAGCAACTCTATCGCGCATTCCGAGGGTGTCCAGAGCCTGTTGCGGCTTACAACGTGGCGACAGTTACCATTTCTTGTAGTCCATAGCCGTTGAACCCGGTGGACAGGGACGATGAATAGGCGCCCATGGCCTTGATCATCACAAAATCGGCCTCAGCAATTTGCGCAGGCAAGGCCACCGGATCCGGCAATCGATCGAGACTATCACAGGTCGGTCCGTAAACCACCTTACGCGCCATCTCCCCATCCACAACGGTCCCATCAGGCCGCAGCACGGAAATCCGATCCGGCACGCCAATGTCACGCAGTTCGGTCAGTGCGCCATAAATTCCGTCATTCAGAAATACCGCCGTGTCCCGCACGGTTTTCACCCGCACCGCCAAAGTGAACGCTTCGGCCACCATCGCACGGCCCGGTTCACAGACCAGCGCAGGCGCCTCATCACCAAAAACCCGCACAGTTTCTGCCGCGATGCGATCAAAAATCGCCTCCAAGTCAGGCGCAGCCCCACTACGATGCGCGGCAAAGCCTCCACCGACATTCAGCCGTTTCAGCGTCACACCAGCCCGCCGCGCCACATCCGCTGCCTCAACAATGTAAACCGCCCAAGCCTGCGGATCGGCACATTGTGTGCCGGGATGGAACGTCAACGAGGTCTCAAACCCCATCTCCCGCGCCTGCTGCAACAGGGCCACCGCCTGATCGGGGTCCGCACCAAATTTCTCGCCAAAGTCATAGGCCGCACCAGCGACAGGCAACCGCAGCCGCACGGCGATTTCCGTCCCCGCACGCGGCACATCTGCCAGCTTCTGCAACTCGCGCGGACAGTCAACAGACCAGCTGGCGATCCCATGTCCCACCGCCTCGGTGATCTCCGCCACAGACCGTACCGGATTGTGGTAATGCAGCACCGCATCCGGCGCCACCCGCCGCACCCGCACCATTTCCAACGGTGAAGCCACATCAAACGCGGTAAGCCCAGCGCTCACCAAATTGGTCAACACCGCCTCATCGTCATTGGCTTTCACCGCATAGGTCACCAGCCCAGCAAAGCCATCAATAAACCGCCGCGCCGTGGCTTGCAGCACCTCAGGGGCAAAATACAAAACCGGCGCGTCTGGCGAAAACTTCGTCAGATGCCAAGAAGGGGACGGCCACAGGGCCGGATCGTTGCGCATTTCCTACCTCAATCCTGTTTTTTCTCAGTTTGAGGGAGTTCCCGGTCGATTCCACGTGGCACTCTGGTAGAAATGCATGAGAAACTCGGCAAATAGGCGGCAAAACCATGCAACTTGACGAAACCGACACACAACTCTTGGCCCTGCTCAGCGAAAACGCCCGCGCGCCTGTGGCCACTTTGGCGCGCAAATTGGGCTTGGCACGCACCACTGTACAAGCCCGCATTGACCGCTTGGAGACCTCCGGCGCAATCGCCGGCTACACTCTGCGTCTCGGCGATGCTGCCCGCCCAAGACTGCGCGCCACGGCACTCTTGTCCATCGAATTGCGCAGCGGTCCCATAGTGCTGGACCGCCTCAAGTCGCTGCCTGCCGTGGAGAGCGTAAACACCTGCTCCGGGCGATTTGACCTGATTGTGCAACTGGCCGCCGACAGCACCTCGGAGCTGGACGACACGCTTGACAACATCGGTGAGGCCAAAGGTGTGAAAAGCTCCGAAAGCCTGATTCACCTATCCACCAAGCTGGACCGTCCACGCGGCTGACTGCACTCATAAGAGCCGCTAAAACCTATTTCATTGTCGGGAATTGGGGGGATGATTTGCGTGCCGTTCTGGCACGCAGGATGTACATCTCATCGCTTTCTAGCGTGGAGGCGTCTTGCGCCACATCCAGCTTATGCCGCCAAAAGCGTTAACAGAACCTTAACAAACCATATCTTTTTTGAATTTTTCCAACTTGAGTGAATAAATTTAAGATTTCTCCACCTTGCTAAACAATCTCTTCCCGCTTCCCCTTTGTTTCCGCATTCGATAGAGACAACTCCGATTGATAACGGGCGCGAACCGACACAAGGGATCACACCAATGGCGATGGAAAAAACCTTCAACGCAGCCGAGGCCGAAGGCCGGCTGTTTGACGCATGGGAAAAAGCGGGCTGCTTCACTGCAGGCGCAAACGCAAAACCAGGTGCCTCCACCTACTGCATCATGATCCCACCGCCCAACGTCACAGGCGTTCTGCACATGGGCCACGCCTTCAACAACACGCTGCAAGACATCCTGATCCGCTGGAAACGTATGCAGGGCTTTGACACCCTCTGGCAGCCAGGCACCGACCACGCGGGCATCGCCACCCAAATGGTTGTAGAGCGCAAGCTGGCCGAAACCCAACAGCCCTCCCGTGCTGAACTCGGCCGCGAGAAATTCCTTGAGAAAATCTGGGACTGGAAGGCCGAAAGCGGCGGCACCATCATCAACCAGCTCAAGCGCCTTGGTGCCTCCTGTGACTTCTCCCGCGAAGCTTTCACCATGTCCGGCGCCCCCGGTGCCCCTGACGACGTGGCTGGCGGCAATTTTCACGACGCCGTGCTGAAGGTCTTTGTTGAGATGTACAACAAAGGTCTCATTTATCGCGGCAAGCGCCTGGTAAACTGGGACCCACATTTTGAAACCGCAATTTCCGACCTGGAAGTGGAAAACATCGAAGTTGCGGGCCACATGTGGCACTTCAAATACCCGCTGGCGGGTGGCGCAACCTACACCTATGTCGAGAAAGACGAAGACGGCAACGTCATCCTCGAAGAAGAGCGCGACTACATCTCCATCGCGACCACCCGCCCGGAAACCATGCTGGGCGACGGCGCCGTGGCTGTGCACCCCTCTGATGAACGTTACGCGCCCATCGTAGGCAAACTCTGCGAAATCCCGGTGGGCCCGAAAGAGCACCGCCGCCTGATCCCGATCATCACCGACGAATACCCGGACAAAGACTTCGGCTCCGGTGCGGTGAAAATCACCGGTGCGCATGACTTCAACGACTACCAAGTCGCCAAGCGCGGCGGCATCCCAATGTACCGCCTGATGGACACCAAAGGCGCGATGCGCGCGGACGGTGACAGCTACGATGCCGCAGCCACCATCGCCATGGCTGTAGCCAAGGGTGAGCGCACCCTGACCGTGAATGAAGCCGACGGCGTGAACCTTGTGCCCGATGACTTGCGCGGCCTGGACCGCTTTGAAGCGCGCAAACTGGTGGTGGAGCAGATCACCAACGAAGGTCTCGCGGTGATGATCACCGAACACTATGTTGACGACGAAGGCCACGAAGCCTTCCGCGACATCCCGGTGGTCGAAAACAAACCAATTATGCAGCCGTTTGGCGACCGCTCCAAAGTGGTCATTGAGCCTATGCTGACCGATCAGTGGTTTGTGGAAACTGACAAAATTGTCGGCCCGGCACTGGAGGCTGTGCGCAACGGCGACGTTAAAATTCTACCGGAAAGTGGCGAAAAGGTCTATTTCCACTGGCTCGAAAACATCGAACCTTGGTGTATCTCCCGCCAGCTTTGGTGGGGTCACCAGATCCCGGTGTGGTACGGCCTCGACCTCTCCGCCGATGACTTCAAGGATGATGAAAACAACGGCGCGCTGGATCTCGTGGAAATGGGCCGCTTGCTTGGCGATGGCGGCATGCTGCACCGTGGCAACGTCACCCACTGCGCTGCCAACTTCGACGGTGTGGTTGAACAGTTCTTGGACGACAACGCCAACATCCCTGCGCCTCTGAACCACGCCACAGTAGTCGAAGTAGCCGACAAGCACGAAGCCATCCACATGCTGGCAGAAAGCCTCGCGCAATATGTGGTGGACCAAGATCCGCTCAAGCTGGTGTACCCGGTTTGGCGCGACCCAGACGTGCTCGATACCTGGTTCTCCTCCGGCCTCTGGCCCATCGGCACCCTCGGCTGGCCCGATCAAACTCCGGAGTTGGAAAAGTACTTCCCAACCTCCACGCTGGTCACCGGCCAAGACATTCTGTTCTTCTGGGTTGCCCGCATGATGATGATGCAGCTCGCCGTCGTGGATCAGATCCCGTTTGACACGGTCTACCTGCATGGCCTCGTGCGCGACGCCAAAGGCAAGAAGATGTCCAAATCCACCGGCAACGTGGTGGACCCGCTTGAGATCATTGATCAATACGGCACCGATGCTCTGCGCTTTACCAATGCGGCCATGGCCTCGCTGGGTGGTGTGCTGAAACTCGACATGAAGCGCATCGAAGGCTACCGCAACTTTGTCACCAAGATCTGGCAGGCCTGTTCTTATGGCGACAGCCAGATTGACGCCTTTAACGCTGAGCGTGGAGCCGAGCCTCCCAAGGTAAGCCTGCCGCTGAACCGTTGGATCATCGGCGAAATTGCCAAACTGCGCGAAGAGGTTGATGCAGGCTTTGAAAGCTTCCGCTTCAACGACGCTGCCAATGCGCTGTATTCCACTTTCTGGAACACCTTCTGTGACCGCTACCTGGAGTTCACCAAACCAGTGTTCCAAGGCGACAATGATGCAGCCAAGCAAGAAACCCGCGCGACATTTGCTTGGGTCATCGACCAAGCGTTGATCCTGATGCACCCGATCATGCCTTTTGTGACCGAAGAGCTGTGGAACATCACCGAAGGCCGTGGTTTCAAAATGGGCACCGCATCGCAGATGTTGGCCCACGCGCAATGGCCTACCTATACCGCAGCCGATTTGGTTGACGCTGAGGCAGAAGCCGAAATGAACTGGGTCATCGCGGTTATTGGCAACGTACGTTCCGCCCGCGCGCAACTCAACGTACCTTCGGGGTCCATCGTGCCCATGTTGGTCACCGAAATGGACGATGCCGCCCAGACCTACTGGGATCGCAACGGCGCGCTGATCATGAACAAAGCCCGCATTGAGAGCCTGACTCAGGCTGACGAATTGCCAAAAGGCTGTATCTCCATCGGCGCTCCCGGTGCCTCCTTTGCTCTGCCCTTGGCCGACATCATTGATGTGGCTGCGGAAAAAGCACGTCAGGAGAAAAACCTGGGCAAACTGACCAAAGAACTGGGCGGCTTGCGTGGACGGTTGAAAAACCCAAAATTCGCGGCGTCCGCCCCCGAAGAGGTGGTTGCTGAGGCCCGCGAAAACCTGGCCCTGCGCGAAGAAGAAGAGGCCAAGATCAAATCGGCACTCGCCAAGCTCGCAGAGCTCGACTAACGCGAAAAAAACGCATCATGCCCATATTCGGGCATGATGCGAGCCTTCCAAGGTCTTATCCAACGTCACGGATGCGCCTGAAAACAGCCCCAACATATTTGTGTAAACTTGCTGGAGGGATGCTCCCTCTCGTAGGTTACTTAAACACTGGCTTTCGCTTCTGAATATTCGCTGCGATCACTTCCATCTGGTGCGGTTTGCCAATCAACTCCGCCTGCGCCCGGCTCTCTTCCAGAAGAACCGCGTCCACATCATCCATGTGCTCTTCTGCGTAGCCAATCAGTGCCTTGGCCGCTTGCACAGCCGAAGGGCTCTTACCGGCAATCTCTTCCGCCAGAGCTATTGCCGCCGCCAGCGGGTCATCGACAATCTCGGTCACCAGTCCCCAGGCCAACGCCTGCTCCGCCTCAATCGGCGCCGCTGTATAAGTCAGTCGACGCAAAACATCGGAGCGCACAAGATGTGGAAGCAACGCCATCCCCCCCATGTCCGGGATCAGCCCCCATTTCATCTCCATGATTGCCATCTTGGTGCCCGGAGCCGCAAAACGAATGTCCGCGCCCAGTGCCAATTGGCACCCGCCGCCAAAGGCCACGCCTTGCAGCGCCGCAATCACCGGCACCTTCAGCTTGCGCCATACCATGGCCACCTGCTGCGCGTCATTGGCATTGCCATGCGTGCGCGGCATGATCCGTGCCACCGGGTCCTGCCCTGCCAAGGCGGCAAAGCTCATCACGTCCAGTCCAGCGCAGAATGACTTTCCCTCACCGGACAGCACCACAACCCGCACATCCTCATTGTCCATCAGCCCTTCGCCAGCGTCGATGATGCCATCAAACATCGCCTGATCCAGCGCATTCATCTTGTCACCGCGGGTCAGTCGCACATGGGCGATGTGGTCTTTGATCTCTACCGATACACGGGCCATAAAAGCCTCCTCACAGATGGGTTTTCTTGATCCTACACTCTGTGTCCCTCTGGTGAAAATCCACCCTGACGTGAGGGCATTTGCTCTTGTGCCATCCCCGTCCTTGCGTCACTTTCCGCGCATGACCGGACCTCGCTATACCAAACTGGCTGAAAGCCTGCCCGCCACCGTTCCTTTTGTTGGCCCCGAAGCGCAAGAACGCGCGATGGGGCACCCCTTTGCCGCCCGCATTGGTGCCAATGAAAACATCTTTGGCCCCTCGCCCAAGGCAATTGAAGCCATGCAAAAGGCGGCTGGCGACATCTGGATGTATGGCGACCCCGAAAGTTTTGATCTGCGTCACGCACTAGCGGCACATCATGACATTGCCCCGGAAAACCTCGTGGTCGGGGAAGGCATCGATGCGCTGTTGGGTTACCTCGTGCGCCTATTGATTTGCAATGACGACGCAGTTGTCACGTCTGAGGGCGCCTACCCCACCTTCAACTACCACGTCGCGGGGTTTGGCGGCACCTTACACAAAGTACCCTATCGTGACGACGCCGAAGACCTGGCCGCCTTGCTGACCAAAGCCTCTGAAGTGGACGCAAAACTTGTCTACTTCGCCAATCCCGACAATCCGATGGGCAGCTGGTGCGCAGGCGAAGACATTGTCGCACAGCTCGACAACATCCCGGACGGCTGTCTGCTTCTGCTGGACGAGGCCTACGTTGAACTCGCGCCAGACGGAACAGCCCCCGTGATCGATATCAATGATCCCCGCGTGATCCGCATGCGCACTTTCTCCAAGGCGTATGGCATGGCCGGCGCCCGTGTGGGTTACGCCATTGGCGAAACTCAAAACATCCGGGCATTCGAAAAAATCCGCAATCACTTTGGCATGAACCGCGCCGCACAGGCCGGCGCACTGGCCGCGCTGCAAGACGCTTCTTGGCTCTCTGAGACCTGTTCCAAAGTCGAAGCCTCTCGCCAGCACATCACCGAAGTGGCCGCCAAACACGGCCTCATAGCCTTGCCCTCCGCCACCAACTTTGTCGCCATCGACTGCGGCAAAGACGGCACCTACGCCAAAGCGATCCTCGATGGTTTGGTCGCACGTGGCATTTTTGCTCGCATGCCCTTTGTCGCGCCACAAAACCGCTGCATCCGCGTCAGCTGCGCACCCGAAGCCGAAATCACTCTGCTGGACAAGGCACTTGGCGACGCCTTGGAGGATCTGGCCTGACACTTGCACACTTAATTCGCGCCTCGTTCATAGTTTTTTTTCCGTTTTATGGCAGGAATGAAAGCACACTAAGTGTAATGAGAGCCAGCGATGTCACGCCCCGTGCAACCTGTACAAGATCACACCACCAGTTGCCTCGTCATGGCATTTATCAACCTGCTCTGGGTTCTTATGTTGGTACTTCTCCTCTGGGGCCTTCCGGCGGTCTTGATACTTGCCATCGTCCTAAACGCCGGAATCGACCGGCTGCGCACCCACTTTGAGCGACGCGCCTAGGCCTCTGCAATCACCCGCGCCGCAGCATCGATCGCGCCGGATCCGTGTGGAATATCAAGCGCAATAAGGCCGGTTTGAACACTGGCCAACAGCCCCATGATCATCTGCGCATTCACATGCCCCATGTGACCAAACCGGAAAAACCCATCACTTTGCGGATCATCTTCCGTGGCCATGCCCAAACCAATACCCAGTGTTACACCTGCTTGATCCTGGCACCAGCGCCGCAACCGCGTGCCGTGTTCCTTACCAATGCGTAGGGATGTAACCGCCCGACTACGATGTGCCTCATCCGCGATATTTAGCTCCAATGGCCCTTCCGCGCTCCACGCGTCACAGGCGGCCCAAATGGCTCTGGCCAATACATCGTGGCGTTGCCAAACCTGCTCCAGCCCCTCGTCCAGGATCATGTCCAACGACGCCCGCAGCCCATACAGGTGATGCGTCGGCGCTGTGCCACAAAACAACTGATAGTACGCTTCGGGGTTGGCCCGAGGCGCCCAATCCCAATACCGGCTAACGCGAGGCATCTCTGCCCGACGCGCTGCGGCCTTTTCGTTAAAAAATACAAACGCCATGCCCGGCGGCACCATCAGCCCCTTTTGGCTGGCGGCGATCATCACGTCAGCTCCCCAGGCGTCCATTTCAAACCGGTCACAGCCAAGAGACGCGATGCAATCCACCATCAACAAAGCAGGGTGGCCGGTTGCGTCAATAGCCGCCCGCAACGCTGCGATGTCGTTGCGCACTGAGGTGGAAGTGTCCACATGCACAGCCAACACAGCTTTGATGCTGTGCGACTTGTCCGCCGCCAACGCCTCTGCCACCTTGGCCGGATCCATAGGGCACCGGCGTCCAAAATCGATGACCTCACATTCAGCCCCCAGCCCGGCTGCGACTTCACGCCAGCCATGCCCAAAGGCACCCGTTGCAGGCATCAAAACACGATCACCTTCCGCAATCACATTGGCCAACGAGGCTTCCCAAACAGCGTGGCCGTTTCCGATATAGATTGCCACATCATGCCTTGTGCCTGCGATCTTCTTCAGATCCGGAAGCAGACCATGTGTCATTTCAATCAACTCACCTTCATAGATGTTTGGCGCCGCCCGATGCATCGCACGCAACACAGCCTCCGGCATCACCGATGGCCCTGGAATCGCCAGATAGGTTTGTCCCTGAGTGAGTTTCATGATCGCTGCCCCCGTAAATCTCCAAGGCACCCTATCCGGCTTTTGCGCAACGTCAATCGCCACTTGCTCCACCGATGCACTCTGTATTGGCACTGGTTTTGCCTCTCTGTGACCTGTAAAGGTCAAATACAAATACAAGGTCGGAAAAGGCTGCAATCGTGACTGACACAGACGTCCAACCCACCAAAGACAACGGCTATTTGCTGTCCTGGCTCTGGCGGAAGTATCTCCACCGTCACAAGTGGCTGCTGATTTTCTCATCGGTTCTCATGGCAATCGAGGGCTCCACGCTTGGCCTCATCGCTTGGATGATGGAACCGATGTTTGACACGGCTTTTTCGGCAGGCAGTGAAACCGCACTTTGGGCGGTTGGCATGGTTTTTGCCGGTATCTTTTTCACCCGCGGCGTCACCAGCATTGGCCACAAGGTCATGATGACCACCGCAGCCCAACGCACCTCTGCCGACCTGCGCATCGACTTGCTTGGCCGCATGATGCTGCAAGACAACGCGTTTCACCAAACGCACCCACCCGGATATCTGATTCAGCGCACGCAATCAGATGTGGGCGCCATCAATGGAGTTTGGAGCTCATTCATCACCGGCGCAGGCCGCGACTTTATCTCGCTGATCGCCCTGCTCGGTGTGGCCCTGAGCGTGGATTGGCGCTGGACCATTGTGGCTTGCATTGGCACCCCACTCCTGATCCTTCCGTCTTTGGTGGCGCAGCGTTTTGTTCGTCGCCGCGCCCGCGAAGCCCGTGATTTGGGTGCAAAAATCGCCACACGGCTTGATGAAACCTTTCACGGCATCATCCCCACCAAGCTCAACCTTCTGGAAAAATACCAAATTACAAAATTTGGTTTTTTGACTGGTAAACTGGTGCGGGCTGAGGTGCGGGCCACCGCCGGCACCTCCTCCATTGCAGCGATGGTGGATTTCACCGCTGGCCTCGGCTTCTTTTGTGTTCTGATTTATGGCGGTGGCGAGATTGTATCTGGTGAAAAATCCATCGGTCAATTCATGAGCTTCTTTACTTCCCTGGGTATGATGTTCGAACCGCTGCGCCGCCTCGCAGGCCTCTCTGGCCGTTGGCAGGTTGCCGCCGCTGCCATCGAACGCCTCAAGGAGCTTATCGAAGCCGAACCCACCATCAAATCGCCCCCCAATCCTGTCGCAGCACCACAAGGCATTCCGGGCATCACTATGGACAAGGTCAACCTTTCTTATGGCGACGTCACGGTTCTCGATGGCACCAGTTTTGTAGCTGAGCCCGGCAAAACCACCGCGATTGTAGGCGCATCCGGTGCAGGCAAATCGACAATTTTTAATGTCCTCACCCGCCTTGTTGATCCCCAAGTTGGAACCAGTCTCATTGACGGCGTGAACAATCGCGACATGAGCCTACCCGATTTGCGCAGCCTGTTTTCCGTGGTGTCCCAAGAGGCCATGCTCTTTGATGACACCATCCGTGAAAACATTCTCTTGGATCAAACCAATGTCAGCGAGGAACGTTTGCAAGAAGTTCTTAAGGCGGCCCATGTTTCAGACTTCCTGCCCAAATTGGCGGACGGTCTGGACACCCAAGTTGGCCCGCGTGGCACCAACTTGTCTGGGGGCCAACGACAGCGTGTGGTGATCGCCCGTGCCCTGCTGCGTGACACGCCTATCCTGCTGTTGGACGAAGCGACGTCAGCGCTCGACACGCGGTCTGAAACCGTCGTTCAAGCCGCTCTGGACAAACTGTCCACAGGGCGCACGACCTTGGTCATCGCCCACCGTCTCTCAACAGTTCGGGATGCAGACAAAATCTTGGTCATGGACAAAGGGCAGGTTGTGGATGAGGGCACCCACGAAGAGCTGCTTGCGCAAGGCGGTATCTACGCGGACCTTTATGAGCTGCAATTCAAAACCAAAGGCGAAACAGCAGAAGCGCGGGCTTTGAAACCGGCCGAAGGCTTCAACGCAGCTCTCCCCAAACCAAAGCGCTCTCTTGTCGCACGTCTCTTTGGCCGCCTGGCCGGACGCGAATAAGCCGCTCATTGGCGCCGGTACGCCGACGCCAGTTTTTCCGGTGAAACACCGCATATGTACCGACCCAACGTCCAAAGGTTGCGCCCCCCTCGGCGCAACCAGCCTTGGGCCTGATATTTGCGCGGGCTGGTCGTGACATGCCCGGGAAGCCGTAGGAATCGCGATCGACCAAGCGCACGCGCAAGCGCCACGTCTTCCATCAACGGAATGTCCGGGAACCCGCCCATCTCCTCATAGAGACGTCGCGAAATCAAAAGCGCCTGATCACCATACGGCAAGCCGAATACCCAACTTCGCAGGTTGGCCCAGCCTGCCACCAAACTGCCAGCGAGCTTTCCTTTGTCAAACGACAAGCCAAAATATCCTGCCCTATCGATATGCGCCAAATGCGCTTCAACCGATGTACTCCACCCCTCAGGCAAAACCGTATCGGCATGCACAAACAGCAACCACTCACCCTGTGCCTTGGCGGCCCCTGCCCGCAACTGCCCCCCTCGGGACGGCGCACAGTCTACCACTTCGGCACCCGCCTCCTCAGCAACGTCCAGAGTTGCATCCTTTGAACCCGCGTCCGCCACAATCAGCTCTCGCAGCAGACCAGTCGAGACGCCTTCAAACAGCGCGCCTAAACAGGTCGGCAACCCGTCCTCTTCGTTCAGTGTCGGGATGATAACACTCACAGGTGCACGCATTTCTTACTCCAGCCCTGTTGCACGGCGACATTGCTTCTATATGACAGAGAAGCGCAAGAACAGGAGCAGCGGCATGTCGACCTCAGATCGCAGCATTTTTCGTCTCACCGGCAGCGACACCGAGAGCTTTTTACAGGGGCTCATCACCAATGACATGACCCATCTCACCGATGGGTTGCTCTACGCGGCCATCCTGACGCCGCAAGGCAAATACCTCGCCGATTTCTTTCTAAAACGCGATGGCGATGCGGTTCTGCTGGATGCTGACGCGGCACAGGCCCCCGCCTTACAGCAGCGCCTGACCATGTATAAGCTGCGCGCCGACATCAGTATTGAACCAACCAAGTTGTATCTGCATCGCGGATTCGGTGATGCGCCTGGAGACGGTGCCGCCGACCCTCGGACCTCAGCTCTGGGTTGGCGCGCATATCGCGACACACCGCAATCGGATGATGTCGTTGATTGGACCGCACTCTATGTCGACAATCATATCCCCAACGCGGGTTTGGAATTGGACCAAAACAGCTTCATCCTCGAAATGGGATTTGAACGCCTCAACGGTGTCGATTTCAAAAAGGGCTGTTACGTCGGGCAAGAAGTCACGGCGCGTATGAAGCACAAAACCGAATTGCGCAAAGGACTTGCAGTTGTTGGCATTGACGGGGAGGCCCCCTTCGGCACGCCGATTCAGCACAATGACAAAGCCGTGGGCACCCTGCTCAGCCGCGCCGGTGATAAAGCTCTGGCCTACCTGCGCTATGACCGCGCAAGCGAAGACATGACCGCTGGTGACGCCAAGATTCGTTACCCCGCCTGATCAGCCCAGCATCTTGCGATAACGCAGTCCCAGTACCTCCGCTCCCTGCCCGCGCATGAGGTTCTGGGAATGGGTATTGAAGCCTTGCACCATCGATTTCCACTCCCGGAAGTCGTTTTGGACCATCCAACTTTCCATCGCCGTCACCAATGACTTGCCAACGCCCTGCCCACGGCAACTTTTGTCGACACATATCTGATCCAGTTCCACGTGACGAACTGAATGCAAAAACGGTGAGGCGTCTCGAACGACCGGCACAGCCAAAATGAAACCTGTGAGGTCACCAGCGACTTTCTCAGCGACAAAGATCATCGCGCCTTCGCTTAGCCGCGCCGAGAAGAAGCCCATCACTTCCTCCGCCGTAGCGTCTCCGCGGTACTGTTCCGGATGCTGAGCTTCATGCAGCGCGTTCACTTGCGCCGACAGCGGCAGAAGCTTCTCAAGCTCTTCCGCCTTCAAAAATCTAATCACAAAAAAACCTCCAGTGGTGTCACCGGAGGTTTCTCAATCTGTCCCCCGGCAGGTTGCGCGGGGATATATGTCCGGACGCAACTTATGCGCGTTCGGAATATTCCATGGTCTCGGTGTTCACCACGATGCTTTCGTCCTGGCCCACAAACGGTGGCACCATGACTTTTACACCGTTATCCAGGATCGCAGGCTTGAACGAGTTGGCCGCTGTTTGGCCTTTCACCACCGGCTCCGTCTCAACAACTTTGCAGATCACTTTCTGTGGCAACTTGGCATTCAGCGCCTCGGATTCGTGAAATTCTGCCACGATGGTCATGCCATCTTGCAGGAAGGGGCGGCGTTCGCCCAGCAACTCCGCAGAAATCTGATTTTGCTCATAGGTCTCGGTGTCCATGAAGATCAACATGCCATCATCCTCATAAAGGAACTGCTGGTCTTTCTGTTCTAGGCGCACACGCTCAACTTTATCCGCGGAGCGGAAACGTTCGTTGAGCTTGGAACCGTTACGCAGGTTTTTCATTTCTACCTGTGCAAATGCGCCGCCTTTTCCGGGCTTTACGTGGTCTACTTTCACCGCGGCCCAAAGACCACCATTGTGCTCCAGCACGTTGCCGGGACGAATTTCGTTACCGTTGATCTTGGGCATATTAAGAAAACCTAAGCAAAAAAGGTTGATCGGAGGGTTTAGCTTCCTATATCTGCCCAGTCGACAGGTGGCAAGACAGCCTGTCGCGAGAACAATCCACAGAATGCTATGCAAATTCCGCATAGAAGCTATGCATCTGCGGGCTATTCGAATCGGCTTGGATGGGTCATAAGGAGCGCCACGCCGGAAATACAAGAGCAATAACACAAGGACGACGAGATGACCGATTTCGTTGATGCAGCGGCATACAACAATGAACAAGGTAACCGTGCACGCAAGCTGTTCGCAGCTGTGGTTCTCGCGGCCTTGGATGATGCCATTGCAGATGACAAGAAATATGGCAACGGCCCGGAACAGATTGCCCGTTGGGCCCGGTCCCGCGACGGTCGCGAAGTGCTGTCCTGCGCTGGGATCGACCCCAATGAACGTGTGGTCGAAGGCCTGATGGAATTTGTCGGTAAAGGTGTCCGCACCTCGGTTGCGCTGTCGCGCGAAGAGAGCGAGCGCCGCAATGCCGCTGCACAGGCCGAAGCTGCCTAAGCACCGTCACACGCTGCCAAACAAAAAACGCGCCCCCAAGGGCGCGTTTTTTGTTTCTGAATGATGCGTTCTGAGCGCCGTTTGTTAACCTATCCTAGGTCGTGCGCCGCCAAAGCTCGATGGATTTCACGCCGCACCAACTTACGCACATTGCGCGTGATCCGCTCACCAAGTGCACCCTGAAGCTCTTGGCGGACAATATCAGCCACCATTTCTCGCAACATCGCTTCGTCAATTTCCGCAGCTTCATCCACGGCGGCTCCAAAGCTTTCCGGTTGGGACAAATCCACCGCATCAGCCACCTCTTCAGGCATGCTCTCACGCATCTCATCCACCACAGCACCCGCCATATCCGGCATCAGCTCGGTGGCGGGCACCTCAATCACTTCTTCGGTTGAAGTAGCGTCCCGAAATTGATGAATCCGCGCTTCCAACACCTGCTTGAAATCAAACGGCTGTTCTTCATCCACTGCCTCATCAGGCGCGGAATCAGTCACAGCAACATAGGACATGTCCGCCTCGTCGCGCGCCTCTGTTTCGGCCTCAGCAAAGCGTTCCGGATCCGACAGGTGGCTTTCACCAGCGCTGATCTCTTCAACGGTATCCTGCTGATTTTCAACAAAAACCAAGTCTATATCGGGATCAGATTCTTCAGTCTCCTCGGCCTCGGCATCGCCGACCACTAACGCAACCGTGTCAAAATCCTCGTCAGCCGCAACCTCGGCAAAAGGAGCATCTTCACCCTCATCCGAAGCGTTAGATCGACCGGCATCTTCAACATCAGCGGACTCGTCTGGCGTCTCCTCAACCCGAAGTGCTGGTGTCAAAACCAACGCTAGCGGAGCCTCTGCTGGTGCAGGCGTGCTCTGTGCCAAATCATCTTGAACAACAGCGGACTCTACGACCACCGGCCGCGCCAAAGCCTCGGTCTCTTCGGCGTTTTTTACTGGTCGGTTTTCCGACACAAGCCGCCGAATAGACGTCAAAACATCTTCGATTTCCGTGTTGGTCACTGGATCGGACATAGAAATTCACCACTCTTACCTCACGGCGAGTGTAGCCTCTGCTGCTAAGCCATACAACAGATAGGAAAAATGTTATTCTTTCCCAATTGCTTTAAGCACACGGTCTAATTTTTTACCTTGTTCAGACCGCAGTGCAGGCGCATTTTTCACCATGTTGAAATAGGCTTCCGGATCATAGCGCTCCACCCGCAGGTTCAGGTGATCCACGGTCAAAAGCCCCATGGATGACAGAACCGCATAGGCCGCCACAATCTGCACCGCCTGCGCATCAATGCGATCAGCTTCCGCATCCAACAAATCTTGCTCAGCGGTCAAGACATCCAAAGTGGTCCGCGCGCCCAGCTTTGCTTCTTCACGCACACCTTCAAAGGCAATCCGCGACGCTTCAACTTGCCGCGCACTGGCTTGAATTTGCGCACCGGCCGCGATCAACCGCGCCCAGGCCGTGCCTGCATTCTGGCGAATGCTGTGGCGCACCACGTGCAGGTTCGCCCGTTCGGCGTCCCGGCGCGCCATAGATTGACGCAGCAACGCTGACAATCGCCCACCTTGGTAGATAGGCCCGCCCAATTCGACGCCCACACGAGCGGAGTCAGAGAATACGGAAGAATCAAAGTCCCGACGGGCACCGATATTTGTTTTGAGGGTGACGGTTGGCCCCATCGCCGCACGCGCCCGCTCTACATTAATTTCAGATGCTGAAATTTGGTACTGCGCTTGCAACATCTGTGGGTGTGAACGTACCGCAACTGTTTTGGCCTGATCCAGGGAGCCTGCCGCTTTCGGAAGGCTGCGCGGCGTCACCAGGTTGCCGGGACGTTCACCAACGGCGGCTGCATAGAATTCTTTACTGGCATCCAGATCGCCACGCGCCGCGGCCAACTGGGCACGCGCCCCCGCCAAACGGGCTTCAGCCAACGCCACGTCGGTGCGTGTGACTTCACCCACTTCAAACCGATCTTGCGCAGCCTGCAATTCCCGCTCAAGAAGGCGGAGGTTGTTTTGACGCAACTTCACCAGCTCGTCGTCTGCTACAACGTCCATGAAAGCCTGCACCGCGTTGAACAGCACTGATTGCTCCACAGACACCAACGCCTGACGGGTGGCCAATACCGATTCCTTTGCAGCCTCGACGGCCAACTTCGAGTTGCCATTGTCAAAAAGCAGCAGATCCGCAGAAACACCAATATTGGCATAAGGCGTCCAGCCAACAGCTGACGTCACAGACCCCGCGCCAGACCGGCCATAGTCGTAGTTGACGTTGCCAAACCAATTGATGATCGGGCGCAGCAGGGCTTGTGAAATCGCCACATCTTCGTCCGCAGCACGCAACAGAGCGCGGTTTTGCTCCAGCAAACCACTGTGCTCATAAGCAGTCGCCAAAGCGTCTGAGAGGGTCTGGCCTTGCGCCGCGCTCATAGACACCACGGAAACTGTCAAAGCCAGCGCACCGCGCCGGACCGCATTTTGTACCTTCTGGAACATGGCTGCTGCCTCCTGCGTATCGTTGGCCTACTTGTTGGCGGCCTTATAGTTGGAATGCGCGGTCTTTTTCAAATCCGGGCATCACGGGGGCTCCTGCGTTGAAAGCAAAAGTCCAGTTGATGTCACCATCAAGTTTATAACCGACGCGCACAACCCCCAAAGCGCCTTCCACAAACAGAGCGGCAATTCGGCCACCCTCTTTGAGCTGCGCCAACAGGCCCTCCGGCAGTTGTTCAACACCACCTTGCAATAGAATGACGTCGTAGGGGCCATGCTCGGCTGCACCGTCGACCAGAGCTCCGTGATGCACCACCGCATTGTCAGCGCCTTGCTCACTCAGCGCGCTCTGCGCCTCAGACGCGCGCGCCTCGTCATCTTCAACAGAGATCACGGCCTCGGCCATCCGCGCAATCACCGCAGAGGAATAGCCCAGGCCTACCCCCACATCGAGCACCAGCTCATCTCGTTGAATATCCAGCGCGTCCAGCATCTTTGCCAACGTGCGCGCATCCAACACCACCCGCCCGGTGTCCAAGGTCACGCAGGTGTCGACATACGCCGCGTCGCGCTGGCTGTTTGGCACAAAGGCCTCACGCGGCACATTGAGCATAGCCTCAATGACAGTGAACTTGGTCACATCCGATGGACGGATTTGTGTATCAACCATTGTGGTGCGGAGGGTGGCATAGTCGGTCATCGATTTCTCATGTGCTCAGACTCGTGTTGCGTTCTCATGCCACAACCGAGCGTCCGCAGCAACGGTACGCCCCTGTGTTTTCGAATGAATGTGACAACTCTGCGCACCTTCGCGCCAAACCGCAATGCCCACAAAGGGCAACTGCCCGCACGTCATCACGCCCTCCAACAAAAAAATGCCCTCAAAAAGGGGCTTGCACCTCGCCAAGATTCAGACCATTTATGCGCCCACTCTGAAGCATCACTTCAGAGCACCACGGATGGCGAGTTGGCGGAGTGGTGACGCAGCGGATTGCAAATCCGTGTACACCGGTTCGATTCCGGTACTCGCCTCCACCTCTCCTCCACACAGCTGCCTTTCGTCAGCCCAATGTCGCGTCCAGCCACTGTAACATGCATACCACTGCGCGAATTTTTTGCAGTAAATGCCGCACTGTTAACCTTCAATTAACCTTGCAATCTGGCACAGCCCCACTCATCTTCCGGCTGACCAGAATGGCAAAAAATCACCCAAACTAAATTAGATGCCCGCGCAATAGCGGGCAGACCAAATATTTGTGCAATTAGCTAACAATCAGGTTCCCCATGCCAATTGAAAACCTCTCTTCCCCGCCACTGAACGCCCCAGCGCCCGACATTGGCCAAAGCCCTGCCACCGCGCGGATGGTCGATGTAGGCGAAACTGTCAGCAGCACGTTTGAACGGTTTGACGAGGACATGTTCGGTGTCACTCTGGAAGCCGGAAAAATCTACGAGTTTAACTTCGACTATGCGCCAGGCTCCGGTCACACAGTTGAAGACTACTACACATTCCGCATTGAGATGGCGCGGTATGAGTATAACGACGACACAGGCACATACACAGGTGTCCAAATCTATGGAGATGACTACAGCAATGCCACGCTGCCACTGAAAATTGATGTTACCGGTACCTTCTTCATCAAAGGTTGGCACAGTTCTTCCGGTGTCGAGGAACCCGTCGACTACACCTTCACCGTGAACGAAGTGATTGATCGTGACGGTGGCTCGATAGCAGATGCAACCTCCATCAGCGTCGGTGACCAAATGGATGGCGACCTCGACTATTCTGGCGATGTTGACATGTTTGAGGTGGATCTCGAAGCGGGCAAAAGGTACGCTGTCAACATTACTTTGGGTGATGGCAGCGGGAAGGACTACATCCCCGCCAAAATCCTGGATGATCAAGGCAACGTTGTTGCGGACTTCAACCTCAACACGCCGGATATACTAGTGTTCACCCCATCTGAGGGCGGTACATACTACCTGTCTATGGAGCACATCTGGGGGTCACGTCTACGGGAGCCGTCGCGCAGCCACCTGGGCGAATACGAATTCCAGATTGTCGAAGTAGAAGAAATCGTAGGCACCGGCACCGACGATCGCATCACTGGCACCAATAGTGATGACACTATCCGTGCAGCGGGTGGCAACGACAAAGTTTACTCACTCAAAGGCAACGATGTCGTGCACTTGGGGGCCGGCAATGATTATGTCCGCGCTGGCGGCGGCCGCGAGGAATTTCATGGCGGAAGCGGCCGCGACTCCCTTAGCTACTATGAAAGCTCCAAAGGCGTGACCATCAACTTGGCGACCAACGCTGTATCACGCGGATGGGCCTCCAACGACGTCATCAGCGGGTTTGAAAACGTCTCCGGCTCCCGCATTGGGCATGACAAAATCTTCGGCACGGACGGGGCCAATACCATCCGCACCTACGGCGGCAACGACAAGGTCTATGCCGGCGGCGGCACCGACAAGGTCTATCTCGGCGCAGGCAACGACTATGTCCGGGTCGGCGGCGGCCGCGAAGAATTCCACGGCGGCAGCGGCCGCGACACCATCAGCTATTATGACAGCAAAACCGGTGTGAACATCAACCTAACGACCAACGCAGTCTCAGGGTCCTGGGCAACAAACGACATCATCAGCGGCTTCGAAAACGTCTCCGGCTCCAAAAACGGGTCTGATACGATCCGAGGCACCTCCGGCGCCAACATCATCAAAACTTACGGCGGCGATGACACAATCTCTGCCCGGGACGGCAATGACACAATCTACGGCGGCGACGGCAACGACAAAATCATTGCGGGTAGTGGCAACGACAAGGTCTATGGCGGCAGCGGCAACGACTACGTCTCCCTTGGAGACGGCGACGACTATGTCAAAGCGGGTGGCGGCCGGGAACGCTTAGATGGCGGCTCTGGCAACGACTACATCAGCTATTATGACAGCACGGGCGGAATTTGGATCGATCTGGAAGCGGACAGAGTATCAGGCGCCTGGGGTAGCAACGATAGCATTAAGAATTTCGAAAGCGCCTCTGGGTCCAACAAAGGGGCGGATACAATGTATGGGACCTCCGGGTCCAACGTCTTGAAAGGCTACGGCGGCAATGACAAGCTCTACGGTCGCAGCGGCAGCGACAGACTCGATGGCGGATCAGGCAACGACAGGCTCGACGGTGGCAGCGGATACGACACGCTTTATGGTGGCACAGGCAACGACACCTTGTTTGGCGGATCCTCCAGCGACAGGCTATTCGGAGGCAGTGGCAGCGACCGCTTGTTTGGCGGTAGCTCTAGCGATAACCTCCGCGGCGAAAGTGGCAACGACTTTCTCGACGGCGGATCCGGAGACGACCTGCTTTATGGTGGTTCGGGTGCGGACGTGTTCCACTTCAATTTGGGTGATGGCAACGACACTATCTCCGACTTCCAAGATGGCATCGACAAAATTGAAGCTGACGGTTTCAGGGATCTGGATGGTGATGGCAACTATGCAAGATTGTGGCGCGTTGGTTTTTACACCGTGGAAGTCCGCTTTGATAATGGCCAAACACTTACCATCGAGAACATCTTCTATGGGCTCATTGGCAACGACGACTTCATCCAACTTTAGTGCGAACCCAGCGCTGAGCCGAAAAAACGGGCGGCCTCTTTTGAGGGCCGCCCGATTTTACGTTGGACAGCCTTCACGCCACGCCCCAACCGGGCTGTGGCACCTCTTCTTGCAAGGCAACCAAAGCAAGTGTCTTGGTGACACATGTGAAAAATATAGCTGCGTTAACCAGCTATTTACCTTGAATTCTAGGACACCGATAATCATCCTAGGCGCGATCTTTTGAATTGAAATTCTCCAAAAAGAAAATTCGCTCTGCAAACGGGCGCACATCATTTGAAACCCTAAACTGACCTTGGTTCTGCATGACGTTAGAAAACGCTTTGTCCAGCCCGCTCAACGCCCCTGAACCCGACATTGGCGACACGCCAGCAACTGCACGCATCGTCGATGTGGGCGAGACGGTCACCAGCGCATTTGACCGGTGGGACACAGACGTGATTGGGGTGACTCTAGAGGCCGGAAAAATTTACGAGTTTGCCTTCGCATATGCGCCCGGGTCCGGTCTAAACGCCGAAGACCACGACACCCTCCGCTCCTACATTAGTAGGTTTGAGTATGACGCGGACAGGGATAGGTATCTTAATTGGGGAAGCATCGGCGACAACAACGGCTACTACAATCATCTGCCGCAAAGAATTGAAACGGCCGGCACCTACTTCATCAATTTTCGCCACCGTGCACCCGATGACGTTGAGTACACCTTCACGATCAACGAGGTGACCGACCCTGAGGGTAACACAATAGCAGAGGCAACCTCCGTCAATCTTGCGGAATCAACGGTGGGCAGCCTCGACTACGACGGCGATGCCGACATGTTTGAGGTAACGCTCGAAGACGGCAAGCGATACGCTATCAATATTACACTGGGTGACGGACGGGGCGAGGAATACATCCCGCTCAAGATCTTGGATGATCAAGGCAACGTTGTTGCGGATTTCAATCTCAAATCCCCTGACATACTCGCGTTCACGCCATCCGAAGGCGGCACCTACTACCTGTTTTTGGAACACTCTGGGGTCGAAAATTTACGGAACCAGACCATAAGCTATAGCCACCTGGGCGAATACGACTTCCAAATCATTGAGACTGAAGACATCCTGGGCGCTGACACAGACGATCGTATCATCGGCACCAACGGTGATGATGTCATTCGCGCGGCGGGTGGCAACGACAAAGTCTTTTCACGCAAGGGCAACGACGTCGTGCATTTGGGAAGCGGCAATGATTACGTCCGCGCGGGTGGCGGCCGCGAGGAGTTCCACGGCGGCAGCGGTCATGACACCATCAGCTACTATAACAGCTCCAAAGGCGTGACCATCAACTTGGCAACAAACGCGGCATCCCGCGGTTGGGCAACCAACGATGCCATCAGCGGCTTTGAAAGTGTGACCGGCTCCCGCATTGGACACGACAAAATCTATGGCACATCCGGGGCCAACACCATCAAGACGTTCGGCGGCAATGACAAGATCTACGCCGGCGATGGCAACGACACCATCTATGCGGGTGACGGCAATGACAAAGTCTATGGCGGCAAAGGAAACGACACAATTTTCCTGGGCGACGGCAACGACTACGTACGGGTCGCCGGTGGTCGCGAAGAGTTCCACGGCGGCGAAGGTAATGACACCATCAGCTACTACGACAGCAAAACCGGTGTGAACATCAATCTGCAGACCCACGCGGTCTCGGGGTCCTGGGCAACAAACGACATCATCAGTGGCTTTGAAAACGTCACTGGCTCCAAAAACGGGTCTGACAGGGTAATTGGAACTAGGGCAGCCAATCTCATCAAAACCCACGGCGGGAATGACACAATCTCCTCGGAAGACGGCAATGACACAATCTACGGCGGCGACGGCAACGACAAAATCATTGCTGGTGACGGCGATGACAAAGTCTACGGCGGCAAAGGCAACGACTACATCTCGCTTGGGTTTGGCAACGACTACGTCAAGGCTGGTGGCGGCCGGGAGCGTTTTGACGGCGGATTCGGCAACGATTACATCAGCTACTTCGACAGCCCCACCGGCGTGGATATTGATCTAGACAACAACAGTGTTTCCGGTGGCTGGAGCGCCAACGACACCATCAAAAACTTTGAAGGCGCATCCGGATCCAATCGCGGACACGACGAGATCGGAGGCAACGATTTTTCGAATCTGCTTCGGGGCAACGGGGGTAATGACACGCTGTATGGCGCCCGCGGAACCGACCAGCTTTATGGCGGCAGCGGCAACGACGAACTATACGGTGGCAGCGACAACGACGTCCTTTTCGGAGGCACGGGAAAGGACATCCTTGACGGCGGGGACGGCAACGACACTCTGACAGGTGGCACAGGGGCGGATGTCTTCCAATTCCGCCACTGGGATGGCAACGACACCATCACCGACTTTAAAGATGACGCAGATACACTTGAACTATACGGCTTCAGAGACACAGACGGCGACGGGCAAATTGCCCTGATCTACGGCTTCGACTCGCGCCCTGGTATCGAGATCCGTTTTGACAATGGGCAATCATTGTTCATCGAAACTCTCTATCACTGGCAAATTGGGGACGACGTGGTGCAATTGTGATTGACCCCAGAAACAAAAACCAAAACAGGCGGCCTGTTCCCAAGGCCGCCCGTTTCGCGCCTGCTTGATCTCACGCCACGTCCTGGCCGGGCTTGCGCGCAACGTCTCGCGCGGTGTCCCCGTATAGCCTCGACACTTTATCCCGCACAGACATCCCCAACACCCCGGGGAACAGCACATCAATTTCCGCCCGCGCCTCAGCATTCATCGCCTGCAGAGCCATTGGCCCCGGATAGAGGCTCTCGCTGGGGCAGCCGTTGGAGAACACAATCTGGTGGCGCTCAAACATCATGTGGAAATAGGTTACCCTCTGTTTGCCTGAGGCCACTCGTGTGCCCTTCACAAACCGATGCAAATGGGTCGCCCGCACCAAAATATCGCTGCCCGGCAGCAATACGCCGTGCTGTGGTGACACCAGCAGTGGACGATCGACATCCAGCACACCCGCATTGATATGGATAGGCTGCAATTTCGGCTGCGCGCTCAACTGATGACCCGACAGAGATGTGCTGCCAATCCACACAATTGGCTGCGGTCCATTGTCCATTGTGGTGACCATGTCACCCGGTTTCAGGCTCTCGATCGGGCGCTCGCCCTGCGGCGTCAAAATCATAGTTCCAGTGGTGAAGCACACGACCCCGGTGTTATCCGCCGTCAGCTCCACATTTCCTGTGAAACTCAGACTGCCATCGCCAAACTGCGTGTTGTCGGAATAATCCACCGTGTTGCCCTTGGCATTAAGCGTGTTGGATTGGTTGAGCACACCGTCGTCCGCCAAGTCGGCGCGCAGCTCATCCATATGATCGTAATGCCCGCTTAGGTCGACAAAATCGTTGTTGTCGCTGTCCCCATCACGCAGCGCACCAGAGTTGCCAGAGTTGAAGTCTGAAATCGTGTCATTGCCACCGCTGACCACAAAGACGTCGTCCCCAGTGCCACCATGGAGCTTGTCGTCACCCTCACCGCCGTCCAACGTGTCTTGGCCGTCTTCCCCGAAAATTGTATCGTCGCCCCCTTCGCCATAGACAACGTCGTCCCCTTCACCGGCGTAAATAGTGTCGTCGCCACCATCTTCATCCGCGATGGCATCCCATCGGTCCGATATCAGATAGTTATTGTCGCTGAAAACGCTGTCTAGGGAGATCGACTGGATGGGCTTGCTCGACAACAACTCCATGTCGTCGTTGTTGGAATACTCCGGCGCCAAATAAAAGTCGCCATCAACCGTCTGAAAAACAACGGCCGTAAATGTGCCAGTTGATCCATCGTCAAACGTCACTGTCGCTTGATAGCCGGCATTGTTGTCCAACACTTGGTCCACGCCGTCAATTTTCATCTCGGACACAGCGCCAGACGCCATCTCGCTGTTTTCGTCTACGCCACCGTCGCCGTCAAAGTCGTTGATATCAACACGGACGGTTTGCCCCGAAATGGGAGTGTCTGACGAGCCATAACTGCCCAAAAGACTGGCCGCATTGTGGGAGTAACCGCTGGATTCATCTCCATCTAAATCGGTGCCATTGCCCAGGAAATACGCATTCCAGCTGGAATGGATCTGCCATTCTTCGCCCGGATTACTATCAGCGTCGCCGTAAATGGTGTCGTTCCCTGAACCACCAGAAAGGAAATCCCCATTACCGCCACCTTCGAGAGAGTCGTCGCCAGTGCCCCCATAAACAACATCCGCCCCATCACCCGCGATAATGGTGTCATTGTCCGACATCCCGTAGAGGGTGTCCTGACCTGCACCACCGAGAACCAGGTCGTTACCTTCTTCAGCCGTCACCACGTCGTTGCCCGCGCCACCGTCCACTGTGTCATCACCACCTCCGGCGTTCACAGTGTCATCTCCTCCTGCAGCGTTTATACTGTCTGCACCTTCAGTTACCCGGTCGCCGGCGGTGTCTGTAAACCCAACGGATATATCGTCCCCGCTGTCCGTCCCGTCAACAACACCATCTTCGACGATATAGTCTCCATCCACCCGGTCGCTGATCATGTCATCGCCAGCAGTGGCAACGCTATTGAGTGTCAGAGACTGGATCGCCTGGGACTCGAGCGCGTATTGGTCATTGTTGTTGGTATACTCTGGCGCCAGAAAGGTTTGCCCATCTGTGGACTGGAACACCACCGCTGTAATGTTGGCTGTGGTGCCATCTGTATAAGTGATCGTTGCATTGTATTCGACCAGACTATCAAAGGTCAGAGGCGTACCGCCATCAATTTGGAACTGATCGTTACCTTCATTATTGTTGATGTAATACTCTTCGTAATCCGACCCGTATTGGCTCATTGTGGCGACATTGCCGGACAGAGGTGCATCAGCCTCGCCAATTACCGCCCCAACCAAACTTTCGGCGTTTTCAGCAGAATAGTCCCCTTCAATTGGATCGAGATCTGCAAAGACGCCGAGATAAAAAACATCAAAAGTTGTGGCCATGACCGAGGCTCCAGAAACAAGTGGAGTCTCGATCTAAGAAATGCGGATTAAATCAATGCCAAGATTGTTGTCGGGCCTCGTAACAAAACAATTTCAAAATTTTACAAATTTGAGATTGGGAGACAAAGGAAAATCGCCCTCACGCGCCGCGCTTACGCCGCGCCTTCTACAGGTGGATCACCGGCCTCAATTAGATCTGTCGCACGCGCATCCAGTAGACGTTGCTGAAACTGAACCATCCACTCAATCAGCGCGGCTTTCCGGATCGGCTTGGTCAGGAAGTCATCCATACCCGCATCCAAACAAGCTCGCATCTCTTCATCAAAAGCATGGGCTGTCAAAGCAACAATGGACGGCTGGGGAATCTCCAGACCACGAATTTCCCGCGTCGCTTCCAGCCCGCTCATGCGGGGCATGGACATGTCCATAAACACAAGATCAGGCACAAAACTCTGCACCTGTTCCACCGCTTCGACACCATCGTTGGCAAAGGCCAAGTCGATGGGTTGATCCGCCAGGTATTTCTTCAACAGGAACCGGTTGGTCTTATTGTCTTCCGCCACCAGCACCCGTAGCCCCGGGACAAGCGTCAGAGGAACGCCCTGCGCGACCTTGCCGGGGGCCTCATAAGACAGATCCGCCTCGTCGTAGGGGACTTCCATGCGGAAGCTGGCACCTTCACCCTCTTCAGAGTGTACCGAAATGGCGCCCCCCATCACATCCAGTATGTGTTTGGAAATCGAGAGACCCAATCCCGTGCCGCCAAATTTGCGCGTGGTTGCGGCTTCGGCCTGGGTGAAATGATCAAAGATATGGGCCTGGTTTTCCCTCGAAATGCCGATCCCAGTGTCTGTGACCTCAACGATCAACCGCTTGCCCTGCGCATCCACTTCATGGCCCAGCTTCAAGTATACCCCACCCTCTTCGGTGAACTTGATGGCGTTGCCAACAATATTGGTGACCACCTGCCGCAACCGGCCATCATCAGCTTTGATGAACTCCGGCGCTGTGCTGTCCACATGACATGTAAGCTCCAAACCCTTGCTGCGCGCCGCAGGTGTCAACAGATCAAGTGTTTCCTGAACACAGGCACGCGGCGCAAAACTCACCGGATGTAGTTCCATCCGGCCCGCGTCCAGTTTGGACAAATCCAGAATATCGTTGATAATCGCCATAAGCGCCTGTGACGACCCGCGGATCGTGTCGGCGTAGCGCTCTTGCTCCGAATCTAACGTCGTCTCGGACAATAGATCGGCCATTCCTATCACCCCTGTCAGCGGTGTCCTGATCTCGTGGCTCATATTGGCCAAGAACTCGGATTTGGCCCGCGCGCCCTCTTCAGCGGCCTGACGGGCTTTGCCCATTTGCTCCGCCAATTTGCGTGATTCCGTCACGTCCCGCTCGATCGAGACAAAAAACTCCGGTTCCCCATCAAGCCCCCGAATAGGGAATAGGTTCACGTCCAACCAAATCTTGCGTCCATCGCGAGTGACGTTTTGCACTTCACCGCGAAACGGCTGGCCAGCTTCCACAGCCAGATCAATGGTGTTGATCGCTTTCAGCGCATGATCCGCGCCGGTCAGCAAATCAGCAATGATCGATCCTTTGGCCTCCGCAAATGAAAACCCGGTGACCCGCGTAAAGGCATCGTTGACCCAGACTATGCGCCTCTCCCGGTCGGTAATGATCACACTGTCATTGGCATGCCGCGCCACAAGTGACAGTTGCTGCAACTCGGTCTGATGCCGGTCCATACGGGCATACATGAGCTTCATCTCGGACTTCTGTCGCTCCAAATCCTGGGTGATCCGAAAATTGCTCATACCTGACTTGGTGAAGGCCAAGAACATATACAACATGCAGAATACCAGCATGGTGCCGGCAACATCCATCATGACAAACGGCGTCCAGCTTTTGGCCCAGAGTGCCTGTAGTCCCACGTAGATGAACGGTGCCATGAGGTAGAAAGACAATCGCGTGAATGCCGCCGCCGGGTTCTTGGGCAGCACAATCGCCGCGTTCACCGCGCCCAGCCCCAAAGCACCAATCACAAACAGAATATTGGCTTCGTCACCGAGCTTGAAATAGTAGACCGACACGCCAGCCACCACGCTCATACCCTGCAACGCGCTGGTCAACGTTGCGCATCTTTGCCCCCGCTGCAAGCTGCCCACCAAAGCCTCCCGCCGCACGAAGGTTCGCAACAGAAGGCAATCAACTGTATCCCCAGCCAACAGAATGAAAAGGCTCAGTAAAACCGGGAGCAACTCTACGGCATAGTAGCCAATCGAACACCCAATAAAGTATAGCGCAAGGCGTACTGGCAGCCGCCGAACCCGTTCATCCGCATAAGCCAGCAACAGCTTCCGCCGTGCGCGAATCTCAGATTCCTGCGCTGATGGCCCCGCGATCGGGCTAAATACTGTTGAGGCATGGTTCATAGGTTGGTCTGGTTAGGGTTTCGCTTTCGCGTGAAGTAAAGCCCTCAAAAGGTTAACATTCGCTAACAACATGCACGTTGCGTTTGGCAGGCAGAGACCCCGAAGGTTCCTCCGTCCCCAGATTAGCTATGCTTGCGACCGGTATGACCGGGTTTGCAACCAATTCAGCCGCTTTACGACCGGAGGCCTCTGGCTCTAACCGCTCCTCTGCTTAGTCTTTGTCTTACTCGTGGCGCCTCGGCGACTCGCCTCCAAGCATCCACAAGACACAGGAGAAAGGCGGCTTAGCCTTTCAAAACACAGCCAAAAACCACAACTCCGACTCTCATTTCGCCCATTCTAGGCGTCGTCGCGCGGACTATGGACCAGACCAATTCATCGCGCAACAGTTACAAAAATCACCAAAACACCGCCTTGAGGCTGGATTTAGCTGTGCTTGTGTAAGACCAATTCAAAGCCCTCGTTGGCACTTGGTATCTCAAAGTACGACGCCAAATGATCAAATTGGTCCATCGTAAGTTGAAATGGATGTGTCCCGTTTTGGTTTCGCGCCATCGCCCGATTGCGACAAATGTCCTGCGGTACATCAAGGTAATGAAGTCGCGCACGCACGCCGGCTTGCCGCGCCAGCTCACCCAACCAGTGCCGCGTAGAAAGCGTGTTGGCCGGGAAATCCATCACCACCGTTTGCCTGGCCTGCAAAAGCGCCACCACATGTGGCCCCATGGCGTGACGCAATCGCGCGGAGTAGCGCACGTAATCCGCCAGGCTGTGCAGCTCATCTGTAAAAAGCGCGGACAGCCACTGGTCTTCGGAAATCACCACGCCTCCCGTTTCAGAGGCCAAGCACCTAGCCAAAGTGGATTTACCGGAAGCGGCCAATCCGCACATCAAATGAAGGGTAGGAGACGGAACAGACATGGGACACCCCTGTCAGAAAATGGAAATGCGTGACGACAACTGCCCCGGCCTGACCCTTCAGACCGGGTAGATAATGCTGCAAACACGCAGTGCCACATATGTCTCTGGTACAAATTCCATGCCATTGCCTAGACAGATCGCATCACTCTGTCCAGTCGCAAGAGGCACGGGGCCGCTTATCACAAGCAGCTTAGTTTTCTGCCGGCGACAACCGGCTGGACAGCAAATCACCGGTTTCGGCCAAAATCGGGTACCCCACCATCGCAAAGGACGTGTTTACCTGTTTTAGAACACGTAGCGTTTCCTGATGGATATTGCTGGTTTCAATGCTCTCAGACAGCCCCTCATGCAAACGCCGCAGATGCTTGCGCTGCAACTTCTGCTCCACGCCTCGCACCTTCTCCTTCTGCGCCACCAACTCGCGCGCATCATCCGGCTGCCCGGCCATCATCACGCTCAGCGCCAGTTGCACATTGGCCAATACGCGATCATGGAAATCACAAATTTCCTGACGCCCCTCCGCTGAGAAATTCAACCCTTCCAGATCCATCCGCCGTGCCAGCTCCACCAGATTGCGTGCCAATACGTCAGACGCCGCTTCTAGATTGGCCGCCAGCAACGACAATTCCATCGCGCCTGTTACGGTTTCCTCATCCAGCTCATGCCGGTTTAGCTCAGCCAGATAGAGCTTAATCTCCTGATGCGTCTTTCGCACCGCTGCATCATTGGTCCGGATCGCCTCGGCACTCACATCGCTCCACGTGTCAAACAACCGTTGCCCCGCAATCAGCATCGTTTCCACCCGTTCGCCCATACGCATCATTTCACGCGACGCATTGGCCAACGCCCGTGATGGCGTGTCCAGCGCACTTGGGTCCAATGCAGAAACAACCGCCGTTTCGTCTGCCACAGGCGTCACCACAAACCTGCCGGCCAGCCGCGCAATCACCTCAACAAACGGCAAGGCCAAGGCACAAAGCACTGCATTAAACACCAAATGCAAGTTGATGGTCTGCGTCGCTGCCGTCTCGCCCAGCCACGTCAGATCCACCTCGACAAACCGCAAGCCCAACACAACCGCCGCTGCGCCACCACCGCGCAGCACCAAGTTCGCCACAACGATACGTCGCGCTTCCGGCTCCGCCGCCAGTGTCAGCACATAGGCAATCATCGCCCCGCCAAGGTTGGCCCCCAGCACCATCGCCATGGCTGCCTCTGTCGGCAACGCGCCTTGCGCCACCAAGGTCACAAACAGCAACACCGCTGCCACGCTGGAATGCACCATCCAAGCAAAAATCGCGCCAATCACAAAGGCCGCAAACAGGTCCGCGCCCAAATAGGACAACATCCGCAACGCAGCTTCGCTTTCCATCACCGGCGCAGTGGCCGCCCGCAGCATGTCCAACGACACAAAGATCAGCGCCAAGCCAATCAGGATGCGTCCAGTCTGCCGCACCCTTCTCTGCTGTCCTCGCAAGAACAGTGCGGTCCCCAGCACCAAGAGCAAGGGGATCAACCACGTCTGCCGCACCAACAGAACCTGCGCCACCAGCGCTGAGCCCACATCTGCGCCCAAGATAATCGCCAGCCCAACTGGCACGGCCACCGCACCATTGGCAGCAAAGTTGGACACCAGCATTGCGACGGCAGTGGAGCTTTGCAGCAACATCGACACCACCAGGCCAGCACCTGCCGCCAGGCCCCGGTTTTTTGACGAGCGCCGCAACCAAAGCCTGAGCTGCACCGAAAAGGCCCGCTCCATTCCCGTGCGCACCAATCGCACCGCCCAAATCAATAGCGCCGCAGCACCTGCAATGTTAATCAGGAATAGGAGCATAATATGTGTCTTCGTCCACTTCTTCTTATTGGGTCGGGTCTGCGTTGGGACATGGCATTGTCCCATACCGCAAAGCCGCCTGCCCGCTCTAAGTGGGCATCATCCAACATAAATGCCCGCTTTGCGAGATCACGTACGGTCACAAACCGGCACCTTGCGCGCCAAGACCGGCCCGCGCCTGATGGTGATAGCTGGTTATTCGGCCACCATCTGAGCCACATCTTCGCTCCAGACCAGTCCACGCTCGAGCAACACACGTTGCGCTCGCCCTGGATAGTCCGTGACAATACCATCCACACCGGCCTCAATCACACGGTGCATGTCATCCACTTCATTCACGGTCCAGGTTGACACCAGCAAGCCCAACTCATGCGCCTGCGCCACCGACTCCGGCGTTACATCCGCATAAAAAGGACACCACATTTGGCCACCGGCCTCTGCCACTGCCTGTGGAACAGGCATGCCCAAGCTTGCAAAATCGGGCGCAACAGATCGGGAAGAGTCTTCGCCAAGTTCTCCTGCATTCTCTGGCAATTTGGTCAGGAAGGATCGCGGCATATCTGGTGCGATGCGTCCACACACCTCAAGCAAGTTCCAATCAAAGCTGTGCAAGACCGTACGTTGCTCCAGCCCCCGCGCCCGCACGGCATTGACCGCTTCAGACACCAAAGTTTCTGCGGCGAGATTGTCCCCTGCAAACTCCGGATCGGATTTCATTTCCAACAGAAACAACATCTCTGCGCCCTGCGGTGTAAGCGCCGTATCCAACAGATCACCCAATGTTGGCACGCGAATTCCGGACATAAACACCTGATCCGGAAAGCGTTGCCCATACACAGTGCGCCCGTCCAATCCGCCTACGTCGTAAGACTGAAGCTGTGACAGTGGCATTTCTGACACTTTGAGCTCTTCGCCCTCAAGCCATCTGCCATCCGCCCCACGCGTCGCCGCGTTCAACAGGTGATGGTTGTGGGTTACAACCGGCACATGATCCTGCGTCAACACAACATCAAACTCCAGCGCCACAACGCCAGATCTCACCGTGAACTCAAACCCCTCAAGTGTGTTCTCCGGCATCACACCGCGCGCACCCCGATGCCCAATCAGTCGGACCAATCCGGGCGCACCGCGAAAACCATTTAACTGAGGAAACTGCATCATGCGTCGATCCGCTTGCCTGAAGTCGCGTCAAAAATGTGCAAATCTTCGGCTGCCGCCGTGAAGCTCATCAAAGTGCCAGCTTGCGCCGTCACATGCCCCGCCGCACTGGCGACAAACTCGGTATCAGAGCCTTCGAGCAGCCCATGGATCAGCGTGTTGGCACCAAGCTGCTCAACCATCTGTACCGTTATCCGGATCTCACCGGTGTCATCCTGGACCAGATGTTCTGGCCGTACGCCAAGCGTCACCTTGCCACTGGCCTGTGTCCCACCGGTCAGCGTCGCACCATTGGCCAGCGCCAAGGTGCCGCCACTGGCCTCTACAGGCAGGAAATTCATCGATGGGCTGCCAATAAAGCCTGCGACAAACACTGTGGCCGGACGGTCATAAAGCTCAATTGGTGTGCCAAATTGCTCCACGTAGCCACCGTTCAGCACCATCAACCGGTCACCCAGCGTCATGGCTTCCACCTGATCATGGGTCACATAGATCGAGGTCACGCCCAGACGTTGCTGCAGCTTGCGAATTTCAAGGCGCATCTGCACCCGCAGCTTGGCGTCGAGGTTGGACAGTGGCTCATCAAACAGAAACACCTGCGGATTGCGCACAATCGCGCGCCCCATGGCAACACGCTGACGTTGACCACCGGACAACTGGCGGGGCTTGCGGTCCAGATACGCACCAATCTCCAAAATCTCCGCCGCCTCTTGCACGCGACGGTCAATTTCATCTTTGGAAATTTTGCGGATTTTCAGGCCATAGGCCATATTCTCACGCACCGACATATGCGGGTAGAGCGCGTAGTTCTGGAACACCATCGCAATGTCGCGATCGGCTGGCTCCAGCTTGTTGACCACTTTGTCACCAATGCTGATCTCGCCAGAGGTCACAGTCTCCAGGCCAGCGACCATGCGCAACAAGGTGGATTTACCGCAGCCCGACGGGCCCACGATGACGATCAATTCGCCATCTTGGATCTCGCCCTCGACATGGTGCAGGACTTCGACATCGCCATAGGTTTTGACAAGGTCTTTGAGTGAAATGGATGCCATTCTCAGGATCCCCGTTATTTATCAGTTTCAGTGAGGCCCTGCACAAAGAGCCTTTGCATGCCAACAACCACAAACACCGGCGGAATCATCGCCAGCAGAGCGGTCATCATGATGATATTCCACTGCGGCGATTGCTCGGCCGCCTCCAGCATCTGTTTGATGCTCATCACAATGGTGGTCATGTCTGTGTCGGTGGTGATCAGGAGCGGCCAGAGGTATTGGTTCCAGCCGTAGATGAAGAGGATCACAAACAGCGCGGCAATATTGGTCCGGCTGAGCGGGATCAGGATATCCCAGAAAAACCGCAGCGGCCCCGCCCCATCAATACGCGCACTTTCCAGCATCTCGTCCGGAATGGTCAGGAAAACCTGCCGGAACATAAATGTGGCCGTCGCAGACGCAATCAGCGGGATCGACAGGCCCCAATAGCTGTTGAGCATGCCTAGATTTGCCACCACCTCAAAGGTCGGCAAAATCCGCACTTCCACCGGCAACATCAGGGTGATGAAGATCATCCAGAAAAAACCCATACGGAATGGGAACTTGAAGTACACAATCGCAAAGGCCGAGAGCAGCGAAATCGCGATCTTGCCAAAGGCAATCATCAAAGCCATCGCCATCGAGTTCAACAGCATCCGCCACACCGGCGCGCCTTCAGACCCGGAGAGCCCAGCGCCAAACAGCGTTTGTTTGAAGTTCTCAAAGAAATGCGTGCCCGGCAGCATCGGGATCGGCGCCTGCGTCATACGCACCGCATCATGGGTGCTGGCCACAAAGGTGATCCAGATGGGCAGCGCCACCATAATCACACCAAGGATCAGCACGAGGTGGGAAACGATCCCAAGGATACGACGATTCTCAACCATCAGTATTCCACCTTTCTTTCGACATAGCGGAACTGAACCACCGTCATTGCGATCACGAGGATCATCAAGATCACCGACTGTGCCGCCGACCCACCAAGGTCGAGACCAACAAAGCCGTCATTAAACACCTTGTAGACAAGGATCGTGGTGCTGTTGGCCGGGCCACCTTGGGTCACAGCGTGGATGATGCCAAAGGTGTCAAAGAAGGCGTAAACCGCGTTGATCACCAGCAGGAAGAAGGTGGTGGGGGAGATCAGCGGGAAGATATGATCCCAGAACCGGCGCACCGGCCCCGCGCCATCAATCGCCGCCGCTTCGATCAGCGAGCGCGGGATCGACTGCATCGCCGCAAGGTAGAACAAGAAGTTATAGGCAATCTGTTTCCACGCCGCGGCAAAAATCACCAGCGTCATCGCTTGGCCGCCATTAAGGTAGTGGTTCCAGTCAATGCCAATGAATTCAAGGATATAGGGGAATATGCCCAACGTCGGATTGAACATAAACACCCAAAGCGCACCGGCCAAAACCGGCGCCACCGCATAAGGCCAGATCAAGAGCGTGCGATAGGTTGTGGCCCCCCGCACCACGCGGTCAGCAAAGGCCGCAAGGATCAGCGCGGAGCCCATCGACAGCACAGCCACAGCGGCAGAGAACAAAATCGTGCGCCAGAAGGTCTCTAGATACAGCGAGTCTTCAAATAGAATCTGGAAGTTCTCAAACCAGACAAACTCAGAAGACAATCCAAAGGCGTCTTCGATCAGAAAAGATTGATACACTGCCTGGCTTGCGGGCCAGATAAAGAAGATCAGCGTGATGATAATCTGCGGCGCAACCAACAGGTAGGGCAAGGCAGATGTGGGGAAGTGGACGCGTTTGAGCATGCGGCCCTCAGATAAGGGTGGGTCGTTTAGACAGAAACACGCCCGGCAAACACATAAGGTCCGCCGGGCGCAGGAGAGGGTCGTTTATTTGGCGGAACGCTCAAACTTGCGCAGCAACGCGTTGCCACGCTCGGCGGCAGCATCGAGAGCTTCCTGAGCGGTCTTGTCACCGGCCCACAGCGCTTCCATCTCTTCGTTGATCACGTCGCGCACCTGCACGAAGTTACCAAAGCGGATGCCGCGGGAGTTGGCGGTCGGGGTGTTCAGGCTCAGCTGTTTGATCGCTGTGTCTGTGCCCGGGTTGCTGTCATAGAAACCCTGATCCTTGGACAATTCCCAAGCCGCGGTTGTGATTGGCACATAACCAGTTTCCTGGTGCCACCACGCCTGCACTTCTGCGGAGGACAGGTAGGTCATGAACTGCGCCAGACCTTTGTACTCTTCAGATTCGTGACCAGCCAGCGCCCACAGGGTTGCACCACCAATGATGGAGTTCTGCGGCGCATCTGCCGCAGCCGTATCCAGCGGCAGCATGGTCTGACCAAACTCAAACTCAGCCTGAGATTTGATCGAGCCGTAATATGCGGAGGAGTTCATCCACATGCCGCACTCACCGTTGGTGAACATCGGCAGGGAGTCGCCGCGGCGACCGCCATATTTGAACAGGTTGCCTTCAGACATCGCAGCCACGTCATCCAGACGCGCGGCCAGCTTGTCGTTGTTGCTGAAGGTGAACTCGGTGTCGAAACCGGCAAAACCGTTTTCTTTGGTGCCCATTTCCATGTTGTGCCAGGAGGAGTAGTTTTCCAGCATCACCCAGGACTGCCAACCAAAGCTGACGCCACAATCCATGCCATTGTCGACCAGCGCCTGGGAGGCTGTTTTCACGTCATCCCAAGTTGTTGGTGCCTCAACGCCGGCTGCTTTCAGCGCGTCTGCGTTGTACCACAAAACCGGCGTAGAGCTGTTGAACGGCATCGACAGCAGTTCGCCTTCCGGCGTCTGATAGTAAGAAATCACCGCTGGCAGATAGTCGCCTTTGTCAAAGCTCTCGCCGGCGTCTTTCATCATCTGCTCAACCGGATAGATCGCGCCTTTGGCGGCCATCATGGTTGCGGTGCCCACTTCGAACACCTGAACCAGATGCGGGTGCTCTTTGGCGCGGAATGCCGCCACGGCTGCAGTCATGGTTTCAGTGTAGTTGCCTTTGTAAGACGGCACGATTTTGTACTCAGACTGGCTGGCGTTGAAATCCGCCGCAATCTTGTCCACGCGCTCGCCGTTGGTGCCGCCCATGGCGTGCCACCAGTTGATTTCGGTTTGTGCTGAGGCCACGCCAGCGGTCATACCGGCAGCCAATGCACCAAACAAAACTGTTTTGAAATGAGTCACAGAAATTCCTCCATCTGCTGTGCTGCGGGGATCATTTAAAAGTTTAGACCATAATGCAAGTGAAGTTTTTATAACAAATCTCATAACTTTATGTTATAGTTTGACCAAAGAGTTAACATGCCGCGCTGCGGCTAACGCGAGATAAGCCATTGAAATTCCAGTTAAGACAACTTGAAGCCTTCCGCGCCGTGGCCGAGACCGGCAATATGACCAAAGCCGCCAAACGCATGGGCGTTTCACAACCAGCGGTAAGCCGATTGCTCTCGGATTTCTCCCAGTCGGCCGGAATCGAACTGTTCACCCGCCACCGAGGCGTGCTCGAACCAACCAGCGACTCGCGCTACCTTCTGGCGGAGGTGCAGCGCATCCTTGATGGGCTTGAACACCTGGACGATCTGCGCCGAGATCTCGTCGAACGCACCGGCGGGCACGTCCGCATTGCCTGCCTTCCTGGCTTTGCCATCAGTCACCTGCCGGGCGTTTTGGTCAACTTCCTCAAGGAGCGCCCGAACGTCACCGTAACTCTGGAACCGGACCGACCAGAGCGCATTTTGGAATGGATCATTGGAGAACAATACGACTGCGGTATCACTGACGGATTTCTCGGACACCCAGCCACCCGCAGTCAGGATTTGCATATCAAGTCCTCCTGCATCCTCCCCCCGGACCATCCCCTTGCCGAACGGGAGTACATCACCCCCCGCGATCTTGCCGACGAGCGCTTGATCCACACCCGCCGCGACAGCCGGTTTTTTCAACATCTCTCACGTGCGTTCTCTGAGGACGGGGTGGAAATCAACAGCTTGATCGAGGTCCGCCAATTCACCACGGCCTGCACCATGGTAGCCCAGGGCATGGGCGCCTCTGTGGTCAGCGCGCTCGACGCCGAGGCCTTCCGCGCCACCGGCATCGTGATCCGCCCATTTAAGCCAGAACTCTTCCACCGCCTTTCGATCCTGCAACCGGCCTCCGGCCCCACGTCGCCGGTGGTGCTGGACTTCGTGGATGCATTTATCGAAAGCCTGCAGCCCTATGTGGCTTCTGCCAAAGAGGCCGAACGCTCTTAACAACAAAGGCCGGTGACTTATGCCGCCGGCCGTACTCTGCAAACAAAAAACCTGCCAGCTGTCCTTCCAGTTCGCGAATCCTGTCCTGAAGGCGCTGGAACTGATCCTCCACCTCGGCCCATGAATAACGTGGTGTTATGTGCTGCGGGCAGTTCCCACCCTCAATTCCCAAAGGCCACGCCCTTCTGGACTTTGCCGGTCGCGGGCTGAGTTAAATGGCTCCGGAGCTGGAAGTGAATTAAGCGCACCAAGCAAACGCAAGTGCACACAGCACAGCGCGGCTGAATCCGCGGGAAACACTTCAATTCTGAAGGCTGGGTTTGTCACTATTTTGTAAGGAAGATAGTGGCGCTCTGGGGAGGATTCGAACCCCCGACCCCCTGATTCGTAGTCAGGTACTCTATCCAGCTGAGCTACCAGAGCGCGGTATGTGGGGCGGTTTAATGTGAACCCACAGGGGGCGCAAGTGCAAAATCAAAGAAAAATCAGATTACCGCAACTTCCCCTTTCGGGAGGCATATTTCAAAGGTGGTTCCGGTCGTTCCGGTCTCCGAAAGGGTCAGCATTCCTCCGTGGCCGCGCACCAATTCTTGCGAAATCGCCAGCCCCAAACCGGACCCACCTTTGCGAATCCCACCTTGGAACGGCTGATACAGGTGCTCTTGGGCCTTGGGTGGCAACCCCGGTCCGGTATCTCTCACCGTGATCAGCCAGGCGTCGTCATTTTCGGTCGCACTCACAGCGATTTCCCCCGGCTGACCGCTGGCCACAATCGCCTGCCGCGCGTTGCGCACCAGATTGCTCACCACCCGATACATTTGTTCCGGATCAGCCCGCACCGTCAGCCCTGCCGGAATGTCCTCACCAAAACTCAGGTCAAACTCCTCTACCGCCAGCCGTTCGGAGGCAATCACATCCGCCACCATCTCGCTCAACGCAAACCGCGTGAGCGTGGGCGCCGGCTCCTCCGCCTTACCAAAGGCCAATGTGCTTTCACAGAGATGCACCGCGCGGGTGATCGAATTCACCAACTTGGGCGCGAGACGCCGCACCAACGGGTCTTCACTGCTTTCAATGCGATCCGTGAACAGTTGGGCTGAGGTCAGGATGTTGCGCAGATCATGGCTCACCTTGGCCACCGCACTGCCCAGTTGTGCCAACCGCTCGCGCTGCTTCAGCGAGGCGGTCAATTCCGTCTGCAAGGCCAACAGCGCCTCTTCCGCTTCCCGCAATTCGGTCACACCCGCCTGCGGCTTGATCAAACTGCGCGCATCTTCCGGGGCGGCGGCATAGGTCTGCATATAACCAACCACGCCCTTGATAGGCCGCACCAGAATCGCCCGCACCGCCAAAAACAGCAAAAACGCCGTGACCACAGAGATCACGGCTGACAGCGCCAAAATGCGCACCCCATAGTCGATCATCGACATGCGCAGCTCTTCGGTGTCCATTGTCACCTCGATCAGCAGCCCCGCATCTTGCACCGGTGCACCGATCACCCGCACCACGCGGTTCTGGCTGTCCAATAGCTGCATCACCGCGTCTTTGATCAACACGCCAGCACTGGCCCCGCGCATGTCGTAGGTCGCGCTGATCGGCTCTGGAATTGGCGAACTCAGGATCAACTGCCGCATCTCGTCACGCCGCAGCACCACGTTATAAACACCGGCGTTTTTGAGCAGCTCTTCTTCCAGCTCCATATCGATCATATCATCGGCAAGTAACGCCAGCGACGCAATCTGCGCCCGCTCTAGGCGCAGCAGCAGATAATCCTCACGATAGCGCGCAATAGACGGCACAAAGATCAGGATTTCCGCGAGCATCACAAAGATGACCGTCAGGATCAGGAACCGACCTGAGAGCGTGTTGAGCATGTTTCGCGACCGTTCTGGTTACGGCAGCCAGCGTTGCACCAAGCCAACCACCCGTTTCACCTTAGGATTATCAAACAGTTGGGGAGAGAAATAGGCCCCTGCAACCCGCTTGTTAATTTCTCCCACCGTTGGGTAAGGCGACACCATGCCAGCAACCGCGCTCATCTTCAGCTTATTGGCAATGACCAGCGACCACAGGTTAACAAGTTCCCCCGCCTGCGGCCCCACAATTGACACGCCAACAGGCCGTCCTTTCACCACCATCGCTTTGATCAGCCCATAGGCATTGCGCTCAGCAATCAGCCGGTCGTTGTGATGGCTCTCAAACCGCGTCACGGTGAGCTTGTCGCCATATTGCGCCCGCGCCTCTGCCTCGGTTAATCCAACCTGCGCCAGCTCTGGGTCTGTGTAGGTCGCATAAGGAATGTGATCTGTGCGCGCCTTCGCCGGCAGTCCAAACAACATCGAGCGGATGATCATCCCCGCCTGATAGCCTGCCACATGGGTAAACTGAGCGCCCCCCGCGACATCGCCAATCGCATAAACCTTCTTATTGGATGTCTTCAGCGAGGCGTCCACGGTGATGCCTGCCTTATGGGTCTCAATACCCGCTGCTTCCAGATTGAGGCGCCCCATATTGGCCTTGCGTCCCACAGCCACCAACAGATGGGACCCGCCAAAGCTGCGCCCATCCTGCGCCTCCACAGTGATCACGCCGTCTTTTTGCGTCACCGCCTTTGCCATCGCATCTTCGGCAATCTCCACGCCTTCACCGCGCAGCCGCTCCAGCACAATCGCCGCCATCTCCGGATCATCGCGCCCCAGCGCCTTGGCGCCTTCGATCACCGTGACCTTGATGCCCAACCGCACATGCGCCTGCGCCATCTCCATACCAATGGGACCGCCCCCAATGATCAACAGATGCTCCGGCGTCTCTGTCATCTCAAACAGCGTTTCATTGGTCAGGTAGTCGACCTGATCCAAACCGGGAATCGGCGGCACCAGCGGACTGGACCCTGTGGCAATCACCACCCGCCGTGCCGTGATTTGATGATCCCCGGCCTGCACCACCGACGGGCTGATGAAATGCCCGTATTCCTGAATGACCCGCACGCCAAAGCCTTCAAACCGCTCCACGCTGTCCATCGGTTCGATCTGCGATATCACATCGGCCACATGCGCCTTGGCCGCCGCATAGTCCACCTGCGGCACCTGATCGGACACGCCAAACGCATTTGCCTTGGTCTGCTGATGCGCCATCTTGGCACTCGCCAACAACGCTTTGCTCGGCACACAGCCAAAGTTCAGGCAATCGCCGCCCATCTTATGGCCCTCAAGCAGCACCACGCGCGCGCCCATTTGCGCCGCACCCGCCGCCACAGACAACCCACCAGAGCCAGCCCCGATGACCAGCACATCCGTCTTGATCTGTTCCATGATTTACAGCGCCTCTTTGCCGCGAATGAGTTTCAGCACCACCGGCAGGAACGCCAGCGCCGCTAAGCCGAGGATGGGCAACAGCACATGTGGCTCAAAGATGATGCCCAGATCCGGCGTCTCACCCCGCGCAAACACCTCACCTAGGCCAGCACCCACCGACGTATAAACCAACCCGCCAGGAATAATGCCAAGGAAGGTCGACACCACGTAACGCCACAGCGACACCCCCACGAGCGCAGGGATCAGGTTTGCCACAAAGAACGGCACCAGTGGCACCAACCGGATGATGAACAGCATCGACCACTGGTTCTCATCAATCCCGTCTTTGATGGCTTTTATCTTACCCTCGCCGGCGTCCATCTTTGCCGCCAATCGGTCGCCCAACCCCCAACGTGCGGCCAAAAACACCACCGTGGCCCCAATCGTCGCGGCACCGACGTTGAACAGCACGCCCGGAAAGGTGCCAAACAAAAAGCCGCCGGTCAGCGTGGCAATAGTAGCCCCAGGCAACGAAAATCCGGCAATCACCACATAGATCGCCATGAACACCACCACCGCCAACGCATAATGCGCATCCCGATAAGCAATCAACACCTCGCGATTGTCTCGCAGCGCTTCAAAACTCAGGTAATCTCCCAGCGCATACGCACCAAGCACAGCGCCCACAACAAGCGCCACCAGCGGCAACATGCGCGCCCATTTTGATTTGGTTTCTTGAGGTGTATCCGTCACGTCCGACATCTTTGATCCGTTTCTTGGTCTCTCTCCAACATGGCTGACGGACCGATAAAACAACAGAGACCTCACGGGCGCTTGATCGTAACACCACGTTTTGTGAGCGATTCTTGGTTAACCGTAACAATGGAGCAAGAGACCTGTAATATTGCCGCCTGTAAGTCGCTCCAAAAGCCGCGTATTGTTTCAGAAGCCCCTTTGAAAGGCACCAAACCACGCAAAATGCCCCTGTATTAAAGGAAGCCTCTCCTCAATTGCTTTCTTTCCGTCCTTGCCATTGCCTTTTTGCCAAGAATCCCGCATCTGACGTTTGACTTATTCTGCAGGCAGGTCTAAAGACCGGTCTTCGAATAGATAGGCTTCGCGAATCTCGCGCCGAGGCCCGCTGAAACAACATGACGGAGACGGAGCGATGAAACGCACCTACCAACCTTCGAACCTGGTTCGTAAACGCCGCCACGGTTTCCGTGCGCGCATGGCCACCAAAGCTGGCCGCAAAATCCTGAACGCACGCCGCGCACGCGGTCGTAAGTCGCTGAGCGCATAAGCTCACCGACCGTTTGACGGAATGACACCGCCGGAGACCCCAACGGATGGCACAGCCACCAACGGGACATCGTCTCCGGCGGTTTCCGTTTGTCTTGACGCCAAAGCGGACGCCTCGCTGCCCGTCCTGAAAAAACGCAGTGACTTTCTTGCCGCCTCCCGCGCCCGCAAACAGGGCACCAAGGCGATGATGATCCAGGCCCGCAAGCGCCGCGACGATGAAGCCGTTGATCCATCGCTTGTACGCGTGGGCTTCACCTGTTCCAAAAAAGTTGGCAACGCCGTCGCCCGCAACCGCGCCAAACGCCGGATGCGCGAAGTGGCCCGCGCGATTCTTCCAGACCATGGCAAACCCGGTTGGGACTATGTGTTGATTGGGCGCAAAGACGCCACCGCCATCCGCGAATTCTTGGCCCTACAGGGTGATCTCAAATGGGCGCTCAGGAAATTACACACCCCGCGTAACTGACCCGTCGCGCCGACGTCGCCAATTTGAACATCGGTCAAATTGTCTCGTCTTAGTTGCCCCCCCTTACCACTCTCTTTCATTGTTAAGTAATTTTTTGAAGCGCAACCTATGCCCGAAACAAAAGCCATTTAAGAATCGGCACAGGCCTTGCGATGTCAGTAACCATCATGGTGTCTTTCTACCTTCCTTCACCACACCGGGCGCGCGTGCGCACCGGTTTGCTGGAGTTGGCTCAACGTGTCCTAAACGACCAAAACTGCCTGCGCTTTGACATCCACACCGGCACCGACGACCCTGGGCAATTCATCCTGTTTCACCGCTGGGAAACACGCCGAGATTGGCAGACCTTTCTCAACAGTGAGGCCCTGCACACTTTCCAAGACCTGTTTGAGGACGGCGTCACCGATCTGGTGATCAAAGAACTCACGCCTCACTTCACACCGTCCATCGGATCCCCCGTGCAGGTGCGTTAAGGAAATATGGTTAACAGAACCCGCACCTCTGCAAAACAGTCGTGATACCGACGCAATACCGATGTTCCATATCGGGTTAATTTGGCAGTTTTTTACCAAATCGGCACGTCATTTCTCCAGTACATCTTGGCACTTCTCTAAAGAGCGGTTAACACGCTCTGACAAAGAGGCCAGCAACATGAAGACACAAGAAATGAATCGCGATTGGATCGCCACCGCCCGCACCCTGTCCCAAGCTCTGCCGTATCTGCAGCGCTATACCGGTGCGACCGTGGTCATTAAGCTTGGCGGACACGCCATGGGCTCTGATGAAGCCATGGATGATTTTGCCCGTGACGTGGTTCTGATGCGCCAGGTGGGCATCAATCCGGTGATCGTGCATGGCGGTGGTCCGATGATCAACGCGATGTTGGAACGTCTTGAAATCAAATCCGATTTTGTGAACGGCAAGCGCGTGACGGATGCCGCCACGGTCGAAGTGGTGGAGATGGTTTTGTCCGGCGTCGTGAACAAGCGCATCGTGCAGGCGATCAACCGTCAGGGCGGCAAAGCGGTGGGCCTGTCAGGCAAAGACGCCAATCTGATTGTTTGTGATCAGACCAATCCGGATCTTGGTTTTGTTGGCACACCAGCCGATATGAACCCGGCGATTCTGCATGAGCTTTTTGCCAATGACACCATTCCGGTGATCGCGCCCTTGGGCGCAGGCCGCAATGGCGAAACTTACAACATCAACGGCGACACCGCCGCTGGCGCCATTGCAAGTGCACTGCAAGCTGATCGCCTGTTGCTCCTGACCGATGTTGCCGGTGTGAAGAACGGTGAAGGCGAAGTTTTGACAGAGCTAAAAGCGCAACAAATTCGCGATCTTACCAAAGAAGGCGTGATCGCTGGCGGCATGATCCCCAAGACCGAAACCGCACTGTCCGCCATCGAAAAAGGCGTCCGTGCGGTGGTCATTCTCGATGGCCGCGCGCCCAACGCCTGCCTGCTTGAGCTGTTCACAGAACATGGTGCAGGCTCGTTGATCCGGGCGGACTAACCCCTTTTCATATTCTAAAAAACAAATACATTGAGAGGCCATCAGCAAGGATGCCTTCTCAATGCAACACGACTTTCTGATCCGCCTCTGCGTTTTCTTCAGCCTTTTTGCCCTGCTTTCTGCAGTTGAAGTTTTTGCACCACGGCGTTCATTGACTTGGTCCAAAACCCACCGCTGGCTGACCAATTGGGGCCTCTCCCTGCTCAACACGCTCACCTTACGCGCTTTGGCCATCGCCTTGCCATTGCTCGCCGTGGGCGCAGCCTCCGATGCCCAATCCAACGGTTGGGGTCTGTTCAACATTTTGAACTTCCCCATCGCAATCGAGTTCCTGCTCGCCATACTTGTCCTCGATTTTACCATTTGGTTGCAGCATCTTATCACCCACAAAGTCCCACTGCTCTGGCGCTTGCATCGGGTCCATCACGCTGATCCGGACTTTGACGTCACCACCGCAATTCGCTTCCATCCGGTGGAAATTGCCCTGTCCATGCTGCTAAAAATTGGCCTGATCTACCTGCTTGGCCCCTCTGCTCTGGCCGTGCTGGTGTTCGAAGTCCTGCTCAACGGCACCGCACTGTTCAACCACGCCAACATCCGCTTGCCCACCAAACTCGATCGATTGATCCGGCTTGTTTTGGTCACGCCGGACATGCATCGTGTGCACCATTCGGTGCATCGGGACGAGCACGACAGCAATTATGGCTTTGCCCTGTCGATCTGGGACCGCGCACTGGGAACCTATATCGCGCAACCACGTGCAGGACATGATAAGATGGCAATAGGACTACAGTGGCAGGACACACGCCCCACAAAACTCTCCTGGAGTCTACGCCTCCCCTTCCGCGCAAAATGACGTTGGAAAGCATTCAAACCGCCGCCGCAGACGCGGGGCTGCTCACCATGGGAGCGCTGCATGAGGACGGCAAAACCATTGTGCTCTTTGGCACGGGTCCGGAGTTCTGGGCCGCGCTCAGCGCGTCACCTGAATATCTGGATGGCAAAAAACACCCCGTTGACCGCTGGTCCAAGCGCACCGTTGGGGAGCTCGCCAACGCTTTCGACGGCACATGCCGGTTCCCGTCCGATGGCCCACCTTACCCACCCTTCATCCGCTGGGCCTTGGAAAGCGGACAGTTCTTCCAAAGCCCTGTGGGCATGATGGTACACCCCGAAGTAGGCCTGATGATTTCCCTGCGCGGCGCCCTCATCCTGCCAACAGAAATCCCTTTACCTCAACAGGGTACCTCCTCGCCCTGCCTCACCTGTGAGGCCCCCTGCGCCACCGCCTGTCCGGTTGACGCGCTTGGCGCAGACACCGGCTACAACGTCGCCGCCTGCCATGCCTTCCTGGACACGGAAGATGGCTCCGAGTGCATGTCTCGCGGTTGCATTGCCCGACGCGCCTGTCCACACTCGGCCAAGTCCGGGCGCACAGACGCCCAATCCGCGTTACATATGAGGTCCTTTCATCCATGAGCCGCACCCTGATTCTGATGCGACACGCCAAATCAAGCTGGGATGACTTTATGCAACCCGATCACGCGCGTGTCCTAAATGTGCGTGGTCGCATTTCGGCGGATGCCATGGGCAACTGGCTGACACAAAACAACTACCTCCCTGACGAGTTGCTTTGTTCCACTGCTGAACGCACCCGCGAAACCTACACGCGCCTGGGGCTTCCCACGTCCTATACCCGGTACGAGGACAGCCTGTACCACGCCAGCCCAGACGTGATGCTCCGTGTATTGCAGTCCGCGACATCCGACACCGTTCTAATGGTTGGCCATAATCCTGGCATCGCCCATTTTGCTGAGCTCCTCGCCAAATCACCCGCCAAACATCCACGGTTCTCAGATTACCCCACCTGCGCCACCACCGTGTTCCACTTTGACGCGGCAAGCTGGTCTGACACAAAATTCACCCACGCAACTGTGATCGATTTTGCCATCCCTCGTGAAGTGATTGCCGCGCAAAACCGCTCAGCTTGATCCATCGCATTGCCGACGCGCATCTCAGTGCATATCTCTTGCAAAACCCACGCATAGGAGAGCTTCATGCACCGCCGCGCCTTTCTTCTGGCTACCGCCAGCTTGCCCCTGACAACTCTGCCAGCTCTGGCCGCTGATGACGTCACTATCAAAGTTGTGAAGTCGCCCACCTGTGGCTGCTGCGGCGCCTGGGAAGACCACCTCCGCTCCGAAGGTTTCACGGTAGAAAGCCATGCTATACCTGACGAACAACTGTGGGATATGAAAGCCCGCCTTGGCCTGACCGATGAAACCTCCTCCTGCCACACCGGCCTGATTGACGGCTATCTGGTGGAAGGCCACGTACCCGCTTCCGACATCCGCCGCCTACTGGCCGAGCGCCCTACAGCTCGCGGCCTCACAGTTCCCGGCATGCCCATGGGGTCACCCGGCATGGAAATGGGCGGAGAGGTGGAGCCCTATGACACACTGCTGATCCACACTGATGGCTGCACGGAAGTTTTTGAAAGCCATAGCTAAACGCAAAAGGCCGGGCAGATGCCCGGCCTTCTATTTGATCTGTGCTTGGGATCAGTGACCCAGGATTTGGCTCAGGAACAACTTGGTCCGTTCGCTCTTCGGGTTGTTGAAGAACTCTTCCGGCTCATTCTGCTCCACAATCTGACCTTGGTCCATGAAGATCACGCGGTTCGCAACCTGACGGGCAAACCCCATCTCGTGTGTCACGCACAACATGGTCATGCCCTCTTCTGCCAGTTCGATCATGGTGTCGAGCACCTCTTTGATCATCTCTGGGTCAAGCGCCGACGTCGGTTCGTCAAACAACATGATGCGTGGCTTCATACAGAGCGAGCGGGCAATTGCCACACGCTGCTGCTGACCACCGGAAAGCTGACCGGGATACTTGTCGGCCTGCTCCGGAATCTTCACCTTCTCAAGGAAGTGCATCGCTGTTTCTTCGGCCTCTTTACGAGGCGTCTTGCGCACCCAGATCGGCGCCAGCGTGCAGTTCTCAAGGATCGTCAGATGCGGGAAGAGGTTGAAGTGCTGGAAGCACATACCAACTTCGGACCGGATCTTGTCGATGTTCTTGAGATCGCTGGACAGCTCGGTGCCATCCACGATGATGTCACCGGACTGGTGCTCTTCCAGACGGTTGATGCAGCGGATCAGCGTCGATTTACCGGAGCCCGAAGGCCCCGCAATCACAATGCGTTCGCCTTCGTTGACGTTGAGATTGATATCCCGCAGTACGTGGAACGACCCGTACCACTTGTTCATGTTGCGGATTTCGATCGCGACCTCATCGGAGACTTGCATCTTCGAGCGGTCGATTTGGCGGTCGGTCATCAGTTCAGACATTTGATGAACTCCTTATTAGTGACCTTTGTGGAGCTTGCGCTCCAGGTACATGGAATAGCGGGACATGCCGAAGCAGAAGACGAAGAACAGGAAGGCGATGAAAGCAAACAGCTCCCAATAGATGCCGTTCCAGGCCGCATCCGCACGGATCGCATTGGACAGACCCAGCGGGTCAAGCAAGCCAATGATCGACACCAGCGTGGTGTCTTTAAACACCCCGATGAAGGTCGACACGATGCCGGGAATGGAGATCTTCAACGCTTGAGGCATGATGATCAGCCGTTGTGCCTGCCAGTAGTTCAGACCCAGAGAGTCAGCGCCCTCATATTGGCCTTTTGGCAGCGCGGCGAGACCACCCCGCACAACTTCCGCCATATAAGCAGAGGCAAACAACGTCACCATAATCAGAACCCGCAAGATGATGTCAAACTGCGTACCCGGTGGCAGGAACACGTTCAAAAGAACAGATGCCACAAACAGCAGAGTGATCAAGGGCACACCCCGGATGAACTCGATGAAGCCCACACACAATGTTTTCACAATCATCAGATCCGACTGACGACCGAGCGCCAGCACGATGCCAATTGGCAGCGAGCAGCCAATGGCCACCACCCCAATCAGGATCGACAGCATGAAGCCACCAAACTTGCGGCTTTCAACCTCAGGTATTGAAATCGAAACAACCGATTCCAGACCTGCTGCCACGATGCCAACCAGGAACAACCACCAGATCACGGGCAATGCGATCGCCGCAATGATACCACCCAAGCCACCAATGACCGGGGTCAGCAAGCGATAGGCCAAGAATCCGATGCCAAAACCAGCGGCAGCCATGACAGGGCCCCAAATCGATCCACCCCACATCAGCCAAGGCATCAGGAACGGATAGACAGCAGTCACGATCAGCAGCTTGCGTGGCACTTTGTCAAACAGAACAGGCGCAACAGCAAGCAACAACAGCACAAACGACAGGTTTGGACGGAAGTAGGCCGGCCAGGCCCCTGTGTTTTCACCAAAGTTCACACCCGGTTCTGCAGGATAAGGAGGGTAAAACCCATACAGCAGCTGCAGCCAACGATCATTGATCACCGCCCAACAGGCGTGTCCATGGGTTTTGCCCCAAGTGGCGGTCATGATCTCGCGACACTCGGTCAGCGAACTCGCGTTCCACACGGACTGGAATGTCCAGGACAGCAGGCCTTCCAACACGAAGTACACAAGAATCAGACTTATAATGGTGAGAACGGAGTTCGTAACACCATCAAACAGATTGGCCCGCGCCCAACCAACGATCCCAACAGAGGAGCCGGGAGGCTCTTGCTGTGGAAGCATTTCGGTGCGGACAAAAGAAACGTCGCTCATTTTATCTCTCCACCAGTTTTACGCGGTTGTTGTACCAGTTCATCACCATGGAGATGCTCAACGAGATCACCAGGTAACACAGCATCAACATCAGAACGGTCTCAAGCTCACGCCCGGTCTGGTTCATGGTTATGCCGCCCAACGTGCCTGTGATGTCCATGTAACCCACCGCAATCGCCAGCGAAGAGTTTTTGGTCAGGTTCAGGTAGTTGGAAATCATTGGTGGAATGATCACACGCAATGCTTGCGGAAGAATCACAAGCCGCATCGTGCGACCAGAACGCATGCCCAGCGCCTCGGCGGCTTCGGTTTGACCATGGCTCACTGCCAAGATACCGCCACGGACAATCTCCGCGATAAAGGCCGCAGTATAGAGACTCAGCGCCAACCACAAAGCAATCAGCGAGTTACGCATATGCGTGCCGCCTTTGAAGTTGAATCCCTTCAACTCCGGATAGCCGAGATGGAACCCAAGCAACGCCAACAAGATACCGGTTGGCACAAAAAACAGTCCGAGGTTTGCCCAAAGTGTTTTAGGACGTTCACCGGTTGTTTCCTGAATGTGCTTGGCGCGGGCGTTGACCTTGGTAATGCCAAATATGCTCAGACCCAGCACGATCAGGAAGGCAATCAAATCGACCGAGACGTCAAACCGCAGCGAGCTTTGACCCAGCAGGTGAATATTGCCAAGGCTGTTGGAAAACAGGGGCTCCGGCACATAAATGCCGCGGTTTGTGACCGCCACTGTGTCAAACAGGTTCATCGTGGCTTCGGGGTTTTCTCCACGGAAGGCACGTGGTGCAGGCAGGCTCTCAATCAGGATGGCCATCGCCAACACGATCCAGAGAAGCACCGGCACGTTGCGGAACATTTCCACATAGACCGTCATGATTTTAGCGACGATCCAGTTTTTCGAAAGCCGTAGGACGCCTACAAGCACACCGATGATGGTCGCTGTGATACAGCCCATCACCGCAACAAGCAGTGTGTTCAAGAGACCAAGCAGCGACGCCCGCATGTGGGTGTCTTGGCTGTTATAGTCCAGCAAGCGTTGGTTGATGTCATAGCCAGCAGGCTCCAGCAAGAAGCCAAACTGCGGTGTTTTTCCAAGGGTCTCTAGGTTGGTCATTGTATTATTGATCAACCAGGCGGCAAAAAGCATAAAACCGATCATTGCGACAGCTTGGATCGTCATGGAACGATACCGCGTGTCGTAGATCAGCATAGACAGCCGGAACGACGCCTTGGGAGGGTCGGTCAAAGTGGTCATATGGGATCTTCCCCGTTGCTCGGCCGGTTAAACTATGGCGTCGTTGCGCCGTGGCCGATTATTGTTGTGGGTCGTAAAAGCGAAAAGGGCGCGGAGATGTCCGCGCCCTTTCCGTGATGTGTTTAGCGGAAAGGTGGGGAGTAGATCAGGCCACCATCGGTCCACTGAGCGTTCAGGCCACGGGCCAGACCGATCGGAGTGCTTTCGCCGATGTTACCTTCAAACAGCTCACCGTAGTTGCCGCCCGCCATGATGGCGTTCTTAGCCCAACCAGCGTCCAGACCGAGCATCTCGCCCAGGGAGCCTTCGGAACCCAGCAGACGGTTGATTTCTGGGTTGTTTGTGCCTGCAGCCATCTCACCGATGTTTGCGGAGGTCACACCCAGCTCTTCAGCTGTTACCAGAGCGTTCAGGGACCAACGAACTACGTCACCCCAACCGTCATCGCCGTGACGAACCAATGGGCCGAGTGGCTCTTTGGAGATGATTTCTGGCAGCAGAACGTGCGCAGAAGGATCTTCAAAGGTGGCACGTGTCGCAGCCAGACCAGATGCGTCAGTAGTGTACACGTCGCAAGCACCGGCAAGGTACTGCTGCTGTGCTTCAGCATTGGTTTCGATTGGCACCGGCTCGTAGCTGATGTTGTTGGAGCGGAAGAAGTCCGCCAGGTTCAGCTCGGTTGTGGTACCGGTCTGAATACAAACGGTCGCACCGTCCAGTTCTTTAGCGGAAGACACACCCAGTTCTTTTGGAACCATGAAGCCCTGACCGTCATAGTAGTTCACACCAACAAAGGTGAACTTCAGGTCAACGTCGCGGGAGAAGGTCCAGGTGGTGTTGCGAGCCAGCATGTCGATCTCGCCGGAAGCCAGCGCGGTGAAGCGTGTCTTACCAGTGGTCGGAACAAACTCAACCGCTTTCGGGTCGCCCAGTACGGCTGCTGCAACTGCACGGCAAACGCCAACGTCGAACCCCATCCATTCGCCGTTTGCGTCTGGTGCGGCAAAGCCAACCAGACCAGTGGTCACACCACAGTTCAGCTTGCCGCGCGCTTTAACATCGTCAAGCGTGCCAGCAGCAGCTGCGCCGGCCGCGAGACCAGCAACTGTCAATGCACCGAAAACTACGGATTTTTTCATTTTTACCTCTTCCTGTTGTCCACCCTATGCCGGGTGGTTTTTGGCCATGTTAGACCGAAAGTAGATGTTCAGAGATTACACCCCCCTCACATCGAGGTTCAGTTTGGTCGCATTCATCGCCAAACGTCAAGAGCTCCATCACGCAATACTATCAATGCTTGCGCTATCAGCCTCATGCCCCTGTTTTACATGCAGAGAGATCACTTTTTGCTCATCTGGAAGAAAGCGTAAGCATGGAGAAAAGCTTGCTTTTTCTTCTCGGCTTCCTCGGCGGCTTCGTCATCTCGTCCCCATTGATCTTCCTGCCATTGCTCGTCGATTCGGGACAGTTTCCACAGTGTTTCGACGGGGTGCAGATCACGGGTTGCGGCGAATCCAATGATCAGTGAGCCGGAGATGCCAACCAGATCATGAAACGCTGCCAACTCGAAGTTGTCAAAACTGTGCGTACTCGCGCTTAGCTTGCTCAACGCCTCCGCATCTTGCGCCTCAAACATCACCCCGGCCACTGTTTTTAGGCGCGCGTCAAATGTCTCCGCAGCCCAGTCCAAAAGCGGATCCCAAGCCTCGGCCTGACGCGCGATCAACCCCTCGGGATTGGTGGCACGGTAACACAGCAAATCGCTGCCACCATACTCCGCCAACATGTCCGCGACTTCGGCACGCTGTATGGATACCTTATCAATTGCAGCATTTACTGAGCGCGTCACCGGCATGCCGGTTGGGTCAATCTCACCCTCTTGTGCATCCCATTCCGCCACCACGGCTTGTGCCAGCGCCTCAGTTGGTACCACCAGCGGCGCCTTGGCTGGCGTTTTGACGCCCCGCCCGTCCAACAGCACTTTGAACCCACCCTCGGTGGCCTCATAGGTAGTGTCTTTCCAAAATCGTTTTTTGGCCCATCCGCTCATGATGCATTCTCCCAAACCTGTGCCAAAGCGCCCTCAAGCGCCGCAAAATCCTCAGCTACACAGTGCGCAGCGCTCAGGGCAGTTGTTTCGTGATATCCCCAGCCCACACCGATGGCTGCCACACCAGCGGCCGCCGCCATCTCCATGTCGTAACTTGTGTCACCAATCATCACCGCGTCCCGCGCCACCACGCCGGTTTCGGCCAGCGCTGTGGTGATCATCGACGGATGTGGCTTTGATGGGTGATTATCGGCCACCTGTGTCGTTTCGAAGAAACCGCCCAGCCCATGGCCTTCAATGAGTTTGTCCAGCCCACGCCGCGATTTACCGGTGGCCACCCCGAGAAGCACATCATCCTGCGCTCGCAACCGCTCCAGCACCTCCCGCGCGCCAGCAAAAAACGGCGAGGACTGCGCCACGCCGGTTTCCGTACGGCGCATCATGTAGCCTTGCTTATAGCCGTCCACCAACCGGGCCCGCAAATCGCTGTCCGCTTCTGGCATCAGCTTGAACATTGCTACATCCAGCGACAACCCAACAATCGAAAGGGTGTCTGCTCGGCTTGGCGGTGTCAGCCCCTCACCCTCAAAGGCCAGATTCATCGCCTCGACAATCAGCCCCTGACTGTCCACCAACGTGCCATCTACGTCAAAAATTACGAGTTTGAGCCGCATGAGGCCCCCTTGTTTCCAATGTGTTTGAGGCACCACAAAATGAACCGCGACTACACTCTAGTCTCAGCAAACGTGAAGGGCTTTACCGCAAGCTCTCAAATGGATCGTCAGCTGCCAGATCTTCAGACCACCCAAAGCTCTCCCACGTATGGGCCATATGCTCAGGAAGCTCCGCAGTCACGGTGACCGGTTTGCCCTTCGTAGGGTGCATAAAGGTCATGGACCGCGCGTGCAGGTGCAGCTTGTTGGAAATCATTCCGCCCAGCTTTGCGCCCCAGCCATCGCCAAGGTTCTCTTGCCCGGAGCCACCGTATTTCCCATCGCCAATAATCGGGTGACCAATTTCCGCCATATGCGCCCGCAGCTGGTGCGTACGACCTGTGATCGGCTCCATGGCCACCCAAGATGCCCGACCGGCCACACGATACAATGTGGAGTATTGCGTGATGGCGCGTTTTGCGCCTGGTGTGCTGTCCACTTCACGCGGATGCACCGCGATCATCTTCTCACCTTCGCCACGCGCCCCATGTCCGCCAGCTTTCACCAGACCGTATTTGATCTCGCCCAGATACGGCGTTGGTACACCGGCGACTACAGCCCAGTAAATCTTGCGGGTCTGCTTGTGCCGCATCGCCTCGGTCAAGGCTTTGGCCGCCATACGGGTTCGCGCCAGCAACAACACACCTGACGTGTCTTTGTCCAAACGGTGCACCAGACGCGGCTTTTCTTCCATGTCAAATTGCAACGCAACCGACAGCCCGTCCACATGCCGGGTCTGTTTGCTGCCACCCTGCGTGGGCAAGCCCGCCGGTTTGTTGATCGCAATGATCTCGTCATCTTTGTAGATCACGCTGTCCAGCATCAATTTGGCATCTGCCTTGCTGACCTTGGCTACGGCGCGGGACTGTTCGCGTTGAGCCACCTCATGGGGCTCCGGCAAGGGCGGCACACGCACGCTTTGCCCGTCTTCCACACGCGAATTGGCCTTCACACGACCACCATCCACGCGGATTTCACCTTTACGGCACATCTTCTCGACCTGCCCCTGGGCTATATGGGGGAATTTGCGCTTGAACCACCGGTCTAGCCGCTGATCGCCTTCACCGTCCGCGACGGTCATTGTCTGTACCCGGCTCATGCCAGCATTCCTCTTGTCACGGCCATACCCAACATCAGCGCGCCCACCGCGCCAACAATTGAAACAGCCACATAAAACGTCGCAGCGCCATAAGCCCCACGCTCCATCAAGTTCACGGTCTCCAGCGAAAACGCCGAAAACGTCGTGAAACCACCCAACAGCCCGGTCATCACCAAGGGTGACAAATGGGTCAGACCACGCTGTGCTGCCAGCACAACAAAAGCCCCCATCAAGAACGAACCAATGACATTGACAGTGATGATCGCGACGGGAAATCCATTCCAGAAACCCTGCCCTACCAGCCGCACCACGCCGATGCCGAGCAGATAGCGCAGCGCAGCGCCTACCGCACCGCCCAAAGCCACATATACCACGTTCAAAACCATCACGCGTCTCTCTGCGCTTTGGTCTGCAATGTCAAGAAAACCAGCGCCTTCAGCCTCAAATACTCTCAGAGAACCGTTTGGAGACCAAACGAGTGCCTTTTACCCGCTGCGTTTGCTGCGCAGCTTTGAAAAATACTCCATCCGCCGCTTGAGCTCACGCTCATAGCCTCGCTCCACCGGTGTGTAGATAACCGGGCGCTTGACGCCCTCGGGGAAATAGTTTTGCCCGGAAAACCCATCTTCAGCTTCATGGTCATATTGATAGCCGTCGCCATAGCCTTGATCCGCCATCAACGACGTTGGCGCATTCAGGATATGTTTGGGTGGGGGCTCTGAGCCGGTCTTTTTGGCCAACGCCCGCGCGGCCTTATAGGCCGCATAGCCCGCATTGGTCTTTGGCGCGAGCGCCAGATAAATCACCGCCTGCGCCAGCGCCAGCTCCCCTTCAGGGCTACCCAAGCGCTCATATGTCTCCCAAGCACTCAAGCAAATGCCCTGTGCCTGCGGATCCGCCAAGGCAATGTCCTCACAGGCCATCCGCGTCAGTCGTCGCGCCAGAAACCGAGGATCTTCTCCGCCCTCCAGCATCCGTGCATACCAATAGAGTGCCGCCTCCGGGTCGGATCCGCGCACCGATTTGTGCAAGGCTGAAATCAGGTTGTAATGCTCGTCACCCGACTTGTCGTATTTAGCTGCGCGCCGCATCAGGCGTGTGGACAGCGCATCTGTGTCGAGCTTTCCATCCACCTTCCAGGCCATCACCTGCTCAATCAAGTTGAGCAATGCCCGCCCATCGCCATCCGCCATCTCGAGCAGCGCTTCCCGCGCAGGTCCGTCCAATGGTAGGGGCCTCTCAAGTTCTTTCTCTGCCCTCTGCGCCATGCGCTCCAAGTCACCCAGAGACAAACGCTCCAGCACAAGCACTTGCGAGCGCGACAACACCGCAGCGTTTAATTCAAACGACGGATTCTCCGTGGTCGCGCCGACCAGAAGAATGGTGCCATCCTCCATATAGGGCAGAAACCCGTCCTGCTGCGCTTTGTTGAACCGATGTATCTCGTCCACAAACAACAACGTGCCTTTGCCGTTGGCCCGCCGCACCTTGGCGGCCTCGAACACTTTGCGCAGCTCCGGAACCCCGGTAAAAATCGCACTGATCTGGACAAAATGCAGGTCGGTTTCATCCGCCAATAGCCGCGCAATCGTGGTCTTGCCCACACCGGGCGGTCCCCAGAAGATCAGCGAGGACAATGAGCCCGACGACAACATCACGCCCAAGGGAGCCTCTTCGCCCAGCACCTGCGCCTGCCCAATCACCTCGGACAACGCCTTGGGGCGCAGCCGGTCCGCCAAGGGACGTGGCGCTTCACCCGCAGGTGTCGCTGCGGGAATATCCGCAGGCGTGCTGTCAAAAAGATCGGCCATGGTCTGCTTGAAAATCCCTAAAGTCTAAAGCGCATCACCACCCGTTGGGTGCCCCGCTGGACCTCCAACGTAAGCCGCTTGCGCGCCTCTCGCAAAGCCTTGTCCGCTTCTTTGGAGGTGTTGATTTCCGTTCCGTCGATCACACGCAACACATCTCCAGGTCTCAGGCCCAAACGTGCGCCAATTTCACCCGGATTTTCAACCATCACGCCCTCAAGGCTCAGGGGCAGGCCATATTCGCCCAATACGGCTGGGTTTATGTTGGACATCACCACTCCCGGAATCGCCGATCGTGCACTGGTCTCAATTGTGTCTCGGCTTGGCGTGTCCGGCGCAACATCCATTTTCACGGTCCGAATAAGTGCCTCACCGTCCCGCAGCACGTCAACGTCAACTTCACTCCCGAGCCCGGCCACCGACATACGGAAAATCATCTCCGCTGGCGTGTTCACCGGCTGCCCGTCAAGCGCAACAATCACGTCACCCGCCTCGACACCTGCCGCCAGAAACGGGCTAACCTCATGCATCGCAGACACAACAATGCCCCCCGCACGATCCAGCCCCAAACCTTCCGCCATATCCGCGTCCACCGGCTGGCCAAACATGCCTGCCCACGGGCGCTGGAAATCATCAAAACCGTCTCGAGCCTGATCGACAAACTGCGCCACCAAATTGGCAGGAATGGCAAAGCCAATCCCGTTTGACCCGCCAGAGCGCGTCAGGATCGAAGTATTGATACCAATCAGGTCCCCATTGATATCAATCAGCGCCCCGCCGGAGTTACCTGGGTTGATCGCCGCATCGGTCTGAATGAAGTAGCCGCGCGCATTGCCCGTCGCCACGCCAGAGCGCGCCAGGCCAGAGACAATTCCGCTGGTCACGGTTTGCCCCACCCCAAACGGGTTGCCAATCGCCATGACCAACTCGCCAACATCCACATGATCGCTGTCACGGAACTGCAAAAACGGCAGCCCCTCAGCATCTTTCAGCTTCAGAATGGCCAAATCACTCTCTTCGTCAGCCAACAAAACCTCAGCGGTGTATTCGCTGCGATCGTTCAGCTGCACACGAATATCTGTCGACATCCCGACCACATGGTAATTGGACACAACGATGCCATCGTCAGACAGGATCACGCCGGACCCGAGAGAGTTCTCAACCCGCGGCTGCGGCGTGCCAAAACCTCGGAACAGCTCGTCAAAAAACGGATCCCCGGTGAAGGGGCTCTGACGCACCTGCACAATCTGCTTGGCAAAGATGTTCACCACCGCAGGCGCTGCCTCTTTCACCAAAGGCGCAAAGCCCATGGAAATCTCGACTTGCGATTGCGGAACTTTGGTCTCTGCGGACACCGTGGTGGCCAGTCCCAACGTGAGGGAAATCAATACAGCGCGGATCATGCGTTATCCTCAATTGTTCAGTGTATCGCATATGCGCAGCAGCCCGGCGTAATGCAAGCCAGTGCTTAAGGCGGCTATGGCAGAAAACCCGTCTGATAGGTGTTTTCTGGCAAGGATTTGCCCATCACCTTCAACGCGCCCAACCGCCCAATCTCATCGGCACATTTTGCACCGGCCCCATTACCGCCGGTCAAAGCAAACACCCGCTTTGTCTGTCCATAAATCAAGGGATTGCCACGCGGCGTGAAACTTGTAGCGCAGCTGCCAAACGTCACGCCTTGTGATGCCAAACTGGGCATCAACTGAAACAGCTGCTCCGCCATATAGCGGCCCGCCTTCGGGTCGCCACCGCCGCGGAACCACTCTTTCATCTCCGCCGCTGTGGTCAGTTCGACATCGTCCGGATCCCCACCAATTTTCAGATAGGTTTTGCCATCCGGATAGCGCACGGGCGGTAGGATGTAGCAATCCCCTGCGCCATTTGGGAAGAAATAGACCACCGACGGCATATCCTTCAGCCGGTCCGCTTCGCTGTCATCAATCTCCACAAAGGCAATGGTGCGCGCATAGACCTTGAGCGGCACAGGCTCTGGCAACAAGTCAGCTGCCTTCGAAAACGCCCCGCAAGCCACAACCACCCTCTCCGACCGCAACCTTCCGCCACCAGCACAACGCACGAGTACACCATCAGAATCTTCCTGAACATCCACAACCTCATCACGCACCAACGTCACGCCATTGGCCACCGCAGCGCTGATCTCCGCTGACACATGTCCCCGTGGATTGATCCACCCGCCAGCTGCCTCAAACAAACCCAGGACACCGTCAGGAAAGTCAAAATACGGAAACTGCGCTCGCAAATCTGCGCCACGCAATGCAACATGATCTATGCCTTCGTCCTCAGCCACAGTTTTTGTGTTGAGAATGTACTCGCTGCCCGCGCCTCGCGTGGGCCCAGCCATCAAGGCTCCAACCCGATGAAAAAACGGCACACCGCCTTTCTCTTCGATGTCTGCATATCGATCCATCGAAACCGCCGCTGCTCGCGACCAATCACAGTCGCCGTCCAACCGCCGCGTGATCCGTGCCTCATCGTAGTGACTGGCAAACACGCCTTCATGCGACGCCGCATGGTCCGGCTCCACGGGCCCCACCAACGCAACCGTCGCCCCCATCTCCGCCAAATGTCGGGCACAAGCACTGCCCCACATCCCCGCGCCGACCACAATTACATCAAAGCCCATTTAGACCACCTCAAATCATCCAAGGCGAGCATGGCGCGCAATCTCAGGAAGTACTAGCCGATCCGTACCGCTTTTAATGTGGAGTAGTGCTCGCCATCGGGCACAACCTGCAGGGAACAGGGTACTGACACCAAATTCTTGATAGCTTCAGCCATCGCCACAGGTGCCCAAGTATCCTTTTCACCATGCCAAATCTCAACAGGCGCTTGCACTTGGCGCACCTCGGCTGACCAATCTGTCACATAGGCGGCAAGGTAGTCGAGATACCCGGACCGGTGCGTCCCAAAGCTGCTGTGCATGCCTTTGGTCAAAGCAGCCACAAACTGCGCATCCGCAAACAAGGATCGTTCCTGCGCGCCACTTTTTGCAAACAGTTGATTGATCAACACGCCCGGTGCTTTGCGCGCAAGCAGCCCCTGTACGGCAGTCAACACACGCAACACTCCGGATCGTTGCATTGCCATTTTAAACACCGGCGCGCCTGCCATCTCCGGCAGGAAGTTCCCCAACGACAAAGGCGCCGCCGGAGAAATCACCGTCACGCGAGACACTGTGTCAGGCCGTGCCGCTGCCAGCCGCAAGGCCGCCATTGCCCCGATGGAAAACCCAACCACATGCATCCCCCCTGCGCCAGCCTCGGCACAGGCGTTGTCATACATCGAAAACAAATGCGGCAGGGGTTCCCCGGTCGCAAAGTCAAACAGGTTTGGCGCGGTGACTGGCAAGTCGCCGGTCTGCAATAGCGTTGCATCGTCAGGCCCACCGGGTACGCCATGGCAAAAGAAAATGGGAGTTTGGGAGGAGGTCATGTTCGCGAAACCTATGTGAGTTCCCTCAACAGGTAGGAGCGATGGAGACCAGTCAACAGGCGGCGGGATGTCTCAGGCTGCGACACAAACAAAAAGACCCCCACCTTTACGGCAGGGGTCCAGGCATCTGGTTGATCCAGATGGATGTTTATTCAGGATATTAGTCCTCGGCGGCTTCTTCAGCTGCCACGCGAGCCTTGTCGGCTGCGCCTTTTGCATCAACGTCGCGATCCACAAACTCGATGATCGCCATCGGAGCCATGTCGCCATAACGGAAACCGGCTTTCATGATGCGGACGTAGCCACCTTTGCGCTCAGCATAACGTGGGCCCAGAACGTCAAACAGTTTTGCAACGTACTGGTCTTCTTTCAGACGTGCTGCGGCCTGACGGCGCGCGTGCAGGTCACCACGTTTGGCCAGCGTGATCATCTTTTCGATGATCGGGCGCAGTTCTTTGGCCTTTGGCAGGGTGGTTTTGATTTGTTCGTGCTCGATCAACGAACCCGCCATGTTGGAAAACAGGGCTTTACGGTGTTCGTGAGTACGGTTCAGGCGGCGATAACCACGTGCGTGACGCATTGTAATTCTCCTAAGTGCGTTTTTGCTTTGTCTGGCAGCCGATGCGTGTCAGCCACTCTCCTTGGGGCATGTGCCCTGATCGTCCCCGGCAGGTCCGGGCATTTGTTGAAGTGGGCGGGGTTGCCCCCGCCCAAATTCTTTAGAAGTTGTCTTCGAACTTCTTGGCCAGATCTTCGATGTTGTCTGGTGGCCAGTCCTCGACGTCCATGCCGAGGTGCAGGCCCATTCCGGACAGCACTTCTTTGATCTCGTTCAACGACTTGCGGCCAAAGTTTGGCGTGCGCAGCATCTCTGCTTCGGTCTTCTGGATCAGATCGCCGATGTAAACGATGTTGTCGTTTTTCAGGCAGTTTGCAGACCGTACAGACAGTTCCAGCTCGTCCACTTTCTTCAGCAGAAGTGGGTTGAACTCGAGACCATCGTCTTCTTCCTGACGACCTGCCGCTTCCGGCTCATCGAAGTTCACGAAGATTGACAGTTGGTCCTGCAGGATACGCGCAGCATAAGCCACAGCATCTTCCGGCGTGATGGAGCCATCAGTGTCAATTTTCATGGTCAGCTTGTCATAGTCCAGAACCTGACCTTCACGGGTTGGCTGCACGTCGTAAGACACGCGCTTCACCGGAGAGTAGATGGCATCGATTGGAATAAGACCAATTGGCGCATCTTCAGGCTTGTTCTTGTCCGCAGACACATAACCTTTGCCGGTGTTGACGGTCAGCTCGACATAAAGGTCGGCGCCATCGTCAAGGTGGCAGATCACGTGATCTTTGTTCAGAACCTCGATGCCCGCGCTGTCGGAGATGTCACCGGCAGTCACAGCACCCGGACCTTTGGCATTGATGGAAAGACGCTTAGGGCCTTCCACTTCCATGCGCAGGGACACACCCTTCAGGTTCAGGATGATGTCGGTCACGTCTTCGCGCACGCCAGCAACGCTGGAGAACTCGTGCAATACGTTGTCGATTTGTACGCTGGTAATGGCCGCGCCTTGCAGCGAGCTCATCAATACGCGGCGCAGCGCGTTGCCCAGTGTGAGACCAAAGCCACGCTCCAGCGGCTCGGCCACAACAGTAGCTTGGCGCGCAGGGTCATTGCCCGGCTTCACTTCAAGCTGTGTAGGCTTGATCAATTCTGCCCAATTTTTGTGGATCATGCGTCCCTCCATTCTTGTCTCGTTCCCATGTCCAAAAGAACCAGACGCCCGAGGTTTCAAAATGACGAACTGGGGCCGTGCGGATCACGCGGCCCCAGGTAGTAGAAATGTCGCTTAGACGCGGCGGCGCTTTGGTGGGCGGCAGCCGTTGTGGGCGATTGGTGTCACGTCACGGATAGAAGTGATGTTGAAACCAATTGCAGCCAGAGCGCGCAGTGCAGATTCACGGCCGGAACCCGGACCCTGAACTTCCACTTCCAGCGTTTTCACGCCGTGGTCCTGAGCTTTTTTGCCTGCATCTTCCGCAGCCATCTGAGCAGCATATGGGGTGGACTTACGGGAGCCCTTGAAACCCATGGTGCCAGCAGAGGACCAGGAAATTGCGTTGCCCTGAACGTCAGAGATCAGGATTTTGGTGTTGTTGAACGAAGAGTTCACATGCGCAACGCCAGTGGCGATATTCTTGCGCTCTTTTTTCTTCGCGCGAGTCTTTTCACGTGCCATTGATCAGTACCCCCTTATTTCTTCTTGCCAGCAATGGCCTTCGCAGGGCCTTTGCGTGTGCGAGCGTTGGTGTGGGTACGCTGACCGCGAACCGGCAGGTTGCGACGGTGGCGCAGGCCACGGTAGCAGCCAAGGTCCATCAGACGCTTGATGTTCATCTGCACTTCACGACGCAGGTCACCTTCAACGGTGTAGGTCGCATCGATGTGCTCACGGATGGCCAGAACTTCTGCGTCCGACAGCTCGTTGATGCGACGTGTGACGTCGATCTTAACGCTTTCGCAGATTTCTTGGGCCGAAGTTGGGCCAATACCAGTGATATAAGTCAGGGCGATCGGGACCCGTTTGTGGGTCGGGATGTTTACGCCGGCAATACGTGCCACGTGTCACTTTCCTTTTCGTTGCGGTTCCGTAGCTCCGGAACCTTTTTTCACAACGTAAGCCCGACGCAATCAAGCAACCGGGCCTCAGCTGATCAGGTGGTCTTGCACATGGGGGCGACCCACGCGCAAAGAATTGATTCTCCGTTAAGAGATGGGGTGAAATAGGGGGGATTGAGGGGGGTGTCAAGAGGCGCGACAAAAGAACCGATCTAGGCAGTGTTTGGTCACTTTTGCTTCCCATTTTCTTCAGCGCCTCATCAACTTTCTAGTCAGTATTAACCTTTTCAATGGAAAAACCCTCAGACAGAAATGCGCCCGCTATTCTTTTAACAAACGCATCATGACGGGAAGAGGTAATATCGGATGACCAGAGATTCCTGCCTTCCGTTGTAACCAACCTCAACATCTTTAGATGATCTGTTGAATGCGGAGAAACTAGTCGAATTTCGCCGCCGCCCGACCAACATGAACCAAGCTTATCGGGGCAGGCACTTTTGTCGTCCCGAATTTCCTCTATTTGATTAAGCACAGCGAAGAGTTCAACGCGTGTGAAAGCTGCATCACCAAGAGCAACCTGCATGTCTGTGGTGAAGACTTTTGTAATAATTACTATTTGAGACAAAACATACAGAAGTAGCAACGAAGCAAAGGCAACAAACGAAATCACCCAAAAAGCTATGCGATTTTTTTCCCAATTCATGTTTACCGACCCAACGCTCGTCTTTGCCGCGCAATCGAGTGATTCCATAAAACATCAGGCATTGTCCCGGGGTTGGGAAAATCCGTTACATCCAGCAGTCTCATGTTGTTAATCATACCAGCCGGCGAACTGTTCAGCGGATCGACAAGTTTCAATACTGTCGCGTCCTCTTTAGGGTATCCAAAATACGACCCGGCCTTGATAGTCACTCTTACCGCCGAAACAATATTTATCGTGTTGTCGGGCTTGGCCCCTAACTTACCCATAGAGTTGAATACGATAAAGTCTCCGCCATTCAATTCGCCGGCAGACACCCCTCCCGCAGTAACTAATCCACCGCCCATGGAATGCCCTGTACCGGACAGTTTGGACTGCGCGTGTTCCGTCTTAATCCGCGAATAGAGTTCCTTTACTGCCCTGTGCTGAGGAGAACTTATTAGTCCCCAGCCATTGTTTACGTCTTTAAGATCGTCGGTTCCCCGAACTGCGACAGCTATCTCGCCAGTTTCGCTATTTCTATATACATCGGCAAGGAAACCAATATCGTCATCCTGATCCCGTTCCAAGTGCTCCCATCCGTCTATTTCCGCCGGATTGTCCTCGTAGGTGGCACTGGAAAAGCTTACAGCATCTTCCTCAGCCAAGTTACCACTTGGGTCGCGAAAATTTACCGGATCATTAAAACTATACGCATACCTGTTCGTCCCCACCCCCGGCTCGGATGGGTCAAGCCAGTCCGGCTGGATGAACATCGCCGAGGCAGCGTTGGCAACAAGGGCAAATGTCAGGGAAAGCAGCAGCTTTTGCAAAAGCGCGGAGAGCGAAGGCATTTTGAGACGTCCAAATCTGTCGTGCAATTGCCGCACTCAATTCATGCAAAAGATGTGCAGCGCAAAAAAAACGCCCCACATCCTGCGATGTCGGGCGTCATTCAATTCCGTCTAAGGTTTTCCTTACCCCAAAACGCCTGCCACAGAGGCTTCCACCTCATCCATCGAGGCCAGACCATCAATCGATGTCAGATTGCCTTTGGCGTGGTAATACCCGATCAATGGCGAAGTCTGTTTGTAGTACGCCATCAAGCGCACCTTCAGGCTTTCCTCATTGTCATCTGCACGAGCTGCGCCACCATTGGCCACAGCCTCTTTGGCACGGTTCACGATGCGCTCAACAAGCACATCATCATTCACCTGCATCTCAATCACAGCGTCGAGCTTTTCACCGCAGTCTTCCAGCAGTTCCGCCAATGCATCCGCTTGAGCCAAGGTGCGCGGGAAGCCATCAAAGATAAAGCCACCCTTTTTGTCACCTTCCAACTGCTCCCGGATCAGCCCGATCACAATTTCGTCGGTGACAAGCTCGCCGCGGTCCATGACGGCGGCAACCTTATTGCCCATTTCCGTACCGGATGTCTTAGCGGCGCGCAGCATGTCACCCGTAGAAAGCTGGATCATGTCGCGCTTCTCGACGAGACGGCCAGCCTGGGTTCCTTTACCGGCACCGGGCGGGCCAAGCAGAATAATATTCATCGACGAGCAGGTCCTTTGCGTTTGCGTTTGTTCCGACCTTTGCCAGACAGCTGCGACTTTTCAATAAGCCCTTCGTACTGGTGGGCCAGCAAATGGTTCTGAACTTGCTGAATGGTGTCCATGGTCACAGAAACCACAATCAAAACCGAGGTGCCGCCAAAGTAGAACGGGATCGCAAACTGACCACGTAGAATCTCTGGAAGGAGACAAACTGCCGCAAGGTACGCAGACCCCAAAACCAAAATCCGGTTCACAACATATTCCAGATACTCAGCGGTGCGCTTACCCGGACGAATACCCGGCACAAAGCCATTCTGGTTCTTCAGGTTGTCCGCAACTTCGTCAGGTTTGAAGCTGACATTGAAGGTGTAGAAGTAGGCAAAGAACACAATCATGGAGACAAAGAACAGCAGGTACAGCGGCTGTCCCGGACCAAAGTAAGCCAAAAGGGTCGACATGATTGGGCCGGTTTGGCCACCAGAGAAGGTCGCAATGGTGGTTGGCAACAACAGCAGGGAGCTGGCAAAGATCGCCGGGATCACGCCGGCTGGGTTCACTTTCACCGGCAGGTGAGAGGAGCCACCGTCATAGACTTTCATGCCCACCTGACGACGGGGATACTGAATATGGATCTTACGCAGCGCCCGCTCCATGAAGACCACAAAGGCGATGGTGGCAATCACCATCACAATCACTGCGACAATCACTGCCTCGCTGATCGCACCGGTCCGACCGGACACAAAGAACTGAGCCAGCGCAGCAGGAAGTTCGGCCACAATGCCGACAAAGATGATCAAAGAGATACCGTTGCCGATGCCGCGTGCGGTGATCTGCTCACCCAGCCACATCAGGAACATGGTGCCGCCGACCAGCGTCACCAGACAGCTGAAGCGGAAGAACAGGCCCGGATCGGTGACCAGCTCACCGGCCTCCAGGCTCACCGCGAGGCCATAAGCCTGCAACGTTGCCAATGCCACCGTGCCGTAGCGGGTGTATTGGTTCATCTTTTTGCGGCCTTGCTCGCCTTCTTTCTTGAGCTGCTCAAGATAGGGCACCATCGACCCCAGAAGCTGAACGATAATGCTCGCGGAGATATACGGCATAATGCCCAGAGCAAAAATACCCATCCGTCCCAGCGCGCCGCCGGTGAACATGGAAAGGATGCCGCCAATGCCTGCGCCCGCTTCTTCCATAAATTCACGAAGCGCGACACCGTCGATGCCCGGAACCGGAATCCATGTGCCAAGGCGATACACAATCAGCAAACCCAGTGTGAACAGGATGCGATTGCGCAGATCGGTGGCTTTTCCAAGTGCGGACCAGCTGGTGTTGGCCGCCATTTGCTCTGCTGCAGATACCATTTAGGATCTCTCTTAGACTAAAAACGCCGCCAGAACCGTTTTCCGGTTTGGCGGCGTTAGGAAAACTTGGAAGGATATGTAAGCGGGTCTTTGCCCGCTCACAACCTCTTATTCAGCCGCTGGCGCGGATTTGACTGTCAGAGAGCCACCCGCTTTTTCAACTGCTTCAACCGCAGCCTTGGAAGCACCGGTCACTTCGATGTTCAGCTTGGCGGAAACGTCGCCTTTTGCCAGAACACGGATGCCGTCTTTTTTGCGACGGACCAGACCGGACGCGATCAGTGCGTCCTCGGTGATCGCAGCAGAGGCGTCCAGTTTTTTCTCATCAACAAATTTCTGGATCAGGCCCAGGTTGATCACAGCAAATGCCTTGCGGTTTGGCTTGTTGAAGCCACGCTTTGGCAGGCGCTGGTACAATGGCATCTGGCCACCTTCGTAGCCGTTGATCGCCACACCCGAACGGGATTTTTGACCTTTGATACCTCGGCCACCCATTTTACCCTTGCCGGAGCCAGGGCCACGGCCAACGCGCATGCGTTTTTTGGTTGCGCCAGGATTGTCGCTCAGTTCGTGCAGTTTCATATCGCTTCTCCTTGCCGGAACTGACCCACGAAGCGTCTTCGGGCCAAACACGGCTTTTCTTGATTTTGATTCTCATAACGCAAAGCGCCACCGGGGGCGTATAGACCCTTGGGGAAAGGTTTGCAATGTGGAAGATGGGCCCGACCCTCATCTTCGATCCTATAGTTTTTGGTGCGCAAGCCGCGCCCAAAACGCAACACCATGCGCAACGGCGTCATCATTAAAATCATAAGACGGATTGTGCAGCGGCATGGCGTTGCTCCCCTCCAGCCCATTGCCCATCAAAATGAAGGCGCCCGGGCGATGAGCCAGGAACTCCGCAAAATCCTCAGAAAACCCGACCCGACCATAATTCACATCAATCTTCCCGACGCTGCGTGCCGCCTCGGCAATAATGTCAGTGGCACGGTCATCATTCACCAATGGCCGGAAAGAAGTCGAATAGGCGACCTGCCCCTTTGCACCTTGAGCGGTACAAATCCCCTCCACAATGGCTCGCGCACGACTCTCTATGGTTTGGGAGACGTCTTGTGAAAACCCCCTGCAATCGCCGCGCAACGTCACATTGCTAGGTAAGATATTGCGTGCCCCATCCGTCAAAAACTCTGTGACGGAGACAACAGCATGCTCGCGCGGCGGCACATTGCGTGAAATGATGGACTGCAACTGCATCACGATGGCCGAGCCAACCACAATCGGATCAACACCTTTCTCCGGCATCGAGGCATGCCCACCCTGCCCCTCAATCCTGATCTCAAAATTATCTTCAAACGCGCAAAACGGACCAGACTGCGTGGCAAAATGCCCAAGCGCCATACCTGGCATGTTGTGCAGCCCATAAATCGCCGCCATCGGAAACCGCTCAAACAATCCGTCGGCAATCATCGCCGCAGCTCCGTTGCCGTTTTCTTCATCCGGCTGAAAGATAAAGTGTACAGTCCTCTTTAAGGTTGGATCAGCCGCCAATTTGAGCGCCGCGCCGAGCAACATAGTACTGTGTCCGTCATGCCCACAGCCATGGAAGTACCCATCCTGTTTCGAACAATAGGAGAAGCTATTGGCTTCCTGAATGGGGAGCGCGTCCATATCGGCCCGCAACCCAATTGCAGTTTCGTCCGGGCCACGCCGCAGGGTGGCCACAACACCGCACTTGCCAACGCCACGCACAACTTCAAGGCCCGCACCTTCCAAAACTTCTGCAATCAAGCGCGGCGTGCGCTCCAAGTCGAATCCTGTCTCAGGGTGGCTGTGCAAGTCGCGTCGAAACGATGTGAGATCCAGCACCAGAAGCGCTCCTTATAATGTCGTGTTGTGGCAATGCGCCCTACAAAAAGACATAGCAAAGCCAAGCGGTCATTTTACCCGAATTTCTGGATATTGTGAGCAGCTGTCGCGAGGATCGATAGCCAAAAAGGAAAAGGCTCAAGTCGCCCCTTTCCGCTTCGCCATCACCTCTTCCCATCCCTTGATCAACTCTGCACGCCGCCCCGGATAACCCTCATTCAGCACATCCAACGCGGCAACCCGATCCGTGCGAAAATGGCGGTAGTCCTGCCGCGTCTCACACCAGGCCACGATGTAACGCTCACCCACAAAGTAGGCGATCAACAGGGGCCAGATTACGCGACAGCTCTCACGTCCCCCGCCATCCTGATAAACAACCCGCAGCTTGAACCGTTCTCGAATGGCAACACGCAGACGCGCCCCGTCAAACCGTTCCGCCTTTGGACCTTTGGCCACAATCGCCCGCGAACTGGCATCCAGCACCACCGGCCGTAGCTCCTCGGGAATCGCCTCGGTCAACTTGGCCACCAAGTCTCGCGCCGCCCGTGCCAACGTTGGATCCGCCTGCCCCGCCACCAGACCAGCGCCCAGCACAGCCGCTTCCAATTCATCCGCAGTCAGCATTAAGGGTGGCATGTCGTAGCCCTCATCCAGCACGTAGCCCATCCCGGCCTCGCCAGTGATGGGCACCCGCTGCGCAATCAACTCCGCCATGTCGCGATAGAGCGTGCGCAGCGAAACCTCCAACTCGTCGGCCAATGACTGCCCGGTCACGGGGGTGCGCGCCGCCCGCAATACTTGGATAATCTGGAATAGCCGTTCCGTGCGACGCATTTTTGCCTCCTGCTGACACACTGCTGACATACCGTTGTCAGCAGGGCAAGTTTAGACAGGTTTCAACGCAACCACTTTGTCTGAAAGACCCTCAAATGATGCACGTAGAAAGCTCCCACATAATCAACGCTGCGCCTGCCACCGTCTGGGCCGCTCTAAGCGACTATATGTCGATTGATGTCATTGCCCCGGAAGTTGTCAAAGTGGATGTTCTCTCCACAAACACCACTGGCCTTGGTGCCAAACGTCGCTGCCATTTCCCCAATGGCACCTCCTTGGTGGAAGAAGCCGTCACTTGGACCGAAGGCCGTGGCTACCGGGCTGACATGCAAGAGATGGGCAAGATCCCGTTCAAGACAGCTCAGGCAGAAATTCGACTTACACCAACAAGCGACGGCAAAACCCATGTCCATTGGTGCATCGATTATCAGCCAAAATTTGGCCCGCTTGGCTGGTTGATGGGCGCGACGTTGATGAAGCCGCAACTGCGCAAGGTGCTAAACGGCAATCTGCAAGGCCTGGAAGACCACGTGGCGGGCCATGCCTCAGCCGTGCCGCAGCCGGCCTGACAAACAAAAACGCCCCTGCGGGTCAGGCAGGGGCGTTCCATTTTTCTCATAGATCACTCAGCCATAAACATGCTGAGTGGCAATGCTGTGAATGTCGTAGCGATCAACACCAATGTCGTTCAATTCACGATCACTCATGCGAGCCAATTCCCGAACAGTGGTGTTATATTTCTGACGCAGCACTCGCGCTGCTTTGAAATCTTCAATCGACGCACGCAGAGTTGCAATTAGATCGATGCGGGCGGACTGGGCGGTTTGAACAAATGCCATGATGATGGCTCCTTATCTATCTGTGCCGAAACGTATTTTCCGGCGTTCTCTTGTTTTACCTTCTGGTGCCTTCAATATAGGCTCCACTGTTAGCGCCAACAATTGCCCAATTGATCTTCCCGATATGCATCTTTGTCATGGCTCTTTACCTGCTAGTAACCAAAAAGCCCCGGCAAGTGCCGAGGCTTTCCAACTCATGTCCTGGTCACTCTCATCGCGACACGGTTTGGTCCCGGGCCAGAATCTCTATGTCATGGCGGGACACGCCAATGTCTTCCAATTGGCGTTCGCTCAACCCGCCCAACTGGCGCGTTGTCTCACGATACAGGGCGTTGTGCTGCCGCTCCGCACGGTAGGTGGACCAAGCATCATAGATACGTGCGCCCATACCAATGCCGCGCGAGTGTGGTGTGTTCAAATAAGCCATCGGACAAGTCCTCCTTAAGGCGCTTACCTACCTTTGGTTAGCGCTGCTGTGTGTCGGGAATGTGTGGTTTGCGTTACTCTACTGATAAAGGTTTTCCAGCGACGCCTTTCAACAAAGGCAACCGACTATCTCCTATGCACACAAGACAACTTCTTTGGAGAACACGCCAAAACGCAAAAAGCCCCGGAGCAATCTCCGAGGCTTTTGAGGAGTGTCTAGTTATCCTGTACTTTACAGGGCCAGCGCGCCTTTGCGGGCTACATCTTCGATGTCGCCGCGGTTCAGACCAATGTCAGCCAATTCACGGCTTGTCAGGCTGTTCAGCTCTTTGACGGTCTTGGCGTACGACGCTTCGCGCTTACGGTTCAGTGTCCAGCTTTCAACGATACGGGTGAAGCGGCCAACGATGTCTACGGCTTCGATGTGCAGTGATGGTGCATGTTGCATGAGTAAAATCCTTCATTTGCCGATGCGCCACCTCGGCTCTAGCGCGTTTATCTGTTCATGCTGCCCATTTAGTGCCCAAATTTGCATCGTGGTAGGCACAAGACAGCAAGCCAGATATGCATCTCGCGAATATCGATGGGAGAGATGTTAATCATTCGATTTTGGAATGATACATTTTGGGCTTACCCCCGTCCCATCCCCAACATTTAGCCTGGGTCTTGCGCCACGTTCCCAATCACTGCCAAAGCTTTAACAATTTCCAGACAATGCAAACAAAAACGCCCCCGGAAAATCCGAGGGCGTTTCTAACTTTTCGATCAAAAAGGGCTTAGTCGCGCTCTTCGATGATCTCCACCATGTGGGAAACCTTGCGAATCATGCCGCGTACCGAAGGAGTGTCCTCCAGCTCGCGGGTCCGGTTCATTTTGTTCAGACCCAGACCGATCAGCGTAGCACGCTGGTCTTGTGGGCGACGGATCGGCGAACCGACCTGTTTTACAACGATGGTTTTTGCCATTGGTCGTTACTCCTTACGCGTCTGCGGCTTCGGAAGGTGCTTCATCCTTGCGCAGGATGTCAGCAACTTTCTTGCCACGGCGAGCCGCAACCTGACGTGGGCTGGCTTCTTTGTTCAGCCCGTCGATGGTGGCGCGGATCATGTTGTAGGGGTTCTGCGAACCGATGGATTTCGAAACAACGTCTTTGACGCCGAGCATTTCGAAAACAGCACGCATTGGACCACCCGCGATGATACCAGTACCTTCTGGCGCGGTGCGCATAACCACTTTACCGGCGCCGTGACGGCCTTCGATATCGTGGTGCAGGGTACGACCTTCGCGCAGTGGCACGCGGATCATTTGACGCTTGGCTTGTTCGGTGGCTTTGCGGATGGCCTCAGGGACCTCTTTCGCTTTACCTTTACCAAAGCCTACACGGCCTTTTTGGTCACCAACAACAACCAGAGCTGCGAAGCCAAAGTTCTTACCACCTTTGGTGGTCTTGGAAACACGGTTGATCGCGACGAGACGATCTGCGAATTCCGGGGTCTCGTCTTCGCGGTTGCGACCACGGCCCCGACGGTTATCACGTTCTGCCATTTGGCATTCCTTTATCTACTGGCGCTTGGCGCCTGAATCACTCGATCCCAGTGAAGCCGGACCGAAGCCCGACCTCCCGGATCATCGGGGGGACGCGAACGTCCCCCTCAAGTCTTATACTTTCAGGCCGCCTTCACGCGCAGCGTCGGCCAGAGCCTTCACTTTGCCGTGGAAGAGGAAGCCACCGCGATCGAAGTATGCTTCGGTCACGCCTGCTTTGCTCGCACGTTCGGCAATCGTTGCACCCACTTTGGTGGCTGCTTCGATTGTGTTCTTGCCGACAAGGCCGAGATCCTTTTCCAATGTGGAAGCGGATGCGACTGTAACACCGTTGCGATCGTCGATCAGCTGAACGCTGATGTTCTTGTTGCTGCGGTGCACGGACAGGCGCATCTTGCGATCGCCATTGACCTTGCGAAGTTTGTTCCGGACGCGCAGGCGGCGCTTGAGGAACAGATCCCGTTTGCTGTTTGCCATCTAACTGGTCCTTACTTCTTCTTACCTTCCTTGCGGAAGATATATTCATCAACGTACTTGATACCTTTGCCTTTATAGGGCTCGGGCTTACGCCATTCGCGGATGTTCGCCGCAACCTGGCCTACAAGCTGGCTATCAGTGCCCTCGACAACGATCTGAGTGTTCTTCGGTGTGGTCACGGTGATACCCGCTGGCACTTCGAAGTTCACCTCGTGAGAGAGACCGAGCGACAGTTTCAGGGTGGCACCCTGCATCTGCGCACGATAACCAACACCGTTGATCTCGAGTTCTTTTTTGAAGCCCTGAGTCACACCGGTCACCATGTTGGCGATGACAGTGCGGGACATGCCCCATTGCTGACGTGCACGCTTGGACGAGCCGCGCGGTGTCACTTTCACAATGTTGTCTTCAACTACAATATTGACGTCGTCAGTTGCAGTGAAAGACTGGGTGTCCTTCGGACCTTTGATTTCGATGGTCTGGCCGGAGACAGAAGCGCTAACGCCACTGGGCAGCTCGACCGGTTTTTTACCAATACGAGACATCAAGCTCTCCTTAGAAGACCGTGCAAAGTACTTCGCCACCAACCTTATTGGAGCGAGCGCTTGCATCCGACATCACACCCTTAGAGGTGGAGACAATCGACACACCCAGGCCCTGACGGACGGTTGGGATGTCTTCAGCGCCCATGTACACACGACGACCAGGTTTTGAAACCCGTTTCAGCTCGCGAATAACAGGGGTGCCTTCGTAGTACTTCAGGCTGATTTCGAAGGCCGGGTGGCCGTTCTCTTCAGCTGCTTCGTAGCCGCGGATGTAGCCTTCGTCGGCCAGCACATCCAGAACCCAGCCGCGCAATTTGGAAGCAGGTGTAGAAATCACCGACTTGCCGCGCATCTGGCCGTTACGGATACGGGTCAGCATATCACCGATAGGATCGTTCATAATTCTCTCTCCTTACCAGCTAGATTTGACCATGCCGGGGATCTGACCTGCAGAACCCAGCTCGCGCAGCGCAATACGGCTGACCTTCAGCTTACGGTAGTAAGCGTGAGGACGGCCGGTGAGCTGGCACCGGTTGTGAAGACGGGTTGCCGAGCTGTTGCGCGGCAGTTTGGCCAGTTTCAGACGCGCTGTGAAACGCTCTTCCATTGGCTTGGACTCATCGGCTGCGATTTCTTTCAGCGCGGCGCGTTTGGCGGCGTATTTCGCGACCAGACGTTCCCGCTTCTTTTCGCGTTCGATCATTGCTTTTTTAGCCATGTCGTAATCCTCTCAGCCTTACGCGATGAAGGGCATGTTGAAATGCTTCAACAGGCTCTGCGCTTCGGCGTCGGTTTCAGCATCGGTGGCGATGACGATATCCATGCCCCAGTTCTCATCAACTTTATCAAAGTCGATTTCTGGGAACACGATGTGCTCTTTCAAACCGGTGGCGAAGTTGCCACGGCCATCAAAGCTCGGCTTCACACCACGGAAGTCGCGGATGCGGGGCATCGCAACGGTGATCAGACGATCGAGGAATTCGTACATACGGTCGCCACGCAGGGTCACCTTTGCACCCATTGGCATGCCTTCGCGAACGCGGAAGCCGGCAATGGAGTTCTTTGCAATGGTGGTCAGAGCTTTCTGGCCCGCAATCGCGGTCAGATCAGCCTGTGCTGACTTGGCTTTCTTGCTGTCTTTCACGGCTGCACGGCCACAGCCGATGTTCAGCACGATCTTTTCCAGCTTAGGGATCTGCATGTCGTTCTTGTAACCGAACTCTTCTTTCAGAGCGGCGCGGATGGAATCCGCATAGAGCGACTTCAGACGTGGTGTGTAATCTGCATTATCAAGCATCAATCACGTCCCCTGTAGTCTTAGCGAAGCGAACCTTCTTGTCACCTTCCATGCGGAAGCCAACACGGGTTGCTTTGCCGTTTTTGTCCAGAAATGCCAGGTTGGACAGTTCGATCGGCATCGCCTGAGGGATGCGACCGCCCTGTGCGGTTTGGCTCTGTTTTGTGTGGCGGATGGCGATGTTGATGCCGTCCACAACAGCTTTGCCGGCTTTGGGGTCAACAGAGGAGATAGTGCCCTCTTTGCCTTTGTCCTTACCGGCAAGTACGACAACTTTGTCGCCTTTTTTCAGCTTAGCAGCCATCTTACAGCACCTCCGGCGCGAGCGAGATGATCTTCATGAAGTTCTTGGCGCGCAGCTCACGAACAACTGGGCCGAAGATACGAGTACCGACTGGCTCATTGGCGTTGTTCAGAATTACAGCTGCGTTGCGATCAAAACGGATCGCAGTGCCATCTTCACGACGGACTTCTTTAGCAGTGCGTACGACGACGGCCTTACGGACGTCCCCTTTTTTAACGCGACCGCGTGGAATGGCTTCCTTAACCGAGACAACAATGATGTCGCCTACGGATGCGTACTTACGCTTGGAACCACCCAGAACCTTAATGCACTGAACACGGCGAGCGCCGCTGTTGTCAGCAACATCCAGGTTTGTTTGCATCTGGATCATGTGGTTTCTCCCGACCTATGGGGCACCGATGCGTGGTGTATCCCCCAGGGTTTCGACTGACTGTTAAGTCTAGTCGCCAGGAGTCTCATAGTGAGACTCTTAGGCTTCCAGAACTTCCCAGCGTTTCGTTTTCGATTTCGGCGCGCATTCGATGATGCGTACTTGGTCGCCGACCTTGAAAGCGTTCTGTTCATCGTGCGCCCGGTATTTTTTGGACTTACGAATGGTTTTCTTCAGAACCGGGTGTGTGAAACGACGTTCCACAGACACAGTTACTGTTTGGGCGTTGGCATCGCTGGTCACGGTGCCAGTCAGGATACGTTTGGGCATCTATCAGGCTCCTCTTACTCAGCTGCAGCTTTGGCTTTTTCGTTCAGGATGGTCTTAACCCGAGCAGCGTCACGACGTGCCTCACGGATTTTGGCCGCGTTTTCGAGCTGACCAGTGGCCGCTTGAAAACGTAGGTTGAACGAAGCTTTCTTTAGATTGGACAACTCCTCACGAAGCTGGTCCGGCGTTTTTTCACGCAGTTCGTTGGCGTTCATCGCCTTTTCCTTTCTCATACATCAGAGGGCGCCCGAGTATGTGCGGGGTGACCCTTTTGCCTGATGGACAAATACAAAACACACGAATCCCGCATACACGGAATCCATGAGATGGCGCTCTATACGGGGGAGTCGGAGGGATGGCAAGGGAAAGGTGGGCTATTCTGCTCTAATGATGCGCTCGTCAAACCATTCGCGCAGATCGTCGAACTTCAGTGCACCTTCAGCTACAGCAACAACCAAATCATCAATTGGCTCATCATCTGCAATTGCGAGCTCAAAGCCGCTACGTGCAATAAGGATTTCCACCAAGAACCACGATGTGCGCTTGTTCCCATCTACAAACCCGTGATTGCCAACCATACTCTCAAGCAGCGCCGCTGCCTTTCTTGCAATGCTGCGATGGTACCCAGAATACGGCCGCCCTAAAGCCGACTCAATTAAATCCAGGCTGCTGATGCCGTCACGCCCACCCATTGTTAGTGCTTCATCGTGCGCTTCAATTGCATCAGCCAATGTTACTCGATAATGACGACTACCGATCAGCTAATCTCTGCAATGCAGACCTTCGCTTGCTCGAAATTTCTTTAACCACCGTCTGAGTTTTTGCGGACGCCAATTTGCGCCCAGCGTAAGTAGTCACGCTGATAAAACGGCCTGTCTTGGCAGATCGCCCAATTACTCCGCCCTTTACCTTCGTTGTCTTCGTCTTCGTCTTCGCGGCCATTTCGCTCTCCTATCCCATCAATATGGGTTATCAAGATACTACACGCAAGTTTCACAACCGAGTTTGAAAGCCAATTTTGCCGCGCATCCAATTGGCCCGACCAACACATCCCCTGTCCCTCCCCATTAACTCCCCTAAACATCTACAACCACCGCACTCAGCCTCCCTGCCAAAGCGCACTTTGGGAGGAGTGACAGGTTCCCTGTGGATGTGATGATGCTGTTCACAGGAGAGCCCTAAACGGCTTCTGCGCCGTGCTGTCCTGCTACATACTCGCTGGGCGCCCCCCCGCTCCACACCTTGAACGCGGTCGAGAACGTCGCCTGATCCCCGTAGCCAAGCAGAAAAGCCGTCTCCGTCACCGTGCGCCCATCCTGCAAATGCGCCTTGGCCAAACGAAATCTCAAGTCATTGCACAGCGCACGAAAGTTCAGCCCCTCGGTCCCCAACCTGCGGGTTAGAGTCCGCCGTGTGACTCCGAACTGTTCCGCAACCTGATCAGCCGTTAGAAACCGCCCAGGTAGCGCTTCCACCAACAGGCGCTCCACTTGGTCCCGAACCGTGGCTGCCCCCTCGTCCCGCGCCGTCAATTGCGTTTCTGCCAGGTTCTGCAAGTGCGACACCAACACGGGATCATGGGTTTCCAGCCGAACTTCCGGCACGCCAGCTGCAAACTGCACACCATTGAAGGATCCGCCAAACCGCACGGCACACCCTGCAATGCGCTCATAGGTCCGGATGTCTCCCAGTGCCTTATGTCGAAAGACCACCTGCGTCGGCCGGGTCCCTCGCCGCGTAATGCTGTGAATGCGCGCCAAAGCACCAAAGACCAAAAACTCCTGAAACCGATCGTTCGACCGCAACGCAGCATCCGTCGACATCACAGTCAACGCATCCCCGCCGTCACGATCCTCAAGCTGAAGTGCGGTTGTTGGATCGGCCAACGTGTAAAACTTGGCCGCCCCCTCTACCGCTTCGCGCAACGTCTTGGAACTGGCGGCGATGTAGGATGACAACGTCGGTGCGTCCCGATAGCCTATCCCGATCTTTGCCCCCAAGGCTGGGTCATTCATCTCCAAACAAGCCGTCCGGATCAACGTCGCTTCCTGGTTGACCGTAGCCAACGACTTAGTGCCTGGAAACCGGCCAACTTTGCGCATTAGCCGGTCCGCCACTTGTTGGCCCAGCTCTCGCTTCAGCGTCTCACTGACATATGCAAACCGCACACTTCTTACTTGTTCCATACCTGCACTGTAGCCCGCCAGCACCGTGTTGGAAGCCCCTCAATACAATGAGACCCCAACCACAGAGGGTTGGGGTCTTGGAGGGCAAGATCAATCCGAGGCAGAAGGACTTAACCGTTGCGGCTGTCTTGTTTGCAGTCCCGCTTGTCAGAACCCGCGACCCCTTCAACCTGCCGACAATCCTGACGGTCCCCGCGACGATCGTCACGATTGTCCATTCCCACAGTGTCAGCAACCTCATAGCTTTGCGTCATCACAGGCTCGGTTGGGCCAGGTGCGGAAGTCACTGGGTAGGCAAAAGCCAGAGGCGCGGTGAGAGCAACAACAACGGCGGCGGAAGCGAATTTGGTGAACATGGGGGTGTTTCCTTTTGTTTGGGGTTTTCTGTGTTCCTTTGATGAAATGGATATGGGGGCCTTCTCTGCAGGTAGCATTGGAATTTGGGAAAGGGTCATTGGACTTTGGGACATCCCCCCAATTCCCTCGCACAGGCCCAAATTGCTGGGACAAGACAATTGTCCAAGGGGCTCCCTGTGCCTGCCTGCACACCCATTTTGAAACCCCTTGATGACAAAAAAGCCCCCACCCTGTCGGGTCGAGGCTCTTGCGTCGTAAGTAAAGCAGCGTTGCTTAACCGTTGCGGCTGTCTTGTTTGCAGTCCCGTTTGTCGGCGCCCACAATTCCTTCACCCTGGCGGCAGTCCTGACGGTCGCCGCGACGGTCCTGACGGCGGTCCATTCCCACTGTGCCAGCAACCTCATAGCTTTGCGTCATCACTGGCTCAGTTGGGCCAGGTGCGGAAGTCACTGGGTAGGCAAAAGCCAAAGGCGCGGTGAGAGCAACAACAACGGCGGCGGAAGCGAATTTGGTGAACATGGGGGTGTTTCCTTTTGTTTGGGGTTTTCTGTGTTCCTTTGATGAAATGGATATGGGGGCCTTCTCTGCAGGTAGCATTGGAATTTGGGAAAGGGTCATTGGACTTTGGGACATTTCGAAAAGCAGCTCTCAAAACAGGAAAGCCGCCCCTGAAGGCGGCCCTCAATCAGCAGATCACGCAACAGATGCGCACGGCCGCTTTACACATTGCGCCGTCCCAAAATCCGCACCACCGCGATACAGTCGTTTTACCGACGCGATACCGACGTGATTTTTGCGGGTTAACGGCGCAGCACTTATTCCCAGATATAGTTGAAGCTTACGCTGACCCGTTCGTCCTCAGACATGTTCATCGGCACTTCGTGGCGCAGCCAGCTTTCCCAGAGCAGCACATCGCCAACCTCTGGTTTCATGTAGATAAACGACTGCAAATCCCGCCGCGCATCTTTGGTCCGCACCGGGGACGCCATCATCCGCCCCGAGCGCGGATCTTCCAGTTTAAGCGCACTCGCCCCATCCGGCATGGCCACATAGGTGGTCCCACTGATCACGGAATGCGGGTGAATATGTGACGCATGCATCCCGCCTTCAGGAAGTATATTGATCCACAAGTCTTCTAATTTCAAAGACTTGCCATCCAGATCAAACTCCAGGTCTTTGGCAAAAGCAGCCACATGTTGATCCAAAGACGCCACAACATCGGCAAAGATCGGGAAGCGCCACGGCAAATCCGTCAGCGACGCATAAGACGTATAGCCAGGATAGGCATTGGCCTCACACCACTCCTGTCCTGCCTCATCATCTTCGGCAATCGAAAAGCAGGAGGCCTCGAGCTCATCAGCATCAACAGGCGTGCCAAATTCAGTTAGGCGCGCACGATAAAGGCGGGTCACAAAAAGAGATTCGATGGTCGACATGTCAACTTCCTATCGTAGTTAGTTTTATTTGGCGAGACACGCAGTGGTAGAAACCCACGACTAATCACCTCGAAACATTGGCAAAAAGAATCGCCCATTTTTTGAGCAAACCCCCAATTTTATAAGGCCACACTCTATTAACTCCTGCTTGCTACTTCTCATAGTCACACTCGAAATCGGCCTGCCCAGGAGCAGTAAAGACCATGAAACGGAAAATAACAGTCTCGTTTGCGATCATCACTATCATTGTCATGGCTATTGGTGTCATGGGCGGCTTGGCCGGAATTTCACTTTACTCCCACAAAATGCGAGATGACATGCAGCATCGTGTCAAAGTGATCGAAGAATCCGCCATTGCAATTGAAAATCTGAAGATCGAGTTTCTTATGGCACGCCGGGCGGAAAAAGACTTCCTCCTGAGGCTTGATCCAAAATATTCAGACCGCCATGCCGGCATTATGGAGAAAATGTGGGGACATTTGGCAGTGATGGAGGGCATTCTGGGGCAGGTTTCAGATTTGACCGAGACTGCACAAAACATGGCGCCGCTCATCCAATTTGCACACGACTATCAGGACCGCTTCAAAGATGTGGTTGCCAGCAATGAAAGGCTTGGATTGACGAATTCCGACGGGCTCCGCGGCGAACTTGAAGCCGCTGCAGAAACTGTAAATGAGAGCCTGAAAGATGTGGCGATCCCAGTGCTGAAGGTCAACGTTTTGACAATGCGTCAGCACGAGAAGGATTTCATCATTTCCTCCGACACAAAATGGTTGGATGAAGTAAATGCCCGCATAAAGGAGTTCGAAGGTTTCCCTGTCTTTTTCTATGACAGTGCAGAACAGCGTGAAGCAATCCTCCCGGTGATGACCGCATACAAGACCGCCTTTGAAGCCCTGGTGAATGAGACACTAAAAGAACGCGGTTTCCGTAAAGACATGTCCAAAAGTTACGCAAACGCATCGCCCTATATGGATACCATCCTCGAAGACGTCACAGCGGCATTGGACGCAGTCCTACACGAGAGTGAAGTGGTAAGCCAAAAGGCACAATTGAGCTCTCAATGGGCTGCGATCGGTGGCGCATCGATTTTCGCAATTTTCGCACTGATCCTGGCTCGTGGTATTTCTCGTCCACTCAAGCGCATTGACGCTGTGCTCAAGGATATGATGAACGAAGACTTCTCCAAGGAAATGCCCAATTCTGGCATCCGTGAACTTTCCGCCATTTCTGAGGCGGTTGGCGATTTCCGTAAACAGGAAGAAACCAAAGTACACATGACCCGCGAGATCTCCAAAGTGATTGAAGCTTGCGGCGACGGTGACTTTTCTCGTCGGATTGATACTGCTGGATCCGAGGGAGTTTTCAAAGACCTTGGCCAGGGTGTTAACGCAATTGGTGAAGTGGCTCAGAAAGGTCTTGGCGACGTACAAGAGACACTTGAAATCCTTGCTACAGGCGACCTTACTCACGAGATGCCCGAGGGACAAAAAGGTGTGTTTAAGGATATCTCGAACACCATCACCCACCTGACCGACAGCTTAGATGGAATGGTTCGCCAGCTCTCCGCCTCCGGCAAAGTCTTGAACCATACGTCCCAAGAAATTTCCTCATCCGTGGATGACGCCTCCCGCCGTGGTGAAATCTCTGCTGCTTCTTTGGAGGAGACCTCCTCCTCGCTGCAGACCGTTGCTCAAACTGTCAACGATACCGCGAAGAGCGCGCAGGAAGCCCGTTCGCACGTCAACAACGCGCAGAAGAAGGCCGAATCCACACGTGAAGTTGCCGATCAGACTGTTGCCGCGATTCAAAAAATCAAGGAAAGCTCCGATGCAATTTCACAGATCAGCGGCTTGATTGAAGATGTTGCGTTCCAAACCAACTTGTTGGCCCTAAACGCCGGTGTTGAAGCGGCGCGTGCCGGCGATGCAGGACGTGGGTTTGCGGTTGTGGCCTCTGAGGTGCGCGCCCTTGCGCAACGCTCCTCAGAAGCGGCCCATGAGATAAACACGTTGATTTCCAGCTCACAAACCGAAGTCGCGAACGGTGTGAACCTGATGGATGAAACTGGAAATTCCTTGGGTGAGATCATGCAAGCGGTCGAACAAGTTGTCGGAAAAGTACGTGAGATTGCCGAAAACGCAGTCGATCAGTCCACCGGGCTGAAAGAAGTCAGCGCAGCGGTTGAAAGTCTGGACAGCGACAGCCAGAAGAGTGCGGCCATGCTTGAAGAAACCGCCGCCTCTGGCCAAGTTCTGCGAGGCGAAGCTGAGAACCTCGTCCGGGCTGTTGATGGGTTTACTCTAAAAGACCAAAGTTCGAACCGGACCGCGGAAGATGACTTAGACGATGCTTGGGATGCTGCCTAACACATTCTAAAACATCGTTTTCCTGAAGGGCCTCACGATCTCGTGGGGCCTTTTCAACGTTAGTGTTCTTACCTGCCAGCCTTTCACCACGCCGTGATTTTGGATGGTGGACACCTTTCTGGCATATCTCACACGCCATCAAACATGCCTCTACGCTAGAACGCCGAGGCAAAGTGGTTCACGAAATTCAGATACATGAACAATAAAACCCTCCGCCAGTTTCCCAGCGGAGGGTCAATTTTGTCAGGTGTAGTGAGACGAGCTCACCAAGCCCTTACCAGTCTTCGCGAACCACGACGCGGGTTTTGACCGGAAGTTTCATCGCGGCGAGACGTAGGGCCTCACGTGCGATGTCTTCGTCAACACCGTCGATTTCGAACATCACGCGACCTGGTTTCACTTTGCACGCCCAGTAGTCCACGGAGCCTTTACCTTTACCCATACGGACTTCGGTTGGCTTCGAGGTCACAGGTGTGTCTGGGAAGATACGGATCCAAACACGGCCTTGACGTTTCATGTGACGGGTCATTGCGCGACGTGCGGCCTCGATTTGGCGAGCAGTCACACGCTCCGGCGTGGTTGCCTTCAGGCCAAAGGAGCCAAAGTTCAGGGTGGAACCACCCTTTGCCAGACCCTTGATGCGGCCTTTGTGCATCTTGCGGAATTTAGTACGCTTTGGTTGAAGCATTGATCAGTCTCCCTTAGCGACGACCGCCTGCACCGCGAGGTGCTGGGCCATCCTGGACTTCTTGAGCGCGACGATCACGTGCTTGTGGATCATGTTCCATGATCTCGCCTTTGAAGATCCAGGTTTTGATACCAATGATCCCGTAAGCGGTCGTGGCTTCCACGTGAGCGTAATCGATGTCGGCACGCAGTGTGTGCAATGGCACGCGACCTTCACGATACCATTCGGTACGTGCGATCTCGGCACCACCCAGACGGCCAGCGACGTTCACCCGGATACCCAGGGCGCCCATCCGCATTGCGTTCTGAACAGCACGCTTCATTGCGCGACGGAAAGACACACGGCGCTCCAGCTGCTGAGCGATGGACTCGCCAACCAGCGTTGCGTCGAGTTCCGGCTTGCGCACTTCAACAATGTTGAGGTGCAGCTCGGAGTCGGTCATCTCGGCGATCTTCTTGCGAAGGGTCTCGATGTCCGCGCCTTTTTTGCCGATGATCACGCCCGGACGCGCAGTGTGAACAGTCACACGGCACTTCTTGTGAGGACGCTCGATGATCACACGTGCGATACCAGCTTGTTTGCACTCGGTTTTGATGAACTCACGGATCTTGATGTCTTCCAGAAGAAGATCACCAAAATCTTTGGTGTCCGCGTACCAGCGGCTGTCCCAGGTGCGGTTCACCTGAAGGCGCATGCCAATTGGATTGACTTTGTTACCCATTAGGCTTGCTCCTCAATCTGACGCACCTTGATAGTGAGTTCCGAGAACGGCTTGATGATCTTGCCGAAACGACCACGGGCGCGAGGGCGACCGCGTTTCAGCGTCAGGTTCTTACCCACATAGGCTTCGGCAACGACCAGGCTGTCGACGTCCAGATTGTGGTTGTTCTCGGCGTTGGCAATTGCGGACTGAAGACATTTCTTCACGTCTGCAGCGATCCGCTTGTTGGAGAAAGTCAGGTCGGTCAACGCCTTCTCAACTTTCTTGCCGCGGATCATGCCGGCTACCAGGTTCAATTTCTGCGGGCTGGTGCGAAGCATGCGAGTTTTCGCCATTGCTTCGTTTTCAGCCACGCGGCGGGGGTTCTTTACCTTGCCCATGACTTACTTCCGTTTCGCTTTTTTGTCAGCTGCGTGACCGTAATAGGTGCGAGTTGGCGAATATTCACCAAACTTCTGACCAATCATGTCTTCAGTGACGTTGACAGGGATGTGTTTCTTGCCGTTGTACACACCAAAAGTCAGACCCACGAACTGGGGCAGGATGGTGGAACGACGGGACCAGATTTTGATCACTTCATTGCGGCCGGATTCGCGCACTGCTTCGGCTTTTTTAAGCACGTAAGCATCGACGAAAGGACCTTTCCATACAGAGCGAGACATAGATTAACGTCCCTTCTTCTTGGCGTGACGCGAGCGGATAATAAGCTTTTGCGACGCTTTGTTTTTGTTGCGGGTACGTGCACCTTTGGTCGGCTTACCCCATGGTGTCACTGGGTGACGACCACCGGAAGTACGACCTTCACCACCACCGTGTGGGTGATCGATCGGGTTCATGACCACACCACGAACAGACGGACGCTTGCCTTTGTGGCGCATACGACCGGCTTTACCGTAGTTCTGGTTGGAGTTGTCAGGGTTGGACACAGCACCAACGGTGGCCATGCATTCCTGACGCACGAGGCGCAGTTCGCCAGAGGACAGGCGGATCTGAGCGTAGCCACCGTCACGACCAACAAACTGAGCGTAGGTACCAGCTGCACGGGCGATCTGGCCGCCTTTGCCTGGTTTCAGCTCGATGTTGTGAATGATCGTACCAATTGGCATGCCAGAGAACGGCATTGCGTTGCCCGGCTTGATGTCAGCTTTCGCGGACGCCACAACCTGATCACCTACAGCCAAACGCTGTGGTGCAAGGATGTAGGCCTGCTCGCCGTCTTCATATTTTACGAGTGCGATGAATGCAGTCCGGTTCGGGTCATATTCGATCCGTTCAACGGTGGCTGCGACATCCAATTTGTTGCGTTTGAAATCAACGATCCGGTAGAGGCGTTTTGCCCCACCACCGCGGCGACGCGATGTGATCCGTCCGGTGTTGTTCCGGCCGCCCGACTTTGTCAGACCCTCAGTGAGGGCTTTGACAGGGCGTCCTTTCCAAAGTTCCGAACGGTCGATCAGCACCAACCCACGTTGGCCCGGCGTCGTCGGCTTATACGACTTAAGTGCCATGCTTTCTGTCTTCCGTGTGCATGCAAAGAGCGTGCTCTCTGCGTAGATGAAGGCCCCTGCTCGCTGGTTTTGATCTCAAACCCAACTACTAAGGTGCCAAGGATATAGGCCCCCGTAGGTGCCCGACTCTCAAAAGTGAGCAGCCCCAGAACGAATCTGAGGCCACACGACTTGCGCGATATAACGGGGATGGGGGGCAGTGTCTATAGGAGGGCTTGTTTTTATTGGGGTAAAGCATCATCAGGGAACCAACTCAAAAAAAATACAAACGCCCCCGTGCAATGGAGCCCGAAGTGCTTCACACCTTATTCAACGAAGGGAATGCGTCTGCTCTGCCTGCCCAAATGCTCAAACACTCTGAGTTAATGCGCTGGACAACTCATTTTCGCAAAGAACATTCGTGTGTCGTCCATTCGAGCCAAAGACCCTCGAGCCCGTGCAAATTGATCAAATGACTTATCATAACCGGACCATTCACAGCGCCCGTCGTCACGGACTGCGCGCTCAGCTAGCGCTATAAGCTCCTCGAAACTCCGATTGTTCTCCTTGTACTTTGCCTTCTTTAAACGCTGCTCGCAGTCCATGTATTTTTTGCTGTCCATTTTCGGGACACCAACGTTAATTTGATTTGGTGTACCGGCATTGATCGTCTTTCGACCGCTGTAGTCCGTTGAATGTTCCGCGCACTGAGCAACCGTTGAAGCGGTCTTTCCATTTCCCATAGAAACCGCGACGTCCAAAGACGTTACAGCAGTGGCGATGTAGAGACTTTCATCAGCAGATAAGTTGAAACTGGAACGCTCCAAATTGCTGACTTCCAATAGATCACTCCAAAACACCTCGGTTTTTCCGTACGTTACTGAATATCTGTTTTTCGGATCGGCCGTCGAGCAGGCGGAAAGAGAAAGCGATAGAAAGATGGCGGAGACCAAATATTTTGACATTTCGTCCTTCAGGCGGTGCTTTGTGGTTGATAGCCAGACAATTACTGGTTCTCGACTGAATTTCCACGAATAAGTTGCACTAGGCGGGATCATTTCTCCCTCAAATATCTTCAATCACAGTCTCCAGCATCCAAACCTTCGCCACGATCTGCCAGCCATTCTCGCCCTTCAGCATCGACAGGTGATCCTGATACACATTGCGCCGCGCGCGGAAGCGGATTTTCACCAGGGCGGCTTTGGGTGACATGTAATCCACCATCAAAATTTCCGCGTCCATCTGCTGCCCCAGCGCATAGGGAGAGTTGGCCGCATTTGCACCCACATCGGGGTTAAAGCTCGCAATCGACTCCGCGAATATTTCACCCTTCTCAACGTCAAACAGGCTGGCCGTGGGGTGAAACACCGCATCGAGCTTCTCCTCGTCGCAATAGAACAGCCCTTCAAAATAGATCTGTACTGCCTCAAACAATTCTGCGTGTGCATTCATTTCTTTATCCTCGCAAGTCATGTTTCCTTGCAGCAGACATAGCGATACCTCCTCCAACACCCCAATGAAGAGATGTAGTGAACGTCATTGCGAGCGGTGAATTATTCACGGAAACTGATGGGGGTGATCTGCCTTTGCAATCCCTTCATCAGGCTACGAGCGCATTTTAGCGCCGCAAGATCATCCGCTTGATCCGGCTGCCACGATGGCGCAGCTTTTCCTTGAGGGTCAAATTTTGTGCTTCGCCAGGTTGGTAGGAGCCGGGCTGAACGAACTGTACGGCATGATCAAGCTTTGACGCCGGCGGCTTTAGACCACAAAAATGGGCAACGTCGCGTAGCACAAGGTCAGGTTTCACCAGCAGTTTCTCATAGCTCACCAACAAAACCGGAAAGTCGACCCGCTGAATCATATCTGCGTTCTTTTGGGTCTGCGTCAAATACATGGCCAGCGCTTTGTCGACCTCTTCCCGATCCCAGGACGACACGCCCAGTGTATTGGCCGTCAGATCCCGTGTAACAAGGATCAGACGTGGATTGCGCATATCTGGCAGAAGGTCATCGATGTATTGATGTGGATGTGGGTGTTTCCATCCCCATACATCGTAGTTAGCGTTGCGGTCCGCAATCGTGGAACGAATGCTGTCCAACCCGAGGCGCTTGCGAAACAGCTTATCCTCGAGGTTGCCGCCAATATCGTCTCCCAGAAAAACGCCAAGCCGTCGAATGGCACCCGCGGTCGCAGTTGTGCCGCCACGGTTGACCCCAAAAATCAGAAACGTCCGTTGCTTGTTGGTACGCGAAGCTTCGTCGTCCCGAAAAGAGATTGTGTGTGAATACACGGCATTACCCTGCTGGTTTCAAATATGGCCTGCACCGTCCCACAAGTAAGCGGATGCGCAAAAATCTCAACAAAAAAGAAAAAGGGCCGCCCGATTTCTCGGACGGCCCCAAATTTTCAGGCGGATCTTAGAGTCCAGTGGACACGTCGATCGTGTTGCCTTCTTCCAAGGTCACGTAAGCCTTTTTCACGTCTTTACGCTTGCCAAGCTGGCCGCGGAAACGTTTGACTTTACCCTTAGTGATGGTGGTGTTGACCGCTTTGACCTTCACACCAAAGAGCGCTTCAACAGCTTCTTTGATCTGAGGTTTGTTGCTGTCGATCGCCACTTCAAAAACCACGGCGCCATTTTCAGATGCCATTGTGGATTTCTCGGTGATGACCGGCGCGCGGATCACATCGTAGTGTTCTGCTTTAGCGCTCATTTCAGGCGAGCCTCCAGTGCTTCGATCCCCGCTTTGGTGATCACAAGAGTGTCACGCTTGAGGATGTCATAAACGTTCGCACCCATTGTCGGCAGGATATCCAAACCTTCAATGTTGCGCGATGCTTTCAGGAAGTCTTCGTTTACGGAAGCGCCGTCGATGATAAGAGCGCGTTTCCAGCCTAGGTTTGCAACCTGTTTGGCCAGAGCGGCAGTCTTGCCCTCGGTGGCTGCATCTTCGATCACAACCAGTTCGCCAGCTTTCGCTTTGGCGGACAGGGCGTGCTTCAGACCCAGCTTGCGGAACTTCTTGGTCAGGTCGTGGCCGTGCGAACGCACAACTGGACCTTTGTAAACACCACCACCGCGGAAGATCGGTGCCGAGCGAGCGCCGTGGCGTGCGCCACCGGTGCCTTTTTGGCGATAGATCTTCTTTGTTGAGTAGGACACTTCCGAACGGGTTTTCACTTTGTGAGTACCAGCCTGGGCGTTGTTACGCTGCCAGCGTACCACACGGTGCAGGATGTCCGCGCGCGGCTCCTGACCGAACAGGTCTTCAGACAGTTCAACAGAACCGGCGTTGGAGCCGTCAAGTTTGATCACGTCAAGTTTCATGCTTCACCACCTTCCGCAGGTGCTTCTTCAGCCGGAGCTTCGGTCGCTGCTGCTTTCAGACCGGCCGGGAAAGGCAGACCTTCTGGAGCTTTCTTCTTCACGGCATCCTTAACGGAGACCCAGCCACCTTTGGAGCCAGGTACGGCACCTTTGATGAACAGCAGACCACGATCGGCGTCAGTTTTGACAACTTCGAGGTTCTGTGTGGTGACGCGAACGGCACCCATGTGGCCGGCCATTTTCTTGCCTTTGAAAACCTTACCGGGATCCTGACATTGACCTGTGGAGCCGTGCGAACGGTGGCTGATCGAGACACCGTGTGTCGCGCGCAGGCCGCCGAAGTTGTGGCGTTTCATAGCACCGGCAAAACCTTTACCAATCGAGGTGCCCGCAACGTCCACTTTCTGACCTTCAAGGAAGTGTTCGGCGGAGATTTCCGCGCCAACTTCAATCAGGCCTTCAGATGGAACGCGGAACTCAACCAGCTTGCGCTTAGGTTCCACTTTCGCATTTGCGAAGTGGCCACGCATGGCTTTGGAGGTGCGTTTAGCCTTAGCTGTGCCAGCACCGAGTTGAACAGCTGTGTAGCCGTCTTTCTCTTCTGTGCGCTGTGCAACAACCTGAAGGCCGTCGAGTGAAAGCACGGTAACAGGAATCTGTTTGCCGTCTTCCAGGAACAAGCGGGTCATGCCCACTTTCTTCGCGATAATACCGGAACGCATCAGATACTCTCCTTAAACAGAGATCTGGACGTCCACGCCGGCCGCCAGATCGAGCTTCATCAGCGCGTCTACGGTCTGCGGGGTCGGATCTACGATGTCGAGAAGACGCTTGTGCGTACGGATCTCGAACTGATCGCGGGATTTTTTGTCTACGTGTGGGCCACGCAGAACGGTGAACTTCTCAATCTTGTTGGGAAGTGGGATCGGGCCACGAACCTGCGCGCCGGTGCGCTTTGCAGTGTTCACGATTTCCTGTGTGCTGGCATCCAGTACACGGTAATCAAAAGCCTTCAGCCGAATGCGAATGTTTTGACTTTGCATTTCGTCAGCCTTGTATAGGCGTTGGAGTTGAGAGGAGGATCCGCGACCACCGCAAACCCTCGTCGAACCCACAAGGCGGGAATCACCCCGCCTCAAGATTCCAGTAAGGAACTCGCGCCCTTTACAGACGATTCCGACAACTGGCAAGCATTTTGGAAAAGATAAAACACGTTACCACACCCGACACCTCCTATTGAACCCGACCTCTGCGCTTGAAGAAGACGACAAAAACTTCACAGTTGGCGCAACCTGCATCTGTGAGATAGGCTTTTTGTGAGCATGCTGGCCTTTATCCAGCGCGGTACCAGGAGACACAATTGGGCACATTTTTGGCGATCTTCCTCGTCATATTGGAGTTGACCGCTCTGGTAATGGCTTGGCGCGCAGTCCAACACTCCCGCACCCCTCAGGGTGCGGTTGGATGGGTAGTCTTCCTGATTGCCGCACCCTACATCTCTGTTCCCGCCTATCTGTTCTTGGGACATCACAAGTTTCAGCATTACGTCACCGGGCGGCGGGACAGCGAAGATGTGATTGAGCGCATTCAGGAGGTCAAGGAAGCGCTCAAGCCGGACGTTCCGCCAGAATTTCCAACCAAAGCACTGGAAGCAATTTCCGACCTGCCTGTTACGCGCGGCAATGCGATGGAATTGCTGATTGATGGCGAAGAGACATTTGACACGATCTTCGCAGCCATTGATGGTGCGCAGCACTATGTTTTGCTGCAATTCTACATCATTCACGACGACGGATTAGGGCGACGCCTGCAAAACCATCTGATTGCGGCGGCGGATCGTGGGGTTGTTGTCCGTGTGCTATATGACCCTATCGGGTGCGTAAAAATGCCCCACTCCTACCGCCAAACGCTGCGAGATGCAGGGGTTCAGATTGTCGAACCATCTCAAATGCGCGTGCCTAAGAATCGGTTTCAACTCAACTTTCGAAACCACCGAAAGACAGTGGTCATTGATGGCACCACCGCATTTACCGGGGGCCTGAATGTTGGCGACGAATACCTCGGGCTGAGCCCCTACTTCGGCAAGTGGCGAGATACACATGTGCAACTCAAAGGGCCTGTGGTGAGCCAGCTACAGCTGATCTTCGCCGAAGACTGGCACTGGACCACAGAAGAAAATCTCCTCACTGTTCTCAACTGGAAAAGTGGACGGGCGGAGGAAGACATGTCCGGCCTCGTTGTCCCAACAGGACCGGGCGATAAACTCGAAACCGGGGCGATGTTCTTTTTCTCCGCTTTGGCTAATGCCAAGGACCGCGTATGGATTGCCTCCCCCTATTTTGTTCCAGACGTGCATGTGCTGACGGCCATCAAGCATGCCGCGCTCAATGGTGTCGATGTTCGGATTTTGGTACCGGACAACATTGACCACAAAATGGTATGGCTGGCCGCCTTCGCCTATTTTGACGAAGTACGTGAGGCCGGCGCAACGATCTGGCGCTACACAGATGGGTTCATGCACCAAAAAGTGGTTCTAGTTGATGACACTCTGGCCGCCGTTGGCACCACAAACATGGACAACCGTTCTTTTATTCTAAATTTCGAAACGATGGCAGTGATGTTTGATGCGCGAGCCGCGAATGATCTTGAAGACATGTTCAAGACCGATTTTGCTAAGTCTTTCCTGCTGGAAAAGACCCTGAATGAGCAACCGCTCCGCATTCAGATTGGTGCGCCAATTACGCGGCTGTTTTCACCGCTTCTCTAAAATTCAAACCGCAAAGCCTTATGGACGATCACTGGCGGACAAATCGGAGGTTTCCGTCGGAAAATATTTAGCCAAACGCGCATCCGCAGCACGCGCGTGCCCTTCCATACCTTCCAGGCGCGACAGGCGAGATGTAGCTCGTGCGACAGCTTTGGATCCCTCACGCGAGGTGCGTTGCCACGTAACAATTTTCATGAATTTGTGCACTGATAGCCCGCCGGTGTAGTGCGCGGCTCGCGAAGTTGGCAGAACGTGGTTGGTCCCTGCCGCTTTATCGCCATAAGAGACGGTTGTCTCTTCACCTAAGAATAGAGAGCCATACGCCGTTAGTCGCGACAGCCACCAATCCAGATCTTCGGCTTGTACGGTAAGATGCTCCGGCGCATATTCGTCCGAGGTCGCGGCCATCTCTTCGCGTGTGGAGCACAGCACTACTTCCGCATAGTCGCGCCAGGCCGCCTCAGCGTTGACGCGGTTCAAATCCGGCAGGGCTGCGATCAAGTCCGGAACCGCAGTGAGCACCTTCTTTGCCAACTCCAGACTGTTCGTGACCAGCCACACTGGTGAGTTGTAGCCGTGTTCCGCTTGGCTCACCAAATCCGTGGCCACAAGATGCGCATCAGCCGTTTCATCTGCCAAGATCAGACTGTCGGTTGGGCCGGCCACCATGTCGATGCCAACCCGACCAAAGAGCTGGCGTTTGGCTTCTGCTACAAATTGGTTGCCCGGCCCAACCAGAATATTGGCTTTTGGCAAGCCAAACAAACCAAAGGTCATTGCTGCAACGCCCTGAACCCCACCCATGGCAAGAATTTGGTCCGCTCCGCAGACATGCGCCGCATAGATGATTGCGGGCGGCATGCCTTCGGTTGAGTGCGGTGGTGAACACGCGGTGATCTTGCGGCACCCCGCCACCTTGGCGGTTGTGACCGTCATAATGGCACTTGAGATGTGACTATAGCGTCCGCCCGGCACGTAACATCCGGCGCAATCCACCGGGATGGATTTTTGACCCGTGATAAAGCCCGGCAGAATTTCTGTTTCGAAATCTTGCACGGTGGTTTTTTGCAGCTCCGCAAATCGACGCACATTGTCGTGTGCAAAATGGATATCATCTTTGAGTTCCTGAGACAGGCTTCGTGAGGCACGCTCGATCTCTTCCCGAGACACCAAAGTCTGACCTGAGAATTTGTCAAATTTGGCGGCGTATGCCAAAGCCGCAGAATTCCCGCCCTGCTCGATATCTTCGAGAATTTTCGCAACCGCGATCTGAACGTCAGGAGTGTCAGCTTCAACCTTCCGGCGGGCTCCCTTTAGATATGTCCGCATCCTTTGCTCCAGCATCCCAAATTGCGATTTTTGTCAAAAAATGAGACTAAGTATCCTATTTTTTGCGAAATTTGGCGCTACAATGTTTCCAAGCCATTTCAAAACAAAACTTAGAGTGCCCATGTCATGACAATCCCTGAGAGGATCCCCACCAATCTTCGCACACTTCTGATCCTTGAAATTCTGGGAAAAAGTGACCGAGCAATGACCGCAACAGAGATCAATGAATCCTTACAATTGCCGAAACAGACCGTGCACCGTCTTTGCGCAACGCTTGAGGAGAACGGCTTTCTCACCCGGCGCGGCACATCGCGTCGGTATCAAGTTGCACGACGCCTGCGGGAAATGGGCGCTGGTCTGCTCTACAACTCAAGAGACCATTTGTTTCGCCATCAGATTCTTAAAGACGTTGCGCGCACCGTCGGCGAAAGCGTGAACTATGTGGTCCCGCAAGATACAGGAATGACGTATCTGGATCGTGTAGAGACCGACTGGGCTTTCCGCATTCAGCTTCCGATCGGCACCCAAGTACCGTTCCACTGCTCCGCGAGTGGCAAGTGCTTTCTCGCAAGCCTGGGGCCCACCGCGCGTAAAAAGATGGTTGCGTCACTTAAACTGGACGCGCGCACCAGTGCGACCCATGTGTCTCCAGAAGATCTCCTAGCAGAGCTTGCACAGATCACCCGAGACGGCTTTGCCTTGGACCGCGAAGAGTTCATGGAAGGAATGGTGGCAATTGCTGTGCCAGTGACCGATTCACGTGGACGGTTCTTTGCAGCACTTGCCTTTCACGGCCCGAAACCCCGAATGACGTTGACAGACGCAATGTCACAAGTGGAGTTTTTACAAACCTCGGCGCAACGGCTGGGTGATGCGCTGTTTGAGCAGGAGATCCTGCCTTAGAAATGCACATGCCCGGAAGAGAAACACTTCGTTTCCGCGTTTCCAAGATAAAAACGATCCCTCCAAAACCCCAACATTGTCCGGCCCCTGCCCTCTTCCTGCCCGATTTCACCGGCATATCTAGTCTCCAAGGAAGACATTAGAGGATCAAAACATGGATCGCCTGACCGAAATGGAAGCATTCGCCACTGTGGTGGATCAGGGGGGATTTACAGATGCCGCACGAAAGATGGGCATCTCAAAATCTGCCGTTTCCAAACATGTGTCCTCGCTAGAGGCCCGTCTGGGCGCACGCCTACTCAACCGAACAACACGCCGCGTGTCGCCAACCGAAATTGGCCTAGCCTATTACGACCGTGCCCGCCGCGTTCTCAATGACGCAGGGGAAGCAGACGCACTGGTCACGTCCATGCAGTCCGCACCGTCCGGTTTGCTGCGCATCTCCGTGGCCACCGACTTTGGCGTGAACCACCTATCACCTGTGTTGGGGGACTTCTTAAGCGAGTTCCCAGACATCACAGTGAATATGGTGCTGAACAACCGGTATGTGGAGCTGATCTCCGAAGGCTTTGACATGGCCATTCGAATTGGGGAGCTGGAAGACAGCACCCTACGGGCCCGCAAGCTGACCGAGACCACCAAACGCATGATCGCCTCCCCGGGCTATTTTGAGAAATACGGTCGCCCAGAGAAGATTGACGACCTGAACCACCATAAGCTGCTGCACTACTCGAGCCAGTCCAATGGCGCGGTGTGGAAGCTGACCGCCCCATCCGGTGAGAAGCGCCAAGTGCGCACCGCTGGCTGGCTGTCGGTAAATGACGGACAATCCTTGCTGAACGCCGCACAAGCGGGTCTTGGCATCGCGTATCTGCCAAGCTTCCTCTATGCTGACGCGCTGGAACAGGGTTTGGTTGAAGAAGCCATTCCGGATCTGCCGGTTGAGACACAAGGCATCTATGCCGTCTACCCGCCCGGACGCTTCACCCAGCCAAAGGTCCGCGCGTTCATTGACTTCCTGGTGCACGCCTTTGCTGAAAAAGGCCCCACCGAATGGTGAATTTGATTTTTCCCCTGGCTTTCTAAGAGAAAGCACCTTGGCCCGGCAGTTTTGTCCGGGCCTTCTTTTTTGCGGAAAAGGAAAAAGGGCGCCTCTGGCGCCCCTTCGCGTTTCTCATTGCGATAAAGCTTAAAGCGTGGCCGCGAGGCGTGTGCCTTGATTAATGGCGCGTTTGGCATCGAGTTCAGCCGCCACATCTGCCCCACCAATCACGTGGCAAGTCACACCTTCCGCTTCCAGCGCGTCCGCCAAACTCCGGTCGCTGACCTGACCGGCGCAGATCACTACATTGTCCACAGGCAACACCCGCGGATTTTCCCGCGCTTCGCCAAAGGAGATGTGCAGACCATCGTCGTCGATCTTCTCGTAGTTCACCCCGCCAAGCATCTCGACATTTTTCATTTTCAAAGCGGCACGGTGAATCCATCCGGTGGTTTTGCCCAGACCTTTGCCCAGCGCCTTGGCTTTCCGCTGCATCAACGTGACCTGACGCGCCGCAGGATGGGGCTGCGGGCCTTCCGGTGCCAAGCCACCGCGATGGCAGGCTGGATCGGTGACCCCCCATTCCGCCATCCACTCTGGCAGGTTTTCGGTCAGGCTCTCGCCCTCATGCACAAGGAACTCCGAGACATCAAAACCAATGCCTCCTGCCCCAATAACTGCAACCTTTTTGCCAACTGGTTTCTTATCACGCAACACATCGAGGTAAGACAACACTTCAGGGCGGTCCTGCCCTGGTATGCCCGGATCGCGCGGAACGATACCGGAAGCGATGATGACATCGTCGTAGCCCGCAAGAGTGTTTGCTGTTGCTTCGGTATTTAGTTGCACCTCGATGTCCAGCGCCGCGACCATCGATTCATACCAATCAACCAGCCCCCAGAATTCTTCTTTTCCGGGAATTTGCTTGGCCACATTTAGCTGTCCACCAAGTTTGTCTGCCCGATCAATCAGAGTGACTTTGAGGCCGCGTTGCGCCGCAGTTATTGCAGCGGACAAACCTGCCGGGCCCGCACCGACAACCGCGATTTTCTTAGCCGCTTTTGCGGCAGGAATATCCAGTTCGGTTTCATGGCAGGCCCGCGGATTTACCAGACAGGAGGTGAGTTTGCCGCCAAAGGTGTGGTCGAGACAAGCTTGATTGCAGCCGATGCATGGGGCGATTTGTTTTGCATTGCCGTTGGCGGCTTTATTCACAAAATCAGCGTCGGCCAGGAACGGACGCGCCATTGAGATCATGTCGGCACAGCCTTCGGCGAGCACATCTTCTGCCACTTCAGGCGTGTTGATGCGGTTGGAGGTGATCACAGGGATTCCCACTTTGCCCATCAGTTTTTTGGTGACCCAAGCAAACGCGCGACGAGGCACAGAGGTGGCGATGGTGGGGATGCGCGCTTCGTGCCATCCAATACCAGTGTTGATAATTGTGGCACCGGCTTTCTCGACCTCTTGCGCCAGTTGCACCACCTCGTCGTGGGTGGAGCCGTTTGGCACCAGATCAATCATCGACAGGCGGTAGATGATGATAAAGTCTTCCCCCACGGCTTCGCGACAGCGACGCACCACTTCGATGGGCAGGCGGATGCGGTTTTCGTAAGAGCCGCCCCAGCGATCTGTGCGCTTGTTCACGTGTGTGACAATGAATTGATTGAGGAAGTAGCCTTCCGAGCCCATGATCTCGACACCGTCGTATCCGGCCTCGCGGGCGCGCACTGTGGCAGTGACAAAATCTTGAATTTGTTTCTCAATTCCATCTTCATCCAACTCCTTTGGTGGAAAGGGAGAGATCGGAGACTTGATGGCGGAGGACGACACGCACTCTGGTCCATAGGCATAGCGACCGGCGTGCAAAATCTGCATGGCGATCTTGCCGCCGCCAGCGTGGACGCGGTCTGTTACGATCTTGTGGTTGGCGATGTCCTCGTCTGTGAAGAGGCCAGCGGCACCTGGAAACACGCCACCTTCGCGGCTTGGAGCCATGCCGCCGGTGACAATCAAGGCGACGCCGCCGCGGGCGCGTTCGCCGTAGAATTCCGCCACACGGTTCCAGTCTTTGGTTTCCTCAAGTCCGGTGTGCATGGAGCCCATAAGGACGCGATTTTTCAAGGTGGTAAAGCCCAGATCAAGCGGGGCGAGCATGTGCGGATATTGGGTCATAGGTGCCTCCAAAGGTGCCTCCTCAGTTGAGTTGACCAAAACGTAAAGCAACGCATTTGTCACGCCCGACGCGGCGTCAAACTGGTTAGAACTCCCGCGTGCCGTTGCGTCGGATTTTGGCCTGTTAACCTCAGGAATCCGACGTCGGTATCATGTCGGTAACACGACGGTTTTGTCTCGGACCATGATTTGTGTTCACAGAAAACCTTACCACAAGGTGCGACACTGTTGCCGGGCAGATCATATGTCAGAGAAGCCGCCACCACGGCCTTTCCCCGCCACAAAGCTGGCTGCGCCTTTCTGACCTTCAGCGACAAAGCTCTCAAACGACGCCCATTCACGATGTAAAGCGGCCGCCAGTTTAATGCCGCTCGGGCGTGCAGATAAGAAATCAGCCCGCATGCAGTTTTGTGGAAACCGCGTTAGACTATCGGCCAAGATCAGCGCTTCTTCCATGGCGTGGCCTTCGGGGCAAAGACGATCCACCAAACCAATACGATGCGCTTCGTCACCGGACACTGGACGCCCTGTCAGAATGAGATCATTTGCGCGACCTTGTCCAAGAATGCGCGGCAATCGTACGGTGCCGCCGTCAATCAGTGGCACGCCCCAGCGGCGACAGAAAACACCCATCACCGCGGTCGTCGATGCAACCCGCATGTCACACCATGCCGCCAGCTCAAGCCCCCCCGCCACAGCATGGCCTTCAACTGCCGCAATCACAGGTTTAGACAACATCAGGCGCGATGGTCCCATCGGGCCAAGGATGGGCTGCGCCTGAGCGTCCTGCCAATTGGCGGGGATTGCCACAGTGTCTTGCCAATCGCTCCCAAGAATGTTGGCCGCTGCTTTCAAATCAAACCCCGCACAGAAGCCCGCTTGGCCACCGGTTAGGATCGCCACATCCACAGAGTCATCTGTCTCAAAATCCATGAAGGCATCAAACAACAGCCGCGCCGTTTCGGGGTTCACAGCGTTGCGCACAGCAGGGCGGTTGATGCTCACTACCCTGACTCGACCTCTGGTTTGAACCATAACCGACATGAGACGCCTCCTTAGATCACAGACCGCACCTTGATATGCAAAGCAAGAAAGACACGGCGTCGCTTGACCCGCAAGGGGCCGCAGCCTATGCCGCCCCTATGGAACAGCTTGAAGAAAAGATTGCCCATCTGACTCGCACTGTCGAGGAGTTGAGTGACGTTGTCGCCCGTCAGGACACAGAAATCGCGCTTTTGACCCGGCGCGTGCAGATGTTGATGGAACGAGAAGCCGGTCGCGAGAAAGACGGCGGCGGCGGTATTGTGGTAGGTGACGAACGTCCGCCACATTATTGAGCGCACAACACCCCGCACAGTATCGCGCAAGGGGCAACGCCCCTTCCCATCAACGATGTGGTGTCGCCAAGAAGTTTTTGGCCAAATGAAGCCGAGAGCAGTTTCTTCCCCAGAGCGGCTGAGATAGCTTATCGGGATGACCAACGCACCTCGATTCATCCACCTCCGCACCCACACCGAATACTCTCTGCTAGAGGGGGCGGTGCGCTGTAAAAAGCTGCCCGGCATGTGTGCCGATATGGGCATGCCAGCTGTGGCGATCACCGACACCAATAGCTTGTTTGCGGCGCTGGAGTTCTCGGTCACCGCTCAAGGCGCGGGCATTCAGCCCATCGTTGGCTGTCAGGTTGACATGCGGATGCCGCACGACGACCCATCTGGCCGCACGTTACCACCAAAACCAGCCCCCATTGTGCTGCTGTCCCAGCGCGAAGAGGGCTACGAGAACCTGATGAAACTGTCGTCCTGCCTGTACGTGGACAATGGTGGGCAGGTACCGCAGGTCACGCTCGAAGAATTGGCAGAGCGCTCTGCCGGCTTGATCTGTCTGACCGGTGGACCAGATGGCCCAATGGGGCGGATGATGCGCGATGGGCAGCATGAGACTGCCCAAGCCATGATGACACGCCTAAAGCAAATTTTTGGCGACCGGCTGTACGTCGAGTTGCAGCGGCACCCCGGCGAGAACGGCTTGCCCGAAGCGGAACAGCTGACCGAACGCGGGTTCATTGAAATGGCCTATGCCATGGACCTGCCATTGGTGGCGACCAATGACGTCTATTTCCCGGCCACCGAAATGTATGAGGCACATGACGCGCTGATCTGTATCTCTGAGGGCGCTTATGTCGATCAGCAGGACGGGCGGCGGCGTTTGACGCCTCAGCACTATTTCAAATCTCAAGAAGAGATGATCACACTGTTTGCTGATCTGCCAGAGGCGATTGAAAACACCGTTGAGATTGCCAGACGCTGTGCCTTTGCCACCTATCTGCGCGATCCAATTTTGCCTAAGTTTGCCGACGACGAGGTTTCCGAACTGCGCCGAATAGCAAATGAGGGCCTGCAAAACCGATTGGCCGTGATCCCCCATGCGGTGTCCGTAGAGGAATACCAGGAACGGCTTGATTTTGAGTTGGGCATCATTGAGGGCATGGGGTTCCCGGGCTACTTTTTGATTGTTGCGGACTTCATCCAGTGGAGCAAAGACAACGACATTCCGGTTGGTCCAGGCCGGGGCTCCGGGGCGGGCTCGCTGGTGGCCTATGCGCTGACCATCACCGACTTGGACCCGTTGCGTTATTCCCTGTTGTTTGAACGTTTTCTAAACCCGGAACGGGTGTCGATGCCTGACTTTGACATCGACTTCTGCATGGATCGCCGGGAAGAGGTGATCAAGTTTGTGCAGCAGAAATACGGCCGCGACAAGGTGGGGCAGATCATCACCTTTGGTGCGCTGCTGTCCAAAGCCGCCGTACGCGACATTGGACGGGTGTTGCAGATGCCGTATGGCCAAGTCGACCGGTTGTCCAAGCTGATCCCGGTCGAAGGCGTGAAACCGATGTCGATTGCGGATTCTTTGAAAGAAGAACCGCGTCTGCGCGAAGAAGCCAAAAACGAAGAGGTGGTGGACCGATTGCTGACCTATGGGCAGCAGGTGGAGGGGCTTTTGCGGAACGCCTCGACCCACGCGGCGGGTGTGGTGATTGGCGACCGGCCCTTGGATGCGCTGGTGCCACTTTATCAGGATCCGCGCTCCGACATGCCAGCCACCCAGTTCAACATGAAATGGGTGGAACAGGCGGGGCTGGTGAAGTTTGACTTCTTGGGCCTGAAAACCCTGACCGTCATTCAGAACGCGATTGAACAAATCCACAGTTCAAACCGACCGCTGCATGTGGCCGCCGATGGCACGCAGCTGTATGAGCCAGCAGAGGGTGCGGAGAACCAGATCAACGCCATCCCGCTGGATGATGAGCCGACCTATAAGCTATATTCCGCGGCCAAAACCGTGGCGGTGTTCCAGGTGGAATCCACCGGCATGATGGACGCGCTGAAGCGTATGAAGCCCAACTGCATCGAGGATATTGTTGCGCTTGTGGCGCTCTACCGTCCGGGGCCGATGGAGAACATCCCAACCTATTGTGAGGTGAAAAACGGGCTCAAAGAGATCGAGTCGGTGCACCCGCTGATTGACCACATTCTGGAAGAAACACAGGGTATCATCGTTTATCAGGAACAGGTGATGCAGATTGCGCAAGTCATGGCGGGCTATTCGCTTGGCGGCGCGGACCTGTTGCGCCGGGCGATGGGTAAGAAGATCAAAGAGGCGATGGACGCGGAGCGTCCGAAGTTTGAGAAAGGCGCCGCCGAGAACGGGGTTCCGGCGAAGAAAGCCAGCGAGGTGTTTGACCTTCTGGAGAAGTTTGCGAACTACGGCTTTAACAAATCGCACGCGGCGGCCTATGCGGTGGTGAGTTACCAGACCGCATGGCTGAAAGCGAACCATCCGGTGGAGTTTATGGCCGGCGTGATGAACTGCGATATTCACCTGACCGATAAGTTGGCGGTGTATTTTGAAGAAGTGAAGAAGGCGCTGAAACTGCCTTATGTGCCGCCTTGTGTGAACCGCTCGGATGCGACGTTTAAGGTGGTGGATGGCGCGCTGGTCTATGCGCTTGGCGCGTTGAAAAACGTTGGTTTGGAAGCGATGAAGCTGGTGACCGAGGGGCGCAAGGTGCACGGTGTGGACAAGCCGTTTGCCACGCTGTTTGACATGGCCCGCCGGGTGGATCTGAAAAAGGTGGGCAAGCGGCCTTTGGAGATGCTGGCGCGGTCCGGGGGGTTTGATCAGCTGGATGGCAACCGGCGGCGGGTGATGGAAAGTCTGGATGGGCTGGTGAACTACTCCGCTGCAATTCATGAACAGAAGAGTTCCAATCAGGTGTCGCTGTTTGGCGAAGCTGGGGACGATTTGCCGGAGCCACGGCTGTCACCAGCCGGAGATTGGCTGCAGGCGGAGCGGCTCGATGAGGAGGCCAAAGCGATTGGGTTCTTCCTGTCGGGTCACCCGCTTGAGGACTTTATGGCGCCGCTGAAGCGCAAGAACGTGCTGACATTGGATGAGCTGACCGACAAGGCGCGCGGCGGGCCGTGCATTGCCAAACTCGCCGGGCGGGTTTCCGGGCGGCAGGAGCGGAAATCGGCGCGGGGGAACCGGTTTGCCTTTGCGCAGCTGTCTGATCCAACAGGGGCTTATGAGGTCACAATCTTTTCGGACACGCTGGAGAAATGCCGCGAGCATCTCGAGACCGGTTCCAAGGTGGTGGTGACCGTGAAAGCGGAGATGGAGAGCGATCAGCTCAAGCTGTTGGCGCAATCCATGACGCCAGTGGAGACCATTGTTGCGGATGCGGGCAACACGGGGCTGAAAATCTATCTGGATGATGCCAGTGCGGTGGGGCCGGTGGCCAATATCCTTGAGGGCGCAAAAGAGACCATGAAGAACTTGCCCAAGGGGCCGATCTGGTTCTGCCTGACCAATATGGAACTGCCCGGCGAGGTGGAGATTGATGCGGGTGTGGGCTTCCCGGTGAACCCCCAAATCAAAAGCGCGCTGAAGTCTGTTGAAGGCGTGATGGCGGTTGAGGAAATTTAAGGCGCGGGCGGCGTGGCACCGCCCTGCCCCTTTTGATCTAGGTGGATTTGGTCAGCTGTAGAAATACATCTTCCAGATCAGCCTGCTCTGTTTTCACATCAGCAATGGCGATGCCCGCAGCTCGTACCGCGCCAAGCACATCCTCCGCTGAGGTTTCGCGCGCCTGATAGGTCAGCGCGATGCGGCCGTCACCGCGGCGCGTGACCTCGATACCGGGCGCGGATGGCAATGTCTCCACCGGCGCAACCGGATCAATCACCATACATTTGCTGTCCACCTGTCCCAGCAGGTTTGCGGTGCTGTCCCGCGCGACCACCTCGCCGTGGTTGATGATGGCAATCTCATCACACATCTCCTCCGCCTCTTCGAGGTAGTGGGTAGTCAGGATCACGGTCACGCCGCGTTCCTCATTCAGGCGACGAATGTTGGACCACAGCATCTGGCGCAGTTCAATATCCACACCAGCGGTGGGCTCATCCAGAACCAATACCTGCGGTTGGTGCACCAGCGCTTTGCCAAGCAGCAACCGGCGCTGCATGCCACCGGAAAGTGTGCGGGCGTAAGCCTCAGCTTTGTCTGACAGGCCCACCATGCGCAGGATGTCGTCACTTTGGCGCTGGTGTTTGGGCACGCCGTAAAGACCAGCCTGTACTTCCAGCGCACCGCGCGGCGTGAAGAATGGATCAAGATTCAATTCTTGGGGCATCACACCGATCGCGGCGCGGGATTGGCGGGGGTTTTCATCCTGATCAAAGCCCCAGATTTTCACGGTACCGGACGACTTGTTCACAAGACCCGCCATGATGTTGATCATGGTCGATTTGCCCGCACCGTTGGGCCCAAGCAGGCCAAAAATCTTGCCTGCAGGCACCGTCAGATCGACGCCTTTGAGTGCGTGTTTGGCGGGGGTGCCGCGGCCACCTTTGTAGGTCTTTTGCAACCCTCGAATTTCAATCGCGTTGTTGGTCATGGCCACTCTTGCTCCCCGCTGCGCAATGCCTATTATTCGCCCTAATCAATGCGGATGTGAAGCTCAACCACAGCCGACAGAAAACACCGCCATCGGAGGGCACCTCCGAAGCCAAAAAGGACATCGCAGATGACAATTGACGCCCCAGAAACCAAGATTGTGGACAGCTACCGAGTGTCTTGTGACGGCGGTGAGGGCGGCCACCCGCGCGTGTACCTGCAAATCCCAAATGAGCACGGCTGGGTGGAGTGCCCGTATTGTGACTGCAAGTTCATCCACGAGGATTTCAAAGACAAGGTGGCTTGAGGGTCGCCATTGGATTGAGAGATTGGGAAGACCGTCCGGTGGGGCGGTTTTTTTTGTTGGGGGGGACAGTTCACGCGCCTGCAGAGAATGTCCGCAATGAGCCCAAATCGCTGAAGGCGGTACGAGGAACGAACGGCTGATTTTCGGAAAACTCCACCTCACACCCATTCAAGGCAGTGCCAAGATGCGCACCAAGACAGATGAGTAGAAATTCAAGTTTCTGCCTGCGGAGCAACGCCCGGCACTTTGAGAAACAGGTCAAAAATGATCTGATTGCTCAAGCTCTAAGAACGAGCAGATGGTCCACTGAATGACTATATGCGGTCCGCCAGTATATTGAGCAGCATCAGGTGATCTGCATCGAATTTTCGGATACCTTCTGCTAGCTTTTCGGTTCCCATGGCATTTTGGTTCATGTCCCAGCGGAAGTCCTCTTCTGAGATTGCAACAGGCGTTCGTTTACTGCCGTCGACAGGCAACAAGGCGCGGTCAACGATACTGGTGTCATCCGCCAGCTCAGTAAGGAGATCAGGAGAGATCGTGAGCCTATCGCAACCCGCCAGAGCTTTGATCTGGCCAATGTGGCGGAACGATGCGCCCATCACAACTGTTTCGATCCCATGCTCTTTGAAATAGGTATAGATTTCACGGACAGATTTGACGCCTGGGTCCTCTTCGGGTGCGTATTCAGAAACACCTTCGGCTTTTTTGTACCAATCCGTGATCCGGCCCACAAACGGCGAAATCAAAAATGCGCCAGCATCTGCACATGCCTTGGCTTGCTCTAAGGTAAATAGCAGCGTGAGGTTACAGTTGATCCCTTCGCGCTCTAACACTTCAGCTGCGCGAATACCTTCCCAAGTTGAGGCAAGCTTGATCAGGATGCGACCCTTTGAAACTCCGCGCTTGGCATAGTCCTCAACAATCGCATGCGCCCTACGCACTGAGGCATCGACGTCAAACGACAATCGTGCGTCGACCTCAGTTGAAACACGGCCCGGCACCAAAGTTGTCAGGTTCGCACCGATGGACACGGTCAGCGTGTCACACAGGGCCGCAGCATCCATGGACGCACTACGTGCCGCTGAAATTTCCTGCTCAATAAGATCTTGTGAGTCTGGACTGTTCAATGCGGCAAGCACAAGGGACGGGTTGGTTGTGCAATCTAGAGGCTTGTGCTTTTTCACAAGGCCGGCGTCACCAGTATCGGCGACAATCATAGTCATCTGTTCAAGCTGTTGGAGTGCGCTAATCAAAGGAACCATCTTTCGTATAAGATTTCAGTATTCTGGGACACAAGGAGAGAAAAGGCAGACTTTGGGGACATTTCCCTACTGGCCTCAAACGAAGCTGGCCTCGACTTTTTTGTGTGCCTGCCGAGCGATATTCTCGGGTGTCAGCCCAAACTTTGCATATAGCTCTTTGTCGCTAGCCGACGCGCCAAACTCCGCAACGCCGAGAACATCCTCTTCGCTGTTTACATATCGCGTCCAACCGAAGGTGCTGGCCGCTTCTACGGCGATACGTGGCACATCTCCCAGCACGCTATCTCGGTAGTCTTTCCCTTGGCGATCAAACAAAGACCAGCATGGTAAGGACACAACTGCGGCGTGGACGCCACGTTCAGCCAGTATCTTCGCCGCTTCGACCGCAAGCGTCACTTCGGTGCCGGTTGCGATGAGTGTGACATCACGCGGCGCATCCGGTTTAACAAGAACGTAGCCTCCTTTGGATGTCAGATTTTCAGTGCTTTGCCTCAACCGAACTTGCGCAACCCCCTGTCGAGAAAAGGCAAAGAGCGACGGGCCGTTTGCTGTCATTGCGGCCTCATAGGCTTCGATCGTCTCTATGACGTCAGCCGGACGGAAAACATGGAGACCTGGAATGGCACGCAAGCTGGCCAAATGTTCGACAGGTTGGTGGGTCGGCCCGTCTTCACCAAGCCCGATGGAATCGTGTGTCATCACGAAAAGTGTCTTGGCTTTCATCAAAGCCGCAAGCCGGATCGCGTTGCGCATATAGTCAGAGAAGACGAGGAACGTTCCACCATAGGGTATGATCCCCCCGTGAAGCGCCAAGCCGTTCATGGCAGCGGCCATCGCGAATTCGCGCACACCATAATTGACGTAACGCCCACTCGCAGCAGCAGAAAAGACTGTGTCTGTCGCAGATGTTTTTGTCAGATTTGAGCCAGTCAAATCAGCCGATCCGCCGATCATTTCCGGCATCTTTTCTGTGAATACCTCAAGAGCAAGCTGACTGGCTTTTCGCGTTGCGAGCGTCTTGGGTTCTAAGAAATAGAAGTGCTTCGTTTTCTCAAGAGCATCGTGAAGGCCCATAGGCAGGTCACCCTGCATACGGCGCGCATAGTCTTTCGCAACGTCGGCCTTGAGTTTCGAGATGCGTGCCTGCCAGGCCTTATGTGCTGCTGCGCCTTGCGCTCCGAACGTGCGCCAGGCTTTCAAATGCTCGGCAGGGATTTCGAATGGTTTGGGTGGCAACCCAAGCGCGCCTTTGGCCGCAGCCGCTTCTTCGCCTCCAAGCTTGGATCCGTGAATACCTGACGTTCCTGATTTCGTCGGCGCACCATAGCCAATTGTGGTGCGCAGGATCACCAATGACGGCTTGGAGACTTCGGCTTTCGCAGACGATAGAGCCTCGTTAATTTCAGCATGGGTATGCCCGCAGGCTTCCAAGACGTGCCACCCAATAGCCTTGAATTTGGCTGCGGTATCTTCTGTGAACGAGATTGCAGTGCTGCCATCAATTGTGATTTGGTTGCTATCGTAAAGCACGTTCAGGTGTCCCAAACCAAGATGCCCCGCAAGGGATGCGGCCTCTTGTCCGACACCTTCCATTAAGCACCCATCGCCTGCGAACACCCAAGTTCTGTGGTTGCAAACATCAGAACCGAACTCGTCGCGAAGACGTTGTTCCGCGAGCGCCAAGCCGACAGACATGCCAAGCCCTTGACCAAGTGGGCCGGTCGTTACCTCGATACCGGGGGTATGCCCGACTTCTGGGTGGCCGGGTGTAATCGACCCGCTCTTTCGAAACGCCTTGATATCATCCAGTTCAACCCCCGGCACGCCCGTCAAGTAGAGCAGCGAATAGTGAAGAATGGAGGCATGACCGTTCGAGAGAACAACTCTGTCACGATCATGCCAGTCAGGGGAGGTCCCTAAAAATTTGAGATGGTTCGCATAAAGAACGGTTGCGATATCGGCCATTCCCATCGCAGCACCGGGGTGACCATGCCCAGCCGTTTCAACGGCGTCGATCGCAAGGCCACGGATTACATTTGCGAGTGGCTCCAGATTTTTTGAAAGATTGGTCATCTGATAAAACGTCCTGTTAAAGCTTCGTCGTCACGCTCGAAAAGCGCGCTATTGAATGTTTTTCACAGCTGGATAAGCGGTACGGAACGCTTGATATGCGTCTGCGAATGCTGCGGTAAGGTCGGAATTCGGCTGCATAACAAAACCCGTTTCAGGGGCGGCGACAATGTCGCTGGGCGATGCACCGGTGGCCGCGATCATCGCCAGACGCGCCGCACCAAGGGCGGCGCCGAACTCTCGCCCTGTTGGAATCTTAAGTGGCACATCAAGCACTGTAGCCAAAAGGTTCAGCCAGTAGCCCGACGCGCTTCCCCCACCAATGGCCGTCAGAGCGTCAATTTTCGCGCCTGTCGATTTGAGCGCGTCGAGTGAATCTTTCAGGCCGAAACTGACGCCCTCTATGACCGCACGCGTAAGTTCCTCTTTGTCACTATTCATCGACAGACCTGTGAAGGCTCCGCGAATGCGGGCGTCATTGTGTGGCGTGCGCTCTCCTGACAGATATGGCAGGAACCGCACATCTCCCGGCGCTTTGAGGTCCGTACCGAGCGCCTTTGTCAGATCCGCGGGCGGTGTCGCCATGATGCGCGAGAGCCAATTCAAACTGTCAGTCGCAGATAGCATCACGCCCATCTGATACCACTGGTCGGGCACGGCGTGACAAAACGTATGCAGAGCTGTGTCTGGCGCAGGGTTAAAACTGTCTCGTGCAGCGAGAACAACGCCTGAGGTGCCCAAGGACACAAATCCGTCGCCTTCGCGCAGCGCCCCTATTCCACAGGCGGCGGCGGCGTTGTCTCCCGCTCCGCCACAGACGACAACTTCTCCGGTCAGGCCCCATCGGCTTTTCAGTTCGGACCGCAAAACACCCGCTGTCTCGCTGCCTTCTACCAAGTTCGGCATTTGGTCCAGAGACATCGTACTTGCTTTCAACAAAAGATCCGACCAAGCGCGTTGTTTGACATCCAGCCAAGACGTGCCTGAGCTGTCGGACCTATCGGCCACATATTCGCCGGTAAGATGATAGTTGAGGTAAGCGGCAGGCAGCAGCACTTTGGCCACTTTTTCAAAGGTTTCGGATTCATTATTTTTGACCCAAACAAGTTTGGGTGCCGTAAATCCGGGAAAGACAATATTGGCAGAAAGTTCTCTTACTTCAGTGGTCTGATCGAGTTCAGCGGCCTCGGCTTCAGATCGTGTGTCATTCCAAAGTATACAAGGTCGCAAAACATCGCCAGCATCATCTAAAAGCGTTGCACCATGCATGTGCCCAGCGACGCCAATGCCGCGCAATGCCTTGAAGGCTGCGCTGTGGTTGGAGCTCAACTTCGCGACAACCTCGTCTAGTGCAGCAAGCCAGTCAGACGGGTCTTGCTCAGACCATCCAGAAGCAGGATTGGATACCGCATAGTAGCTTTCCGCGGAGCCAATAGGGGCGCCGTCGGCATCAACCAACAAAGCCCGCAAGCCAGACGTACCAAGGTCAACCCCAAGATAACTCATATGATACTCCGCAGTTTATGGTGCCGTTGTCGTTCAGTCGGTGGTGGGCGGATTGAGTGGCTCAGCGAGCGAAACCTTTTATTGTTTCTGCGCCAGCGGCGCTGATGTCTCATGCCGCACGCCCCCCAGTCAGAGCGATTGGTCGGAGTGCCCGACCAATCTGTTGGTACATTAAGGGATCATTGCTTAAGCAAAGACCGCCCCGTTGTCGCGTCAAACAGATGCGAGGTGTTCTGACGGATCTGGAACAAAACATGCTCGTCCTCAGACGGCCTTTGCCGTGCAGCAACGAGAGCATGAAGGTGAACACTGCCGACCCTGAAGCTGACAAGAGCCTGATCGCCATGATATTCAATCAAGTCGCATTCACCGGCCAAAGTCCGATCAGTGACTTCACTGACTGCCTCGAAATCACTTGGCCGCACACCCAGCGTGACTTGCTGCCCAACTGAGACATCGAAGCGCGACGAATCGAATGTTAACTTCACACCTTCGCCGACCACGAACCATTCTGTGCCGGACTGCTCGACCTTCAATTCTATGAAGTTCATAGCCGGCGTGCCGATGAAGCTCGCAACAAAGCGCGAAACCGGGCGCTCGTATATTTCTTCAGGACTTCCGACCTGCTCAATTTGACCGTCTTTCATCAAGACGATGCGATCGGCGAGTGTCATGGCTTCCATCTGGTCATGAGTCACGTAGACGGTCGTTGTGCGCAGCTTCTTGTGTAGCCGCGCGATCTCTTCACGCATTGTTGCACGTAGTTTTGCGTCAAGGTTGGACAAAGGTTCATCAAAGAGGAACACGTCAGGCGTTTTGATCATAGCACGTGCAATGGCGACACGCTGCTGCTGACCACCAGACAGTTCCGTGGGCTTTCGGTCCAGATAGGGCCCCAAACCCAAGACCGATGTCACGTCCTCGGTTCGTGATTTGATTTCGTGTTCAGGCACCTTGATGCGACGCAGTCCGAACGCGATGTTGTCACGGATCGTCATATGCGGATAGAGCGCATAGTTCTGGAACACCATCGCGATGCCACGATCCCGCGGTTCAAGATCATTAACAACCTTGCCGCCAATCATGAGTTGGCCGCCGGTGATTTCCTCAAGGCCAGCCAACATGCGCAGCATCGTTGATTTCCCGCAACCAGACGGGCCTAGGAAGACGATGAACTCATGGTCTTCCACATGCAGGCTGAAGTCGGGAACAACCTCGACCGCACCATAGTTTTTCTTTATATTTTGGCACACGATCTCAGCCATAACTTAGTCTCCTGAAACTGCAATTTTGATTTGCAGTTTAATATCAGTGGGCAAGCCTTTTGCGGCTCGTTCAAACGCCTCGATGCTCTGGTCGAAAGAAAAAGTCTCCGAAATCAGAGGCTTCAAATCGACCTTGCCGGAGGCGATCAGCTCCAGCGCGCGATCAAAGACGTTGGCATAGCGAAACACGGTTTCGATACGGATTTCCCGCGCGATTGCCGCGTTCAAATCGAATGGGATTTCACTGGGCGGCATGCCGACCATAACCAGGCATCCACCGGGTCGCACGGCGCGCACCGCATCGTTCAACACGCTAGGCGCGCCGCTCGCCTCGAACACAACATCGGCGCCCCAGCCCGACGTGTGTTCGTCGACAGCAGCTTGGAGTGTACCTTCAGCGACGTTGACCGGAATAACGCCGTCATACCGAACAGCGATTTCAAGTTTTTCTGCGCTGACATCAGAGATAATCACTTTGCTACACCCACCCGCAAGTGCAGCCAAAGCGACCATGATCCCGATGGTTCCGCAGCCAGTGACGACTGCAACATCGCCGGGAGTGATCTTTGCCCGTGCGGCAGCCTGCATGCCGATCGCAAATGGTTCGACCATCGCACCTTCGGCGAAGCTGACTGCGTCAGGCAACCGGTATGTGAAGGCGGCGGGATGCACTACTTCATTTGTCAAGATACCGTGGTCTGGTGGCGTCGCCCAGAAGGTCACCGCGGGGTCAACATTGTAGATCCCTAGCTTTGAAGCGCGGGATGTTGGATCGGGGACCCCTGGCTCCATACAGACACGGTCTCCAACCTCGAGGTGTTTAACAGCACCGCCAACCTCAATGACTGTCCCTGCCCCTTCGTGGCCAAGGACCATAGGGTCCTTGACGACAAAATCGCCAATCCGGCCGTGTGTGTAATAATGGACATCGCTCCCGCAGACACCAACTGTATCGATTGCAATCTTTACGTCGTTGGCTCCAACCGTATCGGGAAGATCGATGTCTCTGATCGACAGCTCTCCGACCCGCTCTAAAACAAGTGCTTTCATGGTGATAACTTTCTACCGATTTTTCTGGGCGAAGGAGCGGTTCAGGAAACTGCTCAGGAGGCCGAGGAGCAAAAGAGGTGGGATGCTGAGTAAAACAACAGCGGCGTTCAGGATGCCCCAGGGCACGTTCAGGCCCTGTTGCGACATTTCGGATGCCACGATCGGAAGTGTTTTTGCGTCACTTGTCGTGAGCATCAGGGCGAGCATGAACTCGTTCCAGACCAGCACAAAACTGAAGGCCAGCGCGCCAAGGAGCGATTTCATTGCAACGGGCAGAGCCACTTTCGCAAACACCGCATAGGGTCCATAACCATCGACACGTGCGGCCTCTTCTATCTCCTTGGGAACCTGCTGGAATCCCGGGATCGACAGCCAAATCGTGATGGAGATCGTGATCAGCGAATAGGTGATGATCATCGACCAGCGGGTGTCATACATGCCGAGGTTCAGCCAAATCACCATGAACGGGATCGCGACTGCGACCGGGGGCAAGAACCGCAGCGACAGGACAAAGAACTGGATCTCTTGTGTAATCCGGTTCGGGTTCCGCGCAATGGCGTAGGCCGCCGGCAGCCCGAGAACCAGCCCCAGCCCCACCGCGGACAGGCAGATGATGAGCGAGTTATAGAGTGCGCCGAAAACGCTCTGCCGGCTCAATACATAAGTGATGTTCTCAAAGGTCGGGTCGAAGAAGAACTGCGGCACAGGCGTGAGCAGGTCTGCGTTGACTTTGAAGGCATTCATCAAGGTCCAGAGCAAGGGAACCAGGACGCAAGCCGCACAGAACACCAGAAGGGATTTCCCGAGAAAACGCGTGATCATTTATTCACCCTTTTCCAGATGATTGTGAAGGTAATGATCGTCGTCAACAGCATGATCACGGCGATACTGGAGGCATAGCCAATCTTCCCAGCTTCGATGAAGCCTTGGGAAAAGGCGTACATATCCAGGGTTTCGGTCGCGATACCCGGGCCACCGCGTGTCATGACGTAGATCAGGTCAAAGGAACGCAACGACTCAATTGCTTTCACCAACGCCAGACTGATCAACGGCGCTTTCAGCATCGGGATCGTCACATAGAAGTGGATCTGCCACGGCTTGGCGTTGTCCAGACGGGCCGCTTCGATCGGTTGAGGTGGCAGAGATTCCAGGAGTTTCACGATAATGACGGCGAAGAAGAATCCCCACTGCCAGACGTCGACAAAGCCAACAACCATCAGCGCGGTTGTCGGGTCCGCGAGCAAGTCCAGAGGTTGGCCTGTGATTGCCCGATAGGGATAGGTCACGATGCCGTACAGCGGGTGAAAGGCAAACTTCCAGACGAAAGCCGCACAAACCCGGGGCAACAAGACGGGGATCAAAAAGATCAGACAATAGAGGTTTCGCATCTTTGGAGATGCGCATTCGAACATCAAGACACCTAGCCCGACCGCCATGATCATCGTCGTTGTGACAGTCATGATCTCCCACTTCAAAGAAACGTATGCAGAGTTTACGAAGCGACGGTCGCTCAGCAGGTCGATGTAGTTCTCGAAGCCGATGTAGTTTGAGCTGCTCGAGAACAGAGTTCTGTCAGTGAATGACACATTCAACGCGTAAATCGTTGGTGTCAGTGCAAGAATTGCAAGCAATGCAACTGTCGGTATCAGGAATGTATATGGCAGTGAACTGCGGCGGTTCATTTCGCCCCCCTTCATGTGCTCCCAGGATTTCAAAAATCTAATCGTGTACGCTTGCCCGGGTAACCTCGCAGCTACCCGGGTGGCACTGCAGACGTACTGCAGTAGGGAGGAAGTACTTAGTCTGAGTTCAGTTCGATTGCGTAGGCTTCCAACTCGGCGAGAGCTTCGTTGATGTCCGTACGCTGACCCGTGATCAGCTCTTCCAGAATGATACCCCATCGGTTGCCCAGATCAGGCCATTTTTCATTCTGCCAGAAGTTCACACGCGTGAACGGAGCGGTTGCTTCGAGAGCAGCAGGAAGCTCCTCGCCGAATGCCTCCGCAAACTCGGGGCTGTTGAACACGCTGACGCGGTTCAGCTCGCCGGATTGACCAGCTTCCAGACGGCGCAACTCGTTCTCTTTCGATGTCGCCCAAGCGATCCAAAGTGCAGCACAGTCACGCTCCGCATCTGTTTCGTTGGCTTTGGAACCAATGGCGAAACCGTGCGCATAACCGCCGCCAGTCAAAGGCGCAGGAGGTGTGCCAAAGGCAACTTTGTCTGAAACGTTTGAGTTGTCAGGGTTCAACGACATGCCGCCCAATGGCGCGGATTCAACGATCAGAGCAACTTGGCCAGAATTGAAAGCACCGGTCGATTCATCCCAGCTGCCGGTACGTGTGCCGGGAGGGGAGTATTCGAACAGCTTCAGGTAGGTTTCAGTGGCTTTGACAGCTGCCTCGCTGTTGAACGCTGGTGTGCCGTCTTCGTTGAACCACTCACCGCCGAAGCCACGGAAGTAAGGCATCCAACGCCATACGTTTGCACCCGAACCGCGCTGGCCACGAAGGGCATATCCGTAAATGCCATTCTCTGGATCGTGGATTTTTTCGACCACTTCGAACAGCTCTTCGAGGGTTTTCGGAGGCTCAACACCAGCAGCCTCGAAGACGTCTGTACGGTAAACCATCAGGTCGCCACCGCCGGTGATCGGGGCGAACCAGACTTTACCGTCAAATGTCGCAGTCGTCTGACGACCGGAATCGAAATCTTCGAAGTCGTATTCTGCGGGGTAGTGGTCGAGAAGTGGCGCAATCCAACCTGTTGATGCGAATTGTGCCAGATTAGCCTCGTCAACATAGTACACATTGTACTTGCCGATGACAGACGCGTCGGCACGAGATTTCGCGCGGCGGTCGTTCTCGTTCAGGTAGTCGATCTGAAAGCCGACACCTGCCAGTTCTTCAAACTCGCTTGCGAAACCTTCAGTGGTCGTCAGCCCCGCCTGAGGCTGCGCAAGGATGCGCACGTCATCAGTACAAACACCAGCTGCCAAAGCAGCCTGACTTGCAAGAATCACGGCAACGGAAGTCGCAGTGGTTTTGAGGTGGCTCTTAATTTTCACTAGGTATTCCTCCCAAAGGTTTTTCATGCCCTCTCCTCCGATCGGGCTTGACCTAGACTATGCGTGCTTGCGAATTCCAAGACTACAGTTCCCCATGCGACACTTCTATACTATTTTGCGGAAATCACTTCCGCACTACAAGACAGACAGATTGATTCTAACTGGAGTTTTCCATGCGGCCAGAACCCATAAACCCAACTGAAACACATGCGTTTTTTGAACAGGTCGAAATCCAGCCCGGTCACAGCTTTCTCTGGCGCGTTGATGACTATCCTTGGGAGAGGAACGTTTGGAACTATCATCCCGAGTTCGAGATTCACTTGATTCGCCATTCCTCGGGGCTTGCCTATGTTGGTGATCACATCGGCCAGTTCGAAGCAGGACACCTCTATTTGGTCGGATCAGACCTGCCGCACAATTGGATTACGCCCTATATCGGCGACGAACTCCTCGAAGCGCGGGATATCGTGCTGCAGTTTGACCCTCATGTCTTTTTGAATGCTGCAAATGGGTTTCCGGAACTAAAACGGGTCGAAGAGATGTTTGCAAAGGCTGCTCGGGGTCTGGAGTTCATTGGCGATACGCGAGACGTCGGACGGAGAATCCTGGAAAGCATGGATGGGTCCGGGAGTCTGGCCGATTTGTCCAAAATGATTGAACTGCTTTCAGTGTTGTCCCGCTCGGAAGACGTGTCGGTGCTCTCTTCCGAGGCCTTCAGCGTCGAAGACCACATCAAAGGGGTCAAAGATCACAAGGTGATCGAAGCGGCTCTTGACTACCTGCAGCGAAACTTTCTGGACTCCCCTTCCCTCAAAGAGGTGGCTGAGGTCGTAGGCATGTCAGAAAGCGCCTTTTCGCGCTTCTTCAAAAGCAAGACAGGCAATACTTTCTCAGAGCACATGACCTCGCTGCGCCTTTGGATGGCCGGGAAGCTGTTGCTCGAAACCGACGACGCGATCACCTCGATCTGTTTCGAAGCAGGTTTCAACAATATCGCCAACTTCAATAGAACGTTCTTGCGAAAGACAGGAATGACTCCCTCGAAATATCGCAAAGCTTCTCGACAACGCAACTTGTCCAAACAACAAGAACGGAGTCTTTCTACATTCGCCCGCGACTAGGTTAAGGCACGATGAGAAGACAAGTTGCCCGACGGCTTTATTACTTAGTAATCCCACTAACGGCTGGCCAATTCCAAGGGCAGAACGCAAGTAGTTTCGAAAATCCGCCATTGAAGATGTTGTCTGAAAGGCAGCAAAACCCGCAGACTGCAAGTTCAAGAGCCCCCGGATCATGCAGCCGCAGAGAAAGTCCGGTCTGGTGAAGCCGCACTGCGTCAACATCGATTGTGATGAATGTCTCTTGTGGGCCGTTCACGGTCGAAAGACAGGCGCGGCAACCCCAATTTTCAAGCCAATAACAGAGCAGATGAAACTCTGAGAATGAAGGCAGCGAGATACCGCCTTACACCCCACTTCGACAACGAGGTCAAATTCATCAATCCCTCCCGACGGCCAGGCAGGAAGGCGACCCTTTTGGCATTGCTTCGTCAAACTCTTCAAATGGAAATACAGCATACGCCTTGCGAATCTGCGAATCTGCGAATTTTTTTGGCGATTGGGTAGCAGACTTCTTTTCGTGTCTTCAGGCACCAGGTGCCTTGAGTTCATCTAGGTAGTTCCCCCACCACTGCGCCATCCTCACTCGCTCCTCCCAATGCGCTCCGCGCGCGTAAGCCTTGCGAACCTCATTGCTTTCGACATGAGCCAAAGCACGTTCAACCGCATCCGGGTGCCACATTCCGCTTTCGTTGGCCAAGGTGGAGAATGTTGATCGAAAGCCGTGTGAAGTCATTCTGTTACCGCTGTAACCCATCGTGCGTAACGCAGCGTTCAGAGTGTTTTCACTCATGACCCTACTCTTCGATCTCGATGAGTACAGGAGTTCGGTCCGCCCTGCGGTATAGGCCTGCAATTCAACCAGCAGATCCAAGGCCTGCTTTGACAAAGGTATTGTATGTTCGCGCCGAGTTTTCGCCAGTTTCTCAGGTACAGTCCAAACCGCCGCACTCAAGTTTATGTGGTTCCACTCGGCAAAACGCACTTCTCCCGGACGCAACGCTGTATAGGCAAGTAAGGAAAGAGCGATCCGGGTTAAGGGATCCCCCTCATACCCATCTATCGCGCGCAGAAGGCCGCCTACCTTCGCAGGATCCGTGATCGCAGACCGATGCTTTACCTGCGGCCTGACGAGCGCAGCCTTGAGCGCGTAGGTCGGGTCGTTGTCCAGATGGCCAACTGCAATCGCATACCGGAAGACAGCGCTCGCGGCAGCACGCATACGCAGGGCGGTTTCGAACTTTCCGCGGCTCTCTTGCCTCTTCAAGGGAACCAGCACTTCCCGCGGTGTGATCTTACCAATTGGACGCCCGCCAAGGTCTGCGCAAAGAAGTCCATGCAACCACTCAGTTTTACTCAAAGTCGCTGGCGCCTTACCCTCTTTAACCTTTTTCTCGAGCACTTCTTTAGCAATCGCTGCAAATGTCAGCCCCTGAGCCTCCTGCTCTAGCCATGCACTTTCCTTACGAAGCTCGGAGGGATCCAATCCTTGGGCAACAGCCTCCCTAGCGGCATCACGCATTGCTCGGGCTTGCTTTAACCCAATTTCAGGGTACCGGCCAAACGCGAGCAACTTCTCTTTGCCGTGAATTCTGTACTTGAATCGCCACAGCTTGGAGCCAGATTTTGCCACGAGCACATAGAGGCCATCAAAGTCAGAAACCTTAAAACTCTTCTCTCTTGGCTTGAGTGCGCGAATCTTCGCATCGGTCAAGTTGGACAACGTGGGGGTATCCTTTCTGAACTTAGCCAGCGGTACCCCCAAATGCACCCTCAATGGGGGTAGATACCGATGGACTGCAATGCACTATTCTGGACGACCAAAGTGCAATAAGTCCATATACCCTGACGTTTTCAGGACCACGATAGATTATCTTGGAAGTAATAGTGGTGCCCAGGGGCGGAATCGAACCACCGACACGAGGATTTTCAATCCACTGCTCTACCCCTGAGCTACCCGGGCACGGGAAGGCTTGTTCGCCTTGGGTGCAGGCCTTCTATGACAGCCAACAAGGGCTGTCCAGAGGGATTCGACAAAAAATTCAATGCAATCGCGATGACTGCTTTTCAATCGCTTCCAAAGCCTCAATCGCCTCTTCCGGATCGTGTGAGGGGACCGCATAGTCGCCGCCAAACCACTTGCCCAGATCAATGTCCGCACAGCGCTTGGAGCAGAACGGACGATAGCTTTGCACCGTGAATTTCTTACAGATCGGGCAGCTCAATTTAGCAACTCCGCAAGAGGCACACGGGCGTTTTTGCGTTGCAATTCAAAGTGCCCCAAAGGGGTCCAGCCCACCAAAGCGGTGTCAATCGTGTCCCGCTTGAACGCCGCGCGCAGCGTGCTCTCAAAGCCGCGGCGGTCTTTCTTGGGCATGGGCGCAAGATCCAGCACAATTTGCCCGCCTAGTCCGCGCACGCGTAAGGCCCGCGGCAGCGCTTTGGCGACGGCAAAATTTGTTTTTGTGCCTGCCGCAGGCGAGGTGTCTTTGCCGGTGTTCACATCCACCGCAACAAGCGCGCGGGTGGGTTCGACATACATATAGGCACCGCCGCCCAAGGACACCTGCGCGCCTTGTGCCGCCTCCAGCGCATCAAGCACACCGTGGGTGTTAAAACTGCCAGCCTCGGTCACCACCTCAGCAGGCTCAGACCAATCCCGCCAAGCTGCGACATGCGGACCGTCGCCGTCGATCAGTTTCTCCGCAGGGCCGTCGGCGTCCGCCAAAACCTGCTCCGCCAGATCGAGCATGGCGGCAATGTCTTCGGCCACATCTGCATCATCCGCCTCGGCACAGGCAGATCGCAGGATGATCCCGGCATCCGGTGTTTCCACCACCCCATGGGCCACCCCGAGAAGGGCGTCACGGCGCTCCTCCTCACGGATGGAGCGGCTCACATTCACTCCCGGCGCCCCCGGGGTAACAATGGCATAGCGGCTTTTGAACAGCACTTTCTGCGTCACCGGGATTGCCTTGCCCGGCTCGGCCAGACCAGTCGCCTGCACCAACAGCACATCGCCGGGTGCAAGGCCTTTGACCTGGCGCAAAAAAGCCATGCCATCCGGGGTTTTTAAGAACATCCCGCCCTGCCCTTTGACAGGCCGATCCGCCACCGCGCGGTAGATTGTACCGGGGCGTGGCATATCGCTGTCAATCAGCAGGTCATCGAGCTGGCCATCCACCATCAAGGCGGCGGCTTCGCGCCCCTCAATGTGGTCCAAAATGATCTGACGTCCGTTCATGTGCGCTCCTTGTAAAGCGGGTAGCCGGCCGCTTGCAGCAGGCCAGCGGTTTCGGCCACGGGCAGGCCAACAATGCCGGTAAACGAGCCGGAAATCCACGGGATGAAAGCCCCGGCCGGGCCTTGAATAGCATATCCGCCTGCCTTGCCCTGCCAATCATTGGTGGCAAGGTAGGCGTTGAGCTCTTCGGTGGACAGGCGTTTCATTTTCACCGCGCTGACCACATCGCGCTCAAACAGCTGATCGCCCTTGCGCAGAGCAACGGCGGTGATCACCCGATGGCGACGGCCCGACAGCGCCCTGAGAAACGCGGCCGCTTCATCAGAATCACGCGGCTTGCCCATAATGCGGCGCCCCAAGGCCACCGTTGTATCCGCGCACAGCACAACGTCAGAGGCCGCAGCCTCAACCGCCAGTGCTTTCTCACGCGCGATACGCACACAATACGGGCGCGGCAACTCATTCTTATCGGGGTCTTCGTTGATGTCAGGCGGGCAAACAGCATCTGCCACCACCCCAATCTGCGCCAACAATTCTTTGCGGCGCGGACTGCCCGAGCCAAGTATCAACCGCATGCCGGACCTCTTAAATGCGAAAAGGCGGCCCGCTTGGGGCCGCGCAGTGTCTTGATGTAGTTCGCTTATTTGAAGCGGTAGTTGATCCGACCTTTGGTCAAATCATAAGGTGTCATCTCGACTTGAACCTTGTCGCCAGCCAGAACACGGATGCGGTTTTTGCGCATCTTGCCTGCCGTATGTGCGATGATCTCATGGCCGTTTTCCAGCTCGACCCGAAACGTCGCATTGGGCAGGAGTTCCTTCACAACACCGGGAAATTCGAGCAGTTCTTCCTTCGCCATGGTCTCTCCTTTGATTAGCACCTGCAGCATGTTGCAGGACGTGCGCCTAAATGAGGGCTTTTTCCCTTTTTTTCAAGGGCCAAAACCAAAAGAAGCCGAATTATCCGAAGATACTCCAGCGAAACCATCATATTACCCGCCAATTGGCTGATGTGATGGGAGGCGGTCAAGCCATTTACCAGCTTGCGCTTCATACTTGCGCCAACCTTGGGCGCTGCCCTTGTAGATTTTCTGACGCACCTGATCCTGAGAGGCTGTGCGCACCACTGTGGCACTGTCTTGCGGCGCAAGGCATTCTTCCTGCCACTCCAAGCCAAGTGATTGAATTAAAACGGGAATCTGCGCTCCTGGATCCGCAACTAAGTTCTCATAATTGACATCAATAATCCGCCCAGGAAACCGCTCAGACCAGAACCTCATCATGTCACAATACATGTCATAGTAGCGGATCAGACAGTCAACATCGTTGGTAAAGCCAAGGCTGTCGCTGGCAAAGAAATGACGGAAATTGGACCAGCAACAGGCTTTGGGATCGCGGTGCACATGCACGATTCGCGCCATGGGCATAGCCGTCGCGATATGCCCAATCAGACGAAAGTTTTGTGGCATTTTGTCGGTGATGAAAGCGCCTCCGCCGGTTTGGGTCAGACGGGACAAATAAGTTTGCCGAAACAAGTTGGCTTGCGCGCTGTCAAATGGGTTGCCGAGCAGCCCCAGCTGATTGACCAGCAATGCAAGGTAATCCAATTCACCTTTTTGTTCGACCTCAGAATGCCGGCCAATAATGGTTTCCGTCAAAGACGACCCAGCCCGCGGCATGCCAAGAATAAAGATCGGTGTGGCCTCGGATTCTCCGACAGCAAGCTCAAGCTCGGGCTGATCCTCAAACTGCTGCTTAATTTGATCAAACAGACGCGCCTCTGCCTCGATATCAAAACCGGCTTCTTCAAATCGAAGCGCATTTGCGGTCAACAAATTGCGATAGGCCACCTCATAGTCACCGCGCTCTTCAAGCACGGCAACTTTGGCATAGCGAAACTTGAGCACATCGGTTTTGGCGGAGTTGCGCTTCAATTGGGCGTCAATCCGATCCTCAAACCCCTCAATCAAGGACGGCTTCTGACTGTTGGCAAAGTTCGAATAGGCAATGCTGTAGGAAGGGTGTGCCTCCAGCACCTTTTGCCACTGCGTCAAGGCGTCGGCGCGGCGCCCGAGCGCATTTAGGACCGACGCATAATTGCTCAACAGCGCAGGATCATCCGGCCAAAGAGCAAGCCCTTCTTCCAAACACTCAACCGCTTTACCAAACTGCCCCAGGCCGTACATCACCTTCGCAGAACGCGTAAAACGGCCCAGCTTGGGGGCCAGTTTTCTCGCAATTTCATAACACTCCAACGCCAAAACCGGCTGGCCCGAGGCTTCAAACGCGGCGCCAAGATCAGCTGCGTATCTCGGCTGATCGGCACCATGTTTAAGCGCATCGCCAAGCAGAACAATCGCGTTTTCCACCTCACCCAGTGCAAGCAAGGACCGACCAAGACCATTGAGAGCCGCTGCGTGTTCTGGTGTTTCTTTCAGGCACGCAACAAAAAGCGGCACGGCCAGCGCATGGCGCCCTGCCTGCACAAGCCCTAACGGCAACTCAAGGGAGGTATTTCCCTCCTCTTGCGCTAGCTGCGCGGCCTTGAACAGCAGAGTCTCGGCGATCCCATCATCGCCCAATTGCTGCGCCGAAAACCCAGCCAGCGCGTGCAAACCCACATGACCCGGGCGTATCTTTAGGGCCTTTTGCGCACGAAACACAACTTTGCGAAACTCACCTTTATCATAAAGCGATTGGATCACACCAAGATCCATTGCTTGGGTCTTCGAAACGTTTGGCGAATTCTGCCGCATGGTGAGTCCTTTGCTGAAACCACCGCAAGCATCGCCAATTATGGCAAACAAAAAGTTAGCAGGCACACAAATTCTTAACTCGGGGGACCCCAGCGGCCTTGCAGATAGGTCACAATCTCATCCCGCGCGACGCGGTATGCAGCCAACTTCGCCTCACGCCCATCTCCGGCTTGCGCCCCGCTGGGATCCGTCACTGGCCAATACTCCAGCTCAAGATGATCAAACCGCGTCAGTTCCTCTGCCTGGCTGCGGCTGGCCGGCGTGAGTGCCACCACCATGTCAAAACTGGACAGCTCATCGCCCAGCTTTTCCATCTCTTCAAAGCTGCGGGTGCGGTGCCGGTCCAGCTCCACGCCAATCTCGGAACACACCGCAATGGCAAAGCCGTCAATTTCCAGATCACTGCGAATCCCGGCCGATTGCACATAGACGTCCTGGCCATAGAACTTCTTCATGATGCCCTCCGCCATGGGGGAGCGCACCGCGTTCTGGTCACAACAGAACAGCACCGATTGTGGCAAAACCTGCTTCTGATCGGGATCCGCCACTTAGCTCAGCCCCCGAAGTGCAGAACGCAGATCAAGGTAAACAAACGGCGCGCCGTATCTGTGTCAATTTCAGCCTTACCTTCCAGCCGTTCCTGCAACACCCGCGCCCCTTCGTTGTGAATGCCGCGTCGCGCCATATCGATAGTCTCAATCTGACTTGGCGGCAGGTTTTTCACAGCATCGAAATAGCTCTCACAAATGGCCCAATAGTCTTTCACCACCTGGCGGAACGGCGACAGGCTCAAATGAAACTCCGCCGCCTTGTCGCCCCCTTCGCTGGTCACATCAAACACCAACCGTTTTTCGCGGATCGACAGATCGACGGAAAATGGCCCGTCCGGGACCACACGATCATCGCGCTTGGGTAGTGAGAAACTATTCTCCTCCAACAGATCAAAAATCGCCACCTTGCGCTCCTGATCAATCTCCGGCGTGGGAGGCGGCAGGTTGCGGTCGTCAATTTGGATGTGGCTGATCCGGGACATGTCAGTCTCTTGCGTTTTTGCGATGCAGCATGAGTAGCGCACCACCCCCCGCTTTGTCCATCGGTTGCCACGGTCGCACTTACGGCGCATTGACAGACAGCGTGCCCTGCGCAATCCATGCCCAACCCACTGAAAGGACACGCCATGCCGTCGCCCCTGCCCGCCTTTGATCTCAATAATCAAAACGCCTTGATCACCGGCAGCACCGATGGGCTCGGCAAGGCCGCCGCTGAACTGCTCGCACAAGCCGGCGCACACGTCTGGATCAACGGACGCAGCGAAACACGTTGCGACCAAGTTGCGGCCAAGTTGCGCAAGGCAGGTCTAAAAGCCACATCCCTGCCCTTTGATGTTGCGGATGAAACTGCCGCTGAACTGGCATTTCAAACACTGGCCACCGCCGGAGGGCTCTCCATCCTGGTGAACAATGTTGGGCAACGCGACCGTCGGACTCTACCAAAGTTCACTCGCAACGACTTACAATCCCTGCTGAACGTCGACCTGATCTCGCCTTTTCGCCTGTCCCAACGCGCCGCGGACCAAATGCGCGCCAACGGGTATGGGCGCATCGTGAACATCTCATCCATAGCGGGCCTCATCGCGCAATCCGGCGACGCGGCGTATACATCGGCCAAAGCGGGCATAAACGGAATGACCAAAGCTTTGGCTGCCGAACTTGGGACAGATGGCATAAACGTGAACGCTGTGGCACCAGGCTTCTTCAAAACTGAGCCCAACGCGGCGGCGGCCGAAGACCCTGCTCTTTTGGAGAAACTACAAAACGCCACCGCTCTCAAACGCTGGGGCAATCCCGAAGAGCTTGCCCCCACCATCCTCTTCCTCGCCAGCGCCGCTGCCAGCTATGTGACGGGACAGGTCTGGGCCGTGGATGGCGGCTACACCAGCCATTATTGAGGCTAATCACATTCATATTCCCCCAATATCCTGGGGGATCACAGATGGCTGTGACGGGGCAACGCCCCCTCTTACTTGTTCAATGCATCCAAACGCGCACGCACACTTAGACCATGCGCCTCAAGGCTCTCAGAAATTGCCAGCGCCTCTGCCGCCGGACCAATCGCCTTCAAGGCCTCCGGTGTCATCTTCGACAGGGTGGTGCGTTTTATAAAATCCATCACCGACAGGCCGGAGCTGAACCGCGCAGAGCGGGCGGTGGGCAGCACGTGGTTCGGCCCGCCAACATAATCGCCTATCGCCTCCGGCGTGAATTGACCCAGAAAAATCGCACCCGCGTGGGTGATTTTTTCACACAGCGCATCTGGGTCCGCCACGCAGAGCTCCAGGTGCTCCGGCGCAATCCGGTTCGACAGAGCCGCCGCCTCATCCAAATCCGCTACGGTGATCACCGCACCAAAGTCACGCCAACTGGCCCCGGCAATCTCACGCCGCTCCAGCGTTTCCAAACGTTTATCAACGGCCGCAGCAACCGCCTGACCAAAGTCGGCATCGTCGGTGATCAACAGTGACTGCGCACTTTCGTCGTGCTCCGCCTGACTTAGCAGGTCGAGCGCAATCCAATCCGCGTTATTATCTTTGTCCGCGATCACCAGAATTTCACTTGGTCCGGCAATCATATCAATACCCACCTTGCCAAACACGCGCCGTTTGGCTGCTGCCACAAAGGCGTTGCCCGGCCCGGTGATCTTATCCACCGGTGCAATTGTGTCGGTGCCATACGCCAGCGCGGCCACGGCCTGCGCGCCCCCAATGCGATAAACTTCGTCCACCCCGGCTAACCGTGCCGCCAGCAAGACCAGCGGATTGGCCACGCCATCCGGTGTTGGAACCACAATCGCCAACCGTTCCACACCGGCAACTTTGGCCGGGATCGCGTTCATCAGCACGGACGACGGGTAGCTCGCCAAACCACCAGGCACATAAAGCCCTGCAGCGGACACCGGTGTCCAACGCCACCCAAGTGTGGCGCCACTTTCATCGGTCCAGCTCTCGTCACTTGGCATTTGACGTGCATGGTAGGCTGTCACCCGCTCCGCCGCCAACTCCAATGCGGCGCGATCGGCGTCACTCACTTGTGCACAGTAGGCTTCGATCTCGTCCTCAGAAAACCGCAGCGTCTCCGGTGTCAGCTCCAGACGATCAAACTTCGCCGTCAGCTCAATAACCGCCGCGTCCCCGCGATGGCGCACGTCTGCGATGATGTCTGCCACAATGGCGTCGACATCCGGGCTGTCTTCACGTTTCGCCCCCAAAAGGGTGGTGAAGGCGGCTTCAAAATCAGCAGCTTGCGCATCAAGAAAAACGGGCATTTGGTCTCTCCGTAAAGGTCACGCCTTCTTAGACCGCGCCCCTTGGAGGCTCAAGCGTCAAGCTGTCTCAGCATCAACAGATCATTGCGCGCCACGCCATCCACAATCACTGAGCGAGGTCGCAGACCAATCTGCTCAAAGCCACAGGCCTGATAAAGCACCTGCGCGCCAAGGTTCTGGCTGTCGACGCAGAGCTCCAGTTGCAACACGCCCATTTGCAAGGCCGCGTCCACAGCGGCATCTAACAACGCCCGCGCCAATCCGCGCCGCCGCGCAGACGGATGCACATATAAAGGGCCAACATCTGCCATATGTCGCATACGTTCGGGCCCACCCCGCCGCAGCGCCACAAAGCCTACAAGCGCCTCGCTATCAAACGCACCAATCACCTCACCCGCAGAAAGCTTGGCCACCAGAGCGCTGTCAGCTGTGGCCACCGCTTCAGCCGCGGTCAGCAGAAACGCTGATGGATCGGCGCTCAGCCCGTGCAGCCAAAGACTGCGGTAGGCATTCAAATTACCGGCCGTAAGAGCGCGGATCATTCTGGATGGTTTGGCGTGGATCTGGAAGGTGCAATATAAGGCCGCGTCACGTCTTTTAGGGACACTTCAAGCGCTTCCACTTGCAACCGGATCGCCCCGTCGCCTGCCAAAGTTAGAATCACCGCGCCGTCGGCGTCTTCGCCCGGCTCAAATGTCACAGACAAAACCGACAGGATGGTGTCCGCATCACCGCGCTCCACACCCTGGGATGCGACGCGCACAACATTGTCCACCACCATCAGGCTCTGCACCCGCTCCACCGAACGTTTGCGGCGATTTGCTGCTGTTTGGTCTTCCCAGCGGAACCGATTCAGCAACACGGCAAAGCGGCGCTCTTTGGCCAGCCACTGCATCTCGGACGCCGGAAAAACGGCATCCTGCGCCAGCGTGGAGAGGACTTGCGGATCCTCCGCATCCAACGCGCCGAGATTGAGCGGGTGATCGCCGCCATCTTCAAACCGTGCATCCTGCTGCGTCACTGTTCCTGTACCCTTTCAATATGGGCACCAACGCCGCCCAGCTTCTCTTCAATGCGCTCATACCCGCGATCCAGATGATACACCCGGCTGACAATGGTTTCGCCTTCCGCCGCCAACCCAGCCAGGATCAACGAAACAGAGGCGCGCAAATCAGTCGCCATAACGCGCGCGCCTTTGAGCTTCTCCACACCATGCACTGTTGCGGTGCCGCCGTGCACCTCAATATTGGCGCCCATACGAATAAGTTCAGGGGCGTGCATAAAGCGGTTCTCAAAAATCTTCTCTTCCAGCACCGACGTACCTGCGGCCGTACACATCATCGCCATGAACTGCGCCTGCAGATCGGTCGGGAAACCCGGGAACGGCTCGGTGGTCACATCCACAGCCTTCACGCGGCCGTTCTTGCGGGCCACCTTGAGACCTTTATCGGTCTCTTCCACGTCGATCCCCGCTTCGTGCAGCTTGGCGACAAAGCTCTCCACCAGATCCAGACGTCCGCCCAGCAATTCCACTTCGCCGCCACAGAACGCTGGCGCCAACATAAAGGTGCCCAGCTCAATCCGATCGGTCACAACAGGGTGCGTTGCACCATGCAGACGATCGACACCCTGAATGGTGATGTCAGAGGTGCCGTCACCCTCAATTTGTGCGCCCATCGCGCGCAGGCAGGTCGCCAGATCAACAATCTCCGGCTCCCGCGCGGCGTTTTTGATCACTGTTGTGCCCTTGGCCAGCGTGGCCGCCATCAGGATATTTTCGGTTGCCCCAACAGAGGCAAAGGCCAGTTCGATCACCGCACCTTTGAGGCCGTTTGGCGCCTTGGCATGCAGGTATCCATCTTTCAGCTCAATCTCTGCGCCCAGCTTCTCCAGACCAAAGATGTGCAAATCCATCGGACGGGCGCCAATGGCACACCCGCCGGGCAGCGACACAACCGCATGGCCCAGACGCGCCAGCATCGGGCCAAGCACAAGGTTGGAGGCGCGCATCTTGCGTACGATGTCATAGTCAGCGATGTGGTTGTTGATGTCATGGCTCGACATGGCCAACACCTTGCCATCCTGCAAGCTGGTCACTTCCGCACCCAATGAGCCAAGCAACTCGCTCATGGTCTTGATGTCACTCAGCCGTGGCGCGTTGGTCAGCGTCAGCGGTTCTTCGCTCAGCAACGTGGCCGGCATCAGCGTCAGACAGGCGTTTTTGGCCCCCGCAATTGGGATTTGCCCCTTTAGCGGCCCGTTGCCGCGTACAACTATCGAATCCATTTAATCCTGCCCTTCACTCTTCACTGCCTCATTTGAGTCGGACGCATCGCTTTGCGCACGCGCTTTGGCCTGCGCTTTGCGGCGACCCATATTCGCTTTTAACGCTGCCTTTAGCCGATCGTCACGGCTGTTGGCAGATTTTTTGGCTTTATTTACTGGGGTCGTTTTACGTTCCATGCAGTTTCTTTACATGACCCGCAAAAAAGGGTCCAGATTGCGCTTGCACATGATGAAGTTTGGTCCTAAACACCGCGCCACGGTCATGCTGTGGTAGCTCAGTGGTAGAGCACACCCTTGGTAAGGGTGAGGTCGGGAGTTCGATCCTCCCTCACAGCACCACCGGTCCCCAATACTGGTAACACACAACACATGCTTCGGCAGAGTTTGCGTTGGCGCACTTGCGTCGGCGCCGCCGGGCCACCACCTTTTCCGCACCGCTTTGAGATCTCGTGACGCTTGTCAGATCAACGGAAAAACCACGGACAGAATCGCCCAACATGAGATTCGCTCTTATGTGGCAATAGACCGCGCCATCTCCTGATTTTTCGCCCGGCGATTCGAGCGACATCGTTCCCAATCCGGGGTCAATTACTCACCTAACCTCAGCTTGTCCTCATTTAATCAACAATCCCAAACGCCCGCCTGTGTCTGGCGTACCACAACCGATTTTCGGCTTAACCTTCCGCCATTGGTTCACACTTGGAAACGACAACTTGCCCAACGAAGTGACCTCAGGGAAGCCCAAGCCAATAAAGGCTCAAATATGTTCCCCTCCGGCAGACAAAAGCCTCATTTCATGCCATGATTGCGCCCAAATTCGGAAACAATAGCGCCAGCACCCCAACGGGCATTAACCAAAATTTAACACTCAATGGCGCCGTAATTGCGGCGCTTTTCGTCAAATTTTTCAGGTTTTTGTTTCTTCCTCGCCTCGATTGCATCATATTTGTAGCAAGTCCAACTGGGGGACGAGTTCTGGCTTGGGGCAGCCAAACGACATGTAGAGGGCATCCAGCGATGCCGCGTGATGAACGCCAAACGGCGCTGCGAACCCGATTTTTGGGTTTTTGGCTAGGTTGGCGACGCCCGCGGCTTGCATGATGAGAAAGAGGGTACAATGGCTGATCCAAACGGTCCGGGAATTGTTGACGGTACAGAGAACGACGACACCATGTCGGTTGGCTATGTAGACGTTGACGGCGATACAATTGATAACAGCGGCAACGTCATCAGTGCCCAAGACGGCGATGATGAAATCACCGCAGGCAATGGCGACGACACCATCTATGCGGGTGATGGCGCCGATGACGTCAGCGCTGGCGGCGGCGACGATGTGGTATACGGTGATGAAACCGACCACGCCGAAGGCCCTGCTGACGGCAGCGAACCAGGTGACGACTTCATCACCGGTGACGCAGGCAATGACACAGTATATGGCGGTGGTGGCAACGACACCATCTTTGGGGACATCAATCCGGATGGCGCCAGCCCTGAGGGAGCCCGCGAAAGCTTCAACTGGAGCGAAGTGACTGGCTTTGCGGATGGCGCAGCAGTGCCAACCGGCTATTCACAGGACACCGGCTCTGTGAGCGTGTCCATATCAACCACAACTTCTGGCGGCGGCGACACCAGCTTTGCGACAACTACACAACTGCTTACGGACGTGGACACAGGCGACGAAGACGCCAACGTCAACTCCGGCGCAAATCTGACCACCGGCACCGGCACCAATGCCACCGTGACCAAGGGTGTGGATTTCTCCGAACCCGTTGAGAACGTGCTGTTCCGCATCAGCGACATTGACGAGTCCGCCGTTGTTAAGGTCCGCGCATGGGACGCTAACGGTAACGAAATCGAAGTGACCATGTATGCCAGCGGTGACACCAACTTGCACTTGGTGGACATCAACGGTGACGGTACAACCGAAGCTGCCATTTCTGACGGCACCAACCCAAGCGACGCCGAAGACATCGACAACTCCGTTCTGGTTGCCATTCCTGGCCCAGTGGCGCGGATGGAGATCATCAACGTCAACCTGGATGGTGAGCCATCTGACGTTGTTGTGTCTGACGTGTTCTTTGACGGCGTTGCACCGACCTCGATCTTTGAGGCTGACGACTCGCTAATGGGCGAAGATGGCGATGACGTCATTTACGGCCAGCAAGGCGACGACACCATCGACGGTGGCGCAGGCGCCGACACCATGGAAGGCGGCGAAGACGCAGACCGCTTTATCATTGGCTCCGGCGAAGAGGGTGACGGCGACGTCATCCGCGGCGGCTCCACCGGTGACGACCACGACGTGCTGCAGATTGAAGGCACCGAAGGTGTCGACTGGCGCATCGTGGACGAGACCACCGACAGCGACGGTAATGGCATCGACGGCACGGTCGAGTTCCTCGACAGCACCGGTGACGAACCTTATGTGACTGGCACCGCAACGTTTGAGAACATCGAAGAGATTGTGTGCTTCACACCAGGCACCCGCATCCTGACCCCAATGGGCGAAGTGGCGGTTGAAAACCTGAGCGAAGGCGACCAAGTGGTGACCCGCGACAATGGTCTGCAAACCATCCGCTGGGCTGGCCGCAAGCATGTCTCTGGCCGCGACCTGATGGCACGTGCTGAACTGCGTCCGATCCTGATCAAACAGGGTGCGCTGGGTCCAAATCAGCCAGAGCGCGACATGATGGTCTCCCCATCTCACCGCATGTTGCTGGTGTCCGAGCAAGCCGAGCTGCTCTTTGAAGAGCGCGAAGTTCTGGTGGCGGCGAAGCACCTGACCCACCTTGATGGTGTGGAGCAGATCGACGTGGTTGGCGTGGACTACATTCACTTCCTCTGTGACAACCACGAAGTGGTGCTCGCAGACGGCGCATGGAGCGAAAGCTTCCAGCCAGGTGAATACTCTATGAACGGCATCGGCAAAGAACAGCGCGACGAAATCTACGCTCTGTTCCCCGAGCTGCAGCAACGTGACGGTCTGGTGGGTTACACCGCCGCCCGCCTGTCGCTGAAGCGTCACGAGGCCAAACTGCTGGGCTAACCCCACAGTCAAAAGTTCGCTATGGGAGAGGTCGACCTTCGGGTCGGCCTTTCTCGTTTTTGGGATGACAAACCAAGGCTGGACAGTCGCGGAGGAATGCCGTCAATTTGCTTAACACGCAAAGTTCTGACCGGAGCCTCTTATGCCAGCGCCTCACAACCCTTTCAAAGCCGCCCTTGCCGCCAAACAGCCCCAAATTGGGTGTTGGATGAGTTTTGGTGAGACCATTGCGGCCGAGCTGATGAGCACCACCGGTTTTGACTGGCTGGTGGTGGATGGTGAACACGGCCCCAACGATCTGCGCTCAATCACCGACCAAGTCCGTGCCTTGGAACCCACAAACAGCCACGCGGTCGTTCGTGTGCCGATTGGTGAGGATTGGGTGCTCAAACAGGTTCTGGATGCAGGTGCGCAAACAGTGCTGGTGCCGATGATTGACACCGGCGCTCAGGCAGCCGCCATTGTGCGCGCCTGCCGCTATGCGCCCGACGGCGTGCGAGGTATGGGCGGCTACGGATCGCGCGTGACCCAATTTGCTGCCATTTCAGACTACGCCACCACCGCCAACGCAGAAATCTGCGTGCTGGTGCAAGCCGAAACCCGCACCGCCATCGAGAACCTCGATGACATTCTGGCTGTTGAGGGTGTGGATGGCGTTTTCGTCGGCCCCGCCGACCTTTCGGCTGACATGGGCTTCCCCGGCCAACCCGAAGCACCCGAGATGCAGGCGATCATCAAAGACGCCATCACCCGCATCGCGGCAGCCCGTAAAGCGCCGGGCATACTGACGTTCTCAATAGAGGCCGCCAAAACCTACCTCGATTTGGGTGCGACTTTTGTGGCAGTGGGTATCGACACGGTGATTCTGGCCACCGCGGCGCGGGCACTGAGCAAAGACGCCAAGGCTCTGATCTCATAACAAAAAAGGGGCGCCTACTCAGGCGCCCCCAATGACCTTGCGATAAAGAGCCTTACCCCTTCGGCGGTGTGTACCAGATTGGTGACGAATACGCCCGCTCCTGATGGATCAGCTGCGCCTCCGCAGGCAGGTCGATCCCAAACCGAAGTTTGTCGTAGACCACCCAGCGCGGGGTTGGAATCTCCAGCACCCGCACATAGTAGAACGCCGGTTGCGCAGGATCAAAATCCGGGTCCGTCCACACCGAGGTCAACTCTGACGCACCAATGGTATTGGCCCAACTGGCGGTTTCCAGATCAACAGTGTTGCCCACCTCGGGCACTTTGCCGTTGGCATCCATCTCGCGATCACCTGACCACGCGACATCATAGACCTTTTCGTGCAAACCTCCGTCCGCATCCATCCAACCCTTGATCACCTGCATCCGGTCGAGGTTGGCCCCAATGGGATCACGCAATGCTGCCAGCAAGAAGCTTGGCGCACTGCCACCACCTTCATTGGCTTGTAGATCGCCCCCCATCGGAACACCCTTGGCATAGCCAACAACCGCAGGGTTGCGGGTGCGCATGTCATTTTCGTCAAACTCCCAGCCGCCAAAGAACCGCAAACCCATGCGTGGGCCGGTGGTGGCATAAGTTTCGCGGCGCTTGAAAGCATCAAAGATCGCGGAGCGTGTGTTTTCTGTCGCCCAAACCGCTGTGTACCCTGACGCCACAAGCTGGTGGCCTTCGATTCTGCCCAGATCGCTGGCAATAAACGGGTGATCAATCCGCGTTGGCGATGGTTCCACACTCACCGACTTGGAGAAGAAGTTCTCTTCCTCAGCAGTGGCCAGCCCTGTGTGGCTGTCTGTGGCCCCACCAATGCCAAATTTATACGGGTTCACGCCGAGTTTCTTTTCCAGAGCAAGACCCTGCTTCAGGGCCTCTCGGGCATACTCGCGGCCAAGCATGTCTTCGGTTTTTAACTCAGTCAGATCGAGGTTGCCGGTGTCCCAGTTCTCATAGTCCGCAAACTCATCATCAGGGCTTAGGAAAGGGTGCGCCTCGCCGTCGCCTTTAATCTGCGTGATCTCATAATGCGGCTCCCATTTGGCCCGCAACTGCACGTATTGCTCATCCACCTTACCGCCGTGGTAGGTGTCTTCGGTTGGGAACATCCAGCCATTGGACAGGTTGCCATTGTGCGCAAAGGCCACAGCACGTCCGCCGGTTTTTTCCTGATATGTTTCTAGCCAATCCCAAAGGTGGAACGGGTCGGTGTCCCCCATGGGCGGCTGTGTGACCGGCGGCACCACCTGCAAGGCGCGCGTTGGCCCGTCGCGCAGCATCACATTGCGGTGCAGGTTGAAGCCCTTGGGCACGGAGGTCCATTCAAAGCCAATAAAGGCTGTGAACCGCCCCGGATCATTGTGCTCTTCAGCCGCATTCACAATTTTTTCCCAGGTAAAGGCAAATGGGTCAGCACCGGGGCTGTAACTCTCCACCAGCAATTCAGGCAACGTCATCTGCGCGAAGTTGGTGATCAGGTCAAAAGCCGTCTTCCCGGCCTCGGCCCCGCCCTTTTTATAGCCCTCATACCATTCGCGCCCTTTGGGGTCGGCCAAAACACCTGGTTTTCCCGCCTGCAAATCTGGCGCAAAACCCATCAGGTCGGTGTGATCTGTCAGCACCATCCAATCCAGCGGGCGGCTGAGCTTTACTGGCTGACCGGTGGAGGACACCACCTGTTCACCCTTGGCAAACCGCCAGGCATCGTCGGGTCCAAGGATGTTGCCAAAGGCCCCCGCATCCAGTGACAGACCGGTGTGCAAATGGGTCTCACCCCACAACGGAAACGTCGGGAAAGACCGGTTGGCATAGGGGGAATACGGCGCGTCGGCAAACCCACTTTCCGCCGCCTCTTCAGACGGCACAACCTGGGCATTGCCCGGCGCGGCCAATAGCAGGGTGGCGGTACTCAGTGCAGCCACACAGGTTTTCGCGCGAGACAGGGTTACGGGGTAAAATGCGGAACCAACATGCGTCATTCAACTACTCCCAAATAGAAATCAGAACAGCCCAAGCATACGGGACTGCGAGAATTGAAATGTGATCGGTGTATTATGCTGTCACGCTACCGCAATTTTGGCACAAACCAAGCAAAAACGACTCCCTGTGTCCCCTCTTGATTGCAGAGTCGCGCTCTCAAACGCCTCAATGTCAGTGCAAATCTTAGGCAACTGCTTGGCGTTCAGCCCTGCAACTCTTTCTACAAATCATTGAAAATACTCTGGCCTAACCCTTAAAAACCAAGGATATGGAGGGTATCCAGCAAATGCCGTACGGGCTGTTAACGGCCTGAGGGAAAGGCGTCGCCGAAGTTTATCTTGCAGACACGGCAGGCCAGTTTCTAGGGTGAATGCGTAAGAATTTCAGCGGTTTTGCGTTTTGCGGAGCGCAAGACCTGCAGCCAAGGGGACAGATATGAGCACACCACTACTCTCCATCAAGGGGTTGACGAAGACCTACCCCGGCGTGGTGGCCAATGACGATGTCTCGTTCGACATCGGCACCAATGAAGTGCACGCCCTGCTTGGCGAAAATGGCGCCGGTAAATCCACGCTTGTGAAAATGATCTACGGCCTGGTGAAACCGGACAGCGGCACCATGACGTGGAACGGGCAACTCTTTGCCCCACCCGAACCCAAAGCCGCCCGCGCCTCAGGCGTGGCGATGGTGTTTCAGCACTTCTCGCTGTTTGACGCGCTGTCGGTTGCGGAGAACGTGGCACTTGGCATGGAGAACCCGCCAGCCATGCGCGACCTCGCCCGCCGCATCCGCCGTGTCTCTGAAACCTACGGCCTGCCGCTTGATCCAAACCGCACTGTGGGTGACCTCTCCGCTGGTGAACGCCAGCGTGTGGAGATCATCCGCTGCCTGCTCCAAGACCCCAAGCTTTTGATCATGGACGAACCCACCTCGGTTCTGACTCCACAAGAAGTCGAGATCCTGTTCCAGACGCTGAACAAGCTGAAAGCCGAAGGTACCTCGATCCTTTACATCTCCCACAAGCTCGAAGAAATTCGCGCCCTGTGTGACCACGCTACTATTCTGCGTCTTGGTAAAAACGTTGGCGAATGTGTGCCCGCGGACACCTCCGCGCGGGACATGGCGGAATTGATGGTGGGCGACACCTTGCAAACCCCAACACGCACCACCGAGAAAGCTGGTGCCGTTGTTTTGGATGTGTCCGGCCTCACACTTGAGCCAACCAACGACTATGGCACGACACTCAAGAACATCCACTTCACGGTGCGCGCTGGCGAGATCCTTGGCATCGGCGGTGTCGCGGGCAACGGTCAGGACGAGCTGCTTTCTGCGCTCTCCGGTGAATCCCTCACCTGGCCCGACTCAATCAAGGTCAACGGCCAAGATGTGGCCAATCTCGGCCCCAATGCCCGCCGCGGGATGGGTATCCTTGCCGCGCCAGAAGAGCGTCTTGGCCACGCAGCCGCACCTGATCTGAGCCTGACGGAAAACGCCTTACTCACCGGTGCGATCCGCGAAGGATTGACCAACAATGGCTTTGTGAACTGGTCCAAAACCACCGAGTTCGCCGACACCATCATCAAAGAGTTTGACGTGCGCACACCCGGCAACCACGTGGCAGCCCGCGCCCTCTCTGGCGGTAACCTGCAAAAATTTGTGATTGGCCGCGAAGTGCTGCAACGCCCCGAAGTGCTGGTGGTGAACCAGCCCACATGGGGTGTGGACGCCGCTGCCGCCGCTTCGATCCGCCAAGCTTTGCTGGATCTGGCCGCAGGGGGTGCCGCAATTGTGGTGATCTCTCAAGACCTCGACGAACTTATGGAAATCTCTGATCGTTTTGGTGCGCTCAACGAAGGTCGCTTGTCCGACCTCCGCCCGGCTGCGGGCCTCTCGATTGATGAAATTGGCCTGATGATGGGCGGTGCCCACGGCATGGAAGTCGCCCATGTTGGCGATGAAGAAAAAGAAGGAGCAAGCGCATGATCGCGCTGGAGAAACGCCCCACACCGTCCCGCGCCCTGTCGCTCTCCACCCCGCTGATCGCGGTGATCATTACCATGATCATGGGTGGTTTGCTGTTTTCTGTGCTGGGCAAAAACCCGATTGAAGCCATCCGCACCATCTTCTGGGATCCGGTGTTTGGCGAATTTGCCTTCTATTACCGCCCCCAGCTTCTGGTGAAAGCCGCACCTCTGGTGCTGATCGCCATTGGCCTGTCTCTTGGCTTTAAAGCGGGCATCTGGAACATTGGGGCCGAAGGCCAATACATCATGGGCGCGATCTGTGGCGCCGCCGTGGGCCTGGCCTTCTATCCCACGGAAAGCCGCCTGATCTTCCCCTTGATGATCATTGCTGGTGCGTTGGGTGGCTGGGCCTGGGGCATGATCCCCGCGCTCCTAAAAGTCCGTTTTGGCACCAATGAGATCCTTGTCTCGCTGATGCTGGTCTATGTCGCAGACCAACTGCTGGCCTCCATGTCGCTGGGCCTGTTGCGCAACCCCGAAGGCATGGGCTTCCCCGGCTCGCGCAACTTCTCTGACTTCCCCGCCGGCAGCAGCTGGATCAACGAGGCCGCAGGTTTGCACTGGGGCATGGCTTTTGCCTTCATCGCAGTGATTTTCTCCTACATTCTGCTCAACCGCCACATCCTTGGCTTCAACATCCGCCTCACCGGCGAAGCCCCGCGCGCGGCGCGTTTTGCAGGGGTGAACCCCACCCGCCTGATCCTGTTCTGCCTCGGCACCTCCGGTGCATTGGCTGGGTTGGCTGGATTTTTCGAAGTCACCGGCCCCTCCGGCCAGATCAACATCGACTTCGCGTCTGGCTATGGCTTCACCGCCATCATCGTGGCCTTCTTGGGTCGCCTACACCCGGTCGGCATTCTGCTCGCAGCTTTGCTGATGGCGCTGACCTATGTGGGTGGCGATCTGGCCCAAGGCAACCTTGGTCTTCCGTCCGCCGCCATTCAGGTCTTTCAGGGCATGTTGTTGTTTTTCCTGCTCGCCCTCGACCTGCTCACCAACTACCGCGTGGTGCTTAAATCTAAGGGAGCCGCATAATGGATCTTTCCGCTATCAACCCCGTCCTGCTGATCGCCTCTCTGATGGTCGCAGCCACCCCGCTCCTGCTGGCCGCCATTGGTGAACTTGTGGTCGAACGCGCTGGGGTTCTGAACCTCGGCGTCGAGGGCATGATGATCATCGGCGCCATCGCAGGCTTTGCCATTTCGGTGGAAACCACCTCACCAATGCTGGGCCTTGTGGCCGCCATGCTCGCAGGCGCTGTACTGTCACTGCTGTTTGCCTTCCTCACACAGTTTGCCTTGGCCAACCAAGTGGCTTCCGGTTTGGCGCTCACCCTGTTTGGCCTCGGCCTCTCCGCGCTCATGGGCCAGTCTTACGTGGGCATCAAACCACCCGCGATGGCCAAGCTCGACATCCCGGTGCTGTCGGACATCCCGGTGCTTGGCCCGATCCTGTTTAGCCACGACCCGGTTCTCTACCTTGGCATCGCCTTGACCGGAGCGGTCTACTGGTTTCTGAAGAAATCCCGCGGAGGTCTGATCCTGCGGGCGGTGGGTGAAAGCCATGATGCCGCCCACGCGCTTGGCTACAACGTGATCCGCGTGCGCATCCTTGCCATCATGTTTGGCGGCGCCTGTGCTGGTCTCGGCGGGGCTTATATTTCCTTGATCCGCGTCCCACAGTGGACCGAAGGCATGACCGCCGGGATCGGCTGGATCGCACTGGCACTGGTGGTGTTCGCAAGCTGGAAGCCATGGCGTGTGCTGCTGGGTGCCTATCTTTTCGGCGGAATCAATGTTTTACAGCTCAATCTACAGGCGGCGGGTATTGCCATCCCAGTCGAATACTTGGCAATGTCGCCCTATCTGATAACCATCCTCGTTCTGGTTATTATGTCGGCTGACAAAAGCGGTGCACCCGCCTCTCTTGGCCGCACCTTCCACGCCTCACAATGAGGCAACACATAAAAAACTGCCACCAACAGGGGGACTTCCCAAAATGAAACTGACCAAACTTTTCACAAGCGCAGCTGTTGCGCTGGGTCTGGCAACCACCGCCATGGCTGACACCACCAAAGTGGGCTTTGTCTACGTTGGCCCAGTGGGCGACGGCGGCTGGACCTATGAACACGACAAAGGCCGTCAGGCTGTAGAAGCCAAATTTGGCGACAAAGTGGAAACCACCTTTGTTGAAAGCGTGCCAGAAGGTGCCGACGCTGAACGCGTGATCACTCAGATGGCTTTGCAAGGCGCAGACCTGATCTTCACCACCTCCTTTGGCTACATGGACCCAACCATCAACGTTGCCAAAAAATTCCCAAAGGTGAAGTTCGAGCACGCCACCGGCTACAAGCAGGCTGACAACGTATCCGTTTACTCCGCACGCTTCTACGAAGGCCGCGCTGTTCAGGGCCACATCGCGGGCCACATGAGCAAAACCAACAAAGTTGGCTACATCGCGTCTTTCCCAATTCCGGAAGTGATCCGTGGCATCAACTCTGCCTATATCCACGCCAAGAAAGTGAACCCGGACATCGAGTTCTCCGTGATCTGGGCCTACACATGGTTTGATCCAGCCAAGGAAGCTGACGCTGCCAAAGCTCTGATCGAGCAAGGTGCTGACGTGATCCTGCAGCACACCGACTCCACCGCACCACAGGCCGCCGCTCAGGCCGCTGGCAACGTGATCACTTTTGGTCAGGCGTCTGACATGGGCGAATACGCTCCATTCCCACGCGTGTCCTCCATCATCGATGACTGGGCACCTTACTACGTGGCCCGCACCCAAGCCGTCATGGATGGCACATGGGAATCCGTGTCCACATGGGACGGCATCGGCGCTGGCATGGTTGGCATCGGTGAAATTTCCGACGCGGTTCCAGCGGACGTCAAAGCCTCCGCGCTGGCTCTGAAAGAGTCCCTCGCAGACGGTTCCTACCACGCCTTCACCGGCCCGCTGAACAAGCAGGACGGCTCCGCATGGTTGGCAGAAGGTGAAACCGCAGCTGACTATGGCGACAACGGTCTGGCCGGTCTGAACTTCTATGTTGAAGGCATCACAGCCGAGATCCCAAACTAAGCTGATCTTTATTTGATTGCTACAAAGGCCCGCCCCCTCGGCGGGCCTTTTCCTTTTGCAGCCCCGTACTCAACCGACGATTGACAGGCTTTAGCCCACCCCGCACAGTCATCTCATAACCCAGAAGGATTTTGTGATGACTCGTTTGACAGCCACGTTTGGCGGACTTGTGCTTTCCACTTTTCTATCCGCGCCCCTTGTTGCCGAGGAGATTGCCGACACAATTTATTCTGGCGGCCCCATTCTAACCATCAACGACGCCGCCCCTCATGCAGAAGCTGTGGCCGTGAAAGACGGGCGCATCCTTGCCGTGGGAACCCTCTCCGACATGCTCGCCCACCAGGGCGACACCACCAAAGTCTTTGATCTGGACGGCGGCACCATGTTGCCCGGTTTTGTTGACAGCCACGGCCACGCGGTGATGGGCGGTCTGCAAGCCCTCTCCGCCAACCTGCTCGCCCCCCCGGACGGCGAGGTGCAGGACATCGCCTCCCTGCAAGACACCCTGCGTGACTGGATCGCCAACAACCAGCCCGCTATTGACGCCGCCAACCTGATTGTGGGTTTTGGCTATGACCAATCCCAACTGGCTGAACTGCGCCACCCCACCAAGGAAGACCTCGACGCGGTCTCCAAGGACGTGCCCATCATCATTGTGCACCAATCCGGCCACTTTGGCGCGGCCAACTCTGCCGCCTTGGCCGCCGCCGACATCACCCGCGAGACCCCCACACCGTCCGGTGGGGTGATCCGCTACGCCAGCGACGGCACGCCCAACGGCGTGCTCGAAGAAAACGCCTTCTTCCTCGTCTTAGGTAAGCTCATGGGCGGGGTTGGTGAGGAGGGCTTCAAGGCCTTTGCCCGCGCAGGCACACAACTCTGGGCCAGCTTTGGCTACACCACCGCGCAAGAAGGCCGGGCCACGCCACAAGTTGCAGGAATCGCCCGCGCCGTGGCCGCGGCTGGGGATATACCCGTCGACTTAGCAATCTATCCTGACGTGCTGGTCGACCGGGACTACATCCTCGCCAACCAATCAGACACCTATGAAAACGGCGTGCGCATCGCTGGCGCAAAACTCACCATCGACGGCTCACCACAAGGCTTCACCGCCCTGCGTGACCGCCCCTATTATGACCCGGTGGGCAGCTATCCCCCCGGCTACAAGGGCTATTCGGCCGCCAGCGAAAATCAGGTCAACGCCGCCATCGAGTGGGCGTTTGAAAACAACATCCAAATTCTGACACACTCCAATGGCGAAGGCGCCTCCGACATGCTGCTTGCTGCCATCAAAGCCGCAGAAGCCAAACACGGCACGGCGGACCGCCGGCCCGTGCTGATCCACGGCCAGTTCCTGCGCGAAGACCAAGTGGCGGAGATGAACCAGCTCAACGTCTTCCCGTCCCTGTTCCCGATGCACACGTTTTATTGGGGGGATTGGCACCGCGATCACACTGTCGGCCCGATCAACGCAGACAATATCTCCCCGACCGGCTGGGTGCGCGAGCGCGGTATGATGTTTGGCACCCATCACGACGCCCCTGTTGCTTTCCCCAACAGCATGCGGGTGTTGTCAGCAACTGTGACCCGCCGCACCCGTTCCGGCGACATCCTGGGCCCACACCACCGTGTTGATGTGATGACTGCGCTCAAGGCTATGACGCTTTGGCCTGCCTACCAACACTTCGAGGAGAGCACAAAAGGCAGCATCGAAGTGGGTAAAGTGGCGGATTTTGTGATCCTGTCCGACGACCCAACTGCCGTGGACCCGGAAACGCTGGCTGACATCAAGGTGCAGGTCACCATCAAACACGACAAAGAAATCTATCGCGCGCCAGATGGCCCCCAGAAAGCTGATTTTCTTGCACCTATGGGCCACCATATTCTGGACGTGGCCCACGCGGCCACACGTAGAAACTAGACACGCTAAACTTCCAAAAAACCAAAAAGGCCCGCCAAAAGCGAGCCTTTTCCTATTTCGACTGTCCAGCAGACTTAGCCGGAGATCAAACCCAGGCTTTCCAGCTTCAGGATCACCTGGTGGGCACAGTTGTCCACGTCCGCACCTTCGGTTTCCACGCTCAGCTCAGGGTTGGCCGGCACGTCGTATGGGTCAGAAATACCGGTAAACTCTTTGATCTTGCCTTCGCGCGCCAGCTTGTAGAGGCCTTTGCGGTCGCGGCGTTCACATTCGTCAATCGAGGTCGCAACGTGCACTTCAACAAAGGCACCAAAGGCTTCAACGTCTTCACGCACCGCGCGACGGGTGGTGGCATAAGGCGCGATCGGCGCACAGATGGCGATACCACCGTTTTTGGTGATCTCGGACGCCACATAGCCAATACGACGAATGTTCAGATCACGGTGCTCTTTGGAGAAACCCAGCTCGGAGGACAGGTTCTTCCGCACAATGTCGCCATCCAGCAGAGTCACAGGGCGGCCACCCATTTCCATCAGCTTGACCATCAGCGCGTTTGCAATGGTGGATTTACCGGAGCCGGAGAAACCTGTGAAGAACACGGTGAAACCCTGCTGTGCCCGTGGTGGACGGGTTTTGCGCAGCTCTTTCACAACTTCTGGGAAGGAGAACCACTCAGGAATTTCCAAACCTTCAGCCAAACGGCGGCGCAGCTCGGTGCCGGAAATGTTCAGGATGGTGACGTCGTCTTTGTCCTGAATTTCATCCATTGGCTCATACTGCGCGCGCTCTTGCACCCAAACCATGTGTTTGAAGTCGACCATAGTGATGCCGATTTCTTCTTCGTTCGCACGGAACAATTCCTGTGCGTCATACGGGCCGTAGAAGTCTTCGCCTGCAGAATTTTTGCCGGGGCCAGCGTGGTCACGGCCAACGATGAAGTGGGTGCAGCCGTGGTTGGCGCGGATCAGACCGTGCCAAACCGCTTCGCGTGGACCTGCCATACGCATGGCGAGGTTCAGCAATGACATAGAGGTGGTCGACTGAGGATACTTGTCTAACACAGCTTCATAGCAACGCACGCGGGTGAAGTGGTCCACGTCACCTGGCTTGGTCAAACCTACAACCGGGTGGATCAGCAGGTTGGCCTGCGCTTCTTTTGCGGCGCGGAAGGTCAGTTCCTGGTGCGCGCGGTGCAGCGGGTTGCGGGTTTGGAACGCAACCACTTTGCGCCAGCCCATTTTGCGGAAGTAGGCGCGCAGCTCATTTGGTGTGTCGCGACGGGCACGGAAATCATAGTGCACCGGTTGTTGAATGCCAGTCACCGGACCGCCGAGGTACACTTTGCCCGCTTGGTTGTGCAGGTAGTTCACAGCAGGGTGCGCATCGTCATCTGCACCAAACACCATTTCCGCTTCGCGCGCTTTGTTTGGTACAAAGTTGTCGGTCACAGTCATGGTTGCGAGGATCACACCCTCTTGGTCGCGCAGCGCGATGTCCTGGCCGTCTTGTAGGTCGGCCGCGAACTCTTCGGACACATCCAGGTTGATGGGCATTGGCCACAGCGAGCCGTCTGCCAGACGCATGTTTTCCACCACACCGGTGTAGTCTTCCTCGGTCAGGAAGCCCTTGAGTGGGTTGAAACCACCGTTCATCAACAGCTCAAGATCGCAGATCTGACGCGGTGTCAGATCCCAGCTGACCAGATCAGCCGCTTCAGTTTTCAGTTTCTGAGCGCTCTCGTAAGAAACATAGAGCTCAGGAATAGGAGCCAGGTTGTTTTGCATTGGATGTGTCCTGTGTTTGATAGGGACCAGGCCGCTTGCCGAGCCTGTCAGTTCCGCGTGCAGCGCGTTGTAGTCTGCGAGCTTGCGGGCGAGGAATTGATCGGTGAGCCGCACTTTCTCCACTGCACCACGCCGGGTGAGCGAATAGGCAAACCTCTGTCGTTTGTCCGGGCCTGCGCGATCACTAATAGTAATCAACCCGGCTTCTGCCGCAGCACGCAGTTGCGCATTCAGACGCCCCAAAGAAATCCCGACAGCCGCCGCAGTGGCGCGCTGAGATGCGTCCGGCGCCTGATCAAGCTGGCGCAGAAGGCGGAAGAGCACGTCTTCCTCATCTGATGTGGGTTTGGCGGTCTGAAACGACATTACAAACGACTCAAAGTGTGTTCACGCGTGAACACATAGGGTGATTTGGTGAAATCTCAAAGCCCTATTTGGCATTTGCATAGCAAACATGCTGCCGTTGCAATGCTGCAACGCAGCGCGACATCACACCATCTCAGCCTGCTTGGACAGCACCGCAGGCAAGGCCGCCGCGCGCTTCAACGCCAAAGCCCGCACTGGCTGCGCCACACCACGCAACTCCAGCACCTCGAGATGATGCACCTCCGGATCATGTCCCGCCGCCGCAAGAACTGCTTCGGACACCAGCACTTCCACGCCCAGCGCCTTGGTCTGCCCTTCCAGGCGGCTCGCCGCATTCACCGTGTCGCCAATAATGGTGCGTGGCGCCAAATTGGCCGCACCAATCTCACCCAACACCAAATCCCCCAGATGCAGCCCCATACCAATCGCCACTGGCTGCGCATTCTCCGCCTTCAGGGCCTGGTTAAACACTTGCAACGCCGAACTGATCCCCGCCGCTGCCTCAATCGCCGCCTTGGCCGAAGCCTCTTCACTGTCCAGCTCAAACACCGCCAGCAATCCGTCACCGAGATACTTATCCACCGTGCCCCCTGCCCCTGTTATCGACGGCACAATGGCATCAAAGAACCGGTTCAACAGAAACACCACATCGTACGGCAGCTGCCCGGTGGTACGTGCCGTAAAGCTGCGCATATCCAGAAACAAGATCGCCAAGCGCCGCTCTTGCCCCAGACTTTGGTGCGCCCGCGCCTGCTGCCCGTCACTGCGAAACACCCGCAGAACGGTGGCTGGCTCTCTGGGCCGCAACTGACATGCCAACCGCGCATTGGGCGGGGCGTTGACGGCCGCCAGACTGTCTGCCTCTGCCTTTTCCGGAGGATGTAATAAGCCGCCTCCCTCTTCAACAATCACCCGACATGTCGTGCAACGGCCACGCCCACCGCACAGCGCCATATGCGGCACGCCAGCCACCCGCGACATCTCCAAAAGTGTCATGCCCGGCTGTCCCGAAATCTCCGGCCCATCGACATAGCGAATACGCACCGCCCGCCGCGCGCCGATAAAGCGCCGTCCGTAGTGCACCATCATCGTGACCCCAACGAGGCCGACAAAAATTCCCAGCATGCCACGATTGATCTCCGCCAACCGCGCAAAGGTCTCCGCTGTCGGAAAACCGTAACTCTCACGCAACGCCGCGCCACCCTCCGGGTCAAACAGCCGTGCATTCTGCAACCGCCCCTGCACCAGAAACCCGGCCAGGGCAAAGGCGGGTATTAAAGTCGCCAACGACAGCATCACCGGCAGCACCCGTCGCCAGCCGGGCAGCACCCGCAGCCACATATGCAGGCCAATACAGGCGTGAATCCAGACCACCAACAATAGGGTCGCCTGCTGCCATCCACTGGGTGAGTTCCAGATCAGCCCAGCTATGAAACCCATCTCCGGCTCCACCTCAAACCGGTTCTCCGCCACCCGCGTGTGCACAATATGGGTCATCAGCAACAACGGGATCGTCAGCCCCAAAATCACCTGCCCCGCTTCCGAGGCAGGCATGCGCAACGTCCGCTTGCGCGCCAACCGATAGAGCGCCAACCCCATATGGGTCAGCAAAGCCCCATAAAGCACAACGCCACCCAAAGGTCCCTCAGTGAGCTCTTCCAGAAGTTCCTGTCCACCATGCATCAATTCGAGCGAAAACAACCCGAGCCCCACATTGGTGAAGTGCCACAGCACATAGCAAAACAGGATCAACCCCGACACAATGCGCGCCTTGGTGCGCCAATTGCCCTGCCACAATCTGTTCAACGGTGCCGTCCTTTACCTGGTGTCCCTGGCTCAGAGACTGACCAACCCCACCCCCGCGGTCAAGGCGCAGCGCTCTGCGCATTATCGCACAACCCCAAACAAAAACGGGGCCGCCCAAGCGACCCCGTCTCAATCTCACTTACGCAAGAACTCACTCGGTTTCAGCGATAAACCGTTCCGCATCCAGTGCCGCCATACAGCCCATGCCCGCCGACGTGACCGCCTGACGATAAACGTGGTCCGTCAAGTCACCCGCAGCAAACACACCTGGAATGGATGTCTTGGACGTGCCCGCCTCAACCTTCACATAGCCACCGTTGTGCAGCTCCAACTGGTCTTTCACCAACTCGCTGGCTGGCGCATGGCCAATCGCAATGAACACACCTTTCGCCGGGATCTCGCTGATCTCACCGGTTTCCACGTGCTTCACTTTCACGCCGGTCACACCCTTGGGCATGTCGTCACCAACCACCTCTTCCAGCTGATGGAACCAAAGAGTCTCGATCTTCTCATTCTTGAACAGGCGATCCTGCAGAATTTTCTCCGCCCGCAGCTCATCGCGACGGTGGATCAAGGTCACTTTGGAGGCAAAGTTGGTCAAAAACAGCGCTTCCTCAACGGCCGTGTTGCCGCCACCCACAACCACAATCTCCTGACCGCGATAGAAGAACCCGTCACAGGTGGCACAGGCCGAGACACCAAAGCCTTTAAAGGCTTCTTCGCTCTCCAGCCCCAGCCACTTGGCCCGCGCACCGGTTGCCAGAATAACCGCATCCGCGGTGTACAACGTGCCGCTGTCGCCTTTGGCTTTAAACGGACGCTCACTCAGATCCAGATCCGTGATGATATCACCAATGATCTCACACCCCATGGCCTTGGCGTGCTCTTCCATCTTCATCATGAGCTCCGGCCCCTGCACTTCCACAAACGATGGGTAGTTCTCGACCTCAGTTGTGGTGGTCAATTGCCCACCCGGCTCGATGCCCTGCACCAGCACCGGCTCCAACATCGCGCGGCTGGCGTAGACGCCCGCGGTGTAGCCCGCAGGCCCGGACCCAATAATCAGAACCTTGGTGTGTTTAGTGTCGGCCATGAAAGGCACCTTTCCGCGTTGCAAAGTCTTAGTCGCTAGCCGATATAGCCCTCCCCGTGCATCAGGAAAAGCCCAAGACAAAAAAGTGAAACGTATGGTCTCCCAAAGTGCCAATGCGCGGAAATCCGTAAAAGGATATTGCGCTAACACGAAACATTATTGCGCATACGACCTTAAGTGATATAACAACCGCAAAACCGACCAACGAGACGAGCTACATGCCCGGACACCGGCTAGACCCCATCGATCGCAAAATCCTCGCAGAACTTCAGGCTGACGGTCGCATGACCAATGTCGAGCTTGCCAAACGAGTCGGCATCTCCGCACCACCGTGCCTGCGCCGCGTGCGCACGCTTGAGGATGCAGGCTACATTCGTGGCTATCACGCCGATGTCGATAGCCGCGCTTTGGGCTTTGAGGTGCAGGTCTTTGCCATGGTTGGGCTTGTCAGTCAGGCCGAAGCAGATCTGTCGGCGTTTGAAGATCGTTGCCGCGATTGGCCCTTGGTGCGTGAGTGCCACATGCTCAACGGCGAGGTCGACTTTGTCTTGAAGTGTGTCGCACCAGACCTGAGCACTTTCCAGACCTTCCTCACCGAAGACCTGACCTCCGCGCCCAACGTTGCCAGCGTGAAAACTTCACTGGTGATCCGCGGTGCCAAAGACGCGCCAGGCGTGCCTTTTGAAGTGCTCGAAGAGCGACTGAGCCGCGACGCATAAAACGCCTTTCCATGCGCCAAATTCAAAGCCGCCTCCAAAATTGGCCAGGCGGTTTTTTTACATCCTGTTACAACCAAACAATTCTTTGCCTTTGACTTCAAGGGAACTTGAGATCTTAAAGTTCTCCAACACTACAAAACAGGCAAAGTCTCAATGCACGTACTCACCGTACTGGATCACCCCAACCCCAAGTCATTCAGCCACGCAGCAGCACACCACTTCATGATGGGAGCAGAGGCAGCAGGTCACACAACCGAGCTGGCAGATCTGCACGCCGAAGGCTTCAATCCGTTGTGGACGATGGCAGACAACGAAAGTGACGGGCACAGCAACGTGCCATCGGATGTGGTTCGCGAACAGGCCCGCATTGCCCGCGCTGATGCCATCTGTCTGATCTTCCCGTTATTCTGGTGGGGCATGCCCGCCATGACCAAAGGCTGGGTGGATCGGGTTTGGAGCTGGGGCTGGGCTTATGACCAGCTGGGGGACCCCGAACAATCCATGCAACGCAACCGCAGCGGTCTGTTGTTGATCCCTGCGGGCGCACGCTCTGATGAAGTGGAAGGCAAAGGCTATCGCGCCGCACTCGACACCTGCTGGACACAAGGCACGTTTGGTTTTTTTGGCTTCTCACCCCGCCGTATGGAACTTCTTTACGGCTCCAAAGGCTCCGAAGCCCGGCGCAAGGCGCTTTTGGAACAGAGCTACACTTGCGGCCTCACCCTGCCACCACCTACTCCGGCATAGGTCCGTCTGCAGCCCGCCTCAAAACCCGCCCTGCGCCACTTTTCGGTCGTCGCGCGGCGACCACCGGGTTCAGCGCTCAAACATCTACGAAAGCGCACGATGGGTCCAAAACCCACCTCCGCAATACAGCCGCGATACCAACGTAAAACCGACGTTGGTTTTAGCTGGCGCCAAGGCCCTGCGCGCAAGTTAATTGGGCAACACGACATGCACGCTTACCTTCGCTTCACACAGCAAATCCGCGGCCTGCCCATTCCCTCTTCCAACCCACGCGCCATCATGGCAACGTCGCGCCATGACGCAGACCATCACCAGCCCGAACGGCACCCCGATCAGTCGCTATGCCTTTGGCACCATGCAATTTGGCGGCACCGCCTCCGAGCGCGACAGCATTGAGATGTTTGACGCCTGCCTTGCCGCTGGCATCACCCATTTTGACACTGCTTTCCTATATACAGATGGACGCAGCGAAGAGATTCTAGGCACACTCGCCGCCCCCAATCGCGATGATTTGGTGATCGCCACCAAAGTTGGCTACAGGGGTGGCGCAGGTGCCGAAAATCTTCGCTCACAATTCGATGTGTCCCGCAAACGCTTGAACATGGATCACGTCGACATCCTCTATCTGCACCGCTTTGATGCAGAGACCCCCATTGAAGAAACCCTTGAAACCTTTGCGAAATTCAAGGCGGACGGAAAAATTTCACATGTTGGCCTCTCAAACTTTGCCGCTTGGCAGGTGGTGAAAGCCGCTTGGGCTGCGTCAAAACTGGACCTCACAATCGATCTGTTGCAACCGATGTACAGCCTTGTGAAACGTCAGGCCGAGGTCGAAATTCTGCCCATGTGTGCTGATCTTGGCATCCTGCCCGCCACCTATTCCCCGCTTGGCGGCGGGCTGCTCACCGGCAAGTACAGCGCCCAAGATGCGCAAGGCCGCTTAGCCACGGATGAGCGCTACGCAGCCCGCTATGATGTTGATTGGATGCACAGAACCGCCGTGCAACTGTCTGAATTGGCCGCCTCTCGCGGCCTGCATCCCGCCACCTTGGCCGCCGCTTGGGTCGCCAAGCACAAGGCTGCGCCTAGCCCCATTCTCTCAGCTCGCAACCTTGCTCAACTCGAACCATCTCTTGCGGCCACCAGCTTTGACATGGACGACGCCCTCTACGCAGGCATCACCGCACTCAGCCAAACGCCCGCGCCCGCAACAGATCGATTGGACGAAGCATGATTGATTTTCTTATCATCGGCGGTGGCATTGGCGGCATCTCCACCGCAGCCCGTCTTGCACCTCTGGGTAAAACCGTTGTTTTGGAACGGGAATCTGCCCTTGGTTACCACGCCTCCGGTCGCTCGGCTGCGATGTTTGAGCCCAATTACGGCGCGCCCAGCACCGTCGAACTCAGCCACGCCAGTGGCGAGCTTTTCAAACAGGAAGACGGTGGTTTTCTCTCTCCACGCGGGGTGATGTTCCTCGCCGCCAAAGGCGAAGACGAGGCTTTCAAACGCAGCTGTGAAAGCTTTGACGCCGCCCCGATGGAGCTGCAACAAGCCGTCGACATGGTGCCAATCCTCAACGTTGACGCCATTGGTAATATCGCACACCACCATTCCGGTGAAGACATCGACACCGACCGGTTGATCCAATGGTTTGCCAAATCCTGCCGTGCTTACGGTGGTGACGTGCACACCGGTCAAGAGGTCACCAAAATCACCAAACAGTCCAATGGTTGGGAAGTGGTGGCAAACGGCGAGGCCTACACCGCCAAGATGCTCCTCAACGCCGCTGGTGCTTGGGTCGATGAGATTGCCATTCTGGCCGGCATCCCCCCTCTCAACGTCAATCCACTGCGTCGCTCCATGGCACGAATCCCCGCGCCAGGTGGGCATGACGTCTCCCAGTGGCCCATGTTGTTGGACATCCATGAAAACTGGTACGCCAAACCTGATGCTGGCAGCTTGATCGTGTCTCCAGCCGAAGAGGACCCGATGCAACCGTTTGACGCCTGGCCTGACGATATGGTCATCGCCGAAGGCCTTGCGCGGTATCAAGAATTTGTCACCGAAGAGGTCACCCGCGTTGAAGCCATCTGGGCGGGACTGCGCACGTTCTCACCAGACCGCAATCTGGTGATTGGGCCAGACGCGGCAGACCCCAGTTTCTTCTGGGTGGCCTGTCAAGGCGGCTACGGTTTCCAATCCTGCCCTGCCGCCTCTCAACTGGTCGCAGATATGATCGCTGGCCAAGCCCCCACCATCGACCGAAAGGTCATACAAGCCCTTGACCCAGCGAGGTACGCCTAATGCCCCGCCGCCTCAACCTGCCAGACAGCGCCTCCGTTGCGACGCCAGAGGCGGATGGTAAACTTTTTGCCCCCTCTGCCGCACGTAACAGCGAACCGCTAACAAAAGCTCTTGCACCCTTTGTGCCACCCCAAGGCCGCGCGTTGGAAATTGCCAGCGGCACCGGGCAACATGTGGTCGCCTACGCACAGGCTTACCCGGACACCCAGTGGCAACCAACGGAAATTGCGTTGGACCGGATCAACAGCATTGCCACTTATCTGGCCGAGGCCTCCCTACCCAATGTTCAAGCGCCTATACAACTTGACGCCACCACGCCTGGATGGGGCGCACAGACCGGCTCCGTTGATCTGATCTTGCTCAGCAACCTGCTGCATCTGGTCAGCCAAACCGAAGCCGAAGTTCTGCTTTCAGAAGCGGCACAAGCATTGGCACCACGCGGATGCCTTGTAATCTATGGTCCATTCTCACGCGACGGCTTACTTATCAGCGACGGAGACATTCAATTTGATGCCAGCTTGCGGGACCAAGATCCTGAGCTCGGGTACAAATCCGACACCGCCATCCAAGCCTTCGGCGAATCCTGTGGCCTCGTAAACACCCAAACCGTTGAGATGCCCGCCAACAATCTGCTCCTGACATGGCAGGCGTCCTCCTAACTACGCCACGTCATATCCTCTTTTTCGACGCCACATGATCAAAATCAAATTCACATTCCCCCAATGGAATATGATCTGCGTGAAAATAGGAGATTCCCATGAGCTGGACTGACAAGATTTCTGAAACCCGCACCCAACTGCGCGGCCTGAACAAAGCCATCCCCGACACCGCTCGCGCCTTTGGCGGATTGAGCAAATCGGTGAAAGAAGGCGGCGTGCTAGATGTCAAAACCAAGGAGTTTGTCGCGCTTGGCATGGCGGTTGTCAGCCGCTGTGAACCCTGCATTTCTCTGCACTGCGACGCGCTGGTTCGGGCAGGTGCCACCAAAGAAGAAGTGGCCGATGTTCTGGCCATGGCCATCCAAATGGGCGGAGGCCCCGCCATGATGTATGCCGCAAAAGCACAGGAGTGTTTTGAAGAGCTGTCCGCGGGCTGACACTCTGTTGCACGCCACCTATGGTGGGTTCAATTGATCCGCTACACATTGGACCCACCATGCGACGCACCCTTGCCTTGGCCAGCTTTCTGGCTTGCACCTCCGCCTTTTCAGCACAGGCCTCTGACATCTCCAGCTGGAGCTTTGGCTCCGATGGAACCATCACCTGGGGCGACGTAGAAGACCTGCGCAAAACAATCTTTGAAACCTTTGACACAGACGGCGACGGTGCATTGAGCAACGAAGAATACACCGCCTTTGACAAAGCCCGCGCAGAGGCAGCAGGCAAAGATGCATCCTCTCTGCTGCTGCGCGCCGTGTCTGGCTTGGGACGCGAAAACACCGATCTGAACCTTGATGGGTCCGTGACACGTTCTGAGATGGAAACTGCGCTGCGCACATGGTTTGAACGTGTGGACACCAACAAAGACGGCGTCATAACAAAAGGCGAATACTAAACCCAAAACGCCCTACTCAAGAGCGGGGCGTTTTTTGTTCTTTGAGGATGCTCTGACCGCGGTGCCAAGACTGCCGTCCTAGCTTACCTGAGCAGATGGATCGTTTTCCGATGGCGTCCCGCAAGACCCGCAGAACTTGAAAAAAGAGTTTTCGCGCGTGTTGCAATTTGTGCATCGATCAAACAGACAAAATCCACAGTGCACGCAGAAATCAACCGGATCCTCATCCGGTTTTTCTCCCTTACGCAATTTAACCGCCCCAAAACGACGGTCACAACTCGGACAGACCCCTTCGGAGATCTTCTTGACCGCCGTTTCATAAGCGATGGCTTTGCGCTTTTCACTTTCAGGCCGTTGTTCTTCGGACCGCTTCCGGGCCAGATAACGGTTCATGCCCTTGATCACAAAATGCGCAAACAGAAGCGCCAAGAGGATGCCCACAACATTGCGGACGTAGCCGCCATAGGACGGCAGGTAGGGGACAAGCTCGACAAAGAAGGCGAAGAGGGAAAACACCACAAAACCGCGATAGACTGGCCAATATTGGGAACCGCGCTTTTTGGCGACAAACCAACCCGATATCAACAGTAGCGGCAACGTGAGCGCAAGGCGCAGGCCAAACACCTTTAAAACCTCACGGCTACGGGCCTTCTGATAAGGCTCAAATGAGGCATCGTTAATGGCGTATTCTTCGGTGCGCAGGTCTTGCTGGGTGCGGAGCAAAGACCGTTCGGTCACGCGCAAGTCTTCGATTATTCGCTGGGCATCACGCTCGGCGATTTTCAACTCTTCGATACCTTGGGCACGTGCCACCACTTCAGCATTCTGGCTGTCCGCTTCCGTCGCAGAGCGCGTCTTGACCCAGTTTTCGAAAGAGGCGCGTTGGTTGGTATAATCAAGCGTCCGAGAGGACAGAACAAACTCCGCGTCCTCAATATCTCTTTGCGTGTTGAGCAGGGCCTTATCATTGCTCACGATGCGATGTTCAACATCCGCAAGTTGGTCGGCATTCACAAAATCGGCCTGGCTAATACGTTTGCCGGCGGTCGGCACATCGGACATGACCAATGCGCCCAACTGGATGAGCAAAGACGAAATCACGAGGGTCATGACCCACATGGCCAGATTGAACCAGAACTGCGGGCGACGAACTGCTTTCATAATAGATCCTGCTAAGTGTTTGGCATGCCTTCCGAACTAGTGTGTTTGTGAGGCCGTGCGCAAGGAAGGAATTCCATAATACCTCAAAGGGCAACTGGTTAAGACACCGGACCATCCAACGCTTGGCAACGGCCGTGGCTTTGGCCCGACATCAACGGCTTGGTGCAAAGGCTGGCCCTTGTCGATGGTTTCGGGAGAAGTTGGATTGTTCCCTTTACGTAAAAACGCCCCGCACATGGGCGAGGCGTTTTCTTTTTTGTTTAGGGACTTAGCCGTTCTGCCGGATGGTCTCGTTTTTCGGATCATACGGGCTGTCACAGGTCACAGTGGCATCCCACAATTGATCCAGCATTTTGACCTTTAATTTGGTGCCTTCCACCGCCAGATCGGGCTTCACGTAGCCCATGCCAATGCTCTTCTCAAAAGCCACCGAGTACCCGCCAGACGTCAAACGACCAACGCGTTCACCTTCCGGCGTGTAAAGCACCTCGCGGCCCCATGGGTCTGCATCTTCCGGCCCATCGATCAGCAAGGTGCAGCACTTCACCCGCACGCCCAGCGCTTCCATCTCAGCTTTGCCATGGAAGTCTTTGGACAGGTCGATAAAGCGCGGCAGGTCAGCCTCCGCTGGTGTGGCATCCCGGCCCAGCTCGGTGCCAAAGGCACGATAGCTCTTCTCCTGACGCAGCCAGTTCTGCGCCCGCGCGCCAACCAGCTTCATATCAAACTCTGCCCCTGCCTCGGTCAGCAGATCCCACAGGTAGTTTTGCATCTCAATTGGATGGTGCAGCTCCCAGCCCAGTTCGCCCGTGTAAGCCACACGGATCGCATTCACCGGACACATGCCCAGCTCAATCTGACGCGCCGACAGCCATGGGAACCGCTTGTTGGTCAACGCAGTCTCTGGCTCCGCATCACTGATAACTTTCTTCAGCACATCGCGCGATTTTGGCCCCGCAATGGCAAACACGCCCCACTGGGTGGTCACATCCTGGATCTCGATGTAGCCAAACTCTTCCATCTTGTCCTCGGCCGCCTTGCGCAGGAAGTCCGCGTCGTATTCGGTCCAAGCCCCTGCGGAGACAAGATAATAGTTGTCCTCGCCATTGCGCACGATGGTGTATTCAGTGCGTGTGGTGCCCGCCGCCGTCAGTGCATAAGTCAGGTTGATGCGGCCAACCTTTGGCAGCTTGTTGCAGGTGAACCAGTCGAGGAACTGGGTGGCACCGGGGCCTTTGACCACATGTTTGGTAAAGGCTGTTGCGTCGATCAGACCCACATTTTCGCGGATTGCCTTGGCCTCATCCACAGCATGTTGCCACCAGCCACCGCGGCGGAAGCTACGCGCCTCCTCGTCAAAGTTAGAGGGTGCGTCCAGAGGGCCGTAGTAGTTTGGACGTTCCCAGCCATTGACCCAACCAAACTGCGCGCCTTTGGCTTTCTGACGGTCAAACGCCGGTGAAGTCCGCAATGGACGCGCCGCAGGGCGTTCCTCATCTGGGTGGTGCAGGATATACACGTGCTCATAGCACTCTTCGTTTTTGCGCGCGGCAAATTCGGTGGTCATCCAATTGCTGCTGTAGCGTTTGGGATCAAGGCTCGCCATGTCGATTTCAGCTTCGCCATCGACCATCATCTGCGCCAAATAGTAACCGGTGCCACCCGCAGCGGTGATTCCAAAGCTGAAGCCCTCAGCCAGCCACATGTTGCGCAGCCCAGGCGCAGGGCCAACCAACGGGTTACCATCCGGCGTGTAACAAATCGGCCCGTTGAAATCGTCTTTCAAACCCGAGTCAGCACAGGACGGCACGCGCTCCGTCATCGCCATATACTGTTCCGCAATCCGGTCGAGATCGAGCGGGAACAGGTCCGCGCGAAAGCTGTCTGGCACGCCGTGCTCAAACCGCGCTGGGGCGCCGTGCTCGTAGATGCCCAAAATCCAACCGCCACGCTCCTCACGCGCATAAGATTCCGAGTCCGCATCCCGCACCACAGGATGCTCAGGATTGCCCGCTTCCCGCCACTTCACCAGCTCCGGATCCTGATCCATCACAATGAAGGTGTGCTCCACCGGGATGGCTGGCATTTTGATGCCCAGCATTTTGGCTGTGCGCTGCGCGTGGTTGCCAGAGGCGGTCACCACATGCTCTGCCGTAATCACAACCTTCTCGTCGCTCTCAACCAGGTTGCCGCCTTTTTCCACCATCTTGGTGCAGCTGACTTCCCAGTGGGTGCCAGTCCAATGGAACGAATCCGCCTGCATCTTGCGCACAATTTCCACACCCCGTTGACGCGCGCCTTTGGCCATCGCCATGGTCACATCCGCCGGGTTAATATAGCCGTCCTCAGTGTGATAAATCGCGCCTTTTAGGTCGTCGGTACGAATGAGTGGCCAACGGCTTTTGATCTCATCCGGGGTCAACCACTCGTAAGCCACGCCGCAGGTCTCCGCAGTTGACGCGTAGAGCATAAACTCATCCATGCGCTCCTGCGTCTGCGCCATGCGCAGGTTACCCACCACGGCAAACCCAGCGTTCAAGCCGGTTTCTTCTTCCAGCTGTTTGTAGAAATCCACCGAGTATTGGTGAATATGCGTGGTCGCATATGACATGTTAAACAGCGGCAACAGGCCCGCCGCGTGCCAGGTTGAGCCGGATGTCAGCTCATCTCGCTCAATCAGCATCACATCATCCCAGCCCGCTTTGGCAAGGTGATAGGCAATCGAGGTGCCGACGGCACCGCCGCCAACAACAAGGGCTTTTACGTTGGTTTTCATGAGACAGGCGACTCCCCTGAGCATAGGTCTTTTGCGCAAACTGTACTGGATTGGCGATTTTACGCACGGTCCAGCCGACGCTTGATTGCACAATTGCGACGCGACGTTGGCGCAAAAAGCCTTGCTGCATCGCAGCGGGGGCATTACACCCCACAACCACCTTGAAGGGAGACAGGCAAGAAATGCGTATTTGCCGCTCGATTTCAGACTGCCGCGCCGCAGTCAAAGAGCTTTGCGCCACCGACAAAACTGTCGCGATGGTGCCAACCATGGGCTTTCTGCACGCAGGGCACATGTCACTTGTGCACACCGCCAAGGCAGAGGCCGACCATGTGGTTGTGTCCATTTTTGTGAACCCCACACAATTTGGCGAAAGCGCCGATCTGGATGCCTATCCGCGTGACGAGGCGCGCGACTTGGACATGTTACGCAAAGCTGGCGTCGCCGTGGTCTTCATGCCCGACGTGGAAACCATGTATCCGGCGGGCGACGAAACCATTGTGGAAACCACCCGTCTTGCCAACATGCTGCACGGCAAGGTCCGACCGGGCCACTTCCGCGGTGTGACCACAGTGGTCACACGCCTTTTCAACATCGTTCAACCTGACGTGGCTGTCTTTGGCGAAAAAGACTACCAGCAGCTTCAGGTCATCAAGCGCATGGTGGCCGACCTGCACATGCCGCTCACCATTGTTGGATCCCCCACTGTGCGCGATGAGGATGGTCTCGCCATGTCGTCGCGCAATGTCCGCCTCTCGGCTGAGGATCGGCAGGCAGCCTTGGTGCTCAATCAATCCCTCACCGCCGCCGAAGCTGCCGCGACTGGTGCGACCGTTGCTGACCTGCACAAAGCTATCGTCGACACCATCGCGACAGAGCCTCGCGCCATCCTCACCGGGCTAGACATCGTTGCAGCCGAAACGCTCAATGACATAGACGGGCCGCTCACCGGCCCCACCGCCATCATGATCTCCGTTGCCTTTGGCGACATTCTTCTGATTGACCAAAGGGTTGTCACACCATGAGCACACAGACCCCCATCCGCCGCACCACCGTGCCACAGATTGCCAACCGCAAAGGTGGCGAGCCAATTGTGAGCCTCACCAGCTACCACGCGCACACCGCCGCCATCGTCGACAAATACGCCGACTTCATCCTGGTGGGTGACAGCCTTGGCATGGTCATGCACGGCATGGAAAGCACCGTCGGTGTGCCGCTGGACCTGATGATCATGCACGGCAAAGCCGTGGTGCGCGGCACCCAAAAAGCCCTGATCGTCGTGGACATGCCCTTTGGCACCTATGAGGAAAGCCCTGCCGTGGCCTTCCGCAATGCCGCCAAGATCATGAAAGAAACCAGCTGCGGCGCGGTGAAACTTGAAGGCGGCAAACGTATGGCTGAAACCATCCGCTTCCTGACCGAACGCGGCATCCCAGTGATGGCCCACATCGGCTTGACGCCTCAGTCCAGCCACGTCATGGGCGGTTTCAAAACCCAAGGCCGAGACGAGGACACTTGGGCGATCCATGAAGAAGATGCGCAAGCGGTGTCCGAGGCCGGCGCCTTTGCCATCGTGCTCGAAGGCATGGTTGAACCACTCGCCGCCAAGATCACCAAACAGGTGCCTATCCCCACCATCGGCATTGGCGCCTCTGCGGAATGCGACGGCCAAATTCTGGTGCTGGAAGACATGCTTGGCCTCAACGAATGGACACCCAAGTTTGTGAAAGTCTACGGCGACCTTGGCCCAGCTATCGAGCGCGCGGTCAGCCAATACGCCGAAGACGTCAAGGACCGCAGCTTCCCAAGCGAAGACGAAGTCTACCGCTAAAGACAACAAAGCCCCGGTCCTGCACCGGGGCTTTGCGTTTTTAACTCTAAACAACGCAGGCTTAGAATATCTTCCCGGGATTCATGATCCCATCCGGGTCAATCGCCGTTTTGATCGCTGCCATCACATCTACAGCCCCACCAAGTTCCTTGCGCAGATAGGGCTTTTTACCCTGCCCAATACCATGCTCACCGGTACAGGTGCCGCCCATCTCAATCGCCACATCGTTAAGCCAGCTGACATAGCCTTGCGCCGCCGCGACCTCATCCGGATTGTCCATATCCACCAAAGGCAGCATATGGAAATTGCCATCGCCCACGTGGCCCACCACGGTGGAAATCAGTCCCAGCTCATCCGCCTTGCCTTTGGCCAAAGTCACACATTCCGCCAGCCGCGAGATTGGCACGCAGACATCGGTGGAAATGCCTTTGGCACCGGGGCGCAGCGCCAACGCTGCCCAATACATGTCATGGCGCGCCTGCCACAGCTTGTTGCGGTCTTCGGCCTTCTGCGTCCACTCAAACCCGGTGCCACCCACCTCTTCGGCAATGTGACCAAACATCTCTGCCTGCTCAGCCACACCGGTCTCCGAACCATGGAACTCCAGCAACAACAGATGCTGCTCCGGCAAGTCCAACTTCGAGTAATCATTCGCGGCCTTCACAGCCAAAGAGTCCAGCAGCTCAATCCGCGCCACCGGGATGCCATACTGAATGGTCATCATCACCGCCTGACAAGCCGCATCGATGGTTTCAAACGAACAGCGGGCTGAGGACATTGCCTCTGGAATACCTTGCAATTTCAGCGTGATCTCAGTGATGATGCCCAACGTGCCTTCTGAACCGATCATCAACCGGGTCAGATCGTAGCCCGCGCTGGATTTCTTGGCACGGCTCGCGGTGCGGATCACCTCACCGGACGGCAGCACCACCTCAAGGCTCAGGATGTTATCCTTCATCGTGCCATAGCGCACCGCATTGGTGCCGCTGGCCCGGGTAGACGCCATACCGCCCAAAGACGCATTTGCCCCCGGATCAATTGGGAAAAACAGGCCTTGGTCGCGAAGTTCCAGATTCAACTGCTCCCGCGTCACCCCAGGCTGCACCACACAATCAAGGTCCTCGGCATTCACCGCAACAACCGCGTTCATCTCGGTCAGGTCAATACACACGCCCCCAGCAGGCGCGTTCACGTGCCCCTCAAGCGAGGTGCCGGTGCCATAAGCAATCACCGGCACCTTATGCGTGGCGCAGGTTTTGACAATGTCGCTCACCTCTTGGGTGGACTTAGCAAAAACCACCGCATCCGGCGCCTGCGTCTTGATCCATGTGGTGGTGTGCCCATGCTGCTCACGCATTGACTGGCCGGTGTGAAACGCCTCGCCAAACTGCTGCTTCAACACACCTAGAGCCGCCGCAATACCATCTTCATTGCGCGGCAAATCCACTGCCAGTCCCATGGGCACTCCCCTTTTCCATGATGATTTGTGACATGGCTATGGTGTGCCTCTCCCTGGGTCAAGCGTGACTATTCGCCATAGGCCAAGCCCTCTCGCCGGTTGTCCGCACCACCTTGCAAACGCCGCCCCACAGAGATGGCATGCAATCCGGAATTGAGGTCGCGCGCATTCACCTTGTAGCCCATGCCGGTCAACGGTTCGCCAAACTCCATCGCTGCGCTTTCGCTCTCAATGTCATAGGTGCCAAAGCGATTCACCAGATGCGGCAGATCAATCGCCTGCTGCACATCCAACCCCCAATCCACATGGGCAATGATGGTTTTGGCGACATAACCAATAATCCGGCTGCCCCCCGGACTGCCCACCACCAGTGACGGTTTGCCATCTTTCAGCACAATGGTTGGCGCCATGGAGGAGCGCGGCCGCTTGCCCGGTTCCACCCGATTGGCCACCGGCACGCCATCGCGATGTGAGCGGAAGGAGAAATCCGTCAACTCGTTGTTCAGCAAGAATCCATTGGTCATCACCCGGCTGCCAAAGCCGTTTTCGATCGTCGTCGTCATCGACAACGCGTTGCCGTAGCTGTCGACAATGGAGATGTGCGACGTAGAGGGCTGCGCATAGCTTTCGCCATCCGCATAGTGCAACGCGTGATCAAACTCCGGCGCACCCGGCGCCACGCTCTCCAAAGCTGCACTGCCGTCCAACAGTTTTGCCCGCTCCGCCAGATAGTCAGCCGCCAGCAGCCCCACGCTTGGCACCGGCACATAGTCGTTGTCCGCCATGTAGCGGCCCCGATCGGCAAAGGCGAGCCGCGACGCATCCCCAATCAGCCGCCAAGCCTCCGCGCTGTCTGGTCCAAGCCCTGCAATGTCATAAGGCTGAATCAGACCAAGAATTTGCCCCACGGTCAGCCCGCCAGAGGATGGTGGACCCATGCCACAGACATCATGCGCGCGGTAGTCCATGCAAACTGCCGGACGCTCTTTAACCTGATACAACGCCAGATCCACGCCAGTCAGAACGCCCGGGTTGCTGGCATTTTGCACAGCATCCACAATGTCAGCGGCAATCTTACCAGTGTAAAACGGCGCGGCCCCCTGCGCGGCCATCATCTTCAAGCTTGCTGCGTATTCGGGATTGTCCAGCTGCCTGCCTTCCGCAAGCGGTGCACCATTTGGTATGAAATAGTCCGCCGTCACCGGATGAGACGCCAACCGCTCTGCATCCCGCGCCACCGAAGCTGCCATACGTGGCGTAACCGTAAACCCCTCCTCCGCATGGGTGATCGCTGCGTCAAACAGACTTGGCCACTGGCTGCGCCCCCATTTGCGATGTGCTTCCTGCATCAACATCGGCGTGCCCGGCACGCCTACGGATCGCCCGCCAACAACCGCTTCAAAGAACTTCAGCGGCTCACCATCGCGCCCCAGAAACAGCCGCGGCGTCGCCGCCAAAGGTGCCATTTCACGCCCATCCAACGTCGTCACTTCGCCCGTCTGCGCATCATACCAAACCAGAAACGCGCCACCACCCAGACCTGAGCTTTGCGGCTCGACCAGCCCCAGCACCGCCTGCACCGCCACCATCGCATCCGCCGCCGTGCCACCATCGCGCAGCACTGCGGCGCCAGCCTCAACCGCCAAAGGATGCGCCGCGGCCACCATCCAATCTTTGGCTTTGGTCGGCTCGCCGCTGATCTTCGATTTCAGAGAATTTTGCAGGCTTTCTGGCACCTGCATACTCAGCACGGATCCCATTTCCGGTGCCACGCCATCCGCAGCCTCTTGCGCCCAAGACACGGATGCCACCAAACAAGTGACGGAAACCGCTGATAAAAATCGCTTCATGACACACTCCCAAACCCAAAGACAAAACCGGCAACCTAAGTTTTGGCCACCATTTGAAAATCAGCTTAGGTCAGGACAGCCCCTGCACCAATAACGGATAGCTGCTCAGGATCTCATAGACCGCGCCCTCGGAGGTCAAAGACGAACGATATAGGGCAATTTCGCTCACCATGATTGGATCAATTTCCAGTGAGGCGCCCCGCGACAAGGCCGCTTGCACCCGTTCGGGCGGTTGCCGGCCATCACGAAATCGCGTCAGCGTCACATGGGGCCGAAACCGACGTTTCTCGAGCCCAATCCCCAAACGCCGCGCCGCCTGCGCCACATCCGCTTGCAAGGCCATGAGCGTGGGATCCGGCGCCGCCAACAGACCAAACGACCGGCTGCGCGGCGCGCCCAAGATATCCATGCCTTTGAGGTGCAACTCAAACTGCGACTGCCGGATCAGCTCCAGCTCTTCGTGCAACGCTTCCAGCGTCTCCACCGGAAGATCATCCAGAAACGCCAACGTTAGATGCAGATTGTTTGCGGGCACCTCGCGCCCCACGGCAATCCGCCCTTGCACATCCAAAAGCGCTTCCGCTTCTGGCCCGTCCAACGGAATGCCAACGAAAGCGCGCATGATGGCTTAGAGCATCGCCGGAACCACAAGGTCGGGCGGACGGTGTCCATCATCGAAGGTCTTGATGTTGATGAGAACTTTCTCTCCCATCTCGATCCGCCCTTCCACGGTGGCCGACCCCATATGCGGCATCAGCACCACATTTGGATGCCCACGTAAGTCGGGATGCACCTCATGCCCGTGCTCATACACATCCAGCCCCGCGCCAGCGATTTCGCCAGATTTGAGAAGGCGCACCATAGCGTTTTCGTCAATCACCTCACCACGAGACGTGTTGATCATCACCGAGCCCGGCTTCATCAGCTTCAACCGACGTGCGTTCAACAAATGGAACGTCGACGGCGTATGCGGGCAGTTCACCGACACCACATCCATGCGGGCCAGCATCTGGTCAAGGCTCTCCCAATAGGTTGCCTCATATTGTTCTTCGATCTCGGGCCGCAGACGGCGGCGGTTGTGGTAATGGATCTGCATGCCACAGGCCTGCGCCCGCCGCGCAACGGCCGTACCCACGCGCCCCATGCCCAAAATACCAAGCCGCTTGCCGCTGACCCGGCCACCCAAAAGCGCGGTTGGCGCCCAGCCATCCCATTCGCCAGACTGCATGCGCTGCACACCTTCGCCAACCCGCCGGGTCACCCCCAGGATCAGCGCCAGCGCCATATCAGCCGTGTCATCAGCCGACACGCCTGGCGTGTTGGAAACAAGCACACCACGCTGGCGCGCGGAAGCCACATCGATGTGGTCCACACCGGCGCCGTAGTTGGCAATCAGCTTCAACCGCTCACCGGATTGGGCAATCAGACTGGCGTCAATCTTGTCGCTCAGCGTTGGGACCAGAACATCCGCTTCTTTCATCGCGTCAGCCAGCTGCTCACGGCTCATCGGCGTATCATCATGGCGCAGGCGCACATCAAAGAGTTCTGACAGTCGTGTTTCGACGGCTTCCGGTAAGCGTCGCGTAACGACAACACTCAGACGTTGCTTTGGCATGCAGGGCCTCCCAATGCTTTTCAATTCAGCGCGTTGCTGCCACACTGCCCCACAGGTCAGTCAGGCACAAGAACCTGCGAGCGCCACCAGAGCAGAAAAAATCAGGCAAAATGGTCACCTTGGGTCGAAAATCTCTCGTGAGCTTGGGCGCAGTTATTCTGTTGCTCCTTGCAACCTTCGCTGCAGCAGAGGCACCGGCGGCGAAAAAGCGTGGTCCGGTCACAAACCTACCACTGCCACGATACGTATCGTTGAAAGCGACCAAAGCCAACGTGCGGCGCGGCCCCTCACGCACCCATCGCATTGACTGGGTGTTTACCCGAAAATCCATGCCTTTACAGATCACAGCCGAATACGGCCACTGGCGCCGGGTGCGAGACATCGAGGGCGCTGGCGGCTGGATACACTACTCCCTGCTCTCGGGTGTGCGCACTGTGATTGTGCAGAAAGACATGCTGCCACTGGCGGTGCGCCCGGGCGAAAAAGTCGCCGCCGCGGCGCATCTGGAACATGGCGTGATCGCAAAGCTGGAAGAGTGCAATCCAGACTGGTGCCGCCTCAATGCAGGCGGCTACAAAGGCTGGGTTTTGAAAGAAGAGCTTTGGGGCGTGGAGGCCGGCGAGATCCGCGACTGATCCCGCCCCAAATGATTTGTATTATTGCGCCGCTTCAGCAGCCGCCCGGATGGCGCGCATGTTGTCACCATAAACGTCGGCTTTATCAACAGAGCCACCTTTGAACACAGCAGAGCCTGCCACCAACACGTCAGCACCGGCTTCGGCCACCAAAGGCGCGGTTTCTGTGGTCACGCCGCCATCGATCTGAATGTGGATTTCCCGATCCCCGATCATCTGACGCAGACGGCGGGTTTTCTCGACACCGGAGTGGATGAACTTCTGCCCACCAAAGCCGGGGTTCACGGTCATGATCAGCACCATGTCGACCAGATCCAGCACATGCTCAATGCTTTCCAGCGGCGTGCCTGGGTTCAGGCTCACACCGGCCTTCACACCTTGTGCTTTGATCGCTTGGATGGTGCGGTGAATGTGGGGCCCTGCCTCAACATGCGCGGTGATCATGTCCGCACCAGCCTCAGCATAGTCTTCGATATATGGGTCCACTGGCGCGATCATCAGATGCACGTCCATGAAGGTTTTCACATGCGGACGGAACGCTTTCACCGCCGGCGGTCCAAACGTCAGGTTTGGCACAAAATGCCCATCCATCACATCCACATGCACCCAATCCGCACCCTGATCCTCAATCGCGCGGATCTCTTGGCCAAAGTTGGCAAAATCCGCAGAGAGAATGGATGGGGCAATTTTGATTTTGCGATCAAAGCTCATGTTGGGCTCCTTTTCCGGACCTGCGCCGGCTTTGAATGTGACCCTTGCGGGGGCACCAAACACCTGATGTCAGGCGATTCGAAACTGGCGGCAAAATGGCCTTTGTCACGCCAAAATACAATTGGGCACGGACACGCGACGACGCGTTCCAATTTTGCTCGTTCTTTTGGCAGTTACGGCAATTCTGTCTGAATTTCAGGCGCACAGCTTCATCTTGCTTAGTTTTTGGGCAGCACATCTTTTGGGCAGCAACCTACGGTGCGAGCGATTGAAAAACGCCAGGCCACGGACCAACGCCATAACAGCTATAGCCCCCATATCCACGCCAGCTCAGTCGCAGCAACCCCGCGCCATTGGAGCAGCGGACATCCGAAGCAAACTGCGCGATGGCATGTCGGTGCTGGATGACCTGCGTCTGTCAGGCTCCAGCCGCGTTCTGTTCCCAAATGCCAATTACCCCAACGGGCGCACCGCCGCCCTGCAAGCGGTGCTCCTGAACACCGCAGGTGGCATCACTGGCGGTGACCAGTTTGACATCACGACACACACAGGTGAAGGCAGCCACCTGACCCTGACCACACAGGCCGCCGAACGCGCCTATCGCAGCATTGATGCGCACATGGGACGTTTGGATAGCTCGCTACACATCTCGCCCAACGCCCGTCTGGATTGGTTGCCACAAGAAACCATCCTGTTTGACGGTGCCGCCCTGTCGCGCAGCCTGACTGTAGAAATGCACAGCACATCGCGGTTTCTGATGGTCGAGCCAATGATCTTTGGCCGCACGGCCATGGGGGAAACTGTTCAATCAATGGAGCTGTTTGACCGCATCACCGTGAAACGCGACGGCGAGCTGCTGTTTGCAGACCGCGTGAAGCTCTGCGGCCACGCACAAAACCACCTCAACCGAGCCGCCATCGCCGGCGGCGCCCGCGCCATGGCCACGCTCCTGCTGGCCGCGCCAGATGCGGACCGCTACCTGGACACATTGCGCAGCTATCTGCCACAAACCGCTGGCGCCAGCATGATCCGCGACGGCCTGCTGTTTGCCCGCATCCTCGCGAGCGACGGCCACGCCTTGCGCCAATCCCTTTTGCCCACACTGACTTACCTCAACGGCGCTGACCTCCCTCGAACATGGATGCTCTGACACGATGCAACTGACCCCGCGTGAAAAAGACAAACTGCTGATTTCCATGGCCGCCGAAGTGGCCCGCAAGCGCCTCGCGCGTGGGGTGAAACTCAATCACCCGGAAGCGATCGCTCTGATCACCGACGCCGTGGTCGAAGGCGCCCGCGACGGCAAATCCGTGGCTGACCTGATGCAATCCGGCGCCCGCGTGATTTGCCGCGATCAGTGCATGCAGGGAATCCCCGAGATGATCCACGAAGTGCAGGTTGAAGCCACCTTCCCGGATGGCACCAAACTTGTCACCGTGCACAACCCCATCCGCTAAAGGAGTCTTTTGATGCAACGCTCTGTCATTGCCGCCAAGTCAGTAACAGCCTCAGGTCCGGCGCTGACCTTTTTGGGGTGGAAACTATCATGATCCCCGGCGAGTTGATCCCGGCAGAGGGTGAGCTGGTCTTGAACGGCAACGCAAAAGTGACAACGCTCATGGTGGCCAATACCGGCGACCGCCCGATCCAAGTGGGTAGCCACTATCACTTTGCCGAAACCAACCCCGCGCTTGATTTTGACCGCGCAGCGGCCCACGGCCTGCGCTTGGACATAGCCGCGGGCACCGCTGTACGCTTTGAACCGGGCCAGCGGCGTGAAGTGAACTTGATCGCGATCTCCGGCGCCCGTAACGTTTTTGGATTCAACCAAAATGTTATGGGAGCATTGGATTAATGGGCCAGTCTCAAAAAAAACTTTCCGAAAACGAAGCCAAGCAGAGGTCCAGTTTTCGGGTTGCGTTATGTATTTCGATATCGCTGATGTTGATCCTGATCTGGGATTTGACCTGCAAAGGCGAAAGCAGGCTCACCACTCCACACATTGTGCTTATTGCGTTGGCCATTCTGCCATGGGCCGGACAATTCCTTAACTCGTTCAAGCTGTCCGCGTCGGGTTTGGAAGCAGACTTCAAAGCGCTTGAGCAAAAGCTTGAGACCGTTGTGGAAGCTGCTGCTGAGCCAGAAGTCGAGCAAGAACTAGCCGCAACTGCAACCGTCGTAGAATTGACGGAAACTGATGTTCGCATTCTGAACGCCCTGACATCTTCAAGGTTTGCACTACGATCTTGGTCCGGCATCAAGACCGACGCCAAATTGCAAAACAAACCCGAGACATTGGTCCTTCTCGAGGATCTCCAATCCCGCAACCTGGTACAGATGACGGTTGGCCCAAAGTCCGGCAACAAATTGTGGTCTATCACAACGGACGGCTACCGAGCGCTTCGGCACAACACTTCTGACCCCACCTAAAACTGCCCCTCCAAGGACCACCACCATGCCCGCCAGAATCTCCCGCTCCGACTACGCCGCCATGTTTGGCCCCACCGTTGGGGACAAACTTCGCTTGGCGGACACGGACCTTGTGATCGAGGTCGAGCGCGACCTGACCGGCCCTTACGGCGAAGAGGTCAAATTTGGAGGCGGCAAAGTTATCCGCGACGGCATGGGCCAGGCGCAAACCACACGTGCCGAGGGGGCTGTGGACACAGTCATCACCAACGCGCTGATTGTCGATCACAGTGGCATCTACAAAGCCGACGTCGGCCTCAAAGACGGGCGCATCCATAAAATTGGCAAAGCCGGCAACCCGGATACGCAACCCAATGTCGACATCATCGTTGGCCCCGGCACCGAAGCCATTGCTGGCGAGGGCAAAATCCTCACCGCTGGCGGCTTTGACAGCCACATCCACTACATCTGCCCACAACAGATCGAGGACGCGCTGCACTCCGGCCTGACCACCATGCTGGGCGGCGGCACCGGCCCCGCGCACGGCACATTGGCGACCACCTGCACCCCCGGCCCTTGGCATATTGGCCGCATGCTGCAATCGGCTGATGCCTTCCCGATGAACCTTGCGTTTGCGGGGAAAGGCAACGCCAGCTTGCCAGCCGCGCTAGAAGAGCAAATCAAAGGCGGCGCCTGCGCGCTGAAACTACACGAGGACTGGGGCACAACCCCTGCCGCCATCGACTGCTGCCTCTCTGTGGCAGACGCAATGGACGTGCAGGTCATGATCCACACCGACACGCTCAACGAGTCCGGCTTTGTCGAAAACACGGTTACCGCCATGAAAGGCCGGACTATTCACGCCTTCCACACCGAAGGCGCGGGTGGCGGCCACGCCCCGGACATCATCAAAATCTGTGGCGAAGAGCACGTTTTGCCCTCCTCCACCAACCCAACCCGCCCGTTCACCGTGAACACCGTGGATGAGCATCTCGACATGCTCATGGTCTGCCACCACCTCGACAAATCAATCCCCGAAGACGTCGCCTTTGCCGAAAGCCGCATCCGCCGCGAGACCATTGCCGCTGAGGACATCCTGCACGACATGGGCGCATTTTCGATCATCGCATCCGACAGTCAGGCCATGGGCCGCGTTGGCGAAGTACTGATCCGCACCTGGCAGACCGCTGACAAGATGAAGAAACAACGCGGTCGCTTGCCTGATGAAACCGGTGAAAACGACAATTTCCGTGTCCGCCGCTACATCGCCAAATATACGATCAACCCGGCCATCGCCCATGGCATCAGCCATCAAATTGGCTCCATTGAGGCAGGCAAACGCGCCGACCTTGTGCTGTGGTCGCCCGCCTTCTTTGGCGTGAAGCCCGAAATGGTGCTCATCGGTGGCTCAATCGTCTGCGCCCAAATGGGCGACCCAAACGCATCCATCCCAACGCCGCAACCGGTCTATTCCCGCCCCATGTTTGGCGCTTATGGCCGCGCAGTCGAAAACGCCGCTGTGGTGTTTGTGTCGGACGCTGCCCAGTCTGAGGGCATCGGCAACAGCTTGGGCTTGGCAAAACAAACCGTTGCTGTTCAGAATACCCGCACCATTGGCAAGTCAGACCTGAAACTCAACGCCGCGACACCGCACATCGAAGTCCATCCAGAGACTTACGAAGTACGCGCCGATGGTGAACTCCTGACCTGTCAGCCCGCCGAGGTGCTGCCCATGGCACAGCGGTACTTCATGTTCTGACCGGAGGCCCTATGCGCACGACCCTTTTTGCCCTTACTTTTCTTGCAACACCTGCTTTTTCCCAATGTCCCACCTATGCGGACATGGAGACAGGCGTGCGCCTGACTGATCTGGACGGCATCACCGAAACCTACACACGGGACGGCGCACACTTCATTCGGGGCGAATGGGATGATGGCGAGCACTTCGGATCGCGCTTTTTGTTACTTAAAGGCATCTATGTGGTGGAGCAGTTTGACACCGAAGACGGCGATCTTATGACCGGATCGCGCAGCACACACGTCTATCCACTCAAACCTGCCGATGCGCCAATCCCTGTGGCGGACGGTCGCTGGGACACGGAGGTGATCACTCTGGATTATGAGGGCACACACACCACGCGGGAAACCCACATTTTTGGTCCCAGCACCCAAGTCACGATTGGCGGCTGCTCTTACGAGATGATGCCCATCATCGGTATCTACCACGATGACGATGGTTATGAAGAAACCATGTATTACCTGCCGGAACTTGGGTTCTCTTATCTGGTTGAAACCCGCCCCCAAAACGAAGCCGCCGAACGATATACGTACATCCGCATTGAAGCCGTTGAAAAATAAACAAACTCTGACTTGCCTTGCGTCAGACGCAAGACAGATATGACGAAAGACAGACTGCACATGGCAACCGCTTTGACCCATATTCAGCGCCAAGGGAGGACCAAAGGTTTATCTGAAACTGAGGTTCAAAATGGCACTGACAGCTACACACACAACCGAACACCACTCGCTGGGTCACATCCTGGCAGCCCCTTTCCGCGTCATCGGCAACGCCCTGATCGCAATCATGGAAAGCAACAGCCGCGTACAATACGTCGATCGCCTGAACGCGATGACCGACGAGCAACTGGAAGCCAAAGGCCTCAAGCGCGACGAAATCGTGCAACACGTCTTCCGCGACTATATGCACCTGTAATCTGTGCATCTGGGGGGCGCCTGACATGAGCGCCCTTCCCACCGCACATGGCTACCACACCCACGGCCACGCCCCGGAACAGGGACGTGTCGCCCTAACCTACGAAGACCGTTTTCTACGCCGCAAAACCCTGCGGCTTGAGGACGGCAGCCGCATTCTGGTCGACCTGCCCAAAACCACTTCGCTGAATCACGGTGGCGTTCTTTTGTTGCAAGACGGCGGCGAAATCACTGTGATCGCTGCGCCGGAGCCGCTTCTCCAGGTCACCGCAGAGCATTTGCCGCGCATCGCCTGGCACATCGGCAACCGCCACACCCCCTGTCAGATCGAAGACACGCGTCTGCTCATACAGCGCGATCATGTGATCAAGGAGATGCTGGAACTGCTTGGCGCAATCGTCACCGAAGTCACAGAACCCTTCACACCCGAAGGTGGTGCTTACGGCCACGGCCGCACCCATAGCCACGATCACAGCCACCCGCACGCCCACGACCACACCATGGCCCACCCGGCTGATCACAACCGCGACCACGGTCATGACCACTGATCCGATCCTGACGCTGGCACAATGGCTCTCGCCCGCCTTTCCGGTGGGCGCGTTCACCTACAGCCATGGCCTCGAAGCTCTGGTGGATATGGGAACCGTCCATGACACCGCCAGTTTTTCAGCGTGGCTGACCGACACAATCCAACACGGTGCAGGCCAAAACGATGGGGTCCTGCTGGCCCACGCCTACAACGCAGAAAACGTCGACGCGCTCACCAAGATCGACAACCTCGCCCGCGCCCTTGCACTGTCTGCCGAACGGCTGCTGGAAACCGACCAACAGGGCGCCGCCTTTGCGCGCACCGCAGCTGCCATCCACGACCTCGACCTGACCGCCCTGACCTATCCGGTGGCCGTTGGGCGCGCGGCCCGCCTGCAAAACCTGCCTTTGCGCGACACCGCACGCCTTTTCCTGCACGCCTTTGCCGCCAACCTGACCTCAGCCGCCGCTCGTCTGGTACCGTTGGGCCAAACACAGGCGCAGGCCACGCTCGCCGCCGTCACTCCTCTGTGCCAAGAGATGGCTGACCGCGCCCTCACCCTGTCACTGGATGACATTGCCGCATCGACTTTTGTGTCCGACATCGCCTCAATGCGCCATGAAACCCAATATTCGAGGCTCTTTCGCTCATGACCTGGCTCGCCGTCCTGATTTCCGCCCTTCTGTTTGTTCCCGCCGCCCTGCACCTGCTCTGGGCCATCGGCGCCTGGGTGCCGATCCGCGACGAAGCCGCGCTCGCCCGCGCCACGGTCGGCGCGCCTGGGATCACCCGAATGCCCGGCCCAATCCCCTGCGCTCTGGTCTTTGTTGCGCTCTTATTTGCTGCCGCTCTGCCGCATCTCACCACCTTCCCGCTGCGCACCCCGCTTCTGCTGGCCATCGCCGCTGTCTTTCTGCTGCGCGGCGTCGCCGCCTACCTCCCCGCTTGGCGCAAACTGGTACCTGAACAGCCTTTCTCCAGGCTGGATCAACGCTACTACGGCCCGCTCTGCATTGTTGTGGGCGCAAGCTTCCTCCTCTTCACACTCACAGGAGCCTGACATGACTTCTCCAAACGGCCCTTTGCGCATAGGCATCGGCGGCCCGGTGGGCGCTGGCAAAACCACGCTCACCGCCAACCTCTGCCGTGCCCTGCGCGACAAGCTGTCCATCGCCGTGGTCACTAACGACATCTACACCCGCGAAGATGCCGAAGAGCTCATGCGCCAGCAGGTCTTGCCGCTCGAACGCATCAAAGGCGTCGAAACCGGCGGCTGTCCCCACACCGCTATCCGCGAAGACGCCTCAATCAACCTCGCCGCCATTGATGAGCTGACCCGCGAAATCCCTGACCTCGATATCGTCTTGATCGAATCCGGCGGCGACAACCTCTCCGCCACCTTCAGTCCCGAACTTGCAGACCTCACCATCTATGTGATCGATACAGCGGCTGGCGAAGAAATTCCCCGCAAGGGTGGCCCAGCGATTACCCGCTCCGACATCCTGGTCATCAACAAAACCGACCTGGCACCCTACGTGGGGGCCTCACTGGAGGTTATGGAACGTGATGCCAAAAAAATGCGCGGCACACGCCCATTCCTCTTCACCTCTCTGCGCCAGGATCACGGCCTCGACGCGCTGCTGACGCTCATTGGCGAAATCGGTGGTGTATCTGAGCTAATGGTCAAGTAAACGGAACAGTTTCCCACCAAAGTGCCTCCAGAGGTCTTCTCATTCCCAAAATATCCCCGCCGGAGGCTACGGCCGCTTCAACCAGCGCCGCAAAGGCGCTAAGAGCGCGCAAACAGCAACCGGCGGGCCAGCCTATGATCAAGCTTCATGACGTCAGTGTCTCCTTTGGTGAGCGCACCGTTTTAAACTCCCTCTCCCTTGATTTGACCGAGCGCCGCATTGCGATCATTGGCGCCAATGGCTCAGGCAAATCCACCTTCGCTCGCCTTCTGAACGGCCTAGCTTTGCCCACCTCTGGCGAAGTTCTGGTGCACGGGCTCAACACACGCAAAAAGGGCCGTGACGTGCGCCGTAAGGTGGGTTTTGTTTTCCAAAACCCCGACAATCAGATTGTCATGCCCGTGGTCGAAGAAGACCTCGCCTTTGGCATGAAGAACCTCGGATTCTCCAAAGATGACATCGCCACCAAAACCGATGAAGTCCTCGCTCGTTACAACATGAGCGATTTGCGCGAACACCCGGCACACCTCCTGTCGGGTGGCCAAAAACAACTTCTGGCCATCTCCGGCGTGTTGGTGATGGCCCCAGACATCGTGGTGATGGACGAGCCCACCACGCTTCTGGATCTGCGCAACAAGCGCCGCATTGCCCGCGCTGTCGCCGCGCTGGACCAAATGGTCATCACCGTCACCCATGACCTCGACCTGATCACAGACTACGACCGCGTGATTGCCATTGACGAAGGCCGCATCTTTGCGGACGGCACCCCACCAGATGTCATCCCTGCCTATGAAAAGCTGATGTCCTGATGCTGGATCTTTACACCCCCGGCAGCTCGTTCCTGCACCGATTGCCGCCTGCGCCCAAAATGCTGGCGATGATGCTTGGCGCGACGCTGTTGTTCATCAACCAAAGCCTGCCTGTCACCATCGCCGCGACACTGGTGATATTTGCGCTCTACCCGGTCGCGCAGCTCACCCTGAAACAGGCCTTTGCCCAGATCCGCCCCCTGTTGATCATTTTTGTGCTGTTCTTTGTGGTGCAATGGTACTTCTCAGGCCTCGAGCTGGCCGCCTATGTGGTCCTGCGCCTCGCTGCGCTGATCCTGCTGGCCAGTCTTGTTACTTTGACCACCCGCAGCAGCGACATGATCGACACCATGACCCACGGGCTGAGTTACCTCAAACCGATCGGCGTGAATCCGGAAAAGGTTAGCCTCGCAATCTCGCTCGCCCTGCGTTTCATCCCTGTTTTGGCGCAGATCACCCGCGAGGTCCGCGAGGCGCAAAAGACCCGAGGCTTAGAGCGCTCAGTCATTGCCGTCGCCATGCCCATGGCCATCCGTGCCATTAAGATGGCGGACGATATTTCTGACGCCATCGATTCCCGAGGATATCGTTCCTGAGTTGCGCTAACATTCCGGCTTCGGCTTGAGACACCTAGGCGCTTTTTCCTACCCGTCCATCAACCGAAAAGACCAAAAGGGACGGACCCATGGACACCACCGCACCACGTGGCCTCGCCACCAAAGACATCGTCTACATCGCACTCTTCGCAGCCCTCACCGCCGCACTTGGCCTCATGCCACCAATCCACTTTGCCGGCGCAGCCCTGCCTCCAATTTCCGCGCAGTCTCTGGGCGTGATGCTGGCCGGTGCTGTGCTCGGCTCCAAACGTGGCGGCCTTGCGCTCCTGCTGTTCATCGCTCTGGTCGCAGTTGGCTTGCCCCTGCTCTCCGGCGGTCGCGGCGGTTTTGGTGTGTTGATCGGCACCTCTGGTGGCTTCCTGCTAGCATGGCCTCTCTGCGCCTACATCATCGGTTACCTGATGGAAAAAGACACCGCGGCCAGCCCGATTAAAACCGGCCTCTATGTGGCCTTTGGGGGCATCGTCGTCATGTATGCGGCAGGCATCCCATGGATGGCTTTCATTGGCAAACTGGGCCTGCCCAAATCTCTCACCATCATGGTGGCCTATGTCCCCGGCGATCTGGTAAAGGTGGGTCTGGCGACAGTCATCGCCCGCGGTCTACGCCGCGCTTACCCCAATCTCTGAGGACGCGTTTGCCGTTACGCCACGCATTAGATCACCACGCACGCCAGCGCCCCGACGCGCTGGCGGTTGCTATTTCAGATACACGCCTCACCTACAGCGCGCTCTATGACCGGCTCAAACGCCTACACGCCGCGTTGGCCGCGCTCCCTCTCCAAACCCGCCCCGATCTGCTTTTGCCGGAGGGTGCCCGAAACTTTGCCCTCTCCATCGGCAACCACGCACAAGCGCCCACACTACTGGCCACTGCCCTAGCCACCCCCCATGCCGTCACCCTACTAGACCCACATTGGCCTGACGCCCTGCACCAACGTGTGCTGGCCAAACTGCCCCCGGACGCGCTGTTTTGCCTGTCCTCGCAAACGGGCCTGATCGAAGCGGCCAAACGTCTCGGCATTCCCGCCATCACGGTCGACACCAACGCCTTCGAGACCTTTCTCACAGCGCCCGAAGACATCCCTTTCACCGATCCTCGCGCCATCTTCATGGTGGGTTTCACCTCCGGCACAACGTCTGAGCCCAAAGCCTTCGCCCGCGCCCGGCACAGCTGGCGCGCCTCATTGGAGGCCAGCCGCCTTGCCTTTGCCCTAACTGAACAGAGCCACACCTTTGTGCCCGGCCCGCTGTCCCACGGCATCACGCTCTATGCCTTAGCGGAGACTCTCGAACTTGGCGCGGCCTTCCACGCCTTGCCAAAATTCGACCTGGCTGAGGCCCACCGCGCCATGGCCCACACCCGCCGCATTGTGGCCGTACCCAGCCTGCTTGGTGCGCTCTGTCGCGACAAACCACTGGAGCAAATTGTCGAAATCACCACTGCTGGCGCCAAACTTGATCCCGCCCTGCTGGAGAAAGCCCGCAGCTTTTTCCCCCGGGCCCGCATCCACGAATACTACGGCGCCTCGGAACTGGGTTTTGTCAGCCTCAACACCCATGGCCGCGAAAGCTCCTCCGCGCCAGCGTACTCTGTCGGCCGTCCTTTCCCCCACGTTGAACTCTCCCTGCGCCAAAACGGCCAGGAGGTCCCTCAAGGCGAGCCCGGCACAATATTTGTACGCGGAGACCTGGCAATTGACGGCTACCTCTGGGGCGGCCGCAACTCCGGCTTCCGCCGCGAAGGTCCCTGGGCCACGGTGGGTGATGTAGGCAAGCTCAACAATGACGGCAGTCTCAGCCTTCTGGGGCGCGAAGGCGGCATGGTCATCACCGCAGGCCACAACGTCTACCCCCAAGAAATCGAAACCGCGCTGGCCGAAATCCCCGGCATCACCGGTGCCGCTGTTTTGGGCGTCGCCCATCAATCGCGCGGTCAGGAGCTGGTTGCCATCCTCAACGGTGACACACCGCTGGACGAGATCAAGTCGCAGCTCGCCATCCGCCTGCCACGCTACAAACTGCCGCGCCATTTCTACCGCCTCACTGATTGGCCCCTGACCACCTCTGGAAAACCAGACAGAGGCCGCCTAATGTCGTGGTTGCACAAAAAGGATCCGCGCCTTGTCCCCGCTGCTGCCTGAAGACCGCCAACCGGTGATCATTGCCGCAAGGCGCAGCGCCATTGGCCGCGCAGGCGGCATGTTTGCCAGCCTAGACGTTGAAAACCTCGCCGCACCAGTGATGCGCGCCACGCTGGCAGACGCCAACATCCCCCCAGACCAACTTGACGATGTGATCCTCGGCAACGCCGCAGGCCCCGGCGGCAATATCGCCCGTCTTTCTGCCTTACACGCGGGCTTTCCCACATCCCTCCCCGGTGTGACAGTGGATCGCCAATGCGGCTCAGGCCTTGAGGCGGTGACGATGGCCTGCCACCTGATCATGGCGGGCGCTGGCACCACTTACCTCGCAGGCGGCGTCGAAAGCCAATCCCGCGCGCCCCTGCGCACTTTGCCTGCCAGCGGAGACCTGCCCGAGCACAGCTACGAACGCGCCCACTTCGCCCCAGAGGCCATCGGCGATCCAGAGATGGGCGCCGCCGCCGACACCGTCGCAAAACAATTCAACATCTCCCGCGAACGGCAAGACGCCTTCGCCCTGCGCTCCCAGCAGCGCGCCGCGCAAGCCCGTGCCGCAGGGGCGTTTGCCACCGAAGTTGTGCCCATCACAAGCCACACCACCGACGAATGCATCCGCGAGGCCATGACTGCCAAGCGCCTCACCCGCCTGCGCCCAGCCTTCACCAAAGACGGCACCGTCACCGTTGGCAACGCCTGCCCGCTCAACGACGGCGCAGCCTCCGTCCTTGTGACAACCGCCAAAAACGCCCGCGCGCTCGGCTACCCTCGCGCCCTCGCCTACCTCGGCGGCGCGTCTGCCGGTGTTGATCCTAACATCCTTGGTGTTGGTCCTGTCGCGAGCACCCAGAAACTCCTGAAACAACACCCAAGCCTCTCGCTTGCCAAGCTCAGCCACCTTGAGTTCAACGAAGCTTTTGCCGCCCAAGTCCTCGCCAGCCTGGATGCATTGAACATCGACGAAACCCTGCCCAACCAAGACGGCGGCGCCATTGCGCTCGGCCACCCGTTTGGCGCCTCTGGCACCATCCTCGTCACCCGACTCTTCAGCCAGTTGGTCCGTCAAGACGCACCGACAAACGCCCTTGCCATGGCCATGATCGGTATCGGCGGCGGCCAAGGCCTCACTGCGGCCTTCGCACCCGTCACGCTCTAAGCTTTCTCATTCCCCAAGTATCCCGGGGAGGAGGCACAGTCGCTGTGCCGGAGGGGCTGGCCCCTCCCCGCCATCAACGCCTCAAACGCAAAACGGGGCCGCCTCTGCGACCCCGTTTCAATCTCTCACCAGATAACAGACTTATTCGTCGTCTTCATCCAGCACCCGCACCGCACCAAGCGAGGCATTGGACACGTGCTGCGCATAGACTTTCAGCGCCTTGGACACTGCCCGTGGCCGCCCTTCCGCTTTCCAGACCTTCTTGTCCGCCTGCGGGTGGTTGGCACGGCGCTCCGCCAAAACCTCATCACTCACATCCAAATGGATCGAGCGGTTGCGCACGGAAATCCGGATCTTATCGCCATCTTCCACCAGACCAATCACGCCTTTCTCCGCCGCTTCGGGTGACGCGTGGCCAATCGACAGACCCGCGGTGCCGCCAGAGAAGCGCCCATCGGTCAGCAACGCACAAGTGGTGTCGAGCTTTTTGGATTTCAGGTAGGCCGTTGGATACAGCATTTCCTGCATACCCGGTCCGCCTTTTGGCCCTTCATAGCGGATCACCACCACGGAATAGGGCTGCACCTCATTTTGCAGAATGCCGTGCATCGCGTCATCCATAGATTCAAAGACCTTTGCGGTGCCTTCGAACTCATACATTTGTTTGATCACACCGGCTGTCTTCAGAATACAGCCCTGCTCTGCAATGTTGCCAAACAACACACACAACCCGCCTTCTTCCGAATAGGCATTTTCAAAGTCACGCACACATCCACCGGAAATATCCAGATCAAGGTCGGTATACATGCGCGATTGGCTAAATGCTTCTGTTGTACGCACGCCACCCGGCGCGGCGATAAACATGTCACGCGCCTCGTTGCCCGCGCTTTCTCGACGTACATCCCATTTGTCGATGAACTCACCAACTGTGCGCTCGTGCACGGTGGCACAATCACGGTGAATTTTGCCTTCGCGATCCAACTCACCAAGGATACGCGCGATACCACCAGCGCGGTGCACGTCTTCCATGTGATATTCCGGCGTTGATGGCGCCACTTTGCACAGGTGCGGAATTTGACGGCTCATGCGGTCCATATCCGCCATGGTGAAATTGACCTCACCTTCATGCGCAATTGCCAGAAGGTGCAGCACAGTATTGGTGGAGCCACCCATGGCGATATCCAACGCCATGGCGTTCTCAAAAGCTTTGAAATTAGCAATACCGCGCGGCAGCGCAGTTTCGTCACCTTCTTTGTACCAGCGGTCACACAGCTCGACGATCTTATGACCAGCTTCTTCAAAAAGCCCACGCCGCTTGGAATGTGTCGCCAGCAGCGAGCCGTTGCCCGGCAATGCCAAGCCCAGCGCTTCCGCCAAACAGTTCATTGAGTTCGCCGTGAACATACCGGAACAAGAACCACAGGTTGGGCAGGCCGAGCGTTCCAGCTTGTCCACTTCGTCCTGCGAGCGATCTTCATCCGTTGCACCCACAATTGCGGTCACGAGGTCAGCTTTGTGTTCGCCATCCTGCAGGATCACCTTACCGGCTTCCATCGGACCACCGGAGACAAACACGGCTGGAATGTTCAGGCGCATCGCCGCCATCAACATGCCGGGCGTGATCTTGTCACAGTTGGAGATACAGACCAGCGCGTCGGCACAATGGGCGTTTGCCATATACTCAACGGAATCGGCGATCACTTCGCGGGATGGCAAGGAATACAACATCCCGTCGTGGCCCATGGCAATGCCATCATCCACCGCTATGGTGTTCATCTCTTTGGCCACGCCACCGGCTTTCTCAATCTCACGTGCCACCAGCTGGCCCATGTCCTTGAGGTGCACGTGTCCCGGCACAAACTCGGTGAAGGAGTTGACCACCGCCACAATAGGTTTGCCAAAATCTTCGGTTTTCATACCGGTCGCCCGCCATAGCGCGCGCGCCGCCGCCATACGGCGACCAAAGGTGGACGTCTTGGAACGAAGATCAGGCATCTGGTGCACTCCTGCGGATGGCTTGGGCGCGCACAGCCGCGCCCCTTGCGTGTCTGGACAGAACGGGTGCCATTCAACAGAGGGGAATGCAAGAGAGTCCGGAAAGAATGTTACTCAAAATCGCGCGCAAAGCTTTCACAAAGAACGACGCGCACGACTTTGACGTAATCTGTCCCGCAAAATCAGCTTTGCGCCGCTGCCTCAGCAAGAAACCCTGCCACATCCTTCTCGGCAATATCGGCCACACTGCGCAGCTTCACATGCCGCCGCGCCTTGCCTTTGCCCTCCAGATGCCCTGCCGGATCACGCAACTGCGCCCCATTGGAAAACTCAAACGAGACATGGTTCTTGTAGGCAAAATAGCCACCCACAGCTGAGGCGGCCACCCCCGCCTCATGCTCCAACATCTGCCCGCCGTACATGCTGCGCCCATGCAAATCAGGCGCCACCTCGGCCACCATCTCCTCCAATGCGTCAATGATCGCGGCTTGTGTGGTCTCGTCCATCTTAGCCCTCCAAGTTCATTGGCGTGGCAATCTCCACCAAACACCCGTTTAAGTCTCGCACATAAGATATCGTCTGCCCCCATGGCACGCCATGCGGCTTGCTGACCGGCGTACATCCCGCCGCCACCGCTTTCTCAAAAGCCGCATCCACATCCTCGGTGATGAAACAAATTTCCCACCCCGCCGGAATGGCGCTCTTTTCATTGGGCGCAAAGGCCAACCCATCCAGCTCAATCACCTCTTCGGCGGAAAACGACAGCACTGTGTCCCCAGTCTCCATCTCCGCATAAAGCGTGCTTTCATGCATAAATCTCTGGGTCAGACCAAAAGCCGCCTCATAAAACGCCACCGTCTCCGGGACGTTTTTCACGTAAATAGTTGTGTATCCAAGTTTCATAACAAACACCTCACTTTGGGTGCCCTAGACCTAGGACACATCCAACAGGCTGCGCTTGAAGAAATCGGACACCGCCTCACTAAACTGCGCGCCGTCCCCACAGCCCACCGGATACATCCGGCCGGATCAACCCCTCCGGAATGTCTGACGGCACAAACCCGCCAAACCGCCGCATGGCCCGCGTCATATGCGCCTGATCGGCATAACCCGCCTCAAACGCTGCGTCTGATAGCAACCCGCCCACGTCACAGACCAACCGCAACGCCCGATGAAACTGCACCAACGACGCATAGGCCTTCACCGACAGCCCCACCGTGCCGCCAAAAAGCCGGTTGAGATGCCGCGTCGAGCACTCCGCCCGCGCGGCCAGTTCCGTCACAGAAAACCGACCGCCCGCCAAATGTATCCGCCGTACGCTCTCGCCCGCGCGATGCCCCTCCGGTGTCAGCGCCCTTCCCTCAACAAACCGCACCAACGCTTGGCGCAAAACGTCTTCACCAATGCCTGCCACACAAAGCCCCGCCAGTTCCGGCACCAAGTCTTCAGCCTGCGCACCCAGCGCCACCTGATCCCGAGCTGTCCCCAACGCATCGCCCCACAACACACCGCCGCGCTCTGGCCGCAACCGCACGCCAATCCACCGATCTCCCGCCTCAAACGCCACCCAATAAGGCTGCGTCGCTGGCCCGGTCACCACCAACTTTGGCACCACGGTTCGATCCGCGTTGTAGCGCACAATCACGTCACACCGCCCGTCTGGCAGGATCAAACTGCGCCCGGCCTGCGGCTCCTCATGGCGCCACACCGCCTCAACGCTGCGCGCCTGTTGCGGCGTATAAATCCGCTCGTGATATCCCTCAGGTAGCCTCATCCAATCGTCAACCGCGCCAACAATTCCGTGGCATTTTTCACCTGAAACCGCTTGTGCAACCGCGCCCGCACATCCTCAATCGTACGCGGTGACAGGCCCAATTCTCGCGCAATCTCCTTGCTGGTCAACCCGCGCCCCAAGCCGCCGACAACCTGCCGTTCCCGCACCGTAAGCGACACAGGCGGCCCGTCATGGATCGCCGCAAAGCTCATCACCAACTGCGCCAAAGGATCGTCCGGCGTCAGGGTTTGCGCCCGGAATCGGCACCACACTTGCCCACCATCCCGCCGCCGCACCATGCGCTCATCGCTATAGGCGTGATCTTGCTTCAACGGTTTCAAACCAATGTCGCGCACCTGATCAAATTCTTCGGTGCTGTCATAGAGCAAGCGAAACGACTGCCCCATCAACCCCTCTTTTTCATAGCCAACCAAACGCGCAAACCCCTGATTGCACGCGCGAATAACCCGGTGCTCGGTCATCACAATTCCCACCGGTGCAGCCTCAAACGCCAGCTGATCCCAATTCATCTACGCCTCCCCAACCGTAATCCTACGGTATTGATACCGTAGCCCGTCCCGCGCCACTCTGACCACAACTTCGTCTGTGCGTTCTCCAATGACGTTCCGTCGACGACCACCCAGACAACCACCGTGCCGCGCAAGAGGTTCAAAGACATGTCCATCGACACAGACCGCCTGATGACCCGCATCGAGTCGATGCGCGACGATCTGGTGCAGCTGACCCAAGACCTGATCCGCATCCCAACGCTCAACCCACCGGGCGAGAACTACCGCGAGATCTGCGACTATCTCGACAAACGTCTGACCCGCCATGGCTTTGACACCCAACTGGTCCGCGCCCACGGCGCTCCGGGGGACAGCGACAAATACCCGCGTTGGAATATCGTGGCACATAAATCCGGGCATCACCCCGGCGAATGTGTGCATTTCAACAGCCACACTGATGTGGTCGAGGTGGGCCTTGGCTGGACCTTTGATCCGTTTGGCGGTGAGATCAAAGACGGTAACATCTACGGCCGCGGAGCCTGCGACATGAAAGGCGGCCTCGCCGCTTCCATAATCGCTGCCGAAGCTTTTATCGCCGAGTTTCCCGATTTCCATGGCAGCATCGAAATCTCTGGCACGGCTGATGAGGAATCCGGCGGTTACGGCGGCGTGGCGTATTTGGCCGAGAAAGGCTTCTTTGCCCCCGAACGCGTGCAGCACGTGATCATTCCCGAACCGCTGCACAAAGACCGCATTTGTTTGGGCCATCGCGGCGGCTGGTGGGCAGAGATCGAAACTTTTGGCGAAATTGCCCACGGCTCCATGCCGTTCCTTGGCGACTGCGCCGTGCGCCACATGGGCGCGGTGATCGACAAGTTTGAAAGTGACCTCTACCCGGCCATGGCCGCACGCCGCACCGATATGCCGGTGGTGCCTGAAGGCGCGCGCAGCTCGACCATGAACATCAACTCGATCCATGGCGGCCAAGCGGAACAAGCGGATGACTTTGACGGCTTGCCAGCCCACTGTGTGCCGGACAGCTGCCGCATCGTAATCGACCGCCGTTATCTAGATGAGGAATCCCACGCCGAAGTCGAAGGTGAAGTCCGCTCCCTATTGGATGATCTGTCCACCAACCGCGAGAACTTCCGCTATGACATGCGTGAGCTCAACCACGTGGCGCCATCGATGACGGATCGTGGAGCGCCGGTTGTGACCACGGTGGACCGCGCCATTCAGGATGTCCTAGGAAAAACTCCGGATTATGTCGCAAGCCCCGGCACTTACGACCAAAAACACATTGATCGTATCGGCAAGCTCAGCAACTGTATCGCCTATGGGCCGGGAATTTTGGAAATGGCCCACAAGCCTGACGAATACATCGGTATCGACGACATGATCGACAGCGCCAAGGTCATGGCGCACAGCCTGACGCAGCTGCTTTTGCCTCAACCAAACGACCCGGCCTAAGGCCCAATAACAATAAAAATCAAACAGTTAAGGGAGAGAGACACAATGACATTTTTCACGTCGAAGCTAGCCAGTGCCAGCGCCGCTGCTCTGATTGCCGGGACACTTTCTGCACACGCTGCCCAAACCGACATCACGGTTGCCATGCAGCTGGAGCCACCTCATTTGGACCCAACCTCGGCCGCCGCCGGGGCCATCGACAGCGTCCTGTACTCCAACGTTTTTGAGGGTCTGACCCGCTTTGCCTCTGACGGCTCTGTCACACCGGGCCTCGCCAAAAGCTGGGACATCTCGGAAGACGGGCTGACCTACACCTTCATGCTGAACGACGGTGTGACCTTTCATGATGGGTCCGCCATGGACGGCGAAGACGTGAAATTTTCGTTGGACCGCGCCCGTTCTGAGGACAGCGCCAACGCACAAAAAGCCCTTTTCGAAGGTATTGCTGACGTCACCGTGGTTGATCCGATGACCGTGAAAGTCACGCTGGACGGCCCCAACGGAGACTTTCTGTTCAATATGGCCTGGGGCGACGCCGTGATTGTCGCTTCTGAGAGCATCGACGACATCAAAACCACGCCCATCGGCACCGGCGCCTTCAAGTTTACGGACTGGGTGCAGGGTGACAAAATCACACTCACACGCAACGACGCGTATTGGGGCACACCAGCGACGCTGACCTATGTGACATTCAAATTCATCTCCGACCCAACCGCAGCCATGTCCGCCATGATGGCCGAAGACATTGATGTGTTTGCCGGTTTCCCAACGCCTGAGGCGCTGCCACAGTTCGAAGCAGATCCGCGGTTCCAGGTTCTGGTGGGCAACTCAGAAGGTGAAACCATCCTGTCGACCAACAACAAGATGCCGCCACTGGACGACGTAAAAGTGCGCAAGGCCATTGCCCACGCGATTGACCGTCAGGCGATCATCGACGGCGCGATGTTTGGCCTCGGCACCCCAATTGGCACCCACTTTGCCCCGCACCATCCCGACTATGTCGATCTGACAGGCAACTCGGCTTATGATCCCGAGCTGTCCAAGAAACTGCTCGCGGAAGCGGGCTATCCGGATGGCTTCACCACCACGTTAAAACTGCCCCCGCCCTCTTATGCCCGTCGCGGCGGTGAGATCATCGCGGCGCAATTGCGTGCTGTCGGCATCAATACCGAAATCTCCAATCTGGAGTGGGCGCAATGGCTCGAGCAGGTGTTCCGCGGCAAGGACTTCGGCCTGACCATCGTCAGCCACACCGAACCCAATGACATCGGCATCTATGCCCGCCCGGATTACTACTTCCAGTATGACAATCCGCAGTTCCAGCAAATCATGGACACGTTGAACAAAGCCACCCTCCCGGCAGAGCGCACCGCCCTGCGCAAAGTGGCCCAGACTATGATCGCTGAGGACTATGTGAACGGCTACCTGTTCCAACTGGCCTACCCAACTGTGGCCAAGGCTGGCGTGCAGGGCCTCTGGCTCAACGCCCCAACCCAAGCGACTGACCTGACCACCGTGAGCTGGTCAGAATAACACCCCCCGCGCTGGGGCCACACACTGTGGCTCCGGCGCAAATCGACTTACCGAAAGCCGCCGCCATGATTGACCACATCCCCGCTGGCACCCTGCCCAGCCGCAAAGCTCCGCCTGAATACTTCACCGGCGATGTCCGGATGGACCTGATCACCGAAAGCCGCCCACCGTCCCAAGTGTTTGCTGCCCGTGTCACCTTTGAACCCGGCGCGCGCACCGCATGGCACACCCATCCCGTGGGCCAAATCCTGCATGTGCTCTCCGGCGTTGGCCTGATCGCCCTGCGCGGCGAGGCCCCGCGCACCATCCGCCCCGGTGATAGCATCTGGATCGAACCGGGCGTCGAACACTGGCACGGCGCAACGCCTGACACCGCCATGTCCCACATGGCCATCCAACAAGTCGAAGACGGCTCTGGCGCCACTTGGCTCGAACATGTCACCGACCCAGACTACCTGAAACTAGCGACCTGACCGCCCATGCTCCGCTACACTCTCAAACGCGCCCTGTCTCTGGGTCTAAGCCTGGTGGTTGCCTCGCTGGTGATCTTCTTCGTGATCGAAGTGGTGCCCGGCGATCCCGCAAGCTTCATGTTGGGTCTCAACGCCCAACCCGACACCGTTGCCGCCCTGCGCAGCGAACTGGGCCTCGATGTCTCCAAACTGGAACGTTACCTCGCTTGGGTGGGCGGCATGGTGCAGGGCGACTTTGGCACCTCATACACCTATCGCACCCCCGTGACCGAGATGATTGGCGACCGCATTTGGGTCTCCCTGCCTCTGGCCCTCTACGCACTCATGCTCTCCACGCTGATTGCCTTCCCCGCTGGCATCTATGCCGCCTCCCGCCGCGGCAAACCGGGCGACATGGCTGTGATGGGCGCCACGCAACTGGGCGTCGCCGTACCCAACTTCTGGTTTGCGATGATGCTGGTGCTGATCTTTGCCATCAACCTGCGCTGGTTCTCTGCGGGCGGCTTTGTTGGTTGGGAAAAAGGCATCCCGGCGGCGATGAAATCCCTGACCCTGCCCGCCATCGCACTGGCCCTGCCGCAATCCGCCATCCTTGCCCGTGTCATGCGCTCAGCCCTGCTGGATGTTTTGGGCGAAGACTTCATGCGCACCGCCCGCGCCAAAGGCTTGACCCGTCGCCAAGCCCTGATGCGCCATGGCTTGCGCAACGCCCTGATCCCCGTACTGACCATCATCGGCATGCAGTTCTCCTTCCTGCTTGCCGGTGCGATCATCATAGAACAGGTCTTCTTCCTGCCCGGCCTCGGCCGCCTGATCTTCCAATCCATCTCCGCCCGCGACCTGATTGTGGTGGAGAGCGTGGTCATGCTTCTGGTTTTCATGGTGATCCTCGTGACCTTCCTCGTGGATCTCGCCTATGCCGCTGTTGACCCCCGCCTGAGGTCCCGCACATGATGCTTTCCCGCAATATCCTCTTTGGCGGTGTGCTTTGCCTGCTTGTGATTGCCGCAGCCCTGATCAGCTTCCTCTGGACGCCATTTGACATCACGCAGATGGACATCCCCAACAAACTGCAAAAGCCCGGTGCCATCCACTGGTTTGGCACCGACCACTTTGGCCGCGACATCTTTTCGATGATCATGGTTGGCGCCCGCACCTCGCTGGCCGTCGCCCTTGTTGCCGTTGGCATCGGCATGGGTCTTGGCATCCCTCTAGGTCTCTGGGCCGCCGCCAATTCCGGCAGCTGGCTCGACGAGCTGATCATGCGCGGCAACGATCTGATCTTTGCCTTCCCATCACTTGTGATTGCCATCCTGATCACCGCCATCCTTGGCCCCAGTGCGGTCAATGCCATCCTCGCCATCGGCATTTTCAACATCCCGGTCTTCGCCCGCCTCACCCGTGCAGGCGCCCTTCCCTTATGGCAACGCGACTTCATCCTCGCCGCGCGGGTTGCAGGCAAATCTCACGCCCGCATCTCGGCAGAACACATCCTGCCCAACGTCGCCAACCTGCTGATCGTGCAAGGCACCATCCAGTTCTCCCTCGGCATTTTGGCAGAAGCGGGCCTGAGCTACGTTGGCCTTGGCGCACAACCCCCAACCCCCTCGTGGGGCCGCATGTTGGCCGACGCCCAAACCATGGTGTCCTTCGCACCGCACCTCGCGTTGATCCCCGGCCTTGCCATCATCACCTCGGTTCTGGGCCTCAACCTCTTGGGTGACGGGTTGCGTGACTACCTTGACCCCAAAATCCGGGTGATGCGCTCATGACTTTACTCTCTGTCCAGAACCTCTCCCTCTCGATCGGACCACTTTCAATCCTGAAAGACGTCACCTTCTCCATTGCTCCGGGCGAGATCGTGGCCGTGACTGGCGAAAGCGGCTCCGGCAAATCCATGACCGCGCTGGCGGTGATGCAGCTCCTGCCCGACAGCGCCCGCACCAGTGGCCACATCATGCTGCGCGACGAAGAGCTCACCGCGCAGTCGGAAAAATCCCTCTGCGCCATGCGCGGCAACTGCATTGGCATGGTGTTTCAGGAGCCGATGACCGCCCTCAACCCGCTGCACACCATTGGCAAACAGGTGGCCGAGACCATCCGCATGCACGCCGTCATGTCCAAAGCCGAAGCCGAGGCACAAGCCGCTGCCATGCTCACCCGCGTGGGCTTGCCAGAAGACCGCTTCCCCCTGTCGCGCTATCCGCATGAGCTCTCCGGCGGCCAGCGTCAACGCGTTGTGATCGCCATGGCCATCGCCCGCCGCCCGCGTCTGTTGATTGCTGACGAACCCACAACCGCACTCGACGTCACCACTCAGGCCAAGATCCTCGATCTGCTGAAAGACCTCGTCGAAGAATTCGACATGGGCCTGTTGATGATCACCCACGACCTTGCCGTGGTGGCTGACATGGCGGATCGCATTGTGGTCATGCGCAAAGGCGAAGTGGTCGAACAAGGCGACACCAAACACCTGCTTGCCCACATGCAGCACCCCTACACCAAAGCTCTGTTTGCCGCCTCCCGCCATCAAGTTGACCTGCCCAACGCTGAAGACGGACACGCCGCCATCCTGTCTGTGCAAAACGCGGTCCGCGACTACGCTCTGCCGCGCACAAAACTCTTTGCGCCACGCAGCTTTCACCGCGCCGTCAAAGGCATCAGTTTTGACATCCACAAGGGTGAGCGGGTTGGACTGGTCGGCGAATCCGGTTGCGGAAAATCGACCCTAACACGGGCTATCTTGGGCCTTGAGCCGCTGCAAGACGGCAGCATCGCCGCCTTTGGCACCCCCGTGGCCCCTGACATGCCGGCACAGGCCCGCATCAAAACGCAGGTGGTGTTCCAAGACCCCTACAGCAGCTTCAACCCACGGCACAAAGTTGGGCGCATCCTGACCGAACCCTTCCATCTGGTCGACACGCCCCCCACCGGCGTGGCACTGACGCAGGTCATTGGCGAGGTGCTCACCGACGTTGGCTTGCAACCATCTGACGCGCAGAAATACATCCATGAGTTCTCCGGCGGTCAGCGGCAGCGCATCGCCATCGCCCGCGCCCTGATTACCAAACCTGAGTTGATCATCTTTGACGAAGCCGTCTCCGCGCTCGACGTGTCTATCCGTGCGCAAATCCTTGACCTGATTGCCGATCTCTCCCGCCGTCACAACCTGGCTTATCTGTTTATCTCCCACGATCTCTCCGTGGTGCGCTCTGTGACTGACCGTGTGCTGGTCATGCAAAACGGTGAGATTGTGGAGCAAGGCGAGACCGAGACGGTCTTCACCGCGCCACAACACCCCTACACCCAAACCCTGATCAACGCCGCGCCGGTGCTACCGGATCTGGCCGCGTTGAGTGACAATACTGAGACCGCCCATGCCCCTGCCTGATCTGTTTTTTGACCCGTCCAAATGCCTGATTGGCGGCCACTGGCAACCCGCCAGTTCCGGCGACACACTGGATTTGACCAACCCGTCGGACGGCACGCATTTGGCCGCAATCGCCCGTGGCACATCTGCCGACGTTGACGCCGCGGTCGCCGCCGCCCATGCCGCCCTTGCAGGAGACTGGGGCCGTGCCACCGCCGTGGAAAGGGGCCGCATCCTCACCCGCATTGGTCAGCTGGTGTTGGAGCACACCGACACGCTAGCAAAACTCGAAGCCATGGATGTTGGCAAACCCCTGACCCAAGCCCGCAACGACGTGATCGCGCTGGCTCGTTATATGGAATTCTACGGCGGCGCCGCTGACAAAGTGCACGGCGAAACCATTCCCTATATGGATGGCTACACCGTCTACACCCTGCGCGAACCCTTTGGCGTGACCGGCCATATCGTGCCGTGGAACTATCCCATGCAGATCATTGGCCGCTCGGTTGGCGCGGCGCTCGCCATGGGCAACGCCTGTGTCCTGAAACCGGCGGAAGAAGCCTGCCTCACCGCCTTAGCCTTTGCAGAGCTGGCCCAACAAGCAGGCCTGCCCGCCGGTGCCCTCAACGTGGTACCCGGCCTTGGTGCCGAAGCGGGTGCCGCCCTTGCAGGCCACTCCGACATCCAACACATCTCCTTCACTGGCTCCGTGAACACCGGCCGTCTGGTACAAACCGCCGCCGCACAAAATGTTGTCCCTGTTACGCTGGAACTCGGCGGCAAAAGCCCGCAACTGGTGTTTGCAGACGCTGACCTCGACGCCGCCCTGCCCTTCCTCGTGAACACAGGTATCCAGAACGCTGGTCAAACCTGCTCCGCCTCCTCGCGCATCCTTGTGGAGCGCTCTGTCTATGACGAAGTCACCACCCGCATGGCCGCGGCATACCAAAATATGCGCGTCGCCCCAGCTCTGGAGGACGCCACCCTCGGCCCACTGATCTCTGGTCGCCAGAAAGAGCTTGTCTCCGGCTTCCTCACCAAAGGCGCAGACCTGCAAACCGCCGCCCAAGGTCAAATCATCACCGACGCCCCCGGCCACTACGTCGCGCCAACCCTCTTCGCAGACGTCCCGCCGGATCACACTCTGGCCCAAGACGAAATCTTCGGCCCGGTGCAGGCTCTGATCCCGTTTGACAGCGAAGACGAAGCACTCGCCATCGCCAATGGCACAAAATTTGGCCTTGTCGCGTCCATCTGGAGCCAAAACGGCGCCCGCCAGATGCGCCTCGCCAAGGCGCTGAAGGCGGGTCAGGTCTTCCTCAACAACTACGGCGCCGGTGGCGGTGTCGAATTGCCCTTTGGTGGCACTGGCCACTCCGGTCACGGCCGCGAAAAAGGCTTTGAGGCCCTGTTCCACTTCAGCCAACTCAAAACCGTCGCCGCCCTGCACGGCTAACGCAAAGGACTTCATTATGCGTCTCAATAACAAAACAGCCATCATCACCGGCGGCGCTCAGGGCTTCGGCGCGGGCATTGTCGACAAATTCCTCGCCGAAGGCGCCCGCGTGCTTGTCGCCGACATCAACGGCGACATGGCCGAAACCAAAGCCGCCGAACACAAAAACGCCGTCCCCAGCACCGTTGATGTGGCTGATGCCGCAAGTGTACAGGCCATGATCAACACCGCCGTGACGACATGGGGCCACATCGACATCATCGTGAACAACGCTGGCGTCACCCACCTGCCTGCCCCGATGGAGACCGTCACCGAGGCTGATTTTGACCGCGTCTTTGCGGTGAACTGCAAATCTATCTACCTGATTGCCCAGTCGCTGGTGCCGCACATGAAATCCCGCAACACTGGCGCCATCCTCAACGTCTCCTCCACCGCAGGCCTCTCCCCGCGGCCCAACCTCAACTGGTACAACGCCTCCAAAGGTTGGGTGAATACCGCGACCAAAGCCATGGCTGTCGAACTTGCCCCCCACGGCATCCGCGTGAACGCCATCAACCCGGTTGCCGGTGAAACCCCACTCCTCGCGTCTTTCATGGGCGAAGACACCCCGGAAATCCGCGCCAAGTTCCTGTCCTCCATCCCCTTGGGCCGCTTCTCCCAACCCGAAGACATGGGCAACGCCGCCGCTTTCCTGTGCTCCGACGAAGCCAGCATGATCACCGGCACGCTGATGGAAGTTGACGGCGGGCGCTGTATCTAAAGCAGTTTGCGCTTTACAGGAGCAAGCGGATCGCTTTTAGCGTTCGACCACATGGGAGAGGCAGCGAACAAGCGATTCAATTCAAACGCAAACTACTAAAAACGCCCCACAATCAAGCACAGCCACCGCAACCGCCCAAATTTTCATCACCTTGGGCGATTGCGCTACACCCTCCCCCGACAGACCCTCTGGCCCTTTGCCGCAGCGCAGCGTTAGCTCACGCCAACGCCAGCCAGCGGAGTTCAACGCGCCGTGACCGCCATCCTCACCATCCTGATTGTCGAACCCGACAAAACCCGCACTGAAGCAATCATCGACAGCCTTGTTGCCACCGGTGATCACCACATCCGTGTGCTCACAAACTTCACTGGCCTCGCCAGTTCTGTAGCAGAGCTGAACCCTGATCTGGTCCTAGTCGACATCACCAATCCAAACCGCAACGACATTAACGCGCTCACGCGGGCTGTTGCGCCGCTGGATCGACCGGTTGCCCTGTTTGTCGACCGCTCCGACGACGGCCTCTCCAAAGCCGCCATTGAAGCCGGTATCTCAGCTTACGTTGTCGACGGCATGCACCCAGATCGGATCAAACCGATCCTGGAGGCCGCCATTACCCGCTTTCATTTGGTTTCGGGCATTCGCAGCGAATTGGCTGAAACCAAACGTGCACTCGAAGATCGTAAAATCATCGACCGTGCAAAAGGCATCTTAATGCAGGCGCGTAACATCCCGGAAGATGAGGCTTATGCCTTGCTGCGCAAAACCGCGATGCACGAAGGCAAGAAAATGGCACGCGTGGCACAGGCTTTGGTCACCGCGTCTGATCTCTTGTCCTGACCACCCTGCCTGCGTCTCTCCCACCTCACATGTGACAGACCCAAGTGAGGACCGCCTTTCGTCACACGCGGTTCTTCACCCCTTCGATGACCCTAACGCCTGTCGCCCACATCAGACCTTTTCGGTTCATTTTTGAGCAGGAATGCGACTCTCCCCACCATTTATGCCTAAAAATTGAGCGCCAACCCCGAGAAATGCGGCATCGCAGCATTTTCTCTCACATCCCGCTTGAGACTCGCATCAACGCCCTTCCTAATGACATCAACACAGGACAACGACGTTCTGTTTTGACCCTGAACGACCAGGGAAATTTTGAGCAAAGCCGCTCGACCCCGCCGAACCTCCTCCTTCGGCGCTGGTCGCGCGGCTTTTTTGTTTTCCTGCCCTCTCCTCCAATTCAGGGCACACCAAAAGGAACGCCACAAATGCATCGTTTCGCCGCCCTTCTTGCCGCGACCACCGCTCTCGCCGCGCCAGCAGCAGCCGAACTTGACCTAGAAAAAGATGAACTGACCTTTGGCTTCATCAAACTGACCGACATGGCCCCGCTGGCCGTGGCCTATGAGCAGGGCTACTTTGATGACGAGGGCCTGTTTGTCACTCTGGAGGCTCAAGCCAATTGGAAAGTGCTGCTCGACGGCGTGATCGACGGCCAACTGGACGGCGCCCACATGCTCGCCGGCCAGCCACTCGCCGCCACCATCGGCTACGGCACCAAAGCGCACATCATCACGCCATTCTCCATGGACCTGAACGGCAACGGCATCACCGTCTCCAACCAGATCTGGGAAGAGATGAAGCCGCATGTGCCGCTGATGGACGATGGCCGCCCGCAACACCCGATCTCCGCCTCCGCGCTGAAGCCGGTGGTTGCGACCTACGCCAACGAAGGCAAGCCGTTTAACATGGGCATGGTCTTCCCGGTCTCCACCCACAACTACGAGCTGCGCTACTGGCTCGCTGCTGGTGGTCTGCAACCGGGCTACTACTCCCCTGAAAACATCACCGGTCAGATCGGCGCCGATGTGCTGCTCTCCGTAACCCCGCCGCCACAGATGCCCAGCACCATGGAAGCTGGCACAATCTACGGCTACAGCGTGGGTGAGCCCTGGAACCAACAGGCAGTTGCCAAAGGCATCGGCGTGCCTGTGATCACCGACTACGAACTCTGGAAGAACAACCCTGAGAAAGTCTTCGGCCTGAATGCTGATTTTGCCGAGCAATACCCAAACACAACACTCGCCGTGACCAAGGCGCTGATCCGTGCGGCGCAGTGGCTCGATGAAAACGACAACGCCAACCGCGCCGAAGCGGTGCGCATTCTGAGCCAGCCAGACTATGTCGGCGCGGATTACGACGTGATTGCAGCCTCCATGACCGGCACCTTTGAATACGAAAAGGGTGACAAGCGGGACGTGCCCGACTTCAACGTGTTCTTCCGCTACCACGCCACCTACCCCTTCTACTCCGACGCCATCTGGTACCTGACCCAGATGCGCCGCTGGGGCCAGATCGCCGAGGCCAAGCCGGACAGCTGGTATGACGAGGTGGCAAAATCCGTCTACAAGCCCGCGATCTATCTGGAAGCCGCCCGTCTGCTGGTGGACGAAGGTCTCGCCAACGAAGCGGATTTCCCATGGGACAGCGACGGCTACAAAGCGCCAACCCCGTCTGAGGACATCATCGACGGCATCGCCTACGACGGCCGCACGCCCAACGCCTACCTCGACAGCCTGCCAATTGGCCTGAAGGGCGATCAGCGAGTGGTGGGCACGGAGGTGCAAGGCTGAGCCCAACCGTGGGACGCAACGGACGGGCCGTTAACACGCGCCCGTCCCGCAAAACCGCACCTCCGCAAAACAGCCGCGATACCGACGTTATACCGACGCCAAAATCAGCCGCGCCCCGGCATTAACCAATACTGCAACAGCGCTTAGAGCCACGGACAGACCAATGACCACAATCGACCCGCAAAACATCGCAGATGAAGAACGCGAAGCCCGCCGCGCCCGCCTCTTCACCCGCATCAACAAGGCCGACACTTGGTTCCAAGTCCTCGGTCTCAGCTTCCTCACCCCAATTTTGAAAGCCGCCGCTGGCGACAACCCAAAGTCGCAAGCTGTTGAAATTTGGCGTCTTTTGGGCGTGCCGCTGTTGGCCATCACCGTCTTTTTGATGCTCTGGGCCAACCTTGCACCCAAGGTGCAAACCTCCCTCGGCGCGGTTCCCGGCCCCCAGGACGTCTGGACCGAGGCCGTTCTGCTGCACGAAGATGCGCAGGCCAAAGCTGCAAAAAAGGCAAAATTCAACGAGCGTGTAGAGGCCCGCAACGCCAAGTTCATAGCCAACGGCCAGCCGGAAAAAGTCAAAGATATCAAGTACACAGGCAGTCCCAGCTACTACAATCAGATCTGGACTTCGATCAAAACAGTGTTCTTCGGCTTCCTGATTGGCACCGCAATTGCCGTGCCAATTGGCATCATGGCGGGCCTCTCGCCATATGCCAACGCCGCCGTGAACCCGCTGATCCAAATCTTCAAACCGGTCTCACCGCTGGCATGGCTGCCTATTGTGACCATGGTGGTTTCTGCCACCTACACGGTGGATGACGGATTGTTTTCCAAGTCTTTTCTGACCTCCGCCATCACCGTAACTCTTTGTTCCTTATGGCCAACTTTGATCAACACTTCACTTGGCGTGGCCTCCATCGACAAGGATCTGGTGAACGTCTCCAAGGTTTTGAAGATGAACACCTGGACCAAAATCACCAAGCTGGTGCTTCCGTCCGCTCTGCCATTGATCTTCACCGGCCTGCGTTTGTCCTTGGGCGTTGGCTGGATGGTTCTGATCGCCGCCGAAATGCTGGCGCAAAACCCGGGCTTGGGCAAATTTGTCTGGGACGAGTTCCAAAACGGCTCTTCCAGCTCCCTCGCCAAGATCATGGTCGCGGTCTTCACCATCGGCATCATCGGCTTCCTTTTGGACCGCCTGATGTACGCCATCCAGTCGCTCTTCACATTCTCCTCAAACCGGTGACCGCCATGAGTGTTCTGAAATTTAACAATGTCTCCAAGAGCTTCGGGGAAGGCGCCGCCAAGACCGATGTTCTGAAAAACATCAACCTGGAAGTTCAGGAGGGAGAGTTCCTCGTTCTTTTGGGCTTCTCCGGCTCCGGTAAAACCACGCTGATCAACCTGATGGCGGGCCTCGAAATGCCCACCTCTGGCAGTGTGACTTTCAAGGGCAAAAAGATCACCCAACCGGGCCCAGAGTGCGGTGTGATCTTCCAGTCCTATTCGCTGATGCCTTGGCTCACGGTGAACGGAAACGTGCGCCTCGCGCTCGACAGCGTTTTCCCAAATATGCCCAAATCCGAGAAAGAAGACCGCGTTGACCACTACATCAAAGTGGTCGGCCTCTCCCACGCCGCCACACGTCGCCCAGCCGAACTCTCCGGCGGCATGCGCCAACGTGTGAACGTCGCTCGCGCCTTGGCGATGAACCCCGAAGTTTTGCTTCTGGATGAACCTCTTAGCGCCCTAGACGCCCTCACCCGCGCCAACCTAGCCGACGAGATCGAGGCGATCTGGGATGCCGAGAAGAAGACCTGCGTGCTGATCACAAATGATGTGGACGAAGCGATCCTCCTCGCTGACCGCATCATCGCTCTGAACCCAGACGGCACCTTGGGCCAGGAGTTCAAAGTCGACATCCCGCGCCGCCGCGACCGCATGGAAATGAACCACCATGAGGGTTTCAAAAAGCTGCGTGCACAGGTCACCAAATACCTGATGGACGTGGGCATCGCCGCCAAAGCTGAAGGTACCAAAACACTGCCTGACGTGACCCCAATCCACGATGTGCCTGCTGCGGTCAAGGATGCCCAGAAAGGTATGATTGACCATAATTTCTTGGACTTTTCGCAGCTACACAAGATCTACCCAACGCCCAAAGGTCCGCTCACTGTGGTGGAGGATTTTGATCTCAAAGTACAACGCGGCGAGTTTATCTCTCTGATCGGCCATTCCGGTTGTGGAAAGTCCACGGTGCTTACCATGGCGGCGGGCCTCAATGGCATCTCCAAAGGCGGTATTCGTCTAGATGGTCGCCACGTTGAAGGGGCTGATCCGGAACGCGCTGTGGTGTTCCAATCGCCAAACCTCTTCCCTTGGCTCAGCGCCAAGGAAAACGTCGCCATCGGAGTGGACAAAGTTTATCCGAAGGCGTCCCAAGGCGAGCGCCAAGATGTGGTCGAACACTATCTGGAGCGCGTTGGTCTTGCTGACGCAATGGACCGCTCAGCGCACTCCATGTCCAACGGCATGAAGCAACGGGTCGGCATCGCCCGCGCCTTTGCACTCTCGCCGAAACTTCTCCTTTTGGATGAACCCTTTGGGATGCTCGACAGCCTCACGCGCTGGGAGTTGCAGGAAGTTTTGATGGAGGTCTGGGACCGAACAAAAGTGACAGCAATCTGCGTGACGCATGACGTGGACGAAGCCATTCTGTTAGCCGATCGAGTGGTCATGATGACCAATGGTCCACAGGCGACAATTGGCAAAATTGTGGACGTCGACCTGCCACGTCCGCGCACACGAAAAGCCCTGCTCGAGCACGCCGACTATTACCGCTACCGCCAAGATGTGCTCGATTTCCTTGAGGAATACGAACATGGCGCCAAGCCCAAGCCGAAACCCGCCAAAGCCATTGCCGCGGAGTAAGACATGACACAGAAACTTATCATAATTGGGGCCGGGATGGCCGCAGGGCGCGCCTTGGAACATCTCTTTGAAGAGGCCCCCGACACCTACGATGTCACGCTGTTCAACGCTGAACCACGCGGCACCTACAACCGGATTATGCTCTCCCCTGTTCTATCAGGAGACAAGAGTTTTGACGAGATCGTCACCCATTCAGCGGAGTGGTACGAGGGGAAGGGCGTGACCACGCGCTTCGGCGAAAAGGTTGTGAACATTGACCGCTCCGCGCAAACGGTGACGTCCGACAGCGGCGACATTCTGGCTTACGACAAGCTGATAATCGCCACTGGTTCCACCCCTTTTATCATCCCGCTGCCGGGGCATGATCTGGACGGCGTAATCGCATACCGTGATCTCGAAGATACCAACGCAATGATCTCCCTTGGAGATGAACCAGACGCCAAAGCCGTCGTGATCGGCGGTGGCTTGCTAGGTCTTGAAGCCGCAGCTGGCCTCGCGCTACGTGGCGTGGACGTGACTGTGGTGCATATCATGGGCCACTTGATGGAGCGCCAGCTCGATGATGCCGCAGGATATCTGCTGCGCAAAGCGCTGGTGAACAAAGGCATTTCCGTGAAATGCTCCGCCAACTCTAAGGAAATCCTTGGCGAAGATGGCAAAGTCAAAGCGCTGATACTGGACGACGGTACGGAGTTGCCGTGCAACTTATTGGTTATGGCTGTGGGCATTCGCCCGTCCGTGGCTTTGGCAGCTGAGGCTGGCCTCGCCACTGGTCGCGGCATCCATGTGGACGACCAGATGGTCACATCGGATGAAAACATCCTGTCGCTGGGTGAATGCGTGGAACACAACGGCAACGTCTTTGGCCTTGTTGCGCCGATCTTTGATCAGGCCAAGGTAATCGCTAAAACGCTGATCGGTGAAGAGGCTGTCTTTGAGAACAAAGAAGTGGCAACCAAGTTAAAAGTAACTGGCTGTGATCTCTTCTCCGCCGGTGACTTTGCTGAGGGTGAAGGCCACGAAGATATCGTCTATCGGGACCCGGCTCGGGGCGTCTACAAACGCCTCGTGATCAAAAACAACCGCATCGTGGGTGTCGTTATGTATGGCGATACGGCAGACGGGAATTGGTTCTTTGGTTTGATCAAAGACCGCGAGGACATCTCTGAGATGCGCGATACGCTCATCTTTGGTCCTGCCTTTCAAGGAGGGTCCCCCTTGGACCCTATGGCAGCCGTTGCAGCCTTACCGGCTGACGCAGAAATCTGCGGCTGCAACGGCGTATGCAAAGGTCAGATCGAGGACGCCATTGGCAACGGCGCCACAACGCTTGATGACATCAAGGCAACCACCAAAGCCTCGGCGTCCTGTGGGACTTGTACAAATTTGGTGGAACAAGTTCTCGCGGTCACGCTTGGCGATGACTTTATCGTACCTGCCGCGAAATCTGTGTGTGGCTGTACAGATCTGACGCATGAAGACGTGCGGCGCTTGATCAAATCCAAACAGCTGAAGTCGCAGCCAGCCGTCTGGCAAGAACTTGGTTGGACGACCTCAAACGGGTGTCATGTTTGCCGTCCGGCGATCAACTACTACCTGCTGGCCGATTGGCCACTGGAGTATCAGGACGACGCGCAAAGCCGCTTTGTGAACGAACGCAACCACGCCAATATTCAGAAAGACGGTACTTATTCCGTTGTGCCACGCATGTGGGGCGGGATCACCACTCCGGATGAGTTGCGTGCAATTGCAAACGCGGCAGACAAATTTGACATACCAACGGTTAAAGTCACCGGAGGTCAGCGCATCGACCTTTTGGGAGTGAAAAAGGAAGATCTTCCCGCGATTTGGTTCGACCTGAACCAAGCAGGATTGGTCTCTGGTCATGCTTATTCCAAAGGCCTGCGCACGGTGAAAACCTGTGTAGGCTCTGACCATTGTCGTTTTGGAACACAGGACTCCACTGGTCTTGGCGTAAAGCTAGAAAAACACATGTGGGGGTCATGGACACCACATAAGTTAAAACTCGGCGTGTCCGGCTGCCCGCGCAACTGCGCCGAAGCAACGTGCAAGGACATCGGTGTGATCTGTGTGGACTCAGGCTACGAAATTTCTGTTGCGGGCGCGGCGGGTATGGAAGTCAAAGAAACCCAGTTCCTCTGCAAAGTTGCCACTGAAGAAGAGGCCATGGAGGTGATCTCTGCCATGACGCAGATCTACCGCGAAAATGCCAAGTATCTCGATCGTATTTGGAAGTGGGTCGACAAGGTGGGGCTGGACTGGGTCAAGGAACAGGTTGTGGAGGACCTAGAGACCCGCCAAGCCCTCGCCGAAAGATTTGAGATTTCTCAATCGGTTTATCGCACCGACCCCTGGGCCGAACACGCATCAAAAAAGTCTGAAATCTATCAACCGGTCGCCAACCTTGCACTGGAGGCAGCAGAATGAACTGGATCGATATCTGTTCCGTCACCGACATCCCTCTGCGCGGCGCGCGCATTGTGAAAACAGCAGTGGGTTGCGTCGCAGTCTTCCGAACAAGCGATAACGAGGTCTTCGCCACCTCTAATCGGTGCCCACACAAGGGCGGCCCGCTGTCCGAGGGTATCGTGCACGGGAAGGCGGTCACCTGTCCGCTCCACAATTGGGTCTTCTCTCTGGAGACGGGCAAGGCCCAAGGACCGGATGAAGGCCAGATCGCAACATTTGCGACGCAAATTATCGAAGACCGGGTGCTGCTCGACGCGTCAGAACTGGCTACTGGGGTCGCCGCAGAATGACTTCTCAATCCACCTGTACCACCTGTCCTTATTGCGGTACCGGTTGCGGCGTCCTTGCCACACCAAACGGTGCCGGTGGGCTCACTGTAACAGGCGATCCGGAGCATCCTGCCAACTTCGGGCGGCTCTGTTCCAAAGGTTCTGCTCTCGGAGAAACCGTCTCGACAGACCATCGGCTGCTCGCGCCGCAGATCGGCGACAGCTCAGCCAGCTGGGACGAGGCACTCTCATTGGTTGCTGAGAAGTTCCGTATCGCAGCCGATGATCATGGACCTGACTCAGTTGCATTTTACGTCTCAGGGCAATTGCTGACAGAGGATTACTATGTCGCCAATAAACTGATGAAGGGGTATATTGGGTCCGGCAACATCGATACAAACTCAAGGCTTTGCATGGCGTCCACCGTTGCGGGCCACAAACGAGCCTTTGGTACAGACACGGTGCCTGGCGCCTACGAAGATTTGGAACTGGCCGATTTGGTCATTCTAACAGGCTCAAATCTCGCTTGGTGTCATCCGGTGCTGTATCAACGTATCGCCGCAGCGAAGGCTGCCCGCCCCACAATGCAAGTGGTGGTCATCGATCCGCGGCGCACAGCCACCTGTGACCTCTCGGATATGCACCTTGCGATCCAACCCGGTACAGATGTGGCGTTGTTCAACCACTTGCTCACCCAATCGCACGCTAAGGGTGCCACAGACCTAACGTTTATTTCTCAAAGCCTCTCAGGATTTGCAGAGGCGTTGGACACAGCAAACAAAACCGACGTGGCTGTTACCGGCCTTAACCAAGAACAGCTTTCCGAATTTTCCAATTTGTGGGTTAGCACAGAGAAAAGCGTGACTGTGTTCTCGCAAGGTGTAAACCAATCCGATCATGGCGCTGACAAAGTTAACGCCATCATCAACTGCCACTTGGCGACAGGCCGAATTGGCAAACCTGGATGCGGGCCTTTTTCAGTGACCGGGCAGCCTAACGCGATGGGCGGGCGTGAGGTTGGTGGTCTTGCCAACACACTTGCGTGCCACCTCGATATCGAAAATCCAGTCCATCGCGTAAGCGTGCAATCCTTTTGGAACGCACCGACTATCGCAGAGAGTCAGGGGCTCAAAGCAGTCGATATGTTCGAAGCAGTCGGCACAGGAAAGATCAAAGCCCTTTGGGTGATGGGCACAAACCCTGCGGTCAGCATGCCTAATGCGTCCAAAGTGCGCGCGGCGATGTCAAATTGCGATTTTGTCGTGGTGTCGGACATGTTTGGTACAACAGATACGGCACGCTTGGCGGACGTTGTTTTGCCCGCTACCGGATGGGGCGAAAAAGAAGGAACTGTCACAAATTCTGATCGCACAATCAGTCGTCAACGCGCCATTTTACCTGTGCCTAGTGACGCGCGGCATGATTGGCAGATCATTTGCGATGTTGCCAAATACATGGGGTTTACTGAAGGCTTCAGATTTTCCAGCCCACTCGACATCTTTCGTGAGCACGCCGCGTTGTCTGGTTTGGCTGCAAAGCTGGGTAAGGACTTTGACATCTCTGGCTTGGCGCAGATTTCAGATGTGGAATACCAAAGTATGAAGCCCGTTAAGTGGCCCGTAAGCTCCCGAGGAAAAACGCCCAATCAGAGGTTTTTCTCTGACGGCCAATTTTTCACCCCGGACCGACGCGCCAAAATGATCCCTGTTAGGCAACCTCATTTGCCACAAATGCTTGAACCTCCACAGTTTCGCCTGAACACGGGGCGAATTCGGGATCAGTGGCACACCATGTCTCGCACTGGACAATCTCCCCGCCTCAACCAACATTACGGCGAACCTTTTCTGGAAATCCACCCATCCGACGCGATCCAGCTTGGGCTCGTTGAGGCCGATTTAGTGAAGGTCTCAAATCCGTTTGGCTCAGTGGTACTGCGTGCGTTGGTGACGGATCGCATCTCGCAAGGGCAAGTGTTTGCACCAATTCACTGGACTGGCGAAACAGCGGCCAATTCTGTGGTGTCTGACTTGGTCGCCCCTGACGTGGACCCGGTGTCCGGCCAGCCAGACAGCAAATCAGCCTACGTCAGCCTCTCCAAATTTGACGCGGTCTGGTACGGCTACGCGGTGGGCGTAGAGCAACCGCATGCAACTACAAACTATTGGGCCAAAGCCAAGCTTGTCGACGGTTGGCAACTTGAGCTAGCAGACGTCAGCACACCGGAAAGTTGGGAAGGCTTTGCGCGGACACTACTGCAAACCGGAAAGGCTCAGTGCTCCAGCCTAATAGACACTCATAAAGGCCGTGTTCGTATGGCCTTTCATAGTGGCGAACAATTGGTCGGAGCCTTGTTTGTAGATCAGGCCCCAGTTCAAGTGTCGCGGAACTTTGCCGGAATGACGCTTCATCAAAGCGGTCTCGACGTGTTGGCTGGACGTCCGAGAACCACACAGCTAGATCCCGGCCCCACGGTTTGTGCGTGTTTCAATGTCGGTGTGAACACCATTCTAGCAGCCATCGAAGACAACAATCTCGTGTCGGTAGAACAAATTGCCACAACGTTGTCCGCGGGTTCCAATTGTGGATCATGTAGACCTGAACTCGCTGCACTTTTGAGCGAAGCGCGCCGACAACTGGCTGCTGAATAGTACGCTGGCAATCCCATTCGTGAAATCCGGGAACCGGCTATATTGAAACATGCGGCCAATTTTTGGCTAATTTGCCGTAAGGTCATGCTGGAAATGCACACACCTTCTAGGCGTTTCCCCTCAAGTAAAACCCCCATAGCGCGAAATGCCGCCGGAAGCACGCAATTTTGGCAAAGTCCAAAAACGCCGTGTTTGTCGGTTTTGAACCATGATATGACGGTTTCCTGAAGGCACCACTGTGGCGACCCCAATCGCGAGCGGAGTCGACGAAAACTTTGTGGGCTTAGGCACATTTTCCTTGATTTGTGTCGCAGGCGAGCCGCAGCATAACGAAAACAAAAATATTCAACATGGGAGTTTCCAAATGAACGAAGAGCTTAAGTTCCTGAGCCGTCAGGCTGCTTTGGGTACAATTTCACGCCGCAAGTTCCTCGGCCGCGCTGGAGCGCTTGGCGTTTCGGCAGCAGCCGCAAGCACCATGCTCGCTGGCGCTGTTCACGCCGCAGGTCCGCAAAAAGGCGGCACATTGCGTATCGGTCTACAAGGTGGTTCGACCACCGACAGCCTTGATCCAGCGACAGCAGCAAACACTACCTCTGTGAACCTTATCCGCATGTGGGGTGAACCACTTGTAGAATTGACCGACGACGGCGGCCTGCAAGGCAAAGTCGCCGAGAGCTTTGAAGCCTCTGCCGATGCAACGACATGGACCTTCACTATCCGCAAAGGCATCACCTTTTCCAATGGTCAAGAAGTAACAGCAGCAGACGCAGCAGCTACGCTTGATCGTCACGCCGGTGAAGAGTCCAAGTCTGGTGCGCTAGGCCTGTTGCGCGACATCAAAAACGTCAGCACCAACGGCCGTGATGTGATCATCGAGCTCAACAACGGCAACGCCGATCTTCCCTACCTGATGAGCGACTATCACCTGATTATTCAGCCAAACGGCGGCAAAGATGCGCCGGATGCGGCAATCGGTACTGGCCCCTATATCATGAAAGACGTTGATATGGGTGTGCGCTTTGTGGCTGAGAAAAACCCCAACTACTGGGGTGACATCGGCCATGCCGAGACCATCGAAATGCTGGTGATCAACGACAACACCGCCCGTGTTGCCGCACTACAATCCGGTCAAGTTGACATCATCGACCGCGTGCCACCTCGCACAGCGGGTCTTGTGGCGCGCGCGCCAGGCGTCACAGTGTCCTCCACTGCAGGCCCAGGCCACTATGTGTTTATCGCGCATGTGAACACTGCTCCGTTTGACAACCCTGATCTGATGATGGCGCTGAAGTATGGCATCAACCGTCAGGAAATGGTCGACAAGATCCTGTTTGGCTACGGTTCTGTGGGTAACGATTCACCTATCAATGCGGCCTATCCGATGTATGAGGAAATGGAGCAACGCGAGTACGATCCGGAAAAAGCGGCTGAGTACTTTAAGAAATCAGGCCACGAAGGCCCGGTTCTTCTGCGCACTTCCGATAACTCATTCCCTGGTGCGCCGGATGCGGCCGCACTGTTCCAGCAGTCCCTCAAAGCGGCGGGCATCGAGCTCGAAATCAAACGCGAGCCAAACGATGGCTACTGGTCTGAAGTGTGGAACAACAAACCGTTCTGCACCAGCTATTGGGGTGGCCGCTCAACACAGGACCAGATGTTCACAACCGCGTATCTGTCCACGGCCGACTGGAATGACACACGTTACAGCAGCGAGAGCTTTGACAAGCTGCTCATCGCTGCACGTGCGGAACTTGATCAAGACAAGCGCAAAAAGATGTATGCCGATATGGGCATGATGGTGCGCAATGAAAGCGGCCTGATCTGCCCTATGTTCAACGACTTTGTCGACGCCCACACCGACAAGATCGGTGGTTGGGTCGAAGGTGTTGCCGGCTTCTCACTGATGAACGGTTACGCCGCACAGCGTATGTGGGTGACAGGCTGATATGTCGCTCCTTTTGAAACTATTGACCCAGCGCATCGCGCTGGGTCTCCTTTTGCTCTTCCTCGTCTCGATTCTGATCTTTGCCGGCACCATTATTCTGCCGGGTGACGTGGCCCAATCCATCCTTGGACAATCAGCTACCCCCGAAGCGCTAGCCAACATGCGCCGCGACCTTGGGCTGAATGAACCACCGGTCCAACGCTACTTCAATTGGCTTGGCGGGCTACTTCAAGGCGATCTAGGTACTGCCCTGACCAGCGGGAAAGATATCGCCGAATCTATCGGGAAGCGACTTGGGAACACTCTTTTCTTGGCCTTTTGGGCCGCGATCATCTCCGTGCCTCTTGCGATTTTGCTTGGTTTGATTGCCGTACGCTATCGCGAACGCTGGCCGGACAAATTGATCTCAGCGGTAACGTTAGCATCTATCTCCGTACCTGAGTTTCTTATTGCCTATGTCGCGATTTTTGTTGTGTCCGTCCGACTTCGTTGGGCCCCTTCTGTCACAACGATTAATGACAGCATGAGCCTGGGTGAGAAACTTCATACGATCTCCATTCCCATTGCAGTTCTGACACTAGTTGTCCTCGCGCATATGATGCGTATGACCCGCGCTGCGATTTTGAATGTGATGCAATCTGCATACATCGAGACCGCAGAGCTAAAAGGCCTGCGCATGTTCACCATTATTTGGAAACACGCGCTGCCAAACTCCGTGGCGCCCGTCATCAACGTTGTCATGCTCAATATGGCCTACTTGGTTGTGGGGGTTGTGGTGATCGAAGTGGTCTTCACTTATCCTGGCATGGGGCAATATTTGGTCGACCACGTGTCCAAACGTGACATTCCGGTGGTGCAAGCCTGTGGGCTGATCTTTGCAGCGGTCTACATCGGCCTCAATATGGTGGCTGACATCGTATCCATTATTGCCAATCCGCGTTTGCGGCATCCGAAATAGGGAACACGTTATGAGAATACCCATAGCTGCCCTGATCGGGCTTTTCTTCACCGGTGCATACTTCTTTGTCGCGATTTTCGCGCCATGGATTGCACCCTACGACATGGCGGAGGTTGTCAGCCGCGATGTTTGGCTGCCACCGTCATCCGAGTTTCTTCTTGGCACTGACAACCTCGGGCGCGACCTGCTCAGCCGTATGATCTACGGTGGACGGACCACCATTTTCATTGCCACAGCCGCAACCATCCTCAGCTTCACGACAGGATCCATACTTGGCTTCCTCGCCGCTGTCTTAGGCGGTTGGGCAGACCAAGCCATGAGCCGGTTTGTTGACCTGATCATGTCAATCCCGTCTTTGATCTTTGCGCTGGTTGTGCTGTCTGTGATGCCAGTAACTGTTCCCGTTCTAATCCTTGTTATGGGGCTGTTGGACAGTACGCGGGTTTATCGCTTGGCACGCGCCGTGGCCGTAGACATCAATGTCATGGACTACGTCGAAGCTGCGAAACTTCGCGGTGAAGGCCGTGGCTGGATTATCTTCCGGGAAATTTTACCCAATGCGCTTAGCCCGCTTGTTGCAGAAATGGGTCTGCGGTTTATCTTTATGGTTCTGTTTGTGTCCACCCTTTCTTTCCTTGGTCTGGGCGTTCAACCACCGCAAGCTGATTGGGGTGGCATCGTAAAAGAGAACGCTGATGGCATCGTATACGGCATTGGCGCGGCACTTTACCCAGCCGTAGCAATCGCGACACTGGCGATCTCCGTGAACCTTGTTGCGGATTGGGTCCTCAACCGCACGACATCACTGAAAGGGGGCCGCGGATGAGCGACAATCTTCTGAAAGTTCGCGACCTCAAAATTGGCGCCACCGTTTATCCCCCTGGGGAAAAACCGCATGACATTGAGATTGTGCATGGTGTGAGCTTTGAAGTTGAAAAAGGCAAAGTGCTCGGCCTTATTGGCGAGTCTGGTGCAGGTAAGTCCACTATTGGCTTGGCCTCCATGGCTTATGGGCGTGGCGGCGTAAAAATCACCGGTGGTGAGGTCTGGGTCAATGGCCGAGACATCCTGAAAACCAGCCACACTGACGTCCGCGCGCTGCGTGGCGGCGAAGTGACTTATGTAAGCCAATCGGCCGCGGCTTCGTTTAACCCCGCCAAAAAAATCATGGATCAGGTCACTGAAGCGGCCATTCTTCAAGGTAAGTTCTCCAGCAAAGAAGCGGTAGGCCGGGCCATTGAATTATTCCGGAAGCTTGGCCTCCCAGATCCGGAGACCATCGGCAATCGCTATCCGCACCAGGTATCCGGTGGCCAACTACAACGCTGTATGACCGCTTTGGCCCTGTGTCCGGAACCCGATCTGGTTGTCTTTGACGAGCCGACAACCGCGCTAGACGTAACTACACAAATCGACGTTCTCATGGCCATTAAGGAAGCCATCCGGGACACTGGCGTTGCCGCTCTCTACATCACACACGATCTCGCGGTTGTGGCACAAGTCAGCGACGACATTCTTGTGCTCAAGATGGGTGACATGGTCGAGTACGGTACTGTGAATCAGATCATCAATGATCCGCAAGAAGATTACACCAAAGCGTTGGTGTCGGTTCGCTCAATCGAGCATGAAGAAAAAGAACCGACGCCTGAACCTGTTCTCAAGGTACAGAACATCACCGCTCGGTATAAAGGCACCAACTTTGATGTTCTCAAAAACATCAATGTAGAGCTTCACCCCGGACAAACTTTGGCTGTTGTCGGCGAAAGTGGTTCGGGTAAGTCCACATTAGCGCGCGTGATCACGGGTTTGCTGCCTCAGAGCAACGGCAGCGTGCATTTCGCAGGGCGCGATTTGAGCAAAGACCTTGCGGGGCGTAAAAAGGACGACTTGCGCGAGTTGCAGATGATCTATCAGATGGCAGACGTTGCGATGAACCCACGTCAGACCGTTGGCACAATCATCGGCAGGCCGCTCGAATTCTACTTTGGCTTAAAGGGCGCCGAGAAACACAAAAGGATCATTGAACTCCTTGACGAGATCGAGATGGGCGAGGCCTTTATTGACCGCTATCCGGCTGAGCTTTCTGGTGGGCAAAAACAACGCGTTTGTATCGCGCGGGCCTTGGCTGCCAAGCCCAAAATGATCATTTGTGACGAGGTAACAAGCGCGCTTGATCCACTGGTGGCAGATGGCATTCTAAAACTCCTGCTTGATCTGCAAAAGATTGAGGATGTGGCATACCTATTCATCACGCATGACTTGGCAACAGTGAAGGCCATCGCGGACTCAATTGCTGTGATGTATCAAGGGGAAGTCGTTCGGTACGGAGGAAAATCCGACGTTCTGTCGCCGCCATTTGATGATTACACCGATCTGCTTCTCAGCTCTGTTCCTGAGATGAAGCTGGGTTGGCTCGAGGATGTCATCGCAAACCGTAAAATGGAAAGCGCGGGGAACTAAAACCCTAACCAACCGGACCTGACGGTGGCGTTCGCAGGGGCGCCGCCGTTTTTACGCGCTATCAGACCAAAAAGGTCGGTCTTGTGCTTTCAATTGTAAAATCTTGGTCTACGGTTTTCACAACATCGGAGGACGGTATGCTGGACAACAAATTGCTTCTCATCATTCTGGATGGCGTGCCCTGGCGGAACTGGTCGCGTCTTTTTGGCAACTTGGAAGGATGGGTTGCTGAAGGCACCGCCCAAAAGTGGAAAATGACCTCCGTTCTGCCATCTATTTCTGCCAGCTGTTACGCTTCAATTCACACGGGTGTCACGCCGCAAGAACATGGCTGCACCGGCAATGGAAACGTATTTCGGATCAAACAGCCTGATATCTTCTCTGAAGTACGCAAGGGTGGAGGCAAAACCGGAGCTGTCGCCCATTCTTTCTGGTCTGAGTTTTTCAATCGGCATCCATTCGATTATGTCCGTGATATCGAGTATGACGAAGCTGATAGCCGAACCATCAACCACGGTCGATTCCACACAATGACCGGGTATGGCGCGGCCAACCAAATGACGCCGTCAGATGTTGATCTGTTCGCAACGCTTACCAATCTCTGCCTCAACCATGGGCTTGATTACGGCATTTTACACACATGCACGTTGGACAGCATGGGCCATCGATTTCAGCACGACAGTCACGAAATGGATCACGCGTGTTTTGTGATGGACGAGATGTTGGCGCCTTTCATTCCGAGATGGCGCCAACTTGGCTTTGAGGTGATTGTCACAGCTGATCACGGACAAGACGCGCGCGGGCACCATGGTGGTCATGACCCCATGCAGCAAGACTTTGCGCTCTATTACTTCGGAGATGCTAAAGGCCCAAAGGCTGATGTTGTTCTTTCGCAGCTCCAACTCGCTCCAACTATTCTTGGTCGCCTCGGCATCAAGGCACCCACCTCGATGAAGGCGGCGACCTTCCTAGCGTGACACGCGTGAACCTAAGGAAGCACTTTGGAGAGTGCTTTCTCTAGCGTACCAACAATGAGATCAATATGGGACGTCTCCATAATGAACGGCGGTGCCAACAAGACGTGAGCCCCCAACTTGCCGTCTATGGTACCCCCCATTGGATAACAAATCAGACCGGCTTCGAACGCTGCTGACTTCAGCCGCGCGGGTATTGCGAGCTCAGTTTCAAAAGGCTCTTTGGTTTCGCGGTTCTTCACTATTTCCAGCCCTAGAAACAGACCACGACCGCGTACATCTCCAATATTCGGATGGTGGCCAAACACAGTTTTCAACTCATCCACGAGTTTGGCGCCCATTGGAGCAACGCTCGCAGCGACGCCATCATCGATCAAGCGCTTTGCGACGGCTAGAGCTGCCGCAGCCGCAGTTGGGTGTCCATTATAAGTGTGTCCGTGTTGGAAAAAACCTGATCCCTGCTTGATCACATCATAAATTTCGGACGTGCAGAGCATGGCGCCAATAGGCTGATACCCCGCGCCAAGTCCTTTTGCGACGGCGCATATATCCGGAGAAATTCCTTCTTTCTCATAGGCAAACAAGCTCCCGGTACGTCCCATGCCACACATCACCTCATCCAAAATGAGCAAGACACCGTACTTGTCACAAATCTCCCGCACCCTTTTGAAGTAACCTTCAACAGGCGGTACTGCGCCTGACGTTGCGCCCACTACCGGCTCCACCACAAAGGCCAGAACGTCTTGTGGCCCCAGTTCGAGAATTTTGTCTTCCAACTCCTGCGCCACACGTTGCCCATAGTCGAAACTTGTCTCGTCGGGTTTTTGCCCGCGATACGCGTAGCACGGCGAAATATGGTGCGTTTCCATCAGCAAAGGAGAAAACGGCTCGCGTCGCCAAAGATTACCGCCAGTTGCGAGTGCTCCAAGGGTGTTGCCATGATAGCTTTGACGCCGAGCAATCACATGCCGACGCTTCGTTTCGCCTTTTTCAAACACATATTGCCGGGCCAGTTTCAAGGCGCTCTCTGTAGCCTCGGATCCGCCCGACACCAAGTACACGCGATCCAGATTTCCGGGAGCATTTTCAATTAACTTGTCTGCCAATCGTTCAGCCGGTTCTGACGTAAAAAATCCCGTATGCGCAAAGGCAACTGCATCTACTTGCGCCTTTATGGCTGTCAGCACGGCAGGGTCAGAATGGCCCAAACAGCTCACTGCAGCGCCGCCGGACCCATCAAAATACGCTTTGCCAGACGTGTCGTAAAGAAAAGGCCCCTCCCCCCGCGAAACGACGGGCAATTCTTTTCGGCTATGCCTTGGGAATACGTGGCTCATCGATCATGCACCTTTCCTAACATCGAGCGCCGCAAACGATTGGCGTATTGAACAACACCGGATACGCTTTCTGCATTGTCCTTAAGTAAATGCCCGTCAGCTCGGTGGATATTGTTTTCAAACCCAACCCTAACATGGCCGCCTAGGCGGATTGCGGACTGTAAAACGGCTTGTTCACTTTTTCCAAAAGCACACACGGTCCAAGAGGACATTTCCCCAGCCAAAGCGCTCAGAAGCGGTGAAATCTCCGCCACTTCACCTGTTTTAGGAGGGTTATATTGTCCAACAACCAGCAGAACATCTCGTTGTGAAGGCGCGATCACTGCATCAGAAAGCCAAGATCGATATAGCGAAATGTCTTGCACGTCATAGAGGATATGCTGGATGTCGACAGCAGCGTCGTTCGCGAAAGCATACAGCTTTTGCGCAAGAATTTCATCCCGCGCCATTTCACGGACTGACACACTCGCAGCGGAGGGCACCAACTGTTTCAATGTTTCAAATTGGTCCGCCACGTCAAATAGCCCAGCAGCTTCTGTTGTGATCTGAATTTGCATGTCCGGTGCAGCTTCAGACACCGCAGTCATTGCCTCCTGGTACCGCGCAGGATCCAAGGTATGCTGTCCATTGCCATCACGAATATGCAAATGAAGCTCATGCGCTCCTGCGACAAAGCACTGCCGCGCTGTGCAGGCAATGTCCTCAATGGAAACGGGCAGCTTCGGGTGATCTTTTTTGGTCTTTCGGGCACCATTGGGGGCAATGGTCACCTTTAAGGGCGCCAATGCTTCACACTTCAATTGAGGCTTGATGCTGTCTTTTGGCATCCCTGTTTCTTTCTCCGGTCAGCTACGCTGTAACGTTCAAGGTGAAACGAATGTTCCGAATCTTGACCTGAGCTAAAACATATGAATAATCCCTGTCAAGTGGAGGGATTCGTGAACAACACAGACCGTCTTCAAGAGCGGGTTGCGGGGAATTATGCCGACCTGAGCGTCAAGCTTCGGGAAGCGGCAGATTTTGTTGTGGCTAATGAAATGGACGTGGCGGCAAGATCCCTGCGCTCAATTTCTTCGGCGAGTGGCGTATCCCCTGCCACACTTTCACGACTTGCACGGGCCCTGGGATATGAAACCTATGAGGAACTTCGCGAAGTTTGCCGAAAATCTGTCGGAGGGCGCACAAGTTCGTTTTCTGAACGGGCCCAACAGCTCAAAACGGCTGCGAACTCCACGGATTCAATGTATGAACGACAAGCGACGGCCTGTATTTCAAACATCTCAAGTCTCGCGGACTCACTTGACAGAGACCGACTTCAAAATGCAGTGATCGCTTTAGGGGATGCGCGGTCAGTTGTGCTGTTTGGCGCCTTTGGCTCAACTGGAATCGTTGAATACATGGCCTACTTGGCCAACTATTTTTCAACCAATTGGACATTGGCCGGGCGCATGGGAGCCTCTTTGGGTGCATCATTGGCATCCTTAACTTCAGAGGACGTTTTACTCGTGATCACCAAGCGCCCCTATGCCGACAGAGCGGTGCGGGCTGCTCAAGCCGCTCAGGGTATTGGGGCAAAAACCATCGTGATAAGCGACAGTCACACCTGTCCCGCGATCAAATTTGCAACTTTTCCCTTTATTGTTCCGTCAGATAGTCCACAATTCTTCTCGTCTTATGCGGCGACTCTGGCATTGATGGAGTCGATGATTGCCATGCTTGTCGCACAATCTGGCGAAGGCACAAGCGACCGCATCCGAGAGGTTGAGCGGCGCAATCAAGACCTGGGTGATTTCTGGGTGGACTAAGGACAAAAAGACTGAAATTTCAATACTATCATCAACTAGGGAGCCTAAGATGATTTCGAAACTGAAACTGGCCGGTGCGGCCATTATTGCCTCCATGGGCATTTCTGCGGGCGCTTCTGCTCAGGAGTTTATCTCCATCGGTACCGGTGGCGTAACCGGCGTTTACTACCCGACAGGTGGTGCAATTTGCCGTTTGGTCAACAAAGGTCGCAAAGAGCACGGCATCCGCTGCGCAGTGGAATCCACAGGCGGGTCTGTATACAACATCAACACCATCAAAGCGGGCGAATTGGAATTTGGCGTTGCCCAATCTGATTGGCAGTACCACGCCTACAACGGCACTTCCAAATTCGCAGACAACCCATTTCCAGATATTCGCGCGGTATTCTCCGTACACCCAGAGCCGTTCACTGTGATCGCCCGCTCTGACGCAGGTGTGAACAGCTTTGCCGACCTCAAAGGCAAACGTGTTAACGTCGGCAACCCTGGCTCTGGCCAACGAGCAACCATGGAAGTGGTGATGGACGCTTATGGCATTGGCATGGACGACTTTGCTCTGGCGACCGAGTACAAAGGCTCCGAGATGGCGAAACAGCTTTGTGACGGCAACATCGACGCGATGATCTACACTATTGGTCACCCTGCCGCTGCAATCAAAGAAGCCACCACCACCTGTGATGCAACCCTGGTGAGCGTAACTGGTCCCGAAGTGGAAAAACTGGTTGCTGATAACCCATTCTACCGCGTCGCAACTATTCCGGGCGGCATGTACAAAGGCACAGATGGCGACACCACCACCTTTGGTGTGGGCGCAACTTTTGTCACCAGCGCAACCGTTCCTGACGAAGTTGTCTACATCGTAGCAAAATCGGTGATGGAAAATGTTGAAGATTTCCGCAAGTTGCACCCTGCTTTCGCAAACCTGGACCCAGCTGAAATGGTCAAAGATGGCCTGAGTGCGCCTCTGCACCCAGGTGCTGAGAAAGCCTACATGGAACTGGGCCTGAAGTAAGTTCAGTCTGAGTTTACAAGAATAGGAAGCGCCCCGAAATGCACTTCGGGGCGCTTTTCAACAAAGGGGTTCAACGGGGAAAATTATGGCTCAAGATCATCAAAATGATGGCACCGCCAAAGCCGACGCACTTGTTGCAGAAGTCGATACAGGCGCACGCAACGCCGACGGTTTTCAAGGTCAATTGATCATCGCGATCTGTATTATCTGGTCGCTTTTTCAGCTTTACATCGCTTCAAAACTTCCAGGAGTTCTAGCGCAAACAACTGGTTTTTCCGGATTTGCAAACATTGTGGGGCAAGCGCGTTACATTCACCTTGCCTTCGCGATCGCCTTGGCAATTCTCGCTTTCCCGATGTTCAAATCGTCACCGCGCGATCGTATTCCGCTTTACGATTGGGCGCTGATTGCACTGGGTGTTGGTGCCTGTTTGTACCTCGTTGTGTTCCGCTATCAGATTGCGGACCGCCCAGGTCTTTGGACGACGACAGACATCACGATGTCTGCGATTGGCATGATGGTTCTGATGATCTGCGTGTATCGTTCGCTAGGTTTGCCGCTTGTCATCATTGCTGGGTCCTTTGTCCTTTTTGCCTTCTTTGGCGGAAATTCCGAGTGGGTACGAGATATCACTAACTATGGTGGCGCATCGTTTTCTAAGGCGCTTGGACATTACTGGATGCAAACCGAGGGAGTCTTCGGTGTTGCCCTTGGTGTGTCTACCTCGATGATCTTCTTGTTTGTGCTGTTTGGCGCTCTTCTTGATCGCGCTGGCGGCGGCAACTGGTTTATCAAAGTTGCGATTGCTCTGCTTGGCGCCCTACGCGGCGGACCAGCGAAAGCTTCGGTGCTAAGCTCGATGATGACCGGAATGATCTCTGGGAGCTCAATTGCCAATACTGTGACAACAGGGACTTTTACCATTCCCTTGATGAAGCGTATTGGTTTTCCGGCTGAAAAAGCTGGTGCGGTAGAGGTGGCTTCCTCCACCAATGGTCAGCTGACTCCTCCTGTGATGGGTGCAGCAGCCTTCCTGATGGTGGAATATGTCAATATTCCCTACATCGACGTGGTAAAACACGCGTTCTTGCCTGCCGTCATTTCATACATCGCTCTCTTGTACATTGTGCACCTCGAAGCACTAAAAATGGAGATGAAAGGCCTCAAGAAAGCCGGTCGCCACATTGGCCCCATCATGATCATGGTGCTGTTTTTGACAGGTTTCTTGGGTTTGGCCGCCATCACCTTCCTGATGATTGGTATCCGCAACCTACTTGATCCAATGATGGCTGACAGCATTTATGCGGCAATTGTCTTGCTGACGATCATGTACATTGCTTTGCTCTATCTCGCGTCGAAATATCCCGATGTCGCTATGGATGACCCCAATGCACCACTGGAGGCGCCACGGCTAACGCCAACGCTTCTTGGCGGCGCGTACTACTCATTGCCAATCTTTATCTTGGTTTGGAACTTGATGGTGAAAACGGATACGTTGGACCGTCTCTCACCGGCGCTGTCTGCATTCTGGGCAACCATCTTTATGATTATCGTTGCTCTCACACATCGTCCAATCAAAGCGTTTTTCCGTGGCGAGACGGCTCTGAACGCGGCCTTCTCAACGGGATGGTCTGACTTTGTGCAAGGCCTGATCATGGGCGCACGCAACATGATCGGGATTGGTGTGGCAACGGGTGCTGCCGGTATCATTGTTGGTACCATCAGCCTGACTGGTGCACACCAAGTGATCGGTCAGGTCATCGAAGTGATCTCTGGCGGCAATTTGATCCTCCTGCTGGTTTTGGTTGCGATTTTGTCGCTGATACTGGGTATGGGGCTTCCAACTACTGCGAACTACATCGTGGTGAGCTCTCTCATGGCGCCGGTCATCGTGAGTGTTGGTGCTCAGGCGGGCCTTGTTGTGCCATTGATCGCGGTACACATGTTTGTGTTCTACTTTGGCATCCTTGCCGACGACACGCCTCCGGTTGGGCTTGCAGCTTATGCAGCCGCGGCAATCTCTCGTGGTGATCCGATCAAAACTGGTATCCAGGGCTTCGCTTACGACATCCGTACCGCCTTGCTGCCGTTCATGTTCATATTCAACACAGACTTGCTGTTGATTGACGTGAGTTTAGGGAAAGCCATCCTGGTATTCTTCATAAGCTTAATCGCGATGCTCATATTTGCAGCGGCCACTCAGGGCTACTTCATAGCCAAGTCTAAACGTTGGGAAAGCGTTGCCTTGCTGTTCATTGCATTTATGTTGTTCCGACCTGACTTCTTCCTCGATCTTGTGACAGAGAAGTACCAGAGCGTAACAGGCCCTGCAGCTGTACAGCTTGTTGGAGAGCAACCGGAGGGCAGCCTGATCCGCTTTAAGGTTGAAGGTCCGGATTTTGACACGGGAGACAACCGCGCCACGACCATCACCATGGTGTATCCTGGTGGAGAGCCGGGGGCTGCTATGTCGGACAATGGGTTGTCGGTTCTTGAAGAAGACGGGAAACTGCTTTTGGAAGAACCGTTCCCTGGTTCGCCCTACTTTGGATCGCTTGGCACAGAATATGACTACTACGGCGACAACCCAGTGGTGATTTCACAGGTTGAAGTCGAAAATGAGCGCATGCCCAAAGAGCTGTTCTTCATTCCAGCTCTGTTGCTGCTTGCCGGATTGATGCTGATTCAGCGGCCTCGCGCCACGCAGCCTGCATTCTAGGGAGATGTGATATGTTTAAGACCCTACTACTGACTGTGGACGTGAACGATCTGAAAGGGTCGGAGCGCCCGGCCGAAGTTGCCAAAACCATGGCAGAGCGAGACGATGCCGAGTTGCACATCATGAATGTCGTGCCAGACTACGGCATGTCGATTGTTGGTTCGTTTTTTAGCGCAGATCACAACAAAGCCATTCTTCAGGAGGCCAAGGTTGCATTGGAAACCTGGGCTGGTGAGCGCTTTGCGGGCCTACCAAAAGTACGCCTGCATGTCGATCAAGGCACCATTTACGATCTGGTGTTGAAAGAGGCTGAAAGTGTTTCTGCCGATGCGATTATTGTGGGCGCACATAAGTCACAGCTGAAAGACTATTTGATCGGCCCCAACGCCGCTCGAATATCGAGGCATGCCAAACAATCGGTCTTTGTCGTACGCTGAAACAAAAGAAGCCCGCCAAAAAGCGGGCTTCTTTTTGCTACTAGTTACTGTCTAGGGACGGAAACGTCCCATTCTCTTTGAAACACCACATATTCTCCCTCTTTGGCCTGTAAGTGGCCCTTGATGAAGAAATTGTCTGCATCAGCGCTCATTTTCAGCTCAGCCTTGACCGCCACGCACCACCCACCACGCGACATGTCTCGTTCCCAAACAAAACTGGCGACTGCAGAGTTTGGATCTGTTTCGGCAATTGAAAACACCTCCCTGTGTCTGGTTCTGCTTTCCAAACCAGTTTCCAGATCCCTCAACACCCCATCATCGCTTTGAATTTCCTGGCGCGTCAAACGTTTGCCAACGTTGCGTATGATGCGCTTGCTCTCGTCGCTAACACTCAACCGCTCTGTTGGCCGAGGGCGTGCCGATTTTGGCGTCTCAAACCGCCACTCGTCACCCTTTGACACATTTCGGATTGGAAGCTCAATCGTACCCAAAACAACATTGAGTGTCGTCAGCTCCGGTTCTGGCCACACAAAAGGCCAGTAGCTCGTCGACAGGGCAACACGTAGCTTATGTCCTTGAGGGACGCGATAAGCACATTGATCCAGAGTGACGACTGCATCGAAGTTTTCTCCTAAAGGCACGTCAATGAGGGTTTCATGCCCATCCCGGTGCCTGAGATTCAAAAATCCGTGGGTTATCAACGTGCTTTCGCCATTTGGATGTACATCACACAGCCGCACCGCAATCTGTGCTTTGGGCGTGTTAGAGCGAAGTCGCAGCCGTAGCTTTGGCGCCCCAACCAAGTCCAGTCCTTCTCCTATTGGCTTCCCATCAAAGCAACTGCAAAGTACGTCATCGGCGCGTTGATCGTCTGGAAGCTCCCCTGGACCAAACCCAAATGGAAAAAACTCTCCCGCCGCTTGCCCTACAGTAATATCCGGCAGAATTTTCTGTTCTGTCGGTGCGGGAATCTCCGAGAGGGTCTCCCCAACCAGGTGAAGAGTCAGAACGCACCCCTTGGAGCCAACACCGTCCGCAATCCACCGCCCTGGACGATGATCATAGGTCACTTGGGGCGGTACACTGTACATGAGCCAGCGGCGCATGTCTGGTAAAGACCCAACTTCGTTCTCCTCGCCCTTCAACCAGTGGTCCCACCACAAAAGCAATTCTCCGAGAAAGTCGATCTGTGGACCCGGAACGGCAAAATGTGGGTATTTGTGGTTCCAAGGACCGACCAATCCCTTTACCGGAGCCGCCAAGTTTTCAACCAAATGGGAAATGGTGTTTCGATATCCATCGTGCCAGCCGCCGACACTTAAAACCGCTGCTTTGATTGCACTATAATCCTCACAAACCGATCCGTGCTTCCAGTAAGCATCTCGATTTTGGTGCTTGATCCAAGTCTCAGCCAAAAACGGCGTGTTTTGGAGCCGCTCCAACCACATCTCGCGCCATTTGGGTCCAACAATTTGGGGATCTGGCGGCAATGCAAACCATCCCAAAACAGTCGCAGCCCAGGCCGGGTTCTCCCCAAGCATGACACCGCCCTTGTAGTGAATATCGTCGGCATATCGATCTACCGTTGAGCACAAACTAGCAACTGCTTTTAATGCGGGAGGCGCTAGAGCCGCAATTTGTAACCCGTTGAATCCGCCCCAGCTGATACCCATCATCCCGACATTGCCGTTGCTCCACTCTTGCTGAGCCAGCCACTCTATTACAGCAACTCCGTCATCCAACTCTTGCTGTGAGTACTCGTCCTGGAAAAGACCTTCGCTGTCGCCACACCCACGCATGTCAACGCGGACACACACGTAGCCGTGCCCTGCAAGGTAAGGATGCGTCAACGCATCTCTTTCCGCGGTCCCGTCCCGCTTTCGATAAGGGAGATACTCCAAGATTGCGGGTACAGGCTCCGTGGTCTTAGGAAACCACATTCGCGCGGACAGGCGCACTCCATCCGGCATTTCGATCCATACGTGGGGTTCCTCCCGAACCCCAAATGGAAACTCATCGACAATCTGCATTGGCGCCTCCCTGCACTGCTGCCACTTTGCAGGGATTCCACCCAAATTGTCAGGAAAAATTATTCCAAAAAAACGCGTATCGATTGGCGCCCACGCTCGCGTTTCTCTTGGCTCCGATAATCAGTTACGAAGCGCCGAAACAATTGCTCACCTATGAAGAATGGTAAAGCCGTGCGGCGCTCGCCTTCAGGAACCAAATCAATTGACAAAAACGCACGCCAATCGTCCTGCGCAATGCCAAACCGAGTTTTGCCAGATATCGCAGGCGCGACCAATTGCAAGTCGACGAGGTATTGCGCGGCTGCGCGTGACACCGACGTCCAATGCGCCCCCCGGATGTTGATCCCACACAAGGTGGTGTCTTTGAACACAAGGTTTTCAGCCGAGAACCATGCCTGTCCATGAATTTGTTTGATTTCCATGCCCTTGATCAAACGAGCGCGTTTGGTCAGGTCAGACAGCAGCCTTTCCAATAAAGAGCAATCCCCATCGTCTTCGATATTGTCCAAAGACCACTCTTTTAGATTCTTCAGTCGGAACAGCGATGCCAGTTCTGTTTGCTTAATCCGAGCCTGCGTTGCGGCTTCAAGCCACTCTGCACCCATGCGTACAAACTTGGATCGACGAGGGCCTGAGGCCCCTGCAATCTTTTGCGCTAAAGGTACACCCGGCACTTGGCTCACGCACAAGACACCATACTCTTCATGGGCGAAAATAGCTTTTTCAGCAAAAAACTGCTCTGAGACCATGATGTCTTGCAAGTAGCTTGTCTCAGCGACACGCGCGCGTACGTCCCGCTGGCCTTCTGCCGATAGGTGCCGACAAACACGCACCTTCTGGTCACCGATTGCCCCAATAAATTCATGATAGTCTTCATCGATTATCAAACTGCGCCGAAGTTTTACAGATTTTGCCTCGGTGAGCCCTCGGAACAACCGTTGCGTTTCGTCAATTGCCTGTTTGCTCCTGGGCCCTACCTGGTTTTCCGATGTCGCACCGCTGACCTCCCGGAGCCCTAACCGATCCTCAGCGAACCCCATCTTCTCAAAGATCTGAAGAAGCTTGTCTTCCAACAACCAATCCTCGACAGACACGGCATAGTTTGAAAAGTACCAGTGCAAATACTTTGCGTAGTCATGCTGGCTGACCAAAGCTGCATGCAGCGCTGTTGGAAAATCGTTGGGATTGCACACTGTTTCAACAACGTGGTGGAAATCGGATTTTCCAAAAAGGATCGCCGGTTTTCCATGCATGAACCCTTCCATGGCAACTGCGGAATTATAGCTGACGGTCACAGAACATTGGCGGAGAATGTCATGTACATTGGCGTCGGTTGGCTCAACCGGCAACCCATCCTGAAGGAGATTTAGGATTAACTGAGCATCATCAAGCTGTTTGCTCACCGGGTGCGCCTTGACCACAACAGTTCGCCCGCCTGCATTCTCCGCAACAGTACGCAACAACGTCTCATTATCGCAATATGCTGTGCCTTGTCGGTGCGGATTATCGCCCTGAAGAAAGACGGCAATGCACCCGTCAGGAATTTCAGTCACTTCATCTTTTGGGCCGTACCGTGACCGACGTTTTTTCACCAAGCGGTCATGCAATCCTCGGAACTTCGAATTGGCGAGTACAGCATTCACCTCAGTTTCAGAAAACTTGGCGTCACCGGCCATACTTTCCGCCAACACACCTTGCGGATCGAGGTGGAAATAAGGTGGTAAATAAGCCAGCGCCGTATTCAGGGCGTTGTCTTGCTGAACCATGCCATTTTCAATGACATGTAAGTTCTCAGATTCTAAACGGTCGGACCAATCCGACCGTTCCATCGACCGTAGCGTTTCGTGGCGGCGACGCACTTCGACCTCGCCTCCTCGAGGCACAATTAACGCATGAATCTTATGAAAAAGAGCCAAATGGGTCAGTTCCAGATAGTTCTCATGGAACTGCTTGGGCAGATGAAACACAACCTTGGCGGCCAAACTTGCCTCCATAAACAAAAGCCATATCTCATACCAACCATACGAGCGCTGGTGTCCACTCCACATTCCATCAGGCGGCACAGAGGGCATCTGCGGCCGGCATTATAAGGGGGGCCGATTGCCCCCCATTTTCCTGCCTGCCTGTCCGTAGATCGCTTCGCTGATTGTAGTGGTATTTGGGCGAAAGAGACGTTCCGTAGAACTATACGTGCACTGATTCGCTTCCGTCAACTGGATGATCCCGTTTCAACCGACCGACCTTAAGAGGCGTCTCCGACTTAACTGTTTTCTCGGAGCACTGCGCCAGCAAGATAAAGCGATCCGCAAATCAATATGCGACTTTCAGGCGACTTGGACACAATGTCCTTAAGCGCGGCCAGGACACTGACACTCTCGGTTGCCTGCATACCCGCTTGCCGTGCAGATTGCGCCGTTTGAGAGGCCGGAAGCGTATTGCTCTCGCCGGGAATGGAAACCGCAGTCAAACCTTCGGAAATCTTTGCGAGCGGTGTCAGATACCCAAGAATATCCTTGGTGTTCAACATCCCACAGATGAGATGGGTCGGCCGCTTTGGCAAAGTTGAGATAACGTCTGCCAACGCCTTGCCTGCAGCCGCGTTATGCCCCCCGTCGAGCCAAACCTCTGCGCCAGCCGCAGCGTCAACCAAAGGTCCGCCGTTCAATCGCTGCATACGCGCGGGCCAAGAGACCTTTGTCATGGCGGCTTCGCAAGCCACCTCATCTGCACCTAAGTGGCGCAATGCCGCCAGCGCAGCGCCTGCATTTTGTACCTGATGTGCGCCAGCCAGCGCAGGAAGAGGAAGATCCAGCAATCCGCGCTCATCTTGAAAAACGAGACGCCCGCGTTCTTCAGACACGTGCCAGTGCTGGCCGTAAGCAATCAACGGCGCACTAAGACGCATCGCAGCATGTTCAATCACATCCATGGCCTCAACAGATTGTGGACCAACAACACAGGGAACGCCACGCTTGATGATACCTGCTTTTTCCGCCGCAATTTCAGCGACGGTTTCCCCCAAGAACTGTTCATGATCTTTGGAAACAGGCGTGATGACGGTTAATTCAGGTGCGGTGATCACATTTGTCGCATCCAAGCGCCCACCCAAACCAACCTCCAGCAACGTGTAGTCGGCAGACGTGCGTGAAAACGCCAGAATGGCGGCACAGGTGGTGATCTCAAAGTAGGTGATGTTCTGCCTGTTATTAGCTTCCCAACACTCGTCCAAAACCGCCGCTAAATGCGCTTCATCAATAAGCTCGCCCGCCAAGCGGATGCGTTCGTGAAATCGCGCCAAGTGCGGGCTGGTATAGGCATGAACCTTATCCCCTCGGCCTTCAAGACCAGCGCGGATCATGGCCTGTGTGCTGCCTTTACCATTGGTCCCCGCCAGATGCACAACCGGAGCCATCTTTTTTTGGGGGTTGTCCAGTACGTCCAGAAGGCGCCACATACGATCCAAGGTCAGATCAATAATTTTTGGGTGAAGCGCCATCATACGGGCGAGGATTGTGTCCGACGTATCATATTGAGCGACCATGAAGCACTCCATCAAAAAAGGGGCTGTTAAACAAAACGGGCCCTCGGTTTATGTTCCGAAAGCCCATTTCTCTCGACGCGTAAGCGACTGATTTATTCCGTTTTCGCCTCTTCGGGTTTTTCGTCCGGCGTCTCAGTTGCAGTTTCTTCCTTTTGAGGTGCAGGCAGGTCGCCCGCTACCGCAGGAGGCATGCCCATAAGCATTCGGATAATCAACACCAACTCGGCTTTGAGCTCGGTCCGCTTTGTCACGCGATCAAGCATACCGTGGTCCAGCAGATACTCGGCGCGCTGAAAACCTTCAGGCAACTTCTCTCCGATGGTCTGCTGAATCACCCGTGGGCCAGCAAAACAGATCAGCGCATTGGGTTCGGAAATCTGTACATCGCCCAGCATCGCATAAGACGCCGTTACACCACCGGTTGTCGGATGTGTGAGAACAACGATATACGGCAAGCCTGCTTCTTTGAGCATCTGCACCGCAACGGTTGTGCGGGGCATCTGCATCAAAGAAAGAATGCCTTCCTGCATCCGCGCGCCACCTGCGGCCGAAAACAACACAAGCGGACGATTCAGTGCGATGGCACGCTCCGCAGCGGCAATAATCGCGTTACCGACATACATCCCCATGGAGCCGCCCATAAAGGAGAAGTCCTGACACGCGGCCACAATTGGGGTTCGACCGATATCGCCTTCAGCCACCAACATGGCTTCTGCCTCGCCCGTCTTTTTCTGCGCGGCCTTCATGCGCTCTGGATATTTTTTCTGATCTCGGAACTGCAGAGGATCAGCTACCGGTTCTGGTACATCCACCTCGACAAACACGCCTCCATCAAACAATGCCTCAAAGCGATCTCGTGGGGAAATCGACATATGATGGTCGCATTGCGTGCAAACGTTTTGGTTGCCCTTCAATTCACGGTGAAACAACATCGTCCCGCATTCATCGCACTTGGTCCAGAGATTGTCTGGAACTTCTCTACGAGAAAAGATCGAGTTGATCCGCGGACGGACGTAGTTGGTGATCCAGTTCATGTGATCAGTGTCCTCTGGTTCCAATCTCGGATGAGATAAGACGCTACGTCAGAAAATGCAATCTCAGTCATGCTCCAGTGGCGTCCCCATATCCCTTTTTGGCTCCTTTGAAAGGTACATTTCAACGTCACTTACAACCGAAGTACTTCATTTACGGAACAGACACTGGGCAACACACTGAAAATTCATGGGGATAGGACTGAATGGACATTTGTCCTATCGCAACCATTTCGCTAAATAATCATAACGAAGGCCGCAGATCGTTTCGCCGCCAGCAACAATGAGACATGGTTCCAAGCCAAATGGCAAAAAGCAGACGTTTTTTTCAGCAGGCGCTACAAAGCGGATTGTCACGGTATTGGGCGCGCAATGCTCGCAAGGCCTCTGAAGCGGATATTGCCACCTTACGGGCGCAACGGCGCAGAGCCAGAACCCTTCGTCAATATCTGGATACTGTGATTGCGGTTTCCGAAAGCCGTTTGGCTCTGCCCATCATTGGCTCCAACGCCTTTCCCAAGCCCCATGGGACAGATTGGTCGTGGCGCCCGGCTCTGTGGCGAGAGCCTATTCCAGCAAAAGGCCGTGCCGCGGTGGAAAACAAAGAAATGCTGGGCGAGGAAGTCACGCTCTTCCATGACTGTCGCATTTCTGAGCTCACCCTGCGACAGCTCAGAAACCACAGGGAAAAAGACCTCGCACCGTTTGGCCTGCGTATGGACGTTTTTCGGTTTGACGGCTCGTTTCTATCTTTGGTGATCGACATGCCACAGGAAGCAGTTTCAGGCCTTAAGCGGGAACATGTTGTGCGGATGGACACAATTGTTGAGATGGAAAAACCGCTCGAAATATTTGCACGCTTGAATATCCGCCATGGGCCAAACACAGAACAAATCGTGCGCGAACTGCCGCTTCAGGCCGAAGACATTCGGGTCGAGTTTGATTTGGCGTATTCAAACCTCAACGAAAAGAGGGTCGAGAAAATGTGGATCGACCTGATTTTTGAGGGCCCCGAGATGAACCAGGTTGTCCTCCGGGACGTCACATTCTCCCGCCGTCCACGAGCAGAGTTCTGAAACAAACACAAAGGGATGGCCACATGAGCGAACTAACGCTGACAAAAACCCGCCTATTTGAGGGCATCTGGGAAGGGGTTCTAAAATGTTCGGAAGGCACCCGCGCGAAGCCGCGGATTGACGTCACTTACTTGGGCGAGCCGGTTCAGGATGTTTCGGTTGATCTAGCAGATGAGCCTGGTCTCTGGCGACTGCGTTTTCCTATTCCGAAAGAAAGCATCTCAGACGGCGTTCAAACTGTGGTCATTACTGAACACACAACCGAAAAACGGCTCGACACCGTCAGCTTTATTGCCGGCGAAGCCTTGGCAGGTGATCTACGTGCAGAAATCGACCTCCTGCGCGCGGAGTTGGACATGTTGAAGCGGGCGTTTAGACGTCATTGCGTTGAGACGATGTGACCATTTGGCAGGCTTGTTCTTCGCCTGATCGCGTGCAAGTTTTGCGTCGAGCAACGAGAGCGACTCCATGACACCAGACACACTAGCGATGAGCCAACACGATCAGCTGTTGTGGGGATCCGTAGTTCTTAGCGTGTGTGCCCTCATTCATGTCGGCCTGCTGGCCGCGATGATTGAGGCGCTGGCTCATATTGGCCGCTGGGTCAAAAATCGGTCTCGCATGCTAAGAACAACCGTTGTTGTTGGTGCGGCCTTTGTCATGATCGTGAGTTCACACACCATTCAGGTTTGGCTCTGGGCGGCGGTACTGCTCAATATGAAAGCCTTTGATTACCTTTACGACGCACTCTATTTCTCACTCGTAACCTATACGACCGTGGGATATGGCGACGTTGTTTTACCCGTCGAATTTCGCGTTTTTGGCGCGTTTGGCGGAGTAACCGGCATTTTGTGCTTTGGTATTTCCACCGCATTCCTAGTTTCTCTCATAAACAAGCTGCTCCCCAAGTCTCTGGACTAAGATCTTGGGGCAAGATGGTATTTGCTTTCTGAAAACACCGACCTATTTTCAAAGTCATGATGAAAATTGCATACACCATGGCGCATGGACGCGGAGAGTTGGACCTTCTGTTGTCCGATTTGGCAGAACGCTTGGAAGCACGCGGTCTTAAGACGCGTGGGATCGTACAAACCAACACCGAATGCGGCACTGCGCAAGGATGTGACATGGATGTACGTATTTTGCCAAATGGTCCGACCATTCGCATTTCGCAAAATTTGGGCAAAGAAGCACAAGGCTGCCGACTTGATCCGGATGCAATGGCAACTGCGATAACGGCTGTTGGACAATCCATGCAAGCCGACTTTGACGTTTTCCTGCTCAACAAATTTGGCAAGCAGGAAACAGAAGGCGGTGGATTTCGGGATTTACTGGCGGATGCGCTGGAAAAAGATGCGACGGTTATTGCGGGTACAAACCCTTTAAATGCTGAGGTGTTTGAGGAGTTTTCAGGCGGCATGGCGACCAATGTGTCAGCTGACATCGAGTCCTTACTGGCCTGGTATGATCAGGTAAACCAATAGGTCGAGGTCAGGCCTCTTCACCAACATCAATCTCTTGCAACCAGGGTATCTCTCCATCATTGGTTAGCAGAATTGCCACGGGTCTGGTGGCACGGAAAAATGACATGATGGTCATAATTCCAGAGGTTAATATGACTGACAGGATGGCACCAATCAGGCCCCAGACCGCAGCCCACGATGCCAACGACACCATCACAATCACAGGGCTCAAGTTCATGGATCGCCCCATGAGACGCGGTTCCCAGAAATACCCAACACCAAATTGCGCGCCGCTGAGCGCAGCAAACAACAGCACGACGTCCATATTTAGCCCCCAATCACCAACCGCAAAAAGCATGGGCAACGCCATCGCAATCCATGACCCAACGTAAGGGATGTAGTTGAAGATCGCTGTGGTCACAGCAAAGAAGGCGGCAAATTCTAGCCCAAAGAACAGAAAGATCACCCAGCACAGAACGCCGAGCACCACGTTGATCAAGGTCTTGGTGGTAAAATAGGTGCCAATTTGCGCGGTAATCAAATCGATGGTTTGCCACACATTGGACTGCGATTGGTGATCCGGAACGATTGCGGCGACTTTTTTTGGAATACTGTCCCGTTCAATCAGAAATAAGATGGCGTATAGAAAGACAAGCGCCAGGTATCCGGCTGAGTAGCTGACCGAATTTACCGTCATACGGATGAGCCGCTGAATGTCGATATTGTCAAACAACAGGCGATCCAACGATTGCCACGTCAGTTCAAACTCCACATCGAAGCGGGCAGCCACCTCGGACGACGTATGAGACAGGCGCTCCAAATAATCTGGCATTGCCCGCACAACCGGGTCTAAGTTTCTCGCAAAAAAACTGATCAAACCAGCAAGCACAATAAAGAGCACAACGGTTGTCAGCATCGTGCGCAGCCAACCTGGCACATATTTTGAGTAAAGAGGGATGCGGCCCATGAAGCGGGAAATGCCATCCATCAGGAAGGCCAGCAGAGCTCCCAGCACGATGGGCACAAGGATTGCCTGAGCAGCATTTAGAAACCAGCCGGTGGCAATAGCGGCCAAAATGGCAAGGCTCAGAGAAGCCACGCGCAGGGATGTGTTGATCTGTGACACCGTTGATATACTCCTTGCACGTCCGCGTTATCCTACCGCTCAGGCAGGCAGGAGCAAGCTGAGAAAAGGCGCCTAGAAAAATGCCCGGCGAATGAGGTTTAGGGAAGCAAGCAGCAACACCACAAGCGTCATGCGCCGAAACATTTTCTGGTCAATTCTATCCGAAACCTTTGTTCCCACCCACATGCCTAACATGGCGGGAATTACCAGAAAAAACGACAAGGGCGCCGTTTTGACGTTCAGCACACCAGAACCCAAATGAGCAAATAAAAGTGCCACTGCTCCCAGGCCATAGATTACACCCTGGATTCTGATTTGCTCCGTCTTCTCCGTGCCAATTGCAGTTAGATATGAGACCGTGGGAGGTCCCCAAACGCCTGACACGCCGCCAATTGCTCCCGCAAATGCGCCAACCGCAACTTCACCTCGCGCAGTGGGTTTTGCGATGCGCAGCGGACGGCCAAACAGTTGCAAAACAACAAACATGGCAACTGGCGCACCAATCATGACCAACAACACATTTTCTGGTACCCAGCGGACAAACTGGGCGCTGACACCCATGACGATGCCCCCCGCAATCAGAAAGCGCCGGAAACGCTTTAAGGATTGCCATGCCGCCCCTGCGCCATGCCTGAAGGCTTGAAAGCCATTGCTGGCCAATGTTGGAAAGATAAGACCCGCCAGGGCAATTTCGGGAGAAAGAAATGTACTTAGCCCTGAAATCAAGACCATAGGCATGCCAAAGCCAACCATGCCTTTGATAATCCCTGCAAGCAGCCCAACGCTCGCACAGAAAACCAAAACTTGAGGTGCATAGTCCAGAAACAGAGAATCCATACCTTGCTATAGGCCTCAAAGCACACACCAACAAAGACTTCACGCGAAACAAACGACCAAAGTTGGCGCGCAATTCGTATTTTTGTTGCGCTGCACCTGCAAAGGGATTATGTCACACTGCAGCATTTGAGGGCTTTTGACGTATGGCGCATGATGGACAGGACTTGGCTATGACAAACTCAGTGATTCTTCCTGATCTTCTGAAATTGACCGGAGCGGCTGTTGCGCCGATGGAGAGTATTCTGGAGGCCGCGATTGCGCGGGTGAAAGAGACTGTCTCTGAAAATGGCCGGGTTTCGGGGAAGCTCATCGAGCAAAACCAAACGGCGGCCCATGGCCTGAGCTGGTTGGCCACATATGCCCAGTCGTTAAAGCAAATGCAGGCTTGGGCAGAAAAGCTGGATGGCGAAGGCAAATTTGGGGAGATCGAACAGATCATTCACCAAATCGCTTTTGGAGAATACCTCTGGCAAGTCTATGGCGGCATTCCAATGAGCCAGGGTGAGATTGTGCGCTTGCAGGATCTTGGTCTCACGCAAGATGAAACCCGCGGCCTGATGGCGGCAGAGGTCATGACGTTGTGTGACAAAGGCAACTCCCAAGCCGCGCGCATGCGTCTTGTAGAGTTGATGCAGGAGCAGGCGGCCAACATCACTGTGGGCCAGAGCGGCCTTGACGACGAGCTTGAAATGATCCGCGAACAGTTCCGCCGGTTTGCAGTGGATCGCGTAGAGCCCAATGCCCATGAGTGGCACCTCAAGGACGAGCTCATTCCAATGGAAATCATTGAAGAGCTTGCGGAAATGGGCGTGTTTGGCCTGACCATTCCAGAGGAATACGGCGGATTTGGCCTTTCCAAAGCCTCCATGGTTGTGGTCTCCGAGGAGCTGTCCCGCGGCTATATCGGTGTGGGTTCCTTGGGCACCCGCTCTGAGATCGCGGCGGAGTTGATTCTTTGCGGCGGTACGGAAGAGCAAAAACAACAGTGGCTGCCAAAACTCTCCAGTGCGGAAATCTTGCCGACGGCTGTCTTTACAGAGCCAAACACTGGCTCTGATCTTGGTTCATTGCGCACGCGCGCTGTGAAAACTGAGGACGGCAACTGGGAGGTAACAGGCAACAAAACCTGGATTACTCACGCGGCCCGCACACAAGTGATGACCCTTTTGGCCCGCACCAATCCAGACTCTCCCGATCACCGCGGACTGTCCATGTTCCTGGCTGAAAAAACTCCCGGCTCTGAGGAGAACCCCTTCCCAACAGAGGGCATGACCGGCGGCGAAATCGAGGTGCTCGGCTATCGAGGCATGAAAGAATACGAGCTGGCCTTTGACGGTTTTAAAGTCAAAGGTGAGAATCTGCTTGGCGGCGAAGAAGGCAAAGGTTTCAAGCAGTTGATGGAAACCTTCGAGTCGGCTCGCATCCAAACCGCGGCGCGTGCGATTGGTGTTGCGCAGTCTGCGCTGGACGTGGGCATGCAGTATGGCATCGACCGTAAGCAATTTGGAAAATCGCTGATCAACTTCCCACGGGTGGCCGGAAAATTGGCCATGATGGCGGTAGAAATCATGATCGCCCGCCAGCTGACGTACTTCTCTGCTTGGGAAAAGGACCATGGACACCGGTGTGATCTTGAAGCCGGCATGGCCAAACTTCTGGGCGCCCGTGTGGCCTGGGCCGCAGCGGATAATGCCCTGCAAATTCATGGCGGTAACGGCTTTGCGTTGGAATACAGCGTGAGCCGCATCCTGTGTGACGCGCGCATCCTCAACATCTTTGAAGGTGCAGCGGAAATTCAGGCACAGGTGATTGCGAGACGTTTGCTGAGCTGACACCCGCTCTCAGTTAGACAGCAGACTTTGCGCGGCTCCTTCGGGGGCCGCGTTTTTCATTTTTCACATATTAACAAGGAATCGGCAGCTAAAATCCGCCGAAATCTACGTCGGTATTACGTCGGTATCGCGACTGTTTTGCGGTGGTGCGTATTTCAAGGCAGACTGTCCCGAGAGAAATGAACGCAACGTGCGCTGTTGCGGCGATTTGTGCCACAAACTGCGTGCACCGACACAATAGAAGGAAGCCCCACATGCGCTGTATCACCATCACATATGACTACGACGGGGACGACATGGTGTGGGTGGCCACCTGCGAAGCCTTCATCAATGCAGTGGGCAATGATCCCGCAGCTCAGGGGTTCTCCTACCAAGTGGCCGTGGCCGACAATGGCGTAACACGCATTCATTGGGGACGTTGGGACAGCGAGGCAACCCTGAAGCACGTTCAGAGCCAAGAGTATTTCGCCACATTCGCAGCGCGTGTGAAAGAGTTTGCCGACGGCGCCCCAAATGCGGTGGTCGCGACACCACGCGACCACACCAGCAATTGGTGACGGTCAGGCAGTAGCCGCGCGTCGTGCCGGGGTGTTGTCCGCACGGATACCCATTGCAATTACGGCTGAGATAAGCCCGAAAATAATCCACTGCGGCATGACCGTGAGGTTGCCAAGTAACGCCATGCCGTAGGCTACGAAAAGCCCGACAAATCCAAGTTGTGTTGCAATCATCAGCCAAGCGAGCGGCGCGTTGGGATTGCGTGAGAGCCAAGCACAGCCCGCGCCAAAGACCAACAACATCACAGTCACGGCGTGCCAGACCACCGCCCCAACGGCGCGGACAGCCGGGTGCAGATCGCTCTCCTGAATCGGTACGTGTATTTCCGGCCCTCCCAAAAACACATGCACGCCGGTTGTCAAAAATAATAGCCCCGCCGCAGTCATCATCCACTTGTTCATTACAGCCTCCAAAATCCATACGCCATCGTATGGTCAGGAGTGACTCCTTTACTTGCAGGAGTCAATACGCTGCCGTATGTTTAGGCATGGCAAAACGACTTTCAAAAGATGATTGGATCAAAGCTGGTTTCCTGGCTTTGACAGAAGCAGGCCCCAAGGCCCTCAAGGCGGAACCATTGGCGCGGCGCCTTGAAGCTACAAAGGGTTCATTTTACTGGCATTTTGACGATGTCCCGACATTTCATGCAGCGATGATGGAGACATGGGAAACCCGTGCATTTGCTGAGATCGTAACGCTGGTTGATCAACAGGGATCGGCGGTGCGAAAATTGCGCGAATTGGTGCAAATTGCCGCAGCAGGACCACCGGAGGATTTTGGCGGCATTGCAGCGGAACCATCTATCAGAGCCTGGGCGCGCGACAATACAGATGTCGCAGAAGCTGTTGCACAGGTGGATATAAAGCGCATGACCTATGTGCAGGAATTGTTTGAAGAGATTGGATTGAGCAATCCAGAGTTGACGCGCGTGTTTTATGCCGCCTTGGTAGGTATGGAAGAGCTTTCCACACATGACGGGATCGCAAATGGACCGGCGCTGGGAACTCTAGTGGATTTGATATTGGCATTATATGAGGCGGATAGATGAGATTTGGATTTCTTGCTGTAACGGCAATCTTGGGATTGGCCGCGTGTGACCCAACAGATACGCTCACAAAACACGGTGGCATGAACTACGACTGGCAATTAAGCGAAGTAGACGGCGCGCCCGTTGACTATTCGGCGGTGGTTGCGTTTGGCCCACATGGCAGCGTTAATGGCATGGGGCCGTGTAATGGATTTTCCGGTTCACAAAGAAAACCGTACCCTTGGATTGCGATACAAGTTGACTTCGTTGAGGAGCTGTACTGCTCCGACATCGACGACGAAGAAGCCTTTTTGACCTCTATGATGGAAATGACTTTGGTGGAGGTGTCTGGCGACCGCTTGCTAATGAGCAATGATGCCGGACGCGAGATGGCGTTTAGGGGGCATTAAGCCGCCGCCGAAAGAGATCCACAAAACGGGCGCGGGCCTCTGGCAAAGGCTTGTTGCCAAGGTCCGGAGCCAGTTTTTCGGATAGAAAATAGCCAGTGGTTGAGAGCGCTTGAAGGATTTCGCCGTCAGGCGCATCCCCTTCATCTCGCAGAATTGGCGGAAGAGGCAAAAGGCGGTCTGCCCACTCCCCCGCCCCCTTTGAGGACACCGCGCGGCCGGATTTTGGGGACACATAGATCAGGTCTTGGGTGCTGCCTGTGACCGCACATTCGGTGAGATCAAGGCCATAGCCAAGCTCCGTCAAAAGCGCTATTTCCCATTTCAAATAGGCAAGTGGCCAGAGGTCATTTTGCCCCAAGAGATCAAGCAGTTGACTGCTTTTGGCGTAAAGTTCTGAATGCGGCTCACGATCCGGCAAACAGAAAGCCAGTAAGGCTGTTACGGCATTGAGGCCTGCAAGCGCAAATCTGTCTGATAGGGCCGCCGCACGCGATCGCATCGGTTCAACAGTGAAACTGCCAATGTGATCCGCCAAACGCGCCCGCCAGGCGAGGTCAAGCTGTCCACCCGGCTGGAGAATAGGGGTCATCTTTCGGCTCACGCCGCCACGTACCACACCTGCATGGCGACCGTGATCTGCCGTAAAAACCTCCAAGATCACCGAGGTTTCTCCGTGTTTGCGTGTGCTGAGCACAAAGCCCTGATCGCGCCAGTCCATGGCCTCTCCTTTGTATGCAGAAAAGCCTTTGGTTGGCGGAAAGGAAAGCAGATTATTATCTTAATCTGACAGCCCTGGTTCGTCCAACAAATGGCGACCTTGGCGATCTTCAACCTCGATCACCCAAACATCGGTATCAAAACTGCGTTGCCGAGCCAGGGCAGCATCGACCTCGGCCTCTTCACCTTCAGCGAGAGTAACCCATTTGCGATCTCCAGTCATAAGGTCAAAGCTGCGCTGAAAAACAATGGCGTTGCCGTCCAGTGTATTGAGCTTCACCAATACCGCACCGGCAGTGTCGTCACCATGCGCCACGACAAAGGCGGGTATATCGGTCAACCGTAAACGCGCCAAATAGGCGTGCACCCAAAACTCCGCTGTTAACCGCATGACAACTCATTAAACCTATGGTAGTAGATCACACCCGCCTTGCGGGTAATTGGTATGCAAGGACTTTGAAAAATGCGCCCGGAACTCAAAATTCCATGGACGGTGCGGCTTATGTTTTTGGCTGCGTTGGTACTTATTGGGCTTGAGGCCGCAGGATTGATCCCGTCCGAAAAAATGTCCGCAAACCACATTGCGATCGCGCTGTTTGCCGTGGCTGCAATCGTTTGGGGCTTGATAGCCGTCATGCGTTTCCGTCGCTGAACTTAAGTCCCATTTCGGAATATCGTTCTTTCTCTTCGAGCCAGTTCGGGCGGACTTTTACCTGCAAGAATAGGTGGATGCGGCGCCCCATGAATTCTTCAAGCTCTTCACGCGCAGCCTTTGAGACTGCCTTGATGGTCTCACCTTTGTTGCCCAGCACAATGCCTTTATGGCCATCGCGCATCACATAGATCATCTGATCAACGCGGGCGGAGCCGTCTTTGCGCTCATCCCAGCTCTCGGTTTCCACCGTCATCTGATACGGCAGTTCCTGATGCAGGCGCAGGGTCAGCTTTTCACGGGTGATTTCGGCAGCAATCATGCGCATTGGCAGATCAGCGATCTGATCTTCCGGATACAACCATGGGCCTTCTGGCAGCTCCTTGGCCAACCAAGTGCGCAGATCAGCACAACCAAAGCCTTTTTCAGCCGAGATCATAAAGGTTTCGATGAAGGGATAGCGCTCGTTCAGATCTTGGGTCAGTGCCAAAAGCACATCGGATTTCACGCGGTCAATTTTGTTGATTGCCAGCGCGACCCGGCGTCCTTCACCAAACTCTTGTAGGCGCTCCAGAATGGCTTCGACACCTTTGGTCACGCCACGATGCGCCTCGACCATCATCACAATCACATCGGCATCTGCCGCGCCACCCCAAGCGGCCGCCACCATGGCGCGGTCCAAACGACGGCGTGGGGCGAACAGACCGGGTGTATCCACAAACACCAGCTGGCTCTCACCTTCCATGGCCACACCACGGATGCGGGAGCGGGTGGTTTGCACCTTATGAGTCACGATCGAGACCTTTGCCCCCACCATTTGGTTGGTGAGCGTGGATTTGCCCGCGTTGGGCTCTCCGATTAGGGCAACGAATCCGGCGCGTTTGGTCATAGGGTCTGCCTTTGTGTCAGCCATTTTACGAGTTAAGGCGCGTCTGTAGCTTACTTTGCCAAGTAGGGCTAGGGTTAGCTTTGCAAGGGCGCTATGCAACTACCTTGTACTTAACTGTTCACTTGCGCCAATAGTGCGCTGGCGGCAGCTTGCTCCGCTTTGCGTTTGGAATTGTCCGTGGCTTGTGCAGAAGCACCGTTTTCAAGCTTTGCAGCAATGGTGAACACTGGTGCGTGATCCGGACCAGAGCGTTTGACCAATTCGTACTTGGGGGGCGGTAGTTTTCGAGCTTGCGCCCATTCCTGCAGCGAAGTTTTAGGATCGCGCGCGTCGGCGTCAACGGTGTGCACACGAGCGCCCCAAAGACGCAAGATCAATGCCTTCGCAACGTCAAAGCCGGCATCGCGGTAGACAGCCGCCAACACAGCTTCCATTGCGTCGCCCAGCAGCGCCTCTTTGCGGCGTCCGCCAGACATCATTTCGGAACGCCCCAGCTTGAGAGCCTCACCAAGATCAATCTCGCGGGCCACGTCCGCGCAGGCCTCTTTGCGCACCAGCGCGTTAAAACGAGGGGCCAAGGTACCTTCGGCGGCGGATTTGTCGTGTTCCAAAAGCGCTTCTGACATCACCAATCCAAGCACCCGATCGCCCAGAAATTCCAGGCGTTGGTTGTCCTGGCGTGTGGGAGAGGACATCGAGGAATGCGTGACCGCGCGCACCAACAGATCGGGGCGGGAAAAAGTGTGTCCCAGCCGCGCTTCAAGCGCTTTTAAATCTGCAGAGAGCTTCACGGCCTAATCACTCCACGCCTTTGAAGAACCGATCACTGCGCCACGTCCAGAAGGCAAACATCGACCGGCCAGCCGAAGAGAACATGATGCGGTCCGCACGACCAATCAAGTTTTCATATGGCACAAAGCCCACGCCGCGCGCGGCTTGTGGCACACGGCTGTCAGTGGAGTTGTCGCGGTTGTCGCCCATAAAGAAGAAGTGGCCTTCGGGCACGGTATAGACACCGGTGTGATCCGATTGCTGATCCGTGATGTTCAGTGTGCTGTAGCTCACCCCGTTTGGCAGGGTCTCAATGATCCGAGACTTGGCGCAAACACCACCATTGCCAACCGGACCGTTTTCGCAACGTGGGCGATGGCCTTGGGGACCTTGCGGGCCATATTCCTCGCGGAACACGCCGCCGTCTTCACGTTTCACCGCAACACCGTTGAGATGCACAACGCCATTCTTGATCTGTACTTTGTCGCCGGGCAAACCGATCAAACGTTTGATGAAATCAAAACCGGTCACTGGATGGCGGAACACCACAACATCGCCACGCTCAGGCTCGCCGCCCATAAAGCGATCATTGCTGCCTTTGCCCATCCAGCCGCAAAGATCTTTGGCATCCACATTCACGCCAATGGCCGGGATACGCACCGAAGGACAAGATGAATAGGAGTAGCCATAGGTCATCTTGTTCACAAACAAGAAATCCCCAATCAGCAGAGTGTCTTTCATGGAGCCTGATGGAATCCAGAATGGCTGAAAGAACAGGGTGCGGAACACACCGGCGATCAAGAGCGCCCAGAAGATCGTTTTGATGGTCTCGACGATGCCGCTGTCGCTTTTGGCTTTTTCCGCCATAGGGTCTGTCTCCGCTCGATTTACAGCCATTTTTGGTCTGAGGTTACATGCGGGCGCGCGGCCTTACTGTCAACCCGACGGCGTGGACTCTTCTGTGATTGCACGGGCTTCAATCACCACAAACGCCTGCGCCCAGGGGTGATCATCGGTCAAAGTGACGTGAATAATCGCCTCATGCCCGGGGGGGGTCATTTTCTCCAAACGCTCCTTGGCCCAACCGGTGACTTCCATAACAGGTTGGCCAGAGCGCAGATTGGACACGGCCATGTCTTTCCAGCTGATGCCCATTGCAAGACCCGTACCGAGCGCCTTTGAGCACGCTTCTTTGGCTGCCCAGCGCTTCGCGTACGTGCCAACGGAATCACGGCGCCGTTCAGCTTTGGCCTGTTCAATGTCGGTGAACACGCGATTTTTGAAGCGATCCCCAAACCGGTCGATTGTGCCCGCGATGCGGTCGATGTTGGCGAGATCGGAGCCTATTCCGAGGATCATGCGGACACCTCTATATCATAAACGACGATGCCATCTGCACCGTCTTGGCACAGGCTGACAAGTTTTGCGCCAAGAGCCTTGTGCTCTGGATGGTCCGCATAAGCTTGCAATGCCGCTTCATCTTTGGCGTCAAACATGAAGCCAAAAGGATGATTGGGAGATTTGCCTTCAAAATCCCGGTTTGGGCCAGCAGCAAACCCACAACAGCCATCCAGCGCCTGCACAAGGTCAGCCAATCCCGCCAGGACAGCTTTCAACTCCTCTTGAGCACCCGCCGGCACATTCAGCATCACGCAGTGGCGGATCATTGCAGCCTCGCTGTCAGGATTTTGTAACCCGCAAAGCCAAAAAAGCCCGCAAAGGCGAAGTCAAAAGCGCGGCTGGCGCGGCGATATCCCCGCACAATGGCAGGAGAGGAGAATAGGAAGGCGTAACCGATGAAGATCAGAATTGAGCCCGCAAACAGCGCGGCAAAGTAACCAAACAATGTGGCCGGGGTGGCATCTGCCGGAGCTACGATTGCATAGATTGACGCCCAGCTGAGAATGGCTTTGGGGTTGGTGATGTGCACCGCCGCGCCTTTGGCAAACAGCGTTTGGAAGTTCCCTTTAAAAGGCGTGCCTGCAGCGGCGGTTGTGTCTTTGGCAATGGCACGCTGGAGGGCTTTGACCGCCAGCCAGCCAAGATAAGCTGCACCGGCATATCGCAGGAGCTCAAATATCCAGACATTGGCCAACATAACGGCGGAGAGGCCCAGGGCAGCGGCGATACCCCAACTGGCAGACCCAGCGAGAATGCCCAGCGCAAAAGCCAAAGCGGACCGACGACCTTCGGACATGGCGGTGCCGGCGATGCCCATGGTCGCGGGCCCAGGGGAGCCGCCGGCCATGAGCCATGCAATCCAAATTGCGATGAACTCCGGAGTGATCATAAGAGAGCCTAAACCTTGCTCGCGGCCTTTATGCCGCCGCGCACACCCATCCCAAGAAATATCCGGTTGGTGACGTAGACCAACACAACCAATCCCACGATCACCAGCGCCCAGACTTGCAGGCTGATCACCGAAAGAACTGACAACATATCATATCCCAAAGCCGACATCACGCCAATCGAAAGGCCTGCATAGACCAGCTGAATACCTGCGGCCACGGCCGTCAGCGGCCAAGCGAGACGCCAGGCCATCGCCTTGGGCAAAGGTGTTTGAGTGAGTTTTCCGTGGCGCATGCCCAAGTCTTGCGCCGCCGTTATCGCAGGCAACCAGACACTCATACCAGCAGGCAGATCGGTGCTTGTCCATTGGGCCAAGGCCATATCAACCGCTGTTACAACCAGCATAATCGCGCCATAAAAGTATGCGTAACGCCGCAAATTTAGTTCCATGGAAGTCCTTTCAGGGTCATGCCCGTGCATCATCCATGAGGCGGCGCATTTCTTCAATTGCAGGGGCAAGACCGCGGAAAATCGACTCACCAATCAGGAAGTGCCCGATGTTGAGTTCCATCACCTCTGGCTGTGCTGCGATGGGTTGCACGGTCTCGTAAGTCAGACCGTGGCCGGCGTGCACTTCGAGGCCGAGAGCGTGGGCAAAACTGGCCATATTAGTCAGGCGAGCCAACTCAGCATCGCGCTCTTCAAACCGACCTTCGGCGTGAAAATCACAATAGGCGCCGGTGTGCAGTTCAATGACCTGAGCCCCGATGCGATTGGCTGCTTCAATTTGGGCTTCATCCGCCGCAATGAAAATCGACACACGGCACCCGGCGTCCCGCAGTGGAGCGATGAAATGCGCAAGTTTGTTTTCCTCACGGGCCACTTCGAGGCCGCCCTCGGTGGTGCGCTCCTCACGCTTCTCCGGCACGATGCAGACCGCATGTGGTTTGTGGCGCAGAGCAATGGCCTGCATCTCGTCGGTCGCTGCCATCTCAAAGTTGAGAGGTACGGAGAGGGCCTCCATCAACGCGTCGATATCTGCATCTGCGATATGGCGGCGATCTTCGCGCAGGTGGGCGGTGATGCCGTCAGCACCGGCCTCTTCGGCGAGTTTGGCGGCACGCACGGGATCCGGATAAGCTGAGCCACGTGCGTTGCGCACTGTGGCCACGTGGTCAATATTCACTCCCAAACGCAGCATCGCACATTCTCCAGGTTCGTTTGATCAAATTTGAGGCGAGACTACGGGCAGTGCGACGCAAGGAAAACCGATTTTTTGTGTGGGTACAATTTCGGGGCAACCGAGGTGGTCAGCTGTCCTGCTGGATATTGGCAGCTTGCTCTTCAGCAAGGGCGCGGGCTTTTGCGATGCGTTTGGCAAATTTGGCGGACCGGCGTTTTTGATACGCGCGGATCACCGGCACAGAGAGGTAATACATCACGGTTGCGGTGATGATGCCCGGAATGATGCCACCAATCATGTAGGGGTAAAACACCTCGTCAAAGAAGATGCGCAAGCCATGCCAATCCGCCACATCATCCGTGAACATGGCCCAGAAGTTGTACCAAAGATCCGCACCCGCGTTGGCAAATTTTCCGGCCAACGTGCCTTTGTCACCCTCTTCAAACTCGGTGCCAAGCAGGAAGTGCCCGGTCTTGAGAGACACCACGCCAATCGGCAGATAGGTCAGTGGATTGCCAAAGAAGGTGGCCAGCAAGGCGGCCAGAAAATTGCCGCCAAGGATACGCGCCAACAGCGCCGCGACCACAAAGTGCATAGTATAAAACGGCGTAAAAGTGGTGAAGACCCCCGCCCAGATACCACGCCCGATGGTTTCCGCGGATCCTGGCAAACGGTGCAGGCGGTGTTGCACGTATCGTGCCGCCCGTCCCCAGCCGCCGCGGGGATAGAAAAACTCTCCAATGATGCGGAGAAACGGTCTTCTATCGCGGCGCTTAAATACCACGGGGGTTCCTCGAATTTGTCAGGTCGCGAGCGGACTGCGGACCAAATCTGGGTTTCTGTAGCGTTCGATTTCGGCCACGTCGGTTTCTGCTTCCAAGGCCAGCATCAGCTTGTGCAGATGCTCGGCGTCACCAAGATCCACACTGATCAGAAGTCTGTAAAAATCCGGTTTCCGGTCCAAGAACACCATGTCAGAGATATTGGCCTTGTTCTCGCCAATCAATGTGCAAAGTCGCCCCAGAACCCCAGAATCATTCCCGATCGTGATCAACAGTTGAACCGTATAGATCGGCTTGTGTTTGCCTGCGTGCCAATGCAAATCAAGCCAGCGTTCCGGCTGGTCTTCGTAGTTGGACAGCGCGTCACAGTCGATGGCGTGCACCACCACCCCTTGGCCACGGTAAGTGATGCCTACAATGCGCTCTCCAGGGAGCGGCTGACAACACAGGGCACGCTGAAAGCTCTGATCCACAGACAGGCCGATCACAGCCCGTTCTGACGCCACTTCGTCGGTCTCCGCAGGAGCCAGGTCAGGGTAGACGGTTTGCAACACTTCTTGCGCCGTGAGTTCAGCGGACCCCAAACGCGCCAACACTTCGTCCTTGTTTTTCAGACGCAAATGCTTGGCCGCGAGACCAAGCGCCTTGTCAGTGGATTTCTTACCCACATGCTCAAAGGCGGATCGGGCCAATTCCGCCCCCAAGCGCACATAGCGGTCTCGATCCATCTCGCGCAGGGCGCGGCGAATAGCAGTGCGAGCCTTGCCGGTCTTGGCAATATCGAGCCACGTGGCCTGCGGCATCTGTCCTTCAGCGGTGATGACTTCAACCGATTGACCATTTTTGATCCGGGTCCAGAGTGGTACACGACGATGGTCGACCTTGGCACCAACACAAGCGTGGCCAATGCGCGTGTGGATCGCATAGGCAAAATCAATAGGGGTTGCACCGCGCGGCAGCTTCACCACTTCGCCTTTGGGCGTGAAGCAGAAAACCTGATCCGAATACATCTCTAGCTTAACAGCTTCGAGGAAGTCTTCGTGGTCTTCTTCCGCATCAAATTGTTCAGTCAGGCCGGAAATCCATTTCACCGGATCAACCGCAAAAGGGTTTTCGCCACGCACACCATCTTTGTAAGACCAGTGGGCCGCGACACCGGATTCCGCCACGTCATGCATTTGGCGAGTGCGGATTTGCACTTCGACACGGCGGCCATTGCGGCCAGACACAGTGGTGTGAATAGAGCGGTATCCGTTGGATTTTGGCTGGCTGATGTAATCTTTGAACCGTCCAGGCACCGCACGCCAGCGCTGGTGAATCATGCCTAATGCGCGGTAACAGCTGTCTTCGGTATCGGTAATGATGCGAAACCCATATATGTCGGACAGGCGAGAAAAGCCTTGGTCCTTCTCCTGCATCTTGCGCCAAATGGAATAGGGTTTTTTGGCACGGCCAAAGACTTCGCCTTCAACACCATTTTCCCCCAGCACCAGACGCATGTCCGCGGTGGTGCGTTCGATCACATCGCCGGTTTCTTTTTGCAGCGTGATGAAACGACGCATGATGGAGGCCCGTCCATCCGGGTTGAGTACCTTGAACGCAAGATCTTCGAGTTCGTCTCGCATCCATTGCATCCCCATGCGGCCCGCAAGTGGCGCATAGATATCCATGGTTTCACGCGCCTTTTGACCCTGTTTGTCAGGGCGCATGGCTTTGATAGTGCGCATATTGTGCAGACGGTCAGCCAGTTTGACCAAAATCACCCGCAGGTCTTTGGACATGGCCATGAACAGCTTGCGGAAGTTTTCCGCCTGTTTGGTTTCAGACGACGACAGTTGCAGGTTGGTCAGCTTGGTCACACCGTCGACCAAGCCCGCGATCTCCCCGCCGAACAGTTCTTCTACGGACTCATAGGAGGCTTTGGTATCCTCGATGGTGTCGTGCAAAAGCGCCGTGATGATGGAGGCATCATCCAGGTGCTGTTCGGCCAGAATCCAGGCCACTTCAATGGGGTGAGTGTAATAGGGTTCGCCAGAGTGGCGAAACTGACCATCATGCATCTCGCGGCCATAGTCATAGGCCGCGCGAATCAAGTCTTCATTGGTCTTGGGATTGTAGGCGCGAATGAGATTTACGAGATCGTCCGCAGGGATCATTTGCGCCCACCCATAGTCCTTGAGGGCTTAGCCCTGACCTTGCGCTTCCATCAGGGCACGCAGCAGTTTTTCTTCGGACATGTCGTCCTCTTGAGGTGTGTCCGGCTCTGAGCCCATAAGAAGCGCCATGCGGTCTTCTTCTGGTTCGTCAACTTCGATCTGGCTCTGGTTCGCCTCGATCAGACGCTCACGCAGTTCATCTGCTGTCTGAGTTTCCTCAGCAATCTCACGCAGAGCAACAACTGGATTTTTGTCGTTATCACGATCCAGAGTGATTGCGGCACCAGCAGACACCTCACGGGCACGGTGGGACGCAAGCATCACCAGCTCAAAGCGGTTTTGAACTTTGTCTACGCAGTCTTCAACGGTCACGCGGGCCATCGGGTACTCCAATTGTTATGGATCGAGTCAGAAATCGAGTGTGTAAGGGGGATTGTACCCCTTGACAAGCAGGTTTCAAAGGGGCCGCGGCTCTTTCTGAGCGAAATTCGGTAAATCCCCAAACATTTGGGCCACGGAGCGCCCCGTTACCGGGTGTTTCCAGTCCGGCGCAATGTCCAACAGCGGCGCCAGCACAAAGGCACGGTCCTGCAATCGCGGATGCGGCAGAATCAGCTCTGCCGGCGCCATTTGGGCCTGTTGCTCAGCTGGCAAGTCTCGCCAATGCGTCCAAATCGAGGCGTTTGGCAGCACTTCCGTTTCAAATCCAATCAAGTCAATGTCCAGCGGACGGGTGCCCCAGCGTGTCAAACGCTGCCGCCCAAAGGTGCTCTCAATCTTGTGCAACTCCGTGATCAGGTCCTGGGCGGAAAGCTCCGTTTCTATAGTCACTGCGGCATTAATAAAATCCGGCCCCGCACCTTTTGGAAAACAAGGGGTTTGAAAGAATCGGCTAACTGCGCGAATATGAACAGCATTCCGGTTCAAATGAATTAAAGCTTCTTGCAGTGTTTGAATTGGTGAACCAAATTGAGATGGTAAATTACCACCAAGAGCTAATAGACCAAAACTACTCACTTTAATCCCTATCTAATTTCCTAGTTGGACAGAACTTACCGCAAATGCTTGCGACCCCCGTAAATATGACTATTTTGAACGTGCTGTCACGCTCACTCCAATTTTTCACTCACGGGACATTCCAGGCGCGGCAGAGTTAGAAAGGACATTTTGATGTTTTACAAAGACGAACGGCTCGCGCTGTTCATAGACGGTTCGAATCTGTATGCGGCTGCGAAGTCGCTCGGGTTCGATATCGACTATAAGCTTTTGCGGCAGGAATTTATGCGCCGTGGTAAGCTGCTTCGGGCCTTTTACTACACAGCGTTGCTGGAGAACGACGAATATTCGCCGATCCGCCCGCTGGTAGATTGGCTACATTACAACGGCTTCACCATGGTGACCAAAGCGGCGAAGGAGTACACAGACTCCCAGGGGCGTCGTAAGGTCAAGGGGAACATGGACATTGAGCTGGCGGTGAACGCGATGGAACTGGCGCCACATGTGGACCACATCGTTTTGTTCTCGGGAGATGGGGATTTCCGTCCGCTGGTTGAAAGCCTGCAACGCCAAGGTGTGCGTGTGTCGGTGGTGTCTACCATCCGCAGTCAGCCGCCGATGATTTCCGATGAGCTGCGCCGTCAGGCTGATAACTTCATCGAGCTGGATGGCTTGCGCGAAGTGATTGGCCGCCCGCCGCGCGACCCACTGCCAGAACACAATCGCGAAGCAGAGATGGCAGACGACTGACTCGCAACACGACAAATTCGAAAAGCCGGGGCTGATGCCTCGGCTTTTTTGCGTTGTGGTCAGCCCTGTTGATCATTCATGTCATTGTGCATTTTGATCACCCTATCTGGCCAGGTGCTTTTGATGTAGCCTAGCACATCCAAAATCTGCTGATCAGTTAGACTGCCTTCAAACCCAGGCATGTTGCTTTCGTACCCCTGCCCCACAACAGCGGCGCTGCCTTGTTTCGTAATCGCAAAGAGCATCGCATCCGGGTGGTGCCAGGTGTGGCCGGTTTCGTCATGGGGCGGCGCGGGCATCAGGCCATCAGGCGTGCGCTGCTTCCAGTTGGGCTCACCCTGCAGGTTACTGCCATGACAAGAGGCGCAATTTTCCGCATAGAGCGACTTGCCTTTTGCAACACTACCAGTGTTGTCGTAAGGCAGCCGCTGGTTGGCCACGGTTGTTTCAATTGGATTGACCACCGATTGCACAATAAACCCTCCGACAATCGCAATGCCAAGCGCCGCCCAGCCTAGTTTTGAAAACGCCATGCTCTCTCCCATTTTGAAGTGCGTTCGCGTTACCACCCTGCCCCACTAGAAGGTCAAGCTCTGGACGTTGGCGCGTGAAATCACTACCTGTTGCCGCAGGATCATCGTGGAGACCACAGCTATGAGCAAGCCCCCCCTGACCATCCATCTTGCGGCCCCGCGTGGGTTTTGTGCCGGAGTCGATCGCGCCATCAAGATTGTGGAGATGGCCCTCCTCAAATGGGGGGCGCCTGTCTATGTGCGCCACGAAATTGTGCACAACAAATATGTGGTGGACGGACTGCGGGACAAAGGCGCGGTGTTTGTCGAAGAACTGGATGAATGCCCGGATGACCGTCCGGTGATTTTCTCGGCCCATGGGGTCGCTAAAGTTGTGCCTGCAGAGGCGCAACGTCGCGAAATGATCTATGTGGACGCGACCTGTCCGTTGGTCAGCAAGGTGCATATCGAGGCGGAGCGCCATAGCGAAAACGGGTTGCAAATCATTATGATTGGCCATGCCGGCCACCCAGAGACCATTGGCACCATGGGACAGTTGACCGACGGCGAAGTGCTGCTTGTGGAAACCGAAGCGGATGTGATCACCGTCGACGTGCGCGATCCAAGCAAGCTTGCCTTTGTAACTCAAACAACCCTGTCGGTGGATGACACCAAAGGCATTGTGGCTGCACTAAACACCCGCTTTCCGGAGATTGTCGGCCCTCACAAAGAGGACATCTGTTACGCCACCACCAACCGCCAAGAAGCGGTGAAAGAGGTGGCTCCCAAAGTTGACGCCATGCTGGTGGTGGGCGCACCAAACTCGTCCAATTCAAAGAGGTTGGTGGAAGTAGGCGCCAATAACGGGTGCCGCTATTCGCAGTTGGTGCAGCGCGGCAAAGATATTGATTGGCGTGCCCTTGAAGGGATTTCGTCACTGGGCATTACGGCGGGTGCCAGTGCACCTGAAGTGCTGGTCAATGAAGTGATCGACGCGTTTCGGGATAAGTTCGAAGTGACAGTTGAAGTCGTCGAAACTGCAGTGGAACGGGTGAACTTCAAAGTGCCGCGCGTGTTGCGGGATGTGTCAGTTTAGGTGTGCTGCCTCCCACAAGCCTATTCTGCCCCACGCTGACGGGGCGATAACAACCCAAATTGAGGAGTATGACGTGCTGTCTTTGCAATTTCTTGTCACCGCCTTTGTGGTGGTGATCGCGCCCGGGACTGGGGTCATTTACACGCTTGCGATGGGCTTGGGCCAAGGCCCGCGTGCCGCGCTTTGGGCGGCATTGGGCTGCACCTTTGGAATTGTGCCCCACCTGCTGGCGGCCACTTTGGGGTTGGCGGCGGTACTGCATACGTCAGCTGTTTTGTTCAACGTTGTGAAATTTGCCGGTGTGGCCTATCTGCTTTACCTCGCCTGGCAAGCGCTGCGCAGCGACGGAGCACTGGCAGTCAAGGCTGAGCGGCAGGCGCAAGCTGGTTTTGTAATTGCGCGGCGGGGGGCGTTGATCAACATTTTGAACCCGAAACTCTCGGTCTTTTTCCTTGCGCTGCTACCGCCGTTCCTGAGCGGAAATGCGACGACGGCAACCCTGGAAATGACCGTGCTGGGCGGTGTGTTTATGGTGCTGACCTTTGTCGTGTTTGTGCTCTATGGGCTGTTCGCAGCCAAGGCGCGTGATCTACTTCTGGGCAGTGAACGCGTGATGACATGGCTCAACCGCAGCTTTGCGACAATTTTTGTTGCGCTGGCGGGACGCCTGGCGATGGAGCGGGCATGAGCGACAAAGAAACACTTGCGGTCTACGCCAAAGCCGCAGGTGACTATGCCAAACGGTTTACCCGGGTTGATGACTCGGATGTTGATCAGTTCAGCGACTTAACGGCATTTTTTGACCTGTTGCCAGACACTGGCCTAGTGTTGGATTTGGGCTGTGGCCCCGGGCAATGGGCTGCAAAAATTCGCGACGCGGGATACACTGTTGATGCTATGGACGCGTCATCGGAAATGGCAGCGTTGGCCAAAGAGCACTTTGACATAGACGTGACCGTGGCAACCTTTGATCAGCTCGACGTGGCTGGCACCTATGACGGCATCTGGGCTAACTTTAGTCTGTTGCACGCCCGCAAGACGGAGATGCCGGACCACCTCAAACGCATTCACTGCGCGCTAAAACCTGGTGGTGCCTTTCACATTGGCACCAAACTGGGAGATGGCGAAAGGCGCGACCACCTGGGACGGTTCTACGGCTACTACCGCGAGGACGAGTTGATTGGACTTCTGGAGTCCGCAGGCTTCACGGTGACGCGAAAAAGAACCGGTAGTGCGGTTGGATTGGCTGGCAGTGACGACACATTTGTCATACTGACCGCCCATGGCTGATTTGATTGCATATACCGATGGCGCGTGTTCCGGAAACCCTGGCCCAGGAGGCTGGGGCACCCTCATGCAAGCGAAAGAAGGCGGCACCGTCATGAAAGAGCGTGAGCTCAAAGGCGGCGCGGCAGACACCACCAACAACAAGATGGAGTTGATGGCGGCAATCATGGCGCTTGAGACGCTGGAACGACCCAGCACCATCACGGTTGTGACCGACAGCACCTATGTGAAAAATGGCGTGACCGGGTGGATTTTTGGTTGGAAGAAAAACGGCTGGAAGACAGCCGCAAAGAAGCCGGTCAAAAATGTTGAGCTGTGGCAGCGTTTGGACGCGGCACAGGCGCGGCATCAGGTGACTTGGGAATGGGTCAAGGGCCATGCAGGGCATCCGGAAAACGAACGCGCGGACGAACTGGCCCGCGCGGGAATGGCGCCGTTTAAGAAGGGCTGAAGCTCATTTTCGGTAGTGTGTTGGTACGATGATCAACGCGCCAACCGAGGACAGGATCGCGTTGAGGCCCGGGCTGCCAAACCCGATGTGAAACATGCGGCTTATCATGAAGAACAGGAACGCACCGCCGATACAGATGATGATCGACGGGAGATAGCCATTGCGGGTGAAACCGCTGCGCTCTGACAGGTAGCCAACAATGCCGGCAATGATAACGGTGCCGAAGAAGGAGAAAAACACCTGGAGGCTCCTTACAATTGCTGACCTTTGGTGAGCGGGAAGCCTCGCAGGAAGATGTCCGCGTCTTGCGCGCCTTTGCCCGCACGTTGCAAGCGCAAGAGCTGCACGGCGCCGTCGCCACAGGCCACGGTTAGTGTGTCATCCAGCAATTCACCGGCTTGGCCGTTGCCGTCTACGAGACGTGAAGCGAGCAGTTTCACACGCTGACCGTCGATTTCGGTCCAGGCGCCAGGGAATGGAGAAAGACCTCGGATTTTACGGTCCACTTCGGCGGCAGGTGCCGACCAATCGATGCGGGATTCTGCCTTGTCGATTTTTTCGGCGTAAGTGACACCCTCGGCAGGCTGAGGTGTGGCGGTCAGGTTGGTTAGGTCTGCCAACGTGTCGACGATGGCGGTGGAACCCAGCCCGGCGAGGCGGTCGTGCAGTTGCGCGGTGGTTTCTGCCGCACCAATCTCAAGCGCGCGCTCCAACAGCACGGGCCCGGTGTCTAAACCAGCGTCCATTTGCATGATGCAAACACCCGTTTGGGCGTCACCGGCCATGATCGCGCGATGGATTGGCGCTGCGCCGCGCCAGCGTGGCAGCAAGCTCGCGTGGATGTTGAGGCACCCGTGCGCAGGGGTATCCAGCACATATTGCGGCAGGATCAGACCGTAGGCGACCACCACACCCACATCCGCGTCAATACTCGCGATAAGCTCTTTGGCCTCATCTGTGCGCAGACTTTTGGGGTGATGCACCGTTAGCCCCAACTCCAGCGCGCGGGCGTGTACCGGTGTTGGGCGGTCTTTTTTGCCGCGCCCGGCTGGTCGCGGCGGCTGGCTGAACACGGCAACAATTTCGTGGCCTGCTTCGACCAATGCGTCGAGGACGGAGACAGAAAACTCGGGGGTGCCCATAAATAAAATGCGCATAGGGGTGTCTCCTGCTCTCGTGTTTAGCGGCGCTTTTGCGCCTTCTTGATCAACATAGACCGTTTGGTTTTGCTGAGGTGATCGAAGTACATCTTACCGTTGATGTGGTCGATCTGATGCTGAACCGAAGTGGCCCAGAGGCCCACAAAGTCTTTTTCAACGGTCTCACCGTTCTCATCCACGTAACGCACGGTCACGGCGCGCGGGCGCTCGATCTTGGCGGAGACGCCCACCAGATTTGGGCTGGCCTCTTCGTGCTCGCGTGGCTGTGCGGAGGCGTGCAGGATTTCCGGGTTGGCCATGCGGACAGCCGATTTACCGTCCTCGGTGGCGTCCACAACGATCAGCCGCAGCAGTACACCAATCTGGTTGGCCCCCATGCCTACACCCGGCATGGCATACATGGTATCGATCAGATCGTCCCAGACCTGACGCACCTCATCGGTGATTGCGTCCACAGGGTCCGATACGGTGCGCAGGCGTTTGTCAGGCCACGGAATACAAGTTCGAACAGTCATTTTATGTGCTCCAGCGACAAAGTATCGGTAACCCAACCGGTTGATCCGGTCACGCGTTATCCGCGGGCCAGCTCGCGTTTCATTTTCTGGCTCTTGCGGGTCATCATCTGACGTTTCATCGGGCCTAGGTAGTCGATGAACAGCTTGCCATTGAGGTGATCAATCTCATGCTGCACGCAGGTCGCCCAGAGGCCGTCGAAGTCTTTTTCCTGAGGATTGCCCTCCATGTCGATCCAGCCAACACGGACGGATTCAGGACGGGTCACCTCGGCAAACTGTTCCGGAATGGACAGGCAGCCTTCCTCATAGACGTTCAGATCTTCGGAGCTCGAGAGCACCTCGGGGTTGAACATCACCACCGGTTCAGGATCGCCGTCTTTGATACAATCCATCACGATCAAACGGTCAAGCACGCCAACCTGCGGCGCGGCCAGGCCAATGCCCGGCGCGTCATACATGGTTTCCAGCATGTCTTTGGCCAAATTGCGCAGATCGTCGGAGAGATCAGACACGGGTGCACAGACCTTTTTCAGGCGCGGATCGGGGTGGATAAGAATAGGTTTGATCATGGCCCCCATCTAGGACAGTCGCGCCTTCTGCGCAACGGGGTAGCTTGCGGGGTTGCACATGAGGCGCAATTCGCTAGCGTGCGGTTGCGTTGTTAAGCAAAGGACACACAGATGAATTTCGACGAGAACATCGACCGCTTTGGCTCCCATTCCGTGAAATGGGACATGATGGAGAAAATCTATGGTGTGTCTGCCGACGATGGGATCGCGATGTGGGTGGCTGATATGGATTTCCGCCCGCCGGCCTGCGTGACCAATGCGGTCAAAGGCATGATCAACACCGGTGTGTTTGGCTATTACGGCGACGATGCGGCCTATCGAGACGCAATCCGTTGGTGGATGAAGGAGCGCCATAACTGGTCTGTGGAGCGCGACGAGATTTTCAGCACACATGGGCTGGTGAATGGCACGGGCCTTTGTGTGGACGCGTTTAGCGCGGTTGGCGACGGTGTTGTGTTGACCACGCCGGTGTATCACGCCTTTGCGCGCGTCATTAAGGCCGCGGGCCGCGAAGTTGTGGAATGCGAACTCGTCAACAACAACGGCCACTATGAAATGGATTTTGACGCCTGGGATGCGCAGATGAAGGGGCATGAGACCATGTTCATCCTCTGCTCACCGCACAATCCGGGTGGGCGTGTGTGGTCTCGTGAAGAGCTGCAAGGCGTGGCTGACTTCTGTAAGCGCCATGACCTCATTCTTGTGAGCGACGAGATCCACCATGATCTTGTGTATCCGGGCAAAACGCATATCCCGATGGTCAATGTCGACCCTAGCATTCTGGACCGTTTGGTGATGATGACCGCCACCACCAAGACATTTAACCTTGCGGGTGGTCTGACCGGCAATGTGATCATTCCCGATGAGGCTCTACGGGCGAAGTTCGCGGCCCGCATGGGGGCGCTTGGAATGTCGCCAAACAGCTTTGGTCTGTTCATGGCGGAGGCGGCTTACTCGCCGGAAGGCGCAGCCTGGGTTGATGGGTTGATCGAATATCTCGACGGCAACCGCAAGATTTTGGACGCAGCGATCCAAAGCATTCCCGGCCTGTCATCAATGCCACTGGAAGCGACCTATCTGAGCTGGGTGGATTTCTCCGGCACAGGCATGAGCCGAGAGGATTTCACCGGGCGCGTGGAACAAGGGGCACGTGTTTGCGTGAACCACGGTCCAACTTTTGGCAAAGGCGGCGATGACTTCCTGCGGTTCAACATCGCCACGCCGCGGGCACGGGTTGAAGAAGCGGCCTCGCGGTTGGCTAAGGCGTTTTCAGACCTTCAATAAAAACAAGGGCGGGGATTTCCCCGCCCTTTCGTTGCCTATGGCGCGTTCGTGGGGCGCTCTAGTGCGGACGCCCGAGCAATCCGGCAGGGGTTGGCTCACTTTGATAATAGTCCACCGGCGCCTGATCCGTGACTGGTGTGGCGCGTTTGAATTCATAGTGCATTTCACCATCTTCTTCGTCGGTCGCGACGACCAAGCACTGCGAAATGTGTTTTGACCCGTCATAGAGGTTCACAAGCCCCGGTAGACGTGGTGCGGTTTCGGCATCCAGCGTAAAACCGTCATCCAGAAAGCGCACAACCCGGACGCTCAAACCATCGGCCTCTACACGAAGACGGTGCCTTTGTTTCAACGCCTTTTTGCGCGCGGCATCAAAGCCGGCCTGCACTTCGGCAGATAAATAAGTGCTCATGGGATTCTCCATCGTTCGTCTCACTGCATCCCACCATGCTGCACCGGTCAAGCGAAGATTTGGTAAACAGTCTGGTTCCTTAGCGGTAGCCTAAGGAACGGCTCCCAACGTGAGCTGTGCAAAAACGCGCAACACTCGCGCGCGTATGTTGGTTTTTTGAGAGGCAAACCCGGCCTAGGTTGAGGTCAAGTTAGGCACAAAGGAATGCGCGATGGGTTTGCTTGTAGACGGAACATGGACCGACCAGTGGTATGACACCAAATCACACGGCGGCAAATTTGTGCGCTCCGCTGCGCAGTTCCGCAACTGGATCACCGCTGATGGCAGCGCGGGGCCAAGTGGGAAGGCAGGTTTTCAGGCCGCGAGTGGGCGGTATCACCTCTATGTGTCTTATGCTTGTCCTTGGGCGCACCGTACACTGATCTTCCGCACATTAAAGGGCTTGGAAGAGCACATCACTGTGTCTGCCGTGCATCCAGACATGTTCAGCGAAGGCTGGACGTTTGAGACGGATGATCATGGCGCGACTGGCGACACGCTGTATGGGCTGAGTCACGCCCATAGCGTCTACACCAAAGCGGACCCAACGTATTCTGGCCGCGTGACCGTACCAATCCTCTGGGACAAGCAGCAGCAAACCATTGTAAGCAATGAAAGCTCTGAAATCATTCGCATGTTCAACAGCGCGTTTGACGGCGTGACCGGCAACACGTTGGACTTCTGGCCCGAAGAAGAGCGGGACGCGATTGAAGAGGTCAACCAGCGGATTTATGACACGCTGAACAACGGCGTGTACAAGAGCGGATTTGCGACCACACAAGAGGCCTATGACGCAGCCATCTATCCGCTGTTTGACACGCTGGACTGGCTTGAGGAGCATCTGTCGGAGAACCGCTATCTGATGGAAGATCAGATCACCGAGGCGGACTGGCGTTTGTTCACCACCCTGATCCGGTTTGATCCCGTGTATCATCTGCATTTCAAATGTAACCGGAAGCGGATTGTGGATTACCCCAACCTCTGGGCTTACACGCGTGAGCTCTATCAGGTGCCCGGAGTGGCGGAGACCGTAAACTTCAAGCACATTGTCGATCACTACCTGCGCAGCCACACCAGCATCAACCCACATCAGATTGTGCCCATCAATCCGGTGATTGATTACGACGCGCCACACGGGCGGGGCTAACTTGGGAAATCCTTGCTGCGCAGGCAAGAAAGCTTGCGCAGTGAACATCATATGCGGTACGCGCGCCTTGCAGGATCACAGCAGGGCGCGACATGACCACCTCCCCCCAAACAGCAACTCCGGAACAACGCGACCACGGCGGTGGACTTGACGCCGCGAGGGATCATTGGGGCGGCAGCCGCGACAGTTGGCTGGATTTGTCCACCGGGATCAATCCGGTGCCCTACACCATGCCGCATATCCTTATGGACGATTGGGCACGCCTACCCGACAAGGTTGCCCAAAACGGATTGTTGAACGCAGCGAGAGAATTTTGGAAGGTGCCGGATGGGGCCGGCATTTTGGCCGCGCCGGGCGCGTCGGCGCTGATCGCCCGCATTCCGTCTCTGCTAGATCAAGGCACAGTGCAGATTGAGGCACCAACCTACAACGAGCACGCGGCCGCCTTTGCGGCCCAAGGATGGCAGCTGGGCAGTGAAGCACCTAATGCGCAGGTGGTGGTTCACCCGAACAATCCAACCGGACGACTTTGGTCTGTGGATGACCTCACCGCATCGTTTGCCGTGATTGACGAGAGCTTTTGCGATGTCACGCCAGACTGGAGCATGATCCGCGTGACGGACCAACCCGGCCGGATTGTGCTCAAAAGCTTTGGCAAGTTTTGGGGATTGGCAGGCGTGCGTCTTGGCTTTGCCATTGGCGAACCGGGCTTGATTGCGCGATTGGCCGATTTGACCGGCCCTTGGGCCGTGTCTGGTCCAGCCCTGACCATTGGCACCGCCGCGCTCCGCGAAACGGGCTGGGCGCTCGAAACACGCGAGCGGTTGCGCAAAGACAGCACCCGGATGGACCAGATGATGCAGATTGCCGGTGCAAACCTGTCTGGTGGCACCAGCCTGTTTCGATTGTATGAGGTGGATGATGCTGCCAAGTGGCAAAATCACCTTGCGCGCTACCATATATGGACCCGGATTTTCCCCTACTCGAAAACCTATTTGCGGCTGGGCCTTCCGGCCCCCGATCGTTGGGAGCAGGTGGAACACGCATTGCGTATGACGGAGCATGAGTTTTGAGCACAGCAGGCATTCTGGTAGGCGCACTATTGCTCGACGCCATATTTGGCGAGCCACGTTGGCTTTGGCAGCGTGTGCCACACCCGGCTGTGGTTATGGGCAAGGTGATTGGCCGCGCGGATCAGGACTACAACGAAGGCATCAATCGCAAAGCAAAAGGCGTGATTGTGGTGATCGGGCTTGTTCTGGCGGCATGGTTACTTGGCTCATTGATAAGTCTATTTGGTTGGGTGCCACAGATGCTTCTGGCGGCGATCCTGCTGGCCCAGCGCTCCTTGGTGCAGCACGTGCAAGCGGTGGGTGACGCGTTGCGCCTGTCGTTGGGTGACGGGCGGGTCATGGTTAGCCGAATTGTCAGTCGAGACACCAAAGACATGGACACGAGTGCCGTGGCCAGATCCGCCATTGAAAGCGGCGCCGAGAACCTGAGCGACGGTGTGATTGCACCAGCGTTCTGGTTCCTGATTGGTGGCTTACCCGGGCTGTTGATCTACAAAATTGTCAACACTGCCGACAGCATGATTGGCTACAAAACCGAGCGGTACAAAGACTTTGGTTGGGCGGCGGCGCGACTGGACGATGTGCTCAATTGGGTGCCGGCCCGGCTGACTGCGCTGTTGATCGCCGTAACACATGCTGGTCTGACACAGTGGCGGGCCATCCGAGCGGATGCAGGATTGCACCGTTCCCCCAACGCCGGTTGGCCGGAGGCGGCCATGTCCCGCGCATTGGATATTTCGGTCGCCGGACCACGGTCTTACGATGGTGTGATGCAGGAATTTCCCTACGTGAACCCCAAGGGACGCAAGACACTTACTGCGGATGATGTGGATGCTTGTTGCCGCGCGTTGTGGCTGACTTGGGCGGCGGGATTGGCCATTGTTGTGATGCTGGCGATTTTCTAGATGCTTGCCCGCGGGGCAGGCTCTGGCTATGTCTGGGCAACATTTTGCACCATGAGGGTATTTGTATGCGTCTTTTGCCAGCGCTGACTGCGGCGTTTTTGACCGTCAGCACAGCCACCACCGCAGCCGCGCAATGCGGCGGGTCTTTTAACAGCTTTGTCAATGGCTTGAAAAAAGAAGCCATGTCCAAGGGCTATTCCAAAGGCACGGTAGACAAGTTTTTTTCCAGCGCGCGACAGGACCCCAAAACCATCAAGGCGGACCGCTCCCAAGGCGTATTCCAGATGCCGTTTCTGGATTTCTCACAGCGTTTGATCAGTCAGAACCGGATTGACGTGGGCCGCAAGAAAGCCAAACAATATGCCTCGACTTTTAGTCGGATCGAAAAGCAATACGGCGTGTCACGCGGTGTGCTTTTGGCGTTTTGGGCGTTTGAGACCGATTACGGCGCCTTCCAAGGCGATTTTAACACGCTGAATTCTCTGGTCACGCTGGCGCATGACTGTCGCCGCCCAGAACTGTTCCGCCCACAGGTGTTTGCAGCACTGGAGCTGTACAAGCGCGGCAACTTCAGCCCCACCAAAACCACAGGTGCCTGGGCGGGTGAAATTGGCATGGTGCAGATGCTGCCTGCCGACATCATCGAAAACGGTGTCGACGGGGACGGGGACGGCAAAGTCAGCCTGAAGACCTCGCCACAGGATGCACTGATGTCCGGTGGCAAGATGCTGTCCCATCTTGGCTGGCGCAAAAATGAGCCGTGGCTACAAGAGGTTGTGGTACCCAGCAACTTAGATTGGTCCAAGTCCGGATTGGACACCACGCTATCCGCAAAACAGTGGGCAAAGATGGGTGTGAAACCACGCGAAGGCAAACTGGCCAACCTGCCCGCCTCACTGCTGCTGCCTCAGGGGCGCAAGGGGCCGGCATTTTTGGCCTATCCAAATTACAGCGTCTACTTTGAGTGGAACAAGAGCTTCGTCTATGTGACCACGGCGGCCTATTTCGCCAACCGCTTGGAAGGCGCAAAGCGCTATGACGCGGGTAACCCTGATCCCGGTCTGTCCGGCAATCAGATGAAGCAATTGCAGAAAAAACTAAAAGCACGCGGACATGATGTTGGTAAAGTGGACGGCATCTTGGGCAAACTCACGCGCCGTGCCGTGCAAGCTGAGCAAGTGCGCTTGGGATTGCCTGCAGATGCCTGGCCAACCGCACAGCTTTTGAACGCGCTCTAACTATTTGGTTGAGGTGCGCTCCTTTAAGAGTGCGCCTCAATGTCCCGCACAGGAAAACGCAAACCGTCGGCGGTTTGCATCACCAAACGCCCGCCGTTTTCCACAATCCGATCGCAGCGTTCAACACCCGTCACGAAGGTCACGCAAACCGTGCTGTTGTCGGCAACTTTCCAATGCCCATACCACGTACCCCCGCCACCATATATGTATTGATATTGCCCGTTGTTTTCGAACACCGACTGGCCGTTATCAAAAAAGATCAGAGTTTGACCTGAGAGCCGTTCAGCGAGGGCGGCGGAGGCAAACGGGTTGTCTCCGGTGGCGGTTTTCCAGTTTTGAGCCAGTACTGGCGTAGCAATGAGCGCAAGAATCGGGGTGAGCTTCCACATGAGGGTCTCCTGTTTTGACAGAGATTATGTGGTTTTTGAATTGTAAGGCGTCACGTTGCGGTGATTAGGCCACCAAAGTTTCTGCCGCCTTGAGGTCCACGGAAACAAGCTGGCTCACCCCCTGCTCCACCATGGTCACCCCAAACAGACGGTCCATGCGCGCCATAGTCACAGCATGGTGGGTGATGATCAGGAAGCGCGTGTTGGTGCGGCGGCACATTTCATCCAACAAGTCACAAAACCGCGTCACGTTGGCGTCGTCCAGCGGGGCATCAACCTCGTCCAGCACACAGATCGGGGCCGGGTTGGCGAGGAAAACCGCAAAGATCAGCGCCATCGCAGTCAGGGTTTGCTCGCCACCGGACAGCAGCGATAGGGTGCTGAGTTTCTTACCCGGAGGTTGGCACATGATTTCCAGGCCAGCTTCCAGCGGGTCGTCACTTTCCACCAGTTCCAAGTTGGCTTCACCGCCGCCAAAGAGGTGGCGGAACAGCAGAGTGAAGTTGGAATTCACTTGCTCAAAGGCTGTGAGCAGGCGTTCGCGGCCTTCTTTGTTCAAACTGGCAATGCCGTTACGCAAGGTACGGATGGCCTCCTCAAGGTCGGCCTTTTCACTGACCAAGCCGTCGTGCTCTTCTTGAACTTCTTTGATGTCTTCTTCCGCACGCAGGTTCACGGCGCCAAGGCTGTCGCGTTGGCGTTTCAAGCGGTTCACATCGTTTTCAACCGTTTCGGAATCCGGCATTTTGTCCGGATCGACATCGAGGCTTTCAAGGAGATCGGCAGGCGCAACCTCCTGTTCTTCCATGATGCGTTCCGCCGCATAGGCCACGGTTTCTCGGGCGGCATCAGCGCGGGCTTCCGAGCGGGCACGGGCTTCACGCGCTTCACTGGCAAGGCGTTCCGCATCGCGCTCGTTATGCTCTGCTTCACGTAAGGCAGCCTCGGCCTCGGCAAGTACATCTGACGCGGCCCGGCGGCGCTCTTCTGCGGCCTCAATGGCTTCGGTGAGCTCTTCGCGCTTCTCTGAAATTTCTTCTGGTGCGGCGCCCGCTTCGATCAACTCATCTTCCGAGGTGTCTTTGCGCTCTGCCAGTTCGTTCATACGTTTTTCGGCCGTTTCCAGACGGTGACGCCAGCCGCTGACCTCTTTCATGACCTCTTGAGTACGCTTCAGGCGCGCTTCGCCTTCGCGGCGCACCTCGTCATGGGAAGAACGGCGTGACATCATCATGATGCGCGCGCCTTCGACGGTCATCTTGATGTCTTCAACTTCCTGACGCGCGGCATCCAGATCACCCAAGTCAGACAACGCGCGCTGTGCCTCTTGGAATTGCTGGCGCGCGGCCATGGCCTCTTCTTCGTGGCGTGTCACGGCCAAGCCGAGACTTTCCAGCCGACCTTCGGCCAGATTCCGATCGGCTTCTGCGCGAGACAAGGCGCGATTGGCATCTGCCACAGCGCGATCGGCGGCGCGTCGGGCCTCGCGGGCGGATTGATCAACGCTGGCCAACTCTCTCAAGCGCGTTTGCAGCACCTCATGGGCGTCCACGGCCCCATCGGCGCGGGCAGTGGCACGGGCCATGGCCTGTTTGAGCTCTTCCAGCCGGTTGAGCTGTTGCAAGCGCAGCGCCGCTGCGCTTGGCGCATCTTCGGCCCAAGCCCGAAATCCATCCCAACGCCAGAGGTCGCCCTCAAGGGAGACAAGGCGTTGGCCAGGTTTGAGGAGCGGCTGCAAGCTCAGCGCATCTTCATTGGACACCAGGCCAATTTGGCTCATACGGCGCTCCAGCACCTCTGGCACAGAGACGTGTTGCACCAAAGAGGTCACACCTTCAGGCAGCGGTTGAACCTCGCCATATTGGGGCAAAACGTACCAGCCGGAAGGACCATCCTCTTCAACCTCCGGTGCACGCAGATCGTCAGCCATGGCTGCACCCAGCGCCTTTTCAAACCCCTGTTGCACTTGTAGGCGGTCGAGGATTTGACCGCCTTCGGCCGTATCGCGTTCAACCAGCTTGGCCAGCGCCGTGGTCTCGGCTCGTAAAGCGTTGAGTTCACCTTCGGCCTCAGAACGCTCGGCGCGGGCATCGGCCTCACGGGATTGGGTTTCGGCGCGTTCTTCTTCGACTTCGGCTAGACGCTCTTCGGCATCTTGGGCAGCCTCTATGGCCTCTTCTTCGGCCTCCCGGGCCAGCTCGAGCTCTTCTCCGGCACGGGTCAATGCCTCGTTGGACTCGGCCACGGCCGCGCGGGCCTTTTCGGCCTCTGATTCGCTCTTATCTTGCGTCTTTTGACTGTCATCCAACAAGCGCTGCGCGGATTGATGGCGCGCAGACAGCCGCGCAACATCTTCGGTCAGCTGAGACAGGTCGGCTTCGCGCTCCTGCAAGACGCTGGCCGCCTCACGGCTTTCGTCCTGTGCGGCTTCAAGTTTGTCTTCATGACCCTCACTTGCCTTGGCAAGTTCGCGCTGCTCCCATTCCAAACGTTCGATGGTTTCTTCGGCATCACGGTTCAATCCGGCCTCGCGCTCCATGTCGCGGGCCAACTGCAGGATGCGGTTTTTCAGGGTTTCGATGACTTGCAGCGCATGCGCTTCTTGGTCATTCAAACTGTCTCGTTGCACTTGCAAACGTTGAAGTACCGCAGAGGCAATCGCTTCTTCTTCTCGCTTACCAGGCAGAACCTCGTCACGGGCCTGGCGCTCTTTGGCCGCTGTCCGCGCAAGGATTTCAGCCTGGGCCGCTTGAGTTGTCCGAGTCTTGAGTTCATCATCCGCCGTCGCGCGCGCGTCATCCGCGTCCCGCCAACGACGGTAGAGCAGCATGCCTTCGGCCTGGCGCAGCTCGTCCCCAATGGCACGGTAGCGGGCGGCCTGACGGGCTTGGCGTGAAAGCTGGGCCAATTGGCTTGCCAATTGTTCGATCACGTCGTCCACACGGGCCAGATTGGTCTCGGCGCCTTTGAGTTTTAGTTCCGCTTCATGGCGGCGTTGGTAAAGGCCGGAAATACCTGCTGCTTCCTCAAGGATACGACGACGGGCCTTGGGTTTGGCGTTAATCAGCTCCGCAATTTGGCCCTGACGAACCAAAGCCGGCGAATGTGCACCGGTTGACGCATCTGCAAACAACATCTGCACGTCCCGAGCACGCACATCATTGACATTGACCTTATAAGCGCTGCCGATGTCGCGTGTAATGCGACGCACAATCTCCAGCGCGTCGTCATCGTTGAACCCAGCGGGCGCAAGGCGCTCCGAGTTGTCGATTTGCAAAGACACTTCGGCAAAATTGCGGGCTGGCCGGGTCGATGTTCCGGCAAAGATCACATCTTCCATGCCACCGCCGCGCATCGCCTTGGGACGGTTTTCCCCCATCACCCAGCGAAGCGCTTCTAGCAGGTTGGACTTGCCACAGCCGTTGGGCCCTACAACACCGGTCAAACCATCTGCGATGATCAGATCCGTAGGGTCCACAAAGCTTTTGAAGCCTGTCAGTCTGAGTTTAGAGAAGCGCAAAGTGCGGGTGGTCCTGTGATTCCTTCTGATTTAGAGACTCTGCAAAGCCCACTTGTGGTGAGTCAACGACAAACCACAGGATGTGCCATTTGGCGCAGAGTTATCCACAAGATATTGGCGAATTCGAGCCAAACAAAGGACGCACGGCGGCTCTGTGCCCTTGAGAACTTGCAGACATTCAAGACCCCAAAACCGGCAGCTGCCTTTTTCTTAAGCACCACCTCCACTCTTTTTCACAACATTTTTGCATCTGCGCTCTGGCGGCTGGACAGACCTAGGTTGGAATGACACATCTTTTGCAGAAGGAAAGAAAGGAGGACGTCATGAGCACCATTAGAGTCGCGCCAGGAAATCCACGGGACGCACAGGCTACTGCACTTTTGCGAGCCAGCCATGCCTTGATGCAGGCTTTGTTCAGTGAAGAAGACAATCATTTCTTGTCGATTGACGATCTCTGTGAGCCCAATGTGCGGTTTTTTGTGGCCAAAGAAGAAAACACCTCTCTGGGATGTGTGGCGCTGGCCTTTAAAGGTGATTATGCCGAAATCAAATCGATGTTTGTGCATCCCGACGCGCGTGGCAAAGGCATTGCTCATAAGTTGATGCAAGCCATTGAGGCAGAGGTGCGGACCCATGGCATTTCCGTCCTGAAGCTGGAAACCGGCGATAGCCTACATCAGGCGCACAGCTTGTATCGGGCACATGGCTATGTCGATTGTGGCCCATTTGGTGATTATAGGGAGAGCCCTGCCTCACTTTTTATGGCCAAGACGCTGGTGTAATCCAAAGGCGCAAATCGAACAGTCCAACTTAGATTGCATTGCGAGGGCTTGCACGTTGGGACACCGCGTGGTCAAATTATGTGACCAGTTACGCAGGGCCAGCCTCTATGCCATTTCAAAAAGTACAGCCGGAAAAACTTTCTATCTCGGTGATGCGCCAAATCGAGTTGTTGATTTTGCGCGGCATTTTACGCCCTGGCGAGCGGCTGCCTGCGGAGCGCGAATTGAGTGAACGACTGGGAGTGTCCCGGCCCAGTTTGCGGGAGGCAATTGCCAACTTGCAGGACAAAGGTCTGCTGACACCGAAGGCCGGTGCCGGAATTTTTGTGGCAGACGTTCTTGGCAGCGCCTTTTCTGACTCGCTGGTGCAGTTGTTTTCCGCCCATGACGAGGCGGTGTTTGATTATATTGCGTTTCGCCGTGACATGGAGGGTTTGGCTGCCGAGCGCGCGGCAACCTTTGCGAGCGACACGGATTTGCAAGTGATCCAAGCGGTTTTTGACAAGATGGAGGCGGTGCATCCCAAGCGCAACCCGAACGATGAGGCGCAGCTGGATGCGGATTTTCACCTCGCCATTATTGAGGCGAGTCACAATGTGATCATGTTGCATATGATGCGATCGATGTATCAGCTGTTGCGCGAAGGTGTGTTTTACAACCGCATGATCATGTTTAAACAGCGCACCACCCGTAGTGAACTGTTGGAACAACACCGCGACATCAATACAGCGTTGCAGGCGCGGGACGCAGAGGGCTCCCGCAAAGCGGTTAAAGTGCATTTGGATTATGTGGAAACAGCGCTGACCGACTTCCGAAAGTCGGCACAGAATGAGGCCGTTGCCAAACAGCGCTATGAACATGAGTTGAACCGCTGAGAGACGCCCGCTCCCGTTATGCCGCGTAGTCTAGGGTCACTTTTAGAAGATCCACATCGTCCGCGGTCATGTTCTCCAGGATCACTGCAGGCTCTTGATCAAGCGTCACAACCGATCCGTCAACTGTATGAGAGCCGGACAATAAAATGGTGATGGATTGAGTGTCGGGATCATAACTGGCTTCCCATTCCATTACGGCATCATTGCCAAAGTCACTGGCAGAAAAGGTCACGGTTTCCGTCGCAGCATCGAGATCGGCAATAACCACCTCTTCACGATTGTCATCAAACTCGAAAGCAATGGTGAACTCATCGACACCTTCACCTCCCTCAAGCGTATCACCGTTGTCTCCCACAAGCACATCGTCACCAAAGCCGCCGCCGAGCATATCAGCCGATACGTCGTCTAAGGTCGGGTGGCTGCCATTCAAAGTGTCGTTGCCTGTGCCGCCCAACAATGTGTCGGCACCCTCATAATCGCGCAGCACGTCATTCCCGGTGCCGCCGCGCACCAGATCATTGCCGCCATTTTCAAAACCAAGACCTTCTAGACCCAGTTCTTCGACAAGGGTGGCGTCATAAAGGTCGTTGCCATCGCCCATGGCAATGGTGTCATCGCCGCTACCACCAGAGACAGTGTCTTCACCCGCACCGCCAAGGATATAGTCCGCGCCCTCGCCGCCACTGATGCCGTCACCACTTGCTCCACCGTGCAGTGTGTCGTTGCCTTCAGCGCCATGAAGCCAGTCTTCGCCATTGTTGCCGCGCAGGTAATCGTCACCAGCGCCACCGGTCACCGTGTCGCTGCCGTCATCACCTTCAAATGTGTCATTACCATCGGAGAGGGTAACCGCTTCGGATACGTCGAGCAGTTGTTTTGGTGTGACCTCACCCTCCTCGGCCTCAACATCCGCATCATCGGGCACACTGGCGCCCAGGTCTGGCTCGTCAAAATCATTCAACACGTCGGCCACCATGCCGACGCCAAAAATCGCGGTTAATGCCAAAAGGGCCAACATTGCTCTTATCCTCACACAAAACTCTAACGGCTTTGATAGGATGTTATTAACCAAGTTTGGCGGGATTGGGGCGTGGATGTGCTCGTTTCTGGCGCAACAAAAAAGGCCGCCGAAGCGACCTTTGGTTCTTTGATTCTAGCGGATTTGCACTCAGCTTTTGTCTGCTCCGACGTTTTCCGCAAAAGCCTTTTCAAAGTCTTTTTGTTTTTCTGGGCTGGCGTCCGTTTGATAGTTGGCCTTCCACTCGTCCATGGTCATGCCATAGTAGATCTCGCGTGCCTCGTTTTTGTCCATCTCGATACCGCGTTCATTGGCCGCTTCCTGATACCAGCGGGACAGGCAATTGCGACAGAACCCTGCGAGATTCATCATGTCGATGTTTTGCACATCCGTGCGCTTTTCCATCAGGTGCTCGCGCAGGGTGCGAAAGGCGGCCGCTTCGAGTTCGATCTGAGTTTGCTTATCCATGGCTGTCCTCCGGGAGCAATTGCTTTGGGCAATGGGTAGCAACCGGAGGGGCGTTGAGCAAGCGCGTCACATGATCGTGAGAGCGAGCCACGGAACCAGCGCGAACACAAAGATCAACAGCTTGTAGGTGCCAAGCCACTGGAAATAGAGCGGCGCCAAAGTGTCTTTTTCAACACCGGTAAGCTTTGCGTGCACATCAGTGATCCAGCCGCGTAGACCGAATATCATGCAAGTTGCAAAGAGCAGAACTCCAATGTGAAGGACGGCCATCCATCCAAAGAAGGCAGTAAGGGCTGCTTGGGTCATGTCAGCCTCCTTTCAGCTGTTGTTTTTCCCACTGCATATATGGGCAGTGGGAACGCGTCATACTAGCGCCATCTCCAAGAAATCACGCGGAAAAATGACTCAAAGGTCATTTTTCACTAATGTGTCTTGAAGAATCGGCGCCAATCGTTCCGCCCAGGCATTTTGCGTTTCTGGAGTGTCGATTTCGTCGCTGCGCAACTCAATCAGCGCGTTCAATCGGCCGGATCTTAGAGCGTGTTGGTCAATGCTGTCCCCGGGCAAATAGCCGTCATACGGCTCGTTGTCGCCAACCGTCAGATCTGGCTCCTGTTCCAGCTTCGCTATCAACGCCTTCCCAAAGCGATCTTCTTGTGGGGCATGTAGGATACCAACTTCCCAAGGGCGCGGCGCGCGGCCGTTAAGTTTGGGCGAAAAGCTGTGCATGGCGATGATCACCACATCTTTGCGGTCCACCGCGAGGCTTTCCAACGCGGCGTGGTACGGTTGGTAATGTGCCAGCTTACGACGTTCGATTTCCGCGTCGCCCACGTCCCGGTTGCCCGGAATGATCGTGCCATCATAGAGCCGCATGACCAGCGTCGGGTCGTCTGCGCCCCGGTTTGGGTCGATGCAGAGGCGGGACCAGTTGGCGCAAATCACGGGCGCATCCAGAAGCTCGCCTAATCGCAGAGATGTGCCACGCGCACCAACGTCATAAGCGATGTGGCGCTGCATGTCTGACGGGTCGAGCCCCAGATCGCCGCCACTGATATCGTCGGGTACATAATTGGAGGCATGGTCACAGGTGATGAGCCAGCGGGAGCGGCGCTCTGCGCCATAGATCGAAAACGGAGTATATGTCATGGGCCTGTCATTGCTTTCTGATCAGACTTAGGTCAGTTGTGCCGCAAATGGAATGCACAAGGTTCGCCTTGTATTTGTTAGCGTTAACATGTAGCAGGTGACACGCAAGGTGCCACCGGGTCATTTACCGGATAGCCAGACGAGCAAAGGCAAAGAAAGACGGATCATGAGACGACTGAGAAACGTGAAAATCGTGGCCACATTGGGCCCAGCTTCCGAAACCTACGACATGATCCGCAGCCTGCACGAAGCTGGCGCCGATGTGTTCCGTCTGAACATGAGCCACGGCAGCCATGACGAGATCCGAGAAAAACACCGGATCATCCGCCAGGTAGAGAAAGACTTGCAAAGCCCGATTGCCATTCTGGCGGATCTGCAAGGCCCAAAATTGCGCGTTGGTGTGTTTGCCAATGGTGAAGAAGAATTGGTTGATGGAGCCAAATTTCGTCTCGACCTAAACCCGGCTGAAGGCGACGTAAATCGTGTGTGCCTGCCACATTCCGAGATTTTTGCCGCCCTCAAAGATGGCTCAAACTTGCTGGTGAATGACGGCAAAATCCGCCTGAAGGTGGAGAGTTGTGGTGCTGACTTTGCCAACTGCGTGGTCACAACCGGCGGCACAATTTCAAACCGTAAAGGTGTGAACGTTCCAGACGTTGTATTGCCGTTGGCGGCGCTGTCCGCAAAAGACCGGGATGATTTGGAGTTTGTCTGCGGACTGGGTGTGGACTGGCTCGCGCTGTCGTTTGTGCAGCGGCCAGAAGATGTTCAGGAAGCCCGTGAATTGGCCCAAGGCCGCGCAGCGTTGATTTCCAAGATCGAAAAGCCCGCAGCAGTGGAAGCTTTCGATGAAATTCTCGCGGCCTCTGACGGCATTATGGTGGCCCGCGGCGATCTTGGCGTGGAGTTGCCGGTTAGCGCTGTGCCCCCAATTCAAAAACGCCTTGTCCGGAAATGCCGTAATGTGGCGAAGCCCGTGATTGTGGCAACTCAAATGCTTGAAAGCATGATTGACAGCCCAATGCCAACCCGCGCCGAGGTCTCTGATGTTGCAACTGCGATTTATGAAGGCTCCGACGCGATCATGTTGTCGGCGGAATCAGCGGCAGGCAGCTTCCCGATTGAAGCCGTGACCACCATGAACAACGTCGCAATTGAGGTGGAAAACGATCCAACTTATCGCGAGATCATTGAGGCGAGCCGCACGCTGCCGCGCTCTGGTGTTGCAGACGCGATTGTTGCCGCCGCCCGTGAAATTGCGGAGACCACACAAGTGTCCGCAATCTGTTGCTTCAGCCAATCCGGCACAACGGCGTTGTTGATTGCACGAGAACGCCCTCGCGTGCCAATCATCGCGATGACCTCCTTGCGTGGCACCGCGCGTCGCCTCGCGCTGAGCTGGGGCACAAACTGTGTGATCACCTCCAACGTCAGCCGCTTTAAAATGGCTGTTGTTGCCGCGGCCCGTGCAGCGCGTGACCTTGGCTATGCGGAGGAGCAGGATCAGATTGTTGTGACCGCGGGCCTGCCGTTCAACGTGCCAGGCACCACCAACATTCTGCGGGTGTCCCCCTGTGACGAGCGTTTGATTTTCAACCTCGAGTCAGAGTAGCGTCAGCCAAGGGCATCCCCAAGAAGGGCCAAAGGCAGGCATGGCAACGGACTATCTGATCACCATTGGACTGGTTGTGGGGCTTTTCTCCATTCCGGCCATGCTGGCTGCTTATGCTGACAACCGCATGCCGCGCACCGCAATGGGGGCCTTTGTCCTCTCTGCTGCGGTGATCGCGATGGTGATCATCCTACATCCGGCGCGTTATAGCGTGGCGGATTTGCCTAATGTGGTGATCCGGGTGATCGCCACCATTATCGACTAGAGACACCACTAAAATGAGTCGATTAGGCCTTGCGTGCCTGACTTATGCGCTCTATACGGCGCCTCTATTCGCGCGACCGGCTAGAAGGCATGCCGAGTCGCGTTTGTCACCGACCGAATATAAAGGAGACGGAAATGCCTAAGATGAAGACTAAGTCGAGCGCCAAAAAGCGCTTTAAGGTCACTGCCACCGGCAAAGTACTTGCTGGCCAAGCTGGTAAACGCCACGGCATGATCAAACGCACCCGCAAATTCATTCGTAACGCCCGTGGCACTACGACCCTGTCCGCCCCCGACGCTAAGATCGTCAAGGGCTTCATGCCCTACGACCGCTAAGAGGAGATAAGATATGTCCCGCGTTAAAGGTGGTACCGTAACCCACGCCCGTCACAAGAAGATCATCAAAGCCGCCAAAGGTTATTATGGTCGTCGCAAGAATACATTCCGCGTTGCATCACAGGCCGTCGATAAGGCGAACCAGTACGCAACACGCGACCGCAAGAATCGTAAGCGCAATTTCCGCGCGCTGTGGATTCAGCGGATCAACGCTGCTGTGCGCGCCCACGACGAAGCGCTGACTTACAGCCGCTTCATCAACGGCCTGACACTGGCCGGTATCGAAGTGGACCGTAAAGTTCTGGCCGACCTGGCCGTGCATGAACCAGACGCGTTCACCGCGATTGTGGATCAAGCAAAAGCTGCTCTGGCTGCTTAAGCCCCAGCAACCGAATTGAAGAAGCCCGCGTTTTTGACGCGGGCTTTTTTGTCCAAATCCAGAACACGCCAAGATCACACCAAGGACAAAGGTGGAACAAATAGGAAACTAGTTACGTTTTATTTACCATTCCAGCCCCATGATGCCAGCGCGGCGTGTGTTTGCCGTGAGATGTACCAGTGATTTGGAGGTTAGAATGGCCCGTATCAGCGAGCTGCATTATTCCAACGCCTATGCGCGAAGCTCAGGTGTTGAGGAGTTTTTGGAAACTGCCTTAGCCCACGACGAAAACCCACGTGATTTTGTGGTGTCGTTTTATCAGGCAGATGGCAGTGTTGGCGTTGAGATCCCGCTCTCCCACCCCGACGTCTCTGCCGTCATAGACCCGGATACAAATGAGCAGGTCTTTGTGATTTCCGCATCGCATTTTCCTGTCCTGCTCACAGATCCAGATAGCCACGGCACCGGAAACTATGAGGCTTATGCGCTCACCAATACCACCGCAAACACTGTGATCGATTATTACGATATCGGCGGTGGCACGCAGAACATCCTCGCCTTTGACGGGGCCGCTGCTGGAGCCACTTCTGAGAACTTGCCGGTTGCAGCATCCCCAAACAGCACCACCACCAGCTTGCAGCTTAATCAGCCTGCACCAACACATCTCACCAATGCGCCAGTTGGCGCCGGAGATACTGGCGTTGCCTGTTTTGCGGAGGGCACACGCATTCGCACGGAAGTTGGTCACCAGCTGATTGGAACGCTCTGCGAAGGCGATTTGATCTGGACCCGAGACAATGGGCTGCAACCAGTGCGTTGGATCGGGTGCAGAACGGTACCCGGCAAAGGAAAATATGCGCCGGTACAGTTTTCGCCAGAGACATTTGGCGCATTGAAACCGCACCAGGTGTCCCAAAACCATCGGATGTTTTTGACCGGTTGGCGGGCGCAACTCATGTTTGGAGAAGACGAAATTTTGGTCCCCGCCAAGGCGCTGGTGGATGATTGCGACGTTCGAATTTGTGAATGTGGCTCCATCACCTATTTTCACCTGCTGTTTGACGACCACCAGATTGTCAGCGGTGACGGCGTATTGAGCGAGAGCTTCTTCCCCGGCGCGGAAGCCATGAACGCGGTGGATTGCGGCACGCAGCGTGAAATGTTTGCCCTTTTCCCCGAGCTTGCCACAGGCGTGCGCGTCCACAGCCACACCGCACGCCCCGTTGCGCCCGCTAGCCTTGGGCCATTGCTGATGCGCAATTGATGGCAAACGGGTGGATTTCACGGCGGCGCTACTCTGTATGCTTGCAATCAAAGGGGCGTGTGGTAGGAGGTCTGCGGTAATTTCTCATCTGGGACGGCCCTGCCATGGACGAACTGCGCACCAAATATATCGAAGCCATCGCCGCAGCAGCGGACGAAGCCACCCTTGAAGAACTGCGGGTTCGGGCCGTTGGCAAGAAAGGCGAAATCAGCCTGAAAATGCGCGAGCTGGGCAAAATGACTCCTGAAGAACGCCAGGTCGCTGGCCCAGCACTCAACGCGTTGAAAAACGAGATCAACTCGGCGCTGGCCGCCAAGAAAGTGGCGCTTTCGGATGCTGCGCTGGATGCCCGCCTGGCCACTGAATGGCTGGATGTGACGCTGCCGTCCCGCACCCGCCGCGTGGGCTCGATCCACCCTATCAGCCAAGTCACCGAAGAGGTCACCGCGATCTTCGCTGACATGGGATTTGCCGTGGCCGAAGGCCCGCAGATCGAAACCGATTGGTATAATTTTGACGCGCTGAACATTCCGGGGCACCACCCCGCACGCGCGGAGATGGACACATTTTACACTCACCGTGCCGAGGATGATGAGCGCCGACCGCATGTGCTTCGCACCCACACTAGCCCGGTACAAATCCGCACGATGGAAAAAGACGGTGCGCCAATCCGCATCATTTGTCCGGGTCGCGTATATCGTGCCGATTATGACCAAACCCACACTCCAATGTTCCACCAGGTTGAGGGTCTTGCATTGGGCAAAGACATCTCCATGGCGAACCTCAAATGGGTGCTCGAAGAGTTCTTCTCTGCCTTCTTTGGCACTGATGTAAAAACCCGCTTCCGCGCGTCCCACTTCCCGTTCACGGAACCGTCTGCCGAAGTGGACATCCAGTGCAGTTGGGAAGGTGGCACGGTGAAGGTTGGCGAAGGCGACGATTGGCTTGAAGTTCTGGGCTCCGGCATGGTGCACCCCAACGTGCTCAAGGCAGGTGGGATTGATCCGGACGAGTACCAAGGTTTTGCGTTTGGCATGGGCATCGACCGTTTGGCGATGCTGAAGTACGGCATCCCGGATCTGCGCGCCTTCTTTGACAGCGACTTGCGTTGGTTGCGTCACTACGGTTTTGCAAGCTTGGATCAGCCGACCCTGCACGGTGGATTGAACCGGTAACAAGAACACTTGCGGCGAGGTCAACATGGCCTCGCCTTTTTACTTTGAAGACACCGTGCTGATGTATCTGTTTCAAGTTTATTTGGCGGCGCATTGGGATTGGCGGGACACCAAAGTCTCAGAATATCCGAAGGCTTGGGTGTTGTCCCTCACCGCTGTCGCGGTCATTTTCACGTTCCTTCCCGCATGGGCGGGCGCCTGGGCGCTTGTGTTTTACCCAATTGGTTGGGTGACGGTGCTGCCAGGGCTGATCCTTGCAGGCAAAAAAAGACATCGCGCCCACGAACTGCTTGCGGATCAAGTGAACCAGCCCCGTAAAACAAAGAAACTCATTGAGCGCGGGCAAGGCAAAAAGTGACTCTGCGGCTCAGCTAAGTTGAGCTGCGCCCTCCTCAGGCATCACTAACTTTTTGCTCAGCGCGGTCATCTTTTTGACCCGATTTTCCTTGTCCGGCTCGATGATCCCACGCACCTTTTTGCTCGCTGACCCCGACATCAACTTCCCCATGAGTTTTTTGGATGTCACTTTGGCATAGCGTAGTTTCACCATTGTTCCGGCTCCCATCTCAGCCATTTCAATGGTTTCCAGCATCGACATGCCCATGGGCATGTTGTAGCGCCCGGTGACATATTCACCGGGGTTCCAATCCAAAACCTCAAACGGGAAGACATCATCCCCGTGATAGCAGTGATACAGCGTGCCGGGTTCAATCTTGCCTTTGTTGGTGTTGAGCATGTCCACCTTATCCGCCCCAATCCATTCCGCGCGTAAATCCGGCCGCGTCATGATGGTAAAAGCCACCTCCGGGGACACAGGTAAAGGCACCATCCATTCGTCGATCAACAGATCATCACTGGGCTCGACAAAAGTGCGCTTGGTTTGCCGACGACGGGACCACGCAGCGCGCATGTCTCGCACAACATATTCGATTTCTCCAATGTGTTCGATGTCCTCAGAAAAGAATTCTGTCTCGTCAAAATAATCTACAAGATCCATCGCCTTGAGAGCCTTGCAGGAAATCAACGTGTAGGCATTCATACCCGTGTTTTCTTTGACGGAATTCTTCAAAAGGCGAAATGCGGTAATCACATCCTGTCCCGCCAGTTCCTGACGCCCTCCGGTGTCTTGAATCACGCATTCGCCGTGGTGAACAACAATCTTAAGCTCCAGGTCATCCAGGTTGGCGCAGGCGTCACAGGGACAACTGGTGTTGAGGACCATCTTTTCTTTTGCCCGAGCAAACACACAGTAGAGCTGTTCGGAAAAGTCGAGGATGAACTGCTTGGTCATCACATCGCTTTCAAAGGCATAGGCAAAGACAGCATCGCCTTGCAAACCGGAGACCTCAAGTGGCGCCCGGATTGCTGGGACCAATTCCCCAAACAGCGCTTCCAAAATACCTTTGGCATGTTCAATTGGCGTTTCAGCCATAAATTTTGTGTAGCCGGAAATATCCGCGATCACAAAAAAGGCAGTTTTAATGCCGCTATCCTGCGGTGCCATTTCAATCTCCTCTAATGCGTCATCCCCCACTATGCGCCAGAAACCTAAAATTACAAAACTGGGCTGACAGTGGTGGAGAAACCGCCTCTTCTGCGGTCCGCTTTCGAAGGTTTGCATTCAATGTAGTCTTTCCCCTATGGCGCTAATCCGTTAAACGGCTTTCTGACCCTTATTTGATTGGCGGACCGACGCGATGAAATTCACTCTTTCCTGGCTGAAAGATCACCTTGAGACCGACGCAAGCGTTGATGAGATTGTTGAGGTCCTGACTGACCTTGGCCTTGAGGTGGAAGACGTTTCCAATCCAGCAGAGCGGCTGGCCGAGTTTAAACTTGGCAAAGTGGTTCACGCCGAGAAACATCCAGATGCGGACAAGCTGCGCGTTTGTACAGTTGCTACCGACGAAGGCGAGCTGCAGATTATCTGTGGCGCGCCCAACGCTCGTGAAGGCATCACCGTCGTGGTCTGTAAACCGGGCATGTATATTCCGGGGCTGGATATCACTATTTCCGTCGGCAAGATCCGTGGCGTGGAAAGCTACGGCATGATGGCGTCTGAGCGTGAGCTGGAGCTGTCTGATGAACATGATGGGATCATTGAACTGCCGTCTGGCGAAGTGGGTGACCGGTTTATCGATTGGTTGGCGGAAAACGATCCGTCCAAAGTCGACACCATGATCGAGATTGCGATCACGCCTAACCGCCCGGATGCGCTGGGTGTGCGTGGTATTGCATTGGACTTGGCCGCACGAGGCTTGGGCAAAATGAAACCTGCCAAGACCGCCTCAATCGAAGGTGGGTATGAGAGTCCGATCAACATCACTATTGATGAAAGTGCCGCCACTGAAGGCTGCGAGGTCTTTGCCGGTCGCCTGATCAAAGGTGTGAAAAACGGCCCGTCGCCACAATGGTTGCAGGACCGCCTGACAGCAATTGGCCTACGGCCGATCTCGGCACTGGTGGATATCACCAACTTTTTCACCTTTGACCGCAACCGCCCTCTGCACGTATTTGACGCCGACAAAGTCAACGGCAACCTGCGCGTTCACCGCACGGCAGGTGGCGAAACTCTCGTTGGTCTTGATGAGAAAGAGTACTCCCTCCAAGAGGGCATGGTTGTCATCTCCGACGACACGGGTGTCGAATCCATCGGCGGCATCATGGGAGGTTTGCCCACCGGCTGTACTGAAGAAACCACCAATGTCTTCCTTGAAGCCGCTGTTTGGGATCACATCCAAATCGCCTACACGGGCCGTGGTCTGAAAATCAATTCGGACGCGCGCTATCGCAACGAGCGTGGTATTGATCCAGCCTACAACATGCAGGCAATGGATGACGCAACGCAGATGATAATTGATCTTTGCGGCGGTGCGCCAAGCTCGGTCGTGACTGCGGGTGAAGTGCCAGATGTGTCCCGCGCTTATAAGCTCGACACAGACCGTGTGCAGTCTCTGGTGGGCATGGAAATTCCAGCGGAAACGCAACACGCCACGTTGGAAGCGCTTGGCTTCACCATCGAAGGCGATATGGCCCATGTGCCAAGCTGGCGTCCCGATGTACGTGGCTCCGCTGACCTGGTTGAAGAAGTCGCACGGATTGCTTCGCTGACCAAATTGGAAGGCAAGCCTCTGCCACGTGTCGCCGCTGGCGTTCCGGAGCAAATCTTGTCGCCCATGCAGAAACGCGAACAGATCGCGCGTCGCACAACCGCGGCCCTCGGATACAACGAGTGTGTGACCTACAGCTTCATCGACAAGGCAGCAGCTGTGTTGTTTGGCGGCGGTAGCGATGCGACCAAGCTGGAAAATCCGATTTCTAGCGAAATGAGCCACATGCGCCCGTCCCTGCTGCCTGGGCTTTTGCAAGCCGCAGCGCGCAATCAGGCACGTGGCTTTATGGAAATGGCCCTGTTTGAATGCGGTGCAGTATTCCACGGTGGCGAGCCAGGCGAGCAGGAAAACCTGCTGACGGGCATTCTGGTGGGTCGCACTGTTGGCAAAGATATTCACGGTGAGAGTCGTGGTGTCGACATCTATGACGCGAAGGCAGACATGGAAGCGGTGATGAATGCGCTCGGCGCACCAACCAAGCTGACTTACAATCGCGGTACCAATGGCTGGTGGCATCCCGGCCGCAGTGCGAAGGTGGGTCTGGGCCCTAAAAAGATCCTTGGAGCCTTTGGCGAAATCCACCCCAAAGTGCTGGATACGCTGAACGTTAAAGGACCGGTTGTGGCCTTTGCCATTCACACCGCAGAAATTCCGATGCCGCGGAAGAAATCTGCGTCCAAGGGGGCTGTGACAATGGCTGACCTTCAGGCGGTTGAGCGTGACTTTGCCTTTGTAGTGGATGCCGATGTCGAAGCGTTGACGGTGGTCAATGCTGCCTCTGGCGTGGACAAGGCGCTGATCGAAGATGTGCGCGTCTTTGATGAGTTTATCGGCGGCGCACTTGGGGAAGGCAAGAAATCTCTCGCCATCACAGTGCGACTGCAGCCAACAGACAAGACGCTGAAGGAAGCCGACATTGAAGCCGTAGCCGCCAAGATTGTCGCCAAAGTCAGCAAAGCCACCGGCGGTACGCTGCGTGGCTGATGCATCACAGCCGCGTTTGGCGCGGGCCGATGAGGCCCCTGCCATCGCGCGGCTGATCGATGCCGCATACCAACCCTATCGCGATCTAAACATTGCTCTGCCGGATGTCTCCGGTGGAGTAACTGATGCCATTGAGCACAGGCAGGTGTGGGTAATGGACAACCTTTCCGGTGTCCTGATGCTCTCAACCACACCACCAACGGCGCACCTGATGAATGTGGCTGTTGCCTCGCAAGCGCGGGGGCGCGGCCTTGGTGGGGTGTTGATCCGATTTGCCTTGAAGCAGGCCCAAGACGCTGAGTGCCAAGACATAGCATTGGCCACACATGTGGATATGCCTGACAACGTAGCGCTTTATGCGCATTTAGGCTGGCACGAGACAGAGCGCGATGAGACCCGCGTAATGATGGTGCGCCCGCTTCCTTAGTCTTTGGTCAGATGATCGGCCAACGTGTCAAAAACCATACGTATCCGGCGACTTGTGTGCAGCTCGCGGTGCGTGGTCAGCCAAATTGGGAAACCGATGGGAGCAAGGTCGGGCAAAATTCGCTCAATTCCGGGTGTGGCTTCCGCCACATCTTCAGCCATAGGCGAGATGCCAAACCCCTGTTTACACATCTCCCACGCCACCAATCCGCTGTCTGAACCGGTGCGGAAGTTGTCCAGATCAATTGGGAAACCCATAGGTTTGAGATATTCCAACATACGTGGCACATCTCCCGACCCAACAAAATCGTGGTGTTTGAGATCAGCCACAGTTTTGGGCCGCCCTCGCAGGTCCAGATACTCGGTTGCGGCGTAAAAATACCCTTTGGCCTCTCTCACCAGTCGCGCAATTAGATCCGGCTGCTCAGGGCGCACATGTCGGATCGCAATATCGGCCTCGCGTCGCATAAGATCTTGCACGTCATCTGACGCCACAACATCGATAATGAGCCGAGGGGCGTTTACACGGAGCTCCCGTAGGATGGGCGGCAAAAGGTGCACTGAATAGACATCTGATGCCGTAATGGCGACACGGCCATCTACATCCTGATTTTGACCCGATGCCACCAACGCCACACGATCGGCAGCCTCCCGCATGGCACGGACATGCTCCAAAAGCTCACCACCCGCGACGGTCAACTCAAGCGTCCGCCCGACCCGCTCAAACAACATGACGCCGAGATCTTCTTCCAAGGCCGCGACTTGGCGGCCCAACGTCGGCTGTGTCTGGCCAAGCTGTCGCGCTGCAGCGGACAAGGAGCCCTCTTCTGCCGTGGTCAAAAACGCACGAATATGGTTCCAATCAAAGGTGGTCTTGGGATCGATCATGCAAATACGTATATCAATGCTGCGAATTTCGGCAATTTATATTGCATTCACGCATAAGTATCTATGGGGTCGAAAGGAGAACGACCATGCAAGCAGCAGCGAAGTTTTGGGACGGGGCGGCGCAGAAATATGCCAAATCCCCGATCAGTGATATGCAGGCGTATGAGTATACGCTGGGCCGGACACGGTCTTACCTCAAAGAAACCGACGTGGCCCTGGAGCTGGGGTGCGGAACAGCGGCCACGGCCATCCAACTGGCGGACGACGTGGCCGAATTGGTGGCGACAGATGTATCTGGTGGCATGTTGGAAGTTGGCCGAGAACGGGTCAACAAAGCAGGCACCAAGAACATCCGGCTGGTACAAGCCACTCCGGAGAGCGCACCGGAAGGTCCGTTTGACGTTGTCATGGCGCACAATCTGATCCATCTCTTGGAGGATGGAGACATCGCAATGGTAGAAGTGGCCAAGCGCGTAAAACCAGGTGGACTCTTTATTAGCAAGACGCCGTGCCTGAGTGAAAACATGCAGTCGTTAAAATTTCGGTTGCTCAAGACTGCCATCCCATTGATGCAGTTCTTTGGCAAAGCGCCGTTTGTACGGTTTTTCTCGATTGCTGAGCTGGAGCGCTCCGTGACGGATGCTGGATTTCGGATCATTGAGAGCGGCAACTTTCCAGCGGACCCACCCAGCCGCTACTTGGTGGCACGCAAGCTTTGACCGGCGGCATTTGAAACTGCTTCAAGTCGTGAGGGATTGGAGCGCAGCGCCGGACAGGGTATGACCTTGCGCAAGCAAGAGAGGATACCCCATGAGCCTAAACGTTTACCTGTCCGGCGAAATTCACACCGACTGGCGCGAACAAATCATCGAAGGCGCCGCTGGTCTCAACGTCACCTTCAACAGCCCTGTGACCGATCACGGCGCGTCAGATGATTGCGGTGTTGCTATACTCGGTGCCGAAGAGAACAAATATTGGCACGACCACAAAGGTGCGATGGTGAATGCCATTCGCACTCGAAAAGGCATCGAAGACGCGGATGTGGTTGTGGTGCGCTTTGGCGAAAAATACCGCCAATGGAACGCGGCCTTTGATGCTGGCTATGCCGCAGCGCTCGGAAAATCGATCATTGTGTTGTCGCTGCCAGATCAGCAACACGCGCTCAAGGAAGTGCATGCTGCGGCTTTGGCCGTGGCGGAGGAACCTGCACAGGTTGTTGAAATCCTTCGCTACGTTCTGACAAGCGAACTGGCAAACGGCTAATCTGTTCAGCAATTGCTGCGCGGTTACGTCGCGTTAGACTTGCTTGGTGAATTTGCCCCCTCCTAGGCTAAAGGTTGGCATAGGAGGGTGGCATGGAATTTGACTACATCATCGTCGGCGGTGGCTCTGCGGGATGTGTGCTTGCTGCACGGCTCAGCGAAGATCCAAACACCAAAGTTTGTTTACTTGAAGCAGGCGGCAAAGGCGAAGACATCTTCATCCGCGCGCCTGCGATGATCGCAGCGATGGTTTCAGGCCGCCCCAAGATCAACAACTGGGCGCTCAAGACAGTTCCCCAAAAGCAGCTTAACAATCGGCGGGGGTTTCAGCCGCGCGGCAAAGCGTTGGGTGGCAGCTCCGCAATCAACGCCATGCTGTATATCCGAGGCCATAAGTCCGATTACGATGACTGGGCTAAACTCGGATGTGACGGCTGGGATTGGGACAGCGTTCTGCCGTACTTCAAAATATCGGAAGGCAACCAACGTGGGGCCGATGACCTGCATGGCGACGGTGGGCCGCTGCAGGTTGGGGACCAGGCTGAGCCACGGGCCATCAACGAAGCGTTCATCGCCGCCTGCAACGCGCATCAGATTCGCACCAACACGGATTTTAACGGGCCGGAGCAGGAAGGTGCAGGTCAGTATCAGGTCACACAATTCTTTGACGGTGATCACAAAGGCGAACGCTGCTCTGCAGCAGCGGCATACCTGCGTGAGAGCCTGCATCGCCCGAACTTAACGGTCTATACCAAAACGCTTGCGCGGAAGGTTGTTTTTGAGAAAAGCCGCGCCGCGGGCATGGAAATTGAACGCAACGGCACCGTCGAAACCATTAAAGCCAGGAAAGAAGTCATTCTGTCCAGTGGCGCGTTTGGCTCCCCGCAGCTGTTATTGCTGTCAGGCATTGGGCCGCGCGAAGAGGTCGAGAAACACGGTATCACGTTGGTGCATGATCTGCCCGGCGTGGGGCAAAATCTTCAGGATCACCTCGACCACATTCTAAGCTATCGCAACAAGAAGAAAGACACTTTGGGGCTGACGCCTTCCGGTTTGCTAAAAATGACCAAGGCGGCAATACGGTGGCGCAAGACAGGCACCGGGCTTTTTGCCTCGCCTTTTGCCGAAAGTGGCGCATTTTTTAAAACCGATCCCAGTTTGGATAAACCTGACATTCAATTGCACTTCGTGGTGGGGATTGTGGATGATCACAACCGAAAGATGCACCTTCCCTATGGCTATAGCTGCCATGTCTGCGTTCTGCGACCACACAGCCGGGGTACTGTGACTTTGCGCTCAGCTGATCCTTCAAAGCCCGCCAAAATCGACCCCTGTTTTCTTCAAGACAACCGTGATCTGCAAGTGATGAAGACAGCGATAAAGACCCTCAACAGCATTATGGAAGACAGCGCACTCGAAGGTTGGCGCGGCGAGCGCTACTACAAACACGACGGCTCTGATACGGCCTGGGAAGCGGACATTCGCGCGCGCGCAGATACAATTTACCATCCGGTCGGGACTTGCAAAATGGGCGTGGATGACTTGGCAGTGGTGGACACAGAGTGCCGTGTACGTGGCGTCGAAGGCCTACGAGTTGTGGACGCGTCGGTGATGCCAACATTGATTGGCGGCAATACCAACGCACCAACCATTATGATTGGCGAAAAGATCGCAGACAGTATCCGCTCTGAGACCTAGTCAAAAGGGGGAGCCTGAGCTCCCCCTCCTCTGCTTATTCTGGAATGGCAGGCGTTATCAGTCCAACCTGCACCGCGGGGCGCGCCAAGAACCGCTCAAGGTAGGCGTTCACGTTGGGATAGCGTTCCCAACCCACTGCGTCTTTGGCGCCGTAGTAATCCAATGCACGCAACCAGGGCGCGGTGGCAATATCCGCAATCGAATATGAACCCGTGATCCAATCACGGCCTTCCAGCTGTTTCTCCAAAACAGACAACAGGCGCTTGGACTCATTTTGATAGCGTTCACGAGGGCGTGAATCCTCGATCTCTGCGCCCGCAAACTTAGTGAAGAACCCTAACTGACCAAACATCGGGCCAACCCCGGCCATCTGGAACATGACCCATTGGATGACCTCGTATTTCTCTGCTGCCGTGCTGCCAATCAACTTGCCGGTTTTCTCGGCCAGGTAGATCAGGATTGCACCACTCTCAAACAGGCTGAGTGGCGACCCCTCCGGACCATCAGGATCAATGATGGCCGGAATTTTGTTGTTAGGATTCAGAGCCAGAAACTCCGGACTTTTGACATCCGCATCACCCAACGTGACCAAATGCGCCTCATAGGGCAGCCCAATCTCTTCCAGCATGATCGACACTTTCACGCCATTTGGCGTTGGAAAGGCATAAAGCTGCAAAACACTTGGGTCTTGTGCCGCCCATCGGCTGTTGATTGGGTGATCTGTAACAGTTGTCATGATTTCTCTCCTGTCGCGGTCCTAAGGGGATAGATAAGCAGCTTTTCCCATCCCGCTACCGCTCTGTTTGTGCGATAGGGTGCATGTTACTGTGCGTCAGCGCAGAGCCAACACGTTAAAAAATCGCCCAAAAAGGGCACGTAAATCGGGGGAAGTCCGTTGGAATCCATTGTAGAACAGGCACAGGGCTTTGGTCCCTTGCTGATCACCGCAGTCAAAGCACTGCTGGTGCTGATCATCGGCTGGATGGTCGCAGGCGCGATCAGCCGTATGGTGCGTAACCGTGTGAACAAAACGCCAGAAATTGATGCAACACTTGGCAATTTTGCTGCCAGTATTGTGCGCTGGGTGATCCTATTGGTGGTGCTGATTGCCATTCTCGGCATCTTTGGCATCGAGGCGACATCGCTTGTGGCGATGATGGGCGCGGCGACATTGGCCATTGGCCTCGCTTTGCAGGGCACACTTGCAGATCTCGCGGCAGGTTTCATGCTTATCCTGTTCCGTCCATACAAGATTGGACAGTACGTCGACGTGGGTGGCACAGCTGGCACAGTTGTAGATTTGAACCTTTTTGTGACCGAGCTTGTAACGCCTGACAACGTTCAGATCATCATTCCAAATGGCCAGGCCTGGGGATCGGTTATCACCAACTTCTCCGCGCACGAAACCCGCCGCGTGGACGTGGTCTTTGGCATTGACTACGGTGACGACGCAGACAAAGCCAAGCAGATCATTCTGGACACAGCCAACGCCGACGAGCGTGTGATGAAAGATCCAGAGGCCTGGGCACGTGTCACCAATCTGGGGGACAGCTCCGTCGATATTACCATGCGCGTTTGGTGTGTTGCGGAAGACTATTGGGAACTGAAATTTGGCCTAACGCAGGCGATCAAGGAAGCCTTCGACAATGACGGCATATCTATCCCGTACCCACACACCGTGGAAATCAAACGCGAAGCTTAAGCGTAAAGACGTACGAAAAGGCGGCCAACTGGCCGCCTTTTTTGTTGGATTAGAGAAGCGTTATGTTGGAGGTGCCAGAGCCCTCGCGCAGTGCGTGAACTTCGGCCAGATCCGGATCATTAATCCAAGCTTTGGCAGCACCACGGTCCGGAAATGTTAATATCACCGCAACACTCGGGGCCGGCGCTGTGCCTTCGATAACCTCTGGCTGTTTGGAGACTTCCAAGGGGGCACCCCCGTGCTTTTTCAACGCCGCGCCAGCTTTCTCGCGGTAAGCGGCAAAGCTATCTGGGTTGGTGATTGTCAAATTCACAAATGCGTATGCGGTCATTTTGGTCTCCTTAACATGTGCTTGCATAAGTAAGCTCCTTGCCCTGATTGAAAATGGCCATTGCCGCACATCACTTGTGCAAATATGATCACCCTATGTTGAACTGGGATGATCTGAAATTTGTACTGGAAACCGCACGACACGGCGGAACCAGTGGGGCTGCACGCGCCTTGGGCGTGAACCATGCCACCGTGGCCCGTCGCATTACTTCCGCCGAGGACGCGCTTGGAACCCGGCTGTTTGACAGGTTGGCCAGCGGTTACGTGCCCACGGAATCCGGCTTGGAGGCAGTGCGCACTGCTGAAGTGATGTCTGATTTGGAGCGCGGTTTAGACCGTCAAATTGCCGCTCGAGACACAACTATCAGCGGCACATTGAAGGTTACCGCATCTGAGTTAATCATCGAGCGTGTGTTGGCGCGCATTGTCGGGGATTTTGTCACCAAGCATCCCGACATCGAACTCTCTCTGATTGCCACCAACGACACATTAAACCTCGCTCGGCGCGAAGCAGATGTGGCCATACGGTTTGCAAAAACACCGCCGGATACGCTGGTTGGCAGGCGGTTGTTCGATCTCAAAGGCGCGGTGTACGCCAACCACGATCTACTGGCCCGCGAAGGCGGTGAAGAAGAGCCACTTGATTGGGTGCGATTTGCACATTGGCCAGGTCCGCCGGCTGAGATCAAAGCAGCGCGGCCCAACTTGAATACACGTCTGACAGTAGATGATATGAGCGCGGCAATTGGAGCGGCCCGTGCAGGTATAGGCGCAACGCGCATGGCATGCTTCTTGGGGGATACCGATCCGCAGTTGGCGCGGGTGCCTGGCCTGCCGTTGTTTACACAGGCGCCACTGTGGATTTTGACCCACGCAGATTTGAGGCGCGTCCCGCGCGTGCGGGCCTTCACAGAGTTTGCTGCAGCACGGCTAAAGGCGCTGCAGCCATTGTTTGAGGGGATGAGCCCTTAGGATTTCAGCGCAAGAGAAGGCGAAATCACGTCAATGCCCAGTGCTTTGCCTACAGCATAATATGTCAATTGACCGGCGTGTACGTTCAAACCGTTAAGCAAATGCGGATCGTCCTCACACGCCTGCTTCCAGCCTTTGTTCGCCAGGTTGAGCAAGAATGGCAGCGTTGCATTGCCAAGCGCCTGTGTGGACGTACGCGCAACTGCGCCCGGCATGTTGGCCACACAGTAGTGCATGATGCCATCGACTTCGTAGATCGGATCGGCATGGGTGGTGGCACGGGATGTTTCAAAACACCCACCCTGATCAATCGCCACATCCACCAGCACTGCGCCAGGCTTCATTTCAGACAGCTGCGCACGTGACACAAGTTTCGGAGCGGCGGCGCCAGGAATAAGAACCGCACCAATGACCATGTCGGCCTCACGTACCAAATCGGCAGTCGCGCCAGCAGTAGAATACTGGTTTTTGAAAGTGCCGCCATAAACGTCATCGAGATACCGCAAACGTGGCAAAGACCGATCCAATACAGTGACATCGGCCCCCATGCCCGCAGCGATTTTTGCCGCGTGGGTGCCAACAACACCGCCACCGATCACGACAACTTTTGCCGGGGCCACGCCGGGCACGCCGCCCATCAACACGCCACGGCCGCCGTTGGCTTTCTGCAGCGTGTAGGCCCCGACCTGAGGCGCAAGACGACCGGCAACTTCAGACATAGGCGCCAGCAATGGCAAGCCACCACGATCGTCAGTCACTGTTTCATACGCAATCGCCGTGCAGCCGCTTTTCAGCAGATCCACGGTTTGCTCAGGATCTGGTGCGAGGTGCAGGTAAGTGAACAGCAGCTGGCCTTCGCGCAGCATTTTGCGCTCCACCGCCTGTGGCTCTTTCACCTTCACGATCATGTCGGCTTGGGCAAAGACCTCTTCAGCGGTGCCGATCATTTTGGCACCAGCTGCGACGTAGTCTTCATCCGTGAAGCCGGCACCAATACCGGCGCCCGACTGGATCAACACTTCGTGACCGTGATTAACCGCTTCCCGCGCGGCGTCTGGCGTCATACCGACGCGGAATTCCTGAGGTTTGATTTCTGTGGGGCAACCGATTTTCATGCGCCGTCTCCAAATTGAATCTAAGTTCAGCTTAGGCAGCTTCGGCCTGAAGTTGCTTGAAATTTAGGCAGTTTAAGAACTCGCGATTGCAAGAACCTTCGAATACTGTATTCAAACGCGCAAGGAGCTTTCGCTATATGTCACTTGACCAAACAGATCGTCGGATACTCACGGTTCTCCAGAAGCAAGGTCGGATTTCAAACGCCGAGCTTGCGGAGCGCGTAAACCTGTCCCAGTCCGCCTGTCACCGCCGCGTGCACCGGTTGGAGAAAGACGGGTACATCAAAGATTATGTCGCGCTGTTGGATCCGCGCAAACTGAATGTACCCACAACTGTGTTTGTCGAGATCACGCTCTCCGGTCAAGCCGATGAGGTGCTCGACGCATTTGAAAAGGCTGTGTCGCGCATTCCCGATGTTCTGGAATGTCATCTCATGGCTGGCACAGCAGATTACATCCTGAAAGTTGTGGCAGAAAACACCGACGATTTTGCCCGCATCCACCGTCAACACCTGGCCCGATTGCCCGGTGTGGCACAGATGCAATCCAGTTTTGCCCTTCGGACCGTCTTCAAAACCACCGCGTTGCCAGTTTAAACGTACATTCAACCAAATCTCACCATTCCTTCACGCAGAAACCCTCTGAAAGCGATCTCACCGCCTGGCATTGGACGCCTGGAGCACCAGAAAATCCGCGCGCGCGTACCCGCAGGGACGACGCGACTACAAATGTCAGACAAATGAATTGACTTACCCGTCGCTTCGCCGTTTTCTCATCAGCGGAGCGAGGGGAAGAGCAAAATGGATTGGGATCACATCGTTGTAGGTGCAGGCAGCGCAGGCTGTGTTGTCGCGGCGCGGCTTGCGCAAGGAGGGCGACGTGTGTTGCTTTTGGAGGCGGGCGGCAAAGACAACTACCACTGGATTCATATCCCGATGGGCTACCTCTATTGTATCGGCAACCCTCGCACTGATTGGATGTATAAGACGGCGCCGGAACGAGGCTTGAATGGCCGACAGCTACTTTATCCGCGTGGCAAAGTGCTGGGTGGCTGCTCTTCCATCAACGGCATGCTGTACTTGCGCGGGCAAGCGGCGGATTATGACGGCTGGCGACAAATGGGATTGCCAGGGTGGTCCTGGGACGATGTACTGCCGCTGTTCAAGAAGTCCGAAGATTACATGGATGGCCCATCCAATATGCACGGCGTGGGCGGCCCCTGGCACGTCAACAATCAACGCCTGCAATGGGATGTGTTGGACGATTGGATGTCCGCTGCCGAAGCCATGGGCGTGCCGCGCACAAATGACTTCAATCGCGGCAACAATGAAGGGGTTGGCTATTTTAGGGTGAACCAGCACAAAGGGTTTCGTTGGAACACGTCTAAGGCCTTCCTACGACCTCAAAAGGACGGCCGCATCAAAATCGAAACCCACGCCCACACCACGCGGCTTCTGATCGAAGGCGGCAAAGTGGTTGGCGTGGAGTATCGTCAGAACGGCACGTTGCATCAAGCACGCTGCGGAGGGGATGTTGTCCTTTCGGCAGGTGCTGTGAATTCGCCGCAAATCTTGCAGCTCTCCGGCTTAGGATCTGGCACCTTGTTGCAGCGACACGGCATTGCCGTTCAGCACGATCAACCGGAGATTGGCAACAATCTGCAAGACCATTTGCAGCTGCGTTGTGCATGGAAACTCGACGGAGCCAAAACGCTCAACACCATGGCCAACTCCCTATTTGGCAAAGCAAAAATTGGCATGGAATACGTTCTAAAACGCAGCGGACCGATGTCGATGGCCCCCAGTCAGCTTGGGGCCTTCACCAAGTCTCGTCCCGATGTGGCCACGCCGGACCTTGAATACCACGTGCAGCCCCTTTCTCTGGAAGCTTTCGGACAGCCCTTGCACGATTACCCGGCCATCACAGCCAGTGTTTGCAACTTGCGCCCGGAGAGCAGAGGCACTGTTGCGATCACATCCCCCGATCCAAACACCGCACCAAAAATTGCACCCAACTACCTCTCCACGGAAGGAGACCGCGCAACAGCCGTTGCTGCGATCCGGCAAGCGCGCAGCATTATGGCGCAGGGCCCAATGGCCAAATATGCGCCGGAGGAGATGAAACCCGGCATAGCCGCACAAGATGATGCAGAACTGGCGCTGGTCGCAGGAGACATCGGCACCACCATTTTTCACCCGGCCGGAACTGTGCGCATGGGCAAGGACTCCGCCGCGCCACTGGACGCGGAACTGCGCCTGCGCGGTGTTGGTGGCCTACGTGTGGTGGATGCGTCTGTGATGCCCAAAATAACCAGCGGCAACACCAACTCACCCTGCATTATGATTGGAGAGAAGGCAGCGGAGATGATGCTAGCGGACGGTTAGAGCCACCTCATCAAAGGCTGGCCCGCAACGTTGCCAGCTTGACAGAAAAGCCAACAAATACCGCGCCGGTCACAGCTTTCAGCACGCGTTGAAAGTGGCCGCTTTTTGCGACGTCTGTGAGGCGCGCCAATAGCAAGACCATCGCACAAAACCACACAACATTGATCGTGGCGTGTAAAGTAACCAGAGTGAAAGCGGAGGCGGCAGAGGCGTCTGGTATGGACAAAAACTGCGGGAATGCCGCCAGGTAAAACATCGACACCTTAGGATTCAATCCATTGGTCAGTACACCTTCACCAAAGGCTTTCCATAAGGTTCGTCTGCTCCTGGATGGCGTGACTTCGAGCGTAACTTCAGCGCCACGCCACGCGGCCATAAGTGCTTTGAGTCCGATCCAAAACAGGTAGGCGGCACCCACATATTTCACGACTGAAAAGGCCACTGCGGACTGAACCAGCAGCACGGAAATTCCGAGAACGGATAGAATCCCATGCCCGTAGAATGCCGTGACAAATCCCGCGACGTTCGCAAATCCTGCAGCGCGGCCGGACGTCGGCACTGTCTTGGCGATCAAAACCCCATTGGGGCCCGGAGACATCACCAATAGGCTGGCCACCAAAGAAAACGTCAAAATCTCAGACCACGACATTTGCACACTACTCCTATGTTTCGCCCAAACTGAAAGGAGAAGTGCCACCGCAGCAATGCAATCATTGTGTCGGGCACAAAAAAGGCGTCGCCCCAATTGGGCGACGCCGTTCCTCTCATTCCCCAAATATCCCGGAGGTGTCACATAGTCGATGTGACAGGGGCAGCGCCCCTTATTCAGCGGCCTCTGGCTCGAGCTTGTCCTGAGTGCGTGTCTCAAAGTCTTCCGCAGCATGGCGCTCGCGAAGTTGTTCGTTCAATTCCCCCCACGCGCGGTTCACCATGCGGCCACGTTTCACCGCTGGACGGGCATCAATGGCTTCCGCCCAGCGCACCACGTTTTTGTAGATCGCGACATCAAGGAACTCCGCCGCGTCGTAAAGTCGCCCAAGCACCAATTGCCCATACCACGACCAAATCGCCATATCGGCCACCGTGTATTCTTCACCAGAGATATAGGTGTTCTCTGCCAATTGACGGTCCAACACATCCAGCTGACGCTTGGCTTCCATGGAGAACCGGTCGATTGGGTATTGCCATTTTTCCGGGGCATAGGCGTAGAAGTGACCAAAGCCACCACCCAGATACGGCGCACTGCCCATCTGCCAAAACAGCCAACTGATCATCTCGGCGCGATTGTCTTTTGGCCCAAGGAAGGCATCAAATTTCTCGGCGAGATGCAAAAGGATCGCGCCGCTTTCAAACACGCGCACTTCTTTGTCGCCACTCACATCCATCAGTGCCGGAATCTTGGAGTTTGGGTTCACATCCACAAACCCGGAAGAAAACTGATCTCCCTCGCCGATGTTGATCAGAAAGGCGTTATACTCAGCACCTGTGTGCCCCGCTTCCAGCAACTCCTCAAACATCACGGTGACTTTTACCCCGTTGGGCGTGGCCAGCGAATAGAGTTGGAACGGGTGTTTGCCACGCGATAGGTCTTTGTCGTGGGTGGACCCAGCTATGGGGCGGTTGATGTTGGCAAATTTACCGCCGCTCTCGGAGTCCCAAGTCCAAACTTTTGGAGGAGTGTATGTGTCGGTCATGTGATCGCGCCCTGTGCATGAGTGATTTCTGTTAACTTAAGGCTTTCTCGACGGTTTCAAACCGTACGGCGCAAAATGTCGGAAACTTTCACCTCACATCCTTGTTAACGCTTTTTGTCACAGCCCTATACATGCCTAAAAAATTGGGCTAAACGCTGCGCTTCTTGCCACATATGATGTTGAGAGCGGTTCAGAGTTTGAGGGAGCCCGCCGACGCCGTCACGCTGGCACCCCTCTGATACAAAGTAGACATCACTGTGAAACAAGCAATCCAAGCCGCGCTGGACGCAAAAGGCTATAAAAAACTGACGCCGGTTCAAGAAGCCGTCATGAACCCGGACCTAGAAGGCAAAGACCTTCTGGTTTCCGCCCAAACCGGCTCCGGCAAAACCATTGGCTTTGGCCTTGCCATTGCCTCCACACTTTTGGGCGAAGCCAATAGCTTTCCGCAAGCGGGTGCACCGCTTGCATTGATCATTGCCCCAACCCGCGAACTTGCGCTTCAGGTGAAACGCGAACTCACTTGGCTTTATGCGCAGGCTGGCGCCAAAGTCGCTTCCTGCGTTGGTGGCATGGACATGCGCGATGAACGTCGGGCGCTTGCACGCGGGGCGCACATTGTTGTTGCGACGCCGGGGCGCCTTCGGGACCATATCGATCGCGGCTCCATTGACCTGCTTGATGTCCGCGCCGTCGTGCTGGATGAAGCGGACGAAATGCTGGACCTGGGTTTCCGCGAAGAGCTGGAGTTCATTCTGGAACAGGTTCCTGAGGATCGTCAGACGCTGCTGTTCTCTGCCACCGTGCCAAAAATGATTGCGCAGCTGGCAAAAAACTATCAGCGCGATGCCATCCGTGTGGAAACCAAATCCAAAGAAAAGCAACACGCCGACATCACATACCGCGCCATGACGGTGACGGATCGGGATGGCGAAAACGCCGTGATCAACACCTTGCGGTTTTACGAAGCCCCGAACGCGATTGTGTTTGCCAACACCCGCGCCATGGTGGCGCGCCTGACCACGCGCCTCTCAAATCGCGGTTTTCAGGTTGTGTCTTTGTCCGGCGAACTGTCCCAATCAGAGCGCACGAACGCACTGCAAGCCATGCGTGATGGCCGTGCGCGCGTGTGTGTCGCCACCGATGTGGCCGCCCGCGGCATCGATTTGCCCAACCTTGATCTGGTGGTGCATGCGGAACTGCCAAACAACCACGAAACCTTGCTGCACCGTTCCGGCCGCACTGGCCGTGCCGGTCGCAAGGGTGTCTCAGCGCTGATCGTGACTCGCAAGTCACGCAATAAAGCCGAACGCCTGTTGCGCTTTGCCAAATTGGACGCCGAATGGTCTGGCGCACCTTCCGCAGAAGAAGTCAGCACGCAAGACCACGCCCGCATGTTTGCCGATCCCGATTGGACTGTGGACATCACAGAGTCCGAAACGCCTCTAATTGAATCTTTACTTGGAACATTTAGTGCGGAGCAAGTGGCTGCAGCCTACCTGCGCCTTTACAATTCCAAACATTCCGCACCGGAAGAAATCTCTGCCTCCGACGCGAAGCCCACGCCGCGCAAAGACTTTGGCAAAAGCGTGTGGTTCTCCATTGAGGGTGGCCGCGACAAAAACGCCGAACCTCGCCGCCTGCTGCCCATGCTGTGTAAAGCTGGCGATCTGACCAAAGATGACATTGGTGCCATCCGCATCAATCAGTCTGAAAGTTACGTGCAAGTTCTCGAAAGCAGTGTTGCGGGTTTCTTGGCTGCAGTTGGCCCAGACATGACGTTGGAAGAGGGTGCCAAACTGGCACAAATGAACAGCGATCCAGTCTTTGATCGTGGACCTGCTCGTGCCCCACGCGAGGGTGGCGATCGCAAGCCTTACAACAAGAGCAAAGGTCCACGCAAAGAACATCCCGGCGGCGGTAAGTTCGAAAAGGACAACTCGGACCGCCCTTATCGCGGGAAATCATCGGACGATCGGCCTACTTACGACAAGCCAAAATCGGAAAAATTTGGCGATAATAAGGGCAAAAAGCCCGCTGGCGGTGCCAAGCGTGGGAAATCCACTCCACCCACAGACTGGAACGACGATGCGGCCCCGCGCTTCAAAAAGCCAAAGTCCTCCGCAAAATTTAGCAAGCCCAAACCAGGTGGCGATGCAGCCCCGCGCCGCAAGGCCATGGCTGACGGTGCCTTGAGCGAAGCCAAGCCCGCTCGCGCGCAAAAAGGTCCACCGCCCCCTAAAGGCAAAAGTAACAGCAAGAAGAACAAGGCGCGTGCAGCAGCGGCCAAAGGTAAGTCTGGCAAATAACTGTTAGACAGCAGCAGACATCGACGGGAGCGCTTCTAAAGCGGTCCCGTCTGGCCCGGTAAGAGTCAGCATTTTTGTAGCCTCGGCCCGGCCACGCAGGGTGGCCTCTTCCACCACATCAATACCGATGCCCATTGGCATGGTGATGCCACGCGCCGTTTCCGCATCCAAAATGACCGAGAGATCGTGGCGCTTACAGGCTTCCTGCATACGTTTGGCCTTGTTGATTGTGTCACCAATGTAGACCACCTGACGTTTTTCCCAGCCACACTCGCCCACAGCAACAGGCCCGCCAGCAATCCCTAGGCGCAGTGTTGGCGCCACTCCATATTTCTTAAGGTAATGTGCCTGACGCACCGACAAAGTTTGAAAAATCTCATCGATACATTTGAGCAGCCGCATGTTCCCATCTGGCCCACGATCCAACCAGCTCATGATTATCTCGTCACCCACGTAGTTGTGGATCACACCACGGTGTTTCTTGATCGCGGGGTCAATATCCAAAAACACCCCTGTGATGAGTTCCAGCGCCTTCTGATCACCCAGCTTCTCCGTTATGGATGTTGAATCCTTGAGGTCAGCCAGCACAAAAATCCGGCGTTCTTCTGTCGGCCGCGCATATCGTCCCAACAGAAAATAGGTCAGTGTACGCCCGCCGATCAAACGTCGCGCCTGTAACATGACCTGAATGACCACCCCTGCACCCAGAGCAAACAGGAAATCTGGTGCAAACCCGCTTTGGATCCACTGCACGTAGATTTCCTTGTCGGCGATCAACACAAGGTGCGATCCTGCCAAAGCGACATAAATGATCAAACAGGTGATGATCACGCGCAAAGCCACGCCGCGGCGGAATTTTACGCTGCGCTGCCACCGGCCGATGGCACTGTTACTGATCCAGACCTCAAGCACGACCGCGACCGACGCGACGACCATGCCACGGACCGCACCACGAATGGGCGCCTTAAGCCCCCAATTTCGGTCCAGAATTTCATTCATCATGAGGCCGTAGAGCGCTCCTATGATGGCGCCTGCGACCAACACAAACACAAACGAACCAAAGGTGCGCTTCATTTTAGTTCCTGTCCTGCTCTCTTGTGAGCCTCTGCTCGGTGGTTACACGCATGTAAGCACAAAATCTGTCGCGACAACAAAAGAGAAACCCCCATGGCCGGGCCATGGGGGTGTCAATTCTTGTGTCCAAAGCTGGAAAAGATGTGCTTAGAGCATACCTTCGCGCTGTGCTTTCTTACGTGCCAGTTTACGGGCACGGCGGATCGCTTCAGCTTTTTCGCGTGCTTTTTTCTCGGACGGCTTCTCGAAATGTTGCTTGAGCTTCATTTCGCGGAATACGCCTTCACGCTGCAGCTTTTTCTTCAGAGCGCGGAGCGCCTGATCGACATTGTTGTCACGAACACTAACCTGCATGTGGTTTTCACCACCTTTCTAAGTTTGAGTTGCAATGAAATTGCAGGAAGCGCGCGTATAGCAACTCCCCTGCACTTTGTCTAGTATGGGCAAAACACCCTCATCGCAAAGCGAGTCCCGCCATGTCAGAGACACCGCAGACAGACGTCATTTCCCGCCTTTTGGACGCTGCAGAGATGCATGTGCCCTTTGATGGTTGGTCTGAGGCAACATTTGTGGCCGCCGTCAATGACAGTGATGTAGACGCAACCGTTGGGAAGGCACTGTGCCCGCGTGGGGCGGTCGATCTGGCAGTCGCCTACCACAAGCGGGGTGATTCTCAGATGGTTTCTGCCCTAACTGAAGACGCGCTTTCCGAGATGAAAATCCGCGAAAAGATCACTTTTGCCGTCCGCACACGGCTGGAGCTCTGCCCGGACCGGGAAATCGTGCGACGGGGCAGCACTCTCTTTGCCCTGCCCCAACACGCAGCAGCAGGTGCGCAGCTTATCTGGGGCACAGCGGATGCCATTTGGAACGCCATTGGCGACACCTCGCAAGACATCAATTGGTACTCCAAACGCGCGACTCTTTCTGCGGTCTACTCTGCGACGGTGCTTTTTTGGTTGGGAGATGACAGCGACGGCCATACGGCCACATGGGCGTTTTTGGACCGACGCATTGAAAATGTTATGCAGTTTGAAAAAACCAAAGCGCAGTTTAACAACAGTCCCCTCGGTAAGATGATGTCTGGCCCACTTGGCGCCCTGTCAAAGCTACGTGCGCCGACCTTTCCCGGCAATATGCCTGGTCATTGGGGGCAGAAGCGCGGTTAAGCGCTCCGTATTTTGCCGCGCCCGCAAATACCTGGAAAAAAACCCCGACAGAGGTAATCCTTCATCGGAGCTATTCTTTGCACATGGCGGTATGGAGGTGGCCTTAAGCAGCCAAGCCTTTGGACCCAATGTTGAGGAATTTTTTGCGACGGTTTGCCACCAGGTCCTCTTTAGACATCTCACCCAATTCACCGAGCATAGCCTCAATTGCAGTGGCAACACTCTGCATGGTCGCCTCACGGTCACGGTGCGCCCCGCCCTTTGGTTCCGCAATCACGCGATCTGCCACACCCAGTTGTTCCAGATCCTGCGCCGTTACACGCAATGCTTCCGCGGCTTCACGCATCTTGGTGCTGTCCTTCCACAGGATCGACGCGCAGCCTTCTGGGCTGATCACCGAATAAACAGAGTGCTCTAGCATTGCGACTCGGTTCGCGGTGGCAAAGGCCACAGCCCCGCCGGAGCCACCTTCACCAATGATCACGGATATCAACGGCACACCAATTTGCAGACATGTTTCAGTTGAGCGTGCGATGGCCTCAGACTGTCCGCGCTCCTCTGCGCCCTTGCCGGGGTAAGCACCAGCCGTGTCCACCAGCGTCACCACCGGCAAGCCAAACTTATCCGCCATTTCCATCAGACGCACAGCTTTGCGGTAGCCTTCAGGGCGCGCCATGCCAAAATTGTGGGAAATTCGCGACTTGGTGTCATGGCCTTTTTCCTGGCCAATCACCACAACCGGTTGATCGTTGAAACGCGCCAAACCGCCCATAACGGCAAGGTCATCGGCAAAGTTTCGGTCACCCGCCAGTGGTGTGTAATCTGTGAACAGCTCATTGAGGTAGTCACGGCAATGCGGGCGCTCCGGGTGGCGCGCCACCTGGCACTTCCGCCAAGGGGTCAGATCTTTGTAGAGTTCTTCGAGCAACTCCGCCGCTTTGCGATCCAGCGCTGCGGCTTCATCTTTGACATCCATCTCTTCGTTCTGCTGCGCAAGCGCCCGCAGTTCTTCGGCCTTGCCCTCAATCTCTGCAAGCGGTTTTTCGAAGTCGAGATAGTTGGTCATTGTGCACTCCACACACTGGTTTCTTGACAAGGCTATATGACGATGACTGGCAAGAATTGCAACGGGGCAGTGACCAACAGCAGGTCTGGCTTAACTCAGATCGGCAGGTAGTTTACCCCTGCGCCACTATGGGTGCGACCACAGGGTACAGAGACAGAACCAGCAAACCCGCCATGGTCCAGTTGAAGGCTGTCAGTCGTGCCGGCGACGTCAACCAACGCCGCATTTGTTGGCCTAGCACTGTCCAGCTGGACACACAGGGGAGATTCACAGCTCCAAAAGCAGCAGACACTAGAAGAACAGCTGTCAGCGATCGATCCGGCGCATAAAGTGTGACGGCGGTAAGCGCCATGGTCCACGCCTTTGGATTCACCCATTGGAACATAGCTGCCTGCACAAAAGTCATCGGGGTGCCACCCGTCCCTTCCCCTTCGTCAGGCGCGCCAGCGTTAGCGACCTTCCAGGCCAACCAGAGAAGGTATGTGACAGACGCAACTGCCAATACTGTGTGGGCAATCGGATAGTTGTCAAACACCTGCATCAACCCAATACCCACCAAGGCGACCATCACCACAAAGCCAATTCCGACGCCCAGCATGTGAGGAATGGTGCGGGCAAAACCAAAGTTGGCACCGGAGGCCATAAGCATGAGATTGTTTGGTCCTGGTGTGATCGAAGACACAAAGGCAAACAGGAGAAGAGCGGTTAGGATATCATATGTCATGCTCAAAGTTTGGCGCAAACCATGCGCATTTGAGTTGCGTTTTTGTGCGTGAGTTCAGTATTGTTGCAACTTATGACGAACCTTGACCAGATTGACGAACATATATTGCGCGAACTCTCCAAGGATGGCCGCATGAGCAACTTGGCACTGGCGGAGAAAGTTGGGCTGTCCCCATCAGCGTGCTTGAGGCGGGTTGCAGCGCTTGAGAGGTCAGGGGTCATCTCCGGCTATCGCGCGGTACTGGACCGCGCAGCGTTGGGAACCGGGTTTGTCGCCTACATCACCGTCGGCCTCAACAAACACACCAAGGACTCGCAACTGGCCTTTGAGCGGGCGATGGCTTTGGCGCCGGAGGTCCGAGAGTGTCACAACATCACTGGACAGGTGGAATATCTGCTGCGTGTTGAGGCGGCCGATTTGCCGTCGTACAAGCGCTTTCACACCGAAGTTCTGGGCACTGTGGAACAGGTGCATTCGATCACCAGTTATGTGGTGATGGGTTCTCCCAAAGACGAGCGCGCCTAAGCTGACGTTTGGCGTAAAAAGCGCCCGCAGGCAAAATGGTTGCAGGCGCTTTTTTGGCTTAATATTAGAGACTTAAAATTAGCTAGAGGCGATGAGCTCAGCTTGAGCCACAATCACTTCTGCCTGCTTAATCGACGCGATGTCGACCAAGCGCCCCTTGTAAACGGTCGCACCTTCGCCGTTGGCTTTGGCTTGCTCCATCGCTGCGAGGATCTCACGCGCTTCGGACACAGCACCTTCAGATGGGGTGAAGACCTCGTTGGCAAGCCCGATCTGCTTTGGGTGGATTGCCCATTTGCCCACCATGCCTAGCGTCGCGGAGCGTTTGGCCTGCGCGATGTAGCCTTCGTCGTCGGAAAAGTCGCCAAACGGACCGTCCACCGGCAGCACGCCGTGGGTCCGGCAGGCGGCCACAATTGCGGCCTGTGCCCAGTGCCATGGATCAGACCAGTGCTTCTGGCCTTCATGCATCATGTAGTAGTTTTCTTGCGTGCCACCAATACCAGTGGTCTGCATCCCCATGGATGCGGCGAAGTCGGCGGCGCCGAGGGACATGGCTTGGAGACGTGGGGAGGATGCGGCGATGGCTTCTACGTGGGCGATGCCGGCAGCTGATTCGATGATGACCTCAAAGGCAATCCGTTTTTTGCGGCCTTTGGCGGCTTCAATTGCTGTGACCAAAGCGTCCACGGCGTAGATGTCTTCGGCGCAACCCACCTTGGGGATCATGATCTGATCAAGGCGCTCGCCCGCCTGCTCCAACAGATCAACAACATCTCGGTACCAGTATGGGGTGTCCAAGCTGTTGATGCGCACCGACAGGGTCTTTTTCCCCCAATCAATTGAATTGATTGCCTCAATTGCATTGGCACGCGCCACATCTTTATCTGACGGCGCCACGGAATCTTCCAAGTCAATGTTGATCACATCCGCGTCCGATGCCGCCATTTTGGCAAAAAGCTTGGTGTTGGACGCCGGGCCAAACAGCTGGCAGCGGTTGGGACGGGCGGGGGCGGCAGGCTGAAGTCGGAAGCTCATGACGTCACTCTCTAAGTAAGGATGTTACGTTTTTCTGACGCTGATTGTTAGGAAGTTGCGCACCTAACCGCAAGTAAATTGTGCGCGCGCGGCATTAATTTCGCCGCATCGCAGCATTCCTTGGAGCAATTACACGTCGGTATAGCATCGGTAATGCGACTGTTTAGCGGAGGTGCCAATTTCTTGCATGTGCAGCAAATTCCTTTCGTTTAATCGGTCAATGTTCGAAGAAATTTGCACACATTGGCCAAAAGTCAGCAACATTTGAGAACCTGATCCACATTCTTGCGCGTAGACTTTGCGTTCCATTGGGGATCACACAAAAGGGACGCGCGATGATCGAAACTCCATACCTTCTGTTCTTGGGCGATGCACCGGACCAACTGGCCGCCAAAGTTGCGCAGGGCATCAAAGACTGGCGTCCAGACAACGCCGTGGGACAATTCCGCATGGAGGGCTGCAAAGCTGACATGGGATTGACCGACATGACCCTCGTGGACGCCCGTGAAGCTGGCGCCAAAACACTGGTAATCGGCGTGGCCAACCGCGGTGGCGTGATCTCCCAGGAGTGGAAAAAAGTCCTGGTGATGGCGCTGGAAGAAGGTTTTGATCTGGCCTCTGGCCTGCACAATCTGCTGCGCGACGAGCCTGATCTTGTGGCGGTTGCCGAAGCCACCGGACGCAAGTTGCACGATGTGCGGGTGCCAGAGGTGGAATTCCCAATTGCCAATGGCAAAAAGCGCAGCGGCAAACGGGTGCTGGCCGTGGGCACAGATTGTTCCGTCGGCAAGATGTACACGGCGCTGTGCATGGATGCGGAGATGCGCAAGCGTGGCTTGAAGTCGAGCTTCCGCGCCACTGGTCAGACCGGCATCCTAATCACTGGGGATGGCGTGCCATTGGACGCGGTGATTGCCGACTTTATGGCGGGCTCTGTCGAATGGCTGACGCCAGACAATGACGCGGATCACTGGGATCACATCGAGGGTCAAGGCAGCCTGTTCCATGTGTCTTATTCCGGTGTGACCATGGCGTTGATCCATGGCGGCCAGCCGGACGCGTTGATTCTGGCACATGAACCCACCCGCGATCACATGCGCGGCCTGCCCGACTATGACCTGCCAAGCCTGACGCAGCTGCGCGAAATGGCGTTGCCGCTGGCCCAAGTGGGCAATCCGGCCTGTCAGGTGGTCGGCGTATCGGTCAACACCCAACACATGGGTGAAGACGAGGCCAAAACTTATCTGGCGGAGGTAGAGGCCGAAATGGGCCTGCCCGCAACCGATCCGTTCCGCTTTGGTGCGGGTAAGCTGGTGGATGCGCTGGAAGCGTTGTGAGCTGAAAGGTCTGCGCCTGTCTGGGTAGGCGCTTGTGCTTCGTGAGATTTTCTCATTAGCATCGTAAAAAATGCAGCGCTTCGTCATGATACGACGTTGCAAATGCGCCTGCCGGGGGGCAGGCAGGCGCAGACCGACCTGTCGGCCGGTCATAAGGTTTCGAAATGCCCCCAAAAATGAAGGCTGTTTTATGCAAATCTCCGTCACCCCCGATGTGTTCAAACTGGCGCAGGTGTTTACCATTTCGCGTGGTTCGCGCACCGAAGCCAAAGTTCTGACCGTTAAGGTCGAGGAAGACGGACATGTGGGCTGGGGCGAATGTGTGCCTTATGCGCGTTACGGTGAGACATTGGAAAATGTCACACAGTTGATTGAAAGCGTCAAAGGTCCGGTGACACGCCAAGGGCTTTATACCTTGCCAGCGGGCGCGGCGCGCAACGCGCTGGACTGTGCGCTCTGGGATCTGGAGTGCAAAAAAGCCGGTAAGCGCGCGTGGGAACTGGCGGGATTGCCAAAGCCGGGCCCAGAGATCACCGCTTATACGCTGTCTTTGGCAGAACCTGCTGAGATGCAGGCGCAGGCGGCCAAAAACGCCCATCGACCGCTGCTCAAAATCAAACTGGGCACACCGGATGACATGGCCCGCCTTGAGGCCGTGCGCGCAGGTGCACCAAAGTCCACCATCATTGTAGACGCCAACGAGGGCTGGTCTGCTGAGGTCTATGCTGATCTGGCACCACATCTGGTGCGGCTTGGTGTGGCGTTGGTGGAGCAACCGCTGCCCGCCGGTGACGATGACGCCTTGATTGGCATGGAGCGCCCGGTGCCGGTGTGTGCGGATGAAAGCGCGCATGATTGCTCAACCCTGTCCAAGCTCAAAGGCAAATATGATGTTGTGAACATCAAGCTCGATAAGACCGGCGGCTTGACCGAGGCACTCAAACTACGAGAGGCGGCTTTGGCGGAAGGCTATAAGGTGATGGTGGGTTGCATGGTCGGCTCGTCCTTGGCGATGGCGCCGGCGACGCTGGTGGCACAAGGCGCGATGGTCACCGATCTGGACGGGCCGTTGTTGCTGGCCGAAGACCGCGATACGCCGCTGACCTTTGACGAAGACGGCGTGCATCCGCCAAGCGCAGCGCTTTGGGGCTAAGCCATGAAGGACCGCTGGGCCGTAATTTCCGATATCCACGGCAATGTGGATGCGTTGCGGGCGGTGTTTGCCGAGATTGATCGGCTGGGGTGTTCCCGCATTTTGAATCTTGGCGATCATGTCAGCGGTCCCTTGGCGGCAGCTGAGACGCTGGACGAGGTCATGGCGCGGGATGACATGATCTCTGTGCACGGCAACCATGATCGCTATGTGCTGCGCGCAATGGAGACCCTCGGGCCCTCAGATGCGGTGGCGGCGGCGCAGCTGACGGAAGTGCATAAAGACTGGCTGGCAGCGCTACCAGCGGCAGCTTTGATTGAGGATGTGTTCCTGTGTCATGGCACGCCGGACAGCGACGAGACCTATTGGTTGCATGATGTGACGCCGCAGGGAGACGTGGTGGACCGCGGCGGATCTGCGGTGGCAGAGTTGGCGGCGACCGCGCCAGCGAAGGCACAGGTACTGTTGTGTGGCCACACCCATTTGCCACGCATCATACAACTGGCGAGCGGCGCGGTGGTGCTCAATCCCGGAAGTGTGGGGTTGCCCGCTTATGACGATGTCACGCCAGTGCCACATGTGGTGCAAAGCGGCGATCCGGCGGCGCGATTTGCGTTGATGGAGCGGCGCAACACGGAATGGGACATGTCGCTGCGACGTGTGCCCTATGATGCCAGCCGGATGGTGGATCTGGCGCAGAGGAATAACCGCCCGGATTGGGCACACCCGTTGCAAACCGGTTGGTTTGACACCTGAGATTTCGAAACACGCTTGACCTGTGGTGCAGCGCACCCGACAAAGCAGCAGATTGCTAGGAGAGACACATGAGCCGCACTGTTTACGTCAATGGCGACTACCTGCCGGAAGAAGACGCCAAGATTTCGATTTTTGACCGTGGGTTTCTGATGGCGGATGCGGTCTATGAGGTGACCTCAGTGCTGGACGGCAAGCTGATCGACTTTGACGGCCACGCGGTGCGTTTGAAGCGTTCGCTGGATGAGCTGGAGATGGCAGAACCGTGCAGCAAGGACGAGCTTCTGGCGATCCACCGAAAGCTGGTGGAAGAGAACGGCATTGTTGAAGGCCTGATCTATTTGCAGGTCACACGTGGCAGCGATGGCGACCGCGATTTTGTCTTCCCATCTGAGGACACACCGCCGTCCATCGTGCTGTTTACGCAGAACAAACCTGGACTGGCGGACAACCCTGCGGCCAAAAAGGGTGCCAAGATCATCTCGATTGAGGACATCCGCTGGGGCCGTCGCGACATTAAGACTGTGCAGCTGTTGTATCCGTCTATGGGTAAGATGATGGCCAAGAAGGCCGGTGCGGATGATGCCTGGTTGGTGGAAGATGGCTATGTGACCGAGGGCACCTCCAACAACGCGTATTTTGTGAAGGATGGCGTGATTGTGACCCGGCCATTGAGCAATGACATCCTGCATGGGATCACCCGTAAGGCGGTTCTGCGTATGGCAGCCGAAGCGCAGCTCAAGATCGAAGAGCGCCTGTTCACCGTTGAGGAAGCACAGGGGGCTGATGAGGCGTTTACAACTTCTGCCAGCGCCTTTGTGATGCCGGTGGTAGAGATTGACGGCGTGTCGTTGGGCGATGGCACCCCGGGGCCAATTGCAACACGTCTGCGTGAGATTTATCTGGACGAGAGCCTGAAAGCCGCGATCTAAAGGGGGATCTGACCGTACAAAAGCACAGGGGCTGGGGTGGTGAAACTCCAGCCTTTTTTATGTGACGCAGCCACACCAATGTGTTTGACGTCCCGTGAGCGGGGCATGGCATGCTGATTGGGAAATAGCGTGAGTGGCGGCAATCAGCATGAATAGAATTGAGTACACCCATGCTCGCTGAGATTGATTCACAAGTCAACCAATGGTTGCTTCAAATTTCCGGAACCGCCTAGGCCATTGGTTTCGCTACCCTGCGCTGCGCGCTTGATGTCGCTGCCACAGCCATTCAGCCAAACGACGGATGCCAATGCCGGTGCGAATCTCAAACGCCTCGTAGTGGAAGCTGCGTTGAGAGATGCCGTGCTTTGGCAGATCCTTGGACAGGGTTCGACGCATGGGGACCGGGCCGCAGAACAGGACTTTGCAGTTTGATAAGTCGGGGACAAGATCAGGCAACGCGGCGGCGGAGAAGCGGCCTTGATCCGCGCTTTGCCACAGGATCAGTGTCAGGTTTGACTTTTTGCCGGCCAGCGCTTCGAGTTCCGCCAGATGGGGCGCATTGGTTTTGTTGCGCACACAGTAAACCAAAGTCACCGGCGCGGCGTCTGTTGGCAGGGCCTGTGCCAGCGCGACAAAGGGCGTCACACCGACGCCGGCGGCAATCCAGACTTGCGCACCTTTGGCACGGCCGAAGTGTCCATAGGGACCGTCTGTCTGCACCGCCTGCCCCACGGCGAGACTGCGCGACACGCGGTTGGTCAGATCTCCCAGAGGCGCAACAGTGATGCGTAGAGACCCATCATCCGACGGCGCGGAGGAGATGGTGAAGGGATGTGGCTCATTCAGGCCCGCACCGGCAAACCGGAAGAAAGCAAACTGACCCGCACGGTGACGCAGTGGGCGACCGGTGGCCTTCATGTCCACGGCTATGGCCTCGCCCTGTTGAGTCACCGCAGTGATTTTGTAGTGCTTGCGCGGCCGCATCCCCCGTGGCGCGGAGGTCCAGACATAGGCAACCGTGCCGATGATGCAGACCACCCACATGTAGAGGCCCAGCGGGTCGCCGTTTTTGAACGGCTTGAGGATGTAGAGATAATGGAAGGCGCCAAACAAGAAGAAGATGCCAATGAAGCGGTGCGTCCATTTCCACAGGTGATAGGGAATGAAGGTCGCAACCGTAACCACCACAAGCATCAGCAGGCCATAAAGACTGATCTCACCCAGGGTTTCCGCCAGCTCCACCAACATGGTTTCGCGGCCCAGCCCTTTCATTTCGGCATCAATGGTGTCGTGCAGCAGGATGGCCACCATGGAGCCAATGCCCAGCCATTTGTGCAGACGATATGTTTGATCCATTGGGCCGAAGATCAATTCAACGCCGGGCCAACGGGTGGCAATCACTTGAGAAAACGCCATGGCAATCAGCGCACCAAGACCGAGATACTGACTAAACAGCGCTATGCCGTCACGGCCTTGTGCGATTTGTGGCCACCACACAAACGGCAGGGCCAACGCCACTGCCACCAAAAGAAGTCCAAATTTTTTCACGGTCCTGTTCCCACCTCGTGCCTAGGCCACAGCGGGCCATCAGTTCGCGTGGTCTACATGCCTCAAGGGCAGCGGTAGTGAAAAGGGGGGAAACGGCCTAAACGGCGGGAATAAACCTGAGTTTAGGCCACTTTCATCACAATTTTTCCAATGTGACCGCTGCTTTCCATGCGTTGGTGGGCCGCCGCCGCATCCGCCAGAGCAAACTCGCTGTCCATAACGGGGGCGACACGACCACTTTCCAGAAGCGGCCAGACATCAGCTAGCAGAGCGTCGGCGATCTTGGCTTTGGCCAGATCACTTTGCGGTCGCAGAGTGGAGCCGGTTATGGTGAGACGGCGCATCATCACATGGGCAAAGTTGAGCTGGATCTGCGGGCCTTGCAGGAAGGCGATTTGCACCAAGCGGCCATCGTCAGCCAGGGACTTCACATTGCGCGGCAGGTAATCACCACCGACCATATCAAGGATCAGGTTGGCGCCACCCTCGGCACGCAGCACGTCGACAAAATCTTCAGCGCGGTAGTTGATGGCCTTTTCCGCACCAAGTTGCAGGCAAGCGTCGCATTTCTCATCGGAGCCAGCGGTAGTGAACACACGTGCGCCAAAGGCGTTGGCCAGCTGGATCGCAGTTGTACCAATACCAGACGAGCCACCATGCACCAGAAAGCGCTCGCCCGCCTTCAATCCGCCGCGCTGGAAGACATTGGAGTACACAGTGAAGAATGTTTCCGGCAGACAAGCCGCCTCTTTCATGCCCATGCCTTTGGGCACTGGCAAGCAATGGTCGGCGGAAGTGAGGACATATTCGGCATAGCCGCCACCGGGCAGCAGGGCGCAGACTTCGTCGCCTTCGGACCACGCGCTGACGCCTGCGCCCATTGCGGCAATAGTGCCAGAGGCCTCAAGCCCCGGCAGGTCGGAGGCGTTTGCAGGCGGATTATAGAGCCCAGAACGTTGCAACACGTCGGGGCGGTTCACACCGGCATAAGCCACCTTGATCAGCACTTCGCCGGGACCAGGTGTCGGAATGGGACGCGGCACCATTTGAAGCACATCCGCGGCACCGGGTTTTGAAATTTCAACGGCGTTCATGGTCTGTGACATGGTGGTCTCCCTGTGTTGCGCCCTCTGTCTAACAGAGCGCGGGCAATGGGGAACAGTCACTTTTGTAGCGCTGACGCCGCGACGGGGTCTCTTGCCCTTTGGCACATCAAGACTAGGGTGGCGCTATGATACGGATTCTCAAACACCCAGCCTTCGCCAAGTTGTTTGCCGCCCAAGTTGTGGCCCTCGCAGGCACCGGATTATTGACCATTGCGCTGGGGCTTTTGGCCTATGATTTGGCCGGACCTGCGGCCGGTGCGGTCTTGGGCACAGCTTATGCCATCAAAATGGTGGCCTATGTGGGCCTGTCCCCGGTACTGGGGGCGCTGGCGGCCCGCCTGCCCCGCCGTGGCGTTTTGATTTTTGCTGATTTGGTGCGGTTTGGCGTAGCACTGTTTTTGCCGTTTGTGGACTCGGTGGCGCAAATTTATGTGCTGATCTTCTTGCTCCAGAGCGCGTCCGCGCTATTCACTCCGACCTTTCAGGCGATCATTCCGGACATTTTGACCAAGGAAGAAGACTACACGCGGGCACTGTCTCTATCCCGTTTGGCCTATGATCTGGAGAACCTGCTGTCCCCGGCACTTGCGGGCATGTTGCTGCTGGTGATGAGCTATCATGGATTATTTGTGGGCACCGCAGCTGGGTTCTTGATCTCCACTCTGTTGATCCTGATCACAACTTTGCCGCCGCGCCCCAAAAGCAAAGACCGTCCATTTCGCGAACGGCTGACCCGCGGCGCTTGGATCTACCTGTCGACACCGCGTCTGCGGGGGTTGCTAGCGTTCAACATGGCGGCAGCGGCGAGCGTGTCTTACGTGCTGGTGAACACCGTGGTGTTGGTGCGCAACGGATATGGCATGGGGGAGGCCGGGCTCGCGATGGCCATGGGCGCCTTTGGGGCTGGCAGCATGGCAGCGGCGCTGTCTTTGCCGCGTCTATTGGAGCAATTGCCGGACCGGCGGGTCATGGGCACCAGTGCTGTGGCCTTGGCGTTCGCTACGGTTGGACACGGGCTGTGGATGCAAAATGTTGGGATTTTGAGTTGGCCGGCGTTTTTGGGGTTATGGGCTGTGATTGGAGCGCTCTATTCCGCTATTTTGACACCCTCGGGCCGCCTGTTGCGCCGCTCGGCCCATTCAGAGGATCGCCCTGCGGTGTTCACCGCGCAGTTTGCCCTCAGCCACGTGTGTTGGCTGGTCGCTTATCCATTGGCGGGGTGGAGTGCGACGCAAGGATCGCAGGCGCTGTCCTTGTTGGTACTGGGGGCGCTTGGATTGGCGAGCACGGTTGTGGGGTATTGGGTGTGGACCCCGGCGCCCAAAGAGGTGATGCATGAGCATCCTGAGTTACCCGAGGATCACCCTCATTTGCAGGCACACGGCGGCCGACGCCATGCGCATGCTTATGTGATAGATGACGAACACCATGTGTGGCCGACACACGGCTAAGATGGCTTAGCGGGCCAGCAGGCGCAGGCCTTGGGTCACATCAGAGCGCACCGCCAGGCGCAGGCCGGGCTCGTCCCCGGCTTTGAGCGCGGCGATGATCAGACGATGGTAGTGCGGCGGCTCGGTCTGGCGCAGGCGGCCATAAAGTGCGCGCATGGTGGGGCCCAGTTGCAACCAGACGGTCTCCGCCATGGCCAACATTGCGGGTGCCTGAGCGCGCAGATACAACGTGCGGTGAAATTCCAGATTGGCGCGAATGTATCCCACGGAATCGCGCTTGCTGACTGCATCCGCAACGGTGCCATTGATGGCGACAAGACGGTCGATCAGCGCCATATGTGCGCGGGGCAGCGCGCGGCTGGCCAGTTCGACCTCGATCAAAGCACGCAGGGCGGCAAGCTCCTCGAGGCGCTCGCTGCTGAGTTCTGGCGTGGCCACGCGACCGGAATTGGACAAGGTCAACGCGCCTTCGGCCACCAAGCGGCGCACGGCCTCACGGGCCGGGGTCATGGAGACACCAAATTCTTTGCCGATGCCACGCAGCGTGAGGGGGGCGCCTGGGGCAAGCTCGCCATACATGATGCTCGCGCGCAGGCTGCGGTACACTCGGTCGTGGGCGGCGGCGGATTGGTCAGAGGCGGGACGGCTGGATGGGATCATGGCGCCTTTGTGATCACAAATGATGCAAAGGTCAATGTGGCGCGGTTATCCGGCAAATTGGTAGCGGTGCAACTCCTGGCCGTGATGGCGCAGCCAGCGGCGCGGGGTCTCGTAGGGACCGTGGATGATGGTGACCTCATTCCAGAAGGCTTGTGAATGGTTCATTTCCTTGAGATGGGCCACCTCGTGCGCGGCAACGTAGTCCAGCACATCCGGCGCGGCCATGACCAAGCGCCAAGAGAACATCAGCGCACGGCTGGAGGAGCAGGAGCCCCAACGAGATCGGGTGTCGCGCAGCGTGAGTTTGGTGGGTTGGCGCCCCAAGCGCGCGGCGTAGTGATCCACAGCCTCGGCCAGCCGATGGCGCGCAAGCTCCTTGAGGAAGCCCTGTACCTTGCGCCCGACCAACTCTGGTTTGCCAGGCACCGCAAGCTCACCGCCGCCCAATTGCACAGAGCGCCCTGCCCCCGGCACAATCAAGCGTACGCGACCCGCAACAGGCACTTCTGCCCCATGTGCCACCACAACGGCCTCCGGCTGTTGGGCAACTTGCTTGCGCAGCCAGTCCTGCTTCTCATGGGCAAACGCCATTGCCTCACGGTCGGACACATTTGAGGGAATCGTCAGCGTCACTTTCCCATCGAGTCGCGAGACTCTGAGACTGATCCGGCGCGCACGGGCAGATCGGCGCAAAGCCACCGTCACAGATGGCGTTCCGGAGATGTTAAATTGCGCCATCTGCGCTCCTATAGCGACAATGCGATGTTACCCTTTGACACGGGGCCATTGTTATGGCACCTCCCCCAAATCGTCGAGAGAGACTCAACCGATTGAAGGGGACAACCCATGCCCAATGAAGAATGGGGCGTCAAGCGCGTTTGCCCAACCACCGGCAAGCGATTCTATGACCTGAACAAAAACCCAGTCATCAGCCCCTACACGGGCGATGTCGTGGAAGTAGAAGCCGGCAAAAGCCGGATGATTGCGGCAGACCAAGAGGATGCGGCAACACTGAAGGCAAAAGCGAAGGATGCGGATTCCGCAGACGACGTGCTGGAAGATGATGATGACACCGTTGATCTGGAACTCGAAGACGATGTTCTGGATGATGACGATGATGAAGACGACAACGTTTCGCTGGATGAAATTGCGGATGTTGCGGCTGACGACGAAGAAAATTGATCGTCTGAAAAAAGTTACACCGGGGCGGAATTTTTCGCTTGAACCCGCCCCGGGATGCGCCTAATTAGGCGCGCACAGGCAGAGATGCCTGACTGGTTTGGGGCCTTAGCTCAGCTGGGAGAGCGCTTCGCTGGCAGCGAAGAGGTCAGGAGTTCGATCCTCCTAGGCTCCACCAAACCACCTTCCAAAAATGTTGAAGTGCGGCTTGGTTCGAAGGTTTTACCCGCGTTGCTTGGCCTGCGCATTTGCGCCAGAAGAAGGCTATCCGCTGTGATCGCGAGGAACGACAGTTCCAAGACCAATTGGCCAAGGCTGTGCTTTGACCTATCGGAAAAATTCACAGATGCTTACTTTTGCTCGGCAAGTGGAACCACTCAAACCAGAACCGAGCTGGTCAGAGATGCGTTTTCGAAACAGTAATAAAAGGGGCTCCCGAAGGAGCCCTTTGAGTTTTCCTATTTCGAGATGTTTTCTACGTCGTTCAGCATCCAGTTCTTGAACCAGTCTTTTGTTTCCGGCCGGTACAGGCGGAACAGAAAAAACCAATCGTTTGCGTTTGTTGCACTCTCTGTGGTCACCCAGTTTGCTTCGTAACCTTCGGGAACTTTATCCAAGTTTGGCGCGTAATATACATCAACCGAGCCATCCTCATTCTTCACCATCTTGTCCAGGTCTTTGGTAGAGGCACCGACACGGTCGACACCCCGATTGAAGTTCTTGGTTTCCATATTGTAGACGATGGCAGACCAGAAATCCTTTGCGGGCACGTCAGCCGGCACGTTGAGCTTATACGTGTCTTCGCCATTCAGCATATTCCCATCTGAATCGCGCAGTCCCGTCAGATAAAACGTCGCACCACCTAGCTCACTAGGCAGGAAAGTTACGTAGAAATATGTCGCTGCACGTTTGTCGATAAGGATCTCCTCACCATCTTCAAACGGGAACCCCATCTGAGCCTGAGGGCCGAAGTTCCAAAAGGACCACTCTGAAAGCTTCTCGCCATCCTTAACCCAAAGCGGCGCAACAGTTTCGCCCTCGGTTACAAATTTCGCCTGCATGTAAGCGTATGCGAGCTCCAGGCCCTCAAGTGCGGCTTTTTTCTGGGCTGGCGTTGGATCAAATGCCTCGCCTTTCTTGATGCCTATACTTTGGAGCATAGAGTAAATGGCGCGATCTTTCTCACGAACCGGGTTGTTCTGCACCACATCGTTGATGTCTTCAATGAAAGTCATGTTGTAGTAGGGCAAACAGTCATACGGAAGATCAGTCGCATCGAGGTAATCGGTTGGCTCGATTTCACCGTTCACAGCCTCTTCCAGAGCGTAGATTTTGATACCCTTTGCATGCTCTCCAGCTTCGGCATGCGTGGCGCCGTTCAGCAGTGTTGGACGGAATGAAAAAGACGCGTCATGCGTGTCAAAGTTGGGCACAATTATGTAGCCCTGCGCTGCTAACTCATCTGCTGTGCCAAACTCGTTGCTGTATCCGAGGGGAAGGAACAGGTACTTCCCGCCATCGCCCTCGTCAGCCCCTCTAGAGCCAACATCCACCATCGGCACGTGCCATGCCGAAATGAAAGACCCAAAGTAGTCGACTTTGTCTGTCATTGGCGGCACTTCAACAACCATCGGACCGTTTTTGACAGAGATCGACCCCCATGCATACGCAGTGGTGTCGTTAGCTGTCAGAAAGCCTTTCTCTGACCCAAAAGGCTTGGTGACAAAGTTCACCGTATCGTACCCTCCGCCAGCGCGTACCGTCGCCTTGATAAAGTCAACTTGGGCAACAGCGGGCATATAGTGGATGGCGGCCTGAGTGGCACGCTGCACCATGATGTCATATTCGATGTCAGCATGTTTTTGCGAGCGGGCCAAAATATCGCCAGTATCGTTAAAATTCGCGTCTGTTGGCGTGGTCGCCAGAGAGGCACTGCATAGAAAAGATAAGGCGATAGCAGTCGAGCCAATTATATTTTTCATTGAATGAACTCCGGTTGTTTCAAAGCGGATGGCCAATAATACTGTGTACAGTGCGTCGATTGCGGTGATGCATTCAAGTATGCTCTTGAAATCTGCAGCACCAAACACGCGACAAGCGATGGTCGGCTTTCTGGCTTTTTCTCAGAGCCGGCAACCTGTCGGGCAATAGACGCTCCCTGGTTTTGACGCTGATCAGCCGCGGCGCCCAAATCCCAGGCAACAAAAAACCCCCGACACGTTTCCGCGCCGGGGGTGATTTCTTTTAGGCTGCACCGAAGTGCATCCACTTGGCTTTAGAAGTGCGCCGACTTGGCGTTTGCAGGCACCTCAAGTGGTGGCGCAAACTTGGTCAGGTCGATGCCTTCCACAGCCTCTTTGTACTCTTCCAGCGTAGGCGTACGGCCCAAGATGGCAGAGAGCACCACCAGCGGTGTGGAGGCCAGCAGCGACTCGCCTTTCTTCTCGGGCAAGTCAGCCACAACACGGCCCTGGAACAGGCGGGTTGAGGTGGCCAGCACGGTGTCACCCTTGGCGGCTTTTTCCTGGTTGCCCATGCAGAGGTTACAGCCCGGACGCTCAAGATAGAGAATGTTCTCATACTCAGTGCGGGCCTGACTTTTGGGGAACAGATCGTCGAACTCAAAGCCCGAATACTTCTGCAGGATTTCCCAGTCACCCTCTTCTTTCATCTCGTCGATGATGTTGTAGGTCGGCGCAGCCACAACCAGTGGTGCTTTGAACTCAACTTTGCCGTTGGCAGCCTCGATGTTCTTCAGCATCTGAGCGACAATTTTCATGTCGCCTTTGTGGACCATGCAGGAGCCAACAAAGCCCAGATCCACTTTCTTTTCAGCGTTGTAGTAGCTGATTGGACGGATGGTATCGTGGGTGTAGCGCTTGGAGACGTCGGCGTTGTTCACATCCGGGTCAGCGATCATTGGCTCTACAATCTGATCCAGATCGACCACAACTTCTGCGAAGTATTTGGCGCTATCATCTGGGGTCAGAGCAGGCTTGGCACCGGACTTGATTTCGGCAATGCGGGCGTCCGCTTTGTCGATCAGGCCCTGAAGCATGTTCACATCGTTGTCCATGCCCTTGTCGATCATGATCTGGATGCGGTGTTTGGCCAGCTCCAGAGAGCCCACAAGCGTCTCATCGTTGGAGATACAGATCGAGGCTTTTGCCTTCATTTCCGCAGTCCAGTCGGTGAAGGTAAAGGCTTGGTCGGCCAGCAGCGTGCCAATGTGCACTTCGATCACGCGGCCTTGGAACACGTTGTCGCCGTGCTGCTCCAACATCTGCAACTGGGTGGCGTGCACCACGTCGCGGAAGTCCATGTGCTCAGCCATCTGACCTTTGAAGGTCACCTTGACGGACTCAGGGATCGGCATGGAGGCCTCACCAGTGGCCAATGCCAGAGCAACGGTGCCGGAGTCCGCACCAAAGGCCACGCCTTTGGACATACGGGTGTGGCTGTCGCCGCCGATGGTGATGTCCCAGTCACTCACGGTGAGGTCGTTCAGCACCTTGTGAATCACGTCGGTCATAGCGTGATACTGATCTTTGGGATCACGTGCAGTGATCAGGCCAAAGTCGTTCATGAACTTCATCAGACGTGGGGTATTGGCCTGTGCTTTCTTGTCCCACACAGAGGCGGTGTGACAGCCAGACTGATACGCGCCGTCCACGATCGGGGACACGATGGTGGCCGCCATGGCCTCCAATTCCTGCATGGTCATCAGGCCGGTGGTGTCCTGTGAACCAACAATGTTGACCTCAACACGCACGTCAGAGCCAGCATGCAGGGTTGCGCCCGGGGTGGTGCCCACTGCGTTTTTGTTGAAGATCTTCTCAACCGCAGTCAGGCCCTGGCCGTCTTTGGTGATCTCTTTGGAGGCTGCAAACACAGGTGTTGGCTCAACGCCCAGCGCGCCAGCCGCAAATGTTTGCAGCTTCTTGCCAAAGACAATTGCGTAAGACCCGCCTGCCTTCATGAACTCGGCTTTTTGCGGGGTGAAGGACGCCGCCACGTCGACCAGCTCTTCGCCGTCTTCGCTCAGCAACTTTTTGGACTTGGTGTTGATCTTCAGAACAGTGCCGGTTTCCACGGAGTATTTCTGCTCCAGGATCGGGTTGCCGTCATTGTTGAGGATCGGGTTGCCGTCCTCATCAGATTTGCGCACCCAGTTCTTCAGGTCCAGACCAATGCCGCCGGTCACGCCCACGGTGGTCAAGAAGATTGGGGAGATGCCATTGGTGCCCGCCACAACTGGCGCGTAGTTTACAAACGGCACATATGGCGACGCTTGCTTACCGGTCCAGAGCGCCACGTTGTTGACGCCGGACATACGGGAGGAGCCGACACCCATGGTGCCTTTTTCCGCAATCAGCATGACCTGTTTGCCAGGGTGCTGCAGCTTCAACTCTTCGATGTGCTTCTGCCCAGCTTCCGAAATCATGCACTTGCCGTGCAGTTCACGGTCGGCCCGGCTATGCGCTTCTGCGCCTGGGGACAGAAGGTCGGTCGAAATGTCGCCTTCGCCTGCGATGTAGGTCACGAGTTCGATTTCTTCGTCGATGTCTGGCAGCTTGGTGAAAAATTCCGCCTTGGCGTAGCTTTCCAGCAGATCTTTGGCGACAGCGTTGCCCGAATCCAGCGCCTCTTTCAGACGCGCTTGGTCGGCGTCATAGAGGAAGACCTGTGTCTTCAGCACGTCTGCAGCCTGCGCAGCAATTGCGGCATCATCGCCCAGCGCCAGGTCGAGCAGCACGCGCACGGAAGGGCCACCTTTCATGTGCGACAGCAGTTCAAAGGCGAACTCCGGGGAGATTTCGGCCACGTCAGACGCGCCGAGAATGATCTCTTTGAGGAAGTCTGCCTTCACGCCAGCAGCACTCGTGGTGCCCGGCAAGGTGTTGTAAATGAAGAACTTCAGAGAGTCTTCGCGATGGGCGTTGGCGGTGTCTTTGATCTGTTCGATCAGTTCGCTGACCAGCGCGCCGTTATCGATTGGCTTTGGATTCAGACCTTCGGATTTCCGGGTCTCAATCTCATTCAGATAATCTGTATACAAGCTCATGATGATCCTAGCGATTTGAGGTTGGCTTAAGCATGAACGCCCTGTCTTTAATGCAATAGCGAGTCACAGGGCAGGTATTGTATGCCGATGTATACCAAGCTTGAAAAAGACGCAAGTTGCCCTTCGGAACAATTGTCTTGGCCTCCCCCAAATGTGATGGCGCAGTGCGGCGTATAGCCTGCATTGTAGTGTGCCAGGTCTCGGTTTGCCAGCGTACAACCACCTGCCGGACAGCTCTGAACCGGAGGCTGTTTCCAGCCAAGACACACATGCCCAAACTGCATGACTCACGGTCAAACAATATCTTGCGATCCGTGACATAGGATGCCGCAGGATTTTGTTCCTTGAGGCGGAAAGCCTATTGACTCACCTACCGGTTTCCACGACTTCGGAAGAGATGGTTCCCGAAAGACGTCAGTCAATCGGGATGAAAAGGGAATACGGTGCGGCCCAGCTTTGAGCCAATTCCGTGACTGCCCCCGCAACTGTAAGCGGCAAGCGACCCCGAGTAGACCACTGAACGCCATGCGTTTGGGAAGGTTCGGGAAAGCCACAATCCGCGAGTCAGGAGACCTGCCATCCAAAATGTAACTTCAACCCGGGCGGGGCGTCCGGACAGGAGGCCATGATGGCTTTACGGATTGATCCGTGTGAAAAACTGACTGTGCTTGCCCCGCGCTATCGCGGAGGGCGAGATGCACCACCCCACTCACAGAATTTCGATATGCACATCCTGCAAACATGTCGGCGAAAATTGTCGCCCCGGTTATGAGCTGATCAAGCGCTTGCGCGCCGCCATCGATATGGCGGGCGATGCGATCACGGAAGAGTTCGAAATATCCGGCGTCGCCTGTATGGCGGGCTGCAAACATCCTTGCACCGTTGCCTATCACAGCACACGCAAGGCCACGTATCTGTTTGGCGACATCACACCGGAGCAGGATATCGAAGACTTGGTATCCTTTGCACAGCAATATGCGGTGCTAGGCGACGGCTGGTGCTCCTCGGTGGATCGCCCCGGCAAGCTGCGCGCACACACGTTGGCGCGGGTGCCATCGATGATGTTGGCGATTGAGGACAGCGCGGAGCGCCTGTCATGAGAACCGGGCATTTGGTGGCCAAAGACATCTGTTGGCGTCCTGCAAAAAACCAACCGTTTCTGCTGCACCCTGTGAGCTTTGAGGTTTACCCCGGCCGCGTGCTTGGTGTGGTTGGCCCCAATGGCGCGGGCAAGTCGACGCTCTTGCGGATGATCTACCATTATCAGAAACCCACAACGGGGCAGATCATGGTGGATGGGCAGGATCTCTGGGGTATGTCCGCCAAAGCGGCAGCGTGCAAGGTCGCAGCTGTGCTTCAGGAACAACCCGGCGCGTTTGGCTTGACGGTGCGAGACATTGTGGCGCTGGGGCGCACCCCGCATCGCAGCGCTTTGTCATCAAGTGGGGCACATGATGCGGAGATTGTAACCCAAGCAATCGCGCGGATGCAGCTAGAGCATTTGTCCACGCGCAACTTTGACACGCTGTCGGGCGGGGAACGCCAGCGGGTGATGGTGGCTCGGGCCTTGGCGCAGCAGCCGCAGGTGCTCGTGATGGATGAGCCAACCAACCATCTGGACATTCGCCATCAGCTCGAAATCCTCTCGCTGATCCGATCCCTTGGGCTGACTATCGTTGTTTCGCTGCATGATCTGAACATGGCCTCAGACGTGTGTGACGCCATCCTGCTTCTAAAAGACGGGCATTGCCACGGCTTTGGCAGCGCCGATGAGGTGCTCAGCGAAAAGCTGGTGTCAGACACGTTTTTGGTCACCGCCCAGCGCCAGAAGTTGAGCGTCAGTCAAAACCAACATCTTACATTCCACCTTCCCACCTAAAGGATCCTCTTTCATGAAATTCAAACTGTCATCTGTTGCAGCCAGCGCAATTTTGGCGCTCTCTACCACCACGGCGTTGGCCGAAACCACCGTGGAAAGCTGCAACCGCGACGTGATCTTTGACACCCCGCCCAAGGCGGCGGTCTCCAACGACGTGAACCTGACCGAGATGATGCTGGTGCTGGGACTGGCGGACCGCATGGTGGGCTACACCGGCATTTCCGGCTGGAAGACGCTGGACGAAGAGATGCGCGCTGGCGTGGAAGAACTGCCAGAGCTATCTGCTAAGTATCCGTCCAAAGAAGTGCTGATCGGCGCGGATGCGGACTTCTTCTTTGCCGGTTGGAACTACGGCATGAAAGTGGGCGGCGAAGTCACGCCGGAGACCCTCGCGCCGTTTGACATCAAGGTTTATGAGCTCACCGAAAGCTGCATTCACATCGGCGAAAAGGACGCCGCCAGCATGGATGACATGTACACCGACATCCAAAACCTCGGCGCGATTTTTGATGTGAAAGACAAAGCTGATGCGCTGGTTGAGGGGTACAAAGCGGATCTTGCGGCCTTCACCGATGGCTTGACGCCGCTAAAGACCGCACCCCGCGTGTTTGTTTATGACAGCGGCGAAGACTCACCGTTCACCGCAGGGCGCTATGCCATGCCAAACGCACTTATTGAGGCGGCTGGCGGCACCAACATCATGGCCGATCTGGAGAAAAGCTGGGCCAAGGTAGGCTGGGAGCCGGTTGTGGAGCGCAACCCGGAGGTCATCGTGATCGTGAACTACGGCAATGTCACGGCTGAAGAAAAACGTGCGTTTATGATGAACAACCCGGCTTTTGCGGAGATGGACGCGGTGAAGAACGACCGGTTTGTGACCCTTGAGTACGTTGAGGCAACCCCAGGTCCGCGCAACATCGCTGCGGTGAAAACCCTCGCCGAAGCATTCCGGGCCAAATAAATGAGCGAGAGAGCAGCAGGGCAGCCAAAGAGCAGATTTCCCTATGTGATCGGCGCAGGGGGGCTCCTGTTGCTTTTCTCAATTTCAGTCGCAATCAGTGTCGGGGCCGTATCTGTGCCCCTGCACACGGTTTGGAGCATCCTGATCAATCAGGTGGCGCCGGGCACAATGGAACAGGACTGGTCCAAGGGCCGCGAGGCGATTGTCTGGGACATTCGCTTCCCACGCGCCTTGTTGGCTTGTCTGGTGGGGGCCGGTTTGGCGGTTGTTGGCGGCAGTTTACAGGCTGTGACGCGCAACCCCCTTGCGGATCCACATCTGTTGGGCATTTCCTCCGGCGCTGCCTTTGGTGCGATCTTGGCTTTGATGCACACCGGCATGTTTTTGGGCCTGATCACCGTGCCGCTGTTTGCCTTTGGTGGGGCACTGGCCGCAACTTTGCTGGTTTTAGCGGTGTCGCAATTTGCATCGGCCACCAGCGCGGATCGGTTGATCTTAGCGGGCGTGGCGGTGTCTTTCATTGTGATGTCGTTGGCCAATGTGTTGATCTTTCTGGGCGATCCGCGCGCGACCCACACGGTGGTGTTCTGGATGTTGGGCGGATTGGGATTGGCACAATGGTGCCACTTGGCTTTCCCCTTTGCTGTCCTTGTCCTCTGCGGGGCTTACATTTGGGCCAACGCGGGCAAATTGAATGCCATGACAGTGGGTGATGAGACCGCTGCCACGCTGGGCATACCGGTGGCGCGGTTTCGCCTGATCATCTTTGTTGTCGGCGCGTTGGTCACCGGGGTGATGGTGGCATTTTCCGGCATGATTGGCTTTGTCGGGCTGATGGTGCCGCATATTGTGCGCCTGTTGGTGGGTGGGGACTACTGCCGGGTGATACCGGCCTCGGCCTTGTTTGGGGCTATCTATCTTTTGTGGTCCGACATCTTCGCCCGCACGATTATGGCACCGGAAGACATGCCCATTGGCATTGTCACCGGATTGATCGGCGGGATGTTCTTTGTCTGGCTGTTGCGGCGGCGGGCGCGGTAAAGCGCCCAGCGCCATGGATTAGGAGATCAACGGGTAGTTTTCCGAATTCTCCAACGCGTAGTGCCACCACTCATAGGGGTTCAACTCAAAACCGGCACCTGCCATGAGACCTAACAAAACCAAACGGTTTTGCTGAGCTTCACGGCAGATGTCGATTCTGGAGTGATGCGATTGTTGCAACGCGGCGTCAAAGTCTGTGCCCATGTCGAGCACAGTGCCATCCGCACGGGTCAGCGTCAGATCCACAGCGGTACCGCGACTGTGATCCGAACCGATGGCCGGGTCTGCAACAAATTCGGGGTCAGGCCGTACCTCCCACAAGCGGCGTTGCACCGCTTGTGGGCGATAGGCGTCCAGCAGCAGAAGGCGCAGTCCAAGGGCGGCGGCGCGATCGGCGGCATGAAAGAGGGCATCGGCGGCATGTGTGTGCAAGCGTGCCTGTTGATCCTCCGGCGTGGTGTAGAGCACCTCACCGGCGAAGTTCTCGGTGGTCGCATAGGCAAGTTGCACGTCGATGGCCGCGTGTTGAATTGGGACCAGCGTCATGCGGACACCTTTTGTGGGGTGGTGGCTGCAGTTTGACAACAGCGCACCTGGGCCTGCTCGGTAGGCACCATGTTTTGTCGCACGTCACAGCCTACGCCCGCCAGTTCACAGCGGTCTTTAAAGAAACAGCCAGTGGGCAGGTTTCGGTTGGACGGCAGGTCTGTGTTGCTAAGCGACTCCCCCAGCCCGCCGGTGGCGCGCATGGTTGGGATCGAGTCCAGCAGGAGCCGGGTGTAGGGATGTTTGGGCGCGGCAAGGACAGCGTCGGACGCGCCATGCTCCACCACCTGACCCAGATACATCACCGCCACCTCATCACAGAGATAGCGCACCACCGAGATGTCGTGGGAGATGAAAATGTAGGTCAGGCCGCGTTCCGCCTGCAGGTCTTTCAGCAGGTTCAGAATTTGCGCCTGAATGGAGATATCAAGCGCCGAGGTCGGCTCGTCGAGCACAATCACATCCGGATCAGAGGACAGCGCACGGGCGATGGCAATACGTTGACGCTGACCACCGGAGAACTCATGGGGATAGCGGTCGAGCACCTCGGGGCGCAGACCCACTTTGGCGGCAAGATCAGCTGCCAATGCACGCAACTCGGCCTTGGGGCGTTTGGTGACGGCAAACACAGGTTCCGTGATTACCCGCCAGACCGGCATACGCGCGTTGAGCGAGCTTTGCGGGTCTTGGAACACAATTTGCACATCATGATCTGCGCCAAAGTTGCGGATCACTTCGCCCTCAGACGGCTTACGAATGCCCATAAGCACCTGCGCCAGAGTGGATTTGCCACAGCCGGACTCCCCAACAACACCCAAGGTTTTGCCACGCAAGATCTCGAGATCAATGCCGTTGAGCGCATGCACAAAACCATGTGGGCGGCCGCGCCAGTCCTCGCCAAACGGGAAGCGCATGTGGATGTTGGAGAGCGTCATCACACTATCAATAGTCATGCGGAGATCTCCTCGCGCAGCCAGCAAGCGGCTTGGTGTTTGGTGCCAACGTCGGTCAGCACAGGGCGCGAGTCACAGGCGGCGTGCGCATGGCGACAGCGGGCCTGAAAGGCGCAGCCTTTTGGCGGATTGACCAGATTGGGCACGGTGCCCGGGATTGACGCGAGCGGTTCCCCCGGATTGGCATCCTCTGGCAGCGCTTCGATCAGGGCGGCGGTATAGGGGTGTTGCGGATTGCCCAGCACCTTTTGCGCCGGTCCGGATTCCACCACACGGCCTGCATACATCACATAGATGCGGTCACAGAACTGGCTGATCACCGCCAAATCATGCGAGATAAACAGCACTGATGCGCCGGTTTGACGGGCTTTGGCGTGCAACAATTGCAGCACCTGCCGTTGTACCGTCACATCCAAGGCTGTGGTGGGTTCGTCTGCCACCAACAGTTTGGGTGAGCAGGCAAAGGCCATGCCAATCAGGATACGCTGCCGCATACCGCCGGAGAGCTCAAACGGATAACGGCCCAAGATTTCTTCGGCATCGTTGATGCGCATGTCCTTGAGCAGTTCGATGGCACGGTCCCGGGCCGCCAGACCGCGCAGGTTGGAATGTAGTTCGATCACCCGCAGCATCTGTTTGCCAATGGTCTTGGTGGGGTTAAGCGCGGTTTGTGGCTCCTGAAAGATCATTGCCACATCGCCGCCGCGCAGCTTGTTCATCTCACGCTCGGACATGGTGGCGACGTCGCGCCCCAGGATGCTGATGGTGCCCGCGGATTGGCGGAATGCGCCAGCGGGCAACAAGCCAAGCGCCGTCATGGCGGTGACTGATTTGGCCGAGCCACTTTCGCCCACTAGACCAACAATCTCGCCCGGCTGCACATCCAAGTCCACGCCATTTACGGCATGCACGTCACCTGAGAAGCCTGGAAACAGAACTTCCAGCCCGTCAATTTTTAATACTGGGTCCGCCATGTCAGCGTGCCTTCTGTTTGGGATCAAGGATGTCGCGGATGCCATCACCCAGAAGGTTGAAGGCGGTGGCGGTGATCAGGATGGCAAAGCCGGGGAAGGCCGAGTACCACCACTGGTCCAAGATGTAGTTGCGTCCGGTGGCCACCATGGCACCCCATTCGGCGGTGGGTTGTTGCGCACCAAGGCCAATGAAGCTGAGCGCGGAAGCCAAGAGAATGGTGCTGCCAAGGTCCAACGTGGCCTGCACCATGACTGGCGACAAGATGTTGGGCAGGATGTGCCAGCGCAGGATGTGCAGTTTGGACGCCTTGAAGGTTTCGGCGGCGGTTACAAAAGACATCTCGCGGATGAGCAAAGTTTGCCCACGTGAGATGCGCACATAAATCGGGATGCGCACCAAGGCGATGGCAATGGCGGCATTGATCAGGCTTGGGCCAAGCGCCGCAGCCAGCGCCATGATCAGCACCAGAGATGGCACGGAAAGCACCACATCCATCAGTCGCATGATCACCACATCCACACGCCCGCCAATCAAGCCGGCAAAAGCGCCAACAAACGTACCGATGAAACCGGCGACAAGCACCACAAAGAAACCAACAGCCACAGATTGCCGCCCACCGTAGAGGATGCGAGAATAGAGGTCGCGGCCCACTTCGTCGGTGCCAAAGAAATGCTCCCAACCGGGCGCGGCTAGACGGGCGCGCAGATCGATGGCGTTGGGATCATGGGTGGCAAAGACCGGTGCAAAGATCACCAGAAACAACACGATCAAGACCACAGCTCCGCCGCCAAGTGTCAGCGGGCTTTTCTTGATTTGATACCAAAGGTAGCCCCAATCCACCCGCGACAAGACGCGTTTGATTGGGTTCACAGAGACGGTTGCGTCGCTCATCACGAGACCTCCCGGATGCGCGGATCAACCGCCATATAGATCAGATCGACCGCAAGGTTGATCAACACGTAGGCCAGCGAGACCACCACGGTGAAACCCATCACTGCTGGGAAATCCAGCGCTTGGATCGAGTTCACCACATAGGCGCCCATGCCGGGCCAGGCAAAGACGGTTTCAGTCAGCACCGCGCCGTAAAGCAGATCGCCCAGCGCAAGGCCAAGCACGGTGATCGAGGGGATCATCGCGTTGGGCAGCGCTTCGGTGAAGACCACTTTGAAGCGGCTGAGACCGTTGGCTTTGGCGGTGCGGATATAGTCCTGCTGCAGCTCTTCGAGCATCGCGGCACGCACTTGGCGGGCCACCACGCCGAGGTGCACAAAGCCCAACGTGAAGGCAGGTAGCAAGATGTGTTTGAGAGCGGAGCCAAAGGCGGTCAAATCACCGGCCAACAGGCTGTCAATCATCAGGAAGCCAGTGACGCGGGTGGGCATTTCAAGAGACGGGTCAATGCGCCCGCCGCTGGGGAGCCAACCGAGGTTGCCGTAGAACAGCAGGATCACCAGAAGGCCAAGCCAAAAGGCCGGTGTGGAGATGCCGGTCACGGCAATCACCCGCACAAAATGGTCAATCGGTTTGTCTTTCCACACAGCGGAGGCCACGCCCAGAGGGATGCCCAAAGCGGTGGCAAAGAACAGCGCAGTGAGCGCCAGCTCCAGCGTCGCTGGGAAGAAGATACGCAGATCTTCCAGCACCGGGCGGCGGGTGCGGATTGAGTTTCCGAAGTCGCCCTGAACCACGCCTTCGAGGTAGCGCAGGTACTGGATGGGAAGCGGTTTATCGAGGCCGAGATCCTCGCGGATATTTTGCACAATCTCCGGCGTCGCGCGGTCGCCCGCAATCATGCGGGCCGGGTCGCCGGGAATGAGATTTGAGATGGTGAAGGTGATAACCGTCACGCCAAAGAGAACCAGTATCAGGAACATCAATCGGCGGCGGATGACATTGAGGAAGGACATCGGCGCGTTTCTTTATTGGCTGGAGACCCAAGACCACCGCAGCAGTCTTGGGCCAATTGCTTGGGGCTTAGTCGGAGAGTGACATGCCGCCGAAGTTGAAGATATCTTCGAGCATTGGGTTGAAAACAAAGCCTTCGACATCATCCCGAACAGCGATGCGGTAGTCTTTCTGGAACAGATAGACGTAGGCCGCCTCATCCGTCACGATTTCCTGCAGCTCACCATAAAGCGCGGTGCGTTCTGCTGTGTCGGAGCTGACAACAGCTTGCTGCAGCAGGCCGTCAACTTTGTCGTTGGAGTACCAGCTGCGGTTGCCCGCCAGACCGTGACGCTTGCTGTCAAACCAGTAGTTGGTGAACATGTAGGGGTCCGCGAAGTCCGGGCTCCAGTTGCCGGTGGCAATGCCAAATTCGCCGGTGTCAAAACGCTCACGCATGGTGGCATTTGCCAGCTTCTCCAGCTTCACGTTCAGGCCCAATTGGGACAGGTACGCTTGGGTTGCGATGGCAATTGGCTCCCACAGTGGGTCGCGATCGGAGTAGAGGAAGGAGATTTCCTCGCTTGCGCCGCCAGCAACGTCGAGAGCCTTTTTCGCAGAGGTCAGATCATAAGAATACTGGGTCGCGTTTTTGTTCTGGCCCCACATGCCTTCTGGGATCGGGCCGTGCATCTGCACACCGTTGCCGTCCAGAATGCCGTCGATGATACCCTGATAGTCCACCGCAGCAGAGATCGCACGACGCACATCCACATTGTCCAGAGGCGCAACTTTGTTGTTCAAGTAGAGGTAGGTCACCTTGAGGCTTGGGTAGTTCTGCACCTCGATGCCGTCTTTGCTCCCAAGCGCATCAAGTTGATCCACCGGCAGGCTTTCCGCGATGTGAACGTCACCCGCTTCAAGCTTCAAACGACGCGCGGCCGCTTCTGCAATGATGTCGACGCGGATTTTCTCGATCTCAGGGGTTGCGCCACCGTAGTTCGGGTTTGGCTCCAGCACGAGGCTTTGGCCACGCTCCCAACCGGTCAGCATGTAAGCGCCGGACCCTGCGGAATTGGCGGACAGCCATTCGGTGCCGTGATCGTCGCCCTTGCCTTCAACAGCCGGGTTCACAATACCGGCGCCATTGTTGGCCAGCGTGTAGAGGAACGGCGCAAACGGCTGCTCGAGTGTGAAGGTCACCTGCATGTCACCGGTGGCTTCGACTTTCATGCCACCCGGGAACGCTTCAGACGGGCCGCGGCCCAGATCCATCAGACGGTTGAAAGAATACTCCACGGCGGCAGCGTCAACTGTTGCGCCGTCGCTGAACGCATTGCCGGATGCCAGATCAAACGTCCAGACCGTGCCATCATCAGAGGCAGTCCATGTGCTGGCCAGCTCACCAATCACAGAGGTCAGGCCTTTGCCATCCTCAGATACGTCGTAGGCCACCAAACGTTGGTACAACGGATATGTTACGGTCCAATCATTGTTGTCCATGGTTTGTGCTGGATCGAGCGTTTGCGGATCAGACGCCTTAGCCACAACCAACAGGTCTGCATCGCCATCTGCCATGGCTACTGGCGCGTTGACCGCCATACCAACTGTGACGGCTGCCGCGCCAACCACTTGGAACCAATGTGAATTTTTCATCTTCGCTGTCCTCCCCAGAACGATGTCTTTGGCCGTTCGGCCGTATCTTGTTGGGCATTTCCCCAACGGCAAGTGGCCTGACCCTCTATGGTATTGCAATAACAGTCAACACCATTATGGTACGTGCATACCGGATAATTTTTGATATGGTCCGTTTATTGGGGAAAGCGTCGGGCAAAAGGGTCTGAGGATGAGCGTGAATATTTCGGAGGCAATAGCCAGTGCAAATCAGACGTTTACCAAGCTGGAACAACGTGTTGCCACCTATCTGAGTAGCCGGCCGGAAGCCGTTGCTTTAGAGACGAGCGCAGAGATTGCCGAAAAATTACAGGTCAGCCCTATGACGGTGAGCCGATTTTTCAAGAAACTTGGCTTTAGCAATCTCAATGAGCTGCGAGCCGACGCACGCCGTGACCTTTACGGGCCGACGTCCGCTCGAATCGGCAGCCGGTTTAAAAGCTTCAAACAAGCAAGCCAGACGCGCGACGCAACCCAGGACCACGCAATTGCCAACGCCGCCATTCGCACGGCCCTGGATTTACGGGAAACCGAGCGATGGCAAAACGCCGTGCAATATGTGGCACATTCTGAGAGCGTGATGGCTGCGGGATTTCAGGTGATGCAATATCTGGCCAACGGATTTGCCATGCGCCTTAAATACCTGCGCTCCAATGTGGTGTTTTTGGACGGCACTGATGGTGTCTATGCTGATGTTTTTGGGGTTGAATCCGAAACCAAGGCGCTAATCTTGATCGACACATTCAGATACGGGAATCACGGACCAATTTTGGCACAGGCTGCGCAAGAACGGGGTTTCAAAGTAATCCTATTCTGCGATGAATTTTGCGACTGGGGTGCAGAACTGAGTGACGTGATGCTACCCTATCCCAACGAGGGTCACATGTTTTTGCCATTCCCCACCGGTCTCCATTTTGGCCTAAATCTGATGTTTCAAGATGTGGTGACCGAGCTTGGAGACAAAGCGCGAGACAAAGTGGAACGGATCGCCATATCTCAGGATTTGTTTGGCAACTTCTTACCGGAATAGCGGGTAGCATTTGCCTTATCTGCGCCAACCAAACAGTCATATCACATGCTGGCTCGGCAGAAGTTGCCACACACGGCGGATTTACCCTTAAAACACGCAAAGCCGCGCTCTATAGAAAGTGGAGGTCGGACGTGTCCAGCTCCCGGAGGAATACTCCCAGTGGCGGCGCGACTGCGGAAGCTTTGGGAGATACAAACGATGGCCAAACTCCTCTGCGATGTGCGCGGCACCTATCGCCTCGAATTTCTGCGCGAGATTGAAAAACAATCAAACGGTGAAATCGAGATTTCCCTGGTTGTTGGGGATCGTGGCGCGGATCTGTTCTCCCGCCCAATCAACACAATGAAACGGGACTGGCGGCACGAGCGCCTGCGCAAGCACCACATGCAAGACACGGTGCATCAAAGTGCCAACCTGGATTTGCTGTCTTCCAATGAATTCCACGACATGGCAACAATGGCCATTGATCACTTTCAACGGGTGAGTGAGAACTACAACTACAACGCCCACAATCTGGATAACCTGCAGGATTACCTGGATTATTACTACATGCTCACCGACGTGATTGCCCAACGTATGATCGAAGAGGAAATCACCCATGTGGTGTTCTTCATGACGCCACATCTGGGGTATGACACGGTTCTGTATCAGGTTGCCAAGAGCCTCGGCATCAAAACGCTTGTAATGAACCAGCAATCCCTGTTCAACGACCGCTTTTTCTCCTCTGGCGCGATAGATGACTATGGCGTTTTTGATCCTTCCGCCTCCGACGCCCCGGCCATTCCACTGGAGCACGGCAAACTGCCGGATCTGTTTTTTATGGACGGCGATTGGCAGAAACCTGGCGCAACCGGCAAATTGAACGCAAAGGCGGTGGGCAGCTTTTTGAAGTATGTTCTGCGGCGCGAACCTGTTCTGCTGCTCAAACCACATCGCCTCTACACACTGCTGAAACGTGTTTCTGATGTTTACGGCAGCTTGCCTGATTGGCGCGATCCATTTGCCCATTATTTCCACAAAAACGCGCTGGCTTATTATGAACACTTGGCTGAATTTGACCGCGGCACAGTCGATTATGAGCAAAAATACGTCTATGTGCCGCTGCACAATCAACCGGAGATGTCTGCATCCACGTTAGGGGGAAGATACCGCGACCAGTTGTTGATGATCGAAGCAATTGCGCGCTCCATTCCCGATGATTGGCAGGTCTATGTGAAAGAGAACCCACGCCAAGGCCTGTTTGCCCGCGGGCCGTTTTTCTTTCACCGCCTGTCACGCATTCCTAACGTCAAGATGCTGCCCTCCTTTGCGGATTCCGCCGCCTTGGTTGCCAACGCGCAAGTGGTGGGCACTGTTGCGGGCACAGCCGGTTGGGAAGGCCTGTTAAGTGGCGTGCCAGCGGTGGTGTTTGGGGGCGCGTGGTACCGATCGCTGCCGGGGGTGACCCCCTATCAAGAAGGGTTGAACTTTGCGCAAATTGCAGCGCAGGGCGTGGACCATGCTGCGCTTGAGAAAGCCTACGGCGCATTGGTCGACCGGTCTCATGAAGGCGCGATCGACGGGCTGTTTTTTGACAAAATTGACGGCTTCAATTCTGCTGAAAATGCAGCGTTGGTGGCCAAATCCGTCACTAAGATTATCCAGGGCGATGTGCCAACAACCTACGGAAAACTGTAGCCAGAGACTCGGAAATCTAAAGCAGTCGGCCGTCACGTAACTCCACTGTGTCCGGTGCCAAAGCGGCCCGAAACGCGGGGTTGTGGCTCACCAACAAGATTGCTTGCGGCAGACCACTTAGGATTTCCAAGAGCCGCGCTTCGTTTTTGGTGTCCAGTGCATTGGTGGGTTCGTCCAGCAAAAGCGCTTCCGGCTCCATCGCCAGCACGGTTGCCAAAGTCACGAGCCGTTTTTCTCCACCAGACAGCTTATGTGTGATGCGATCACGCAGGTGCAGCAGTTGCAGGTCGGTCAGCACCTTTTCCACCGTGGCCAGAGCCTCTGCCTTGCTACGTCCTAGGTTGAGCGGTCCAAAGGCGATGTCTTCGGCCACCGTGGGGCAAAACAGTTGATCATCGGGATCCTGAAACACCAGCCCGATCCGGCGGCGCACTTCGTGAAAATCTGCCTCGACCCGCCGCTCTTGGCCAAAGGCTGTAACAGTACCGGCATCCGGTGTTTGAAGACCCAGCGCAATACGAAAAAGGGTGGATTTTCCAGCCCCGTTTGGACCGGTAATCGACAAACGCTGCCCCGCCTCAAGCTGAAGCGACGCGCCTTCCAGAACGGGTGCATAGCCCGGATAGGCAAAGCGGATGTCATCAAGCTTTAGGATTGTCATACGTAATCCAAAAATAGCAGACCAAGGCACAACGCACTCAGCAGAGTGACAAACAGGTGATCCTTTCGGGTCATGGAGAACTCTTGTAGCAACAAAAGGCGGCCCGAGAAGCCCCGGCATTTCATCGCCCCCAAAATGCGCTCTGACCGTTCGATGGCACGCACCAGCATCATGCCAACCAGATAGCCAAAGCTGCGGTAGGTGTGCCAATTGGTGCCAGGCCGGAACCCGCGGATTTTCATCGCTCCCCGCAGGCGCAGGTACTCTTCACGCAGCACTTCGATATAGCGCACGGTGAACATCAGAAGATGCACCAGAACTTCGGGACAGCGCAGTTTGTGCAACGCATGGCCAAGCGTGACCGGCTCCATAGTACCAACAAGCACCATCAGTGTCAGGATCACCGCATTGGCGGTCAGTCCAATCTCGATGGCCTTCCAGAGCCCCTGCCAGCTTGCTGGAAATCCAAACACGGAGAACATCTCGTCGCCCGGCATGGTGAACGGTAGGAGCACCAACATAAAAATAATGAAGCTGTCCATCATTGCCATGCGCTTGAGCGTGCGACGGATCGGCAGACGGGACAAAATCAGGAGCCCCACCGACACCATCAGCGCAGCGATCAAAGACGGTATGTCCACTAAAGCCACTGTCACCATGGCAAACACACAGGCCATTACGATCCGAACTCGGGGATCAAGATCTCCGATCACGCCATAGGGCGCATCACTGCCTGTCTCCGCCAGCGTCGTGGCCTTGGGTGCCAACGCATGCGCCATCAGGCAGACGTCTTCTTACGGGCCGCGAGATAAAAGCCGAAACCGAATAAGCCAAGGATGTAGCCAATGCCGCCAAGAATATTTTGCATATCGTTCTTTTCGCGGTAGGCCGCAATTTCACGGCGCAGGGGACGGATCTCATCTCTCACGGACTTGGCAATGGCTTGGCGCTCCTCGTCCGATAAAGAAGCGACGGTTTTGCTGTTGGTCGCAACCTTTTCAACCGGTGCGTCTGCAACAATTGCGGCGACGCCCATGATCTCGGCAACCTCTTCTGCAGGCATGACCACCTTGGCTACATGCCCCGCCCCCATGTCGGCGGTAAAACTATGCGCGACCGGACTGGTGGGCGTGTAGAGGAAAAACCCGTCTTCATCCGTGACGGTACGGCCCAGTTCCGCTCCATCGGGTCCGTACACGATGACCTCCTGCCCCACGGCCATGTCCCCACTTGAAAAGCCAAGTTCGCCTTCAATCGCGTCGCCTGCGGGAAAAACTCCGGCAATCACTTTATGCGCCATGGCAGGAAGCGGCGCGCACAACAATGAGACAATCAGGATCAGATGTTTCACGCAGATGAACCTTTCACAAACAGCTCCGGTTTGACTTTGCGCGCCAAGAGAACCGCGAAGCCTGTCAAAAGACCTTCGATCACCATAACCGGAATATGCGCCACAAAAACAAGTTTGGCGGCCGGCAAGAATTCATCGCCAGACAGGGCCAGAGACATCGCGACAAAGGCGGTGGTTGCGGCAATGGCAAACGCGCCACCGATACCACCCCAGATTGCGCCATGAAGCGGTGTGCCGCGTGCGATCAAGCGACCAAAGATCAACCAAGCTAAAACTGCCGGCAGCGCGATATTTACTGCATTGACACCCAACACAGTCAGACCGCCAAAGCCAAAAAACACCGCCTGCAAAAGCAAGCCAACAAACAGCGCCGGAAACGCGGCCCAGCCGAGCAAGAGCCCAGCCAGACCGTTAAGGATCAAATGCACAGATGACGGGCCAATTGGCACGTGGATCAGCGAGGCCACAAAAAAGCTGGCCGACAGCACCCCCGCCGTGGGGATGCGGTCCAGATCCAGAGATTTGAGGCCAACGGCAATCCCCCCGGCTGCGGCAATCGCGCCGCCGATCACAACAGGGTTGGACAAGGCACCGTCAACAATGTGCATGCAAGCTTACTCCAGATCCCAAGCGCGGATCCAAATCACCGCGTCTTGGCTCAACTCTTTGCCGTCATGCTCAACTTTGGGGCCAACCCCTAGAGCTGCAAAGCCCCAGAGGCCAGCCTTTGGCACACCAAAGGTGAAGTAGCCGTTGTCATCCGAAATCGCCACCAACGCGCCGCCAGGCAGCGGCGACGCGGTCTTGGCTTTGGCGCCGGTGCCGGACAGATCAGGCTCTGCCGCCATGTATTCGATCTCGATCTCCGCACCGGTAACCGGCTGGCCTTCGCTCAGCACGCGGCCTGTAAATGTGCCGCCTGCGATGACATTGTAGGGTTTGTTCAGGGGCAGGATCTCGGTGGGCAGCCCTTGAGGTTGATCCCAATCGGTGGGCAGCTCGTTTCGGTTCAGGTAAGTTTTGGTGATCTGCTGGATATAGATGTCCTCAGACTCTTCGTAGTAAGGCGCAGGCACGGTCACGAGTACATAGTCGCCTGAGCGTTTCACTGGCACGGACCCCATGAAGGCTTTGGCAGTGTTGTCAGGACCGTCGAAGGTGGTCTCTTTCAATGTGTCCATAAGGTCGGTTTTTTTGCCGTTGTGAATCACATAGAACTCTTCCGGCTTTTCTAGGGTCATCACGTGACCGGCATCATGCGGGTGCCAGAAAACCAGTTTCACCGGCACATCACCCGGACGCGCAATCATAGTGTCCTCAGTATATTCCAGCAGGAAATGTGCCTGGGCCATTACGGGCAATATCAGCGCAGCAGTGGCTGCCAACACCAGTTTTTTCACAACTTGGATCCTTATCACGTCGCGCCTTCCCCGGCGCATTACTTTGTGACTTTGAGGAGACTGGAGCTGGTTGCCCAATGTGGCAAACAGATCCAGCGTACACCCCGTCGCCGATGATGAGTGCCCCTTCCGAGGGCGCATGTCCGGCAGGTCTCCTGACTCGCGGGTCGTAGCACGTCGCTGAGCCTTCCCGGGGATCCCCAGTGGCATGATCAGCTGTGCTCGCCGCTTACAGTTGCGGGGGCAGTTGCAGAGTTGGCCAAGACAGCCGCACTGCATTCCCTATTGCTTCCGGAGGATTCCCCGGAACCGAACATGGCGTGTGTGTGCCAGACCTCGGGCAGACCGGTCAATAAGGTATTGCGTCTTAGAGCACGCTATTTGCGACGTTGTTGGGGGGAGCGGTGAGAATATCTGATCCTCCCCCACTGAACTGGTCCGGCTCTATAGTTGGCAAACAGAAGATTGAAGGTGGGAAGCAAGCGACACAAACCGGAAGAGAGTGTCACGGAGTTGCGACAGGTTGAGGTGCTGTGCGGTCAAGGAATGCAGCGGGTAGACATAATCTGTCAGGGGCTGATTACCGAGCGGACGTTTTATCGATGGCGCGAGCAATATGGCGGTATGGGAACCGACCAACTGAAGGAACTCAAACGCTTTCAGAAAGAGAAAGACCGGCTGCGCTGTACCGTCTCGGACCTGACTTTGGGCAAATCATCCTGTCGGAAGCCGCATGGGGAAACTATTGAGCTCTACGCGTCGTCGCTGCATTGAACATGAGCGAAGAAACCAGTTCCTCATCTCAGAGCGACGCGCCTGCCTTGCCTTAGGGCAGCACCGATCCACTCAAAGGCGGGTGCCGGTTGGACGTTTTGACGACGCTCGCTTAGTGGCTGACATGATCGATCTGACGCGGCTACAAGACAATGCAAACAGTTGTTATTTACCCCAGGGGCAGAGTGCTTCGACCTGCTGGCGGCCAAGTTTATTCAATGTTTCTATGTTGTCTAAATAGATTTTCTCGGGGTCCGAAACGTGAGCGAGGACTTTGGTCATCTGAGCTTGACGCAGAATATGTATGGTTGGATAGGGGGAGCGATTGGTAAAGTGGCTAAGATCGTCTGCGGCCACCCCCTCAAATTGATATTGAGGATGAAAGGAGGCTAATTGCACATGCTCTGTCAGTTCTGCTGCCTCCAAAAGCTGCTGAAACCAATCGAGTAAGTCGAGGTAATCACCGAACTCATCTAGACCTCGGGTAAACATGAGCAAGCTAGTGGCAATGTCATTTTCGTTGGCCTCTAGCAGACGGTTTAACTCCTCCACATAGAACTGCTTTAGCTGTGCATCGGCGGTGGCATCACATATGGCATAATGAACTTGGTCACGGGCTATGACGCTAGAGGAGAATGGGCATAGGTTTAGTCCTACTACCATTTTTTCGAGCCACCGACGGGTTTTTGTAACCACGTCTTGATGAGCTTTTGATAGCGTCTCAGAGTCAAACTTATTGATACGATAGATCCTTTTTTGTTTGGCCAACTTAAAGCATATTCTGCTCATATTTCCAATTTGTTTGCGAAAGCCAAAACCATCGACACGGCATAGTCACAACCGTCTAGTGTGTCATACAACCTTTCGCCAATGGCAAACGGCCCGGAACTGCCTTTGACCGAATGCCAAAACGCCGCATTGCAGCTTTCCTACAACTGTCGTTGACGCACGGGTGCAGCATTTGCCTATTGACTGTGGATATGCGCAGGAAGCGATTGACGATCAGGCGACGTCTCCACAGAGCAATACTAAACAGGCCTGCCGGTCCGGGGTGCGGACGCTGCATTCGAAGCCAGTGGCCCTCATACCATGCGGTGAAACGCCGGTCTGTCGTATGAACCTTGGATCTGAATCAGGTTTCTTTCGGCAAGTACATTCGAGCCCAGGTGTAAAGCCCGTCGATCCATGCTTCCAAATTATCGGAATCACCTTTGAAGGCTTTGAAACGGTTGAAATAGGTTGCCCAGCCCATTGCATAGGCGCGGCAGTCCTTGCAGTCGAGATTGGGGCTGCAGCATTTGCTTTTGCTGCGCGTGGCGTCTGAGGTGAAATGTTCAAACCCGTTGCTCAGCCGGTTGCCGCAATTGGTGGCTACACCGGCTTCGTCGAAGGCATAGACCTTGTCGATGGGCTGTGAGATCCAATCGTTGTAGTGCAGGGAATAGACGACCGTTTCCGGAAACAGGGCCATCGCGTCGATGATGCGCTCGCGGGCCAGCGCCAGGCTGTCTTGCGTGTGGCGTGGGTCATTGTCAGCGGTGCCGACTCGAAAATACGGGTCAACGGAGTCCGTGGATTGGGTGATCTGTCGGTTGTACTGTTCCGTTGTTGAATAGAAGCTGAATGTGATATCGACACCATTGTCGTTGCATAAGCGCGCGGCTTCGACGATTTGATCAATATTCAGGGCCGAGATGGTAAAGGTGAACAGCGCTCTCGGATCCCCGGCGTAGTTGCGCAACGCCTTGCGATTGACATCGGCACCGCGCAATGCTGCGTTGGTTTCACCTAAGCCCCACATCGACACGTGGATGCGATAACTGATGTCGCTTGAGATGCCTTTGGTTCCATTGGTGAATATCACGCCCTGGGGAATGTGCGCGACGGCGCTCTCGATATGCTCTGGTACCATACTGGGTTCCGCCCCCGCCAGATAAGCAAAGTTAATCCCACGGGCGGCTTCGGCGCGAAACAAATCGTCCCACGCGCTTATCTTCGCTTCCGCGGTAATGCGTTGATCGACAGGTTTGGAGAAATACAGGCACCCTTCGCATTTTAAGTTGCAGCGATTTGAAATGTCGTAGTTGCTGCCTTTGAGCCGTGTCAGCCGTTTGCGCAAAGCCAACAATCGGTGCGCAGGCGACAGTGAGAGATCAGTCATGTCTGTAGGGAGGCCTCTGGCTGGTCAAAGAGTGCGCCTTGCAGGAAGGACAGCATCTTGCCCTTGCGCGCCAGGTAACTCGCTATATCGTGCTGGGTGACATCGGCTTGGGCTTGGACATTTAGATTGGGCAAATCGTTCAAAAGCGCCGCGTGTTTTTCGTCAATGCTGTTGTTGCCAGCATAGATCAGCTTGGTTCGCTTTGGCGGCGAGTGCTGAAGACGATTGATCGGATTGCGAAGGTCGAGGGGTACACGGCGTGCCATTTTCTCCAAAGTGGCGGGGCGGCGCTTGTCGCCAATCTCGGCTTGGAACGCGGGATCGACACAGGTAGCAGGACCAAATAGGACAAGCCGTTCCGGCGCCAAGTCCACGGCAAAATTCAGAGCGGCCAACGCCCCGCCCGAACTGCCGATAATGGCCAAACGGTGGTCTGGGCCCATTTTTCTCAACAGGGTGTCGAGCTTGGTCACAGTCTCAGTGTAGCCCGTAGCAAAGCCAGCCAAGCCCGTGGAGCAATAATATCCATCAGGGTCCACTGGATAGACAGCGGTGCAGCCCAAAGCGGCCGCATAGCGATCAAACAGGACTATAGCCTTATGGGAATGTAGGCAGGTCAGCAAAAGGGTGTTGCTTGGTCGGATTGGACTTATCTGCACAGGCTTGTTTGCCATCCCCTCGATCGCGTGGGTGTGCTGGGCCAATTCTGGGATATCCAATGGCACCCGACCACCAAGGGCAGAGGCGGGAAAGGGGGGATTACTTAGGTCAAAAAACACATCCAATTTCTGTGTCAGATGGTCGATCTGTTCGGCGTCGGGCCAGCGCTGTTTTGCTCGTTCTATAAGGGGGTGAACGTCTTGCGGGCGTTTACAGAGGATCGTGCAAAAGAGTTCAAGCGCGACCAGGTGATCTGGGTGCCCATCCCGTTGGAAAACCATCGTCTCGATGTCGTCCAGTGCGATGGTTTCCCGCGCGATTTGAATTTCTGCCTCATAGAAGTGGCGCAGCGCGTTCCGGTCTTTTTTATCGTTGGCAAGCACCTTTTGGGCGAACAGGCGCAAGCTTTGCCAATCTTCAAGCCGCTGCGCGTTGTCCAGCAAAAGGCCACCCAGGTTGTTCAGGGGAAATGCCTCACGTGCGCAAAGAACCCGACCTAGGGCAACCGCCTCGTGGCGAAGACCCGTGGCCAGGGCCAAACGGATCTTAATGTGCAGCCAGGCTGGCATCGACAACCCATGCCTATCCCCTTCGGCGACCGTTTCTTTCGCGTGGTCTACTCTGCGCAGATGCAGATGAGCCCTGGCTTGCCAGATCAACAGTTCGGGATGTTTGGGATGCTGCTCGCGCAGCGGTTTAAGCTGTTCAAGGATACCTTCAAAATCCCTGGTCTTGGCCAACGAACGAATGGTGCTTAGATGCTTTGACATCGAACGGTCATCGTTATTTTGCGTTGCTGCATCCATGGGGAGATCCTCAGAACTGGATTAGGTGCGTATTCCGGACTTTGCGGACAGCGGTTCCAACGGCGCGAGGACGATCATTCCGAAATGCGCGTTTTGGATCAACACTTTAGAACCCGCCGAAATACGGTAAATAGCCATCTATGGCGCAATTTGCACTTTTCGTTCCCAATCTCAACCCCGATTGCTCGCCGTAAGGCGCTGGTCAGTGCAAACCAAGTGCACCATACAACATGCCGCACTTTAAAACGCGTGGATAAAGGCCGCCATTCGTGCGCTGTGCAGCATCCAGGACTAAGGGCTCTAAGCCGACATGCGGCGGTGCAACGTCACGTTCCCACACTTGGTCGATGATCGACGCGGTTACCGGCGAATGACCGCTCCCAGCCCAAAGCAGAAAAGAGCGTTCCGTGCTTAGGGGAAAATCGGAGAACTTCTGTACAGTTTTTTTGAGGTCAGAATTGGCAAAAACTCGGAAAAAGGTATATCACCGCGACTTCCATAGCTCCGGGAGAGATGTGGCGTCATTGACTTACGGCACCCGCCATTTAGTAGAAATTCTAAGGGGTTATTGCTGTGTCGGACACCCACTCATGGCGTCTTCTGGTCAGGCTTTGTATTTTATGTAAAAAAAACATTTGACCGACTCGCATTATGTTTTTTATAGATAGAAAAACAAAGCGTTCGAGGAAGTGCTTTGCAGGGAGGAAAAATCATGGCCAGCCAAGATGGCAAAAAACCCATTCTGCGCGCCCGGGGCGTTAGTAAACACTATGGCGGGGTAGTTGCGCTCGAAACTGTGGATCTTGACCTGCATGAGGGGGAAGTTCTGGCAGTTGTGGGTGATAATGGCGCCGGGAAATCAACGCTGATCAAAGCATTGACCGGCGCAATTCCCAAAACCTCCGGAACCATCGAAATGGATGGTCACGAGGTACAGATCAACTCGCCGACCGATGCGAAAGCAGCGGGCATTGAAACAGTTTATCAAGACTTGGCACTGGTCAACGAATTGTCCATCACAAAGAACATGTTTCTCGGGCGCGAGTTAATCCGTAACGACATTTTGGGCCGGCTGTTTGGCACGTTGGATTTCCCAAAAATGGACGCTGAAATCCGCGCGCTGTTTCAAAAGTTGGATATTCGCATCGCCGATATTTATCGCGAAGCCGAAGCCTTCTCCGGTGGTCAACGCCAAGCTGTGGCCTTGGCGAAAACCGTAATGTTTGGCAAGCGCATTGCCATTCTGGATGAACCCACGGCTGCGCTCGGCGTGCGGGAAAGCAAAATGGCGATGGATCTGGTGCGCTCCCTGAAGGATCACGGATTGTCCGTCATTATGATTACCCACAACATGCAGCATGTCATGAACTATTGTGATCGTGTCATGGTTTTGCGCCTCGGCCGTCTAGCGGCTGTGCGCGACGTGAAAGATGTGGATGGCGATACGCTTGTCGGTTTGATCACCGGCGCATCCGAAGACAAGGCCGCTTGAGATGACAGACATGACTCAAAACTCTTCTACCCAGTTTTCCACACCCTCCGCCGACGGCTCCAGTTTTGCAGTCCTGAAACACCAGTTTCTGCAGATCTGGCAGGTATTGGCAGCGCTTGTACTGATCTATTTGGTGTTCTTCACCCTGTCTGAACCATTCAGAAGCCTAGACACTCTGTTGTCGATTTTTGGCCAGGCCTCCATTCTTGCCATCCTCGCCTGCGGCACCACGGTTGTGTTGATATCCGGTGGCTTGGATCTTTCTGTGGGCTCGATTTTTGCCGTTGTCGGCGTAATTGTGGGCATTGCTTTGGCCGAATATCAGCTACCTGTGGTGGTTGCGGTCCTCATTGGACTGCTGGCTGGCGCCGCAATGGGAGCACTCAATGGCACCATTCAGGTGTTCACCAAAGTGCCTGCCTTCATTGTCACGCTGGGCGGACTAACAGCCTATAAAGGGATCGCCGAAATCCTTGCAAGTGGGCGGGACTTGTCGCGCTTTCCCGATAGCTTTCAGATGTTGGGGTCGGGGTATCTGGTGCCAATGCTGATCATGTTCGGAGTGGCGCTTGTGACTGGGCTGTTCCTTACAAAGACACAGTTGGGCAACCATGCCTTCGCCATTGGAGGCAACGAAGAAGTGGCCCGCCTGTCAGGTGTCAACGTGCGTAAAAGTCGGATCTACTACTACATGTTGGGCGGCGTTCTCGCAGCAACAGCAGCCATTCTTGAGGTCTCCAAACTGAACTTCGCAATGCCAGCGCGCGGTCAGAGCTATGAGTTGTTTGCAATCGCCGCTGTGGTGATTGGCGGTACAAGCCTGTTTGGCGGCCGTGGCGGGGTTGGAAAAACTCTTATTGGCATGCTGATCATGCAGACCATCATCGTGGGGCTGTCATATCTCGGCGTCGGAACCTCAGTTCAGCGCATCGCTATCGGCATCATCATTATTGTCGCCGTTTACTGGGACGTTTGGCGCCGACCAAGCCGCTAGCGCACATCAAATCTGAAAATTCTGACGGGCGTGGAGGAGCGCCCGCGGGAAAAGACCGCCCGAAACTCGGGCACTCAAAGAAGCCAAAGGGAGGAAGACCAATGAAAATTAAAGCACTCAAGGGGATGGTGGCATCTGTCGCGGTATCCGCATTGACCGCAGGAGCCGTATTCGCAGATGATCTGCGCATCGCTTACACCGGTTATTCGACAGACAATACATTTTGGATTGGCGTGGCGAAATCTGCTGCAGCTCAGGCTGAGGAAATGGGTGTCGAACTCATTGATCTGACAGCGTCTTCTGCAGACGCTGCGGCACAAAAAGATGCTGTCGATCGCGCGATTAACATGGGTGTTGATGGCATTATTATTGGGTCTGTTGACAACCGGGCCTTCGATGCGTCGCTGGATAACGCGAAGCGCAAAGGCATTCCCGTTGTTGCTGTGGACACTGGCATCGAACATGAGCATGTTGCCAGCCTGGTTCAAACCGACAACCTTGCGGCGGCCTCGATTGCTGGCAGCTATATTGTCGACAAACTGGACAGCGGATCGGTCCTGATCCTCGGCGGCTCTGCCGGACACCAGACCGGCAATGCGCGTCGCGATGGGGTTAAAATCGCTGCAGAGGCCGCCGGTCACGAAGTGATTTTCCAGATCTGTGACTGGCAAGACGCCTGCGCCTATGAAACCACCGTTAACTTCTTGCAGTCCAATCCGGATATCAAAGCCATCTTCTCGGCCTGGGATCCGGGCGCTCTTGCTGCGGTTTCTGCGGCCACTGAGCTTGGCAAAATCGATGACTTGGTCATTGTTGGCTTTGACGGCAACCCCGCCAATCTTGTTTCCATTGAGGCCGGCGAGCAGGCCGCAACGATCAAACAGGACAACACGCGCATGGGGGTTGAGGCGGTGACAAACCTCATCGGCCTGATCAAAGGCGAAGAGGTTCCAAGTTTCACACCAATTGACGGCATCTTGATCACCTCAGACAACGTCGGCGACTTCAAGTAAGACATGCCACTTTGGCCGCCTGCCATGTGGCAGGCGGCTGTTCCAAACCCAATTCGAAGGACGCCCAAACCCATGCAAGCATTGGCCATCACCTCCATTGGCGAAACTGCCTTCACTACGGTAGAAATGCCAAAATTGGGCCCGCAAGACGTCCTGTTGGAGGTTGGGTGTGTCGGTCTGTGTGGCAGTGACCTCAATACATTTCGCGGCTTTAATCCTCTCGTCAAGCTACCGCGCATACCAGGCCACGAAATTGGTGGTACCATTGTGCAAACCGGCCCCGACGTGCCAACCGAGTACACGTCCGGCGCTACAGCGATTGTAATTCCCTACACTGCTTGTAAAAAATGCTCCGCCTGCCGCGCAGGTCGGCCCAATGCTTGTAAATTCAACGAAACACTCGGTGTGCAACGCGACGGAGGCATGGCCTCTCAGCTGGTCGTCCCATATGACCGTCTGATCCTAAACGACCAGCTTTCCCTGCGAGAGCAAGCCTTGGTTGAACCTCTGTCAGTCGGATTTCATGCTGTGCAACGTGGTTCGGTCACCCAGAATGACACCGTGGTCGTTCTTGGTGCCGGCATGATCGGAATTGGTGCCGTTGTTGGCGCTCTGGCGCGCGGTGCACGCGTGATCGCAGTTGAAATTAGCGATGCAAAACAGGCCACACTGCGCAGTCTGGGCGTGCAAGACATCATAAACCCGCTCACGGATTCGCTGTCGGATCGTGTGGCAACACTCACCAACGGACATGGCGCGGATGTTGTCATCGAGGCAGTGGGTTTACCCGAGACTTTTCGCAGTGCTGTTGACTTGACCTGTTTTGGGGGCCGCGTGGTCTATGTTGGCTACGCGAAAGCCGAAGTCAGCTACAATACGTCGCTGTTCAATCTCAAAGAACTCGACATCATGGGATCGCGGAACGCGACACGCTCTGATTTCGAAGCTGTCATCGATCATCTCCAAACAAAGCCGGAACTGGCCCAAAAACTGATTTCTCGGGTGTTCTCATGGCAAGACGCTGCACAGGCCTTCCCGTTTTGGGAAGCCAACAGACAAGATATTTTCAAGGTAATGATCGACATGCAAGGTAACGACAATGACTGACGCAACGCGGCTCGCTGAACAATACGGTTTGAGCAAGAAAACCGCGCTGGTGACCGGAGGTGGCACAGGCCTTGGCAAGGCGATTGCAACAAGCCTTGCGCAAAGTGGCGCTAAGGTAGTGATTGCCGGACGCCGCGAAGATGTGTTGCAGGCTGCCTGTGCGGAAATCGGCATGGGTACGAGTTATCAAGTGCTGGATTTGACTGATGTCGCGGCCATTCCCGCCGCCGCCGCACAGTTACATGCCGATCACGGCGCTTTTGATATTCTGGTGAACAACGCAGGCAACACCATCAAAAAGCCCTTCATGCAGTCTGATCTTGCCGACTTTGACAGCGTGTTTGATGTGCATGTGCGCGGTGCTCTGGAATTGAGCCGTGCCGTGATGGGGCAGATGTTGAACGCGGGAACCAAAGGCTCAGTGCTTTTTATCTCTTCAATGACAGCCTACATCGGGCAACCCAATGTGTCCGGCTACACTATCTCCAAGACCGCGATCAACGGTGTGATCCGCGCCCTGTCCGCAGAATTTGCTCAAAGTGGCATTCGTGTGAACGGCGTCGCGCCAGGTTGGATCGATACTGATGTGTTTCGGACGGCGACCAAAGGCGACCCGGAACGTAAAGCAAAAATCATGAGCCGCATTCCCATGGGCAGCCTGGGAGATCCGGAAGACATCGGATGGGCCTGTGCCTTTCTCTGCGCGCCAGCTGCAAAATATGTCACCGGACAGGTCCTGCTTGTCGATGGTGGCGGAGCAACAGGGTTTTAAGGAACAGAACATGACCGACAAAGAACTGTTTTCAACAATGAAAGAAAAGCTGTTCACTGCGGTGATCGGCGACGTCCTTGATGTGCTGGGGTACCGCAAGCAGTTTCTGCCGCAACCCATCAAACCGCTTGTATGCGGCACAAAACTCGCTGGCCGCGCAATGACTGTTTTGGAAGCGGACTACCTTGAAGGTAAGGGCCATGGCCCATTAACAGACAAACCTTTTGGCCTCATGTTCGAAGCTTTGGATGATCTAAAAGAAGACGAAATCTACATCGCGTCTGGCAGCTCTTTTGAATACGCATTGTGGGGAGGGTTAATGTCCACGCGTGCGCTTCACCTGAAGTCCGCTGGTGCAGTATTGGACGGCTTCGTGCGCGACAGCGATGAAATCAAGCATCTTGGCTTCCCAACCTTCTCACGTGGAACCTTTGCGCAAGATCAGGGGGTACGTGGTAAGGTTTTGGACTACCGTGTGCCGATTTCGATTGAGGGTGTTAGTGTAAATTCCGGCGACCTCATTTTTGCCGACGACGAGGGTGTTTTGATCATCCCTCAAGAGGTCGAGAGCCAAGCCATTCAAGATGCGTTGGTCAAAGTTGCAACTGAAAACGACGTCGCCGATGCGATCAAGGGCGGCATGTCGACACAAGACGCCTTTGCAACCTTTGGCGTGATGTAAGACAGTCTGCCAAAGAATTCAAATTATTCAGAGCCGTTTCATGTCACGCGATAATTCAACATACAAAGACAGCCTAAACCGAAGCTTGGATTTTGTGGCGACTTTGCCGCTTGAGGGCACATTGCCATCTGAGGTTGAATTGACGCACCGCCTCGGGATCAGCCGGACCACCGTCCGCGCTGTGCTGACCCAATTAAATGACAGCGGGATTATTCAGTGGTCGGGACGCACCAAAACCGTTCTCCGCAAACCAGTCCCGACGGACTACTTTGCGCGGGAAGAAACACTGTCGACCAGTGAGCGCGTCGAAACCCAGTTCATGGAATACATTCTTGGTGGCGATTTAAAACCGGGGACCATTCTGCACGAGAGTGAAATGGTGAGAGCGTTTGGCGCAAGCACTTCGGTGCTTCGCGAATGCCTGATTAAATTTTCTCGGTTTGGCCTGATAGAGAAAGAGCCGAACAGGCATTGGGTGTTGCGTGGCTTTACCCGAGATTTTGCCATCGAATTGTTTGATGTGCGCGAGATGTTTGAGCTGCGGGCCTTCCAATCCCTTGTGGAGGCAGGGTCAAATAAGACTGCGTTCAAACAACTGATCTCTCTAGATAAGGCTCATGAGAAAATCATTCGCAATATCGACACGGAGTATCTCAATTTTCCGCGTCTCGATGAGCAATTTCACCGAATTTTGCTCGACGGTCTCAGCAACAGGTTTATCGACGACTTCTTTGAACTGGTGTCAGTGATCTTCCACTACCACTATCGATGGAACAAGCGCGACGAACACGAGCGTAACCTGGTGGCCGCAGAGCAACACCTTGCAGTGATACATGCGTTAAAGACCGACGACAAAGTGGGGGCCGTCGATCTCTTTCAGGCGCACTTGAATGCCGCCCGCACAACCCTCCTTGGCAGCGTGACATGGGACACTGAAACGTGACTGAACACTCAAAGAACGACCATCGGATTCTGGTATTGGCCGACGGCGATAATGTCGCCGTGATCAAGGCTACAATACTGGCAGGCGAGTGCATTCGTCTGCGAGGGCACGACGTTGTCGTGCCGCAAACACTGGGGCTTGGCCACAAACTCGCGGTAGAGAATATTCCTGCCGGTCGAGACATCGTCAAATACGGCTTTCCCATCGGATTTGCAGCGACCGACATCCCATTGGGGACGCATGTGCATGTGCATAACCTATCCAGCCGATACACCCAAGTTGAGGTGATGGAGTAAATGATGACCGCAATGATGGCTTGGCCGCGAAAAGACGGCCGCAAAGGTATTCGAAACGTTGTCTTGGTCGCATATTTGGTGGAATGCGCCCATCATGTTTGCAAGCAGATTGCCCGGCCTTTTCCGGACGGGGATGTGCAGGTTGTAGGATTTTCTGGGTGCTTTCCATCGGACTACGGTCAAGACATGATGGCGGCCTTGTGCACACACCCCAATGTCGGGGCCGTTCAACTTGTTTCGCTTGGATGCGAAAATTTCAAAAAAGGCCAATTGGCTGAGGCCATCCGCGCGTCGGGTCGTCCGGTGAATGTCATCACAATTCAAGACGTGGGGGGGACGGGGGCTGCCATCAAAGCTGGACGGGACTGGGTGCAACAAACCCAGTCCGAAATCATGGCTTTGCCAAAGGTCGAAATGGAGGTGTCTGAGCTGGTGATTGGCACCATTTGTGGCGGCTCAGACGCAACATCTGGCATTACTGGAAACCCGGCCGCCGGCGTGGCCTTCGACATGTTGGTCCAGGAGGGCGCAACCTGCATTTTTGAGGAAACCGGTGAGCTGATCGGCTGTGAACACGTGATGGCGGATCGTGCCGCCAATGCGGACCTGCGGCCCGCGATCATCGCTTCGGTGGATAAAGCAGCCAAATACTATGCGGCGATGGGGTATGGCTCTTTTTCTAACGGCAATGCGACTGGCGGACTGTCGACGATCGAGGAGAAATCTCTCGGCGCCTATGCCAAGTCGGGGCAAAGCAAGATCGCCGGTATTCTCCGCCCCGCCCAAACCGCCCCATCAGGCGGGTTGTATCTATTGGACGTCGTGCCGGATGGCCCCCCCAAATATGGCTATCCGAACATCAACGACACTGCAGAAATCATTGAATTGATTTCTTGTGGCGCGCACGCTGTGATCTTTGTCACCGGGCGCGGGTCGGTGGTGGGATCGGCAATTTCTCCGGTCCTCAAAGTATGCGCCAACCCGGAAACATATACACGCATGTCCGGCGACATGGATGTAAACGCTGGTCGGGTGTTGGAGGGCGGTGCAACCTTACAAGATGTCGGTACTGAGATTGTCGAGAGACTGGTGTCCCTTGGCCAGGGTCAAAAAACCGCCTCTGAAGACTTGGGGCACGCCGAATTTGTCCTGACATATAAATCTGCGGCTCCGAAAGAGCCCGGATGTCATCCCAACTAAGGCAATCGTAATGCTCAATGACACACATCGCTTGGCTCTTGGCACTGCAGCTCTCTCTGGTCTCTACAGGCCGGTCAGCAAATCCGCTGTCCAGGACGTTCTAACCACCGCTTGGGACAACGGCATTCGATATTTTGATACAGCTCCACACTATGGGAATGGGGCCTCTGAAGGCCTGCTTGGTGAATTCTTAAGGGATAAAGGCGGCTGGGTTCTGTCCACTAAAGTAGGACGTGTGCTTACACCGGACAGCAACCCTTCAGAGGTCGTCAATGGTTTTCATAATGCTTGGCCTTTCAAACAGCATTTCGACTTTACCTACGACGGAATTATGCGGTCCGTTGAGGATAGCTTTCAGCGTCTTGGGTTGAACCGCATCGACATTCTGTTTGTGCATGACATTGGGGATCCCGACGCAGGCACAAACACCAAACACCATCGGGCCCAGTTATTGGATTCTGGCGTGAAAGCTCTGGAAGAACTCAAGGCGGATGGCACTGTGAAAGCGGTTGGCCTTGGGGTCAACACGGTGGAGATCTGTGAGGAATTGCTTGGGCAATTTGAGTTGGATCTGATCCTATTGGCAGGCCGCTACACATTGCTGGATCAATCGGCACGCAAACGCCTGTTTCCGCTTCTGCGTCAACACGATGTGCGATTGGTGATCGGAGGTGTCTTCAACTCTGGCATTCTGGCCACCGGTCCTCGTCCCGGCGCACATTACAACTATGCCCCTGCCTCTTCCGAGATCTTGGAAAAGGTGGCCAATCTTGAAGCCGTGTGCGCACAGCATGACACTGCGTTGCCTGCGGCCGCTATTCAATATCCGGATCAGCATCCGCTTGTAGCGTCAACGTTGATCGGCACCAGCAAGGCGACGTCGCTTAAGCGCAATATCACGCAATTCAATGCGCCAGTGCCTGCCGCGTTGTGGGAAGACTTCAACACCCATGGCATGATTGTTGCAGACGAATGATCATCGACTCACACCAGCATTTTTGGAAGCTTGCTCGGGGCGATTACCCTTGGCCAAATGAGACCGTCGCAGGCATTTTCCGCGACTTTGAACCGGCAGATCTGGCGCCGCTTCTGACAAAAAGTGATGTTGATCGTACGGTACTGGTGCAAGCCACTGATACGGTGGCTGAAACCGAGTTTCTTTTGCGGATAGCGGATGAAGTGCCTTGGGTCGCGGGCGTAGTCGGATGGGCTGATCTAAATGCAAGTGACGCTATTGAGGTCATCGATAGACTCAATCAGCATCCCGCGCTTAAAGGTCTGCGCCCGATGCTGCAGAACATTCCGGATACAGAGTGGATTCTGCAGGACACAGTTGGCTCGGCCTTGTCTCATATGGCCCACTTGGGCCTTTGCTTTGATGCATTGATCCAACCACGCCATCTCGCGGCAATCGAACAAATCGCAAGACAGAACCCAACTTTAAAAATCGTGATAGATCACATCGCCAAACCGAAGATGGGCGGTGGGCAGCTAGCAGACGAAGATTGGGTGGCCGGTATGCGCCGATTGGCTGAACTGCCAAATGTGTACTGCAAGCTCTCCGGACTGGTCACTGAGATCGGTCCCGCCTGGACAATGTCAGATCTGGCACCATTTGCGACGCACGTGTTGCAGGTTTTTGGGCCCGAAAAGGTGCTTTTTGGCAGCGACTGGCCGGTGGTCAATCTCGCCAGTACCTACATGGGCTGGCGCGAGATTGTTGACAGACTATTGGCCGACTTGTCGCAAGAAGATCTCGCCAGGATTATGGGCCTGAACGCAGAGGTTTTCTATGATCTCTGCCGCACGACAACAAAGGGCAAGCAATGGTAGAACGCATGGGCATGGTGATCGGGATCTCTTCCGAAAACATCATAGAATACAAACGACTTCACGCTGATGTTTGGCCGGAAGTTCTGGCGCGGCTAAAGCAGTCCAATATCACCAATTACTCCATTTTTCTCCGTGAGCCGGAAAACCTGATGTTCAGCTATTGGGAATATTGCGGCTCCGACTTTGATGCGGATATGGCGGCCATAGCTGAGCACGAGGTCACGCAGAAATGGTGGGAAGTCTGCGGCCCGATGCAACGCCCTTTGGACACGCGCAAAGAAGGAGAATGGTGGGCCGAAATGAAGCAGGTTTTCTTTTTGGCGTAAGGGAAATCAATTTTGTTCTGCACCGACTCCACCGTACTTTTTCTTCCAGCGGTAATAGGTCTGTTCCGTCACGATGATTTGACGAATTGCATCAATTCGAGGCATTCCTTGCGCCATCAATACTTCAACCTGTCGCAACTTCACGACAATCTCTTCAGGCTTGGGTCTCTTAATCGCCACCTATGGTCCTCCGATGCCCCAATTATAGGGGCGGACCAGTTCTTGGGGGGAGGCACACGCAGCCCAAAGCGGACCCTAAAATGGTTTCAAAAGTCCTTTGGCGGTGCAGGCATGATCCCGCGCCGCCGCTGGTTTCTGGGAAAACATCAGTTGACCAGTGTCATTTCAGGCAAAGTATATTCGCCGGCACTCACGCTTGGGGTTGGTCCATAAACACGCATGAGGATTGAGAAATTGTCGACGGTATCCATGCGGTTTGGCACATCACCACAGGCCCCTTTGGAGCCGTAGTATGTGGTAAATGTGCCATCAGAGTTCATCTCGGCTGTGCCGTCGTTCAGCACAGCGCGGTCATCGCTAAACATGTAGCCCTCTGAATCGTACATGGTGATCGACCAGAAATGTTCGTGCTCTGGCACCTCATAGTTTGCGGTGTAGCAAACCTCACTGGCGTTTGTACCGCTCGGGCTTGGTTGTAAAATATAGACAGTTTCGTAATCCGGGAATAGGCCCCAGGAACTGGCAACCGCGATACGGTGGTGTTCCGGTGTGGTGGCTTCAGATGCGCGCGTGTCTTGCCATGTCGGCGGATACTGGGTGAACGCTCGTGCCTTGGCTTCGTATTCGGCGCGCATTTCCAACATTTTCGCCCAATCCCAAGACACGTCCAACGGTTCTGCACTGCCAGAGTCCACATGCACCTGACGCAGTATATTGCGTGCAATTTTTATGTCGGTTTGGTCATTGGGGTCCCGCACCTGAATACGAGGAATTGCCACGACCCAACGTGTGTCCTGCGGACCGAAATGATAGGTGCCGGGGACCGACAGGATATCGACCGTGTAGTGATCCTGATCAATAATGTAGATCGATGCGTAACGTTCGTCCGGGACCTCAGGCAATGTCACAGAGAAACCTTTGCTAGTGTCTACCGGGATGCCCGAATAAAGCGTATCGCGGTTCATGCGGGGAACAACTTGGTGGTCTGTGGGGGTTGGAACCGCAAAGAATACCCCTCGGTTCATGCCGCCAGATTGCTGAAAGGACAACAGGCGCGCGTCCACTTCGGAGCGGATAAAGGTGTCTTCTGTTACCTCTTTGACGACAGGCTCGCCAAAATCGCCGGCCAGTGCCGGACTGGCGGTAAACAAAGCGACAGATCCCATAAGAGCCACAGCAGCCAACGACAGTGTTTTGTTTGCTTCGAACATCCTCTTGTTCCTTCCTTTCAAAGCTTAAGTCAAACCAGGCCTCACGATCTTCCCGGTCAATTCCCGACCACGTTTGCCGACTATTGGCTTTTTCCGTGGCCTTCGTGATCAAATTTGGCTTGCCGCAAGGCCAGTCACTACGTAATTTTCGACAAGGTCCAAATGTTGTAGGCAAAAAGTAGCTTTGGAGTCTGTGAGTGCCGATTACTTACGATCTGAAACGGTTTTTGTCGAAATTTATCGGGTGGTTGCCGGATGTTGTTTGAACGTGGTTTCTTTTCTTCAAACCACGCCAGTGAAATTGAGATGGCTCTCAAGCCGTGGGATGTTCAACTTGAAATCAACGATCCGATCCACAATCACTTTGAACTAGAATATCTGAACCTGCCCGGAATGTCGGTCTATCGGGAGCGCTACAACGGCACATCACAATTGATCGGAGTACCGCCGCCGAACCGCCTGATGATCTGCGCGCCTGTTGGAAATCTGGAACAGTCATCAATCTTGAATGATGGCCTGCTCAACGACCAAGTGTACGCGACCAATTTTGATCTTCTCGATATCAACTATGGCGCAAATCACGAAAATCTGGTGATCGAAATTGATCTCACTCATAAATTCGAGAACGGGTTTGCGCTGCCCTTGGAGAAACTGACATCGCAAACACGTCAGTTTGCGCTCGCACAATCGACTGCGGACGTAATTCATCTGCAAAACACATTGCGAAACGTTTTGCGGCTGGGGTCGCAAATTTCGCCGTCGAGACAGCTTAGAGGCATAAGCGCCATCAGTATCGAAATTCAGGCGGCTTTGACCCAAGTGGTGATCCCAAATGACTTGGCTCCATCGCATATTGGCAGCTCTGCTGCGGTCAGAGCAGTCAAAACCATGTTGGAGCATTTGCACACCCATCTGTTAGACTGGAGTTCGGTATCGGAGCTTTGTGCTAACATAGGGGTCCAACAACGCACCCTCGAAAGAGGCGTGCGGGCTCAATTTGACTGCACGGTTGTGCAATTTCTGCGTAAGTGGCGCTTGACCGCAGCCCGGCAGCGGCTGGTCGCGATTGGTCCGAACGAAGGCAAGGTCAGCGAGATCGCGATGTCTTTCGGGTTCTTTGACCTTGGTCGTTTTGCGTCCGCCTACCGCACGTGTTTTGGGGAATATCCATCTGAAACTCTAGCGGCCTCGTCCAGACAAGCGACACCGCTTTTGCTGCTGAAGTAGTCGAAACTGTCAAGGGTTAGGTGTAACCTGGAGGGCCAACTGACGTTCGAGGTGCAGCCTAATTGGTCTGCTGGTGGCCGTTCGCGAGACTTTGCAAAGTCCGAATTTGCGCATACCTGCCGTCGGCGCTTGGCCTGGGTGGACCTCTTAGCCAGTGATCAACGATAGAAACTGCCGGATGTCCGCTCCCAGCCTATTCTGTTGAAAAACTCTTGTTGATTTAGGTCTTTGCTGCTGATTCAATTGTCTTATTGATGTTGGAGATTGATTGTGATGATGGGACCACGTCAGGAAGCACAATCTGCTCTGTTCTATGATTTCTTGATAGAAGACCACGTCCCCGGCGATCACGTTCTGCGGGCTATTGATGGCGTTATTGATCTGTCCAGCGTTCGGACGCATCTGACTGAATTTTCCAGCTCCACTGGCCGGCCTTCAATTGATCCAGAATTGATGATGCGGATGTTGTTGGTGGGATACGTCATGGGCATTCGGTCAGAACGTCATCTGTGCGAAGAGGTCCATCTGAACCTCGCCTATCGTTGGTTCTGTAAGATGGATTTGTCGGATCCAATTCCAGATCACCCGACATTTTCCAAGAACCGGCATGCATTGCCCGATAGGCGATTGCAACGCAATCTGCCGTAAGGGGCGTTTCCGCGACAGCGATGTGTTGCGCCATGTGTTCGAAACCGTGGTCGCCCAATGCCTTGAGGCAGGTCTAGCAAGCGGTCAACGGTATGCAGCCGATGCCGGCATTATTGCTGCCGACGCTAATCGTCAGAAGTCCTCAGCGAAAGCTACGCAAAAAGGTCGAAATGTCGTTCGCCCATCTAAAACGTATTCACGGCTTAGGTCGGCTTCGATTACGGGGGCCATGTGGCGTTCATGACGAATTTATCCTCGCCGCAACCGCCCAGAACCTCAAAAAGTTAGCCAAACCAGCTCCGACCCCAATTCGGGCCAGTGCCGCTCAGTAAAATCAAGGCGGGAACCATTACCTTGTGATCCAGGACGCGGGAAACCATGAGTTTTTCAACAGAATAAGCCGGAAGCAGAAGTTTGCTGCGTCATTGCGAGTGTCAGCTATGTGCAGAAAGCCAATTTTTGATAGACATCGCTGCAATTGTATCAGATCGACAAGACCAGCCACTTGCTGTCAAACTTATCTCCCATTGTCCGTGTTTACGACCAAAACCTCGTTGAGCCTCACCACAATTTCGAATTCAGATTTGCTCCAATTTTCGACTGTTCGTAAAGCCACGACTTGGTCTTAACCCATTCGTTGCAGCAAGAATTTTGCGGTTCTGTCGCTCGTATCTGTGGAGCATATCCCAACGAGCATATCCCGAGCCGTTTCATGTTCTCCGAGTTCCAATGCCAACATCGCAGCATCGAATTCTACACTTGTAGAAATGCGCGCCTGTTTTTGAGAGGCAGGCAGAGCATCCAACACTTCGTAGATTGTAGTTGGTGATTCTCGCCCTTTTACTGTGATGTCCGGTATGCGACGCAGCGACAATTTACTTTTTAGTGCCGACGCCACCTCGTCGGAGATTAACATGGGAGTATCAAAGTCTCGGGTCATGCTTTCGAGACGGGCGCAGAAGTTTACCGGGTCGCCGATAACATCACATTTCAATCGTTCGCTGTTGCCAACAGTGCCCAGGATCAACACACCAGTATGCACGGCCAATCCCATATCGATACCCGGCCGGATGTCGGTTGACCGCCCGCGTTCAAGTAGGATTTGTTGCGCTGCAACTCCCGCTTGTACGGCCTCGTCAACCGTTCCTGGGAAGAGGGCAAGCACGCCGTCGCCCTCAAGCCCACCAATGAACCCACCTGCCTCACGGAAAACCGCATCAAGAATGTTGATGTATTCATTAAGCAGGTCAAAGGCTTGTCTGGGCCCAAGATTTGCAGCGTGGATAGAAAAGGAGCGCATATCGGCAAACACGACCTGCATCTCGATTTCTACTGCATGTCCTTCTTCGACATCGACGACACGCTGTTTTCCCAACACCGAAAGAAACTCTCGAGGAACAAACCGCAGGCTTGCCTCATGCGTCTCTCGCAGTTCTTTTTCCTTTGCGCGCAAATCTCGTGCGCGGCCCCAGGCAATCAACGCTTCTTTTATAGTGAGGATCAGATCATCTTCGCTCCAAGGCTTTCCAATATATCGATAAAGGTTCGCTCTGTTGACTGCTTCGCCGACAGAGTCCGCGGTTGCTTGCCCTGTCAGCAATACATTCAGGGCATCCGGGAGCATTGCGTGCGTTTTTTCAAGAAACTCTTCGCCCCGCATGCCTGGCATAAGTTGATCTGAAATGACTAATGGCACAGGAACGTTGCCATCGATGAGCTCTTGCAGCACTTCGAGACCTTCTTCACCGGATTCTGCTATCTCGATGGCAACTCCCTGCAAATTGTTGCGCAACTGCTCTTGAAGGCTGGTCAGAATGATTTTTTCATCATCAACACACAAAATGGTGGGCGTTACGTCCGGGCTGCTGGCGACTCGCGCAATTTCATCCATCAGCAGTCCCTTTCGGCAAATTGCTCGCAGCGTCTACGGGTAGTCGGACGGTGAAAACTGTTCGGCCAGGAGCGCTGTCTACTTCGATCACTCCCCCGTGGCGCTGTACAATGTCAGCGCTGATGGACAATCCAAGCCCTGTGCCTTCGCCTATCTGCTTGGTCGTATAGAAAGGTTCGAAAATGCGCGCGACTGCATTTGGTGGGATTCCGCAACCGGTGTCTTCGATGGATACGAATAACTCATCTGAGGAGCTGGTCGCCTTGATCTTCAACACCCCATTACAATCCATCGCCTGCAATGCGTTGTGAACAAGGTTTGTCCAAACCTGATTCAACGCGTCGTGGTCTGCTAGGATTGTTGTGTTACCGTCAAATGATCGCTCAATCCGGACACCCCGTTTTATTAGGTTTTGGTAGAGCATCAACACTGTATCCAGACTTTCACCGACCGAAGCTGAGGAAACATGGCCATCATTTCCGGGGTGAGCATATTTTTTTAAAGCGAAGACAATTTTTGAAGACCTGGCTGCCGCAGTTTTGATTGTTTGGCAATTTCTGTTCAGGCTGGAGAATGCGCGCAACTGGGAGAACACCACCGGCCAGCGTTCACTTCGCAGGACCGGAAGATGTTCAGTCCCGAGGGCTGACACGCCTATTTCAACCAACTGAGTCGCTTTTTCCTGACTGTCGTTAAACCCGTGTTCTTGCAATTCACTGGCCAGTGAGTTGCGAAGACTGCGTTCCTCTCTGGTCGTCAGCTCGACATTGACCGCTGCGATCCCTCGCAGCATATCAGCTAGGCCTGACAACTCGGACTCGTTGGCCGTTTCGTTGAGTTCTGGCAAGCCTGACAAGATGATACTGATCGACCTGTCTAGGTTATCGTTTGAGGCGCGGATTGCGCCTAGAGGGGTGTTTAATTCATGCGCCACGCCAGCGACCAGATCACCAATTGCCGCCATTTTTTCGCTTTGGACCAGTGCATTTTGAGATTGTGCCAGCTCGTCATTCCTTTGGACCAGCTCAACCTCCATTCGCTGTCGAAGCTGCATGAAGATGCTGATCAGTGCGAAAATTGCCAACGACACTGCAAGGAAATTCATGGTGAATAGGTACAGTGGAAGCTTGAGGAGTGCCTCGTTCTCAAACAGGTCAATAGGCGGAGGAATTTGAAACTCAAAGTAAAGCGAGACGAAGGTCAACAATACAAAGAAGATAAGCCAGCGCAGCGAGTGTGTTCGCTCGTCAAAAGACTGAGCCGCGCTCAAGCACAACATGGACCACAACATGGTAGCGCCTGATGCAACCAACCCGCCTAACATCCACTGAAACAAGAACGGCAGGAGAATACTGACAAAAATCTGGATATTCCGGGCTAGAGCAAAGTTCTTGGTGCGGGCCAGAAAGGCAAAGTTAATTGCTGTAATCAGCACATAGCCAAACGGTATTGCGCTTTGAATATGCAGGTTTAAAATGGTAGCCACCACGCCCCAGAGCAGGCCGCCGCCAGACATTACAACGCCCGTCGCGATCAGGAACCGATGCTTTAGACGTTCCTCATCCGTATTTCGGGCGCGTCAGCAATGGTACCTAAATCTGCGAGTAAGCTCCTCAACCCGACATTCTCCCCTGTTCCGCGATGTTTCTCCGACACGTTGCCCGAGTTAGGTGCAAGCGTCTAGATAAAGCATCAGAACGGAGAAGGCTGCATGAGCTAATCAGCTGTCCAGAAGTTGGCCAATTGGTCTGCTTTCGCTTTGGAGCGGTCGTTTGCAAAAAATGACCTAGACAGCAGCTCTGGATCGTCAACGAAAATTTACAATCCGCTACCTGCAGCGGTTTCACCGGACCGCCGCAACACATGCGTTAAACCGTTCTGCTGGAGTTTCGTATCCCAGCGTTTTTCGAGGTCGTTCGTTCAGTTGTCTTGCGACTGCGTTGAGCTTAGCTTGACTATGCATCGACAAATCGGTGCCTTTGGGGAAGTACTGTCTCAACAAACGATTTGTGTTCTCGTTTGTGCCGCGCTGCCATGGTGAGTGTGGTTCTCACAAGAAGACGTCGATGTCAGTGGTTAAGGTGAAGGTCTTGTGACCTACCATTTCTGACCCCCGGTCCCATGCAAGAGAACGATACAGCTCCTTGGGCAGCTTGCGGGATTATTTGATGAGCGCCTGAATGACGCTGTGGCTGCCTTTGTTGCTAGCCTTTGCCAACATCACAAAGCGGGTGTAGCGCTCGACCAGCGTGGCAAAGAAGCTGTTGCGTGCGCCTGCGATAAAATCACCTTCCCAATGCTCTGGCACAGCCCGATCTTCTACCTCTGGGGGCCGCTCCCGGATTGAAACAGCGTCGTTGAACTTTCCCAAGCCGCTCCGCTTCAGCGTGACATGACGCGACCGCCTGATGGATCGTGTGGCACGTAAATGCGCCTGTAGTTCCTTCTTTAAGACGCCCCGCGTCTGAATGAACAGGCTCCGGTAGATTGTCCACCTCTCGGGACATTGCCCTGCGATGCCCTGCCGGTCAGTGCATGCGAGATACGTTTGTCTTCCTCACCAGGATGTTCGCGCATCAGCCAGCATGCGCTTTGTTGAGGGGACCCACTTGCGATGTAGCTTGGTCGATATCATGCGGCAAAGATAGTCGTTGCCGACCAGCTTACAGGGCTTTGGACGGTGCGCGCGATCCCAGGCATTCGCCTCGGACCTGGCTGCACGGTAATGTTTGTTGCCGCCATTACGGCGAACTTCACGGCTGACAGTTGAAGGTGCCCGGTGAAGGTTGCGCGCGATGAACCTCAGGGACTGCTTGGCTACAAGGCCCCGCGATATCGCTTCCCGATCACTCAGTGTCAACGCCAACCGAGACCGCGTGCGGGTTATTGGTCTAATGCCACCAGTGCGCTCAAGTAATGGATAGATCGAAGAAGATCCGCGCTCAAACACACGTCCAATCGAACTCATCGACTCTCCGCGCTGCCACCGATCCCATATCTCCGCCTTTTGCTTCTCTGTGAAAAATACCCGCTTCCGATAGGCCATGACTTACACTCTATCTTTCCAAAAAGACTAAAGTGTTGCGTCGATCCGTTGAAACAAGCGGAGCGAAAAAATCACTGCGGCGGAAGCGCAACGACTGCAAGCGGCCGCCCAATGCATGACGTTCGTGCAAAACACACCCAACGACAGCTCCCAAGCCCCGCATTCTTTGCATATTCTGACAACTAACTCATCGATACCGATCATGGTGTCATCGTTGATATTGAAGGCACCCGTTCAATACGGCAAGCCGAGGTCGGTTCAACGAAGACCATGTTGGATCGGGTCAAAGACAGGTTCGATCTCGACCCAGAATGGGTGATCGCAGATACAGCCTACGGTTCAGGGCCAATGCTAGGCTGGTTGGTTGATCGCAACATCGCGCCACATATCCCAGTGATCGATAAGGCGGGGCGCACCGACGGAACATGGTCCCGTGCAGACTTCGAATGCGATGCGCAAAACAACCAATACATCTGCCCCGAGGGTGAACCGCTTAAGCAGTTCCGCCGGAATTACTCTGACCCAAATCGAGGTCCGACGGGCAAAGGTGTCGCGCGATATCGCGCGTTAAAGGGAACTTGTCAGGCTTGCACCTCGAAGAACAATTGTTGCCCGAAGGCAGATGCGCAAGATCTCCCGCGAAGAGCACGAAGACGCCAGAGATGTTGCCCGCGCCATCAGAAAAACACCGCAGTACAAGAGCTCATCCAAAATTGCGCAAGAAAGTCGAAATGCTCTTTGCGCACCTCAAGCGCATCCTTGGGCTGGGGCGGTTGCGATTGCGCGGCCCCTCTCGGGATCATGGCTGCGCCATGACCCTATCGGGCAACGCATGCGGCGCAAATGACGAATTCCTCCTCGCCGCAACCGCCCAAAACCTCCGCAAACTCGCAAAGACCATTCCTGCACCGCAGCAAGTGCACAAAGCCTTATGGGAAAGGCGCTCGGGCCTTATTTAGATCGCCGCTTTCTGCGCCAGCAATGCGTTGTTTTTCCACAGAATCGGCGGATTGCGGACTTTCGCCGCAGAGTACTCAGACGTCTGCTTTGCAAAATTCCGTCATTCGGCTTCACCCAAGCCATAAGTGCCTTGATTTGTCGATCAGCGTTGGTTCACTGCGCTGAACCATTTTTTTGCGTAACTGAAAAGGCGCTGATCTTGTGGTTTCTCGGATGAAAAGCCGCTCGCAGATTTTGCCGGCTTATCAATCAGCATTGCGGCGCCAACACTGGTTCCAGTCTGTGAGAGCGCCGCCTCGACATGACCCGCACGGAGCAAGTTGAGCATGCCTAAGTAGTCGGAGTTTCTGGCAAACGGACCTTCGACGATAGTTGTTTCTCCGCCAGCAGTCAGCTCAAGACAGCACTCTGTCATCAATGCAAGATAGAGGGAGAGCGCGTAGATGCGTTGTCCATCCGTCTCTGGCGGGACAGTCCATTGCATTCTTTGTCCCGGGAATGGCCCGCTCTCCGTTACTACAGACGGCAGCAGCATAATCTGGTTGCTATGTACCAGATCACGATCCTGATCCGTGGGGGTCGCGTCTGACCCGTTCCGGATGATTTCGTATTCTCTTCCCCCCATAAACCGGGCAGATGGCACCGGTTGCCCTAAAGCATTCACGTTGATCAGCGTGTCACGTTGGGCATCCAGTTGCGGTGCCTGTGCACCGCCCAAGGTCATGCACACCACCCAAGTCCCCGTTGAGACAACCGAAATCGGCTGAGTGCCGTGATTAAGATACGGAACCAAAGAGGCGTTGCTGTCGTGAATTCCGCAAACAACCGGCGTGTCAGGCGAAAGGCCCGTAATCAGGCTGACGGTTTCATCCAAATCTCCCAGAATGTCAGAGGACTGCCGCGCTGGCGCAAGCTTCTCTAATACTCCCAACCGCGCGACCAGAGACGACGGCTTGCCATCCAATGGGTTCCAAAGATCGGTGTGGCATCCAAGTGATGTCACATCACAAGCCAGATTGCCGGTCAGCCGATACCCCCAATATTGCGGGTAAGTGATGATGTGTTTGGTGCGGTCCAAAAGCGTTGGATCGGTGTCAAAAAGCCAATGCAACTGTGCCCCGACATTGAGGCCGCCGGGTAATCGAGGCGACCCGGTTTCCGAGAAATCCGGCCGTATTTGATCATAGGTGTCGGCCAAATCGTCTGGCCCGTGATGCTCATAATCCAACATTGGACATGCCAGCGCGCCATCCTGGTCCAGCAGAACAATGGAGGCGCCATGCGTGGTCACAGAAATCGCGTCAACACCGTGTTGGGCATGAAACGCCGCAAGGTTTTCAAGAAAGAACGCCCAATGTCCGTCCAGATCAAAATGCGGGTAAGGCGGCCCTGCAAGGACCGTGTTGGGGCGGGTCACAACGGCCAACTCGGTCATTGTCGCGCCATCGACCATCGCGAGCTTGGCGTTCGTTTTACCAACATCGATCACAGCAATGTGGCGAGAGTTTTTAGGCGGGGTGGTCATGGCATATGGAACACTTGTTGGAGATCAACCGCAACGGGGCTGTTGTCCGGATGTGAGTCCATAAGATCGGCCATATACGCCCACCAGCGCTTCATCACAGGATGATCTGGCAAGGCATCCATCGTGTGGTCGTTACGGCGCCACAACACGCCAAACAGCTGACGTGTTTCTGCATGGTAATGAATGGAGTAGTCCTCCACACCGGCCTCCTTCAGAAGGGCAACAAGCTCCGGCCAAATCTTATCATGGCGCTTGCGGTATTCATCCAGTTTACCTGAGTGAAGCGTCATGCAGAAAGCGTGCTTTTCCATCAACTCAGCCCGCTTTCTTGCGCCACATGGCCCAGAGTCTTGGCAGCGCAATGACCCCGATGAGCAAGAGACCAATGAAGATCGACAAGACGATGCCAGGCACATTGAGCAAGCCAAGGCCAAACGTCACCAGCCCCATGACAAAGGCGGCAATAACGACACCCGGAATGGAGCCCGAGCCACCAAGAATGTTTACGCCGCCCAAGACAACCATAGTGACCACCTCAAGCTCCATGCCCGAGGCAATCGAAGGTCGCGTGGATCCGAGCCTCGAAGTTAGACAGATTGCTGCCAAGCCTGACATTAAGCCCGTCAGCAAAAACAAGGCCATCTTGACGCGATCTACCCGCACTCCGGAGAAGAGCGCACCAGTCGCGTTATTGCCCGTGGCATAAACCATTCGGCCAAAGTTGGTTTTGTGTAGGACCACGCCAAAGATCACCGCCAATAGGGCGAAAATGACAAATTCGACAGAGATTACCCAGAAAACATAGCCCTGTCCGAACCACGAAAACGAGCTGGGATAGCCGCGAAACGCACCGTCCCCGAGGACAATGTAGCTGATGCCCCGAAACAGGCTCATGGTGCCGATGGTCACAACGATTGAAGGTAGGCCGAGTTTGGTCACCAGAGCGCCGTTAAACGCGCCACACAGCAGGCCCGTTGTTAGGCCAACCAAAACCAAAACGGGAGTTCCCGCGCCCATTTCCATGGCGACGCCCATGGCGGTCGAGGCCAAAGCAATTATGGCTGCCACCGACAGGTCAATTTCGCCGGAGATGATTAGCAAAGCCATGGCAAAGGCGATCATAGCTTTTTCGGTGAAATTAAAGGTGGCGTCCGACAAGTTCCACGCATTGAGGAAGTATGGCGAGGCCAGCGAATTCACGATAAAGATCGCGATGGCGACAGCCAGCAAAAGACTTTCCCAACTGACCAATTTGTCCTGCAAAGGGGACCGCAGCCGGTCCGGGACGTGACGGGGGGCGTTTTCGGTCAGGCTCATTGTGCATGCTCCGCGGATTTCAGAATGACGCGCCCTTTGGAGCGTCCGGATTGGGCATTAAACGCAACCGCAATGATGATCGCCGCGCCGGATATTGCGAGCTGCCAAAATGGCGAGATGTCGACCACGGGCAACGCGTTTTTGACAACACCAAGAAACAAGGCGCCCAGAAGCGTCCCAACAACAGTGCCCGCACCGCCAGCAATGGATACACCGCCAATCACGCAAGCCGCCACCACATCAAGCTCAAAGCCTCCAGCAATGTCGACATAGGCCACCGAATATCGCGCGACCCAAAGATAGCCTGTCAAACCAGCCAGCATGCCGGAGATCACGAAAGCTGCGAATTGCGTCTTACCGACGTCGATGCCGGTATAAATTGCTGCATGGGGATTGCCGCCCACAGCGTATATGGACCGTCCCAACGTCGTGCGTGCCATAAGTACGAGCATAACGACAGACACCAGAACCGCGATCCAGCCAAGCACCGGCACACCAAAGATGTCAGATCGAGGAAACCCGGTAAAGTGCGGGCTCATTTCGTGGGCATTGATCCATTTGCCATCGGTCAGCAAAAAGATGATGCCGCGAAAGATGGTCATTGTGCCAAGCGTGACAACAATCGGAGGAATACTAAGCTTCCAAACCAGGATGCCGTTGATCGCCCCCAACATCGCGCCCAGTGCCAACGACACTGCCAGAATGACCACAACCGGAAGATCGGGGGCCGCCACGTTGATCATCGCGCAAACCATCCCTGTTAGGGCCAAATTTGCGGCCACCGATAGGTCGATACAACGGGTCAGGATCACCGCCATCTGGCCCATCGCAAGGATCATCAAAGGCGACGTGTCTGTGAATACCGCGACAAGGTTGCCGGGCGCGACAAATGCGGGAAAACGCGCTGCAACAACAAAAAGCAGGCATAAAATAGCACCAAAAAGGATCGCTTCGCGGGACTTAAGATGGCTCATACCGCGTCTCCTTTTGCTTGAATGCCGACGGCATGACGCACCAGTGTTTCGGGGCTCAACTCATCGCCTTGAACTTCGACAACCATGCGGCCTTCGCGCATGACAATCACCCGATCCGACATGCCAAGAATTTCAGGAATTTCAGAACTGACCATAATCACCGACAAACCTTGAGCGGCCAATTCAGACATAAAGTCGTGCACAGCCGCCTTGGAGCCGATGTCGATGCCTTTGGTCGGTTCATCAAGGATGATCACGCGCGGCTGGGTGGCCAGCCACTTGGCAATGACCACTTTTTGCTGGTTACCGCCAGACAGGGCCCCCACGTTTGTATCCAGTGAGGCTGCACGCAAATCAAGCCGCTCGGTGTACTCGCGTGCCAAGGCAAATTCTTCGGCCAACTGGATAAACCCCTCACGTGACGTTTTATGCAGCGATGGCAATGTGATGTTTTGAAAGATCGGCATGTCCAGAATGGCACCCTGCTTGCCGCGATCTTCGGGAACGTACACGATGCCTGCCTTGATTGCGTCGGCGGGGGAACGGATCACACGCACTTTGTTGTCAATCCGAACCGCGCCTTTGGATGGCCGTGTGATCCCGATCAAGGATTGCATAAACTCAGACCTGCCAGCACCGACAAGCCCGTAGAACCCAAGGATTTCTCCGCGGCGAAGCGTAAAGTTGATATCCTCAAACTCTGTTGGGTGGCTGTAACCAACAACCTTCAAAACCTCGCCCCCGACCTCTGCATGGCGCTTTGGAAACAGTTGTTCAACGGCACGCCCAACCATCATCTGAACCAATTCCGCCTCCTTCACATTGGCCATGTTGCCAGCGCCGACAAATTGTCCGTCGCGAAACACCGTGTAGCGGTCGGCAATGCGGAAAATCTCGTCAAACTTGTGGGAAATAAAAAGGATGGCCTTGCCCTGCGCCTTCAATGTATCGACCAGCTCATAGAGTTCCTCGATCTCGGTCTGGCTCAATGCGGCAGTGGGTTCGTCCATGATCACAACGCGCGCCTCAACCGACAAGGCGCGGGCAATGGCGACCAGATGCCGCGAGGCGATCCCCAAGTCCTTGAGCTTTACGCCGGCATCAATCGGAGCACCGATGGACTTTAGAATTTCTGCGGTTTTGGCGTGCATTGCCTTGGTGTCGATCAAGCCAAACCGGTTTTTGGGGGCGTGCCCGATGTAGACATTTTCGGCGACGGTCAATTCCTCAAACAGCACGGTTTCCTGATGAATGGCAGTGACCCCGGCATCCGCTGCATCCTGCGGGGTTGGGAAATGCACGGGCTGTCCATCAAGCACAATCCGCCCACCATCGGGCTGATAGATACCGGTCAGAGTCTTAACCACTGTAGACTTTCCGGCTCCGTTTTCACCAATCAAGGCGGTCACTTCGCCTGCAAAAAGGTGTAGCTCAACGCCATCCAATGCCTTCACGCCAGGAAATGTTTTGGTGATATTGTCCAGAGACAGAACCGGATTGAGTGCCGGATCGTCACTCTGTTCGCTCGCCTGATAAGTCATTTGCGCATCCCCGCCGCAAGGCCCGCCACGGGCACTTCGTTCACTTGGAAAAAGGGCGACGTAAATCGCACGCCGCCCTTTTCTTAGGGAGTGATCTTAGAAGATTTCTTTGAAATCATCGATGTTGCTGGAGTCATAAACAAACGGATCGGCCATCGCCGCAGCATTTGTTTCGTCCAATGTGATTGTGCCCATGCGGCCAATCGAGATTTCCGCACCCGGCGCAGCGGTGGCCGCTTCGGTTGCCAATTGATGCGCCAACATGGTGGCGGAATAGCCAAGATCAATCGGGTTCCAGATCGCGAAGGACTTTGAAGCGCCACTTTCGATGGCACCGGCCATCTCAGACGGCAGGCCCAGGCCAGTTACGTTGACTTGGCCAATTTTCCCCGCGTCAGCAACAGCCTGCGCCGCGGCCACAATGCCAACAGACGTTGGTGCGATGATCGCGTCCAGCTCTGGATGCGATTGCATCAGACCTGTTGCTTCACGGTAAGATTTGTCCGCCAAATCGTCACCATACACAGTAGAGACAACATCGATACCGCCGTAGTTGCCCATCACCTTGGTCATCTCTTCGATCCAGATGTTCTGGTTCGTGGAGGTGGTGGTTGCCGACAGCACAGCGACTTCGCCACCGTCAGGCAGGTGATCTGCGGCAAGTTTGATGATCATATTACCGATCAACGCGTTGGACGACGGGTTCAAATGCGCCTGACGGCCGTCTTCGGCCACACCAGAGTCCCAGGACACAACTGTAATGCCGCGTTGCATTGCTTTCTTTAGGGTCGGCACAAGCGCGTCGGTGTCATTGGCAGACACGGCAATCGCGTCCACTTTCTGTGCGATCAAAGAGTTGATGACTTCAATCTGGCCCTCTGCGGTGGTGTCGGTTGGGCCGGTGTAGATGATTTCAACACCGCCAATTTCCTTGGCAGCTTCTTCTGCACCCTCTGCGGCTGCTTCAAAGAAGCCAATGCCAAGTGCTTTCACAACCAACGCGATCCGCATGTCGTCTGCGGCCGCAGGTCCGGCGAACAAGCCCGCAGCCACGGCTACGGATGTCATGAGTTTGGTAAATTTCATTGGGCGTCCTCCCTGGTTCCCCTAAATTTACGGCTCGCCGTCCCCTCGCGGAGTACTACGACACCGCCTCCTCCTTCGAAGCGCCAACCGGCACCACGATCAATTTGATGTCCGCTGATTCCACCATGGCGGCAGAGCGGTCACTGATCCCGTCGTCGGTGATCAGCACATCGATATCTTTGAGCGGGCACAGCACGAGACTGGAGCGCTCTTTGAACTTTCCGGAATCGACCAGCAAAACAACTTCGTCAGCCTGACCAATCAGCTTTTGCTCGGCCTGAATGATAAGCGGATCCGCTTCCATCACACCCAGTGGCCCAACCCCCTGCGCGCCCATGAACATGCGCCGGGCGTAAAAATTGCGCGTCACATCATTGTCAAAGGGAGACAGCACAATGTTTTGCTCGCGATAGATCACACCACCAGACATTAGAACCGTATTCTTAGAGTTCTTCAGAAGGTGCTCAGCAATCGGAAACGAGTTGGTAAACACTTGGCACCGTCGTGTCGCAAGCGGGTGCACCATTTGAAAGGTTGTGGTGCCGCCGTTGATGATGATCGGCTCTCCTTCGTCACAAAGCTCCACCGCTTTGCGCGCAATTGCTTGCTTTTGCGCGATGTTGATTGCTTCGTTGACTGCAAATGGTCGGCCAGCGAGGCCGGGCAGTTGATTGGGGTGCAGTGCCTCTACGCCACCGCGAACGCGGCGCAGTTTCTTGGCTTCGTGCAATGCGGAAATATCCCGACGAATGGTCGCCTCGGACGCGCCAGTCATACTACACAGGTCCAAAACCGTCACCACCGGACGGTCCTGCACTGCAGACAGTATGATCCTATTGCGTTCCTTTTCGTGCATCACTTTCCTCCCGTTGACACTGACGATGCCGCAGACATTCAATCATTGTCAATCACTAATTGTCATTTACTTCCATATTCCGCGTAGATCTGATCATTTATGACTGTTTGTGATTGACATTCTGTCGCGCCACGCTCAATCTCTGACCAAATCTGATTGAACTATCTGTGGATCGGGAGGAGATCACAATGACAACCGAAGCAAACCGGCTTGTTTCTCTATGGGACGAGGCCAAGGCGGCCAACATGAGCGAGCCTGAAAAACTTCTGTATCGTTCAAATTTGCTTGGGTCTGACAAGCGCGTCACCAACTATGGCGGCGGCAACACCTCCGCCAAAGTTTTTCAAGCTGATCCACTTTCTGGCGATGAAGCGGAAGTTCTTTGGGTAAAAGGGTCGGGTGGTGACGTTGGCTCTATTAAGATGGACGGGTTTTCCACGCTCTATATGGACAAACTGCGTGCGCTCAAAGGTAAGTATCGCGGCGTTGAGTTTGAGGACGAGATGGTTGGTTACCTTCCTCACTGCACCTTTAACCTGAACCCTCGTGCAGCCTCGATCGACACGCCTCTACACGCCTATGTCCCGAAGGCCCATGTGGACCACATGCACCCGGACGCGATCATCGCCATTGCCGCCTCCAAAGACAGCAAAGCCATGACGCAAGAGGTTTTTGGCGACGAAATTGGCTGGCTGCCATGGAAAAAGCCCGGGTACGAGCTGGGCCTGTGGCTGGAGAGGTTTTGCCTTGAAAACCCAGACGCCAAAGGCGTGATCCTGGAATCGCATGGGCTCTTTACATGGGATGACGACGCCAAAACATGTTATGAGCTTACGTTGGATATCATCAACAAGGCCATCGCCTATTTCGATGCGAAAACCGCCGACGTGCCCGCCTTTGGCGGTGCAACTCACACTAGCCTCTCTGCTGTGGAACGCCGCAATGTTGCCGCGAAACTCATGCCCGCGATTCGTGGGTTTGTGTCGGGGAAACAGCCCATGGTTGGCAACTTTGTCGACTCAGATACCGTTCTGGAATTTGTGAACGCAAAGGACATGCCGGCACTTGCGGCTTTGGGAACGTCCTGTCCGGACCACTTCCTGCGAACAAAGATCTGCCCGTTGGTGGTAAACTTTGATCCCACCAAGAACAACATAGAAGCGGTCTTGGAAGGATTGGAGGCCCAAATTGCCACCTACCGTGAAGGGTATGCAGCCTACTACAACCGTTGCAAACACGACAACAGCCCCGCTCTGCGCGACCCAAACGCTGTGGTCTATCTCATTCCCGGCGTCGGCATGATCACCTTTGCCAAAGACCGCGCCACAGCGCGTATTTCCGGCGAATTCTACGTCAACGCGATCAACGTGATGCGCGGCGCGGCGGCGGTTTCTGAATACTGCGGATTGCCGGAACAAGAAGCTTTCGACATTGAATACTGGCTGCTTGAGGAGGCCAAACTTCAGCGCATGCCGAAACCCAAAAGCCTTGCCGGTCAGGTTGCGCTTGTCACCGGTGGCGCTGGCGGTATAGGCGCCGCAACAGCTGAGCGCTATTTGGCCGAAGGCGCATGCGTGCTGCTGGCTGACATAAGCTTGGACAGTCTTGCGGCCACCTATGAAAACCTGACAAGCCGATATGGCGCGGATGTTGTGCGGACCATTCTGATGGATGTCACGGATGAGGCGGAGGTCGCTGCAGCCTACGCCTATGCCGCTGTGGAATTTGGCGGCGTGGACATTTTGGTATCAAATGCTGGTATTGCGTCGTCCGCGCCGGTGGAAGACACAACACTAGCTTTGTGGAACAAAAACATGGACATCCTGTCCACCGGTTACTTCCTTGTCTCCCGCGAAGCCTTCAAAATTATGCGCGTACAGAACATGGGTGGCTCTATTGTATTTGTGGCCTCTAAAAATGGATTGGCAGCTTCACCCAACGCCTCGGCTTATTGCACTGCCAAAGCAAGCGAGATTCATCTGGCGCGCTGCCTGGCACTCGAAGGTGCCGAAGTTGGAATTCGCGTGAACGTTGTGAACCCGGACGCGGTGCTTCGGGGATCCAAAATTTGGGAAGGTGAGTGGCTGGACCAACGGGCCGATACATACGGCACCGACAAGGAAGGTCTTGAGGAGATGTACCGCAACCGCTCCTTGCTCAAACGGTCGGTCCTGCCCGAAGACATCGCAGAGGCCGCCTATTTCTTTGCGTCCGACAAATCGGCAAAGTCGACCGGCAACATCATCAACGTGGACGCCGGCAACGTTCAGGCCTTTACACGCTAAACACCTGTCTGCGCCGCCGTGGGGATGGCGCGCGCAGACCCTTCGGGAGGATACTATGTTTGATCTAAAAGTGATCGAGGCCGAGAACGCCAAACTTGAGCGTGACCTGGACAAAGACTTTGACAGCCTCGGTGAACGGCTGGACCGGCGGGGCGTGGACATTCAAGCACTTGTGGCCAAAGCGCAGAGCTTTGGCGTCGCTGTCCCTTCCTGGGGGACTGGCACCGGTGGCACCCGTTTTGCCCGCTTTCCAGGCGGTGGTGAGCCAGCCAATATTTTTGATAAACTGGACGATTGTGGCGTCATCCACGCGCTGACCAAAGCTGCGCCCTCCGTCTCTCTGCACATACCGTGGGACAAGGCCGACCCCGCCGATTTGCGGGCCAAGGCGGATCAGCACAGCCTGTCATTTGATGCGATGAATTCCAACACCTTTCAGGATCAAGCGGATCAGATGCACTCCTATAAGTTTGGTTCTTTGACACACACCGATGCGTCCACTCGGGCGCAAGCGGTTGAGCATAATTTGGAATGCATCGAGATCGGCAACAAGATTGGCTCAAAGGCGCTGACGGTCTGGATCGGTGATGGCGCGAACTTTCCGGGCCAGACCCATATGGGAAGGCAATTCGAACGCTATCTAAGCTCCATGAAAGAGATCTACGCCGGACTGCCGGATGATTGGCGCTTGTTCTCAGAGCACAAGAGTTATGAACCAGCCTTCTATTCGACCGTGGTTCAGGACTGGGGAACGTCGCTGTTAACCGCGCAAGAACTTGGCGACAAAGCTATGTGCCTCGTCGATCTGGGTCATCACGCACCTAACGTGAACATTGAGATGATTGTTTCGCGCTTGATCCACGCTGGCAAACTTGGTGGCTTTCACTTCAATGACAGCAAGTACGGCGACGATGATCTGGATAGCGGAACAATCGATCCATACCGCCTGTTCCTTGTGTGGAACGAATTGGTCGACGCCGAAGGTACGCCGGGTTTGGATTTGGCGCATATGATAGATCAGTCCCACAATGTGACCGACCCGATTGAAAGCCTGATGGTGTCCGCAATGGAAATTCAAAGAGCGTTTGTTCAGGCCTGCCTCGTGGACCGCGAAGCTTTGGCCGGCTATCAGTCCGACAATGATGCGCTCATGGCATCGGCAACTTTGCGCGCCGCATTCCGTACGGAAGTGGACCCAATTTTGGCTAAGGCTCGTCAACTTTCCGGAGGAGCCATTTCTCCAGTGACCGCTTTTCGCGCCTCTGGGTATCGAACCGGTGTGACTGAGCGCCGACCACAGGTAAATGGTGCGGGTGGTGGTATCGTCTGAAAGAGAGGGCGATCATCGCGCTGATTTCATGGTCGCCAATTTTTAAGGCTCGCGAGAAAACACGCGTTCTCGTGGCCCTTGTTCGACCATGTCTTCTTGGCCGCAAGGACCGCGGCGACCATTCGAAGCGGGAGCTGTCCTTCGACGAAGCTCCCTGCAATGACCGGTTTGGGCTGATGCCAGTCCATAAGGACCAAGGGCGAGCTTTGCTTCTAGCCGAGTCAAAATTACCATAACAATTGCGGCGCTGGTCAAAGGACGGGAAGCTGTCGTTAGTTGCGGCTCGCGCCGCACTCGGCGGATATGATGCTTAGTCCCGTTTGGTTGTAGCGAATTTGGCATCTTTACAGAGCCGCCTTTCAAACAAAGAAAGCCTCGGCAAACTTACCTGGCACTGAAGTCCTCAAGGCCGCCAAGTTGCGCTGCAAGGTCGATGCTTTGGCCGTGCCAATCAAAACCGACGCCGCCAAATCATGCTGCTTGGCAAACAACAATGCAGCGGTTGCAAGCGGAAGGCCAAGCGCCTCAGCAGAGGATTGCAAATCAGTGGCTTGTGCCAAGATTTCTGGGCTAGCGGGGGTATAGTCATAGGTAGCACCGTCGATTGGACCTGTTGCCAAGATTCCGGAGTTAAAAACGCCACCCAAAACAAGGCTGGTGCCCATTTCCCGACAGCGCCGTGTCAAATTTTCTTCGGCAGACCGGTCCAACAAGGTCAATCGCCCCGCTAAAAGGATCACGTCCAGAGCGCCGTGTTGCATGACCTCCAGGCAAATTTCGTTTTCGTTCACGCCAAGCCCAAAGGCGCGGATGCGACCCTGTTCCTTCAGGCGAACAAGGCGTTCGTAGCCACTGCCAAGAAACGCCTCCATGTGCTCGTCGTTACCCTGGCCATGAGTGTAGCGCCCTATGTCATGCACAAAGGCGATATCAACCATTGGAGTGCCGAGCCGCTGCATGCTGCTGTCCAGCGACGCCTCGATGCCGTCGCCGGAATAGTCGTAGCGCACATCATTTGGTAGCGGGTCGACAAACCCGTCCGCCTCAGACATCGATTGTCCCGGAGACAACACGCGACCCACTTTGGTGGACAGGGTGTAGCTATCACGTGACCTGGTCCTTAGAAAATTTCCCAAACGTTGTTCTGAGAGACCTCGGCCATAGTGAGGCGCAGTATCAAAAAAGCGGATGCCCGCTTTCCAGGCGGTGTCTATGACCTCCTGTGCTTGGGCATCAGACACCGCGTGATAGAGGTTGCCAATGCTGGCGCAACCAAAGGAGACTTCGGTCACGGTCACGTCGGTGTTGCCAATGCGGTTGAACTTCATGAGGCACCCTCTGGATTAGGCTTAGATCGGTTTGGTTTGAGTTGGCGCCACACCCGAACACACCGGATGCGGCAACTGATTATTCTGCTGCCAACGACGGTTGAAAACGGTAAGTCGCAATCGAGTCCGGCTTCATCTCGATTGAGAAACCTGGCTTGTTTGGAGCCTGGTAGGCGCCATTCTCTACCACGCAGGGATCAACAAAGTGCTCATGCAAGTGGTCCACAAACTCTATGCGCTTATTGTCTTTTTCACCCGTGATCGCGACATAGTCGATCATCGAAAGATGCTGCACATATTCGCATAACCCAACGCCACCTGCATGTGGCCACACCGGCAGGCAAAATTTGGCTGCCATGAGCTGCACCGCGAGCACCTCGTTCAATCCTCCCAATCGGCAACTGTCGATCTGCACAAAGTCAATTGCCTCATGCGCCATGAACTGTTTGAACAGAATTCGGTTCTGACACATTTCGCCGGTGGCCACTTTGATTGGCGCCACGCCGTCGCGGATTTTGCGGTGTCCAAGCACATCGTCGGGGCTGGTTGGTTCTTCGATGAATAGCGGCCTGGCGAAGGCCAGTTCTTTGACCCACTCAATTGCCTGATCCACCTCCCAGACTTGATTGGCGTCGATCATGATGTTCATCTCTTCACCAAGCTCTTCGCGGGCAATGGTCAGGCGGCGAATGTCGTCCTGAAGATCGCGCCCGACCTTGAACTTGGTGTGTGTGAAGCCGGCCGCGCGGGCGTCTTGGCAGAGACGCCGAAGCTTCTCGTCTGAGTACCCGAGCCAGCCAGCGGAGGTCGTGTAACACGGGTAGCCTTCGGCTTTCAGCGTGGCGATGCGGGCCTGCTTGCCGGGCTCGGCGTTGCGCAAGATTTCCAGCGCCTCGTCGCGGCTCAGAGCATCACTCATGTAGCGAAAGTCCACGAGAGAGACGATCTCTTCCGGCGACATCTCGGCCACCAGCTGCCAGACAGGTCTACCCGCCTCTTTGGCCAACAGATCCCAGACCGCGTTCACAACCGCTCCGGTTGCTAGGTGGATAGCGCCTTTGTCAGGCCCGATCCAGCGCAGCTGGCTGTCCCCTGTCACATGGCGCCAGAAGCGCCCCATGTCATCTCGGATCCAGTCAAGATCAACACCAACAACGAGATGCTGCATCGCCTTGATCGCGGCAACACAGATGTCGTTGCCGCGGCCGATGGTGAAAGTCAGACCGTGACCCTCGTGAGAACCGTCGGTTTCCAGCACCACATAAGCGGCTGAATAATCCGGATCCGGGTTCATGGCGTCAGAGCCATCCAGCGCGTCCGACGTGGGAAAGCGAAGATCATGAGTGCGCAGAGCTGTGATTTGAACCATCAGCCTGCCACCACGGTTTGCACCTGCACGCCTAGACCTTCGATGCCCAACTCCATCGTGTCACCGGGCTTGAGGTAGGTTTCCGGATTTTGTCCCATTCCCACACCCGGAGGGGTGCCGGTGGAGATCACGTCGCCCGGTTGCAGACTCATAAATTGTGAAAGGTGGGAGATCACGGTGGCTACGTCAAAATGCATCGTCTTGGTGGATCCATCCTGATAGCGGTGGCCATTGACCTCCAAATACATTGCCAGGTTTTGCGGATCCGCCACTTCATCGCGCGTCACCAACCACGGGCCAATGGGGCCAAAGGTGTCGCAGGACTTGCCTTTTACCCACTGACCAGAGCGGTGCAGTTGGAAGTCACGTTCAGACAAGTCGTTGACCACACAGTAGCCAGCAACATGGTCCAACGCCTCTTCCTTGGACACATATTTGGTGTGTTTGCCAATCACCACACCCAGTTCCACTTCCCAGTCTGATTTGACGGAGGTGCGGGGAATTTCAACATCATCGTTTGGCCCACAGATCGCAGAGGTGGCTTTGAAGAAAATCACCGGCTCTTCCGGCAGCGCCATACCAGCCTCCGCCGCGTGATCCGCGTAATTCAGGCCGATACAGATAAATTTACCCACATGCCCAACGCAGGCGCCCAGACGGGGGCTGCCCTCGACAAGCGGCAGACTGGCCACGTCCAGCCCCCGCAGCGTTGCGATATTCTCATCGCTCAAAGCCTCTCCGGCAACATCCCCAATCACGCTAGAGAGGTCACGGATGTTGCCGTCCTGATCTAGCAATCCCGGTTTTTCTGCACCTGGCGCGCCATACCGCAAAAGTTTCATCTCTTGTTCTCCTTAAACTCTTATACCGACCAACCGCCATCGATGGCGTGGGTCTGACCTGTGGTGAAAGCGCTATCATCAGACGCGAGGTAGAGCGCCAATGCGGCAATTTCCTCAGCTGTACCGATACGGCCCATAGGTTGGCGCGCGATGAAGTCTTTCAACGCCTGTTCATAGTTTCCAGTGGCCCGGAGTCGCCCGTGCATTGACGGGCTGTCCACCGTGCCGGGGCAGATCGCATTGCAGCGAATGCCTTTGGTCACGTAGTCGGCCGCCACCGATTTGGTCAGGCCGATTACCGCGCCTTTGGAGGCGCAATAGGCAAATCGGTTGGGCACACCTTTGATCGATGAGGCGACCGAGGACATGTTGATGATCGAGCCACCGCCATTTTGCAACATCGCGGGCAAGGTCAGCTGAATCAGGCGGTACATGGCCTTCACATTCAGATCGAAGCTGAAGTCCCAATCTTTCTCGTCGCACTCTAGAATGCTGCCGCTGGCAACAAAACCGGCGCAATTGAACAAGACGTCCAGCGCGGGCAAGTCTTTGGCGGCTTCTATCACTGCAGGACCGTCGGTCACATCCAGCTTCAAGGTGCTAACGCCCTCAATCGCGTCCAGTTCAGCCAAGGCGGCATCGCTGATGTCGCTGGCAATCACCCGCGCGCCTTCGGCGGCAAAAAGCTCTGCGGTGGCGCGGCCAATGCCTTGGCCGGCGGCAGTAATCAATGTGGTTTTTCCGGCCAAACGGCCTTGTGGTTTTGTCATTGTCTCAATCCGTGTGAAAAACTTCTTCCATCATCGCCCATTGCTCCCCGGCGTTGCGGGTTGCGAGCGGAGACTGGCATGGGTCTGTGTGACTCCACCATTTCTGGGTGCGTGAGTCCTTGGCCATCTCGGCCATGTCGGCGGCGAAGTCCGTGCCGTGGTATTCCCAATAGCCAAACAGCAAGTTCTCCGGTTCCCTCAGGAAAATGGTGTAGTTGCGAATGTTGCTGCCTTTGATCTGCGCCAACACATCAGGCCAGACGGCGGCGTGCAGCCGTTTATACGCATCGATCTTGTCGGGCTTTACGCCAATCACCATGCCCATGCGCTGCATCACATGCCCTCCTTGATGGTGATCGGCTTGGCAAGTGTGTCGAGCCGCGCCCAATCCCACTTGATGCCAAGGCCGGGATCGTTGCAGGCAAATGCCATGCCGTGTTCAATCCGCATGCCGTCTTCGGTGATGCCATCCAACTGAGGGATAAATTCCAGCCACTTGGCATTGGGCACGGCACAGACCAGCGGCAGATGCAGCTCCATCAGGAAATGTGGGCAAACCATGACACTAAAGGCCTCGGCCAGATGCGCCACCTTCAGCCACGGTGTGATGCCACCGATGCGGGCCACGTCCACTTGCACAATGGAAGCCGCACCGGCCTGTAGATAGTCTTTGAATTGGCTGAGAGAATACATGCTCTCCCCCACAGCAATAGGCACCGAAGTCCGGCCCGCCAACTCGCGATGCGCGGCAACATCATCTGCCTTCAAAGGTTCCTCAAACCAGCCGACGCCAAAATCCTCCAACATCTTTGCGCGGCGGATGGCCTCGGACAGCGTGAAACCCTGATTGCCATCGGTCAGGATCTCATACCCAGGCCCGACTGCGTCTCGTACAGCGGAAAGGCGCGCGGCATCCTCCGAGATGTGCGGGCGGCCAATCTTGATCTTGGAGCCTTTAAAGCCCTGCGCTTGCATCGCCAGAGCATCGTCTACAAGAGCTTCGGCACCAAGATGCAGCCAGCCGCCTTCGGTGGAATAAAGCGGTATTCGATCCCGACTACCGCCCGCGGCTTTCCACAGAGGCAGGTTTTGCTTGCGACAGCGCAGATCCCACAGCGCTGTATCGATGGCGGCAAGCGCCAGCGAGGTTATAGCCCCAACAGCCGTGGCATGCGTGGTGTAGAGCAAGTCACGCCAGATACCGTCGATGCGATCTGCGTCCTGACCGATCAGACGTGGTAGCAGAGTATGCTCCAGCAACGCCATAACCGACGGGCCACCGGTTCCGATAGTATAGCTGTAGCCCGTGCCGCACGCGCCGTCGCTGTCATAGATCGTCAGGAGCGGCGTTTCTTGCGAGACAAAGGACTGGATGGCATCGACTCGCTCCACCTTGGGCGCGAGATCCACCATGCGCAGTTCGATATGGGTGATTACTGCCATGTATCAGCCCCGCACCGCTTGGCCGGATTTGGCGTCAAACACATGACATTTATCGAGCATCAAGCGGAACTGCAGCTGTTCTCCTGGCGTCACTGGTCGCGGGTTGAACATTTTGGCCTGCACCTCAACGCCTGCCAAGTTGGTGAAGAGGAGGGTCTCAGTGCCAAGCGGTTCCGTGAGTGTGACCGAAAGGTCCAGCTCGTGCACCGCCCCCTCCTCTTCGACTGCATGCCCGATTGGCATGAGGTTGTCTGCACGAAAGCCAAATTTGACAGCTTGTCCGTTGGTGAGTGGTCCAGCGGTGACCGGCAGCGGCACCGAGATACTGCCGTTCAGAACAATTGTTTCACCCTGAACGACCCCATCCACCAAATTCATCGGCGGTGAGCCGATAAAGGTGGCCACAAAGGTATCCACCGGTCTGTTGAACAACTCCAACGGGGTGCCAACCTGCACGATGTGCCCGTCGCGCATCAACACAATGCGATCTGCCAGGGTCATCGCTTCGACCTGATCGTGGGTCACATAAATGATGGTGCTTTCGACCTTTTGGTGCAGTTTCTTGATTTCAACTCGCATCTGGGTACGCAACTTGGCGTCCAGATTGGACAGGGGTTCGTCAAACAAGAACACATCCGGATGGCGCACAATGGCGCGGCCCATGGCCACCCGTTGACGTTGCCCACCAGAAAGCGCGGCGGGTTTGCGGTCCATCAGTTCGTCGAGACCCAGAATGCCAGCCGCTTCATCCACGGCTTTGACGATCTCCTGCTCCGGCCGTTTGGCAATCTTCAGGCTGAAGCCGAGGTTTTCACGCACGGTCATATGCGGATAAAGCGCGTAGTTTTGAAACACCATGGAGATATTGCGTTCGCGCGGAGGCAAGTCATTTACCACCCGCCCGCCAATGGTCACGTCGCCGCCGGAGATATCTTCCAGCCCCGCAATCATACGCAAGGTAGTGGATTTGCCGCAGCCCGAAGGGCCAACCAGCACAACAAACTCACCGTCTTGAATGTCCAGATCAATGCCATGCACCGCCTGGTGCTGGCCATATTTCTTGACGACTTTGGAAAGGGTTACTTCGGTCATTTCCGTTATCCTTTGACGCCGCCGAAGGTCAGGCCGGCGATCAAGTGTTTCTGCACAATGAAGGTAAGGATCAGGGCGGGGACGATCATCAGGACCGCCAAGGCGCACATGCCGCCCCAGTTGATGGTGAATTCCGCGGTGAAGTCCAACAGGCCAACTGGCATTGTTTTGGAGCCCACCGAGCGCGTCAGCTGTGACGCCAGCGCAAACTCGTTCCAAGAGGTGAGGAAAGCAAAGATCGCAGCGGAGGCCACACCAGAACGGGCAACCGGGAATTCCACTTGCCAGAACGCCTGCCAGCGGGTGCAACCGTCGATTTCTGCCGCCTCATGCAACTCCTTTGGGATTTGGCGAAAGAAGCCGTCGGTGAGCCAGATGGTGAAGGGCACATTCATCGCCACATAGGCCAGGATCAGGCCAAAATGCGTGTCGATGATACCGACCTTGGCAAACACGATGAACAGCGGCAGGGAAAGCGCCACGCCAGGTACAGCCCGGAACAACATCAGCCCAACAAAGTAGCCGTTTTTGCCTTTGAACCGGTAGCGCGCAAAGGCATAGCCGCCGGACATGCCAATCAGGATGGCGATCAGGGTTGAGGTTACCGACACGATCAGCGAGTTGCGGAAGTAGCTGAAGACCGGCACGCCGCCTTCGCCGGCGCCTGCAAACATCGCGCGGTAGTGATCCAGTGTAAAGCTTGGCACCCAAACCGGCGGTTTGGCCATGATCTCCACCGTGGGGCGAAACGAATTCAACACGATCCACAGGCCGGGGATGCAGATGATCATCATGGTTAGGAAGAGAGCGGTGAGGTGCAGCGTCTTGAGCACGCGGCGGCGATTGCGGTGAGATTGATTGCGGTCCATGTGCCTTACCCCGCCATGCCCAGCTCAGCACGCGCGGCGCTCAGCTTGCGGAAAAAATAGATGGTGAAGAGGATCGACAGCAGAATGGAGACGTACCCCATTGCGTTGGCCAGCCCCATACGGGCGTCCACATAACCAGTGCGGCTCATCAGCGTCCAAAGAAGCTCGGTGCGCCGGGCCGGACCGCCGCCAGTCATGATCTGCACGATGTCATAGGCGCGGGCCACGTCGAGGCTGCGGATGGTCATCGCGATGTAGATAAACGGCATCAGAAACGGCAGCGTAATATGGCGGAAACTCTGCCATGGGGTACAACCGTCCACTTTGGCCGCCTCCAGCGGATCCCGCGGCATGGCAAACAGGCCCGCAAGGATCAAAATTGCAAACACCGACGTGCTCATCCAGATCTCAGCAAACATGATTGAGAACATCGCCAGCTTGCCATCCACCAACCAAGGCAGCGCGACATTGAACCCCATGGATTGCAAGGCGTTGTTCACGAGGCCAATGTTGTCGTTGAAGATGAATTTGAATTGAAAACCCACAAGAATGGGCGAAAACATCATCGGGAACATCAGAATGGTGCGCAGGGTGCGCTGGCCCCAGGTCACCTTGTTCATCATCAAGGCGATGCCGAGACCGAGAAGTAATTCCACGTTCAAGACGATGGTCAGGAACAGCACGGTGCGGCCAAAGGCTGCCCAGAACTTCGCGTCGCTCAGAATCTTTTCATAGTTGTAGGTGCCCACCCATTTCCAAAGGGTCGACGGGCGGGTCAGCTTATAGGGCGTAAAGCTGGAATAGAGCGAGAAGAGGAGTGGGATCAGCACCACTGCGGCAATCACAATGATCGCAGGCAACAGCAAGACTAACCACTCAGGCAAGCGGCGACGGGTCATTTCGCACCTTTGTTTGAATTGAGAGTTGGTTCAAAGGCAGTCTAACCCTGCCTTTGAACCTGAGAGAAGGCTTAGTAGTAGCCAGACTCGCGCATAAGCTCGTCCACGGCTTCTGCCGCATCGTCCAACGCTTCTTTCACGGTTTTGTCGCCCACAATCGCGGCTTGCAGCTCCGGGAAGACAATGTTTGTGCTTTCACCCCACTCTGGGATTGGCGGCACGGCAAAGGCGTATTTGGCGCCTTCAGCAAAGGCCGCAAGCGCCTCGGCACGGAACGGATCATCCCCCGCCTTGGCAGCGGCCACATTGGCCTCCCACACGGCAGTACGGGTTGGCAGTGAGCCCCCAGCGCTTTCCGCAAGCTGGCTTTCTTCGCTGGTCAGGAACATCGCCAGGGAGGCAGCGGCCTCTTTGTTGGCGCAGTCATTGGTGACCGAAAAACCATGGTGGCCTGACCAACCCGTGCGAGTCACGGAGCCCATTGGCTGAACAGCAACACCCACGTTACCAGCAGCTTTAGAAGAGTCTGGATCATTGAAAAAACCAGCCCAACCCGGCCAATCCAAGTTCAGCGCCACAGTGCCGGAGGCAAAGCCCTGTCCCAGATCATCCCAAACGTAACTGGTAGTGCCTGCCGGAACAGCTTTGGCCTCGTAGAGATCGACAAACCACTGCAAGGCGCGCTGCCCCGCATCAGAGTTGAAGATCGGCTTTTTGTTTTCGTCCAAATAGTTGCCACCTTCGGCCACTACCATCTCATAGAAACGCCCCACGATGGCTTCGTCTTTGCCTGCATATTGCGTGCCATAGAAATTTGGCGGATCAGCAAAGAAGATTGATTGGTCTTTGACCTGCTCCCAGGTTTCCGGAACAGCGAGATCGTAGCCGTATTCCGCCTTAAAGGCTGCGGCTTTGTCGGCGTCTTCATAGTTCGATTTCAGGTAGTAGAGCACAGAAACATCAAACTGAGCGCGCGGCAGCATCAAGAGTTCCCCGCCAACCGTGGACGCGCCGATATTGCCCTGTACAAACTCCGCCACCACATCGGCAGGCACCAGATCATTCAGGTCCGCATAAAGCCCTTCATACTGTGGCGCGAAAGACGAGTGGTTGGAGCCAACACACCAGTTTGTGGTGCCCGCTGCCATGTCCGATTTGATCTCTTTGTCGATCTCAAAGTGGCTCTTCTTGGAAATAATCTCCACCTTTGCACCGGTTGCAGCCTCCCAGTCCGCAATGCGGCCATAAAGCCCTTCATATTGCTGACCACCAATCAGTTTGGCCTCGATGGTCACGCCAGAGTGATCGCCCCAGTCCGCAGCCAGCGCCGATTCGGCGGCGGCGACCAGCGCGGAACACGCCATCAAACCCCTTAAAGCATTCGATTTTCGCATCAGATCCTCCCTGAGATGCTTGTCTTTGCGACCACCCTCCCAGCGGCCTATGTTTGTATGTAAAACATTTATTCAGATACAAATCAAGCTTGACTTGCAGCTCCCCCAGGGCAAAACTCCCCTATAAGGACACCCAAGACCTCTGCTATGGGGCCTAAAAGACTTATAAACAGGACAGGGTATGGCCGAGAAAGATGATAAGTACCGCGCACCAGCGCTGGAAAAGGGATTGGACATTATTGAATTGCTCGCCAGCCATGGCGAGGGGTTGACCCAAGGCGAAGTAGCGAAGTCGCTGGAACGGTCTCCAAGCGAGATCTATCGAATGCTGTCCACACTTGTGCGGCGCGGTTATGTGATCCGCTCCCTGTCAGGCGACCGCTATGCATTAAGCCTCAAGATGTTTTCAATCAGCCAACGTCACCCGCCCATCGGGCGCGTGATTGAGGCCGCTTTGCCTCGCATGCGCGCTATCACCCGCAAGGCCTGGCAATCGTGCCATATGGGTATGGAAAGCAACGGTGACGTGGTGATTGTCGCCTCTGCGGAGTCGCCGGGCAACTGGGGTCTGGCGCTAAAAACCGGTACAGTTGTTGGCCTGTGGAACACTGGTACAGGGCGAGTTCTGGCTGCGTTTCGCTCAGATGAAGAGCTAGAAGACCTGATTGCGCAGCACAGACAAGCGATTGGGGAACCGGCCTTGAATCGCGCAGAATTTGACGCCCATATCCAGCGCATTCGCGCGGTTGGTTATGAAAAAATGCCCTCAGCAACGGCCATTGGCGTAACCAACATCGCTTTCCCTATCTTTGGCCCGTCCGGTCATGCTGCGGCAGTCCTGTCGTGTCCCTACTTGGAGCGGGTGGACGACCTTGACGTGCCTAGCTTGGAAGACATTGTCGAGATGTATGGTGCTCTGGCGCGCGAGTTGACCGAGATTTACGGCGGCAACCCACCTGAGTTCACTGCGACGATCTAGGCCGCGTTGCGGCGCCGCACACAGGAGACCAGCACATGAAAATCGATGCCCACCAGCATTTCTGGAAGCTTGCGCGTGGTGATTACAGTTGGCTTACACCGGACTTGCAGCCACTTTATCGGGACTTTGGCCCCAAGGATCTGAGACCACTTCTCGAGACTGCGGGGGTCGATGGCACAATTGCTGTGCAGGCAGCGGATACAGAGGCGGAAACGGAATATCTCCTGGCGCTGGCCGATGAACACGATTGGATCTTCGGCGTTGTGGGATGGACAGATCTCGAAGCGGCTGACGCACCTGAAAAAATTGAGCGAATGGCGCAGCATCCCAAGCTTGTTGGCTTCCGACCAATGATACAGGACATCAAGGATGATGCTTGGATGCTCAAAGACAATCTGCGACCGGCACTGGAGGCCATGGCGCTGCACAATTTGACCTTTGACGCATTGGTGATGCCACGTCATTTGGGCCATCTCCTCACGTTCCTAGAGAAAAACCCGAATTTGCGAATTGTAATAGATCACGGCGCAAAACCCGCGATCCGTGACGGTCATTTCGACACTTGGGCTACAGATATGACCAGGATCGCGCAGAGCAGCGAAGTATTTTGTAAACTGTCAGGCCTGACAACTGAGGCAGGCCCTGAGTGGGCCCTGGATGATCTTTCGCCGTATATTGAGAGAGTTTTGCAAGCTTTCACACCTGCTCGCATCCTGTTTGGCTCCGATTGGCCTGTCCTGAATTTGGCATCCAGCTATGGTGCGTGGTTAGCAATCGTTCAGAACGCCGTGAAAGGCCATTGTAGAGACATTTTTGAGAGCTCGGTGCAAAAGGCGTACCCACGACTAAAATTGGTGGCACAAAGGAAGCTCTAACAAGAGTTTTCTTAACCGCACTTACCCTGGGCAAAGCCTATACACACGTGCCTGACTTCTACTCTGAGCCGCTTGAGCAGCTCCCCCTAGAGTGGTCCATGTTAAAAGTGAGCGCATGTTTGGCCTTTGGCCCATCGGGACGATGGGATGACCCGAGAATGCGCGGGGCCCGAAACTGTGTCGTTGCGGGCGAGCAGGTCACAGCATTCGAAGATTACACCAAAATGTAGCAATCTGACCTCAAAGAAATTGCGGGCCGATCAGCCGGACAGCGCTGCTCAATTGGGTTTAAATCTACTGCTCATCTCGGGCACTTTGAATGACCGCTTCCTGCGATGGTTTCAACGGGTTGACGTGGCGCTTTCGTTTTTTTGAAGGATGGATTGTAAGTTATGGCCTATCGGAACAGATGTTTTTCTCGGAGAAGCAGATGTCAGACACAGCAGAACAGCTTGACGCATGTGTCGCGTGGATCCATTGAAATCACCGGGCAAGCATGGCAGCCCTTCTCCGAAAGGAAATCTACCAACTCAGGCACGTGCGGTGAATACGTACATTCGCTAAAGACGTTTCGATGGTACAATTGGAACTGCGAGCGTTCACCCTCCACGGCTACAAGCATATCGGAAACACGTGAGATGTGATCCCAAAAAGTGGTAATGTCGTGTTGATTTCAGCCGTTTCTAAGGTCTAAGGGAAATTCCGAACGTACAGGCTCAACAAGGGTTACTTTTTGTACCTAGTTTCGATGCGAACCAGGCAACTTTCAATAGCTAGTCAGGTGCCACCCAGCCAGCCTTCCTGACGGCCTCCACCAAAGTTTTCGCTGACATTGGATCGGAGAACAATGCAGGAAACAAAATATCCGGTCTGGCGTTGGGCCAGTTTCCCATCAAAACTGACACAAGAAATTGGGCGTTTTCCGTGTCTCCGGCCATTTCGTACGCCGCCGCGAGATAGGAAAGCGGAATAGGGCCAAAGGGACCCTGTGCAGCGATAGCTTCTTCGAATGTTTGAATTGCAGCTAGATAGTCACCGGTGTGAAACTGGGCAGACCCAATGGCGTTTGAGAAAACATATCCCTGCAACTGATTGGCATCCTTGGGAAAGCCTGCGGCCTCATCCAAGATGTGTTCAAACCGCGAGTTGAACAAGGAAATCAAAAAATCGAACTCGCGGATATGTGGGTCAAGAGGTGCCAATTCGATGGCCCTGTTAGACAGTTCCAAAGCGCTTGCGTGGTTGTCTGAAGCGAAATCAACCCATGCCTGAGCAGACAACGCCCAAGCTTGATCAGGCGCAAGGCGCAAGGCTTCAGTGCTGTGTTGTGCAGCCAACGCCAAATTCGTTTCCGAACGTTCGCGGTCCATATCAACAAGCGCTAGGCTTCCTAACACCTGCGCTGCCCCGGCATACCCACCAAAATAAACATCATCTTTTTCGATGGATATCTGAAAAGCTTGTAGGGCAATGCTCAAACGCTCTTGGTCTGTTGCCGGGAAAATTAGGCCACGCGCCTTCGTTGCCAAATTTATGGCCTCAACGCGGTTGGGGGAAATGTCAAAAATTTCCCTGTGATCCACCAGAATGGAATTTTTGGGAGGATCGCTTTTGTGTGTTGCACGGTTCAACGCCCAAGCCCCAACTGCAATTGCTAAGGTGCACCCTACTACTAGAACAGCGCGAGCTTTTGGATGTTTTGAGTTGTGCGTCGCGGTTTTTTCAATTTCCAAAGCGACAATTTCCGGCTCGTATGTGCCTGTTGGTAATGAGATCTGGATCTCGTCAGTTTTTCCCTCAGTTTCGTAGTACGTTTCTAGCTTGCGACGTACGCGACCGGCGTCAACCCGGACAACGCCTGCGCGGTCCGATATCTCCTCGGGAGAATACCCGTGAACGTCCATACCAATAGTGGTGGCTTTTATGCTGCTACCGCGATCCGCGAGCTTTTCTTCGACCACATAGCGCAAGATGTCTTGCATCCTTGCGGAGCTAGCAAACGTCTCTGACGCCACTATTTTTGCTAGATACTGACGCACACCTTCAGGTGCTAAGCGGTTTTCTGTGTGTGGATCTCTAGTGTCGCCAGGCATATAAATATCTATATTTTCAATGAGGTGAAGTGCTCATGCTACGGTAACATGCGCGCTGAAACCTGTAAATCGACGTCAAAATCCGGTCTGCTAAGGCAATGAGTTGTAAGCTATTGCGATGTGACGATGACCGAAGATGAAATTCTCTTTCTAGACTTTCCTTCCGACTTTGAAATGCTTTGTGCTGCGCGAAAATCCAACAAAGCCTTCCGTGAGGCGTGCGCTGACTTTGCCGCCATCAAAATGGAGATTCTGAGAGTTTCCCAGCAAAACAAGCCCAACGACGAACGCTTTCTGGCCGACTTGACCGAAAGTCTCGAGGACCTTCGGCAAGAAATCCGGACCACTTTGTCGCGACATCGCGACGCGAAATCAGACTAATTCTTATTGGGAGGACACTGCAATGAAGTTACTTTACTCCATGTCGGCTCTCGCGCTTAGCGCGGCGGTTGCATTGGCGGAGGGCGATCCAATCGTCCACGACGGCGAATTCAATTACCTGCGCGCCCAATTTGGCGATCAATGGGATGCCCAAGACGTTGAAATCGAACAGAAGCTAACTCAAATTCGGGAGACCAACGGCGGGTCGCCAAATTTTCTCTACATTCTGATCGACGATGTAAGCTTTGGTCAAATGGGCAACCGGACCATGAATTATGTGACCGGATTTGACACGCCGAATATCAACAACTTTGCCCAAGAGGGCATGTCTTTGATGCGCATGTATACGGAGCCGTCCTGTACTCCAACGCGTACCGCGATGTTGACGGGTCGTCATCCTGTCCGCGCCGGGGTCGACGAGGTGAAAGTGGCTTTGGTTGGCGAAGGCCTGTCTGCACAGGAGGTGACGCTTCCTGAGTTGTTGAAAGAGGTTGGCTACAACACTTCGCATGTCGGCAAATGGCACCAAGGTGACATCGAAGAAGCCTATCCCCACAACCAAGGTTTTGACTGGGCTGCCTTCCCTCTGCATCAGCAGGTGCAGCTTAGTCTGATGACTGAGGACACAATGCGAACCAACAACATGCTTGGCTATGCGGAAAGCGGTCAGAACAATCAGTTCCAGCTTGATCAGCGGTTTAAGCCCTACGGCCTTGTGACCGGTGTCGAAGGCGAAGCAGGCGGTACTGCGCGCGAAGTCGATATGGAACCTGGCGAAAAATGGACACAGGCCAAATACGAAGAGATGAACGAACGCTATCAGCGTCAAATTATGGAGCAGCTTGAGGGCCTCGCAGCCAAGGACGAACCGTTTTTCTTACAGTATTGGCCGCTTTATCCTTTGAATTTTGTGTATCCAGAGGAGGCATTGTCGCGTAACGGCGGTTTTCATGCTGACAAGCTGCAACTCTTGGACGCTTGGATTGGCGATCTGTTGGCAAAACTTGAGGAGACCGGTGAGGCCGACAACACGATCGTGATGATCATGGCCGACAACGGTTTGATGTATCACTATGAGGGCACCTCAGGATTCAACCAGCTGATCTACCGTGGCGGCAAAACGCAACACCTTGAAGGCGGTGTGCGCACGGACGCGTTCATTCGTTGGCCAGCGGCCATTGAGCCGGGTAGCGCGGCAGGCGACATGGTTCATGTGTCCGACCTTTTCACCACCTTTGCGCGAATCGCCGGGGCAACCGATTTTATTCCCCGTGATCGGGTCATCGACGGCATTGACCAGACGGCTCTTCTGCTTGAAGGCGAAGGAAATGGGCGCCGTGACTACGTGTATGTATATGAAGGTCCTGTTCTGCGGTCGGTCGTGAAGCAGGAGTTCAAAATGCACCTGCCAACCGCTGGTCAGCCGGGCGCCGCTGCCGACGTGTTTAATCTGTATCGTGATCCTCGCGAAGAACATGCTCAAGTGGGCTATTCACTTTGGAGCGGGGCGTCCTTCCAGGACATGGTCAAACGTCACCAGCTGACAATCGCACAGTATCCCCATTTGGCGCTTGGAAAAGACACGCCCTACAACGGCATTGACAACCTGCGGCCAGAAAGCCAACAGGCACGTGAAATCTTCCAGAGCTGGCAACCAGTAAAGTAAGAACTCTGACGGCGCGTAGCATGTTGCGCGCCGTCAACATACACTTCCCAACTTTGAAGCGGAGCTGTTTGAGATGGCCTTATCCTCCTTTTCCAAACTAACCGGCGCGACTTTGGCAATTGGCCTGCTAGGCCAGGCGGTCCATGCTGACACACGTTTGATTGTGCAGATCACGGTGGACGGGCTGCGCGGCGATTTATTGAGCAGATATCAACCGTCGTTCTCAGAAGATGGTTTCATGAGGCTAATCAACAACGGCGTGTGGTACACCGATGCGCATCACGATCATGCCAACACAGAGACCATCGTTGGGCATGCCACATTGGCCACAGGCGCACATCCGTCAGAACATGGCATGATTGGCAACGCGTGGTTTGACACATCAGACGGACGATTGGTTTACAATATTGAGGATGCGAACTTTCCCTTGCTGCCTCTCGAAGGGTTTGACCAAGGCGGAGACCAAGTCGATCCCACTCAAGCGGCTGCGCAATCTGACGGTCGCTCCCCTCTCAACATTTTGGCGTCAACCTTTGGCGACGAGCTGATCAAATCCAACAATGGAATGTCAAAAGTGTTCAGCGTGTCTGGCAAGGATCGTTCTTCTGTGTCCATGGCAGGCAAATCCGGCAAGGCCTTTTGGATGAGCACGGACACCGGCGCTTACCAAACCAGCGCTTATTACTACGACACGTACCCAGACTGGGTGATGGAGTGGAACGCAGAGCGCCCAGCGGACGCCATGATTGGTCAGCAATGGACGCTACATGCGGACAAAGACAGCTATCTGCTCGCAGCCAATGACGACCGTGACTATGAGGCTGACTTGAAAGGCTTTGGGGTAACCTTCCCGCATACCTACGGCACCCCTGAAGATGGCTTGTACTACACACAGCTTTTGCTGAGCCCACAAGGGGACAAGCTAACGGCTGAGTTTGGCAAGGCTGCCGTCTTGGCAGAAGCTTTGGGACAGGACGCATTTCCTGATTACTTGAGCCTCAGCTTCTCCGGTGTTGACGCATCTAACCATTTCTTTGGTCCGTCCAGCTTGGAAAGCGAAGAAATGGTACGTGCCCTCGATCTGACTTTGGCAGATCTATTTGGTTTTTTGGACACTGAAGTCGGGCGTGATGACGTGCTTTACATATTGTCAGCGGATCATGGCATGCCGGAAATGCCGGAGCTTATGGCCAGCCTTGGGCATCAAACCGCGCGCAACGGCCACACAGCGATCATGTTTGACCTCAACGCCGAAATTGAAGAAGCGCTGGGAGTCGAAAATGCGATCAGGGCGTTCTTCCGACCTTACATCTACTACGACCACGCCAACATTTCTGCCTCAGGCGTTGACCCACGGGAAATTGACCGCCTGGTTGTTCAGGCTATGTCCGCCCGAGAAGGCATAGCCATAGCAGTGCCTAAGGTTCCCATGGATGAACAGCGCGGCGATTTTGTCGAAATCCCAATCCGCAACAATTTTCATCCGGCCCGCTCCGGCGACGTTTACGTCGTGCAGTCAGCGTACTCGTTCCTGCTCGACCCGGGGGCTGTGGCGGTCATGCATGGTTCTCCCTGGCGTTATGACACACATGTACCCGTCATATTTTCAGGGAAGGGGGTGGAACGAAGCAAAGTCGATAGACGCGTTTCCACGACGGATGTGGCCGTAACTTTAGCAAATTTGTTCGGCACAACACAGCCAAGCGGTGCGTCCGGTCGGGTACTCACTGAAGTGTCCAGGTAATGGGTTGAAAGCCTTGATCTCAAGGCTGGGAATTGGCGCGAAACAATATTTTCGCACCAATTCGATAGATTCAAACAATTCGAGCTTGCGCTGCATTCTCAGGTGCTTTTGCGCCTGGTCTCGATCAAGCCAGTCTTGAAACCAGGTGGCTTTGAAATACTTTTATGCGCCGAGTAAGTGGTTTCCACGCAAGCCATTGACTTTAAAAGAAAAACTTCACCCCGACGTAAGGTCCATGCTGGGTGGTGTCGTATGCAAAGGCGCCCCCTGAAAGCGTGGTTGAGTAGTCCATGCTATAGTAGCGGTAGCCAAATGTGATAGCGGTGTTGTCCCAGGGTTGGTAGTCAAATCCCACATTGGCGCCAACTTGCAGGTCGTTCCCACCAGCCCCAAATCCGCCCACGTCGACTGACGCGATTGTGGTCCACTTGTCATTGAGGCGCCACATGCCGCGCGCGCCGACCACAGGCTCCCACCAGCCTTCGTCGCCACCGGCAGTTGGTGCAGGACCGATATTCACTTCTTGCTTGAGATTGTTGTAACGCACCCCGCCTTGCAGATCGACAGCATAGCGGCGCGAGTTGTCTCCATATGTGCCATTGGCAATCCGGTAAGCACCCAGAAGCGCCAACCACTTTTGCCGTACGGTAACGTCGAAGGCTGCGCCAGCTGGGCCAGGCAAGTTGCCATCCGCTTCGATCGCAACATAGTTCGCGTCAAAAATCAGACCAAAATCATTGTTCCAGGCCTCGTATCGTCCCGCTGCGGCAAAATCGAGCAAATCCAGGACGTCTCCGAGATCCAAGTCAATTGGCACTGAATTGCCATTTATTGTCGAAGTACCCTTGGTGCGAACAGGGGCAAACATGTACGCAGCGATTGCGTGGCGCCAACCGTTCTCCGATTGACCAGGGGCTGGAAGCGATTGTGCCGTTGCAGAAAAAGGGGCCGTTAGAGCAAGCGCCGAACATGCCGCGGCCGCAAGAGGCCGAAAGGAAAATCGTTCCATAAATTTGCTCCATTGTTTTGAAAAATATCCGGTCAACCTTAAGGGCAACTTGGCGTGATCTCCAAAGGTAATCAATTTGATCCCCGAAACTTTGCAAAGAAACGTGTCAAAACAGTCAAAAGGCATTTGATGCACTTTCGTTAAAAATTGGCCGGTGCCGCTGTACGAGCACGTCCTATCGGCCAGCTTGAAAAGCCGCATTTTAGACGGGTATCATCTAGAGTGTTTGAACAATTCTTTGGAAACTCGAAGGTTGCCTCAAACGGCCAAGCCGCACTACGGTAAAGAAGAACACGGGCGCGCTGTCAAATTATTCTATCTGGGAGATACGATTGGCCGAACTTCTTTTTTATTTCACAACGGCTTTGTCAATTTTTGTCGCAGCAGTCTATTTTCGTGACCTTGGAGATATTCCGCAGCTGTTCATCACGACGAAACGCAAAAACGTGGATCGGTTTATTCGCTACGAGTATCAGTTTCTAGTCGTTGGCCTAGGTGCTTGGGCTGTTTCCGCTGTTGCGCATCTTTGGTTTGGCAGCGGTGTTGGCTGGGTGTTTTGGGGGGCAACCATACTCACACTTGGATTGGTCGCCTTTACTTGGATTTATGTTCACCTTGGACTTCGCAACCAGAAAGACAAAGCCAAATTCTATAGCATTGAAGAGGCAAAAGAGTTTGTCAGCCCGACAACACAGGTGATCGTGCTCGAAAACAATGGCGTCGCACGTGCTCACCCTCAATCCCAGATCATGCGGCCCCATTTGGCTGGGACAGAAGAGGGGCTGGAAGGCGAAAACGTTGTGATGACATTTTGCGCCATAGCAAACTTGGGTTTGGGGTACACGCCTGAAGTTGAAGGCGAAAAAATAGAGCTGGAGGTGCTTGCACAACACGGCAACAATCTGGTCTTGCGTGATAACAATACCGGCGAGCCACTTCAGCAGATTTATGGTTTTCGCGCCAACGATCAGGATTTGGGTACCGATGGACCGGCCTGTCCATTGCGCCCTTCGCTGACAATGCGTCCCTGGCCGACCTTTCGCATGACCTTTCGAGGCTTCCAAAAGGCCTTTCCTAAAGGCCAAGTCTTTCTTAACAAGCCACCATCTAATCCGTTTTTGTATCTCCTAGACACGGCTATGGAACTCGCGTTCACCGCCACGATCCAAAAGCATCACACCGAAGCCAAACCGGTCATGCAAAATCTTGAGCGGCCAATTGATCCGCGACTGCCTACAAAATCCTACGTGTGGGGCGTGAATATAGGTGGGGATGCGTGTTGTTGGACCGATGATTTTGTCGTCGAACAAGGCGGGGTGATCAATACCGAGGTTGGCGGGCAAGCGCTTGTTCTGTCTTGGGATCCTATTTACGAAAGCGTGAACATCTGGGTGAATGACACCGGAAAACCGGTGACGCAGATCAACTTCTGGGGCGAGACGCCGGATGCTACTTTGAAGCGGTCCTCAGACGTAAAACCCGGTATGTTTTGGCACGTCTGGGCTGAATTCTTCCCACATACAGAGATCAATCGTGTTGAGTGATTGATTTGGGGAGATGGCCATGACCAACATTCACCGATGCGGTTCGTGGGTTTGCTCTTTTGGGAACGGAGCGAATGCAGCGTGTCATCGCCGCCACTTTTTCAAGTGGGTGTAGAAATGGGCCAAGCACGACTTCCCGGCAATCCTTTGAAGAGCTGGTACGCCGTTTGAATTTTGAATAACAAGGAGGAATAAGCGTCATGAGATTATCACTCTCAACACTCCTAAAAGGAGCGTCCGCTGCAATGCTGCTGTGGTCGGGTACAACAGCCCACGGCGAGATTGTGCGCGATGCAGAATACTACATTCTCGAGGAGCAAAACAGGGATCGTTGGGCCGCAGAGGATGACGCGCTTGACAATGCTTTGGCGGAGTTTCGCGAAGCCAATGGAGGCAAGCCACCTAATATATTCTACATCCTGATCGACGACATCGGCTTTGGCGACCTGGGCAACCCCACGCTGAACGCAGTACGTGGCTATGAAACGCGGGCGATCAACGAATTTGCCCGCGAAGGGATGCGCTTGTCGCGGATGTATACAGAACCATCCTGCACCCCAACCCGCGTTGCTTTCATGACTGGCCGTCAGCCACACCGCAACGGCATGGGTAACACGGCCGTCGATATCTCCGGCTTTGGTCTTGCGGGCAAGGAGGTAACACTGGCCGAAGTTTTGTCAGACGTGGGCTATAACACCTCCCACGTTGGCAAATGGCATATGGGCGACATCAAGGAGTCCTGGCCCAATTTTCAGGGCTTTGACTATGCCGCATTTCCTATCCATCAACAGGGCCAACTGACAATTTATCACGATGATGCCGCCGACGAGGAAGTCTCCATCGGGATTGGCGATAACAACTACGATGGTCGCTACACTTTGGACGGTTGGCTGCGCACAGATTCATCCGCCATGGTGACTGGCGTAGAAGGTACTCGAGATCAGAACGTCAACGAAGTGCACATGGAAGTCGGCGAACGTTGGACTGAGGCAAAGTACCACGACATGAACGTGCGCTACTTTGAACAAACGCGAGAGCAATTGCAGACGCTTGCGGCCAAAGATGAGCCGTTCTTTCTCCAATTTTGGCCGCTGTATCCTCTGGTTGGCCCAAGAACCACAACCGACGAATACACCACGCCAAATGGCGGTACTTACGTCGAGAAGATGAAGCTGGTCGATCAGTGGATTGGTGAGCTTATGTCCGAAATGGACACATTGGGTGTGGCCGACAACACGATCGTGATTATCATGGGGGACAACGGCCATTTCACCAAATACTCACCGCAGTCAGGGTATACACCCATGCTATACCGCGGCGGTAAGGGATCCACCCTTGAAGGTGGCGTTCGGGTCGATGCTTTTGTGCGTTGGCCCGGCATGATCGAGGCAGATTCCATTGCTAACGACATCTTTCATGTCACTGATTTCTTTACCACCATTTCCAGGGTTGGCGGCGCAATGGCGGGTATTCCGAAGGATCGAATAATTGACGGGATTGACCAGACTTCCATGCTGCTCAACGGAGACTCACATGGGCGTCGTGACTACGTCTTCCTCTACAACATCGGTAAGCTCGAAGCCGTGGTGAAAGAGCAGTACAAACTCGCGATCCCAGGCGGAAACATCGACAATGCCATTTTGGCGGACTTCTATGATCTGTTTCGGGATCCTCAGGAAAGATACCCGGTTTCCACTGAGATTGGCGCCTGGGGAGGTGCCAAGTTTGTACGGATGATCCAGCGACATCTGCAGCGCAAAGAAGCCTATCCCAGTGAGGGGCCTGCAATTGGGATGCCTTATGAGGGCATCGACAACCTGCGACCCGAGTCCGTCGCAGCGGTGCAGGAATTCCTGTACATGACCCAAACACCCAAGCGGTGACACTACTCTCTCAAGCTCCAGCTTTTTGATGGAGCTTGAGTTCCGAACGCTGTGCTTTCGGCGCGAAATCGGCAAGTCAAAGACCGTCTGATCAATTTCCGCTTTGAAGGCTGAGGTGGTTTTTGGGTGTGACCTTCCCCCGAAGGCTCACTGATTCATAACGTGTGGTTGCGGGTTTGGATTTCATATTCCCGGGCTTTGTTTTGGGCAAGCGCGTCGTGCGCGGAGCCCTCAAATTGCTCAAGTGCTCGATGCGCTTCGGTAATCCCCCCATTTTTAATGGGGTCCAGCCGTAGAATTCACGCGGCCATTTTCAGCTTCATGGCAGGTGTGATCCCACCGATTGCCATGTTGGGCCGTTCATTGTTGTAAGTCCACAGCCATTCAGTTGCCTGCTCTTGTGCCTCCTCGATGGTTTCAAAGATGTATTGGCCTAGCCATTCACCACGGACGGTGCGGTTGTAGCGCTCGATATAGGCGTTTTGTTGTGGTTTGCCCGGTTGGATGTATTCGATCCGAACACCATGCTTCTGAGCCCGCGCCATGATCTTTCCACTGACATATTCAGGGCCATTATCAACACGTATCGCTTGCGGTTTCCCCCGCCTATTCGATGATCTGGTTGAGGCTGCGCACAACACGCTCTGCGGGTAGCGAGAAGTCGACTTCGATGCCCAAGCCTTCGCGGTTGAAATCATCCAGGACATTTAATGTCCGAATGGATCGGCCGTCAGCTAGCTGATCCGCCATGAAATCCATCGACCAAGTGTCATTTGTCATATCTGGCACCGCCAGCGGTTCCGGCTTGTCCCTCTTCAGGCGTTTCTTGGGCTTGATGCGCAGGTCCAGCTCCAGCTCACAATAGATCCGGTAGACCCGTTTATGGTTCCTGGCGCAAAATTGGAGGAAATCAGGAGGGCCCTTCTCGTCAGTTGGCGAAGTGAGGCAAAGCATGTGTTTGAAGAAGCAGCGTGGCGCTGGAGCCTGAAGCCAAACTTCACGCTGGCAGAAACAGTTGCGAACATCGCTCTGAGCAAATCAAAGGGCTGGAGCAACTTCGATGCGTGACCGATGTAACCGCCGTAGTAGGCGGCACCGCGGTGCTCCTCCTTCTTTGCCAAGGAGGGCCAAACCGGCGCGTTCCAATCTGGCTTTGAACAAGCGTGGCAACGGCTGGAGTTCAGCGCACGCTGGCATTGTAACCGACGCGGTTGCCTCTTCGCGTGTCTTGAACCCATGCATCATCTTGGACGAGATCGACAAAGTGCATGCTGGCAAAAATGGTGACATCCAAGGCGAGTTACTTGGGCTTCTTGAGCGGGATGAGGCGCGTCGGTATTTTGAGCGCTATCCGAAGGCGACAGTTGATGCTAGTCACGTTAACTGGATCCTGACTGCGAATAAACTTGGATCGGTTTCCGGACCACTGCGTTCACGATGCACCATCTACAAAATCCCTGAGCCCACGAGGGAACAAATCCCAGCAATCATCCGGAGCCTGGTCGCTGATTTTGCCGGCGCGAACGGGTTACGCACAGAGTTCTTTCAACCGGTTGAGAGCCACGTCGCAATCGTCTCATGCATCCAAAGAAGCCGAACTCGCCAAGACAAATCACGCTCTGGAGCGTCTCGTCCAAGCACTGATTGACGGCGCACCAGCATCGACAGTCAAAGACAAGATGGCTGAGTTGGAAGCGAGGAAGATCCAATTGGAAGTTGAGCTGAACGAGGCGCCAGCGCCCCAGCCTACACTGCACCCCAATATGTCAGGCATCTATCATTCCAAAGTGAGCAACCTCGCCGATGCTCTCAATGAGCCCGAAGTGCGTGGCGAAGCTTCTGAAGCGTTGCGCGCTCTGATTGACCATGTGGTACTGACGCCGTCTGAAGCGGGATATGACATTGATCTGCATGGCGATTTTGCGGGTATTTTGGCGTTGGCGTCTGCTCAGAACGCAAAAACCGCCGTAGCCGATGTGGCTGAGGCGGTTTCGCAAATATCGTTGGTTGCGGGAGCTTGATACCACCGAAGGTTACAAACTGAAGACATTGAATTTTCACTCCATTCTCACTGGAGAGCCAACTGGCGACAAAGTCTCACTACATGTAGGCCATGCTTTTGTTTCCGGCTTCAATTCTAACAACAATCAAGTCCGTGCGCGTTCAAATGCACTCCATGCTTCAACAAATCTCTCAAAGTCAAACCCCTCAGCGCGAGCTGGTCCAAGCACAAATTTTTCTGTTTCCAAGAGCTTTTTGATGGCATGCTCCAGAGCCGAGATGACATCCGGCGGGATCACAACTGCACCATGACGATCTGAGTGAATCAAGTCACCCACACTGACTTTGAGACCGAAGACAGTTACAGGCGTCCCTATCTCACGAACATGTACAAATCCGTGGCTGGGCCCGATTGATCCGGCCACCACAGGGAAGCCGTCCGGTAAATCTCCAAGATCACGCATGACACCATTAGTAAGCGCACCAGAAACGCCTAAACCTTTGTGAACAGTTGTGTTTATTTCCCCCCAAAATGCACCAATTGCGTTTGGAAAGTCCACATCCTCGATCACAGCGACACGCGACGACGGCCCTTCAGACATATGCTTATAGTAGTCCATGCGGCGGGCCTTGATGACGTCCGGCGCTTCCGTTGGGGGCGCCAGCGCCGCAATCTTTGCAGTACGCGCGTAGCCAACAATAGCCCCGCCATGAGGGTCAGAGCACAACATTGTGCCCCGTGTGAATTGATCAAACCCGCGTTGACCTTGGGCAACTTCGATTGCGTTGCACACTGTTGGGGTGTCAACGGATTGGAGTAGTTTTAGGAGCGTATCGTTCATAGGGCCTCCAGCCAGCGAGTAAGAGCTGCTGTCGTAATTTTGGGTTGTTCCAACGTAGGCAAATGTCCAGCTTGCTCCACGATCTGCATCGAGCTTCCGGTGATCAGATTTTGCATCAGTCGATGACGCTCAATAGGACAAAGGGTGTCCTCTCGCCCACATAGGATGAGCGTTTCACCATTATAATGTCTCAAGGTCTCGGTTTGATCTTTGCGATCACGTAATGCTTTGGATTGGCGTACAAAAACTTCCGGACCAAGATCAGTCGCCATCGCCATGCAAAGGTCCAGAATAGCCCCGTGATTGGGGCCGTCTGCCAGATAGTTTGGTTTCATCTCTTCGCGTAAAACACGCCGCATGTCACCGGCCAGTGTTGCGGCGATTTGCAAAGCCCGACGGTCCTTTGTCGTCTCAGTCTCCGCAAGCGGATTGGTGTCAAGAAGCGCCACTCCAACAACCCGATCTTGGGCCTGCCGGATCATTTCCATCGCAACAATTCCGCCCATAGATAAGCCCGCCAAGGCGAACTTGGGTGGCGCGTGCCTCAAGACTTCTGCGGCCAGTTTTTCAATAGTATTTTGCCCGCTAAGTGGCGCCGTCATGATGGGTATGCGACCGGACAAGGCATTGATTTGAGGTCCAAAAAGACGCGCATCACACATCATTCCAGGGAGCAAAACCAGCGGTATCATTGAGAGGCTTTCGCTCCCTCTGATAAGGCGGTGAGTTTGGCATAGGCGATGTCCGGATCCACAGCCCCAAACCCTGCAAATGTCCCAAACCCACAATCGCTACCTGCAATCACGCGATCAGAATCGACGATATCAGTAAACCGTTGAATACGTTGAGAAATCAGCTCTGGATGTTCAACAAAATTGGTGGTCGTGTCGACCACTCCGGGCACTAGAACCTTATCGTCCGGTATCTCGGATTTGCGATCACGGAACACGGTCCACTCATGAGCATGGCGGGGGTTGGAGGTCTCAAACAGCACATAGCGGGACTTGGTAGCCATCAGCGTGTTGAAGACCTTGTCCATCGGAATGTCGCAGCAATGTGGACCCTCGTAATTTCCCCAACAAATATGGACCCTTACGCGATCTTGAGGTACATTTTGAAGCGCGTGATTGAGTGCCTCCACGTGCATGTTGGCAACTTCAAGGAACTCCGCGTCACTCAGTTCATTGAACAGCATATGACGCGACAAGGCGAGATCTGGACAGTCCAATTGCAGATCTAAGCCATTGGAAACAATGGTTTCATACTCGTCTTTCATCGCGTCAGCCAAAGCTGCCAGATAGGCTTCGCGCGTCGCATAATGGTCGTTTTGCAAAAACAGGGAAATCACTCCGGGCGAGGCCGCATTCATGAAGCCACGCTCCACGCCGTGCTTCGCCATCGCTGACTTTAGGTTATTGATATCTTTCATCAATTCCCCCTGACCCTTGCTTCGGACCTCACCGGTGCATTTGGGGCGGGCATATTGAGGGGTGCCGCCATCATCCGCTAAGCGTTTTAGGAAAGACGGAAACATCTTCAGGTCGGCAGGCGCGTTGCGATCGCTGTCTCCCGAAAAGCCCGTATAGCGGTCCTTCACATAGGTGGCATAGGAGATTTTGCTTGTTTCTCCGTCGCTTACTATATCAATGCCTGCCTCGACCTGCTTGCGCACAGTCTCGTCCACAGCAGTGCTCATAGCAGCATCAAAGGCGGCAGCGTCATAGGGTTTTTCGTGTTCCCGCGCGAAGATGAAATCCACCACGTCTTGGGTGCGCGGCAGGCTGCCCACATGCGTCGTTAAGATTTTGCTCATAGTGCCCAATCTCCTGTCTGTATCGCGTCAGTATTACGTCGGTATCGCGTCGGCGCCGTTTCTGCGGGACACCGTTAAGGTTTGTGCTTTGCAGGCTTGCTCAAAAGAAAGCCCAGCCCGTGGCGCGACGAAAATTTCGCCGCGCCACGATGTGGTCTTAACCGGCCCAAGTGGCACCGGCGGGATCATCCGTTGCCGTGATCCGGTAAAGACCTGCTTCTCCTGTCATTGAAGGGACCGCGCTGTAGCTTTCTCCCGGCAAAGCCACCGCGGTGTCCCCTGCGGACAATGTGGTGGTCACATCATCAATTGTAATGCGCCAATGGCCGCTGGCCGGCATCAATACGATCGGCTTTTCCACTTTGGTTGGCGCGGACACAGCGGAGCCCCGACTTAGGAAGTCGACCTCAAAACCGGGTTTGTCCTTAATCAGAGCAGCTTCGCCTATGACCTTGGCCGGTTTTTTGCCAGACAGGGCCATCAGATCCCAGTAGCGGGCAACAAATGGCCCAATCACGTCCTCGACGGGCACTTCGGGAAAGGCCTTGAGTTCATCTTCGGTCAGTGTCGGCATCGGGCGCACATTATGTGGCAACGCCTCGCCTTTCTTGCTGTCATACAGCACGCCGTTGTCGCCCAGCATCAGCCCATGCGCTTGGGCCTCCTCAATCACATGTGGGGCCCAAGTCACCCCGCCACCGGCGTCATCGCCTCCAAGGATCGCCATGATCATACCGTAGTCCCGACCGACGTTTTCAAAACCTCGGAAGATACCAGTGGGAATATTGAAGATATCACCTTCTTCGGCGATGAATTCGCCGGCGTTGCCGTGCAGGCCCCAGAAAAACCGCCAGCGGCCTTTGGCGACAAAGAACACTTCGGCAGTAGTATGACTGTGCAACGAATTTCGGCACTTGGGCGGTTGACCCGCGGCGCCGATGTTGAAGCCGATCTTATCGGTGATGTGCACATGCTGGTCCGGGGACTCGGACACGCCGCCACCGACAATCGTGAAGTTTTCTTTCTGGTCGCTGCCCGGTGTATGGGCGTCAATGAAGGCGGTTTTGCATGGTTGCAATTCGCCGTAGCGCACGATGCGGGATTGGATGGTACTCATAGTCTCTCTCCTTTGGGGATTGGGTGTGGGATCATCGGCGATCCCGCCCCCGGAGGACGGTTGTTAAGACGGCGCGCACGTAAAGCGGCGCGGTGCGCGTGAAAGCGCCGCGCGAATTTAGAGTTGCTCAGACCGCCGTATGTAAGCGCATCGCTCATGACTGGCCAGATTGCAGGAGGATCTGTTTCCAGACAGATGTTTCGTCAAACAGCGCGTATTCGCGACGCACTTTGGGCTGATCAGCGATCACCGCGCCAAAGTCTGCGTGGCTGATGCCCAGCACATAAACCTCAGCACCGGTGGGTTCACCAAAGACGCCCCAGCCTTCGTGCTTGCCGTGCAGGCTCCATCGGATAGCCGCACGCGGCGGCATCATGGCGTCGTCTCGGCCGATCTGATGCTCGACTTTGAAGGTCGCGTTCGGGAAAGCCGCGCGTAGCCCCATCCAAAAGTTTTCGACAGAACCAAATGAATGGCCGGTGAAACCGCCGGGGTATTCAGTTTGCACCGCGCGGTCATAGTCGCGTTTCACGGTGGCGATATCCGCTCCCATGATGCGGCTCAGGATATCGGCATAGCGCTGTCCCCATGGGTTGTCGTTGCCCGTGCCTTTGTAGGGACCGGGTTGATCATTTGCAGGTGTAAGCGGTTTGACACAAACATCACGCCCACCTTCGCGGTCGATCAGTGCAGCGGCGTAGTCTTTGGGATCCCACCCCATCTGCCGAACAATGGCACCCTGATCCCGGATCAGCCATTCGTCGTTGATTTGATTGTTGATGGCGTGACAATCCGCCATCACGCGATACGCCAGTTTGGTGCCCGTGGCTTTGCCATACACCCCGTCACCGTCATGGGTGGCCGTGGTCAAGATACGGTGGCTTGAGAGCATGCCCTCTTCGGGCGTTCCAGACCATATCACGTCTTCGCCCAAAAGCTCGCGATCCGGAAATTCCGCCAAAGTGGCCATTGTGGCGCCGATCACATTCTGATTGCCAATCACCACAGAACCGGGCGAGCGCACCACAATGTCGTCGCTGTAATAATGATGCAAAGTCGCAATGCCACGGTCTTCCCAAATCTCTTTGGTGATGCCGATGATGTAGTCGGGGAAGTCCTGAAATTTTGCATCGAAGCCTTGCATGGGGGTCTATCCTTCTTGTGGAGGCCAACTGTCAGGTACACGCGCAGAGCCGCGTACAATCAAAGGGGTGGAAATCGCGACCTGGCGCGGCGCCGCTGCGGTCGGATTTTCGATGTGCGCCAATAGGGCGTCGACGGTTTCCTCGACCATCAAATTGGCCCGCTGGCGCATGGTGGTGAGGTCATAAGCCCGCCAAGCGGCCGGTGGCACGTCGTCAAAACCGACAACCGAAACGTCTTCTGGGATCTTGAGGTCGAGGCCAAACCTCAGCTCGTCCATCACTGCAAAAGCCATGTGATCGTTGGCCACAAAGACGGCATCGGGGCGGTTTTCAGAGGTGACATTGAACATCGCATTGGCCGCTGCGCGGGCGCGATCAACATCAAAATCACCGACGTCACGCGCAAAGAGTGGCTGGCCAAGGTCCGTAAGCGCATCGCAGAAACCTGCTTCACGGTCCCGTTGTGTTGAGGCGCCCTCCCAACCAGCGATGTAACCGATTTTCTCATGACCTCCGGCCACAAGGAAGCGGGCCAACTCGCGTCCACCTTCGTAGTTGTCTGACGTGACTGAACTCACGCCATCTGTGTTTTCAAAACGGTTGAAATGTACCACCGGCACGCCAGCCTGCAGGCAGCGCTGTGACAGGCTTGAGGACATGGCGACCGAGGCAGTGACGATGCCATCTACCTGATAGTCAAGAATCTCCTCGACGACGCCGTCGATGTTTCCCGAGGTATTTGAAGCCATGAACACCAGAACGTGGTAGCCCTGCTTCTGCAACGCGTTGGACAGAATTTCCAGTGTTTCCGGATAGAAATAGTTGTCCAGGTACGCAACAACGAGGCCAATGATGCGGCTCTTGCCCGACACCATGGCACGCGCCAAAACATTGGGACGGTACCCGAGTTCCTCGGCGGCTTTGCGCACCTTATCCACGGTTTTTTGGCTAACCGAGGCACCTGGCGTGAACACGCGGCTGACTGCGGACTGGCTGACACCGGCACGCTCGGCCACTTGAAGAGATGTGATCTTATCTGCCATCAGTCTGCCGTCCACCCGCCGTCAATCAACATTGAGGTGCCGGTCACCAGCGCGCTGGCATCGGAGGCGAGATACAGCACAGCGCCCATGATGTCCTCGACCTCGCCAATGCGGCCAAGTTTGATCTTTTCTTCCACCCAAGCCTTGCGCTCTGGACGTTCAAAGGTCTGGGCAGTGAGCGGAGTTTTGATAAATGTCGGGCAGACCGTGTTGATGCGGATTTGGCTTGGCCCCCATTCGATGGACATGGATTTCACCATGCCTTCAAGCCCATGCTTGGAGGCACAATAGACTGCGCGGTCGACGCCGCCAACGTGGCCCATTTGGCTGGAGATATGGATAATGGAGCCGGGTTTGCCCGCGGCCATCAGCGCCTTGGCGGCGTAAGCTGACAAGAAGTAGGCAGAGCGCAGATTGAGCCCCATGGCGGCATCATAGTCTTCCGGCGTCGTCTCGACTGCGGGGGCGTGTCGCGCCAATCCAGCCGAGTTCACCACGATGTCGATGGTGTAGGATTCAAAAACCTGCGCCAGCGCGGTGAGGTCTCCCTGATCCAGCGACAGCGCCTCAGCGCTCATGCCCGCGTCTGTCATCGCCACCACAGTGTCTTGCAGTTTGCCGACACCGCGCGCCACACAGATCACATGAGCGCCCGCATCTGCCAGAGCCACGGCGCAGCCTTGTCCGATGCCGGATGAGGCGCCGGTGACAAGGGCAGTCTTGCCACTTAGTGAAAAAGAAGGGGGGCGCGGTAATCTCGTCATAGGCTCATTCCATCCGGGATATTCAGGCGCGCCATACTGCGCGCCTTGTTGAACTCCCGCAAGCGGCCAAAAACGTCCACTCCCAATTGGCGATAAACGTCGAGCAAATCCACCAACACCCAGTTTTCGCGGATTTTTCCGTTCTCAACGCGCCAGAAATCAAGCGACTTGAGGGTGATCTTCTTGCCCGCGGGTGCGATGCCCAACCACCCGTCATGGGTCACGGATTGGATCATGTCGGGCCAGCCGGTGACGGCGGCATAGTCGCCATCACCAAAGAAATGATAGGTGGTTTCCTCCTCGAACTGCCCACGGTCCGGCATGCCGCTCAGAAACGGGATTTGATGCCAGTTGCGAAAGCCAGCCACGCCCCGCGCTGTGCCGATGCCTGCGGGGCCGTACCAGCTCATGCGGTCATGCCAAAATTGTTCCAGCTGCATGGCGCGCGGATCAGGATTGTTCGGGTGCAGCAAAAGATGCTCAAGCATATCCATGATACGCTGGCGGGTGGCTTGGCCCTTCTGCGCGTCATATGGCCCTGCGACCAGCCCATCAGCGGTTGCCGGCCCAGGCACGTGCCATTCGCGCCCCAGTGAGGGCGCCATCGGCCAGGCGTCCGCCTGCATCATAACTTCGGGAATATCCCAAAGCGCCTGAACCTCCACCACTTTGCCGTCTTCAAAACGGAAAAACTCGTGATACCGCATTGCCACCTGATGACCGGTGGGTGGGATATCCAACCATGGCCCCGTGAAAACACCAGTATAGTAACCACCACAGCCGACCCAATCGTTGTCGAAATCATCTGAGCCCGCCATGACAATATAGTCACGACGCTCCAGATCCGGCCAAGCCTCTAACAGCTTACTGTATGCGCCGTCAAAGAAGCCATCTGGGCCGATCATATCACCAAACGGATGACACAGTCGGAACACCGCATCCGACGTCGCCAAATCGCCCAGCGCCGCACGCACCCCCTCTTCGCTGAAATTGTAGGACGCATCCCGAAAAGCCTTGATCAGCTTTTTGTGGTGCGTGTGTTTGTCAGCGGTCATATCACTCGGCCGCCTCCCGATGGGGGGCGCCCTGCCCGTATGGCACATTGATGCCGCCGTAGCGGCGCACACGCACGTTGCATTGCTCGGCGTGGCCAACAAACCCCTCCAGCATACAAAGACGCGAGCCATACTCGCCAATCATCGTGGCCGCTTCATCGGTCAACACCCGCTGATAGCTGTGCGTTTTCAGAAACTTGCCAACCCAGAGACCCCCAGTATAGCGACCGGCCTTTTTGGTCGGCAGGGTGTGGTTTGTGCCTATCACCTTGTCGCCGTTGGAAACATTGGTGCGTGGCCCAAGGAAAAGCGCGCCATAGCAGGTCATGTTTTCCAGGAACCAGTCGTCGCGATCGGTCATCACTTGAACGTGCTCGGATGCAATGTCGTCAGCCACTTCGAGCATTTCGTCGTAGGTGTCGCACACGATCACCTCGCCGTATTCCTCCCAGCTCACCGAGGCCGTATCGGCGGTGGGCAGAATTTTCAGGATACGGCCGATTTCACCAAGCGTGTCGTCGGCCAGTTTCCGAGAATTGGTGACCATCACGCAGGGGCTGTTGTAGCCGTGCTCGGCCTGTCCCAAGAGATCGGTGGCACAGATTTCTGCATCAACGGTTTCATCCGCGATTACCATGGTCTCGGTTGGCCCCGCAAAGAGATCAATGCCCACACGGCCAAAGAGTTGACGCTTCGCCTCCGCCACAAACGCGTTACCGGGTCCGACAAGCATGTGCACGGGGTCGATGGTTTCGGTGCCCAATGCCATCGCGCCAATCGCCTGAATGCCACCCATGACATAAATTTCATGCGCGCCGCCAAGATGCATAGCTGCAATCACCGCAGCGTTGGGTTTTCCCTGAAACGGAGGTGTGCAGGCAATGATGCGTGGCACACCAGCCACAGAGGCCGTCGCGACGGACATATGGGCCGAGGCAACCATCGGGAACTTGCCCCCGGGCACATAGCAGCCAACCGACTGCACGGGGATATTTTTGTGCCCGAGGACAACGCCGGGGAGCGTCTCCACTTCCAAATCCAGCATGGTGTCACGCTGCGCTTGGGCAAAATTTCGCACCTGTTCTTGTGCAAATTTAATGTCCGCGAGCTCTCGATCACTCAGCTGTGCGATCAGATCGTCGATGTCCTGCTGGCTGAGTTTGAAGGACGCGGGGGAATAATTGTCGAATTTCTCTGACAGCTCACGAACGGCCGTGTCACCGCGCGTTTCGATCTCTTTGAGAGTGGCCTCGACCACGGCTCGGGTTTTGGCGTCGTCTTCGGCGCGTTCGGCCTGATCTTTACCGCGTTTGAGATACTCAATTGTCATACCATCATCCTTATTTAGTCGGGCGCGGGGCGGTTTTCTCCCCCCGATCAAAAGCTTCCCAGCCCTCGCCATCAAACAAATCGACGCCGAGTTGAGCTGCGACATGGGCAAAATCGACGTTTACCCAGTTGTCTACAATCTTGCCGTCAACAACCTTCCAGAAGTCCATGTAGCGGATTTCAATGCGTTTTCCGGTTGCAGCGATCCCAAGAAATTCGCCGCTGTGCGTCGCCTCTTGCCGGCCAAAGGCCGCGGCCCATTCGCCCATGTAGAGGCGGGCCTCATCGATACAGGTTTTGTCGGAGAACGCTGCCTGAAACGGGCGTTGCCAGTTGTCTTGGAATTCTTGCAGACCGGTTTTGGTGCCGCAGCCCTGGTTGCCCATCCAGCGAAACCCCTGCGAGAAAAACTCGCCGATATCGTCGATGCGGTGATCGTTGAGACCGTCCACCATAGTTTCAATCACACGACGGGTGTCGTCTGTCTTGCTCATATCCGTGTCGCGGGTTAGCATGGCCTGTTCGGGGCGAGAGCCTTTCATCGGGCGTCTCCTTTCAGAATGATATTTGAGATTTCGAAGGGGCGTGAAGCTCCCTGCCCTATGAAATCCCGAGGCATTCTGTTGAGCGCCGGATGACGCGCCATTGCGTTATGACGGGCGGACGAACTCATCCTTTTACGGCCCCTGCGGTCAGGCCAGAGACGATCTGACGTTGGAAAACCATCACAAGAATGAACAGAGGTGCTGTGGCCGAGACCACGGCAGCGACCGCAAACATGACGTTGCCTTCGGTATAGGTGGTGCCAAGGAAGGCGGCGATGGCAGGCACCATGGTGCGGTTACTTTCGCTGAGCAGCATCGCGGTAACTGCGAAGTCGTTGTAAGCCAAGAGGAAGCTGAACAGACCCGTGGTGATGACGCCCGGCCACATGACGGGCACGATGACATGGCGGAAGGCTTGAAACTGCGTGCAGCCGTCGACCTTTGCGCTTTCATCAAGTTCCTTGGGGATGTTCTGAAAGAAGCTGTGCAACATCCAGAGGGTAAATGGCTGATTGATCGCTACAAGCACGATGATGGTGGTCGGCAGGATGCCCCAAACGTTCCATTCAAAGAACGGCAACAGGTAGCCCGCAACCAAAGTGATCGGCGGCATAGCGCGGAAAATCAGCGCAGTGATCAAAAGCCAGAATGTGTATCGGAAGGATGAGCGAGACAGCGCATACCCGCCCAACGTGCCGATGGTCAGTGACGTACAGACCACGAAGAAGCAAACGATGAACGTGTTGATCACATTGCGCCAGAACTCTTCTTGCACCCACGCGCCTTTATAAGCCGCGCCGGTGAAGGCGGAGTCGTAGGCGGCCTTGGTGCGCTCGCCGGTCAGCGCATTGGTCCAATCAGCAATCGAGAAGAAATCGAGCTCGACTTTGAAAGAGCCCCAAAACGTCCAGAAAAACGGGAAGGCGGCGAGGATGAACCAGACAAGGACAAAGCCGTATGTCAGGATGCGGAGCCCCAGGGGCATGCGTTGTGCTTTGGATGCCATGTTACTTGCCCTTGAAGTCGCGCCAAGTCCGTACCAGCACCGGCGACAGTAGGATCGCGACGCCAAGTATGGTCAAAACGGAGGTTGCGGAGGCCGCGGAGAGTTGTCGGGTTTCGCCGCCAAGATCGTTGAAGATGATCCAGCTGAGCGAGGTTGCGTGTGCGGAGGCGTTGAAGCCGACGACCGGTTCAAAGACACGAAAGTTGTCCATCAGCTGAATCAGCGCCACAAAAGTCACCAGAGGCATGAGATGTGGCACGACCACGTATTTAATCCGTTGCCAACGGGAGGCTCCGTCAATCTGAGCAGCCTCGATCTGGTCTTTCGGCAAAGTTTGTAGCCCTGCATAGAAGACCACAAAGGCAAAGGGTGCCGAATGCCAGACGCCGTAGACGATAAGCATGACCCATGTCAGGCCAGTGCTGGCCTTCATCGAGAAATTGGGATCGCCCGCCAGCGCCACAAGAGCGGAGCCGATGACGCCACGACTGTCTACCATCCAGAAGAGGATGAGAGAGCCAATCAAGGGCGTCACGATCATCGGCAGGAGCGAGAAGAAAATCATCAATCCCTTGAGGCGACTGTGCAGAGAATTTACGGCCAGAGCGATCATCAAACCAAAACCAATCAAAAGCGGCGTGACGATGAAAGTGAAGGTCAGGGTGAAAGCCAAAGCACGGTAGAGCGGCAAGTTGAAAAGCCGGTCAAAGAACTCTCCCATGCTCGCACTGCTGCTCCAGGCTTCGCCGACCTCTGCAGCCGCGAGGTGGCCACGGTCCAGATAGATATCAAGCCCAACAAACCGGCCCAGCGGCTTTGCCTCGCGGATATCGCGGGTGGCATCCTGATCAATGGTGGTTTCCGTGGTGCAACCCACAAGCGGCGTGCAGTTTTCGACCGTCTTCAAAACGGCCTCATGCGGCGCATAAACCGACTGGATCACCACCGAAACAATAGGCAGAGCGATGAATAATAGCATCGCAAGGCCTGTCGGCAAAAAGAACCAGAAAAACGTGCGGTGTTTCATCTTGGGGTCCGGACTACATGGCGAGGGAAAGAGAACCGGAGAGGAACGCGCCCTCTCCGGCAGGAGGCGGGCTTACTTCAGAAAGCCCTTTTCTTTGGCAGCAGCGGTGTAGGCTGCTTCGATGTCAGCAAGCGCCTGTTCTGCGCTTTCCTTGCCTTGCAGGAAGTCGGACAGCTCGTTACCGATGGACCCGTGCATCAGGCCCATGTAGGGGACCATTGGATAAGGCACAGTGCCAGCTTTGGCCGCATCAAACACACCGATGGCCGCGTCGGTTGGCTGATAGCCGTCGATTAACCAAACCGCCTGTTGACGGATTTCTTCGTTCTGCATCATGTCCGGGCGGATACCGTTCATCATGGCAACAAAAGTGGCCTCTGCCTCTTCGTCAGAGACGTTTTTGGCAACAGTCCAGCCATCCCACCACAGGGTAGATGCAGGCGTTGAGCCACCGCCAACGGTCAATGGACCGGCAATTGCGTGGCCGTTTTTCACAGCATCGGTCACACCATCCGCTGTGGTCTGTGATGCAGCACGGCTGCCCCACATGTTCAGCATCGCGATGTTGCCCGCGCGGTATTCCGCGTTGGTCGCGTTGGAGTCATGGGTCAGGTAGTCGGGGTTCATATACTCCGTCAGGGCCTTCATCATGTTCAGCGTGTTCACACCCGCTTCGGAATTGATCATCGGCTCTGCTGTGCCTTCTTTGAAGAAGGTGCCGCCGTAGCCGATGAACATGTTGTTGAATTCCTGCGCGAGGTTCCAACCGGCTGCGTAAGCGCCGCCAATCGGGTTCTGCATGATGCCTTTCTCGCGGATCATCTCCGCAGCGGCGAGCATGTCCTCATAGGTTTTCGGAGGCTCAACACCAATCTCTTCGAGGATGTCCTTGCGATACATCAGGTGCTGGGCGTTCGCCATAAACGCCACGGCCATAACCTTGCCATCCACGGTGATCAGCTGACTTTTCTGCAGCGCGTCGCCGTGCTTGGCAACCAGATCATCCAATGGACGCACAAGATCGTCGTTCATCAGGATAGTCAGAGTGGAGTTGGCAACAATTGCAGAGGTGTATTCTGCAGGGTTGCCTTGCATCCCTGCAACATGAATGTCTTTGTGATCTGCCGTGAGGTTTTTGGATACTTCGGCACCGGCGCATTCTTCGGCACCTGCGCCGACGGTCTGGATCGCGGGGAATTCATTGCCGATGATGTTGACGCGGGCGGTGATTTCACACGCATACGCGCCGCCGGCCCAGAGGGCGATGGAACTGGCGAAGGCCACTTTCTTTAGAAACATTTTCTTCTCCCTGTTATGCTTCTTGGTCTTTGGATGCGCCTTGCAACCGCGCATCCCTTGGTGTTTCCGGCAGAAGACTGCCGGATATTTGGAGGCCCTTAGGCCTCAATCCGGGCGCCGGTTTTGGCGTCAAACAAATGGCAGATTGCGGCAGGCACCGAGAGCGAAACGGTGTCGCCAATTTCTGACCGGAAATCTTTGGGGGCTCGTACCGCGACCAGCTCTCCGCCAATGCGGACGGTGACCATTGTGGCGTCGCCCAAAAGCTCCAGCGTATAAATCGGAGCTGTGATTTCGTGGTGCCCTGCGTCGCCAAGGCCAGCATCTTCGGCGCGGAAACCGAGGGTCACGGGACCGTCTGGCGCGTGCAATCCTTCGATGCGCACATTCTGTGCTTCAAAAGTTCCACCCGCCATGATGCCGGTCATGAGGTTCATTGCCGGGTTGCCGATAAAGCTTGCGACAAAGGAATTGGCGGGCTTGTCGTAAATATCCGTTGGGCTGCCCAGTTGCTGCACAACGCCCTGCTTCATCACCACAACGCGATCTGCCAGCGTCATCGCCTCGATCTGATCGTGGGTCACATAGATTGTGGTAACCGCAAGTTCGTGGCTGAGATTTTTGATCTGCGCGCGGGTGGAAACCCGCAGCTTGGCATCAAGGTTGGACAGCGGTTCATCCATCAGAAAGACGTTGGGTTCCCGCACGATGGCACGGGCAAGCGCCACACGCTGACGCTGACCACCGGACAGTTCGGCAGGCTTGCGGTGCAGGAAGTCATCAAGCTCCACCATCGCAGAGGCGCGGCGCACTTTTTCGTCGTGGGTCGACGGATCGATGCCCCGGACCTTCAGTGGAAAGCGGATGTTTTCATAGACGTTCATGTTTGGGTAAAGCGCGTAAGACTGAAACACCATTGCCACGTCGCGGTCCTTGGGCTCCAGATCGTTGACCTTCTTGCCATCAATCAGAATGTCGCCCTCAGACGCATCTTCAAGCCCCGCGATCATGCGCATTGTGGTGGTCTTGCCGCAGCCAGAAGGGCCAAGCAGCACGAGGAACTCCTTATCAGCGATGGTCAGGTCGAAGTTATCGACCCCCACAAAACTGCCCCAACGCTTACCCACGTTACGAAGCTGAATTTCGGCCATTTTGGTCCCCCTGATCGAAACCTGCACTTCACAGGAATCATTTTTGCATACGCTTGCAAAACCGTAGTGACTTAGCGGCAGTTTTGGCAAGACATTTTTGCATACGTATGCAAAAATGCGTCACAACAGCAGAAATGAGAGGCCCGAAGCCCAGCTTCATCGCCTTAAAAACAAGGGTAACAGGGATGTCGGAATCGCAGAACGCTAAGTCGATCGTGCGCCAGTTTTATGCCGAGATGGACAGCGCGTCTGTCAAAAACATACCAAATGTGATCGCCAAATTCTGCGGGACCGATCTGTTGTGGCGCGGATTTCATCCCTTTGATGAGCTGTGTGGGCCGCAGAACGTTGCAGAGCAATTCTGGCAGCCACTGCGCCGCAGCCTGACGCGCATTCAACGACGTTTGGATGTCTTTTTTGCAGGTGAAAACGGGATTGCCGATGTCGGTGGGACCTGGGTCTGTTCGATGGGACATTTGATGGGATTGTTTGATGCACCATGGCTGGGCATCCCGCCAACAGGCAAAATGGCCTTTCTGCGGTACTGCGCCTTTCACCGGGTCGCTGACGGGAAAATCACTGAAACCGCCATGTACTTCGATCTTCCGCATTTGATGGTTCAAGCTGGACTACACCCCTTTCCGGACCAAACCGCGGCGCAGCTGGTGCAACCAGGCCCGATGACGCACGACGGCTTGCTGTTTGCGCCGCAGCCCGCTGAAGAAGGCGTTAAAACGCTTGCAACAATTGAAGCCATGATCGCCGATCTCGGGCAATGGGACAGCACGTTGTCACTTGAAGACGAACTGGCCCAGACATGGCATGATGATATGATCTGGTGGGGTCCTACTGGCATCGGCGCGACCTACACAATTGAGCGGTATGCCAAACAGCATTCCGGCCCGTTTCGAGCGGGGTTCACCGACCGCTCCAAAACACGGCACCTCTGCCGCATGGCTGAGGGACACTACGGTGGGTTCTTTGGCTGGCCCAATTTCACCGCTGTGCCTTCTGGTGGCTTCATGGGGATGCCGGCAACTGGCAAAGCCGGAGAATTTCGCGTGATCGACATCTATCGCCGCTCTGATGACAAATTGGCAGAGAACTGGATTTTCATAGACCTGCTGCATTTTTGGAACCAACAAGGCGTGGATGTGCTTGCACGCACAACCGGGATTGGCCGCCATGAGAATTGATGCACATCACCACCTCTGGGATCTCGACGCTGTGCACTATCCTTGGCTGATGACCAAGGGCGCGCCTCGTTTTTTTGGGGACCCTGCCGCGATCCAACGCGACTACGTGATCGAAGAGTTCCGCAAGAATGCATCCGCCGCCGGAATTGCCGCCTCAGTGCATGTCCAAGTGGGGGCTGCGGATGGTTTGGCAGAGGCCAAGTGGGTGCAATCGGTTGCGGACGCCACGCCGGATTGGCCGATGAAGCAGGTGGTGTTTTGCGACCTCACCGCGCCAGATCTGGAAGCGCAGTTGGATGTGTTTCAGAAGTTGCCCAGCGTCTGTGGTGTGCGCCAAATCATCGGTCGTGCACCGGGCGAAGACGCGGTGTCCGGAACCAACGACCTTCTCGACAATCCGGCCTTTCTCGCTGGGCTGAAACTTGCTGGTGCGCGCGGCTTGTCTTTTGATTTGCAACTTATCCCGGAACTGATGGCCAAAACCGCCGCTGTGCTTGAACAGGCGCCGGAAGTGCCCGTTGCTTTGTGCCACGCAGGCAGCCCACACGATCGCAGCACCAGTGGATTGGCAACGTGGGCAGAGGATTTACAAGCGCTGTCCGCGTTGCCTCAAGTAATGTGCAAACTGTCCGGTCTCGGAATGTTCGATCACACATGGTCCGTTGAGCGCATACGGCCAATTGTGGAAACCTGCCTTGCGCAGTTTGGCCCCGGTCGCTGCATGTTTGGATCAAATTTCCCCGTCGACAGTCTGTATTCCGACTACGGCACGCTATTCGATGCTTTCACGCGCATTGTGCCCGCCGATATGTCAAATGCCGTCTTCGGCGCTACTGCCAATTTATTTTATGAAGTTTTGGACTGAATGCCGCCAAGTAATTGCTGTGAATTCCTTCATACGTCGCGATTCGCGTTTGGTTCCAGTCAGATGTTTCTCGATAGCTTTTTCTGAGACAAACGACCGCGGAAGCCTGGTAAAACATCGTGATCTGTCCAGGCAATAATTGCCCCAAGTGTTGGCAAAACCAGTATCATACGCCGTCACCAGGCCGTTTTGGGCCCTTCCCATTCATTTGCGCTTTTGAATGCAGCGCATTGGAACGGAAAGGTTTCGCATGCCCCGATACATCACGCTACGTCCCGAACTTTACGAACAGCTACGCCAAGAAGCCGCGCGAAGGAACCGGACGATCAAAGCCCAGGCTTTGCATTGGCTGACCATCGGCAAAGCGGTTGAGACATCTGGCCTCTACCCCCACACCGAACTGTCGGCCTTGCTTGAGCGTTTCGACTTGGAGAACCAGTTCGAGTAGCCCCGAGAGTACGTACATATCTAAAGTGTGAGGCTGGGCAGGTGTATATTTCCAGCGCGGTGCTTAACCGACCACCGCGCCGGAGATTAGGTTTGGTCAAACTTCTTTTGTCTCACTTTTCGGAACGTCGCCCATTTTTTTGTCTGCGAGGACCTCCACCTTTTCTTCAGCTTCCTCATCGACAGTCTCATTCACATTCAGCCCATCAAGGAACTCTTCAATTAAGGCCTTGTTCCGTTTGGTTGCAGTTTCAGACAGCAATTGAATCACTGGAAAACGCACAGCGTCCGGGGCTTTGGTTAGCCACGCTTCAAAGGTCGCTAGAATGGCCTTTTGGCACTCGACTTTGCGCAGTTCTTCAACGCTTTTCTGTTCAGCTATTACCGCTTTCAGTTGATCCACAAGCCTGGCAGTCTTTATATCCAAGCGGTCTTTTTTCGTGTTAGTCGTAGGCATGGAAAATTCCTTCTGTTAGTGCCTTGTACTTGGGATATGGGGCGCTTTCAGAAAGACGGAAACAAATAATGTTACCCACCTAATCATCTGATAAATATAGACTTCTCTTTTATTCATCTCGACCACCATGAGATTTTCGGAGCTTTTCTTCTACTTTCTTCGCGGATTGCCCAACCCTCAAAAATTCGGCCAACACGCGCTTCCGGGCTGCCTGAGGGACAACCTTCAAAATGGCGTCTTTCAAGCTCTCAATGGCTTTGGCTGAAGCGCGCACAGCTTTCGCTTCAGTCGCGAGTTTTTCCTCAGCCAGCTTGTCGGATTTCACCCGCATCTGTGCAAAACTGTTTTGTAGCGATTGAAGGAGACGGACTGCTCGCGGAGATCGAGCCTTTAACGTCTCTTGAGTAATGGCTTCCTCCGAGGTTTGCGGCTCCGTCAGGACTTGCTTCACATCGTGGTCGGCACCTTCAAATTGAAGCTCGCCACTGCTGACAGCGTCTGCAACGGCGAGCACAGACGCTGCATCCTTCTCCCGCTCCAGGGCTGCGCTCTCTCGCTGCTTTGCAGCTCGTTCAGCACTCTTGGCCTTTTCAATCTTTTGGTTCGCTTCCGTTTTGCTTCTGGAAGCAGCGGCTTGATCTCTGACCAGAGCTTCAGCCTCGTTTTGCAACCGTAGTATCTCCGTCTGCCACCAAACTGGCGTAGGCACATGCTCTCGCCTTTTTGGAATGTCTTGCAGCACAGGTTCCGCGCCAGTCTCACCCGCAATCAGACGCGCCTTGGCATTTGCACGCATGGCCTCTCGGCGCGCCTCCGCCCCCTTTGCGCCCCTTCTCAGGCCAATCTCCTCAAAAAAGGCACCGACATCATCTTGAGCGTCCTCATAACTTTCCAGCAAGGGGTGTGAAGACGGCTGCAATGTTTGTTGAGTACCGCGACGTGCTGACTTTTTTTCATGTCGCGGCATGATAACAGCGTGGACATGGCAAGCCATTTCATCGTGATCCGCATGAGCATGAATAACGTCTGCTTCAAATCGGGCTTTCAACCACTTCACCGCGTGCGCCTTGAACTGCTCTTCCTTTGCCCTTTTCTCATCCTCACTGAAGAGAACGTCGGACTCTTCTGCTTCTGCAAACCAATCCTTGTTGGCCGTCAGGATTACCTCGCGCAAGGGCCCGCCTTTGGAGGCCCGCCAGGGATCCTTTAGCCCCTCCAGAATACGCGCCTCCATGTCTTTGCGCCGCTTGCGCTTCTTGAGCGCCAAGAGCTCTTCGTGGAAGTTGGCAACACGCATGTACTCGATTTCTTTCTTGGCAAGGTCTACCCAGTCCCGATCTCCAATCAGATGTTCATTCTTGTTTTGGCGTAGCGGATCTACGTGGCTCAGATCCCCGCCGGCTCTTTCTGCGTGCATGACAAACTTGGCAAGATCTTCCAGGCGCATTTCTGCAAACCGCAATACAATGGGATGGCGCGCGGAGGCGTGGCTAAAAACCGGTGTGTGATATGACATCAGGAGGCTCCATGTGACGTGTCTCCTCGCCAAATGGTATCGAACCTCAAAACAGAGAAATCAGCGTGATTGCTGAATCCACCGCGGCAACGCAGATGCCGGGTAAGTACTCACTAAGCAAGTGGCACTTCGGGTGTTCCACCCTACTTGCCACTTGGCGTTCGCCGGGGCGCTGCCCCAAACCCCGCGCTGTCTGCGAGAGGCCTTCTGCCGAGCAAAAGGGGCGCGTTCGCCACCTCCCCTTTGCATTCCCCCTCGGCGTCCTTCTGACAGACTTGGGGCGCTGTTCTGCACATCCCCCAAGACCCCCTCTGCGCTCGGGGAGACGGTTGCGCCCCTCTCCCCGAACCCCTCTTGCATTTGCCACCACTAGAGCACCGGAAAGCTCTTCTCCGGACTCTGAATGGGAAGCGACGCAACACTTCGAACCCTGTTCTGCTTGCACGCGCTTTCTGACGCGCAAGCAGAACAGGCCTCTCAGACACAATCAGGGGACTTGGCATTGTTGGGCGTTGTTTCATCAACATCAAAGGGAGCACACAATGCTCGATATCATCCACGACGAGCCCAAACGAACGGCAGAGTGGCAAACCCATCTGACGTGGGGCGACATCGTTTCGTTCCGATTTCCCATTCTCACTAATCCAGTCCAAGGACGGGAGCCAAAGAAACGCCCCTGCCTTGTGATCGACCGGACACTTATTGGCGCTATACCATTTGTGACGATCGCTTACGGAACATCACAGGATGGCGGCAAGTCTCGCGGTTATGACCTGGCCGTGACCTCGCCTGCCAGCATCCGTGCGGCAGGCCTTCACAAGCCAACACGGTTTCAATGCGCCCGCCAAATCCGGGTGCACCTAAACCACAGTGGCTTTATCTGGCTAGCAAGCGCCAAGTCTCCCGTGATTGGGGCACTGCAAGGGGAAGAGTTTGACGCAATGAACCGTATTCGTACACGCCTGCAAGCAGAGGCAGACATTGCCGCTGACCGCAGGCAGCGTAGACGCCTATACGGCCGGCGTCCCTTTGCGCATCGTCCAGGTATGGTCACCGCCAAGAGCGTCGCGAACATACATCGCCAGTAGGTAGCTGACATATCCCTTCGCGGCAGTCGTACGCCGCGGAGGGCGCCCCTCTTTAAACCGCTTGAATGTGCCGAAGATGAATTCTCGTGGATGGCACGATCGGCCCAGACCTGCCTTCGAGTGGATGGTCAATTTTTGCGTTGCAGCTTCACCAAACCAGTCATTCGACACAGAATGCAGCATTATGGTTCGCCAGACGGCTGCACTGCGGACAAAGCCACCGTTCGGCCGCACTCAAGAAATGACCACTCTCAGCCCTTTCAAGACATTCGCCCCACGCGACGCATTTGTGGAGCATCACTCTGGGAAGGGGTGGAAGCCGGTCAGTTAAGAGTAAGTGTAGTAGATCGTATTTTTGCACACATGGGCGTCAAGAGAAGGTGATGCCGCCCTACAAAACGCCAGCGTGAGATCACCCCAGTCAAAGCCGGCAAAACGACGGTTTTGGCAATCAGAGAGCGCATAATTAGGGCAACACGTGCCACCGGTTACGAAAGAGGCGTCGCGCCCGTTTCCATTCGGATGAGTTTTCCATCCTTAAGCAGCATCACAACCATCACGCTCTCCTTTGCTCCGCTGGGGAAATTCATGAATTGGTGGGTGACCAAAACATCCTCGTTTTCATAGATGACCCTATAGTCGCAACGTACTGGTCGTGGGCCAGCTGACGACCAAATTTCAACGATGTCGCTCTTGCTCAGGTCTTTGCCTGACTGGTGGCGGATGTATCTAAATTCGTCGCCTATTAGCTGATTCAGTGCCTGCTTATCCCTGTTTTCAAAGGCACTTTTCCATGCTTGTGAGAATGTCATATCTTACTCCAAAATGATTGTACAAAGTGAAGGGTCAAACCAAATTGGAGGTCTGTTATCTCGGCAATAGGTTCCTACGCCGCACTTCGCGCTTCAAAAAATCCACTAAGAGACGAATGCGCAGCGAGACGGAGTTTCCTCCCTTGTAGACCAGATGTAAGGGGATGCTCGGCGGTTGCCAATCCTCTATCACCTTGACCAGATCACCTCGCTCCAAAGCGGTTTTCATGACCCACTCAGGCATCATCACCACTCCCGCGCCGGATACAGCGAGCTCGACTAGAGTGTCCCCTTGGTCCGCCGACAATGAACCGGACACTGACACGTCACGTTGCTTTCGGCCCTGCTTGAAACGCCAAGTCTGAGTGGCTTTCAAGCGTGTGAAAGTCAGACATTCGTGGTGCGAAAGATCCTCCGGTGTCTCCAGCTTTTGTGCGGTTTTCAAATACTTGGGGGCGGCGGCCAACGAAAGCGGGTTTTTTGAAAGGCGGGAGGCGATGAGGGTAGAATCCTCCAAGTCTCGCACGCGCAGAGCGAGGTCGATCCCTTCGCCAACAATATCCAAATGATCCTCTGTCAACGCCATGCTTACTTCGATTTGGGGGTATTCTCGAACAAAGTCCACAATTAGCGGTGCAAAAACCAATCTGGCCAGCACCGGTGACATCGATACCAGAATACGTCCAGATGGGGACTGTCTCTCCGTTTGGATCCAGGCATCCGCCGCGGCAACATCGTTCAATAGGGTGAGGCATCGTTCGTAATATGCGTCGCCTTGCGGCGTGAGGCTGATACTTCGTTGGCTCCGCCTGAACAATGCGCAGCCCAGATGTGTCTCCAAAGCTGCAACCCGTTTGCTGATGGTTCCTTGCGCCAGCCCTTCAAGCTTTGCGGCTTTCAGAAAGCTCCCTGACTGCGCCACGCGTACAAAAGCACGCATTGCATCAAGCTGATCCATAATAAAATTCCTAAATGGAATATCTGTTATTCCCAAGGCATCATTGCTGGGGTGATTTGGAAATGCAAGAACAGTCACAGGCAATCCGCCCTCAATACCACACTAAGTAAACCTCAATCGATCTGGGCACTCTCAGGTCACCAAAGAAGTCTTGCCTGAAGGAAGGACCAATTCATGAGACCGCTGTTTGAGAGCCTGTCGGACTTCTCGGTTTTGATTGGAGATATTGAAGCACGCGTCGAAGCCTTCTCTGCTGAGACAACCCGGCGACAAGAACAAAAACTGGCAGCGCTCAATCAGGCCATCACACGGAGCAAATGTGAGCTTCAACAAGCTGGTGCCACTTACGCGACCAAGCGTGCAGCCAAACAGATGGTCGCAGCAATGGATTGCCTCACAACAGACCCATTGGGGCATCCATCCGAAACAGACCTGTCGCCGCAAGAACTGAGGAGCAAGTTGAGTGAGCACGCTCAGCTAACTTTGCTATTTGCCAAATGCGCCGTTCAAATAGCAGAGAGATCCGTCGATGACGCGTTGAGGAAGGGGGACACGTTTCCCCCTCCAAAAGCTGAACGCTAAACAGCAACTGACTGCCCAATTCAAAATTGATGACCTTTCCCAACGGAGTGCATTTGCGCGTCGATGGGCCGGATCATTGCATTCAAATTTCCCCGTTCGGGGCTACTGAAATACAAAACTGGAGAAGAAAATGCACTATAGATTACCAAAAAGCGCACTGATTTGCGCCCTCGTTCTAAGTAGTGGAACTCTGACCGCCCAACAATACGACGGCCCGCATCTGGATTACCAATCCCGCAATGCAGAGGCGTGGGCTGTCGAAGACAAGGATATCGACCAAAAATTGGCCGAGTTAGAAGCGAAATTTGGTAAGAAACCGAACATCGTCTACATCCTGACCGATGATGTTGGCTGGGGTGAGCTTGGATGGCAGGGCGGCGGCAAACACCGCGGCACCCCTTCCGAAGAACTTGACCAAATGGCCTTTGATGGGATGCGTTTCTGGTCCGCCTATGCGGAGCCGTCCTGCACACCGACGCGCATTGCCATCAACACCGGCCGGCACCCTGTTCGCACCGGTCTGCTCTCCGTCCTCTGGCCTGGCATGGAAGATGGCCTGTCCTCGGAAGAAGTGACCATTGCCGAGGTCCTTGGCGACGCGGGTTACTCCACCGCGATGTGGGGCAAGTGGCATCTCGGGGATCATGAGGAACATGCGCCTGAAAACCAAGGGTATGACTACGCCTACTACGGTCTGTTTAACGGCGCACCAGACTATTGGCAGGCTTCCTTTGAAGACCGCACCGGTACGTTCCCATTTGCCGATTTCCCAGGCTATGAGGAGTACAAAGAGAAGACCGGTATCGACATGTCCATTGGCGGTTATGTCGGCGTTGCGGGTGAAGGCCGCACGCCAATTGAAGGTGTCGCGGGGAAGCTCTCTCCCCAGCGTCAAGAAGCCTTCGAAAACGAGTCAATCACTCAAATCACGCAATACGTTGGTGATCATGCCAATGAAGAAAACCCCTTCTTCATCTATTGGGCCTCATACGCACAGCAACTTGCACCCTCTGAAGAGTTCATGGATGCGCCTGGAGTAGACAAGAATAACCGCCAAGCTTCCTTTATGGCTATGCACAACAAACACGTGCGCCAGTTGCTGGAGACGCTGGAGAAAGAGGGTATTGCCGAGAATACTCTGGTTGTTTGGATCAGCGACAACGGTCCGATGTACGCCTTTTTCCCAACCGCGGGGTACACCAACCTGCGCGGTGCGAAGGGCGATGTGCTTGAGGGCGGCGTACGCGTTCCTGCGATGGCATGGTGGCCCGGCATGATCGATCCAGGTCAGGACCCAGTGGACATGTTGCACGTGACCGATCTGTTCACCACAGCGGCGCGCATCGGTGGTGCCACGGAGTTCATCCCCAATGACCGTATCACGGACGGTGTGGATCAAACGTCTTTGTTCCTCAATGGCGAAGGCAGCGGCCGTCGTAACTTTATGGCGCACTACAGTGGTCCGACCTTGGCCGCGATCCGCTATGAGGATTTCAAAATCCACATCAAGGAAGGTCACGGTGGGCTGCCCGGCATGGACTTTTACAACATCATGCGAGACCCAGGCGAGAAATTCGGTGAGCTTTACCCGGGGCTGTTCGCAGTCGCCCCTATGCAGAAACTGCTGGGTATACATAATAGCCGCATAGCCGAGTTTCCGCATCGCCCTCCTATGGCTCCAGAAGAGTCCCGGTTGGATGCACAAGGACACTAAACTAGTGATTGGGCCGCACTGCGTGCGGCCCAATCACTTTCGCTAGAACCAGCACCAATAAATGGGCGGGGTGAACGGATGTGTAGCGGTGCGTCGACAACTAGCACGCCATCTCTAAGGAAATGACTTTGCAAAGCTCGCTTTCTGCGCATAGCCGCCCTTTACCCACGCCGCAGCGAATGGCCGGTATCCGCCGATTCTGTGGAAAAACATCGTGTTGCTGGCGCAGAAAATGAGGGACTGAACGTCGCGCGAGCGCCTTTCTTTTCAGGCTTCGCTCGTTTGCT
>NZ_FXTY01000002.1 GCF_900182745.1 Shimia sagamensis | reverse complement strand
AAAAACGGGGGCACTTTTAGGGGCATTTTTGATGCCTGGAGGGACCGATAGGTCAATAAACACTGATGTTCAGATAAGTGGCTGGGGTGGTAGGATTCGAACCTACGATGCGCAGTACCAAAAACTGGTGCCTTACCACTTGGCTACACCCCAACTGTGAGGCAGGGTTTACTTAGCAGCGCGGTCAGGCGCAAGACCCGAAATGCATTTTTGGTAGAAAAAATTTGCCCAAAAATGCAGAAAAATTTTCGGAAGTTTTTAGGACTTCGCTAACCCCTGATTTTTAGGACCCTGCGTCATTTTCAATCCCTTTCGTGGACAAGAGCCACGCCTGCGCGACATGGTGGGGCAAAGAGTTGGAGAGGAGTTGGGCGATGTTTCTGGGAATGCGACCTGAAAACGAAAAGCTGTTGGCGCAGGTCAAGGAGATGATCCGTGAAGAGGTGATGCCTCTGGAGGATGAATACCATGCGGAGATCGGCAAAGAGGACCGCTGGACCTATACCAAACGCCAAGCGGAGATCCTTGAAGGGCTGAAAGCCACGGCCAAAGAGCGGGGGCTCTGGAACTTCTGGTTGACCGATTCCGATAAGGGGTTTGGGCTTTCCACTGTGGAATATGCCTTCTTTGCAGAGCAGATGGGCAAGACACCTTTGGGGGCGGAAGTGTTCAACTGTTCCGCGCCGGACACCGGCAATATGGAGGTGTTTGAACGCTATGGCAGCAACGCCATGAAAGAAGAGTGGTTGAAGCCGCTTCTGAATGGCGACATCCGTTCCGCCTATCTGATGACGGAGCCGGATGTGGCCAGCTCGGATGCGACCAATGTCGAGATGTCCTGTGTGCGGGACGGCGACGATTACGTGCTAAATGGCGAGAAATATTGGGCTTCTGGGGCTGGGGACCCGCGCTGCAAAGTCTATATCGTGATGGTGAAAACCGGCGGAGACGAGTTGCCAGTACACAAGCGTCAGTCGATGATTGTGGTGCCTGCGGCGGCGGAGGGCATCGAGATTTTGCGCCCCATGATGGTCTATGGTCAGGATGACGCGCCGCATGGGCATATGCATCTGAAGTTTAGCAATGTACGGGTGCCAGCGGACAGTATTTTGCTGGGCGAGGGGCGTGGCTTTGAGATTGCGCAGGGGCGGCTTGGGCCGGGGCGCATCCACCATTGTATGCGGGCGATCGGGCAGGCTGAGGCGGCGCTGGAACAGATGTGCAAACGCGCGCTGAGCCGGGAGGCCTTTGGCAAGAAGCTGGCGCATCTGGGCGCGAACTACGACATCATTGCCGAGTGCCGCATGGAAATTGAGCAGGCGCGGCTGCTGTGCCTGAAGACCGCCTGGATCATGGATCAGGGTGACGCGCGGGCGGCCGCGCCGTGGATCAGCCAGATCAAAGTGGTGGCGCCCAATGTGGCGCTGAAGGTGATCGACGAGGCGGTGCAGATGTTTGGCGGCACCGGTATTTCGCAGGACACCCCGCTGGCGCAGGCATGGACACATGTGCGCACGTTGCGTCTTGCGGATGGTCCGGACGCGGTGCATCGCCGCCAAGTGGCCCGCAAAGAGCTGCGCCAATATACGCAAGAAAAGGTCTGATTTTCACGTCGGTAAAACGTCTGTATCGCGACTGTTTTGCGGAGGTGCGTGTTTTGAGGCCCCGACTCGGTGAGTCGGGGCCTGTTTTTGTTGCATTGGGGGAGAGCGCAACAGCGGGCGGTGGGGGGATGGGTCGTCAAGGTTTTCAAAATGTGGAAACGGCAGAACAGGAAAGCGCATGTGTGTTTGCCAAATCGGGCGACTTTCGAACATGCATTGTGTCAATGCTGATACCGCTGGGCAAACCCAAATGCGGAAAAGCCAATGCTTTCGAGCGCGTTTTTGGCGCCGGTGTCAAGAATTGGGGCGCTATAATCGTAGCCTGCTTCTTTGGCTCGGGTGTGGTTTTGGAAAAAGCGGCCCTTTGGGTCGATCATAAGATAGGTCCCCAACATGTCGAAATTGTCCTCAGCCTGCATAATTGATTGGAAGCCCGCGTGACGATCGACAAATCGAGTAAAGCTTTTGTCCGACACGGTTCCTGAATTGGATACCATTGGAAGGACGCGTAGAACTTTCCACTTTTCCGGCTTAAATTCTGCAATTAGTGGGCTTAAGTCAGCTGTCTCGTTGGCATCGCTCACGACGGTGTTGATCTTTAGTTTCATTGTTGGCGAAAGGCTGCGCGCCTTGTTGATGCTGGACACAAGCTCTTTCAGATTCAAAAGTTGGTTGCGACGATCTATCCGGCCGATTTTGGTATTTGTGGTCGCGTCGATTGCATCCACGCTTAGCCCCAACCACTGAAGGTAAGGCGCGATTTTTAGGAGTGTCGCATCATTTAGGCGACTGCCGTTTGTGATAATCGAGACATTGAAACCGAGTGCATGTGCGATCCGCATTGCGCGGTGTAGTGCGTCGGTATTGAGCAGCGGTTCTCCACCAGCAAAGTTTAGGCGAACGCTTTTCCAGTTTAACTCCGACCGAAGCGCGTTGTCTTTGTTTGATGGATTGAAGTATTGCCACAACTCCGCAAGCAACGCTGTGGTTTTGTCACCGTCCAGAGCAAGATCTCGGAAGTTTCGTTGGTCCGTCCATTTGGCGTAGCAATAGTTGCACCTGTAGTTACACGCCTCGTTGACGTGCCAATTGATAACCAGTTCATCCAAGTCAATTGATGGTCTTGATGATGCAGGTGCTCGCGGCGCGGAACATGAATAATGGTAGGTCACTATTTCAATCACTCTCAAATAGAACAGCTTAAAGGGTATGATGACTAGGTGTGTTCTACTTAGGGAGTTATTTGTATTGTCCAATGCAAGGCTGAGAAACAGTCTGTTTGGGTTCGAGGGGCAGGAAGCGAAGCGCCCGCCCCGTCACGCCGGAGGCGTGCCGATTTATGATTTGGCGCACCTTTGGTGCGACGAGGCGGTTCGGGCGCTGCTCAGCATTGCTGAGCATTAAGTAGTTAGGAAGTTAACTCCGCTCTGCCGCAATCGCCAAACCGTCGGCGACGGCTGTGAAGACCTCAGACACTTTGTGCGCGGCCTGCGGAAAGCGCGCTTTGGCGGTGTCTTGCACCACCGACAATAGGCTGGAACCGCCGACGTAGATCACTTGGGTGACGTCCTGCGCGGCGGTGCCTGTGTCGGTCAGAATGTCGACCATGGCCTGATCGAGCTTGGCAGCTTGGCCGGCGAGGATGTCTGGGAGCAGGTCGGCGGGCAGGGCGGGGGTCAGGCTGGCATCCAGCACGGAGAGGTCGATTTTGGGATTGGCGGTGGCCTTGCTGGCGGAGACTTTGCCGGCCTCCACGGCAAAGGCGATGTCGTGGCCAAGCTCGTCGCGCAGCACCTCGGCGAGGCGGGCGATTTGCTCAGGCGCTTCGGCCTGCCGCAGCATGTCGTCCACGGCACGGCGGGTTTGCGCGGTGTACAGAAACGGAATTTTCTCCCAGGTGGCGAGGTCGTTGAAGATCGCCGCCGGGGCGGTGTGGGTGCCGCTGCCAAACTGGTTGCGCAGCTCGGTGCCGCGGCCCAACAGCGGCATGACGCGGTCGATGCTGATGGCGCGGTCAAAGTCGGTGCCGCCGATGCGCACGCCGTGGTTGGCGAGTGTGTCGATGCCCGCGTCGGTGGTGCGGAAGAGCGTGAAGTCGGAGGTGCCGCCGCCGATGTCGATGATCAGGCCCAGCTGGCCGGGCTGCTCCAGCGCGCCATTGGCGATGGCGGCGGCCTCGGGTTCGGCCATGAAGGTCACGTCTTTGAAGCCAGCCGCGAGGTAGCAGGCGCGCAGGTCAGCTTCGGCTTGCGCCTCGCGCGGATCGTCTGCGCCGTGAAAGACCACCGGACGGCCGGAGAGGGCGTGGTCAAAGGTCAGGCCGGTTTGGGTTTCGGCGGTGGTTTTGATGTGGCGCAGGAAGCGGGCGATGATGTCCACGAACGTCACGCGCTCGTTCAGGACCTGGCGTTTTTCATGCATCAGCGTGGTGCCAAGCACCCGTTTGAGGGCGCGCATGAAGCGGCCTTCGATGCCGTCCAGAAGCGCTTGGTTCGCCGGGGTGCCGAGCAGGGTTTTGCGGCTGTCGAAGTCAAAGAAGAACGTGGTCGGCAGGGTGGTTTCACCATGCGCGAAGGTCATCAGGTGCGGGGTGCCATTGACGGCCACACCTGCGGCGGAGTTGGAGGTGCCAAAGTCGATGCCAAGGGTGTGGGTGTGCATGGTGCGGTCTCCGCCAATGAAACGAAGGCGCGGGTTTAGATTTTGTTGCCGGGGTGGTCAAGGGGTCAGAAGAGAGGGCCTTGTGGGGCGCTGAGTAGGAGGGCTTCGCGTTCGTCGTAGAGACCGCGCATCTGTGGGGTTTCGAGGTGGGTCATGAACAGGCGGGTGACGGGGACGTGTTGCCAGTAGAGTGCGGCGTGGCGTTTGGCTTGACCGGCTTTGAGGAAGCGCAGGGCAACCTCTTGGCCAAAGGTGGCGGAGGTGAACCCGTTCGGGCGTGGCGGAGTGAGTGCGGTATCGGAATAGATCACGCGGTAGAGCGGGACGTGGGACATTCCGAGCAGAGCGAAGGCGGCGCGCAGGAATGCAAGGCGGGTGAGGATGTGGCGCTTGCGGTGGGGCAGGGATTTGTTGCCGGTGATCTCGGTGGTGTCACGTAGGATGCGGCCTTCAAAAGGGCAGAGCCCGAGGTCTGCCAAGGCGAGGCGGTGTGCTTTGATAGTTTCGCCAGCGTGCGGATTGCTGACGTATTGGGTGGCGACATCGGATTCGATGTGCTGGACGTCGTGGTGTGTGAGCCAAGCCGATAGGGCGTCGGGATCGGTGAAGGCAGAGAAGGTTTCTAGAGATTGAGCGGCGGCACGTAGGTGGCCTGCGTTGGTCAACCAAGCGTGGGCTTGGGCCGTCAGTTTGGTGAGCTGTGCTTTGGTGTTGGCGCGTTGGGTGGCATCTGTGGGAACGTGGAGCGGTTGGTTGAGGCGATGACTGGCCGTCTGGAGCGCCTCTTGGCTGGCCTTTGGCAATGTGGGCATCTCGGTGTCACAGAGAAATTTGTCTGATTGCCAAACGGGAAAAGTCCACTGAGTGCCCTTGTCCTCAAAATCAAGAACCTCAACCGTAAAGCTGGCGGTGTCCTTGCTAAGGGCGGTAACACAAACCGGGGTGCGGCGCGGGTCGCGCATCCAGAGCTTGGCGCGGGGCGTCAAGTTGGCGAGCGTGGCGACCTCGGCCTGCGGAGGTGGCGTGTGTGTGATCAACATCACCGATTACATGTACACGCCACGTCAGGCGGCAAGGCTGGCTAATGTGATCAGGGTTGCAAGAATTAGGATAATTCGTGTCATCGGCCTGCTCTCAATTGTTGGTTTGTTTTTGATCCAAGCTTGCGGCCGGTGGGAGCTGTTGGTCAAGGGCGCCGCAAAACCACTTCCAAAAGCGAGTCTTTTGGGCATCGCATTGCGAAAGCAGCGCTACAAGAAAGGGCGGCCTGTTGGCCGCCCTTTCAATGACTAAGTTTCGAAAGTTTAGCCTTGCAGGGACCGCACTTCCAGATCTCCTTCTTCACGCGCCTTTATAGCGCGGGCGGCGGCGTGAGACGCGGCAGCTGTGGTGAAGTACGGGATGCGGTCGTAAAGTGCGACCGAGCGAATGTCGCGGCTGTCGTTCACGGCCTGCGCGCCCTCGGTTGTGTTCATCACCAAAGAGATGTCGCCGTTTTTGAGCATGTCGACGATGTTTGGACGGCCTTCGTAGACTTTGTTGACCTTCTCACATGTGACGCCGTTTTTAGACAGCCACGCAGCAGTCCCGGAGGTGGCAACCACAGTGAAGCCCATGCCAATCAGGATGTTGGCGGCGTCGATCATCATGTCTGTCTTGTCGGAGTCTTTGACCGAGATGAAGGCTTTGCCTTCGGTGGGCAAGACCATGCCTGCGCCCATTTGTGCCTTCAGGAAGGCACGTGCAAAGGAGCGATCCCAGCCCATGACTTCGCCGGTGGAGCGCATTTCCGGCCCCAAGATGGTGTCGACACCGGGGAAACGGGCAAACGGCAACACAGCTTCTTTGACGGAGAACCATGGCATGTCGGGATCCGCCAGCGTCATCTGGTCGGCGATGGGCTGATCCTTGGTGCTGTCGAGTTCCACGTATGGTGCGCGTTTCGGGAAGTCGGCGAGTTTTTCACCGGCCATGATGCGCGCCGCGATGGAGGCAATCGCACTGTCGGTGGATTTGGCCACAAACGGCACGGTGCGGGAGGCACGTGGATTGACTTCGATGAGGTAAATCTCGCCGTCTTTCACCGCGAACTGGATGTTCATCAGGCCAACCACATTGAGCGCAATCGCCAGCGCATGTGTCTGTTTCTTGATCTCGCCAATGGTGACGTCGTCCAGCGAGTAGGGTGGCAACGAACAGGCACTGTCGCCAGAGTGAACGCCTGCCTCTTCGATGTGCTGCATGATGCCGGAGATGTGTACGTCGGTGCCATCGCAGAGCGCATCCACGTCCAGCTCTACAGCGCCAGAGAGGTAGCTGTCGAGCAGCACGGGGCTATCGCCAGACACAACCACAGCTTCGGCGATGTAGCGCTCCAGCTGGGCCATGTCGCGTACAATTTCCATAGCGCGGCCACCCAGTACGTAAGACGGGCGGATCACCAGAGGGAAGCCGATGTCTTCCGCAATGGCCAGAGCTTGTGCATCTGTCGAGGCGATGCCGTTTTTCGGCTGTTTCAGCTCCAGCTTGTTTACAAGCGCCTGGAAGCGTTCGCGGTCTTCGGCAAGGTCGATGGCGTCTGGCGTGGTGCCAAGGATTGGAATGCCTTCAGCTTCCAGAGAGTTGGCCAGTTTCAGCGGGGTTTGGCCGCCAAACTGCACAATCACGCCGTGCAGGGTGCCGTTTTCCTGCTCAACGCGCAGGATTTCCATCACGTGCTCAAAGGTGAGCGGCTCAAAATACAAGCGGTCAGAGGTGTCATAGTCGGTCGACACGGTCTCCGGGTTGCAGTTGATCATGATGGTTTCATAACCCTGCTCGGTCAGCGCGTAGCAGGCATGACAGCAGCAGTAGTCAAACTCGATGCCTTGGCCAATGCGGTTTGGACCGCCACCCAGGATCACAACTTTTTTGCGATCAGACGGGCGGGCCTCACATTCCACGTCACCCATCATCGGGGTTTCGTAGGTGGAGTACATGTAAGGGGTTTGCGCCTCAAATTCCGCCGCGCAGGTGTCGATGCGTTTGAACACCGCGGTCACACCGAGAGTGGTGCGGGCCTTGCGCACGTCACTTTCCGACAAGCCGGTCAGGATCGACAGGCGGGCGTCTGAGAAGCCCAGCATCTTGAGCTGGCGCATGGCCTTTTCATCTGTTGGCAGGCCGTTTGCGACCACCTCGGCTTCAGCGTCCACAATCTCGCGGATACGGTCGAGGAACCACGGGTCAAACATAGTGACGTTGTGGATTTCGTCGTTGGTCAGACCATGACGCATGGCTTGTGCGATGGTGCGCATGCGGTCCGGAGTTGCGACACTGATCGCTTTTGTGACGGCGGCTTTGTCTGGTGCGCCTTCGATTTCGACTTCGTCAAACCCGGTCAGGCCACTTTCCATGGAGGCCAGCGCCTTTTGCATGCTCTCGTGGATGGTGCGGCCGATGGCCATGGTTTCGCCCACAGACTTCATTGCAGTGGTCAGGTTTGGCTTGGAGCCTGGGAATTTCTCAAAAGCAAACTTCGGGATCTTGGTGACAACATAGTCGATGGACGGCTCAAACGAAGCTGGTGTGACTTTGGTGATGTCATTGTCCAGCTCGTCCAGCGTGAAACCCACGGCCAGTTTGGCGGCGATTTTGGCAATCGGGAACCCGGTGGCTTTGGAGGCCAGCGCGGAAGATCGGGACACACGTGGGTTCATTTCGATCACAACCATGCGTCCGTCAGCTGGGTTCACAGCCCACTGCACATTGGAGCCGCCGGTTTCCACGCCGATCTCACGCAGAACAGCGATCGAGTCGTTGCGCATGATCTGATATTCTTTGTCAGTCAGTGTGAGGGCAGGGGCCACGGTGATGGAGTCACCGGTGTGCACGCCCATTGGATCGACGTTTTCGATGGAACAAACGATGATGGCGTTGTCCGCTTTGTCGCGCACCACCTCCATCTCGTACTCTTTCCAGCCCAGCAGGCTTTCATCTACGAGGATCTGGTTCACCGGGGAGGCGTCCATGCCGGTGCGGCAGTAGTGGATGTAGTCTTCGCGGTTGTAGGCCACACCGCCACCGGTGCCGCCCATGGTGAAGGCAGGGCGAATGATGGCGGGCAGGCCAATGTCGTCGAGTTCTTCCAGCGCGAGGCGGATGCCTTCGTCGAGGTCTGCCGTGCCGTCATCTTTCTTCGGCGCGGTCACAATCGAAGCGCGGGGGTTTTCGATGCCAAGCCGGTCCATGGCTTCGCGGAAGAGTTTGCGGTCTTCGGCCATTTCGATAGCGTCGCGGTCCGCACCAATCATTTCCACGCCAAATTTTTCCAGCACACCCATTTCTTCAACTGCCAGCGCGGTGTTCAGGCCGGTTTGGCCGCCCATTGTGGGCAGCAGCGCGTCGGGGCGCTCTTTCTCGATGATCTTGGCAACCATGTCGGGGGTGATTGGCTCGATGTAAGTTGCGTCCGCCATGTTGGGGTCGGTCATGATCGTCGCCGGATTGGAGTTCACCAGGATGACGCGATATCCCTCTTCTCGCAGTGCTTTACAGGCTTGGGCACCGGAGTAGTCAAATTCACAGGCTTGGCCAATCACAATGGGGCCGGCCCCGATGATCATGATCGAGGAGATGTCGGTTCTTTTGGGCATGGTGGACCTCGGGCTGGTGGCAGCGATGTCTTGGCGGGCAGGAAACGCCAAATACGCAAATTGTCGTGCGTTATACGGATCAGAAGGGCGGGCGCAAGGGGGATCGGGAATTTGTCCTATAGTGCCGCAATTGACCACTGTTTTTTAATAAAATGCAACGTATATGGCAGGCAAGGATTTAACATCGACCGGGGAATGGGCGTGCAGATTCGATTTGACCATGGGCCAGACGGCGGTGCGACGCTGTTTCAGAACCCCGAGCACGTGATTTCCATCACCGAGCCTGGTGACGTTGGCATGGCTTTTGAGGTGCTCAATCAGGCGCAAGACGCCGGGTTCTGGTTGGCGGGTTATGTCAGCTATGAGTTGGGCTATGTGCTGGAGCCGAAGCTGCGGCGGTTATTGCCAAAAACGCGACGGGTGCCGTTGATCAACTTTGGTGTGTTCCGTGCGCCGGAGATGGCGGGGCCGTTGCCTCGAGATGGCACGTTTGACCTGCGTCCGTTTGAGCCGCGCTGGAGTGCGGCGACCTATCGGGCGGCGTTTGACCGAGTGCATGGGTATATCGGGGCCGGGGACATTTATCAGGCCAATCTGACCTTCCCAATGGAGGCGAAGTTTGAAGGTGACCCAGTGGCGCTTTATGGCGCGTTGGCGGCACGGCAGGCAGTGGGGCATGGCGCGTTTATTCGCCAAGACGGCTTGCCGGATATTCTGAGCCGTTCGCCGGAGTTGTTTTTCCGGACTGACGACAAGGGACGGATTGAGACGCGGCCCATGAAAGGCACGCAGCCAAGAAGTGATGACCCGCGTGAGGATGTGCGGCGGCGTAACTGGTTGGCGACAGATGAGAAGAACCGGGCTGAGAACTTGATGATCGTGGATCTCCTTCGCAATGACATCAGCCGGGTGAGTAAACCGGGATCGGTGCATGTGCCAAAGCTGTTTGAGATTGAGAGCTACGCAACCGTGCATCAGATGACCTCTACCGTTGCCGCTGAGTTGCAAGACGACGTGCGCACCAGCGACATCCTGAAGGCGCTGTTTCCTTGTGGGTCCATCACGGGGGCGCCAAAACTGCGGGCGATGGAAATTTTGCGCGATCTGGAGCCTTGGCCGCGTGAAATCTATTGCGGCGGTATTGGCTGGGCGGCGCCGGATGGGCGCTCTGAGTTCAGTGTGGCGATCCGGACCTTGATGGCACAGGCAGGCCAGATGACATTGAATGTGGGTGGTGGGGTTGTCTGGGACAGCACCGCGCCGGATGAATATGAGGAAGCGCTGTGGAAAGCACGGTTTGCCCAGTTCCAACCGGAACCCGCCTGATTGAGACTTTTTGTTATCGACCGGGGCAGGGGATCGCGCGGCTTGAATTGCATCTGGCGCGGCTGAAGCGGTCTGCGCGGGCGTTGGGGTTTGAATTTGATCTGGCAAAGGTTGCGGAGGCAATTAACGCGCTGAGCAGCGAAGGGCCGTTGCGCTGTCGGTTGACGCTTGGGGCTGGTGGGGATGTTGAAATTACCACGGCGGCATTGCCATCGGCGGCAAAAGAGTGGGCGGTGCGCATTGCGCCGGAGCAGTTGCGCTCCGAGGATGCGCTTTTGCGGCACAAGACAACGCGGCGCGAGGTGTATGACCACTGGAGGGCGGAGCTGCCAGACGGCGTGCAAGAGTGGCTGTTTCTAAATGAACGTGGAGAGCTGTGTGAGGGCACAATCACAAATGTGGTGCTAACCATGGCAGATGGCGCGCGGCTGACGCCAGCGCTTGCGTCCGGATGTTTGCCGGGAGTCTGTCGGCAGAGTTTGTTGAATGCAGGATTGGTGCAAGAGGCGGTTTTGACGGTGGCTGACGTCCGGTCGGCTCAAGAAATTACGCTTACAAATGCCTTGCGGGGCGAGATTATTGCGGCATGGGACGGGCTGTAAGCCCGGACCGCGCCCGACCCTCCCCCCAAGGAGGGCGCATTTGCGACAACAGACAAGAATTCACCGGTGTGCGGATGTGAGGATTGTCCATTGCAACTATCGGCGTGGCGCCCCCCTAGCGTCGGGCGCGGTCCTCTGCGCAATTTGGCTCCCTTTTTCCGCGCAAACCAGCGCCGTTCTCTTGACTTTGGTGTCGCAAAAAGGTGTATCGGGCCGACTGTAGTTATTCACCCTGAAAGAGGGCCCGCACATGCACGCCTATCGCAGCCATACCTGCGCCGATCTGACCAAATCCAACGTGGGCGAAACCGTCCGCCTGTCTGGCTGGGTGCACCGCATCCGTGACCACGGCGGCATTCTGTTTGTTGACCTGCGCGACCACTATGGCATCACTCAGGTGCTCTGCGACCCGGACAGCCCGGTTTTCTCCGAGTTGGAGAAAGTGCGCAGCGAGTGGTGTATCCGCATCGACGGCAACGTCAAAGCGCGCGATCCTGAGTTGGTGAACGACAAAATCCCAACCGGTGAAGTTGAAGTGTTTGTGCGCGACCTTGAAGTTTTGGGCGCGGCGGATGAGCTGCCACTGCTGGTGTTTGGCGATCAAGAATACCCTGAGGAAACCCGTCTGAAGTATCGCTTCCTCGACCTGCGTCGTGAGCAGATGCAGCAGAACATGACCATGCGGGCGGACGTTGTAACGTCCATGCGCAAGCGCATGTGGGACAAAGGCTTCCGTGAGTATCAGACGCCAATCATCACGGCGTCGTCGCCTGAAGGCGCGCGTGACTTCCTCGTGCCGTCCCGTATTCACCCTGGCAAATTCTACGCGCTGCCACAGGCCCCACAGCAGTTCAAACAGCTGATGATGGTTGCGGGCTTTGACAAGTATTTCCAGATTGCGCCGTGCTTCCGCGACGAAGACCCACGCGCCGATCGTTCGCCAACCGACTTCTACCAGCTCGACATGGAGATGTCGTTTGTGGAGCAGCAGGACGTTTTTGACACCATCTCACCGGTGATTGCGGGTGTGTTTGAAGAGTTTGGTGGTGGCCGCAAGGTGGATGCGCCTAACGAATGGCCACAGATTCCTTATGCCGAAGCGGCGCTGAAGTATGGCTCTGACAAGCCAGACCTGCGCAACCCAATTGAGATGCAGGTTGTGTCTGAGCATTTTGCGGGCTCCGGCTTTGCAATCTTTGCCAAGCTGCTGGAGCAGGAAGGCACCGAAGTGCGTGCGATCCCTGCGCCAACCGGTGGCTCGCGCAAGTTCTGTGACCGGATGAACAAGTTTGCCCAAGGCGAAGGTCTGCCGGGCATGGGCTACATCTTCTGGCGTAAGCAGTCTGCGGACACCATTGCGCAGGAGCAGGGCATCTCTGTGAAAGAGGTGAACGCGAAGATCAAAGCCGGTGAAATTGTTCTGGGCGAAGAGGCGGCAGGTCCGCTGGCCAAGAACATTGGTCCTGAGCGCACCGAAGCGATCCGTCAGCAGCTGGGTCTGGGTGTAGGCGACGCGGCCTTCTTCCTTGGCGGCAAGCCAAAGGCGTTTGAAGCGGTCGCTGGCCGTGCACGCAACGTGATTGGCGAAGAGCTGGGTCTGATTGACAAAGACCGCTTTGCCTTTGCCTGGATTGTGGATTTCCCGATCTATGAGGCGGACGAAGAAAGCGGCAAGATCGACTTTGAACACAACCCGTTCTCCATGCCGCAGGGTGGCCTTGAGGCGCTGAACGGCGATCCGCTGGTGGTGAAAGGTTATCAGTATGACCTGGCCTGTAACGGCTATGAGCTGGTGTCCGGCGCAATTCGGAACCACATTCCTGAAGTGATGCTGAAGGCGTTTGATATTGCCGGGTATGATGAGAACGAAGTGAAAGAGCGCTTTGGCGCGCTTTACAAAGCGTTTTCTTACGGTGCGCCGCCACACGGCGGTTGTGCCGCTGGTGTGGACCGCATCGTGATGCTGCTGGCGGATCAACAGAACATCCGCGAAGTGATGATGTTCCCGATGAACCAGCGCGCCGAAGACCTGATGATGAACGCACCGAATGATCCATCCAGCGATCAGTTGATGGAGTTGGGTCTGCGGGTGATCCCGCAGGAGTGATCCGCGCGCCACATCGCTGAGAATTTGAACCGCCTGCAACAGTGTTGTGGGCGGTTTTTTGTTTGTGAAGAGCAACATCGGCGGATTTCTGTAAAAAAGTGGCTGGCATTCCCAAGCGCCATAGTCGCGGCTTTTCTATGTGGTAGAGTGAATAATGGTGAACGAGGAGCGCTTCAGCCGTGGTTTTTGATCCCGATATCGCACAGACCCGATTTGGATATGGGCGGTCGCCCAAAGTGGTGGGACCGCAGGGTGTCGACGAGATGTTGGCACTATTGCGCGCGCCAGAAGTGCAAATGCCATGGTTCCCTTTCCCCAGCGATGCGGAGATGCGGGAAAAAATGCTGGCGCTGTTAAACGCACGTCGAAAGATTTCAAAAGCCGAAAAAGGCAGCGATGCGCAGCAGGCGCTTCAGAAGGCATTCAAAACGGCCAGGCGTGCCTCCAAACAAGAAGGTGCAAAGTGGATAGGTGCGACATTGGCGCGCCGTGTGTGGAGCCGCGACGGGTTGCGGGAGCGGCTGGTTGCGTTTTGGAACGACCATTTTTCCGCGCCTGGGAAAAACGTGATCTACCGCTACACTGAGCCCGCCTATGTGGCGAACGCCATTCGGCCTCATGTGGGGGGGCGGTTTGAGGACATGCTTATTGCTGCTGTGCTGCACCCACAGATGCTGCATTTTCTGGATCAGAACAATTCCGTGGGACCCAACAGTGCCATTGCGAAGAAGCGGCCCCAAAAAAACCTTGGCCTCAACGAAAACCTCGCGCGAGAGATTTTGGAGCTGCACACATTGGGTGTGGGCGGTGGGTATACCCAAGACGATGTGCGCCAGCTTGCAGAGCTGCTGACTGGGGTGACGACGATTCAGAAAGAGGGAACAGCCTATCTTTCCAAACGGGCGGAGCCTGGACCAGAGACGGTACTTGGAAAAGAATACGGCACCAGGCGGGCGCGGGTGTCAGATGTGCATGCGGTTTTGCGGGATTTGGCGCGGCACCCAGATACGGCGCGACATATCACCCATAAACTGGCCGTGCATTTTGTGTCAGACACGCCGGATGAAGATTTGCTGGTGTCGATGGGGGCCCGGTATTTGGAGACTGATGGGGATCTGGCCGAGGTTGTAGAGGCGATGTTGCGCCACTCTGCCGCCTGGGCAGCCGTGGAAGACGGGGCTGGAAACTTCAAGCAGCCAGAGTTGTTTGTCAGCTCGGCGTTGCGGGCACTGGCTGTTCCTAAAAAACAACTTCGCGATGTGAAAAGCCATCAATTGGAACGACTTCTTGGCACGCCGTTGCGCACCATGGGGCAGCCTTGGCGGCGGCCCTTTGGTCCGGATGGATTTGAGGAAGATGACGGACATTGGCTGACCGCGCAGGGCATGGCAGCGCGGTTGCAGTGGGCGTTGGGTGTGCCGGCGGAGGTTTTGGACGCGTTGCCGGACCCGCGTGACTTTGTGCAGACAACGCTTGGGACAAGCGCGCCGGCGTCGGTGCGGTTTGCCGCAGAAACGGCGGAGAACCGGCGTGAAGGGGTTGCGTTGGTGCTGATGTCGCCCGCGTTTCAACGGGTGTGAGGAGAGCGTCATGGGCAAGATTGTGATGGATCGGCGTGGATTTCTTGGGCGCGGCTTGGCGGTTGGATGTTCGCTGGCCGCCAGCCCGGTGATGACGCCGGTGAGCTTTGCTTCGACAGGTGGCGAGAACCGACTTGTGGTGATCATTCTGCGGGGCGGATTGGACGGGTTGGATTTGCTGCAGCCGGATGATGCGGGTCTTCGGCTGTTACGGCCGACGCTGGCTGCGCGAGCGCCGTCAGGCATGGAAGTCTCCGGCGGCATGATGTTGCATGCAGCAGCCAAGCCGTTGTGGCCGATGTGGCAGGCAGGTGAGCTGGCGTTTGTGCAAGGGGTGTCTACGCCATACCGCAACAAGCGCAGTCATTTTGACGGGCAGGATTTGTTGGAAGCTGGGACGGCGCAGATGCCAACGGGCGCTACGCGAGATGGCTGGCTAAACCGGATGTTGCAGAACATGCCGGGCAGTCAGATGACCACAGCCTACGCGGTGGGCGCTGATCCGATGTTGCTGAGCCAAGGGGCAGCAGAGGTGGAGACCTGGTCGCCGGATGTGGGCTTTGTGTTGTCCAGCCAGGGCGCGCGGTTGCTGGAGATGACGATGGAACGTGATCCTGCCATGGCGCTGGCGATGCAGAAAGCCATGACGCTGGCTGGAGAGGGCGGTGGTGGCGTGCTGGAGATGGCTGACAGCGGCATGATGATGGACGAGCTGGAAACCATGATGGACGCGCAGATGAGCCCGCAGGGGCGGGGCAAGGCAAAAGCACATCTGCGGGTGGCAGAGTTTGCAGCAGAGCAGCTGCGCGATACGGCGCGGGTGGCGTGTTTCTCGATCGGCGGCTGGGACACGCATGCTGCACAAGCCCGCACGCTGAAGGCGCCTTTGAAGAACCTGAGTGACAGTCTGTTGGCGTTGAAAGTTGGGTTGGGCGAGACAGTTTGGGGCCGGACCACAGTGTTGGCGATGACGGAGTTTGGCCGCACCGTGGCTGAGAATGGCACCAAAGGCACAGATCACGGAACCGGTGGCATGATGGTGATGGCCGGTGGCGCGATCCGAGGTCAGGCTGTGCATGGGCGGTTGGCGGGATTGGAAGAAGTGGACCTGTTTCAAGGGCGCGATCTGATGCCCACCGATGATGTCCGGCGATACGCAGCTTGGGCCATTCGCGAGAGCTTTGGGCTCGATCGTGCGGCGCTTGAGACTGTGGTGTTTCCCGGGATGCAATTGGGAGATGCGCCGGGATTGTTGGCTTAAGTCAGAAGGGCTTGGCGCGCGAGGCGTGCTGTGCCACTACTTGGCCAACTGAAGGAAGAGCACTCATGCAAACATCCCGCCCTGTGGGCTTTGCCGTGCCTGATTGGACCGTGCCACCACGGCCGTCGGGTGAGGTTTTGGACGGCCAATATGTGCGTCTTGAGCCGTTGAGCGCAGAGGCCCATGCTGCGCTGCTCTATCGCGCTTACCAAGCAGATGACTGGGTTTGGGACTACATGCCGTACGGGCCGTTTCATTCGGCGGCGCAGTATCATCGCTGGGTGCGGGAAACCGTTGAGAACCAAGACCACTTTTTCTATGCGATTTATAGCAAATCAGAGCGCACCTTTACGGGTGTGGCCTCCTATCTGCGTATTTACCCAGAGCGTGGTTCCATTGAAGTGGGCAACATCAACTTCTCTCCAATGATGCAAGGCACCCCTGCGGCCACGGAAGCGATGTTCCTGATGATGCAATGGGCCTTTGACAACGGATATCGCCGCTATGAGTGGAAATGTGATGCGCTCAATGCGCCATCCCGCCGTGCGGCGCAGCGCTTGGGCCTAAGCTATGAGGGGATTTTCCGACAGGCTCTTGTCTACAAGGGGCGCAACCGGGACACGGCCTGGTTTGCAGCGATTGATCGCGAGTGGCCCGCGCTTAAGGCGGCCTTTGGGGCGTGGCTGTCGCCAAGCAACTTTGATCAGAACGGCCAGCAGCGTGAGCGGTTGAGTGATTTGACCGGATTGGTCCGCGCAGCAAATGACCCGGAGCAGGGTTAAGCCTCAAAATGCAAGACGGGACCAAATGGCCCCGCCTCACCGTCCCGTGTTCGTGAGTAGTCGTTCCGGTTGTGTTCGTTTTAGATAACGGCCGCTTCGGTCAGGCGACTTTCCACCACACCGTTGAGTTCGGCCACATTGGCACGCACGCCTGTGCCTTCTTTGCGGGCGCATTCCACAGCTTTGACGGCGCTCAGCAGACCTTGGTCGCCGGCGCTGCGGGCCAAGCCGCCAAGGAACTGCGCCACGTAGTCGATCAAGTCCTCATCGGCCTCTTTTAGCGTGTCGGCCGCGTGAAGCAGGTCATCGCGGAACGCCACCGGATCAGGCTTGATGGCTTCGTTGTCGGCCACACGGGCCACAGTTGGGCGATAGGCATCGGGAAGGCGGCGCAGAATGGCCTGTTGGAAATCAGTCAGTGTGCCGTAGGGCTTGGCGATAAAGCCGTCGGCACCAGCAGCCAGGGCAGCCTCTTGGGCAAAATCGTCACCGGAGGTGCCAATGATCAGCTCAATCCGGGGGGTGGCTTTGTTCAATTCTTCGATCAGGTCGGCGCCGGAGCCATCCGGCAGGCCCATGTCCACAATCGCCACGGTTGGCAAGTAGACTTGCAGATGTCGTCGCGCAGAGGTCAGGCAGTCAGCGCGGCGGATGCGGGCTCCGGAGCGGACACACATCAGACGCAGCGCGTCGGAGGAAAAACGGCTGTCTTCCACCACAAGAACAGTCATGCCCAGAAGCGGGCGCGCGGCTGATGGGGTGGTCAGCGGGGAGAAAGGCGATTTGTCGTCCATGTTTGAAATCCTCAACGAAGCGAAAACTACAGATACCGAAACGTGCAAACAGGCTAAGAACACATGCCTAACGAAAGGTTAAGATCAGCCGCGACGCCCTGTCTCTTGCACCGGCGGATATCAGCGCACATAAGAGCTGCGAGCGGGATGCATGCCCTTTTGGAGGAGACAAATATGATCGGACGATTGAACCACGTGGCCATCGCAGTGCCAGATCTTGACGCCGCAAGTGCGCAGTATCGTGACGCGCTGGGCGCCACAGTTGGGGCACCGCAGGATGAGCCGGATCACGGCGTGACCGTGGTGTTTATCGAACTGCCCAACACCAAAATTGAGCTGTTGTATCCGCTAGGAGAAGACAGCCCGATCAACGGCTTCCTCGAAAAGAACCCATCTGGTGGCATCCATCACGTGTGCTACGAAGTCGACGATATTTTGGCGGCGCGGGATCATTTGAAATCCACAGGTGCGCGGGTATTGGGCAGTGGTGAGCCTAAGATTGGGGCGCATGGCAAACCCGTGCTGTTCCTGCATCCCAAAGATTTCAACGGTTGCCTTGTGGAGTTGGAACAGGTCTAAGAGGCCAACCCCAAAACAGACTAGGATTGGCGGGCCAAACGTGTCCGCCTTTTTTATCAGGAGCGTGCAATGACCATCACTTCAGCCCTCGTTTTATACGCCGTGCTTTGGTTCATGACCTTTTTGATGGTGATCCCGATTCGCCTGAAAACGCAGGGCGATATGGGCGAAGTTGTGCCGGGTACACATGCCAGTAGTCCAGAGCATCACTACCTGAAAACCAAAGCCTGGATCACCACGGGCGCTGCCGCGGTGATGTGGGTGATTTTGTACTGGATTATCACGTCCGAAGTTATCACGGTGCGTGACATTGACTGGTTTAACGTGATGGGGCCTGCCGAGGTGATGGCTCCAGTTGATGGTACAGATGGGTAAAGGTCGCTGCGCCTAAGATCGGGATCACCAGGTTCAGAAGTGGCACGACCAGCGGCATTGCCATAAGCGTGCCGGCAAGCCAAATGGTGCCGATGTGTTTCTTGCGCAGCTTCTTGGCTTCGGCTCTTCCGACACGCCGCATGGCAACAAGTTGGAAGTATTCCCGTCCCAGCAGGAATCCGTTTAGGCCCCAAAAGATGAACAGTGAAAATGGTGGGAAGATTGCATATAACACCAACGCAAAGATGTTGGCGGCGATCAGCAACCCTAGAAAGTTCACGCTGTCTTTGAGCCCTTCAGAAAAAGACACGCTGGGAACATCGGGCAATTCTGGATAGTGTTTGTCTTCCACTGCATCTGCCACTTCGTCCAGAAACAGCGAGGTGATGGCGGAGGCCACAGGCACCATTAAGAAGATCGACAAAACGATCATCAAGAAGAGGGAGGCGAAGGTGAACAGATCGCCCACCCAAGAGACGTTGCCCAAAAGCTCCTGCACCGTTTGACCGGCGCCAATCCAGTTCAAGAACATCAGGAAAGCGGTGTAGACCGCGATCAAAAGCACAAAGGTCAGACCAATGCCTTTGAAGAGGACCCGGCGAAAGCGCGGGTCCCCAATTTGTGACAGGGTTTTACCAAAAGATGTGATTGCTAGGCTGACAGCCATGTGACCTTGGTCTCCATGTTGGGGCGGGGGCGCTCGGGCGGCGCGACTTTTTCGGTGCCAATATGAATGAAGCCTGCGACACGTTCGCGTGGGGTGAGGTCGAGGCCTTTTTCGACAAAGCCACGATCATGGCTGGCCCAGCCGGAGAGCCAGTTTGCCCCCCAACCTGCGGCCAGCGCCGCGTTTAACAGTTGCAAGCAGACACAGGCAGCAGAGTAGGTCTGTTCGATTTCCGGCACCTTTTCGCTGATCACCGGGGCTTCGATCACAGCGACCGCAAGATCGGCGCGGTCAAATTGGTCGTGCGCCTTGGTGATCTTGTCGGCATCCATGCCAAGTGCGTCGCCGCGTTCTTGTGCGAGTGTTGCGAGTTTGGTCAGTGCGGCGCCTTCCAGCACGATCAGGCGCCAGGGTTCGAGTTTGCCATGATCGGGGCTGCGCAGCGCAGCCTCCAATAACGGCTCCAGTTCCGCGCGAGTGGGCGCGGGGCCGATCAGGGTTTTGGCGGGACGTGAGCGGCGGCTCAGCAGGAAATCCAGCGCGGCTTGGTTTGGGTGAGGCATAAATTCTTCCCTCAGGAGTTGATTGGGTATGTTGGCGTGGCGCGGAGTAGTTTCAACCGGGCTGGCTGGCGAAAATATCAGCCATCTCATCCACCAGCGTGGCAAAGAAGGCTTCGACGCGGGCATTGGGCTGGCGAAGTGTGAGGGAGGCGGCCATAGGGTCTTCGGCTGTGATGTCTGATCCAGAGAGTTCTTCGATCACAGCGTGGCCGCAAAATGGCACGTAGGCTTCGGAATAGCCGCCTTCGTGCACAAGCAGCAGTTTGCCGTCACAAAGGCTGTCTGCGGCGGTCATGACTTGTTTGGTCATCTGGCGGAATGTGTCGGCAGTGGCCAGCATTCTGGACAGGGGGTCAAACGCGCCTGCGTCAAAGCCACAAGCAACGATGATCACATCTGGTTTGAAGTCATGCAGGGCTGGCAGGACAATTTTGTCCATCGCGTGGAGGTATGTGTTGTGCCCCGCACCGGGTGGGAGCGGGATATTGATGTTGGTGCCCAGACCAGCATCCTTGCCGCGGTCAGCGACGTCGCCGGTATCCAGCGGGTAATTGTGTTCTTGATGGAGAGAGAGGGTGAGCACGTCGTCGCGATCGTAGTAGATCGCCTCGGTGCCGTTGCCGTGATGTACGTCCCAATCCAAAACAGCGACACGTTTTGCCAACCCTTGGGCTTGCACCTCTTCGATGGCCACGGCGATGTTGGCCAGTAGGCAGAAGCCGTTTGGCCAGTCCGGTAGGCAATGGTGGCCGGGAGGGCGGGACAAGGCATAGGCGTTTTGCAGATCACCTGAGGTGACCGCGCGCAGGGCTTCGGTGGCGATACCGGCAGAAAGCGCCGCTATTTCGTATCCCCCTTTGCCAAACGGGGTGCGTAGGCCAATTTCACCACCACCCGCATCTGAGACTTCTTTGAATTTGGCTAGGAAGTCAGCCGGATGCACACGCTTGAGCATGGTGTCGGTTGCGGGAGCGGCGCTCCGCACGTCTAGGTCCGCTGTGAGGCCGGTGACATCCATGAGGTTCTTGAGGCGGCGTTTGGTTTCCGGGCTTTCCGGCAGACCACCAGCGGCCAGAGGTTGTACCAGATCTCCAACCGGCAGGGTCAGGGCGTAGTTGCCGCCCGCATGCCAAAAGCATTTTTCGTCAAAAAAGAACCCGGTTGCCATGTGGTAAATCTCCCTCATCTCATGCGAGGGCTACCCTATGCGGGGCAGTTGTGAAATGTAAATCGCTGTGACTGACGTGGGGCCAAGGCAATGACCAATGATCTATCAGACTTGGCCTGTGAGGGCGCTGAGATTGCGGTGCGCGTGACGCCCAAAGCCTCGCGCAATAGGGTGGTGCGGGACGGTGAGGTTCTGCGTGTTTATGTGACGGTGGTGCCAGAAAATGGGAAAGCCAACGCCGCAGTACAAAAGCTGTTGGCCAAGGCGTTGGGGCTTGCCAAATCGCGCCTGTCTTTGATCCGCGGGACAACATCGCGGGACAAAGTGTTTCGGGTCGACTAACTGTGGCCTAGTCTGATTTGCGCTTAAGCATGTAGACGCCTTCCGGCAAATCCAGCGCGGCGGTCAGGTCTTGGACCTGCGTGTTGGACAGGGTGATCTTTTGTACTGTGTCAGTCCGGGGATCATATTGCTCAATGGTGATGCAATCCTCAAACATGTTGATAACGACGTCTTCGCCAAGGGGGGCGGTGCCTTCGTCGACCAGTGTCACAACGGTGGCGTCAAATTCGTGCTCGATGCTGAACATGTTCCCAGCGTAACGCATAGGGGAGGGGGCGCAAGCATTTCCCTCTGGTCTCTGGGGGTTTAGGTGATAAATTTACACCTGTGTCACAGAATTGGGCACCTGTGGGAGGGATGTCATGCGCCAAAGAATGCCAGTGAAAGCCAGCTTTGTGGGCCTTGCGGTGGCTGCCGTTTTGAGCGGATGTGTGTCGACTACCTCCAGTCCGACGCCGCAACAAGCTGTGCAACAGAAGCCCGCGCCACAGATTTCCACTGGGCAGGCTGCATCGCGGTTGGCCCCAGTGAAAGCCCGTATGGAAGCTGTTGTGGAGCGTGAGTGTAAGGCGCGGACTGCTCCGGGCACCAATTGTGACTACAAGATTTATGTGGACCCCAAAGAGACCAAGGTTGCCAACGCTTATCAAACGCTGGACAAAAACGGCCGTCCGTTGATCATCTTCACCGCGCCTTTGGTGGCGGAGACGCGCAACAGCCATGAGTTGGCCTTTGTCATGGGGCATGAGGCGGCGCATCATATCAAAGGCCATATTTCGCGCAGTCAGGGTAATGCAATGGCCGGAGCCGCATTGGGTGCGATCCTGGTGGCGGCGGCTGGAGGGGATGCCAACGCGGTGGAAGCGGCGATGGATTTGGGGGCAGGGGTTGGGGCGCGCAGTTTCTCCAAGAACCACGAGCTGGAGGCCGATCAGCTGGGCACAATCCTGACCAAAAAATCCGGCTATGATCCGCTGATTGGGGTGAACTTCTTTGAGCGCACGCCGGATCCGGGCAACCAGTTCCTGGGCACACACCCGCCCAATGCGTCGCGCGTGGCGATTGTGAAACAAACGGCGGCAGGGCTGTAGGCGCGTGTTGCAGCTGACCAATGTGGTCACCGATCGGGGCAGTAAGTATGCTGTGTCCGGCGGCAAGGTGACCAGCCGCAAAGAAGCGGATGCGTTTCTCAAAGAGCTTAAGCGCAGTAAGAAATTTGCCAAGGCAACCCACAACACTTGGGCTGTTTTGATGGATGACGGCACACCGTTAAAAAGTGACGACGGCGAGAGTGGCGCGGGGTTGGTGATTCTGCGGATGTTAGAACGCGAAGAGCTCAAAGATCATATCGTGGTTGTAACCCGTTGGTATGGCGGCACAAAGCTGGGTGGAGATCGGTTCCGTCGGGTGCAAGATTGCGTACGGGCATACCTTGAGGCGCTGACCTAAGCGCGATCAAATTCATCTCGAAATGGCGATTGATGCAGGTCAAAGGGGGATTGCGCCTCTGCTGATAGACTGTGTCGGTCAGCCATTGGAGATGCGCCTATGACCCCTGTTTCAGATCGGACTGCCCAGCTGCGCCACCATGCGGCGCTTTTGGATGAGACTGCGAGTCGTTTGGGGATGGATTTGCAGGAAGCGGCCATTCGCGGCGCGCTTAAGTTTGACGAGATTTCCGACGCGGTTCTGCGCTGCACCACATGCAGCCAGCCTGAGGATTGTGCGCAGAGGCTTCAGGCAGGCGGGGCGGTTGTGGCCACGCCGCATTATTGCCGCAACACCACACTGCTGAAACGCCTGCAAGGTGATCAATAGGTCACCGTCACGGTGGCAGGAAGGTGAGAGATGAAACCGCTGGGGGATCGTACAGATCACTATTGGCTGGCGCAGCGCATGGCGCAGTTGACCCAGACCGATTTGGTGGCGGCGATGACGCGGGCGCAGCTCTCACAAGAAGATTGGGCCGAGATGGTGGAGAACTGTCGCGGCTGTGACTGGGAAGCCGGATGTGACCGTTATCTGACGGCGCATGAACGCGATGCGCTTACCGAAGAGCGGGCGCCGGCGCCCTGTGTGAACAAAGACCGTTTTAAGCGGCTCAAAGATGCGTTGGAGGCGCAGGGGTGATGGGAAACGTACAGCCATTGGGAGACCCGGTGACACATTTTTGGTTGACCCGCAGCATGGCGCGGGTGCTGGGAGTGTCATTGAGCGAAGCGATGCTGGACCAGAGATTGAGCGCGGAAGACTACGCCGCCATGGTCACGCGCTGTCGCATGTGTCCGCACACCGAGGCCTGCCAGAGCTTTCTGGGGCAGCAGGCGGGGGCGAAAAAAGACGCACCAGACTTCTGCTGTCATGCGGAGTTGTTTGAGAAATTGGCGGCGGGCTGACCCCGCGCGTCACAACAGGAAAAGGAGCCAGCGATGTTTGAGAAAATGAGCCAGCACACCGATTTGGTCACAGGCATGTCCAAACGCGTTGGCGTGGATTGGGAGGAAGTGATTATGGCCAACCCGGAGAAAGCTAAAGAGTACCGCAGTGCGGTGATGCAATGCACCAAATGCAAAGAGCTGGGGGCCTGTCAGAAGTTTCAGGAACTCAACGACAGCGCGGCCAATGCGCCGGACTACTGCATGAACGTGGAGCTGTTCAAAGAAATGCAGCAGGGCTGAACGCCCCTATACGAAGGCCATTACAGGCCTTCGACCACCACCGCCTTGCCGGTGGAGCAACTTTGCCGCAGGGCTTTTAGCGGGGCGTAATCCGGTGAATTAAACAGCGCGCGGGCGCTGTCCATATCGGGAAATTCAAACAACACGATGCGATTGGGGGACCAGTCGCCTTCGAGCACCTCATGGGCGCCGCCGCGCACGAGGTATGTCCCGCCCATTTTCTCGACCAGCGGTTTCACCTGCGCCATGAATTGGCCGTAGGGTTCTGGATCGTGGATGTCGACGTCGTAGATCAGATAAGCAGGCATGGTGGGTCTCCCTGTTTCGGGGAGCGTAGCAGATGCATTTGAATGTGTCTCTCTTGGGCCAAATCGTTGATTTGGCCAGCGCCCTGGGCTCCGCCTGCTTGCGGCCGAAAGGATCCCCCGGATCTTTTCCAAGCCGCCGCTCGCTCCCCACGGGAGGGCGCTTTCAGCCCCCACCCAGGGTCAGGCGCTGGGTTGGTTTGAAATCAATGGATTAGTAAGGAGACGCTGCTGAAATCCAATACTAGATGTCCCTCCATTCTCATCGTAGTGATCCATCAAGTTTTCATAAGTATGGTCCCAGCACCGCGCTGTTGGACCAGTTCCGAAGTTATCAATCGGTAGTGAAATCTTTGAAGTATCTAGTTCGGTCGCTGGTAATTTACCTGTTCGTGCGAAATCAAAAACGTGGCTAACCAGCGCTTTGATTTCAAGCCAGTCGACTGCTCGATAAGCAACAGACTGGTAGTTATCTTCCGGTGGGTCGGCATATAAATCGCTGTTCAACAAATGACGGTTTAGTCGTGCTTGAGCGATCTGAAAATGCGAGATAATTAGAGACAGCCAGCGTGCAGTGTCTGCGTCTGCATGTTTGATGCATTCAGTTAGAGATTTTAGTTCGTTTGATGAAAGCTCCAACTCGGAGAGCAGACGGAGGGCCATTTTCTCGTTCCGCCTCTCTTCAAGCTGGTTGTCTGAAATCTCAAACGCATTGGAACACTTTTGGTACAGCGACGAAAGGACAGGCGGAAGTGCTGCTCGGGCGGCAAGAAGTGATTTTTCGTTTTCTTCCTCCGCAAGGCGATTTTGATTGTCTATGTTTGCCAGAACGCCGGCTAGTGCTAATCCAGAACCAAGAAGTGCGACCAAGGCTCCAATACCGAAAGTCCCATATTTGACGTAGTTTTCTGAAAGCGGCGCCTCGATCAGCAACATGAAACAGATGCCGAAGCATGCGCCACAAAACGCCCCAATACTTATGTTTTTGAGATTGGGTAGAAACGTTCGAAACATGGTGACCTCAGCCTAACTTACCCCACAAATCATACTCCCCGGCCTCATCCACTTCCACAGACACGATGTCGCCAACGGTCAACCCTTCCGTGCCTTCGTCAATGAACAGGTTGCCGTCGATCTCTGGCGCGTCGGCTTTGGTGCGGCAGGTGGCGATGCCGTCTTCATCGATGTCGTCGACGATCACATCTAGGGTCTGACCCACTTTTGCGGCGAGTTTGGCCTCGGAAATGGCCTGTGCCTTCTCCATAAACCGCTCCCAGCGCTCTTGTTTGACCTCGGCAGGCACATGGTCTGGCAGCTCGTTAGAGCGCGCGCCGTCGACGTTTTCGTACTGGAAGCAGCCCACACGGTCGAGTTGGGCTTCGTCCATCCAGTCCAAGAGGTGCTGGAATTCAGCTTCGGTTTCGCCAGGGTAGCCGACAATGAAGGTGGAGCGCAGGGTGATGTCTGGGCAGATCTCGCGCCAGGCGGCGATCTCGGTCAGGGTTTTGGAGGTGTGCGCCGGGCGGGCCATGCGTTTGAGCGTGTCCGGGTGGCTGTGTTGGAACGGGATGTCCAGATAGGGCAGGATCAGTCCGTCCGCCATCAGGGGGATCAGCTCACGCACATGGGGGTAGGGGTAGACGTAGTGCAGGCGCACCCAGGCGTCAAATTGGCCAAGTTCGCGGGCCAGATCGGTGATGTGGCTGCGCACTTCGCGGTCTTTCCAAGGGTGGGTGCTGTATTTGCGGTCGAGCCCATAAGCGGAGGTGTCTTGTGAAATCACCAGCAGTTCGCGCACGCCGCTTTCCACCAGTTTTTCTGCCTCTCGCAGGATGGCATGTACGGGGCGCGACGCCAGCTTGCCACGCATGTCCGGGATGATGCAGAACTTGCACTTGTGGTTGCACCCCTCTGAAATCTTTAGATAACTGTAGTGACGCGGGGTGAGCGACACGTTTTTGGCTGGCAGCAGATCAATAAAAGGATCGGGGCTGGGTGGCACGGCGCCATGTACGGCATCGAGCACCTGCTCGTATTGATGTGGTCCAGTTACGGCGAGCACTTTGGGATGCGCGCCGGTGATGTACTCAGGCTCTGCGCCAAGGCAGCCGGTCACAATCACTTTGCCGTTTTCCTGAATGGCCTCACCAATTGCCTGAAGACTCTCGGCCTTGGCGGAGTCCAGAAAGCCGCAGGTGTTCACAATCACGGCGTCGGCGCCAGAGTAGTCCGGCGAGATGCCATAGCCTTCGGCCCGCAGACGGGTGAGGATGCGCTCGCTGTCGACCAAGGCTTTGGGACAGCCAAGGGAAACCATGCCGATGGTCGGCTGGCCGGGGCGCGCGTCCCCTGTGAGGGTGGTGCGGGCGAGGTCGGGGCGGAGTTCTGGCGGGTTGCTGGACATGGGGCGCATATAGGGCAGTGCGCGCGGTTTGGCAAAGGGGAAGGGGCTTTGATGCATTGCGTGTGTGTTCTTGGGCGCTTAGGCTCTGGTTGGGCAGTAAAGGAGGTCTCCGATGAAGGTGATCCGGGGATTGGTGGCAGCGGTTTTGATTTTGGCAATTGGCGCGGTGGTGCTGATTGTGGCGTTGCCGGGTGAGAAAATTGCAAAATTGGCGGCGGATCAGGTCAAAGCGATGACCGGTCGAGAGCTGACGTTTGAGGGCAAGGTTGGCATCAGCTGGTATCCGGTGTTGGGGGTGACCACGGAGAAGGTCAGTTTTGGCAATGCGGCGTGGTCCGAGCGTGGTCCGATGTTCACGGCAGACAAAGCGGTGATTGGCGTAGACGTGATGGCGGCGATTGGTGGCAATATTCGGGTCAAAAATGTCGAGCTAGTGGCGCCGGATGTGTTGCTGGAGAAAACTGCGGATGGTCGGGTGAACTGGGATTTGAGTGCGGGGGGTGTTTCAACTGGCGCGCAGTCGTCCGGAGCACCATCCAGCGGTGAGGCCACGCCAGAACCTGCGCCTACGGCTGAGACAGGCTTGGAAAACTTTGCGTTGGAACGCTTGGTGATCAGAGATGCGCAGGTGCGCTACATCGAGCATGGCGCGGCGCGGCAGGAGCTGTCAGGTGTGTCGCTGCAGATGGCTTGGCCCGGAGTGGACAAGGCTGCGGATCTCACGGTCAAGGTGAGCCCGTTTGGTGCTCCGCTGACAGTTGATGCAACGATTGCGGCGCCGTTGGAGATGATGGCAGGCGGCGTGTCTCCAGTGGAGCTGGCCTTGCAGGCCGGCGGTGGCACAGCCACCTTCAGTGGTCGGGCCGGGATTGCGCCGGAGGCGAGCGGCAAGCTGAATGTGACAGCACCGGATGCGGCGGTGTTTTTGGCGGCGCTGGGTGCCGGCGGTTTGGAGGGACCTCTGGCAGTGGCTGGCGATGTGACATTGACCCGCACTGGCGTGGTGTCCGTGCGCGGCGGGCAGGTGTCGGCCATGGGCAATGACCTGTCCGTGCAGGCGGACGTAAATTTAAACGGCCCGCGTCCGAAAGTGGCGGCGCAGGTGGCCACGCAGACGTTGCGGTTTGTATCGGAGGATGGTGAAGGCGGCGGCGCGGCAAATGACAATGCCGCCCCGGTTGGCTGGTCCAAAGCCCCAATTGATGCGAGCGCATTGGCGTTGGTGGATGGCACTATCAGTTTTGCTGCAGAGGCGATGGATTTGAATGGCATCACCTTTGGCAAGACCCGTGCGACGGTTGAAATTGACCGCGCGCGTGCGGTGGCGACGCTTCAGGAAATGCAAGCCTATGAAGGTGCCGTGTCCGGCACGTTTGTGGCCAACAACCGCAGCGGCTTTTCCGTGCGCGGGGATTTGAAGGTGGCGCAGATCGCGCTGCAGCCGTTTTTGGCCGCCACGGCGGATTTGGATCGTTTCACAGGCAAGGCGGATTTTGAGAGCCGTTTTTTGAGTTCCGGAGCGTCGCTGGACGCGTTGATGAACAATATGAGCGGGGACGGCCGTGTTGAGGTCGGGCGTGGCACCATTGAAGGCATGGATCTGGACAAGCTGTTGCGCGGAGATGTGACCGGGGGCACAACGGTGTTCAACAGCATGGTCGCAACTTGGACAATTGCCGATGGGGTTCTAACCAACAACGATCTGTTGATGAGCCTGTCCAGGCTCGCGGCGACGGGAAAAGGCACCGTGGGTTTGGGGCTGCGTACCATCGATTATGTGTTTTCGCCGCAGCTGCGTGGGCCAGATGGGCCGAGCCTGATAGTGCCGGTGAAAATCACCGGAAGCTGGAGCAATCCCAGCATTGTGCCGGATTTGGAAAAAGCGTTGAAGCGTAGCTTTGATAAGGAAATCAAAGCGGCTGAAGACGAAGCGAAACAGAAGTTGGAGAAGGAGTTGGGGCTGGAGAAGCAGGAGGGTCAGTCCACCGAGGATGCGATCAAAGACAAGCTGGAGAAAGAGGCATTGCGCGGATTGCAGAACTTGCTGGGCGGCAATTGAGTGTGTCGGTCAAACGGAGCGCTCCACATCTCAACACTTTGATCTTGTTGACCGCGATGTCGGTTCTTTCACTCAACATGTTTCTGCCGTCGCTGTCGGCGATTGCGGAGGATTTTGGTGTCGACTACGCCGTGGCCAACCTGTCGATGGGGGCTTTTTTGGCGGTGACTGCTGTGCTGCAGATCATCATTGGACCCTTGTCAGATCGTTACGGTCGCAGGCCAATTATGTTGCTGGGGTTGGCGGGCTTTGCGATTGGATCCGTCGGCTGTTTTCTGGCGCAAGACATTGTCGGGTTTCTGGCCTTTCGGTTGTTGCAGGCTACGGGGGTGGTCGGCATCGCCCTAAGCCGAGCCGTGGTTCGCGACATGCATGGGCCACGGGAAGCCGCCAGCATGCTTGGCTATATATCCATGGTGATGGCCATTGCCCCTATGACTGGTCCAACCATTGGAGGCCTTTTGCACGAAGCTTTTGGTTGGCGTTCCAATTTTGCGGCCTATGCGTTGGTTGGTCTTGGGATATTGGTTCTTACTTGGCGTGACCTTGGCGAAACCAACAGAAACCGGGCCGCCACAATGGGGGAGCAGTTTGCTACTTATCCGGAGCTGCTCAAGTCTCGTCGGTTCTGGGGGTATACCTTGTGTAGCAGCCTCTCGGTTGGGGCGTTTTACATCTATATCACCGGCATTGTGTTGATTGGGGTTTCGGTTTTTGGGCTACGTCCCACCATGGTTGGTATGACTGTTGGTGCCATTGCCATTGGGTTTTCGTTGGGGTCCTTCTTGTCAGGTCGTCTGGCCAAGAGGCGGCCGCTTTGGCAGTTGATGATAGGCGGACGAATTGTCGGGTTTGTGGGGTTGTGCGCTGGGCTTGCAATTGTGCTTGCTGGGTTTGTGCATCCAATTCCCTATGTTGGGGCCGTCATTTTTGTCGGTATGGGCAATGGGCTGACATTGCCGTCGACAAATAGTGGCGCCATGTCAGTGCGTCCCAAATTGGCTGGCAGCGCCTCAGGGCTATCTGGCGCGATGAGTGTTGCAACGGGGGCAGGGTTGACCAGCCTCACCGGGGCGGTTCTTTCCCCCGAAAACGGGGCTGTGTTGATGATGTCGATGATGTTGGCTGTGGTGGCTGCTTCGTTGCTGTGCGCGCTGTATGTGCGCTGGCTGGATGTTGTGGAGCCGCTGGCAGAGGAAGCGGGTTGACGGCGCAGGCTCGACCGTGCCATCACTTGCGCCATGACCAAGAGCAACATCTTTTTTGGCACGTATTATACCCTGACCACATAGTGGCGGGGTCTTTGGCATCTTCATCCGCTGCGTTTGACGGGGATGAAGAGACAGAAAACTTCCAAGACATATAATCCCGGCAAACGTGGCCTCACAAACGAGGTCCGCTATGGGACAGGCACAACAAACAGAAAAACAGACCACCATTGGTTTGGTGGGTTTCGGCGGCTTTGGCCGGTTGATTGCGCAGGAGCTTTGGGCCGGGTGCCCAGTGCGAATTTGTGATCCAAGCTACACGCGGGCTTGCCTGCCGGATGGGCGGCGGGTGCCCATGGAGGGCCTCGCCGAAGTGGCGCAATGCGACATCGTAATCCTGGCAGTTCCAGTGGCGCGGATGGCGCATGTGTGCCGGGTTCTTGCACCACACTTGCGGCCGGGCACATTGGTGCTGGATGTGGGTTCGGTGAAGGTTGCACCGATGCGGGACATGCGAGCGCTGCTGCCGCTGCATGTGGAGATTTTGGGTACACATCCGCTGTTTGGTCCGCAAAGCGCCAAAGACGGCGTGGCAGGCCGCAAGATAGCCCTGTGTCCGGAGCGCGGGGAGCGGTGGCGTAAGGTGGCTGTGTTTTTGAAAGCGCGCGGGCTTGAAGTCATTGTGACCACGGCTGAAGAGCATGACCGTGAGCTCGCAATGGTGCAGGGGCTGACCCATCTGATTGGTAAGGTGCTGACAGATTTGGAACCATTGCCGGAACGGATGACCACCGCGAGTTTTGACCTGCTGCGCGAAGCCGTGGGCATGGTGCAGGACGATCCACCCACGGTGTTGCACGCGATTGAGGTGGCCAATCCCTATGCTGCTGAGGTGCGGGAGGCGTTTTTTGCGCGGGCCAGTGAGTTGCAGGCGCAGTTTGCGCCGCAGCGTATCGTCAGCGATGTGGCGTGATTGATCTAGGGTGCGTCATTGGCGCAGTTTGTTAGATGATGGCATAGCCCGCTGTTGCCAGCATCGCGCAAGCGACGCCAATCAGGAAGGCGCTGACGTTCACGCGGGCGCGGGGCGGCAGTTTGAGGCGGATCGACAAAATGATGATGATCCCGCCAACCACGGCTGTGGCGATGGATTGATAGAAGTGACCTTTGTCGATGTGGTTGCCCAGAACGCAGCCCAAATACATGGAGACCATAAAGAGTGGTGCCATCCATCGGGAGAAAGCGTGCGCGTACTCGCGATACAGGAAGCTGTTTACGCCAAAAAGGTGCACTGAGAAGACAAACACTGCCACTGCGTAAGCGACCGTGAGATTGCTTTGAAAGTGGGTGATCGTGATGCCGATGAGTACGTTGTAGGTCGAAAAAGAGATCGCGTTGAGGGTGATTGCGGTACGTGCGGGTTTGTTGTCCTGAGGTTTGAAATCAACCAGGTAATAGATCAAAAACCCGATCATCAAAAAAGCGTAGAGTTGGTGTTCGAAAAGGACGCCGAGGTCGGGGAATTGCGCCCCAACCTTGAGGGTCATGACGGCAATTTTGGGTAACAGGTAGAGAAAGGCATAACCGAGCCCGATGCCAGAACTGAAATCCAGGAGCCAGCGGGATATTTTGGGGAAGCGTTTGATAAAGGGCGTGGTGCCGATGTGCGTGAAGGAAATCAGCAAGACAGCCAAGACTTCGCGCCAGGTGATGTCGCCATAAAGGGTCGCGGTCATGGTGCCAGACTCCGTGTCGTGTCCGTACCATTAGACACATCTTAGCAGGGGGCACTCAAGCAAAAAGCCCCGCACAGGGCGAGGCTTTCAAATTGTCTAACGCATCGTGTAGCGCGATTACCGTTTGCGGTCGCGGCGGGCGCTCATTGGCTGGAAAGCCACGCCAACATGGGCCTCGCAGTACGGTTTGCCAGCTTGTACAGGCAGACCACAGAACCAAAATTCGTCCGTTGCTGGGTCACCCACAGGCCATTTACAGGTGCGTTCTGTCAATTCCATCAGCGACAGCTTCTTGGCGGTCTTCTCGACTTCGTTGACCTTGGCCAAAGCTTCCGGGCTGATTTCATTTGCAGAGGGCTGCGGTGGCAGCGGCTGACCGGCGGGAATGATTTGCTTGCGCAGCGATTGTGCCGTGCGCGGCGCGACAGCCGGCTCGGTTTTTGGCTCGGGTTTGGGTTCAGCTTTGGGCGCGGCCTTAACTTTGGGCGGAGCCTTGGGCTTGGCCGCCGCCTTAGGCTTGGCGTCTGCTTTGGGTTTGGCGTCCGCCTTGGCGCCGCCGGTGGCGCGATTGGACAGACCCAGACGGTGCACCTTGCCAATCACCGCATTTCGGGTCACCCCGCCCAGCTCTTTGGCAATCTGGCTGGCCGATTGGCCCTCGCCCCACATTTTTTTCAACAGCTCTACGCGCTCGTCGGTCCAGGACATCCGTCACTTCCTCAGCTAAAAAGCGGCCTCAACAAAGGCCGCCTCTGCATTTCTTGGTCAGGCACCTATTCTAATCACCCCAGCCCGAGTTACAAGGCGAAGAATCACTCCAGCGCGCGGCAATTGCTGGACTGGGGAGGTAAAACCACAGCGACTTGGGGGAAATGGCAACGATGGCACAGGATCAGGCAGCAGAAATGGGTGTGCGGCGCTTTGGCCGGGTGAATTGGCTGGGGCTTGCTACACTGGCCAAACGCGAGGTTTTGCGGTTTTTGACAGTGTGGACCCAGACACTTTTGGCGCCACTGGTTACTGCCGGGTTGTTTCTGTTGATTTTTTCCATCGCCATTGGACCCAGCAGTGGTGCGGTGATGGGGGTGCCGTTTCTGACGTTTCTGATACCGGGCATCATGATGATGACGGTGATCCAGAACGCCTTTGCCAATACATCGTCCTCCATCGTGATTACCAAAGTGCAAGGCAACATTGTGGACACGTTGATGCCGCCACTGTCACCGATGGAATTGGTGTTGGGCTATCTTGCCGGAGCCGTTGTGCGGGGGCTTTGTGTGGCGGTTGCGATCGCTATCGCGTTGGCTTTGGTCTTGGGGCAGGGTGTGGCGCATCCCATCTGGGCTTTGACGTTTGTGTTGTTGGGCGGCGCGATGATGGGGGCTGTGGGTATTGTGGCTGGGATTTTTGCCAATAAATTTGATCAGATGGCCGCGATTACCAATTTCATTGTCACACCATTGGCTTTTTTGTCAGGCACATTTTATTCAGTTGATGCGCTGCCCGCGAGCCTGCAAAACTTCACGCGCGTCAATCCTATCTTCTACCTGATTGATGGCACCCGCTACGGCATGATTGGCGTGTCTGATGGTGAGCCGATATTGGGGTTTGTTGTTGTTGCGTCAGTGACCTCGGCGCTTATCGCCGTGGCCTATGCCATGTTCAGAACGGGCTATCGGCTTAAGAGCTGATCAGCTTGCTTTGTTGTCACAAAATGCCGTTTTAGAATGCGATAAGTTGGGCAAGGCCCCATTGCAGAGCTTAGCGCCAGAACGCCACCCATTCGATCAGCTCAAAGAACTTCTTGGCAAACAAGAGGAATGTCGCGCTATCGTTGAACACCACGTCGATCCCCAATAGCACCGCAAGAAACAAAAACAGAAAAATGGCAATTTGATTGGTCATGACGCACTGCGCCCCCGGATGTGTCGTGGTCGGACCAGATATGCCCGACCCCATCCGAGGGCGCAAGTTGTTGTGACTTGTAAGGTGGTTAGATGCGGCCCATCAATCCGGCAACATCTGCCATACGGGCGGAAAAGCCCCACTCGTTGTCATACCATGCCAATACACGCACCAGACGCTTGCCCAGCACTTTGGTTTGATCTGCGGCAAAGGTGGCGCTTTGTGTGGTGTGGTTGAAATCCACAGAGACCAGGGGCAGGTCGTTGTAGCCCAGCACGCCTTTCATCTCACCAGCGGCCGCTTCGGCCATCACGGCGTTCACGTCATCGATGGTCACGTCTTTGGAGGCGGTGAAGGTCAGGTCCACAGCGGAGACGTTTGGGGTAGGTACGCGGATTGCGGACCCATCAAGCTTGCCTTTGAGTTCCGGCAACACCTCACCCAACGCTTTGGCAGCACCGGTGGAAGTTGGGATCATCGACATGCCGGCTGCGCGAGCACGGTACAGGTCACTGTGACGTCGGTCCAACGTTGGCTGGTCGCCGGTGTAGGCGTGGATCGTGGTCATGATGCCTTCTTCGATGCCAAACGCGTTGTTTAGAACCTTGGCCACCGGCGCGAGACAGTTGGTGGTGCAAGAGCCATTGGAGATCATGTTGTCGTTGGCTTCGAGCTGTGCGTCGTTCACACCAAACACGATGGTTTTCTGCACGTTTTTCGCCGGGGCAGAGATCAGTACTTTCTTGGCGCCACGCTCGAGGTGTTTCTTGGCCTTCTCACCGTCATTGAAGTTGCCGGTGCATTCCAGAACGACATCAACGCCGCTCCAATCCAGCTCATCCATGTCGTAGGTGGAATACATGCGCATCGGGCCTTGACCCACATCCATGGTGCCGTTGCCAGCGATCACTTCGTTGCGGAAGCGGCCATGCACAGAGTCGTAGCGGATCAGATGCGCAGCGGTGTCCAGCGGGCCAGTGGCGTTGATTTTGACAACGCGGACGTCTTCGCGTGCTTCTTCGGCGATGTGCATGAGGGTCGAACGGCCAATGCGGCCAAATCCGTTGATGCCGACGGTAACAGTCATGAAGAGCTCCTGTCCTGCTCTGAACGGTGGAAATATGGTCTTCGCTATAGAGCGGGAGAGATGTTTTAGAAAGGTGAAAACCCGATAAAAAATAGGATGTTAGCGTTAAACTGTTGCGGTGTCGCTATCGGTTCCGCTGCCGGTATCGCTAACGGCTGGAGTTTGAGTGGTGAGTGGGGTATTTCTTGCCAGCCTTACTCCAGCAGGGCGTGACAAAAGCATGATTTGGGGGAGTGAGGAGAAGACATGGGGAATCATCAAGATGCGAAAAGCTAAAGCCATTCAGCGGCAGGATGTCGATTGTGCAGTTGCGCCGGAGCACACATGTAGCGCTGCAGTAATTCGGTTTGTCTTTGTCGTTCTGGCGAGCTTCTGCCTGATCGGTGGAATGTCTGAAAGTCAGGCGCAACAGTCCAAGGGCACGATGGAATTTGATATTCACCGCGACGGCAGCCAGCTGCATTTGGGCGGTGCCTATCAACTGCCCAAGAAAGTGGTGTCCTTGCGAGCAGGCGTTCTATATCCGCGGACCGGCTTACCGCGTTTGGATGAAAACCTGACATTTGGTCGGTTTGGGATCGCATGGGGGGCGACCGACCGCTTGCAATTGTCAGTAGGCGGCAACGCGCACTTGCACGGGCCGGGTACAATAACAAACAAGTATTTCGGTAAAACCACTTTGATGAGTTACTCGGTGGGCGCCAAATTTAAGTTGGTTGACCGTCCTCGTTTGAAGATTGGTTTCGCAGGCACGTTGGACCGGTTGAAGTGGGTTGAGCGGCAAGCCAAGAAGATTATTGGCGTGAAATTTGTTCCAGCAGGTTCGGCGCATATTCCGATCACCTGGTCCGCCACATCTGATTTGGATCTGCACGTGGCCCCCGGGATTTCGGTGATGCCCAGCTATATCGATGCAAAAATTGGCGCGGGGACAATCGTCGGCGCCAACCTCGGGTTTACCTATGTGCCGTCCCCTTTGTTTTCGCTTTACGGGAGTTATAACGTGCCGATCAGCGGAACCAACGCCATTTCCCTAAAGGGGAACTTTGAAAAGGTCGCGATCTGGACGCTTGGCGGTCGGACCAATCTCGGTAAAGGGTGGGCGTTGGATTTGGTTGCGACAAATGGGTTTGGTGGGTCGGCGGCGACGCGCATCATTTCCTACTTTCCCGGGAGTAATGCCACTGTGGTGGGCGTTGGAGTGAGCAAAACCTTCAACTAGCACAAAGCTGCCATGTAGCGGATTTACGTCATTTCAAAACGGGTGGCGTAACCTGCATGGTTTTTGGCGCGATCTGCGAGTGGAAATCCATTTGCGTGGATTACTCTATTCTCAACAACGCAAACGGCGCCAAAGAACGGGAGGCAGCTTATGCAACTGATCGTAGATGGAAAATCCCATGAGGTGGATGTCGAGGACGACATGCCACTACTATGGGTGCTTCGGGATGAATTGGGCATCAAAGGGGTGAAATACGGCTGCGGGGTTGCGGCCTGTGGCGCCTGTACTGTGCATATTGACGGGGTGGCGGTTCGGTCGTGCCAAACGCCGGTGTCGGATGTGGATGGGGCGGTGACCACAATTGAAGGTTTGGGGCAACCACAGGCGCTACATGCGGTGCAAGAGGCATGGGTCGAACATCAGGTTGCGCAGTGTGGTTACTGCCAGTCAGGGCAGATCATGCAGGCGGCGTCTTTGCTGTCTGAGATCAAAATGCCGTCAGATGCAGAGATTGACGAAGCGATGAGTGGCAACCTCTGCCGCTGTGGCACTTATCCCCGCATTCGCGCGGCTGTGAAAACCGCGGCCGCCAAGATGCAGGAGGTGTAAGGTATGGGCAAAGTTGGAAAAATTGCGCGTCGTACGTTCCTGTTTGGTGCGGTTGCAGTGGCAGGCGGTGTGGCATTTGGTGTCTACAAAGTGCGCACGCCATATGAGAATCCGCTGAAAGATGGGTTGGCCGAGGGTGACGCAACCTTTAATCCGTGGGTGGTAATCACCGAAAAACAGATCACGCTGATCACACCCCATGGCGATAAAGGGCAGGGCGTAGCCCACGCCCAGGCGGCGTTGATTGCCGAAGAGCTGGACGTAGAGTTTGGCCAGTTTCAGATCGACTTTGGTAAGCCAGACAAAGCTTATTGGAACCGCGCATTGGCTGGCGATGGCGCGCCGTTTATGGCCACCGATGAGAGCTTTACGGCTGAAGCAACCCGTAGCTTCATGGGAGGCATGATCAAGCTTTTGGGCATGCAGATTACTGGTGGGTCCACGGCCATGCCTGACAGCTTTGACAAGTTGCGGGAGGCCGGCGCAGTGGCGCGGGAAACGCTCAAGCTGGTGGCTTCCAAGATGAGTGGTGTCCCCGTGGCACAGCTCAAGACCGCCAAGGGTGCCGTTGTTTTACCGGATGGAATAGAGCTGGCATATCGGGCGCTTGCCAAAGAGGCCGCGCAAGTGGAGCCGGTCACCGAAGTCAAATTGCGTGAACCGTCGGAGTGGCGGATGATTGGAAAGCCGATGCAACGGCTTGATATGGTGGCAAAATCTACCGGCACATTGGACTATGGCATCGATGTGGATGTCGAGGGCATGGTGCACGCAGCTGTGATGTGTAATCCGCGTCAGGGCGGGGCGCTCAACGGTTATGACGCCAGCGCTGCCGAAGGCATGCGAGGCGTGCAGAAGGTTGTTGAGGTCAACGGTGGTGTCGCTGTGGTGGCGGACAACACTTGGCGGGCCATTCAGGCGGTGCAGGCCATTGACTTTGACTGGGGCGAGGCCCCGTATCCGGCGGAACAAGACGGTCACTGGCAAGCCATTGAGGCGTCTTTAAATGACGATCAGCTGGACAAGGAATGGCGCAACGAAGGGGATGTTACGGCGGCTTTGGCTGGTGGTAAGGCGATAGAAGCTGCCTACCGCGTACCCTATGTGGCGCATGCGCCTTTGGAGCCGCTCAATGCCACTGTGCTGGTGGAAGACGACAAAGTCACGGTTTGGACCGGGCACCAAATCCCGCGTATGTTGCAAGATCAAGTTGCAAGGGTCACCGGGCATAGCTCTGAACAGATTGATCTGGTGAACCACTTTATGGGCGGTAGCTTTGGTCATCGGTTGGAGTTCAAGCACGTAGAGCTGGCCGCAGAAATTGCCAATCAGATGCGGGGAACTCCGGTGAAGCTCACCTATAGCCGTGAGGAAGACTTCGCGCATGACTTCCCGCGCCATATTGGCATGGCGCGCGGCAGTGGTGCTGTGAAAGACGGCAAAGTGACGGCGATGGATTTGCAGGTCGCGATGCCGTCTGTGGTTGGCTCACAAATGGGCCGTGCTGGGATGAATGTGCCGGGCCCGGATATGCAGATCGCGGCAGGGGCTTGGAACAACCCCTATGGGTTGGAGAATTTCCGCATGCGGGCGTACCGCGTACCGGAGCTGGCGCCTGTCTCCAGTTGGCGGTCTGTGGGCGCTTCTGCCGGAGGGTTCTTCTTTGACAGCCTGCTGGATGAGCTGATCCATGAGGCGGGGGCCGATCCGTTGGAAGAACGTATCCGCCTGATGCAGCATGATGTGAGCCGCAAGGTGCTGGAAACCGTTGGCGAGATGTCCAACTGGGGCAGCCCGTTGGGGCCAAACAAAGGGCGCGGCGTGGCTTTTGTGGAGAGCTTCGGCGTGCCAACAGCGGAAGTGATTGAGGTGACCAACACTGCAGAAGGCATCACCATCGACAAGGTCTGGGTGGCCGCTGATGTGGGCACGGTGATTGATCCGGTAAATTTCGAAAACCTTGTGCAAGGCGGTGTTATTTTTGCGCTGGGTCACGCGATGAACAGCGAGATCACCTATTCCGATGGCATGGCGCAGCAGGCGAACTATTGGGATGCGGAGGGCATGCGTCTGAAGCAATGTCCGGAGATCATGGTGCGTGGACTGGAGAATGGCGATCAGGTGCGGGGGATTGGTGAGCCGCCGGTGCCGCCGGCTGCGCCCGCTTTGGCCAACGCGATTTTTGCCGCCACGGGGCAGCGCATTCGCGAGTTGCCGCTCTATCACCACATTGACTTTGCCTGAATGAGAAAGGCCCGCCAGTTTGGCGGGCCTTTTGCTTAGCTGGGTTTGAACTTGGGCGGGCGCTTATCGAAAAACGCGGCGCGGCCTTCTTGAGCATTCTCACTACCAAGAAGCAGCGGCTGCAAATCCCGTTCATAGTCAATCGCGCGGTCCATGCGGCCGCTGTCAAACGCCTTGATGGCGCGTAGGGCTTCGGGACCAAGGGTTTCGACATGTTTGGCGAGTTTGAGCGCGGCGTCGAGCGCTGTGCCGTCTTCGACCAACTCGTCCACCATACCGATGTTTTCAGCCCGTTCTGCGTTGACAGGCTTGGCGTAGAGCATGATCTGCCGGGCGCGGGCTTGACCTACGCGGGCGGGCAGGGAGGCCAAGAGGCCGTAGTCCGGCATCAGGCCGATCTTGGGGAAGGCGGCCATGAAGCGGGCGGATTTGCCTGCGATCACGGTGTCACACATCATGGCGACAGCGAGGCCTGCGCCTGCGGCCCAGCCTTCCACGGCGGCAATCACCGGGACCGAACCGCCGGTGATCTGGTTCACCATGTGTTTGACGTGTTCAAAGTTTATGCGTTTTAGACGGGCGGGCGCGTCCATCGCGGCAATGTCGCCACCGGAGGAGAAGTTGCCTCCCGCACCAGTCAGAATCACGGCGCGAATGGAGGTGTCTTCTTCGGCCTGCTCCAGGGCTTTGGAAAGGGCTTCGCGCGTGGCCACGCGAATTGGGTTGAGACGTGCGGGGTCGTTGAGTGTCAGCACCAGCGCATTGTCGATGCGTTCTGACAGAAGAGGTTGGTCTGACATGGAGTCTCCTATTGGCCATCTGTTCAGTGAGCTTAGGCGTCGTGGTCGTAGGCTCAAGTGGCTAGAGAGAAATGACACGTGACGTCACCGAAATTTCACCCTTCAGGCGAGCGTTGGGCTTGTAGCTTCCCTTTGATGCATCTTGACTATACGGTCAAATCTATTGGGATGTTAGGGGAGCCGAGAATGACCGAAATCCGAAAAATATTGCACGTTGAGGACGACGCGGACATTCGCGAGATAACCTATTTGGCGTTGGCTGAATTTGGGGGCTTTGAGGTCATGCAATGTGCCAATGGCACAGACGCGATCAAAAATGCCGCAAAATTTGCACCGGACCTGTTGTTATTGGACGTGATGATGCCAGGGCTTAGCGGATTGGAAACGTTGGTCAAATTGCGCAGACAAGACGCCTTGGCCGACGTGCCTGCGATCTTTATGACGTCCAAAGATGTCACGTCCAAGCACCATTCCGATATCACCGAATGTGCCGCCGGCGCCATCCAGAAACCATTTGATCCGGTGGCTCTTCCAGATCAACTGCGGGCCATTGTTGCCCAGGCAGGCTGAAGCGCTTAAGCGGTGTCAATCACACTTCCAAGTTCCTCGCTCAACAAGTCGGTTGCGACAAGAATGTCCTGCATAGAGGCCTCACATGGCTCTTGAGTTGCGCCGCGCTCCAAAAGGGCCTCGGCTTTTTCCGCCAGGTGACCCAATTGGTGCAACCCGTAGGTGGCGCAGATACCTGCCAGTTTATGGGCTGCGAGGTGGAGGCCTTCAAGTGCCGGGCGGTCCGGGCCATGTTCCAACAGTGTGGCGGTGTAGTCTTCGATCTCCGCTTCGCGCTGCGGCAGGCCAGACATGAAATGGCGGCGCAGGCGGTCGAATTTGTCCTGATGGTCATCTGGAAACATGCTTTGCTCCTTCATGGTACGCAATCTTGTGGCAATTCGATGCTGATGTTGTCTTCGGTGTCACAGAGGGGGAAGATGGCGTAAAACCGGGTACCTTCGCCTAATGCGCTGTCAAAATCGATTGAAGCACCGTGGTCTTCGATGATCTGACGGGCAATGGAGAGACCGAGACCCGTGCCCTCAAAATTGCGACAGTCAGAGTTGTCGACTTGGGTGAATTTGCCAAAGATTTGACTGCGCTCACCCTCTGGAATGCCCACGCCGTAGTCACGAACCGCGAGCACAGCGCAGCCGTCAATTAAGCGCGCGCTGAGCTCCACGTATCCACCTTCATGTGAGAATTTCACAGCATTGGACAGAAGGTTGTCCAACACTTGCATCATGCGCTCATGATCTGCGCGGATGGTGAGCGGAAAGGGGGGCGGATCGGTACGCACCACAATTTCGTATTGATCGGCGTACGGCGTAATGGACTGGGCGGCGTCGTTAAGCAACTGGCCAAGATCAACCGGTGCAAAATGGTAGACCATCTTGCGCGCCTCCATCTTTTGAATGTCGAGCAGATCGTTGATCAGCTTGCTCAGGCGTTTGCTGTTCTTATAGGCGATGTCGAGCATCCGGTCGGCTTTCTCCGGATCTTTGGACAAGTTGGTTTCACGCATGAGGGTCAGCGAGCCAGTGATTGAAGTCAGTGGGGTGCGCAGTTCATGGCTTACAACGGAGACAAACTGTGACTTGATCTCATAGCTTTCTCGCGCCTTGTCGCGCTCCGATCGCAACTCGTCCATCTGATCCAACGTGCGCTGATACATGCGCAGGAAGATGGTGGAGCATTCGAGGACAAAATACAGCACAAATAGGGAGGTCGCGAAGTGCAGCCACAACTTGGACGTGAACGGCGCCCCATGCGAGAGTATGTCTGACGCAGGGATGTAGATGAACAACGCCCCATAGGTGATCAGACGCAAGGCAAGCACTTGTTTGAGTTGATGGTTGTTCACTGCGGCAAAAAGGCCTGCGGCAAACAGGAAAAATAGAGAGGTGAAGTGCTCTCCTGGGCCTTCTAAACGGGCCAATAAAAGCGTGAATGTGGCAATGGAAACCGCTGATATGGCATTTGAGGCAAAGAGCAGCTTTAGCAGCCTGTGGCTGTACCGCAACGAATGATCGGTGCGGTTGATGACCCGGTAACAGGCAATGCTGTCAAAGATATCGCCCGCTTGAATGAGTAAGTAGCACAGGGCAGCCAGCGGCCAAGAAAAGTAAAAGCCACACAGAAAGCCGGCTCCGGCATAGATGCCTTGGCGTTGCCAGAACAGAGCGGCGCCACCACTGGCAAAATCATGCATTTGTTGTTTGAGGCGGCGGGAGTGTGCCACCGGAGGTTGGCGGCGGGGGAACATCACCCGGAAACGGCGTGCGACACGGCGTAGTATCGGCGTGTTTGACCGGGAGCGGTTCGTTTGTTCAATGTGCATTCTGCGACATCCGGAGTATTCGGTTTGCGCACCAATGGCAGCTGGTGCTGTTGTGTTTAAGAAAGCAGCAGAATGTGGCTCAAAAATGGTCTGGTTTCGGCAGGAAAGCGATTTTCTCAGCTGGGGCGGGCAGTTGTGTCGGGTTGGAAAACACGCCCGTCATGTTCAAGCTTGCCGCTAGCTTCGCTGCGCACAAAGTCAAGCAATTCAAACGTGGTGTCGATATGGCCTTGTGTGTGCGGCACATAGCCGGTTTGGTCAAAGGTGCCGGTTGCTTCGATCACGTCACCCGGTGATACGGTGTCGCGGAACCGCGCAATTAGGTCCTTATTTGTCACAGTAAAACAGACCCGTCTGGGATAGCGAAACCCAGGCGCTTCAGCTTCGGTTGCAGCCCTGGCCGAAATATCAATCAAAAGCCGAGGCTCCGGTTCTGACAAAAGTAAGGTGTGGGCGATTTCACCTTTAACGTGAAAATTAAGGAAGTATGGCTGCATCTCTATCCCTGTTGTCCTTCAAGCGTAACGCGTGACAGTCTGTGCAAGCCTGGCGTCACAAGGTGGCATTTTGGTGTTTGGGGCTGGGAATTTTCGCGAAGCTATTCGTTAACGACTCCCGCCGTTAATAAAGGTTTCGCCTTAATTGGTTGATAGAGAGTAAATTTTTCGCATAACATTCGTTTAAAAGTGTAAAAACTGTGTTCTAGGAGCGGAAACAATCGGCAATATCTGAAAGGCTAACTTTTTTTGTAGAGTTTAGCTAAAAATTGTGTCTCAATCGATTTAAGCGTAAATTTGGATCAAAGGGCTGGTGCGCGGCTAGGTTGTGTCGCTGAAGGCGCTTACGGTTCACGTATGGTTTTCCGGTTGATGTGAAATGGTTCGTGGGAGCCTGCGTTGTGAGCAGGTGGCCTTGGTCTCCTGTGCGTAATTTGTGTGAAGAGTAATTTGGTGTGTATCCGGCGCGGGCCAGAATGGCCGTGTCACTGTGTGAGTGAGTTCATTTGGTACCTGGGGAATGAGTATCCGGAGAAATTGGGGAAATGCTGACGACTACCCTATCATTCGAGAACATGCACAAGCATGGCGAATTGATGGTCAATCTGCTGAGGGCGCGAAAGCAGTCCTTCATTGTGCAGAACAACTGGGACCTGCCCGAAGTGGCAGGCATGGAGTACGACCAATACGACACACCCGCGTCCAGCTGGATCGCGGTTCATGAAGGAGAACGTGTTCTGGCGGGGGTGCGGCTGACGCCAACCACTGCGCGGTGCGGCATGTATTCTTATATGATTCGAGATGCGCAAAAGGGCATGCTTGAATCGATTCCAATCACCCTGCTGTACGACGAGGCACCAATCGATCCAAATATTCTGGATGCGAGCCGGGTTTTTGTGGCGCGAGACGTGCCTGCAGAGGACCGCACCGAAGTGCAAACGCGGCTGATGAAAAAGCTGATCGACACTGCCCGAGAGATGGAAGCCAAACAAGTTCTTGGTCTGGTGCCGGCAATTTGGCCTCGGTGGATACGCCGGTTGGGCCTGTTTGCAGAGGCTGCAGGTCCGGTGATGCTTGTCGATGGCGCGCCCGTTCAGGTCGCGCGTATGGATTTGTCACGCACGCATCACTAGCGAGCGGGTGACGTCAGCCAAATGTCGCTGCTGATTGAGGTGTTTGGCAGCCTTCGTGGAGGGCGTCGTGCAGAAGCGATTCATAGGCGCGGCGCTCCTGTTCCGTCTGAAATCCGCTTGCGGGATGCAAGCGTATGGTTTTGCGTAGATCGGTACCACTGCGGCGTGGGGCCTGCGCGCGGGTGTGTACATTTGTGACCGCTTTTTGTAGCGCATACAGGGCGCCACCGCTGGTGAGGGTACGCAGCGCCACGGCTTCCCCAAAACAAACCTCATTGTCCAGCCCGTCAACCTGCGTCGAAGGCACATAGTCAAGACGGCTGTTTAGCTCAGCCTCAAGGCGGGGGGCGGAATAGCCCGCGCTGCGGGGCAGGGTTCCGACAAACACACCGTCGCCTTTGTAGGTGACTTGTGTGTCGGTGTGCGCCATCACCGACAACAATTCACTGCCGATGTCAGTCAGCATGTGCCGGAAAGCCACCGCGGAGAGTGTTTTGTACGCGTTTTCGATGGTGCTGATTTTGATACCAAACGCACGCGTGCGCATGCGCTGTCGGCGCGGCATGGCCAAAACATGCGCGTCAAAAGCCATACATCCTACAAGCTGCGTGACGCCAGTGAGCTCAATGGGTTCACTTAGGCTGTGGTCCGTATTGAAGATCAACTCTTTCTTGAGCGACGCCATCTCGGACACGGTGCTGATCAGTTCTTTGTGATCTGCAATCTGACGTTCTGCGATTGAAATTCGGGTGAACAGCTCCAGGAAATCAAACGGTTTGGTGACGTAGTCAGTTGCCCCAGCCTCAAATGCTGCGTCGACGTATTTCTTTTGCGACATAGCCGTCAGCATTAGAATGGGCGTTCGGGTGTAGGGTTTGGTTTTGCGGATTTTCTTGGCCAGAGTGATGCCGTCCATAATTGGCATTTGGACGTCCAGAATGAAGCAATCAAACGGGATTTTGGCCTTTGCGATAGCGCGGATTGCCTCAGGTCCAGAGGCCACGGTGACAATTGTGTGGTCGGTTTTGGCTGCAACCGCTTCCGACAGCAGTTCGCAGATGTGTTCATCGTCATCAACGGCCAAAATTTTCATCGTCCCAGCCCTTTCTGGCGCTGTTTCTATGTCCTCAACCAACTTAACTCTGTCACACACTATACCGACACTTTGCGCCGGTCTTACGGGGATCAGTATGTTTGGAGATTGCGGTGAGAAAGGGGCGACAATGGTGTGTCGAGGGAAAAAATTAAGATTTTGTTAACCCAATAATTTAAAGGGCAGGTGGAGGATCTGCTTGAGAATGCGGCAAGAAATTGGCGTGTGTGCGCTGCGTTCAATCAGCGGTAGATTGCCTGGGCGCAGGCACACGTTTGTTATGTCAGACAAACTTCCGGAAGATTTTAGTTTGGTCGAACATGTCTTCCAGAGCGCGCATGCGATCTTCGGTTTGGTCCCACCGGGCTTCTTGCACGGCGGCGATCAGGGTTTCTGACAGCAGCATCATAGAAACGGTGGAATCCCACGCAGACGGGGCTTCAATCCGGCATTTTAGAGAAACATCGGCATATTGGCTGATGGGACTTTGCCATTGATCGGTGATCAGGGCGATTTTTGCACCGCGTCGTTTGGCAATTTCAGCAAGCCGCAGCGTAGAGTTTTCGTAGCGGCGGATGTCATAGATCAGAACCACATCGCCTTCGCAGATATCCAGCAAGTCATGCGGCCAGGCATTTGACGTGGAGCGAATGTGGCGTACGCGGGCCCGGATGACCTGCATGTGCAGATGCAAATATTCGCTTAGGGCATGTGTGATACGGCCACCGGTGATATAGAGCGCGCGGTTCTCATCCGCCAAAAGGCCAGCGAGGGCGTCAAATTGGGACGGGTCGATGTTGGCCAGGGTTTGGCGGATATTGCTCATCACCGCATCGGTAAAGCGGTTGAGAATATGCGCCTCCGGTGCGCTTTGTGCCCAGCTTTCATGCTTGGCAATTGGATTGGAGAACCGCGCCTCTACCTCTTGGCGTAGTGCCTCTTGGAACTCAGGGAAGCCTGAGTACCCCAGTTTTTGCACCATGCGGGCCACAGTAGGCGTGGAAACTGAAGCCTTGTCCGCGAGTCGGGTGATCGAGCCCATGCCAGACATGGGGTAATTTTCCAAAATCACCCCGGCGAGCTGACGCTCTGCGCGGGTCAAACTGTCATAAATCTTGTTTATGGTTTCCTGTGCGGTGTCTTTCACGGGAGGCTCACTTACTAACTGCTACAAATGTAAGCATAGTTTCAAAGCAATCCCGTGAGAAGAAAAAATTTCAGAATAATTATTGACAGGACGGGTGACTCTGAAGAAGTTTGTTCACAAATGCAAAATGGCACGACAGGGACAACATGACTCTAGACGATTCAGAGGCAGTGGTGATCGAGGGCGCAGTGGCGCCCTGTGATATCTTGTTTGTATGCGAGCATGCTTCCAGAAGTTTTCCGACAGAGTTTGGAGAACTGGGCCTCACAGAAGAGGTGCGTCGCAGTCATGTAGCGTGGGACCCAGGTGCGCTGACGTTAACACGTGAGCTGGCTAAGCGGTTTGATTGTACGCTTGTGGCAGGAGGCGTGTCGCGCCTGCTTTATGACTGCAACCGACCACCAGAAGCGCAAGATGCGGTGCCGACAAAAAGCGAAGTGTTTGATATTCCAGGCAATATGGATTTATCCGAGACAGATCGTCAGGCCCGCGTGTCACAGATCTATCAGCCGTTCAAAGAGGCGGTGCAGCAAGTGATTGAGGTGGTGCACCCCAAAGCGATTGTGACCGTGCATTCGTTTACGCCTGTGTATCATGGCAAGCAACGCGCGGTTGAGATTGGCATTTTGCATGATCGAGATACGCGGCTGGCGGATAAAATGTTGACTGCCATGGCTGATGGCCCGTTCAACACACGCCGCAATGATCCATATGGCCCCGAGCATGGTGTGACTCATTCCTTAAGAGCCTATGCGTTGCCCAACAAGCTTCCCAATGTGATGTTGGAGGTGCGCAATGACTTGCTTGCGGGTAACTCTAAGGCTGTAGAAGTCACAGACGCGCTTGAGGCTGCGATTGCGCTAGGCATGGCAGAGCTGCGTGAATCCGGGGAGATTGCGTAATGCCAAAACTTTTGCGCTACTACATTCACGGAGTGGACTGGTTTAACCGCAAAATTGGCCGGTTTGTCATGTATGGCATCTTTGTCATGATGGCCATCCTGCTGTGGTCGTCTTTCTCCAAGACCTTCCTGACGCCGTCGATGTGGACGCTGGAAATGGCGCAGTTTGCCATGGTGGCCTACTACGTGTTGGGCGGGCCCTATTCGGTTCAGATGGGCTCCAACGTGCGGATGGACCTGTTCTACGGTGAGTGGACCCTGCGCCAGCGCGCCATTGTCGACGCGATGACCGTCTTCTTCTTGGGGTTTTATCTGGTCATCCTGATCCACGGTGCCGTGGGCTCAAGCGCGTACTCGCTGGGGCATTTTGGCGTGGAACCCTACACCTTCTACAAAGATCTTGTGATGGCCTACATCACCGGCGGTAAAGAGGCCGCAAGCGAGATCATTGGATATATCGAGCGCAGCCCTACGGCCTGGCGCCCCGTTCTTTGGCCGATCAAACTCATCATGGTTTTTGGCTTTATTCTTATGCTCTTGCAGGCGATTTCTGAGCTTCTCAAAGACATCGCGCGCATCCGCGGAGTGGACTACTAATGTCTTACGAAATGATCGCCATTCTGATGTTCTCGACCATGATGCTGATGCTCATGACCGGGCAGCGTGTCTTTGGTGCTATTGGCTTTGTTGGGGTTCTTGCAGCGGTGCTGCTGTGGGGCACCGGTGGCTCAGATATTGGCTTCTCGGCTGCGATGAAGCTGATGAAATGGTATCCACTTCTGACGCTGCCGATGTTCATTTTTATGGGCTACGTGCTGAGTGAATCCAAAATCGCCGATGACCTCTATAAGATGTTCCATGTCTGGATGGGACCCGTCAGGGGCGGGCTCGCGATCGGAACCATTCTGCTGATGGTTCTGGTGTCTGCGATGAATGGTCTGAGTGTGGCTGGCATGGCGATTGGCGCCACCATTGCACTGCCGGAGCTGCTGAAACGCGGCTATGACAAACGCATGGTTACCGGGGTCATTCAGGCCGGGTCCAGCCTGGGTATTCTGGTGCCGCCCTCTGTGGTGCTGGTACTCTATGCCATGATCGCTCGGCAGCCGGTGGGGCAGCTGTGGTTGGCTGGTGTTTTCCCGGGCCTGATGATGGCAGCGATGTTCATTCTTTATGTGGTGATCCGCTGTCGTATTCAGCCGGAGCTAGGCCCGGTTTTGCCGGAAGCAGACCGCAACATCACCCGCGCCGAAAAAATGCGTCTGTTGCGCGCTGGCCTGCTGCCAATTGTGATTTTTGCTACCATGATGATCCCCTTTGTAAACGGCTGGACATCGCTGGTGGAAAGCTCTGCGATTGGGGCAATCACCGCCTTTGTCGCGGCGGTGCTTAAAGGCCGCATGAACCGAACCGTTTTTGAAAACTCGGTGCGCAGCACGCTTGGCATTTCCTGCATGTTCATGTGGATCATTTTGGCGGCGCTGGGTTTTGGCGCAGTGTTTGATGGATTGGGCGCGGTGAAAGCCATCGACAGCCTGTTCACCGATCAGTTGGGGCTGGACCCTTGGATGATCCTGATCCTAATGCAACTGAGCTTCATCATCATGGGTACCTTCCTGGATGACACCGCTATGCTGGTGATTGTGGCGCCGCTTTATGTGCCGCTGGTGCAGGTCCTAGGTTTTGATCTGATTTGGTACGGTGTGCTCTACACGATCACCACACAGATCGCCTATATGACGCCGCCCTTTGGCTATAACCTATTCCTCATGCGGGCCATGGCGCCCAAAGAGATCACGCTAAAAGACATCTATCGCAGCATCGTGCCCTTTGTTGGGGTGATGTTTGTGGCCCTCGCGTTGGTCATGATCTTCCCACAGATCGCGCTGTGGCTGCCAAACTATGTTTACGGAAAATAAAAACACTAAAGAGCGCCGCGAACGGGGCCGAAACGCAACAAGGAGAGTAAGAGATGACAACTAGACGTAAGTTTCTTCAGACCGCTGGTGCTGGGGCAATGGCCGCACCATTGGCGACCCCGGCGCTGGCTTCCAGCACCATCAAGTGGCGCATGCAGACCTATGCAGGTCCATCGCTGGCCGCGCATGTGATTGATCCAGCAATTGAGATGTTCAACAAAATTGCGGGCGACCGCATGCAGATTGAACTGTTTTACGCTGATCAGCTGGTCCCAACCGGTGAGCTGTTCCGTGCCATGCAAAAAGGCACAATTGATGCGGTGCAGTCCGATGATGACTCCATGGCATCGCCAACCGAAGTCACCGTGTTTGGCGGCTACTTCCCGTTTGGTTCGCGCTACAGCCTCGACGTGCCTGTGCTGTTCAACCAGTATGGCCTCAACGAGATCTGGGACGAAGAGTATTCCAAAGTGGGCGTGAAGCACATCAGTGCCGGCTCCTGGGATCCATGCCACTTTGCCACCAAAGATCCAATCAACTCGCTGGCCGATCTCAAAGGCAAACGCGTGTTCACCTTCCCAACCGCTGGCCGCTTCCTGAGCCAGTTTGGCGTGGTTCCAGTGACCTTGCCGTGGGAAGACATTGAAGTTGCGGTACAGACTGGCGAGCTTGACGGCATCGCATGGTCCGGCATCACCGAAGACTACACAGTGGGTTGGGCTGATGTGACCAACTACTTCCTGACCAACAACATCTCCGGCGCATGGGCGGGCAGCTTCTTTGCCAACCAGGGCCGTTGGAATGAGTTGCCAGAAGACCTGCAGACCCTGTTCCGTGTGTGCTGTGATCAGTCACACTACTACCGTCAGTGGTGGTATTGGGGTGGCGAAGCCAACCTGCGCGTCAACGGCGACAAAATGAAGCTGACCACCATCCCTGATGAGGAGTGGGCAACCGTGGAAACTGCGGCTGTGAAGTTCTGGGATGAGATTGCAGCCGAAAGCCCAACCAAGGCCAAAGTTGTTGAGATCTTCAAAAAGTACAACGCGGACATGCAGGCGGCTGGCCGTCCGTACCGCTAAGACTTAGATCTCCTAATAAAGAGAAATTCGAAGCCCCGGTTTGATCACTGGGGCTTCGGTGACACCAAGAGAAAGTGCATCAGATGTCGGGCAATTTGACCCTAGAAGAGTTGGGCGCGCTGAGCGCCAGCGGCGAAATTGACACCGTTTTGGCCTGCATTGTAGATATGCAAGGCCGCTTGATGGGCAAGCGCTTTTTGGCGCAGCATTTTGTCGACAGCGCCTGGGAAGAGACCCATTGCTGCAACTATTTGCTGGCGACCGATCTGGAGATGCACACGGTGGAAGGCTATGCCTCCACCAGCTGGTCTGCCGGATATGGCGACTACCTGATGAAGCCGGACCTCACCACGCTGCGCAAAGCGGCCTGGTTGGAAGGCACCGCCCTTGTGATCTGCGATGTGATGGATCACCACGGACACCACGATATTGCACATTCCCCGCGTGGCATGCTGAAAAAGCAAATTGCGCGGCTGGCGGAGATGGGTTTTGAAGCCGTATCGGCTACCGAACTTGAGTTCTTCATCTTTGAGCAGAGCTTTGATGAGCTGGCCAAGAGCGGTTACCGCGACTTGACCCCGATCAGCCGCTACAATGAAGACTACCACATTCTGCAAACCACCAAAGAAGAAGGTGTGATGCGCACAATGCGCAACACGCTTTATGCGTCGGGCATTCCGATTGAAGGTTCCAAAGGCGAAGCGGAAACCGGGCAGGAAGAGCTCAACATCCGCTATGGCAGTGCGATGGATGCGGCGGAAAATCACACCGTGGCCAAACATGCCGCCAAAGAAATTGGCTGGCAACAGGGACATGCGGTGTCGTTTTTGCCCAAGTGGCGTCACGACAAGGTTGGCTCTGCCAGCCATGTGCACCAGTCGCTCTGGACCAAAGACGGCGTTCCGGCGTTTTACGATCCGGAGGCTGAGCTGGGCATGTCGGAGCTGGCGCGGCATTACCTTGGTGGGTTGCTGAAATACGCAGATGACATCACGGTGTTCCTTGCGCCTTATGTGAACAGTTACAAACGCTTCCAAAAGGGCAGTTTTGCGCCCACCGCCAAGGTGTGGTCCGTGGACAACCGTACGGCCGCGTTCCGCCTGTGTGGCGATGGCAGCAAAGCGGTGCGCGTGGAATGCCGTGTGCCGGGCGCAGATATGAACCCTTACCTTGCAATTGCGGCGATGTTGGCCGCAGGCATCAAAGGCATTGAGGAAAAATGTGATCCGGGTGCGCCGCTGACCGGGGATGCCTATGAGAACAGCAACGAAGAGATCCCGACCACATTGAAAGGCGCAACAGAAGCCCTACGTGGGTCCAAGATGCTGCGCGACGCCATGGGGGACGATGTAATCGACCATTACGTGCGCATGGCAGAATGGGAGCAGGAAGCGTTTGAGGCGGTTGTGACCGATTGGGAAATTGCCCGCGGGTTTGAGCGGGCCTAAGGCCGGGATGAGGGGCCAGCCCCTCAAACTCCCCGGGATATTTGGTGAATGAGAAAGCGGGGCAAGTGCCCCCTCTGGATGGAGTGTTGCCATGAGCGGCATGTTGACGTGTATTTCTCCGATCGACGGATCGGTCTTTGCTGAACGCCCTGTGCTGAGCACGGATGAGGCATTTGCTGCGGTCAAACGCGCAAAAGACGCACAGAAAGCCTGGGCGGCGCGGCCGGTTCAGGAGCGGGTTGAGCTGGTGATGGCCGGTGTTGCGGCTGTGGGCGCGATGAACGATGAGATTGTGCCAGAGATTGCCAAGATGATGGGCCGTCCGGTGCGGTATGGTGGCGAGTTTGGGGGCTTTAACGAACGTGCCAGCCATATGGCCGCGATTGCCGAAGAGAGCCTTGCGGACATTCAGGTGGGCGAAGACGAGACCTTCAAGCGTTACATCAAACGCCTTCCTCATGGGGTGGTCTTTGTCGTCGCGCCTTGGAACTACCCTTACATGACAGCAATCAACACCGTCGCGCCTGCGCTGATTGCGGGCAACACGGTTATGCTGAAGCACGCGACGCAAACGCTGGTCGTTGGCGAGCGCATGGCGCAGGCTTTCCATTCCGCAGGTGTGCCGGAAGATGTGTTCCAGAACGTGTTCCTGAGCCATGACGTGACCAACGAATTGATCGCGGGTAACGCGTTTGATTTTGTGAACTTCACCGGCTCTGTTGGTGGCGGTCAAGCAATGGAACGCGCAGCAGCGGGTACATTTACCGGTGTCGGCACTGAGCTGGGTGGTAAAGATCCGGGTTATGTCATGGAAGACGCAGACGTGGATGCAGCGGTTGATACGCTGATTGACGGGGCGATGTTCAACTCCGGCCAATGTTGCTGTGGCATCGAGCGTATTTACGTGCACGAGAGCCTCTATGAGGAGTTTGTGGCCAAGGCGGTGGCGATTGTGAAAGGCTACAAGCTGGGCAATCCGATGGACGAAGCCACCACCATTGGCCCTATGGCCAATGTGCGTTTTGCCAATGAGGTGCGTGCGCAGATTTCTGAGGCTTTGGAAGCTGGCGCAACCGCGCATATCGAGACTTTTGCCGAAGATGATGGCGGGGCCTATCTGACGCCGCAAATCCTGACCGATGTGACCCACGACATGCGGGTGATGCAGGATGAGAGTTTTGGTCCGGTTGTTGGCATCATGAAGGTGTCCTCAGATGAGGAAGCGATTGCACTGATGAACGACAGCGAGTTTGGCCTGACCGCGTCGCTGTGGACCAAAGATGTGGAGCGCGCTGAGCGCGTCGGCAATGAAATTGAGACCGGCACGGTGTTTATGAACCGGGCCGACTACCTGGATCCCAGCCTGTGCTGGACCGGGTGCAAAAACACCGGGCGCGGTGGTGGGTTGTCAGTGATTGGGTATCAGAACCTTACGCGACCAAAGAGCTATCACCTGAAAAAGGTGACTGTGTAATCATGGGATCTGTTCTCAGCAATTGGGCTTGAGGACAGGTAAGCCGGATGCCGGAGACAGAATGTCCCGGCATCCACTTTTTGAGGAAAAACAATGACACTCACTGGAAACTGGTCGTATCCGACCGCGATCCGATTTGGTGCTGGCCGCATTGGGGAATTGGCAGAAGCCTGCGCCCAGGCTGGCATGAAGAAACCTTTGTTGGTGACCGACAAAGGCTTGGCAAATTTGCCAATCACCGTGGCAACCTTGGACCTGATGGACGCTGCAGGGCTGGGCCGGGGGCTATTTTCTGAGGTGGACCCAAACCCTAACGAGATCAACCTGACCGCAGGCGTGGAAGCCTATCGCGCCGGAGGCCACGATGGGGTGATTGCCTTTGGTGGCGGCTCTGGTCTTGATCTGGGTAAAATGGTTGCCTTTATGTCTGGCCAATCCCGCCCGGTTTGGGATTTTGAAGATATTGGTGATTGGTGGACCCGTGCCGACCCAGACGGCATTGCGCCAATCGTGGCGGTGCCCACCACCGCCGGCACCGGCTCTGAAGTGGGCCGCGCCAGCGTGATCACCAACAGCGTCACCCACGCCAAGAAGATCATCTTCCACCCGAAGGTGCTCCCATCCGTGGTGATCTGTGATCCGGAGCTGACCGTGGGCATGCCACAGTTCATCACTGCAGGCACAGGTCTGGACGCGTTTGCGCATTGCGTGGAAGCGTATTCCAGCCCGCACTATCACCCGATGAGCCAGGGCATTGCGCTCGAAGGCATGAAGCTGGTGATCGAGAACCTGCCACGGGCCTATGCGGATGGGCGTGACATCGAAGCGCGCGCGCAGATGATGAGCGCGGCGATGATGGGCGCAACTGCCTTCCAAAAAGGCCTTGGCGCAATTCATGCAATGAGCCACCCGGTTGGCGCGATGTTCAACAGCCACCACGGCACCACCAATGCGGTCTGTATGCCTGCGGTTCTGGACCTGAATGCGCCAGTGATCACCGAACGGTTTGACCGCGCGGCGAGCTACTTGGGCATCGAAGGCGGCTACGATGGTTTCCGCGCCTTTGTTCAGGGGTTCAACGACAGCATGGGCATCCCGCGCAAGCTCTCTGACCTTGGTGTGACTTCCGAGGCAATTCCGGAGCTGGTGAAAGGCGCGTTGATTGACCCGTCTTGCGGTGGCAACCCGGTTGAGCTGACCGAAGCCAACCTGACCGCGCTGTTTGAGGCAACGATCTAAGCGCTTTTGCGCAACAGGTAGATGTCCATAATCCACCCGTTAGAGGCCCGTGCATCCGCGCGGGCCTTTACGATTTGGGCGGAGACCTCGGACAGAGGGCCTTCGATCAGGAGTTGCTGGTCCATGCCCACATAGCTGCCCCACCAGATGTGAAGATCGTCGCCTTCCAAGCTTTGGAAGGAGCACTCGCCGTCCAGCATCACGGCGACTGTGGGCGTGTCTGCAGGCCAGCCTTCGTCCCGCAGTTTGCGCCCCGTGGTGATCTGTACCGCGCCACCTAGGGTGTTGAGGGGGATCGCGTGGGCCGCCGTCAGCATTTGCAGCGAGGTGATGCCGGGGATGACTGTGATATCGAGGTCGATGCCCCGCGCGATCAGCCGGTCGGCTATGCGCAGGGTGCTGTCGTACAGGGACGGGTCGCCCCAAACCATAAGAGCAACAGTGCCATTTTCCGGTACATGTGTGGCGATGAGGTCCTGCCAGATCGCCGCCAGCGCATCGTGCCAGGTGTTCACACCATCGAGGTATTTCGGCGTGTCGGCGTCACGCACAGGGTAGTTAAATTCGACAATCTTTGGCGTGGAGGAGAGCAGTTCACTGGCGATCATCCGGCGCAGGTCGGCCAGTTCAGTTTTCTCGTCGCCTTTGCGCGGCAGCAGAATGACGTCCGCGCTTTCCAGCGTTTTGATAGCTTGCAGAGTCAAATGATCCGGGTTGCCGGAGCCGATGCCGACCAAAGACAGTTTGGTCATGGGGTTTCCGCCAATTCGCCAAAGAGAATGATGCCGGGGGCTTTGCTGATCTCTTTGCTGAGCTGCTGCGCCAGTGCTTCCATTGTGGTGCGGGTCAGGGTTTGATCCGGACGGGAGACATTTTCTGCCAACAACGCGGGACAATCGCGGCGCAGACCGGTGGCGAAGAGTTTTTCCGCCAGCTCCGGAAAGGTGCGCTTGGGCATGAACAGCACGGTGGTTGCTCCGGGGTCGGTAAGCGATTGCAGGTGCAAATCGCCGGGCAGGGCGCCCGCCACATCATGGCCGGTCACAAACTGCACACGCCGCGCCACAAGCCGACGGGTGAGGGGAATGCGCGCAGCGGCTGCGGCGGCGCTGGCTGACGTCACTCCGGGGATGATCTCAAAGTCGATGCCATGCTCTTGAAGCGCGGTGATCTCTTCTTCAAGACGGCCAAAAATGCCGCTGTCGCCGGATTTTAGGCGGACCACACGGGCGCCGGTCTTGGCGTAATCCACTAAGAGCTGGCTGACGTGGTCCTGTATTGGCGACGGCCGTCCCGCGCGTTTGCCCACGCCCACCAGATCAGCCTCTTTGTTGGCGTGCTCCAGGATGGGGCCGGAGGACAGGTCGTCAAACAGAACCGCTTCGGCTTTGCCGAGGCGGTCCACTGCCTTGAGCGTCAAAAGCTCTGGGTCTCCGGGGCCGGAGCTAACGAAACTGACAAATCCGCTCATGAGCTGGCCTCTGCGATCAGGTGGAAGAAGGTGCCGGTGACGTGGCCTTTGATGGAGCCGGTTTCCGGCACCGGGTTGCCGTCCGCGTCGCCGACCTGGGCAAGTGGCTCATCGGGTTCTTCCAGAATGGTGGTGTAGTGGAACTCATGGCCACGCAAGCGGGCGCCGGTGTCAAAGCCCAGCATCGGGGCGTTGAGGGTGGCTTGGCGGTAGCCGAGGTGGAACTTGCGTTTCTCGTAAGAGGTCACGAGCCCCAGCAGGCCTGCCATCTCGTGGCGCGTGCCCTCTTTGTCGATCAGGGCTGTGCCCAAAGCCATGTAGCCGCCGCATTCGCCATGCACCGGTTTGGTTTCTGCGTGTTTGCGGAGACCGGAGAGGTAGGTTTGGTTGGCGGCGAGTTTGCCAGCGTGAAGTTCCGGGTAGCCGCCGGGAAGCCAGACCAGATCGGCAGATGGATCAGGCGCTTCGTCGGCAAGCGGGGAGAAAGGCAGGATCTCTGCGCCAGCATTACGCCAGCCGGTCAAAAGATGCGGGTAGGTGAAGCTGAAAGCGGCGTCCCGCGCCAAGGCAATGCGTTGCGCGGGCGGCTTGGGCAGGGTGCCTGATTTGGCGTCGCCGGATCGCGCGGCGGCTTTGATGGCGTCGAGGTCCACATGTTCCCGTAGGAACGCCGCATAGCCGGTGATGGCTTCTTCCAAGTCAGGATGTTCTACCGCTTGGATCAGGCCCAAGTGACGCTCGGGCAGAGCCAAATCGCCACGACGAGGCAAAACGCCAAGGACGTTCACACCAGCCTTGTCCATGCCAAGCCGCGCAAGGCGCTCATGGCGCGGGGAGGCGCAGCGGTTGAGGATCACGCCCGCAAACGGCAGGTCTGGATTGTAAGTTTTGAAGCCTAAGGCTGTCGCGGCGGCGGATTGCGCTTGGCCACCCACATCGATCACCAGCACCACAGGCCAGCCCATCATCAAGGCGGTTTCCGCCGAGCTGCCAAATCCGTTTTCGCCACGTGTGGCGACGCCGTCAAACAGGCCCATGCTGCCTTCGGCCACGACGATGTCGGCACCTTGCGCTTGCTCGGAGATTCCCCCAGCCAGCGCGGGTGGCATGGCCCATGTGTCGAGGTTGAAGGCCGGACGGCGGGCGGCTGCGTGGTGAAACGCCGGGTCGATGTAATCCGGGCCGGATTTGAACGGCTGCACTTTAAGCCCGTCTTCGGCCAGCGCGCGCAGAAGGCCGAGCATCACCGTGGTTTTGCCGGTGCCAGAGGAGGGCGCGGAGATCAGGATACCAGGAGGCATAGTCATTGGGGTCATCTCTCTTTAGTCATCGCCGTGTTGCCAGCTCGACCACGGGCTGTCTGCGGTCTGAGGGCGGTAGCGGCGGTCATATTCCGAAGCATAGAGGCAGCTTTCATCAAAGCCCTCACCGGCCAGTGCGGGGCCCACAAGGATCAGCACGGTGCGGGTGATGTTCTCTGTTACGTCGTCTTTTAGGCTGGCCAAGGTGGTTCGGATCACCTGCTGGTCTGGCCAGCTGGCGCGGTAGACCACGGCCACAGGACAGCCTGCGCCATAGGCTGGTGTGAGATCCGCGATCACATTGTCCAGATTGCCAATCGACAGGTGAATTGCCAGTGTCGCGCCGGTGGCGGCGAAATTGGTGAGGGTTTCGCCTTCAGGCATCGTGGAGGCACGGCCCGGTGTGCGGGTCAGTACCACGGATTGCGCCAGTCCGGGCAAGGTCAGTTCGGTTTGTAACGCGGCAGCGGCAGCGGCAAAACTAGGCACGCCGGGCGTAACGGACACGGGAATGCCCTCAGCCTTCAGGCGGCGGATTTGCTCGCCCATAGCAGACCATACAGATAGGTCGCCGGAATGCAGGCGGGCGACGTCTTGACCGGCTTCATGCGCGACTTTGCATTCAGTAACGATGGCGTCGAGGTCAAGCGGCGCAGTGTTGATCACACGAGCGTTGTCCGGGCAGTGTGACAGGATCGCTTCCGGCACCAAAGAGCCTGCGTACAGACAAACAGGACAGGCGGCGATCAGATCGCGGCCACGCAGGGTCAGGAGGTCGGCGGCACCGGGGCCTGCGCCTATGAAATGAACAGTCATTTTGGCTCTCCTTGCGCGATGGCGCAGGTGGCTAGGCGATCGCTGGAGACGACACGCGGGGTGGTCAGGATAGCATCAGTTGTGAGTGCAGCCAGAGCACAAGCTTCGGCCACAGAGCCGGTACCGCGTTTTACGTGTACTTTGGCGGATTGGGTCTGCGTCCAAACCGCTTGCATTGTGCTGGCGTCAATTTCTAGCACTGGCAAGTTGTGTGCTTTGGCAAAGGCTTGCAGCGTGATGCTTTGCGCCTTGTCGGCAGGTGTAGCTATGGCGTCGACATTGGCGATTGCCGTTAACGCAAGCGCATCCCGCAGGCTGTCTTCTGTTGCAGAGGCGCGAAATCCAAATCCGGCAACGATCATTTCTGCACACTCCATTGCACGATGGGATAGCTGGATTTCCAGCCTCGCTTGCGGCCCAAAGGCTTAGATTGCGCCAACTCAATACGCAAGAGGTCGCCGCCTTTGTTCGCGTGCCAATTGGCGAGCAGAACTTCGGCTTCTAACGTGACTGCATTGGCCACAAGACGCGCGCTTTCCGGCAGTTTGTCCCAGACGGTCCGCAGCATCTCCTCGGAAATACCGCCGCCGATGAACACGGCGTCCGGCGCGGGCAGGTCTTCTAGGGCGTCCGGCGCTGCGCCGGTGACGACAGAGAGGCGGTCAGCACCAAGGCCGGCGGCATTTTGGGCAATGCGTTGTGCACGGGTTGGGTCAACTTCGACGGAGGTCGCTTGTGTGGTGGGATGTGCCAACAGCCACTCGATGGCAATGGAACCAGAGCCGCCGCCGATGTCCCAAAGGTGTTCACCGGGCAGGGGCGCCAGAGCAGAGAGGGTCAGCGCACGGACCGGGCGTTTGGTGATCTGTCCGTCGTTGTCAAAGAAGCTGTCGTCTTTGCCCCCCACTGAGGTGAGCGCCGGGCCACCGCAGACATCGATGGCAACGCAGACGGGATGTTGGATGCCTTTGATGTCAAAACTGTGCGCGCGTGCCTCTCGGATGCGTTGACGGGGGCCGCCAAGGGCTTCGAGCACATGCAGCGTGCTTGCGCCAAACCCAATCGCCGTGAGCCATGAGGCCAAAGTTGGCGCAGCCTCTCCATCGCGTAGGGTAACAATGGCGCGTTGCCCTTTTGCCAAATGGGGGCGTAGGCGCGCAAAGGGGGCGGCGTGTAAACCAAGCGTGGTGGTGCTTTCTAGCGGCCAGCCCAAGGCGGCAGCGGCGAGTGACATGGTGGACGGCGCGGGCAAAGTGAGCCACTCACCTCTGTCCAGGTGTTTGGTCAGTGAGGTGCCTGCGCCGTGCCAGAAAGGATCGCCAGAGGCCAGCGCTACGGTTTTGCGGCCGCGGTGTTGCAGCAGCAGCGGAATGCCGTCAGCAAATGGCACCGGCCATGTGATGAGCTCTGCCGATAGGTCTGGCAACAGCGATAAATGCCGTTCTGCGCCCATGATCACCTCAGCGTCTTCAAGCGCTTTGCAGCTTGCGGGCGACAGGCCTTCTGGGCCATCTTCGCCCAAACCAACAATGGTCAACCACGGATTTTCAGACATGGCGCCCAAACTCCTTCTTCTCGGTGGCACAACCGAGGCCAGCCTGTTGGCGCGCACCTTGGCGGCGCGCGGTGTTGAGGCCGTGTTTTCTTATGCCGGACGTGTGTCCAGCCCTAAAGCACAGCCCTTGCCCACACGGGTGGGAGGCTTTGGCGGTGTGACTGGATTGGTCCAGTATTTGCAAGAGCATAACATCACCCATGTGGTGGACGCCACGCATCCCTTTGCGGCGCAGATGAGTTGGAACGCCTATGAAGCTTGTCAGCAGGTTGGCACAGATTTGGTCGCGCTGACACGTCCGGCTTGGCAGGCGCAAGCCGGAGATCACTGGAGACCTGTGGCGGACATTGATGGGGTCGTGGATGCCTTGGCGGGGGAGGCCAAACGCGTGCTTTTGGCGCTGGGAAAATTGAACGTGCCCGCCTTTGCCGCGCAGCCGCAGCACCACTATGTTTTGCGCCTTGTGGATCAGCCTGAAGTCACGCCGGAGTTGCCCCACCACACGGTTGTTGTGGCACGGGGGCCGTTTGACGTGGCGGGAGACCGCGCGCTGATGCAAAAGCATGGTATCGAGGTGGTGGTCTGCAAAAACGCTGGCGGCATTGGCGCTGAAGCCAAATTGACCGCAGCGCGAGACTTGGGTCTGCCGGTGATTATGATTGATCGGCCCGCGCTTCCGCCCCGCGGTGACGTTGCGACGGCTGAGGCGGTATTGGATTGGCTCGCAGGCTGACAGGTGCAGCCGCAATTGGCTGTGCTGTTCCGTCGTCTGATCGGCCTGCGGAGTCACCTATCCATCCACCGAACGCGGTGTGTACACCATTGGGGCACCGTTTCGCTCGATAATACGAGTTTGACTGGAGCCCAAAAGCACAACTGTGCGCATGTCCGCCATGTCCGGTGTGGTCTCTTGCAGCGGTACAATCTTGATGGTCTGATCCGCGCGCGAAACATTGCGGGCAAAGATCATCGGGCGGTTGTCGCCGCAGCTTTCCTTGAGCGTTTTTAGCGCTTTTTCAAAGCCTTCCGGGCGGGACTTGGAGCGTGGATTGTAAAACGCCATGGCGAAATCTGCCTCCGCTGCCAGACGCAGGCGTTTGTCGATGAGGTCCCAAGGTTTGAGATTGTCGCTGAGATTGATTGCGCAGAAATCATGGCCCAATGGCGCACCACAGGCTGCAGAGGCTGCCAACATGGCCGTGATGCCGGGCAGCACACGGACGTCGAGATCACGCCATGTGGGATCACCATGCTCCACCGCCTCAAATACGGCAGCAGCCATTGCAAACACACCGGGGTCGCCGGAGCTGACCACCACCACACGCTTGCCTTGGGAGGCCATTTCCAAAGCGTGGCGGGAGCGGTCAATTTCCACTCGATTGTCGGATGCATGCAGAGTCAGGTTCGGGTTTTGCGCAACACGTTCCACATAAGGGATATAGCCAACCGCGTCGGTTGCCTCAGCCACGGCAGCCTGAACTTGCGGGGTGACAAGCGCGTCGTCACCCGGGCCGATGCCTACAATTTGGACCCAGCCGCTCATGGTCGTCGTCCTTGGCCGTGCACCACAATGATCGAGAAATATGGCGTGCCGTGATCCGTGGTTTCTGACAGCTTTTTCACGCTCTGTTTCTGCATGGTGGCAAACTGTACTAGCCAAGCTTCGTCATAGCGATTTGACGCTTTTAATGCGCGGATGACTTTGTCGTAGTTGGAGCCGATTTTCATCACCACCAACGCGTCGGTATCCGCCATGTGGCGGGTGAGCTTTTCCTCGTCCAATGTGCCCATCAGTACGGTCAGCACGTCGTCACCCCAGGTGATGGGAGCCTCGGTGGCAGTCCACGCACCGGACATACCGGTAATGGCAGGCACAACATGGGTCGGAACAACATCACGTACGCGGGCGTAGATGTGCATAAAAGATCCGTAGAAAAACGGATCACCTTCACAGAGCACCACAACGTCTTCGCCGGAATTGGCCAGGTCGATCAGGTGTTGCGTGACCTCTTCATAAAATGCTGACAGGGCCTCATTGTAGCGTGGGTCATGCACGGAGATTTCCGTGGTGACCGGGTATTCCATCGGGAACTCAATCGCCGTTTCTGGCAACATGCCATCGACAATGGCGCGCGCTTGGCCTTTGCGGCCTGCCTTGCGGAAAAAGGCCACGTGTTTGGCATTGGTGATCAATCGATGAGAGCGTACGCTCATCAGGTCAGGATCGCCGGGGCCAAGCCCGACGCCGTAAATCGTTCCAGTCTTGCTCATTCTTTGCGGCTCGCAATTGCGTTGATGGCGGCCACAGTCATGGCGGAGCCGCCAAGGCGGCCTTCGACAATCATGCAGGGCACCGGTTGGTCATTCCAAAGCGCGTCTTTGCTTTCCATCGCGCCGACAAAGCCCACTGGGCAGCCGATGATGGCCGCGGGGCGCGGGCAGTCCGGATCCTCGAGCATGTTCAACAGGTGAAAGAGCGCGGTTGGTGCATTGCCAATGGCGACAATGGCCCCGCCCAATTTGTCACGCCAATGTTCCAGCGCGGCGGCAGAGCGGGTGTTGCCAATTTTGGTGGCCAACTCATAGATGCCCTCGGCGTGCAGGGTGCAGATCACCTGGTTGCCCGCAGGTAGACGCGGGCGGGTCACGCCTTCGCTAACCATGCGCGCGTCACAGAAGATCGGCGCCCCGTCTTCCATGGCTTTGCGCGCAGCCGCAACCATGCCATGCGTGAATTTCACATGCTGCTCCAATCCGATCATGCCTGCGGCGTGGATCATGCGCACCACAACTTGCTCTTCGTCTTTGTCAAAGCCGTTCAGCGCGGCCTCACGCCGGATGGTGGCGAAGCTTTCGTCATAGATCGCCTGACCGTTTTTTTCATATTCGTAGGGCACTAAAGCTCTCCTCGGGCTTCAAGCAAGATGTCCGGCGAGAGGCCGGTTTTGACAGGCGCATCCCATGGGCGGCCGTTTTTCACAAGATCAAATGCGCCGTCATTGCCGACCAATGTTGTCGCACAGGGGCGCGGCAAGGCGCAGCCTTTGGCACAGCCAGAGACGTGTAGGGGTGTTGGCAATTGGCTGGCCAATTGGCGCGCAAGTTGGCGGGTTTCCACGGTGGCGGAATTGCACAAAGGCGTGCCGGGGCAGGCGTCGACGTGCAGGAGCGGATCGTGCACGTTTGTGATGAACATCGCTGTGTCCAACATGTCAGCGCCTTCCAGCAAAAACAGTCGCCACGGCGTGACACGCATGGCGTCTGCCTTGGTCGCTGTGATCAAGGTGGCCAGTTGCGTCGCCTCAATCTGGCCAAAGGCCACGCCGAATATCGCACCTAGCGAAGTGTCTCCGGGCACGGGTGGCTTTTGCGGTGCGGCGGGCACTACGGCTTGCCAATCCACTGGCAAAGGCGTCAGCGCGACGTGTGCGGCCATGCGGCGTCGGGCAGGGCCATTGGTGTCGACAAACCAACGTGCCATTTCCAGAAGGGCATCTACGGCTGTTTCCACGGTCACAACACGTCCACGGGACGCCCCGTCAGCGCGTAGGATCATGCCATCGTTGGCGTCACGCTCAATGCGGAAGTCTGCGGACTTATCAGAGAGTTGTGGGCCGCCTTGCAGGTCGACGGCGTAGCCCATCTTCGGCGGAAGGTCAGGAAGTTCATCAAGGCGGGCCACCAATTCGGTAGCCACGCGGTATGTAACATCACCGTCCTGCCACAGCGGCGGGATCAGGATATTGCGGCGGCTTTCCAAGGCGGGATCATCTGGCAGCAGGTCCAGCGAATTGAGCGCAGCCAGCACGGCCTCGTGGTCCGCTTCCGCAACCCCGCGAATTTGCAGGTTGGCGCGGCTGGTCAGATCAATCAGACCGGAGCCAAATTTCTCGGATGTTTCGCACAAACCAAGCACTTGCGCTTTGGTCAGTCGCGCCATCATTGGGCGCACGCGCACCACCAGACCGTCGCCGGACATCATTGGTTTATAGGCACCGGGGCACCAACCTTTGGCGTCTGGGCGACTCATGGCAGGCGCTCCAGTTCGGCGGCGATGGAGTTGCGGCGGGTGACCCATAATCCTGCCTCATGCAGTGCGGTAAAGCGGTCCCTCATCGCGGCCAGCGCTTGCGGGTTTTCGCGCTCAAGGAAAGTGACAATCTCGTCGTTGCCCAGCGTCGCATCGTGGTAAGCGTCAAACAGTTGCGGGGGCACCGCGCCAGCCAAGTTGGCAAAGGCGCCCATGTGATCCAGCGTGGCGGCAATCTCTGCACCGCCCCGGAACCCATGACGCATCATGCCTGCGAGCCAATCCGGGTTGGTGGCCCGGGCGTGCACAACGAGGGCGATTTCTTCGGTCAGGCTGCGCGCGCGCGGCTTGTCCGGGTTGGTGTTGTCCATGTGGTAGAGATTGGCCTCGCCACCGGTGATGGCCTGCGCGGCGGCAAATCCAGCCTCATGGGCGGCGTAATCGGATGCCACCAAAATATCGGTTTCGGGTAGGTCTTGCAGGTGCACAAAGCTGTCAGCGGCACCAACGCGGGCGCGGATGCCGTCGAGGTCTTTGGTGCCGTCGCCGGAATCCAGCGCATAGGAGGAGGCGTTGAGCCAGGCTTCGCCTGCTGATTTGCGGCCCTCGTCTGAGTAGTTTTCAATCTCATGGCCCATGCCAAGGCCATAACTGCCGGGCGCAGGTCCGTAGACACGCGGTGCGGTGATGCGACCTGCAAAGGGGTTCCAGTCTGGAGCCTCGTCGCGTTCAGCGAGGGCTTTGATCGCTTGGCCAAACAGCGTGGACAGCGTGGGGAAGACATCCCGAAAAAGACCGGATACGCGCAGCGTCACGTCGATGCGGGGACGGTCCAGTAGGGCGATGGGCAGGATTTCCACACCAGAGATCCGTTCAGAGCCTTCGTCCCAAACGGGTTTCGCCCCCAAAAGATGCAGCGCCATGGCAAATTCCTCGCCAGCTGTGCGCATGGTGGCGGAGCCCCAAAGGTCCACAATCAGGTTTTTGGGGTAGTCGCCTTCCTCTTGCAGATGACGGCGGACCAGCTCTTCGGCAAGTTTCACACCCTGCGCATAGGCGGAGCGTGACGGGACCGAGCGCGGGTCGGTGGTGTAGAGGTTGCGCCCCGTGGGCAGCACGTCGTGGCGTCCACGATAAGGCGAGCCGGACGGGCCTGCCTCAATGCGCTTGCCTTCGAGAGCCTTGATCAACGCATCACGTTCTGCGGTGGCAGAGGGAGCAACGTCGAAACTACCTGCGGTCTGTGGCGCGCGGCCATAGATGTGCAAGCCGTCGCCAAACTGGCTTTCTTTGATGTCACAGACAAAAGTATCGATGCGGGTGATGGCCTCCGCCAAGGAAGTGGCGTCGTCCAGCCCCAATTCCGCTTGCAAACCAAGGGCTTCGGCCTCGTCTCGAATGTCGGTTTGCAGCCGGTCACGGCGTTTCGGGTCCAGACCGTCAGCGTTGGAGAACTCATCCAAAATGGTTTCCAGACGTGCAAACCGGTCCGGCGTCGCAGATTGCTTGAGTGGAGGTGGTACGTGGCCAAGCGTGAGCGCGTTGATCCGGCGCTTGGCCTGCGCGGCCTCACCGGGGTCGTTCACGATAAACGGGTAGATCACCGGTAGATCGCCAATCAGAGCCTCGGGCCAGCAGTCATCGCACAGCGCCACGGATTTGCCCGGCAGCCATTCCAACGTGCCGTGCGCGCCAACATGGATCAGCACGTCGGATTTGAGTGCATGGCGGAGCCAGAGGTAGAAGGCGACATAGCTGTGGCGCGGCACGCGGGAGAGATCGTGATATTCGTCTACGCGCTGCTGGTCACTGCCACGCTCAGGCTGCAGGGCCACAAGCACGTTGCCGCGTTTGGTGGCTTTGAAGTGGAAAGCGCCATTGGCAAAAGTCGGGTCGTTTTCGGGAGCGCCCCAAACCTCGGTTAGGTCGTCGCGTAGGGTTTCGGGTAGCCATGCAAGTGCGGACAGGTACTCCTCTAGCGGCCACGCAACGGTTTCGGTCAGCAGCGCGTTTTCGAGTCCGTCGGCACTTGCTGTCTGAAACCCAGCCGCCTTCAAATCCTCAAGAGCGGCTTCAACGCTGGCGAGCGGGTCCAGTCCAACGGCATGGGCCATGTTCCAGTCTTTGCCGGGGTAGGTGCTCAGAACACAGGCGATCTGCTTGTCGGCATTGGGTTTCTTGGCGAGATTGACCCAGCCTTCGACTTTGTCGGCAATCGCAGAAATCCGCTCTGGCAGCGCGCGGTGGGCAAAGCGAGAGTATTCCAGCGCTTCGTCTTTTTTCCCCGGTTCTTTGAACGACGCCACGCCTGCAAACAGGCGACCGTCCACCTCGGGCAAGACCACATGCATGGCGAGATCAGCAGGGGCCAATCCGCGCTCGGATTCCGCCCAAGCTTTCTTGCGCGAAGTGGCGAGCGCGACCTGAAAAACCGGTGCGTCCGTGGCATCAAGGGGGGAGGTGCCGCTGTCGCCTTTGCCGGAAAAAGATGTGGCGTTCACGATGGCGGCCGGGGACAGCGCTTTGAGTGTTTCTGCCAGCCATGCGGCGGAGGACGGAACTTTGAGCGAGGGTGCAAACAGGCCAATCACGTCAAATCCACGGCCACGGAATTCTTCAAACAACGCTTCGATCGGGGCCGTGTCGGCGGAGCTGACGTATGCGCGATAAAAGGTCAGCGCGATCAACGGATTTTCTGTATCGCGATTTTTTATCGGATCACAGAGCCCCCCCTCTGGGGTCCATCCACCATGTTCTGGCAGTGCCTTGGAGCCCATCACCGGTTTCGCATAAAGCCCCGCGGCCAGCGCCAGTTGTGCTAACGCAGCCTGCGCCGCAATCGCGCCGCCGGTGTCGCACAGGTGCGTCAGGCGATGCAGCGTGGAGACGGGCAGGGTGGAAGCTTGATCGAGCCGCTCATCAGGCCGCCCGTCGGCAGGCAGAACCGCCAAAGCGATGCCTTTTTCCTGCGCGAGCGCCTGCACCTGTTGGATGCCGTATTGCCAATAGGAAATCCCGCCAATCAGACGGATCAGGATGGCTTTTGCACCAACAAGTGTCTGTTCGATGTAGGTGTCCACTGACAGCGGATGTTTGAGTGCCGTCAGATTGGCCAACCGCAACGTTGGCAAGTCGCCATTGCTGCGGTGCCAGCCTGCCGCGAAAGCGCCGAGGTCACTGTCGGAAAAGGACAACACGACAAGATCGGCCGGGGCTTGACCCAGATCCATCGGTGTGTCGGCCTCATCCAGACCATGGCTTTCGCGAAAGACAACGTGCATGGCGCTTAGTCTACCAGAGCTGCGCGGATCGCATCGACGTTTACGTCACCCTGTTCGGCAATAACGACCATGCGGCCTTGGCGGCCTTCTTCGGGTTTCCAAGGGCGGTCAAACTGATGCCGCACACGCGCACCGACCGCTTGTACCAGCAGGCGCATTGGTTTGCCCGCCACAGCCGCATAGCCTTTCACACGCAAGATGTTCTGATCTTTGGCCATTTTCTCGATCTTGGCGGCAAAGGCAGCGGGATCAGACTGTTCCGGCACATCTACCACAATGCTGTTGAAGGCGTCGTGATCGTGGTCATGGCTGTGATGATGGTGGTGATCCTCACCGTGCTCATCTGTGTGATCATGGTCATGACCGTGGTGGTGATGATGATCCTCGTGATGGGAGGGACGGGCATCAATGTCGTCTTCTGCGGCCGCTTCGAGCCCCAGAATTACGCGGGGATCCACTTCGCCTTCGGCCACTTCCACAACTGGTAAGGCTCGTGGCGCAGCTTTCAACACGATATCTTTGGCTTTGGCTGTGCCTTCAGGTCCGGCGAGGTCCGGCTTGGTCAGCAGCACGATGTCGGCGCAGTTGATTTGATCCTGAAACACTTCGGACAATGGTGTTTCGTGGTCCAACCCTTCGTCGGCTTCACGCTGTGCATCGACAGCGGCGACGTTGGTGGCAAAACGGCCATCAGCCACAGCTTCGGCATCTGCGAGTGCAATCACGCCATCGACGGTGATCTTGGAGCGGATATCCGGCCAATCAAACGCTTTCAGCAGTGGCTTGGGCAGGGCCAGGCCGGAGGTCTCAATCAGAATGTGTTCCGGACGTGGATCCAGCGCCATGAGTGCTTCAATGGTCGGGATAAAGTCATCCGCCACGGTGCAGCAGATACAGCCGTTGGCAAGTTCCAGAATGTTTTCGGCCGGGCAATCCGGAATGGCGCAGGACTTCAGGATTTCGCCATCCACGCCCACGTCGCCAAATTCGTTTACAATCACCGCAAGCCGCTTGCTCTGTGGCTTCTGCATCAAGCTGCGCACCAGCGTGGTTTTCCCAGAGCCCAGAAAGCCGGTGATGACAGTGACAGGGAGTTTTTCAAGCGTGCTCATTATTTGGTCTCCAGAGGGGGAATGCGGGCGATGCAGTTTTTACGGAAATGGGTAGAGCGTTCGCGCCATGGGACAAGACCATCGGTGGTGGCGGCATATTTGGTTACGCCATCTGCGACCAATTCCGCGTCATCTTCGCCGGTGAAATTGCCATACACGTAGGTCCAGCGCTCATCTCCACCTCGAATGGTGATGGAACAGCCAAAATCACAGTTGGAAAAGCACTCCACACCTTTGATCGTGACATTGTCAGGCAGATCGGAGGCGTTGAGAGCATCAAATAGTTGCGTGCCGGGGCGCGGCCCCTCAACGTCGGTTGGCATGCCGGCACGACAGGTGGTGCAGACAAGCAGTTCGACAGGCGCGGTTGCGTCAGCCATTGGTATTCAGTCCCTTTTCAGGGACGGGGCAACACGGGACATCTTTGGAGAGCCCGACACCGAAACACCCCGTCCGGTTTATGTCATTTTTGCTGGCAGGTCTCCCGGCTTGCGGATCTCGGCATCAAATGCCTGTGGTCTGCCTGCCTTCCCGGATACCTCCAGTGGCTGCGGCGGACCTCTCCGGTCACGGTCGCGGGGGCGGCTGCGCTTTGGGCCTTGACGTTGGGCCCGTTTCACATTCCCTTTTCACCTGCTCAAACGAGCAGGAACCAGCGACACCCGAATGGGCAATCATCACGGCTGAGTCAAGTCGGAACGGAGAGGCAGCATGTCTGATAGCGTCGAACATAACGAGCGCCACAAGGCGAAGATGGCAAAAATCAAGGCTGCGCGGGACCGGATGATGGCCACCAAGACCGAGAAAAAGGGTCTGATCATGGTGCACACCGGGCCGGGCAAAGGCAAAAGTTCATCTGGTTTTGGTATGATCATGCGCTGTATCGCCCACGACATGCCTGTGGCGGTTGTTCAGTTCATCAAGGGCGCGATGGCCACGGGTGAGCGCGCGTTTTTGGAAGAACATTTTGCCGACGAAGTCAAATTTCACGTGTCCGGTGAAGGCTTTACTTGGGAAACCCAGGATCGCGAGCGCGACATTGCAAAGGCTGAAGCTGGCTGGGAATTGGCCAAACAGCTGATCCGCGATCCGGCGAACAAGTTTGTGATGCTGGATGAAATCAACATCGCCCTGCGCAACGATTATTTGAACATCGACGATGTGGTCAATTTTCTTCTGAGCGAGAAGCCCGACATGACGCATGTCTTGTTGACCGGGCGCAATGCCAAGCCGGAGCTGATCGAAGCAGCTGACTTGGTGACCGAGATGACTTTGTTAAAACACTCGTTCCGTGATGGCATCAAGGCGCAGGCCGGGGTGGAATTCTGATGGCCGTAAAGCGTCTGCTCACCGAATTTGGCATGGGGTCGTCGCTTCGGCGACAGGACTACACGGAGGCTGCATCGCGAGCAGTGAAAGACGCACTTTGGCACAACTCCATCAATCTGGCCGAGCTGTTTGGCAAAGACAAATCTGAGATGATCATCACAGTGGAAGTTGCCGTGCAGCAGCCTGAGAAGATCGACGCAGAAGTCATCGCAGCGATCTTTCCCTATGGCCAAGTCACTGTAAAACCTGTGAAAGGCGGCTTGGATGTGCCGCGCGACGATGGCGGAAATCCAACGGTGATTGCCAATGTCGCGATCTCTGTGGCTTTGGATGTTGAGGTGGCAGCATGAAGGATCAACGCTTCATCATCGAAATGGGCATGGGCAACGACCAATATGGTCAGGACTATACCAAGGCCGCCGCACGCGCGATTGAAGATGCGATCCGCCATTCGGCAATCCCGATGTTTGCCGCCCTTGGCAAAGACCCCAAAGAGATGCGGGTACAGGTGACGGTTGGTGTGCAGGAGCCGGAGAAGGTGGATTGCACCGAATTGGTCAAAAAGCTGCCGCGCGGGCGGGCCGAGGTAAAAGCTGTGCTTGGCGGCATGAACGTGACCAATCCGGATGATGGCAACGTGCTGGTGATCGCCTCAGCGGCGGTTGAAGCGTTTTTGCCCAAGCAGGTGTGATGTGACCAAAGCGCTTATGATTCAAGGCACTGGCTCTAATGTCGGCAAGTCGATGTTGGTTGCTGGGCTATGCCGGGCGGCAGCGCGGCGGGGGCTGTCTGTGGCGCCGTTTAAGCCGCAGAATATGTCCAACAATGCGGCTGTGACCAGTGATGGGGGCGAGATTGGCCGGGCGCAGGCGTTGCAGGCTTTGGCCTGCGGCAAAGCGTTGACGGTGGACATGAACCCGGTGCTGTTGAAGCCGGAAACGGATGTGGGCTCGCAGGTTGTGGTGCAGGGCAAGCGGCTGACAACGGTAAAAGCGCGGGAGTACGCGACGCTGAAACCGCAGTTGATACAGGCGGTCTTGGAGAGTTTCAACCGTTTGAAATCAAATAATGATCTGGTGATTGTTGAGGGCGCGGGCAGCCCAGCGGAAGTGAACCTGCGCAAGGGTGACATTGCCAATATGGGCTTTGCGCAGGCGGCGGATGTGCCGGTGGTCTTGGCGGGAGACATCGACCGCGGCGGTGTGATCGCGCAGGTTGTTGGCACGCAGGCGGTGATTTCTAAGGAAGATGCCGTGCTGGTGGCGGGGTTCCTTGTGAACAAGTTTCGCGGTGATCCCAGTTTGTTTGATGACGGTTACGAGCTGATTAAAGACACGACCGGCTGGGCGGGTTTTGGGGTGCTGCCGTATTTTGGCGAGGCTTGGAAATTGCCCGCCGAAGATGCGCTCGACATCAAGAATGCGGAACGCGAAGGTGGGCTGAAGGTGGTCTGCCTAGGACTGTCGCGGATTGCGAATTTTGATGACCTTGATCCATTGGCGCAGGAGCCAGGTGTGTCGTTGACCATGTTGCGGGCTGGAGAGCCCATTCCTGGAGATGCCGATGTGGTGATCCTTCCGGGCAGCAAATCTACGCGGGGCGATCTGGCGTTTTTGCGGGAGCAGGGTTGGGATGTGGACCTTCTGGCGCATGTGCGGCGTGGAGGTCATGTGCTGGGGATTTGTGGTGGATATCAGATGCTTGGTCGCGAGGTTCGCGATCCGGAAGGCATAGAAGGGCCTGCTGGAACGACAGATGGCTTGGGGCTGTTGGATGTGGTCACGGAGATGACGCAGGACAAGAGATTGACCGAAACTCAAGCGGTACACATGCCAACAGGTCAAGCTTTTCGAGGCTATGAAATCCATATTGGTCGTACTGACGGCGCGGATCGGACAAGGCCATTTGCTTCTGTCGAAGGACGTGACGAGGGGGCTGTTTCGTCTGACGGACGCGTGTCTGGCAGCTATCTGCACGGCATGTTCCGGGACGACGGATTTCGGCGGGCGTGGCTGTCTGCATTGGGCGCTGAAGTTGGCAATGAGGGCTATGACGCCACCGTGGAAGCGGTGCTGGATCGTTTGGCGGACCACATTGAGATGCATTTGGATGTGGATGGGTTGTTGGCGGTGGCGCGTTAGAGGCGCATAAATTCAGTTGGTTAGCGTCGTTGTGTTCGCAATGCGCGCACGGAGGTGCCGTGTGCGGCCTTGAAGGCACGGGCGAAACTGGTGGGGCTGTTGAAACCTGTCGCAAGTGCGATGTCGCGCACGGATGTTTGGGTTTCTGTAGCAAGGCGCAGGGCTTCTTCCAGGCGCATGGTCAGATAGACTGCTTGCGGAGATTTCCGCAGGTGGGTCTGGAAGTTGAGTTCCAATGTGCGCGTGGAAATCCCTGTTTTTATTGCGATTTCCGGGATGGGGAGCGGCGCGTCGAGGGTTTGCCCCATGAGGTCCAAAGCTGTGATCACTCTTGGGTGACGGTGAATTGTGCGCGGGATCGATATAGGCCGTTGGGCGCTGGCGGGCATGGGGTCGTAGAGAAAGGCGCTGCTGACACGGTGGGCAAGGTCGGTGCCGTAGCGGGTCTCAATCAGGTAGAGCATCATGTCGATGCAGGGGCTGGCACCGCCGGACGTGGCGATGCGACCAGAGATGCAGAAGCGATCCCGGAGCGTTGTAACCTTTGGGAATTGTTGGGAGAATTTTTCGATGTCTTCCCAGTGGGTGGTGGCGTTGTGGCCATCTAGCAGGTCTGCCTTTGCCAGAAACCAAGGGCCGCCGTCGATGGCTGCAATGGAGGTGCCGGTGGCGTAGAGCCGCCGCAGGGAGGCCAACAGGCGTGGCGTGGCTTGCTCTTCAAGGCGGAAGCCAGCCACCACTAGAAGCAGATCGCAGCGCAGCAGTTGGTCGATGGCTAAGCCGTTGATTTGTAATCCGCTTGTGAGAGACGCCGGCGCTTCTGTGGCGGTGTAAAACTGCCATTCAAACAAGGTCTTTCCCGCGCGGCGGTTGGCGGCGCGCATCGGGTCGACGGTGGCGGCGAAGCTGAGTGTGTTGCACTCGTCCAGCACCAGAATGGCCACGTTCAGCGGCGCTGGGTCATAGCGAAAAACACTGGATTCTGCGGATTCAGGCATATCAGTTGCGTAAATTGAAAACTGTTGCGGGGCAAGTGCGGTACGGTTGGGCAAGGAACACGAAAGGAATCGTCATGCCGTTGCAAATGAACCGCGAGGTTTTCATCACCTGTGCCGTGACCGGATCGGGTGGCACGCAGGATCGCAGCCCGCATGTGCCGCGCAGCCCAAAGCAGATCGCTGACAGCGCAATTGCGGCAGCCAAAGCAGGCGCGGCGGTGGTGCATTGCCATGTGCGCGACCCGGAGACCGGCGTGCCAAGCCGCGACCTTGGCTACTACCGAGAGGTCACCGACCGTATTCGCGACAGCGAGGTGGACATGGTGTTGAACCTGACCGCTGGCATGGGCGGGGATATTGTATTTGGCGGCGTGGAAAGCCCGCTGCCGACAGTGGCTGGGACTGACATGGTGGGGGCCTCTGAGCGGGTTGCACATGTGGCGGAATGCTTGCCGGAGATTTGTACACTTGATTGCGGCACAATGAATTTTGCCGAAGCGGATTACGTGATGACCAACACGCCTGGCATGTTGCGTAGCATGGGAAAAATGATGACAGATCTGGGTGTTAAGCCTGAGATTGAGGCGTTTGACACCGGGCATTTGTGGTTTGCCAAGGAGCTTGTGAAAGAAGGCGTTCTGGCACCAGATGCGCTGGTGCAGCTGTGCATGGGGGTGCCATGGGGCGCGCCGGATGACCTCAACACCTTTATGGCGATGGTCAACAATGTGCCGGACGACTGGACGTTTAGCGCCTTTGCGTTGGGTCGCAATCAAATGGCTTATGTGGCGGCGGCAGTTCTGGCGGGCGGCAACGTGCGGGTTGGGCTTGAGGACAACCTGTGGCTTGGCAAAGGTGAGTTGGCGCAGAACTGGCAGCTTGTGGAGCGTGCCGGGACCATTATCGAGAACATGGGCGCGCGGGTGATTGGGCCTGCGGAGGTGCGCGAAAAACTAGGGCTTGTGAAGCGGGCGCCGCAGGGGTGAGCGTTGCGGCAACAGCTGCGCACGAAGGCTTAGGACCTGGCGGTTTGAGGCCTTTGGACCAGTTTGCGCAACACGTCGGTAAGGTGTCTGTATCGCGACTGTTTTGCGGAGGTGTGCATTTTGGCGTTTTCTCCTACGTGGGAAAATTAACGTTTAGGGCAGCGCCCTCCCGTGGGGAGGGTCGGGCACTGCCCGGTCCGCTTCGCGGAGCCGGTGCGGAGAAAGTGCATCTGTCCAGATTACTGGGGCTTAACCCGGCACAAAAAACAGTTGTTGGACGCGCTGCGCACATCAACAAAGGCAATGTCCTCGCGGGCAAGCAGGCTTTCGGCGTAGGCGGCAATGTCCGCAGTCGGGGTCACTTGGCCCGTGCCATAGACAATGCGCTCGTCTGCGGAGTAGCCGCGCACAATGTAGGTCGGTGCGGTCAGGATATCGGGCAGGGTGCTGCTGGGCGTGGTGCCGGAACAGTCTTCACAGAGAAAAATAGGGCCGGTTTCCGTGTAGGCGTTTTGCCCCTCAAACGGCCGGTGCGCGAGGATCAGGAACGGCGCGCCATCTGGCGTGACCTTCAGGCAGGCGCGGCAGGGGATGCCGTCTCCATCGCTGATCGCAACCTCAACAGCATTGCCATAGGCGTCAGTGCGGGTGCCGCGGATGGCGGCAATGTGATCGGCGGGCAGTGGGTGGAAATGAATGGTCATGTAAGATCTCCTTTTGAGGGGACGCTAGACTGTGGCGCAGGCGCGCGGCGACCCGTTTCCTGCGGAAAGGCAAGAGGATGATGTGGAAGTTTGGATTGGCGGCTTTGGCTTTGATGGCGACACCTTTGGCAGCAGAAGACCGGCCGCTTTGGGAAGGCTATTGGACCGGCAGTGCCTCCTGGTGCGCGCGGGCAGGGGATGTTGGGGAAGAGACCCCGATTTGGTACGGGCGCGACGGGTTCTTTGGCATCGAGTGGAGCTGTGACATTCGCACAATTCAGCCCACGGGCATGGTCAACAGTTGGGCACTGACCACCGATTGCCTGGATGCCGGGTACGACTACAGCGAGACACAGATTTTTCTGGTGACTCCGCAGGACCGGCTTTTGATTTTGAATGACACTGGCGTGACCGCAAATTTGGTGCGCTGTGAAGAAGGGAAGAACTAAACATGGCAACGGCAGCGATTATTGGCGGCGGGGTGATTGGCGGCGGTTGGGCGGCGCGGTTTTTGCTCAATGGCTGGGATGTGCAAGTGTTTGACCCGGACCCAGAAGCGGAACGCAAAATTGGCGAGGTGATTGATAATGCGCGGGTGTCTTTGCCGGGATTGAGTGACACGGCGTTGCCACCCGAAGGCAGGCTGAGCTTTCATGACTCTATGTCGGAGGCTGTGGCGGGGGCGAGCTGGATTCAGGAAAGCGTGCCGGAGCGGTTGGAGCTGAAGCGCAAGGTCTATCAGACGTTGCAGGAGCATTGTGAGGCCGATGCCATTCTGGGCAGCTCGACCAGCGGGTTTAAACCCAGTGAGTTGCAGGGCTGTGCCAGTCGTCCAGAGCAGATTGTGGTCACACATCCGTTTAACCCGGTTTACCTGATGCCGCTGGTGGAACTGGTGCCAACTGAGAAGAACGCGCCAGCGCTGATTGAACGCGCCAAAGAGACGCTCAAGGGTGTCGGCATGTTCCCCCTACATGTGCGCAAGGAAATTGATGCACATATTGCGGATCGCTTCCTTGAGGCGGTGTGGCGTGAGGCGCTGTGGCTGGTGAAAGATGGGATCGCTACCACGGAAGAGATTGATGAGGCCATCCGCATGGGCTTTGGCATCCGCTGGGCGCAGATGGGGTTGTTTGACACCTATCGTGTGGCCGGTGGTGAGGCTGGCATGAAGCACTTCATGGCGCAGTTTGGGCCCTGTTTGGAATGGCCCTGGACCAAGCTGATGGATGTTCCGGAGTTCACCGACGAGTTGGTGGATTTGATTGCGGGGCAGAGTGATGCGCAATCAGGCCACATGAGCATTCGGGAGATGGAGCGCGTTCGGGACAACAATCTTGTGTCGATGATGCGGGCGCTGAAGGCGCAGAATTTTGCCTCTGGCGCGGTGCTCAATCAACATGACAAAAAGCTGTCCGCAGAGGCTGGAATGGTGCGCAAATCCGCAGATATTGCGGACCCAAGTTTGCCCATTGTGACCCAGCGCCGTGCGGTGCCGGTGGATTGGTTGGACTATAACGGGCACATGACCGAAAGCCGCTATTTGCAGGCGTTTGCCGATGCCTCAGACCGGCTGATGGAGATCATTGGATGTGATCAGGAGTACATCGCGACTGGGGGGAGCTTCTTCACGGCGGAGACGCATATCCGACATATTGACGAGACCCATCTGGGCAGCGTGATTGAAGTGCGGACGCGCGTGTTGATGGCGGAAGGCAAGAAAATGCACCTCTGGCATGAGATGTATGCGGGGGAGAAACTGCTGGCGACGGCGGAGCATATCCTGATCCATGTGAGCCTAGAGACCCGCAGGCCTGCGCCGTTTAGTCCAGAGATCGCCGCCAATCTAAAGATGATCTATGAGGCGCAAGCTGATTTGCCTGCGCCGGATGGGCTTGGTCGATATGTGGGGCAGCCGCGATGATGCGTGTTTTGATCACTGCTGGCGCCTCAGGTGTGGGGCGTGCCATGGCGGAGGCGTTTGAGCGGGACGGCTGGCAAGTTTGGATTGCAGATGTGGATGCGGCGGCGTTGCAGAACACTCCAGCAGGATGGCGCAAGTCACACGTGGATGTTGCGGATGAAGAAGCTGTTTCTGCACTGTTTGCCGAGATCGGCAATTTGTGGGGCGGGCTGGATGCGCTATGCGCCAACGCCGGTGTTGCTGGGCCAACTGCGGCGGTTGAGGATATAAAATTGCAAGATTGGCAGGCCTGTGTGGCGGTCAATCTGGAAGGAGCGTTTTTGGCGGCCAAATACGCGGCGCCGATGATGAAAGCGGCGGGGCAGGGCGCGATTGTGGTGACTTCTTCGACAGCCGGGCAATATGGTTATCCCTATCGTGCGCCATATGCGGCGGCGAAATGGGCTGTCATCGGCCTGACCAAAACCTTGGCGATGGAGTTGGGGCCCTATGGCGTGCGGGCCAATGTGATATGCCCGGGTGCGGTCGAAGGCCCGCGCATGGAAGGCGTGTTGGAACGCGAGGCGGCGGCCAAGGGCATGACGCGGGACGCGGTCTATGAGGGCTACGCCTCCGGCACGGCGCTCGGCTCCTTTGTGGAGGGGCGGGACGTGGCCGAGATGGCGGCGTTCTTATGCTCTGACAAGGCGCGATTGGTGAGCGGGCAAGTGATCGCTGTGGATGGGTTCACTGTGAACCCGGATCCAAAAGTTTAGGGTGCGATCTCTGCCTTGAGCTTGTCCACATGGTCCGGGATTTGTCGGGCTGTTACATCGGCTTGACGGATGAGCTCGTCAAAATGTTCGGTGAAGCTGGTGACACGCTCCCGGTCGCGAAAGGCAAGGTAGTTGCGGCCCAAATATAGGACCGCCAACAGCGGTCCAAACACGGTGATTGGGCTGGAGAATAGCCGCCGCGCATCAAACAAGTAGAGACGCAAACGTGGGTAGAGTTGGCTGCTGAGATTTGCAAAGTGATCGAGTTGCTGGGCGCGCACGTCTTCGGGCAGGCCTGCGTAATAGCCTTCGCCTCGGGCAAAGGATGCGAGCTCGTGCATGGGCAGCGCAATTTCATAGTCTGATTGCGACTCTCGCATCCAGTTGAGCCGGTCGCGCGAGGCGTTGATGGCCTGTTCCGTGGTGCGCCCCAGATGCGGGGCGTATTCCCAATCCAGCATTTCGTTGGTTTTCAACATGTCCGGAAGACCGGCGGGCACGTGGCGGATTTTGTAACCCGCAGCCTCCTGATGCCAGGCAAAGATTTGTTCATCTACCAAAGCGCGGGGGGCTTTGGTCACGGTCAATGCGTTGGCGAGAATGTCGGCGGTGTTTTCAGGCCGGTCGGTGAGCGACAGCAGCCAATCCGCGGAAACGCCTAGCGCAGCGGCGCATTCGCCCACCACCTGTGCGTTGGGCAGGCGGGCGCCGGTGTCTTTCAAAAGTTGACTGATGGTGGAGCGGTCCACGCCAATGCTGCGGGCAAGGCCAGCTTGGGTTGTGTCCTTGGTCCGCATGGCGGCGGCCAGTCGTTTTCGGAATTGATCCGCGCGCAGGCGCTTGTCGATAATTTCACTCATATGGTGACTATTATCACATCTGCTGAGTTTTGTTAATCAGATACAGAATTCTGCAACGCGGCTTTTGCCGGTAACACTTCTGTGAAGACTGAGGCACGGGACAGCAGAATGGACACACAAAAACGCTCCATCGTGAAAGCGGTGATTTGGAATGTAATTGGCATCATATCGATGTCCGTGGTGGGAATACTGGCCACCGGATCAGCGGCGCTTGGGGGGAAGATGGCGCTGATCAACACCGGATTGGGGTTCAGTCTTTATGTGATTTACGAGCGGGTTTGGTCCCGCGTGCGCTGGGGGCGGCAACATGGCTGAGCGGCGCATGCCCAAAGTGGAGTGGCCGACGCTTCTTTTGGTGGCGGGATGTTATGGGCTTTACGCTTTAGGCACGGTTTGGGCGGCCCATCTCTGGCTGCCATTGGGCATGGCGCTGACCGTCGTCGCGATGGCCTTGCACAGTTCGCTGAGCCATGAGGTGCTGCACGGGCATCCGTTTGAAAACAAAACGCTGAATGCAGCCTTGGTGTTTCCAGCCATCGGGGTGTTTGTGCCGTACCTGCGGTTCAAAGACACCCATCTGGCGCATCATTTGGACAGCAAACTGACCGATCCTTATGATGACCCGGAGAGCAACTACCTTTATGCGGAAGACTGGGATGCAATGCCCAAATGGCGGCAGGCTGTGCTGCTGTTCAACAATACTTTGGTGGGACGGTTGTTGGTTGGGCCGCTGGTCGGACAGGTCTGCTTTATGACCTGTGACATCCGCGCCATTGCCGGCGGAGACAGGCGCGTGTTGGCTGGTTGGCTGTGGCATGTGCCCGCTGTGTTGATGGTTGTTTGGTGGATGGACGCTTTTGGAGCGATGCCGGTCTGGGCCTATCTGTTTTGCGCCTATGCCGCGCTGTCTATCTTAAAAATTCGCACGTTTCTGGAACATCAGGCGCATGAGCGGGCGCGGGGACGCACTGTGATCATTGAGGACCGCGGGCCGCTGTCATGGATTTTTCTAAACAACAATCTGCATGTGGTGCATCACATGCATCCCAAGATGCCGTGGTATCGCTTGCCGAGCTTGTTCCGTAGTCATCGGGAGCGCTATCTCTCTCGCAACGACGGCTATTATTTTGCCTCGTATGGCGAGGTGTTTCGCAAGTTTTTTTGGCGGCGCAAAGATCCTGTGGCGCATCCGTTGTGGCGGCGGGATGGCTAACGCACTCCACGTGTAGGGGTACAATGTTTGGCGTGACTTCCAAGACTTAGCTCGGCATCAAGGCGGTCATGGAATTTTGGATCATTGCCTCTGTCGCCGCCGCGGCCTTTCAAACCGTGCGTTTTATGCTGCAAAAACATCTGGCAAAGGTGTCTTTGTCGGCTGCGGGCGCGACTTTTGCGCGGTTTGTATATTCCGCACCCATCGCGGCGGCGATATTGGCGACTTTGGTGGCAACAGGCCGTGTGAGTTTGCCAGACGTCACGCCAAGCTTTTGGCTGTTTGGCGCGGTGGGCGGTGCGGCCCAGATCACGGCGACAGTTTGCACCGTGATGCTGTTTGGCCGGCGCAACTTCGCCGTGGGCATGGCGTTTATCAAAAGCGAGGTGTTTTTCACCGCATTGATTGGTTTGGTGCTTCTGTCTGAAACCATTTCCGGCGTGGGGCTGATTGCGATCACCATTGGCGTTGCGGGGGTTTTGGTCCTGTCCGGACCCATTGAGGCCGAGGCGCACGGCTGGCGGCGGGTTTTGACACCCTCAGCAGTGTTGGGCCTTGTGGCGGGGGCACTCTTTGGGGTGTCGGCCGTGTGTTATCGCGGGGCGTCGCTTGAGGTGGTCACCGATGCGCCATTGTTGCGCGCCTTGGTGACCTTGGCGGCCGTGACCCTGATGCAGATGGTCAGTATGTGGATTTGGCTGATGTTGCGCGAACCGGGCGAAGTGGGCCGGGTGCTGTCGGTCTGGCGCAGCGCCGGGTTCATTGGGCTGACCAGCATGGCGGGCACTTTCTGTTGGTTCACCGCCTTCACGCTGCAAAACGCGGCTTATGTGAAAGCGGTGGGGCAGATCGAGCTGGTGTTTGGCGTCATCGGCACGGTGCTGATTTTCAAAGAGAGCATCAGCCGCCGCGAATACCTCGGCATGGCGCTTTTGGCGGTGTCGATCCTGACGCTTGTACTTTTGGCTTGAAGCGCCCAGCGAAAATGCTGAATCCCTCAACGCTGCCTGAAATCGAAGATTTCAACGCGTTGCGGGGTGCTTGATAGCACAAGTTTTTCGTCAGACGCTTTAGTCGTCGCGACCTTTGAAGTCCGGCATCCGGCCTTTCAGGCGCAGGAACAGGCTTTCCTCATCATCATTGCGGAAAAACGGCACGGCCTCGGGCGGGGTGCGATCGGTGACGCGGGCCTCAATTTCGGCAAGCACCACTTCAGTAATGAAAGGCAGGTCAAAGCTGCGGGCTTCTGTGAGGGGGATCCACTGCAGGTGAGACAGCTCTTCGCAGGCGGCGGAGAAATCATCCAGATCGGAGGAGATTTCATCGGCGTCCAGCAAGAAGAACCGCGCATCAAAGCGGCGCGGACGGCCCGGCGGCGTGATGGCGCGGAAGACAAATTGCAGCGCTTCGGCGGTCGGTACATGGCCGGTGGCAGCGTAGGTTGCCCAATCAGCGGGTGGCGTGAAGGACCAGTCGCCTTGGGTGCCAAGGATCAGGCCGGTCTCTTCCCAGAGCTCGCGAATGGCGGCCACGGCCAACGCATGCACGATGTGCTCGCCGGTGTCCTCCCGCCGGTCTTCGCGCAACCGTTGGCCACAGAAGTCGGAAATCGGTGTGGCCAGCGGGATGTCCGCATCCTCAAGGTCCACAGCCCCGCCGGGGAACACCACCTTGTTGGGCATAAACGCGGCTTTTGCGCCGCGCTGGCCCATCAGGATTTGTGGATTTGTGTCACGATCTCTGAGCACAATCACTGTGGCGGCGTTTCGGATCGCGGTTTTGTCCACTGTGGTGGCGGTATTCATGCTGTGTTCCCCTCACGTGACGAGGTGGTCGGGATTATCAAAATCCGTGCATCCGGCGGGCCCATTGGAAGGCCACCACACACCCCTTCAATCTCGGCAGAAGGTAGAGCGAGAGCCCGACGCAGCCAACCGAAAAAATGGTGAAAAGAATAAGCGGGTCCGGACGCCAATGTACAAAGACGACATGTAGAAGCGGTGCCAACAGGTGACCCACCACAAGAATTGTCAGATAGGCCGGGCCATCATCAGCTCGATTGTGGCTCAGGTCTTCTTTGCAGACCGAACAATGGTCGCGCACTTTCAGATAGCCCTTAAGCATTGGGCCAGTCCCACAATTTGGGCATTTCCGGCGCCAACCCCGATACAGGGCCTGCTTCATTGGACGGTCTTCCTCGGTCAAAACCGCATCAGACATGTTGGTTTCACTCATTACGTTTCCCTCGCTGCTCGCTGGCACAAGATGTGTTGGTTTTCGCAAACAATAAAGGGGTCAATCTGACTTGCGTCGCGATGTCGCAAAGCCCCCTCAAAGGCGTCTCGCAGAAAAAGATTGAGAATGTGCGACGGAAAGCTGAAGGCGGCGCGTTTTACCTACACTGAACAGGCAATGAGCCGACACAGACTAACATAAGACAGGCCCAAAAGGAGACCACCATGAAGAGCACAATGATGATCAGCGCCGTAGTGATTGCAGCCCTGGGTGTGACCGCAGTTGCAGCGTCCGCCAAAGAAGGCGGCAAAATGCGCGGCATGCGCGGGCAGATGCCAAGCTTTGAGCAGCTCGACACCAACGGGGATGGTTTCATCACCGCCGAGGAGCTGCAAGCCAAAGCGGCGGCGCGTTTTGCGGGCATTGATACCAATGGCGATGGGGTGATCACCAAAGATGAACTGACCGCCCATGCCGAATCCCAAGGCAACGACCGGATGGTCAAGAAACTGGATCACATGATCAGCCGGATGGATGCCAATGGTGATGGCCAGTTGAGCGTGGAAGAGATGAAGCCCAAAGGTGACCGCACCGCCAAAATGCTGGAGAAGTTCGACACGGACGGTGACGGCAAAATCTCCAAAGCGGAGTTTGAGGCAGCGCAGGCCGCGCGTGCAGACAAGCGCTCTGAGCGTAAAGCGGAGATGTTCAAGAAGCTCGACACCAATGGTGACGGCGCCATTTCCCAAGAAGAGTGGGATGCGGCTAAAGAAGCCCGCGGTTTTAAGGCAAAGGGTGACATTCAGGAAAACTGAGGTCACGCAAGGGAGGGCGGCCGAAAGCCGCCCAACCCGGACTGGATTGAACAACCGCCCGTAAGAGGCTAGCCATCGAGATCATGACGATGCCTTACGATCAACAGGAAGACACGCCGGACGACGCTTTGTTGGTGCTTTATGCCAACGGTGACGGTGCGGCTGCGCGCATTTTGACGTTGCGGTTGACGCCGCGCATTTTTGCGCATGCTTTCCGTATGTTGGGCGATCGGGCAGAGGCCGAGGATGTTGCGCAAGAAGCCATGATCCGGCTGTTCAAACAGGCACCGGATTGGCGTCAAGGTGAGGCGAAGGTGACAACCTGGCTGTACCGTGTGACCGCCAACCTGTGCACCGATCGGCTGCGCAAATCCCGCGGAGTGGCGTTGGATGCCATTCCGGAGCCGGAAGACGGTGCCAAATCGGCGGCACAGGAAATGCAGGACCGCGCCCGGGCTGACGCGTTGCAAAACGCGTTGGCGACCTTGCCTGATCGGCAACGCCAAGCGGTGGTGTTGCGCCACATAGACGGTCAAAGCAATCCCGAGATTGCCGAGATCATGGAAATCAGCGTCGAGGCGGTCGAAAGTCTGACGGCGCGGGGAAAACGGGCGTTGGCAGAGGCTCTGGCCAGCCAACGCGATGCACTGGGGTATACCGATGGCTGAGAAGTTTGACGACGATATGCTGGACGATTTGTTTGCAGCGGCCCGTAACGACAGCCGCGCAACCCCGTCACCGGACCTGTTGGCGCGGGTACTCAGCGAGGCAGAAGGGCTACAAGTGGCCGATCCCGCCCCTGTAGCGCAAGTTGTGCGACCAAGCTTGTGGGCTGCGGTTGTTGCTGCGGTGGGCGGTTGGCCCGCGCTGGGCGGTGTGGCCATGGCGGGTGTTGCCGGTGTTTGGATTGGCGTGGCGTCAGGCACAACCCTGATGGCAGACACGCTTGGTCTTGATATTTATGGAGAGACCGCTCAAAGCTACCTCTCCGACCTGGATGATACCTATGCCTTTGATTTAACGGCGGAGGAGTGAGCATGACTGAGCCAAAAAACGATGTGCCCAGCCCAAAACCACGCCGCCTGACCCGCGCGCTGTTGATTGGGTCATTGGCGCTCAACCTGTTGATCATTGGAGTCGTGGGAGGGGCGGTGATCAGTTTGCGTGGTCATGGAGACAAGCGGCCAGCGTCAGACCGGTTTGGGTCGCCATATATCAAAGCACTGACGTTTGATGACAAGCGCGAAGTCGGACGCGCCATTCGCAGTACGTATCGCAAGTCGGACGTAGATCACCGCGCGGATCACCGGCTTTACAGAGAAGCTCTAACTGTGTTGCGGACGTCGCCTTTGGATGAAACGTCGCTGCGTGATCTGGTGGCCTCGTTGGATCAGGCAGGCGAGCGCCGCCGTGTGATGGCGCGGGATGTGTTCCTTGCCAAAATCCTGTCGATGAGTGACGCGGAGCGCGCCTCTTATGCGGATCGGTTGGAAGAGGTTCTGGAGCGCGGGCCAAAAGACAAGAAACGTCCGCCAAAACAACCATAGGTCATTTTGAGCCGCTAAGGTGCGGTTGGGTTGACACATTTGACACCGGCCATACTGCTTAGCCGTTTTTGCGCACCAAGAAAGTACTGCGCCTTACGCCGCTGTAATGGACAGCAGAACCTTGTCGCGGCCATCGGCCTTGGCGCCATAAAGTGCCTGATCCGCTTGATCGATCAGGGCGCAGGCAAGGCTGTCTTCGCTGTCGGAGAATTTGGCTTTCTTGGCCTCCAGCATATCGCTGCCCATGGCCACGCCAATGCTGACGGTGACGGCGATCTGAATGTCGCGGCCACGTAGATAGATGGGCTTGGCGCGGACCACATCACAGAGACGTTGTGCAACTTTGGCCGCACTTTCGCGGTTGTCGGTTTGCACAACCACCAGAAATTCCTCGCCGCCCATGCGGGCAATCAGATCGGCAGATTTGAGGTTGGCGCGCATGCGGCGGGCAATTTCCGCCAGCACAATGTCGCCGGCGGCATGGCCGTACTTGTCGTTTACGTCTTTGAAATGATCGAGATCCGCCAGCATTACCGCAAAGTCACCCTGTGGGGCAGTTTGGCCGTTGGCGCGCTGGGCCATGTTGTCCAGATGCGGCATCGCATAGCGGCGGTTGAACAGCCCGGTTAGCGGGTCGGTCACAGAGGCGGTCAACCCGTCCTCAACTTTTTGGCGCAGGCGGTCGGTCAGGCGTTTGCGGGCAATCATCTTGTCGAGCCGCAGCACCGCCTCTTCGGCGTTAAAGCCTTCGGCAATCACATCATTGGCACCAAGGTCCAGCGCATTGATGCGGGCGGTGTCGTTGCATTCGTCTAGTACCACCAAAACCGCAGCCTGGCGGGTGGCGGCGCGGGCGCGGATTTCGGCCAGCAGGCGCAGGGCTTCTTCTGGCGCGGCCACGGCGAGGGAGATCACAATGGCATCCGGCGCGGCAAACTGGCCAACGTTGCGCATGATGTCACCTTCGACCTGAGAGCGTAGCGCAAACGGTGCCATTTTGGACAGTTGAGCCTGCCAGCGGGCGCCTTCGGTTTCGTTGCGCACGGCCAGCAGTACGGAAGCGGGTGAGTCAAACCCCGTCAGTGGCTCAGCCAGGCCAGGAATATGCCCCGCGCGTTCGCGCAGGCGCAATTCTTCAAACGTGTTGCGCCCCCGAACAATTGAGCGGATGCGGGCCAACAGCGCGTCAGTGCTGACCGACATGTCAAACGCATCGTCTGCGCCAACCCGTAGCGCGTCGAGCAAATCCGCGTGGTGGCCGTCGGTGTGCACCAACAGCACAGGCAAATTGGCCAGGTTTGGTTGTTCTTTGACAAGCGCACAAAGCTCAATTGCGGTCATGTCCACAAGGTCGCCGCCCAGAACCAATAGATCCGGGGTGGTCTCCGTTTGCAGGAGATCCAAAGCCTCTCCTGCGCTGGCGGCCTGCTCAACCTGAGCGAATGCGCTGGCAAGTTTGACTTTCAACAAGATACGGTTCGCCGAAATGCTGTCGACGATCAAGACACGAGCTGCCATAGAGGAACCTGAAACTGTGGAAAGAAGGGACACGTTCATAATGTGGTATGAATGGTTAACAAACCCTTTCGAAAGTGAGAAAAAATGAGTGTTTCTCAGGACGTCGCGGAGACCACTGCGCTTAAGGCATTGGCTTGGCTGGTTAACAACGAGGAGGTGTGTTCGGTGTTTCTGGGCTCCACTGGTGCGTCGATTGATGACCTGCGCGTGCGAGCGTCTGAACCGGAATTTTTGGGGTCTTTGCTTGAGTTTATCACCATGGATGATGCCTGGGTGGTTGATTTCTGCGACACAAATGCACTCGCCTATGAGGTGCCAATGATGGCGGCGGCAATGTTGCTTGGCACGTCGCGCACCCATTGGACCTGAAGTTGCGATTTTATTAACGGCGCAGATCTGCTTGCACTGATCTGAGGGGCAGGGCAGGGTCGGGACCGGACCACAGATATATGTAAGGCACATCAAACATGCGCGTAGACGGACTCCTGTTTGACAAAGATGGCACCCTGTTTGATTTCGGGGCGACTTGGAACGGCTGGGCGGCGGGAATGATTGACCGCTTTGCTCAGGGTGACGCTGGTCTGGCGCACAGGATTGCAGATGCCTTGATGTTTGATCTGGCAGCACAGGCCTTCCGGCCAGAGAGCTTTGTGATTGCCGGCACCAACCGTGAGGCCGCGGAAGCCGTGGCGAGTGTCTTGCCAGGTTCGGATGTGGATGCGATTGATGAAGAGTTGATGCTGGCGGCGGCGGATGCTCCGTTGGCACCGGCTGTGCCGTTGGCCCCTCTGATGGACGCGTTTCGTGCGCAAGGTCTGAAGCTGGGCGTGATGACCAACGATACAGAATACGGCGCCAAGGCGCATTTGACCGGGGCAGGTGTTGTGGACCACTTTGATTTCATCGCCGGGTTTGACAGCGGCTTTGGAGCCAAGCCTGACCCAGCCCCGCTGTTGGCCTTTGCCGAACACACCAAACTGGCCCCAGCGCGGGTGGCGATGGTGGGGGACAGCACCCATGATCTGATCGCTGGACGTCGGGCCGGGATGCAAACTGTTGCGGTGTTGACTGGCGTGGCACTGGAGGCGGAACTTTCACCCCATGCAGACGTGGTTTTACCAAACATTGGCCATATCCCCGCGTGGATGGTGGGCTAACCCGCCATTTGATAGTGTGCTTTTGACGGCGTGCCCTTGGGTGCGCCGTTTTGTTTTGGCACCTCTGGGTCGTTGCGTGGACCAAAAACGACGAGATTTGTCGCAAACGCGCAGACAGCCCCCTCAAGATGCCCTTTGCTTTCTCTAACGTGAAGGGGAAGCAAGGATGTCAGGACCAGAGGGAAAGGCAAGAGGGCGGCGCGGTGGTGGCCGTGCGGGCAATGCGGCGCGGCGCATGAAATCCGGAGCCATCGAGCAGATGCCGTGGCGGCTGCCGGTCAATGCGGATCGCCCAACAGAGCCGCTGCGAGAAGAGGGTGTGCAGGCCATCCATGATGGCGCCATGCGTATTCTCGAAGGGATCGGCATTGCCTTTTACAACGACGAAGCCCGCACCCTTCTGAAACAAGCTGGGTGCCGTGTGGAGGGGGAGCAGGTCTTTATGGACCGCGCCTTTGTCATGGAGATGGTCGGAAAAGCACCGTCACGCTGGACCATGACGCCGCGCAATCCAGAGCGGCAGTTGGTGATGGGAGACAATCACATCCTGTTTGGCAATGTGTCCAGCCCGCCCAATTATTGGGATCTGGAACTGGGCCGCAAGGTGCCGGGCACACGAGAACATTGCGCCAACCTTTTGAAACTGACACAGGTCTTCAACTGTATCCACTTCACCGGCGGTTATCCGGTGGAACCCCAAGACATTCACGCGTCGATCCGGCACTTGGACGTTTTGTTCGACACGCTCACTTTGACCGACAAAGTGGTGCACGCCTATGCGCTGGGGGCAGAGCGGGTGGAAGATGCGATGGAGATGGTGCGGCTTGCGGGCGGGTTGAGCCATGAGGATTTTGAGGCCAGCCCGCGCATGTTCACCAACATCAATTCCACCTCACCACTGAAACATGATCACCCCATGATGGACGGTTGGATGCGCATGGCACGGCGCAATCAAGGCTTGGTGGTGACACCCTTTACGCTCGCGGGCGCAATGGCGCCGGTGACCATGGCGGGCGCGGTGGCGCAGTCGTTGGCCGAAGCGTTGAGTGCCGTGGCCTTGGCACAGTACATTCGCCCGGGTGCGGCCTGTGCGATTGGCACCTTCACCAGCAACGTTGATATGAAATCCGGCGCACCGGCGTTTGGCACGCCGGAGTATATGCGCGCCACCCAAATGACAGGCCAGATGGCGCGGTTCTATGGTCTGCCGATGCGCGCCAGCGGCGTCTGTGCGGCCAATGTGCCGGATGCGCAGGCAATGTGGGAGACGTGTAATAGCCTGTGGAGCGCGGTGCAGTCGTGCACCAATATGGTGTATCACGCCGCCGGATGGCTGGAAGGCGGGCTGATCGCCAGTCCGGAGAAGTTTGTGATGGATTGTGAGGAGTTGCAAATCATCCAGCGGTATATGGAACCGGAAATTTGTGCCACCGGACCGGCGGAGATTGCGTTGGAGGCAATTGCAGAGGTGGGCACGGACGGGCATTTCTTTGGTATTGCGCACACCCAAGAGCGCTACACCACCGCTTTTCACCAGCCATTTGTCTCTGATTGGCGCAATTATGAGGCGTTTGAAGCGGCCGGGGGGGCGTGGACAGCTGAGCGTGCGCATCACTTGTTCAAAGACATAATTGCGCAGTTTGAGGCGCCAGAGATGCCATCTGATCACCGCGCAGCCTTGGCGGAGTTTGTCGCAAAACGCAAAGAAGACGGTGGCGCACCAACCGATTTTTGACCGAAAGGTGCAATTTTCGCACCCGCAGCCTGCAAGAATTGTCAGATGCTGTAATTGTTATAAATCATTGTTTTTGAAATGCTCCTCGCTATAAACGCCCAACAGGGTTGCAGGAGGGGTATCATGCACACTCAGGACGGGCGCACAGTCACCGGGCGCGCGGAAATGGCCATTGTTGGGGCCATCGCCGGGTTGGCGATTTGGGCATTGGTGGACCATCTCCCCGATGTCATAACGCACCCGCATGTCTATCTGGCTGTGACCTCTTTTGTCTCTGGCTTCTTTGCCGTGTTACTGGGCTTGAGCGGTCCGTACCGTGTGGCACGCGCCGCGTTGCCGGCGCTGTGGTTGTCTGCCGTGGCAGCGCTATTATTGACCTGGGCCGGGTGGCGGTTTGAGACGCTTGATGCCTTCGCCGAGGCAGCGCACCCAATTATGGCGTGGGGGGTGTTTATCTCCATTGGCACGCCTTTTGCCGCGGCGCTTTTGCGGGATCATCACAGTTTGCGCGACTACGGCCATTTGTTTGATGTGAGCTGGAGTATTCTTGTGCGCTACTCGGCGGGCTGGTTGTTTGCCGGGCTGTCCTGGGCGGTTTTGTTCATGAGCCATGCGCTTTTGGAGATTGTTGGACTCACGATCATAGAAGACATCATCGACATAGACGGTGTGCCGTTTGTGATCACTGGCTTTGCCTTGGGGTTGGGCCTGTCAGTGGTACATGAAATGCGCGAATACCTGTCGCCGTTTCTGGTGCTGCGGCTGTTGCGTCTGTTGGTGCCCGTGGTGCTGGTGGTGGTTCTGGTCTTTGTGGTGGCGGCGCTGGCGCAAAACCCCGGAAACCTGTTTGGCAGTTTGAGCCGTACGGCCACATTACTGTTTGTTGGGCTGGCCATGATCAGCCTTGTCAGTATTTCGATTGATCGCGGTGATGCGGATGCGGTGCGCTCGCGGTGGATGCGCCTATGCACAGCGGCTTTGGCGCTGTTGTTGCCGGTGATTGCCGGGCTGGCAATTTATGCGTTGTCTTTGCGGGTGGCGCAGTACGGCTGGACCCCGGCGCGGTTGGCGGCCGCAGCCACGGCTGCCATTGTGGCGCTGTATGCGGTGACTTATGCGCTGGCAGTTGTGCTGCGCGGGCCGTGGATGGCGCGCATTCGACAGGCCAATATTCTGGCGGCGGTTGTTGTGTTTCTTGTCGCTGCCGCCTGGCAGACACCAATGCTCAATGCAGAATTGCTTTCGACCCGATCACAAGTGGCGCGCATTGAAAATGGTACATCGGACCTGGCGGATATGGCGTTGTATGAATTGACCCATGACTGGGGCAAGCCGGGGCGAGCAGGTGTTGAACAGCTGAAAGACGGTGTCGCACAGACGGAGGATGCTCTTCAGGCAGCGTTGCTCCGGGCGGAGACTGCAAGCAGCCCCTGGCAGTTTGAGCAGGGTCAAGAGGGCCGTGGCTCTGATGCATTGGCGGCACAGGTTTATGCCCATTTGACGGTTGTTCCGGAGGGGGAGACGGTGGATGTGGAAATGCTGCAGGCGTGGCCGCATTTTCGGTTGCGGGACTGGGCCGTTCAATGCGCCGCGCAGCCAGATCCAGGCTGTGTTTTGCTGCTTGGCAGGTTTCTGCCGGACGACAACACCAGGCAAGGCATGATGTTTATTCCGGCACAGGGGCAGGAATATGACGTATACAGCCTGTATTTCTCTGGAGAAACTCTCTCAGTGGGGGATTTCTTGACGCCCATTGGCGGCAAAGAGGTGACGGTGACGCAAGTTCGCTCTATATTACAGGGGCGCTACGAGGTTGCTCCCAGCAGTCGGCGCTCACTGTGGGTTGGGGATTTGGAATTATTCCCAGACTTCTGAGGTTGTTGGGAAAATCTTAAGGTGAGTCTGGTCTGATAGGCCACGACGAATGAGGTGAAGCTATGCATGGGTTGGTCAACAGGGCGATACAGTGCTTTGTCCGCGACAGCTATGGGCAGTCGCGGTGGCTTGAGGTGACTCGCCGCGCGGGTGTCGAAGTCACTGATTTTGAAGCCATGTTGCACTACGACGATAGTGTCACGGAAAATCTCATTGCCGCAGCCAAAGACGTGATTGGCGTGCCGGAAGAGACTGTGCTTGAGGATATTGGCACCTACCTCGTGACCCATCCCAATGTTGAAGCGCTGCGCAGATTGCTGCGGTTTGGGGGCGTTGATTTTGTCGATTTTCTGCATTCGCTGGATGAATTGCCGGATCGGGCCAAGCTGGCCGTGGATGATCTTGTCCTGCCGTCCATGGAAGTGCGTCAGCATTCCGCCGAGTCGTTCAGCCTGACCTGCAAAGGCGAACAGGCAGGCTTTGGCTATGTTATGATTGGCATTTTGCGCACTATGGCGGATGACTACGGTGCGCTTGTCTTCTTGGAGCATCGCGGGGCGCAGGCTGATGCCGAAGTGATTGATATCACTTTGGTGGAGCAGGCCTTTGCCAGCGGGCGCGAGTTTGAATTGGGGGCACGGGCCGGATGAGCGATACGCAAAACCGCTGCGATACTATGGCGACGTTGGATGTGCTGTGCCCGATGCACGTGTGTCTGGATAAATTTGGCAAAATCACCCACGCAGGCCCAACCGTGACCAAGCTTTACGGCGAGAACAGCATCCTTGGAATCCGGTTTTTGGAAGCGTTTGAATTAAACCGTCCGCACTCCATCACCTCGATGGAAACCTTGTTGGCGGCGGCGGGTAAGAAGCTGCACTTGAAAAAACGTGTGGAGCCGCAAACCGGGCTCAAAGGCGTGTTGATGCCCTGCGCCGAAGGTGGCGCCATTGTGAATCTGAGCTTTGGTATTTCCATTCTGGACGCGGTGCAGGAATACTCCCTGAACGCGTCCGATTTTGCGGCCACTGACCTGACCATCGAGATGCTCTATCTGGTGGAGGCAAAATCTGCCGCAATGGAAGCGCACCGGAAGCTCAATCAGCGTCTGCAAGGCGCAAAGATTGCCGCCGAAGAGCAGGCCTACACGGACACGCTGACAGGCCTGAAAAACCGCCGCGCGCTGGATCACATTCTGCCGCGTATGGTGGAAGACCGCACCCCGTTTGGCTTGCTGCATGTGGATCTCGATTTCTTCAAAGAGGTCAACGACACCAAAGGCCACGCAGCCGGTGACATTGTGTTGCAGCATGTTGCCAAAGTGTTGGTCGACAGCAGCCGCGGTGACGATGTTGTGGCGCGTGTTGGCGGGGATGAATTTGTGCTGGTGATCAACGGCACCATTGATGAAGAAATCCTGGGTCGCATCTGCACCCGGATCATCAAAGAGGTGGAGCGTCCGGTCGCCTACAAAGACACCCTGTGCAAAGTGTCGGCCAGTGTGGGTATTGCGATCTACGACGGCAACGGTGCCGCGTCTGCAGAGCAGCTGATGGATGACGCGGATGTGGCGCTTTATGCGTCCAAACATGACGGCCGGGCCACTTTCACGCTTTATACTCCGAAGTTGCGCGAAGACAGTCCTCTGGCGATCAACCACTAACGCGCCTGTGCCTGCGCGGTGCTACAGTTGCGCGATGCGCTGGCGACTTTCGGTGGCAACAAAATCCACAAACAGGCGGATTTTTGGGTCCTGCAATTTGCGGTGTGGATACAGACATCCAAAGGACGCGGGCAGGGGCGGTGTGTCAGCCAGAATTTCCACCAGCGCGCCACTTTTCAGGTGCTGGGCGACGTCAAAACGAGGTTTGTTGGCAATGCCTGCACCTTCCAGCGCCCATTGGGTCAGCACATCACCGTCGTCCGCATCATACCGACCTTTGGCCTCGATTTTGCGCAGTCCAGTGTCGGTTTGAAGCGTCCAGTAGTACTCGGGGCTGCGTGGGAAACGCAGCAGCAGGCAATTGTGATCTCCCAAAAGGTCGTCAGGTGTCTGCGGTGTGCCATGCACCTCCAGATACTCCGGCGCGGCCACCAACACGCGATCACAATCGGCAATTTTGCGCAGCTTGAGATTGCTGTCTTTTAATTCCCCCAGCACAAAGGCCACGTCCAAACCGTCCTCAAACAGGTCGACTTTGCGGTCCGACAGGCGCAGCTGCACATCGACATTGGGGTATTTGTCAGCGAAGGCAGGGATCAGCGGCGCGACAATCCGGCGCCCAACGCCCAAGGGGGCTGTCACGCGAATGGTGCCGCGCGGCTTGTCGGAAAACCCGGCCACCACGGCCTCAGCCTCATCCAGCGTTTCAATCACCTTGCGGGCGTGATCATAAAACACCTTGCCCACCTCAGTTGGAGACAGGTTGCGGGTGGTGCGATTGAACAGGCGCACACCAAGCCGGCCTTCCAGTTCTTTCACGCGGTTGGAGGCCACAGCCGGGGTCAGGCGCAGATCGCGGCCGCCGGAGGTGATCGAGCCAAGCTCCACCACACGCACAAAGACTCGCAGGCTTTCCAGATAGGGCATGAGAGTGCCTCCTTAAGGGATTGTGCCTCAATAGCGCGGGTTTGGGAATTTGATTTTCAATAAATCGTTGAAATAGATTTGCCAAAACCCTCGTTTCATTGAAGGCTAGTGCAAAGGTACAGTGGGCTAAGGCCATTTCCGTGCCGAGTCCCAGCAAGAGGTCAGGATGCAGCACCGCAGCGAAATTCGTTTTTTACTCAACGGGCGCAACGTCGCGCTTTCAGATGTGGGAGCAGACGGCACGCTCCTAGACTTTTTGCGCATAGATCAGCGACTTACCGGCTCAAAAGAGGGTTGCGCCGAAGGTGATTGCGGCGCCTGTACCGTCATGGTTGGACGGCTGACGGACGGCGGATTGGTGTATGAGCCTGTGAATGCTTGTATCCGGTTTTTGGCGTCTTTGGACGGCTGCCATGTGGTCACCATTGAGTACCTTGGTGGGCCAAATGGACGGTTGTCTGCGGTGCAACAGGCGATGGTCGAGCACCACGGCAGCCAATGTGGCTTTTGCACACCGGGCATTGTGATGTCGCTTTACGCGCTCTGGATGCAGCATGAACATCCAACGGTGAAGCAGGTGGAGACCGCATTGCAGGGCAACCTGTGTCGCTGCACTGGGTATGCGCCCATCATCCGTGCCGCGCAGGAGGTGACTAATTTTGGCACGCCTTCGGCCGAACATCTGACAACCGAGCGCGACAGCGTTGTGGCCGCGCTTAGCAGCCTGCGTGATGGCAAACGTGTGGAGGTTGCCAAAGGCGACAGCCGCGCCATCCTGCCAGCGGACGTGGATGACCTTGCCCGCATTCTTGAAACTGAACCCACTGCCACAATTGTTGCGGGTTCGACCGATGTCGGGCTCTGGGTGACCAAGTTTCTCAAGCAACTGTCTCCAGCGGTATTCATCGGCCAGTTGGACGGCCTCAAAGAGATTGCCGTCACCGAAGATGCTGTGACCATGGGCGCGGGCGTGACCTACACCGAAGCACAGGATGTGATTGCACAGCACTATCCGCACTTAAGCGAGTACTGGGACCGCATTGCCGGATGGCAGGTGCGCAATATGGGTACGGTAGGGGGCAACATCGCCAATGGCTCCCCGATTGGCGACACGCCACCGGTGTTGATTGCACTTGGGGCCTGCATCACGCTGCGCAAAGGGGACACCCGTCGCGTATTGCCGCTGGAAGAGTTCTTTATCGCTTACGGCAAACAGGATCGTGCCGCCGGCGAGTTTGTCGAAAGCATCACCATTCCGCGTGTCTCCACAGGCTATCATGCGGCGTACAAAATTTCCAAACGGCGGGATGAGGACATCTCCTCCTTGGCGGTGGGCATGACGGTACAGGTCGAAAATGGTATGATCACCGCAGCCGTGCTGGCCTTTGGGGGCATGGCCGCCACGCCGAAACGTGCCGCCGCCGCTGAGGCCGCACTGGTCGGGCAGCCGTGGAGCGAAGCCACTTTGGCAGCCGCTGCAGACAAGTTGCCTGAAGATTTCCAGCCGCTGACAGACATGCGTGCCAGCTCGGATTACCGCATGAAAGTCGCGCAAAACCTGTTCCGCCGTTTCTGGCATGAAACCAATGGCGACACCGCCCGCCTGGCCAGCGCGTAAGGAGAAATAGAATGAAACAAACCGTCTCCATTCGCGGCGCTGCCCACACCGATCTGATCCACGACAGCGCGATCAAACATGTCTCCGGCGCGGCCGACTACTGCGACGACATTGCCGAGCCAATTGGTACACTGCATGCCTACTTTGGCACCGCCAAGGTGGCTCACGCGACGATCAATTCCATGGACCTCTCCGCCGTGCGCGCGGCGCCTGGCGTGGTGGGTGTGCTGACCGCTGAGGACGTGCCCGGCGTGAATGACGTGAGCCCCACAGGCCGTCATGACGAGCCGCTGTTTGCCACCGAGAAAGTCGAGTTCTGGGGGCAGGTGCTTTTTGCGGTGGTTGCCGAAAGCCGGGACATTGCCCGTCGGGCCGTGGAACTGGCCAAGATCGACTACACTCAGCTTGAGCATGTGATCGAGGCGGATGAGGCCGTGGCCAAAGGCTATCCGCATGTGACTCCGCCCATGACGTTGAAACGTGGCGATGTGGCCGAAGGGCAGGCCGCTGCAGCCCATCGTATCCAAGGCCAGATGCGCATTGGTGGTCAGGATCACATGTATCTGGAAGGTCACATCGCCTTTGCCATGCCCGGCGAAGACGACGATGTGATTGTGCATTCCTCCACCCAGCACCCAAGCGAGGCGCAGCATATGGTGGCGCATGTGTTGGGTGTGCCGTCCAACGCCGTGGTGGTGAATGTGCGCCGCATGGGCGGCGGGTTTGGTGGCAAAGAGAGCCAGATGAACCAGTTCTGCGCCGTGGCGGCCATGGCTGCAAAGAAATGGCAGCGCGCGGTGAAAATCCGCCCGGACCGCGACCAGGACATGGAAACCACCGGCAAGCGGCATGACTTTGTGGTCGACTACGATGTGGCGTTTGATGATGACGGCCAAATCCAGGCGGTGGACAACACGTTTGCTGCCCGCTGTGGCTGGACGTCGGACTTGTCGGGTCCGGTGACCGACCGGGCGCTGTTCCATGCGGACAACGCCTATTTCTACCCGCATGTAAAACTACAAAGCCGCCCGATGAAAACCAACACGGTGTCCAACACCGCTTTCCGGGGCTTTGGTGGCCCGCAGGGTGTGGTCGCGGCCGAGCGCATGATGGAAGAGATTGCCTATAAGCTTGGCAAAGACCCGCTTGAGGTGCGTAAGGCGAACTTCTACGGCGATACTGATCGCAATGTGACGCCGTACCACCAGACCGTCGAAGACAATGTCATGCCGCGTCTTGTGGAAGAACTGGAGCAAACCTCCGACTATCAGGCACGTCGCAAGGCTGTGCTGGAGCACAACGCCAAAGGCGGCATCATCCGCAAAGGTCTCTCGCTCACGCCAGTGAAATTCGGGATCAGCTTCACCGCCACCTGGTACAATCAGGCGGGCGCACTGGTGCACATCTACAATGACGGCTCCATCATGTTGAACCATGGCGGCACCGAGATGGGGCAGGGGCTCAACACCAAAATTGCTCAGGTTGTGGCCGAAGCGTTTCAGGTGGATTTTGACACCATCAAGATCACCAAGACCACCACTGAAAAAGTGCCCAACACCTCCGCCACAGCGGCGAGTTCCGGCACCGATCTTAACGGGATGGCGGCGCTGAATGCCTGTGAGCAGATCAAAGAGCGCTTGGTGCGTTGGGCCTGTGACCACTTTGATGTGGAAGCGCTGTTGGTTGAGTTTGGCCCAAACCAGGTGCATGTGGGCGATCAGACCTTCACCTTTGGGGAGTTTATCAAACAAGCCTATATGTCGCGCGTTCAGCTGTGGGCCGCTGGGTTCTACAAGACGCCGAAAATCCACTGGGACCGCGAAAAAGGCCGGGGCCGCCCGTTCTATTATTACGCTTATGGGGCCGCGGTGGCCGAAGTCTCCGTGGACACGCTGACCGGTGAATACGCCGTGGATCGGGCGGATGTGCTGCATGATGTCGGCAAGTCGCTAAACCCTGTTTTGGACAAAGGTCAGGTTGAAGGGGCGTTTGTTCAGGGCATGGGTTGGCTGACCACCGAAGAGCTCAAATGGGACGACAAAGGCCAGCTGCGCACCCATGCGCCCAGCACCTACAAAATCCCGCTGGCGGGGGATGTGCCGCGTGAATTCAACGTCAATCTGGCCGATTGGTCGGAAAACCGAGAATTGACTATCAAACGCTCCAAGGCGGTGGGCGAGCCGCCGTTTATGCTGCCAATCTGTGTTTTTGAGGCACTTGGCATGGCTGTGGCCTCGGTAGCGGATTACGCCGAATGTCCGCGTCTGGACGCGCCAGCCACACCGGAATGTGTGCTGATGGCGATAGAGCGCCTGCGCGGATGAAAGCCGCGGACCTCATAGGGTTTCTGGAGCGCGAAGAGCGGGCCATGCGGGTGGAAATCACCCGCGTGCGCGGCAGCTCTCCACGTGAAGAAGGCGCTGTGATGGTTGCGTCTGCGTCGGCAATGGTTGGCACCATTGGCGGCGGACAGCTTGAATACATGGCATTAGATGAGGCGCGTAAGCTGCTGAAATTAGGTCAAACATCAGGCTTCATGGATGTGCCGCTGGGGCCGGAGATTGGTCAGTGCTGTGGTGGTCGTGTGGAAATCACGCTTTCCGAAATGGACAGGGTGGCCCGTGCAAAACTGGTTGCTGACGTGGAAGCGCAAGAGGCCGCTCTTCCCCATGTATATGTGTTTGGCGCGGGTCATGTTGGCCGGGCACTGGCGGACTTGTTCCAACATTTGCCGGTGCGCTGTCTGCTGGTGGACAGCCGCTCTGAGGAGTTGGGCCTGTCACAGGCCAATGTGGAAAAACGCCTGACCGCTCTGCCCGAAGCTGACGTGCGCGGCGCGCCGGCGGGCAGTGCCTTCATTGTGCTGACTCACGATCATGCGTTGGATTTTCTGCTCACATCTGAAGCGCTGGCCCGCACTGACGCGCGTTGGGTGGGCATGATTGGGTCCGCTACAAAGCGGGTGAAGTTTGAACGTTTTGCCCACTGCGAATGTGATGGTTTGAGCGCAGCGGCGTTGCATTGCCCAATTGGCGCAGGTGGTAGCAAAGACAAACGTCCTGAGGTGATAGCCGCCATGGTGGTGGCAGATGTTCTGACTGCCCTGACCTCGGAGCCGGCTGCGCAATTGCAAGAGGCCACGCAGTAATTCAGCCTTTGGTTTTGTGATAGGTTAAGGCCATCACTGCCATGATATGCAGCGCCTCTTCAGGCAAATGCGCCGCGAGGTCTATGTGCACGGCGCGCGTCCCGTCGTAGTCAAACAGATCGCCAAACTTGTGTCGCCAGGCCTCCACCAGTGACGTCTGGCAATGCACCAACATCTCCACACGTTCCGGAGATTTTTGTGACCAGCTTAGCCGGATCGGCGTGCCCATGCGTTTTTGGGGGGCAAAACTTGGCTGTCCCCATTTGAGGTTTTCGGTGAGCGGCGCGGTATCCGTGGCCTCGGCGGCGGCACGAATGATGTCGCGTAAGTGGCGCAGTGCACTGCGCGCGTTGTCGGGCGCGTCATTGATGTACCTCTCAACACTCATGGCTTATGGCACCACCACGATATTGCCGGTGTGCTGTTTGGCAATGAACGCTGTTTGCGCGGCGACCAGCTCCTGTAATGGGAAGCTCGCGGCCAATGCCGGTTGAATTTCACCCGCCTCTATGTAGCGGATCAGATTGGGCATGACCTCCAAATCAATCACGGTGGAGCCGGTGAAAGTCAGGTCGCGCAGATAGAACGTGCGCAGGTCCAAATCCACCATCGGTCCGGCAATGGCGCCGGAGCAAGTGTACCGACCGCCGCGCTCCAGTATGTCGATCAGGGTCGGCCAATAGGGACCACCCACCACATCACCGACCACGGTGATTTTCTCCCCACCCAATGTTGCGCGCAAGTCTTCCGGAGCGCGGGGCAGGATGCGGTCAGCTCCAAGTTTGGCAACGTCGTTGTGTTTTGCTTCGCTGGCCATGGCAATCACCCGAGCGCCTCGGCGTTTGGCGAGTTGCACCAAGGCCCCGCCCACACCTCCGGAGGCACCGGGCACCAGTACGGTGTCAGCCTCTGTCACCTTGGCGCGAGTCAACATGCCTTCGGCGGTGGAATAGGAGCAGGAAAAGGTCGCAAGTTCGGCGTCAGACAGATCGCTTGTGACCTTCAACGCATTGCGGGACGGCAGCGCACAATATTGCGCAAATCCACCGTCACATTCAGAACCTACATAGCCGGTTTTGGTTTTGTCCGTCAGGTCACTTGGGTCGCGCAGCCAGCAATCGGTGATGATGCGATCACCAATGCGGGCGGCGTCCACCCCATCGCCCACCGCCACCACTTTGCCGCAAATATCCGCACCCTGAATGCGGGGGAAGGCAAGTGGTTTTCCTCCCCAACTGGGATCGTTGCCATCCGGGGTTTCGTCGGTTGCGTTCTCTGTCGCGCCGGTCACCGCTTTGGAATACCACCCCGCGCGGGTGTTCACGTCGGTGTTGTTCATGCCGCAGGCTTTCACCCTGACCAGCACCTCACCCGCGGCCGCTTCCGGCATAGGCCAATCTGTGTGCCATTCGTATTTGTCCGTGTCGCCGTGCCCCGTGAGGATCATGGCGTTCATTGTGGGGGGAAGGGTCATGGTGAGTCCTATAAAAATCTCATCACGATCGAACCACGGGTTGAAGAGTTGTGCAATGGGCGTCGTCGAGAGGGGTAGTGAGAAATTCGCAGGTTAGAAATTTCAAGCTTGAAGTAAATTGCGACTCATCCTAGCGTAATGACAACGACGGGGCGCTTGCGGCTCCGCGATCTTCGTCAGGGAGGGAAGATATGCGTGTTGCGTGTTTGGGGGGAGGCCCAGCTGGGCTGTACTTTGCCATTTCGATGAAGCTGCGCGACCCGTCGCATGAGGTCACTGTAATCGAGCGCAATCGCGCCAGTGACACCTTTGGCTGGGGTGTGGTGCTGTCCGATGATGCGCTGGAAAACCTGCAGGTCAATGATCCCAAATCGGCACAGATGATCCGCGATCACTTTGCTTATTGGGATGATATTGCGGTGGTGCATGACGGTGTGCGCACGGTGTCCGGCGGGCATGGATTTGCCGGAATTGGCCGCATGCAGATGCTGCTTTTGCTGCAAGACCGCGCCCGTGAGCTGGGTGTGGAACTGAAGTTTGAGACCGAATTTGACGACGTTGAGGCGATCCGCGCCGCGTATGATCTGGTGGTGGGCTGTGATGGCTTAAACAGTGTTGTCAGAGAGACTTACGCGGAGCACTTCAAGCCCGAAATCGATGTGCGCGCGTGTAAATTTGTCTGGCTCGGCACGCATCAGAAATTTGACGATGCTTTCACCTTCATTTTTGAGAAGACACAGCACGGCTGGATCTGGGCGCATGTCTATCAGTTTGACGATGAGACCGCGACCTTCATCGTGGAGTGCGGACAGGAGACCTGGGACAACTTCGGTTTCGAAAATATGTCCAAAGAGGAAATTGTCGAGACATGCCGCGTGGTGTTTGCTGACCATCTTGGTGGGCACGATCTGATGAGCAACGCGGCGCATTTGCGTGGCTCTGCGGTGTTTATGAATTTCCCGCGGGTACTCTGTGAGAAGTGGCATCATGAGAATGTAGTGCTGCTAGGGGACGCCTCCGCCACGGCGCATTTCTCGATTGGGTCCGGTTCAAGGCTGGCGTTTGACAGCGCGATTGCATTGGCTGAATTTCTGCACACAGAGCCAACAATGGAAGGTGCGTTTGAGCGGTATCAGGACGAGCGGCGGTTGGACGTTTTGCGCCTGCAATCGGCGGCGCGCAACTCTCTGGAGTGGTTTGAGGAGGTGGAACGCTATCTGGATCTCGATCCGGTGCAGTTCAACTATTCGCTGCTGACGCGCAGCCAGCGGATCAGCCATGAAAACCTGCGGTTGCGGGATGCGGATTGGCTGAAGTGGGCGGAGAAATGGTTTCAGGATCAGGCAGGGGCGCCTGCGGATGCGCCAGTGCGTGCGCCGATGTTTGCGCCTTATAAGATGCGCGACATGGACCTTGCCAACCGCATCGTGGTCTCTCCGATGGCGCAGTACAAAGCGGTGGATGGCTGTCCAACCGATTGGCATCTGATCCACTATGGCGAAAGGGCCAAGGGCGGCGCGGGGCTGGTCTTTACCGAGATGACCTGCGTGAGCGCTGAGGGGCGGATCACGCCGGGCTGTCCGGGGCTGTATGCGCCCGAGCATGAGGCGGCGTGGAGACGGTTGACCGATTTTGTGCATGGCGAAACCGAAGCTAAGGTCTGTTGTCAGATTGGGCACTCGGGCCGCAAAGGTTCCACGCAAGTTGGCTGGGAGACCATGGATGCGCCGTTGAAAGGCGCCAATTGGGAGCTGGTCTCAGCTTCAGCGATCCCGTGGAGCGCTAACAACGCCGTGCCTCGCGCTGCGTCGCGCGACGATTTGGACACAATCAAAGCGCAGTTTGTGGCGGCAGCAGAAATGGCGGAGCGGGCGGGCTTTGACATGATCGAGCTGCACGCCGCGCATGGCTATCTGATCTCAAGCTTCATCTCACCGGTCAGCAATCAGCGCGACGATGCCTACGGTGGCAGTTTGGAAAATCGCCTGCGCTATCCGCTGGAAGTGTTTGAGGCCATGCGGACGGTGTGGCCCGCGCACAAGCCTATGTCGGTGCGGATTTCAGCCAATGACTGGGTGGGGGACGATGGCGTGACCCCGCAGGAGGCTGTGGAAATTGCCAAAGCCTTCCGGGCCGCTGGTGCAGACATCATCGACGTGAGCGCGGGGCAGACCAGCATTGAGGCCAAGCCAGTCTATGGCCGCATGTTCCAGACGCCGTTTAGCGACCGCATTCGCAACGAGGCGGGCATGCCCACCATGGCGGTGGGCAATATCTACGAGGCCGATCACGCCAATTCGATCCTGATTGCAGGACGGGCTGATCTGGTGGCTGTCGGTCGTCCGCATCTGGCCGACCCGTATTGGACCCATCACGAGGCGGCGCGGATTGGTGACCGCCATGCGATCTGGCCCAAGCCTTATGAGGCCGGACGGGATCAGGCTTGGCGGTTGGCGGATCGTGAAGCGGAGATGATCCGGGTATGAGTATCGCAGGCAAACATGTGGTGGTGACCGGCGGCGGCACCGGCGTTGGGGCCGCGATTGCCGAGGCCATGGCGCACGCCGGTGCAAAGGTCACCGTGGTGGGCAGACGCGAGGCACCGCTTCGGGAAGTGGCGGGCAAGCACAAGTTCATTGGCTGGAAATGCTGTGATGTGACCGACGCAGAAGCTGTGCGGGCGACCTTTGGTGAAGCGCGGGCGTTGGATGGCCCGATTGAAATTGTCGTCGCCAATGCAGGTGCGGCGGAAAGCGTGCCTTTTGCCAAAATGACGCCGGATCATTTGAACGCCATGCTGAATGTGAACCTCGCTGGCGTGGTGAACGTCTGGCAGGCGGCGTTGCCGGATATGCAACACGCTGGGTGGGGACGGTTGATTGCTGTGGCGTCGACGGCAGGCCTCAAAGGCTACCCCTATGTCAGCGGCTATTGCGCAGCCAAACATGGGGTGGTCGGGCTGACCCGTTCCGTGGCCATGGAATTGGGCAACAGCGGCATCACCGCCAATGCAATCTGTCCGGGGTTTGTCGACACGCCGATGCTGGACCGCTCGATTACCAATATCGCGGAGAAGACCGGCATGGACGAGGCGAAGGCCCGGGCCAGCCTCACGCGGGGCAATCCGCAGGGGCGGTTTATTGAGGTGGACGAAGTGGCTGGCGCCGCGTTGTGGCTGTGTGAAGACGTGGCGCGCTCGGTGAACGGCCACGCGATGACCCTGTCGGGAGGGGAGGTATGAGCGAGACAAGCGACCTGAGCAAAGAGCGGCTGCGGCTTTGGCTGAAGCTTTTGAAAGCCTCCGGCATGATCGAAGATGAAATTCGACGCCGCCTGCGCCGGGAATTTGACAGCACCCTGCCGCGGTTTGATGTGATGAGCGTGTTGGCGCGTTTTTCTGAAGGTCAAAAAATGAGCCAAATCAGTGAGTTATTGCGCGTTTCTAACGGGAACGTCACCGGTATTGTTGACAAGCTCTCAGACGAAGGGTTGGCGCAACGTGTGGCGGTGCCAGGGGATCGGCGTGCTGCGCTAGTGAAGTTGACGGACAAGGGCATCGCCGCCTTTGCACTGCACGCAGCGACGCACGAAAGCTGGTTGGATGAGATGCTGGGCGGGCTTGGTGCGGATGATGTGGAGGGCATGGCCACCCGTCTGGAACGGCTGATCGAGACATTGGAAGACAGGGAGATCTGAGCGATGCGCACGGATGTGGAGCACTTTTTGTGCAGTGTTGTGGATGGCATCGCGACGGTGCAGCTCAACCGGCCGGAGCGGAAAAACCCGCTGACATTTGACAGCTACGCCGAGCTGCGTGATTGGTTTCGCGATCTGAGCTATGATGACGAGGTCAAGGCGGTGGTGTTTGCGCCCAACGGCGGCAATTTCAGTTCCGGTGGTGATGTGCATGACATCATTGGCCCGCTGACCAAGATGAACATGAAAGAGTTGTTGGCGTTTACGCGTATGACCGGGGATTTGGTGAAAGCCATGGTCAACTGCGGCAAGCCGATTATTGCGGCGGTGGATGGTATCTGTGCCGGCGCGGGGGCGATCATTTCCATGGCGTCTGATCTGCGCATTGCCACACCGGAAGCAAAAACGGCGTTTCTATTCAACCGCGTGGGGTTGGCGGGTTGCGACATGGGCGCCTGCGCGATCCTGCCGCGCATTATTGGGCAGGGCCGTGCGGCGGAGTTGCTGTATCTCGGTCGCGCCATGACCGCAGAGGAAGGTCACAATTGGGGCTATTTCAACCGTGTGGTTGCGGCAGATGCGCTGATGACAGAAGCCCAAGCTTTGGCGCGACGCATCGCGGACGGTCCAGGCTTTGCCAATATGATGACCAAAACCATGCTGGCGCAGGAATGGGCGATGTCGATTGAGCAGGCAATTGAGGCTGAGGCACAGGCACAGGCGATTTGTATGCAGGGGCAGGATTTCCATCGGGCCTATCATGCCTTTGTTGCCAAAGAGCGCCCGGTGTTTGAAGGCGACTGACAGTTTTTTGGGGGGTAGCCCCCACACGCAGGTTAAGTTGGGGGCCAGCCCCCACACCCCCGGGATATTTGGGGAATGAGAAAGCAGGGGAGGCTTTCACATGGCGGATCAAACTTTTTTGGACTGGCCTTTCTTTGAGGAGGCGCATCGTACGTGTGCTGCGGAGCTGGAAGCCTGGGCAGAGCAGGCTTTGGCCTCGGTCAACCATGCGGATGTGGATGACAGCTGTCGTGATCTGGTCGCGCGGTTGGGGGAGGCTGGGGTCTTGCAGGCCACGGCGGCGGAGGACGGCGCGCTGGATGTGCGGACGCTGTGTTTAAGCCGGGAGATATTGGCGCGGCATGACGGTTTGGCGGATTTTGCATTTGCCATGCAGGGGCTGGGCACTGGAGCGATTTCATTGTTTGGCTCGGCGGCACAGAAGGCCAAGTGGCTGCCACTGACACGGGCGGGCAAAGCGATTGCCGCGTTTGCGCTGACCGAGCCGCAATCTGGCTCTGACGTGGCCAATTCCACTATGACCGCAGTTCAAGATGGCAATGAGTTTGTGCTCAATGGTGAGAAGACCTGGATTTCCAATGGCGGAATTGCGGACGTCTATGCCGTCTTTGCCCGAACTGGTGAGGCGCCGGGGGCCAAAGGGCTGAGCGCCTTTGTGGTGCCTGCGGACACGCCGGGGCTGTCTGTGGTTGAGCGGTTGGAGACCATTGCGCCGCACCCATTGGCAACCCTGCGGTTTGAGAATTGCCGCATTCCAGCGGATGCTTTGATTGGTGAGGCAGGCCGCGGCTTTGCCATCGCCATGTCAGTGCTGGACGTGTTTCGCTCCACGGTTGCGGCGGCGGCGCTTGGCTTTGCCCGGCGGGCGTTGGATGAGGCCGTGACACGCGTGCAAGCGCGCGAGGTTCAGGGGGCACCGCTGTTTGAATTGCAGATGGTGCAGGGGCATATTGCGGATATGGCGCTGGATGTGGATGCGGCGGCGCTGCTGGTTTACCGCGCAGCCTGGGCCAAGGATTCCGGTGCACCGCGGGTGACACGTGAAGCGGCCATGGCCAAACTCTTCGCAACCGACCATGCGCAACAGGTGATCGACAAAGCTGTACAGCTGTTTGGCGGTGACGGGGTCAGATCCGGCGAGGTGGTGGAGAGGCTTTATCGTGAGATCCGGGCTTTGCGTATTTATGAGGGCGCAAGCGACGTGCAGCGCGTGGTGATTGCGCGCCAGACGTTGGCCAATGCAGCAGCAGAAGGAGCGAGAAAATGATGGGCGCAAGCGCACATGAGGACAGCTTCACGCGGGACAATCTCCCCCCAAAGGAGATGTGGCCGGACCTGTTGTTGGCCGGGTTTGAGTATCCCGAGCAGATGAACGCCGGTTGGGAATTAACCGACGGCATGGTGGCCAAAGGCTTTGGCGACAACACCGCGTTGATTGGGAATGGCCGGCGGCGTACCTACAAGGAGCTGACCGACTGGACCAATCGGCTGGCGCATGTGTTGGTTGAAGATTTAGGGGTAAAACCGGGAAATCGCGTGATCATTCGCTCTTCCAACAACCCTGCCATGGTGGCGTGTTGGTTGGCAGCGACCAAGGCAGGCGCGGTGGTGGTGAACACCATGCCGATGCTGCGCGCGGTGGAGCTAACCAAATATGTCGACACGGCACAGATCAGTCATGCGATTTGTGACACGCGGCTGATGGAAGAAATGGAGGCATGTGCCGAGGCGTGTGACGATCTCAAAGTCATTGGCTTTGACGGCACCGCCAACCATAACGCGGAGCTGGACCGGCTGGCGCTTGAGAAACCCGTGACGTTTGAGGCGGTGCCGACAGCAGCAGATGATGTGGCGCTGATTGGCTTCACCTCAGGCAGCACGGGTGAGCCCAAAGGCACCATGCATTTTCATCGTGACCTGATGATCATTGCTGATGGCTATGCCAAAGAAGTGCTGGATGTGCAGCCGGAAGATGTTTTTGTAGGCTCGCCGCCGCTGGCGTTTACCTTTGGCCTTGGTGGCTTGGCGATTTTTCCGCTGCGGTTTGGTGCGGCTGCAACGCTTCTGGAGCAGGCGACGCCGCCCAATATGATTGAGATCATCGAAAAATATAAAGCCACGGTCTGCTTCACCGCGCCAACGGCCTACCGTGCGATGCTGGCCGCGATGGACGAGGGCGCAGACCTGTCCTCTCTTCGCGCGGCGGTCAGTGCCGGGGAGACATTGCCTGCACCTGTCTATGAGGAATGGCGGACCAAAACCGGCAAGCCGATGCTCGATGGCATTGGCGCAACCGAGCTGCTGCACATCTTCATTTCCAACCGCTTTGACGATCACCGTCCTGCCTGTACCGGCAAGCCTGTAACTGGCTATGAAGCCAAAGTTGTGGGGCTGGATGGCAACAGCCTGCCGCGCGGCGAGGTTGGACGGTTGGCGGTGCGTGGTCCAACCGGCTGTCGTTATCTGCGCGGTGAACGCCAGGACGAGTATGTCGTGGATGGCTGGAACATCTCCGGCGATGCCTTTTGGCAGGACGAAGACGGCTACTTCCACTTTGCTGCCCGCAACGACGACATGATCATCTCTTCTGGCTACAATATTGCCGGCCCGGAGGTGGAGGCGGCCTTGCTGGCACACGAGGCGGTGGCTGAATGTGCCGTGATTGGTGTGCCGGATGAAGCACGCGGTGCCATTGTACAGGCGCATGTGGTCACGGCTGTTGGTTTCGCAGCGGATGACACCACGGCTAAGGTGCTGCAAGACCACGTCAAAGCGACCATTGCCCCTTACAAATACCCACGCTCGGTAGTGTTCACCGAGGCGTTGCCTAAGACGGAAACCGGCAAGATTCAACGGTTTCGGCTGCAGCCAGAGATTTAAGGAAATTCAATGACCGACACAGCTTATGATCCGTCCTCTGACGGTGCCAAAATGTCCTTCAAAGACGCCATGTCGTATGGTGATTACCTGCATCTGGACGGCATCCTGACCCAGCAGCATCCGCAGAGTGACGCGCATGACGAGATGTTGTTTATCATCCAGCATCAGACGTCAGAACTCTGGATGAAGCTGGCCTTGCATGAGCTGGGCGCAGCGCGCGAGGCCCTGAAAGCCGGTGATTTGAGCCATATGTTCAAGATGCTCGCCCGTGTAAGCCGTATCTTTGAACAGCTCAACAACGCGTGGGACGTGTTGCGCACCATGACGCCGGCGGATTACACGACGTTCCGTGAAACCCTGGGGCCGTCTTCCGGATTTCAGAGCCATCAATACCGGTTGATCGAATATGTGTTGGGCAATCGCAATCCCAATATGGTGAAGCCGCACGCCCATGTGCCAGAGGCCAAGGCCGCGCTGGAAGCAGAACTGGCGCAACCGAGTTTTTATGATGAGGTGATCCGTTACCTGTTTGTGTCGCTGGACGGTGATGACAGCGCCATGCCTGCGCCGCAACTGAACCAGCCACACAGTGTTGTGGAAGAGATCCAGGCGCGCTGGAAAACCGTTTATGAGGATGTGGACACCCATTGGCGGCTCTATGAGTTGGCCGAGAAACTGGTCGATCTGGAGGATTACTTCCGTCGCTGGCGGTTCAATCACGTTACTACAGTGGAACGGGTGATCGGATTCAAACGCGGGACCGGCGGCACGTCGGGCGTGCAGTATCTGCGCAGGATGCTGGACGTGGAACTTTTCCCTGAACTTTGGCACTTGCGCGGAGACTTGTGAGCATGGGCGTGAACCTCCCGAGAAAAGAGCTGTTTGATGTGCCTGAGGGCGTGATCTACCTCGATGGCAATTCGCTTGGTGTCTTGCCCAAAGGTGCGGCTGAGCGGGCGCAGAAAACCATCACCGAGGAATGGGGCGGCCAGCTGATCAAAGCGTGGAATACCGCTGGTTGGATGGCCTTGCCACAGCTGGTTGGTGATCGTATTGGCGAGTTGATTGGCGCGCCTGCGGGCTCTGTGGCCACTGGCGACACATTGTCGATCAAAGTCTATCAGGCACTGGCTGCTGCGATCAAAATGCGTCCGGATCGCAAAGTTATCCTAAGCGACAATGGCAACTTCCCGTCTGACCTCTATATGGCGGAAGGGCTGATCAAAACGCTGGATCAGGGTTATGAGCTGCGCGCACCCGCACCCGAAGATGTGGCCGAGGCCATCACGGAAGAGGTCGCCGTGGTGATGCTCACGCAAGTGGATTACCGCTCTGGTCGCATGCACGACATGAATGCTATTACCAAACGTGCACATGAGGTTGGCGCGGTGATGATCTGGGACCTCGCGCACTCTGCCGGTGCGTTGCAGGTCGACATGGCGGGCAGTAACGCCGAGTTTGCTGTGGGTTGTACCTACAAATACCTCAACGGAGGGCCCGGTGCGCCTGCGTTTATCTATGTGCGCCCTGACATTGTCGACAACATCGAGCCTGCGCTCTCTGGATGGCTGGGCCATGATGTGCCATTTGCGATGGAATTGAACTACCGCCCGGCCTCCGCGACCGAGCGCATGCGGGTGGGCACGCCGCCGATCCTGCAATTGGGTGTGCTGCAAGAAGCGCTGAAGGCCTGGGACGGGGTCGACATGGGCGACCTGCGCGCCGCATCGCAACGCCTGAGTGATCTGTTTATCAAAGAGGTAGAAGCGCGCTGTCCGATGCTGACATTGGCCAGTCCACGGGACGCCAACACACGTGGCTCGCAGGTGTCTTTTGCCTTTGAGCATGGCTATGCTGCGATGCAGGCGATCATTGACCGTGGGGTGATTGGAGATTTCCGTGCGCCCAACATCATGCGGTTTGGCTTCACACCGCTCTATCTGGATGACGCGGATATTGTCGCGGCAGCCAAGATCATCGAGGATGTCATGACCAATGAACACTGGCGCGCGGAAAAGTACAACGTGCGCTCGCGCGTGACCTGAGACGAGGACTATGGGTTTGAAAACAATACATCCTGAGGGCTGGGCGCCCGCGCTGGGTTACGCCAATGGCATGCTGGCCGAGGACGGCACGCTGCACATCGGCGGGCAGATTGGCTGGAACAGTCAGAAGGTCTTTGAGAGCCATGATTTCATCGGCCAGATGACGCAGGTATTGCAGAACATCTGTGAGATTGTGGAGGCGGCCGGTGGGCAGCCAAGCGACATTGCGCGGCTGACCTGGTTTGTGAAAAGCAAGTCTGAGTATCTGGCGCATCAACGCGAGATCGGGCAGGCTTACCGCTCTGTGTTGGGGCGGCATTTCCCCGCGATGTCCTTGGTGGTGGTGGCTGATCTGGTCGAAGACGAAGCGCTGCTGGAGATCGAAGCGACGGCGCACATCTGCAAGGATTAGGCCGCTGACATAGCCTTGCGGTCCAGAAACCTTAGGGGTGACAACAACTTGCCCAAGGGTGGCCACCACAACCAACTGCCGCCCAAGGGGCGCAGGGTGGCCCCCGTGCCCAGCTTGAACCGCGCCAATCCGGCGGCTTTTTCGGTGTCCACCTGACCCAGTTCCAGCGTGGTCACGCCTTTGCCCGCCAGCCAGGTCATAGCTTCCCATAAAAGCAGGTTGTGCGCGCTGGCTGCACGTCCCGCCTCAGTGGTGTGACTGATGTGGTAAGTTGCGCTGTCGCCATGACAGAGGAACAGCATTGCCGCGACGGGTGTCTTGCCGTCAAACGCGGTGAACAGTTTTGCGCTGCCGCGATTGGCTTTGCTATAGGCCAGCGTCAGCGCCTCGGACCAGGTTGTATAGCCGCGCGCGGATTGTTGTTGCGCATCTTGCTGCAAAATCCAGTTGTCAGGTTTGATGGGTAAGTTTTGGCGGGTCAGGCGCAGGCCTTGGCTTTCTGCAAACACCAACCGGTTGCGCCATTTCTGATGCATTTGCCCGCGCAGATCGCCGGTCAGGGTGAGCTCCGCCACATGGGTAGGTGTCATCACGGGCACGGCGCCAAGATTGCCTAGCCAGGGTGCCGGATGATCCGGATTGAGCACCAAAACTTCGCGCCGCAAACCTGCCTCCCGGATCAGGCCGGGCAGGGTGGCTTTCTTGAGGGTTGCGCGCGGCAACATAGCGACGTTCACGCCGCCAATCTTGCGGCGCAGCACCAAGGTGCCGTCGCTCAGCGTTTTGGTTTGGGCCTCCGTCATGCTCAATGCTTGACGGTATTCATGGCTCTGTTGCAACGGGCGCGCGGGGAGGGGAAGGGAGACATCCAACATGAGGGCCATTAACGCATCTGAAACCTAATTCATGGTTAATGAAGTCATGAGAAAGTCTGAACAATCCCTTGTAATGGGCCATTCCGTGCCCACCGTGAAATGGACAAAAACCGCCGCCGTGCTTTTGGCCACTGTGCTCTCCATCCCGGTGTTTCTTGTCCTTACAGCCATCGACGTGCTGTTTTTGTGACGGTCTAGAGAATGTCGCGGCTCAACTCACGGGCGGCAAGCAATACCCGCAGGCGTGCCATTTCCAGCGCGTCGCCACTCAGCCGCTCCAATGGGCCGGATACGGCCAATGCCCCATGAAACTGCCCTGCGGCATCCACAATTGGCGCGGCGGCTGAGGCAATATGCGGATTGCGTTCCCCGGCTGAGGTACAGCTGCCGTCCGCCGCCAACTGCGCTTTAGCTCCGGCATCTAGCAGACTGAACGCCGCCAACACATGTCCCGCTGCGCCCGCGCGCAGGGTCAAACGCGCGCCTTCGTCCAGATGGTGGCGCACCGGCTCTGGTGAATTCTCCCGGTACAAACACAGCCGCTCATCCTGATCGAGCACGTAGAAAGAGGCAGTCTCGCCGGTGTCTGCCACCAACTGCCGCAATACAGGGCGTATGGCATCGCCCATCTCAAAATTGCGCCGATACAACGTGCCCAACCGCCACAAGGCTGGCCCCAGCCGAAACCGCCGGTCCGCATCGCGTTTGAGATAGCCATAGCGCTCCAATGACGACGCTAGCCGCGACACATTGCTTTTATAGAGCCCGGTTTCCTTAGCGATTTCCGTCAGTGTCAGCGAACGCTGCTCACCCGAAAACGCTTCCAAAATCGACAGGGCTTTCTCAACGGATTCCACGCGGGTTTCTGCCATCTGTTCCACTCTACGCAACAACTTTGACCACTTGTTGCACTGATTAGGGCGTCCGTCTAGCTGCACAGGTGAAAGGACACCCTATGAAACCACTCACGGACATTCGCGTATTGGACCTCACCAATGTGCTTGCAGGCCCCTTTGCCTGTCATCAACTGGCCCACATGGGCGCTGAGGTGATCAAGGTTGAAGCGGTGGGGCGCGGTGATCTTGCACGGCAGTTGGGGGCGGATCCCGAATTGAGCCAAAACAACATGGGCGTGTCCTTTCTTGCCCAGAATGCGGGTAAGAAATCGGTCACGGTGAACCTGAAAAACCCTGATGGGAAAGCGCTGTTTGTGAAGCTTGTCGCCACCGCTGACGTGGTGGTTGAGAACTTCCGCCCCGGTGTAATGGACCGGTTGGGCGTGGGCTATAACCACCTCAAAGCGATCAAACCGGATCTGATTTACTGCGCCATTTCCGGCTTCGGCCAAGACGGCCCATGGAAACAAAGGCCCGCATACGATCAGATCATTCAGGGCACCTCAGGTGTGATGTCGGTGACCGGTGATACAGACAGTGCGCCTTTGCGGGTGGGGTACCCAATTGCTGACACCGTGGGCGGCATCACCGCAGCGTTTGCCATTTCTGCTGCGCTGAACGCCACACCACGCGGCACATTTCTGGATGTCTCCATGCTGGAATCGGTCTTGGCAACCATGGGGTGGGCTGTGTCCAATTTGTTGATTGCAGGTGTCCCGCCACAGGCCAATGGCAATGAAAATCCGACCTCCGCGCCGTCCGGGGCGTTTGAGGCAAGCGACGGCTTGATCAACATTGCCGCCAATAAAGACGAACAGTGGCGGCTTCTAACGGATCACCTTGGACTCGCCGCCTTGCGTGACCGTCCTGAATTTGCGTCCCGCGAGAGCCGCAAGGTAAACCGATTGGCCCTGAAAGCTGAGTTGGAAGCAGTGCTCAAAACGCGCCCGGCGCGGGACTGGGCCAAAGAACTCAACACAATTGGTGTGCCAGCGGGCGCGGTGCTGACAGTGCCGGAAGTGCTGGACATGCCACAAATCACCGACCGAGGGTTCTTGCATAGGTTCCCAGATGTACCGGGCGTTGGCCGTGACATTGAGGTGGTGACAACCGGCATCAAAATGGACGGTGCGCCGTTGACAGTGGACAGTCCTCCACCGGAGCTGGGCGTGGATAATGCCAGCATTTACAGCAACCTTGGTCTCTCAGAATCTAGAATTGCAGAGCTTCAGAAAGGTGGTGCGATATGACCCGATCCAATTCCGATGTTTCTGACTGGTGGTCGACTTCGATCATCGACATGGCCCCAGGTCAAATCCGCTTTCGTGGGCACCCAATCGAAGAGTTGATCGGGAATGTCACCTTTCCCCAGATGATCTGGCTGATGACACGGGGTGACTTGCCCACGCCGGACCAAGCCCGCTTGTTGGAATGCGCGCTTGTCGCGGCCGTGGACCATGGCCCACAAGCACCCTCAATTGCCGCCGCCCGTATGGCGGTGACCTGTGGATTGGGTCTCAACGGGGCCATGGCGTCTGCGGTAAATCTCCTCGATGACGTGCATGGTGGCGCAGGCGAACAGGCGGTGGAACTCTACACTTGGATTGATCTCGCTGTGCAACAAGGCGCGGATGTGCAAGCGGCCACCGCAGCGATGATTGACCGCTGGCAAGCTGAGCGCGGTAAATTCATCCCCGGTTTTGGACATCGCTTTCACAAACCTGAAGACCCGCGCGCACCGCGTTTGTTGAGCTTGATCGAGGAGGCCGCCAAATCCGGCGTTGTCTCAGGTCGCTTTGTCGCCATTGGCCGTGCGACGCAGAAAGAACTCAACACCCGCAAAGGCCAACCTGTACCGATGAACATTGATGGGGCCACCGCTTTGGTCTACGCCGAGCTTGGATTTGAAGGCCCTCTGGCGCGTGGGCTGTTTTGTTTGTCACGCTCTGTGGGTGTGATTGCCCACGCATGGGAGCAGATGGGGCAGGCGGAGCGCAACAAGGGCCCAACTCCGCCGCAGTACCGCTGGACCTATACCGGCGAGAACCCAATCCATGAGGCCCAAGAATAGAAGGGCCGCCTGCGGATGCGCGGTGTGAGGAGAGGGAAATTTACGCTCAATGCGCGAACCCTCTTGACCTCTCTAAGAGGCTGAAATCCATCAACCAGACCTTGAGCGGGCGCAGTGTAATGGAAAGACCTCAGTCCTCCGAGAAAGTGACGTGACTTTCTCGGGGTTGCATGGAGTTTCTAAATCCTTCATTTCATTTAATAATGAATGGCATCATGCGCCACACGGTATCACTGTGTATCGGTTCGGTTCCGACAAAAAGCCGACAAAATTCCAAAACTCACAGAGACCTTCGCCCGTAAGGTTCCACAGATAAAAGCGGGTACCGGCAAACATTGCGACAGTGAGGTCAGAGGTTCCGTTCTCTTCGCGGGGAAGAATTCAAAGACTTGGTATTATCAGAAGAACGTTGGCCGGCAGACGCGCGGGTCGTCATCGGGCGGTTCCCGGTGATCTCGGCGGACGTCGCTCGCCAGGCTGCTCTGGAATGGGGCAGGGGGGCTGGCAAGAAAATCTAAATTGGAGCGCCAACCCTAAGGTGGCGATGGATGCCTACCTCGTGCGCCCGAAGTTGCGTTCAGAAACACATAAGCTCGGCGTCCGGCAGCAATTCGAGCTGCACCTGAAAGACTGGTTACGCCTCCCACTTGACGAAATCACAAAAGCAATGGTCGCGGAGCGGTAACGCTCATTGGCAGCAACACCTTCCGCCGCCAATCACGCGTTGAAGACTTTCCGGACGGTGTCTGACGTCAGCGCCTATGGGTCCAAACAGCGGTATTTGATAAGAGAGAGTTTAAGGCTCATCGTAACCACCGAGGAGTGGACGATGAGAAATACAACGAAGAGCCCCGGCGAGAAGATCGTCAAGGGCTTCAAGCGGGCCACACGCAAACAATATTCGGATGAAGAGAATATCCAGAAGTCGCTCTGGAAGCTTGAATTCATCCTTATCTGAGCGCGCACCCAGCAGTTCCAGTTGGCCATTCAAGTAATCGTCGGTCATGTCGCAGACCTTCCGAATGATCGGCGACATGGCGGCACAGAGAAATGTCGGGATCAATCGCCCCTAATTCCTGGGGTTGAGAGCGCATTAAGTGCTGCCGCGTTTCAAGTGACGACACAGAGCCTTAAGATGTGCGCGACGTTACCCGTGAAAAGGGCACAGCAGCCGGTGTGCCTTCAATACTTTACGGGGGCTTGGCGTAGCTGTCGCCAAGCGGAGCCAAAACCCCCGCTTGGCGTGTTGGTTTACTCGCCGGGAGCAACCACGGTTTCGTTGAGCTTGTCTCTCTGACCATCACGGAACAGCGCTTTGGCAAGGGAGATGCACATCAACCCCATGACAATGGTGAAAGGAAGGGCACCGATGATCATGGCGCTCTTGAGAGCTTCCATTGGATCAGCGCCACCATTGGTTTTTCCCGCAATCAGCAATGTGCCAATGACCGCAGTGAGTATGACACCCCAGACCACTTTGTGTTTGTTGCCAACTTCTTGATCACCACCAGACATGATGGTGTTCATCACCAGAATGCCAGAATCCGCGGAGGTCACCAAGAAGGTCATAATCAGCACGACGCACATAACAGTGATGGCGCTGAGAAGACCGCCAGACAGCATTTCGCCCAGTGTGACAAACAGCTTTGCAGTATTTGACGCTCCGATGATGGCTCCTTCCGCGCCACCTGTGAGTTCAAGATCAATGGCGGTTCCACCCAGAATTGTCATCCAAGCAAAACAAACAAGCGCTGGCGCAAACATGCAGCCCACGATGAATTCCCGCACGGTGCGACCGCGAGAGATGCGGGCCAAGAAAAGACCAACAAATGGAGAGAAGGCAATCCACCACGCCCAATAGAACGTGGTCCAACCGGCTTGCCAGCCAAATTGGCGGCCAGGTTCACCAGCTGCATAAGCTGACTGAAGTACAGAATCTGATAATGCGGCAGCATCGCCCTCAAGACCAGACTTGAAGCTGTCAAAGGATCCCCATGCGTTGGTGGCACCACCTTGAAGAGCATCTGCAAATGGTGCAGCCTCACTTGGCAAAGCAGCGGCAAAATCTCCGGCGGCTTGCGGTCCGTATGCGCCAAAGCTCAGCGACACAAAGTTCAACAGATAGTCGACAAGCGCCGTTGCGTAGGTGGTCATGGCAAACAGGAATGAGCCGAAAACAACAAAGACAAACAGCAGGATAAGCGACAGAACCAAGTTCAGGTTGGAAAGGTATTTCACACCTTTGCCCACGCCAGAAACGGCCGACACAATGGACAAGCCCATAATCACCAACAAACCGGCGATCAATCCAACGGTACCCGGAGCTGGTGCTTCGCCGCTCATATCCATCATCCAGCTCATGCCGGTGATTGCATACATGCCGTCAATGAATTGAGACACGCCGAAGCCAATTGTAACAGAGACGCCAAGAATGGTGGCAACCACACCCAAAACATCCACAAGATGGCCCAGCGGGCCATTCATAAGCGGGCCAAACAGGGGGGTGAGTGCGGACCGGATCGTCAGCGGCATTCCACGGGTGTAGGCATAGTAAGCAAGAGACAGCCCTGTCACCACATAGATTGCCCAAGCGTGGAAGCCGTAATGCGCAAAGGTATAGCGATATGCAGATTTCAGCGCATCTTCTGTATTGCCCGCCACATCACCCGCGACAACCACTGGGTTTGAGCCCCACAAGCCAAGTGGCTCTGCTGTTGCAAACACCATCAATCCCACGCCGAGACCGGCGCCGAACATCATGGAAAACCAAGAGAAATTTGAGAACTCCGTGCCTTCTCCCGGGCGCCCCATTATGCGCTTTCCGGTTTGGGGGAGTGCTGCGAGCACAAACAAGAAGAATGCAAAGAAACCAACAATAATGATGTAGAACGTGTTGAAGCTTTCCAACAGCTGCCAGTTCAGACTGCCCAATACCCCATTTGCGTTTGCTGGCCAGACAAGTGCCCAAAGCACCAATCCAACCAAGATTGCTTTGGACAAAAGCGCAATTTCGACGCTGTGTCCTTCATAAAATCCGGACGCGGCTCTGTTGACCTCGACCTCTGTAAACGGTGGTTTAATTGACATGCGTTTCCTCCCTGAATGTCAAAATCCGTCGACCCTTTCTGCGCCCTCCCGCGCCAGATCAGCCGATAATGGTTTCAATTTTTTCCAGCGTCGCCACATTCACCGCCACCCCGTCTATGCGGGCTTGTATGCGGTGCTTGTTGCGGCCATCGCCGGGAAGTCTCGCGCCGTCTTGCGCGTGAATTGTGTCTGTGAGCCGCGCAACCAAGGCTGCGAACCCGCCACCTGATGTCGCTATCGGATCTATTGCGATGAAGAATTGCCCGGTGCGAGGTGGCCCGCCTGCGGTGCCCGAGAAAGGCGAGGCATCGATACCTAACGTGGCCCCGGTAAGGGCTGCAGCCATAAGCTCAACAAGCAAAGCCGTTCCGACGCCTTTGTAGCCACCGGACGGGGCCATGGAGCCCTTTAGGCCAACGGCAGGATCCGTTGTCGGTTGCCCCTCACTATCAAGCGCCCAACCCACTGGGATGGGTTTGCCTTCCCGGGCGCGCTTCATGACCTCGCTTTTGGCAATTGTGCTGGCGCTTTGATCGATTAACAGCGCGGGATCTCCGCCGGCACCGGGTACAGCAATTGAAAATGGATTTGTTCCAACCACTGGCTTGAACCCACCTGAGGGTGCAATTGAGGCTGGCGCATTGGTGAATCCAAGTCCCACCAGGCCCGCTTTGGCCAGTTGCTGTGTGTGATACCCAAGAACACCACAATTATAGCTATTGTTTACTGCCAGTGCCGCTATTCCCTGTGTCCGGGCAAGTGGGACCAAGGCATCAAAACCTAAGTCGATTGCCGGGTGGGCAAATCCTGTTGCGGCATCGACGGTGATGACAGAGGGAGCCGTGGTTTCACGCTTCGGTGTTGCCTGGCCGTCTACTTTGCCGCAAATCACGTGCTCGCAGTATATTGGAATATAGGCCAGACCATGACTGGATATCCCGTCAGCCTCGGTTGCCGCGGTGGCCACCGCAAGGGGGCGGGCATTTTCAACTGAGGTGCCAGCGGCCACCAATGCACGCAGGCTTAAATCTTCGATTTCAGCAAGGCTTAGCGTTCTGGTTTCCATGTTGGTGTCCTCGTCTAGTCGTTGTCAGTAATTCCCGCGCCCGCGCCCGTCATACGAGACGCTTCGGTTGCTGGTGCATAGGTGCGATACGCCAGTGTTTGCAGCACGGCCCAATCTGCTTCTGTGGACGTGACGCGGGTGAAGCCGCCACTGGGGAGTACCGTCTTTTGGGTTGGTCGGATGACCATCGAGACACCATGAGCAGGCACCTTTCCGGTGAGGTGCTGGTGATTACCGTCGGTCACCAAAGTGAATTCTTGCCCCACCAGACCGACAGTTTGTCCTGTCTTTGCGGCAATGTCGGCCACAAAAGGCATCAGGAAGGCAGGGCAAGCGACATCGTTCACTTGCCAACCTTCCGCACTTATTTCATGCGCTTGATCAGCCATACACGCGCCCACGTTTATAGGGCAGAGAGGTCCAGAAGCGGCTTCCCAAACCCCGGCCTCTTTAATTGGAGTGCGCTCAATGTTGCGCTCTTTGATCGACAACAGTCGGGAGAGTTCCGCGCAACCGTTGACCCCGTTTCCACAAAGCCAGCGCGTGGCCTTGGCGGCCTCTTCTGCCATGCCCCAGGTGAAACCCGCGCCGCGTGCAGCTTTCTTCGCGGTTGCTTCGACCTCGTTTAGGGACACAGTCAAGTACATGGTCATGGGGCCAACTCCGGATACACCCAATCATCGGCGTTGGCTTCAGACAGGGTCTCGGGATATGGGGCACCGGCGAACATACAAATTCGGACCCAGCGGTCTGACCTTGGGTCAAAATGTGTTGCGCCAAAAAAAGAGAGTTTTGCGCGCAGCATGTCAATTGGCAGCACATCGACTGCGATCGTGTTGTCGCGAATTTCGCCATAGGGGGCACTTTGGCTCAGTTGCGCGCGTCGTATGGTATGGCGGTGTTCAGGGTGACGTTGCAGGAATTCGGCTATCTCGGACGTCTCAGGCCAATTTTTCAATGCGTTGTAGGCCTGTGCCGCATCACGGGCTGGTGCCAAAGGTTGCTCATAGGGGGCAATCGGCTCTTCAAACCGTTCTCCCAGTCGCGGCTCCAGCTTTTCTTCGGACACATACCAAGCGCGTGCACAGTTGCGGGGGGACTGCCAATCATACTCAAACGCCCAACCGAAACTTTGCTCAAGAAGGCTGTTCACGTCACCAATCGGCATCGCGCCGTCGATGGTGGTCACGGCAGGGCTGGCGTCCGCCATGCTGGTGACAAGCGGATCCACCAAATCTGGATAGGGTTCCAATATCAGCGACGCCAGTAGCTCCTGCCCTTCGGTACTAAGATGTGTGGCCGCCCATTCCATCAATTGGTTCCATGGATAGGGTGTTTGAAAATCGTCTTCCTCAACCCGTGAACTCAGACGCTCCAAGTCGCTTTTCAAGGCGTCGATTTTCTCAATCTGCAGAGGATGTTTGGATGCCCATCGGGAAACTGAAATGGCGCTGCGTTTCAGGCGATTCTTAAAAACACCCGTGACATCTTCGGACGCCGACGCAATCAGCCGTACCTGACGGATGGCCTCCTCCCGCGCCATAATCCAATTGTTGAACAAAACTGGGTGGTTGATCACAAACGGCGCCATGCCCAAACCAGTGGAGTTTCCAATGCCCAGGTCCCGCGCAATTGACGGATCCAGGATTGCCGTTGTTGTGCCACCCTTCATTTGCGCCATGTGCTGAACCAGATCGAGAACAAAGGCCCGAGTGAGGTACACAGACAGCATTTCGACTTGAAAAGGCGGGTACAACTCCTCGCGATCCGAAATGGTCTCGCGATCCGCAGCGCCAAATTTTCCCGATCCATAAACCGCCGTGGTCCGCATGAGGTAGCCAACCTGATCAATCATGTTGGTGTCAGGTTGATGCCCTTTGGCCAGAGCGGACACGACATGCTCCCAAAGTCGCACTGAGCGGTTGGCCCGAGACAACGACAGCTCTTTTTCGCTGATCCGCCCTGCTTCTTGCAGCGGCACGTTTTGTTTCAACCGGTCGATATCCGCATCACTTGGCACACCATCAAACAGTGTAAAGGTGGCGTCCCACGCTTCGGCAATCACCCGATCCGAGCGCATTTCATCCGGTAGATCATGGGCAAAAGCGACCAGAGAATAGCTGCGTTCTGGCCCCGTCGCCGTGTAAACGGCAAAGCCAACGCCGGTTTCGTCAATCTCAAATTGTGGCCGAGAAAACTCCCAGTTGTCACCGGCCAACCGCCGTAACAACACCCGCATAAAACTCAATCGACTCTGATGCAAAGAGCCCAGTCGCTCCAATCGCATCACCTCCGAAGGAGGGCGCCTTTTGATATGCGGCGTATCTGTGATCATGGGACGCTTGCGCCAAAGTTATCGTCAAAGAAACGGTACCAATTGCCGCCCATGATCGCGGCAACCTCGTCAGCGCTCATGCCGACGTCCCGCAATCCGGCTTCCAAGTTGTCAAAATCACGATTGTCTTGGAACCAGCTGGGCATTTTAGGAAAACCGGGCGAAGCGGCAGACCCTTCTCCAAAGTCGATCTCTTTGCTCCAACGACCTGTGCGCATCCATTCCACAACGCTGTCGGGCTGATCCTGACAAAGATCTGATCCGATGCCCAAATGGGTGACCCCATATGTGTCCGCGGCGCGGGCAACCATCTCGCAGAAACTCTGAAGCGTGCAGGCCGATTTGTCCTTTAAGTGGTGAGGATATAGCGAAAACCCTATCATGCCTCCATTTTGCGTGACCGCTTGGATGACGTCGTCTTTCTTGTTGCGAAGCGCCGGAGACCACTCAAACGGATTGGCATGGGTGATGGCAATTGGCCGTTCCGAGATATCCGCCGCCTCAATCGTCGAACGGTCTGCGGAATGGCTCATGTCGACCACGAGACCAACCCGGTTCATTTCTTTGATGACCTGTTTGCCCATGCGGGTGATGCCAGAGTCCTCAGCCTCGTAGCACCCCGTGGCGAGCAAAGACTGATTGTTATAGGTCAGCTGCATAAAGCGCGCGCCAAGCGTGTGCAGGATTTCTATCAGCCCGATGTCGTCTTCCATCGGACTGGGATTTTGAAAGCCAAAGAAGATGGCTGTGCGATTTGTTTTGCGGGCAATGTCGATATCTCGGGCTGATGTGCCCTTTAAAATCAGATCACTGTAGGTCTCAAACCAGCGGTTCCATCGTTCGAAATTCAAAACCGTTTCACGGAAGGTTTCGTGGTAGGCGATCGTGACATGCACCGCATCAACACGGCCTTCGCGCAGTTGCCGGAAGATCTTTTCAGACCAATTGGCGTATTGAAGGCCGTCAATGCGCATCAGGAAGGCACCCCCGCGCTGATGTAGGCTGTTTTGACCGTGGTGTAGAATTCCGCAGCCGCCCGACCTTGCTCGCGTGGCCCATAAGAACTGTCACCACGACCACCAAACGGCACGTGGTAGTCGGTTCCCGCCGTAGGCAAATTGACCGTTACAACACCTGTTCGCGCGTGTCTCCGGAAATGCGTCGCGCGTGCCAGATCACGGGTGACGATGCCAGACGTAAGCCCAAAGTTGGTGTCATTTACTGTTGCCAGGGCTTGATCATAGCTGTCGACCTTGATCACAGAAGCCAAAGGCGCAAACATCTCTTCACGATTGATGCGCATATCGTTTGTGGTGTTCAAAAAGATGCCCGGCGACATATAAAACCCATCCTCCGGCATCTCCAATCTGACCCCGCCGCAGGCAAGTTCGGCGCCTTCGGCTTGCCCAAACGCGACATATTCGAGGTTTTCCTGAAGTTGTTGGGCGCTCACAACCGGCCCCATTTGGGTGCCGTCGTGTAATGCGTGGCCCACTTTCATTGCCTTTGCGCCAGCAACCAGTTTGTCCACAAACGCATCATGCACTGACGCATGAACGATAAGCCGCGAAGAGGCTGTGCATTTTTGACCTGTGCCGCCAAAGGCACCACCGAGGGCAACGGACACAGCGAGATCGAGGTCTCCGTCATCCATAACAGCCAGTGCATTTTTGGAGCCCATTTCCATCTGAACCTTGGTCAGGTTCTGAATGGCGGCGGTGGCGATACCTTTGCCTACAGGCACGGAGCCAGTGAAGGAAATTGCATCGACGGAGGGGTGTTCAACAAGATGCTGACCGATCGAGCTGCCTGCGCCCATTACCAGAGAAAACAGCCCCTCTGGAATGTCCTGTCGGGAGATGATCTCAGTCAGTGCAACGGCTGACGCTGGCGTGACATTTGCTGGCTTCCAGACCACGGCGTTGCCGTAACACAATGCGGGTGCGATCTTCCAAGACGCTGTGGCAGTTGGGAAATTCCAAGGGGAGACAATGGCCACCACACCAACGGGCTCGCGGCGGACATCAATTTCAACACCTTCGCGCACGCTGTCGGCATTTTCGCCCAGTTGACGCAGACATTCTGCTGCGTAGTAGGTGAAGAACTGTCCTGCGCGAAAAACCTCTCCACGCCCTTCCGCGAAGGGCTTGCCTTCTTCTCGGCTAAGCAACCGGCCAAGCTCGTCGGCACGGCTCATCAATTCATTACCGATGCTCATCAGAACGGCCTGCTTGCGCTCCATTCCATAAGTGGCCCACACAGCTTGCGCGCGTTGCGCCTGTTCCAGTGCCTCGTCCAACTGGCCCCGGCTGGCCTGCGCATACCGGCCAATCAGGTCACTTGTGTCCGAGGGGTTCCGGTTTTCAATTTCCTGATCCCCAGTGACCCATTGCCCCGCCACAAAATTGCAATTGATGTTTGACATGCCGTGTCCCTTACGCGCTGGCCAAAATGGCCAAAGTTTGATGAGATATCGTGGACTCTCGGTGTCACATCAGTCAAACTTAAACTTCTTAATCAAATTACAGAAAAATTGAAGTATGATCAAAATCGATATGTTGCGGTGCTTTAGCACGGTCGCGCAGTTTGGAAGTTTGATGGAGGCTTCAACACGATTGGGGCGCACCCCGTCTGCACTCTCAATGTCGCTGAAACAACTTGAAGGCCATCTTGGGGCGCGCCTGTTTGAAACGGAGCGGAAAAACAAGCTGACACCCCTCGGTCAGGAGGTCTTTCGCATTGCTCAATCACAGCTTCGTCAGTTTGACGACACCGTGACCTCAATCGAGAATGCAGCAAATGCGCCTCAGGGGTTGATAAAAATTGCGTCGATTCCGTCGGCGACGGGGCTAGCATTGCCTCAAGCTATTTCCACAATGATGGAACAGCACCCGCATCTAAAGGTCGAACTAAGAGACATGGACAGTGCGATGGTGGCCGAGGCCATTTTGCATGGAGAGGCGGATATTGGCATCGCTTCAGGCAGTCAATCTCTCAACGGAGTGGATTGTGTCACGCTTTTTGAAGACGCGTTTGGTTTACTTTGCGGAGCTGAACATCCGCTGGCCAAAGTTACGTCTCCGCCAACCCTCGACGACATCTTCTCCTATGCATTTATGAGCAACAATTTGTGCAGCCAATTGGATCTGGACGCAGTCAGATCCGCCTCGGAAGGAGCCCATATAGTGGTGCACAACACACACTCTTTGATTGCGATGACACGAACAAACAATTGGGTGACCATCTTGCCAAAAAGTGTTGCTCGCGCCTTGCCCGACGAGCTCGTTTTTCGACCCATAGATGGCATAACTCAGCGACGCACTGTTTCTCTGCTGTTGAGTCAGCGCGCACGTTTTCCAAATTTGCTTGAAACTTTTTCCAATCTTTTGGTTCAAGCTGACTGGACCTAAATGTTGCCGGGTTTTGCCATGCCCCATTCTGCAATCGCCAGTCCCGATAGATTTCGCCTTGGGCCTGCTCCGATGCTTTTCGATGCCATCCCAGAACTGGCACGGAGCGCGCCAATTGGTATCGCAACACCAGCGACGCGCATTGCTCTGCGCATCGCTGAACTTTAGACCCGCTACAGCATATAACCACCGCCAGCTTGCACTGATTGTCCTGTAACCCACGCGGCGCGATCACCGGCGAGCATCAGAACCGCGCTGGCAATATCCTCGGGCTTCCCTAATCGGCCCATTGGCGTTTGAGCAACAATCATTCCCATCATTTCTTCATTCGATTTGACGTAGGCCAATGCGTCCGTGTCGGTGAATCCAGGCGCGACTGCGTTGACGCGAATGCCCATTGGACCAAGTTCCGCGGCCAACAATCTAACCGCGTGCTCTCCAGCTGCTTTCGATGACGCATAGGCCACAACTGCAGGCAATGTTCCACGCGCGGTGACGGATGAGATATTGACAACCGCCCCTTTGGTCGTTGCAAGGTGCGGAATTGCTTCGCGGACAAACGCCAAAGGGGCGAATACGTTAATCCGGTATGTGCTTTCAATGTCGGTGTCACTGGTGGCAGACAGCGGCCCCATTGTTCCGGTTCCAGCATTGTTCACCAAAACATCCAAGCGCCCAAATTTACCGATGGTTTCTTCGACAATCCGAGCTGGTTCACCCGTTTCGCATACATCAGCGGCAATAAAATGCACTTGTGATCCAAGTTCTTGAGCGGTTTTCTCGAGCACGGCCTTTCTCCGGCCTGTAATAACAACTTTCGCGCCGCTGGCGACAAAAGCTGCGGCGGTTGCTTTACCGATGCCGCTTCCGCCACCAGTGACAAGCACAACTTTGTTTTCGAAATTTTCCATGATCTTCTCCTAAGGCTGAAGGGGCGGCGAGGTCTCTGTCGAGGCGTCACCTGTTGGGTTGGTTGTTATTGGGGGGGGGTTATCCGGCTGAGCGCGTCGCTTTGGCGGCAATGGCGTGTCGCGGCGCGGTGACGTAGGAAATCAACGCAGGAATGCTGGCATTGAGCGCGGAGTGATCACGGCTCATGGCACTATGCAACACAAAGGGAGGCAAGTAAGTCATGCCAACCATCCGCGCGGTCTGCTGAAATGGGACCAGAAACTCAGCCATCGAAAAGTTGTTGAAAGCACCGGATTGAAAACTGGCAGCAGGGCCACCTGTGGTGATGGCCAGTCCCAACTCTTTGCCGTGCAGCTGTGTGCCTCCGGGACCATAGGCGAATCCGAACAGCAAGACCTGATCGAGCCAGGCTTTCAAAACGGGTGGCGACGAATACCAGTAAAACGGAAATTGCAGAACGATGCGATCAGCGGTCTGAAGGAATGATTGTTCTTGTGCCGCATCAAAGTGCATTTCTGCCCCGCCCACAGAGGCGAGGTCGCGCGGGGTGACACCAGCGGTATTTGAAAGTGCATCAAACCATGTCCGGTTGGCGGTGGATGTTGCGAGATTGGGGTGAGCGGATAAGACAAGAGTGTTCATCAAGGGCCTCGGAGGCTGTGTTTACAAGTTAGCCAAACATAACTATGTCAAACCACGCCAACAATTGACCGAAATCTAACTTCTCTGGTGTAGGAAATGAGACAATGAGACTGCCATTAGCCACACTGGAAGTGTTCAATGCTATCGTTCAAGAGGGCAGTCTGAGCGCGGCGGCTTTGACGCTTGGCATCAAACGGTCCACAGTAAGCCATCAGTTGAAGAGTCTTGAAGATAGGATTGGCACCGTTTTGTTCATCCGAACAACCCGGTCGATCAGCCTGACCGAAGCGGGAAGGGCCTTAGCCCAAAACTCCGCTCCGGCATTTGAGCAGCTCGCCCATGGGCTTGAGAACGCTCGCACTGCGGGCCAAAGCACACGCGGCACGCTAAAGCTCGCCATTCCAGAATTCGTATATCACCTGTTGATCTGCGAGCCTTTGCTGACCTTTCAGGAGCTCTATCCGGAAATCGAGATTGAGCTTGTGCTGGCTGATGCGTGGTCGGACATCCTTAAGGAGGGGCTGCATGCGGGGTTTCGGCTTGGTGGTTTGATTGCACAGGATATGGTCGCCGTCAGCTTGACCGACCCCATGACAGCGGCAGTGGTAGCAAGCCCGGCCTATCTTGAGAAACACGGCACGCCTAAGCACCCCACGGATTTACTGGAGCACAACTGTCTTCACTACCGTTTCCCAAGTTCCGGGCTCTTGGCGCCATGGATCTTTTCCGGTGTCGACGGTGATTATCCGGTCGATGTGCGGGGTAGTGTGATTGCCAACTCCTTGCCTGTGGCGGTTGGACTGGCAACGCGCGGTTTAGGTGTTGGCTATACATTCCGCGAGTTTAGCGCCGACGCCCTCAACACTGGCGAGCTTGTTGAAATACTGAGTGACCATCGGGTTTGCATGCCCGGGGTGAACATCTATTTCCCCCAAGAGTATCGCGCTTTGGTGCCGCTGCGCCTGTTTATTCAACACCTGAAACAAGCAGTGTCTGCTACCTCATCTGACATGATGACATGAAACGCTCGTTCGATTTGCAACGTCCCCAATCTGCGGGTGGTCCGGTGCATAGCTAATTGCCCTGTGTTGCCATACTTTGCACATTACAATTCCAAGCATCATGCGCGGCTAGCAGTATTGCAACAGCTTGTCCCGCGACGTTTGAGCTGCCCCTGAAAATCGGACACTGACGTAATTTACGATTTATTGTCTGCTGACCTTCAACCCGATAGAGATCGGGAATGTCGGAACGGACGCAAAATCATCCAGAGTTCAAGGCCAAGGTGGCGTTGGAAGTCTTGAAAGGCGAAGAAACGGTCAGCGAGTTGGCAAGTTGGTTTAGGGGGCAGGTCAGAAGCTTTATCGGATCTACCGTGGAGAAGGGTTAACCGTCCGAAAACGGGGCGGGCGTAAGCGCGCAGTGGGCACCAGAGCGCCGATGACGATCCCTCAGGGTCCAAACCAACGCTGGAGCCTCGACTTCGTTTCTGACAGCCTGTCCTGTGGTCGTCGTTTCCGAATTCTGAACGGGATCGACGATTTTAGCCGGGAGTGTTTGGCTGCTGTCGTTGACACGTCATTGTCAGGCCTCCGCGATACATGAGAGCAGGATCGGATCGCCGAGACACGTGGACAACCATACTTGGTGGTCAGTGACAATGGGACCAGGCTGACCAGTAATGCCATCCTGAAATGGCAAGAAGACCGGAACATTGAGTGGCACTACATTGCACCATGCAAGCCAATGCAAAATGGCTTCGTGGAGTCGCTCAATGGCCGGATGCGGGATGAATGCCTCAACGAGCATCTGTTTGACAACCTTCGCCATGCCCGCAATCTGGTGATGGCATGGCGCAATGATTTTAACCACCACGGCCCGCATTCCAGTCTCGCGGCCTGACACCCGCAGAAAATGTTAGTCAGTCGAAGGAAAACCAAAACCTGAACAGAATTAACCCAAAATAACGGTCTCTCAGAAGAGCAGGTCAAACCGTACCGTATCAAGGACTCTCACCCGACACCAAAGTTTCGATAAACTTGGAAAAAAGCTCACCCTGTGATCTGATCTGAAGCTTGGAATACACATTCCGCCTGTGGATACGAACCGTGCCTGGTGAGATTTCAAGAATGCGCCCAACGGCATCAGCTGAGTGACCTTTGAGAGTGAACTCTACGACCTGCCTTTCTCTTGGCGTTAATTGACCCTCGCCAAAGTTTGTAAAAGCAAGTTCTACACTGTGATGCAGCCCCCCACTTAACGTCCCTTTGGCATCCGCTCCAAACTGCGCTGACAAATCACCCCAGTGGCGTTGACAAGTTGCGCGCACAACTGGCCAGAACTCGCGTAGTTGCCGGAAATCCTTTGCGGAAAACGCCTTTTCGGCACGCATTAGCGAAAGAACCACAATGGTATTCCCAGGCATTTCGATGAAATAGCCTATCTCTTCAGCCAAACCTGTACGGGCGTAGTAGTTTCGGAAATACTCACCCTGAAAGAACCTGTCCGGTGCCAGATCTTTGATCCGATACAGGCCGGGTTCGACTTGATTACCGCAGGCCAAAAAGAAGGGATCCAGCAGATACGGCCCTTCCTGATAGTCCTCTACAAAAATCTTGCGCTTACTTGTCGGAAAGTCATCGAACAGATCTTTTGGGCTGGCTGCACCGAGATATCCGAAAACGACCGTGTAATCGAATGCGGCTATGCCTTTGAGGGTGTCAGACATGGTTTGTGCAAAGCGCTCAGTTCCGATCGCATCGATCAGGGTTCCGGTCGCGGTGATCACGGTTTTCATATGCCAAACCTCGCTACTACGATTGTTATACTAAAAACGTGGTATATACATCGAATGGAGTTTTTCTTACTGTTTTTCCAAATTGGATAGTATTCACCAAACCGGAAAAAGATAGCAATAAATGGAATCCAGGGGATATATTGAGGCTTTCACTCCAGCGGACGGCAAAGCCATTGCCGAGTTACGGGGTGTGTCCAAACGTTTTGGAGATGTGCTCGCAGCCAGCGATCTAAATCTGACAATCACGGAAGGTGAATTCCTGTCTTTCCTTGGGCCGTCGGGTTGCGGAAAAACCACCGCTCTTAGAATGTTGGCAGGGTTTGAGACGCCAACCGAAGGTGACGTGCTGCTTGATGGCGAGGTGGTCAACGCACTGGAAGCGCACCATCGTCCCGTCAATATGGTGTTTCAACAATACGCTCTATTTCCACATATGACCGTTGCCCAGAACATTGGTTACGGGTTGCGTCAGCGTCGCCCACGGCTACCCAAAGCGCAGATCGCGGAAAAGGTCGACAAGACCTTGGACATTGTTCAGCTCGGCGGGTTCGAGGACCGCAAAATCTGGGAAATGTCTGGCGGGCAGCAGCAGCGCGTCGCCTTGGCACGTGCAATCATCAACGAGCCCAAGCTTCTGTTGCTGGATGAGCCGATGGCGGCCTTGGATCGCAAGTTGCGCAAAGAGATGCAGATCGAATTGCAGGATTTGCAACGTCAGTTGGGCATCACCTTTGTCCTTGTGACTCACGATCAGGAAGAAGCCCTGTCGATGAGCGATCGTATTTGCATCATGCGCGAGGGGCGCATTGTCCAGGTCGGCAGTCCCCAAGAGCTGTATGATCGACCGAACTCCAAGTATGTGGCTGATTTTGTTGGCACTTCTAACTTCTTTGATGGCACCGTTGTCGAACAGCCCGGCCCATTGACGTCCGTGCGTCTCAGCAACGGGATGATCATGCGGGGAACCCCCACCGAAGAAATGAGCAATAGTGAAGACGTATCCGTCAGCGTGCGCCCCGAACAAATGACCCTGCAACGTCAAGGTGAGGGGCTGACAGTGGAGGTGCGCAACCGGATATTTCTGGGAGAACACACCGAGTATTTGGTGAACCATGAAACGCTTGGTGATTTTCTGGTTCTTTCACCACGACAATCTGAACAAACCGAAGGCGCTTTTACCGTTGGCGACACAGCATTTGTGTCCTGGGAAGACAGCGCAGCACTTATCCTCGACCGAAACTAAAACACACAGCAACCGTAGGGAGTAAAGGGAATGACCAGAGACATCGACTACATCTCCAAACAGAAGTTCATGCAAGAGTTGGAGAGTTACAGAAAAGGGTCCATTACACGACGCCATTTTCTCAATGTAACCGGGCTTGGCGCCGCAGCAGCCGTTGTGGGCACCGCCGTTCCGGGTTTGCGCCCTAGTCCTGCGTTTGCGGGTGACATTGGTGATCGCGTGGTTTTAGCGACCTGGCCCAATTATCATGATCCCGAAAACTTCGAGGCCTTTACCGAAGCCACCGGGGCCCATGTGCAGGTCAACGTCTTTGGTTCAAACGAGGAAATGCTGGCCAAGTTGCAAGCTGGCGCAACCGGATGGGACGTATATGTGCCCACCAACTACACGATCTCGACCTATGTCGATGAAGGCCTGATTGAACCACTGGATACCTCTAAGCTCCCGAACTACGACGGGGCTGCCTTTGATGCCCGCTATGCCGAGGCAGGATCTGTTGATGGTTCGCTTTATGCGGTGCCCAAAAACTGGGGTTCCACCGGAATGGCGGTGAACACCAAGCACAATGACGGCAAGCCAATTGCCTCCTGGAAAGAGTTCTTTGACATTGCGCGGGACAAATTCACCGGCCGCGCCATGGTGCATGACTATCAACTGACAACCATCGGCAGCGCCTTGAACTACTATGGGTATTCGTTCAATTCGGTCGACGAAGCAGAATTGGCCGATGCTGAAAAGCTGCTGATTGATGTAAAACCACACCTCTTTGCGATCACGTCCGATTATCAACCTTCGATGCGCAATGGTGATGCCTGGCTGACAATCTGCTGGTCCGGCGATGGCAAACAGCTCAACACTGACATGCCTGAAATTCACTACGTGCTGGGTCGTGAGGGGGGGGAGATCTGGAGTGATTACTATGCCATTCCCAAAGGTGCGCCCCATATGAACGCGGCTTATGCGCTGATCAACTTCCTGTTGGATCCTAAAGTCAATGCCAAGGAGGTGCTGGCGCACGGATATCCCACAGCGGATGCCCGTACCTTTGAACTTCTGCCCGAAGCCCTGAAGAACGATCCAATCCTCTTCCCTGCGCAGGAGCTTCTGACACCGCTTGAGTTTGGTGCAGCCGCGACATTGACCGACCCGAACCGTGCCGAATTGATGGCGCGCTTCAAATCAGCCTAAGCCAACAAAGGTGAAAACACGATGACGGCACGTACGCGCAATTGGTTGCTTTTGGCCCCGGCCGGGGCCTGGTTCCTGGTGATGCTGATCATTCCGTTGACTGTTGTTTTCATCTTCAGCTTTGGGGAGCGGGCACCCGCCGGTGGCGTGGTACCCGCTTTCACATTTGAGCAATACGCCAATCTCCCGGCCCGCTGGGCTGCGTTCAAGAACACAATGACATTGGCGCCAATTGGCACTTTATCAGCGCTGCTGATTGCTTACCCGTTGGCCTATTATTTGGCGGTCAAAAGCAGCCCAAAATGGAAAACGATCCTTTTGGTGCTGGTCATTGTGCCGTTCTGGACCTCAATCCTGATCCGCAGCTACGCTTGGATTTTTCTGTTGGGCGGCCGCGGCATTCCCGCCCTTTTGGATTGGGTCGGGATCGAAGGTGTCCGCCTGATCAACACGCCGTTTGCGGTGCTGATCGGGATCATTTACGGATACCTGCCGCTGATGGTTTTTCCGATTTTTGTCAGCCTCGACAAACTGGACAAACGGCTGCTCGAGGCTTCGTCCGATCTTGGTGCCAAACCCTGGCGCACGTTTCTTCAGATTACCCTTCCGCTTTCTATCCCCGGCATCGCAACCGGATGCATGCTCGTCTTCATCCTATTGATGGGGGAATATCTGATCCCGGCTCTACTGGGCGGAGGCAAAGTATTCTTCGTCGGCAATGCGTTGGTCGACCTGTTCTTGCAATCCCGCAATTGGGCCTATGGCTCAGCGGTGGCAGTCACGCTGGTGGTTGTCATGCTGATCGCCGTCACGGTCTACATGCGGCTAATCACTCGTCTTGGCGCCAGCCGCGAAGACGTGTCGATCATGTGAGGTGACCCAATGAGAGCTTATGCAGTTTGCGTTTACCTGTTTCTGTACATCCCGATTGGCGTGATCGCGCTTTTCAGCTTTAATGCCGGGCGTCATGCAAGCCAGCTACAGGGCTTTTCGACCAAGTGGTACGGCAAGGCGCTTTCCAATCCCTTTGTCATGGATGCCCTGGAGACCAGCCTGATCGTGGCCTTTACCTCCGCCTTATGTGCCAGCGTTTTTGGCACCATGGCTGCGGTTGCGCTGCAAGGGATCAAGGGGCCGGTGCGTACCGCATTTGATCTGCTGATCTATGTAGCGGTTATGATCCCCGGCATCGTGATTGGCATTGCCACATTGATTGGATTGGTCACCGTTTTTGATCAACTGAACCCGATGATCGCAGCGATTTGGCCAAATGGGCTGACGCCGCCAAAGCTACAAATGGGGATGGGCTCACTGATTGCGGCCCACACGATGTTTCTAATGGCGTTGGTGGTAATCATCGTACGGGCCCGGCTGGCCGGCATGGATCGTGCTTTGACAGAAGCTTCCTCAGACTTGTACGCAACGCCAATGGCGACATTTCGACAGGTGACCCTGCCGATGATATTTCCGGCCATCCTGGCGGGTTTTCTGCTCAGCTTCACCTTCAGCTTTGACGATTTTATCATCGCGTTCTTTGTCGCCGGGTCCGAAACCACTCTGCCGATTTATGTGTTTTCCTCGATCCGTCGAGGCGTCACGCCAGAGATCAATGCGATCGGCACAATGGTGCTGATTGTATCCCTTTTGATGCTAATCACGGCTCAATTACTGCTTCAACGCGGAGGCAAAAAACCAAAATGACCCTCGCTGAGACCCCATTTTCTGCTCCCCATTTCCCAACCCTTAAGGGCAGAGTCGCACTGGTCACCGGCGCAGGATCCGGCATTGGACGTGCAGGAGCCATGGCCATGGCGCGCCACGGGGCAAAGGTGGTTGTGACAGACCTTGATGCCGACAAGGCCGCGCAAGTGGTCGAGGCGCTGAAATCCGAAGGCGTAAGCGCCACATCAGCAGGCCTTGATGTGACTGATGACAAAGCCGTTTCTGCAGAGATTGACAGAACCGTCAAAACCTACGGCCACATTGACGTGCTGCACTCCCATGCGGGCTACCAGGTCGAAGGCAATTTGGAGCAAGTTCCCCTTGAGGGTTTGGACTTGTCCTGGAAGCTGAACGTCAGGTCGCATTTTGTCGCTGCGCGCGCGGTTGTTGGACATATGCGCGCACACGGTGGCGGCAGTGTTATCATCACCTCGTCCAATTCAGGTGTGCAATATGACCGCGAGATGATTGCCTATGCCACAACCAAACATGCGGTTGTGGCGATGACACGTCAGATGGCGGCTGACTATGCCAAAGACAACATCCGCTTCAACTCTTTGTGCCCTGGGTTCATCGACACGCCTTTTAACGCTGGCTTTGAGACGCAAATGGGCGGGCGCGAAAAATTGGAGCGCTACGTTTCCAAAACCATTCCAATGGGACGTTGGGGAACAACCGGCGAAATGGCGGATTCGATCCTGTTTCTCGCGTCTGACATGTCCACCTTCATGACCGGCCATGCGCTGGTCATTGATGGCGGGGAGTGTATTTAAACTTCTGTTTGGAGAAATCAGTATGACCAATAGCATAAAATCCCCAAACGGCCGTTTGGCTGGCAAAGTGGCTGTGATCACCGGTGGCGCAACCGGTATGGGGCGATCAACCGCGCTGGCCTTTGCCGAAGAAGGCGCCAAAGTCAGCATCTTCGACATTCAGGATGAAGAAGGGCAAAAGACCGTCGGCATGATACGTGACGCTGGTGGTGATGCCGCATTTTTTCATGCGGATGTGACCAAAGATGCTGAGATCAACCTAGCCTTTGACGCGGCGTTGGATACCTTTGGCCCTTACAATGTTCTGTTCAATCACGCAGGCACAATTATTGTGAAAGCGATGCATGAAACCACTGAGGCCGAATACGACTGGCTGATGGACGTGAACGTGAAATCGGCCTTCTTGACGTGTCGCCGCGCGGTCAAGGACATGAGCGCCAACGGTGGCGGCTCAATTGTCATCACCGCTTCTATTGCCGCTGAACTGGGCTATGCGCTTGAATCGGTCTATTGCATGTCCAAAGGCGCGGTTCTTCAGTTGGCACGCACCATATCCACCGAATACCGCGACGCAGGTATTCGCTGTAACGCTGTCTGTCCGGGATTTGTTGAAACGGCCCATGGATTGAAAGAAATCGCGGAATTGGATGCTGCGGGACAGGAGTGGGAAGAGTCCGGAATGGCAGCCACGCAAGGACGCATTTGTTACCCGGAAGAAGTGGCTGCAGCGGTGGTTTTTCTGGCCTCGGATGAAGCCAGTTTTGTAAACGGAAACGCCACCTATGTGGACAACGGATGGTACGCAAAAGGCTGACACAAACCTGTGAGGGAGCCAGCCACCGTCAAATAAAATACCGGTTTCGCTATGACAAAGGAGCGAAATGGCGTGGGAAACTGGTGTGCAAATAGTCGAATATCTGGGCCTTTGCCATCTCTCGCGAAAACTGATCGGGGTACATCAGCATATTCAACCAAAACCCGTCAAACAGGCTTTCCAGCGTGCGTGCCACCCCTTTTGGGTCCAAAGCGCTCTCTTCGTCTTGTATGATCTCATCAAACAAGTCTGCCAAAACATCGAGCCGCTCTGCGTCGATTGAAGTGGTGATGCGGCGATAAGATTTTCGATAAGCAGCCTCTCCAAAGAAGGCAAACCAAACTGCCAGTTTTTTCCGATTGCAAATTGATGTGTGAAACTGAGCGTCAATGACCGCGACAATTTTTGCCGGTGCATCTAGGTCCGGAGCCTGAAGTCGCGTTAGCCACTGCTCACGATGCTCTATTGCCAAACAGCGCAACGTTTCTTCCAGCAGTGCGTCTTTGCTCCTGAAATGAAAGTTCGCAAGCCCCGCAGACAGCCCTGCCAACCTGGCAACCGATGCCATGGTTGTGCCTGAAATTCCGTGTTTGCCAATCGATGCAATTGTCGCGTCAATGATCTGCTTTTTCCTGATTTCAGGTGATGCAGTGCGAGATCTTTTCTGTTTTATTTCAACCATAAACTTCCATCCATTGAATGGCTGTTCAATCAATGACTTGATTTTTTGACAGCGTCAATCAAAGATTTGATCAAATACCGAATCTCCCGGAATGGACCCAGTTATGACCAAACCTCTTCCCACGCACGCGCAGACCGTGATCATTGGTGGCGGCTCAATTGGCTGCAACACCGCCTACCACCTGGCAAAGCTGGGCATGACAGATGTGGTGGTGCTGGAACGCGACCAACTCACGTCTGGCACCACGTGGCACGCAGCCGGACTAATTGTGGGGGGATTGCTGACAACCGAGGCCGAGTGTGAAATCTACACTCACGGGCGCGACCTCTACGCGGCTCTTGAACAGGAAACAGGCCTTACCACCGGATTTCGCGACGTTGGCTATCTGCAAATCGCCAACAACGAAGAACGCGTTCACGAAATGCGCCGCGTGGCGCCTTTCATGCGCCGCCATGGCATCAATATCCACGAAATCTCCCCTCAGGAGTGCCAAAGCCTGTTCCCGATTGGCGATATGTCTGACGTGCTGGCGGGTTTCTATACGCCAGAGGACGGTCGCGCCAATCCGGTGGATGTGACCATGTCACTGGCCAAAGGCGCCCGTATGCGTGGCGCACAAATCTTCGAAGGCGTCACTGTCGCCGAAATCATGGCCAAAAACGGCACCGCAACCGGCGTGCGCACCTCTGATGGCCAGGCCATCACGACCGAAAACGTTGTGATTTGCGGGGGTATGTGGTCACGGCAACTGGGCGCCAGCGCCGGGATCAACTTGCCCCTGCAAGCAGCCGAGCATTATTATCTGATCACGGAAAACATCGACGGTTTAAGCCGCGACTTGCCGGTCCTTGAGGATCCATCCACCTACACCTACTACCGGGAAGAAGTGGGAGGGCTGATGCTTGGGCTGTTTGAGCCAGGTGCAGCCCCTTGGAAGCTTGACGGTATCCCGGAAAATTTTGCGTTTGGCGAGATTGAACCGGATTGGGACCGCGTGGCACCACATCTGGAAACCGCATACTCGCGCGTACCCTCAACCCTGAATGTCGGGGTGCGCAAGCTGTTTTGCGGGCCTGAAAGCTTTACGCCTGACCTTGCCCCCTTGGTTGGCGAAACCCCGGAACTGCGCAATTGTTTTGTGGCCTGTGGCTTGAACAGCCTTGGAATTCTGAACGGTGCGGGCACTGGCAATGTGCTTGCACATTGGATTGTCGATGGACACCCACCGATCGATGTCACCGGCATCAACGTAAACCGGTTCACCCGTCACCACGCCACCCGCGCCTTTCGCCGGGATCGTGGACCAGAACTATTGGGGAAAATGTTTGGCCAGCACTATCACAACGAAGGCTATGAAACCGCCCGTGATATGAAACGCTCAGCCCTACACGACCGGCTGGTGGCCTCAGGCGCATTCTTTGCTGAGGGGCATGGCTGGGAAATGCCCGACTGGTTTGCCCCTACACCCGATCAGGCAAAGGTAGAAAAATACAGCTGGTTCCGGCAGAACTGGTTTGATTGGCACGCCGAAGAGCACCGCGCCGCCCGTGAGGATGTGATCATCATGGACATGTCTGCCATGTCCAAGTTTGTTGTCGAAGGCCCCGATGCGCTTGCACTGATGAGCCGACTGAGCTGCAACGAAGTTGATGTTCCCCACGGCCGTCTGGTCTATACCGCGTGGGTCAATGAGAAAGGCAGGTTTGAAGCCGATCTGACCGTAACCCGGCTGGGCGAAAACAAATTTATGGTGGTGGTTGGCGAAAACAGCCACGGCCACACCGAAATGCGTATGCGCCGCCACATCAAATCCGGCGAAATTGCGGTGATTACGGACGTAACGCCGGGTATCACTCAGATCAATATTCACGGTCCCAAAGCGCGCCAGTTGATGGAAAAGGTCACCAGCACAGATATGTCCAATCAGGCGTTCCCGTTTATGACTTGTCAGGACATAGACGTCGGTTATTGGATGGTGAAAGCCTTCCGGGTCACTTTTGTTGGCGAGCTTGGGTGGGAGCTTCAGGTGCCCTCATATGCTGCAGTTCAGGTGTATGATCTGCTGAAAGAAGTGGGCCGCGCGTTTGGCCTGCGCGATGCAGGCATGCAGACCCTCAATTCACTGCGTTTGGAAAAGGCCTATCGCGACTTTGGGCTGGATGTGGACAACACTGACAACCCGATTGAAGCGGGGCTTGGCTTTGCCGTGAAGCTGGACAAACCCGGTGGGTTTATTGGCCATGATGCACTGGCGGACATAAAAGCGCGGGGTGTTCCCAAAACCCGAATGCTGCAGTTTCTGCTTCAGGACCCTGAACCGCTGCTTTATGGAAATGAGCTTGTTTATCTTGATGGTGTTGAAGTTGGTCACTTGCAGATTGGCGGATATGGTCACACGCTGGGCGGCGCGGTCGGAATTGGCTTTGTCTCTCTGGATGTGCCGGTGTCTCTTGCCACGGTGCAGAATGGAAACTGGGAAATAGACGTGGCTGGCCAGGCTGTTCCGGCGAGTGCTTCAATCAAGCCAATGCTTGATCCCTCTATGGAACGTATCAAATGTTGAGATTGGGAATGCAGTTCTTTCCAGCATTTTTGGCAGTTTTGTAGCACGACAATTACAGCCCGCGTTTCTGCGAACCGTCGTGCCTTCACCTGTTCTGGACTGTGCATCTTCGACGTTTGTGGCCAAGAGCGATCATTCGTCGTCTCAACTTAACCGCGGCTCTTGGCCAACCCAGCCTTACTGGACCATAAGAACTATGGGGGGGACGCGGATCCTTTCATCGGTTTCGTTTTTATGTCTGCGCAAGTGGCCTGGCGGGCGGCCAAAGAAGGTTGGGTAATCTGCATTGCTGAGGATGGGCTGGAAGGGGGTTGTTTCTCTTGGATTTCCCCGGATGCATTCCCGAGATTGAGTGAGAATGGTGAACTCCCACTACCTGAAGAGATCAATGTTGACGGGTGCTTCGATCTGGACGAGCGAACAAAATCAACGCTTGGCGCAGATAGGCTTTGGTTCGCGTTGACTGGCGATGTGGCAGAGGTCTTGGATGGTCCAAAGCTGCCGATAGCCGAGAATTCTAAACAGCCGCAACAGACCCGTGAATACAATAAGGGGTTGCTGTACTGATGAGGCTCTTGGATCGTCAGAACACCAAAACTGGCCGGTGTGATCCGTCAGCCGTTGAGCTCGCCGAAGAAACGGGTTTTTCCGAGCGGAGCGTCCGTAGCGCTTTCAAAGAGTTGGAGGAACGCGGTGCCGTAAAACGGTTTCGCATCACTCTACGTTCACGCAATCAGTTCCTAATATTTTCCGTGAGCAAGTTGAGGCAAAATACTCTGTTGGCTGAGCGCAAACCGCGCGCAAGGCTTCGTACCGGCCGGAACCCTGTTTCCGCTCCCCCTGCAACACACTGCCGCCTGAACCTGCGGCCTGCTTCACCCGAAACAATAAAAGAAACTAAAAAGAAAAAGGGAGATGCTGAGAATGTGTTTGCGCATGGCCCGAGGTCTCACCCCATAGTGCGAAGGAGTTCCTCAGGTGAGATGGATTTGGGGCAGTTCGAACAGAGAGTTGTAAAAGTCTTTGAACGCGAGGGGTATGGCTATGAAGGTTTATTGGCGCTTCCGGCCCAGGATCTGGAACTGGCACCTGGCCTGATGGTAACCGGTGAGTTGTCGTTTCTCGGGGCAGTAGGGCGGCTCCTGAAGACGTACATGAAATGTGAATGAGGCGACCCCGCGAGCGGTTTGGATCCTTCCCCGGATCCTGCCGAATGCGGGTAATTCGCACCCCATAACGTAGCTGTGTTTCGAATATGACCGGAGTTGGAGATAGGGTTGTTGTTTGATGTGGTGCCGTAAGTGTTCAGCTGCTGGCCAGCTGTAAACTGACAAGGGTGGGGGGTGATCAAACCTCAACAACCCTTTGCCCGACTTTCAAATATACGTCTAACACATGAGCAGCCACTGAGTGGATTGAGCCGCCTTTCGGGTCGTGGTCAACGTTATGTGCCCGTTCGGAGAGCTGGGGGATGGTATCGGGTAAGTTCAGTCAACCACATGGATTTTTGAACAGATTGTAAAAGCAGTCACGGTATTTTGTAGCAAGTTGGATCAGATGCAGGTGTTGGCCCGCGACTGGTCACGACAGCCAACCGACTTCACGCCCTGCGATATCACCACATGCAAGCGCGAGATCGAAGATTTGAGCGGTATTCGTTTTTCCAGTGTTCGATGACGCAGATCTGCTGTGCGTTTTGGCGCACTGGTGGGCGGCAATCATACCTCCCACCTTTGATCCGAAAGGAGAAATCAAATGTTTGATTCATATACCATTCGCCATGACGACATGCCCCAAGAGATGCGGTTTCTCTTGGATCAATACCCGCGCGATGCCTGGGATGCGCATCCTGGCTTCAAAGAGAAGACCCGCCATTGGTTGGGTGCGCATCAGATGTTCCGCCGGGTCTCTGAGCGGGTGAAGCTGGACGCTGAAGCGCTCTTAAACAAGGATATGGCGCTCGACGACTATGCCGGGCGGTTGTCCTACTACGGCGGTAATCTGGTTGGGAACTTGCATGGCCACCATGGCTGGGAAGATCATAGTTACTTTCCGGAGTTGTCTGCGGCCGACCCGCGCTTTGATGCGGGGTTGGAGGTGCTGGAGAGGGACCATACCGATCTGGATCGGGTGCTGGATGATTTCACCCGGCAAGCCAACCGTGCCCTCAAGTTGGCGCATCTGGATGAAGCGCAATCGCGTGAAGAAGTGGCAGGCGTGCATCACGCCAGTGAGGTGATCGAAGCTTTTCTGAAACGCCATCTTGTTGATGAGGAAGAGCTGGCTGTGCCAATAATCTTGCATCACCGGCTGAGAGGGTGAAGGGTTATACATGGCCAAAAATGCTGCGACTGAAGAAGACCAATCCAAAGCCAAGGAGCGCCGCGCACGAGGTGAATTTGTGCGCGGCGTTAGCCGCTTTCGGCATGCAATCGGTGATCCGGAGTTTCCACCCCAGCCGGGGCGGTATCACCTGTTCGTGGCGCTGAATTGCCCGTGGTGCCATCGCGTGACCTTGGCGCGGGCCGTTCTGGGATTGCAGGACAGCATCACAATGGATGTGGCCTTTCCCAATCGCACAAATGAGCTCGACTCCGCTGGCGCGAATCTGTGGGAATTTACGCCTCACCGGATTGCGTCGCTGACGGGGGCAGTGCTGCCGGAATGCACACTGGAAACCGGAACTGGCGAAAGATTGCGCTTGGCCAAAGAAATCTACCAACGCGAAGGTTCCGACGAACAATCCGTCCCAATCCTGTATGATAAAATCGCTGGCCGCATCGTGAACAACGAGAGTGCCGAGATCATCCGGATGCTGGACCGACACGCCAAAGCGCTTGGCAGCCGGACCGCGTCGGTCAGGCGCGTACAGCTCTACCCCGATGACGTTGTTCTGCGCCAAGACATTCACGACCTCAACGAAACGATCTACACGACGATCAACAACGGCGCTTACAAAGCGGGATTTTCATCTGATCAAACAATATACGAAGCGGCGTTTGGCGCCTATTTCGACACACTTGAGAAGTTGGAGGACCGGCTGTCCGATGGACGCCTATTCCTGACGGGCGAGCAGTTCACAGAGGCCGACCTGCGCCTCTTTCCCACGCTCTATCGCCACGATCCGGTCTACTATGTTCGAATGAAACTAAACGGAGCGCGCATCCTCGACTACCCGTATCTGTGGCGGTGGCTGTGTCGAGCCTTTATGCTGGATGGCATAGCGAACGCGGGATCTTTGATCCATTGCCGTCAGGGCTACTTTGGACGGTCATGGAATGGCGTGGTGCCTTTGGGGCCAAAAATGCCGATGAGATATCCCGAAGCTTATCGTCATCCAGAATTGAGCCATTTTACCGATGCTGAGCCGCTGTAGATCGCTTTCTGGCAGCAGATGCTGACTGCAAAGACAGCGACCGGTGCATCTGCAGCGCAGTCGTGCTTTGTCCTCAGACCGTAAGTTCCGCCAGTTCTGAAATTTGCCCTCGCGGGGAACGTCAGCAATGCACTTTGCAAAGCGCGTTTTCCTCGCATCTCTTCCGCTGGGCCTGGGCACTGCGAACTCACACTTTCAGCTCATTGCATCTCCCTCCCATACATTTGACCACCTGCCGCGCCCACATCCATATGAGCAACCCGCGCAGCTTTGCAGGCACGAAGGATTAGTTGGGGTGCTACTGAGAGTTGGTCGCCCCTGGTTTCAAGACTGACCAAGCGATCCGGTGGCGAAGGGGCAGGTTCTAGTCGGCCCACACAAGCGCACCCAGCACCGAGGTAGCGGGCTTTGGTGAGCATTCAGGCATGTTGATTTCGGCCGATGACACAACAAACGTGGCTGCTCTACGGGGCATGATCGACGGCGTAAACCACGAGGCCACCGCTTGTCCGGTCAAAACTGCTGACAATACCTTGGGTTCGCGCGGTTTTATGGCGGAGACATAGGGAAGCAGTCTACCTATCGCAGCACCCGAATAGGTTTTCTACGTTCACACCACTTCCTGAAGGACGACGAAGCTGGATCGTCATTGTGTAGGAGACATCAGACATGCCATCAGAGCAGGCTTGCTGGTCAATCATCCCGGTCAACGACTGTGCTTTGAACCTATACGGATACCCCCCTGTCAATGCTGGCGTCGCAATCGCCAAATGGCGAATTGGATCCTGGCCATCAATCAACGACGTGTATTGAAAACTGCGGTCCTCGCCAATTGTCAGGGTCCAAAAAGGCTCTGTACCGCGACACGTCAGCCCCAAGGGAAAGCCATTTGCGGTTGTGGCGTGAGCAGTGTCAGCCTTCCGTGTCAGGAAACTCATATTGACATAGCCAATTTGCCCGTTGAGCGTGATTTGGCCCCAGTTTCCTGAGGAACGCCCATTGACGTTCACAACTGCCCCCGGATTGAGACTGCCCAGCTGAGCACCATTTGGCTGTGGCGCATCACGGACCCAAAGAACGTCTCCTGACGAGACGCCAGTGACCGAAAACACGGCGGGCAATGTGCCACCATCCGGGGCAATACCCGGAGAGGCATCCGGCATTGGTTGGGGAGACGATGCCATCGCGGCAAGATAGGCTGTGCTGACCCAGCCAACATCAGAGCCAAAATCAATCATGGCCCAGTCGCTATGCCTGTCAAATTGAATGACGTGGACCGCCGTGTGGTTGGGCAAAACTCCCAGCCGGCCAAAGGATGTGCCCGCACCACTCCGAACAACAAGCCCCCCATCCACATCATCCACCGCGATGCCCATCACGACATTTGGTCCAACTGTCGGCGAAGACATGGCAGTACCGGATTCATCCCTTGAATTTGGAGCAGTCAGATAACGAGCGGCAACCCAATAGATCCGGCCTTGGCGCAGAATTTGTGCCCACTTTCCGTCCTCATTGTACGCCAAAACATCAACATGCATATGCTCCGACAAATCCCCGACATCAGGAAAGGACGCGGCAGGTCCGGTACGTAGATTGAGCGTATCTCCATCCGCGATATCAACAACTTCCATCATGTCTGCCGAGGCGCTTGCGCCTGAAAGAAACAGGGCAGTTGTAAGCGCAGCGATTGCGAGGTGGGTTTGGGGGAATGGGGTCATTTGCACACTCAATCGGAAACAGGAAAGGTGGTGTAAGGCCCACAAAGGGCGCGCGCCTTACGCCTAATCATTTATTTGAAGCAGGTCTTAGCAACTGTGTTTGCCGCTGCCATGTGGCCTTTTTCCTGCCCCACGGCATCGGTCATAACCGCAACAAGTTGTTCAGGTTTACAGGTCTGGCCACCAATCTCACGGTAAGCGTCACGGGATTTTTTGAAACCTTCGACGTCCGCCTTGCCCAGATTTTTCAGCGTTGCTGTAAACTTCTGAGAGACCTCGGCTTTGGCGTTGGGCAACTCGGCCTGAATTGCGGAGCCGCTGCTTGAAACACTGTCCAGTTGGCAAGGACCGCCGAAGGTACATTGCAACCAACAGCCGGGAGGGTCAGAAGCCTGCCAGCAGCTACTAATCGCCCAGGCTGAGCTCATTGACATCATCAGGCTGGTCGCAGCGACAGCGACCCCCATGAAAGCTTTCTTTTTTATAATAGTCACAAAGTATTCCTTTTCTAAGTGTGTGTTTTTGATGAAGGGTTGGTCAAATCATGTGGGCAGTCAGCCTTGCCTCAAGAGAAGCGACGGCATGCCAAACCGGCATTCAATTCGAAGATTTTTGAAGTTTTGGGTCAGGTAAGATCCAGATCTTCTTTGGTTTCCGCTTCAACTCCGCAGACTCCTTTTCATCATCGCCAACGGATACTGGCGCAATTGGCCGGCTGTCTGGCAGGCCCTTGATGATAATATCGATGCCCTCAATGGGATCATCCCCACCCAGTGCGCTCGCGGGGACCGCCCCCAACGCAAGAGCCAATGTGAGCGTTGCCGCTGCGGTCAGAAACGTGTGTTTAGCAAACATGGTACAATCCTGTTCTTTCATTTTATCAACTAAGTTATGTGCCAATTCGACTGGCTCCCATCTGCTGACTCATCTTTTGGATTTTGGAGATATCAGCGGCGTGATATTCGATACAAATCGGCTAACACCTTGTTATTTAATACATAACCCATTCAATCTGATCTTACATTTCGCAGGAGCGTCAATGTCATCCGAGGGGGCAGGGGTGTCTGTTCTTGGCATCGATGGTGTGATCTCAATTGCGAGACATGTCCCGCCAATCATCGGCAAGCCATTGCTGCAGCGGCACTGGGTTGGCGACACTTTTTTGGCGTTCTTTTGATCCAGGCAAACACATTGATCCCCACTCTTACGCGTCGATGCTTTTTCACAAGACAATGGCGAAATGTTGGGCACAGGTTCGGGCGTTGGCACCGCTTCGCGAACACAGCCTTTGCCTTTGATCAGACGAAAGCCACCGCCACATTGGCAGGACGTCGCATTGCGGCGCTCCATATTGTCGAATCGACAGAGGCAGCTTTCCCCGGATTTCACCGTGGTTGTCAGATTGCACTGCAACGGCGGCGCGGGCATGGGCGGAAGCTGCGCAACAACACAGCTTTTTGTCCCTGCAGTTTGCAGGGGCATTCCGAGGGTCGCGAACAGGCGATCATCAAAATCCCGACTGACAGGAAGCCCAAGCGAGGTTTGCAATTTTGCCAGTGCGGCGTAGGTTTTCCGGCCAGGTATCCCATCCACAGGCCCTGCATTAAGTCCGCGAGCGTTCATCACGTGCTGGATGGCGGCCACACGCTGCATGCGGTTGTTTGGAATGCCAACAGCCGCACAATTTTGCACCTGCCCCCCTTTGCGAAGCGCTTTTACACGCATGCTCAAGTCAAGATGTGTGCTGGCACCGGCGGCCAAGTTCACCGTCGGGTTGGTACAAGATAGACCATTGCCAACGGGCCCTGCGCAGGTCCATCCCGCTCCGGAAAGCAACGACGCAGATTTTGCCCCCGGCTGACCAACTGTATCTGAGATCAAGGGCTGGCCCTGATAAGAGGAATGCCCCGTATTGGTTACCAACAGACGGAATCCGCACTCATAAGTTTGGGTCTTACGGTTGGCCATGCAATCCGATGTTTGCGTTTTGACAATCGCCAACGAAGTTGCAGGCACTGGCAGGGTTGGTGCAGCGTTTGTGTTGCCTGTAGTGTCTGGGGCTTTGTTTTCATAAACGGCCTCAAATTCCGCACAGGACGTCACGGGAGTCCCGTTACCAAAGGTGAGCGTTGCACAGTTTTTCAGCCCGCGATGTTGGTTGATGTTGTCACGTGGTAAGGTCGCGGTCCAGGTGACCGTGAGCGGGGACCCCAACGACATCAAACCATCGCTTGTCATCAAACATTGCCCAGCGCTAGCGCCGGCTGGTTGGGCATCTGCACAAGCCCAGAGCGGCGAATTCACCACCGTCATAAACGGGCCTTGTATGGGGACGTTTGGCGCGGCGTTCCCGATGGTCAACGCATCCTCAAGTTTAACAAGCTGCCCCGGCACAAGGTTTTGCGTGGTGATGTGTAAATAGCAAACTGCATCAGCGGTTTGGGCCCCAGGAGCAAACACCAGTGGTTCACAGATTTTTTCAAGTGTTGCTGAAGGAATTTGAAAGGCTGGCACCCCAATGCTGCCCGTCGCAATTGCAGGACCGGTGCTGATTACAGGCCCCGTAGGATCAACGGGCACGCCAATAATCGGACCAGTGATAGTGGAGAGCTTGAAGTCCAGTGGCACACAATATTTCTCAGTGCCAAGAGGGCCTTGAGGCGCACGGATGTTTGTCCCTTGAACAAACGCACTGACGCAGTTTTGTGCACGTGGTCCATTGAGAAGCTGGCCGCCCGGACCGCTGTATATCCCGTTAAATCCAAAGGTGTAGCTTCCGCCTTGCGGGCCTAATCCATCTGGCCCAACTTGGTTGGTCTGGATGTAACACACACTGCTGTCGCCGGTTGCCGATACAGGAGAGCCAAAGCAGCCCGTTTGTGCGCCCCCTCCAGGCGTGCTGAGTGTCGAATTCACAACTTGCATTGGTCCGGCATGAAGCATGTCATCTGTCACCCGGATCGGGGTGTTTGGCGGTAAATTGGCGCCACTCACGGTGACTTCACAACTCACATCCCATTTCCCATCTGGCCGACGTGTGGGGGCATCACAGGTTTTGACAACCTCCAAAACAGGGTCATCTCCACCAACAGGGGAAGGTGCGATTTCAAAACAATCACTGGCGGTCGGGGCTGGCAGCCCAGCGGCGGTGAGTGGGCCCACGGAAATTTCCACACAGTTTTCCGCGCCAAATGCATCCATGGAACCGTTCATCATCATATCAACGGTCAAGGTTGAGGTGCCAGACGCCGGGAACTGAGCGCCCTGAATGCCACAGTACGGCATGTTGCCCTGTCCGGCTGGACCGTAAGGCGGCGACGCGCAATCCCATGGATCAGCCGAGGTGACATTCTGGATCGACGCATTGCCCGGGTTTTGGCCAAAATGCAGGTCTTCCATGATCCACAGCGGCCCGGTGAACGGCACACCGTTTGTGGTCACAACAAGTGTACATTGGTAAGGTTGCACCCAGATATTTGTGCCCATAACCATACGCTCGCCGTTGGCTTTGCAGGTTTTCTCGACATCAAAAGCGGTCGCGTGATCGGGTTCTTCTAAGGTCAAACACGCAGCCGCGCCAACAACCTGATCGCCAATCCGCACCTGCGCGCAGTTTTGGAAATCGTCTTTGCCCAAAACCGAGGTGGGGATGGACAAGTAGGCATCAATTCGGTGGCCGGTGTTGCCGTTAAAATCTGCGGCTGAAATTGTACAGCTGGCACCGTTTGTATATGGCGACTGTCCACAGTTCCAACCGTTTGGCATCGCGGGAGTGCCCAGCAAGTTGAGTATGTACTGCGTGGCAGGGGCGCCTGAGATGGTGGAAAACAACTCATCAAAAGTCAGCGCTGCAGAGATCGGGCTACCGCCGGTCTGAGTGATGTAAATCGAACAAGCATAAAGCGCGTTTTCATTTTCGACACCCGCAAGACGACAGCCCTTTTTCAACGAGAACGTCGGAGTCGTGTCTGGTTTCCAAGTGATGCCTTGGCAGTTGCCTTTCACATCACGCGGCTTGCCAGAAACAGCTGTATAGGTCCCGCTCACACAGTTGCGCCAGTCGACTGGCGCGTCCCCTGTTTCCGCAAACAGGTGGAAGCTAAGTGTTTCAACCCCACTTGCATCAAAATCACTGCCTGCAATTGAACACTCGGTCAAAGAGGTTGGCACTGCAGGCGTACAGGTCCAATCGTTGCCCGGCTGCACGATATCAACGATGGCGGCGTTGCTGCTACCACTCACCGCGGAGGCGTCTTCTGTGAAGGTAAACACACCATTAAACGGCGCAGGCGCAGCCGTAATAGTGATTTCACAGTCCCAGCCAATGCCTTGGGCACCGTCAAACTCTTCCTCAAAGGCACGGCCACACGATTTTTCAATCGTGATCTCTTTGGCGTCAGGGTCGGTTGGCACGTCTGGCTTGATAACCGTGTCGACACAATGCGGGTTAACTGGATAGGTGCCAGCAGCCGTTTGGGCAGCACCTTCCACGCAGTTTTTCCATTCGATGGGCTGGTTCGGGTCAACCACTTCGGTGAACAACTGATAGGTCACAACATGCGGAGCCGTCATTGTTGTTCCGTCAAGCTGACACTGAAGGTGATCTGTGGTTAGACCCGTACAATTTGGCTCTGATACGCTGACAAACTGTGCCGACCCGATGGAGATATTTGACGCATCATCGTCAAAGGTAAATGTGCCCGCAAACGGGGTTGGCGTGACGGTGATTTCCGCGCGACAATCCCACGTGTAACCCAGGGCCCCCTGGACCGTTGCAAGCTCTGGTGTTTCACAGACCTTCTCAACGTCTACGCTTTCCAGTTTTGGCGTCATCTGGCTTTGTGGCAACTCTAAGATCACGCAATTGTCTGGCAAACCGGCTGTTGCATTGGATTGCGGGCTACGCATTGGCGGCTGACTGCTGCGCATGCCAAGCGTATCAATGTAGGAGGTCGGCAAAATGTCCGTCATTGGGCAATTGGCAACCTGACCGCTGTTTTGGTCCGCCGTAAATTGGAAGCTGACCTGGATAGTTGACGTGCCCCCCGCCGCAAACATATCTGCCGCGGAAAGCTCACACAGGCCAATGGAACCAGGCGCATTTAAGTTTGCATCTGTACAGGACCACGGCTCGGTGGAGGTGACGTTCATCATCGAACCGGCGATTGTCGCGGTCATTGGCGGCAAGGCGGCAAAGGCATCCCCCGCCATAACGAAGCTATCGGTGGTCAGATCCGTGCCCGTAACCTCGATCTGACAATTCAGGGTCATTGGGCCGGAGATGACAGCGACAAGCGGGTCGCAGGTTTTGGTGATCGACGTGCGTGGATTCCATTGTGCCGAAACACAGTTTCCAGGGAGGGGCGTTACACCACCGGCTGCATCATCATAGGAGCCCTGAACACAGTTTCGCATCGGATAGTCATTTTGCAACGCTGTAGAAGACACAAAAACCGAATAGTCGAGTATCTCGGTTCCACCTGCATCAAAGTCAGCCCCCGCAATGGAACAGGTCGCGCCAGACACACAGTCAAAGTTGCCGGAAGCCGACGTCGAGGAAAGGATTTCACTCGCGGTGGTTGACGTCGGCGTGAAAACATCCGTGACCTCCAGTGTGCCCCCAAAGGGCGCCTCGGGGACCGTCACCAGCGCCCGACAGTTCCACATCTGCCCCAACTCGCCATCGTGCATGGCGCTTACCGGCGCATCACAGGTTTTCTCAAGCGCAATCTCCGTTGGATCAAAGCTCGGTGGTGTCCAATTTGGGTCACATTGCTCCAAGGCAACATACTCAGCCACAAGATCATCAACGGCAACGCCACCAACAAGCATTAGTGCAAACGAATATGTTTCATTGGCCGTAACTGGCAGGCGAACAGCATGTTCTTTCCACACATCACCCGCATCGAGATACAGAAACTCAGAAACAGAAGCCCCAGAGTAGTTTTGACCAACATATGGATCAAAATGATTCATTAGCGGGTTGTTTTGAAGGTTCGCGAGAAAACTCGGACTCTGTTCGAACACAGCGATGCCAAAGGGCGTATTGGACGCATTTCCATTCGAAAATTTTCCACTGAATTTCACGCATCCATCATTCGGCAGCTCTATGCGCTGACCATGACGACTGCCCTGGGAACTCGGTTGCGTAGACCGCGCATATTGTCCGGTCGGCGTGTTCGAGGCGTCGGAAAGGGGCAAGGCCTGTAGCAAAGCATTGCCACCCGGCATCGTGGGATCTGCTGTCGGAACCGTCCCATTTGGGCCTTCGACACGCACGATGGACAGCGGAGAAAAGACATGCGCTTGCGTCGATTGGGAATACTGCGTCGAGGCAACCCAAGGTGCGGGCATCTGCAAGACATTGTCACCCACATGCGGCATCACTGGGGCCTCAAAATCGCCACCCGTAAAGTAGTTCTGCGCATGTGCAGATGTAAAATTCATAAGGACGGTCACGCCGCAAACAAGAAGACCGATCGACAAACGACGCATAGTATTTTCCCCAGGCTAGTCAGGTCCCCTACAGCCAGATTGCACAGCGCAACCCGGACCAAAGGAGCAAATCAAAGGCCGTCGTAGGCGGGATATGAAATCCGAAAAACTACCATGTGGGTATTGATCGCGAAGTTTTTGGATTTTGCCCAAAAAACTACGGAATGCCCTACCTCTGTTTTGGGAGTTAAGACTGGCGGGTTCAAAAAATCTGTTTATTCTTTTTCTTTAACAGACACTTATTCGACCAGCTGCCCATCTGTAAGGCGTTGCAGCCGCTGTTGAAATAAACACAAAAATCGCAGTCATGCGTAATGAAGAAGGCGAACTACAGCCATGAATGCCAACACAGAAACCGGTCTAGAAAAACTCAAAGCCACCTTAGAATTGGCCACAACAGATGCACAACAATGGGATGTGGCATGTGATATTGTTGTGGACTTGTTTGGCGCAACCGGTGCTCTGCTTCCGCCGTCCAATCCGCATTTTCGCGGTGTTTGGGTGTCTGGAACGCAGAACATGAAGGCTGCATTGGCAGAATATGTGTCTGATCGCTGGAACCTACGGGACCCCCGCGAAGGTTTGACACAAATGATGTTTGATCATGGGTATGCCACCGACGATCAGATTTTCCCAGACCGCGAAGCAAGAGCCAAAATACCCTTCTATCGTGACTTCCTTCGCCCTCTGAACTTTGGGAACGTCTGCCTCATTCGCATCCTCACCCCCAATGGCTATTGGCCGATGACGCTGCATTTTGGCAATGATCATCCGCCGCTCACAGAACACGATATTGAGCTGATCAAAGTTATTCAAACGATGTTTGAAGAGGCGGCCAAACGTGCGGCTGAAATCGCCCATCAACGAATATACGACTTTGCGCAGTTTTTCCGCGGAACGGAATCCGAAGTCCTCATTTTTGATGCGGATGGGAAGCAATGCTTTAACGTCGACGCCACCGGGCGCACCCAACCAACCCGCAAGCTCAGCTCTTTACTACCCAAGGAGATTGGCGAAACCCTCGCAAATGAGTTTAAAGACGTCCTGACAAGCGACCCGGGCATGTCCCTAAGCAAGGCGTATCAATTCCAAGAAGACATGCAGTTGATCAACGTGTTGGTCATTCAGATCCCGCCGACCCTTCGGCATTTTTTTATGCAGTTCAAAGCGTGCGCCATCCGCACACAATGCAGCGCCACCTTGGCGATCAAGCAGCGAGAACTGCGGGAAACATATGATCTGTCGCAAAAGGAGATCAGCACCGTTGCGTTATTGGCCGAAGGAAAAACCCCGGATATGATCGCCAACCTCCTGAGCCTGAAACCCGCCAGCGTGCGCCAACGTTTGAAACTTGTGTATCAAAAAACCCAAGTGCGCAGTCAAATTGAATTGGTCGCGCTCTATGGGCGGCTTTGATGCATTTAGGTCGGTAATCCTCCGAAAGAGTGGGTTTTTGAAGACTTGTCCCAACTGCAGATCTTGCCCAAGATTTATGGGATGCGGTCAAAACGCGCCAGGCTACGGCTCATAGTACAGTCATTGCCAGAGGTCTTCTCCTTTGGTGCAGCCTTCGAACGAAAGGTGGCTTAAACGTTCACTTGGGCTGGCACTAAAGCATGACACGTCCATTAATGCTCACATAGCGACGCTTCCTGCTTCAGCATCCAAATTAGAGCCTGTTTGGTAACTGGTTTAATGATATTGCCACCGACGGATAGCCCGTATCCCTTTGCGATCGTTTCTGCTGCGTCAATTGTTGAGCCTGGTCCGCCAGTCATAAAGTGGATTTGCAGCGGTCGCTGAACGTTTACCAGTGCTTTGATGGATTCGATCCCATCCATCTCTGGCATATTCACATCAATGAGCAAAAGAGCTGGGCCATCATTGGACATTACCGCGTCCAAAAGTTCCACGCCGTTGATGCAGGTTTTTACGCTCCAGCCTTCACGCTCTGCAACAGTGGCAATAAATTCTGCAAAATCTTCATTGTCGTCAGCGATGTAAAGCTGTCTCATCCGGTCAACCTTTCCCTGATCAATCCTTTTGCTCTGAGGCTTGACCCGTTTGATCTCGCTTGGATTGAGGCTATTCTTAATCAAATAGTGGCCGTTCAGAATGATCGATGTCAATTTTTTTGATGGGTTGACACGCTACAATGAGCCAAATGCACGCCAAAAGAGAAACGCGTCGCGCCGCCAGCAACCTGCGAAGCAAATGTCGGGTCAAATCAAATGGTTGGTTCGGGGGGAGCCGACACGTGCATCATGGCTTACCGGTGCCGCCGCGAGGTGCTTCGGAACTTTAGGAAGGTGGCCCTTTCTGACGTCGGGCAAGCTGCCAAAGCCACTTCTCTGGACCAGCGATGAAACCAGGGAGTAAGCCCTCACCTCCAAGGAGCTCCAGTCATTTGACGCGAAATGCCGCAGTTATACCAAACGGGTAGATTGACGAAGTATTCCTTGTCAGCAGCACTTGGTGGGATCTAGTGTTTAAACAAAGAAGCCCTTTTCGTTGGATGATCACCAAAGAATAGAGGGAAATTGCGCTTTGCTTTTGTTGCGAAGCCGTTGTGTGAGTGCCGGCGCAAGGTCTCATGGACACCCGCTAGGACGCGAAATGCGCCATCGTTCTGGAAATGACCGCGACACGACGCTTGAATATTCAATGCTGAATTGTGGAGTTCAAAACGTTCGTTGATCAATGCTGTCGCTCGATTTGAATTGGAGGCAATATGTCATTTGTGCGGTACCCCAATGGACTTCTTTTTGCTTCAAAACTGATTTTGTGTCTCGCATTGTCGCTATGTACTTATTCAGTAACCTCAGCTTCCGAGACACAGGTTTTTCCGAAGTACGAGCTGGACAGCGGTTCCGTTACCGTTGGCGGACTAGAAGACAGCGACGGTATCATATGGTTGGCCACTGCAATTGGGCCGCTCCGATACAACGGTGTAGACACACAGTACTTAAAAACTGGAAATGGAACGCGGTTGTCCCGCGTAGGTTCGATCTTCGAAGCCGCTGATGGTAAACTGTGGTTTGGTCGGGCATCAGGTGGGGTGGTGGTTTACGACAAACGTGACAATTCGTTTCGGACCCTTAAACACTCACCTGGTGAGCCGAATAGTTTGTCCACAAATAGCCTGAATTGGGCTCCACACCTGATCCAACAGACTGGAGACGGTGATGTGTGGATCGGCACCACCAATGGCCTAAATCGCGTTTCAGAAGATGGGGAACAGATTACCCACTATCTGCACAGTCAAAACGACAACCGATCTCTCGCCGGAAACAACATTCACGCGGTGGAAGTTGATCAAGACGGCCAAGTGTGGATTGCAACGGACAACGGCTTGAGTGCCATGGATACAACGACAGGAGAATTTACAAACTACCGCCACGATCCCAACGACCCTGAAAGCCTCCCAGCTGGAAAATTGTCTGATGTGTTGGCAGCACAACCAGGCGTTATCTGGGTAAGTTCTCACTCCGGCGGGCTCGCGCGGCTGGATGTCGCTGCGGGCGCTTTTAAACGCTACCAGAATAATCCTGAAAACGACGACAGTCTGGCTCACAATGAGATTTACTCTCTGGAAATTGACGCAACTGGAAATTTGTGGATTGGGCGCCGTTTTTCCGTCGCTGTTGGTATCGAAGAATTCAATCCAGAAACCGGACATTTTCATGTCCACCTGCGCAACCCGGACACAGCCAGCCCAGACACCACGGAAATGATTATGTCTGCCTTCGTCGGTCACGACGGTACGGTATGGCTGCCTTACAACACCGGTCCCCTCTATCGCATGGTGCAACCGGGGCCGGTTCAGCAAGTGCGCTTCAAGAACCCTACGGCCCAAAGTATCCACACCGAGCCAGTTCTCGCCGTTGCGGAAGATGCTGATAGCCAAGTTTGGATTGGAGGTGTTGGAGGCCTCAAACTCTACGACCGAGATACCGGCAGCTATGAACGATGGCAGCCAGAAAGCGATGCAGCAAACCCAGAAGATCAGACGCTCACATTCAACGAAGTAAATACAATTTTGCCCGCGGGACCAGGCTTACTCTGGATTGGAGAAGTGGATTCCACGTTCAGCTTAGTCGACACCCAAGAAAAGAAAGTTCTTAAGCGGCATCGGACTGACCAGAGAGCGTTTGGGGCCTGGGGCGGTACCTACGATGTTAACGATCCATCCCTTATCTGGTTTGGTTCTCAGACAAGTGGATTGGGTCGCGTGGACACCAAAACGGGGGAATTTAGGTTTTATAACTCCAGCACAAACCCTGAAGCCGGAATTGAAACCAGCTTTATCGCCAAAGTTGCTCCTGCAGAATCTTCTGGATTGTGGCTCGCAAGCGATGGGCAGGGTGTCTTGTTTTTCGACAACGAGAAGGTCGTAGAGCAATATTTGCATGAGCCTGAAAACCCCGGATCTTTGGGGAGTTCTTTTGTGAACGACATCGAGTTTGATTCTGCGGGCCAGATGTGGGTGGCCACAATGGAAGGCGGTCTAAGCGTTTTTGACCAAGTGACCAAAACATTTGAAACTTTTGGGGCCGAAGCCGGATTGCAGACAAGCAACGTACTGGCAATTGAAATTGACGGAGTTGGCAACCTTTGGCTCGCGACAAATGAAGGCGTCTATCTGTTCAACCCCCGTACCAAACAAGTTGAAAGGCGCTTCACCGACAGAGACAATCTTCATACAAACAGCAGCCTAACTTGGCCATCTGGAACACTGATGACGTCTGCCCAAGAGCTCTTCGTTGGATCTCTTTCCGGAGTAAGCATGATTGCACTGGATAAATTTTCAGAGGTGCCGGAAAATCTTTTGGTTTTGTTCACTAGGTTTACCGTCAACGGACAACCAATTCAGTCGAATTCCGCAATTGAACGCGTGCGCGAGTTTGACGTGCATGGCCCAGATGCCTCGTTCGATTTTAATGCATCGGTGCTTGGGTATTCCCACGAAGTACGAAAGAGAATTCGGTACAAACTGGAGGGCTATGAAACCGAGTGGAATACGCCCAGCAACACATTGTACGGACGTTACACAAGCCTTCCAGGTGGCAGTTATTTTCTCGTGGTGCAAGGTTCACAACAGGAAGGAAAATGGACATCTGGTGCTAGGGTCAGAGTCAACGTCATCCCGGCCTGGTGGCAACGTTGGTGGTTTATCACATTCTTATTATTGGCAAGTTTCGGTTTGTTGATTGCGGTGGCCTATTGGCGACTTCGCATTCTCCAAGCAGTTGTGGAATCAACCAAGGCACTCGCTAAAAGCGAGGAACGCACGCGTGACATTGCGGAAACGGCCTTTGATTATTTCTTTGAAACGGACAAGGATCACAAAATCATCTGGATGTCTGACCAGTTCCAGGAAGCCACTGGGATCACTCCTGAACACGTGTATGGCAAGACCCGATGGGATGTCACATCTGAAGACACCAATACTGCGAAGTGGGTAGATCACAGAAGTGAGATCGATAAAAATATGCCATTTCGAGATTTTCAGTTTGAGCTCGCGGTCGCGGGAGGCACGCCAAGGGTCATACTTGGCAATGGCAATCCTATTTACTCAGAAGATGGCGAGTTCCTCGGCTACATGGGAACCGGCAAGGACGTCACCGACGTTGTTAGGGCCATTGAAGGCGCGCAAGCCGCTGAAAATCGACTTAAGAGAGCCATTGAAAGCGCAAATGCCTCCATTCTTGTTTTTGACTCTGATAACCACTTGGTCTTCTCTCATTTAGCTGAGCATCAGAAATTGGATGAGCTGCGCAAAAACATCTCAGTGGGGATGAGCTACAAAGAGCACATCCGTGACGCACTAGTACCAAGTATCTCGTTTATTGATGGCGTTGAACGCGATCAGTTTTTCGACACCCTCATGCAGAACCACAATCATCCTGGCGCCCCTCTTGAAGTACGATTGAACGATGACACTTGGCTTCAACTGAATGAGACGGCACTAGAAGATGGCGGCGCGATCCAAGTTTGGATTGATAGCACCGAGTTAAAACTGCACGAAGAGCAAGCACGACGTTCTCAGAAGATGGATGCGATTGGCAAGCTAACTGGCGGAATTGCTCATGATTTCAACAATCTACTCGCCGTGATTCATGGCAACTTGGAGCTGTTGCTTGACGAGGTCCCGGACAAAAGCGCCAAGCCAAGACGTTATGTAGACAAAGCATTGGCCGCAGCGTCCAAAGGGGCAAGTCTGACACAACGGCTCCTCGCATTTGCCAGGAAGCAACCCCTACGACCAGAAGCGACCGACATAAACAATCTAGTAGAAGGCATGATTTCTCTGGTTCGCAGGACCCTCGGAGAGGAGGTCAAGATTGTCTGGGAGCCAGATCCAAAGTTGAAGCTTGGCCATATTGATGCCAACCAACTTGAAAGCGCAGTTCTAAATCTGGCGGTGAATGCCCGTGACGCATTGCAATCGTCTGGGGAGCTGCGAGTAGCAACTTCAAACGTCACTCTTTCCGAAACTGACCTGGCGGATAACGATGAGGTCGATCCCGGCGAATATGTGGCGATTTCATTTAAAGATAACGGCACCGGCATGTCGCAAGACGTTCAAGATCGGATCTTTGAACCGTTCTTCACCACTAAGGAGATGGGGAAAGGAACTGGTTTGGGCCTCAGTATGATTTATGGGTTCATCAAACAGTCAAAAGGGCACATCAGCTGTGAGAGTGAGTTGGGTAAAGGGACAACAATGACCCTTTACCTGAAAGCATCTGACCAGGACGCGGTGGTCGCAACCTCTGTCGAGGCCAAAACTAGCACGGGCGCGAAAGGCAGGCTACAGGTTCTGGTCGTGGAAGATGATGTAGAAGTGCGAAGCGTCATCACCGAGATGTTGGCCTCTTTCGGTTATTCAGTTCTTGCTGCAGAAGACTCTTTTAAAGCATTGGAAATTCTGGAAATGGAAGCTGACATTGATCTGATGTTGACGGACATCGGCCTGCCTGGCGGCATGAATGGCATCCAGTTGGCCGACAAAGTCAGGCAGGAGCACCCAACCTTGCCAATTGTCATGATGACTGGCTACCAAAGTGAGCAAGAGAACGGTGAGGGTTTTGCAGCACCGGCGCAAAACCTGATTCATAAGCCTTTTTCCAAGGCGGATCTGTCAACGGCAATTGAACGCGCGATTTAGTTTTTTACGCAATTGAAGTCAGTGCTAACCAAACTTGATTGAATGGGAGCTCTGTTAACGAAGGAATGAAGGCTACGCCCTTTGATGCCTGTGAATACAGGGACAAGCTGGAGCCTGATCAGAACGGAACAAAAAGCATTGGCGGGGGCTTGGCAGTTGGCGGACATTTCTTTGAGCCGATTTCGAAGCATGCTCCCATTTCGTTGCTAAATGAGAAAGCCCTGCGGCTGGAGCACTGAATTTGCGTTTCATTCCCATTTGGCTGAGGTCATCCAAAACTCCGGCTGGTCGTACATTTTCGACCTAAAGTTCCGTTCCAGAGCACTTATTATGCTGTATTTTTGACATCAAACTCCGACAAATCGGCAAGTATGCTGCTTCGTATGCGGCGCAATTTTGGAATGCTGTGGTCGCCTTTACGGGCGATCTCGCCTGCCCGTCGGCGGTGGTGTCCAAGTCATCTCAGGATCAAACCAGATTGCCAACGATCCGCGCTGCCTCAAGCTGTCATTGTAAGACGACCAGTTCGTGGTCTTGTATTTCGTGGGTGCCCAACTGCTCATACTTTCCAACTATCATCTTGGATTCTCGCAGTGAATCCCTGACGGGACTTGTGCAACAAAGCCCTTGCGTGGACAAAACGCATTCAAGTTTTAGTGGGCACACGTGATCGCTTTTGCCCCGCTCCGGGACGCAATCCTTGGAGCAACCGGCGCAAAAGCCCGCCAGGTCCGGCAGTGCCGTCGCCTTGGGGGTGAGCGGTGGATGCCCGGTTACTAAATGCACGCTCCGTCCTTTAGTGGCTGCTGCGGGCTTGGGTTTCTTAGTCGCCACTTAGGGGCCTCGCTAACCCAAATTTTAGGGAGGACCACTTCAAAGGGGAAGGCTCTCAGCCGTGGAACCTGTGAACCTACATCTTGGCCAGATTTTCGGTATGGCTGGGGCGTAATTGGTGGCGTCTCTGAGGCGACGGTAGTGGCGAGACTGCTAGTCTCAATTATTGGGATTTCTGTAAGGTATCAACTGGGGAACATCAGACCTCGCGCAATGTTTTTTCAAGGATCGCGCCCCATGTTCAATAGTTGCCTTGACCTCCAAATTTCAATGAAATAGGAACTGAATCAGATGAGCGGGCGTTGTGTAATGGTAAGACCTCAGCCTTCCAAGCTGATGATACGGGTTCGATTCCCGTCGCCCGCTCCAACGTCAAACCTCCCATAAATTGCATATGTCTGCACGGGTGCTATCCCATGTCGCAGGGTTGCATGTGGCTTATGCATATCTGACGTCTTGACCCGGCAGCACGCTGCGGTCACTAACGGCTAACACGACAGCCAAGGACCGAAAAATGGCCAGACAGCCACAGCATGCGAATACTGAGCAAGACCGTGAGAAAAGCAAAAATATTGGCGCCCTAAAGGGATTGCGCCCGTTTTTGACCCCGTACCGTTTCCTCGTGTTTCTGGCGCTTTGTGCCCTGACGCTGACGGCCTCTGTGTCGCTGATGTTGCCCGTGGCGGTGCGCCGCGTGGTGGACAACTTTGGCACCGAGAGTGACGCCCTGTTGGACAAATACTTCCTTGCGGCCCTTGGTATCGCGTCGATGCTCGCTGTGGGTACCGCGCTGCGCTACCTGTTGGTCACACGTCTGGGCGAGCTGGTTGTCACGGACATCCGCAAGGCTGTGTTTGCGCGTGTCATCAACATGAGCCCGGCGTTTTTTGAGAATGTCATGACCGGTGAGGTGCTGAGCCGCATCACCACCGACACCACCGTCATCCAATCGGTGATTGGCTCGTCGATCTCCATTGCCCTGCGCAACGTGCTGCTGTTCCTTGGTGGTCTGGTGTTGATGCTGTTCACCTCGACCAAGCTTACCTTGATGGTGCTGCTGGTGGTGCCAATGGTGATTGTGCCCATTATGGTGTTGGGCCGCCGTTTGCGCAAACTCAGCCGCGAGAACCAGGACTGGATTGCAGAGAGCTCCGGCAATGCGTCCGAGGCGCTTTTGTCGGTGCAAACGGTGCAGGCCTTTACCCACGAGGCCCAAACCCGCTCTAACTTTGATCGCGTGACAGACCTGTCATTAAGTGCCGCAATGCGCCGGATCAATACACGTGCGCTGCTGACCATGATTGTGATTTTCCTGATCTTCACCGGTGTGGTTGTGGTGCTCTGGATGGGCGCGCGAGACGTGCGCGCTGGCGGCATGAGCGTCGGTGTGTTGGTGCAGTTTGTGATCTATTCCGTGATGGTGGCCGGGGCCGTGGGGGCCTTGTCCGAAATCTGGAGCGAACTGCAACGCGCCGCAGGTGCCACCGAACGTCTGGTAGAGCTGCTGTATACCGAAGACAGTGTGAACGATCCGGCCCAGCCCAAGGCACTGCCCGCGCCGGTCAAAGGTGAAATCAGCTTTGAAGATGTGTCTTTCCAATACCCGTCGCGCCCAAATGTTTCGGCACTGGATGCGGTTAATCTCACCATTCAACCCGGTGAAACTGTCGCGCTTGTTGGCCCGTCTGGGGCTGGGAAAACCACCATCATTCAAATGATCCAACGCTTTTATGACCCTGTCAAAGGTCAGGTGACGCTGGATGGCAAAGCGTTGCAGGAAATGCAGCGTGACGACTTCCGCCAACACCTTGCATTGGTGCCGCAAGATCCGGTGATCTTTGCCAGCAGCGCACGGGAAAACATCCGCTTTGGCCGCTTGGACGCAACGGACGCCGAGGTTGAAGCCGCGGCAAAAGCCGCTGCCGCACATGACTTCATCACCGCCTTGCCGGAAGGGTATGACAGCCCACTGGGTGAACGTGGAGTGATGTTGTCGGGTGGTCAGAAGCAACGCATCGCCATCGCCCGTGCTATCTTGCGCGACGCGCCAGTACTGCTGTTGGATGAGGCCACCTCGGCTCTTGATGCAGAGAGCGAACGCTTGGTGCAGGCGGCTGTGGATGAGCTGGCAAAAAGCCGGACCACCATCATTGTTGCGCACCGTTTGGCGACCGTGAAAAAAGCCGACCGTATCATCGTGATGGAGGAGGGCCGCATCGTCGCCCAAGGCCGCCATGACGATCTGGTCGCCGAAGATGGTCTGTATGCCAAACTGGCACGCCTTCAATTCACCGCTGGCGCTGCCTAAATCAGTAAAGGAGCGTGGCTGGATTGGCCACGCGACCACAGGCTGATTTTCAGGTGGACTGCATCCCTTTTACGGTTAATCTGACGTAACGTTCCAGGCCCGCTTGACCTTAGGTTCGGCTGGCTTTGAACGGGGCGCAGGGTGTTTTTGGGATCATCTTGACGGAACGCGTCCAACGTGGGTCGGACTGGCGGAGGTCCGGCGGATTGGGGCAAGCAACCCAAGGGGGGAGAATAGATTATGAGCTTTGAATCTTTGGCAGACCTAAAAGCCATCGAGAACGAAAAAACGTGGGATGAACGGGGCAACCCAACCACGATTTATGAAATGCTGACCAACACCAAGGACAAGTTTCCGAACCGTCCGGCGGTCAGCTATCAGATCTTCTCTGGCCCCAAAGACAAAGCTGAGACCGTCACCTGGTCCGAGCTGCACGCCAAGACCACCCAAGCGGCCAATATGTTCCGCGATCTCGGCGTGGGTGAGAAAGACACCGTGGCCTTTGTGCTGCCAAACTGTAACGAGACCATGTATGCTCTGCTTGGCGGTATGGTTGCGGGCATTGTGAACCCGATCAACCCGCTGCTGGAGCCGGAACAAATCGCCGCCATCCTGCGCGAAACCGATGCCAAAGTGGTGGTGACCCTCAAAGGCTTCCCAAAAACCGATGTGGCGCAAAAAGTGGCCGAAGCCGTGCGCCACGCCCCACATGTGCACACGGTTCTGGAAATTGATCTGGTCAAATACCTGACCCCGCCAAAATCCTGGATTGTACCGCTGATCCGGCCCAAGGTTTCCGGCCCGCAGCACGCGGACTTCAAAGACTTCAACAAGGAGCTGGCGAAACACGCAACCACCTTGCAGTTTGCCGACAGTGATGGCGATCGCGTGGGGGCCTACTTCCACACCGGCGGTACCACCGGCATGCCAAAGGTTGCACAGCACCTCTATTCCGGCATGATCTACAACGGCTGGCTAGGCGATCGTCTGCTCTTCACCGAAGAAGACAACATCATGTGCCCGCTGCCGCTGTTCCACGTGTTTGCAGTGCATGTGATCATGCAGGCGGCAATCAAATCCGGCGCCCATGTGGTCTTCCCAACCCCGGCGGGCTATCGCGGCGATGGGGTGTTTGACAACTTCTGGAAGCTGATCGAACGCTGGAAAATCTCCTTTATCATCACCGTGCCAACGGCGGTGTCTGCTCTGATGCAGCGCCCGGTGGATGCGGATATTTCTTCTGTAAAAACCGCCTTCTCGGGCTCGGCACCGATGCCAATGGAGCTTTTCAAGCGTTTCGAAAGCACCTGTGGCGTCGACATTGTCGAAGGCTACGGCCTGACCGAGGCCACCTGTCTTGTGTCCTGCAACCCGCCTTCGGGAGCAAAAAAGGTAGGCTCTGTCGGCCTGCCGTTCCCCTACACCGACGTGCGCATCATCAAAAACACGCCTGACGGTCCGGTGGAATGTGCGGCGGACGAGGTGGGCGAGATTTGCGTCTCCAACCCCGGTGTTTATGCGGGCAACACCTACACCGAAGCGGACAAAAACGTGGACCTGTTCCACTACGGCACGCACCTGCGCACCGGCGACTTAGGACGTCTGGATGAAGACGGCTATCTCTGGATCACTGGTCGTGCCAAAGACCTGATCATTCGTGGTGGTCACAACATTGATCCGGCGGAGATCGAGGAGGCGCTTCTGGCGCATCACGATGTGGCCTTTGCTGGTGCAATTGGTCAGCCAGACAGCCACGCCGGCGAAGTCCCTTGTGTTTATGTCGAGCTGGTGGAAGGCGCGAGGGTGACGGTTGAGGACCTGATGAGCCACGCAAAGGTGCACGTGCATGAACGCGCTGCGCATCCAAAATATGTGGAGATCATGCCGGAGCTTCCTAAAACCGCTGTGGGCAAAATCTTCAAGCCGGACCTGCGCAAAGCCGCCATTACCCGCATTTACAATGCGGCATTGGATAAGGCCGGCGTGCCGGCTCAGGTCGACTTTGTGCTCGACGACAAAAAGCGTGGCTTGGTGGCGCAGATTAAGAAATCCGGCGATGCGTCTGACGCAGAAGTGGGCAAAGTGCTGGGTGATTTTGTCCGTCCTTGGGAATGGACCAAAGACGAATCGGCGGCCTGATCCAGCGCAAAGGGGAGGGGGCCAGCCCCCTCGCTGACGCGCACCCCCGGGATATTGGGGGAATGAGAAAGCTATCTACGAAAAAAATAGTAGGGCGCAGCGTCAAGCGGCGCCCTTCCTGATTGCGGTAACAGTTTTCCGTGCCTACTGTGCCTGCAACAGAGTTCAGGGAGGGGACACATGACCCATATTCTCGCCATTGATCAGGGCACCACATCCAGCCGCGCGATTGTGTTTGACGGAGACATCCGCCCGATTGCCAGCGCCCAGTTGGAATTTGAGCAGCACTTCCCGCAGTCCGGATGGGTGGAGCATGACCCGGCGGACATCTGGGTCACCACCGTGGAAACCTGCTCCGGCGCTTTGGCCCGCGCGAAACTCTCAGCCAAAGACATCGACGCGATTGGCATCACCAACCAGCGCGAAACCACCTTGGTTTGGAACAAGACGACCGGTGAGCCGGTGCACAACGCCATTGTCTGGCAGGACCGGCGCACCGCCACAATCTGTGAAGAGCTCAAGGCGGCAAGTCACGCGGATCTGGTACAAGCCACCACCGGCCTGCTGCTCGATCCCTATTTCTCTGGCACCAAGATCAAGTGGATTTTAGACAACGTCGAAGGCGCCCGCGCAGCGGCAGAGGCGGGTGATCTGCTGTTTGGTACCGTGGATTGCTACCTGATTTGGAAGTTGACTGGCGGCAAGGTGCATGCCACCGACGCCACCAACGCGGCCCGCACGCTGATCTATGACATCCACAATGGTGTCTGGAGCAAGGAAATTTGCGCGCTGCTGGGCATTCCGATGTCGATGCTGCCAGCGGTCAAAGACTGCGCTGCCGATTTTGGTGAAACGGATGCTGATTTGTTTGGCGCGGCCATCCCCATTCGCGGTGTGGCAGGCGATCAACAGGCTGCCACCATTGGTCAAGCCTGTTTTGAGGCGGGCATGCTGAAGTCGACCTATGGCACCGGCTGTTTTGCGCTTTTGAACACCGGTGACTCGCCTGTGACGTCGCAAAACCGCCTGCTGACCACCATCGCCTATCAGTTGGATGGCAAGCCCACCTATGCGCTGGAAGGCGCAATTTTCATTGCCGGCGCTGTGGTGCAATGGCTGCGCGATGGGTTGGGCATCATCAATGACGCCTCTGAAACAGCCGCGCTGGCCGATGCGGCTGACCCCGGTCAGGAGCTGATCCTTGTGCCCGCCTTTGTTGGGCTGGGCGCGCCATATTGGAACCCGGAGGCTCGTGGCGCGGTCTTTGGTCTGACGCGGGGCTCCGGCCCGAAAGAATTCTCCCGTGCGGCGCTGGAAAGCGTGGGCTTCCAGACCCGAGACCTGCTTGAAGCGATGCAGGCGGATTTTGACTTCTCCGGCGACACAGTGTTGCGCGTGGACGGCGGCATGATTGCCAGTGATTGGGCGATGCAGTTCCTGTCTGACATTCTGGGTGCGCCAGTGGACCGTCCTGTGGTGGCCGAAAGCACCGCCAAAGGGGCGGCCTGGCTCGCAGGCATGCAGATCGGGGCGTATCCGGACATGGCAGGCTTTGCCGCCACATGGGAGAAAGAAAGCCAGTTTACCCCCAATCGGGATGACAGCTGGCGCGAAGGGCGCTATGCGGGCTGGCAGAAGGCCATCAATGCCACGCTGGCCATGACCGAGTAGTCCTAGCTGGAGAAGTCCGTGTCCAATTCCTGTGCTCTGTGTGGTGCCACTGGCGCCGTGGCTCCTACGGCTGTTGCGCCGCAGGATGTCTCCGTCGACCTTTGTACGGCATGTGCCGCAGGGGTCACCGATGGACCGCAGGATGGTCCACATTGGCAATGTCTGCATGAGGCGATCTGGAGCACGGAGCCTGCAGTGCAGGTGCTGGCATGGCGTCTGCTGAAAGCTTTGCCTGAGGCCCCTTGGGCGCGTGATCTTCTTGATATGGCTTATCTGGAGCCCGATGTGCTGGCGTGGGCCGAGGCAGGCGTATCTGACGCGGAAGAGGCGGTGGTGCATCGTGACAGCAATGGCTCGGTTCTGTCAGCTGGGGACACGGTTGTGCTGATCAAAGACCTGCCAGTCAAAGGCGCGGGTTTCACCGCCAAACGTGGCACGTCGGTGCGCAATATCTCTTTGGTGATGGACAATCCCGAGCACATCGAAGGCCGGGTAGAAAGTCAGCGGATTGTGATCCTGACCAAGTTTGTGAAAAAGAGCTGAGGCAGACCTGCCTCAGACCTCCATCCAGATTGTGACCGGCCCGTCATTGGTCAGCGTGACCTTCATGTCTGCACCAAATTTTCCGGTCTGCACCGGCACAACCTCGCCAAGCTTTTGTGCAAACAACTCATAAAGCCGCTTGCCGTCATCCGGAGCCGCGGCCGTGGAAAACCCCGGCCGGTTGCCGCTGCGGGTGTCTGCCGCCAGAGTGAACTGGCTGATCACTAAGGCGCTGCCGCCAACATCGGCCACCGACTGGTTCATCTTGCCGTTATCGTCCTGAAATATTCGGCACTTGGAAACTTTGGCCGCCAATTTCACAACCTGCGCCTCTGTGTCTCCCTGCATGGCGCAGACCAGCACCATCAACCCCAGCCCACATTCGCCAATCACCGCGCCATCCACGCGCACCTGCGCCTCACTCACCCGTTGCAACAACGCCCGCATCACAGACTCCTCATTTTGGACGCGACCCTGCGCTAAGGGTGTGCACGGTGCAAGCTCCTATTCTCCTTCCAGAAATATCCCGGGTGAGGGGCAGTTTTTCTGTACCGAAGGCAGCGCCCGCATGTCTTACCGTTTTGGCCCGTCCATCACGATGCAGGTGGTGGAGCCGGTGGCATAGAGCTTGCCATCCTCAACACCACGCACCTCGCCGTTGGAAACCCCTGTGGAGCGCCCGACATGTTGCACTTTGCCCACCGCATGCACGGACAAGCCCACCGGAATGGGCCGCAGAATGTTGATCTTGTATTCTAGGGTTGTGTAGATTTGACCGGGCTTGAGCATGGTTTGCACCGCACAGGCCATACAGCTGTCCAATATGGTCCCGTACCAGCCGCCATGCACCGTGCCAATCGGGTTCATTGTGCCGAACTCCGGTGTGCCTTCAAACGTCACGGTGCCTTCGTCCGCTGCAACTGGTTTGAACCCAAGCGTTTGCCCGATGGGTGGCCCAGCCAACTCGCCCCGGATGATTGCACGCATAAAGTCCAATCCGCTCATCGACAGGATGGTGTCCATCGAGGCCAGTTGATCAACAGAAACGGCATAGTGATGTGCGGTCATAAAAACGGCCTCCCTTAACACGTTAAAGAAGGCCGCAAATCTGTCTGCACCTCAAGAGGGGTGGAGCGGCTGTTACGCCACGTTTTCCAAATTCACCGCCGGCGTCACCCCAAGCGCGTGGCACACATCGCGGGTCAACTCCGGACGGTTCATTGTGTAGAAGTGCAGGCTGTCGACACCTTCGTCCAGCAGTTCAGAGCACATCTCGGTGCACACGGCTGTGGCCAGCAGGTCTTCGCGCCCGTCACGTTCTGCCTTTTCGAAGGCATCAATCAGCCACGCTGGCACAGAGGTGCCACAGCGCTCGGAAAACTTGCGCACGCCTTTCCAGTTTTCAATTGGCAGCACGCCGGGCAGGATTGGTGCATCAATGCCCGCTTTGGCACAGGCATCGCGGAACCGCAGGAAGGTTTCCGCTTCAAAGAAGAACTGTGTGATGGCTTCATCGGCGCCCGCGTCAATCTTGCGTTTGAGCCATTCCACATCTGCCGCCATGTCGGCCGCTTCCGGGTGTTTCTCCGGATAGGCGCCCACGCGGATGGTGAATTTTCCGGTTTCTGCCAGTGCGCCAATCAATTCCAAAGAATTGGCAAAACCTTCAGGGTGGGGCTCAAACCCGTTGCTGCCTTTGGGCGGATCACCACGCAGCGCCACCAGTTCAGACACACCAGCCGCCGCAAAGCCGTCTGCAATTTCCAGGGTTTCCGCCTTGGAGGCGTTCACGCAGGTCAAATGCGCCGCCACATTTAGACCAGAAGATTTGTGCAAGGTAGCCACGGCCTCTCGCGTTAGGTCACGCGTGGTGCCACCAGCGCCATATGTCACGGAAACAAAACGTGGATTCAGCGGTGCCAGCGTTTGCACAGTGTCCCAAAGCCGGAATGACGCCTGCAGGTTTTGCGGCGGAAAAAATTCAAACGAGACTTGAGGCATGGTCATAACGGGCATCCTGTAACTTGCGGTTGTCCTCATGTCTCACACATGGCATCTTTACGCAAATTCATAATACTCAAGAAAGACATGAGCCGCACATGAAGATGCACATTGAATTCCGCCACCTGCGCACTGTGCGCGCGATCCATGAATGTGGTGGGCTGGCCCGGGCTGCGGATAAGCTCAACATCACCCAATCTGCCTTGTCCCATCAAATCAAAGGTTTGGAGGAGCAGGCCGGGGTCGAACTTTTTGTGCGCCGCTCCAAACCAATGAAATTGTCGGCGGCTGGCGTGCGGCTTTTGCGCCTTGCCAATCAGGTGTTGCCGGAGGTGGAAAAACTTGAAGCGGAATTTAACGGCCTACGTGACGGCAGCTCTGGTCGCTTACATATCGCCATTGAATGTCATGCGTGTTTTGAATGGCTTTTCCCGGTCTTGGAGCAGTTCCGTAAAAACTGGCCTGACGTAGATGTAGATATCCGTCCCGGTCTGGCCTTTGACGCCATGCCTGCGCTTCAAAAAGAAGAAGTTGATTTGGTCGTCAGCTCCGATCCTGAAAACATGCCCAACGTCTCCTTTAGTCATTTGTTTGATTACGCCCCGGTGTTTGTGGCCTCGTCACAGCACCCGCTGGCACAAAAAGAGTTTGTCGAAGCGGAAGATTTTCGGGGTGAGACCTTGATCACCTACCCGGTGGAACGCTCACGTCTGGATGTGTTCTCGCAATTGCTGACCCCGGCCAAGGTGGAACCCGGCTCTGTGCGCCAAGCGGAACTCACCGCGGTGATCCTGCTGCTGGTGGCGTCCAACCGCGGCGTGTCGGTGTTGCCGGATTGGGTGGTGCGCGAAGTGAAATACTCTTCGGATTATGTCACGCGCCCGATCACCGACAAAGGTCTTACGCGGGCGCTGTTTGCCGCCACCCGCACCGACGATTTGAACAAGCCGTACATGCAGGATTTGATTCAATTGGCGGGCAAAGAAGCACGGCGGTTGCAGTCAGCCTAACCAGCTGGTGAGAGTTTTCTGGTATTTCTCCCCCTGAACAATCTGGGCTGTCGCGTCCATGTTGTTGTGTAACGGTTCATCAGTTTAGGGGGTGGAGTATCTCCCAGCGCGCATTAGACCTCTGTCAGGGTCGCGGCGCGGGCGGCTCCAGTTTTGTTTATGCCTACCACATTTAATGCGATCTCCGTTGGCCAATTGGCCGACATCGACACCACCGAAGGTAACAATCGCGCGGAAAATGCCGCCGCGCTCGAAGGGTTGACCTTTGGCGGTCCTGGCAATCCCTTGGTCAATGACTTTGTCGAAGTCTCGCCGTTTGGCAATGTTGGCTCGGCGTACGATATGGATAACAGTCCCAATGACCAGTTCACTGTGGATGGCGGTAGCCCGCAGTCCTTTGACGGCACCGCCGTCTATAACGCCACGATCACCTATGTGGATGGCACCACGGCGACCTACACTGCGGTGTTGTTTCAGGACACCAATGGCAATGCCTATCTTGCCCCAGAGTTTTCCAACAACGCGGATCAGGCTGCGCTGGAGGCGGGGCCAATCCAATCGATCAGCCTTGATAGCCTGTTGGGCAACCGCTACTCCGGGCTGACAACCAGCCGCGAGGAATGGGACTTCGTGCCGTGTTTTGTCGAGGGGACCAAGATCATCACGCAGAGCGGTGAACATCCTGTCGAAAAACTGCAGCTCGGCGACATGATCCTGACTATGGATCATGGCTTTCAACCGCTGCGCTGGGTTGGCCGTCGTACGGTGCCCGCACGCGGTGTCTTGGCGCCGATCCGCTTTGCGCCCGGCGCGCTTGGCAATGACGTGCCGTTGATGGTGTCTCCGCAACACCGGATGATGCTGCGTGGCTGGCGGGTGGAGGTGAACTTTGGCGAAAGCGAAGTGCTGGTGCCGGCGCTGGCCTTGATCAATGGCGATACCGTTGTGCAGGTCGAGGGTGGCACCGTGACGTATCTGCATCTGCTGTTTGATTGTCACGAGATCATCTACGGCGGCGGTATTCCCAGCGAAAGCTTTATGCCGGGTGAGCAGGGGCTCTCTTCTATGGCGCAGGCCGTGCAGGACGAGATCTATACACTGTTCCCAGAGTTGCAGACCGAAGGATTGCATGTTTACGGCGAAGATGCCCGCCCGTCTCTAAAGGCCCACGAAGCTCAAATTCTGGTGCATTAGGCGCAACGTACGTTGTGTTAACCGGAGGCGGGGCCACAAAACCCCCACCTCCGGGAAACAGTCGTGATACCGACGCTTTACCGACGTGGTTTTTGGTTTTTGCCAAAAGTTAAGCCGTAGCGTTGCGTCGACCGGAAATCAGATCAGTTTCACCAACTGTTTGCCTGTGTTTCCGCCCTTCAGAAGGGACCGGAACGCCGCTGGTGCATTCTCCAATCCTTCGGCTATATCCTCGCCATATGCGATCTCTCCAGCAGCCAGTTTTGGGCCTACGTCACGCAGAAAATCGCCATAGCGGTCGTAATGGTTGGAGATGATAAAACCTTTCACTGACAGCTGGTTAACCAGAATTGAGCGCCACAGACGCGGGCCTGATAGGCTTTCCATTTCAGCGTCGGCACCAAGCCCTCCGGCGTTGTACCAGGCAATCATGCCGCACAGCGGAATCCGCCCGCCGACGTTCATCAGCGGCAGGACCGCATCCAGAAGTTTGCCGCCGACGTTTTCGAAGTAGATATCAATGCCCTGAGGGCATTCCGCGGCCATGGCCTTGCGCAGCTCGCTCGCGGTTTCAAATGCCTTATGGTCAATACAGGCATCAAACCCGTAAGTGTCTGTTGCCTTGGCACATTTCTCTGATCCACCGGCAATGCCAACCACGCGCAGTCCCTTGGATTTGGCAATCTGCCCAACCATCGACCCCACGGGTCCAGTTGCAGCGCCCACTACCAGCGTCTCGCCGTCTTTGGGTTTGCCCAATTCTGTGAGGCCGTACCAGCCGGTGAACCCCGGCATGCCCATCACGCCAAGCGCCGTGGTGATCGGAGCCAGATCAGGGTTAAGCTTTTGCATTTCATGGCCTTTTGCCACACCATGGGTGGCCCAACCAAACATGCCCAGTGCAAAATCGCCGGTAGAAAAACCCTTGTGGTTTGAGGCAATCACCTCGCCCACAGCCCCGCCGCCCATGGTCTCATCAATTTGCACCGCCGCGGAATAGGATTTTGCCTCATCCATGCGCCCACGCATATAAGGATCCAGCGACATATAGTGCACGCGTACCAATACCTCACCTTCTCCAAGTTCCGGCAAGTCCACTGTTTCCAAACGGAAATTTTCGTCCTTCGGCTCGCCTATCGGGCGACTGGCCAGCACCATGCGCTGCATTTGTTCTGTCATTTGGGTGTCCTCCAAAGCTTCGATCTCAGCTTGGGTTCCTTGCCTCATGCTGGCAAGGGTAGGCGGCTTTTAACCAGTTTTTGTGACGTGGCGTTTCCAAAGCGATGTGAGAGCCCCTATAAGGCCTTGGCAAAAAGGGTTTACAGGCGTATACGCGCGCTCTGTGTCAAAAGGAGCCGTGCCATGCCGGGCAGCGCAAATCTGAACATCATGATGAAGGCCGCCCGCAAAGCGGGCCGGTCGCTGGTCAAAGACTTCCGGGAAGTCGAGAACCTACAGGTGTCGACCAAAGGGGCAGGCGACTTTGTCAGCCGCGCCGACATCGCCGCCGAAGAAATCCTGAAAACAGAGCTGCTTGGCGCGCGTCCGACGTACGGCTGGATTGCCGAAGAAGGTGGCGAGATAGCGGGCAAAGATCCAACCCGCCGCTGGATTGTCGACCCGCTGGATGGCACCACCAATTTCCTGCATGGCCTGCCACATTGGGCGATCTCTATCGCCTTGGAACACAAGGGTGAAATCGTTGCGGGTGTGGTGTTTGACGCCGCCAAAGACGAGATGTTTTACGCAGAAAAAGGCGAAGGTGCCTGGCTCAACGACAGCCTGCGCCTGCGCGTGTCGGCCCGTCACCGCATGATCGAGTCGATCTTTGCAACAGGCTTGCCATTTGCGGGCCGTGTCGACCTGCCTGAGACCCTGAAAGATCTGGCGCGCGTATTGCCCGCCACCGCAGGTGTGCGCCGCTTTGGCGCTGCGTCGCTGGACCTCGCTTATGTGGCCGCAGGCCGTTACGAAGGCTTCTGGGAGCGCAAGCTGCAGCCATGGGACGTGGCCGCAGGCTTGCTGATTGCCAAAGAAGCCGGGGCTTTGGTTGAGCCAATGAACCCGGAAGGTAACATACTGGAAGATGGCGAGATGATTGTGGCCAATGAGCCGATTTTCTCCACCTTCGCAAAAGTCATCCGCAACGGCTAACGTACGCTGCCCTTACGCGGCTTTTGCAACTCTATGAAATAGTGAAACCTGGCCCAAATGGGTCAGGTTTTTTTGTCAGAGGGATGATTGACGCCGTCGACCCAGTCAAAAGGCGCAAAGTCTCTGGGGTTTACGCCCTCCAGAGCGCCAATATTGACACCATAGACATCCGGTCTCGAGCGCCTTTGATGGTGGGTGTAGATACCGCAGTTGCGGCAGAAGTAGTGTTTCGCCGTGCCCGTGCCCCACGTGTAAAGCGTCAGGCATTCGTGACCGGACACTATTGTTAAGTCATCCAGTTTTACGTCGACATTTGGCACTGCGCGGCGGCGACAAAAGGAACAGTCACACAGCATGGCCTCGCTGGGATCTTGAACCAGCGTGACGCGCAACTCGACAGAGCCGCAGTGGCAGGTCAGCTTATGGCTCATCGCCGTTTTCTCCTTACGCGGGGGATTGAGCTTTGGCTCAGTTTGTACTTGGCCTCAGGGTGGGGCGGGTGGCCATGGGTTTGATACCAATAGGCAGTGCCGCCGCGCTTGAGCCACACCGGGATGGCCAGAACCGCGCCCACAATAAAACCGCCCGCGTGCGCCCAATGCGCCACGCCGCCACCTGCCGTGTCCACTGCAACGCCATTGAACACTTGCAGCGCAAACCACACCCCCAGCATGATCCAAGCGGGAACTGTAAAAATGCGGAAAATGATGATCAATATCAGCAAGATATCGACCTTTGCCTTGGGGAAGAGTAGTAGGTAGCCGCCCATCACGCCGGCAATGGCTCCGGAGGCGCCAACCATCGGGACTTGGCTATCTGGGTCGGCAGAAATTTGGGCAAAATCTGCACCCAAGCCGGACAACAGATAGAAGGTGAGAAAGCCAACGTGGCCCATCTCATCCTCGAGATTGTCACCAAAGATCCACAAAAATAGCATATTACCAAACAAATGCATCCAGCCGCCATGCAAGAACATGGAGGTTACGAGACCATGCAGTTTGCGGCCTTCGGTGACTTCACCAGGCAGTAAGGCCCAGTCTTGAAAGAACTGGGCCAGACGAAAGTTATCCCCCATAATAGGTTGATAACTCAGGAAGATCCCGACATTCAGGAGGATCAGCGCATAGACGACATAAGGCGTGCGTCCGGAGGGGTTGTGGTCGCGGATTGGAAACATGGCGCCAAGCTGCGAGGATTTTTGCGGAAGGTCAACTGCTCCCGCTCAAAAGCGCCGCGTTGCCGCCTGCTGCCGTGGTGTCCACACAGACATGCCGTTCGCCCAGCACCCGCGCCGTATCTGGCCGTCCGGTGATCAACGGTAGGATTGGTCCATCGCGTTGTGCCAAAGCCTGGTCGTATGCCCGCGCGCGATCCGTATCCCCCCACCACATTGCGCCGGAAAAACCGCTCAATTCTGTGAGCGCCTCTTCGGGAACCGCCCCGCTTGTCATAAGTGCTTGCCCGCCAAGATTACGAACAATCTCGGCCTGCGCTTTGGCTGTTTCGGCACCAGGCCCCATGCACAGCATCGGTTCCCGCGCATAACTGGTCAGCCGGTTGGATTCGCCGGTTGGGCCGGGCAAAGAAATGGTGGTGGCGCTGGTTTCGCCTCCCTCACGATTGATCTTGTCTAATTCCGCGTGCGCCACGTCGGCGGGCATAATACTGTCCCATGTCCCCGCATCTTCCATTTGCACAGCCGCAAACCGGGCAAGGTAGTGTGGGCCACCCGCCTTGGGTCCGGTGCCTGAAAGTCCTTCACCGCCAAAAGGTTGTGAGCCAACGATTGCGCCGATCTGGTTGCGGTTCACATATATGTTGCCCGCTTTAACGCGATCAGAAACATGTTGCACTCGATCATCGATCCGGGTCTGCAGACCAAAAGTCAGGCCGTAACCGGTTGCGTTGATCGCATCGATCACAACATCCAGCTCGTTGGATTTGAAGGTTGCCACATGCAGCACCGGGCCAAAGATCTCGCGCTCCAGATCACCAATGCCGTTTATTTTGATCAGTGTTGGTGCAATGAAAGTCCCAGTTTGCGGTGTCGGCATTTGAAACAGAACTCGCCCGTCGGATTGGGCTTGAGCGATGTGATCTGCAATGCCGCGACGGGCTGCTTCGTCAATTACCGGTCCGCTATCGGTGGATAATAACCACGGATCGTTGAGCGACAGCTCATTCATCGCACCTGTCAGCATCTCCAACAGGTTTTCTGCAATGTCTTCCTGCACATAAAGGCAGCGAAGCGCGGAACAACGCTGGCCCGCGGATTGGAACGCACTTTCGACAATAGCAGTGACAGCCTGCTCGGGCAGGGCCGTACTATCGACGATCATCGCGTTCAAACCGCCGGTTTCGGCAATTAACGGTGCACCAGGGGCCATGTTGTCCGCCATGGTGGCGCGAATGCGCAGCGCGGTTGCCGTAGAGCCGGTGAAGGCCACGCCGTTCACGCGAGGGTCTGAGGTCAGCGCGGCACCCACAGTTGCGCCGGAGCCGGGCAGCAATTGCAAGGCGTCGCGTGGCACACCGGCCTCATGCAGCAGCTTCACGGCTTCATGAGCGATCAGCGGGGTTTGGTCAGCCGGTTTGGCGAGTACTGCATTACCGGCGGCCAAAGCGGCGGCCACCTGACCGGAGAAAATTGCCAGCGGGAAGTTCCATGGTGAGATACAAGTGAAGGCACCCGCGGGTGGGATTGAAGGCGCGTTGGCGCCGTAGTATCGTAGAAAATCAACAGCTTCGCGTAGCTCTGCGACAGCATCGTTGGGGGTTTTTCCGGCTTCCCGGGCGAGCAATGCAAAGAGCGCGCCATAGTTTTCTTCATAAAGGTCTGCTGCTTTGGACAGTATCGCGCCACGCTCAGCTGGCGTCGCGTCCCAAGGCTTTGTTGTGCTCAGGGCGCTCTCCACATCCGCTGCGCTTGCGTGGGCCACGGTGCCAGGGCTGTCAGTTGGCAGGAATGGGTTGTCTACCGGCTGTGCAGCCTCCGGCGCGGCCTCGGCAGCTAGCAGCGGGGCCGCGTGCCATTGCGCGTTGCGATACAACTCCCGCGCTGTGTCCAGTGCGTTTAGGGTTGGGGTGTCCGTCAGATCAAACCCTTTGGAGTTCACCCGCTCTGGTGCAAAAAGTTCAGGCCCTCGTGGCAACACACCTTCGGTTGACTGCACCTGATCAAACGGGTCGCTTGCCACCGCCTCAGCAGGTACGTCTTCGTCGACAATTTGGTTCACAAAAGACGAGTTAGCACCGTTTTCAAGCAGACGCCGTACCAAGTAGGCCAGCAAATCCCGGTGTGCGCCAACCGGTGCATAAATCCGGCACCGCGTACCTTGGTCTTTTAGAACGATGTCGTGCAGGGCTTCACCCATGCCATGCAAGCGCTGGAATTCAAACGCAGATTTGTCGTCTGCCATATGCAAAATCGCGGCAACTGTATGCGCATTGTGCGTGGCAAATTGCGGGTAAATTCGATCCGTCATGTTGAGCAGTTTACGGGCGTTGGCAATGTAGGAGACATCCGTTGCCGCCTTATTGGTGAACACCGGAAAGCCGGGGATGCCTTCAACTTGCGCCCGTTTTACTTCAGTGTCCCAGTAGGCGCCTTTTACAAGGCGGACCATGATCTTACGGTCCAGTTTTTCGGACAGTTCATAGAGATAGTCCAGCGTCGCACCGGCGCGTTTGCCGTATGCTTGCACCACGACGCCAAAGCCATCCCAACCTGCCAAGGCAGGTTCGCTCAATACTGTTTCAATCACATCCATGGAAATCGCCAACCGGTCGGCCTCTTCGGCGTCGATGTTGAGGCCCATGCCTGCGGACTTGGCTAGCAAAGCCAGAGAGCGCAAGCGCGGTACCAGCTCTTCCATCACCCGATCCTGTTGCGCCACTTCATAACGGGGATGCAGTGCGGAGAGCTTGATAGAAATGCCGGGATTGTCGCGGCTTTCATGGTTGCTGCAGGCTGTGGCAATGGCGGTGATCGCGCGGGAGTAGGCGAGGTGATAGCGCATAGCATCGGCATCAGTTTTGGCCGCTTCGCCCAGCATGTCGTAAGAGTAAGTGTAGCCTTTTTTCTCCATACCTTCCGCACGTTTCATAGCGGAGGTGATGGTTTCGCCGAGGACAAACTGGCGGCCCATCTCTTTCATCGCGCGACCAACTGCCGTGCGAATTACGGGTTCGCCCAAGCGTTTCACGGCACCGCGTAGGGAACCGATTAAACCTGTATTTTGGTCGTCCATGACTTTGCCAGTTAGCAATAGCGCCCAAGTTGACGCGTTTACCAGTGAGGAGGTTGATTGCCCCAGGTGCTTGCCCCAGTCCGATGGCGCAATTTTATCTTCAATCAGGGCATCGATTGTATCCGCGTCGGGCACCCGCAGAAGAGCTTCGGCTAGGCACATCAACGCCACGCCCTCTTCGGTTGAAAGGCCATACTCCGCCAAGAAGACTTCCATCATTCCCGGACTGGTTTCTTCGCGGATCTCGCGTACGAGGGAGGCACCTTTGCTGCAGATTGATTTGCGATCCGCCTCAGATAGAGCACTGGCCGCTTTCAATTCCTCCACCAATGGGGCTTCGATGCGATAAGTGCTGGTGTCAATCAAGTTGCGCGCAGTGCTCATGGATGTCTCCTGTGGTTTGTGTCAGTATACCTTTGTATTCGCAGGCCGTTTGACCAATTATTGTGGATCGGCTGGCCGAAATGGAAAATGTTTTGGAGGATTACAGTGCAAAACGCGCAAACTGATTTGGATCGCTTCGATCGTGCGATTCTGGATGTGCTGGGGCGAGATGGCCGCATTTCAATCACGGATCTTGCGCGGGAAATTGGCTTATCCAAAAGCCCAACGCAGGCGCGGTTGCGTCGGTTGGAGAGCGATGGCGTGATTACGGGCTACCGCGCGTTGCTGGACCCAATTCGTTTGGGACTTGATCACGTAGCTTTTGTTGAAGTGAAGCTGTCAGAAACACGTGAAAAAGCGTTGCGGGCCTTTAATGCCGCTGTTGCAGAGGTGCCAGAGATCGAGCAGGCACATATGATTGCCAGTCATTTTGACTATCTGCTGAAAGTCAGGACAACCAATATGGCGGCCTATCGACATGTCTTAGGCGAGAAGATCTCTGCATTGCCACATGTTGCCAGCACCTCCACATATGTGGCGATGCAAGCGGTAAAGGAGACTGGGCTCGCGGAGATGTGACTTTGTTGATCGGCGTGTCACGTGGCAGCATTTGGTATGAAACTCTTTGTTGTCGCTTTCCTGATTGCGGGCACGTCTTCGGCTGCGGAGTGTCCCAAAGCCCCAGATCACTCCGCAGCCGTCGATAGGCTCATTGCGCGGGTTCAAAAGGCAGACGACCAGCAGACCGCGCAAGAAATTTCCAATGACATGTGGCAGTTCTGGACTGACGCACCAGATGAGGTTGCACAAGAAATTCTGGACCGAGGTATGCAAAAACGATCCGCGTGGGATCTGCTCGGTGCGCGCGAAGATTTTGATCGGCTTATTCGATACTGTCCCGAATTCGCAGAGGGCTACAATCAGCGGGCGTTTGTGAATTTCCTGCGTCAGGATTTTGAGGCGGCACTGTCTGATTTGGATAGGGCGATTGCACTGTCGCCCAAGCACATCGCCGCTTTGTCTGGCCGCGCCTTAACCTTGATCGGATTGGGCCGCACCGCGGAAGGGCAGGATGCCCTTGCGGCAGCGTTAGAGCTGAACCCGTGGTTGCCCGAACGCAGTTTGTATAAACCGGCGCCAACAAATATGGCACCGGGCGAAAAGCTCTAACCTTCCGCACTTTACACCAGAACTAAAGCGGCTATTGTCGCGCCGCTGACTTTGGTTGGCGTGTTGGTTGCCCGCGTGGTGGAATGGTAGACACAGGAGACTTAAAATCTCTAGGCCGTATAGGCCGTACCGGTTCGAGTCCGGTCGCGGGTACCAGTAACCATCTGAAAACTGGGTGTAGTTTTCTCTCTAGCTCCGGACTTCTTTGCCAGATGCAAGACTTGCAACGATAAATCCCAGAAGCAAGGCGACCAACACGCTGATGCCCAACATCAGCACGGACGCAGATACAACTGGGGGGAGCGCTTCAATAACGCTCCAGAATACGTTCAGGATGGCTTCCATCGATCAATCTCCTTTAGGTGCAAACATGGCTGCACGCTTTCATCTTGTCCGAGGGTGTAGCCTGTGTCGAGGGGGGAGACTTTGATCTTTGTCACATAGATCGACACGGCTGCCATTTTTCGGCCGGCAAAAAAGAAAAAGGCGCGGCTGTTGGGCCGCGCTTTGGTAGGTTAGCTTTTGCGTTTGCCTGCGAACTTTTCTTGCCACTCTTCGCGTTCATCATCGCTGATTTTGCGGAATGTGACATCCGGCACTGCGAAGGGGTGACCGGGTTGCAGCGTTTCGAGGGCTGCAGCCACGTCATCCGGCCAATTTGTGTCTTCGGTTTGCATTGCAGCCATCAGGGTTTCTGAGGCGTCGGGAATGAAAGGTGCTGAAATCACCGCGTAAAACCGTATCAAATTCAAGGCGAGACGGATTTGCGCAGCGGCTTTTTCCGGGTCTGTCTTGAAAGTTGACCATGGTGCAGCAGTTTGTAAGTATTCGTTGCCTGCGACCCAAATCGCGCGCAGTTCCTGCGCTGATTTGCGGACCTCCATGGCAGTCATGTGGTCTTCGTAGGAGCGCATTCGGGTGGTCAGCTCGGCAATTAGGGCCTGTTCTGTTTCTCCCAGTTCGCCACCCGCGGGCACTACTTCGCCAAACTTGGAGCGGCAGAATTTGGTGACTCGGCTGACGAAGTTGCCAAGCACGTCTGCGAGGTCTTTGTTCACAGATTGCTGGAAGTTTTCCCAAGTAAACTCACTATCGGAGCTTTCCGGGGCGTGAGACAAGAGCCACCAGCGCCAGTAGTCGGATGGTAGGATTTCAAGCGCTTGATCCATGAAGACGCCACGCCCACGTGAAGTGGAGAATTGACCGCCGTCATAATTCAAGTAGTTGAAAGACTTGATGTAATCCACAGCCTTCCATGGTTCTTCAGAACCCAAAATGGTGGCCGGGAAGGACAGCGTGTGGAACGGAACGTTATCTTTGCCCATGAACTGGGTGTAGGTCACGTCGTCCGCGCCTTTGTCGGTGCGCCACCAGCGTTCCCAGTCGGTGCCTTTTTCGGCGGCAACCCATTCCTGGGCGCAGGCGATGTATTCGATGGGGGCGTCGAACCAGACGTAGAAGACTTTGCCTTCCATGCCGGGCCAGTCTTCGCCGCCTTTCTTAACGGGTACACCCCAGTCGAGATCGCGGGTGATGCCGCGGTCTTGCAGGCCATCGCCGTCGTTCAGCCATTTGTTTGCAATCGACGTGGTCAGGATCGGCCAGTCACCTTTGCTGTCGATCCAGGCTTGCAGTTTCTCACGCATCTGCGATTGGCAGAGGAACAGGTGTTTGGTCTCGCGCTCTTCAAGATCGGTGGAACCTGAAATGGTGGAGTAGGGGTTGATCAGATCGGTTGGATCCAGCTGTTTGGTGCAGTTGTCACACTGATCGCCGCGTGCGCTCTCAAAGCCGCAGTTGGGGCAGGTGCCTTCGATGTAACGGTCTGGAAGGAAGCGGCCGTCTGCATTGGAATAGACCATCTTTTCAGACACTTCACGGATCAGGCCCATGTCGGCCAAGCGGCCCGCGAAGTGTTGGGTCAGCGCGTGGTTTTCCGCGCTGGAGGAGCGGCCATAGTGGTCAAAACTCAGGCGGAAGCCGTCGGCAATCTTGGTCTGCACGCCGTGCATTTCGGCACAGTAATCGGCGACATCCTTACCAGCTTTTGCAGCGGCCAATTCGGCGGGAGTGCCGTGTTCGTCAGTGGCGCAGAGGAACAGCACTTCGTTGCCGCGCGCACGCATGTAGCGGGCGAACAGATCGGCTGGCAGCTGGCTGCCAACAAGGTTGCCGAGGTGTTTGATGCCGTTGATATACGGCAAGGCCGAGGTGATCAGATGGCGCGCCATGTGGGTGTCCCTTAACTGTTTCAAACCCCATTAGCCCAAAGATAAGTCCAGTTCCACAGGCGAATTTCCACGTCGGTATTGCGTCTGTATTGCGGCTGTATCGCGGAGGTGCAAATTTGAGGTCTATTTGTCGTCTTTTTGGGGTGTTTCTTCGGTTCGGTTGGGCTTCTCACGCTGACGCTTTGTGATGCGACCGACGGTGAAAGACGTACGCGGTGCGTAGACATATCGCGTGCGGCGCTCGGCAGTGGGCCGTGCCAACATACGGGTCAGGCCAAAGACAATCAGAAGCGCATGTCCTGCGGCAATCATGATGAAGAGGGCGGAGGGACCAAACCGCTCGATTAGACCAGAAGCAAAAAGCGGGGTGCCAATGGCGCCCACGGCAAAGAAGAACATCAGTGCGGCGGAGAGTTCGACCCGTTCCTCAGACGTGGCAAAATCATTCGCGTGGGCGGCAGAGACCGAATAGATCGGGAAAGAGGTGAAGCCAAAGAAGGTTGCATTGAGCATAATCATGGCCGTGCTGCTGGCGCCCATGGTGACAGTGGTGGCGCAGGACAACACCGCAGCGGCAGACAGCCAGATCAGCACCCAACGACGGTCAAATTTGTCGGCCAGCCAACCGACGGGATATTGGGCAATGGCGCCGCCCAGAACAAAGGCTGCAAGGAACCATGCAATTTGTCCAATTTGCAGCCCCACTTCGGTGCCGTAAACAGGTCCAACCATGCGGAAAGAGGCGGAGCTCAGCGCGGCGACAATCACGCCGGCAACCGCCAGTGGGGAGCGTTCATACGCCAGTTTCGGGCGCAGGCGCGGGGCTTTGGGGGTTTTGGGTTGTGGAGATGTTGTCAGCGTGATGGGCAAAAGCGCGGCGCAGCAGATCAGAGCAAGCAGGTTGTAAGACACATAAGAGGCTGGCTCCAAAACACTGATCACCAGTTGCGCACCAAGAGAGGCGACCATGTCGACCACGCGGTAGGTGCCCATGGCGCGGCCTCTGTTTTCGTTGGTGACTTTGGATTGCAGCCACGCCTCGACCACGGTGAAACAGCCCGCCACGCAGAGGCCGGAGGCCACGCGCATGAGTGCCCAGGCGTAGGGATCCACGACAATGAAGTGACCGAGAAGACCGATAGCCCCCATCGCGGTGAAGGTGGCAAAGGCGCGGGAGTGGCCGACGCTGCCCATCAAACGCGGTGACCACCAACAGCCGATGAAGAACCCCAGAAAATGCGCCGAGCCCAAGAGGCCAATCTGTTCTGTGGTGAAATTCAGCGCGATGCCGGACAGCGCATCCAGAGGCCCCACGCCGCCGGAGCTGAGTTGCAAAAGGATGACCGAGAGGAACAGGGCCGAGAAGGTGATGATCATGCGCATGGGGGCAGCATGGCGGTTTGCGACGCGATGACTAGAGGGAATTCGACTTGGACGTGTCGTTTTTGCGCGTGACTATCGCAAAATGCGTGCCGCCAAAGAGGGGCTGATCCTATTGATGCCGCGCAGCAGACGGGCTTTGCCAATCCAGGTTTCTGATTTCTGATCAACAAGCCCACGTAGGATTTGTGTGGCCACTTTGTCCGGGCTGTCTTTGCCGGTGCCGCGCCCGGCGGTCATGGGGGTGTCCACCAGTGCGGGCAGAACTTCGTTCACCAGCAGCTGCGGAATGGCATCGGCACATTGATAGCGCAGAGCGCGCAAGTAGTGGCGCAGGCCTGCTTTGGTGGCGCAGTAAGTGGGGGCGTCACGTTTGGGGGCAAGGGCCAGTGACGAGGTGATGGCGGAGACAAAGGGTTTGGGGTGCTGTGCCAGAGTGGGGAGCAGGGCGCTGGTCAGATGGATTGGAGCTTGCAGGTTGAGGGCCAGTTCCAGCTCGGATTGGCGTGGATGTTTGGTGAGGCCTTCAGGGATGTTTTGGGCAAACTGCACGCCCGCTGCGTGGATGATGCCGGAGACATGGTAGCCTTGAATTTGTGCCAGCAGGGCGTCACGTCCCTCGGCATTGGAGAGATCCGCCTGAATTTTCTTCAGTGCTTCCGGTGAGGCACCTGTCAGACGGTCCAAAGCTTGCGCGCTGCGGCCCGTGGCGATGACCAATGCCCCGGCCTCTGTGAGGGCGCGGGTGAGCGCGCGGCCAATGCCGCCGGTGGCGCCAGTGATCAGAATACTGTGGTGGGCGAAGTGTGGCATAGGTAAGCCTTGTGTTGCTGCGTGTTTCAGTCAATATGTGAGTTATTGCTCACGTTTTGGACTCGCTTTGCTATGCCTGTGAAGATTTCTGTGCAACCTCCTGCAAAACCACGCAAAAAGCCGCGTCAGGCGCGTGCGCAAGCAACAGTGGATGCCATCACGCAAGCCTCGGCTCACATTCTGGTGGCGCAGGGCTTTGAAGGGTTTAACACCAATGCGGTGGCGGAGCGGGCGGGTGTGTCCGTGGGATCGCTCTATCAGTATTTCCCCAACAAGGAATCGATCGTTGCGGAGATGGTGCGGGCTAAGCGGGCGCGGCTGTTGAGCGGGTTGCAAGCGGCGGAGGTGGTGCATCAGGAGGAAGAGTTGCCGGAGGCTTTGGCAGCTTTGGTGGCGGCGACCATTGCACATCAGAAGGGTTGGCCGCAGTTGTCGCAAGCTTTGGATCGCGCGGCGGCTTTGGTGCCGTTGTCGGAAGAGGGCGCGGCCCTGACGGCGGCAATTTTGGACGTGTTGCAGCGGGTGTTGCGGCGGCATGCGGTGACAGATGTGGAGGTGGCGGCGCTGGATCTGTTGTCGCTGTGTCGTGGTATGATTGATGGTGCTTTGCTGCGTGGGGAGACTGATACAGCCGCGTTGCAGGCACGGGTGATGCGGGCGGCGTCAGGCTATCTCGGCATCGCTGCCGCGTGAGGTCAGCTTGGGAGCATGGGGCAACCCGGTGAGTTGCCAGCTTTGTGGGGGCGCGTTGCGGGCGCGCAGGCGGGTGAGGGACCAGGCGTCTGTGTTGGCGCGGTGATCCTGCGCCATGTGCCAGCGGCTTTCGATGCCTTGCGCGCCACCTTCGCCGGGGGTCAGGATCAATCCCAGAGGGGCCATGCCGCTGGCCTTTGCGCCGGTTTCGGCGGCCAGATGCAGACGGCGCACGGGGGTAAGTGCAGGCGGGCCGGGCAGGTCGGCCACCACCAGAGGCACGGTGCCGGCGCGCAGAACCTCTTCCATGGTCCAGAGCACTTCTTCCGGACGACGGGGGCTGACAAAGGTCACACTGCCAGGGTTGAGAAAAGGCGCCATGCCCGCCGGATGGAGCGGGGCGGCGCCCCAATCCGGGGCAATCCAGAACAGCGGGCCTTTGGCCTGATGTGCCAGCCACAAAGCAAAGCTGTACCGCGCCGGGCCGCAGGCTTCGTGTAGGCGTGCCAAGATCAGCGCCACCTCGGGCAAGGGAGAAAGGGCATCTGCCGGGCGGGACGGTGCGCGTTTGAGGAGGTGGGTGGCCATGATGGCAATGTAGCATGTTCCGCTTTCGTTCTCAATATAGCACGTGCTTTACGGCGGGGTAAAAATCCGTCACCGTCGTTGCAAACAGGGAGATGACAATGGCTGGACATGGCTATGAAGGTGGGCGGCTGGATTTGCCGTTTGTGGGAATTTCAACCTTTGGAAAGCGGGCTTATCAGCCGGATTGGGAGGCGATCGAGGCTGATGTGGCCGTGATGGGTGCCCCTTATGATTTTGGCACGCAATGGCGCAGTGGGGCGCGGTTTGGGCCGCGAGCGGTGCGCGAGGCCTCAACCTTGTTCAGCTTTGGCCATGCTGGCGCATATGATCATGAGGATGACGCCACCTATCTGCCGGGCTCGGTTCGGATTGTGGACATTGGAGACGCGGATATCGTGCATACCGACACGATGAAAAGTCATGCCAATATCGAGGCTGGGGTACGGGCGATGCTGAAGGCGGGGGCTTTGCCGGTCACCATTGGCGGCGATCATTCGATCAACATCCCTTGTATCAATGCGTTTGATGACCAGGGGCCCATCCACATTTTACAGATCGACGCGCATCTGGATTTTGTGGATGAGCGCCACGGAGTGCGCTTTGGTCATGGCAACCCAATGCGAAGGGCAGCGGAAAAGGACTATGTCACCGGTCTCACGCAGGTGGGCATTCGCAATGTCAGCTCCACCGCCAAAGAGGGCTACGCAGATGCGCGGGTGATGGGCAGCGACATCCTCAGCGTGCGGCAAGCGCGCAAGCTTGGGGCAGAGGCGTTGATCAATCGTATTCCCGAAGGGGCACGGGTTTATGTAACCGTGGACATTGACGCCTTTTGCCCGTCCATTGCGCCCGGCACCGGCACGCCCAGTCATGGTGGCTTTCTCTATTATGACGTGCTGGAGATGATGCAGGCGTTATCAATGCGCCATGATGTGGTCGGCATTGATCTGGTTGAAGTGGCGCCGGACTATGATCCCACAGGCTCCACGGCAATTCTGGCGGCGCAGCTGTTGCTCAACACATTGGGGTTCATTTTCCACGCCCGCGGCACGCGCTAATCCACTACATTCATATTCCCTAAATATCTCGGGGGTGAATTGGCGCACCCAAGCGGGGAGCTGGCCCCCGTGACCCCGCTTGCGATCAACGCCATACGCCCTAAGTTAAGCGCAAACAGTTGTGACAGGATGATCTTCCATGAAAATGAACCCTTTGGGCCAAACGGGCATCGAGGTGTCCGAGTTTTGCCTTGGCACCATGACCTTTGGCACACAAACCGACGTGGTCGCGGCACATCAGCAGATTGATATGTCGCTAGAGGCGGGCATCAACTTTGTTGATGCGGCGGAGATGTATCCGGTGAACCCGATCAGCCCGGAAACCCAGGGACGCACCGAGGAAATCATCGGCACCTGGTTTGCCAAGACCGAGCGACGCAGCGATATGATCCTGGCAACCAAACACTCCGGTGCGGGTTTGGCACATGTTCGGGACGGGGCGATGATTTCGGCCAAGACCATTCCGGAAGCAATCGAAGGCTCGCTCAAGCGGCTTCAGACCGACTACATCGATCTGTATCAGTTCCACTGGCCCAACCGTGGGTCTTACATGTTCCGTCAAAACTGGGACTATGATCCATCAGGCCAAAACAAACAGAACACGCTGGCACATATGGAAGAGGCACTTGAGGCCTTACAAAACGAGGTCGACAAGGGGCGTATCCGTGCATTTGGCCTGTCCAATGAAAGCACCTGGGGGACGGCACAGTGGTTGCGCATGTCCGAGGAAAAAGGCGGACCACGGGTGGCGTCGATACAGAATGAATACTCGCTACTCTGTCGCATGGGCGATACTGATCTGGCGGAGCTTTGTGTAAATGAGCATGTGGGATGGCTGGCATTTTCGCCGTTGGCCACTGGGCTGCTGACTGGGAAGTATCAAGGTGGGGCAACGCCAGATGGGTCCCGTAAGGTGATCAATGGCGATCTGGGCGGACGGGTGAGCCCACGGGTGTTTGACGCGGTTCAAGCCTATCTCGACATCGCAGCGAAACATGGTTTGGACCCGGTACATATGGCAATGGCTTTCACAGTGCAGCGGCCATTTATGTGCTCGTCGATCTTTGGGGCCACAACCGTCGAGCAACTCAAGCACATTTTGGCAGGCGCTGATTTGCGGCTGAGCGCAGAAGTGCTTAAAGACATCAGCGACGCGCACCGCGCGCATCCGATGCCGTATTAACTCCGTCAGGACAAACATGACCACGCAAGATACTTCGGACCTCCCAGAGGTTCTGGCCACCATCACCGCTTCCCCAATGCGCCGCCTGTTTGGCCTCGCAACCCTGTTTGTCTTGGGCGGGGTGTTGATCTACGTCGCTCTGACCACCGCGCCAGCTCTGCATTGGCGGGTGTTTCTGCTGGTCTTTGGCGGGTTGGTGCTTTGGTTGGCAGATGCCACCCGTCGGGCGACGGAGCACCGTATCGAGCTTACTCATCAGGGTATTCGCAGCACGTCAGGTGAGATGATTGTGCCGTTGAACAATATTGCCGCGATCAAAGTTGGCATGTTTGATCTCAAACCCTCCAACGGCTTTACCGTACACCTAAAAAAACCCCGGTTGCGCAAGTGGCAACCGGGGCTTTGGTGGGCGTTTGGCCGACGGGTGGGCATTGGCGGCGTAACACCCGGATCTGAGGCCAAATCCATGGCCCAGATCATTGAAGCACTGCTGGCGGAACGGAGCCAAACCGAGGGGTAAAAGCTCCGCGCCGCAACAGCGCCGTCTTAGCTGTTGCTCCAGGCCAATTGTGGCGCAAAGCGCGGGCGGGTGAACACAAATGTGTCGATATCCATGTTCAGCGCGCTTTCTTCACCGTAGGGGCGTTGACCGTTCCAGCCTGCCAGAATTGGCGGCGCGTATTGAGCCGACGTTTCCACAACGATCAGACTTTCACCGTCCACCAGAACTGGCAACTTGCCCTTCATCGCTTCGAACTCTGACGCGGTGATACCGCTGCCACTGCCGTTGCTGCGAGACCAAGACAGTTCATAGTCGCCGGAAACAGGGCTCCAAAACACGTGGCTCACGGTGAGCTTGTGTTCGCTTCGAACTGTGGAGATTTCCTCTAGTACGGCGTGTATACCATTTAGGTACTCCGCGTTTACGGCGGTGGTTTCGCGCGACAACATGTCGGAAACGGCAAAGGCGGCTTTCTCCGTGGTCGACTTTGCGCGGTAGGCGTCAAAGATGTTCATCATGACAAACAGACAAAACAGCAGGGTCGGGAAAATGATCGCAGATTCGACTGCGACAGAGCCCGAGGCGTCCTTGCGGAACGTCGCAAGCGATTTGCGTAGGTTCAATACAGACATGGATCAACGAGGCTCCTGAACAAAGGTGTTTTCAACAACCAAGGCGTACTCACCCTCGCTGTTGCGGACGGCGACCGGCACAAACAAGGCGCCGGGGAAGATGGCCCGAACCGAGGCACAGGCCCGTAGGAACATCATTTCATTGGCTGCGCCATCGTCAAAGCGCACAACCGGATCAACAGTTGCGTTGTCCTCGTGCAGGGTGCCACAGGTGCTGGCCTCTGGCACTTCAGTCCAATTGCGAGGGTCGCGTTGGAACATCTGCAGAGACAGATTGTTGGTGCAGTCTGGAATGACACTGGCCTGATCGCAAATTTGCTGAACCAGTTCATCATGCGACGGCGTATGGCCTGTGGAGAGGCGAATGTCGCGCACCGCCACATCAAGTGACCTTTCCAGATAAGCGTAACGCAAGGACATCAGGCCAAGTTCGGCGGACGCCAGGAAAACGCTTAGGTAGAAGGGCACCATGATGACAAAGTCAACCGTGACAGCGCCGTCTTCCTTGCGCAGGATTGAGCGGGCTTTTTTGAGAACCGAATGGATCATTGGATCAACCTCAGCTGACGGATGGATGTTGCGATGGCGGCAAAGGCATCCCGGATTTCGAGACCTTGCACATCGAAGTAGTGGCTGTCGGAACTTGCGCAGTCTTTAAGAACAACGCGCGCTGCGTCAGGTGCTTCGAAACCAATTGCGTAGACAATGACGCCTTGTTCTTTGGCGGCCTCACAAACGCTGCGGGTGCGGGCGTCTTTGGTGCCGTAGCCTACATCGTCGACCACAGGGTAATACCATTCGTTCCGTGCAGCGCTTTCGCCCATAAGTGGACCGTAGATATTATCCGCCACGTATTTCGGTGTCGTGTAAGCCCACAGGTCTGCATAAGACAGAACTTTGGCTTCGCCTGGTTCGTTCACCGTCACGGTTTTTTTGATCTTGTAGTACCGCTTGCAGCTGCCGTTGCGACGGTAAGACCGACACACGTCCGAGTTCACAGTTTCTGTGGTCTCGTAGCTGCCTTCGCCATAGGCGTGGTCTTTGTATTTGTACTGCGACGGCCAGAAGTAAATCGGCTCATTGTAGATGCCGTCATTGTCGTCGTCCCATTCGTCTTCGCCGAGATAGATCGAATAGAAGTCCTCTTGCGCGTTGTACCAAACGTTAGAGTCATCGTAGCGGTAGTTTTCGGTCACAAAGTGCTGACGCGTGTTTTGACCATCCGACATCAGGACCACAATTTTCAGAGATTCATTGCTGCCGTAGTCATATGGACGGCCCTCAAACACATTGGAGATGGTGCCTGTGTCTCCATCGGTGCTGTCGATCATGCTGGAGACCACCGGTTGAAATGACGGATCAAGCAGGGCGGTACCCCATTTCATGCCGGTGTCGATGGAGGTGTTGCCTTTGGCAAAAAAGCTGTCGATGTAGGTTTTCAGCGCCTGTGTGTCATTCTGCATCAGCGCCAATTCACGAGAGCTCTCTTGTCGGCAATCGATGTAGCTATCGTTGACCACAGAATTGTTGGAGCGATTGTCGTACTCGCTGCTGCTCCAAGTAAAGTGAAGCGTGCGATCGTAGGTTTGAGTTGGGGAGATAGAGTTGGTGTTGTAATCTGCGGCATCAAAATTCAGGCAATTGGCAACCGGGTTTTCGCCCTGGGTTTGCAGCGCAGCCATAACTTCGTCAGGGGTCGACACCTGCGCAGAGTAGGGGACAATCGAGATCGACATGGTGTCGTCCTCGGTGGTGTCGTCCATTGTTTGCACAAACTCTTTCGCAGCAACCTTCAGATTGCTCAAGCGACTATTGTTGCCCATTGAGCCGGACACGTCGAGCACCATTGAAATTTCGATATTGCCGATGCGCTCTTCTGCGGTGCCGCTTGCGCCAATTGTCAGGCTGGTGCGCGCGGGTAGCCTGGCTTCCAGTTCCTGAACTTCTGCGCTGGTGTAAATCCCGCTGGAAGGTTGTTCCGGGCTTTCGCGCAGTGTTTTGAGGTCGCGGCCAACCGTGCTGTAAACGAGATTGGATTCAATCTCAGCGGTCGCGCTGACGCTGCGATGATTGAGCGATTGCGACACCGTTACTTCGTTGAGAGTGTGGGCGACCCCGGCTTTGTCAAAGTAATCCGCAACAACGGTTTCCGCGGGGCGCGTTTGGTCCAGATCCGCGGCGGCCAAAATGGCGCGATCCAAAGTGTGCTGCAGCTGTGTGCGCCGCATTTCTGCAAGCATGATGTCGGCGCCAATGCCGCCAATCATGATCATCATAATGATGAGAAAAACGCTAAAGCCGACCATGACACCGTCTTCTTCCTTGCGGAAGCGGTGTGTGCCCAACCGCCAAAGGGCCTTTGGCAGGGGCGTAACAGGTGGCCTTTTCGGTGCCTGAAACTGTTTCATTTTACATACCTCTCTGCGACACACCCGACATGGGACTCCCCGTCTCCAGACGGTCTGCGTCGCAAATTCTTATTTCAATGGATTGGGGCGTAATTGGGGCGAAAGCTGGCAGTTCGTTAGGCGATGATTAAGATTTTTGTCAATTATTGCAGGTGGTTGGATACAGTTGTTGTGGATTGAGGGCTTCTGTTTCCAAGATGGAGACAGAGACAAGTCATGGTGTTGCGAATTTTCAACTGTTATCTTTGCGGCTGTTATGACCTTACTCATACCTAAGTCGGTAAATGTGGCAGTGAGTCGCAGTGTGTTGCTTGTCGGGAGGATAATGATGAGCGCTATTAAAGAACCGAGTTTTCGGGAAAGTGTTGACCTAATGTTCAATCGCGCGGTTGCGCTGATGGACTTGCCACCGGGCTTGGAAGAGAAAATTCGCGTGTGTAACGCGACCTATACCGTGCGATTTGGCGTGCGCTTGCGGGGGCAGATTCAAACGTTCACGGGCTATCGGTCTGTGCACTCTGAGCACATGGAGCCCGTAAAAGGTGGTATCCGTTTCGCCCCGAGTGTGAATCAGAACGAAGTTGAGGCGCTGGCTGCGCTGATGACATACAAATGTGCGCTTGTGGAAGCGCCGTTTGGGGGGTCCAAAGGCGGGCTGTGCATTGATCCACGTAAATACGACGAACATGAGTTGGAACGCATCACGCGCAGGTTTGCTTATGAGCTGGCCAAGCGTGACCTGATCCATCCTTCGCAAAACGTGCCGGCGCCTGATATGGGCACCGGGGAGCGTGAGATGGCCTGGATTGCAGACCAATATGCGCGCATGAACACCACAGATATTAACGCGCGCGCCTGTGTCACCGGCAAACCGCTCAACGCGGGGGGGATTTCTGGCCGCGTCGAAGCGACCGGCCGTGGCGTGCAATATGCGCTGCAGGAGTTTTTTCGGGATGAGCGCGGTGTTGCAAAAGCTGGCTTGGACGGCACGCTTGATGGTAAGCGCGTCATTGTGCAGGGTCTCGGCAATGTGGGGTTTCACGCTGCTAAGTTCCTGTCGGATGAAGATGGGTCCAAGATTGTTGGTGTCATTGAGCGCGATGGTGCGCTGTACAATGAAGACGGCATTGATGTTGACGCGGTGCAGCAGTGGTTGGCCAAACACGGTGGTGTGTCCGGGTACCCAGATGCAACCTACACCCGCGAAGGCGGCAAAGTGTTGGAAGAAGCCTGTGACATCCTCATTCCGGCGGCGCTGGAAGGGGTGATCAACATGGAGAATGCCGCGCGCATTCAGGCCCCGTTGATCATTGAAGCTGCGAACGGTCCGGTGACCGCTGGGGCGGACGACATCCTGCGCAAAAAAGGCACCGTGATCATTCCGGACATGTATGCCAATGCCGGTGGTGTGACCGTGTCCTACTTTGAGTGGGTCAAAAACCTGAGCCACATCCGCTTTGGTCGGATGCAGCGTCGCCAAGAAGAGGCGCGTCACCAGTTGGTGGTGGATGAGCTTGAGCAGATCAGTCAGGCGCTGGGCAATCAGTATAGTTTGACCGACAGATTTAAGCAGAAGTACCTGCGCGGTGCGGATGAACTGGAGCTTGTGCGCTCTGGCCTTGATGACACCATGCGCATTGCCTATCAATCTATGCGAGATGTATGGCACGACCGTGCCGATGTAGAGGATTTGCGTACAGCGGCCTACCTCGTGTCGATTGACAAAGTGGCAGCCAGCTATCGCGCAAAAGGACTTTGATGGTTGATTTGGCAATCAGCTGCCGATGTGGGCAGTTTGGTGCAAAACTAAAAAATGTGAGCCCGAAAACGGGCTCACATGTACAATGCTACTGTAAAGATTGTCAGGCTGGCGCAAAGGCGCTGGGTGCGGAAGAGACGCTTTTGCCGCGTGGCGGCTCTGACATCTATCAGACCATTCCCGCGAATTTGGAACTTACCAAAGGGCAGGAGCATCTGGCTTGCCTGCGTTTGTCCCCGAAGGGGCTTATGCGGTGGTACGCAAGCTGTTGTGACACGCCGGTGTTCAACACGCTTGGGGGCACGAAGCTGGCGTTTATTGGTGTGTCGGTTCCAGCCATGCAAGGCGACGGGGTTGGCAAGGCTATTGGTAAGGTGATTGCGGTGGTACATACCAAAGACGCGCCGTTTGGCACGGAACCGCTTAAAGACTATGGTTTCAACAAAGCTGGTTTTAACGTGCTGGCGCGCCACTTCGGAGCGTTGATGCGTGGACAAGTGAAAGACAATCCCTTGTTCAAGGGGGGCGAACCTGTGGTGGAACCGCGTGTGTTAAGTAAGGCAGAGCGCAAAGCCGCGACGCCTTAGCAGGGGCCTTATCGAGCTTCATTCCTTGTTTCCCAGAGCCTGATTGCAATTGAGCGTTTAGCGACGCATTCTGTCGCTAAGCGACCATCCTCACGCGTGATTTCTGCGCCTGATGTCAGGAGGTCGTGTCGAATTTGATGACACGCCTTAGAGGGCATTCAGAGGGCAAAGAGATGCGGTTTTCCGGCCTCAAGGTTTTGGCAGAAGGACTGACCGGCAACAAAGGCTGGGCCGCGCATTGGCGCGATGCGCAGCCGAAGCCGGAATATGACATGGTGATCATTGGTGGCGGAGGGCATGGGTTGTCGACCGCCTATTACCTCGCCAAGAACCACGGCATGACCAATATTGCAGTGCTGGAAAAAGGCTATCTGGGTGGCGGCAATGTGGGGCGTAACACCACCATTGTGCGGGCCAATTACTTTTTGCAGGGCAACAGCGAATTCTATTCGCATTCGCTGAAGTTGTGGGAAGGGCTGGAGCAGGACCTCAATTACAATGTGATGCACTCTCAGCGAGGTCTCATCAACCTGTTCCACAGCGACGGGCAACGTGACGCCTTTGCGCGGCGCGGTAATATGATGATCAATCAGGGGGATGATGCGGAGCTGCTGGATCGGGAAGGGGTGCGCAAGAAGTTGCCCTACCTTGACTTTGAGCAGGGGCGCTTTCCGATCTATGGCGGGCTCTATCATCCGCGTGGCGGCACGGCGCGGCATGATGCGGTGGCTTGGGGCTATGCCCGTGGCGCGTCAGACCGTGGTGTGGATCTGGTGCAAAACTGCGAAGTGACGGGGATCGACATCGAAGGCGGTTTCGTGAAAGGCGTGCAGACTAGCAAAGGCGTGATCCGGGCCAAGAAGGTGGCGATTGTTGTGGCTGGGCGATCCGGGCTTGTGGCTGGGATGGCCGGGCGGCGACTGCCAATTGAGAGCCATGTGTTGCAGGCCTTTGTGACCGAGGGGCTGAAGCCGGTGATCGATCATGTGATCAGCTTTGGCATGGGGCACTTCTATATCAGCCAGTCGGACAAAGGTGGCTTGGTCTTTGGCGGGGATCTGGATTTTTATGCGTCTTATGCGCAGCGCGGTAACCTGCCGATGAAAGAGCATGTCATGGAGGCAGGGATGACGCTGATGCCGATGATTGGCAAAGCCAAGGTTCTGCGCTCTTGGGGAGGGATCATGGATATGACGCCGGATGGCAGCCCGATCATCGACAAGATGGAAGGCATCGACGGGCTCTACATCGATTGCGGCTGGAACTACGGCGGCTTCAAAGCGGTGCCAGCTTCGGGCTGGTGTATGGCGCATTTGATGGCGACGGATCAGCACCACGACTATGCCGCGAAGTTCAGGATGGATCGGTTCCGCACGGGTGTCGGTATCATGGATGAAGAGGGCACCGGCTCTCAGCACAACTTGCATTGAGGAGGCGGCAGTGAAGACAACGTTGAAACTCATAGCGGTGACTGGTGCTTTGTTGGCCGGTCCTGCATTGGCGGAAGGGCCGGATGCGGGCTGTTATGTGCGTGACTACTCAGATGCGCATTTGGCGCAATCTCCAGCGCAGGTGGTCGATTGGATGCAATTGTGGGTTTACGAAGACGAGAACAGCAACAAGTTGGCCAACATGCTGGTTGGGTTTTCCACGCAAGGCCATGTGGCGGGGACCAAGCATTCGGGGCAGGTGTTAGACCAGTTCCTGCTGTGTTTTGACTACGAAGGCCGTGCAGGTTGCGCGGTGGAATGTGATGGCGGCAATTTCTATGTGACCCGTGACAACGGTGACGCCATGACCATTGAGACCGAAAATTTGTGGGTGGGAGAGACCGACAGCTGTGGCGGGGCGGTGGATTTGGCGGAAGTGCCGGGCAAGGCTGTGAAGTACAAGCTTAACCGGGTGGCGGCGCATCAATGTGAGGCTGCGCGCACTGTATATAACTCTGATCACACCGATATCTCGGAAGGTGTCCCAAGTGGTGATGGGGAGAACAAATGAGACTGACCTGTCCGCATTGTGGCGAACGTGATCTGCGTGAGTTTTATTATCAAGGGGATGCCGTGGCGCTGAACCGTCCCGACCCCGACGCAACTGATGTTGAGTGGGACGACTATGTGCACAATCGCGACAATCCCGCGGGGGAGACGCGGGACCTCTGGTATCATGAAGGGGGCTGTGGGGCTTGGATTGTGGTCACGCGTAACACAGTGACCCACGACGTTCTGTGCACCGAGCTGGCGTCAGACCTGAAGGAGGCCAGTGCATGAGGGTTGCGGGCAAGGGCTGTGTGGATCGGAGCAAGCCGGTCAGTTTTACTTTTGACGGTCGTCGCGTGCAGGGCTTTGCGGGGGACACAGTGGCCTCTGCGTTGCTGGCCAATGACATCAAACTGGTGGCGCGCTCCTTTAAGTATCACCGTCCACGCGGTGTGATGGGCGCGGGCTCAGAAGAGGCCAACGCGCTGGTGACTGTGGGGCGGGGGGCACATCAGGAACCCAATGTGCGCGCCACGATGCAAGAAATCTATGACGGGCTGGAGGTCCGCAGCCAGAACCGCTGGCCAAGTCTGGATGTAGACCTTTTGGCAGTCAATGATCTGGCAGCCCCGTTTCTGGGGGCTGGGTTTTATTATAAGACGTTCATGTGGCCCAAGGCGTTCTGGGAGCGGGTGTATGAGCCGGTCATTCGCCGGTCTGCAGGGTTGGGCTCTCTATCTCGGGAACATAACGCAGACCTCTATGAGAAGGCTTTTGCGTTTTGTGATGTGCTGGTGATTGGTGCCGGGCCTGCGGGGCTGATGGCGGCCTTGACCGCTGCGCGGGCCGGGGCTGATGTGTTGCTCGCTGATGAAGACAGCACATTGGGCGGGCGTCTGAACGGAGAGTGTGAGGACATAGACGGTATCGCAGCGGCGGAATGGGCCGCTGATATGGTGGCAGAGTTGGCGTCGTTGCCCAACGTGCGGCTGATGCCGCGCACCACAGTGACCGGAGCCTATGACCATGGCACCTATGGGGCGCTTGAGCGCATTAGTCATCATTTGAGTGACGCCAGTGGGCGTCCATTGGAGTGTTTCTGGCGCATCGTGGCGAAGCGTACGATTTTGTGCGCAGGCGCAATTGAACGGCCTATCGCGTTTCGCAACAATGATCGGCCTGGCATAATGAGTGCGGCGGCGGTGCGGACCTACGTGAACCGTTACGGGGTTGCACCGGGACGGGCGGTGACAGTGTTCACCAACAATGATGACGGCCATCGCACGGCCCGAGATTTGAAAGCGTGTGGTGTGCATGTCACTGCGGTTCTGGACAGCCGGAATGACGGGCCTTCGGGACAAGGCTATCCTGTGATCTATGGGGCTGAGGTCTGTGATGCAGGAGGGCGCAAGGCGCTTGAAAGCGTCACTTACCGAACGGTCAGCGGAGAAGAGAAGCTTGGGACGGATTGCCTAGCGGTGTCTGGTGGTTGGAATCCAGCCGTTCACTTGACCTGTCATATGAATGGACGTCCAGAGTGGCGCGATGACATTCAGAGCTTTGGTCCCGTTGAGGGCATGGTGCCAGGCCTGACCACGGCGGGGGCTTGCAACGGAACCTTCTCAACGCTTGGCGCGTTGCAGGAAGGGGCAGACAAAGCCAATGACGCGGTTCAGGCTCTGGGTTTCAAGTCGATAGACGCGGAAGTGCCAGCGGCAGAGGATGCGCCTTACAACATGGCGCCGCTTTGGGCGGTGGCCGGTCGCGGTCGCGCGTGGCTGGATTTTCAGAATGACGTGACAGTAAAGGACGTGAAACAGGCGGCGAAGGAGAATTTCCGCTCTGTGGAACATATGAAACGCTACACCACACAGGGCATGGCGCCGGATCAAGGTAAAACATCCAGCATGGGTGCGCTGGCGGTGCTTGCAGATGCTACAGGACGGGGCATCCCGGAAACGGGCACCACCACCTTCCGCCCGCCGTTTGTTCCGGTGAGCATTGCGGCGCTGGGCGCGGGGGCGCAGGGCATTGGTTTTGCGCCGGAACGCTTGACCACCAGCCATGAGGCCAGTGTCACCAATGGCGCGCCGATGATTGAGGCGGGGCTTTGGTATCGTCCGAGCTATTACCCTAAAGCTGACGAAACCAAGTGGCGGCAGAGCTGTGATCGCGAGGTACAGATGGTGCGCAATGCGGTTGGGGTGTGTGATGTGTCCACGCTGGGCAAGATCGACATACAGGGACCGGATGCAGCGGTGTTGCTGGATTTTGTCTACACCAACACCTTCAGTACGCTGAAGGTTGGCAAGGTGCGCTATGGTCTGATGCTGCGTGAAGATGGCACGGTGATGGATGACGGCACCACTGCGCGACTGGGTGAAGATCATTTTGTCATGACCACCACAACGGCGGCGGCGGGGCCGGTGATGCGACATCTGGAGTATGTGCATCAATGCCTGCGTCCGGAGTTGGACGTGTCGATGGTTTCGGTGACAGAACAGTGGGCGCAGTTTGCGGTGGCAGGGCCTGAGTCACGCGAGATGTTAGCTGGAATTGTGGGCGAGGAGATAGACACCGAGACCTTCCCATTCATGGGCTGCGGCGAGATTACAGTTGGCGGCGTACGCGGGCGGTTGTTCCGAATTTCGTTCAGTGGGGAGCACGCGTATGAAATTGCTGTGCCCGCGCGTTACGGTAAGAGCCTGTATCAGGCGCTGGTGCAGAGAGCTGAGGCTCTGGGCGGTGGGGCCTATGGGATGGAAGCACTCAACGTGTTGCGCATTGAGAAAGGCTTCATCACCCATTCCGAAATCCACGGACGCACCACGGCTTTTGACATTGGCCTGGAACGTATGGTGAGCGCGAAGAAGGATTGCATCGGCAAGACCATGAGCGAGCGGCCTGGGCTGTATGGTGACGAGCGAGAGCAACTGGTGGGCTTGAAGCCTGTGGGGCCGGTGAAACAACTGACCGCCGGGGCGCATTTGTTTGAGGTGGATGCCGAGCCTGTGCGCGAGAATGAGCAGGGATATACCACCTCAGTTGGCTTCTCGCCGACATTTGAGAGTTTCCTTGGGCTGGCGTTTCTACGAAATGGACGGGCGCGGCATGGAGAGCAGGTGATGATGGTGGACCATCTTCGGGGCGTGACGACGCGGTGTGAAGTTTGTGATCCGGTGTTCTTTGATTCAGACGGAGGGCGGATGCGTGGTTGAGTTGAGAGCCAAGACGCCGTGTGAGGGCTTGCTGCCGCTGAGTGTTGGCGAGGTGTCGTTGACCGAAGAGCTGCCAGTGAGCCTGTCTATGGTGACTGCAAGGGCAGGCCGCGTAGAGGCCTGTTCCGACTTGTTGAAGTCCGCGCATGGCATGGCAATGCCAAAACCCAATCGGGCAACTGGCACGACGGAGGCTCGGGCGGTTTGGTTTGGGCGTGATCAAGTGATGTTGGTTGGTCCGGCTCCAAGTTGGAGTCTTAAGAACGAGGCAACCTTGGTAGATCAGAGTGATGCCTGGGCGGTGGTGAAGCTCGAAGGTGCAGGCGCGGAAGAGGTGTTGGCACGGCTTGTGCCTATAGATTTGCGCGGTGCCACATTTAAACGGGGCCACACAGCGCGCACCATGCTGGGGCATATGACTGTGTCTATCACGCGGGTTGGGGAGCAGGCATTTCAGATCATGGCGTTCCGCTCAATGGCCAAAACACTTGTTCACGATTTGCAAAGGGCCATGGAAAGCCTTGCCGCACGGGGGTAGTCTCGTTGGGTCTAAAGTGATTCAGGAGGCCTTGATGGTCCGTTATACTCTCGTGGCGCTGATGCTGAGCAGTGCAGCCCATGCCGCCGATGGCAAAGAAGACACCTGCAAATACCAGGGGCAAGTGATCAAAGCGATTCAGGAGGCCCGTCTGGAGAGGGTGAAGGCCAAAGACCTGGAAGAGTATCTGCTGGCCAATGAGCCAACCTGGCCGGAAAACTACAACGCGGCAATCCTGCATTTTGCGCCGGTGGTCTATGGTGCCAAAAAGCGAGACCTGAAAAAGATCGATCTGGGCGCACAAGTTGAGCAACAGTGTCTGGACAATTGGGACCAAATTCAGGAAATGCAGAAGTCCGCTTCAAACTGACCTAATCGGATCAACATGTCCTTACCGCCCGGATTCTTAGATGAGCTTCGCAGTCGCACTTCCATCGTTCAGGTGGTGGGGCGTAAAGTCATGTGGGAAGCGCGCAAGTCCAATCAGGGCAAGGGTGATATGTGGGCACCGTGTCCGTTTCACCATGAGAAAACCGCCTCTTTTCATGTGGATGATCGCAAAGGCTATTACTATTGCTTTGGCTGTCAGGCCAAAGGGGACGCGATCAAATTTGTGACCGAAACCGAGAATGTCGGTTTTATGGAAGCGGTGGAAATTCTGGCAGAAGAAGCCGGGATGACCATGCCCAAGCGTGATCCTCAGGCGCAGCAGAAAGCCGACCGTCGCACGCAGCTGTCGGATGTCATGGAGATGGCTGTGCAGCATTTCCGGCTGATGTTGAACGCGGGGGCAGGGAGCGAGGCGCGGGCCTATCTCGATCGGCGCGGCATGGCGCAGGAGACACGTGATCGGTTTGACATCGGCTTTGCGCCGGACGGGTGGCAGGGTCTTTGGGATGCTTTGACCGGCAAAGGCGTGGACCCGGATTTGATCATTGGCGCTGGGCTGGCCAAACCGTCCAACAAAGGCGGCAAGCCTTACGACACGTTCCGCAATCGCATTATGTTTCCTATTCGCGATGCGCGCGGCAAGTGCATCGCCTTTGGTGGTCGTGCGATGGATCCGAATGACAACGCCAAATACCTCAATAGTCCTGAGACGGAACTGTTTGATAAGGGACGCAGCCTTTACAACCACGGTCCGGCAAGGGAGGCGGCAGGGAAAGGCCAGCCTTTGATCGTGGCTGAAGGCTACATGGATGTGATTGCCTTGTGTGACGCCGGTTTTGGTGCGTCGGTGGCGCCGCTGGGCACAGCGGTTACCGAAAACCAGTTGCAGTTGCTGTGGCGGATTTCTGACGAACCAATCATTGCGCTGGACGGTGATAAAGCTGGTATTCGCGCGGCCATGCGGGTGGTGGATTTGGCACTGCCGTTGCTCGAAGCAGGCAAATCCCTGCGATTTGCTGTTATGCCGGAGGGGCAAGACCCCGACGATCTTATCAAGGCCAAAGGCGCAAGCGCGGTACAGAAGGTGCTCGACGCGGCAATGCCAATGGTCAAGCTGCTGTGGCAACGCGAAATCGAGGGCAAAGTGTTTGACAGCCCCGAGCGACGGGCTGCGCTCGACAAGTTGCTCAAACAGAAGATCAAATTGATCCAAGACCCGTCAATTCGGAGCCACTATGGCGAAGCAATCAAGGAATTGCGGTTCCAATTGTTCCGCCCGCAACGGGGCGTCGGAAAAGGCACTTTCAAAAAAGGCAAATGGAACGCAGAGCCGACGGTGCAAGCCCACACCAAAACGTCGATGTTGGCGGCCAGTGAAGGGCCAGTTGAGAGGCGTGTGCGTGAGGCGGTGGTTTTAGCTGTGGCCTTGGTCAATCCAGAATTGCTGGATGATTTTGAGTATGAAATTGAAAGCATGAACTGTTTGGATCAGGACAACGCGCATTTGCGTGATGTTTTGCTGCGCTATGCGAACACGCCGGATCCACGTAGCAATGTAGAAATGGCTTTGGGGCTGGAGATGGTTGAAAACCTGCTGCGCCAACCCCATGTCGCCATCACCCCCGCGGTACGCAAACCCGGTGACATGGCGCTGGCGCGCATGACGCTGACCGAGGAGCTCGCGAAGCTCAAAACCGAGCGGGGATTGAGCGAAGAAATCGCTGAAGCCGAAGAAGATCTCCTAAGCATTGCTGATGAGGCAATGACGTGGCGGTTGGGACAGGCGGCTGAGGCACGAAACAAGGCAATGCAAAGCGGTCTCGACGAAGAAGGCGGGGGCGATTTTGCTGTTGGCGACAATGGGGCGCCAATTGACAAGGATGAACGCGCGGCGTTGGATGCGCTGCGGGAAATGATCGATTTTACAAGGGGTGGGAAGCCACCACGCAAGGGATAATTCCCTTACGGCGCAGCCTTGTAAGCAACACATGAAGAAAACGGACGCGGTGGGGTTGCGAATCACCCTATTGCGGGGTTGATTCGGAGCCAGCGAATCACCTTAGCCCGAACTTGCAGGAGCATTGAATGGCCGCCAAGGACACCGACGACCAGAAGCCCGCCGATCAGGACGCCGAAATCTCGCTCGATATGAGCCAGACTGCCGTCAAGAAAATGATCGCTGAGGCCCGGGAGAAGGGCTACATCACTTACGATCAGCTGAACCAAGTTCTGCCACCTGATCAAGTGAGCTCCGAACAAATTGAAGACGTGATGTCGATGCTGTCTGAAATGGGCATCAACATCATCGAAGACGAAGAAGAAGAAGAAGAGGCAAAATCCACTGCTGTAGTGGACACCTCGTCTGCGGCGCGTGGCGTGGCTGTTTCAAGTGGCGGTAGCGAGAAGTTGGATCGCACCGATGACCCGGTGCGCATGTATCTGCGCGAAATGGGCTCGGTTGAGTTGCTGAGCCGTGAAGGTGAGATCGCGATTGCCAAGCGCATCGAGGCTGGCCGCAACACAATGATCGCCGGACTGTGCGAAAGTCCACTGACCTTCCAAGCGATCACAATCTGGCGTGACGAACTTCTGTCTGAAGATATTTTGCTGCGCGACGTGATTGATCTGGAAACCACCTTTGGCAACCAGATGGGTGAAGATGAAGAGGAGGGCGGGGCAACGCCTGTGGCCGCAGAAGCAGCCAATGTGACCTCAGCGCCGAAATCGGAAGACGGGCAACAGGAACTGGACGCCGACGGCAATCCAATTGCCAAAGACGACGATGACGATGATGAAGACGAGCAGGCCAACATGTCGCTTGCCGCGATGGAGGCCGCGCTTAAGCCGCGTGTGCTGGAAACATTGGATGTCATCGCCCGCGACTTTGCGATGCTCTCGGATATGCAGGATGCTCGGATTTCTGCGACCTTGAATGAAGACGGGTCTTTTTCCAAAAAAGACGAAGGCATTTATCAAAAATTGCGGTCCGAGATTGTGGAACTGGTGAACGAGCTTCACTTGCACAACAACCGTATCGACGCGCTGATCGATCAGTTGTACGGCATCAACCGTCGTGTGATGCAGATCGACAGCTCAATGGTGAAGCTGGCGGACCAAGCGCGCATCAACCGCCGTGAATTTATTGAAGCTTACCGTGGCCGCGAGTTGGACCCAAACTGGCTGGACGACATGTCATCAAAGTCAGGTCGTGGCTGGCAGATGTTCATGGAGCGCTCGGTCGACAAAGTGACCGAACTGCGCAACGACATGGCGCAAGTGGGCCAATATGTTGGCCTGGATATCCCGGAATTCCGCCGCATCGTGCAGCAGGTTCAGAAGGGTGAGAAAGAAGCCCGTCAGGCCAAGAAAGAAATGGTTGAGGCCAATCTGCGACTGGTGATCTCGATTGCCAAGAAATACACCAACCGTGGCCTGCAGTTCCTTGATCTCATTCAAGAAGGTAACATTGGCCTGATGAAGGCGGTGGACAAGTTTGAATACCGTCGTGGGTACAAATTCTCCACTTATGCGACCTGGTGGATCCGTCAAGCAATCACCCGTTCGATTGCCGACCAAGCCCGCACCATCCGTATTCCGGTGCATATGATCGAGACGATCAACAAACTGGTGCGGACCTCCCGTCAGATGCTGCATGAGATTGGTCGCGAGCCAACGCCGGAAGAACTGGCCGAGAAGCTGCAGATGCCACTGGAGAAAGTGCGCAAGGTGATGAAAATCGCCAAGGAGCCAATCTCACTGGAAACCCCAATTGGGGACGAGGAAGACAGCCAGTTGGGTGATTTCATTGAGGACAAGAATGCTGTGCTGCCACTGGACAGTGCCATTCAGGAAAACCTCAAAGAAACCACTACGCGGGTTCTGGCAAGCCTCACGCCACGTGAGGAACGTGTGCTGCGGATGCGTTTTGGCATTGGCATGAACACTGACCACACGCTTGAGGAAGTTGGTCAGCAGTTCAGCGTGACCCGTGAGCGTATCCGTCAGATTGAAGCCAAGGCGCTGCGTAAGTTGAAGCATCCAAGTCGCTCGCGCAAGCTGCGCAGCTTCCTGGATCAGTAAACGATGTCGTTGTTCAAGAAGCTTTTCGGTGGTGGTGAAAGCAAGGATGCTGCCTCCGAAAAGTCCACACAGCCGGTGGACTATAAGGGGTTCCAAATCACCCCTTGTCCAATTTCGGAAAGTGGTCAGTTTCGCATCTCGGCGCGTATTGACGGCGTTGTGAACGGTGAAGCCAAAAGCCACACCCTGATCCGTGCGGATGTGATCCGCGATCATGGCGAGGCTGTTGAGGCCTCTATTGGCAAAGCAAAACAGATGATTGATCAGATGGGTGATCAAATTTTCTGAGTGTATCTAGGGCGATGGCCCGGACATATGCAGTAAACGTGACCGGGCCAGCAGCTATGCTGGCCTTTTCTCTTAGCGCGAATGCAGGTAAGTTGATCACGTCCGCCACGTTGGGTGGACGACAACTCCAGAGATTTTTGATGAAACGACTTTCCGCTTTAGCGATTTTTCTAGCAGCCGGCTGCTCTGAGGCAGGTGGTCTGGGTAGCAGCAATTTTACAACCGTTGGCAATATTCGAGTAAACCAAGTGTCCGCGGATGTTTTTGAAGTGGCTCCAAGACCTGGTGGTAATCCGAATGCGCAACTGTGGTGCGGCGCCGGCAATTATGCTGCACAAGTGCTCGGTGCACCTGCGGGCGCGCGAATCTATGTGGTTGGTGAAGCAGGGCCTGGCGTGACCAGTAACGCACGTGACACAGCACAGTTTTCTCTGAAGCCCGCCGGGCAAGCCGCGGGTGCGACAGGGCGCAAAGGGACGTTTGGCCCACGCATTGGCGAAGATGAATTTGTGGCTGATGCACGTCGGTATTGTCGCATTATTGGTGATCCTTTTGCGGTTTTCTAAATGCGCCGCGCAGTTTTCCGGACTTTAGACTGACTGCCGCGGCACACGTCGCGGCAATGGAGAAAAAGAATGAAGACACTCTCAGTATGTATGATGGTTGGTTCCCTGGCGCTGAGCGCCTGTATGGATGCGAGCAGCGGCGGTGGATTTGTCTCCCGTGGCGGCGTGCAAGTGACACCCGTGAATGCTGACGTATTTGAGGTGGGCGTGCGCCCCAATGCCATCGAAGCCAATTTTTGGTGTGCGGCAGGTGACTATGCGAGCCGCAGGCTGGGTGCACCTAACAATGCGCGGGTTTATGTCGTCGGCGGCACCGGGCCAGGCACAGTCACGTCGAATCCTGAGACGGCACAGTTTTCTTTGAAACCTCCACAGGTTGCACAGGGCGCAACAGGTCGATCGGGCCGTTGGGGGCCTCGACTGGGATCCAGCAAATCGGTTGGATCCACGCGGCAGGACTGCAACATCGACCAGAACAGTTTCTGGTCCTAATCTTTGGTTGTGGAGGGCATTATGAAACATGAAGTTCTAGTGGGAATTTCTGCAGTGTCGCTCCTGTCAATGGTCGCGTGCCAGACCGGAGGCAGCGCGGCGTTTACAGCGCGCAATGGGGTACGCGTGAATCCGGTGAACGCCGATGTGTTTGAAGTGATTGCACGGCCAAATGGGCGGAAATCTGATTTTTGGTGCGGTGCCGGGTCCTTTGCCAGTAGCGCGCTTGGGGCGCCGGACAATGCTCTGGTCTACACTGTTGGTGGGGCGGGGCAGGGGGTGACCATGAAAAGCCCGGATGCCGCACAGTTTTCTCTTAAGCCACCGGAGCAGGTTTCAGGCGCCACAGGGCGGGCCGGTAACTGGGGGCCAAGTGTCGGTCAGGCAAACAGCGTTGGTCGTGCACGCAACAGCTGCGCACCGCCGCGCAACAGCGACGCCAGCTAACAGGCAATTGCCATTGCAGACAGAGTTTCAGATATCCACCCGGGGGGCCGGGCTCTACGAGTTTACACAGGATGTTGCGCGTTGGGTGGCTCACAGTGAACGTTCCGGATTATTGACGCTGTTTGTGCGGCACACCTCCTGTAGCTTGCTCATTCAGGAAAACGCAGATCCCGAAGTTCAGACGGATTTGCAGAACTTCTTTCATCGGCTTGTACCGCCAACAACTGACCACTCTATGCGCTATCTCACACACACGTATGAAGGACCGGATGATATGCCGGCGCATATCAAAGCGGCGATGATGCCGGTGTCGCTGTCTATCCCAGTCACAAATGGGCGTTTGGCGCTGGGAACCTGGCAGGGAATTTACCTGTTTGAACACAGGAATGCGCCGCACACGAGGAGTGTGACAGCGCATTTAGGTGCATGATTGGAAGACCGTCGGGTCTATGAAAATGATATAGAGACGTGGTGAAAAATCATCAGGGGGAAAACAAAGCGTGGCTTCCCAGTATCGCCTATCTTGGGGTGGCTTTTTGCCTCTACCCAAAGAGTTGTAGCTCTCCTATAGTGCCTGTGGATAACTTGGGAAAATACCCAACCCATGCCGTAACCTATTGCGGCACAGGCAAAGAGCAGTTGGAACAAGGGGAAGTCTATGCGCTGTCCGTTTTGCGGAAACATCGACACTCAGGTGAAAGATTCACGGCCTGCGGAGGATCATGTTTCGATCCGTCGCCGGCGGTTTTGTCCAGCATGTGGCGGACGGTTCACAACCTATGAACGTGTGCAACTGCGTGATCTTGTTGTGGTGAAAACAAATGGTCGCCGCGAAGACTTTGACCGTGACAAGCTTGAACGCTCGATCCGCATTTCCATGCAGAAGCGCCCAGTTGAGCCAGAGCGCATTGATCAGATGATCAGTGGCATCGTACGACGCCTGGAAAGCATGGGCGAGACGGATATTCCGTCTAAAACCATTGGTGAGATTGTCATGGAAGCCTTGGCGCGGATTGATACCGTGGCCTATGTGCGCTTTGCCAGCGTCTACAAAAACTTCCAAGCAGCCGATGATTTTGATAAATTTGTAAGCGAACTACGTCCCGACCAATCTCCTGAGGAGTAAACGTGACTGATCGTCGTTACATGGCGTTGGCCCTCTCGATGGGCCGACGCGGTCAGGGTGTCTGCTGGCCAAACCCCGCTGTGGGCTGTGTTATTGTGAAAGATGGACGCGTTGTTGGGCGCGGTTGGACCCAACCGGGTGGGCGCCCGCACGCCGAGCCTGTGGCGCTTGCACAGGCCGGTAAAGCTGCGCAGGGGGCCACTGTTTATGTAACGCTTGAACCCTGCGCACATCATGGTCAAACGCCGCCGTGTGCAGAGGCGTTGATCGCGGCCAAAGTGGCGCGGGTTGTTGTCGCCGTCCAGGACAGTGATGCACGGGTGTCTGGTCGTGGGCTGGCGATGCTACGTGACGCGGGCATTGAGGTGACCACCGGTGTACTGGCTGATGAGGCCGCGCGAGACTTGCAGGGGTTCTTCCTAAAAACCGATCTCGGTCGCCCGTTTTTGACTCTGAAACTCGCCACAACCTTGGATGGGCGGATTGCCACAGCAACGGGTGAAAGCCGCTGGATCACCGGACCAGGATCTCGTCGGGCGGTTCATGGCATGCGTCTGCGCCATGATGCGGTGATAGTTGGCGGTGGCACCGCGCGTGCGGATGATCCGTCGCTGACGGTGCGCGAGTTTGGCGACGTGGCGCAGCCTGTACGCGTCGTCGTTTCGCGACGGCTGGACCTGCCGTTGATGAGTGTTTTGGCGCAAACCGCACAGGACATCCCGCTGTGGCTTGTGCACGGCGCAGACGCGGATGTGTCATTGCAGAAAACCTGGCGCGACCTTGGGGCTGAGTTGTTGCCCTGTCCGCTGGATGGCGTTCATTTGTCTGCAAAAGGCGTGCTGGAAGCGCTTGGTAAGAAAGGGCTTACGCGGGTTTTCTGCGAGGGAGGCGGAGCGCTGGCCGCATCGCTTTTGGCCGCAGACATGGTGGATGAGTTGATCACCTTCTCCGCGGGCGTGGTAATTGGGGCGGAGGGTCATCCGGCGATTGGTGCAATGGGCCTGGCCCGATTGGGTGAAGCGCCCCGATTTGATCTGGTGTCACATCAGCGCATGGGGCAGGACATCATGAGTGTTTGGCACCGCATTGAAGCGCAGCGCCATCCACGCTGAGGCTCAGCGCCAGAGTGATTGATAACTGGCAAAGCGGCCCTGTAGTTTGGACAGCAAGCGATTGCGCCAACCAGGATGTGGGATCTCGCCAGAGGCGAGGCGGTCCAGTGCAACTTCGACAGAGCAGGGTAGGCCAGATACCGGATCCCGGTAACGCGGGTAGTCAATGAGTGCCGCATGCACGAGGCCTTCGAGAGTGGGTTGAGCTGCGCGGCGTGTGGGTACTTCTCCGAGATCGTCAGTGAGGCCCCAGCCGGCGTAAAACGGTGCACCCAATGTGGTGACCTTGCCGCCATGAACCAAAGCTTCAAAGCCGGTGAGGGAGGTCATTGTCCAGACCTCGTCTACCTGTTCTAGCAGGGACGCCATATCGGCTTGATCCAGCACCATGTCCGCCAAAGCTTCTGCCTCTTCGCGTGCGATACGTCCTTTGCGCAGGCCGGCCTCAACGTCGGGGTGGGGCTTGTAGAGGATGCGCGCGGTTGGGTTGGCGGCGCGGGTGGCCTTCAACAGGTCGAGATTGGTTGTGATCTCCGTGGTGCCGGTGAGGATAGAAGCGTCGTCTTCGACCTGGCCGGGCACCAGAATGCAGTGGCCTTTGGGCAGGTCAAAAGTGGTGCCGCCCAGATTGTACTTGGTAACGCGTTGTTTCTTCAAAGACTTAATGATGCGTTCCGCGCGTATCAGTTGATCCGGGCGCAGGTTTGTGCGCTGTGTGATCAACCTTTCCAAGCGGCTTTCCCGCGTGGGATCGTAGTAGATGCCCAGGTCGTCGCAGACTAGAGACAACGGGGGCACCAGTTCCGCGCCAAGGCCGCGGGAGCGTAAGAACCCGTCTTCAACACGGGTGGCGCCTTCTGGGCCTTGCTTGTTGGCCCAGACCATCGCAGGGCGGGGCGACTTGCGTTTGTCAAAGGTGAGCGCTTTGTGTTGGCCAAAGAAACCTTGCAAAGGTTTGCGTTTCCACAGACGCATGCCAAAGGCGTTCCAGCCGTTGCGGTCCTCGCGCCAAGATCGGGACAAAGCGGCAAGTTGTTCTAGGCTGTCCTCAAGTTCACAGAGCCCGTCACGGCAGGGGTCGTACCATGTGGGGTAGAGGATCATCGCAGCGGCAAAGAGCTGCGCACGGGTCAGGCGGCGTTGGCGGCGGTAGAGGGGAAATTCGTCTTGGGTGAGCTCCCATCCGGCGTAAAATGGTTGCCCAAAAATGCGGGGCTTGTGACCCGCAAGAATGGCTTCGAAACCAAGCTGCGACGAAACGGTGTAAACGGAGATGGCGCCTTCCAACAGCACCCAAGGACTGATCGGATCCGTGTAGAGCTGCACGTTGTCGCGGGTGTCGCTCGCACTGTAGTAGCCAGCACGCGCACCATGTTGTGTTTCTGGATGGGTCTTGATCAGAACACGTGCGCCGGGGTTTTCTTCCTGCGCCATCACCAGCATTTCCTGGAAGCGCAACTTGTCTGCGCCGCTGGCTGTCACGGCGGCGTCGTCGCGGGTTTGATCGATGACCAGCACATAGCCTGGGTCAGGGGGCTGAAGGTGAGGATCCACGGCCGCGTATTTAGTGAGGTGACCTTGCTTAAGGCGCTCAATCGCGCCGCGCGCGCGATTTAGGAGTGCCGTATCATCCAGCGGTTCATGTTTGAGAAGCTTCTCCAAATCAGAGGGTTGGCTGGGATCAAAATGCGGGCAGGTGGTGTCGATCATCAGGCCGATTGGAGGCTCTTTGCCAATACGACCAGGGAAGAGGGAGCGCAGGAAGGCATCTTCGACGTAGAGCTGAGATGCGCCGGTTTTCTGAGCCATAGCGTGGCCGCGATGGGCGGTTGGGCTGTTGCCCCAGATGGCGATTAGGTCCTCTGGAGAAGGGCGGCCAAAACGGAGTTCATAACCAGCAAGAGATAGGATGCGGCGCAGGCGTTTTTGAAAAAAGAAACCGCCGTTGAATGCAAAAAGCCGCCGGGGGTCGTCGCCCCCGGCGGCTTGATTTTCAGAATAGCTCTGCACGCTTAGAGACCGCCGAGGCTGCTCAATGTGTCAGCAGATGTCAGAGTACCCGTGACCGCCGAGATGGTTTTGTCCCATGTGGTGATTGGGGCTTCGGTCACATAAAGTGTGTCGCCGTCGCGGATGATAAAGTCGCGCGCCATGAACATGCCGTTGGGCTTGGTCAGGTCGAGCACATAGACCATGCGCTGTGCACCGGTGAGGTCTTTGCGACCCAGTACATTGTTGGCAACTTTGTCTGCTTCGTTGCGAAAGATGAACACGCCGGTCGGGTCAGAGCTGGTCGGGGTCAAACCGCCAACTTGCGCCAAAGCTTCAATGGCCGACAGATCTTTGGTGAAGAAGTTAACCCGGCTTTGGGTGCCAGTTGCACCAAGGGCTGTAAAGGCGCGGGTGTCTTCTTCGACCAGAATGCGATCCCCGCCGCGCAGAGCGATGTCGAGCTTCGGGTCGTCGTAAAGATCCTGGAACCAGATGTGACCGGTTTCTTTGCCGCGCAACACGGTGATCTGAGCGATCTCCGGTACAATGGTCACACCACCGGCCTGCGCCAGCATGGTGGACAGTGTACGAGTAGGGCGCTCGATGGGATAGACACCTTGCGCACCAACGGCTCCCACCAAAGACACAGTGGCACCGTCGCCTGCAGCGCGGCGGACTTCGACCTGTGGATCGGGGGTTTGCTCTTCGAGTTTGGAAGAGATGATGCGGCGGATGCCTTCTGGCGTGTTGCCAGCGGCGCGGATGCGGCCGGCATAGGGCACAAAGATAAAGCCAGCGCCGTCGACCTGAACTTCTTCAAGCACAGCAGCCACTTGGCCTTCTGGTCCCAAAAGAGGTTTGTCGACGTTTTCCCAAATTGTCAGCGCCAGAATATCGCCGGGGCGAATCGTATCAGAGCCAAGTTGGCCTGCGTTCTGGAAGCCGTCGGAGAAGCCAAGGGCGGGTACCACAGCGGTGGCGCGAGAGACGCGGTCGTTTACGGCAACAATGAAGGCGTCGCCTTCACGCTGCACAGAGCCTGCGTAGATTTCGCGTTTGTTAGGGCCGGAGCGCGGCACCAAACTACACGACGCCAAAACGGTCGCCATAGTCAGTACGACGGCGCACTTCCCCAATCGGGATGCAAAGGATTTCACTGCTCGGTCTCCTCGACCTGATTATTCTGCCTCAGTTTTTTGAGACAACTTACAGAAATCCTAACCAAAAATCCAGCGCTAGACCTTGTGGGGGTCACTTCACAAGCCGCAACTGTTGCCGTGGTGCCGCTGTGCCGGCAGCGAGCGCCTGATAGGGATCGTCATCAGACAGCATCATGTCGACCACCTGACGCAACAGACGGCGGCGGCCGCGGGCGGAGTAAAACCCGCCGGGAACCTGGCTGGTTTCAAGCAGATAGCGGCGATAGGTCTTGTAGGCGCGGCTGTCTGGTCGGGTTGCGGCTGAGAAAAAACCCGCCAAGGATTGCGTACTGACAAACTCCGGCTGGTTATAAACGGCGTCGCCAAAAGCTTTGATCGGGATGCCGCGCCAGAGCACCTGTTGCGCGGCAGTAGAATTCACAGTGACAGCGGTGCGGGTGTCGTTCAAAAGCTGTGCCAGCTTGCCGCCACGCACATAGTGCACACGGTTTTCGATGTTGTGAGACTTGGCCAGGTTTCGAATTTCTTTGCGCAGAGGCACGCGGCCATCTTCGAGCGGGTGTGCTTTGAACACCAGATGATGATGTTTTGGGGCGTTTTCTGCGAAGTTCTCGATCACCAATGACAGAAAGTCAGTCATTGTGGAAAACGGGGAATGCTTTTGAAAGCTGCTGTCATGTTCAAGTTGCAGCAATGCAAGGTGATACGGAAAACCGCCGTAGCGAATGCGCAAAGTGGCGATGCGGCGTTGTATGGCAAGAAAAGGCATCAGCAGAAGGCGCTGTAAGTACAGCTGAAATTCGCGCGTGACCGAGAGCGCTCGGTGCGGGCGAAAATTGCGGAACTTGCGGTTTGTGAACATCACAAACCAATGGTACAGCGCGCCGTAAAACACGTGATGGCGCATGTCGCCCCAGTGCCCCGGTGGCATAGGGGTTTCCATATCGGATCCTTCCAGCGCCTTCTCCATCTGCGCAAGGTCCATGTCCATCAAGCGCGAGTTGCCGTTGGATCCGCCGCGCTCGTACGTCACCCAGTAAGGGCGTAGATAGCCTTCTTCAAAGACATGCACGCGGATGCCCGCATCTTTGGCGATCTCCACAGCTTGGGCATGGATTGGACGGACGTCACCGTAGAGGACAATGTCAGTAACCTGTTTCTCTGAAACGATGTTTTGGAAGGCGTTTGGCCAATCTTCAGGCGTATCGAGGTAGGGTATGAAACTCTTTTGATGTGGCCAAAAAGCGCGGTCGCCCGCGTTAAAGCCAACTCGCCAAACCGTGGCGCCAGAGCGGCGCAACATACGTGCCAGCGCTGCAAAAAATGGCCCATGCGGGCCTTGCAGGAAAAGGAACACTTTGTTGTCGCCGGTCGGAATTGTCATAACGCTCAACCCTATACGCCTTCTGTTAAGGGAATGTTAGCCTAACGCCGTGGCAAAAATGTGGTCGCTGATTGCCGCAGTCTGGACAGCTTGTCTTGAGGCGGTTCGGCCTGTAGGTCTTTGGCAGATCACAGCTATGGAGCGCGGCCCGTGTTTACTGGAATTATCACTGACGTTGGCGAAATTGTTGCACTGGAACAGCGCGGCGACCTGAAGGCGCGTATCAAGACGGCGTATGACACATCGGGAATTGAGCTTGGCGCATCTATTGCCAGTGAGGGGGTTTGCCTGACCGTTATCGCTTTGGGTGAAGATTGGTATGATGTTGAAATTTCGGCAGAAACCGTCTCCAAAACCAACCTTGGGGACTGGACCGAAGGCCGCTCTGTGAACCTTGAACGGGCATTGAAGGTTGGCGACGAGCTGGGCGGGCATATAGTCTCGGGGCACGTCGATGGCGTGGCCGAGATTGTGGCGATGAAAGATGAAGGCGACAGCACGCGGTTCACCTTTAAGGCCCCAAAAGAATTGGCAAAATTCATTGCCCCGAAAGGCTCTGTGGCCTTGAACGGTACGTCGCTCACGGTGAATGAGGTGGATGGCTGTGACTTTGGCGTAAACATCATTCCGCACACCAAAGAGGTCACCACCTGGGGCACTGCTAAGGTGGGGGACAAGATCAACCTCGAGATCGACACGCTGGCACGCTATGTGGCGCGACTGGCAGAGATGTCGTCTTAAGCCGCCGAACGGCGGAGGCAACACGTCGGTATAGCGTCTGTATCACGGCTGTATTGCGGAGGTGCAAATTTTGCGCCCGTTGCATGGGCTGTGGGTGTTAAGAAATGCAAGGCTGGGGGCCAGCCCCCAGGCCCCCGGGATATTTGTGGAATGAGAAAGCTTGGGGCGTGAAATTGACGCCCCTTGCAGTTTGATCTCCAGCCTCCCAGTTTTGGGCTAGACACGCACAGGGCAGGTGAGATGCATCTGGATCAGATTTGGCGAGAGTATGGCGGCGCGCTTCGGGGCTTTCTGCGCAAGCGGGTGGCCAATGAAGCGGATGTGGATGACCTGCTGCAGGACATCCTGATTAAAACGCATGCGCATTTGTCCGAAGTGCGGGACCCGGCGGCACTTAGGGCGTGGCTGTTTCAGGTGGCGCGCAACGCAACCGTGGATTTTTACCGCGCGCGTGCCAAGGCACAGCCGGTGAATGCGGATGACTTGTGGTATGGCGCAGAGGAAGAGGCTGGTGCTTTAAAAGACTTGGAAGGTTGTGTGGCATCTTTCTTGGCGGCGTTGTCTGATGAGGACGCAGCATTGCTACGCGCCATTGATCTGAACGGACAAAGCCAGAAACAAGTGGCCGCAAATATGGGGCTGGCTTACAGCACGCTTAAGTCCCGCGTGCAGGCCGCGCGGGGAAAAATGGCTGAACAGTATCGGGCCTGTTGTGCGATGGAATTAGGTGCAAACGGCGAGATCATTGCGGCAACACGGAAAGAGGCGGCTTGCCCCAAGTGTTGAGCGCGGGGGGCTGCATCAAATTCTGTTTGCCTGAGAGGTAACCGCTCAAAAGAAAATGGCCCGGAGTTAAAGCTCCGGGCCGTTTCAATTTGTCAGGTCAATTGTCCGACTGGTTCTTCAGGATTTCCTGATTTTTCTCACGCAGACGCCAGGCTGCCCCCATGCTGTCCCTCAGGTTGTCGGGGAGCTGGTCGATGGGCACCACCAAATCGCCGTCCACCGGCCATTCGGTGAGCAGCTCGGGGTGGTAGCCTTCTGGGTAGTAGAGCTTGGGATCGATTTCCATCTCACGCACGTAAGGTTCCTGGATGTCTTCGCGGGCGTGAGGTGGGTGTGGCACCACCAACTGGCCATGGCTGAAGTCGAACTGCGGCGCGCGCGAGTTGGGGAACCGGGGTAGGATGCCATCTCGCACCCAGATTTGATCCTTGGTGACGTTTACTACAATCCCGTCGGGCGCCCCAAAGTGGTAGGGGCCTTTCCAGTGCTCGCGGATTTCTGCCACGGTTTCTTCGATCTGGTAGGGGTCATAACTCATGTGGGTGTTCATCAAGAGCCGTGGTTGCACCAGATTGGCAATGTAGCCTGCCGCGTAGCTTGGCGTGTGGTGGGTGTCCACGGTGTAGCGACCAAGGAATGGTGGTACCCCTTGAACACCAGAGGAAATTTCCAGAATTTCCTGCTGCTGTTCGGTGACAAACACGTCGCAGCCTTCGGCAAAAGGAATGTCGATCATGTTGGGGCGGCCGTCGCCGGTCCAGATGAAACACAAGTCGTTCCAGTCCAGCCGATAACCGGAGGCACCGTCTTTGGCGTGGCTGCGCTGCCAGTGGGTGACTTTCACGCCGTCTTCGTCATAGACACGCCACCGTTGTCGCGAAAATCAAACTCGTTGACCTCGATGTCAAAACCTTTGCCAACCGGGAAGACGCTGAAGGCGTCGCGATGCCAACCGGTCATCATCTTCATGCCCTCCACCATCGTGGCGGTGCCATATTCCTCCGTACGTCCGGAAGGGCCGTGCACGGTCAGGTTTTCATGCCACCCGCCAGCCCAAGTGCCAAACATCCACAGATAGGGCAGTCCGCCAAAATGGTCGACGTGCAGGTGGGTTATGAACACATCGCTGATCTGGTTGAGCGCATAGCCACCCGCGATGATGTTGGCGGGAGAGCCTTCGCCGATGTCGAACATGAAAATTTTACCGTTTCCAAGCTCTACCAGAATAGCGGTGTTCATTTGGCCCGGTCGAATGAAAGGCGCGGAGCCCATAAAAATGATGCGCATCTCGTTGGGCTGCACATCTTCGGTGCCGGGGAACCAGTTCGCGGCACTCCGGAGCCAAGGTTGAGGCGAGATACCTTCAAAGGTCAGCCCCTCTTTCCAACGCCCCATAGGCACACCACCGGTGAGGGCGGCTTGGATGTCTTCGGGGGTGGACGGCTCTTGAATTGGAGGGGGCTCTGCAAGTGCTGCGTCAAACAGAAGGGAGCTGGCCAATGTTGCGGCGCTTACGCCAGCAAGGGCGCGTTTCAACAAATTGGATGGTTTCACTATGAGTTCCTTTCAAAAATTTCGACCGGATATCGCCGGTTGACTTAGGTTCGGAATGGTGAGGCTACTTTGGTCCAATTGTGCACCAGGTGCTTGGCTGCGGTACCTGGCCCGCTTGTTGTCGTGTTTTGCTAGCTTTGGTTGAAAGAACGCGAGTTTTGCTGAGCGCATTCGCCATTTCTAGCGGTTGAAGAATTTGCCCTCAAGCTCCTGACGCAGACGCAGGCGTTCCGGGTATTCCTGCAAGAACTGCTCCGGTGGTTTGCCTTCCCAGACCTGCGCAAAGACGCGCATTTTGTTGCCGCCGTAGATTTTGGCGAGGTCCTCGTTGGAATAGCCACGTGCCCAGAGATCATCGGTGATGGCAGCCAGAATTCTGGCAAGCTCCCCACTGCCAGTGGCGCCTTTGTTAAACGCGTCAATCATGTAACCACCGTCGTTGTACATGTCCGCATTGGCGGTGGCGAAAGCGACGACAAGTTCGGTGGAGAACATGTCGTCAGAGGCAATGCCCACATGGTCCACGCCAACCAGTTTCACATAGTAGTCAATCATGTCGGCGGCTTGTTTGGGGGAAATGTCATCCGGCCAAATGCCATCCAGCATCCATTCTGTGAAGGTGGGCGAGATATAGCCGCCGGATTTGGCCGCGCGCAGGGCCTCGTTATCGGGGATATTGCGGTAGCAGCCTTGTGGTGTGGCGTTGGGCTCACTTTTGTAGAGGCCCGCCGGCACCGAGTGGGTGTAAACATAGGGCACACCGGGGTAGGTTTCATCCATGTAGTCCATCGCGTCATTGGCTGTTTTGGAACCGGTGTGGCTGAGATCAAGCAGGATGCCAAAGCGCACCATCTCGTCGATCACCTTTTTGCCCCAAGGGGTCAGCCCAATGTCGCGGCCGTTTTGGGCGGCCAATTGGCCAGAGCCGGTGCGAAAGATGTCGTTATAAGCGAGGATCATCGACTTCACGCCAATGTCCTTGAGCGTCGCCATTTTCTTGAGGTCGCCATTGAGGATGGTCGCGGTCTGGCTGTTCCAGATCACGGCGGTTTTGCCCTGTAGGTGCGCGGCCTCAATATCGCGGGTCTCGTTCACGATCAGGTAGTTTTCAGGCTGCTGCGCCATGGCTGCACGGAAGTGGTAGTGCTGCTCGAGAAAGGTTTCCCAGGACATGTCAGCGGCGGCCAAGGTCATTTCATGACCGGTGATGCCGTTGTCTCGCGCGCGTTGAAAATAGGTGTGGAGCTGCTCATAGTCTGTCCAGCCGGTGCCATAAGGGCTGGCCAACATGCCAAGCACGATGGTGTCTTTCACAAACTGCGTGGCTTCTGGGCTTGCCTCCCAGGTCTTGCTTTCTTCGCTGCCAAAGGCGGGCAGGGCCAGACATGCGGCGGTCAGGGCTGCAAAAGACACGGTGCGCAAAGACATAGGGCTCTCCAAATAAATCTGTGAAATTTGAAAGCAGTATGTGGCGGGTTTGGCCAAACACAAAGCGCGTTTGAAAAAAGGTTGCGAAAACTGTCGTCTTTTTCCGGTCCCGCGCGTCTTCACGTCAGAGAGATCAAAAGGACACAGACAATGATCAAAATTGTGAGCTTCAAAATCTGCCCGTTTGTGCAACGGGTGACCGCGCTGCTGGAGGCCAAAGGGCTGGAGTATCAGGTGGAGTATATTTCGCTGTCGGACAAGCCGCAGTGGTTTTTGGACATTTCGCCCAACGGGCAGGTGCCGGTGATGGTCACTGAGGGCGGCGTGGCGTTGTTTGAGAGTGAGGCCATCATTGAATATATTGAGGAGGCTTATGCCCCTCTGGAGGCGGATGTCTCGCTAGAACAGAAGGCATTGAACCGCGCGTGGAGCTATTTGGCGGCCAAAAACTACCTTGTGCAATGTGGCACCATGCGCAGCCGGGACGCGGAGACCTTGGCGGAGAAGTCGGCCAAGTTGGGCACGGCCTTTGACAAGATCGAAAAGGTGCTTGGCGACGGGCCGTTTTTTGGAGGGGCGCAGATTGGGTTGGTTGATATCGCTTGGTTGGTGCTGTTGCATCGGGCGCAGATCATCAAAGACCACACCGGGTTTGATTTCCTTGAGGGACGCCCCAAAGTTCAGGCGTGGCAGCGAGCGATCATGGCGACGGGGCTGGCACAGAAGGCTGGCGCAGCGGACTTCGAGGAGGCCTTTACCACTTTCTATCTTGCGGATGTGACGTACTTGGGGCGCGGTATGACCGATGCCGGATCGCAGCAGATTGCGGCGTCCGGTGGTTGTGGCACTGCCACCAGCGGATGTTGCTGAGCATTCACTTCCCCCAATATCCCGGGGATGAGTTGGCTTTGACTAGAAGGGGCAGCGCCCCTTGGCAGGCTTAGCGTGTGCTGAGCCTGCTTTCTGATCAAAGCGCGAGCGCTAACATCCTGAAAGCTCCGCATTGGCGCACAGTGTCGTTGCGTTTTTGAATGCCGGGGCGTCGTGGCTGCACTTTTATTTGTTGTCCGCATGGGCTATCTCAGCCGCAACCAAGCGGAGACAGCTATGTCCTTTGAAAATCCCGGACCCGTCGAGCAAAGCCTGCGTGACGCGATCAGCCCCATTGAAGAGATCATCGAAGAGGCTCGTCAGGGCCGCATTTATATTCTTGTGGATCATGAGGATCGCGAGAACGAAGGGGATTTTATCATCCCGGCTGAATTTGCTGATGCGACGGCGATCAACTTTATGGCCACACATGGCCGGGGATTGATTTGTCTGCCGATGACCGCTGAACGCATTGACCATCTGGACCTGCCGATGATGGCGGTGAACAATTCGTCGCGCCATGAGACTGCGTTTACCGTGTCGATTGAGGCGCGCGAAGGCGTGAGCACCGGGATTTCCGCGGGTGACCGGGCATTGACCATTGCCACCGCAATCAACGAGCAGAACACGATGGCGTCATTGGCTACGCCGGGGCATGTGTTCCCGCTGCGTGCCAAACGCGGTGGCGTGTTGGTGCGGGCCGGGCATACCGAAGCCTCCGTGGACATTTCGCGTCTTGCGGGCTGTCACCCAAGTGCGGTGATCTGTGAGATCATGAACGACGACGGCACCATGGCGCGCCTGCCGGAGCTGGTTGAGGTGGCCAAGAAACACGGTCTCAAAATCGGCACCATCAGTGATTTGATTGCCTACCGCTCGCGTGTGGACAACGAGGTTGTCGAAACGTCGCGGGAAACGGTGGCGTCGGAATATGGCGGTGATTGGGACATGCGCATTTTCACCGATCAGATCCACGGCATTGAGCATGTGGTGATGATCAAAGGTGACATCACAACGCCTGAACCGGTGCTGACACGGACCCATGCGTTGCATGAGGCAAGTGATGTTCTGGGGCTGGGGCCGAAGTCCGTGAATGAGCTGCCTGCGGCGATGCGCAAAATTGCTGATGAGGGCCGGGGCGTTGTGTGCCTGTTCCGCGAAGTGCGTCACAGCCTTTATGCCGAAGAGGATGAAGGCCCTCGCACGGTGAAGCGCACAGGCTTGGGCGCGCAAATTCTGTCCAATCTGGGCTGCAAAGAGTTGATCCTGCTGACAGACAGCCCGCAAACAAAGTATCTTGGTCTGGACGCTTACGGGCTGTCCATTGTGGGCACCCGCCCAATCCTGACGGAGGAATAAGTCATGGCTGGCGCAGAAAAACACTACATCATGCCACGTGCGGAATTTGATAAGCCGGTGAAGCTCGCGATTGTGATTTCGCCTTATTACAAAGATATCGCGGACAATATGCTGGCCGGTGCTGTGGCTGAGATCGAGGCTGCGGGCGGCACCTATGACGTGGTGCAGGTGCCTGGCGCGCTGGAAATCCCCACGGCGATTGGCATTGCTGAGCGCATGAGCAACTTTGATGGCTATGTCGCTTTGGGCTGTGTCATTCGTGGCGAGACCACGCATTATGAAACCGTGTGCAACGACAGCAGTCGCGCCATTCAGATGTTAGGCCTGCAAGGTCTGTGCATCGGCAACGGCATCCTGACCGTGGAAAATCGCACACAGGCCGAAGTTCGGGCAGATCCAGAAGATCAAAACAAAGGTGGTGGGGCGGCAGCTGCGGCCTTGCATCTTGTGGCATTGGGCCGTAAGTGGGGCGCTCAGCGCAAAAGCGTTGGGTTTTTGCCCGATGCTGAGGAATACAAGCTGGCAGGCGAACTCAAGGACAACCCAACGGCATGACCCTATCCGGTAACCAGAAACGTAAGATGAAATCCGCTTCCCGCCTTTATGCGGTGCAGGCGCTCTTTCAGATGGAAAGCTCTGGCCAGACGGTGGATCAGGTGCGGGTGGAGTTTTTGGATCACCGGTTTGGGGCCGAAGTGGATGATGCTACCGATATGATTGAGGGCGATGTGGATCATTTCCGCAAAACGCTTGAGGATGCGGTGAACTATCAGGCGCCAATCGACCAAATGACCGACCGTGCGTTGGTGGCAGCTTGGCCAATTGACCGGATCGATCCGACAATACGGGCGTTGTTCCGTGCTGCTGGCGCTGAACTGTTGCAGAGTGATGTCCCTGCCAAAGTGGCGATCACGGAATATGTGGCCATTGCCAATGCGTTTTTCCCCGAAGGGAAAGAGGGCAAGTTTGTGAACGCTGTGCTGGATCACATGGCGCGCGAAGCCAAGCCGGAAGACTTTTAAGGTCGCCCAATCAGGCCGGCGGTTTTGCGCCAGCCTCTGCCGCTTGTTGCGGTGTCATTTCCATAAAATAGGCCGGCGGGGTCCAGGTGTGCGACAAATGCACATTGGACCAGCGTGTAAGGCTTTGCACCAGTGGCAATAAGTCTGCGCCTTTTGGGGTGAGGTGGTAGCTGTAGCGCTTTGGATTCGTTTGATATTCACGTCTTGAAACAAGTCCGTTCTCTTCCATCTGCGAAAGCCGTGACGCCAGAATATTTGTGGTGATCTTTTCGGGACTGTCGAGAAAGTCGGCATATTTGGATTTGCCGGTGAGCATGTCCCGCAGGATCACCAACGTCCAACGATCCCCAACAATTTCAAGGCCAGAGGCAATCGGGCATCCTGATCTGTTTTTCTTAGTCATTTGGAGGCTCGCAATGCCTGTTTGAGAAGTCACTTGCATTTTGCAAGCGACTCACTCTAGGGTCAAGCATATTCAGTGAGGAGAGATGGTATGACTGTAGGATTTTCGGGAAGCTGCCTGTGTGGTGCGGTGACATTTGAGAGCGAAATGGAGCCGATGGCGGTGGGCCATTGCCATTGTGAAGATTGCCGCAAGTCCAGCGGTACGGGGCATTGCACCCATGTGGCGGTGCGTGAAGATGCGCTGTCATTGAATGGCTCAGTCACGGCGTTTGAGAAACCGGCGGACAGTGGTAATTTGGTGAGCCGGCATTTCTGCGGCACCTGTGGATCACCGGTGTACTCCACTAACGCCGCGCGGCCGGGGAACATTTTCCTGCGGGCGTCGGTTGTGGATCAGCCGGAGAAATTGGAAGCCCAGCTCGTGGTGTGGACCAAACGCGCCACGGCCTTTGATCCGGTCGACAAAAAGCTGATGGGGTTTGAGGCTGAGATTCCGCCAGAGGTTATGGCAGAGATGATGGCGGCGGAGTGAAGCTGTTTTAAACAGTTGTTAAGGACGGTGGGGCAGGGTGGCCCGCAAAGCGGGCTGCCCTGTGTCATTGTGGCGCGTGTCGCGCAGCTGTGACTTGCCGTTTTGATGGGGCTGCCGTTTAATGGTGTTTGAGGAGGCACTGCCATGCCAAAGCTGATTTCGCTCTATATTCGCCAAGTGGCTATCGGATTTGCCATTTCCGCCGCTTTTGTGACGATGCTGCTCTACTTCAACATTGCCAATCTCTGGCATCTGGTGAGCGGTAGTTCGGAAGGCATTCTGGCGGTTGTCGTGATGTGGGTGCTCAACGGGATTGTGTTTGCCGGCGTGCAATTTGGCATCGCAATCATGCGTATGAAAGAGGATGACCATCCGGGTGGTGGCAAGCGCAGCGCGCTGCCGGTGATGCTGGCGGAGCCCGTGCCGGTCAAGATTGACCGCAAGCCGCAGTCGCGCCAGATCCGTCGCTAACTCCTTCAACAAGTTTAAAAAGCGCCCCGCATTTGGGGCGCTTTTGTTTTGGTCACTGCATGTCGTGCAGGTTGGCCAAAAAGCCGTGCCAGCCTTTGTCGAGCGCCATGACCAAACCAAAGCCATCGACATTGGTGGGTAGGCCGGAATGGATCAACGTCAACCGTGTGCCGCCGGGGGCGTCCGCGAGTTCCCATTCCACCGAAGACATTTGGCCATTCATTGGCCCCACAGTGAAATCCCACTTCATGTAGTCATGCGGGGTGGCGTCCACCACTTTGCCCCAGCACATGCGATCGCCATCTTTCTGCGACCTCAGCGTGTAGTCTTCACCCTTTGCGAGGTCTTTTTCAGCTGGATGGAACCACTCGTTGAGCAAGTCAGCTTTGGTCAGGAAGTCCCAGACGCGGGCCTTTGGTGCGGCCAGAAAGACCGATTTGCGAATGGTGGTGTCTTGGGAGAGTTCAGCCATTGTTGTGTCCAGTGTCATCAGTCGTTTCCTTTTCAATTGCGGTTTTCAAGGCGTCGAGACGCGCGTCCCAGAACTGGTCAAACCAACCTATCCATTCCAGTGCAGGTTTGAGCGCCAAGGCGTTGAGAGAATTGACCTTTTCTCGGCCGCGTGGGGCAACCTCGATCAGGCCGCCGTCGCTGAGCACCACGAGGTGCTTTTTCACAGCTGCGCGGGTCATGTCGAAGTTGTCCGCCACTTCGGCGATGGTCATCGGTTCCTGGCCCAATAGACGCAGGATGTCGCGGCGGGTGGGGTCGCCTAGGGCGCGGAACACGGGTTGCAGGTGGTCGGGCATAGCTGTCTCGCATAAGTGATACCATTTGGTATCTCAATATATATGATACCATTTGGTATTGAGTCAAGCGTCAATTATGATGTACCGGGCGTGATGCGGGCTCCCTGTGGAAGGGGTGTTTGAGCAGAGCTGCAAAGGAAAAGTGGCGGGCCCGCAAACGCAGCCGTAGGGTTATCTCATTCCCGAGGACCTGTATGTACAGGTGGGCGCCAGGTAATCAGGCCAGGACCAGAACAGAGCCAGCTCCCTCGGAATTGCTTAAGGCCACCGGAATGCAACCGAATTACGAGAAGGGCAGAACCCGCCGCCTTTCTATCTATGCCTGCCATCGGCGTGGCGCAAGGGGCTGGACCAAAATTGCGACTTGCATTTTGTTCTCTAAATGTTCACGTTGGGTGTATGGATGATACACCACCACAGACCTTACAGGCGGGACAGCTTCTTGCGCGTGGTGTGAGCCGCCATCTGCGCAGCCATGGCTATGTGTCCATTGAGGAATTTGTGCCCGCGCGGGGGCTGCGCGTGGATGTGATGGCGCTTGGCCCCAAAGGTGAGCTTTGGGTGATTGAGTGCAAATCCAGCCGGGCAGATTTTCAGTCTGACAGTAAATGGCAGGGCTATCTGGAGTGGTGTGACCGGTATTTCTGGGCGGTGGACACGGAGTTCCCCACAGATTTGCTGCCAGAGGGCACGGGGTTGATCTTTGCTGATGCTTATGATGCGGAAATCATCCGTATGGCACCGGAGGAGAAACTGGCCCCCGCGCGGCGCAAAAAGATGATCCAGAAGTTTGCTACGGACGCGGCACGACGTCTGCAGCGATTCCGAGATCCCAAACTGGCACCAATGCCGGATGAGACCCCCTAACATTCATATTCCCCAAATACCCCGGGGAGGTGGCACAGCGGGCTGTGCCGGAGGGGCTGGCCCCTCCACTGCGTTTACTTGGCCATCTGGCGTGCCGTGGCGGCAGCCGCACGGATTTCCTCGGCAATTTCTTCGGCTTCTTCAGGGTCAAAATCCATCGGAATTTCAATGCCCTCGCCTTCGATGAAAATACGCACAAACCCCTGATCGGTTGGGCCGATCTGCAGGTTGGCTTCGATGTCGCTTTCGGTGTTGATGCCCATGGTGATCTCCTGGCGGATTTGGGGCCCCGAAGGGCTGCGTTCTCATATGTTGCCAAATCGGGTATCCTGATCGTGACCCAAAGGCAAGAATGCGGGCCGTCCCGTGTAGGGCGGGGAGGGGAAAATGCTTGGCAGTATCGCTGTTCGTCCATTTGAAGAGATTGATCTGGATTGGCTGGTGGAGGCCCATGCCACGCTCTATGCGCGCGACGAAGGCTTTGACGACAGCTTTGGACCGCTGGTGGAAACCATCCTGAAGCGGTTTCTCTTGGATCACGATCCTACGCGGGAGCAGGGCTGGGTCGCGGATCGGGATGGCCACAGGCTGGGCAGCATTTTTTGCGTACAAGGCCCGCAAACAAACTGGGCCAAATTACGGTTGTTTCTGGTGATGCCACAGGCGCGGGGATTCGGTCTTGGGCAACATTTGCTGGACACCTGTTTGGGGTATGCGCGCGGCGTAGGCTATGATGGTTTGACGCTTTGGACGCACAAAAGCCACGTGGCAGCTTGTGCGCTCTATGAAAAAAACGGCTTTGCGCTTGAGGCGGAGAAGCCGGCGCAAAGCTTTGGTTGCGATCTGATCGAACAAACCTACAAAATTGTGTTTTAGATGCTTGCAATCCCCGAACGGGGGCGGTAAATCGCCCTTGTTGCCGCCTTAGCTCAGTTGGTTAGAGCACTGGTTTGTGGAACCAGGGGTCCCCCGTTCGAGCCGGGGAGGCGGTACCACCCCCCCCCCCATCCATTTGAAGACAATTTGCCTGCGCATGTGGTGTCGTGGGCTATTTGCGTCCCAAAATATTTGGGGCGGTTGCGGGGGGACAGACCCGGCAACCGCCCCGGATGTCGAAACACCAATGGGGATGTAAGTGTTTCAACAGCAGTTGATGGGGGGATGACCCATCAACAGGGAGGAACGTGGCGTTTGTGTGCTTTGCCGCGCTTGGTTTCTAAGGTGCTTTGCCCTGTGCCAGCCATTGTTCAAACAGCGCGATGTCGCTAGCGGGCCAAGGGCCGTCGCTGGGCATGCTGCCATCTTTCAGGCGCGATAAAATCAACGCTCCGTGTTGGCTCACGGCTTCATAAGACCCGAGGTCCAAATCGCGCACCATGATCATCATGGCAATGTCATAGGGGCGAAACAGCGGGCGAATATCCCGGGAAAACTGGGGGCAAAAATCCTCTGACATGGTGATCTTGGGGATCAGGGTGACTTCTGGAATGCCAAGTTTGGGTTGCAGAAGCGCCAATTTGGTGTTGCTTTGTGCATGACAGCGCACCCCAACTAGCGGCTGGTCCGGGCCCCAATAGTTGGCAAGGTCCACATCAGGCAAAACTGTGTCAGCGCAGGTATGAGTGAGCACAGGCAGCGTGGTGCTAAGTGAATCCGGTGCGGTACCGATCAAATCAAAGGACAAAATACCGTCCTCTGGCGGCTGCCGGTAACGGTGCAATGCCAAGGTTGGCGCGCGCCAGCCGGAGGAGACAGCTCTGGCCTGCACCTGAACCAACAGGTTGGGTGATTGGCCCTCTTGCTGGGTTAGCGTCACCGTGTCGATGGCGTAAATACGTTGGCTCATGCGGGCGGAATCCTCTGGCAAATCAGCGAGCTGCGGCCTAGGCGGTGATGCAATAGCCACGGGCGCGATACGCCTCTGCAATGCGGAAACACACGCCACGGAAGGTCACCTCTTTGGTCAGCACGTCGATGTCGGGTACTGCGCCGTCGCGCAGGAATTCTGCGGAGGCGAGGATGATTGTGTGCAGCGCTTCGCCGGAAGTGCCGTAGCCAAAGTAGTCAGCCACGGCGTCCTCGATGTCGAACGGCACCTGAGAAAATTCCGGATGTTGTGTCAGCATGGTGCGCAGGAACTCGGCCCAAATGTTGCCTTGCACACTGAACACCCGCTGTGGATCCGAGATGCTCTGAGGGGCAAAGGAATGCGTAGGGCGCATCATCATATGCAGGGGAGGCGCGATTTTTGGGAGGCCGGTTGCACCGTCCGAGATCGTCTGTTTGGGCAGGTCACACAGGGTTGCCAATCGCAGATCCAGCCGCTCCAGCACGCTGTCCATGTGGCAGGCCAAGGCACAGTCGCCACCAGGCCAGTCATCACCTTCTCCGGCCATATGCAGACCGACGGCAGCGCCCGTGTCCGGGTCTACCCAGCAGGCGCCACTGTCACCGGGCAGGGACAGGGCTGCCATCGGGGCCGAAATGTCTTGTGGAACAAGACGGAATCCGTCGACCTCGACAGTTTTACGGCGGCCATCAGCATGGCTGTGCACAACTTTGTATGTGCCAATGCCATCCACGCGGGCATGGGTCAGGCCGGTGGTGCGGCCATATTTGTATAGATTACGCCCCAAGGCCGCCGGTGCCACGCCGGTCAAGGTCAGATTGAGGTGTTTCAATGTGGGCTGCCACGGGGTTGCGCCGGTCAAAGGCGCAAAAGCGGCATCGCCATGGCGCGACAACATGGATTTGCTCAAACGGGCAATGGGCAGATCGGTTGTCTTGCCGCCATAAACCAGATCGCTGTCGGCGCCTTCTGGCGAGGACAGCACATGCCAGTTGGACAGAATCCCGGCAGAGCCAGTGGACCGGTCAATGGCAATCGCGCCAATGGTGCCGCCATGGGCCCCGCGACGTTGGCAGGGGCTTCCAGAGAGTAAAGTGGTGGTATAGCTGCCTTGCCCATCCCCTTGGTCGCGATGCACTTTGTAGGTGCTGGCAACCACATCGACAGGAAAGCCATTGATTCGGCGCACGATGTGGTTGCCCGGATCAAGTTCGTCTTCGGGCAATTTGGAATGTACATGCACACGTAAGCATAGCTTGTTGGTCGCCAGCCCACCCACACGTTTGAAGCCAATGTCATAGCCGGTCACGTCAGTACGATCACAATACATGTCGCGCAGCGCTTCCAACGCCTCTTTGTGGGCGTCGTTGGTGGCGGTTTGGGCTGCTGTTGTGGTCTCTGTTGGGCGGGGGCGGGACATTGGATCCTCCAGTTTGGTCGTCTTTGAGACAAATGTGCCAGAGCCACCGTTATTCTTGCGTGATTTGCGGGAATTACCTTGTATCCTTGGGGCTGGAGCGGGTGATTGACGGTGTGTTTTGGCGTGTTGTGAGGGGAATCGGGGCGGGATGTTCACGGAACTGCGGGAGTACGAGCGGTCTGCGTCTGGCGAGATGGTGTTGCCAAAAGCAACGCCAGGGTTTTGCGCGCCGGTTCTAAGGCGGTTGGACTATGTTTTTGTCGGGCGTCCTTCTTGTGTGCCTGCGCTGGTGATTGCCGGGGGTGTTTTGCCGGATGGCACGCCGGTTTCAGGCGCAGGAGACGCTGTTGATGCGGCATTGGTACGATTGGCCGGAGAAGCCGCCGAGCAAGTTGGGCTTCGCACCTATTTGGGCAAGTTGCCGGAGCGGGCGCCTGTTCTGGCTTGCGACTGGCAGGGACTGAACGCAACGCCTGTGGCGCGATCGGTTTTGCCTACGTCAGAGGCTGAGACAGCTGGGTTTTCCGAAGGCTTGGCGGTGCACACGGACGTCGATGCGGCGCAAAGGCACGGCGTGTTGGAGCTGTTTGAACGGGACGCGGCGGCGCATTGGTGGGCTGGAGCTACAGAGGCTGTGGAGCTGTTGGGTGTTGAGGCGCTCGTGGCCGAGGGGATTGGGCATCGGGCAAAGCGTCAGACACGGGTGTTGGATGTGACCTGTGACACGAAGGTGCCTGCGGTTGTTGCGGCCTCGTTTGATCAGAGTGGCGGCGGCTTTTGTTTTGGAGCTGCTGCGGGCGCGCATTTAAGGGATGCAGTGGTGTCTGCGGTGCGCGAACTGGGAGCGGCGGAGTTTGGGCGCCAGTTGGACGTCTCTCGGAACGTCTTGCCTAAGGACGGGGGGGCAACTCTGACCGTCAACACACTTACATTGGACCAGTTTAACGCTGCATTTGTGACGCAGAAAACCGCGCTTGAGGCGCAGGTTCAAATGCGGGGTGTGATCGCGAAAGAGGAATGGGGTGCGGTTTGTGCCAAAAGCGATGTCGGTATTGTCGATCTGGGTTGTGTTGAGGGGGTATTTCAGGTCATCAAAGCGACGAGCACAGCTTTGCAGAGTGGCCGGGAAATTCACGTATGCCCACGGTTGCAGGCGGCGCTTTTTGGGAAAAAACGACGGACGCAGGGGCCTCTTTACTAATGGAGCGGGACCAGACCAATTTTGCAGCGCCTGACACAGCGTCGGAGCGGCTTCGGATTGACGTAGTCGGCGGGTTTCAGGCCCGTTGTGACGGCGGGCGTGTTGAGATCAAAAAGAAAAAAGCCGCCGCCATTTTGGTGCTGTTGTCCTTGTCACCTGATTTGCGCATGACGCGGGAAAAACTGCGCGGTGTTCTGTGGCCGGACAGCTCAGAGACGGCGGCGCAGACCAGCCTGCGCAACGCAGTTTGGGCGCTAAAAGCTGCCCTGCATGATGCAGGATTTGACGGCATTTTTAGCGATCGCAGCGATGTGTGGCTCGCGCAAGAGCGGGTTGATGTGGATCTGGATGTGCTGCTTGATGCGGCGGATCGCGGAGACATGGCTCCGATTTTGCGGATAGATCCCCAAAAGCTGGCGCAATTTGATCGCGACCAAGTCGAGATCAACGACATGTTTTCGGTGCGGGTGAAGGACTCGGTTCAGCATGTTTGCGGGGTGATGCGGCACCGACTAAACGCGACGGCAGATGCAGCGGCCTCGCCGGAAGAGCGCCTGGACGTCCTGCGGTTTGTGGCCAGCATGGACCCAGCCGACGAAGGCGCCGCGCGGCGGTTGATCAAAGCGTATTGGCAGAGTGGTCAAATGGCGAATGCACTGACCGTGTACCAGTCGCTGTGGAGCCTGTTGGATCAGGAGTATGGCGAGGAGCCTTCTGAGGAAACTCAGCAACTTGTGGTCGACATCAAGTCGCCAATGAGTGCGCCGGTGTCCAAGACCTTACGGCCGGTGATTGTTGTGGCACAGCCGAGCTACGGCCATTTGTCGGCGGAGCGGACGGGTGAGGCCGAAGCATTGCGCCAAGCGCTTTGTGCCAATCTCTCCAGATTCCGTGAATGGCAGATTTTTGATGCGTCATTGATGGCGGAAAATGCCCCTGTAGGTGAGTCGGGCGCCGCGAGCTATTCGTTGGTGTTGCAACCGCAGGTCCGTGGCAACAATTTGACCTGCCGCGCGGTCCTGTCTGATCGCAGTACGGGCGAGCTGTTGTGGTCTGAGGCGCTGAGCGACGCAGGACAGATGGCTTTGGCTGAAGGGCCGGGGGCGGCGGAACGACTGGCGGTGGCGTTGAACCTGCATCTGTCGGCTTTCAAAGGACCGCTGAATGCCACCAACAAGACCGCACCAAGTGCGTACGAGCGTTGGGTTGAGGCGCAGGGGTATATTCTGCAGTTTACGCTTGAGGGATGGAAGACCGCGGAGGGGTTGCTTGACGCGCTGATCCGCGACTACCCGGAGTTCAGCCGGGCCTATTCGAGCCGCGCATCGATTGAGAATATGCGTCAGATTTCCTTTCCCGGGCTCTACAGTTCGCCTGATCTACATGTCGAAGGGCTGCGGCTGGCACGACGGGCGATTGAGTTGGACCCGATGGATAGCCGAGGGCAGTTGGCCATGGGGTGGTCAGCGGCGATGTCGCGGCAGTTTGAGCAGGCGGAATTGGCCTTTGATCTGGCGTTTCAGTACAATGAAAATGACCCTTGGACGATGACGTCCTCCGCGGTGGGGCTGGCCTTTTGTGATCAACTTGACGCCTCAAACCGCCTGCTCGATCTGCTGTTTAAGCTGAATTTCCGCCTGCAGCCGTCGCATTGGAGCTATGTCGCGGCCTCCCGGTTTATGGCAGGGGATTATGAGGGCTGTATCGCGGCGTCTGAGAAATCAGATGAGATTTCTCACGACGTGCCCGCCTGGCACGCCTCCGCATTGGGATTGGTCGGGCGCTTGCCTGAGGCGGCTTCGGTGGCGCGGCGGTTTGAAAGCATTGCGCGGTCCAATTGGGTGGCCGAAGCACCGCCTGAGCGGGCCGAAATCACACGTTGGTTGGTGTCCGGCTTCCCGATCCGCAATCGCAAGGTCTGGCTTGCATTGCGGGACGGGTTGCGATTGGCGGATATGCCGGTGCCAGATTTGATTCAAAGCGACAAAATTGCTCTTGGATATCAATTGGATCCCGGCAAATCCTAATGTACTAAGCGCCCGTCACACGCATTTGCGCAAGGCGTAATCTGCGATGCGTTTGGACCGGAAGTTATGTTCCTCTTCCGATGGTGTGACCAATGTCGCGTCGTAGGCTTCGTCGTAAAAATCCGGCAGTGTATAAGGGCTGGGCGGTGGCAGATCGAGGTCGTCGGGATGTGGCAACATGATGCTCACCACTTTCTGATCCGGCGCATTGAAGATTTTAAGCGGATCTTCGCTGGCAAATTCCTCGGCCAGTTCTGCAACGTTGCTGGGCACTTGGTCTCGGAAGTCGCCGACGGTTTGTGGCACCGTGTCCGCATTGCGCGCCCAACCCTGCAAGATTTCACCCATCTTCAGGTAGTTTTTGATTTTGATTTCATAGGGATCCATTGTTCGTCCTCCTTGTTTGAACAGTGTTTTCAGGTAATGGGGGTGGCCGCGACCAGCGTGGGCATGTCGCGGATTGGCGTGCTGCCATAGGCGGCAATTTCGAGGGCTTGGGCGAAGTGAGCGTCTGTGCTGGACGGCGTGTCATCGCCAAAGACCGGGGCAAAGGCCGCGCCGAGGATAAGACCGCCAAGCGGGCCGTAGGTGGCGCCATTGTTGCCATCGATTTGCGCTTCCAACGCTAGGAATGTGACCAGCGGCAAGTTGGCGGTGATGGTTGCCTTGTCCGCATCTGACATGGGCGGTTTGTGGCCCGGACGCACAGCGGCCTCGAGGGCAGCCATGCCGGTAGTGGCGATGCGGTTGTAATGTGTGGCCGCGTCAAAAGGCACGGCGACGCCCTGTGCCGTGAGCGCGGCGGCGGCCGATTGGATCAGGTCTTGCACCCGGCCCAAACCAATCCATTTTTCGCGCAAAAGATCCCGCATCGCGGTGCCCGCGGGGTAGCTGCCTTTGGTGGGCTTGCCAGCGGTGGCAAGCGTCATGCCATCTGCTGTATGTGGCCCAAAGCGGATCGCCCAGTTGAAGTTGTTTGGCAACTGCGCGCCGGGGGCGGTGAAGAACAGAGCCCAGTCGATCTTCCAGTCAATTGGGGTGGGCACCATACCGGGCTCATGCAGCGACGAATGGTTGATGATTTTTCGCAGATCGACCTCGCCAAGATCATGACCATCGACGCCATTGTTCAGCATATACTCCGGGCGCACCATGCTGTGCGCCATGCGGGCAATGCCATAGGCGAAGAGGTCATTTGTCTCAGAGGGCGTGCGTCCAAGGGGGTCCAGACCGGCGTTGGCGTCAAACAGGGCCAAGACGTTCGCAGGCATGATGCGCGGCAACAGGTCGTGGCGTAGGACGCGACGGTAGAGGCGTGCCGTGGCCAGTCGCGCGACGCGGGCGCGGTGATGTGGCGGGATAGGGCCCCCGGTGCCAGGCATCTGAGCCGTCGCTGTATGCGCCACAAGTGTGTTGTAGACCGCATGGAAAAACGCGGTGAGCTGGGCGAGGATATTGTTGTCATCGTTGCGCGAGTCCGGGATCAGCACGTCGGTAAAGGGCCCGTCAGCGTCTGGACTATCAGCGCTGTAGCGATTGCGGGGCAGATCTGCTGACGGGGACAAACGGTCATCAGACATGCGCCCGGCGGGGCGGAATTTGCCCAGACGTAACCGGTGCGTGCCGTCCTGATGTTGCATGTCGAAAGCGTGCGGGCAGACAATCGGGCCACCTCCAAACAGAGTTTCCAGCGCGAGTTTCTCCTGGCGCAGGTTTTGGGACCGTCCGCCGATATCGTCAAAGGCGCGGGGCACCAGAGAGCTGAACACCAGATCATGGCCCGCGAGTTGGAACAGATAGGAATAGCCAGCGGGCACGCCGAGATGGGCGCCCTGTGCTTGGTTGAGGAAGCCTTTGGAAGCGTTGGTTGTGCTGTTGTTGTTGTTGAGCAATGTCGCCAGATAGACCGTCATCTCTTCGGTGAGAGGTGACGGCTGTGATGTGTCACCGGTTGCGGCGAAGACATCATCGATTTCGAGGTCACGGTGCGACATGGCTCAGTCCTTTTGGTTGCTGACACCACTTTATCGGGAATTTCGAATTTGAGATAAAATCAATCAAACTCGCGCAAACACGCGTGTTTACGAACAAAATAAGGGGAAAACTGGCCGAACTGCGTCACATGTGATGCGGAGAAATTAACGGAATCACGATTTGTTAACGGCCAAAAGACTCAAAGCGCGGTTGCCGAGACTGATGTTTCTAGCAGGGCGACTGGCCTCCAATTGCAGGGAAGCAATTGGAGGGGCGTGTGGAAGTGCGAAATCTGTTTCTGTTTGTGGGATAATGCTAGGTCTGTTGCGATTTTGTTTCCAAAGCCGGTGAGGGCTAAACCCCAGCCTATTCGCTCACAGACACTCCAAACGCCTCGGGAGACAGAACCACTTCCTGGCGCAATGCGCCGGTAATGCGATCGTGAATCAGAATGCGGTTGTCATCCGTAACAACGGCCACCCAGCCGTCCCCCATGGTCACAGCTTGGGCCATCACTCCGTCTTGCAAAGCAAGGTTTTCTGGTAAGATGGGACCGTCATCACGGAAGCGCATGACAATCAGTGCAACCACGGTTACAAGCCCGACCATCATCACCACCGTCAGCCCTGTCACCAGCAGGCGCAGAAAGCGGAGGTTGGCGGGTTCAATTGGTTCCGGAGACTCATCCATGGCAGAGGCCCTTGTAGAATTTGTGATTGCGGAAAATCCGCCCAAGCGCCTTGATAAGGCGCTTTCGCGGGATGTGCCAGTGGAAGCGAGCTTGAGCCGCACCCGGCTTGCCAAGCTGATCGCAGGGGGCAGCGTCACTTTGGATGGCGTTGTTGTGAATGATCCCAAACACAAGGTGGCTGGCGGTGAGGCGGTTGCGATCACCGTGCCGGTTGCCGAAGACAGTCACATTGGGCCAGAAGACATCCCGCTGGATGTGATCTGGGAAGATGACGATCTGATTGTGATCAACAAGCCCGCTGGCATGGTGGTGCATCCGGCCCCTGGGACGCCCAATGGCACGCTTGTGAATGCGCTCTTGCATCACTGTGGCGACACACTGTCTGGTGTGGGGGGGATGAAGCGGCCTGGGATTGTGCATCGGATCGATAAAGAAACCAGCGGCTTGCTGGTTGTGGCGAAGACCGATGCGGCCCATCAAGGCCTGGCGGCGCAGTTTGAAGCGCACACCGTAGAGCGCTATTACCGCGCGGTGTGTTACGGGGTGCCAGATGCCAATGACCCACGCCTGCGCGGGGTGCGTGGCGTGAATTTTGAGCCAGGCAACATCATGAAAGTCACCACTCATTTGGCGCGGCATAAGACCGACCGCCAGAGACAGGCGGTGTTGTTTGAAGGCGGACGGCATGCGGTGACCCGTGTGCGGATTGTGGAACCGCTTGGTGACCCGGCCGTGGCCTGTTTGGTGGAGTGCTGGCTGGAAACCGGACGTACACACCAAATTCGCGTGCATATGACCCATGCAGGGCACGGGTTGATTGGCGATCCGGTATACGGCGGGCGACGCAAGCTGGCGGAGAAGGCCATTGGACCCAAAGGGGTGATGGCAGCAAAGTCTTTTGAACGGCAAGCGTTGCACGCGGCGGTGTTGGGCTTTGAGCATCCCGTGACCGGCGAAGATTTGCGGTTTGAAGCCCCGTTGCCGGAGGATATGACGCAGTTGATTGCCGATCTTGGCGGCGCGTGACTGGCGGATTTGCGGCTGCAACAAAACGCACATGCACGTGAAGTACAGCGACTGTCATAGTATGGATCTGCAAAAAACCTTACTCTAGGAGTCAGAAATTTGCGCGTGCTGGTTGAAACGGTCTGTGAGCGTCCTACATTGATGTTAACGACATAAACATACGCCCAAGACAATCAGCGTAAGACAGACAAGGGAGGCATTCGCCATGAGCAATTACAAAAATCTGCCGGCACCCACACCAGAAGGTGGTCTCAACCGGTATCTTCAGGAAATCCGCAAATTCCCGCTTTTGGAGCCGGAAGAAGAATACATGCTGGCCAAACGCTGGGTCGAAGAGCAGGACGCTGATTCCGCCCATAAAATGGTCACCTCGCACCTGCGTCTCGCGGCCAAAATTGCCATGGGCTATCGCGGCTACGGCCTGCCACAGGCTGAGGTGATTTCCGAGGCCAACGTTGGTCTGATGCAAGCTGTGAAGAAGTTTGATCCGGAAAAAGGCTTCCGTCTGGCGACGTATGCGATGTGGTGGATCCGCGCGAGTATTCAGGAATATGTGCTGCGCAGCTGGTCCATGGTGAAACTTGGCACCACGTCGGCGCAGAAGAAGCTGTTCTTCAACCTGCGGAAAGCCAAAGCGCGGATTGGTGCTTTGGAAGATGGCGATATGCGCCCGGAAAACGTGCAGCGGATTGCCACCGATCTTGGTGTGACGGAGAAAGAAGTGATCTCGATGAACCGGCGCATGTCCGGCGGAGATGCTTCGTTGAACGCACAGGTTGGCTCCGAAGGTGAAGGCACTATGGAGTGGATGGATTGGCTGGAGGATGAAACCGCCAACCAAGCGCGCGACTACGAGGCCAAAGACGAGCTGGATGCCCGCCGTGAGCTTCTGACGGAGGCCATGGATGTGCTGAACGATCGGGAGAAAGACATCCTGACCCAACGCCGTTTGACGGAGAAGGCGGTCACATTGGAAGACCTGAGCGGTCAATATGATGTGAGCCGTGAGCGGATCCGTCAGATTGAAGTGCGGGCCTTTGAAAAGCTGCAGAAACGCATGCGGGAATTGGCCGCCACACGCGGGATGTTGACGGCGCACTGACGCTTCTAAATGAAAGATATAGAAACCGGCCCAATTTCGGGTCGGTTTTTTTGTGCGCTTGGGGGCTTTGTTCCGCAACTAGACGTGGTGCGCGTGGGGTGCCATGAAGGGGCATGACGCGCTTTGTTATTCATTTACCAGCCCACCAACTCCCCGGTGTCCGCAACGGGCCTGCCGCGTTTTACCGGCAACTGGGGGCTGCACTGAGCAATGCAGGTGGTGAAGTGGAGCTGCGCGAGCGGATGTATTTGCGGGCGCATGCCGGGTTTGAGCCGGAGGCGTTCCATTTTGTGCATCAAGGCCTGGTTGAGATGTCCAATGTGCTCAACACTGGGCCAAGTTATTTGCAAGATTTCTGGTACGCCGACCCCAACGGCGTGTTTGGGTTGAGTTCGATTTATGACTTGGAGTTTGATCCTGAAACTGTGCGGCCCGAACGCGCGGCCAAGTTCAGTGGGTGGTTGCGTGAGCGGCTATTGGAGCCGCGCCTGTCCAAGCATGGGCAGCCTGCAGAGGCGACTGAGTATCCATCGGGTGCAATCGCAGTGTTCTTGCAAGGCGAGTCGCTGCCGGTAAAGCGGGCGGCGTATACCGATGAAGCCAGCATGGTGGCGGCGTTGATTGCCGCACGTGGGGGACGTGAAGTGTTGATTAAGCGCCATCCCCGCAACAAGGCTGAGGAAAGCTGGCCCCAAATTGAAGCGCTGGCGGCGCAGTCAGATGGCGTGCAAATTGTGGATGGCAATCTGCATGACATTTTGAAGAACGCGGCGCTCTGTGCATCGATCAGTTCCAGCGTAGCTGTGGAAGCGATGTTGCACAGGGTGCCGTCGCTGACCTTTGGGCGGGTGGATTTCCATCATTGCACGCAAACGGTGCAAGACTTGTTGCAGGTGCCTGACGCGATAGAGGCTGCGTGGACGCGCGATTGGCCATTTGAACCCTTCCTGTTTTGGTTTTTCCGCCATCACTGTCTGGATATGAAGGCCAAGACATGGCGCGACAAGTTGAACAAACGCATGGGAGTGTTCGCTTTGAAAGGGCTGAACTAAACCTTTGGGCCGATTGTGCTGTTGCACGCCGAGAGTCTGCGGCATAGCCTCCCAACATCAAATGGGAGCGCTATCATGACCACCTCACCCGTCCGTTGGGGCATCCTCGGGGCCGCCAATTTTGCCAAAACAACCATGGGGCCAGCGATCCATGCAGCAACAAGTGCAGAGCTTGCGGCGGTGGCCTCGTCCAGTGCAGAGAAAGTCGCTGGGTTTGCGGCTTTTGCGCCAGGCGTGCGGCATCATGAGAGCTATGAGGGCATGCTCAACGATCCAGACATTGACGCAATTTACGTCCCACTGCCCAACCATCTGCATGTGGAATGGGGCATCAAGGCGCTTGAGGCGGGCAAATCGGTGCTGATTGAGAAGCCTGTGGGCATGGATGTGGCCGAGATTGATCGCCTGATAGCGGCGCGGGACGCAGCCGGGCTGTTGGCGGCGGAAGCTTACATGATTGTGCATCACCCACAGTGGCAGCGGGCCAAGGCGTTGTTGGCGGACGGCACTATTGGCAAGTTGGTGCATGTGAACGGGGCGTTTTCGTTTTTTAACAATGATACCGGCAATATCCGCAATCAGGCGGCGTCCGGTGGTGGTGGACTGCGTGATATTGGCGTTTATGTGCTGGGCGGCGTGCGGTTTGTCACTGGACAGGAGCCGGTGCAGCTCGATTACGCGCGGGTGCAGTGGGAGCATGGGGTGGATACGTTTGCTGACATGGGGTTTGCCTTTGAGGGGTTCACCTATCAGGCCTATACCTCGATCCGGTCGGCACCTCGTCAGGAAATGCATTTTCATGGCGAAAAGGGCCTGATGACGCTGACATGCCCGTTTAATGCAGGCAAGTTTGATCAGGCGGAATTACATCTGTCGATGCCGGATCAAACCGTGCGCATTGAGCGGTTCCCAGTGGTGAACCAATATGTGCAACAGGTGGAGGCCTTTGGCCGGGCGATCCGCACGGGCGAAACTTATGCTTGGCCGTTGGAGCAGGCACAGGGCACGCAGATGATGATGGATCAGGTTCTGGCGCAAGGATAAGCGGCTGGCCAAAAGAAAACCCCTCGCCGGTATAAGCCGGCGAGGGGTTTTTTGTGTCTAGCAGCGCGAGATCACTCCGCGGCTTTGCTGTCCTCAGCCGGAGCCGCTGCAGGTTCTGCGGGGGCTTCTGTTTTCTTTGGTGCCCGGCGCGGCTTCTTTTCGGTTTTCTCGCCGGATGCCTCTGCCTTGTCCTCGGGCTTTTTGCGCGGGGCGCGTTTGCGCGGGGGCTTTTTGGCTGCTGGCGCTTCCGCCTCTGGTGTGTCCACCACAAGACTGCTTTCAGCCACGTCGACGATCAGGTCAGGTTGATCCGCCTCTGAGAGGTCCACTGGCGCATCAGGGGTGTTTTGCGGGGCAGGGGCTTTGTCGCGGTTGCCACCACCACTGTTGCCTTCGCGCTCCTGACGTTCCATGCGTTCGCGACGTTCGCGGTCCCGCTCGGCCTGGCGTTCGCGGTTCTGGCGGTCTTGTTCCTCGCGCCGCGCATCTTGTTCGCGCTGCGCTTCGTTCAACATGCGCTGATAGTGTTCGGCGTGCTGCTGGAAGTTTTCGGTGGCAACGCGGTCATTGCCCAGCTGGCTGTCGCGTGCGAGCTGATTATATTTGTCGATCACCTGTTGAGGGGTGCCGCGCACTTTGCCTTCAGGACCAGAGCTGTCAAACACACGGTTGACAATATTGCCCGATGTTGGGCGATTGCGGTTTGACTTATTCCGCGAGCGTGACTTCGAAGATCTCATTTTATCTGCAATCCAGCCTTAAATAACTGCGGTCGCTCGTCCCGTTTCACGCCTCTTGCGATCAGTATTCCGGGGGCGACAATTTGTGGCTTGATGTCCAGTCGGGACCGCCCGCAGAGCGGGCATCCACCAATAGGACAAGAACTTGATATTGTGCCTTTGGCATTCGCACAAGTGCTATTATCGCGCAAAAGCTTGCAAAAAGGAAAATTTGCGTGGGATTTAGCCCTTTTGGCCAATCACGACACGGTCGCGGTGGTCCAGATCGTCGTGAATGGCGACATTCTGGAAACCGGCCTTGTGGAAGAGGGATTCTACAGCCGGTCCTTGTTTCCAGCCAATTTCAACCATCAACCAGCCATCTGAGCTGAGATGAGCCGCGGCGCCGTCGATGATTGTACGGTAGGCGGACAGGCCGTCACCTTCATCGGTGAGCGCCATGCGTGGCTCATAAGACAGTTCACGACCGAGATAAGGCATCTCGTCGAGTGCGATATATGGTGGATTGGACACGATCAGATCAAAAGTGCGGGTGACAGCGGTGTACCAGTCGCTTTCAAGCAGGGTCAGCCGATCGGTCAGGCCAATTTGGTCTGCATTCTGATGGGCGACACCCAACGCGGCGGGGGACAGATCGGTCGCCACGCCTGTTGCCTCAGGCCGTTCAGCAAGCAGGGAAAGGATGATTGCGCCCGTGCCTGTGCCCAAATCGAGCACGGTTGAAAATCGCGCTCCAAGCGCCTGCAGGACAAGCGCCTCTGTGTCGGGGCGCGGGTCCAAGGCATCCGGAGTGACAATAAATTCGTGATTAAAGAAGGCGCGTTTGCCAAGCATATGGGAAACAGGCTCGTGGGCGGTGCGCCGTGTGAGAAGGGTCTCCAGTGCCGCTTCCTGCGCCGCTGTGGCAGCTTCGCGCAACTCCAGCGTCAATCGACCCACGGGAATGCCGGTTGCATGGCTTACCAACAGGCGTGCCTCGCCGACTGGATTGTCGACGGGGATGTCCTGCAACACGGTTACGGCGCGCTTCACCAATGCTGCGATGGTGCCTTTCACCCGTTCATCTCCGCCAGGGCTGTGGCCTGCGCATCCGCAGTGAGCGCGTCGATGATCTCATCAAGGTCACCCTGCATGATCTGATCCAGTTTATAGAGCGTCAGGTTGATGCGGTGGTCGCTCATGCGGCCTTGAGGGAAGTTGTAAGTACGGATGCGTTCGGACCGGTCACCTGAGCCCACTTGGCCGGCGCGGTCGGCGGCGCGTTCATCGTCAATCCGCTGGCGTTCCAGATCAAAAAGGCGGGTTTTCAGAACCTGCATCGCGATCTCGCGGTTGCGGTGTTGGGATTTTTCCGAGCTGACCACAATGATGCCGGTGGGCAAGTGGGTGATGCGCACGGCGGAGTCGGTGGTGTTCACGTGCTGACCGCCGGAGCCTGAGGCGCGCATGGTGTCGATGCGGATGTCACCCGCGTCGATTTTCACGTCCACGTCTTCGGCTTCGGGCAACACAGCCACGGTGGCAGCGGATGTGTGAATGCGCCCGCCGCTTTCGGTGGTGGGCACGCGCTGCACACGATGCACACCGGATTCGTATTTCATGCGAGCAAAGACGTTTTCACCTTTGATATGAGCCACCACCTCTTTGATGCCGCCCAGTTCGGTGGCGTTTTCTTCGAGGATGTCGAGCTTCCAGCCGCGGTTTTCGGCGTAGCGCTGATACATGCGGAGGAGATCACCGGCAAACAGGGCTGCTTCGTCGCCACCCGTGCCGGGGCGGATTTCCAAAATGGCGGGGCGGGCGTCGGCGGCGTCTTTGGGCAACAACGACAGCTGCAAGGCGTGTTCCGCTTCGGGCAGAGCCGCGCGCAACTCTGGCAGCTCTTCTTCGGCCAAATCTTTCATGTCCGGGTCGGACAGCATTTCTTCGGCGTCTTCGATGTCACTCAGAAGCCTTTGATAGGCGAGAACCTGCTCCACCACAGGCTTGAGGTCGGAGTATTCCTTGGCGAGCGCAGCAATGTCGCCGCTGCCTTCGGCCATTTGTGCCTCAAGGAACTCAAAACGTTGGGTGATCTGATGCAGTCGTTCTATTGGTACCATGCTGCTAAGTGAGACAATACGCGGGTTTGGTCAAGGGCGCGGTTTGCGCTATACTAGGGCCATGCGACACCTAACCTTGATATTTGCTCTGATTGCATCCTCAGCGGCGGCTGATGGGATGATGAATGGCGTGCCTGTGGATTGTTATTGCACCGACAAACAAGGCCAGCGCATTGAGGTGGGTGAGACCATCTGTTTGCAGGTCGATGGGCGCATGTTCATGGCGCAGTGCCAGATGTCGCTGAATGTGCCGATGTGGCGAGAGGTCTCGCCTGGTTGCCTGAGTTCCAGCTTGAATGCGCCGTTACAGAGCGTCGATCCAACCATCGACGCGGGCGCCGTTTACACCAAAATCCCTGCGCCCAAATCGTGATCGGCCGTAGACTTTGAGCATGTCTCCGTCCTGATAGGCGGTGGTGTAGTCGGGGTAGGCCATTGTTTTGGAACGCGTCACATAGGTGACCATGCCCGCCTCTACGGAGCCAGCAAGCGCCGTGGTGCGAGGGGTGCCAACGGCCACCTGATGAAAGCGGGCAAGGCCGTCGCGGCCAGACATAACAAGACGGCGTGCGGAGTTTTCGGTGTCGCTGTCATGGGCAATCTGAGGTTCCTTGTGCCAGCGGGCTGGATCGCTGGGTGCCAAACGCACGTAAAGCACAAAGCCGATGGCCAATATTGGAACGAGCCAAAGAAAATTCATTTTCCACACACCTGAAATCATCCGCTAGAGTTCGCCGGAAGATCGCCCGACGCCTGCAACTTATGCGGTGGTTTGGCCATTTTCCAGAGGGGGGCGAACTAACGCCGCGTCCACCCCCACAAACAAATCAATTCCAGGGCAATGTGAGCCCCTGCAATGGCAGTGGCACCGGTGGTGTCAAAGGGTGGGGAGACCTCTACCACGTCACCGCCGACAAGATTGATGCCGGCGATGTCGCGCAGGATGATGCTGGCTTGACCACTGGTGAGACCGCCCCAGACAGGTGTGCCGGTGCCGGCCGCAAAGGCCGGGTCCAGACCGTCGATGTCAAAGGTCAGATAAGTCGGATGATCGCCCAGGATGTCGCGGATTTTCTGCGCCACCGCCACAGGACCGGTCTCATGCACTTCGCGCGCGTCAATGATGTTGAAACCCAGCGTGTCCGGGTTTTCGGTGCGAATGCCAACCTGAACAGAGCGTTTGGGATCAATCAGACCATCTTTCACGGCCTTATAGAACATGGTGCCATGGTCGATGCGGTTGGGTTCATCGTCAGCCCAGGTGTCTGTGTGGGCGTCAAATTGTAATAGGCTCAGCGGGCCAAACTTCTCAGCATATGCTTTGAGGATCGGGTAGGTGATATAGTGATCGCCGCCCAGAGCGATGCTGGCTGCACCACCGGCAAGAATGCTGCGAATGTGGTTGGTCAGTGCTTCGGGAAAGTCAGCCACGCGCGCATAGTCAAAGGCAACGTCACCATAATCCACAATACTGAATTCGCTCATGGGATCGTAGCCCCAGCCATAGGGCGGATCAAACGCCTGAATGGCACTGGCCTCGCGGATGGCGCGGGGGCCAAGGCGGGTGCCGGGGCGGTTGGTCACGGCCTGATCAAAGGGGATGCCGGTGACGGCGATGTCCACGCCGGTGAGATCCTTGGAATAGCGGCGGCGCAGGAAAGAGGTGGCCCCGCCAAAGGTGTTTTCAAAGCTCAAACCGCGTGGGTTGTCACGGGTGAAGGCCATATCAACTTGGGTTTTTGCGTCTTCTAGAGCCACGGGTACGTTCCTTCCTGTAGAATTTGATCAAATTTCGCAAATCCCACAGAAAGGTCAAGCCTGAAGACGACATGCGGGCGATCTGTTTTGTCAGACCGCCCGAAATGTGCTTACAGCGGTTGGGCCGTTTCCACCAAACGCGCAAAGAATGAGGCGCCGATGGGTGAGATGTCGTCGTTAAAATCAAACGCAGGGTGGTGCAGACCTGCGCCTTCGCCCGCGCCCAAGAACAGGTAGGCGCCGGGGCGCGCCTCCAACATGTAGGAGAAGTCTTCCGCCCCCATTTCCATGCCTTGATCTGCGTTCACTGCCACGTCGCCGGCAATGTCACGCGCCACATCAGCAGCAAAGGCGGTTTGTGTCTCGTGGTTTATTGTGGCGGGATAGCCGATGTCGATGTCGAGGTCTGCGGTGAGGCCATAGGCGGCGGCTGTGCCGGTGGTGATCTCTTTCAAACGTTGGTGGATCATGGCCTGCACGTCTTTGTCAAAGGTGCGGATGGTGCCGTTGATGAAGCCGCCATCGGGGATCACGTTGTCGGCCGAGCCGGCGTGAATTTGCGTGACAGAGACAACACATTCGTTGCGGGTGTCGTGGTTGCGGCTGACGATGGTTTGGATGGCGTTGACCATGGCGACCGCGGCCACCACCGGGTCGACGGTGTCCTGCGGGTAGGCACCGTGGCCACCTTTGCCCTGTAGCTTAATCGTAAAGCTGTCCACGGCGGCCATGATCGGACCAGGCGTCGTGTGAAACTCGCCAAGTGGCAGGCCGGGGACGTTGTGGATGGCGTAGATGTCTTTCACGTCAAAGCGCTCCATCGCCCCTTCTTCGACCATCACACCTGCGCCGCCGCCGTCTTCTTCGGCGGGCTGGAAGAACAGCGCGACACGGCCGGAAAACTTGCGGGTCTCAGCGAGGTATTTGGCGGCGCCAAGCAGCATGGTGGTGTGGCCGTCATGCCCACAGGCGTGCATCTTGCCGTCTACGGTGCTGGCGTGGTCCAGTCCGGTGATTTCGTCCATTGGCAATGCGTCCATATCGGCGCGCAGGCCCATGGTGGGGCCGTCGCCCTGACCGGTGATGATCGCGACAACACCGGATGTGGCGATGCCCTCGTGGATTTCATCCACGCCAAACTCTTTCAGACGCTGCACAACAAAGGCGGCGGTCTCGTGGCAATTGAACTCCAACTCCGGGTTGGCGTGCAGGTGACGCCGCCAGCCCTTCATTTCGTCGGCAAAATCGGCAATACGGTTTACAACAGGCATGGGTGGACACCTTTCTGAATATTTGTTCACCGCCATCCAAAGCAAATTCCGGAGCACGACGCAATGGCCGAAGATCCCCTTATCCTCAATCCCAACGGCGGATTGCCGCGTCTTTTGGAGATCATGCGGCGTCTGCGCGATCCGGAGACTGGCTGTCCCTGGGATATTGAGCAGGATTTTGCCACCATCGCGCCATATACCATCGAAGAGGCCTATGAGGTGGCCGATGCCATTGAGCGGGAAGCTTGGGATGAGTTGAAAGGCGAGTTGGGCGATTTGCTGTTTCAGTCGGTGTTTCACGCGCAGATGGCCTCCGAGCGGGGCTTGTTCACCTTTGACGAGGTGGCAGACACCATGTCGGACAAAATGGTGGCGCGGCATCCGCATGTGTTTGGCGATGAAAGCCGGGACAAATCCGCAGAGCAGCAAACCCGCGATTGGGAAGCCGTGAAAGCGGCGGAACGGGCAGGGAAGGCGCAGCAAGGCACGCTGGATGGCGTGGCTTTGGGATTGCCAGCGTTGTTGCGGGCAGTGAAGCTGCAAAACCGCGCCGCGCGCGTGGGGTTTGACTGGCCGGACATTTCGCAGGTGGTGGACAAGATTGTCGAAGAGGCGGGCGAGCTGGCCGAGGCCCGAGACAAGCTGACGCAGGCAGAGGTTGAGGAAGAGTTCGGCGACATGCTGTTTGTGATTGCCAATTTGGCGCGGCATCTCAAGATCGAACCCGAAGCGGCACTGCGGGCCACAAACGCCAAGTTTGTCAGGCGCTTTGAGGGGGTCGAAGCAAAACTCAAGCAACGCGGAAAGACCCCAAACGAGAGTAATCTGGAAGAGATGGATGCACTGTGGGATGAGGTGAAAGTTGAGGAAAAAGCACGGAAAGATAATCCTGAATAAATCATTCAGGTATTGACCTGATTAAAAAACTCGGATTAAAGCGGCGTCATCGAAACCGTTCCACCGTGAGTGATGACATGACCAAATTTCTTTCCACGTCGATCTTCTTTGCCGCCGCTGCAGCCGTTGCTGCGCCTGTTCTGGCTGACGAAGTCAACGTATACTCCTATCGCCAGCCTGAGCTGATCAAGCCGCTGACCGATGCATTCACCGCCGAAACCGGCATCAAAGTGAACGTGGCTTACCTGAAAAAAGGTATGATCGAGCGTTTGGAAGCGGAAGGCGACCGTTCCCCTGCAGACATGGTTCTGACCGTGGACATCTCCCGTCTGGCCGGTGTTGTGAACGCAGGCCTGACCCAACCGGTTGTCAGCGACAGCATCAATGAAAACGTGCCTGCACAGTACCGCGACCCAGAGAACCACTGGTTTGGCCTGACCACCCGTGCGCGCATTGTATACGCCTCCAAAGACCGTGTGGCAGACGGTGAAGTCACCACCTACGAAGATCTGGCTGACCCTAAGTGGAAAGGCCGTATCTGCACCCGTTCCGGCACCAACGCATATAACGTGGCACTGACCTCCGCCATGATCGAGCACCACGGTGAAGAAGGCGCAAAAACTTGGCTGGAAGGCGTGAAAGCCAACCTCGCACGCAAGCCACAGGGCAATGACCGCGCACAGGTAAAAGCGATCTGGGCTGGCGAATGTGACATCTCCGTAGGCAACACCTACTACATGGGCAAAATGCTGTCTGACGAAGAGCAGAAAGAATGGGCGGACAGCGTGCGCATCGTGTTCCCAACCTTTGAAAACGCAGGCACCCACGTGAACGTGTCTGGTGTGGCGCTGACCAAAGCCGCCCCGAACAAAGAAAACGCTATCAAGATGATGGAGTTCCTGACCTCGCCAAAAGCACAGGAAATCTATGCCAAAGCCAACTTCGAGTACCCCGTTGCTCCGGGCACCGAAGCCGACGCTTTGGTGTCTGGTTGGGGTGAATTCACAGCGGACGACGTGAACCTGATGACGCTGGCAGGCAACCGCTCCCAAGCGCTGAAAATCACCGAGCAGGTTGATTTCGACGGCTAAACTGGCTGTTGAGAGAGACGAAGAAGGCGGCCTTTGGGCCGCCTTTTTTTGTGAGAGAAGGCCGCGGGAAAGGCTTGAGCGAAAATGTCTGAGACCGCACGACATTGCACTTTGCTTGCGCAGGTCCAAGTCATTGAGTTCCCGAAAATACTGTAATTACTCGGAGCGAGAATGTCTGGGGAAGTCGATTATGATGCCGAGACTCTCACGTGCTGAATTCTTGCAGCTCGGACAGATGGTGTGACTTTTCGGGAAGAAGGCTTCTTCGGGGGTGGCGAAAGGATCTATCCATTCGTTTCCGACCTTGAAGTGACAGCACATGGAGCAACGGTTGAAGCAGCGATGGTGCTCAAGTACCGCGAGTTTCCCCGCTGGTTGTGGCTCAAACTGCCGCAACAGTTCGTGATCTACTCTGACGCCTCCATCTGCGATCGGGCTTACCGCCATTGAGAACAGGCGTTGACTGTCGCTGCTATCACATCGGTATTTTGTTTCGAACATAGCACCTGATCGTCGAACAAAGAAAAAGACCGCATTTAGGAAACTCTGAACTTCAAAGCCAACCGTGAAGTTCCAAATTGAATGTCCAACGACCTTGTCCTCTATTGCTTCCGCTCCATCGTTTTGCAACGCAAATTCATCCCACGGACCTTCAGTCCGGCAAATTTGGTTTTCTGGGTTCAGTATGTATGCCGTCTGCATTCTGGGAACCTTGGGAGAACCTTTAGAAATCCTGGCGTGGCTAGTTTCAAAACGACTAGAGTAAGAAGGTATGCTCTAGAATTATCTTGATTTTGGCTTCAAAAGTCCACTTTTTCTTGGTGCTCACAATGCCTTGGCAGTCGCCGCGAACGTCAGCCCTCAAAAAGAGCTTCGCTTTCGTAGCTTGATGTGCACCGCAGCGGTGTGGGAGGAAACCTGTTGCCGAAACACTTTGGAAGGGTTCCGACAACATTGGGTGGCAATTTTTCAATCACTCCAACCGCGCCCGCAGTACCCTCAACATATTCTCGCCCATGACCTTGCGGATTTGCGTCTCGCTCAATTCCGCGTCCATCAGCGCTTGCGTCAAAGCCGCCAGTTCTGAGGTGTCAAACGCTGTACCAACGGAGCCGTCAAAATCAGAGCCCAGCGACACGTGGTTTTCCCCCAGCAGGTCCACCGCCGCTTTCACGGTTTTGGCCACGCCTGTCGGGCTGTCGTCACAGGTCACATCGGACCAATAGCCGATGCCAACCACGCCGCCGCCTTGGCCCATGCCGTTCTGCACAATCGCCTGCATCAGCGCGTCTTCGTAGTTCCGCTTCACCGGGCAGTTTCCGTAGATGCCGGTGTGGCTGACGATCATCGGCATGTTGGTCATGTCGATCACGTCACGCGCGACCTGCGGACTGGAGTGGGCCACGTCGATCACCAGATTGCGCGCTTCTACCGCTTTCACCACCTCGCGGCCAAACTCGGTCAGGCCTTTGTTGCCAATGCCATGCAGCGAGCCGCCAAGTGCGTTGTCAAAGAAGTGTTGTAGGCCGATCACGCGGTAGCCGACGTCTTGCAGCTTTTGCAAGTTGTCGAGGTTGCCTTCCAGCGGATGCGCACCTTCGATGCCCAACATACCCGCCACCACGGTTTTGCCTGCGGCGCGGTCTGCCAGCACGGCGTCCAACTCGGCCTTATTACGCACGATGCGCAGTTTGCCATCAGACTCCGCTACGGCCTTGTGCAGGCGTTCGGCTTGATAGACAGCGCGTTCAAAAATCGAATTCCAGGTGCGGGGTGGCCACATCTGGCCCACTGCCAGCAATGTGATGTTGTCGCGCGCGTCCGCCGTGTTGCTGTCGTAGTTCTGGCCCGCCGGGGATTTGGTCACGGCGGTGAAAACCTGCACCGCGACGTTGCCCTCGATCAGGCGGGGCAGATCGACCTGGCCGCGATTGGCGAATTCCAGTGGGTCACGTTTCCACAGCAGCGTGTCGGCGTGCCAGTCGCCCACGATCAAGCTGGCGTGCAAATCTTGAGCTGCATCGCTGACCTCATAGGGGGCGTGGTCTTTCACTGTGTTGCGTGATTTTTCCACGTGTCCCGGCGCGACAATCAAAAAGGCCGCCACGGCGACCCCAACAATCAGCAGCAACCGGCCCAGCCATTTTCCCAAGGTGCGCATGTTCTCTCCCCTAAAACGTGTGTTTGGCCGCAGCCTAGGCGGGGAGATGGGTTTGTCAAAGCCTGACGTGACGAAAGCGGAATGTCGCAACCTTCTCAAACGGTGCTTTGAGGATGGCAAACCCCGTGGCACAGTGTTGGACATTGCACCCCGTTGAGAGGACAAAAGATGATTTTTAGAAGCGTTTTGGCAGCAACACTGGCATTGTCTGTGGGGCTGTTTGTGGCTGATGGAGCCTTGGCAAAAGACAAAGGTGGTCAAGGCAACAGCAAGAAAGTGAAGATCGACAAGCCGGGTAAAGGCAATGGCAATGGCAAAGCCATCCCGCCGGGACAGATCAAACGCTACACCCGAGGCGCCAAGCTGCCGACCGATTTGGACTGGGACGACATTGGCGATTTGGACAACTGGAACCTGAAGGCTCCGGGCAAAGGCAATCGCTATATCCGTGTGGATGATGAGATTTTGGAGGTCTCTGATGACCTGTCCACCGTAGTAGATGCGGTGGGCATTGTTGGCGATCTGATGAAGTAATCTTTTGGCTGCGTGGGCTTACATGCGCACGCAGTTGATCGGCGCCTTGTCGGCCGAGAGGATCATGTAGTTTTCAGAGGTGAACGTCACTTTGGCGCTGGCATCGCTGCCTTCTAGTAGGGCCTGACGCAGGGTTTCCGCGTGTTCGCTGCGACGGGCATCTTGGCCGTCAATGGTCAGTTTGCTGACATAGGCGGAGACTGGTGTATCGCTGAGCAAGCCGTCGTCTAGTTGGAAATCAGAGCGGTAGCGGGCCTGTGCCGCGACCACTTGGTCCAGACCCAAGAAGTCAATGTTCACCAGCGCATCCAGCCGCCCGTTTTCTGAGAATGTGACGTTGGACACCGCATCATTGTCCGCTGTGCTGCGTGCACATGTCCAGGTGCCAAGGATGGACTGAGCTGAGGCCCAGGGCGCGGTGCTTAATACAAGAGCTGCGGCGGTAAAGACGGCTTTCATAGTGGGTCTCCCTTGGGACTAATACGCGCAGGATCAACGCAGAGACGTTGGAGGAAGCGTAGTGCAGGCTGTGGCGCGCTTCAATCGTTGAGTGTGATTGTTTTGATGGTCGTTGCGCGGGTATGGTGGGGGCGAAGACACGGCCAAGGGGCAAAAATTGGCACAGGTTTTGATTGTGTATCACTCCCGCACAGGCGGCAGTCGGCAGATGGCGGAGGCGGCCTTTGCGGCGGCGCAGGCTGAGGGAGAGGCGCGGCTGTTGCGTGCTGAAGAGGCGCAACCTGCGGATGTTCTGGCAGCGGACGGCTATTTGTTCTGCGGACCGGAGAACCTTGCCGCGCTGTCAGGCGCGATGAAGGAGTTCTTTGACCGCTGTTATTATCCTGTTTTGGGGCAGATCGAGGGGCGGCCTTATGCGCAGTTGATCTGTGCCGGGTCAGATGGTGAAGGTGCTGCGCGGCAGTTGGCACGGATTGCGACAGGGTGGCGGCTCAAGGAGGTGCAACCGCCGGTGATTGTCTGCACCCACGCGCAGACACAGGAGGAAATTCTGGCGGAAAAGGGGATTGGCGCGGCGGATTTGACGCGCTGCGCAGAGCTTGGCGCAGCGCTGGGTGCAGGGCTGTCGATGGGGGTGTTTTGAGCCTTAGGTCAACAAAGCAAGCGCCACATAGCTCGCCATGCCAAACAAGGACACCAGGCTGACGCTCATAAAGATGCCACGCAGGCCGTCTTTGCCACTGAGATAGGCATAGGCGTGGCCAAGGCGGCCCAAAGCAAATCCAATCATCCAAATGAAGGCAAGAATTTCTGTGGGTGAAATCAGCATCATCGCCGGAGCAAGGATCGCGAAGTAGAGCGTGTTTTCGGAGGCGTTGTTGTGGGCGTCGTGGTGGCGTTTTACTTCGCGCACACCCGTTGGGTCTGCCTCGGTTTCAACTTTACCTGCTTTGGCCCATTCTTCAGGCGTGGCCTGTAATCCGTGCTTGAGGCGGGTGAGCTCGGTGCTGGTCATCAGCCAAATATGGTTGGCCAGCAGCAGCAGTCCGCTGACAGTGAAGGCAATCAGGATGGGCTTGGAGGGCACAGCTGGCACCGCAGACATGACGCCAATCAGCAGGTTCAGAATGATGGCCGCCGCAATCAGCGCAAAGGGGTAGACGATGATGATGCGGCGCACGCGCCGCACGCGATTGGGGTCTATTCCTGTCTCGGTCACGCTACAATCCTCCCATTCTCATCTCTGAGTGGTAGAACACATGGTCACGTTCAATCCAGATAACAAGTGCGGGGCGAGGTCGCGGCGATCAGTCATGTTTGTGGGAATATGCCGCCTGCGCCTGTGCAATGTCTGCCTCATGCTCCACAGCCCAGTTTGCCAAGCCTGTGATGTGGCCCAACAGCGAGTGCCCCAAAGGGGTGAGGCTGTACTCCACGGAGGGCGGTCGGGTGTCGAAGACTTCGCGGTGCACAAGACCATCGCGCTCCAGCCCGCGTAATGTCACCGTCAACATGCGTTGGGAAATGCCCGCCACTGCGCGCAGGAGCGCACGGAACCGTTCCGGCCCGCGCCCCAGACGCAGCACCACCAGCACGCTCCATTTGTCCCCAACCCGATCCAGAACATCACGCACCGGGCAAGTGCCGCTGAAGTCATTTGCCACCCATGTATCCACACCGTCATTCATCTCCTGAATGTCGGAGGGGGTTACTTCTGTGTGCCTATCCAATGAATTAGTGCCTCCTTTTGCGCTCAAACCAAGTCTCTTAAGTGTGGTTCTCAACAGTAACCACCGTATCACGGAGAACCACTATGAACCAGACCGTTGCAATTTTTGGCGCCACCGGTGCGCAAGGCGCCCCCGTTGTGCAGGAAGCACTTGCCAAAGGATTGACTGTGCGCGCTGTGGCGCGCGACGTTGCCAAGATTTCCGACATGCACAGTGAAGCACATGCCTTTGCCGCCACTTTGGATGATGTTGACGCCATTGCACGTGCATTAGACGGGGTTGATGCCGCGTTTCTGCATCTGCCTGCGCCGGCCACACCTGAAGACCCGCAGACGTGGATGACCGCGTTTTTCACTGCCGCTCATCAGGTGGGATTGCCCTTGCTTGTCTTCACCACCGGAGGCACGTCCGGAGCGCGTTACCCGTCCTCGATGATGATCGACGCCACCACGGGTGGCATGATGGCTGTATTGAACAGCGGCATTCCCTCGATTGTGTTGCAGCCGACCATTTATCTGGAAAACCTGCTGCCCGGGTTCCTGACACCGCAGCTGAAAACCGAAGGTGTTTTGAACTATCCACCGCTGCCAGACACAATGAAGGTCACTTGGACCTCGCATTTTGACCAAGCCCGAGTGGCTGTGGCGGCGTTGTCCCGCCCTGATCTGGCAGGGCAGCACTTTGAAATTGGCACGCCTGCGCCGCTCACCGGCGGGCAATTGGCGGAGCTGTTGTCAGGCTGGGTGGAGCGCCCAGTGTCCTTTGCTCCACAGTCTCCGGCAGAATTGGGGGCGCAGGTGGCGGAAGCTTTTGGCAATCCGGGCATGGGGCACATGCTGACAGACATGTACGGCGCTCTGGCCAAAATGGGCGATGACGACATGTGCATTGACACGCAGAAGGTTGAAGAGACCTTTGATGTCACCCTGTCCACCGTTGTGGAGCATATCAAAAGCTGGGGCAAAGCTGCGGCGGCTGCCTAAGAAAAAAGGACCGGAGAATTTGCTCCGGCCCTTCATCATTCGCAATACGGCTTGAGGCGTTATTCCATCGCCTCAAGCTCGTCGATCATCGACGAAATCATGCTCAGGCCTTTGTCCCAGAACTTCGGATCAGAGGCATCCAGACCAAACGGTGCCAGCAGTTCGGAGTGGTGCTTGGAACCACCCGCCTTGAGCATTTCGAAGTATTTGTCCTCAAAGCCTTCGTCGCCCTCGGCGTAAACGGCATAGAGCGCATTTACGAGGCCGTCGCCAAAGGCATAGGCGTAGACGTAGAACGGCGAATGTACGAAGTGCGGGATGTAGGCCCAGAAGGTTTCATAGCCATCCATATACTCAAAGGCGTCGCCAAGGCTTTCGGCCTGCACCGACATCCACAACGCGTTGATGTCTTCTGGGGTCAGCTCGCTTTCACGGCGGGCGGCATGCAGTTTGCACTCAAAATCGTAGAAGGCGATCTGGCGCACCACGGTGTTGATCATGTCCTCAACCTTGCCCGCCAGCAGGATTTTGCGCTGCTCCTGAGTTTCGGCTTTGTCCAGCATCGCGCGGAAGGTCAGCATTTCGCCAAACACAGACGCGGTTTCCGCCAGCGTGAGCGGGGTGGAGGACAGCATCTCGCCTTGGTCTGCGGCCAGCACCTGGTGCACGCCGTGGCCCAACTCATGCGCCAAGGTCATCACATCGCGTGGTTTGCCAAGGTAATTTAGCATCACATAGGGGTGCACGTTGGTCACAGTGGGGTGGGCAAAAGCGCCGGGGGCCTTGCCGGGTTTCACGCCCGCGTCGATCCAGCCTTTGCTAAAGAACGGCTCTGCCAACTCGCCCATACGTGGATCAAAGGCGGTGTAGGCGTCCATCACGGTTTTCTGGGCGGTGTCCCAATCCACAGTGGTGGGATCTTCCATCGGCAGCGGCGCGTTGCGGTCCCAGACCTGCATCACGTCCAGGCCAAGCCATTTGCGTTTCAGCTCGTAGTAGCGGTGGCTGAGCTTTGGGTAGGCGGCAACCACGGCGTCGCGTAATGCCTCGACCACCTCGGGTTCCACATCGTTGGACAGGTGACGGCCGGTTTGCGCGGTCGGCATGTTGCGCCAGCGATCAACCACTTCTTTTTCTTTGGCGGCAGTGTTGTGCACGCGGGAGAAGATCTTCACGTTTTCGCCCAGCACCCGCGCCACTTCGCGCGCGGCCGTTTCGCGTTTGGCGCGGTCCGGATCGGTCAGGAAGTTGAGCGTGCCTTCGATGTTGAGCTCTTCGCCTTCAATGTCAAAAGTCAGTCCCGCGATGGTCTCGTCAAACAGGCGCTCCCACGCATCGCCAACCACGCCAAGATCGTGCAGGAACTTCTCCAGCTCATCCGACAGCTGGTGTGGTTTCATTGCGCGAATGCGGCGGAAGACTGGCTCGTAGCGGGCCAGATCGATGTTTTCTGCAAAGGCTGCGGTCAGTTTGTCATCTTCGAGGCGGTTGAGTTCCAGTGTGAAGAACACCAGTGGCGTGGAGAAATTGGTCAGTTTCTCCTGCATATTCGCCATGAACTGCGCGCGTTCGGCGTCGGTGGTGAGCTGGTAGTAGCGTAGACCGGCGTAAGACATGATGCGGCCGGACACCTGAGAGATTTTCTCATTGCGCTGTACGCATCTCAGCAGGTCGGCGGCAGACAGATTCGCCAGTTTTCCCTCGTAATCGTTTGCAAAGGCGGCACATTCGCCTTCGAGCCATTCCAGGTCGGCTTTCAGTTCAGGTGCATCGTCGCCGGTATAGAGATCGCTCAGGTCCCACTCTGGCAGGTCGCCAAAGGCGTTGGCACCGGAAGAGGCGTTGGCGTCGCGTAGTAGATCAGTGGCGGGGAAGGGAAGGTTCAGCATGGAAGCGGCCTTTGTTCAGAAATCTGTTGCAGATCAGATAGGCAGAGGCGGGGTGGAGGTTCAAGAGGGGGTTGCACTTCCTGTGCCTGCGCGGGAGCATGGCGGCAAGTCAAAGACGGAGGATCAGATGCGGTTTGTGCGGTATGGCGAGCGCGGTGCGGAAAAGCCCGGCGTTTTGGATAAGGCAGGTCAGGTGCGGGATTTGTCCAGCGTGGTGACGGATTTGGCCGGAGACGTGCTGGCGGACTTGCCGGAGGTGGATCCGGAAAGCCTGCCTCTGGCGGAAGGCGACCTGCGGTTGGGCGCACCGGTCGGGCAAGTGGGCAAATACCTGTGTATTGGACTGAACTATTCTGACCACGCCGAAGAGGCGGGCATGGACATTCCCAAAGAGCCCATTCTGTTTATGAAAGCCACCAGCGCCATTGTCGGCCCGGATGACCCGGTGATCCTGCCGCGCGGGTCCGAGAAAGGCGACTGGGAGGTGGAGTTGGCCGTGGTGATTGGCAAGGCGGCCAAATATGTCTCCAAGGAAGACGCTCTTAGCCATGTGGCGGGTTACACCATTGCCAATGACGTGTCCGAGCGTAGCCTGCAGATCGAGCGTGGCGGGCAGTGGACCAAAGGCAAAAGCTGCGACAGTTTTGGGCCTCTGGGGCCGTGGCTGGTGACGCTGGATGAGGTGGGGGATGTGCAGGATCTCGCATTGACGCTGGATGTGAATGGCGCGCGGGTGCAGACTGGCAATACGGCGTCGATGGTGTTTGGTGTGGCAGAGATCATTTCATATCTGAGCCAGATGATGACCCTGCATCCGGGTGATGTGATTGCCACCGGCACACCGCCTGGTGTCGGAATGGGCTTCAAGCCGCCGCGTTACTTGCAGGCGGGGGATGTGATGGAGTTGAGCATCGAAGGCTTGGGCAAGCAGCGTCAACGCGTGATGCGCGACGGGTGAGTTTGAGTAACCAGATGGTTCTGAGGGGCCAGCCCCTCAGACACCCCAGGGTATTTCAGGAAAATGAATGTCAGGTGTTGTGGCTGTTATAAAACGCGGCACAGGCGTCAAAGATGTGGGTGCGGGTCTTTGGCACCTCCATCATCACTTCATGTTCGCCAGCATCAATGAGGTCCAAGGTGCCATTTTGCCAGCGCGCCATCCGGTCATGGACTGCGCCGGTGTGCACAATGCGTTCGTCGCTGCCGAGGAAGGTCAGGCAGGGGATGTTTGGTGAAGGCAGGGCGCGTAGGTCTCGGCATTCTTTCAAAGCTTCGTAAACCCAGTTGATTGCAGGGCCAGCCAGAGCCAAGTCAGGCTGTTCGGTCATTTGGCGCTGCATATAGGCGTACATGTCCGGGTCTTTGGTCAGCGTGTTGTCGTCAAACGGTTGATCCAACACCAAGGTCACTGGAGAGGTCATGGGAGACAGTCGCCCACCGAACCCGAGTGGTTTGCTCAATGCGCCAATTGTCCAGGCGGCGGCGCGCAGGTGCGGAGCAAGGCCAATGCCCCACATTGGGGCGGAGAAAGACGCGGTTTTGACCGGCAGACCTTCGTTCAGGGCGCGCAGGCCGATGCAGCCGCCCATGGAGTGGCCAAGCAAGTGCCAGGGTTGCGGAAGGTCCAACGTGCCAAGTGCTGTCAGGACAGCCGCTACATCGCGTTGGAAGTCAGAAAAAGCTTCAACATAGCCCACGTAGCGGGGCTCTACCATGCGATCTGCCAACCCTTGGCCGCGCCAATCGATGGCAATCATGGCGTAACCGCGCGCCGCAAAATCTGCGGCAGCGCGGCCATATTTTTCCACATATTCCGTGCGGCCAGGAAACAGCAACACGGTCCCCTTAGCCGGGCCTTTGGCGTTTTTTAAAGGCCAATGGGCAAAACGCAGGCGCACCCCGTCATCCGCCGTAACCCAGTAAGCCTGTGCCTCTGGGCCTTCGGCAACGTCGTGATAAAAAGGCGCGCGCTGCAAGGTCATCAGGCCAGCACGCCGCCGAGCTTCATCGCCGCGCCCATGTCACCGTCAATTGCCAGTTTGCCAGACATAAACGCCGCAGTTGGATTCAACTCACCGTCGAGAATCGACTGAAAGGTGTCTGCGTCTGCGGTCATGGTCACGTCGGTTTCGTCGTCGCCAGCGCGGACGCCGTCTGCGTCGATGATGATTGCGCCTTCGCCTTCGATGGCAAATTTGGCAGAGCCATCAAAGGCTTCGCCGCCAAGTTTCTCGGTCAGGGCTGCCACTGCGGCGGAAATGATATCGCTCATCTGCTTGATCCTTCAAATTCTTGTGCACATGTTGGGAATCACACGCACACGGGCTACATTGATTTACGTTATGGTCAACTTACGACATCTTCTCAAACCTACCGTTGCGGCATTTGTGCTGTGTGTCACGGCATTTCAACCATCAGTTGCGATTTCTCAGCAAAACGACGCGGCTGAGATTGTGGCGGACAGCGAATTGTCGCGCATGATGGCGGAGCTGGCGGTGGCGGATGCCGCGCGGGCTGAACAATTGGCCGGGCAAATTCGTCACCTATGGGATGCCTCTGGGTCTGCCTCTGCGGACTTCCTGCTGCGGCGCACGCGCAAAGCCATCGAGGTCTCTGAGATGGAGGCTGCGGTGGAGCACGCCACGGCGCTGGTGGATCACGCGCCGGAGTTTGCCCAGGGTTGGGCGGAGCGCGCACGGGCCTATTATGCATTGGACCTGTATGGACCGGCTTTGAGTGATCTGGAGCAGGTGATCGCACTGAACCCGAGACATTTTGATGCGGTCATGGGCTTGGCCATCATGCTGGACGAAATTGGCAAGCCCAAAGACGCCTATGAAGCCTATCAGCAGGTGCAGGCTATACATCCCCATCAGGCAGGCCTAACAGAAGCTTTGGAGCGACTCGCGCCATTGGTGCGCGGGCAGGATCTCTGAGCCATAACTTTTAGCCAGGCGGGGCGAACAGATGGCCGACTATCGGCAGATCACGGCAGTGTTGGGCCCCACCAACACAGGCAAAACGCATTATGCCATCGAACGGATGCTGGGCTATCGCTCCGGGGTGATTGGCCTGCCGCTGCGGCTTTTGGCGCGTGAGGTTTATGATCGCATTGTGGCGGCGCGTGGACCCTCTGTTGTGGCCCTGGTTACCGGTGAAGAGCGCATTGTGCCACCTCGCGCGCAATATTGGGTGGCGACGGTTGAAGCCATGCCCGAGGGGCTGGGCACGGATTTTGTCGCAATTGACGAAATTCAGCTCTGTGCCGACCCCGAGCGCGGCCATGTATTCACCGACCGGCTTTTGCGGATGCGCGGCACACATGAGACATTGTTTTTGGGCAGTGACACCATGCGGAGTACCATCGCGGAACTGGTGCCAGAGGCGCAGTTTATGCGGCGCGAGCGCATGTCGACGCTGAGCTACTCTGGCAGTCGCAAGATCAGCCGTATGCAGCCGCGCTCTGCGATTGTTGGGTTCTCGGTGGACAACGTTTATGCCATTGCCGAGTTGATCCGCCGTCAAAAAGGCGGCGCGGCGGTGGTGATGGGGGCGCTGAGCCCGCGCACCCGCAATGCGCAGGTGGAGCTCTATCAGAACGGCGACGTGGATTACCTTGTGGCGACAGACGCCATTGGTATGGGGCTCAATCTCGACATTGATCACGTTGCGTTTGCTTCAACCACCAAGTTTGACGGGCGGCGCATGCGGCCTTTGGCGCCCAACGAGTTGGCACAGATTGCTGGGCGGGCCGGGCGCGGCATGAGCCATGGCACTTTTGGTGTGACCGGCGAAGCGCCGCCGATGGATGAAGGTGTGGCGGAGGCGATCATGGAGCACCGCTTTACGCCGGTGCGTAAATTGAACTGGCGTAATCCAGCGCTGCAGTTTGGCACTGTCGATGCCTTGATCCGCTCGCTTGAGGTGGGCTCAGAGGACGCGCTGCTGATGAAAGCGCGGGAGGCCGACGATCTGCGGGCGTTAAAAACCGTGGCCAATGAAGCGGAAGTTGCCGCGCGGGCCAGTGATGGCGCGTCTGTGAAGCTGCTGTGGGATGTGTGTCGCATTCCGGATTTCCGGGGCATCAGCCACGCGGAACACGCCCAGCTGATCGAAAACATCTTTGGGTACTTGCATCAAGGTGGGCGTGTGCCGGATGATTGGCTGGCACGGCAGGTGAAGCGGCTGGATCGGGCGGATGGCGACATTGACACATTGTCGAAACGTCTGGCGTTTATCCGCACGTGGACATATGTCGCACAACGTAAAAACTGGGTTAGTGACGAAAACCATTGGCGTGGGGAAACCCGCGCGGTAGAAGATCGCCTATCAGATGCTTTGCATGAGCGTCTAACTCAAAGATTTGTGGATCGGCGCACATCGGTTTTGATGCGCCGGCTCAAACAGAAGGAGGCCCTTTTGGCCGAAGTGAATGATAAAGGTGAGGTGACCGTCGAAGGTGAATTCGTCGGTCGTCTTGAAGGGTTCCGTTTTAGTGCGGACAAAGAAGCCAGCGGACAGGAAGCCAAGACGCTGAAGGCAGCGAGCTTGCAGGCGTTGGCGCCGCAGTTCCATTTGCGCGCGGATCGGTTTTACAACGCGCCGGATACGGAAATCGACTTTACCGAACAGGGCGGCCTCATGTGGGGCGAGTACGCGGTGGGTAAATTGGTTGCCGGGGCCGAGCCTCTCAAGCCAATGATCGATGTCTTTGTCGACGAAGAGGCTGGCGAAGAAGTGTCGCAGAAGGTGGCACGCCGCCTTCAGCACTTTATCGACCGCAAGATTGCAGCTTTGTTTGAGCCACTGTTGAACCTGAGCAAAGATGAAGAGCTGAACGGTCTTGCCCGTGGCTTTGCGTTCCGCATGGTTGAAAACCTTGGCATCATTCCGCGTGGCGATGTGGCCACCGAAGTGAAAGAGCTGGATCAGGACGCCCGAGGCTCCCTGCGCAAGCACGGCATCCGATTTGGTCAGTTCACCATCTTTATGCCTCTGCTGCTGAAACCCGCGCCAACCCGCTTGCGTTTGGTGTTGTGGTCCTTGGCGCAAGGCTTGCAGGACTTCCCTGAATCGCCGCCTCCCGGTCTGGTGACTGTGCCAACCATCAAGGAAGCCCCTCGTGGTTACTACGCCATGTCAGGCTACCGGGCTGCGGGTGAGCGCGCGATCCGTATCGATATGCTGGAACGTCTGGCCGATATGCTGCGCGCCGAAGACAGCCGTGGTGGCTTTGAGGCCAAAGCGGACATGCTTTCGATCACCGGCATGACGCTGGAGCAGTTTGCTGATCTGATGCAGGGCCTCGGCTATGCAGCGGTCAAAGCTGAGCGGGCGAAGGTGAAAGCCGCGCCTGAGGCGACCCCGGCGGAAGAATCGGCAGCTGCGGAAGCGCCTGCTGAGGCTGAGTCGACAGACACGGCTGCGTCAGAAGAAGCAGCCCCTGAAGCGGAAGCAGCACCAGAAGCACCCGCCGAAGAAGCGCCTGTTGAAGACACCCCTGTTGAAGAGGCATTGGCCGAGGTTGCACCAGCCACTGAAGCTGCTGCGGAACCTGAAGTGGAAGTGTTCTACACCTTCACCTGGTCCGGCCGTCAGGGTGGCAATCGTAACCAACAGCGTCGGGGTGGTGGTCAAGGCCAAGCTCATGGCGGCCAAGGCCGTAATGACCGTCAAGGCGACAAGCCGCGCGGCAAGGGTGGCAAGCCAAAAGGCAAAGGCCCACGTCGCGACAACGGTCCAAAACAATTCCAGGCCCGTCCTCCGAAAAAGGAGAAGGCGATTGACCCGGACAACCCCTTTGCTGCGGCACTCATGGGGCTGAAAGACAAAGGCTGAGCGCGTGAGCGCTCTGTCTTCCAACACTCCGTCGCCCAAACTTCGGGCTGACAAATGGCTTTGGCAGGCACGGTTCTTTAAGACCCGTGGCCTGTCGGCCAAAGTCATCACCGGCGGACATCTTCGGGTAAATGGACAAAAGATTGCCAAAGCCAGTCACGGTGTGACAATTGGTGACGTTTTGACGTTTCCTCAGGCCAAGCGTGTGCGGGTGATCAAAGTGACCGCCCTTGGGGAACGACGCGGTCCAGCGCCTGAAGCCCAAACATTATATGACGATTTGACGCCTGAGGAGAAACCTGTTCCCAAGAGTCCCGGCTCTGACGGAAAAGGGCGTCCAACCAAGCGGGATCGCCGCAATCTCGATCTTATGAAGTCTTCGCGGCTTGAAGATTAAGCCGCTCTGTTTTAGGCAGTTCGTCAAAGCTGATGTGAAAGACCTGAGCCATGACCTACGTCGTTACTGAAAACTGCGTCGCCTGCAAATACACCGACTGTGTCGAAGTCTGCCCGGTGGACTGTTTCTATGAAGGCGAAAACTTCCTAGTGATCCATCCTGATGAGTGCATCGACTGCGGTGTCTGTGAGCCGGAATGCCCTGCGGATGCGATCCGTCCGGACACCGAGCCGGATATGGAGAAGTGGGTCGAGTTTAACCGGAAGTATTCCGAGCTGTGGCCGGTCATCATCACCAAGAAAGACCAATTGCCCGAAGCCGAAGAGCGGGATGGCGAAAGTGGCAAAATGGAGAAATATTTCTCCGAAGCACCAGGCGAAGGCGGCTAAGCTCTCTGCACAGGCTGATTCGGCCTGAAAATGGGACATGACTGCTGTCCAAGCTGTACATTTCAGTCTTAAGGGACTGAAAACTGAACACAAAATACCTTTTGAGGCCTCCTGCGCTTTAAAGGGGGCGGTTTTTGTGTTATATTGTTGTCACAGAGGACATAACTGCCTGAGAGCCATCCCCGCATTTGCTGAGGGTGGCTTTTTCTACCAGAGGACATTTCGCATCGGGAAACATCCTTTCCCGAGCGAAAATTTGTCGTCTGGCATGATGGGGGCTCACAAAGGAAGTACTGCATGAGCAAATCCAAGAAAAACGAGTTCAGCCCGAACGAATTTGTTGTCTATCCGGCACATGGCGTGGGGCAGATCATTTCCATCGAAGAGCAGGAAGTTGCAGGCATGCAGCTGGAGCTTTTTGTGATCTCGTTTGAAAAAGACAAGATGACCCTGCGGGTGCCAACCAACAAAGCCACCGAGATTGGCATGCGTGGTTTGAGCAGCCCGGACGTGATTGAACAGGCGATGCGAACCCTAAAGGGCAAAGCTAAGGTCAAGCGCGCCATGTGGTCCCGCCGTGCGCAGGAGTATGAGCAGAAGATCAACTCTGGTGATCTGATTGCCATTGCCGAAGTTGTGCGTGATCTGCACCGCACCGATGATCAGCGCGAGCAGAGCTACTCTGAGCGTCAGCTTTACGAAGCCGCGCTGGAGCGTTTGACCCGCGAAGTGGCTGCTGTGGCTGATGGCGACGAAGCTGCTGCCGCCAAAAAAGTCGACGACGTTCTGGTCTCACGCGCACCTGCCGCAGCCTAATCGTTTTGCATGTTTCTAGAAGGGATCGTACCGAAAGGTGCGGTCCCTTTTTTGTGGCCTATCAAACAGTTGCCTGAAAAGCTTTGTTGGCGTTTACTGCCGGTAAGGGAGGCAGATGCATGGAAAAACTCAAAGCGACAGTTGAGCGGCTCTACACGGCGCACACGCCAGACGCGGTGAAATTTCGTTATGCGCTGATCATCTTTGATTTTGTCACTATCCTGTTCTTCATCGCCACCGCGCATGTGCCTTATGGACCAGGATTGATCCTCGCCAGCCGTGTCACTGGGGTGATCATCTGCCTTGATTTGGTGGCGCGTTGGTGGGTGGCGGAGGATCGCCGATTTTTCCTCACACGTATCTACACGATTGCCGATGTGGTGGTGATTGGGTCGCTGTTCATCGACCCTTGGCTCTCTGGCGATTTGGCGTTTTTGCGGGTGTTGCGTGGGCTGCGCCTGATCCACTCCTACCACTTGCTGTATGATCTGCGCCGCGACAGCCGCTGGTTCCGCACCCACGAGGACGCGGTGATTGCGACCATCAATCTGTTTGTGTTTGTCATGGTCACGTCGGCTTCGTCTTTGGTGTTTTTCATCGATAGAGAAGCCACGGCCACGCCTTTTATTGACGCGATGTACTTCACCGTGGCGACCTTGACGACCACCGGCTACGGCGACATCACCTTGAACAGTCCGGGCGGGAAGTTGTTTTCCATCTGCATTATGGTGGGGGGGGTGGCGCTGTTTGTGCAGTTGGCACAGGCGATCATCAGGCCGCAGAAAGTGCGTCACAAATGTGAGAGTTGCGGTTTGCTGCGCCACGATCCGGACGCGGTGCATTGCAAACATTGTGGCGCAACAATCTGTATCGAGACCGATGGTGCCTAGAAGTAGTGCGCCAGTATCACCAGGGTGAACAGCAGTGTGATCTCGGTGATCTGCTGCGTCGCCCCTAAGACGTCGCCAGTCTGACCGCCAATTTTCACCCGGGCCGTGGCGGAGCACAGCGCTGCCATCACAAAGGCCACGCCGGTGAGGATCACCCCCGGTACACCCACACATCCAAAGGCGGTCACACCCGCCAACGCAAAACCTGTGAGCGCGCCGGTGCGTGGCGCACGGCCTTGCGAATGGCTTAAGCCATCGCTGCGGGCATGCGGCAGGGCGGCCATCACCAACGTCATGTTGGCACGTGACAGCATGGCCACGGCCAGTAATCCAAACATCCAGACGTCTGCTTCCAGCAAGATCGCAATGGCGCCCCAGCGCGCGGCAATCGATAAACACAGCGCAATCACGCCATAGGCACCAATGTGGCTATCGCGCATGATCTCTAAGCGCCGCGCCTTGTCCCAGCCGCCCCAGAACCCATCCGCCGTGTCGGCCAACCCGTCTTCGTGCATCGCACCACTCATCACCACCATGGCGGTGAGCCAGACCAAAGCTGCCAATACGGGGGGTAGACCGATAAAGAGCAAGGCCGCTGTTGGCAGGGCGGCGAGCAGGGCCAGAGCGGCACCCGCAATGCTGTAGGCCCAGGCCGCACGTGCGCCGCGTGAAAAGTCTGCTTTCACCGGCAGACGTGTCAAAAGCGCCAAAGCGGTGTTGATGTCGCGGGGGCGAAACGGTGACGTGTCGGAACTGGCCATACCTGCGTCTTTTTCCTCACTTGCCGGGGGCTGGATATGAGGTAAACAGCGCTAACGTTAAAAATTCAACAGGAGCCCGGCCAATGTCCGCAGAATTCACCACTTTGGCAGAGTTTAAAACACTTTTGGCGGCTGCACCCGGTGTGGATCAGAAAGCGCTGGACGGAGCCGAAGAGCGCAATGGCCAGCTGACCAAGCCGCCGGGCGCCTTGGGCCGACTGGAAGACATGGCGATCTGGTATGCTGGGTGGCGTGGCAATCCTCGCCCCAGCATTGAGGCACCCCAAGTGATTATCTTCGCGGGCAACCACGGTGTGACCGCGCAAGGCGTGTCAGCTTTCCCTACGGAAGTGACCGAACAGATGGTGCTGAATTTTCAGCACGGTGGGGCGGCAATCAACCAGCTAAGCAAAGCGGCTGGTGCCGATTTGGATGTGATTGCGTTGGATCTGGATACGCCGACTGCGGATTTCACCCAAGGCCCGGCGATGACCGAGGCTGAGGTTGTGGCGGCGCTGCTGTCAGGCTGGACTGCGGTCAAAGACTCCACCGACCTTTTGGTTGTGGGCGAAATGGGCATTGGCAACACCACCAGCGCGGCGGCGATTGCACATGCGCTTTATGCCGGAGAGGCGGAAGAGTGGGTTGGCCGTGGCACTGGTGTGGATGAGGCCGGATTGGCCACCAAAGCGCGCGTGGTGCGTGAAGGTGTGGCGGCGAACAACACGCCCAAAGGACTGGAAGCGCTGCGCTGCCTTGGCGGGCGTGAGTTGGCCGGCATGGTTGGTGCAATGGCACGGGCGCGCGTGCTGCGCATTCCGGTGATCCTGGATGGCTTTATTGCGACGGCCGCAGCCGCAACGATTGGCGAAGAGGTCGACGATGCGCTGGATCACATGATCGCAGGCCATGTGAGCGCAGAGAGCGCACACCCGGCGCTTTTGGCGCAGCTTGGGAAAGAGCCGATTTTGAGCCTCAACATGCGGTTGGGGGAAGGCTCTGGCGCGGCGGTGGCGATCAGCATTCTGAAGGCGGCTGTGGCTTGCCATTCGGGCATGGCCACCTTTGCCGAAGCTGGTGTGTCGGGCAGCTAGGCTCGACGGTTTGGAGCGCGTTTAGGCGCGCTCCTCTGGGTCGCTGTCGAGTTGGGCGAGCAACACATCCTGAAGCTCTTTCTCCAGTGACCGTGCGCGTTTTTTATACGCCTCATTTTTGGACAGAGGAACGTCCTCGCTCCAGAGCTGCGCCAACTCCTGCATGGCAAAGCGGTCGTGTTTATAAAACGCCTGTTCCGCATGCGCCGCCTCATACTCGCTGAGGCCGATATTTTCCAAAACATAACGTCCGGCCCGCAGCGAGCTGTCAAACATCTCCCGCACAATGTCGTCCGCACCTGCTTTATATAGTCGATACACGTTACCGCGGTCCCGCGCGCGGGCGATGATATGCAGGTCGGGCCGTTCGCGCCGTGCAAAGGCCACAAGTTTGACCGAGGCCTCCATATTGTCCAAAGCCACCACCAGGACCCGCGCCTCGCGCAGGCCAGCGGCATGTAAGATTTCAGGGCGGGTTGGGTCGCCAAAGAAGCCTTTCACGCCAAAGCTGCGCATGTTCTCGATGGCTTTCATGTCGTTATCAAGAACCACGGTTTGATAGCCCGAGGAACGCACCAGACGGTTCACGATCTGCCCAAATCGCCCAATGCCCGCAATGATGACGGGGCCGGTCTCGTCGACTTGATCCGGTTCGTGTGCCTGATCGCCATCGTGGTGGTCGCCAAAATGCTTGGACAGAACGTCATGCAAAATGAACAGCAGCGGCGTGATCAGCATGGTAAGGGCGACCACCAACAGGTACTTTTCGGCCGCCCAGGCGGGCAACACATGTTGCTGCTCGGAAAAGGTGATCAGCACAAAGCCAAATTCACCTGCCTGGGCTAAGCCCAGCGTGAAAAGCCACAGATTGCGGCGGCGCAGGCCAAAGGCCCGTCCGATGACAAACAGTACAGCTGCCTTGATGGCAATGAGGCCAAGAGTGAACCCAATAATCTGGCCCGGAGCACGGGCAAAGACATGGAAATTGATCTGGGCGCCCACGGTGATGAAAAACAGCCCCAACAGCAGCCCTTTGAAGGGGGCGATGTCACTCTCCAGCTCGTGGCGGAACTCCGAGTTTGCCAAAAGCACACCCGCAAGGAAGGTGCCGAGGGCAGGGGACAGTCCTACCAATTCCATCAGCAGCGCAATGCCGACCACAATCAGCAGCGCCAACGCGGTGTACATTTCCGGCAGATGGGCGGCGTGAATAAAGCGGAAAACAGGCCGCATCAAAAACAGACCACCAAATACAATTGCCCCCACCGCGCCTAGGGTCACCAAGGTGACGCCCCAAGCTGGCAGACCATCCACGAGCGACAATTGGTGCGAAGCCTCTGTGATGTCATCTACAATTGATCCGTCTTGGGCAATTTCCAGGGTTCCGGAGATTGCCAGAAGCGGCAACAGTGCCAACATCGGGATCACTGCGATGTCCTGTGACAGCAGAACAGAAAAGGTAGATCGCCCGCCGCTGGTCTGCATCAGGCCCTTTTCTGTCAAGGTTTGCAAGACGATAGCGGTCGAACTCAGAGAGAATATCAGACCGGTTGCAATCGCCATGTTCAGCGGGATGCCCAGAAACAAGGCGGCCGTGGCCACCGCGCCTGTGGTCAGGCCAATCTGCAGTCCCCCCAGCCCAACCAGCTTATCCTTCATCGCCCAAAGCGCGCGGGGGTCCAGTTCCAGACCAATGATAAACAGCATCATTACCACGCCAAACTCGGCGTAGTGCAGAAGCTCATCTGCCTCATGCGTGCCAACCAGCCCCAACACCGGCCCGATAATAATACCCGCCGCCAAGTAGCCCAGCACTGAGCCCAACCCGAGGCGGGACGAAATCGGCACGGCGATCACTGCCGTGATCAAGAAAATGGTGGCAGTATAAAGGGCGTCTTCCATACGTCCTGTGTCCTATTCTGTCGCGGCGCTCAGGTCGGCAGCGGGGCGTCTCGTTTGAGTTGGTCCATGACAATCTGACTTTGCACACGGCTTACGGCGGCATGTGGGAGCAAAACCTCATGAATCAAGCGGTTCAGCGCATTGAGATCCTCACAATAGGCCCGCAGCAAATAGTCTGCATCACCGGTCAATGTCCATGCGCTGACAATTTCGGCGCGGGTGCTGATCAACGTGGCAAAGCTTTGCGAGTTTTCCGGTCCGTGTGTGCCCAGTTGCACCTGAATGAACGCTTGCACCGACAGGCCCAGCTTTTGCGGGCTTAACCGGGCGTTGTAGCCTTCAATATAGCCTTCTGCTTCCAGTCGTTGCCGCCGCCGCCCCGCCTGGCTGGGTGATAGGTTGAGGATCTCCCCCAATTCCAATGCGGTGAGATGCGCGTTTTTTTGCAGCGCGGAGAGCAGGCGCATGTCGATGGTATCTAGCATGTGCGTATCTTTCGCGTGAAATGTAAACTTTGTGCGTAGACTACGCGGATTTTTATCAGATTGCACGTCAGTTCGCGGCGTTTCCGCATGATTGGCGGCGTAATCTTGCCTCAGCGAACATCACTAATCCAAAATTCCCCAAAAGGAGACGCGACATGGGTCCTTTCCCACATGATGCGCCACGCGCAGAAATTTCTGATTTTAACCCTGCAGGCACCGACGGCTTTGAGTTTGTTGAATTTGCCCATCCTGAGCCGCAGGAGCTGCGCGATCTCTTTGTCAAAATGGGCTACGTGCATGTCGCCAACCACAAGTCCAAAGCCATTGAGCTGTGGCAGCAGGGTGATGTCACCTACATTCTCAACAATGAACCAGGCAGCTTTGGCCTGCGGTTTGTTGAAGAGCACGGTCCTTGCGCACCGTCCATGGGCTGGCGTGTTGTTGATGCACAGAAGGCGTATGAACATGCGGTGTCCAAAGGTGCAGAGGCCTATGACGCGGACGACAAGACGCTGAACTGGCCCGCGATCAGAGGTATTGGCGGTTCATTGATTTACTTCACTGACCAGTATTTTGACACCTCGCCATTTAACGAAGAATTTGACTGGATCGTAACGTCTAAGCCCGAAGGTGACGGCTTCTACTACCTCGACCACCTGACCCACAACGTGTTCACAGGCAACATGGACAAGTGGTTCAAGTTCTACGGCGACCTGTTCAATTTCCGTGAAATCCGCTTCTTTGATATCGAAGGCAAGTTCACCGGTCTTCGGTCCCGCGCGCTGACTTCGCCTTGCGGCAAAATCCGCATCCCGATCAACGAAGATCGCGGCGAAACCGGTCAGATTGTTGCGTACCTTAAAAAGTACAACGGCGAGGGCATCCAGCATATCGCTGTGGGCACCGATGACATCTACGGCTCCACAGATGCGATTGCGGACAAGGGCATCAAGTTCATGCCTGGTCCAAATACAGCTTATTACGAGCTTTCAAAAGATCGGGTTGTGGGTCATGACGAGCCGCTTGACCGGATGCAGAAACACGGCATCCTGATTGACGGCGAAGGTGTGGACGATGGTGGCGAGACCAAAATCCTGCTGCAAATTTTCTCCAAAACCGTGATTGGCCCCATCTTCTTTGAGTTTATCCAGCGCAAGGGTGACGATGGCTTTGGCGAAGGCAATTTCAAAGCGCTGTTTGAAAGCATCGAACGCGAGCAAATCGAAAGCGGTGAAATTGAAGCCGCCGAATAATCTGCCAAAAAACAACCTTCCGACCTAGGTTGGAGCGAGGGAAGCGTCGTCCATTTATACGGTGGGCGGCGCTTTTTATTTGTCAAAAGCGTATTGTTTAGTTCGACTACACTTCTAAGCTGATTACAGAAGTCTTTTTTCAGAAGAGTGGTTCCATGTTGAAATTTACCCTTGGCGCTATGGGTGCGCTGCTTGTTTCGACGGCTTCATTTGCAGCCGACATTACGGTCTATACGGCCCAAAAAATTATTACGATGGAAACCAACATACCGGAGGCCTCGGCGGTGGCCGTGATGGACGGGCGTATTGTTTCAGTCGGCAGTCTTGAGACGTTGAAGGACTACGTTGAGACTCAAGGTACTGTGATCGACACCCAATTTGCCGACAAAGTGCTGATGCCTGGCTTCATCGACCCCCACATCCACCCCTCCTTGCCGGCGGTTCTGACGCAGTTTCCATTTTTAGCTCCGGACGACTGGCATCTGCCAACGGGTGACTTCCCGGGCGCGAAAACCCATGACGACTACATTGCCAGCCTGAAGGAACTGGTCGCCGCGCATGAGGCGTCCGAGCACGACGAGACAGTGCCCTTTATCGCCTGGGGCTACCACCAGCTGTGGCACGGAGATGTGACGCGGGCAGTGCTCAATGAATTGTTCCCTGACACGCCTGTGATGGCCTGGCATCGCAGCTTTCACGAAGTGATCGGCAACGATGCAGCCTTTGATCTGCTAGGAGTGACTGAGGTTGATGCTCAGGTTTATCCCGACCAAGCCAATTGGGAGGACGGGCATTTCTGGGAAAACGGCGCTAAGGTTCTGGTATCAAAAATGCCGTTTTTGTTTGCGCCGGATCGCTTTGGCAAAGGCATGGAGAATTTCTATGAGATGCTACACCAAGCGGGGGTGACAACTGCACTGGATATGGGCACCGGGGTTTTTGGCGACCCTGTTGGGGAAATTGCTCTGATCCGTGGCACCGCAGACCGGGTGCAACCGCCGACTCGGCTGGTGCTGACACCGCTGATCACAGATTTTCTGGCACGTAAAAAGACTCCGGACGAGGCCCTGGCTGAGATCGAAAGCTGGCGTGAAGGCAATACGGATTTGGTTGCAGTTAAGAACCACTTCAAGATCATGATGGACGGTGCGATTTTCTCCGGGCTCTCGCAATACGGTTTTCCCGGCTACAAAGACGGCCACGAAGGCATCTGGATGGCGCCACTAAGTGAGACCGAGAAATGGGCGCGGTTTTTCTGGAACCAAGGATTCCAAATCCACGCCCACACCAATGGTGATAAATCTGCGGAAGCTCTGATTGGGATTGTGCAGCGGGCACAGGCGGAAACGCCGCGCTTTGATCACCGGACAACACTTGAGCACTTTGCCTTTGCCCATGAAGAGCAGCTGCGCCAGATGGGCGCGCTTGGCATGGCGGTGTCGGCCAACCCTTATTACCAGTACATTCTGGCGGACGCCTATGCGCAGAACTGGCTGGGCGAGGATATTGCCCGTTACATGGTGCCTTTAGGCGCTGCACGGCGCCAGAACGTGACCGTGGCGTTGCACTCGGACAATCCTATGGCGCCATTAAGCCCGTTGGTGCTGGCGGACGCCGCAGTCAATCGCACCACAATTAATGGGTTGCAGAATGCCCAGATCGAAGCGTTGACCGTGCACGAAGCTATGCGCGCGATCACCATCGACGCGGCGTGGGTTATGAAACGCGAACAGGATTTGGGCTCGATCCGAGCTGGCAAACGCGCGGATTTTGTGGTGCTGGAAGACAACCCTTATGAGGTGCCCACTGCAGAGATCAAAGACATTGAGATCTGGGGCACGGTCTTTGAGGGCAAAGTGCATCCAGTGGTCAAAAACTAGGCCTCAACCTTTCGGCATTTTCAAGACAACGTTGCGCTTGCCTTTGGTGTAGTGCAGCTCGTCTTCGCTGATGGCGGACACACGGCCGCCGTCAACGCGGTCGCCCACTTGAACTTTTTTGTAACGGCCGCTGGACAGACGCACCAAAGCCCGGCGGTTGGAAGAGGTCCCATAAACGCCAATCAGGTTCACTTTGTTGAGGTTGATGGCGTTTTTGATGGTGGCCTGACGCGCCACGGAGGCTGTGGTTGGAATATCCGGCACCACAGATGCCGCAGCGGGGACAGCCACCGCGGCGGCGGTCGCTTTCTCAGGGGCAGCCCGGGCCGCCAGCTGCGCAATATTGGCAGGTTTCAGGCGCGGGCGCGGGGAGGCTTTGACAGCGTATTGGGTTGGCGTCGTGTCTTTTTCATCCGCCAGCTTGGCGTTTTGTGGACGCAGCTTGGGACGGATGGTTGCCAATTCCTCAAGCGTCAAACCGCCAAAGGTGGCGCGCTCGTTTTGCTCCAACAAATCGCCAGGGCGCAATTTGGGGCGCACGGTTGCAAGGCGGGTGTTGTCGGCTGCGCTGATGTGCGGTTCATCACCCACCTTGATGCGTTTTGGGTAGGCGGCAGGCACCACAGGCGGGCGCCCGGCAAAAACCATCACCCCTTCGGGGTTGAGTGCGCCGTCAGCGGTGGCCACCACCAAACCGCGCTCATCCAGATCAAACGTTGTGTCAGCGGCCACCGGGCTGACTTGCGCACGGGCCGGAGTGTCGGTGTCCAGTGCTTCAGGCGCAACCAAGGCCACGGCGTCAAAACCTATGGTGTCGCGATCTACCGAGGCGATGTAAATGTCGTCGCTGCTGTCAGACACCAATTCCAAGGGCTGTTCCGGTGCGCGCTGCCAGATGCCAGTTACCGCGTAGCGCGCCTCCGCTTTCACTGGATCGACATTGCCATCGCTGACTTCATCCATCATCGCTTCGATTTCGGCACTGTCGGTGATGCTTTCGGGAATAAGTGGTTCCAACAGGGCCGTTTGCGCATCGTCGTTTGGGCTTGGCGTCATGCCGTCTGGCACAGTCACCACCATCGGTGCGTCTACGGGTGGTAGGCTGGGGGCGACTTCAGGCGCTGGTGCCACGGTGGCGACAACATCGGTCTCAGGTGCTGGTGCCGCCGCGATGACCGCGCCTTCTGCTGCCGACTCCGCTGCGGGTGCGTCAGCCACTCGCACGGCCTCTGACTCATCTGCGCCAAACAGCCCGGCCAAGCCCTCTTCGGTGGCAAAAGACGCCCACAGCGCGACAATCGCCATCAACACCAAAAGCAAAGTGGTTAGGATCAGCCCCAGATGCCTTGGTTTGCCGCGGACCTCTTGAGCGCCCGCGCCAAACATTGCCGCTTTCTGTTTCTCTTTGTCGGAAGCGTTTTGGGCAGCCTGTTTTGTTCCTTTTCCAGCCTTGGGTGCAGGGCCGGCCACTTTGGTTTTGCTGCGTGCACTGGCAAACGTGGCGGCCTCCGTGTCCGTACCGGAGGGGGCCGTGTCTTTGCTGGTTTTGAGTCCCACAACCGCCTTGGCTGGATCAAACCGTAAGGGAGGCGTTTTGTTGTCGCCTGAGTCCGTGGGAATGCTCGGTGCGTTGGTGCCAGAGACTTTGCGGGTGACACCGCTTAACTCAGGAGCGGATTTGGTCTCTTCCGGTGCTTTCTGAGCACGGATCGAGGCAAACGCGGCAGCGGGTTCTTCGGCAGGTTTCTCGGCCTTTTGGTCGGGCGTGGATTGGGGTGCTGCCTTGGTGTTCGGTGGGGGGGGAGGCTGTGTGCCGACGGCCGCTTTTGATGGTGCGCCTGTCTTGGAAACCACTGGTTTGGGCGCGGCGGCTTCCGGTTTGGGTTCCGGTGTCGCTGCTTTTGGCACAGGGGCAGAAGGTTGGTCTTGAGTGACGTTGGTTTCACCAGCCTCCAGTTTCGTCGCAGATGCCAGAGGCTTTGCACCAGACACCTTCTCTGGCGTGTCTGCAATCGGCTCAACCGGAGCCGCTGGCACGTCTACAACAGGCTCGGGGAACTCTTTTGGCAGAGGTCCGGAGCCTACAACCACAATCGCGGTTTTTTCGGCGGTGACCTTGATGCCAGCTGCACGGGCGCGGGCTGTGTCGCCAAAATCCGGCGCACTGGCAAAACTGTCCTCAGACGGCATCGCAGAGAACCCAACCGGGTTGAAAGCGTGTTCCACGGCGAAGGCTTCTGCCTCATCTAGCGTGTCACGTGCCACAGCGGCCACCTGTGGTGCGCGGCCCTGTACGGCAATGTCAAACACCAGCTGATCGGCACGGTAGGGGGTTTCAACCTCCAGCGCGTCTTCGGCTTGCTGGCGGCGCTTTTTCTCACTCATCCGGCCGGTCGGCAGGGTCAGGTATTTGATCTGATCATTGGGCAAAACCAGCGTGGTGGTAAAATCGTCGCCCTCAACCGCAACGGCTTGTGCGCGCAGCTTCGCCAGATCAGCAGCCAGATCCGGACTGTCCAGCCCCACTTCGCCCAACAAATGCCAGCCGCCCGGCACGCGGGTCAAAAGGCCAATGCCCTCAAAAGAAAGTGTAAGCGCAAGATTTGCGGTCATGCATCAAGCCCTAGCATGCAGTGATTGGCAAAGCGTGGCCTTGCCCAGAATTGTAGGATTTATAGCAAGTTATCGCCGAAGGGGAAGAAAAAGCCGCTCTGATTTGATGGCTTGTCGGCGGTTTGCGGCCACAAAGTGACCCAATGGTAAACAAAGACCGCCCCAATCCCAAGATTGGAGCGGTCTGTTGTCTTTTGTTCGAAAGCCTTGCGACTTAGCTGTGAGCCTTCTTCAGCGCCTGATCCAGATCGGCCATTAGGTCCGCGCTGGTCTCTGTGCCAATCGAAATGCGCACCACATTTGGTCCTGCACCTGCCGCCTCCTGCTGCTCTGGAGTCAACTGGCGGTGGGTGGTGGAGGCGGAGTGGATCACCAAGCTGCGGGTGTCACCTAGGTTGGCGACGTGGGAGAAAATCTCCAGACTGTCGACAAACTTCACGCAGGCGTCATAGCCCCCTTTGAGCGCCACAGTGAACAGGCCACCAGCGCCTTTTGGGCAGATCCGCTCAACCCGATCATGATAGGGTGAGGAGGGCAGACCAGCGTAGGTCACATAGTCGACGTGATCATGCCCTTCGAGCCAACCGGCGACGGTTTTGGCGTTCTCCACATGGCGCTCCATACGCAACGACAGCGTCTCAATGCCCATCAGCGTGTAATGCGCAGCTTGTGGGTTCATGGTCATGCCAAGATCACGCAGACCAATGGCGATGCCGTGGAAGGTGAAGGCCAGCGGGCCAAAGGTCTCGTGAAAACGCAACCCGTGGTAGGCCGGTTCCGGCTGGCTCAACGATGGAAACTTGTCGCTGGCGGACCAGTCAAACTTGCCGCTGTCGACAATACAGCCGCCGGTCACAGTGCCGTTGCCGGTCAGATATTTGGTGGTGGAATGCACAACCAAAGAAGCCCCCAAAGAAATGGGGTTACACAGGTACGGCGTGGCCGAGGTGTTATCGACAATCAGCGGAATGCCAGCCGCGTCGCTGATTTTGGCCAGCGCTTCGATGTCAGTGATGTAGCCGCCTGGGTTGGCGATGGATTCACAGAACACCGCGCGGGTGTTTTCATCAATCGCCGCCGCCACGGCATCCAGATCATCTGTGTCCACAAACGTCGCGGACCAGCCAAAGCGTTTGATGGTCTGGCTGAATTGCGTGATGGTGCCGCCATACAAGCGGGACGAAGCCACCACGTTGCAGCCCGGTTGCATCAGTGGGAACAGCGCCATGATCTGTGCCGCGTGACCGGAGGAGCAGCACACTGCGCCCACGCCACCCTCAAGCGTCGCAATGCGCTCTTGCAGAACAGCCACGGTTGGGTTGGTCAGGCGGGAGTAGATGTAGCCCACTTCTTGTAGGTTGAAGAGCGCAGCGGCGTGTTCGGCATCGCGGAACACATAAGCTGTGGATTGGTAAATTGGCGTCTGGCGTGCACCTGTGGCCGGATCTGGGCGCGCGCCCGCGTGAATTTGCAATGTGTCAAAACCGTATGTCGCTTCAGACATCGTTGTTCTCCCTAAAATTATCGCGCCAAGTGTTAGGCACAGCATGCGCAGCACGCAACCGGTGTTGCATGCGGAAACGACCGCAAAGTCGGATTTCCTAAAAATGCTGCCGCGCCGGGACGCGGTGTCAGCAAAATGGTCGTGAAAGCGAAAGCCGTTCGCTAATAAATTGGATATAGTTTAGCGCAGCCAATAACCGTTTTTCTTCAGCATATTGCGAATGGCCTGTTCTTTGCGCGGCAGGTGAGCCTGATCAAACAACGCGCGGGCTTTATGGCCGCGGTTCTGATAAATCATGCGCTTAAACGGGTCATATTGCTTCAGTACCTTTTTGATTTTATTGGGCGCGGCCACCTCTTCGAGCACCTGCATCACGGCGTCGCTTTCGCGAGCATAAAGCAGAGGCATCAGGCGGTAATGGCAACTCACAGACCCATCCAAATATCCGGCTGGTAAGGCGTCCCGTCCACCACCCAAGCCGTGGATCACCAAAGGCAACACAATTTGGTCGAGCCAGGGGTAAATTGCCTGACAGGCCAGCTCGTCTAGGGGATTGTCGCTGACGCTGCGGGCGTACTCAAGGAACAGCTCACCAAACACTTTGGGGCAGCGATAATAAAAGAAACCCGCGTTGAAATACGAATATCGCCGCCAGTATTCATCTGGTTGGCTCAGATCGAGCGAGCTTTCAAAATCCAATCCAAACCGATCATAGAGGGACTTCCAGATGCCGGTGTATTGCGGGCCGTACAAAGGTGGGATCGGCCAAGTGCCTTCCACCCGCAGCGAGGCGGATGGTTTGTCAAAGTCAAACGGCACCTTGCTTAACTCATCCAGAATGAGTGTGTCGGTGTCAAAAAATACAAACGGTTCACCCGCGGGCAGGGCAGAGAGCAGCTCAATCTTGTTGCCATAAGCGTAAGGCTCGCCAAACACCGGTGTCTCAAACGGCAAAATCTCGGCGCCAAGGTCTTCCAGCAGCGCCCGTACCTCCGGATTGCCGATGCGCGGATCTTTCTCCCAGCGTGGTCCCGGGGCGGGTTCCGCCACATAAAGCTTGCCCGTGAAGTTTGGGGATTTGGCTTTGAGCGAGGCCGCAAACAGTGCCGCCTCATATTGCAAACGGCCATTTTGGCCCACCACAACAACGTTGAATGCCTGCGATTTCAGCGCTTTACTTGTCATTTTCTATTGCCCTGCACGATGCTTGCGCCGACTATACGCCCCATAGGCCCGTGGCAAAAGCGGGCATTACACTTTTTGAAGAAATCATAGAAAGGAGTTTGCTTATGCAACTTCATCACATTGCCGCTCTCGGTTTCTTTGCGCTGGCCGCACCCGTATTGGCGGAAGATCGTGTGGCCGAAGACCAAACCCCAACCGGCAAGTTTTTGACCGCGGGCGAGGTGCGCCCCATCCTAGATGCCACCAAAACCAGTTGGATCGGCGTGCGGGAATTTGACGGCCAGGATCTGGTCTATTTCACCCACCTGCTGGCCTGGCGCTGTGGGCTTTATGAGGTGCAGTATTCCATCAACGACGGTGCGGCGGAGGTCTTTCCAATCCCGGAATGTCCGCCGGACATTGAGAATGCCATGGCCATTCCCGAAGACACGCAGATTTTTGTCACACAGCCGCTTGGCTCTGTGGAAACAGTTGATGTGACGTTGTTGTATGACGATCTGGGCACAGATGTGGTGCAATACAAACGCGCCGCCGTGTTGATGCCTTAAGCGTCAGTCTCATTTGCCAGCGCACGGTGCGTAGCGGCTTCAATCCCAGCTGTGCAAAAGGCGATCAGCTCGTCCAAATGGTTGGCGGCAATTGGGGTTGTGTCGCCAAGGGCCTCCATGCGCCACTGAGATGTGATCAGTGCCAACATGCCCGCAACGGAGTAGACAAAGCCACTGGCGACCGCCGCGCGGGCTGTGGCCGGGTAGAGCGCCGCAATCTCCTCGACAAAGCGGTTTGCCGTGGGATCAAAACAGATTGCGGCCAGGTCTTTCCACCGCGAGTCCGCAGACACAAAAGCCACGATCCGCGCGTAGGCCACCCACTGTGGCCCGCCCACATCGATTTGCTCAAAAAATGGCCCAAAGAAGCATTCCAAGACCGCGGGCAGCGACAGCGCGCTTTGCGCCTTTCGCGCTTCTAGGGCCGTTATGCGGGCCTCTGCCAAAATATCCGCCCGCCGCGCCACAACCCGCCAAAACAATTCTTCTTTGCTGCCGCCGTGATGATTGACCAATGCGCCTTGTACCTCAGCTTCTGCGGCGATGATACGAATCGAGGCTGCATCGTAGCCGTCTCGGGCAAACACCCGTTCTGCCGCATCCATAATCCGGTCTCGCGTTTCCAAGGCCCGCTTGGATGGCGCTCTTTGTCGTTGTTTTTCTTGAGGAATGTTCTTCAGCATAAAAAGAGCTTGCCTTATTTTTAACGACTGTTCAATTTAAAAGTCACGAGGGACGGGGATAGATATGGACACGCGCGACAAATATGCTCTGATCGGGGCTGGACCCATGGGGTTGGCAATGGCCAAGGTGCTACAGGAGCAGGGCATCGCTTTTGATGGCTTTGAGTTGCATAGCGATGTTGGCGGTCTCTGGGACATTGATGCGCCGCGTTCCACAATGTATGAAAGCGCGCATCTGATTTCGTCGAAAACAATGACGGAGTTTGCTGACTACCGGATGAAGGAGGAGGTCGCCGAATACCCATCTCATCGGGAAATGGCGCAGTATTTCCGCGACTTTGCCGAGCATTTTGAACTTCGCGCGCACTACCAGTTCAACACGGAAGTGGTGCAGGTGTCCCCATTGGGCGATAGCGGAGACGGCTGGCGGGTGATCACCCGTCAGGATGGACAGCAGAAAGAGGCGATCTATGCCGGTGTACTGATCGCCAACGGCACGTTGAGCGAACCTAACATGCCGCATTTTCCAGGGCAGTTTGACGGCGATCTGATCCACGCATCGCGGTACCGTCATCCAGAGCAGTTCGCCGGAAAACGGGTGCTGATTGTTGGGGCGGGCAATTCGGGCTGTGACATCGCTGTGGATGCCGTGCATCACGGGGCAAGCTGTGACATCTCCATGCGACGCGGGTACTATTTCGTGCCCAAATATGTTTTTGGCAAGCCGGCAGACACCATGGGGGGCGCCATCAAATTGCCGATGTGGCTCAAACGCCCAATCGACAGTCTTATCCTCAAATGGTTTGTCGGAGATCCTCAGAAATACGGTTTCCCCAAACCTGACTACAAACTCTATGAAAGCCATCCCGTGGTGAACTCGCTGGTGCTCTATCACGCGGGCCATGGCGACATCAGCATTCGTGGCGATATTGCCGAGATGTCAGGCCACACGGTCACTTTCAAAGACGGAAGTGCAACAGACTACGATATGATCCTCGCCGCCACCGGCTACAAACTGCACTATCCGTTTATCGACAATACACTACTCAATTGGCGTGGAGATGCGCCACATTTGTATCTGAACGCCTTCCATCCGGCGCGCGATGATCTCTTTGTGCTTGGCATGGTGGAGGCCACGGGTCTTGGTTGGCAAGGCCGTCATGAACAAGCTGAGCTTGTCGCCCGGTACATCTCCGGTCTGCGCAAAGGTCACAAGGTGGCGCAAAAACTCCAGCAAGAGAAAGCAGCCAGCTATGATCGCGCGACGGGAGGAATGGATTACCTCAATCTTCCTCGAATGGCGTATTATGTCGACAAAGCCACTTATCGCGGGGCGGTGATGGGGTGGATCAAGTCGTTGCAAGCGGGGCAAGGCTGATGGACAGCACAGGACTGGACAGCGTGGTGCTGAATTTCAGCGCGACCTCCATGACCGTGCTCAACATGGTGTTGGCGGTCGTGATGTTCTCCATTGCAATTGACCTCACACCCAGTGATTTCCGCAGACTGCTTTATACGCCGCGCGCTCTTCTGACGGGTCTTGCCAGCCAATTTCTGCTGCTACCTGCGTTGACTTTTTTGTTGGTGCTGGCCACCCAACCACAGCCTTCAATTGCGTTGGGGCTTATTCTTGTTGCGGCGTGTCCTGGCGGTAATATCTCCAACTTCATCACCCACCGCGCGGGCGGTAATGCGGCGCTCTCTGTGTCGATGACCGCCTTTGCCACTGTGGGGGCCATTGTGCTCACGCCGCTCAATATCGCATTTTGGGGCGGGCTTTACGGGCCAACGCGTGACATTCTTCGGGCCACAGAGATCGATCCGGTGTCCGTGGCAATCACTGTGGGGTTTATGTTGGTGTTGCCGCTCATCCTCGGCGTCACCCTCAGAGGAGCAAAGCCTGCGCTGGCCGCCCGCTTGCGCGGGCCGCTGCAAACACTCTCCATGGTCATATTCCTGACTTTCATTGTCTTGGCGCTGGCAAGCAACTGGCAGAATTTCAAACTGTTCGCAGGCGCAGTTGCCCTGTTGGTTTTTTTACACAACGCATTGGCCTTGGCCGGAGGCTATGGCCTCGCGACGCTGGCCCGGCTGTCGCCATTTGACCGGCGCGCGGTGACAATTGAGACCGGCATTCAAAACTCCGGCCTTGGATTGATCCTGATCTTTGGATTTTTTGGCGGTTTGGGGGGCATGGCCGTGGTCGCCGCCTTTTGGGGGTTTTGGCATGCGGTCACCGGATTAGGTTTGGCCGCCTTGATGAACCGCACAAAGGCAAACCGATGACTCGTATCCTGATCACAGGGGCCGCCGGGATGGTGGGCCGCAGTTTCTTGGCTGAGCTGTCCAACACCCCACATGATGTCATCGCGTGTGACGTGGTGGTGCCCAAATGCCTGCCGGACAATGCGCGGTTCTGCCCGATGGACGTGACCACCGACGCGCCCCTGCGGGTGATAACACGTCATCAACCGGATGTGATCGTGCATCTGGCTTCTATCGTGACCCCTCCAGACAGCAGCGGCCGTGATTTTGCTTATGGTGTTGATGTTACTGGGACAAAAAATGTGGTCACAGCCGCTCTGGCGGCCGGCACCAAACGGCTGGTGGTGACATCCTCAGGCGCAGCCTATGGCTACCATGCTGACAATCCCGTGCCCCTCAAAGAGACGAACGCCTTGCGTGGCAACGCGGCATTTCCCTATGCCCATCACAAACGTCTTGTTGAGGACTTCCTGACCGAAACGCGCAGCAACGCGCCACAATTGGAACAGGTGGTGTTGCGGGTGGGAACGGTGTTGGGGGCCCAAACCAACAACCAAATCACGGATCTTTTTCACAAGCCGCGTCTTTTGGCCATCCGGGGGAGCGACAGCCCATTTGTGTTTGTTTGGACCCGCGATTTGGCACGTATATTGGTGCGTGCTGCCACAGATGGCCCCACAGGCATTTACAACGTAGCGGGGGACGGAGCCCTTGGCGTGCAGGCGCTTGCAGACATTCTGGATAAGCCCATTTTGCGTTTGCCTGCATGGACCGTCAAAGCAGCGCTTGCCATTGCACGGCCTCTTGGACTGTCTCGCTACGGCCCAGAACAGGTGCGCTTCTTGCAGTACCGACCTGTCTTAAGCAATGACGCCCTCAAGCGTGCCTTTGGCTATACTCCGGAAAAAACCAGCCGTGAGGTGTTTGAACACTGGCTTAAGGCGCAAGAGTCATGAGCATGTCCCTGAAATCTCAGTCACAGAAAACCGCCGTGATCTCCGGTGGGGCGGGTGGCTTAGGAACCGCCTTATCCGCGCAGCTGCAAGATGAAGGTTGGCAGGTGGTTTTGCTGGATTTGAATGTGGATCATCTGTCCACAACTGCCACGCAACAGGCCATGAAATGTGACATTACCAATCCGCAAGCGCTGCAAGAGTGTTGCGCCACAATTCTATCCAGTCACCCCAGCATTGATCTGGTGATCTACGGGGCAGGGGTGACCGCGATTGCGCCTATTGAAGACCTTAAAGAGCAAGCCCACCGCCGCCTGTTTGACATAAACTATTTCGCGGCGGTGGCCATGGCGCAAGCCTTTCAACCAGCACTGCGCGCCTCCAAAGGCACGCATTTGGCGATCACCTCCGTTGCGGGTTTTGCCCCGTTGCGGCACCGCGCCAGTTATGTGGCGTCCAAGCACGCTATGACCGGGTTCTTTGCCTCGCTGCGGATTGAGGAAGCGAAATTTGGCGTAAAAACCGTGATTGCGGCGCCGGCTTTTGTGGCGACCAATGTGGGCAACCCAGACGCCGACAAAAACGGGCTGACGCGGCCGGGGGCGGCACAAGACGCGGTGGATGTGGTCACGCCAGAACAAGCGGCCAGTATCATTTTGAGAGGGCTAAAACGGGGTAGATCCGACATATTTGTCGGACGCGTCGCCAGATTGTCGGACGTGATGATGCGATTGTCCCCAAAGCTTTATGGCTGGGTGATGCGACGGACAATACAGTCAAAACCCAAAGAGTGACACTTACGACCAAAAGCTGTGAGCTGTATCCACTTGAAAACAAACGCCAAGCAAGTGGTGCGCTGCTCGGCGGAAATCATAGTTTGTCGTCGGTTTTGAGAAAGTGGTGGGCGACCCTGGAATCGAACCAGGCGTGCGTCTCCGCGAGGGAGTTACAGTCCCCTGCCACACCTTGCGGCCTGTCGCCCACTTTCCTGAGGCGCGCTGGCCTCGGTGTGAGGGGTATTTATTGGCATGGGCTGGGGTCGTCAACCACAAAATACCTTGCAGAGGCCGCTTCTTTTCCGCATTGGTGAACCCTCTTTATTTTGAAGGTGTCAGAGCGATGAAAAAACCCAAATGGGTCGTGCAAAAAGAACAGCAGAAACGCAAAGATGCGGCGGAAACCGTCTGGTTGTTTGGCCTGCATGCGGTGCGCGATGCTTTGGCGAATCCCAAGCGGGAAAAACTGCGACTCATCGTGACCAAAAATGCCGCCAACAAGCTGGCGGACGCCATTGCTGAGTCCGGGATGACGCCTGAGGAAGTGGATCCGCGGAAGTTCAGCGCGCCGCTTGATCCGCAATCCGTGCACCAGGGCGCGGCCTTGGAGGTGAAGCCGCTGAACTGGGGCAAATTGACGGACGTGGCGATTGCGGACGATGATCGCCCTCAGCGCCTGATCCTGCTGGACCGGGTCACCGACCCGCACAACGTTGGCGCCATTCTGCGCTCCGCCGAAGTCTTTGGCGCTTTGGCAGTGATTGGCACCCGCCACAACTCCGCCCCGGAAACTGGCGCCTTGGCCAAAACTGCAAGTGGCGCGTTGGAGCGCCAGCCGTATCTGCGCCTGCGCAACCTGGCCGACACAATCACTGAGCTGCAAAGCATCGGCTACCTTGTATTGGGTCTGGATGGCGAAGCTGAGACAACGATTGAAACTGCGTTGGCAGACCGTCACGATGCGCCGATCGCACTGGTGCTGGGGGCCGAGGGGCCGGGCTTGCGCCAAAAAACCAAAGAGACAGTGGATCAATTGGTGAAAATTGACTTTGCGGATGCCTTTGGCTCCTTGAATGTGTCCAATGCAGCCGCCGTGGCGCTTTATGCGTCTTTGCCACGCAAAAACTGATCCCATTCACTTTCTGATAAAAATCCCCTCCGGAGGCTCCCAACAGAGCCTCCGCATGCCTAGATGGGATTGGGCAGAGCTATAGCTGAGGGAGAGCGTCATTCCACATCCATCCAAAATCGCCACCTGCTGTTATTGTGGTGCCCGTGCTGCGTTGGTGCTGGCTGGCGACACCCGCCATGAGTTGGCCTGCAGCAAGTGTGGTGCGCCTCTGCACAATCTTAAACAAATGCCGCGCCCGGCGTCTGGAAAGGATACGGCGCATTTTGCGCATCCCATCCGTACTCCAAAGTCCAAAGGTAAAATGGCGCATAAGTCGGACAAACGTGCCGCCAACGCCAAGCCACATTGGAAAGATACACCCAACCCCAAGAAGAAAAAATCCAAGAAGAAACGCGGGAAATGGGCCAAAGATCTGTTTGAAGATGTGTTTGACGTGATTGAAGATATCTTTGATTGAGCGGAATTCTGCCCAATCTGTTAACCACTTGTTCATGAGAATCTCGCACGGTCTTTACATCCAATTCTGCGAACATACGTAGTGATGTAAGAGACACGGACTACGGAGCTTCCGTGTTTCCCTTCACTGTCCCTCGTTCCGAACTTGCGCCCAAGGTCCCTCTTGGGCGCTTTTTTTTGGCTTTTTTTCTGGGAGTGTCTCTGTAGGGTGGCGGTGAAATCACACCTCTCAGCACAAGACACATTATCATGACATATCCCGACCCTTTTTTGCGTGACATTCTGAAGCGCAGCAAAACAATTGCCGTGGTTGGCGTGTCGATGAACCCGGTGCGGCCGAGCTACTACGTGGCGCGGTATTTGTCCCTCAAAGGCTACACGGTCATTCCTGTGAATCCCGGACACGCAGGCAAGGAGCTGTTTGGTGCCACCATACACCCAAGCTTAAGCACCATTCAGGAACCTGTGGATATGGTCGATATTTTTCGCCGGTCAGAGGCAGTGCCGGCGATTGTGGAGGAAGCATTGGACCAGTTTCCAGCACTACAGACAATCTGGATGCAAATTGGCGTAGAGCACGCAGAGGCAGCAGCAGTTGCTGAGGCGCGTGGTGTGGATGTGGTGCAAAACCGCTGCCCGAAAATTGAATATCAACGGCTGTTTGGGGAGCTGCGCATGGGCGGCTTCAATACCGGTGTGATTTCGTCAAAGCTCTAGGCCGCGGGCTCGCTGGCATTTTTGGATTTGACCAATTCACCCATCACTTTCGCGAGCTCGTCTTTGCGGAACGGTTTGCCCAGACATGCGTTCATGCCAGCTTTCAGGTAACTGTTGGTTTGCTCTGGTAAGATGTTTGCAGAGAGAGCCACGATGGGCGTGTGTTGATTGGGACCGGGATGCGTCCGAAGAATTTCGGTGGCCTCCACGCCATCCATGTCCAACAGCTGAATATCCATAAGGATCAGATCATAGCGTTTGGCCGCACAGTGTTGCAGGGCAGGGCGCCCATCCTCCACCATGTCTACGTCAACCCCCATGCTCTCCAGAAAACGCCGCACAATCATTTGGTTGGTGCGGTTGTCCTCTACCACCAACGCCTGGACACCACCAAAACTTGTGATGGTCGGTGCGCTGGCCTGCTGCGGTGTTTCTTTTGGGGCGTCGACGGCCACAAGTGGAACTGTGAACCAGAAGGTGCTGCCTTTGAAGGGAGCGCTCTCCACGCCAATTTCCCCGCCCATCAGCTCCACCAGCTCCTTGGAGATCGACAGGCCCAGTCCTGTGCCGCCGTACCGCCGGTTGGTGGCAGAACTGGCTTGCTCAAATTTGTTGAATACACGCGCTTGGGCTTCTTGGGTGAGGCCAATGCCTTCATCCCGCACGGCGATATGCAGCAGCGCACCTTGTACCGATACAATCAATGTCACCGCACCGTTTTGAGAAAACTTGATTGCGTTGCCAACCAAATTGGTGATCACCTGATTAAGGCGCGTCGGATCGGCGGAAATCCAGGCTGGCACATCAGCGGCAATTTGGATGTCCAACGCGAGTTCTTTGGCTTTGGCCGCTCCGGATTGTGCAGCCGAAATGCCGGTCAACATTTCTCGGGTCGCAAACGGAATGTTTTCGATGCTCACGCCGTGTGCGGCAATCTTGGAATAGTCCAACACATCGTTGATCAAGGTCATCAGGCTGCGACCAGAGCTGCGCCCGGTGGCCACCAGAGATTTCTGGTCTTCGGTCATCTCTGTTTCGTCCAGAAGTTGAAGAATGCCGGATAACCCATTGAGAGGTGTGCGAATTTCATGACTCATCTTCGCCAGGAACTCACTTTTTTCCCGATCCGCCCGCTGCGCTTCATCACGCAATTCAATCAATCGGGCCTCTTTGCGGCGGATCTCGTTGTGAAACATGGTGAGTCCGACCATGAGAGTTGCGATAACCAGGGCGGTTGCCAAGGCCGCGCTGAGCGGCAAGGCTTCGAGCAGGAAGGCCGCCGCGACGAGATTGAGCGTGACCACAATCGCGGTGCCCCAGGCCGCGCGTTGTCCAATCAAAAGTAGGGTTAGAACTGGGGGGCCGATCAAGAAGATCTCTTGACGCCACAAGTAGTCGGAATCTTTGAACATCAAAAGGTTGGTGTGGGAAAAGTACACAAGCTCCAGAGCCAAAGTGCTCAACACCATGCTCTTGGTTTTGTGCCAAATCAAAGGTGTCAGAAAGTATCCCAGCACAAAAACGATCGATGCGGTTGCCAATAGCACGTCGTACTGTGGGTCAGTGGTGTGCAGGTACATATTGTAAAGGGCAGCAACGACGCCCAAAATGCCGGAGAACCCGCACAAGAGCTTTGCACGGGTGGCCTGAAATCCGTGGCTTTGAAGCTGCTGCGGCCAGAAGTAGTTTCTGATCGCGGCGCCAAAACCTCTGGAACCGTCGGTAGTCATGACATCTGCAGTCTTGTTGCCTAGGTTTCTTTGATGACGCGTAGAATCTTAAATTTACCTAAAGTTCGCTTGCCAGGTGCGGAACTTGGACCGAAAAACCCTTCTTTTTATCGTTTGCGCCCCGCTTGTACGACGTGGCGCTCCTCCCAGTTGTACCGGCTGTCTTCCAGTACCGGCGACCAGAACAGATACCCGCCATACCGCCAGGGGTCGAGCACGATGCCTTCGCGCATTTTTCCGCCACGGGCGCTCATCACAACTGTGCTGTGCTCGATCAGAATGGTGTCGTGGTTGGCAATGGCGCGGTGCATGTCCAGGGTTTCAAACTCTTCTTGGCGCAGGCGGGTTTGCAGGTCATCCGCCCAATGCCAGCACAGCCCTCGCGGGCGCCGTCCTTGGTTGACCTTGGCGTTGTGCATCAGCGCACTATCGGTGACGTTGTAGTCACGGCGTAGCACCAGCGAATAATTGTAGGATATCTCTGCCGCACGTGCGGCCTCGGCTGGGTCCACGGTGGGATCAAGAGAGATCAGCGCTTGAGCCAACCCACCCACATCCGCTGGGGCTTTCTCTTGCGGCGCACCACACGCCATCAAAACCACTGTCACCAAAAGCGACAGTCCCACCCGTAAATTTGCAATCATCAACTCGATGCCTCTTTGGACTTTTGCGTGACTATAGGCTGCCGCACAAAAATGCCAAAGCTTTTGCTCAGCTTGTGGGGCGCGCCGCTTTTTCCGCCACGCCGCTGAGGCCCTGACGCCGCGCCAGCTCTGCCAGTACATCGTCCAGTGCCACGTCGCGCGCCTCCAGCATCACCAGCAGGTGATAGAGCACATCCGCCGCCTCGTAGGTCAGCTTCTCGCGGTCGCCTTTGACAGCCTCAATTACGGCTTCGATGGCTTCTTCGCCAAACTTCTCCGCGCATTTCTCTGGCCCTTTGGCCAGAAGCTTCGCCGTCCAGCTGCTTTCCGGGTCTGCTTTGGCACGCTCAGCAATGGTCGCGGCAAGGTCGTTTAGAACACTCATGTCAGCCTCATTGGAATACCGGCGTCGTGCATATGCTGTTTGGCTTCCTGCACGGTGTATTCGCCAAAGTGGAAGATCGATGCCGCCAAAACTGCGCTTGCGCCGCCTTCGGTCACGCCCTCAACCAGGTGATCGAGCGTTCCGACGCCGCCGGAGGCAATTACCGGCACATTAACCGCGTCGCTGATGGCCTTGGTCAGCGGTAGGTTGAAGCCCGCCTTGGTGCCGTCGCGGTCCATGGAGGTCAGCAGGATTTCACCTGCACCTTTGGCCACCACCAGCTTGGCAAATTCCACCGCATCAATGGGGTTGCCGTCTTTGTCCAAGGCCTCTTTGCGCCCACCATGGGTGAAGATACCCCATTTGTTGGGCACGCCATTTTCATCATGGCCAATGGTCTTGGCATCAATTGCGCAGACAATGCACTGGCTGCCAAATTGCGCGGCGGCTTCGGCAATCACATCCGGGTTGGCGACGGCAGCAGAATTGAAGCTCACTTTATCCGCACCCGCCAGCAAAAGCTTGCGCACATCGGCCACGGTTCGCACGCCGCCACCAACGGTCAGCGGAACAAAACACTGTTCTGCGGTGCGCTGTACCATATCAATCATCACACCGCGGTTGTCGTGCGTGGCATGGATGTCCAGAAAACAGATCTCATCTGCACCAGCCGCGTCATAGGCACGGGCTGCCTCTACGGGGTCACCGGCATCGCGCAGGCCAACAAAGTTCACACCTTTGACCACACGGCCATCAGCGACATCCAGACAGGGAATGATACGGGTTTTCAGCATATCGGAGCTTTCTCAAAGCGTTGCGCCCCTCCTTAGCGTGGCAGGGCGCAACGTGCAATCTGCTCAGGTTGGCCAGTTTAGGTTGCCCGCGCCACCCGCACCAATGACTCCCGCGCAATCAGGATGTGAAACGGCATGATGGTGGCCAAGTACATCCGGCCAAACAGATTGTTGCGATGCACCCAAGTGGCGACAAACACCTTGCCGCCTTCAGACAACACTGAAACTCGGAAATTCAGATGGCTGTCGTCAAATCCGGCAATGACTTCGGTGTCACTTTCGCTCTCGACCGGGAAAATCCCAACACAGTCCTGATCTTTGGGTGCCTCGGTGCGCAGCCCAAAAGGTCTCACCAAAACGGTGCGCAAGTTGGCCAGCATCTGCGCCCAACCAGGAAAGTTGGTGACAATTTCCGCCGCTTGGCGTGGCGGCATGTCGCTGTCGATGCAGTAACAATCCAGAAAATCCTCCGGTGTAATACGGGCGTGCAACTGGCTGTTTTCGGGCAAGGGTGCGGCGGTGACATCAAAGAATGAAACGGACATGTGCGTCTCCTGATTTGTTCGCGCTGTCACGCTGCGGTAAAATCACGGAAACGCCAAGGCGTCAGAAAGTCACGCCTTCTCCACCTTGGCGTCGCTGCGCCGCTTCAGGTCCTTGCTCATCATCACAATCAGGGTGAGCACAATTACAAAGCCCACCGGCATGGTCAGGATCACCAAACCAGCATTGGAATACGCCGAATTGAGCTGTGCCCCGATGTTTTCACCATTCACCAAACAGCCGTCAGTGTGCATTGCCATGCCAAATGTGCAGCCGTGAGCCTCCGCTGTACGCTGCGCCCACCACACCAGATAGGCTGGCCACACACAGGCAGCCAGCACCAGCGTCAGGATCACATAGGCAATCTTGCGCCGCAGTCTCACGCTTTTAGAACTTTCAAGGCTTCGCCCAAATCAATTGCACCATCATACAGCGCGCGACCGGAAATCGCGCCGTTGAGCGCTGCACCACAGTTTTTTAGAGCTTTGAGATCGTCCACCGAGCTCACACCGCCGCTGGCGATCACTGGAATTGACACAGCTTTGGCCAATGCAGCGGTTGCGTCCACGTTGGGGCCCTTCATTGCGCCGTCACGCAGGATGTCGGTGTAAATGATCGCACAAACTCCGTCGTCCTCAAACGATTTGGCCAAATCAATCACATCCACATCGGTCTCTTCGGCCCACCCTTTGGTGGCCACTTTGCCGTCGCGTGCATCAATGCCCACGGCCACTTTGCCGGGAAACTCTTTGGCGGCTTCGCGCACCAGGTCCGGATTTTCCACTGCAACTGTGCCAAGGATCACACGCGATAGACCTTTGCCAATCCAACGCTCGATGGTTGCCATGTCGCGAATGCCACCACCCAGCTGTGCCGGAACGTTGGTCTGCTTGAGAATTTCCTCAACCGGAGTGGCGTTGATCGGAATCCCTGCAAACGCACCGTTCAAGTCCACCAGATGCAGCCATTCACAGCCTGCTTCGACAAACTCCAACGCCTGCGCGGCGGGGTTTTCGTTGAACACGGTTTCCTTGTCCATGTCACCATGCAGCAGACGCACGGCATTGCCATCTTTGAGGTCAATCGCGGGATAAAGGATCATGGGGCAGGGGCCTTTTTGTCGTGTCGCGCCGAAACCGGCTGTTAAGATTGGTTTTGCATGGTGCCGCAAAAATTGCAACGCGGCGGGATCGTGCCACCTGACCCAAAGTCAGGGTTGATGCGACTCACTGGCTTGCCGCAGAGTTTTGAGCAAATACTCGGGAGGAAAAAGATGAAGAAAACCTTACTGGCTGCGGCCATGACCCTGATTGGAGCCACATCGGCCATTGCGGACCCCATTTTTGGCACCTGGAAGACCATTCCGGATGACAACGGCAATTATGGCCTGATCAATGTGACCGCCTGCGGCAGCACCATTTGCGGCACTTTGGCCAAATCGTTCAACCCGGATGGCAGTGCGCTCGACAGCCCCAACAATGGTCGCAAGATCATTTGGGACATGAAGTCAGACGGCGGTGGTGCCTACAGTGGCGGCAAAGTTTACTCGCCGGACCGCGACAAGACCTACAAAGGCAAGCTGGTGCTCTCTGGCAATTCCTTGGCGGTGAGCGGCTGTGTGTTGGGCATCTGCCGCAGTGGTGGATCCTGGACCCGTGTGAAGTAACGCGTCTCTGCTGAAACACAAAAAGGCGCGGTTTTCCCGCGCCTTTTTTTAATGCTGGACGGGTCCGAAGATTACACCGCGCCGGTGTATTCGCCGCGTGCCGGATAGTCGTTCTTGATGGCAAAATCCAAGGCGCCGAGCAGCTCGCTGAAATGCGGACGCACAAACGGCATTGTCTGTACTGAGCCATAGTACAGGGCTTGCTCTGGGCTCACCATAAACAGACCTGGCTCACTGAACAGCGCAGGCTCTTCAATGCCGATCGAGGTCTTGCCACGTGAGGTGGAGATATACAGACCCCAGTCTTTGGCCACATTCAACGGCAGATCATAGGCCACGCGCAGGCCGGTGGCGGTAACCTTCTCCGCCATGTCTTTGGCGCGCTCTTCGCCGTCGCTGCTCACTGCCACACAAGTCACGCCGCGTTCGGCAAAGGCTGCGACAAGCTTTTCCAGCTCTTTCAGGTAGGTGGCGCAAATCGGGCAGTGCAGGCCGCGATAGAAGCACACCACTGTGCCTCGCTCAGATCTTTCAGCGGAGAGATCAAAGGTGCCGCCCCCCACAAGCGGCAGCGTCAGGTTTGGGGTTTTTTGACGGGGGATCAGCATTTGATTGTCCTCTTTTTTGTGCTTCCTGGACTTATGGTCGGGCTTCATGTCAAATAAATCCGATTGATCGTGCTGAAACTCCGAAAGCCCCAAATGGACCGTCTGACCACGCTTGTTGAAAAATTCCACCTCTCCGTGCAGCCTGCCACGCTGTCTGAGGCCAATCTGATTGCCAAAGCCGGGAACGATGGCACACCGGCGCGGGTGGTGTTTTTCACGCGCGGCGCCTGCACGACCATTTGCGCGGGTGAAGTCCTGTTTGCCGCCCATGTGGATTGGATGGGGCTGTCCAACCCTTTGATGGCGGCCCTGCCGGAAGAGGTGCACTACGATCTCAGTGGCGAGGATGACAGCCGGGCTTTGGTGCGTCTGATGGCGGAAGAGACCAATGCAAACCGTTGTGGGGCGCAATCGGTGATCAACCGCTTGGGCGAAGCATTGATGGTGCGGCTGCTGCGCGACCAAATCTCCCAAGGCACCACCGATGTTGGCCTGCTGGCTGGTCTGGCGGATCCACGGCTAAGCCGCGCCATTGTTGCCATGCATGATTTCCCCGGCCGCGTCTGGAGCAACGCTGACCTTGCGCAAGAGGCGGGGCTGTCGCTGTCACGTTTTTCCGAACTCTTTGCCCAAACCGTCGGGGAAACCCCGATGGGTTACCTGCGCCGCTGGCGACTTATACTGGCGCACCAAGACATCACGCGCGGCGACCGCGTGGACGCTGTCGCCCGCCGCTATGCCTACCGTAGCCCGGAAAGCTTCACACGCGCCTTCCGCAAGGCCCATGGGGTTGCCCCCACATCCCTGCGTGCGGCATAACTCTTCAGGTTCTCATTCCGAAAATATCCCGGGGTGAATTGCGCATCAGCGCAAGAGGGGCTGGCCCCTCCCGCGTCGGCTTTTAGGGCGCCCACTTCAGGAAGTTGCCAATCATGCGTAAGCCAATGTCCTGGCTCTTTTCCGGGTGGAACTGCATGCCCACCATGGTGTCACGCCCAATGATGGCGGTCACGTCGCCGCCATAGTCCACATGTGCCAGACGCTCTTCCGGTTTGGTCACGTGGAATTGGTAGGAGTGCACAAAATATGTGTGATCGCCGCTTTTGATGCCATCCAGCAGCGCGTGCGGATGGTCAATCACCAGATTGTTCCAGCCCATATGCGGCACTTTCAGGCTGACATCACTTGGGGCAATTTTCTCAACGTCACCCTCAATCCAACCCAGCCCTTGGGTGAGCTCATATTCATGCCCGCGTGACGCCATAAGCTGCATGCCCACGCAGATGCCCAAAAACGGTCGTCCTTTGACTTCCACCGCTTCGACCATCGCGTCGTAAATGCCTTTGTGGCCACGTAGCTCGGCGGCACAGGCCGGAAACGCGCCATCTCCGGGCAGAACCAACCGGTCCGCCTTGGCCACCACATCCGCATCCGAAGTCACCACAACCTCGCCGCCATGAACCTCTGCGGCCATCCGTTGAAAGGCTTTTTCGGCAGAGTGCAAGTTGCCGCTTTCATAGTCGATGATCGCCGTGAGCATGATCTTGGTCCTGTCTTTTGGTATCGCTTCCAAGTGAAACGAAACGCCGCGCGGGTCAAGAGGCTGTGGGTCAAGCGGGGCGTTTAGCCAGTGGCCTGTGTGCCAATCCGGTCAATCAGCGCCATGACCGCCTCAAACGGGCTGTCTTCAATGGGCGCGTCGGTACAGCCAAACTCACCCCCAAGGTAGAGCAGGGTGAAGCCATGAATCAGTGACCAGACCTGCGCCTCCACGATATGAGGGTCTTCGCCTTCTGGCACAAACGGCGCGCAGACCCCGCGCAAAATGAGGTAAGCTTCGGCCTCTTCGCGGTTGTCGCTGCGCGGCGCATGGACGCCCAACCCATGTTCCCCAAACATCACTTTGAGCAAGCCACTGTGGCTTAAGCCAAACTGCAAATACCCTCGGCAGATACCACGCAACCGTTCCCGGTCAGTCTGCTCGCCCGCGTTAATGGCGTCCGTCATGTATTTGGAAAATATGTCAAAACCTTCTTCGGCAATGGCGGTGATCAATCCCGGCAAACCCGCAAAGTGATGTGCGGGTGCTGCATGGGACACGCCAGCACGGGCGGCACATTTGCGCAAACTCAACGCTTCCAATCCGCCTTCTTCCAGCAGATCGATGCCCGCCTGAATCAACGCGCGTTTGAGATCTCCGTGGTGGTGGCGGGTTTTTGCTGTGCTCATGGGCGCACACTACGCCGTGACTTGACAGTGTCAAGCAGTTCTGATTTTTACAGTGTCAAGATTAACTTTACAGTGTCAAAATTGAGTGGAGTCACCCATGTACCCCATCCCCAAACGCCCGTTGTTGCCACGCAGCCTGCCCGTGATCTGGTTCCTCGCCATTGCCATCGCCTTGGCGTCGCTGCGGTTTTTGATTGCGGACATTGCTTTGGTCATGCCGTTTATGCTGCACCATGCCTTGGAACGCCCAATCCTGCTCTACGGACATATCGCTCTGGCCCCTGTGGCGCTGGCCCTGCTGCCCTTGCAATTCAGCACCAAAATGCGCCTGCGTCGCCCAACACTGCATCGTTGGTTAGGCCGGCTTTATGGGGTGGTGATCCTGCTCTCCGGCCTGTCCGGCTTTTTCCTCGCCTTCCAAACCGAGATGGGTCCAATCGCAGCCTCCGGCCTTGCCGCCCTCGCGGTGGCCTGGCTCAGCACCACGGCCGTCGCAATCTACCTTGCTATCCAACGCGACATCCCGGCCCACCGACGGTGGATGATCCGCTCTGCTGCCTTGACCCTCGCAGCCGTGACTTTGCGACTGTACCTGCCCATAGGTGAACTCACCGTCGGGTTTGATACGGCTTATCCGCTGATCTGCTGGGCCTGCTGGGTGCCCAACATGTTTGTGGCGGAATGGCTGGTCCGACGTGAGCTTGCCCCAAGCTCCGCACAACCCGCTTAAGCACAAAAAGCCCGCACAGTGCGGGCTTTTTCACGTCTGAGTCAGTTGGCTGGCTTACAGCGCACCCTTGGTGGACGGGATGGCATCTGCCTTACGCGGGTCCACTTCCACCGCCTCACGCAGTGCGCGGGCCACGGCTTTGAAAGTGGCCTCGGCAATGTGGTGGCTGTTAAACCCGTGGATCTGATCCACATGCAGGGTGATCCCGCCGTGTGTGGCAAACCCCTGGAAGAACTCACGCACCAGTTCGGTGTCAAAGGTGCCAATCTTCTGGGTTGGCATCTCCAGATTCCAGATCAGGAAGGGACGCGCGGACAAGTCGAGGCTCGCCCGCACCTGCGCATCATCCATCGGCAGGTGGCAGGTCGCATAGCGACGGATGCCTTTTTTGTCGCCCAAGGCCTGCGTCAAAGCTTGGCCCAGCGAGATACCCACATCCTCCACCGTGTGGTGATCATCAATGTGGTAATCACCTTCCGCGCGGATGGTCATGTCAATCAGGCTGTGACGCGACAGCTGATCCAGCATGTGGTCAAAGAAGCCCACGCCGGTCTTGTTGTCATACACCCCGGTGCCGTCGAGGTTGATCTCCACGGTGATCTTGGTTTCCGCAGTGCTGCGGGTCACGCTTGCCTGACGCATCTGGTCATCCTTCGCTGATAGTCGGCCACCTTATAGGCAGCCCTCCCGCGCGGGCCAAGGGGGCGCAGTTTGCGATTGTGGTCAGGGTGGCATTTGTGCCAGCTTACCCCCAAACCGACATGAGGGCTTTTATGACCACCTGCGTCTTTATCCAGATCCGCTGCAAACCCGGCACCACCTACCGCGTGGCCGAAGAAATTGCGCTCAAGGAAATCCACTCCGAGCTGCATTCCACCAGTGGCGAGTATGACTTGCTGATGAAACTCTACATCCCCGAAGGAGAGGATGTGGGCAAGTTCATCAACCACCATATGCTGGATATCGCAGACGTCGAACGCACGCTAACCACGCTGACGTTTAAGGCGTTCTGAGCCGGTCTAAACTGCTTTGCCGTTGATCCAGGTGGCCGCGATGGCGCGGTCATCGCCCATCATGATGGTGGGGAACAGCGCTTCCCACAGGTCATTGGCCCGCACGGACCGCTGTGCAATCTCTGGCGTGCTTTCCAAATCCAAAACCACCAGATCAGCTTCCATACCGACGGACAGATTGCCAATCTTGTCTTCCATATGCAGCGCGCGTGCGGAGCCTTGTGTCGCCAGCCACATCAGTTCGGCTGCGTGTATAGGTCTGTGCCGCAGCTGCCCAACTTCATAGGCGCTCGCCATGGTGCGTAACATGGAGAAGCTTGAGCCACCGCCAGTGTCACTGGCAATACCAACCCGTTGACCCGCCGCCATCAGGCCCCCCATGTCAAACAGACCTGAGCCAATGAACGTGTTGGAGGTGGGGCAATGGATCAAACCCGCCCCAACCTCGCGCAACCGATCTTTCTCGCGGTCTTCCAGATGGATCGCGTGACCATAGAGGCCTTTCTCTCCCAAGAGGCCAAATTTCTCGTAGGTGTCCAGATAATCCCGCGCGTCGGGGAATAGCTCCGCCACCCAGGCAATCTCATCTGTCTGCTCACTCAGGTGGGTCTGCATCAGGCAATCGGGATGCTCCGCCCAAAGGCTGCCAAGCGCTTCCAACTGCTCCGGCGTAGAGGTGGGCGAAAACCGAGGCGTGATGGCATAGCTGATCCGCTCCACACCATGCCAACGCTCAATCAAGGCTTTGCTGTTGTCAAAAGCGCTTTGTGGCGTGTCCCGCAGCCCGTCCGGCGCATTGCGGTCCATACAGGTCTTGCCTGCAATCACCCGCTGCCCGCGTGCTTGTGCCGCCTCAAAGAAGGCGTCCACCGATTCCGGGTGAATGGTGCAATAGCTCGCCATGGTGGTCACGCCATGTTTTGCCGTAAGGTCGAGGTAGGTGGCAGATATCTGATCCGCATAGGCCCGATCGCCAAAGCGCATCTCTTCGGGGAAGGTGTAGCTGTTGAGCCAATCAATCAGCCGTTTGCCCCAGCTCGCGATGATGCCAGTCTGCGGGTAATGCACATGCGCATCGACAAAGCCTGCTGAGATCAGCTTGTCGCCATAGTCGACCACCTCTGCCGCAGGGTGGGCGGCCCGCATGTCATCTGCGGAGCCAAGCGCGACAATGCGGCCGTTCTCCACAACAACCCCACCATGTGTCTCATGGTGCGCCGCGTCCACGCCAGCCTCAAACGGATTGGCGGCAAAACTCAATGTTTGCCCAAGCAGTAGGGTCTGTGCGCACATAAATCTCTCCAATCTCTTGAGGGCGGGTCTTTTTTCCGGGGCAACAGGTCGTGTCCCATTGAGTCCTAGCTTTGATTTACTCTATGGTCCGTGGCAAGTCCAAGGCCACACAAACTGGCCCATCGCCATGAAGGAGCGCGTCATGCCCAACACAGAGTTGCAGACCGCCCCCGAAGCAGACAACGAAGACTACGCGCTCTCAAAGAAACTGGTGGCAGGTGTCCTCTATGCGTTGGAGGCACAGGACCGTCACACGCTGATTGAGCTGACCGAGCCACTGCACCCGGCCGACATCGCTGACCTTCTGGAGCAGATCAGCCCGCTTGACCGCCGCCGCCTTGTGCAGCTTTACGGCGAAGAGTTTGACGGCGACATCTTGTCCGAACTGGATGATGGTCTGCGCGAAGAGGTCATGGCGGTTCTCAAGCCGGACGTGCTCGCAGAGGCGGTGCGCGATCTGGAAAGCGATGACATTGTCGACATCGTTGAGGATCTCGACGAGCCCGCGCAGGAAGCCATCCTTGAGACGCTGGAAGATGCGGACCGGGTCGCTGTTGAACAGGCGCTGAGTTATCCGGAGAACACCGCTGGTCGTTTGATGCAGCGGGAGACTGTTTGTGCGCCTGAGCATTGGACGGTGGGAGAAGCCAGTGACTATTTACGGAGTGCCGAGGAACTTCCGGAACAATTCTACCATGTGATCCTTGTGGACCCGCGTATGAAGCCCGTGGGCAATGTCACATTGGGCAAGCTGATGTCATCGCATCGCGATTTGCCACTGACCAAAGTGGTGGAAGAGTTGTTTCAGGTGATCCCAGCCACGCAGGATGAAGAGGACGTCGCTTACGCCTTCAACCAATATCACCTGATCTCCGCCCCTGTGGTGGATGAGGATGAACGGCTTGTGGGTGTGATCACCATTGATGACGCCATGGTGGTGCTCGATGAGGAACATGAAGAAGACATCCTGCGCATGGCGGGTGTGAGTGACGAAGCAAGCCTGTCTGACACCATCCTTGATGCCGCCAAGGGCCGCGCCACTTGGCTGTTTGTGAACCTGCTGACCGCCATTTTGGCGTCCGGCGTGATCAACCTCTTTGCGGACACCGTCGATCAAATGGTGGCGCTTGCCGTGCTGATGCCCATTGTGGCTTCCATGGGGGGGAACGCAGGCACACAGACCATGACCGTGACCGTGCGCGCTTTGGCGACCAAAGACCTCACCGCGCAGAACGCCTGGCGGGTAATCCGTAGGGAAGTATCGGTAGGGGCATTAAACGGTGCGCTGTTTGGTCTGATCATGGCAGGGGTGGCCGGTGTCTGGTTTGGGGTGCCCATGCTGGCGCTGGTGATTGCCGTGGCCATGTTCCTCACCCAAATCGCCGCCGCGCTGGGCGGTATCCTGATCCCCATGACGCTGGAACGCATGAACGTCGATCCAGCACTGGCGTCCGGGCCCTTTGTGACCACCGTAACCGATGTGGTGGGGTTCTTCCTGTTTTTGGGCCTGTCAGCTCACATGCTGTTGTAACTGAAGGATACGGCAATGGATTTCACTCAGCAGAAGGCCGCCGCGCGGAAGCTGGCCTTTACCCGTCGCAAAGAGGCTTTTGCCAATGCAGGTCCCGGCCAATCGGCGCATCTCTCTGAAGTTCTCGCCGGGTATCGTGGGGTCCCACTGGCCGGATACATGCCGATCCGCACAGAAATCTCACCTCTGGCCGCGATGGCGGAAGCTTCGGCCCATGGCCCCGTGGGGGTGCCAGTCATCCAAGGCGAGGCCATGCCCTTGGAGTTCTCCCGCTGGGAACCGGACTGTGCCCTGCGCGAGGGCCCGTTTGGCGCCCAAGTGCCTGTAGAAGACAACTACTTTGATCCGGAGATTGTGATTGTGCCGCTGGTGGCCTTTGACATCAAAGGGGGGCGGCTTGGCTATGGTGGTGGCTTTTATGACCGCACGTTAGAACGCTTGCGATCTCGCCGTGCCACGTTGGCCATTGGCTTGGCCTTTGACGCACAAGAAGCTGACCACTTGCCTTTGGAAGACACCGATCAGCCTCTTGATATGATGATCACGGACACCCGCATCATCGAGTTTTAGGACTCAAACTCCGGGTTGGCGCCTGTGGCATTCACACGGAAATACTCCCAAGCATCCTGCTCACCGCCGCCTTTGAATTTACAGACGCCGTATTGATTGCCGTCTGCGTCTTTGCGGATTTCATAGGCGTGACCTTGATTGATACAGAAGGTGGCTGCGGGGTTGGCCGCATCTGTGGCTTGGTTTGGTGCGGAGTATTCGTCACAGCCTGCAAGGACAGCCAAACTGCCAGCCGCTGCCAGAGTCAAAATTGGTTTCATAAAAAACATCCTGTGTTGTCAGTTCCCGCTTAAGATATCGCCTGATTGGTGTGGAGCAAGGGCGGAGTACACGCTGACTGGCGCCATTACGCCACATTCCGCTGGTGACACTCTTGCCAAGCGCGAAACTCCCCCCTAGGACGATCCCCATGAAAATACTTTTCCTTGGTGATGTGATGGGCCGCGCGGGACGTGCGGCTGTGGCGGAACGCCTGCGGAAGCTGCGCGACGAATGGCGACTGGATTTTGTTGTTGTGAATGGCGAGAACGCCTCCAACGGCATGGGCTTGTCCGGCGATCACGCCAAGTCGCTGCTGGACGCCGGCGCGGATTGCATCACGCTGGGCGACCATGCCTTTGATCAAAAGGACATGTTGCAGTTTATTCAAAATGAACCTCGTGTCATTCGTCCGCTGAACATTGCTCGCGGCGATGTGCCCGGCAAAGGCTTTCGCGTGTTCACCGCTCGCGCCGGTCGTAAGGTGCTGGTGACACAGGCGTTGGGTCAAGTGTTTATGAAGCAGCCATACAGCGATCCGTTTTCGGCGGTGGACCAAGTGCTGCGCGCCCATCCACGTGGTGGCATGGTGCAGGCGGCGATTGTTGACATGCACTGCGAAGCCACGTCTGAGAAAATGGGCATGGGGCACTACTGCGACAGTCGTGTGAGCTTGGTAGTGGGCACCCACACGCATATCCCAACCGCAGATACACAGATCCTGCCGGGCGGCACCGCGTTTCAGGCCGATGCCGGCATGTGCGGCGACTACAACTCGGTGATTGGTATGGAAAAAACCGAACCCATGCGCCGCTTTGTAACCGGCATGCCAAAATCACGCTTCACACCCGCGCTGGGCGAAGCCACACTGTCTGGTGTCTATGTGGAAACCGATGACCGCACCGGCGCCGCGACCCGCATTGAAATGGTGCGACAAGGTGGCCGTCTCAGCCAATGTGGGCCGAGCTAACCCGACCGACAGCCTTCAAAACCAGACGATCCTCAATCACGTTGACCACGCAAATGCATTTGCGAGTAGATATGACGTTAGAGCGATCCAAGTCCTATGATGCACCTGCGGAAAATCTGTTGCCCAACAGGGCCTTCATGCTAAACGTTGGCCGCTGGTAACATTGGGATTGGTATGGACCTTTTTGCATTTTCGCAAACCACACAGGCTGTTTTGGCGCTTCTTACCGTGTTGGGCATGTTTGTGCTGTTTCTGCGCGAAGCGTATCCCACCGAGGTGGTTGCTATCGGCGGTGTTGCGGTCCTCCTGTTTTTGGGGGTTCTGCCGTATCAAGCCGCCTTAGGGGTTCTGTCCAACCCAGCTCCATGGACCATCGCAGCGATGTTCATTGTCATGGGCGCCTTGGTGCGCACGGGGGCTCTGTCTGTTTTCACGGCTTTGGCAGATGGGCAGGCGCAAGAGCGCCCACAAGTCGCGATCTCTGTGTTGCTGTGCTTTGTGGTCATCGCCTCTGCCTTTGTGTCCAACACGCCGGTCGTGGTGGTGATGATTCCGGTGTTCACCCAACTGGCGCGAACCTTGGGAACGTCGGCATCCAAACTTCTGATCCCATTGAGCTATGCGGCCATCATGGGCGGAACGCTGACCCTTATCGGGACGTCGACCAACCTTCTGGTCGATGGTGTGGCCCGCGACCAAGGCTTGGAGCCGTTCAGCATCTTTGAAGTCACGCCTCTGGGCCTGATCATCGTCGCTTGGGGCATGGCGTATCTCTACTTCTTTGGCCGCCGTCTTTTGCCGGAACGCGCCAGCATGGCGGACCTGCTTTCCAACCGCAGCCAGATGAAATTCTTCACCGAGGCGGTGATCCCTCCGGAAAGCAACTTGATTGGCCGAGAAGTCACCGGGGTGCAGTTGTTCAAGCGGGACGGCGTGCGTTTGGTTGACGTGATCCGGGGCGACACCTCTCTGCGCCGCAATTTGGCTGGTGTGACCTTGCACGTAGGTGACCGTGTGGTGTTGCGAACCAAAATGACAGAGCTGTTGAGCCTTCAGCGCAACAAGTCTTTGAAACGTCTGGATCAGGTTGGCTCAGTGGAAACCACCACGGTGGAAGCGCTGATCACGCCGGGCTGTAAAATGGTTGGCCGTCGCCTTGGTGCCTTACGTTTGCGTCGCCGATTTGGCGTCTATCCGCTGGCGGTACACCGCCGAAACCAGAACATCGGACAGCAGTTGGATCAACTGGTGGTCCGCGTGGGTGACACATTGCTGCTCGAGGGCGCGCCGGAAGACATTCAACGCCTCGCCAGCGAGATGGACATGGTAGACGTGTCCCAGCCCTCGGAGCGGGAATACCGTCGAGGTCATGCCCCCATAGCCTTAGGCGCGATGATGGGCATTGTGATTCTCGCAGGCATGGGCGTGGCCCCAATCCTGTATCTCGCAATTCTGGCGGTGGCTGTGGTGCTGCTGACCCGCTGTATTGATGCGGATGAGGCGTTTTCCTTTGTGGATGGCCGTCTGCTGTCGCTGATCTTCGCCATGCTTGCCATCGGGGCCGCGCTGTCGCATTCCGGCGCGGTGTCGCTGATTGTGAATGGCCTTGCCCCGGCGCTACAAGGCCTGCCGCCGTTCCTGCTGATTTGGGCGATCTACCTGCTGACCTCGGTGCTCACAGAGTTGGTGTCCAACAATGCGGTGGCCGTGGTGGTCACGCCAATTGCTGTAGGATTGGCACAGGCCATCGGCGTGGATCCGCGCCCATTGGTGGTGGCGGTGATGATTGCCGCTTCGGCCAGCTTTGCCACCCCAATTGGCTATCAGACCAACATGCTGGTCTTTGGCCCTGGCGGCTACAAGTTCACCGACTTCATGCGCGTGGGCATTCCGCTGAACCTGTCGATTGGCATTCTGGCCTCCGCGTTGATCCCTTACTTCTGGCCGCTTTAAGTAGAGGGGCCAGGGGAGGCAACGGGCGTTGCGTTTACCGTTGCGTGGTTTTGGCGTCTGAAAAAACGCACCTCTGCAAAGCAGTCGCGATACAGACCAAATACCGACGTCAAAACAGCCTCAAATCTGCCGGTTAACAGGCCAACAAAAAACGCGCCGCAGAGGCCTGCGGCGCGTTGTCTTTGGATCAGATGAAGATCACTTCTTTTTGCGCGGTGGCATCAGGTCGGTGATTGTGCCTTCAAACATCTCAGCGGCAAAATTGATGGTCTCGCTGAGCGTTGGGTGGGGGTGAATGGTGTGGCCCAAATCAACCGCATCCGCGCCCATTTCGATGGCCAAAGCCACCTCCGCAATCAGGTCACCAGCGTTGGGACCAACAATCCCTGCGCCAATCACGCGCTCGGATTCTTCGTCGAAAATCAACTTGGTAAGCCCTTCAGAGCGACCCAGAGACAGCGAGCGACCAGAGGCGGCCCAAGGGAAGACACCCTTGCCAACCTTCATGCCCTCGGCCTTGGCCTGTGTCTCTGTGACACCCACCCAAGAAACCTCAGGATCGGTGTACGCCACAGACGGGATCACCCGTGCATCAAAGTGGCGCTTGTGACCCGCAGCCACCTCAGCGGCCACTTTGCCCTCGTGCACAGCTTTGTGGGCCAGCATTGGTTGTCCAACAACGTCACCAATGGCAAAAATATGAGGCACCCCAGTGCGTTGCTGACTGTCGACCGCAATGAACCCGCGCTCATCCACAGCCACACCAGCCGCCGCCGCATTGACCTTCGCCCCGTTTGGACGACGGCCCACCGCAACAAGCACTTTGTCAAAGGTATCAACCACTTCGCCCTTAGGGCCTTCCATGGTGACCTCAAGACCAGCGTTCGTTGCTTTAACAGCTGTGACTTTTGTCTTGGTTAGGATGGCCTCATACCGCCCTTCAATCCGCTTATGCAGCGGTTTCACAACGTCTTTGTCCGCACCTGGAATGATCTGATCCATGAACTCGACAATGGTCACTTTGGAGCCCAAAGCATCATATACGGTGGCCATTTCCAGGCCAATAATGCCGCCACCCAGCACAAGAAGGCGCTCTGGCACATCTTCCAGCTCCAGCGCGCCAGTGCTGTCGATTACGCGCGGATCATCATGCGGAATAAAAGGCAGGGTGACCGGCTCGGAACCGGCTGCGATGACACATTGGTCAAAGCTGACGGTGGATTTTTCGCCGTCATTGTCGACTTCGATCATGTTGGGGCCAGTGAAGGTGCCGTAGCCGTTCACAACCTGCACTTTACGCGCCTTGGCCAATCCGCCAAGGCCGCCAGTCAGCTGATTAACAACACTTTCTTTCCAATCGCGCAGCTTTTCGAGGTCAACCTCAGGCTTGGCGAAGCTGACGCCGTGTTCCGCCATTTCCTCAGCCTCGGTGATCACTTTGGCCGAGTGCAGCAGCGCTTTGGAAGGAATACAACCTACGTTGAGGCAGACACCACCAAGCGAGCTGTCTTTTTCGATCAGCACAACCTTTTTGCCGAGGTCCGCGGCGCGGAACGCCGCTGTGTAGCCACCTGGGCCAGAGCCCAAAACAACCACTTCGGCATGCACATCACCTGCACCTGTCGCGGCACCGGTTGCAGCAACAGCTTGTGGCGCAGAAGGGGCTTCGGATACGGCAACCTTTGGCGCCTCAGCAGCACCTTCAACTTCCAAAACAAGGATCAGGCTACCCTCAGAAACAGCGTCGCCTTCGGCCACTTTGATGTCCTTCACCACGCCTGCGGCGGGTGATGGCACTTCCATGGTTGCCTTGTCGCTTTCGACCTCAATGAGCGGGTCTTCTGCGGCGACAGTGTCGCCCACAGAGACCAGAACGGAGACCACAGGAACTTCGGAAAAGTCCCCAATATCAGGTACTTTGACGTCCATCTTTGTTCTCCTTACCACATCAATTTGCGCATATCGCCAAGTAGGGTTTTCAGCGTCACGGTGAACCGTGCAGCCAAAGCCCCGTCGATGGCGCGGTGGTCGTAAGACAGCGATAGAGGTTGCATCAGGCGTGGCACAAACTCTTCGCCATTCCAGACCGGCGCCATTTTGGAGCGGGTCAGGCCAAGGATCGCCACTTCCGGCGCGTTCACGATGGGTGTGAAGGACGTGCCGCCAATGCCGCCAAGGCTGGAGATTGTGAAGGTTGCACCTTGCATGTCGGGGCCTTTGAGCTCGCCTGCGCGGGCTTTGCCGGACAACTCCATGAGATCCTTGGAGATTTCTACAATGCCCTTACGGTCCGCATCTTTGATTACTGGCACAACCAACCCGTTTGGCGTGTCCGCAGCAAAGCCGATGTTGTAGTAGTCCTTCTTGATCAGCTTGTCGCCGTCCGGATGGATTGACGAGTTCACTTCCCAGTGCTGCTTGAGAGCAGAAACCGAGGCTTTGACCACAAAGGACAGAAGCGTGACCCGATAGCCTTCTTCTTTGGCCAACGCGTCCATTTCTTTGCGATACTTGTCCAGATCGGTGATGTCCGCCTCGTCGTTGTGGGTGACGTGCGGAATGTTGAGCCAGCTGCGGTGCAACGCCGGTCCGGACAGTTTCTTGATGCGTGGCATCTCGACGTCTTCGACTGGACCAAATTTGGAGAAATCCACCGCTGGGATCGGCGGAATGCCCATGCCACTCTGTGCTGCGCCAGCAGCCACTGGGGCGGCTGTGGTGCTCTTCAAGAAGGCTGTCACATCTTCACGCAGGATACGACCTTTGCGACCCGAGCCATTCACCTTGGCCAGATCCACGTCCAACTGGCGTGCAAAGGCGCGCACAGATGGGGAGGCGTGGGTCTTGCCAAATCCGGCATCGGTAACCGCCGCGGGAGCTGGTGCGGCGACTGGGGCTGGTGCTGCAGCTAAGGGCGAGGCGGTTTCTGCTTTAGGGGCAGGGGCTTCCGCCGCATCACCTTCCGCGTCCAGCGTCAGGATCAGGGAGCCTTCCGAAACCGCGTCGCCTTCGGCAACTTTGATTTCCACGATTTTGCCCGCCGTCGGGGAGGGCACTTCCATGGTGGCTTTGTCGCTTTCCACTTCGATCAGCGGGTCTTCTGCGGCGACCACGTCACCGGCACTCACAAGAACGGAAACCACTGGAACTTCAGTGAAATCGCCGATGTCGGGAACTTTGACTTCGATTGTCATTTTCAAATCTCCTCTCTTCCCGATCACACCAGGCGCGGGTTCGGCTTGGCGCCGTCGATGTCATATTTGGCCAAGGCGGCCTCAAGGTCTTTCTTGGTCACAGCGCCCTCTTTGTAGAGGTCGACCATGGCCGCAGCTGCGATGTGGTTTGCGTCCACCTCAAAGAAGCGGCGCAGGTTCACGCGGCTGTCAGAGCGGCCAAAGCCGTCTGTGCCCAACACGGTGTAGTTGCCCGGAACACAGGTCCGGATCTGCTCCGCGTAGTTCTTCATGTAGTCGGTCGCTGCAATCACTGGCCCTTTGGCCTTAGAGAGCTGCTCTGCCACAAATGAGATCTTCGGTGTGGCCAGCGGGTTCAAGCGGTTGTGGCGGGCCACATCCTGACAATCCCGTGCCAGTTCATTGAAGCTGGTTGCAGACCAGATTTCGCTTGTCACGCCAAAGTCTGCTTCGAGCATTTCCGCAGCCTTCATCGCCTGCACCAGAATGGTACCGGAGCCCATCAGCGTGACGTGTTTCTTGGAGGGTTTCTTGATCTCTTTGAAACGGTAGAGACCTTTAATGATCTCATCTTCCACACCCATCGGCATATCCGGGTGGGCATAGTTTTCGTTCATGAGTGTGAGGTAGAAGAACACGTCTTCCTGATCTTCATACATCCGTTTCATGCCGTGCTGCACAATCACCGCCACTTCGTGTTGGAAGGTGGGGTCATAGGTGATGCAGTTCGGAATGGTGCTGGCGAGAATATGGCTGTGGCCGTCTTCGTGTTGTAGGCCTTCGCCGTTCAACGTGGTTCGGCCAGCGGTGCCGCCAAGCATGAAGCCACGCGCACGGCTGTCGCCTGCGGCCCAGGCCAAATCGCCAATGCGCTGGAAGCCAAACATGGAGTAGTAGATGAAGAATGGGATCATCGGTACGCCATGGTTGGAGTAAGCGGTGGCCGCCGCAATCCAATCTGACATGGCACCAGCTTCGTTGATGCCTTCCTGCAGTACCTGACCGTCAGTTGTTTCCTTGTAATACATCATCTGATCAGCGTCTTGCGGCGTATACTTCTGACCTTCCGGGTTGTAGATGCCTACGGAACGGAACAGGCCTTCCATACCAAAGGTGCGGCTTTCATCGGGCACAATAGGCACAATGTTCTGGCCGATTTTCTTGTCCCGCAGAAGCGTTGTCAGAATACGCACAAAGGCCATCGTGGTGGAAATCTCGCGATCGCCTGTGCCTTTAAGCTGCGCGGCAAATTTGTCCAACGGCGGGATTTCCAGCTTGGGGGATTGGCTTTCCCGTTTGGGGAACTCCCCACCAAGTGCTTTCCGTCGATCCGCAAGATAGGCTTTCTGCGCGTTGTTCAGCTTCACAAACGGCGCATCCCCCACATCTTCGTCGCTGACCGGGATCTCAAAGCGGTCACGGAAGGCGCGCAGTTGATCCTCGTTCATTTTCTTCTGTTGGTGCGTGGTGTTCTGGCCCTCGCCAGCAGTGCCCATACCGTGGCCTTTGACGGTTTTTACAAGCAGGCAACTTGGTTGCCCTTTGGTATCACTCGCGCGTTTGAACGCGGTGTAGACCTTTTGTGGGTCGTGACCACCACGACGCAGCGACCAGATTTGTTCGTCAGTCCAGTCTTTCACCAGCTCGGCTGTCTCAGGGTATTTGCCGAAGAAGTGTTCACGAATGTAGGCGCCGTCTTTGGATTTGAACGTCTGGTAGTCGCCATCAACGGTTTCATCCATCAACTGACGCAGCTTGCCAGAGGTGTCTTTCTCAAGCAGTTCGTCCCAGCCCTTGCCCCACAGCAGCTTGATCACATTCCAACCCGCGCCGCGGAAGTCACCTTCGAGCTCCTGCACAATCTTGTGGTTACCGCGAACCGGCCCATCAAGGCGTTGCAAGTTGCAGTTCACCACAAAGATCAGGTTGTCGAGGCCTTCGCGTACGGCAAGGTCAATGGCCCCCCGGCTTTCCGGCTCGTCCATCTCGCCGTCGCCAAGGAAGCACCAAACCTTACGGTCGGCCATGTCGATCAGGCCGCGGTTGTGCATGTATTTCATGAACCGTGCTTGGTAGATCGCCATCAAAGGTCCTAGGCCCATGGAGACGGTTGGGAACTGCCAATAATCCGGCATCAACCAAGGGTGCGGATAGGAGGAGAGGCCGCCGCCGTCCACTTCGGAGCGGAAGTTTTCCAATTGCTCTTCGGTCAGGCGGCCTTCCATGAAGGAGCGCGCATAAATGCCGGGGATCACGTGTCCTTGGAAGAACACAAGGTCGCCGCCATGGATTGCGGATTTGCTGCGCCAGAAGTGATTCAGACCTATATCATACATCACCGCAGAAGAGGCGAAGGAGGCAATGTGCCCGCCATACTCGCTGCTCACTTTGTTACGACGCACCACTGTTGCCATGGCGTTCCATCGGTTGATGGTGCGAATGCGCCATTCCATGTCCAGATCTCCAGGGAACTCTTCCTGATCGTCTGTTGGGATGGTGTTTTGGTAGGGGGTGGTCGCCGAGAAAGGCAGGGTGGCCCCAGCTGCTCGGGCCTGTTGAACCGCTTTGTCGAGCAGGTAATGCGCTCTGTCCGGTCCATCCCGTGCGATGACATCCTCAATGGCGTCTTGCCATTCTTGGGATTCTACCGGGTCGATGTCTGAAAAGTCATTTGCCATGCGGCGTCTCCTCCACTGCAATCCGCGTTTCAATTCTTATAGTTTAATATTAAACCATGTAGCTAGTGCGTGAAATGCATGGGTCCCATGCGTGAGGCGCAAAGCTGTCTGTAAAGAATACCCGACGAGTGTAGCGTAATTTGTCGACAAAAAAACAGGGACCCAAGGGTCCCTGTAAGTGTTTGAATTTAAGTGGTTTCAGTCTTCTTGAGGAAGAACCAAGTTCAGAACAATCGCACACAATGCAGTTGGAGCCACAGCAGACGTCATCAGCGTTTTCACAACACCAGGCAGGTATTGCACAGCTGTTGGTACAAGGTTCAGCCCCAAGCCCACAGCCAGAGACACTGCGATGATCACCATATTGCGGCGGTTCATTGGAATCTCTGACAACATGTTTAAGCCGGCGGAAGCCACCATGCCAAACATCACAATCACACCACCCCCAAGTACTGGCAAAGGCATGGAAGCAATCACGGCGCCAACTTTCGGCATCAAACCACAGAGGATCAGGATGACGCCACCAATGGTCACGACGTGGCGGCTCATCACACCTGTCATGCCGACGATCCCGACGTTTTGCGAGAATGATGTGTTTGGCAGGCCGCCAAAAACACCAGCGATGGCTGTGCCCAGACCGTCTGCATAGGTCGCGCCTTGGATCTCTTCGTCGGTTGCATCACGGCCCGCGCCAGCTTTCGCTGTGGCAGAAGCGTCGCCCACGGTTTCAATGGCTGAAACGATGGACACCAGTGTCACGGCAATCACAGCGCCAAGGCTGAATTCAAAACCATAAGGCAGTGGTGTGATCCCTGTCACCCAAGATGCTTTGGCCACTGCGCCGAAGTTCACCATCCCGGACAAGTAGGCCACGATATAGCCTGCGATCATGCCAACAAGAATGGCTGCACTAGAGAGTGTGCCTTTGGTGAAGAACTTTAGGACCAGCGCAACGATGACAACTGTCAAAGCCACAGTCCAATGCTTCAATGAGCCAAAACTTTCGGCCTCCATTTGGAACTGTGCGGCACCGCCTGCAGCGTATTTGATTGCCACTGGAATCAGGTAGAGACCAATTGCCAAAATAACCAAACCTGTGACCAGAGGTGGGAACAGCCAGCGTAGCTTGCCAATGACAGAACCAAGGGCGAAGTGGATGACACCACCAATGATACAGGCGGTTAGAGCAACGCTGAGGCCTTGTGTTGCGGCCACACCGGCGAGCACACCAACAAAGGCAAAACTGGTGCCTTGCATGATTGGCAGGCGTGCTCCAATTGGGCCAATACCCACGGTTTGGAACAATGTTGCGATGCCCGCAAACAGCATGGCCATCTGAATCAGGTACACCTGTTCAGCGCCACCAAAGGCGAGGCCGGCCGCTCCGGCCACAATGATGGATGGGGTCACGTTTGAGGCAAACATTGCCAGAACGTGTTGGAATCCCAGTGGGATCGCCTGCCCCAATGGGGGCGTGACGTTTGGGTCGGAGTATTGTCCGGTCGCTTGTGTTTCCTGAGCTGTCATAGTGTCAGCCATGTCCTTCTCCTGTCGGTCGTTGAGCCCCGCCGCTTCTTTTTCCGAGCGGCTTAAGGGCGGTTTGGTCAGGGGATACCTGACCGTTGGTTTTGATCCGCCACCACTTGGTAAGCTGTGTCGAACCAAAATTCTTCCAAGTTGGCGCCGTCGCCAATGCGGTCCACCACGGCAAAAATGCCGGGAGCCGCAAGCGGGGTCAAAACGCCGTGCCACGTGTTGCGATGAAAGTTGATGGCTTGTCCCGGCAGCGTCTGAAACGCGACGGGTGTATCTGGCTTGCCGCTCAAATCTTTTGCAACAATCACTAGAAATGCGTGTTCTGTCATCGGAATGAAAGCCTGGCTCCCGTCCGGATGCCGCTCCACCATTTCAAGAGTGTAGGGCAGGCTGCGTGGCTGCGCATTGAACATACTGATACCAGCGCGTCCATCAGCAAAATCCATCACTGCAAGGTCGTGATGACGGCCACACATACCCTGGTTGATGATTTTGTCAGCCTCGGGCTTGAGGGCAATCACATTTCCAAAGGGAGCGAACGCCTTAGCAGTCAACGGCTGAATGACAATTTCGCTCACGGAAACAAGTCCATCAAACGGAATTCGGCAATGCGTTCCACTTGTTTGCAGGCCTCGGAAAGTTCGGTTGAGCTGTCATTGCAAATGCGACGGTCAAAGGCCGCCATGATCGAGGTCTTGTTATGGTCCCGCACGGCAATAATAAATGGGAACCCGTGTTTGGCAACGTATTCAGCGTTGAGCTGCGTGAAATGCATTCGCTCTTCATCGGTGAGCATATCGAGGCCAGCGCCTGCCTGTTCGGATGTGCTTTCTGCGGTTAATCGGCCAGCCGCTGCCAGTTTACCAGCAAGGTCCGGGTGTGAATTGAGCACGCCAAGCCGTTCCTCATCGCTTGCCGTACGGAAGGCACGGCATAGAGCATTGTGTACTCCGACAGCGCAGTCATGTGCTGGACCAAGTTCCAACGCGTGTGCCCGCTCTGCAATCCAGGCAGAGTGCTCAAAAATGCCGCCGTATAGTTCCACGAAACGCGCTTGGTCCATTTGGCTTGGACGCTCGAACCGTTGGTGCGGGTGAGTGTTGGCCCAATGCTCCGCAATTTCGACCCTGCGCGGGGTCCATACCCCTTCAAAGCTTTGAATGTAGTCCAAAAACTGGGCCAGACCTGCAAGTTTGCCAGGGCGACCAATCAAGCGGCAATGCAATCCGATCGACATCATTTTGGGAGCGCCTTCGTCACCTTCGGCATAAAGCACGTCAAAGGCATCCTTAAGGTAAGTGAAAAAATCTTGTCCCGTGACCCAGCCCGGCGCTGTGGCAAAGCGCATATCATTGGCTTCCAGCGTGTATGGAATGATCAGTTGATCACGGTCTCCAAATTCGCGCCAGTAGGGGAGGTCATCGTCATAAGTATCTGAGATGTAGTCAAACCCACCTTCTTCAGCAACAAGGCGCACCGTGTTCTCAGAGCAACGTCCCGTGTACCAACCGCGTGGCGGTTCCCCAACCACTTCGGTGTGTAGACGGATAGCCTCAACAATAGAGGTTCGTTCTTCTTCTTCGGGCATGTCCTTATGTTCGACCCACTTGAGGCCGTGGCTGGCGATTTCCCAATCCGCAGCTTTCATGGCGGCAACCTGTTCTGGGTTGCGAGCCAATGCGCTGGCGACTCCATAAATGGTTACGGGAATGTCTTTGCCGGAGAAGAGGCGATGCAGTCTCCAAAAGCCTGCGCGGGCACCGTATTCGTAAATCGATTCCATGTTCCAGTGGCGTTGGTTCTGCCACTGGGCCGCGCCGGGAATGTCGGAGAGAAACGCTTCTGAGGCTGCGTCTCCGTGGAGGACACAGTTTTCGCCACCTTCTTCGTAGTTCAACACAAATTGTACGGCAATCTTGGCGTTATTTGGCCATTGAGCATGTGGTGGATTGGGGCCATAGCCCCGCATGTCCCGTGCGTAGCGCGTCACGACAATTCTCCCCTGTTTCGCGATTGCTTTGTTTTAGCTTAAAAACCACATCGTGACTTTCCAATTTTTTTTGAAAGAGTTGTTGTCACGAACGCCGTTTGCAAAAAACCTATTGGCCAGATGTCTTGGGGCTAGGTACCTGCTACGGCTTCCTTTTTTTGAAGAGCAGCTTGCACACGTGGTGTCATAAACTCAATCAGGAGCCTTGTTTTGGGATCTTGGTGACGTCGGTGCGTATACAGAAGAGCCATTTGGATCGGCATTGGCGGTGTGTTGGACAGCACAGGCACCAATGTTCCTGACGCCAGGTGCTCCGCAATTTCAAATTCTGGTTTGAGCGTGATTCCGTGTCCTTCGAGGGCCCAATCAGTGAGTACATCGCCATCGTCTGATTCAAAGGGACCTTTGACGGCGAACCGCCGAGTGCCCTCTAACGTCTCCAAGGGCCATTGGAATTCTGGTGCGCCCGGGTAACGTAAATTGAGGCAGTCATGTGTGCCATTGGTCAGTTCTTCGGGCGCGGTCGGCGCTCCCCGCTCTGACAGGTATTTTGGGGACGCGCATAAGACACGGGGACAGTCCGCGATTTTTCGGATTCGCAAAGTGCTGTCTTCTGGAACACCCAAAAAGAAAGCCACATCAAGGCCTTCTGCCGTTAAGTCCAACTTGCGATCAGACAAGCGTAAGCGCAGATCAATGAGCGGGTATTCTTTTTTGAACTCGGGGATCAGTGGGGCGATCAGGCGTCGACCGACGCCCAAGGGTGCAGCAATATGGATCAAGCCGCGCGGGCTTTGTGTGATCGAGTTTACGGCCGCCTCGGCTTCGTCAATGGTGGCCAAAATCTTACAGGCGCCCTCATAGAAAGTGTTGCCTTGCTCTGTGGGGTTGAGCTGCCGTGTCGTGCGGTGAAACAAGCGAACACTAAGGTAATCTTCCAATTGTGAAATTCGCGAAGACGCCACGGCTGCCGAAATGCGTTGGTCCCGCGCGGCAGCGGACATGCTGCCAAGCTCATAGACACGTACAAAGGTGCGAATGTTGTCGATGTAGGACATAGCGATCTTCAGGCATTTCTTGAAACTGACATTGTATTCCACGGTATCCCAAAATGATTGGCGGCACCAGTGGGACCAGAGGACAAACGATTTCGCGCTTTTCATTGCCGGCGCGGCGTGGTTGAAAACCCACAGAACCATAGGCTTTAGAGGTGGGCGCGATGCAGACTGTGATCTTTGACTTGGACGGCACCTTAGTGGACAGCGCACCGGACATCCGCGCCTCTGTGAACAAAATGTTGGCGGAGGAGGGCTTGCCAGATCTGAACCTCCCGACAGTTATATCCTTTGTTGGCAACGGATTACCGACGCTAGTGCGTCGTGTCATGGCGCATTTCAGTATAGAGGACAGCCAGTTTTCCCGTCTCAATGCGCGGGTTTTGGCAATCTATAATGCGTCAACTTATGAACACACGGTGATGTATTATGGTGTACGGGAAGTGCTAAGCATCCTTCATGCGAAAGGGGTGCGGTTGGGGGTGTGTACCAACAAACCTGAAGAACCTGCGCGGCATGTTTTGGATGCTTTGGACCTGACGCAGTATTTTGACGTCGTGGTTGGCGGCGACACGTTTGAAAAACGGAAGCCTGACCCTTTGCCGCTTTTGAAAGTGATTGGTGAGACATCGTTGTCGGATGTGCTCTACGTTGGGGACAGCGAAGTTGATGCTGAGACCGCGCGGCGAGCTGGCGTAACTTTTGCTTTGTTTACAGAGGGGTACAGAAAGTCTCCAGTTGAAGACATGCCACACGACATGCGGTTTTCTGAGTGGCGGGAATTTCTGAGCGTCGTTGAAGCGAAGAAAGTAGAATAGGCCAAAAATCGCGTTTCAGTCGCACCCCCATAACTGTGACTTGCTCATTGGGGGGTGTTGGTTTTAGGCTATCCCCAAACGCCATGACGCGAGGAGTTTGGTTGTGAAATCTTTTATTGTCAGTGCTTTGGCCGCTGTTTCTATTTTGATTGGGGGGGCGGTCTCTGCACAAGTGATTGATTTGACCCCGGCCAATCCTCAGCCAACAGGGGTGAAGCGAGGGCTGAAGGTCAACTATTTCACCGGCGAGCGCAATGTGCGAAATCTGTCCCAAGCGAAGTCGAAAATCAAATGGTCCAAGCCAGGTAAGCCATTGCCTGGGTTGAATTTTCCAGACAAAGGACAGGGTGCGCCTGTGCTGACTTCCGGCAAGGCAACTTTGGTGGTTGCGGACATTAACGGCTATATCAAGTTTGATAAGCCCGGGGTCTATGACCTTGAATTGCTTTAGCAATGATGGCTCTCAGATTTGGATTGGTGGCAAGTCGGTGGCCAAGCTGAACAAGATCACGCCTTGTGCCAGCGTGGGGCGGCCGAAGGTGAATGTGCCCTCGGCAGGATGGTATGATTTCAAGGTGTTATACTGGCAGAAAGAGGGAACGGCGTGCCTCGAAAGCGAGTGGAAGGCGCCGGGAGGCAAGCGTCAGCTGATCCCAAACAGCGCGTTTGGCTACAAGTAAACGCCTGTTCAGCAAAGTTAATTGGGGGCTTCGGCCCCCTTTTTTGTGGGTGAAATCCGCGTCGGTAAACTGTCTGTATCACGACTGTTTTGCGACTGTGGCGATTTTTGCACCAATCAGCGGCAGATATTCTTAATCTGTGCGTCTTTCCACGGCAGCACCACTGCGTCAGGGCGGGGCAAATCATCGACCGGGAAGTGTGGTGAGAGCAGGGATTTGAGCCGGGCTGTGCGTGGGGCCTTTGGGTCCAGCAGGGAACAGCATAGGTATTCCTCGACCACGGCGGCCTGTTGCTCATATCCGTAGTCCAAGAACGTGTCCGCAGAGGCGCTTTCAAACTGGTACGGGTCGGCGCCATTATTGTGCTCGCGTGCGGCACGGGTCGGGGTGTAGCCGGTGATCTCGCGGTTTTGCCATTGCCAGACGTGCACCATTTCATGTGCAAAGAACATCGCGGCGGTCAAGTGCAGTTGTTCCGGATAGCTGGGCACGTAGTTGGGCAGCGACCAGTCCTTGGACGTGTAAAGCTGCTCATACAGCACCACACCGGCAGCGGAGGCGGTGATTGTGTCGCCTTCGGGTTCCGGATTGATGCGTTCGCGACAGGCCAGACGCGGGCGCTTTTTGTACTCAAACGTCTGAATGCCCAAGGGCGCGTTTTTGGTGACGCGGATGGGCGCGGTGTCAATTGTGTCGCCCAGAATGTCAGCGGTAAACGCTTGTTCCGTTTCGGTCAGGGACCGGCCACAGGAGATTAAAGCGAAACAGAGGAAAACGGGCCAGATGCGCATAACGGGAAGACTACCAAAGCGCCTTGTGGTGGCAAGGTGGGAAATCACAGAAGACTGTCGATTGTGCGGCCCAAGCGGAAAGGTGCCGCGAATGCCACAAGGCAGAGGGCAATGATTTGCAGGATCAGCAGGGCGCGGCCGGATTGCAGGCGCTGCCATGCGTCGCGCAGGGCGGTGATGTCGGCAATCAGCGTGTCGTAAGTGAGCGCCAAGACGCGGTAGTCAGCGGCGATGTTGGGACGTGTGGGTGCGAGGGCTTCCACGGCCATGATGGTGGGCACGTCGCGGGTATCAAAGGCGAGGAATTCGGCCATCTCGAGCTCGGCGGCGGCTTGGCTCATTTGGGCCTGGTCACGGGGGCTGCCAAAAAGCAGCGAGAACCCTGCGAGTGGGGCGGCGCGTTTTGTGATGGTGAGGAACAGGGGCAGGGCGGTGTTTTCGGCTGAACTGGCGGAGAGGAATTCGACCTTCTCACAGAGTGTGGTCAGGTGTTCGTTGTTGGTTTGTGCGCAGTAGCGCAGGCGAAAGCGGGCGGCGTCCGTGTCAAAGGCACGCGACGCGGTGTAGGCGACGGTGATCTGGCGATTGAGCGCGGTGCTGTCCTCTTGGTAGATGCCCGCCGCGATGGCGACCACGGCACCAACGCCACCCAAGGCGACCCAGATGACGTCAGCGATTTGCCACGCGCGGGTGTCTTCGGTGCGTTTGAACAGCGTGAGTGCGGCGAGGCAGCCCAGCACAAAACAGACAAGGATCAGGGGCAGTTGGTAGGTTTGTAAAAACGCGGCCATGGGGGCAGCTTAGCGACGATTGGGTGAAACAGGTATCACGTGTCGGTCAGATCGCGTGTTGGGGATGTTGGATGGTTCGCAGTAAATGCGCACCCTACCGGGGGGTGGTGACCAGACGGCCACCGTTCATGCATTCATGGAAATGGAATTGGTAAAACTGCTGGTCTTGCGCGTTGCCTGCTGCCGAGCCAATGGCGCCGCCGATCATGCCAAAAGCTTCGGCCTGTGTGCGATCTCGTGTGCCGATGTAGCCCGCGCCTTGGCCAAGGCTGGTGCCGGTGCGGCTGCCTTGATCGGTGCCGCGCATGCCGGTGGCGGCGCGGGCGTATTGGTCACAGAAAAGTTGCGTGCGCTGTTGGGTTTGCGGCCATTGATGCAGGTCTGGCGTCTGGCGTTTTTGCGGGCGGGCTTGTTGGCTCTCAGGGGACATGAAGTTGTTCTGATGCCGCGCGGAATCCTTGCGGGCTTGGGCCAAGGTGTCGGTGGCGGGCAGGAAGAGTATGAGGATCAGGGCAAGGGCAGGGCGCATGGGGGGAGTTTGGCAGGGCGTCCGATGGCGGGCAAGATGTAGGGTGTGCATTTATGCGCACCGGCGTGGCGTGTTGGCGAGGTGCAGATTGTGGGAGGTGCGCAATGAATGCGCACCCTACGGGGAATTGTCGCGTGTCGTTTGAGAGCCAATGCGGAATGCAGAGCATTCCGCCGCGCCCGACCCTCCCCCATGGGGTGAGCAGCGAAAAAGAAACCGTCCAGTGGACGGGTTCAGCTGCGAACGGGCGGAGCCCAAAACGCGTTCCTCACCCACCCTCGGGTCAGGCGCTGCCTAACTTGGTCTGTCTCTTCAGCTGTTAGAAGAGAAGCGCGTAAACCCAGCTGTAGATGGAAAACGAGCCAGCCAGGAGCATGGCGCAAACATCCAAACAGGCCACGATATAGAATGCCAAGGCAGTTAGAGTTCTGCGTTGGGGAAAGTCAGTCATCCAAATGAGCAGAATGACCTTAGCGGCAAAAAGCGGATATGCGAGGTTGATGCCGCCAACTGTGAGGGGCAGGAAAACTTTCAGAAGAGCCGATGCGCCGATGTTGTAGAGTTGATAGACCCAAAAAACTTTGGGATCGGAACCTTGGAGTTTGGACATCTCAGTATCTTGGAAGCGAAGCGTTAAGCCTCAAACATCCAACTCCTCCACAAACCGGGCATTCTCCTGAATGTACTGGAAGCGTTTTTCCGGCTTTTTGCCCATCAGGTCATTTACCAAACCATCGGTCTCGCCCGGCTCGTCTTCGTCAATGGTGATCCGGATGAGCTTGCGGCTCGCGGGATCCATGGTGGTCTCTTTCAGGTCTTTGGCGTCCATTTCCCCAAGCCCCTTAAAGCGGGACACGTCTATGCGCCCTTTGCCGCCGATGCCTTTTTCCAGCCAGTCGTCTTTCTCGGCCTCATCTACACAGTAAACGCGTTTGGCCCCCTGGGTGAGGCGGAACAGCGGCGGGCAGGCCATGTAGAGGTGGCCGGCGTCGATCATCGGGCGCATTTGGGTGTAAAAGAAGGTCATCAAGAGTGCTGCGATGTGGGCACCGTCGACGTCCGCATCGGTCATGATGATGATCTTGTCATAGCGCAGATCGTCGACGTTAAATTTGGTGCCAAGCCCCACGCCAAGCGCCTGGGTCAGGTCGTTGATTTCCTGGTTGGTGCCAATTTTGGAGCCGGCCGCGCCAAGCACGTTGAGGATTTTACCACGTAGGGGGAGGAGCGCCTGGGTCTTGCGGTTGCGGGCCATTTTGGCGGAGCCGCCCGCGGAGTCCCCCTCCACGATGAACAGCTCGGTGCCGTCGCGGTTGGTTGCCGAGCAGTCCACCAGCTTGCCGGGCAGGCGGAGTTTCTTGGTGGCTGTCTTACGCGCGGTCTCTTTTTCCTGACGACGGCGCAGGCGTTCTTCGGCGCGTAGGATTAGGAAGTCGAGGATGGCGCCTGCGGATTTGTTGTTGGAGGCCAGCCAGTTGTCAAAGTGGTCGCGCACGGCGTTTTCCACCAGTCGTTGGGCTTCGACTGTCGCAAGGCGGTCTTTGGTCTGGCCCACAAACTCTGGCTCACGGATGAAGCAGGACACCAGCGCGCAGCCGCCGGTGATCAGGTCGTCGCGGGTGATTTGCGCGGCCTTTTTGTTGTTCACCAGTTCGCCGTAGGCCTTGATGCCTTTGAGCACGGCAGACCAGAAGCCAGCCACGTGTGTGCCACCTTCGGGGGTGGGCACGGTGTTACAGTAGGACTGGATGAAACCGTCGCGAGAGGGGGTCCAGTTGATCGCCCATTCGACCTTGCCTGGCACGTTGAAGCGCTCCTGGAAATCCACGGTGCCGCCAAACGGCTGCTCGGCGTAGGTGGTGGCCTTGTCCATGGTTTCTTTGAGGTAATCCGAAAGCCCGCCCGGAAAGTGGAAGGTGGCCTCGGTTGGCGTTTCACCGTCGTCGATGGCGGTTTTCCAGCGGATTTCAACGCCGGAGAACAAGTAGGCTTTGGAGCGGATCGATTTGAATAGGCGGGCCGGTTTGAAGCGGTGGTGCCCAAAAATCTGTTCGTCTGCGTGGAAGGTCACGGTGGTGCCACGCCGATTGGGGGCGGCGCCAATTTGGGCGATTGGACCTTGAGGGATGCCACGGGAGAAGCTTTGTTCAAACAGCTTTTTGTCGCGTGCAACCTGGACTACCATCGAGTCTGACAGGGCGTTCACAACCGAGGCGCCCACACCGTGCAGACCGCCCGAGGTTTGGTACGCTTTGCCCGAGAATTTACCGCCTGCATGCAGCGTGCAGAGGATAACTTCCAGCGCGGATTTGTCGGGGAACTTGGGGTGTGGGTCTACTGGGATGCCACGGCCATTGTCGCGAATGGACATGGAGTAGTCCGCGTGCAACTCCACTTCGATCCGATTGGCAAAGCCTGCTACTGCTTCATCCATCGAGTTGTCGAGCACTTCGGCCACAAGATGGTGCAGGGCGCGTTCATCCGTGCCGCCAATATACATGCCCGGTCGTTTTCGGACAGGTTCCAGCCCCTCAAGGACTTCAATGGAGGAGGCATCATAATCAGACGGCTGTGTATCGGCCAGAAGGTCGTTGGGCATTCGCGGGCTGCTCTTGTTGGTGTTGTTTGGCGGGCAGTATGGCAGGGAGGCGCGGCGGGGGGAAGAGGCAGGACGCAAGAACCGTAAAGCCGCCTGTTGGAAAACAGACGGCTTGTTGGAGAGAGGTAGAATGCGGTGCCCGGATGGAGGGACAAATGTTTACCCGGGCACCACAAGATCACATGGGGATGTGATGTCGTAAGTTGCTGGTCACATAGACAAATAATTGTCTGCCAGCGTGTCGCGGTACTTGTCGATCCACTTGGTGTTGATCGCGGCGATGGTGCCGTTCGCTTCCAATTCGGAGAAACAGCGGTCAAAAGCCACGGACATGTCCGGGTCCCGGAAGTTCATAGCATAGTTTGACGGTTCAAAAATCGCGCGAAATTCCAGTTGCTGGCTGGCGTCGACACCGGCAGAAGAGCCTGCGTCGCGCAGGCTGGCGGCGTAGGCAGCAAAGAGCATGCCATCGCCGAGAATACCGTCCACGCGACCACCAAAGAGCAGTTTGGACTGGGTTTCCTGGTCAGCCATCTCGCGGTAGGAGCCAAAAGAGCCTTGGGCGTCGGACAGACCCGGCAGGATGCCGGAAGCGCCTTCAAAGGCTGCAATGCTCAATCCTGCCAAATCATCCAGCGCGCCAAAATCGCTGCCGATGGAAGCAAGGTAGGACACGCCGTTTTGATACGCGATATAGGGTGCGCTTTGCGCTCCATCCATTGGCATACCAAGTGGCACGGTCATAACCGCGTCGCCGGTGCCACCTTCGTAGGTCGCCCAATGACGTGTGAAAGGTTGCACAACATAGTTCACGTCGTGGCCGCAGTGCTGCATGACCTGGGTCACAATTTCTGCTTCGCGGCCGGAGCCGTCAGAATAGACCATAGGTGGCAGGTCAGCGGCTAGAATGGTGACAGTGTCAGCGACGGCTGCACCTGTCGAAATGGTCAGCGCAATGGCGGACACCGTGGCAGTCAAAAATTTCATGAGATCAATCTCCTCGCAATCCCTGCCGCAGCCTAGGCGCCGAGTTCTTAATGACACCTTAGCGAGAGATGGGTTTTGTTGAGGGGAAAATTAATTGCCTAATTTCATGACTTAAAACGAAAATTTCTGAACTTTATGTAGGCGGCCCTCAGAGGGATTCATTAAAATTGTACCGTTTGGACAAAAATATGGCGGGAGATCCCCGCCATACCTCAACACACCAAACCTATTCTCCAAGTGTCCGCGTTTCAAATTGTAGTCCAACGGCGGTACGAGCCGGAAATCCGTGCCAATACGTGTGATCAGACTTAAGGGTGCCGTCCTCCTCGGCAGAGTAGACTCCGTCTTTGGCGTTGGTGACCAGATCCAGATAGACGGCTTTGTCCTGATCATCTTTGAGGTGCAGATCAAGGAAGGCGGTCGCAAAATGCTGGGTGATATTGTTCATGCGCACGGTGTCCCACACGGCGTCTGCGTAGTGGTCAAATGGCGGGAAGCCGAGGGTTTCGGAGGGTTGCCAGCCTGCCATGGGGACCGGGATAGGCGCGGCGGCATTATGATTGGCGTTCTCAAAGGTGAGCAGGTGGCGGTCCGTTCCTGTGGTGTTTTCAAAAATTTCCCGCATGGCTGCATAGACCGACACGTCGTCAACTTCTCCTGCCATCAGCAGGGTGGGTTTGCGCAAACCTGCGAGGCCAGCGTCATCCCATAAACCGTAGTTGCGACCCCAAGGGCCAATAGAGATGATCGCCTTCACGCGATCGTCGATCAGCGCCTCATGGGTGTCGGTGCCTGCCACATTGTGGATGAGCGTACCTTGCGGGGGTGCAAACGGGGATGCCTCGACGCCTTGAGCCAGACCAGCACCGCCAAAAATCAACGCGCCGTAGCCGCCCATTGAGTAACCGACCACCGCGGCGGTGTCCGCGTTGGTGATGGCCCCAATGGGCCCGTCGAGAGTGGCCATGCTGTCAACGACAAACCTTTGGTCGATAGGGCGATTAAGGAGAGTCGAGCCAAAGGCCGCTTGATCCGGGTAGGTGCTGTCGGTGTGATCAATTGAGGCAACCACATAGCCTTTGGAGGCCAGGTTCTCACCCAGATGAGACAGCAACAAGCGGTTGCCGGGATAGCCGTGTGAGATCACGACAAGGGGGTAGGCACCATCCGACTTAGGGGGAGCATCCCGCGCCGCACGTCCGGTGAGGGTGACGGTCATGGAGGGGTCGCGAAGCTCGGTTTCATAGGTGCCGCCTTGTGGCGTTCCCGCGGCTGCGGGATACCAGATTTCAACGGTGAGCGGACGGTTGTAGCGCGCCAGTGTGTCTTCGTCTGAGTTCAGTACGTCGACTTGGTCTTTGTGTTCAAAGTGGCGTGTTGTGACGCCAATCGGCAGCGCGCCGTAAGGGGCAAGAACGGGGGCATCGGGTCGGATCAAGTCAATGCGGTCTTGCGCGACAAGCGGTGCGGCAGCGAGGGTCAGTGACACAGCAATCTTCCAAAAACAGGATCTGGGTTTAACAAACATGAACGTCCTCCAATGTCTGCAGGAAGTCTAGAGGCGACATTCGCTGTAATCTACTCAGAAGGGAATAAAAGACGCTGGGTCATTGTGTGCCGTTGTGTACGAGGAACAGCTCTGAAATAGCTGGGAAGGCAAAGAAAATATGGGTGATTTGAGAATTTTGTTGACGTGTATCAAGGAGTTTTTGCCGACAAAATGCTAGCTGACTTGTGATCTTAAAAGAAACGTATGGAGACGCTTATGGATGACCAGTTGGATGGTGTGGCTCAGGTAAAAAATGGCGTGAACAAAGACGCGGCGGAGGTGTCCGATGATGTGACACCTACCGAGGAAACAACGCTTGATGTGCGGGCAAGCAATGAGCCTTCTGCGGATGAGTTGCGCCGCGCGTTTGAGCGGGGGGAATATCCTTACGCAAACAAACTGTCTCGTCGGTCGTACGAAAAGCAAAAAGCGCAATTGCAAGCGGAGTTGCTGAAAGTACAGCTATGGGCTCTGGAAACTGGCCAGAAGTTTGTGATGTTGTTTGAGGGGCGGGACGCGGCTGGTAAAGGGGGCACAATCAAGCGCTTCACAGAGCATTTGAACCCACGGTCTGCACGGGTGGTGGCGCTGAACAAACCCACCGATGAAGAGCGCGGCCAGTGGTACTTTCAACGCTATATTGATCACCTCCCGACCGCCGGTGAAATGGTGCTTTATGACCGCAGCTGGTATAACCGCGCCGGTGTGGAGCGGGTGATGGGCTTCTGTGAGCCGGGCGAATATCTTGAATTCATGCGCCAGACCCCGGACTTGGAGCGGATGTTGGTGCGTTCGGGCATTCGGCTCTACAAATACTGGTTTTCGGTCACCCAGGACGAGCAGAAGCGCCGGTTTGAGAGCCGGGAGACCGATCCGCTCAAACAGTGGAAACTGAGCCCAATTGACAAAGCCTCTCTGTCCAAATGGAACGACTACACCGAAGCCAAAGAAGCGATGTTCTTCTATACCGATACGGCGGATGCGCCGTGGACGGTGGTGAAATCCAACGACAAGAAACGCGCGCGTTTGAACTGTATGCGGCACTTCCTGGCGTCGCTGGACTATCCGGGTAAGGATCACAGTATTGTGGAACAGGCCGACCCGCTGATTGTGAACACCGCGAGCCATGTGATCCACCAATCTGATCACATTCTGGGCGCGGCGTTGCATCCAAATACACGTAAGCCGCGTTAAAGTGTGCGGAGCAGTTGCGTTAGCGGCTGCAGTTTTTGAAAGGCGGTCTCGATTTGCGACACGAGGCCGCCTTTTGTGATGTCGCTTTCGTCAAAGTCAAACCAGACCGTGCAGCTTTTGCGTTTTAGCAGCGCTGCTTGTGGGTGGTCTTTGTCAAAGGGGGCGGGCACCCGTTTGAGTTCGGCCTCGTCCATGCGCGCGCCGCTGGCTTGTAGATCAACCAAAGCAGCGGCGATTTTTGCGCCGCTTCTGCCATCGACAGCCGCACGCCATCGGGTGAGCTTGTCTTTGTCCAACCCCATGATGCCACCGCCCACCGAGAGATAGTCGCGGCCAATGCCAAAGAAGAACCCGGTGGGCGGGGTGGACCACAACATGTGCAAATGCAGGTGATAGGGTGTTTTGTCTTTGGAAAACCGCACGTCGCGGTGGGGGCGGAAGAGTTTAGTGCTGGGCACTTGGCCGGTTTGCTTTTCAAGTGAGGCCGCCACAGTGTCGAGCAGGGCCAAAGCGGGAGATTTCAGGTTTGTCTCGTAAACTGCCTTGTTTCCCGCAAACCACTCTTTGGAATTGTTGTCAGCAAGGTCGTTCAAAAAGGCGCGGCTGTCGGAAATCAACGAGGCAAAGGGATCAGCAGACATGGGAGGACCTTCTAACAAAATATCCGCGTCATGGTGGCAGAGGACGGAAGTTTGATCAACGCAAAGGCGGCTCTTGCTCTGTCTAATTAACAAGCTTACTGCTTGGGCATGACAACATCACCAGCGACCTCCCCCATGCGGACGTCTGATCACGTTCGCGCCCTTATGCGTATTGGCCTGCCACTCATTGGCGGGCATGTGGCGCAGTTTGGAATCGGTTTGACCGACACGGTCATGTTGGGCTGGTACTCGGTTGAGGCCCTGGCCTCTGTGGTGCTGGGCAGCATGTTCTTCTTTGTCATTTTCATTCTGGGGTCAGGCTTTGCCATCGCGGTGATGCCGCTGGTTGCAGAGGCGGACGCGGAAGGGGATGAGCAAGCGCTGCGGCGTGTGACGCGCATGGGGCTGTGGTTGTCGGTGATCTTTGGCGTTGTGGTGCAACCACTGTTCCTGATGTCCGGCCCACTTTTGCTGGCGCTTAAACAAGCGCCTGACGTGGCCGAATTGGCGCAGGACTATTTGCGGATTGCCGGGCTAGGACTGGTGCCTGCGCTGTTGGTGATGGTGCTCAAATCTTACCTCGCAGCTTTGGAGCACACCCGCGTGGTGTTCTGGGTCACGGTGGCCGCCGTACCAGTGAACGCGGTGGTGAACTACGGGTTGATTTTTGGCAATTGGGGCCTGCCGGAAATGGGTGTCAAAGGCGCAGCAATTGCCTCGATCATTGTGCAGTTTGTGTCCCTGGTTGGTGTGATCCTCTATGCCATCAAAGCCTTGCCACAACACACGCTGTTTGCCCGCGTCTGGCGGCCAGATTGGGAAGTGTTTGCCAAAGTGTTCCGTCTTGGTTTGCCCATTGGCGTGACAAATCTGGCCGAGGTTGGGCTTTTCTCTGCGTCCTCAATCATGATGGGCTGGTTGGGCACCGTGACGTTGGCGGCACATGGTATTGCGCTGCAATTGGCCAGCCTGGCCTTCATGGTTCATCTGGGGTTGTCCAATGCTGCCACGGTGCGGGCGGGCAACGCCATGGGGCGAAAAGATGCGGATCACATGGCCCGTGGCGCTTGGGTGGCAATCGTCGCCTCGCTGCTGATTGCCTTCGTTGCGGTCGCGATCTTCTTGATTTTCCCGGAGCAGCTGCTTGGCGCCTTTATTGACCCGCAAGAGCCTCAACGCGAGGTGATCATCGCAACAGGTGTAAGCTTGCTCTACGTGGCGGCGCTGTTTCAGGTGATGGATGGTGCACAAGTGATGGCACTCGGATTGTTGCGCGGCGTGCAGGACACCCGGGGCCCAATGGTGATCGCTGCGATCAGCTATTGGGGCATTGGCGTGCCAAGTGCCTACGTGCTGGGTTTCACATTTAACTTGGGCGGCGAGGGTGTCTGGCTTGGGCTGGTCTGCGGCCTCACGGCAGCTGGTATCCTGTTGATGTATCGCTTCTGGGTAACCGATCTGACCCGCCTGCGTAAGCGGTTCTCTGAGAAAAAGGCGTCGGCCTAACACCGACGCCCCAAATTCTCATTCCACAAATATCCTGGGGAGTCCCATCTGTGATGGGGCGGGGCAACGCCCCTCCTACTTTTTGCCTTTGAGCAGGCGATCTGCCTTTTTGCGCACCAAGACAGAGCGCAGGTCATGCATGGCCAACAACAGCGTGTCGGTGATCTGCTCGAGCTGATCCGGCGTGGCCTTGGATTGCGCCCACTGTGAGGTCAAGTTGAGATGATCCACGGAGCGCAAGATGTCGTCGATGTCTCGCTCCGCGAGCAGGGCGCGGCGATCCTGCATCCATGCATCAATCTCTGCCTTGTCGTCTTTGGTCAGCTTGGTGTTGCCATGCGGTTTCACCTCGCCATTTTTGATGTTGATGACGGCAATCTGGTCCATCTCAATCCGCCGTTGGCGGTTTTCCGTATCGACACGGAAAACCATGGCGCCGTTTTCACGGACGCGGAAATAGTAGTCTGGCAGGTCACTGCTCATGGGCCACCTCTGTAGCTCTATCCGTGTTTAGGTCAGCGAGGCGCAGAAGTCTTGAATGCGCGCACAGGCGGTTTTTAGGGCTTCATCGGAGGTGGCGTAGCTGACGCGGAAATTGGGTGACAGGCCAAAGGCCGCGCCAAAGACCACAGCCACATCCGCTTCGTTCAGAAGGGCGTTGGCAAAAGCTTCGTCGGTGTCGATCACGGTGCCCTTGGGCGAGGTTTTGCCAATCAACCCGTCGATGGACGGGTAGACGTAGAACGCGCCTTCGGGTGTGGGGCAGGTGAGGCCGTCGATCTGGCTCAGCATCTCGATCACCAGGTCGCGGCGGCGCTTGAAGACGACGTTGTTAGGCGCCAGGAAGTCCTGCGTCCCGTTGAGCGCCTCAACAGCCGCCCACTGGCTGATGGAGCAAGGATTGGACGTGCTTTGGGATTGGATTTTGCGCATGGCTGCGATCAGCTCGACAGGGCCAGCCGCGTAGCCAATGCGCCAGCCAGTCATGGCATAAGCCTTGGACACACCGTTGCAGGTGAGCGTGCGGTCATAGAGGCCGGGCTCAATTTCGGCTGGGGTGCAAAATTCAAAGCCGTCATAAGCAAGGTGCTCATACATGTCGTCGGTCATCACCCAAACATGTGGGTGGCGCATCAGCACGTCTGTCAGTGCCTTGAGTTCTTCCCGGGAATAGCCTGCGCCGGTGGGATTGGACGGCGAGTTGAAGATCAGCCATTTGGTTTTGGGCGTGATCGCGGCCTCAAGTTGATCGGCGGTGAGTTTGAATTTGGTGTCCAGCGAGGTTTCCACAACAACAGGCGTGCCACCGGCGAGCAGCACCATGTCGGGGTAGCTGACCCAATAGGGCGCCGGGATGATAACCTCGTCGCCATCGTTCAGGGTGGCCATCAGCGCATTGTAAAGCGTCTGTTTGCCGCCGGTGCCGACAGAAACCTGCCCCGGGGTGTACTCCAAGCCGTGGTCGCGTTTCATTTTTGCGCAGACGGCTTGTTTCAGCTCGGGAATGCCATCCGGCGCGGTGTATTTGGTTTTGCCTGCCGCAATCGCGGCCACGGCGGCATCTTTGATGTTTTGCGGCGTGTCAAAGTCTGGCTCGCCTGCGGAGAGGCCAATCACATCACGGCCTGCGGCCTTCAGCTCGGCGGTCTTTGCTGTCATGGCGATGGTCGGGGACGGTTTCACGCGGGACAGGGTGTTGGACAGGAAAGACATTTGGGCCTCGTTTGTAATCACTGCCTCCATGTCTTAGGGTGCGCAGGAATGCCGTTCAAGGCAGAAACCAAAGGAATGTATATGTCACAGGACCAAGTGGAACCGCTGACCGACGAAGGTTGGTATGGTGAGGACGTGGCAACCTTTGGTGATCGCTTGGCCGCCGCGCGGGACGCGGCGGGTCTGAAACAAGGCGAGCTGGCAAAACGTTTGGGCATCAAACGCAGCACTCTGTCCAATTGGGAAGGCGACCTGAGCGAGCCACGTGCCAACCGGCTGTCGATGATGGCGGGCTTGTTGAATGTCTCTGTGGGCTGGTTGCTGACCGGCGACGGGGACGGCGTGGAGATGCCCGGCGACGAAGAAACCGCGGATACGGACCTATTGGCGATTGTGCAGGAAATCCGTGTGATCCGCAGCCGCATGAAAAATGATCTAGAGAAGCTTGCGCGTTTGGAAAAAGCGCTGCGCAATAAGGTGTGACGATGATCGACGTGCCCACAAGGACCCCGAATCCGGCAAATGAAACCCATGAGAATCGCCTGAAACGCATGCAGATGCGCTCGATGCGGCGCGGGATCAAAGAGATGGACATTATTCTGGAGCGCTATGCGGCGGACAATTTGTCCTCCATGGATGCGGCGACGCTGGATCTGTACGATTCTTTGCTACACGAGAATGATCAGGACTTATATCAATGGGTTACGGGGCAAAAACCGGCTCCGGCGCAGTTTTCTGCGATGATTTTGGACATTTCCAAAGCCATCAGTGGCCGTAACTGACGCGAATTTGTGACGTCTTTTGGACGGTTTAACCACTTGTTGGGCTTTATCCGTCAGTCTTGTTGTCAGACAAAGCTGACGGAGAACTAGAATGAGCTTTCATTCATCAATGGAAAGCGGGCCAGAGCAGTCGTTTATGACTGATTATTTGGACTCGCTGGCGCTTGTTGAGCGCCTGCACCGGCTGTTGCTGGATGTGATCAAAGACGAGTTTGAGCGTGTTGGGGTTATCGAAATTAACGCGGTACAGGCGCTGTTGCTTTTCAATATTGGCGACAACGAGGTGACCGCGGGCGAACTCAAGACACGCGGATATTACCAAGGCTCCAATGTGAGCTACAACCTGAAGAAGCTGGTTGATGCGGGTTACATGCATCATCAGCGTTGCGAGATCGACCGCCGCTCTGTGCGGGTGCGCCTAACCGACAAAGGCCGTGAAATCCGCGACGTGATTTCAAAGCTGTTTGCGCGTCATGCCGAAGGCCTTCAGGCCAAAGGTGTACTGGGCGAAGACGGAATCGAGCAGATCACCCACGCGCTGCGTCGTGTGGAGCGGTATTGGACCGACCAGATCCGCTACATCTACTAAATTCCCGGACACCCTAGAACGGGGAATCCGCGGCTTTTGCGCGCCCGCCTAGAAAGGCACGGCGCGCTTTTCCTATTTCGGGTGTCCAACTAAGGCCGGTTCTGTACGGTGATGCTGTTCATCAGCGGCGTGTCGACCAGCGCCAGAGACAAACCTTCCAATTCGCGCAGAAGTTTGCGCGTCATTGCCGCCTCGTAATCCGCAAACCCATATGCAACTTCAACAAAGGCATCTGGGCCACGTGTGACCCAAGCGTCAAAGTAGGCCACCAAACTGGCGGTTTCCTCTCGGGATTCACCACTGGGACGTGTTGAACCGGGACCAATCACCAACGCATTCACAGTTATTTGCTCGGACATGAGGATGTCGCGAGGCAGGGGGCCTGTGTTGGCTTTGCCATCACCGGAGATGTCCAAAGTCCAACGCCAGCACGCAGGCTGCGCTTGCAACAAGTCAGCACCAAAGGCAATGGCAGGTCCCAATCCGGTGGAGACATCCATTTTAGGGCGACCCGTTTTGCGCAATGTGGTGGTTACATCAGACAAAACACTAGGCGAGGTGATGTCTGTCCATGGAACAATCAAGTTCTGGTGGTCTGGCCCACTCCATTCAAAAACTGATAACGCCACAGGTGGGGTGCCGGGTTGCAGCAGCGCCTTAGCCACGCTTGCGTTCTCAAAAGCGGCGGCCAAACCATTGATTTGCATGCGATATTCGGCGTCATCTACGGACCCGGACACGTCCAAACCAAGCGCGAGGGCTTGCCGGCATTGGGCCTGGGCAGCTTGAGACAGGCACAGAGAAAACACGGTAAAGGCGGTGGTGAAAGCAAATCGAAAGTTCAAGGGTGCAAGTCCAACTGACCCAGTACTGTTACGGAAAGTTCACGGGAAAGTTTGCGACGCATGGCGTTCTCAAAATCGTCAAACCCGTCTGCCACTTCAACAAAAGCGGCAGGGCCACGAATCAACTCGCGTTTGTAATAGGTCACCATATCGCCGGGTTGCGCACCAAGGTCGGCGGCTTTTTCGCCAAAAGTTTCAATCGCCAACGCGTTGACCGTGACACCGTCAAGAGGGAAGGCGTTGTAGGCTTGTTTTGGGGTGAAGCCGTCGTTGTTTTCCCCATCTCCGCTCACATCCAAAACCTGAACGTCACAGGGAGGAGCCTCCCGAAACAGCCGGGCTGCATGGCCAACGGCGTGGCCCAAAGCAGTTGGGAATTCGGTGGTGGACCGTTTGGAGAGGGCCAATTGGGCTGCGCTTTCCAAAAGGGTCTGGCGGCTGTCGATGACGGTCCAGTCCAGCAGTGTGTGGTGTTGCGTGCGGCCGCTCCATTCATAGACAGAAAAGGCCACCGAATGAGGAGCGTTTAGGAAGGCGGCTTGCACTTCTGGCGCGGTGAGCGCTGCGGCCAATCCACGACGTTGCAGCATGTCCTCTTGGGCATCCACGGAAGAGCTGACATCCAGCGCAAGCAGCAACGCGATACGGCACACAGGTGGCGTGGTGGCCGCAGAAGGAGGAGGGGAGGCCGTGAGGGCCATCCCCAAAAGCGCGACATATGCCGCGCGGCGTATCACCAGTGACCGGAGCTCTCCATGCTGGCCCAAGGCTCAGCCGGAGGCAGGGCATCACCCTGCTGAAGCAGCTCAATTGAAATGTTGTCAGGCGACCGCACAAAAGCCATGCGCCCGTCACGCGGAGGGCGATTGATCACAACGCCATTGTCGGCGAGGTGTTGGCACATCTCGTAGATGTTGCCGACCTCATAGGCGAGGTGACCAAAATGGCGACTGTCAGACGGCAGGCCCTCGTCGCCGTCCCAGTTGTGGGTGAGCTCCAAAGGTGCATCATGGTCGCCATCTGCGGCCAAATAGACCAGCGAGAAACGGCCTTCTTCGCTGTCGTAGCGTTTGATTTCTTTGAGGCCAAACAGCGCATAAAACGCCATGGAGGCCTCCAGATCCGCGACGCGGACCATTGTGTGCAGGTATTTCACATGCATCTAAGTATTCCTTGGTTGGTGTTGGCGCTATCAAAACACAGAGCGGATACCAAAATCCAGACCATATTGCAGGGTTTCATATTGGGTCACGTTGCTGTGATTACGTTTGTAGTTCAATCTGATTTCAGGTGCGAAGCCATAGAGGTCCCATTGATCCATCACCAAACTGAGCGCTGCAGTGTACTGATTGTCTCTGCGGGGATCCGGGATCTCACGGGGATAATCATACCACCGCCCTTCGTATTCGAAGGACAATCTAGGCAAGCCGCCGGCAATGCGGGTGTCGCTGCTGTAAACCACTCCAAGCCGGAGATTGTCGTGTGCAATGGCGTTGGACTCGGATTTTTTATCACCAAGCCGACCATAAACGTTGATCTGCCCGCCGCGTTTGAAATGATATCCGTAGGTGCCGCCCAATTCGATCAAATCAGAATCCCTGATCGACGCATCTTTGCGCCAGGTGCGTTCAAAGCTTCCCAATGCGGTGATGTAGGAGCGCTCTGACAGGCCAAACCGGTTGGATCCCCATAGACGGAGATAGTTTGAAAGGTGATCACCGCCATAGGTGTTTGCACCTGCAGTGAAGCCCAGCCGCGAGATTCTTTGCATTGTGTTGGGTTGCCGCTCTCCGCGCCAGGTTTGAATGACGTGGCCTTCTAACCGCGTATAGGCAAAATCACTGGCCCGTGCATTTGGATTGGTTTCTTTTGCGTGCTCAGACAACACGTATTGGCGGGTTTCAAAGCTAATCCCAAAAGTCAGCCGCTCACGGTTCTCAGCGAGCGGGCGGTAAAATGCTTTGAAGCCCGTTTCGATTTCTAATCCAGAAAGGGGTTCCGCTTCGGGATTCACAAAAACCAATCCGCCCCAATAAAGGCGATTGTCTCGGGAGCCGTTGTTTATGTTGGAGGAGGGCCGAATGCCAATAGACAAGGCATATTGCCAAGGGTTTGTGTCGCGTACGTAGCGGAAGTCACGGATTGCGCGCAGCCGCGATTGCTCGTCTGGGGCAACCTCTGCTGCGCGTCGCAGCCAGAGCTGGCTTGCCGACTTTTGGCCGTTAGCGCTGAGGGATTGCGCCATGACCATCGCTGTGACGTAGCGCATTTTTGCAGACGTTGCAGACTCAAAGGCCATTGACGCATGGGTTTGAGCCCCCTTGTAGTCCCCTTTGGACCGTAAAGTTTGCGCGGCGATCAAATGGGCTTGTGCGTCGGAACTGTCAGACGCAATGAGAGCAGTTGCAATACTCAGGGCCGCCTCGCTATTGCCAGACAGCATATGCTTGGCGGCCAATTGGCGTGCGTCTTCCTTGGGAATATCGACTGTTTGGGCTTCAGTCATCCCAACGCACGTCAGAAGGACTGCTGCTGCGTTAAGAAGAAAATGACGCATCAAATTAGTCGATGATGAAGCCGCCTGTTTCACGCGAATTATCCTCTGTCAACAAAACAATGCCCGCCAGCTCTTCGCCGTTTGGACCTGCAAAAAGCGCATCCCAAGTGCCGGCATTGTCCGCGCCGCCGGAAATATTGACGCTGCCTTGTTTGAGGGAGGCATTTTCGTGATCAATTGATGTCAAAACCAGAGAAAGGTTGGGCAGTGTGCCGCCATCGCTGACACCGGCAGAGTCGTAAGTGTCTCGATTGTAAATCGCGCCAACCGCGGTACCTGTGCCAGCGTCGTCAAAGTCCAGAACTATCCGTGTGTCGCCAGTGACAAATTGGGCCACAGTGTTTGAATCTTCCGAAGTGGTAATGCGGACCCCTGCATATTCGCCGGAATACACGTAGTTTCCGTCATTGGGCAGGGTGACATCGGCGCTGAACCGTTGGGTTGCTGCGCCGGCAAAGCCCGTGTCTCTAAAGCCGTTGGTACCTGCAGCTACAACTTGGCTGTTGCCGCTGTCTGAGCGGCGAAACACAGCAAAGTAGTGCATTTCAGCATCGGAAGTTGCCGGATTGCTTTCATAAGCGGCAAAACCGTTGGAGAGTGCTGCGCCGGAAATCAAGGTATAGGTGTCGTCGGCGGCATCAAAGGGCAGGTTGGTCAATTTGAGTTCGCTGGTTTTTTCGTTGTAGTCAACGGCGTTCAAAGTCAGCTGGTCAGAGTCACTTTCCAAAAACACTTCATTGACGGCAACTGTTGTGTCTCCACTGTTGCCAGAATCGCCTCCGGTCCCCGTGCCGTTCAAACTTACGTTTCCGCTGCAAGCCGCCAGAGCCGATAATGCCAGTGTGCCGAAAATCTGTTTCATTTGTCTGCCTATGAAGAATGCCTTTTGGGCCTATTTTTCGCACATTTTCGCACTATGGTTGAATAGTCAACGTGATTTTTCTCTCCGTTTGAAGGCGTGTTGTAGATGGAACAACGGAACACGTGCCGCGCTTTTTGGTAGTCCTATCGCATTGAAACTTGGCGCCAAGTGCTGCACGATGGAGGCTCACTTTCTGAATGTAGGGCGGGCAAATTTTGCAGCAGTATCACGACGCACTTCGCACCATTTTGGACCATGGTGAAGAGTCCACCGACCGAACCGGCACCGGCACCATTTCCCACTTTGGCATGCAGTCGCGCTACCGTCTGTCAGATGGCTTTCCCCTAGTGACCACCAAGAAGCTGCATCTGCGCTCAATCATCCATGAACTGCTGTGGTTTTTATCGGGTGACACCAACATCAAATACCTGAAAGACAACGGTGTTTCCATTTGGGACGAATGGGCAGACGAGAACGGCGACCTTGGGCCTGTTTATGGGTACCAGTGGCGGGCGTTTCCCACATTGCAGGCATCTGGTATTGCGCATGAAGGGGAACCGCTATTTGTGAAAAAAGGCGTGGATCAGATTGCCAATCTGGTGGAGATGATCAAAATCTCACCCGATAGCCGACGGTTGATTGTGTCTGCCTGGAACCCCGGTGATGTGCCACAGATGGCGTTGCCGCCGTGTCATACGATGTGGCAGGTGCGCATTATCAACGGCAAGTTGCATTTGCAGCTGTATCAGCGCAGTGCCGATATGTTCCTTGGTGTGCCGTTCAATATTGCGTCTTACGCGTTGTTGCAGGTGATGCTGGCACATGTAACCGGCTATGAAGTGGGCGATTTTGTGCATTCAATTGGCGATGCGCATATTTATTCCAACCACTTGGATCAGGTGAATTTGCAGTTGTCTCGCACGCCAAAAGCCTTGCCGCAGTTGCTCTTGAAACGCGATGTGAGTTCGATTTTTGACTTCGAATATGATGACTTTGAGTTTGTCGGGTATGAGCCTGACCCAGGCATCAAAGCGCCGGTGGCGGTGTAATCATGATTTCATTGGTTGTCGGACGTGCGCGCAATGGGGCGATTGGTCGGGATGGGGACATTCCCTGGTTCTTGCCGGAAGATTTGAAGACGTTTCAACGCGAAACACTTGGGGGCGCGATCATCATGGGGCGGGCAACCTGGGTGAGTCTGCCGAAGAAGCCTTTGCCGCGACGGTTTAATATTGTTGTGTCTTCTCAAAACGATGCGGCGGATGTGGTGGTGCCAAGCGTGGCCGAGGCAGTGAAGCTGGCCTATGCGGAGGGCTATCATCGGGTCTATGGCATTGGCGGATTTGGCATCTATTCCGAGATGCTGCCTTTGGCGGATCGGTTGTTGATTTCAGAGGTGGCTATGGAGGTACCGGATGCGGATACGTTTTTCCCGGAAGTGGATCTTGCTGAGTGGCGGCTGGGCTCCTCTCGGGTGTTGCCTGGGGATGGTCCGACGTGCGAGGTTCGCGAGTATCTGCGGCGTTGATGCAATCCAGAAATGAGCGAAACACATTGTTCTGCAGGACCAAATTGACAGTTTCCACGTCTAGGCAGTAGGTTAACAGAAGTTAACCACGTTGTTTCAGCCATTGGAGCTTGGGCCCTATGAAGCGTTTTTCCATTCTTGTTGCCGCATTAACTTTGACCGTGGCCGCGCCCATTTCGGCGCAAACCTGGAGCAGCAATGCGCCGGTGATCGGTCCCGTGAACCAACCTGAGGGTATGTTGATGCACCCGTACCCCGCGTCCACAAATTTTTGCCCCAATGGCTTGCAGCCAGTGACCATGGGCGGCGTGATTTGTTGTGGCAACCCAAATACCGGTGAAGTGTATTACAACGCCGGTGGTTCCCGTAAGCGCAGCTACAGCATGAGCTGCCCGCCGGGCACTAAGGGCTGTTCCTAAGTCAGCATCGCAAAACAAAACGCGCGCCGATGGGGCGCGCGTCTGTTGCAGAAAGGGGCGCGAAATGGCGCCCCAATCTTATTATAGAACTTTGAGCTCACCCGCCATATCGCGGCCGTCTCGACCTTGGGTCATTTCAAATTCAACTTTTTGATTGTCAGTCAGGCCTTTTAGTCCAGACCGTTCAACAACGGAAATATGGACAAAAACATCCTTTCCGCCTTCTTCCGGTTCGATGAACCCAAAGCCTTTTGTGGTGTTAAACCACTTTACGGTACCGCGTGGCATACCGTTCTCCTCTATATTCACTTTTAGTCAATCCGGGCTGGGGCCCGATGGTGCAAAAATTACTAGATCTGAAAGCACGCTTTCAGAGGCACGAAAAAACTGCACCACCTAGAGGATTGCACGGCTCCCGCAAAAATCAAGAAAAACCGCAGTGAATTTTGAAATCAGTTGCTTTAAGTCTTTTGGGGAACCGAATAGAGGGCCAAAAATGATCACGCTATATGGGCTAAAAAATTGCGATACGTGCCGCAAGGTTTTGAAGTTATTGGAAAATGCGAATTTTATTGACGTGCGGAGCGAAGGAGTGCCGGAAGAGACACTGAAGGCGGCTTTTGAACAGTTTGGAGCCGCTTTGGCGAACACGCGCTCAACCACATGGCGAAATTTGAGTGACGAAGAGCGGGCAAAACCGGTGTTGGAGCTTTTGGTTGAGCATCCAGCGCTGATGAAACGACCGCTGATTGAGCAGGGTGGAGTGCTCTATTTGGGGTGGGACAAAGCCACCCAAGCCGCCTTGATCTAAGCTCAAAAGCCCGCGCCAACAGCGCGGGCTTTTCATTTGTTGGCGGAAACTTTAAGCGGGGTCGCGGCGTTTAAACAGTGCGTCCAGTGAAAGCGGGCCTGCGCCTTTTAGGACCAGGACCGCAAAGAGGAACACCCACATCATGCGCTGGTCAATCAGGGCTTGCGCGCTGTCAAAGAGGGAACCAAGCGCAACCCCGTGGCCTGTCACATCAACAATCGTCTGCACGGCAATAAAACCAATCATGCCGATGGCAGCGAGTCGTGTGAGCAAACCGAGCAGGATCAGTACTGGAAGCACAAACTCCGCAACTGTGCCGGCGAAGATCACCAGGCGTTGGAAAAGGTTCATTTGAGAGACATCCCAGACCACAGCTTCGGCGGCTTTCGGGAAGATCTGGCCAAAGGCACCAGCGGACGGAGAAAAGATCGAACCATCGATTTTCAGCATCGCAGAGTTCCAGAAGTAGAAAAACAGCACCATCAGGAAGGTCAGGCGCGCCAAAGTCGGAACCAGCCAGTCGAGGCGACTTAAGCGGTCAATGAGGTCTTGATAGAGGGTGATGAGATTGGACATAGAGACCTCCGGTTATGTCGAAATAGTAATGGAAGTCAGGGCGTTGCCCGACATAAGTAAAGTGAGGAGCGCGCCAAGATCAAAGGTGGCGGCTGCTTCGGTGGCTTTGGTAGCTGCGACGCCAAGCGTGTCACCCGCACGCAAACTGGTCAGGCATACATAGCCGCCAGGCGGCAGGGCATGTGGTTCCGGATCAAACTCCGGACGCAGGATGATCACGTCTTGCGCGATAGCTTCGGGTTTGGGGCCATCCTGCATGTTGAAAGCCCAAATAGCGTGCAAAGGCCATGGTGATTGAAAGGCCAAGACTGCCGGTGCAAAGGTGAAAGTGACATCACCAAGCTGTTCCGGCGGTATCGCGGCCAGCGCATCGGGCTCGATCGGCGGCGTGTCGGCGGCGTGATAGCTTTGGCGCAGTGCGAGTTCGAGGTCTGCCACGTCACCGAGGTAGCCGAGATGCGCGAGGGGTTCGAAGTCGCGTAGGAAGTCCGGGAAACCCGCCCCATAGTGCATCATCAAAGGTGAAGCCGGGGGGGATTGGCGCAGGAAAATACCTGCTATGGCGTTGAAGTTCTCATCGCCGATGAGTTTCGCAATGGTTGGAAAACCGGTTGCCAACGCGTCGGTGAGGGAGACCGCCACATTGTTGCGGTAGACGTCAAACCGGCGTCCCGCAGGTTGGCCTTCGGCGTCGGACAAACCAAGTGGTCGGTCCTGTTGGCTGTCCAAAATGGCGCTCCGAAAAGTGGTTTGCGTGACAGTCATGCCGTCACCTTTGATAGGGCGGTTTCCGCACGTTCGGCTTCGGCGTGCAAGATCGGCCACTCAGGCACATCGGTGTCCCATTCGATCAGGATGGGGCGCGGACCAGACAATGCCAGCGTGTGGTCGAGCAATGCCCAAACCGGATCAACAATAGGCGCACCGTGGCTGTCAATCAGCAGCGGTTTGCCGTGGTCGTCTTCGTCCTCGTCGTGGCCGCCGAGGTGAATTTCCCTCACATGTTCAAGCGGATAGTCGGAGATGTATTGCTTTGGGTCGTAGTTCAGGTTGGTTGCGGAGACAAAGACGTTGTTCACGTCCAGCAACAGGCCGCAACCTGTACGCTTTGCCACCTCACGCAGGAAATCCGGCTCAGACAAAGTGCTTTCGTCAAAGGCCAGATAGCTGGAGGGGTTTTCCAGCATCATCTGCCGCCCAATAGTGGTTTGTAATTCGTCGATGTGATCGCAAACGCGGGTGAGTGTGTCTTCTGTGTAAGGCAGGGGGAGCAGGTCATTGAGGAAGGCCCCATCGTGGGTGCTCCAGGCCAGGTGCTCAGAGAAGACAGTGGGATTGAGCCAATCGACCAGGTGTTTCAGACGGGCAAGGTGTGCAGAATCCAATGGGCCTTCGCCACCAATTGAGAGCCCGACACCATGCACCGAGATGGGGAAGCGTTTGGTGAGTTCCCGCAGTTGCGCAATGGGGCGCCCCCCGTCTCCCATGTAGTTTTCTGCATGGACTTCGAGCCAACCGACTGAGCCAGGATTGGCGATCAAGTCATTATAATGCTGCGGCTTATAGCCGACACCAGGCAAGTTGGGCAGGCCTTTGGGTGGGTGTGGCGCATCATACATCAGGTAAATCCTTAAGAGGGTAGGTCACGAGGCAAGGCCTCAAGTGAGGGCGTGCGAGGGGCGCCGTCCGCCATGGCGGGCAAAGGTATGTCGAGGCAGGTGCCAGACTCCACAAGGGTCCAAGCATTTCCTTGGTAATCGACAGTCGAAGTGCCGGCGCAAGTGGTGCCGGGGCCTGCGGCACATCCATTTTCACCAGCTTTGGCTACACCGTAGCACTTCTCCTTTTTAGCTGCGTCGGCAGGTGCAGCCTGTAAGGCCAGCGCGGTCGCAACGGCGCTAAAGAGAGGGAGTGTTTTGATGGAATGGGTCATGACTTTGGATCCTGAAACAGAAGCGTTGGCAAAAACGAACATAAACTCAGGGGCAGTATGGCATTTTTTGTGTGATTTGGGGTGTTTGGGTGAAGCCCCGGCGCACCGGGGCTTCGAAAGTCTGACTTAGGACTTTGGCAGGTCGCGCTCCAGCGCTTCCAAAGAGCCCATGCGGGCTTTGCCGTCTGCCATGGCTGGCAGTTCCATAGAGGCGCAGGTGCCCGCATCAACGAGTTTCCAAGCGTTGCCTTGGTAGTCGGAAGTGGATGTACCGGCGCATGTTGTGCCTGGGCCGGCGGCGCAGTCGTTCTGACCTGCGAGGGAAACGCCGTAGCACTTCTCTTTTTCAGCGGCCACAGCGGTGGTGGCGTGTGCGGACAGGGCTGCGGCTACGGCGCTTGCTACTGCGAGGGTTTTTACGGTGTTGGACATTGGTTCTCTTCCCTTGTGAATGTCTAAAACTCGGCCGCCTTGCTGATCTGTGTGTGATCGTTTGCTCGGTGGCATGAGTAGAGATTAGGTCGGAGCGCGCTTCAAAGGCCAATCACGGGGCTGTGTGTCACAGACGCGTTAGATGGCGTGACGGTTTCGTGAAGATTCCAGCGCTGGAAGGTTGATTTTCCTTCAAAATTGAAACAGGCGCGCCCGGTTTCCCGTAACGCGCCTGCTGAAATGTTGCAAAAGCTGTTAGGCCAAATCGGGTGGCGTTGCCTCTTGTGACAATTGGCTCACGATTTCGTCCAAAGACTGGACTTTGCTTTGCTTTTCGCCAAGGCGGCGGGTGGAGACCGTGCGTTCCTCGATCTCTTTCTTACCAATCGCCAAGATCACCGGCACTTTGCCCACGGAGTGTTCGCGGACTTTGTAGTTGATCTTTTCATTGCGCAGGTCAGCCTCGGCACGCACGCCAACGGCTTTCAATGCTTCGACCACTTCAAGGCAGTACTCATCGGCATCAGACACAATTGCGGCCACAACTACCTGACGTGGGGCGATCCAGAACGGCAGTTTGCCCGCGTGTTCCTCGATCAGGATGCCGATGAAGCGTTCAAAAGAGCCGAGGGTGGCGCGGTGCAACATGATGGGGCGGTGTTTGTCGCCATCCGCACCAATGTAGCTGGCGTCCAGACGTTCCGGCAGGTTTGGATCCACCTGGAGCGTGCCGCACTGCCAATTCCGGCCAATGGCGTCGGTCAGGGTGAACTCAAGTTTCGGGCCGTAAAACGCGCCTTCACCTTCAAGAATTTCAAACTCGTGGCCAGCTGCATTACAAGCGTCGCCCAGAGCTTTCTCTGCGTAGTCCCAGCTTTCGTCCGTTCCGATACGCTTTTCCGGGCGGGTGGACAGTTTGATGGTCCAGTCGTTGAAGCCCAGATCAGAATAGATTTCGGATAGGAAGTCGATGAACTTCTTGGTTTCCGAGGTGATCTGATCGCCGGCACAGAAGATGTGACCATCGTCTTGAGTAAAGCCGCGCACACGCATGATGCCATGAAGCGCGCCGGAGGGTTCATAACGGGCGCAGGAGCCAAACTCAGCCATGCGCAGGGGCAGGTCACGGTATGACTTCAGACCTTGGTTGAACACCTGCACGTGGCAAGGACAGTTCATAGGCTTAAGCGCGTTCACAGCCTTTTCACGGGCGTGGTCTTCGTCCACTTCCACAATGAACATGTTTTCCTGGTACTTGTCCCAGTGGCCTGAGGCTTCCCAGAGTTTGCGGTCAACCACCTGAGGCGTGTTCACCTCAACATAGCCGCCAGCTTCCTGCTTACGACGCATGTAGTCTTGCAAAGTGGTGTAGATGCGCCAGCCGTTGGGGTGCCAGAAGATTTGACCAGGGGCCTCTTCCTGCATGTGGAACAGGTTCATTTCGCGCCCCAGCTTGCGGTGGTCGCGTTTTTCGGCCTCTTCCAGCATGTGCAGGTGGGCTTTGAGGTCTTCTTTGTTTTTGAAGGCAACGCCGTAAATTCGCTGCAGCATCGCGCGGTCGCTGTCGCCACGCCAATAGGCACCTGCCACGGACATAAGTTTGAAGGCGTCGGCAGGCACCTGACCGGTGTGTTGCAGGTGTGGGCCGCGGCAGAGGTCCTGCCAGTGGCCATGCCAGTACATGCGCAGCGGCTCGTCGCCGGGAATGGACTCGATCAGTTCTACTTTGTACGGCTCGTTGTTGGCCTCGTAGAACTTAACGGCGCGATCACGGTCCCAGATTTCGGTGGTCACAGGCTCACGTTTGTTGATGATCTCTTTCATCTTCTTTTCGATGCGGCTGAGATCTTCGGGGGTAAACGGCTCCTCGCGGTCAAAGTCGTAGTACCAGCCGTTTTGAATCACAGGACCAATGGTGACTTTCACGTCAGGCCAGAGTTCTTGCACAGCGCGGGCCATGATGTGGGCGCAGTCGTGCCGGATCAGTTCCAGTGCTTCGACGTCGCTGTCCTTGAGGGTGTTGATCGCAATGGTTGCGTCAGCTTCAATTGGCCATTGCAGGTCCCAATGCTGGCCATCCACAGTTGCGGAAATGGCCTTTTTGCCAAGGGAGGTTGAGATCGACGATGCGACCTCAAGAGGGGTTGTGCCGCTCTCGTAAGAACGTGCGTTACCATCAGGAAAAGTAAGGGAAATATCGGCCATTAGCCTCAAGCTCCTCGTCAGTTTGGCGCCCACGGAACGCCCGGTTGCAAGTATATGGTTCGGCGCTTTCATGAACCTTAGAAAGGGGCAAGTCAAGCGGGGTTTATCCCTTCTGCGCAGAGGGTTAAGGTCAGGTCAAATCAAGGAGAGAATTCGGGCCATGACCGTCACGCAGTTTTTTGACACGCCGCAGGGACGGCGCATAGCTTATCACAAGAGCGGCACCAAAGGGCCAACGGTTGTGTTCCTGGGCGGGCTGAAGTCTGACATGGAAGGCACCAAAGCGGTGCAGCTTGAGGCGTGGGCGCAGGCACGTGGACAGAAGTTTTTGCGGTTTGACTATTCCGGGCACGGAGAGAGTGATGGCGCGTTTGAAGACGGCTGCATTGGGGATTGGCACGAGGACACGGTCGCGGCGATCCATGCTTTGACAGATGGGCCGTTGATCGTGGTTGGATCGTCGATGGGCGGTTGGCAAGCGTTGCTATTGGCCAAAGCCATGCCAGAGCGCATTCAAGGCATGGTGACCATCGCTGCCGCGCCGGATTTCACCGAGGACAGCTATTGGGCGGGGTTCTCACCTGAACAGAAAGCGCAGCTTGAGGCGGAGGGGCAGGTGGCTTTGCCGTCTGATTACATGGAGCCCTACATCATCACCAAGCGCATGATTGTAGATGGGCGAGACCGGTTGGTTCTGCGCGCGCCATTGGCGTTGCCTTTCCCGACACGGTTCCTGCAAGGGACGGAAGATACCGCGGTGAACAGCTCGGTTGCCTACCAGTTGTTGGATCACGTGGAAGGAGACGACATCCAGCTGCAAATGGTCAAAGGAAAGGATCATCGCTTCTCCGATTCAATTTGTCTAAAATTGATCGAATTGAAGGTTGAGGAGGTGATTGGGGCATCTCAATTTTCACAATGACGACATTCCGGCGATTTGGGTGCGATAATAAGTATCCTCGTCAGGGCGCATCGTGGGTGTCAAGAATTGCGGCGTGTGTGAAAGGTTTTGACAGATGAATTCGACCGATTTGACGATGGAGCAGCGAGTCAGTTTGATCACTTTGGCCGTAAAAGATGTGCAGGCCTCGGCGCGGTTTTACGATGGCTTGGGCTGGCAGCGCGCAACGGGGCCGGACGACCCAGACGAGGTTGTGGCCTACAATCTGCCAGGTCAAACCTTGGGGCTCTATTCAAAATCGATGCTGGCCAAGGATTTGGGCATTCCCGAAGAGGCCATTGGTGGCTTTTCGGGCGTGACACTGTCGTACAATGTGCGATCAAAAAACGAGGTCGCACCGGTGCTGGATCTGGTCGTGCGGGCAGGAGGGCGTATCTTGAAACCCGCAAGTGAGATCTTTTGGGGGGGCTACATCGGGTACTTCTGTGATCCGGACGGTCACGTTTGGGAAGTTGCCCATAACCCATTCTCGCCGTTGGACAAAGATGGCGCATTCCGATGGGGTGGATATTGAACGTTTCACACAGGATGGCTTGACCTAGAGGCTCTCTCTGTCACAGTTACCCACAACAAAAAGAGTATATAAGGGGTAGAGCATGCAGGAGCCTATCGTTCTGCTGCCGGGCATGATGTGTGATGCGCGTTTGTTTGCGCATCAGGTCGCGGATTTGTCGAAAGATCATTTGGTGACGGTGGCGCCGATGACGCAGGGAGAGCGGATCAGCGAAATTGCCTCGTCTTTGATCCCGCATTTGCCACCGAAGTTTGCTCTGGCTGGTCTCAGCATGGGTGGCATTGTTGCCATGGAGTTGCTGCGCAAAATACCGGATCGCATCACCCGTATTGCCTTTATGGATACCAACCCATTGGCGGAAACCCCAGCGAGTGCAGCGAGTTATGAGCCCTTAATTGTTGGCGCACGCGCCGGGCGCTTGGATGAGGTTTTGGCGGAGTTTATGCGACCAGAGTATTTGGCACCGGGACCTCAGCGGAATGAGGTTTTGACACAGGTGCTTGATATGGGGCGCAGTTTGGGGGCGGAAACGCTTGTGCGGCAAGCGCGCGCCTTGCAGCGAAGACCGGATCAACAGGGCGCATTGCGGCGGTGCAAATGTCCCGCACTGGTGCTGTGTGGCGAACATGATGGCCTCACGCCAGTGAAGCGGCACAGCTTTATGGCGGAGCTAATCCCTTATGCGGAGCTCGAAATCATTGCAGATGCCGGGCATTTGCCAACCTTGGAGCAGCCGGAAGCCACAACACTGGCCTTGCGTAAGTGGTTAGAGCAACCTTTGATCCTCAGATGAGGATGCTATCAGACCAAACAAAGCGAAAAATCCGCCGTGCCAAAGCTTGGGTGCGGTTGAAAGTGCCGCCAGGCATGCGTTTTCTGCTTGGCGTGACGTTGATGGTTTTTGGTGTGTTTGGGTTCTTGCCGGTGTTGGGATTTTGGATGCTGCCGTTGGGCGTTGCGGTTGCGGCCATGGACATCAAGTGGATAAAGAGCAAGCTGGCCAAGATGTTTGGCCGTTGATGACTAGGCTTCCAGTTCCTGCACGATCTCAGCAGCCAACCCAAAGGACTTGAGCCGAGCCGTGTGGTCATGGATCATGCCGGTGAGCATAATTTCATCAGGTTGATGGCTGTCGATCAAAGCACGTATTTGCTCTTTGACCATGGCTTTGGTGCCAACCGCTGTGACCCGCAAGGCATGGTTGACCAATCGGGCTTCGGCGTCAGTTGCCACATCTTCAAAACGGTCGACGGGCGTGGGCAATGGCCCGGGGATGCCTTTGCGCAGATTCAGAAAACCTTGTTGCGGGGACGTGCGCAGACGGCGTGCCTCTGCTTCGGTTTCAGCCACAAAAACATTCACGGCGATCATGAAATGCGGCTTTGGCGTTTTACCGACCGTAAACCGATGGCGATAGAGGTCCGCGGCTTCTTCCAGAGAATCTGGGGCAAAGTGAGAGGCAAAAGCATAAGGTAGTCCCAGCTGTGCAGCGAGCTGTGCGCCAAATAGGCTGGATCCCAGGATCCAAATCGGCACGTTGGTGCCTTCGCCGGGAATAGCGCGAACCGTTTGTCCTCTCTCTGAGGTCTGAAATAGCCCAATGAGGTCAACGACATCCTGTGGAAAGTGGTCTGCGCCAGCCAAACCGCGCCGGAGAGCGGAGGCTGTTTTCATGTCAGTGCCAGGTGCCCGCCCTAAACCAAGGTCAACACGGTCAGGGTAAAGTGACGCGAGAGTCCCAAATTGTTCCGCGACGATCAGTGGCGGATGATTGGGCAACATGATGCCACCAGCCCCGACGCGCATAGTTTGCGTCGCCGCAAGGATTTGACCAATCAATACTGCTGTGGCGGATGACGCGATGCCCGGCATGTTGTGATGCTCGGCGATCCAATAACGCGTGTATCCCCAGCGTTCCGCGTGTTGTGCCAAGTCGAGCGAATTGCGCAACGCGTCTGCGGCTGTGGCGCCTTGTGGAACGGGCGACAGGTCGAGCAGTGAGTAAGGGATCATGGCGCGCTCCGGGCACTTAAAGGAGTTCACCATATAGAGTGCTTTCCGTGCAAAGCTAGAGCTGTGGTGCCGGTTAGAAAAAGAAAAGCGGGCTGTTGTGACCCGCTTCTCCGTAAAATTGTAACTAGCCGTTAAGTGCCGTAAGATTTGACTGCGCCCATGACATCTTGGGCAGCACCGGTCAAAGCCCCCGCAATCAAATCCAGCTCCTCGGTCTTCAAACGGGCAGGCAGGCGCACGTCACAGGCCGACATCAGCATTGTGCGAGTTTTGGGAAGCTCTTGTTTTTCAGGCACAAACTGCCAATTCCAAAAGGCGCGGGCGTTGTCGGTGGATTGACCAAAAACTTGCACTTTCACGCCACGGGCATTGGCGGCGTCTTGGAATGCAAGGATTTGCGGGTTGTTCAAACCTTCGAGGTTGAACTGGATGGAATCTGGCGCACGCTCTTCTGCTGGCAGTTTCTCCGGAACTTGCAGCCAAGCAGAGGCGTTGAGCAGGCCCGCCACATAGTCGTGGTTGGCGCGGCCGTCACGCACGCGACGTGGGACTTCGTCCAATTGCGGGCGGATGATTGCTGCAGAGAGGTTGGAGAGGCGGAGATTGTACAGCGGCAGGAGGTTTTGCCAACGGGCAAAGGCCGCCGCCAGTTCGCCGGTGTTGTCGCCTTCCGGGGCTTTGTGCTTCTTCCAGTTGTGCTCATAGGCGCCAGACATGATCACCGCACGGGCAATCAAGTTGGCGTCGTCAGACACCATGATACCACCTTCACCCGCATTGATCAGCTTGTAAGACTGGAACGAGAAGCAGCCAACCTTGCCAATGGTGCCGATGTTGCGGCCATGCCACGTGGTGCCAAGGCTATGGGCGGCGTCTTCAATCACCGGGATATTACGGGCCTCGCAAAGCGCCATAATGGCGTCCATGTCTGAGGTATGCCCGCGCATGTGGCTGATGATCACGGCGGAGATGTTGTCATCCAGTCGCGCTTCAAAGTCTGCCAGATCGATGCGGTAGTTGTCCCCAACTTCACAGAGGACCGGCACCAGGTCGGCGTGCACCACAGAGGACGGCACCGCAGCGAAGGTGAAAGCGGGCAGCAAAACGCGAGCGTCACGCGGCAGGTCCAGAGCTTTTAGGGACAGGAACAATGCTGCGGAGCAGGACGACACAGCCAGCGCGTATTTGCTGCCCAACATCGCCGCAAATTCCGACTCCAGCAGGGCAACCGGCGCATTTTCGGCCGCTGTGTAGCGGAACAGGTCGCCGGAGTGCAGCAGGCGCTCGATCTCTTCGCGGGCGGTGGCGGGAATGGGTTCCGCGTCATACACATTGGGAGGCAATGCCATAGTTTTCAACTTTCTTAAGTTGTGTTTTCGAAAACATAAAACAATGCGCCAGCACAGGGAAGTGGAAACACGGGTTTGTGTGTGTAACGTCGCGGAAAAAGTGTCGCGGTTTGCTTAGACGCCAAGCCGGTCGCGCAAGGCGAACCATGTCATTGCAAGCGCAAGCAGCGGGCTGCGCATGCGGGAGCCGCCGGGGAAGGGCGATGCCGGCACGCGCGTCATCGTGTCAAAGCCTTCTGCTTCCCCAGCCAGTGCCATTGCGACCAACTGCCCTGCATGGGTTGCAGTGCCGACACCGTGGCCGGAGTAGCCTGAGGCGGAGATCACATTGGGTGCGAGGCGGCGCAAATAAGGCATGCGCTTCATTGTGATCGCCAGGGTGCCCCCCCATGCATAGTCGATGCCGATGTCCTGAAGGTGAGGGAAAATTTCCACCATTGGCTTGCGCACGGTTGCGGCGATGTCAGATGGGAACCTGTAGCCGTAGCTTTCTCCGCCACCAAACAACAGGCGGTTGTCGTGGCTAAGGCGGAAGTAGTTGATCACAAATTTGGAGTCCGCGACAGCCACATCCTGTGCCAGAACCTTGGCCACTTCTGCGCCCAAAGGTTCCGTGGCGGCGATGAAGTTGTTGATCGGCATGACGCGGCCGGCGACTTTGGGCTCCAGATCCCCAAGATAGCCATTACAGGCCAGAACAAGGTGGTCGGCTGAAATCTGTCCGGATTCTGTTTTGACGGTGACTTTGGTCCCACGTTCAATACTGGTCACGCGAGATGTTTCGTGGATAGTTGCGCCAGCTCCAGAGGCCGCTTTGGCGAGGCCAAGGGCAAACGAAAGCGGGTGCAGATGGCCCGCGCCCATATCCAAGGAGCCGCCGACATACTTAGGCGAGGGGCAGATGGCCTGAAGTGCGTCGTGGTCCAAAGTTTCGATCTGCGCGTAACCGTATCGGTCTTGCAGGTGCCGCGTGTAGTCGTGTTCCTCACGCACCTCTTTGGCAGAGAAACAGGCATGCGCGATGCCGGGCGTGTAGTGACAATTGATGTTGTGTTTTGAGATCAACCCTTTGACCAGATCTTTGGAGTCTTCGGCCAGTTTCCAAAGCTTGGTTGCGTCGTCCTGCCCAACCAATTTCTCAAGCCCGTCCTGTTCCATACGCTGGCCGGATCCCAACTGTCCGCCGTTCCGCCCGGAAGCACCAAAGCCAACGCGATGCGCTTCCAGCAGAACCACATCAAAGCCGCGTTCTGCCAGATGCAGCGCGGTCGACAGGCCGGTGAAACCACCGCCAACCACACAGACGTCTGCCTTCCGTACGCCTTCCAGTGGGGCAAAAGGCGCCAGCGGTTCCACTGTTGCCGCGTACCAGCTGTCTGGGTAGTTCCCCTTGCGATCATTGGCATCGAGCAGGTTCATGACGCGCCTCGTTTTCTCATTCTTCAAATATCCCCGCCGGAGGCTTCGGATTGGCCAATGGCCAATCCCTTGATTGTCAGACGTTCAGCAGCAGATGCTCACGTTCCCATGGAGAAATCACGGATAGGAACTCTTCGTATTCGGCGCGTTTCACAATGGAATAGACCCGGGCAAACTCTGGCCCAAGCACGTCGTGCAGGTCTTTGGCCTCATCAAACAGATCCAGCGCGCCACCCAGGATACGAGGAATGGCTTCCTCGCCATCATAGGCGTCGCCTTTGAACTGCTTGTCGGGGCGTTCTTGCTCCAGAAGACCCAGATAGCCACAGGCCAAAGAGGCCGCGATACCGAGGTAGGGGTTGCAGTCCATGCCCCCGATGCGGTTTTCAACCCGGCGCGCTTGCGGGGACGAGATGGGTATACGAATGCCGGTGGTGCGGTTGTCGCGCGCCCATTCCAAATTGATTGGTGCCGCATGATCGCGCACGTAGCGGCGGTAAGAGTTCACATAGGGCGCCATCACCGCAATTGCGGCGGGCAGGTGGTTTTGCAGGCCAGCAATAAAGTGGAAAAACGCATCTGTTTCACCACCTTGTGGGCCGGAGAAGATGTTCTGTCCAGTTTCGATGTCGAGGATCGAATGGTGGATGTGCATAGCAGATCCCGGTTCGTCCTCGATTGGTTTGGCCATGAAAGTGGCGTAGCAATCGTGGCGCAGCGCTGCCTCGCGGATAAAGCGTTTGAAGTAGAAAACTTCATCGGCCAGTTTGAGCGGATCGCCATGCACCATGTTGATTTCAAGCTGACCAGCGCCACCTTCTTGGGTGATGCCGTCAATCTCAAAACCTTGGGCTTCGGCAAAATCATAGATGTCGTCAATCACCGGGCCAAACTCATCCACGGCGGTCATGGAGTAAGCTTGACGCGCGGCGGCAGGGCGGCCGGAACGGCCCATCATCGGTTTGATTTCTTGGCGTGGGTCTGTGTTGCGCGCGACTAGGAAGAACTCAATTTCCGGGGCCACAATCGGCTCCCAACCCTTGTCATGATATAACTGAATCACACGTTTCAGTACATTTCGCGGGGAAAACTCGACCGGCGTGCCATCAAGGTTGTAGGCGTCGTGAATGACCTGAAGCGTCCAATCTGCGGTCCAAGGCGCGGCGGTTGCCGTGCTCCAGTCCGGGCGCAGGATCATGTCTTTTTCGATAAAGCCTTCGTCACCTGCCGCTTCACCCCAACCACCTGTCAGTGTTTGGTAAAAAATGGAATCGGGGAGGTGGAAATACTCTTGGCGGGCAAATTTGCTGGCCGGTACAGCTTTGCCGCGGGCAATCCCCGGAAGGTCGGAGATGATGCACTCTACTTCGTCGAGACGGTGGCCCTCCAAATAGGCGCGGGCGGCGTCTGGGGTCTTTGAAAGCCAATCGGTCATCGGGGGCGCTCCTGTCGGAAGAAGTCTGCAAATTGATCTGCAATGGTTTGACTGTTTGTCGGTTCATCAAGTTCGTCGATTGCGGCGTCCAGTACCTCGTCGGGAACAACGCCGCGGCCGCGCGTGTTGATCAGGCCGTCGACAAAGTCGGCGGAGAACTCCGGGTGGGCCTGCACCGTGATCGCACGGTCGCCATAAAGAATTGCTGCGTTCTTGCAGAAATCATTGGAGGCGATGGCCACTGCACCAGGTGGCAGTTCGGTGACTTGATCCTGATGCCAGGCGTTCATGGCGATTTCCGTGCCGGAGAAATCATAAGATTGACGGCCAACAGCCCAGCCACCGTTGTATTTTTCAACAGTTCCACCAAGAGCTTGCGCGATGATTTGATGGCCAAAGCACACACCAACCAATGGGATGCTCTGCGTCACGGCCGCGCGGATGAAGTCTTCCAAAGGAGGGATCCAAGCGTGGTCTTCGTAGACGCCGTGTTTGGAGCCAGTGATAAGCCAGCCGTCGGCGTCGGTCACCGCTTCGGGGAACTCGCCGTCGACCACTTTGTAGCCTGCGAATTCAAAATCCTGGCCGGAAAGCAAGGACTTAAACATTTCGATGTAGTTGCCGTAGTGCGGTTCAAGCTCATCCGGGGCGTGGCCGGTCAGGAGAATGCCGATTTTCATAGTTCACCAGAATTTGATCAAATTTACGGTAGCGAGTGACTAGCCGTCGTGCAAGCGTGTCATACACGCTCCAGATAGGTTTTCCATCGGGCCTCTGGCACAATGTCGGCGAGTTTTTGCGCCTCTTGCCGTTTGGTCATCACCAGATTGCTGATCAACTGCTGTGGCAGGCAGCGGGCGATGAAGGTGTCGCTTTCAAACAGATCGATGGCCTCTTCCCAGCTTTTGGCCAGTTCGGGCAAGTTCTGAGCATAGGCGTTGCCGGTTGTTGGGACAGGGGGCGTCAAGCCTTCGGAGATGCCTTCGACCGCAGCACCAAGGATGGCGGCGAGCATCAGATAGGGGTTCACGTCACCGCCGGCAACACGGTGCTCAATCCGACGTGCGGCATTTGGGCCGCCCGGAATACGGATGGCAGCGGTGCGGTTTTCATAGCCCCAGCAGACGGTTGTGGGCGCATGCGCACCGGGCGCAAAGCGGTCATAAGACGGGCCATGCGGTGCAAAGATCAACGTGGAGGCGCGCATGGCCTCCAAGCAGCCCGCCACGGCGGACTTGAGCAGGTCGGAGCCTTCGCCGGTGCCATCGTCAAAGATGTTTTTGTCGGTTTCATCCACCACAGAGAAATGCACGTGCATGCCATTACCCGCGTCATCGCTGTACGGTTTGGCCATGAAGGTGGCGGCAAAGCCGTGATTGCGCGCTGTTTCACGCAACAATTGTTTGATCAGCAAAGCATCGTCAGCGGCCTTCATGGCAGTCTGGTGGTTGAGCGTGACCTCAAACTGTCCAACGCCACCTTCGCAGGTCATGGTTTGCAGTGGGATGCCCATTGCGGCAGCGCCGTCGTAGATGTCGGTGAAAAACGCGTCAAAGGCATCCAGTTCAGACACGCTCAAAATTTCGGAAGCGTCGAGTTGGCGGCTATTGCGTGGGTGCTTTGGCGGGATAAGCTGCGCGCCATTGTCGTCCACCAATGTGAACTCCATCTCAGTGGCGGCCACCACGGTCCAGCCGCGTGCGGCGTAGCGTTCTAGCACGGTGGCTAAGGCCTGAATTGGGTCGCCCATAAAGGGGCTGCCGTCTTCGTTGGTCATGCCCATCAGCACCAGTTGCGATGGGGTTTTGAGCCACGGCATTGGCACGGCACCGCGCGGGGACGGTACAAGCACACCGTCTTCATCGCCGCTTTCAAACACCAGGGGGCTGTTTTCGATATCACAGCCCCAGATATCGAGATTGAGAGCCGAGAGAGGCAGTCGCGCGCCGCCTTTGTCGAGTTTTGCGAGATGTTCAGACGGCAGTCGTTTGCCGCGCAATTGGCCGTTCAGATCTACTGCGCCAATCCGGAAAGTTGCGCTATGTGCCGGGTCCATGGGTCACCACATTTGTAATTTGATCAAATTATCGAGGGCGTCAGATCAATTGTCCAGAAGAAAATTTAGGGCATTTGCGGGCGTGTCGGTATTGCGTCTGTATCGCGGCTGTTTTGCGGAGGTGGGTAAAAGCCAAAACACCCGCCAAATTGGGGCGGGTGTTTTGCAAAAGTTCACTTGGTTGGCTGAGATCAGCGGATCAGATTTGGGCGCACCTTCAGTTTCTTGATGGCAGCTTGCGGCAGGTGTTTGTTCAGGCGTTTGTTGATCACGCCAAAAATCCAAATGATGATCAGTGTCAGCAGAATAAAATAGAAGGCCAGGATCGGGTAGGGCACAAACGGATTGAAGGTTTTGTCCGCAAAGTAGTTGGCATAATAAAGCGCGTCGCCTTTTTGCCGCCATGCCGGGAAACCAGAGAAGAACACCAGTGTTGTGGCGTGAAACAAAAAGATCGCTTCGTTGGTGTAGGCAGGCCACGCGAGGCGCATCATCGTTGGGAACATGATGCGACGATAGCGGAACCAGCCGGTGAAACCATAAGCGTCTGCCGCCTCTACGTCGCCTTTGGGGATCGAACGTAGCGCACCATAGAAGATTTCCGCAGAGTAGGCCGAGGTGTTCAAGAACAGAACAATCAGCGCTCCAAGGGCCGCAGAGGTCAGCGGGTTGAACATGGGCGACACGCCCTTGAGGGACAAAAACAGGAAGTAACCAAAGAAAAACTGGATGAACAACGGGCTGCCACGGAAGAGGAATATGAACCACTCTGCCGGTTTGCGCGCCCAGCGGCTGTTGGAGTTTTTAGCCACTGCCAGAAGGTTGGCAAACAGGAATCCGGTCAGGATCGCCAGCACGCCATAGTAGACGTTCCAGATCATGCCAGATCCGATCAGCGTGAAGTGCTCACACAGAGTGAAGTCAGTGCGTGGCAACATGCGCTCGCCAAAGCCCAGAGACCGGAAAGCATAGTTTTGAATGGTGTCGATACAGCTCATGCTGTGCTCCCCGCATTTTTGCGTTGGGACTCGCCGTCCAGCGTGGCCTGACCGTGAGACAGGCGTTTGGTGATGCGCGTCAGGGCGATTTCGGACACCCGTGTGAACAGCAGATAGAAGACAAGCAACGCAAGGAAATACCACATGCGCCAATCCCCATGCGGGTAGGCGGTAAACCGTGCGGTTTTAGATGCACCTAGGTCTCGTGCCCAGTAGACGATGTCTTCGACACCCAGCAAGAACAACAGTGGTGTGGCTTTGATCAGCACCATCCAGAGATTGGACAGGCCGGGCAGGGCATAGATCCACATTTGTGGCATCAGGACACGCCAGAAGGTCTGGCGGGGGGACATGCCATAGGCTTCGGCGGTCTCCAGTTGAGGGCGTGGCACAGCCTGCATGGCGCCATAGAGAACGTTGGCGGCAAAGGCGCCAAACACGATGGCAAAGGTGAACACGGCCACCCAGAAGCCATAGATTTCATGCACCCATTGCGGCGAGGAACTGAGTGGCATTTTGGCGATGTCACAGACGAGGAACTCACTGCCCTGGCGGACAGGCTCCGTCCAATCTGGACACTTGACCTTGTGACGCAGCCATTCGATGCCCTGATCCAAGGCGATCACAAAGAAGAGGAAAAACGCGATGTCGGGTACGCCGCGCACAATGGCGATGTAGCCTTTGCCAAACCAGCGCAGGAGGGCAAAGCGGGCACGCGCGGCCATTGCGCCGCCAAGGCCAAACAGAAGCGCTGTGGGGGCCGTGACTGCGAGCAGAAGAAGCACGGTGCCAAAAGAGGCATAAAAGGCCATGTGCTTCCCAGTTGTGAGATAGCAGCTAAGCCAGGGCAGACTGTCTAAGACAGAAGGATCTGAGCAATAGGCAAAAATGGCTGGCCTCTTTCGTGTCGTCTTAAGGGCGGATGAGATGCCGGTATATGGCCCGCCAGGTGGGAAAAAGGGGGAGCAAGTGCTCCCCCTTTGTTAGTCATCAAATGGGGAAGGCTTAGAATTTGCCTTCGATTTCCCACTTGTCCAACAGGTCGTTCAGCGTGCCGTCTGCTTTCATGGAGGCGATGGCCGCGTCAAATTTGCCGCGCAGCTCATCGTCAGATTCGCGGAACGCCATGCCGATACCACCACCAAGGAAGACTTCTGCTACAAATGTCAGATCTGTTTCTGCAACAAATGGAGCCAGGAAGTCTTTGTCCGCCATGACGGCGTCAACTTCGCCGCCGTTCACGGCTGCGATGGTTTCATCCGGTGTAGTGAATTCCACGAGAGTGGCGCCGGTTGTGGCCACGTGGCTGGACTGGATGGTGCCGGTTTGCGCCGCAACAACTGCGGTGTTCACGTCGATGTCTGCAGACATCGCAGCGTATGCGGATGGCGACGGACGGGTATAGCCCTGAGTGAAGTCCATGGTGGCTTCACGCTCTTCGGTGATCGACATGCCAGCGATGATGGCATCGTAGTTGCTGGACTGCAGGTTGGTGATGATGCTGTCCCAGTCGTTGGTGACCCACTCACAGGTCAGGGAGGCACGTTTGCAGAGCTCATCGCCCAGTTCGCGCTCAAAGCCGTCCACTTCGCCAGCGTCGTTGATGAAGTTGTATGGAGGGTAGGCGCCCTCGGTGCCCAGACGAACTGTGTCGGCCATGGCGAAGCCAGCGGTCAGTGCCAGAGCGGCAGTGCTCAGGATCAGGTTTTTCATAGTTTTGCTCCCTATGGATTGGTTGTTTGTTCTTGTTGTTACGCGGCGGTTGAAGACAGAAACTGTTTCAACCGTTCCGATTTAGGATTGCCGAACAGCTCGTCCGGCGTGCCTTGTTCTTCGATTAGGCCTTGGTGCAGAAACACCACGTGATCTGAGACGTCGCGGGCCATTTTCATGTCGTGGGTGACAATCATCATGGTGCGGCCTTCCTCGGCCAGTGCCTTGATCACGCGCACCACTTCTTGCTCCAACTCTGGGTCCAGTGCAGACGTCGGTTCGTCAAACAGCAGCGCTTCAGGCTCCATCGCCAAAGCACGTGCAATGGCGGCGCGCTGTTGTTGACCACCGGAGAGCTGCGCCGGGTAGGCATCGTGTTTGTCCGCAATCCCAACTTTGTTGAGGTAGGCGTGGGCAGATGCTTCGGCCTCAGCCTTGTCGCGGCCCAGCACGGTCACCGGTGCTTCCATCACGTTTTGCAGGATGGTCATGTGCGACCAGAGGTTGAACTGCTGAAACACCATCGACAGGTTGGTGCGGATGCGCAGGATTTGCTTGGGGTCAGCGGGCTCGCGGGCGTGACCGGAGCCTTTCCAAGTCACAGGCTCCCCTTTGAACAGGATGTCGCCCTGTTGGCTGTGCTCCAAAAGGTTGGCACAGCGCAGGATTGTGGATTTGCCGGAACCGGACGAGCCAATCAAAGAAACCACATCGCCGCGGTGCGCGGTGATATCCACGCCCTTGATGACTTCTAGGTTGGCATAGGCCTTGTGCAGGTCGCGGATTTGCAGAACGGGCGTGGCTTCGCTCACAGTGTCCCCATCAGTATTGGGTTAATCATTGGTTGCCCAATAGGAATGAAAATTTGCGCAATTGCAACTTTCAAAAGGGCGGCTGAGGCACCTGATGTGACGTTTTGTCCAAGTAAAGTTCCAAAAGGTCAGGGTGACGGCGGGTTTGGCACCGCCTCATAAGAGCTTTGCGGAAGGTGCACCAGACCATGCAGAAACAATTCTTCGCGCTGTCCAAACGTCAAAGACTGAAGGCCATCCTGTAACGCATTTTGGATGCGAGCTGCGTCTTGGTAACGTGCGGAAATGAACGGCAAAGCCGGTGTTGGCCTTGTCATGTCAACCACAATCAGATCCGAGGTGAAATCATCATAGCGCGTCATCATTTTCCAACTGATGATGTCGAGGGCGGCAAAGTCAGCGTCACCTCGCGCCACCATACGGGCTGATTCCCGATGGGCGCCGCTTAGCTGCCGAGGGCCGATTCGAAATCCATTGTCCTCGAAATGACGCCAGATTGCGGCCCAACCTGATTGCGAAAGCGGCTCGTTGAACGCCAGAGTTGCGTCGTGCAATGTGTCCAGTTTTGCGCCTTCGTAACGTTTGCTGGCAACAATGACCGAACGGTAATGGCCGGCCGGGGCTTCCTCAATGCCGTGATCCGGCGCGCCTATCAACGCAACCTTGTCTTTTAGCCGCGAACGGTATGGAAAACCGCAGGTTTGGGCCAACAACAGGTCGGGGCTTTGCCAGACATCCCAGACATCGCGATCGCGTGTCAGCTGCCTTGGCCCATCTCCGTAAGCCTCACAAAAGAGCAGCCACAAATGATCCCATGTAGCCGCCAGTTCGGGACGGTCATACATGGGAAAGGCAGCGATCATGCCTGCGCAGCCATGCGTTGGCGCGCCAAGGCACTGTCCCGATCAGAGATGCCAAGCAAATTGGCGGCCAAGCGAATGACGCTGTCTTCTTCTGCGTCGCGTTCCCCGTCTGCTTGGACCACTTGCCACATGGCTTCGATCACCTCGATGCGCGCGTCCAGAGGCACGGCGTCTTTGATGGCACGGGTGAAGCGCACAGTGTCGGGTGCCTCAGCCTCTAGTGTTTCAGCCTCTTTGCGCAGGGCGGTGGCTTCAAAGGGACTAAGATCATAGCGACCGGTCACAATGCGCTCGATGCGTGCGGCTTCAGTCGGGTCAAATACTCCGTCTGCACGGGCGATGCGCACCAATAAGGCGGTCAGCGCCAAACGGGCGTCAGTGGTGTTCAAAGTATCAGGGGCGGGCGCCGTCAGGCGTTTGAGGAAGTCTGCAAACATGGCATAGGATTTAGGTTGCACTATCGGATCGCGCAACCAATCATTCTCATTCCTGAAATATCCTGGGGGAGGCGCCGTATGCGGCGGCGGGGGCAACGCCCCCAGAATCTCGTTTCCATACGTGCGGCATTGGCCTAGCCTGCGCCAACTTTTGCAACTCTGACGGCCCCAATGTCACGACTCCCCCTGATCCTCTCCGCTCTTCTGACCCTGCTTGTTGGGTTCGTGGTACAACGCGCGGCGTTTGATTATTTTTCTCAGGAGGAGTGGAGCAAAGCCCAAGGGCAACTGTCGCTCTATCGCAGCACGGTTGTCGCGGAATTGGAGCAACATAGCCATCTGACCCATATTTTGGCTCGCGATACTTTTGTGACTGAGGCGGTGGCAGGGGCTGGCACAGGCGCGCTCAACCAGCGGTTAGAGGATTTTGCCAAACAAGCGGGGCTGGAATCGATTTATTTGATGGACGCCAATGGCGTCACCATTGCCGCGTCCAATCATGCAACAGACACAAGTTTCGTCGGACATAACTACGGCTTTCGCCCCTATTTCAAAGATGCGCTGCAAGGCAAACACGGCCGGTTTTATGCCATTGGCATGACCACAGGGTTGCCGGGGTTGTTTTTGGCCGATGGCGTGGTTGTAGAGGGGCACGAGGTGGCCGGCGTGATCGCGATCAAAAAGGGGTTTTCCGTGTTGGAAGACAGTTGGCGGCGCGCGGGTGAACAAGTCATCCTAACCAACAATGATGGTGTTGTGCTTTTGGCGTCTGACCCAACCTGGCGGTATCGGGCTTTGCGGCCTCTGACTGAGGTGCAGAAAGAAAAGATTGGCGCTGTGCGGCAATTCTCCGGTCAACCCCTTAATCCACTGCAATGGCGGGTGAAGGCCAACAATCGTGCGGTGATCGGTGGTGATGAGCGCATGCATCTGGTGGCGGATGATCTGCCGGATGGCTGGCAGCTGCACTATTTTGCAGATGACGACCGCGCGGTGGCCCGCAGCTGGTTGGCCACTGCAGCGGTGGTGTTTTTGGCGGGCTCGTTGATGATTGTGTTTCAGGTGCAACGGGCGCGACGGGTTGGACGTGCGCTCAAACGGGCGGTGAAAGAAGAGGCACAGCTGCGCACATCCAACTTGCAGCTGGCAAAGGAAGTGGCGGAGCGCAAAGCCACAGAGGAACGGTTGCAGAAAACCCAGAAAGAGTTGGAACAAGCCAGCCGGTTGGCGGCCTTGGGCCAGTTGTCGGCCTCTGTCACACATGAGTTGGGGCAGCCCATTGCCGCGATGCGCAACCATTTGGCGGCGGCCGAGATCAATCCAAAGAACGCCGCGCGGCTGGGGCCTGAGATCGGCGGTCTTGTTGGGCGTATGGAAGGCATCACCCGCCAGCTTAAGTTTTTTGCCACCAGTGGTGGAGATGCGTTTGAAGTGTTTGATTTGCGAGAAGCAATGCAGGCTGGGCTCAGCCTGTTGGCGCCAAACATCGAAAAGGGTGCAATCTTGGTGGATTTGCAAATGCCTGAGGCAGCGGTTTGGGTCCGTGGTAATCGGTTGCGACTGGAGCAGGTGATCACCAATGTGCTGCGCAATGCGTGTGATGCCATGGAAGAAGAGCCTGCGGACTCCCAACTGTCGGTCTATGTTGGGCAGTCTGATGCGCAGGCCTTCTTTGAGGTGTTGGACACAGGGCACGGCCTGGGCACCGCCAGTTTGGCAGACTTACAGGAACCCTTTGTGACCACTCGGGAAAGTGGGCGTGGCATGGGGTTGGGGCTTGCGATTTCGGCCAGTATTATCAAGGATCACGATGGCACCATGAGCGCCCGCGCGCGCGCCGAGGGGGGCGCGGTTTTCCGGGTGATGATGCCCTTGGTGACGGATATGGAAGATGAGCAGATACCATGAGTGACGCGCAGCCGTTTGGCCTTTTGATTGTGGATGACGACAAGTCTATGCGGCAGTCGTTGTTGGCGCTGATGCAGGCTGCGGGTTGGCAAGCGGAGGCGGTGCCGCGCGCGGATAAGGCACTGGAAAAGCTGGGTGAGATGCAGCCGGATGTTATCCTGTCGGATGTGCGCATGCCGGGGATGAGCGGGCTGGAGTTGTTGGCGCAGTTGGATCGGGATTTTGCGCCACCTTTGGTTTTGATCTCGGCGCATGGTGACATCCCCATGGCAGTAGAAGCGATGCAGGCTGGGGCCTATAGTTTTGTGGAAAAGCCTTATGAGCCGCGCCGACTGCTGACGATCTTGACCCATGCAGCGGAGCAAAGCCGGATGAAAGCCAGCAATGTGCGGCTTAAAGAACGGCTGTTTGCTCTGTCTGGTCTTGATCGTGTGTTGTTGGGGCAAACGCCCTCGGTAACAGCGTTGCGCGAAGAAGTGTTGGATCTGTCCGGATTGGATGCAGCGGTGCTGATTCTTGGGGAAACCGGCACCGGAAAAGAGCTGGTGGCGCGCGCGTTGCACGATTTGAGCGCCCGTTCGGATCGGCCGTTTCTGGCGGTGAACTGCGCGGCGTTGCACCCAGACAGCTTTGAAGCAGAGATGTTTGGTGTGTCGGGTGGTCCTGAGGGGCGCTTGCAAACGGCCTCGGGCGGCACGTTGTTTTTGGATGAGGTCGGCAGTTGCCCGCCAGCCGTTCAGGCCAAGCTGTTGCGGGTGATCGAAGATCAAAGGGTCTATCCGGTTGGATCGGGCGTGCCAGTGAACGTGGATTTGCGGATTTTATCCGCGACCAATGAAGACGTCGATCAGGCCGTGTCTGAGGACAGGTTGCGAGCCGATCTGTTGTTTCGCCTCAACACGTTTGTGGTGCAATTGCCGCCGTTGCGGCAACGCCGAGATGATCTGTCGCTGCTGGCGAGCCATTTCCTGAATGAATATGCGCGGATGCATGAGGTCGACGGGCCTGAGCTGAGACATGAGGATATGGCGGCGCTTCTGGCGCATGACTGGCCCGGCAACGTGCGGGAGTTGCGCAATGTGTGCGCCCGTCGGGTGATGGCGGCGCGGCGGGGCGGTGGCTCTTTCGCCAGCGCCTTGGCCGGGGACCTCGGCGCAGAAGATGTGCCGGACACGCTGCGCGAGGCCGTGGCAGCGTTTGAGCGGGAACTGATTGGCAAAGCGATCAAGGCCCACGCCGGGCGCATGGACGCCGCGGCCGAGGCATTGGGCATTGGGCGACGGACTTTGAACGAGAAAATTGTGAAACTGGGCCTTAACAAAGACGCGCTTTTGTAGCTCTGCGGAAATCCGCAGAGCAGGGCGCTTGGCCTGCGCAATTTCTCTCATTGGCATCTGTCGCGCCTTTGCGGCATGCTGTGGTCAGAAAAACGCAATGGGAGGATATTATGCGTAAGATTTTGAGCCGGACGGCTGTGGCTGCTTTGTCGATGGCCTTTGTAACAGAGGCGATGGCAACGGAATGGAATGTGTCCCTGTGGGGCAAGCGCCGTGCCTTTACCGAGCACGTTGAAAAGATGGCGGAACTGGTGTCTGAGAAAACCGGCGGCGAGTTCACCTTGAACATCAGCTACGGCGGCCTGTCCAAAAACCGTGAAAACCTCGATGGCATCTCCATCGGTGCGTTTGAAATGGCGCAGTTCTGCGCCGGTTATCACCGTGACAAAAATCCATCCATCACTGTGATGGAGCTGCCATTCCTGGGCGTGAGCTCGCTGGAGCAGGAAATTGAGCTGTCCATGGCGGTGTATCAGCACCCGGCCGCGATCGAAGATCTGGGCCGCTGGAACGCGACACTGCTGATGCCGTCTCCGCTGCCGCAATACAACCTCGTAGGTATGGGTGACGCACCCGCCAAGCTGGACGACTTTGCCGGCCTGAGCGTACGTGCCACCGGCGGTATCGGCAAAGCCATGGAAACTGTGGGCGCTGTGCCAACCTCCATGTCTGCGACTGAAGTGCGTCAGGCGATGGACAGCGGTGTTGTAAAAGCCGTGGCTTTTGCACCACACGCGCACATGTCTTATGGCACCATCGAGAACGCCACCTGGTGGACCACCAACCTGAACCCAGGCACCGTGAACTGCCCGGTTGTGGTGAATACCGACGCGCTGGCGGATCTGTCTGACGATCACCGTGAGGCGCTGTTGGGCTCTGTTGAAGAATCTCTGGATCACTATGTGACCACCTACAATGGCAAAACCATGGATGCATGGGGTCCAGCTTTGGAAGAGCGCGGCATTGCTAAAGTGGCCTTCTCCGACGCAGAGATCGCAGCGTTCAAAGAAGCTGCAGCTGCCCCCGCGGCCAAAGCTTGGATCGAAGAGAACACTGCGCGTGGCCTGCCTGCGCAAGAGCTCTATGATCTGGTAACTGGCATGATCGCAAACGGCAGCTAAGCTGTCCAATAAGGCGGGGGCTCTGCCCCCGTCTCACACCTATTTGGGTGTGAAACTCCCCCGGGATATTTTGTAAATGTGAATAGGCAGCGCAGAGCGGCCTTCATTCATATTCTCACACTATCCCGCAGCGCGAGGCAGCGCCTCGCCTAGGGCGTATCTAAAGATGCGCAAAACTAGTGCGCCACAGGCGCTCACCATAAAAACAGCGGGAGGTCCCATGGCCAGCGCAACTTCGGTGCTGACGGACAACAGCACCCTCAGCAAAATTGACACCCAGCTCTACAAACTCGAAAAAGCCTTGGCTTTGGTGAGTGGTTTGGCGGTGTTTTCGCTCATGCTCATGGCGGTCTTTTCCGTCGCCGGGCGCAACTTCTTCAACGCGCCTTTGCCGGGCTATGTGGATTGGATCGAGCAGGCGATGCCGCTCATTGCGTTCATGGGCGCCTCTTACGTGATGCGCGATGGCGGGCACATCCGCATGGATATTCTGGTGGGGCAGCTCAAAGGGCGTGCGCTTTACCTAGTGGAGTTTATCACTACGACCGCGGTGCTTACCCTGATGGTCCTGTTGGTGTGGGGCACCTGGGCGCATTTTGATCGCAGCTTTGATTTTGGGGCGCCGATGTGGAGCCGCGACAGTTCGATGGACATTGCTTTGCCTCTGTGGCCCGCAAAACTGTTGGCGCCAGTGGCGTTTTCGGTTCTGTGCCTACGGCTGGTCTTACAGCTTTGTGCCTATGCCAAAGCGTTTGTCACAAATGCTGCAACTCCAGTGGCCGTGCCGCTGGTCATTGATGCGGCCACGCAAGCGGCGATGGAGGCAGAACATGTCTCCGGCCACGATTCCTAAGGAAGACCAAGAATATGGAACCGATTGATATTGGATTGGCGGTCTCAGGCGGCATGTTGTTGCTTGTGGTGCTGGGGATGCGTGTGGCCTTTGCTGCTGGACTGGCAGGCATGATTGGCTTGATCTGGATTTTCTGGGCCAAGTTTGGCTATGAGCCGGAGCGGTTTGGCAAAGCGTTGACCATTGCGGTCAAAACTGCCGGACAGGTGCCACACTCCAAGGTGTCGAGCCAGGCGTTGAGCCTGATCCCGACGTTTATCCTGATTGGCTATCTGGCCTATTATGCAGGTCTCACCAAAGCGCTGTTTGAAGCGGCCAAACGCTGGTTGGCCTGGGTGCCGGGCGGCTTGGCGGTGTCCACGGTGTTTGCCACCGCGGGCTTTGCGGCCGTGTCAGGCGCGTCGGTGGCCACCTCAGCTGTGTTTGCACGTATTGCGATCCCGGAGATGTTGGCGATTGGCTATGACAAACGCTTTGCAGCGGGTGTTGTGGCGGCCGGTGGCACGTTGGCCTCTTTGATCCCACCGTCGGCGATTTTGGTGATCTATGCGATCATTGTGGAGCAGGACGTGGGCAAGCTGCTTTTGGCCGGCTTCATTCCCGGCGCGTTTTCGGCGGTGATCTATGGGTTGTTGATTGTTGGTATGGCGGTGACCATCAAGGGCTTTGGTCCCCCCGTGTCAGGGTTCACCTGGAAAGAGCGGTTTATGTCTCTGCCACCGGCTTTGCCCATTGTGTTTGTGGTCGTGACCATCATCTTCTTTGTCTACAACCCGTTTGGCGGCGATGCTTGGGGAACCCCCACAGAAGGCGGCGCGATAGGGGCTTTTGTGGTCTTCCTGATGGCGCTGTTTCAGGGCATGCGTTGGTCGCAGCTCAAGGATGCGCTGTTGGAGACTGCCAAATTGACGGTGATGATCTTCACCATCATTTGGGGCGTGTTGATCTATGTGCGCTTCTTGGGCTTTGCGGATTTGCCAAGTGCGTTTTCTGATTGGATTGTTTCGCTGACCATGTCGCCCATGCTGATCCTTGTTTGCATCCTTTTGGCCTACGCTGTGTTGGGCATGTTCATGGACGCAATTGGCATGCTGCTGTTGACGCTGCCAGTGGTGTATCCGGCTGTCATGGCCCTGAACGGTGGCGAGTTTGTCTCCGCAGCCGACAGCACCTTTGGTATGAGTGGGCCGATGTGCGCGATCTGGTTTGGCATTTTGGTGGTGAAAATGGCGGAGTTTTGTCTGATCACACCGCCGATCGGCTTGAACTGTTTTGTTGTGGCCGGTGTGCGTGATGATCTGAGCGTGCAAGACGTTTTCAAAGGTGTGACACCGTTTTTCATCGCTGACGCCATCACCATCGCGCTTTTGGTGGCTTTCCCTGCCATTGTGCTTTGGCTGCCAAGCCTAGCCTAAGAGAAAGCCTGTCGGCCCTGCCTAAGTGGCGGGGCCGATGGGAGTGTCTTCGGGTTTGATGCCCATCAGCTTGGAAATTTCGAGCAAGCTGGCGTCTTCGGCGGGGACGTGTTTGCCATCCGCTTCAATCACATCCACCATTTTTTGTGCCACCTCCAAACGGTGGGGGTAGTCCACGTTTTCGCGGATCAAGAGCGCGAAATCCGGCGTGCCCGGGGCGTTGTGTTCCAGCTTCTCGCAGGTGGCCCGCAGTTTGGCGGCCTCAATAGGATTGAGGTCAAAAGTGGTGCCCAGGATGCGGTCGATCTCGCTGATCTCCAGCGCGTGGTAATTGTCGTCCGATTTGGCGACGCGCACAAGCAATGCCCCAAGCGCGAGTTTTTCGTCTGGTTCGGGCAAGGGTGGCGTGTTGGACGTGCCGCGCAGGCGGTCGAGCAGCTGGTCCCAGATCATGGATCATACCCCTCGATGATAACAATGTCGCCGGTGCTGACCGGATCACGCAGGGCTTTGGCCGCTTGGTAGTCTGCGGAGTTGTAGCAATCGAGCGCGGCTTGGTAGCTGGGGAACTCGATGACCACATTGCGGCTGCGCGAAGAGCCTTCGGGGTTTTCGAATTGACCTCCCCGGATCAGGAATTTGGCGCCGAAGTTCGCAAATGGTTTGGCGTTGGCCTGTACGTATTTTTGGTAGCCGTCGATGTCATCTACATCCACGCGTCCGATCCAGTAGCCTTTGGCCATTCTGGCCTCCCTTGAAGAAATTGTTTTTTGGCAGGGTGCCAAGCGGGAGGCCTGTTGGCAAGCGGAGTCAGGTCGGTTTTTTGAACCGGAGCCGGGCGAGCAGTCGCCCGTCAAGCACGATCAAGCCCAGTGTGAGGAAGGCAAAGCCTGCGTAGGCGCGTGGCGGGATCGATTCATTTAGGAAAATGGTGCCAAGCAGAATGGCAACGGGCGGTATCAGCAATGTGACCACAAGCAGATTGCCGGAGCCTGCGGCGGCGAGGACACGGTAGTAGAGCAGGTAGGCGACAGCGGTGCCGAGAATGGATGCATAGGCGATGGCAGCCCAGGTGGAGGCGGATAGGGACAGCGAAATGGGGCCTTCGGTGACGTGGGCGAGGGGAAGGGCTAGGATGGTTGTGCAGGTGAGCATGCCTGCGGACGCAACCATAGGGGAGCACCCCGCGAGGTGTTTGCGGGCCCAGACGCCGGCTAAGCCGTAAGACAGGGTGGCCAGCAAGGCGGCGATTTGCGCAAGGGAGTGCGGATCAAGCGCGGTCAGGTGGCTGAGGCCGATGGCGGTGGCGACGCCAATGAAGCCAAGGGTGATGCCGAGGGTCTTGGCGAGCGTCAAGCGTTCATCAGGTAGGAAGAGCGCAGCGAGCAGAACGCCCCAGAAAGCGGTGGCTGCATTGAAGATCGAGGCGAGGCCGCTTTCGATGGTGAGTTGGGCAAAATTCAGCAGGCTGAAAGGGATCAGGTTGTTGAGCAGCCCCATGACCAGAAACGCCCCCCAGAGACGCGGACTGCGTGGGAGGGCAGTTCTGGTTGCCAAGATCATCAGCCACAACAGGAGCGCCGCCCAGAGGGTTCTATGGGCGACCAGAGTGATGGGGCCGATTTCGTCAAGCGCAATGCGGTTGGCGAAAAAGACCGCGCCCCAGAGGAGTGCCAGCAGGAAGAGTTCGGCCCAGACACGGGGCGTGAGGTGTTTTTGTGTGCTCATGGGATTGGTTTAGCGGGATGCGAAGAGGCAATCACTCCGAAACCTGCGCAAAGAAAAAAGCCCCGCCTGAAAAGGCGGGGCTTTGGTGTTCACGAAGTGAGCGATTTAGAAACGGTAACCGATGCGGATGCCGGCGCCCCATGCGGAACTGTCTTCAAAGTCTACATTTACGCCCGGCGCAGCCTCGTAGTACTGGTCGCCTGGAAGGGCATAAGTCAGGCCACCGGAAACCGAAAGCTGATCATTGACTTGATATGTCGCGCCGAGGCCGATGCTCTTGGAGCCAGTGGTTGGAGCCAGAAGTGTTGTGGTTGGGCGATTGCCCGACTTCTCATAGCCAAACTGCAAGGCGAGCGACAGTTTATCGTTGATGCGCTGACCGACGCCGAGTGTGTAGTTGATGGTGTCGTCATCAAAGTCGACCCAAGACCCTTCAGGTGTTGTGTCGAGGCTAAACCCGCCCCAACCAGCCCAGCGTACCGAACCAAACACCAAAGTGTTCTTGGCAACGCCGGTTTGGAAATCAAGGTTTACGCTTTCAGGAAAGTCCACATCAAAGGTGCGATCTTGCATGCCCGCTGGGAACGCTGCGTTGGAACCCTCAAAACCGCTCTCAATTGCGCTTGCATAGGTCAAAGCCACACGCAGGGCGATTTCCGGTTTCTCGTAGGCAACGCCGACAACTCCGCCAAAATCGTAACTGCTGCTGGCATTCAGAATGCCGTTACCCGATTGAATTGTCCCGCGTACTTTGAGCGCACGGGCACCACCGTGAACGCTAAAGCCGTTGCCAAAGTTGTACTGTACCAAAGCAGTCAGGGCATCGCTGTTAATTTCTGCGGTTCCATCGAATGGACGACCACCTGCGGCGGAAAACGGGCCATTGTCATACAGGATATGCGCGCCAAACGGCTGATCGTAAATCAGGGCAAGGTCCCAATTTTCGTTGATCTCGTGTTTGTAGCCAAAGGACAGGTTGTTGTAGGATTTTGCTACATCATTGGAGTCGCCGATGATCGCGCTCTTACCGTCAACACTTGGGCTCGCGTGTGACCAAGTAAACTGTGCGTAGTTGCCTTCTTCAAAGAGGATGTTGACCCCTTGTCCGGAGCGGTCGATACCGCCTGCAAAAGACGTGCTAGCGGCCAATGTTAGTGCAGTGGCTCCCCATAGCGCTTTTTTCATGTGATGTGTCCCGTGGTTTTATGAGTGTTTTTTTATTTGTGACCATCAGGCTAGTCGCGCAACTTTGTTTAAGTCAACGTTAAGGTAAGCCGAGATTGGCCATGACTTTGCGTCACTTTGGCGCAGGTTTTAGGCGCAGTTGGGACAATATGTTCAAGTAATTGCCCGCAAAAATCACTGCAGCCCCAACCAGTACCCAAATGTCGATTTGTTCACCGTATAGTGTCATTCCTACAACAGCTATGAGCGGCAATCGGATGAAGTCGATGGGCATAACAACCGATGCGGGTGCGAGTCGCAGGGCAGTGGTCAGGCAGTAATGGGCCACAAGACCGGCGCATGCGATTAGGACGATCCATGGGGCGCTTTCCGCTGAAGGCAGTGCTATGTCGCCATCAAAGCCTGCGAAGATCACGCCAAATCCAGCCTGCATAACCGTGAGGTAGAACAGGATGCAGGTGATGCTTTCAGTGCGGGTGAGTTTGCGTGTGAAGAGCGCGGACAGGGCAAAACCAATTGCGGCACAGGCAGCGGAAATTTGTCCCACGTCCAACGCTTGCGGATTGGGGCGGGCGACAAGCAAGATGCCAAAGAAACCAATCAGCGCGGCCAGAAGGCCGATGGGGCGCAGCTTTTCGCCCAGGATCAGGGGGGACAGTAAGATGGCCCAGATCGGAGAGGTGAATTCCAAGGCAAAGACTTGAGCCAGAGGGATCACAGTGAGCGCATAAAACCAGAGGTTCTGCCCGGCAAAATGGCTTAGGTTGCGGACAAAATGTAGGCCCAGATTGCGGCGATTGACTTGTGAGAATGTGCCAGCTAGCCCCGCGACAAGCACAACAATGAAAATGCCCACTAAGCTGCGGTACATCATGATCTCAAAGGTATCGAGTTCGAGAGACACAGCCCGGCCTGCAACCGCCATGCTGGTGAAAGACACAATTGCGCCGCTCATCCAGAGGGCGGCCCTAAAAGTGTCGTTCATTCTGTTAGGTCTTCAATCTGATAGTGGCGAGGGATGCCGTCAGTAACCGTGGCCCAATCAGAGGCTTTGGTGCGGGTTTGATGGGCCTCAAACGACGCGCGGTTGGTAAAGCGTTCGGCCACAAGAAAACGGCCTTGGACGGTTGGGTCTTCGGTGACCTCAAACGACAGACAGCCTGTTTCGGCCCGCGTCAGCGCGATGTGCAGTGGCAGGGCCTCCATAACGGTTGTTAGCCGGTCAGCGGGGACGTCGATATATCCAGTGAGCTTGATCATGGCCGGACCGTGGCAGGTCTTTCCCTAAGGGACAAGTGCATTTGTGAACCAATTAGGACGACCAATGGAAGGTATTGGCGGTTACTCTGCGATTGTGCAGCAGCCGCTGCGTTGACCCAGGCCTAGGGTGTTGAGCGAAACAGACAGCGGGAAGGTGCCATAATCGGTTCTACAGATGCCTTCAGAGACCAATAGCATGTGGGCACTTGGTGGCTCTTGCAGTAGCCACACACGCGGCCAGCCTTCGTGATCCTGAGGCAGGGCTTTGGCGGGTAGGGTGCGGGACTTGTCGCCGGTGCGCATGTAGACGGCGTTGTCGGTGACCGTGAAGACGAGGGGAGAGTTGCGCATTTCACAGGCCAGCGGGGGGGTGGCCACGGCCTGAGAAGCCGCTAGCGAGAGAAGTGCCGATGTGAAGAGTGTGCGCATGTCCCGATCCCCTAGGTCAGGAAAGTGTCGCGCGGATGACCGCAAATGGGAACTCGATTTCTGGCGAAAGGTTAATCGAAAACTTGAATTAACTTTTGTCGGAACAGGGGCCCTCGGAATGTTTCAGTAGGACTGATTGCAGGCAGATTTTTACACGGAGATTGAACTTCATGTGAGGGAACAGGCACCTTTGCGTGAGCTGGAGGGCGCGTGCATTGACGTAGGCACTGAGCGTGCCCTCATAGGGGCATAGGAGGACCACTGACCATGACACAGACTGCCCCGTACCAAGATTACGTTGATCGGCTCACTGACTTGCGTGATGCGCAAAGCGAGGAGGCTTCAGCTGCGGATCAACTTTTGTATTTGCGCGATGCGGTTCGGGCAAAGCCAAATGGGACGTTCCTGGAGCTTGGCACGTGGAAAGGGCAAGCAACCAAGACAATGTTGAATGGAATGCACGGGGGCGATGGCCTGTTGGTGTCTGTGGACATTGAGGATTGCTCGAGCGCCGGAGATGGGCCGAACTGGCAGTTTGTGCAGTCTGACAGCAAAGACGCCAATGCTGTGTTGTCGGCGGCACCGACGCTCAATGACGGGATCGACCTTGTGTATGTGGATAGTATGCACACGGTCGCGCAAGTCTATGCCGAGATCATGGCCTGGTTTCCCAAGGTGCGGCGCGGTGGACGGATCGTGTTCGATGACGTGGATCCGGTGCCCTACATGTATGGCAATCGCAAAGACAGTGCACGCAAGGAGATGATCAACCGCGCTTTGCAGAAACTCATATGCGAGCTGTTTTATGCCAATTTAGATTGCCTGCGCATGGAAATGAAATTTGGCTCCACCGGCTTGGCAATCTGGACTAAGACGTCGGATTTTGGCGCGCAGCTACGTCCCTATGTGCCCATGGTGCCGGCGAGGTTGGACACGCAGCTGGCTGATCTGCATGACCTGTTGCGCGGGCACAGCGCCTATAGGAACAGCGAAACGGCGACGAGTGTGATGATCCCGCTGGGCGTGGCCGCTGAATAAAAAATGCCGCGCACAAGGCGCGGCATTTTGGATGTTTATTCCCACTCGATGGTGCCGGGAGGCTTCGAGGTGATGTCGTAGGTACAGCGGTTGATGCCTTTGACTTCGTTGATGATGCGCGTGGCGGTCTCACCAAGAAATTCGTGGCTGAACGGGTAGTAGTCCGCGGTCATGCCGTCGACTGAGGTCACCGCGCGCAGGGCGCAGGCGAAGTCGTAGGTGCGACCGTCGCCCATCACGCCCACAGTGCGCACCGGCAGGATTGCCACAAAGGCTTGCCAGATGTCGTCGTACAGACCGTGCTTGCGAATTTGATCGATGTAGACCGCATCCGCTTCGCGCAGGATGTCCAGTTTTTCGCGTGTGATCTCGCCAGGGCAGCGGATCGCAAGCCCTGGTCCAGGGAAGGGGTGGCGGCCGATGAAGCTGGCTGGCAGGCCCAACTCACGGCCCAAAGCGCGGACTTCGTCTTTGAAAAGTTCGCGCAGAGGTTCGACCAGCTTGAGGCCCATTTTCTCTGGTAGACCACCCACGTTGTGGTGGCTTTTGATGGTCACGGAAGGACCGCCGGAGAAGCTTACGCTTTCGATCACGTCTGGATAGAGCGTGCCTTGTGCCAGGAACTCTGCACCTTCGATGGTGTCTGCGTGTTTCTGGAACACATCGATGAAGAGCTTACCGATGATTTTACGCTTGGTTTCCGGATCACTTTGGCCTTCAAGCTCACCAAGGAACAAATCGCGTTCGTCCGCATGGATCAGCTTGATGTTGTAGTTGTCGCGGAACATGGCAACAACTTCTTCAGCTTCGTTTTTGCGCAACAGGCCGTGGTCGACAAAGACACATGTCAGCTGGTCGCCAATGGCCTCGTGCAGCAGAATTGCGGTGACAGAGCTGTCGACACCGCCGGAGAGGCCACAGATGACTTGTTTGTCGCCAACCTGTTCACGGATCTTGGCAATCATTTCCTGACGATAAGCGCCCATGGTCCAATCGCCTGAGAAGCCGGCGATTTTCACAAAGTTCTCATAGAGCTTTGCGCCGTTGGGTGTGTGGTGCACTTCGGGGTGGAACTGCACGGCGTAAAAGTGACGTTTGGTGTCAGCGGTTATGGCGTAAGGTGCGTTGGGCGAGGTGCCGTAGACCTCAAAGCCCGGGGCAATTGCGCTGACGTGGTCACCGTGAGACATCCAGACCTGTTCGTCGCCTTCAGCAAACCAACCATCGAGAATGTCGAGTTTGCTGTTTGGGGTCACAAAGGCACGGCCAAATTCGGCTGTGCCATGGCCGCTGTCCACTTGCCCCCCCAATTGGGCCATCATGGTTTGCTGGCCGTAGCAGATGCCAAGAATTGGCACGCCGTAGTCAAAAATCTCTTGTGGTGCACGCGGGGAGCCCTCGCGGGTCACGCTGTCTGGGCCACCGGAGAAGATCACGGCCTTGGGTGCGAAGCTGCGCACGAAGTCCATGTCGACGTTTTGGTAGGGGTGGATTTCGCAGTAGACGTTCAGCTCGCGTAGGCGACGGGCGATCAGCTGAGTGACCTGGCTGCCGAAGTCAATGATAAGAAGGCGGTCATGGGATGTCTGGGTCATGGCGGACGCATAGAGAAGAGCGGCGTTTTTCGCAAGATCGTTCGCACATTCTTGACGGGGTTTTTGTACGAAGTGGCGAACAACCGCAGGGTGGGGTGCCGCAGGTGTCCCAAAACGACTGGCCAATGTCGCATTTTTGTTTCAAAGGACGCTAACCAACCGGAGAGCAGCCTGTGGGAAGGGTAGACCTTTCACAAGGAAATCAACTCAGCCTGTGAGGACATGACATGGCAGAAGCAGCGACACGGCGTCGAGGACGCGGCGGCGGCGGGGCGGCACGACGCGCAGAACGCACCGGTGTAAAAATCGAAACCGCAAAGTTCATTGAACGCAACATGCCGCTGTTTGAGGTGCTCAACGAAGAAGCGCTTCAGATCATTGAGACCAATGCGGATATTCTTCTCGAAGAGGTTGGTGTCAACTTTGTGAACAACAAGGTGGCGTTGGACCGGTGGAAAGATGCGGGCGCAGACGTGGATTACCAAGCGGAGCGGGTTCGCATTCCCAAAGGTTTGGCTCGAGAACTGTGTAAAACGGCGCCGTCGCGGATAACCCAACATGCGCGTAACCCGGAACGCACTGTCGAAATTGGTGGCAACACACTGGTATGTGCACCGGTTTATGGCCCACCCTTCGTGCGTGATGCCGAAGGCGGGCGTCGCTACGCAACGATGGCGGATTTCGAGAAGTTTGTGAAACTGGGCTATATGTCCAAGTGGCTGCATCACTCTGGCGGCACCGTGTGTGAGCCAACCGATGTTCCGGTGAACAAGCGGCACCTTGATATGTTGCTCGCCCACATGACCCTGTCTGACAAGCCGTTTATGGGGTCGGTTACTGAGCCAAGTCGGGCGCAAGACAGCGTGGAGATGTGCGAGATCCTGTTTGGTAAGGAGTTCGTGCAGAACAACACGGTGATGACCTCGCTGATCAACATCAACTCGCCGATGACGTTTGACGACATCATGATGGGCGCGTTGGAAGTGTATGCGAAGAACAACCAAGCCTGCATTGTGTCACCCTTTATCGTGGGTGGCGCGATGGCGCCGGTGAGCGTGGTGGGCACGCTGACCCAGGTGTTGGCGGAAGTTATGGCGGGCATCGCGTACAGTCAGTTGGTGCGCAAAGGTGCACCTGTAATTTTTGGTGCCTTTGTGACCTCGATTGATATGAATTCGGGTGCGCCAACTTTTGGCACGCCTGAAGCAAGTCAAATCCTGTCGGGGGCGGGTCAGTTGGCCCGTCGGTTGGGGCTGCCGTTCCGCTCTGGTGGTGGGCTGTGTGGCTCCAAGATGCCAGACGCGCAGGCGGCTTATGAAACAGCTCATACCCATAACGCCGCGTTGACCGGTGGCGTGAACTTCATGCTGCACGCCTGTGGCTGGTTGGAAGGTGGGCTTGTGTCCAGCTTTGAGAAGTTTGTGATGGACGCAGATCAGCTTGGTGCGATGCATAAAATGGCCGCGGGTGTGCCATATGATGAAAATGCACAAGCCATGGACGCGGTGCGCGAAGTGGGGCCGGGTGGGCATTATCTTGGCTGTGCCCATACGCAGGCCAATTTCAAAGAGGCTTTCTGGCGCTCTGAGCTGCTGGACTACAAGCCGTTTGAGACCTGGTCTGATGAAGGTGGTCGTGACACGCAAGCATTGGCATCCGCACGGGTTCAGACTTTGATGGATGCGTATGAGCAGCCAGCACTGGATCCCGAGGTCGAGAAAGCTCTGCGCGCTTATGTAGCGGAGAAGAAGGCCTCCATGCCGGACAGCTTTGTGTGAGATAGTTCATAAAGACTGCGTGGCCCGCAACAGCTGGGCCTCGCCCAACATGGCGATCAACAGGTCGACATGTTTCACAATTGAATAAGCGGCAGAGCCATTGCGCCGTTGCTGGTCGACTGTGTTTTCCAACTCATAAAGATAGGACAAGGCCTCACTGTATTGCGGTAGACTGTGATGTGAGATGTGCCGTCTAAGATCTTGATCTCGCGCGTACTCCGTCGCGCCGGCCTTTGCGGCGCGGATAAGTAGTCGTGGGCGGTTGAGTTGCTCCAGTTTGGCTAGAGTGTCCTGCATAGAATCGCTCCTTCAGCTCTGAGGACATCCAATGGAGCACAGGTTTGCTCGTGTTGCGCGAATCCGCTTTCGGCGTTCGCCGTAAGAGAGCGCTATTCACAATTTCAAAACAATCCTTAAGGGCAGCGACACCTGATGCGCTCGCCTACACAGCCAAAAAACGCTGTGCAAAACTTTTAGGATAACCCTGTGGATAATTCCGGCAGCGGTTGTGACCCAAGGTCTTTGTAAGGAGTAACGAGAGATGCAACCGGAACAAGTAGCCCCCCAATTGCCAACCTGGCTGCCGCTAAGCGTGGCGCGCTATCTGGCCCACACGGAACAAGGCATTTCGATCCGGGAACTGGCGCGCCGAGATGGCTGTCATGCCTCCACTGTGTTGCGGCAAATTCGCAAGCTGGAGGCGATGCGGGATGATCCGCTGGTGGATGCGGCGTTAAGGACGTTCCGACAGAAGTCTCATGCCAATGGGAACGGCGCGCCTTTGCGGGAATGCGAGGATGTTCTTCCAGAGGAGTCTGTAGTGCAGGCGGAGGGCATGCGGGTGTTGAGGCGCCTGTGTGAAACCGGCGCGGTCTTAGCAGTGGCCAGCGACATGGAGACAGCTGTGGTGATGCGCGATGAAACCACGCGCACGGCGATGGTTGCGCGCCAAGTTGCACAGGCGATGGCGCTCAAAGGCTGGATCACATGTGTGCAGGCTGGGCGTGTCAGCCGCTATGTGATTTCGGCGCAAGGCCGAACGTATCTGAGCAAAATGGTGGCCGCGGCGGAAAATCAGGCGCGGGATCGCGCGCAGGGATTTGCGGAAACGCAAGCGGTGTATGGGGTGACCTCGCCGATTGAGGCGAAGGGCAACCTAACCGCGCATGGCATGGCAGAGACCGCGCGGTTTGTTGCTTCGGAAAGCCCTTTGACAATTCTCGCACGGCGGCGTGACCGGGAGGGGAACCGGTTTTTGTCCGAAGACCTGGTGCACGCCGGAGAACGGCTACGCGAAGATTATGAACTGGCGCAGATGGGGACAGAGCAGGAGGCGTGGCGGCAGTATCTGCAAGCCCCGCATGAAAAGGTCTATTTGGTGGAAGGGGAAGGGACAAGTGGAGCGGAACCGGCGCGGACGCGGGTTGTGGCCGCTCTGGAGACCTTGGGGGAAGGATTGACCGACGTGGCGCTTCGGTGCTGTTGTCAACTGGAAGGGCTGGAAGCGGCGGAAAAACATCTTGGGTGGTCGGCCCGGTCGGGCAAAGTGGTCTTACGGATCGCCTTGATGCACCTGCGCGATCATTACCACGCTGAGGCGGGGGGAGCTGGGGATTACATCGGCTAAAAGCAAAAGGCCCGCCAGTGGCGGGCCTTTCCGAATTTTTGCATGCCAAACTTAGGCTGCGGATTCGACGTTGGCTTTTTCCAAGAACTTCAGCAGGTTCTCTGGGGCACTCTCGCCATAAGGGTCTTCGCCGTGGTTGTCTTCCAGGCCTGGCTCTTCAAACCAGGCCTCAACAACACCGTCATTGATGATGGCGGCATAACGCCAGGAGCGCAGACCAAAGCCGAGGTTGTCTTTGCGCACCAGCATGCCAACTTTGCGGGTGAATTCGCCGGAGCCGTCAGGGATGACGTTTACGTTTTTTACGCCCTGCGCTTCGGCCCATTTGTTCATCACAAAGCTGTCGTTCACAGACATGCAGTAGATGCCGTCAACGCCAAGCTCTTGGAATTTGGCGAAGTTTTCTTCAAACCCAGGCAACTGGTACGTGGAGCAGGTTGGGGTGAAGGCGCCGGGCAGCGAGAACAGAATCACACGCTTGCCTTTGAAATAATCATCGCTGGTCATGTCCTGCCAGCGGAAAGGGTTCGGGCCGCCCACTGCTTCGTCCCGCACACGGGTTTTGAAGACAACATTTGGGACTTTGACGCCAACTTGCATTGAAGATTTCCTCGGTCAGATTTTGTACTGGACGTGATCTATAACGATTCTAAAAACTGACGCAATGCTGCAAAGTCGAAACATCTTTTGAGGGTGCGGGAAACCGCTGATCTATTCCGGATTTGACCGCTTTTGCATAGCTGCCTTGCATTTCTGGTAGTGGCGGGCGGGAACTCTTATGTTACACAGCCCAAACCCAAGTTGGCCGGAGGACCATCAGTTGCGTGATTTGAAGTTGCCAGAGCAGCGCCACCCTGAAAAGGCGCACCGTAAGGACAATGCTCAGCCCAGAAAGCCCAAGTGGATTCGCGTCAAAGCGCCAACAGGGGATGGCTACAACGCCACCCGCAAAATCATGCGGGAAAACAATCTGACCACAGTGTGCGAAGAGGCTGCGTGCCCCAACGCAGGAGAGTGCTGGAGCCAGGGTCACGCGACCATGATGATCATGGGCGAGATTTGTACCCGTGGCTGTACATTCTGTAACATCGCAACCGGTAAGCCGGACACGTTGGATGTGTTTGAGCCGGGCCGTGTGGCGGAAGCTGTGAAGAAGCTGGATCTGAACCACGTGGTGATCACCTCCGTCGACCGTGATGATCTGGAAGATGGTGGCGCGGAGCATTTTGCCCAGACCATCCGTGCGGTGCGGCATCGTTCGCCCAAGACCACTATTGAAATTCTGACTCCGGATTTTCTGAAGTGTAAGCCTGAAGTTTTGGAAGTGGTGGTTGAGGCGCGTCCCGACGTGTTCAACCACAATCTCGAAACCGTTCCGGGCCTGTATCCTCAGGTGCGTCCTGGCGCGCGTTACTTCCACTCCCTGCGCTTGTTGCAGCGGGTGAAAGAGATGGATCCGTCGATCTTCACCAAATCCGGCATCATGGTTGGGCTGGGAGAGGACAAGCAGTCTGTTCACCAGGTTATGGAAGATATGCGCGCAGCAGACATCGATTTCCTGACCATTGGCCAGTATTTGCAGCCCACACCAAAACACCACGGTGTGGACCGCTTTGTGACGCCGGAAGAATTCAAGAGCTATGAGACGGCTGCATTTGGCAAAGGATTCTTGATGGTGTCGGCGACGCCCCTCACACGCTCGTCTTACCACGCCGGTGATGATTTTGCGAAGCTGCGCGATGCGCGGGAGGCGCAACTGGCTAAGGGCTGAGGACGCTTAAATGGCATGGGGGCGCTGCCCCCAGACCCCCGGGATATTTTGAGCCAAATGAAGACAGGCGCCGCGGAATAAGCGGCGCCTTTTTTAGTGCGGTAAGTGTATCTTGAAGCGGGCGCGCAGTGCTTGATCCAGATCGGGGGAAAAGCGAGCGGCGGACGCTTGCGACAGAATTTGCTCTTTGCGAGACTTGGCTTTCTCAAGCAGATTTGGCTTGCCCAACTCGGCCCATTCTTTAGGGGAGGTTCGGTCTCCAAGTGTCGGATATACATGATCTTTTTGCATGCGGCTTAAGGTGGAATCTGTGCCGAGGTAATGGCCGGGACCGTTGAGGCAAACGTCGCGAATTTGTTCCAATGCCAAGGTTTCCTCGTCCACCTCAATGCCGCGCACAGAGCGCAGTGCCTGGCCAATCAGGTCGTCGCCGAGGATCAGGCTTTCGTGGCAGAAGCCCAACAAAGAGGCGTGCATTCCAGCAGCCTCATAGACCATATTGAGACCTGAGAGCCCCGCCATGACATTGGAGCACATTTGTTCCCAGCCAGCCTGCATGTCTGGCAGTTTGGAGTCGCTGGCCCCGGCGGCAGCACCGCCAGGTAACCCATAGAATTTGTGCATTTGGGCACAGCCGGCAGAGAGCAGGGCCTGTTCGCCTGAGCCGACGCTCATTGCGCCGCTGCGCAGATCGAGACCAAAAGGCCAGGTGCCGCAGATGGCGGGATGACCCGGAGAGATGGCGTTCACATAAACGATGCCAGCCAGACATTCGGCGGTGGCCTGCACTATGGCGCCGGCAATGGTGGATGGCGCGGTGGCGCCTGCCATGCCAGCAGAGAGCAGAAGGATTGGCATGCCACCCTGAATGCAGGCTTCCATGACCTCGCAGCTTTCGGTGGCAAACTTCATCGGCGGCACCACAAAACAGTTGGTGTTGCTGACAAAAGGGCGTGCGCGCCAGGCGTCTTCACCACCGGCAATCATGTGCAGCATCTCAAGTGCATCTGGGACAAAACTGGGTTCCGTGAACGACACGCCGACATGTTTGGTGGTGCCGGAGCAGCACGCGTAGATGGTGTTGAGGTCCATTTCTTTGTTGTCTTTGATGTCGCGCGCCACCATTGGGCGCTGCAGGAAATGGATGTTGTCGAGCTGATCAGCAATGCGGGCGGCGTCGTGCAGGTCTTGGATCGTGCTGTCGCGGTAGTCTTCTGTGTCAATGTCCACCATATGCACTGCGGCGCCCGCGGTGCCAAAATGCACGCGATTGCCGGAGAGTTGCAGATCATGGGTGCCGTCCCGGCTTGCCAGGGAGATGGTCTTGCAAGCTTTGGCCAACATGTCTTCGACCAAGGCACGGGGGAACCGTAGCCGTCCATCTTCGCCCAAAAGGGCACCGGCGGCGGTCAGGATGTCGATGCCGGATTGTGGGGCGTCTGCGAGGCCAATTTGCTCCAAAGCGTCCAGCGCCGTTTCATGAATGCGCATCATATCGCTATCTGTCAGTGGTTTATACTGGCCACCTTCCATGCCTGCGCGGATCGGGCGGATGTCTTGTGCTAGGGGGGCTGCGCGGGCAGCACGACGGGCGGAGCGGCCGCCGGAGCGGCGGGGAGATTGTGCATTCATATGATGTAAGGTCCTGTAAGAGTTATCAAAAACGAATTTGATGGCGCTTACGGGCGGCCTCGGGCGGCGCGACCGCGATCCGCACCAATGGTGCGGCTCACAAGTTTGATTTTACAGCGCACGCCTTGCATTTGCCTCTCCTCTTACAAGGAGTTTGCGAATCTCAAAGCGCCGCGTCATGTCCAATTGCGACAGATGTCGTTTTTGGACAAAACGCGGCTTTGAAATTATGCGGCGAGGTGCTCGGCGTGATCGACCAGCGTTTGCAGGGCGGACTTGAACCGCTTGTCATCCACTGTCATCGCCACGCGTATGTGGCCGTGGGCCGAGTGGCCAAAACTTTCGCCGGGCATGGTTGCGATGTTGTGGGTGTCGAGCAGCGAGTTGGCAAAGGCCTCGCCAGATAGGCCCGTCGCACGTACATCGAGCATGATATACATCGCGCCCTGAGCCGGAACGAGGCCTACTGTGTTTTGATTGGCCAGAATGTCTTTGGCAATGTCGCGGCGGCGTTCAAAAGGCGCGGCGATTTCTGCTTCCAGCTCTTCTCCTTGTGCCAGAGCAAACACTGCGGCGTCCTGAATAAAGCCGGGCACGCCGTAAGTGGTGTGTGTTGCGAGGTTGATCAGATGCGTGATGACCTCTTTTGGGGCTGCGATCCAGCCAATCCGAGAGCCTGTCATGGCGTGGGACTTGGACATAGAGCCGACAACAAGGGTGCGCTCTGCCATATCAGGCAAAGAGCGTGGGCTGATATGTTCGCCCTCCCAAACCTGCGTGTCATAGACCTCATCAGAGATCAGCCAGAGATCGTGCTCTTTACAGACCTGTGCGATGCCGTTGAGCGTGTCCCGGCCATAGACAGTGCCGGTTGGGTTGTTGGGTGTATTGACCAGCAGGGACGCGGCGCCTTTGGTGGCTTCAACAGCAATCTCTTCCGCTTTAGGCTTAAACGCATTAGCGGCGTGGGTGCGGATTGGCACCGGCTCTGCCCCAACGCCACGAATGGTGCCGGGGTAGGTGGCATAATAGGGATCGATGTAAAGCGCGCGATCCCCGGGGGAACAGGTGGCAACATGTGCTGCAAATAAGGCTGATTGACCGCCAGGCGTGATCAGGATGTTTTCATAGCTGGTGGGCACGCCAGTGCGTTCGGTCAGGCGGGCCGCAACGGCCTCGCGCATCTCCTGGGTGCCGGGTACCATGGCGTAGCCAGTGTGTCCGCCGCGGGCGGATTGGTCCATAGCGGCGAGGATCACCGGATCGGTGCGAATGTCGTGCTCGCCGATGGTCAGTTCGGTCACGTCGACGCCCTTGGCAATCATGCGGCGGGCTTTGTAGAAGACATCCCAGCCGTCAGATCCGCCCCCGGTGATGTTGGTGATGCGCTGCGAAAGTTTCATATCCCGCACTCCTTATTGTCCTTTGTGCCCGTGGTGACAGAGGGCAGGAGAACAAGTCAAATTCAATGTCGTGATAGGGGGTATTTCCGTCGCGGCGATGTCGGGAACGAACGATAGAGGGTCGGAATTGCCTGACGTTTTCGCGGGCGGGTTAGGCGTCTTGTCCTAGATCTGAGGGACTGTCGCCCATCAAGTAGCGGGGGCCGGTGCCGCGGGTACGGGCGCGGTCGTCGGGGTTGTAGAGCTTGCAATTGGACAGGCTGAGGCAGCCACAGCCTATACAGCCGTCAAGCTGCTCGCGCAGTTTAGTCATCTGGGAAATTCGGTCATCGAGCTTTTGGCGAAACGATTCAGAGATAGCCTGCCAATCCGCCTTGGTTGGTGTGCGGTTTGCCGGAAGACTGTCCAAAGCGGTGCGGATCTCTGCGATGGAAAAGCCTAGGGACTGCGAGATCATCACAAATGACAAGCGGCGGATATCAGCGCGTTCAAAGCGGCGCTGGCCGGTGTCTGTGCGATGTGGGTGCACGATGCCTTCTTCCTCGTAGTACCGGATCGCCGAAGGGGCGAGGCCAGTACGTTCGGAGATGAAGCCAATGGTCAGACCGGTGGGGCGCAGGCGAAGTTTTGGTGTGGTTTTCATTATCTATCTGAATTTAAACAATTAGAAGTTCTTGTAGTGAAGTTAACTTGAGGAATTAGTCTGAGTCCATAGAGAAATTCTGAGGAAGGACCAGAGCCATGAAACTTGAGCATGTAAACCTGACGGTACGAGATCCAAAAGCAACTGCGTCGATGCTGTGTGAGCTGTTTGATTGGCAGGTGCGGTGGGAAGGCGACTCCATTCACGGAGGGCGGAGTGTGCATGTCGGAGAGACCGAGAGCTATCTCGCGCTATATGCGCCACCCGTCGATATTCAGAATGCAGAGACGAGCTATTATCGGGCTGGAGGTTTGAACCACATCGGGATTGTGGTGGGCGATCTGGACATGGTTGAGACGCGCGTGAAGGCGGCGGGTTTTGTTCCTATGAACCATGCGGATTATGAACCGGGCAAGCGGTTCTATTTCGATGGGCCTGACGACATTGAATACGAGGTGATCAGCTATGCCTGACTTGCAGAAAGCTGGGCCAATTGGCTTGTTGATCTGGTGCGGCACCTTGCTGGGCGTGGGGTTCCCGCTCAGCAAGTTATCCGCGGCGGCGGGCGTACCGCCGATGGTCTGGGCGCTGTTGGTGTCTGTTGGTACTTGTACGGCGTTGTTTCCCTTTGTGGCCTTACGTGGTCAGTTGAGGCTGCCGCGTGGTCAGTTGCTGCGCTACGTGTTGGTGACCGGATTGGTGACCTCTGCGGGGATCAATGTGATGATCTTTGGCTTGGTGCCAAAACTGGGCGCGGGGCAGGTGGGCATGATGTTTGCTTTGTCGCCTGTGGCCACATTGGCGGTTTCGTCTTTGTTTGGTTTGAAGACGCCGTCGCGGTTGGGCCTGTTTGGGATCGCCTTTGGCTTGGTTGGTGCGCTGATGGTTGCGTTTGGGCGTGGCGGGGTCGAAGGCACGTTGCTTTGGTCACTGGTTGGGCTGACCATTCCGGTGATCCTGGCAGCCGGGAATGTTTACCGCACGTTGGATTGGCCTGAGGGCGAGCACCCCATTGCCCTGGCGTTTTGGAGCCAGATGGTGTCGATTGTTGCCTTGGTTGTGGTGATGGTTTTGCGTGGCGAAGGCATTGCGCTGCATACCGTGGCGGAGGTTCCCTGGGCTGCAACAGCCCAAATGGTGGCGGCTGCATTGACCATTCCGGCGTTTTTCCAACTGCAACGGGTCGGTGGACCGGTGATGTTGAGCCAGATTGGCTTTGTCGCTGCCGCTGTGGGTTTGATTGTTGGCGTGGCTTTGCTTGGAGAGCGCTATGGGCCGGTGAGCTGGTTTGGCGCGGCCATCACCGCGGTTGGGATTGGCTTGACCATTCTGGCGCAGACTGGACGGTCAATCGCGATACCAAAGGCCTTTCCGTTGGGACGGTTGACGCGGGCAAAGCTGTGGATCGGTGATGCATGTGAGAAGAAACGTGTGCCCAATCAGGCAACCTTACTCGCTGCGCGTCGGCAGGCTGTTTTGAAGCTTCTGCGTCAGGCTTGAGCGACTAAATCGTAAGAAGCTTCCAGACGGTGGCGCAGGTTTTCTGCGTCACCGTCAAAGCGGTCAGTCAGTCAATTCAGAGATGTCGGGCTTGACCGTCGATCACCACCCGCATAGGGTCGCGGCCATGAACACTGCACGCACCTTTATTATTTGCTGCATTACCTGCTGACATTGTCAGGCGGGCTGTTCTTCTATTTCAAACATGTTTGAGAATTGGTAAGCCCGCCACGGACCAACCGTGTGCCGAGGAGCCACTTATGACTGAGATCAAGCTGCACAACACGCTGAAACGCCAGAAAGAGGTGTTTGAGCCGATCGATCCTGAAAATGTGCGGATGTATGTCTGTGGGCCGACTGTTTATGATCGCGCGCATATCGGCAATGCGCGGCCTGTTGTGGTGTTTGATGTGCTCTATCGCCTGTTGCGCGAAGTTTATGGCGCGGATCACGTGACCTATGTGCGCAACTTCACCGACGTGGATGACAAGATCAACACGCGGGCGGCGGAGAGCGGTCGCAGCATTGGCGAGATCACGGCGGAAACCACGCAGTGGTATCTCGATGATATGGGCGCGTTGGGGGCGATGGAGCCAAACCATATGCCGCGGGCGACGCAATACATCGGTGAGATGATCACCATGATCGAGAAGCTGATTGCGGATGGGTTTGCCTATGCGCATGAGGGGCATGTGCTGTTCCGGGTGCGCAAATATGACAACTACGGCAAGCTCTCGGGCCGGTCCGTGGACGACATGATTGCCGGCGCGCGGGTTGAGGTGGCGAGCTACAAAGAAGATCCGATGGATTTTGTGCTGTGGAAGCCGTCTAACGCCGAGCAACCCGGCTGGGAAAGCCCGTGGGGGCGGGGGCGTCCGGGTTGGCACATCGAATGTTCGGCAATGGCCGACGAGTTGCTTTGGAAGAGGCCTCTGGAAGCTGGCGTTTTGTCCGAGGCGGCACTGGCTGCGCCCCATGTCATCGACATTCACGGGGGCGGCAATGATTTGATGTTCCCGCACCATGAGAATGAAGTTGCCCAGAGCTGCTGTGCCAACACAAGTTCCAATTTTGCCAACTACTGGCTGCACAATGAGATGTTGCAGGTGGAAGGTAAGAAAATGTCCAAGTCTTTGGGCAACTTTTTTACGGTGCGGGATTTGCTGGATCAGGGTGTTTCCGGGGAAGTGATCCGGTTTGTGTTTCTAGGAACGCACTACAGTAAACCGATGGATTGGACTGAGAAGAAGCGGAAAGAGGCTCAAGCCGACCTTGATCATTGGATGCGGAGAACGATTGAGCTGGACCCTGTTCCGGCCAGCGAGTTCACCCCTGATCAACGGCTTGTCGACGCATTAGCTGACGATCTCAATACGCACCTCGCAATCACGTATCTGCGAGCGCTCCATAACGATCCGCAAAAACTACTGGATAACGCTAGATGGTTAGGCTTTCTTGGCGACGAATCTAGGAAACAGTTCAAAGACAATAGCTTAACTGGCTATCATATTTTTACTTCTTTTCCGATTTCAACAGAACTTGGAAACGTCCTTGTTGCAGCAAGCGACAATTTCCGGGATGCTTATAAGCAGGCAAAGGAAACCAAGTCGTTCGACAAAGTTGATCGCTTCAAGAAGTTTGCTGCATCCATTGGGCTTAAGCTATCAGTTTCAGCTGACATGGTGACCTTAGACATGCAGGACGAACCGTCTTCGGATCTGGTTGAGTGCCTGAAGTCGGAAGTCGAGGCGCTCAAATGAACAAAGACCGCCTCTATCTCTACGACACCACGCTGCGTGATGGGCAGCAGACACAGGGTGTGCAATTTTCCACCAGTGAAAAGGCGCAGATTGCGGCCACTTTGGACGCGATGGGCATTGACTACATCGAGGGCGGCTGGCCCGGAGCGAACCCGACCGACAGTGAGTTCTTTGATGCCAAGCCAAAGTTGAACGCAACCTTCACAGCGTTTGGCATGACCAAACGGGCAGGCATGTCGGCGGAGAACGATGATGTGCTGGCGGCGGTGATGAATGCAGGCACAGAGGCCGTGTGTTTGGTGGGCAAGACCCATGATTTCCACGTGACCAAAGCGCTTGGGATCACTTTGCCTGAGAACACAGAGAATGTTGTGAAGTCCGTGGCGTATTTGGTGGCTCAGGGGCGTGAGGCGTTGTTTGACGCGGAGCATTTCTTTGACGGGTACAAGGCCAATCCGGACTATGCGCTCGAAGTGGTGAAAGCCGCCTATGAGGCTGGCGCGCGTTGGGTTGTGTTGTGTGACACCAATGGCGGGGCTTTGCCACGTGAGGTCTATGAGATCACCAAAGCGGTGATTGCGGCGGGCATTCCGGGGGATCATCTGGGCATTCATACGCATAATGACACGGAACACGCGGTGGCCAATTCTCTGGCGGCTGTGGATGCGGGCGCGCGTCAGGTGCAGGGCACGTTGAATGGATTGGGGGAGCGCTGTGGCAATGCCAATCTGACAACACTGATCCCGACGTTGCTGCTTAAAGAGCCATACGCGTGTACGCTGGAGATCGGCGTGAGCCTTGAGACACTTGAAGGGCTGACGCGGGCCAGTCGGATGCTGGATGACATATTGAACCGCGTTCCGATGCGGCAGGCTGCCTTTGTGGGCGCGAGTGCTTTTGCGCATAAGGCGGGCTTACATGCGAGCGCGATCCTGAAAGACCCGAGCACCTACGAGCACATTGACCCGGCTGTGGTCGGCAATGAGCGGGTCATTCCGATGTCCAATCAAGCCGGGCAGAGCAACTTGCGCAAGCGCTTGGCAGATGCGGGGCTAGAGGTTGAAAAGGGTAATCCAGCGCTTGGTGATATCCTCAACCGCATCAAAGAGGCTGAGGCCAAAGGCTATTCCTATGATACCGCGCAGGCCAGTTTTGAGCTGTTGGCGCGGGATGCCTTGGGGCTGACAGAAAGCTTCTTTGATGTGGAGCGCTATCGGGTGATTTCCGAGCGTCGCCGTAATGCGCGCGGCCACTTGGTGGTGGAAAGCGAAGCGGTTGTCACGGTGCAGCTGCCCAATGGGCAGAAAACCACCAGCTACTTCAAAAATGATCACGCGGATGAGATGAGTGACGAAGGGCCGGTGAACGCCCTTTGGCAGGCCCTCAAATCAGATTTAGGGCCTTATCAAGAGGTCATAGATGACGTGCGTCTGGTGGACTTTAAGGTTCGGATTACCAATGGCGGCACCGAAGCCGTCACGCGGGTCATAATAGACTTTGAAGATGACAGCGGGCGGCGTTGGGCCACGGTTGGTGTTTCCGCCAACATAGTGGATGCGAGTTTTGAGGCCTTGCTGGATGCGTTGAACTGGAAGCTGGTGCGTGACGGCGCAAAGGTGGCGCGTACGTCGGGAGCGTTTGCGTGACGCAGGACGATTTAAACGCCTGTGCTGATCTGGTACAGCGCGCAGACCCCGATCGCTTTGCTGCCGTGCTCGCGGCCAAGCCTGTCGCGCGGGATGTGTTGCTTCCGATCTATGCGTTTAACGTCGAGGTGGCGCGTGCGCCTTGGGTGACGCAGGAAACCATGATTGCCGAGATGCGCCTGCAATGGTGGCGCGACGCGCTGGATGAAATCCGCGAAGGCAAACCCGTGCGGCGCCATGAGGTTGTGTCGCCTTTGGCGGAGGTTTTGAGTGTCGAAGATGCAGAGGTGCTGGATCGGCTCATCGAGGCGCGGCGCTGGGATATTTACAAAGATCCGTTTGAAGATCTGGCGCACCAAACCCGATATTTGCAAGACACTGGCGGCGCACTGTTGTTGGCGGCTGCGCGCAGTCTTGGGCCTTGTGACACGGATGTCGCGCTGGATGCGGGCTATGCGTTGGCCCTTGCAAATTGGCTACAGGCCATTCCGGCACTGGAGGCACAGAAGCGGGTTCCGTTGGTGGATGGGCGACCTGAGGCGGTGAGTGCTTTGGCCAAAGAGGGTCTGGCCCGGTTCAAAAAGGCACGCGCCAATCACGGCGCAGTTTCGCCTCAGGCAGGTCAAGCATTTTTGAGCTGTTGGCAGGTGGAAACCGTGTTGTCTCAAGCCGCCGCAGAGCCAGAGCGTGTGGCGCAAGGTGCACTTGGCATGAGTGAGTTTGGCAAGCGAGTTGGCTTGCTGTGGCGGGGTGTGAGCGGGCGCTGGTAAACGCCCGCCAATCTGGTTAGGCCATTTCCTCTTTGGGGCGGAACATCAGCCAGATGAGCGCACCACCGGCCAGCATCAGGAACGGAGCCATGGCGAGGTTCACACTGGTCCAACCGGTCACTGCGTCGCCTCCGGAGCAATTCATCAGACCGCCAGAGGCCAGCGAGGCCACGGTCACGCCGCCAAAGACAATCACGTCGTTCATGCCTTGCATGCGGCCGCGCTCCTCAACAGTGTGCGCGCCTGCCAACATGGTGGTTGCGCCGATGAAGCCAAAGTTCCAGCCTAGCCCCAGCAGGATCAGGGCGATGAAGAAGTTCTCCAGTTCGACACCTTGAAGTGCAACGCCGCCGGCCAAGCCAAGGATAAGGATGCCGGTGGCGAGGATTTTCTCGACGCCAAATTTTGCGATCAAATGCCCGGTGAAGAAAGACGGAACAAACATTGCCAGCACGTGCGCTGTGACCACATCTGCAGCGTCATTTTGTTCAAAGCCACAGCCGACAACGGCCAAAGGTGTTGAGGTCATAACCAGGTTCATCAGGGCATAAGCCACCATGGCGCAAATCACGGAGACGGCGATGCGCGGGCTGGTGATTAGCTCCCACCGAGTGCGCCCTTTGGGGGCGTCTGCGGACGGCACGGGGGGCTTTGGAATGTCGATGAATAGGAACAACAAGGACCCGATGACATTGATTGCGATCACCGCGATGTAGGCGCCAAGGAAGGGCACCACCATAGAGTCCGATGTAACCTTGACCAGTTGAGGGCCAATGATGGCTGAAAGCAAACCGCCAGCCATGACATAGGAGATGGCTTTGGGGCGGAAGGCCTCAGAGGCCGTATCCGCTGCGGCAAAGCGAAAGAAGCCCTGCGCGGACATGTAAACACCTGTCAAAAGCGAGCCGAACAAAAAGATCGGGAAGCTGCTGAGGTACAGGCCATAAGCCCCCACAGCGCCGCCCAAAGCACCGCCTACGGTTCCTACAACAAATCCGGTGCGGCGTCCGTATTTCTGCATGATCGCAGAGAGTGGTGTTGCCGAGAGCATAGAGCCCAGTACGATGAGCGAAATCGGTAAGGTCGCAAAACACACATTTGAGGCCAGAGACTGCCCAGCCAACCCACCAATCGTGAAGATCAGCGGCATTTGAGAGCCCAAAAAGGCCTGAGCCATAACCAAAATAAGCACATTGCGCTTGGCGCGGCTGTCGTCAGCGGGGAGGGTCACTGTCTCTGTCATGCGCAAGCGTTAGCTTGTTAAGCAGCTGAGGTCCAGAGGTTGCACTTCACCAACGCGCGACTACTGTGACGGCCAGTCAGGGAGGTGCATGTGGACGTTGGACGGATTATCAAAACCGAAGATTGTGTGGCGGAAGGGGCTGCCTGGTTGGCAGAGCTTGATCCGCGATTTGCGCGGGCTCTGGAGCTGACAGGACCCTTGCCGTTGCGGTTGCGTCCGGATGGTTTTGACCAGCTGCTGAGTGCCATTGTGAGCCAACAGGTGAGTGTGGCCTCGGCGGCGGCGATTTGGGCGCGGATGCAGGGGGCAGGGCTCGTGACGCCTGAGGCGATTGTGGCTGCGTCGGAAGATGAATTGCGCGGTGCAGGGCTCAGTCGACAAAAGATGCGGTATGCCAGAGCCTTGGCGGACGAAGGCATTGATTTTGAAGCGCTGAGATCTGCGCCCAACGACGAGATTTTCAAGAGGTTAACCAAGGTCAGCGGTATTGGCATTTGGACGGCCGAGATCTACGCAATGTTTTCGCTAGGCCGTGCGGATGTGTTTGCGCCTGGTGATTTGGCGTTGCAGGAAAGCGCACGCATGTTGTTTGACCTGAACGACCGCCCAAAGGAGCGGGCATTGCGGCAAATGGCGGAGGCCTGGTCACCGTGGCGCAGCGTCGCTTCACGTTTGTTATGGGCCTATTACCGCGTTGATAAAGGTCGTGAAGGGATTGGTTAAGACCTAGAAATTGGCTGAGTGGCTTAGGGGACTAGGAGAATACAAAAAAGGGCGCCCCGAGGAGCGCCCTTTGTCGTTCTATCCGCCTAGGATTTAGCAGCTGTAGTACATGCCAAATTCAACAGGGTGCGGGGTGTGCTCGTAGTGCTCAACCTCTTCCATCTTCAGCTCAATGTAGCCGTCGATCTGGTCCTTGGTGAACACGTCGCCTGCCAGCAGGAAGTCGTGATCTGCCGCCAGAGATTCCATGGCTTCGCGCAGGGAGCCACAGACGGTTGGAATGTCTGCCAGCTCTTCCGCAGGCAGGTCATAGAGGTTTTTGTCCATGGCTTCGCCTGGATCTATTTTGTTCTTGATGCCGTCAAGGCCAGCCATCAGGAGCGCTGCGAAGCACAGGTATGGGTTGGCTGCTGGATCAGGGAAACGAGCCTCTACGCGCTTGGCTTTTGGGCTTTCGGTCCATGGGATACGGACACAGCCGGAGCGGTTGCGTGCGGAGTAGGCGCGCAGAACGGGCGCTTCGAAACCAGGGATCAAACGCTTGTAAGAGTTGGTCGCCGGGTTGGTGAAGGCGTTCAGAGTCTTGGCGTGCTTCAGGATACCGCCAATGAAGTACAGAGCTTCCTGAGACAGGTCAGCGTATTTGTCACCCGCAAACAGTGGCTTTCCGTCTTTCCAGATCGACATGTTTACGTGCATGCCGGTGCCGTTATCGCCGTAGATCGGCTTTGGCATGAAAGTGGCGGATTTGCCGTAAGACGCAGCCACGTTGTGGATCACGTATTTGTATTTCTGCAGCTCGTCGGCCTGTTTGGTCAGGCTGTCAAAGATCAGGCCCAGCTCGTGCTGACAGGACGCCACTTCGTGGTGGTGCTTGTCAGTTTTCATGCCCAGACGCTTCATGGTGGAAAGCATCTCGGAGCGCAGGTCGTGTGCATCGTCGGTTGGGTTGACCGGGAAATAGCCACCTTTGACACCAGGGCGGTGGCCCATGTTGCCCATTTCATATTCGGTGTCGGAGTTCCAAGAACCGTCAATCGCATCAACTTCGTAGGATACTTTGTTGATTTTGTTCTCAAAACGCACGTCGTCGAACAGGAAGAATTCAGCTTCTGGACCCATGTAGGCCACATCACCAATTCCGGAAGACTTCAGATAGGCTTCGGCTTTCTCAGCGGTGCCGCGTGGGTCACGCTCATAGGCTTCACCTGTGTCCGGCTCAACAATGGAGCAGTGGATACAGATGGTTTTCTCGGCGTAAAACGGATCGACGTAAGCAGACGTGGTGTCCATCATCAGTTTCATGTCGGAGTTTTCGATGGATTTCCAGCCAGCGATGGAGGATCCGTCAAACATGAAGCCTTCTTCGATGAAGTCTTCGTCAACAAGATCGACGTCCACTGTCACGTGCTGCAGTCGACCACGTGTGTCGGTGAAACGGATGTCCACATATGCGGCATCTTCGTCTTTGATCAGCTGGAGAATTGCGTCTGCGCTCATTCCCTTGGTCCTTCTGATTGCTTTAGATAATGGATGAAATTACAGCGCGTCCGGGCCGGATTCACCGGTACGGATGCGGATGGCTTGCTCCACAGGGGAGACAAAGATCTTGCCGTCACCGATTTTGTCGGTTTTGGCAGCACCCACGATGGCCTCGATTGCGCCATCAACCTGATCGGCCTCAAGCACAACTTCGATTTTCACTTTGGGCAGGAAGTCCACAACATATTCAGCGCCACGGTAAAGCTCTGTATGGCCTTTCTGACGGCCAAAGCCTTTGACTTCGACAACGCTGAGGCCTTGGATACCAAAGTCCTGCAGGGCTTCTTTGACTTCATCAAGTTTGAACGGCTTGATGATGGCTTCGATCTTTTTCATGTGGAGGCTCCTCCTCAGGTGCGTTCTTGAAATTCGACAGACCACTTTCATTGCGGGGTCACAATTGGATAGGGTGACGCAGGGCTCTCTGGATGAGCGGATTTTAGGGGTGTGCCTAAAAATTAGGCAATGTGGCGCAAAACTGCGCTGAATTGAATCGCGGGATGTTTCACAAATGAGCGAATTGTTAACCGCCGCCCAAATGCGCGCCATCGAGCAGGCGGCAATTGAGTCGGGCGAGGTAACTGGTCTGGAGCTGATGGAGCGGGCCGGGCAGGGCGTGGTTGAGGCCATTTTTGAAGAGTGGCCGGAGTTGCTTGATTTCAAGGCAAAAGCTGGGGGCCAGCCCCCAGACTCCCGGGATATTTCTGGAATGAGAATGCGGGCTGTCGTGCTGTGCGGGCCGGGCAACAATGGCGGCGACGGTTTTGTTGTGGCGCGGCTGTTGCATGTGCAGGGGTGGGATGTGGAGGTGTTTCTTTACGGGGATGCCGAGAAGCTGCCGCCAGATGCACGGGCGAATTATGAGCGGTGGCGTGCGTTGGGGGAAGTGAAAAGCCTTTCTGCTGAGACATTCGAAGTGGATAGTTTTGCAGCGGGCGCGGAGTTGGTGATTGACGCTCTATTTGGTACCGGGTTGACGAGGCCGGTGGGGTTGCCCCTTGTAGCATTGCCTGGGGAGCCGGCTGTTGGCCAATTCAATAAGCTCGTTGCGGTGGATATGCCTTCAGGGATTTGCTCTGATAGTGGGCGCCAGATCTTAAGTGAAGCAATGGATGAAAGTGGGGCTGCGGTTCCCGCTGACCTGATAGTTTCATTTCACTCGAAAAAGCTTGGGCATGTTTTAGCGGCAGGACCTGAAGCCGCAGGAAAGTCTGTAGTTGTCGATATAGGCCTGGGTTATTCAGATTTAGGCGACCCAATTTCTCGCAAAGCTCTTCAGGCATTGTCTGGTGAACGACGCCTGGGCCGAGTGGTGGTTTCATTGGTTGAACCTGCTTCACCGTATTTGGAGAAGTGGACTTGTGAGCACAAATTCTCCCACGGCCACGCGCTCATTCTCTCTGGTGGCTCCGGCAAAACTGGCGCGGCGCGGTTGGCGGCGCGGGGGGCTTTGCGCATTGGCGCGGGGCTTGTCACGCTTGGCGTGCCGCCTAATGCACAACAAGAAGTGGCCTGTCAAATCACCGCGTTGATGCTGAAGCGGGTGAGCGATGCTACAGCGCTTGAGGGTGTCTTAAAGGATGAACGCATAAACGCGCTGTGTTTGGGACCGGGTATGGGGGTGGAACGGGCGAGAGATCTTGTGCCTGTCGCGCTGGAAACACAGCGGGCGGTGGTGTTGGATGCGGATGCATTGAGCGCCTATGCAGATGATCCAACAGCACTTTTTGATCTATTGCATGAGAATGTGGTGCTGACGCCCCATGGCGGAGAGTTTGCGCGGCTGTTTCCGGACATTGCTGCCAATTTGGCGGAAACGCCGACCCAAGGCCCGGCTTATTCCAAGGTGGACGCCACCCGAGACGCCGCCGAGCGGGCAGGGTGCGTGGTCCTGTTTAAGGGGCCGGATACGGTGATTGCTTCGCCAAATGGGCAATGTGCCGTCAATGCGGCCGTTTATGACCGCGCAGCGCCGTGGCTGGCGACTGCGGGTTCAGGGGATGTTTTGGCGGGGTTTGTCACGGGGCTGCTTGCACGCGGATTGGCGCCGCAACAGGCGGCAGAGACAGCGGCGTGGCTGCATGTGGAGTGTGCGCGGGCGTTTGGGCCCGGTTTGATTGCAGAGGATTTGCCAGAGACGCTGCCGCAAGTGCTGAGCTCTTTGGACAACGAACGGATTTAACCTGCGGCGCTCTTCTGGTGTTTGCCTAAAAATTGACCTACCCTGTAGGAAATAAACAAAAACGCAGGTCGGGCAGGTCTGTTCCATGGCGAATTATTCATTTTGGGCGTTGGGGGAATCCCATGTCTCGGTATCTGGTGGCGTGTCGCTAGATGGGATCACGCAGGGTGACGGCAGTCATCTTGTGGGAGAAACCATTACACTTAACAGCAATGCCTGGGAGCAAATTTCTGTTAGGGACCGCGGCGGCGATACAAACTTTGACGACAATGACAGCAATCAACGGCTGGCGGGATCTCAGACGTTTGATGGCACCACCTTCGGTAACAACACACGGATCGAAGCGGAATATGAGTTTGTCCTTCTGGACCCCAGTACGGGGCTGACTTATCGCGTCATCTCGGTGAACTTCAATAATTCCTCTCCGGCTTATGGGACCGTTGAGGGGCTGGCGTTTGTAGATGAATTTCCGCCGGTTGGCGTGCCTCTCACGGTGATTTCTGCACAAGAAGGGCCAACGGGCGGTTCTGCTGTGGATCAGTCAAATATCGCTGCGCCTCCGTGCTTTACACCGGGGACGTTGATCCGTGTGCGTGGTGGGCAGGCACTGGTTGAGGATATTCAAGTTGGTGATCTGGTGAAGACACTGGATCATGGATTTCAACCCGTTCGATGGGTTGGTTGTGTCACGCTGACATCTACTCATCTAGCAGCCAACCCTAGTTTCCACCCGGTCAGGATACAAAAAGATGCCTTTGGGGCAGGACGGCCATGCCGCGACCTGACTGTGTCTCCACAGCACCGTGTTCTGCTGGAGGGCTGGCGTGCCGAATTGATCTGTGGTGAGCCGCAGGTTTTGGCCGCAGCAGTACATCTTGTGAATGACAGAAGTGTGCGTGTGGTGCGGCCCACGGGGGCTGTGATCTATATTCATCTGCAGTTTGATCGACATGAGATTGTCGACAGCGAGGGGCTTTTGAGTGAGAGCCTGTATGCCGGGCCGGTGGCTTTGCGGGGCTTACCTCACGACAGCCGTGCCGAGTTGGAGGCGCTATTTCCCGAACTCACCCAGGGAGAAGCTGGGATCATGGCCCGCCCAGTGGCGCAGAAACAGGAAGTACAGGCTATTCAGTTGGTTGGATGACAATTGCGGCGCGCTAAGTGGCGTGTTTGGAAAATTGTATTGTCGGAAAGTACATTTCTGTAAACTTTCCTCTCGCATCCCCGAAAAAGCTTTGCTAAGACGCGCTCACAATGCGGGTGTGGCGGAATTGGTAGACGCACCAGATTTAGGTTCTGGCGCCGCGAGGCGTGGGGGTTCAAGTCCCTTCACCCGCACCATGATACCCCCTTAACTACATGTAAAATAAGGAAAAAGGGCAAAGCTTTTCAGCTTCACCCCACATTTTACCCCACACTCGGCTTTCGCTAGGATCAGGTTTCTTCAAACAAGCCTTCCACCTCTGCGGCCTTCAAATAGGTCGTGGAATGCTCGTCGCCGCCCGGCTAGTAGGTTTTTTGCAGCCAGTGCCTTCTGAGCTGCCAAATCTCGTCCTAGATAAGCCACCAAAGTGAAGCGTAAACTCCGCATGGAGAGCAGTGAGGTAAGCTCACTTACTTCACGTGACTTCATCAGCCCGGAATATACGGGAAACTCTAAGCGCGTCCTGCTTGTATTGATGTCACTAGCCGGTGCTGCCTGCAGAATGGGCGGAAAGCGGTCCTTCGCAGCGCTATGTGCAAAGGTGCTGCCTCAGATTGAGGAAGGCAGCCCTTCAAAGGCGCCCCCCCCGACTTCAATGCTGTGCCAATCTACAAGGGCAGCATTGCGCAGGAAGCGGGTTTTGCAAAATGCAGAGCAGTATTAAGTATCGCCCTTCATTGCCGTTTCAAGTGCTGCAGTTTTGCGTCCCTATTGTAAAGTTTCAATCCCGCTTCACCTGAGGGCGACCGCCCCGTTCACAAGCTGGCATGCCAGTTGGTCAGAGAACGCATCGGCGACTACCAACGGCGCAGGCCAAATTCTCTGGTCGCTGTAGCAGGACCTTGCTTTGCTGTTCCGGGAGGAAGCGGATCGGGGCAAATGACAATTACTTTTGCGATTTTTCTTTGGGTCAATAAATCTCATGCCTTCGGGACCCACCCCGACCCGCCTTGTTTCGTTCATTTCCGTATTGGTCGCACAGCTAGAACTTGTGGCATTACACCACCGCGTTGAAACCGCGTTCGCCGATCAACCTAGCTGAACTCCGACATTTCGACAGATCGCTTCTCTTGTATGGATGTCTGTGCTGCGATGCCCATCAACACGGCCATCTTTCCGTCGGATAAGCTAACCTCGGGTGTGGACCGTTCGCCACGAACCAGTTCAAGGAAGTATTTGTGTTGGTAAAAAGTGGAGCCGTTGTGGTCACCCGCATCGAGGATGTCGGGATCCACAGGAATATCCTTTTCGACCGGACCTTTGGGTGTGCGCGGAGACAAGATGAGCTTCGGAGTAGGCGCGGCGCCAAGGTGTTTCGGCCAGAAGCGGCCCGGCCCGGGAACCAGCGCTTCAACTTTGCCTTTAGGACCGACAGCCGCGATTTCTTCCTGGTACTCCGCACCTTCCGCAAACATGCACAGTTCCAGCATCGCGCGGGCGCCGTTTTCGAAATCGACGATGACGTAACCATTGTCGAGTATGTCCGGCACCTGCCCATCATAGCTTTCTTCCAAGTGGTTGGCGTCCTGTCCGCCCGAGGCCATCACACGCACGGGATCTGATCCGAGTGTCAGGCGCATGAGGTCAAAGAAGTGGCAGCATTTCTCCACAAATGTCCCGCCGGATTTGGCGTTAAAGCGGTTCCAATCATCAACCTTTTCCAGGAAGGGAAACCGGTGTTCGCGGATGGTGAGCATCTTGATGCCACCTGTGACGGAGGCCGCGTTGTTCAGGAAGGCCGCAACCGGCGGCATGTAGCGATATTCCATAGCAACCCAGGCCGGGGAAGGATAGTTGGTGGCGAAATCATTGATGCGCACCAGATCCCGTGGGTCGGTGTACAGCGGCTTTTCGACCAGAAGGGGCAGGGGGCGGATTTGGGCAATCTGTTGCAGCTGATCGACATGACAGAAATTCGGACTGGCGATCAGCAGGCAATCCAGCGTTTCTACTGCCAACAGCTCTTCTAGACTCTCCACAAATTGCGCGTCAGGCGCAAACCGGGCGCTTTCCGTGCGCATTTGGGCGTTGGGTTCGAAGATGGCCCCAACTTCCGTGTTCGGGAGGAGTGCAATGTTGCGCAGATGCTCTTGTCCCATCATGCCGCAGCCGATGATCCCGTAGGTGGTGGGTTTCGTCATAATGCCTCCTAAGTCAGGCGTTGGATGTAGATAGAGTGTTCCGGGTCAAACCAGGTGCGTGAAAACTCGACCGGAGCGCTGGTTTGCGACCAGCTTAGGCGTTCGATGTAACCAGAAACTGCCCCAGGAAGTTGGCCGAAGGCTTCTGGCGCCCAGTCCGGCACGTGCCCGATGGAGACGCGATCTTCGGCGCGACGTATCCAGAAGCCAAGCTGCTTTTGATAATAGTGGTACAGCGACTCCGACAGTTTGGCCGGGTCCACTTTGCCGGCGTCGCCGTCCAGCCAGATTTCTTCGACCGCGATCACCACGTCGTCCAGATAGCGCAACCTGCGAATCCGTGTGCCGTGATTCGAGGTGCCAAAGGCTGGCAGGCCGGAAGGCTTGTCCATGTCATGCACCGAGAGGATGTCCGCAGTGGGCAATCCGCCCCCCCCCGGCAACTCCAATCGGAACATGGAGTAGACGCTGCGCCCGCTTTGTGTGGCGCGCACATAGTTGCCGGATCCTTGAACGCGCTCCAGCATGCCTTGCTTCTCCAGTTCGGCAAGGGATTTGCGCAGTGTGCGCACGGTGGTTCCGTATTGCTTGGCCAGCTCGCGCTCAGGCGGCAAGCGCTCTCCGTCCACCAGACGGCCAGCCGCGATCTCTCGGATCAGGGTTTCGCTGATCTGCAAATAGAGCGGCAGCGCCGAACTGGAGAGGTCTGGATTTGACATAGATCATCCCGCAAAATTGATACACCATTGATCTACATCAAATCGCAGTTTATTCAAGAGGTAAGGAAAACGAGATTTTGGGAGGAACTCGATGACCATCGTGCCGGTGACATCTGCTGATCTGGATGCTGTGGAAGTGTCGTGGTTTGCCGCGCTGTGCTCAGACGACTACCAATTTCTTGGCGTGCCAGATGGCGATCTGCGGTCGTCCTGGGCGCATTGCTCGGGCATCGTGAAAGAAGCTGAGGCGCAAGGCTTCCGCAATATTCTGTGCCCGTCTTCTTATCAGGTGGGTCAGGACACGCTGAGCTTCGTGGCAGGCTGCGCGCCGGTCACCAGCAAGATCAACATGCTGGCCGCCGTGCGCTGTGGCGAGATCCAGCCGATCATGCTGGCCCGTACACTGGCGACGTTGGACCACATGTTGGAAGGTCGGCTGACCGTGAACATCATCTCGTCCGACTTTCCCGGTGAAAAGGATGAGAGCAGCTATCGCTACCAGCGCTCGCGTGAAGTTGTCGAGATTCTCAAACAGGCCTGGACCCAAGGCGAGATCAACCACAAAGGTGAGGTCTACAATTTCCAGGGCCTTACAACTGATCCTGTGGTGCCTTATCAGACCGGTGGGCCATTGCTGTATTTTGGTGGCTATTCGCCGGATGCATTGGAACTCTGCGGGCAGCATTGCGACGTCTACCTGATGTGGCCGGAGAAGATGGACGAGCTGGCCGGGCGTATGAAGGCGGTGAACGCGGTGGCGGAACGCTACGGCCGGACACTCGATTATGGTCTGCGCGTGCATGTGATTGTCCGCGACACCGAGGCTGAAGCACGTGAATATGCCGATTACATTGTGTCTAAGCTTGATGACGAGCAGGGGCGTGCCATCCGGGAGCGTGCGCTGGATGCCAAGTCTCTGGGCGTGTCGCATCAGGCAAAGAACCGCGATGTAGCCGACGACGATGGCTTTATCGAACCACATCTCTGGACCGGCGTGGGCCGGGCGCGGTCCGGCTGTGGCGCAGCACTGGTCGGGTCAACCGATCAGGTTTTGTCCAAGCTGGAGGCTTATAAGAAGATGGGGATGCGGGCTTTCGTTTTGTCCGGGTATCCGCATGTGGATGAGGCCAAGCATTTTGGCGCCCGCGTGATGCCAAATCTCAACACGGTATCGCTGCCCCATGCCTATGGGCGAGTGCCGGCATCCACGCCGCAAACTCCCCTTGGTATCGGAGAACGTCGCTGATGAACCGTGTCGAGATCACAAACCGGCTGACCTTCAGCCGTCTGGTATATGGCATGTGGCGTCTGGCCGATGATGCGGACACGTCGCCCGAATACGTGGATGCAAAAATCCAAGCCTGTCTGGACCAAGGGATCACAACCATTGATCAGGCGGACATCTATGGCGATTACGGTGCCGAGGCGGTGCTGGGCGGGGCGCTAAAAGCCAACCCGGCGTTGCGCAATCAGATCGAGATCGTGACAAAGTGCGATATCGTCGCGCCCATCGGGATTTATGCCGACAAGCCGGTCAAATATTACGACACCTCGCGCGCCCACATCGAAGCCTCGGTGAACCGGTCGTTGAGTGAGATGGGGGTGGACCATGTGGATCTTCTGCTGATCCACCGACCCGATCCTTTGATGGATCACAATGAAACCGGGGCGGCGCTGGATGAACTGGTGGCGTCGGGCAAGGTGCGCGCCGTTGGCGTGTCGAATTTCCGCCCTTGGGAGTGGAAGCTTTTGCAGTCTGCCATGAAGACGCCGCTGGCCACCAACCAAATTGAGATTTCGCTGGCAGAATTGTCTCCTTTCACAAATGGGGATTTGGCCTTCCATCAGCAGCATGTCCATCCTGTCATGGCATGGTCACCGCTTGGTGGCGGCAGCCTGATGACCGGAACGGGGGAAGTGGCGGACCGTTTGGATCGTATTGCTGCAGAGCAGGGCGCGGATCGCGCCGCTGTGGCCGTTGCGTTCCTTTTGCGTCATCCGGCCCGTATCCTGCCGGTTTTGGGCTCCAACAACCTTGATCGTATCAAGATGATTTCGAACGCGGAGAAGGTCACACTGGACCGCGAAACTTGGTTCTCTCTCTACGAAGCCGCGCACGGCAAGGAGGTCCCATGATGTCTGCTCACACTGTCGGGGGAAAGCTCAGCTTTGTGCCTGACCCGAACAACACGCGGCTCTTGCGGGATGCGTTTGGACGATTTGCCACCGGGGTGACGATTGTCACGGCGGCTTCGGAAAACGGTCCGGTGGCGATCACCGCCAATAGTTTTTCGTCGGTGTCGTTGACCCCGCCTCTGGTGCTGTGGTCCCCTGACAAGAACTCGCGCCGGTTTCCGCATTTTGAGCGCGCAGATCACTATGCGATCCATGTGTTGTCGGCCGAGCAGGATGATCTTTGCTGGACGGTGGCCAAAGATGCCTTTGGTCTGGCGGATGTGGCGCACCTGGTGAATGACTGGGGTGTGCCCATTCTGGACAATTGCCTCGCACGGTTCGAATGCACTCGGTCCGCGATTTACGAAGGTGGCGATCACGCGATTGTTCTTGGACATGTTGACCGCGCGACCATGCGCGAAGACGGAGATGCACTGACTTTCTACAAGGGCCAAATGGGCCAGATTGCCGCCGTAAAACAATAAGATCGGCGACCTGCATTCTGAAGAGGACAGAATGCTAAACGGGAGGAGAAGAACACGATGAAGGCAGTCTTTGCTGTCTTGAATCTGTTGCGTCCACTGAACTCCGGACTGTTGGCAGTCGGGCGTTGGCTGGGCGTGTTCGCCATAGGCGTGATGGTCGCGGCGATCCTGATCCAAGTTTTCTTTCGTTACGTTCTGGGCAGTGCATTGCCCTGGCCCGACGAAGCCGCCCGTTTCTTTATGCTGTGGATGACAGGTCTGATGGCGCCCACGGCTTTCCGAAATGGCGGCTTTGTGGCGATTGACTTCATTGATGCGGTTATCAAAGGCAAGGCAATGCATCTTCTGCAGTTTGTCTTGTTGTTGATCAGCCTGACGGTGCTGATCGTCGGGGTGCAGATTGGCTACAAAGAGGTCACCGGGCTTGGTGGGCGTTTCACCACTGCGTCTTTGTATCTGCCGACTTCTCTGACGTTTGACGGTTGGTACCGAATACCACGCAGTTGGATGATGCTGTCCCTTCTGGTGGGCATCGTGCTGCTGATCTTAGTGAACATCGAGCTGTTGCTGGAGCGCTTTGTGCGCCTGTTGGGCATGAGCGACCGTTTGCCCACGCGTTCAGGCCTCACCGTCGGAGGGACTGAGTAATGCTGATCTGGTTTCTTCCGCTGTTTTTGTTCCTTCTTCTGGTTGGTCTGCCGGTGTTTTTCTGCCTTCTGGCTGCGCCGGGGGCGTTGCTTTGGTTAAACGGACAAGAACGTGACATCACGTTGCTGTACCGGAATCTCTACAACGGTATGGACAGCTTCCCCTTGATGGCCATTCCGTTTTTCATGTTGGCTGGCGAGCTGATGAACCGGGGTGGGATCACAGTCCGGTTGGTCGAGTTCTCGCAAGCCTTGATGGGGCATCTGCGGGGCGGGCTCGCACAGGTGAACATCCTATCGTCGATCCTGTTTGCAGGGCTGTCTGGTTCGGCGGTGGCGGACACCTCCGCGCTTGGCTCCATGCTGATCCCGGCGATGGAGCGTGAAGGCTACACCCGCAAATTTGCCGCAGCGGTGACCGCCGCCAGTTCTGTCATCGGGCCAATCATTCCGCCTTCGGGCATCATGATCATCTACGCCTATGTAATGGGCGAAAGCGTCGCCGCGTTGTTCCTTGCTGGCATTGTGCCCGGCATTCTGGTGGGGGTGGGCCTGATGGTGATGGTCCGTGTCATGGCCGACAAATACGATCTGCCTGCTGCGCGCCGTGTGACGTTTGAGAACGTTGAGATCGGCGGTTTGGAAAGTTGGGTATCCTTTGTGCTGGTGCGGCTGAACCTCGGACTCTTGCTCGCGCAATTTGCCCCAGCGGCTGACACAACGCTGTCCAAATGGCTGACCTTCCTAGGCGCGGTTCTTCTGGCGCATGGATTGATGCTGGGACTGCGCCGCGTGGTCAGCCCTGAATTCCGCATTGTCTGCAAACGCGCCGTGGTGCCACTGCAGACGCCAATCCTGATCCTTGGGGGCATTTTGGCGGGTGTGTTCACACCGACAGAGGCCGCAGCGGTTGCGGTTGCCTATGCGTTGTTGGTGGGATTCCTGGTGCTGCGGACCATGAAGTTGAAAGACTTGCCGGAGGTTTTCACCCGTGCCGGGATCACGTCCGCTGTGGTGCTGCTGTTGGTGGGCGCGGCCATGTCATTCAAAACAGTGGTCAGCCTCAGCCATGCACCGGAAATTCTTGCCGATTTCATTCTGACCCTTTCAGAAAACCCTCTGATCTTGCTGTTCCTGATCAACCTGCTGCTCTTCGTGGTGGGCATGTTTCTGGACGCAGGTCCGGCGATCATCATCCTTGGCCCCATTTTGGCACCTGTTTTTGATGGACTAGGGGTCGAGTCCATCCACTTTGCGATCATCATGTGCGTGAACCTGACTGTGGGGTTGGCCACGCCTCCCATGGGGCTTGTTCTCTTTGTTGCGGCGTCTGTCTCGCACGAACGGGTGACAACCATCGCGAAAGCCATTTTGCCATTTTTGGCGGTTGAGGTTGCTGTGATCTTCCTGATCACCTTCGTGCCCGCAATCTCTCTGACCATTCCGAAACTAACGGGGTTCTTGAACTGACACTAAAAAACGACGTGCAACAGGAGGAAACACGCATGTTTATGAAACTGGCAAAGACGGTGGCTCTGTCGGCCTTGATGGCTGGCACGGCGCTGACCGCGAGTGCGGCAGACTACACGATCCGCGCAACGGCAAACTCGAACGAAAATGACGAAGACTACGACGGTCTTGTTGTCTTCAAAAACTATGTCGAAGCCGCTTCTAACGGCGCCATCGAGGTCGAGCTTTTTATCGGCACGCAGCTGTGCTCCAACGGGGCCGAATGCCTGCAAGGTGTGGCGGATGGGTCCATCGACGTCTACATCTCGACCTCTGGCGGCGCGTCCGGCCTGTTCCCCTATGTGCAAGTTCTCGACCTGCCGTATCTGATGGCGGATGACCGTGTTGCGGAACATGTGCTGTCAGGTGACTTTACCCGCAAAATGCGTGCCATGGCGCTGGAGGACAGCGGCGATGCAATCCGCCTGATGACCATCGGCAACACTGGTGGCTGGCGCAACTTTGCCAACACCAAACGCCGTGTGGCTGCGCCCGCCGATATGGAAGGTCTGAAGATCCGGACTGTTGTGGCCGATCTGCCGCAGGAGCTTGTGAAAGCGCTTGGCGCCTCACCAACGCCAATCCCGTGGCCTGAACTGTTCACCAGTTTCCAGACTGGTGTTGTTGAAGGCTCCAAGAACGGCATCACCGACATCATGGGCATGAAGTTCCCAGATGCGGGCCTGCAGTATGTAACCTTGGATGGCCACGCCTACATGGGGGCTCTGTGGTGGATGTCGAACCAGAGTTTCATGGACATGCCAGAAGACATGCGCCGCGTGGTGGTGGATGGGTTCTATGCCCTGCAACAGGCCACCTTTGCATCGCCAAAGCGTAAGTCGATCCAGGCCTATGAAGACTTTGTTGCCGGTGGCGGAGACCTGTATGTTCCAACCCCAGCAGAGAAAGACGCGTTCAAACAGGCGGCTTCCCCAGTGTATGACTGGTTCAAGTCCAACGTGACCCGTGGCGATGAGGTGTTCACCGCATTGACCGATGCAGTTGCCGCAGCAGAAGCGGACGTAAACGGCGCGCGTGACGCAGACCTGAACTAAGCACAAGCGGCGCGGGGGGCAGACCCTTGCGCCGTTTTTGTCCGGACGTCACCGGAACGGATACATCCACACGCGGTAGTCCTCGACCAGAATATGCGCTTTATCAATTTCTTCCTTGGTCATTTTTTTCACAACCTCTTCAAGGCTGATCGCCGCGTCGGGGTCGCCGCCGATCGCCGAAAGCGTGTACCACATATAGGCCCGGACCAAATCCGGCGCGGGCATGCCGCGCCCGACCTCATAGTACCACCCAATTCCGGATTGCGCGCCGGGGTGGCCCTTCATGGCGCTGCGCAGATACCATTCAAACGCGCGTTGATCGTCGCGCTCAACGCCAAGCCCCATCGCATACATCACGCCGATCAACTCCTCGGCGTCAGCATTGCCCGACCGGGCCGCCGGCCACATCGCTTCACGCGCGGCTTCAAAATCCCCGGCCTCCATAAGATCGCGCGCGGCTTCAATCTCGGCGAGGCCAAATTGGGTCGTTCCCACGACCAACGCCGCCGCCAGAAGAAGCTTTTTTGTGGGGTGTCGCATGCGCTCTCCGTGATCCTGTTTGCCGCCCCGTCCTTCGCCGAATTGCCTGCGTTGCCAACACCACTGACCGCCAGTGACTTCATGGATGTGGACGCCGAAAAGGCGGAACTAGGACGCCTGTTATTTTACGACAAGATCCTGTCCGGGAACAGGAATATCAGCTGTGGAACCTGCCATCATCCGCGATTTGGAACATCTGACGGATTGTCACTTGGATTGGGCGAAGGCGGGCACGGTCTTGGACCGGATCGGGTTTCGGATGTGGGCGCAAACAAGGTCCAAAAACGTATTCCGCGCAATGCGCCTGCGCTATGGAACTTGGGCGCAAAGACTATTGATACACTGATGCATGACGGCCGCGTTAGTGTGGACCCCATATTTGGAAATGGCTTCAACACGCCCGCAGAAGAGTGGCTTCCCGATGGGCTAAAGTCAGTTCTGGCAGCGCAGGCGCTTTTCCCCATGACATCCGGTTTTGAGATGGCTGGAAATGTCGGTGAAAATGAGGTTGTGGGAGCGACGCGGGATCGCATTGATGCCGGGTGGCCAATCATCGCCAAACGGGTCAGAACGCTCCCCGACTATGGTGTCCGTTTTGTCTCTGCATTCAACGAAATAGACGTGGCCGAAGAGGTGACGATTGTCCAAATCGCGGACACCTTGGCGCATTTTATGGTGCAAGATTTTACGTCCTTTGACAGTCCATTTGATGCCTATTTGGCTGGTGATGATCAGGCTCTGTCGGCGATGCAAATCCAAGGAATGGATCTGTTTTTTGGCAATGCAGGGTGTAGCAACTGCCATTCCGGAAACCTGTTTTCAGATCAGCAGTTTCATGCTTTGGGGTTGCCCGCATTTGGCCCCGGAAGGACGCGAAAGTTCGATCCTTATGCGCGGGATGTCGGGCGTATGGGTGAAACCGATGACCTTGCCGATGCTTATCGCTTTCGGACGCCTATGTTGAGAAATGTAGCGATTACAGCGCCCTATGGGCACAACGGCGCCTACCCAACCTTGGAGCGCATGATCCTTCATCACTTTGATCCCCCAGGAGAACGTGCCAAGTGGAAAGGGACTGATCTGACGCTGCCCGACGTGCCTTGGTTAAGTCGTATCGATTTTGTCATCCAGCAAGACCGTATCGAAATGGCGCGGCATGCCAAACACCGTGACATTCACATTCCGCCCCGCAGCGACGCAGAAATCGCGGCTCTGGTTGCATTCCTCAAAAGCCTGACGGGTTCGGCAGCTGAGGCTGTTGAAAGCCGGATTCCTGAGCAGGTTCCCAGCGGTCTGAGAGTGGATCGGTAAAAAGGTCGAATGCCTAAAGAATGCCGCGCGCCTGGCCTGCCTAAGTCCGGCATCATTATGCAATTTCTAGAGGAACGTTTTGCCCGACGGAATCATTTTCCAGGCACCTCAACTTTGATGGCTTGCAATCGCAGGCCGAAGAAGGCGTTTTGTGTGTCTCAAGCCGAGGAGAGGCAAACTCCAAAGAAGTTCATGTTCAAAGCGTTTGAGATGGGTGGATAGAGCACAGGTCACGGGGGGCAGTTTGCTGCTGACAAATCTAGGGACTTGGGAGCTGGACGGCGACCGCTCGACCAACGCACCGGTGGTTACAGTTGGAATGCTTGGCTTGGGTGGGCGAATTGGCTCAACGTCATGCCGCCAGGCTTCGGTATAGAGTCAACTCACAAAATTTGCAGGAGGTTTGTGAAGCAGCGAACACGCATTCTACAGTGATCTCATTCGCTGTCGTTTCCAAGGTTCGTTACTAATTGAAACACCTTTTTCGTCTTTGCCAACGGAGGATGACCGGTTTCCAGACGGTTTGAAGGAAGCCAATACCCCTTTGTGCCAGGGCTGCCGTTAGCCCGCCATGACGCGAACGCTGGTTGCAGGCCAAAAACGACATTTGGGCTAATCTGTGTGAAGGTCGGGTAAGTCCGCAGTGCTGCCCTCGAACCCCAAAACTTCGCCGCAACTCTCACCAATGACCGCTTCTAATGCGGCATCACAGCGAACGTGGGCTGTGTTCCGAGGCCGGAAGGCGGACTTTGCATAGGGTGCTATCTGCGCATTGCTGACCTTGATGCTCATCGCAGCATGTAGGTTCCGCTCTGATAGGGTTTGAATGTCCGCTTTGGCCACGGCGAAGCTGAGCCCTCGCGACTGCAGAGAACGGCAGCTGTCCGCCCTTTCAAAATAGATCAGCCTCAGAGCTGCCAACCACCCCGCAATTGCATTGGCCCATTCACCACGAGGATGGGTCTAGCTGGAACAACAATGACAACTGTTCATAGACGCTTGGCTCTTCTCGCTTGAGGGATGCAGGTCTTTCAAAAAAAACCTCAACGGATACAGCAAAGAATTCTTCATAACCTTCCGCACCATAGTGGTCGATCACGGTCTTACGCCCCTTTTGAACAAGCTGGACGTGCTTTTTAAATGCTGTTTCGAACACTTGAACCCAATCCGAGTACTTTTGATTTGGCCCGAGGTTTGGCACCCCATCTGTACGTCCTGACAGGTCATCGATTTGATGGGCGAACTCATGGAATACAACATTGTGACCATCCGTGTCGTTTGCCGCCCCTTGCTGGGAGTGCGACCAGGACAGGATAACAGGTCCTCGAGACCAGCTTTCCCCGGTTCGAACGATTTCGCGTTCGATCACGACATAGCCATTGTGCTGTGTTTGCCTCGATTTGAAAGCACCGGGGTAGACGAGAATGGTCGTAAGATGATCATACCAAATTTCGGTATTAACAACTAAGAGACAGGCCTGCGCGGCTATGGAAACTTTCATTTCCTCGGTAATTTCAAGCCTATTGCATCCGTCGAATTCCACCTGATCTAGAAACCGGTTGATCTTGCCTTCCAGTTTAGTGCGCAGGTCCATGGGCAGTTTGGCAGTAATTGGGACCTGTTCCTCCACAATTGCACGATGGTCCGCAGACATGGGTTGAGACAGAAGCCTATGCAGGCGCTGGCGACTTGCCCAGTATCTGACCATCAAAGCGATGGCACCTAGGGCTAATACAAAAAAGAAGACTATCATCTGTGTGAACCCCAATCTGCACAATACCGCCCCCGACATAGGCGAAAATGAGTTGAGACAGAACCGTGCAAAGCCAAGAACCCGAATTCAGTCAACACTCGGACCAGTGAACGTTCGACACTCGGCGGGCTTTCGCGTGGTCAATACATTGAAGGTTCTCAGCTTCGAAACGGAAGCGCTTAAACTACCCCCAGCGGTCTGCCTGAATTTGCAGCAAATGCGAGGATCACACCTCACAAGCGCAGAAATGGCCTCGGCTGTCAAATGGCTCATTCTGGCGAGCTGCGCGCCCAACAAGGGCTGCTATGCGCAGAAAGCGCCCTTTGCATAGTTTGACAACCTGGCAGACCGCACAGCCCGCGAACGGCCCATTGCCGGCATTCATCTGGTGCGACTTGGCCGCAGTGCAGCTTCACCAAACCAGACATTCGTGCATTGAACACCATTTTTGGAGGGTGAAGGTCAGCAGTGCGGACCAAATCTGCCATCCGGAACGTGAATTGCAACAGCTGCTTTACGGGATGTGATGCTGTTTCGACTGTCGCGATCAGATGAGTCGCCTGAGGTTCCACTAACTCAGCGCAAGTTCTGACTGCCCAATAGCATCGGTTAGCCGGTCCGCTGCGAAATCCACAAACGACCGCACCTTTGGGGCAACGATTTTGCTTTGCGGATACACAAGATGGATAGGCTCCGCAGGCGGCAGGTAATCGACCAGCACGGGCGCAAGCTGGCCGGAACGGATTTCGTCGGCGACCATGTATGACAAGGCCATTGTTATCCCCTCACCAGCGGTCGCGGCCGTCAGTGCCGTGGTTGCATCATTCACCTCAAACCGGGGGTGCAATTGGACGTGACCCCGTGATTTGCCGTGCTTGTAGTGCCAGTCATGGATCGACATGATCCCGGTGAACCCGATGATCGAATGCAGCTTTAGTTCCGATGGATCATTCGGAGTGCCGCGGCGATCCAGATATTCCGGGCTGGCGACAAAAAGACGACGTACAACGCCCAGACGCTTTGCCATGAGGTTGGAATCCGGCAATTCACCAATTCTAATGGCGACATCAATTCCTTCTTCGACAATGTTCGTCACCCGGTCGACCGCGACCAATGACACTGAAATCCGTGGATGCGAAGCGAGGAAAGATCGAATGACTGGCGCTGCGATCATTCGACTGAAGGCCAACGACGCCGAAACAGTCAAATGACCCTGCGCCACGCCTTCTTCGCCGACCGCCAGTTTTTCGGCTGACTCGATCTCGACTAGGAGCTGGCGGGCTGCAATCAAAAACCGCGTTCCGGCATCAGTAAGTGTCAATTGACGGGTGGATCGCGTCAGCAACTGAACGCCCAACCTTTCTTCCAGTGCATTCATTGCCCGCGTCACAGCCGGTGGCGACATGCGAAGCCGGTTGGCGGCCTGCACAAAACTGCCGGTGTCATTGATGGCAGCAAAAACTTCCATTTGCTGGATGCGATCCATTTATTCCACTTTTTGCAACAATGAATTCATAATTATCATTATTCTTCCACCATTGGAAGGTCATTATCTGTTGCTCACACGCCGCCGCAACACACCCTGTAACGCGGCCCATATCGAAGGATACAGAAATGAAAACGAACTTGATCACGCCTCCCCTTTTGTCCGGCCTTATCGCGTTGGCGCTGCTGGTGCCGCACGCATCACCAACCTTCGCAGAAGACTCTGCAACAACCGCAGCTGCGCTCAGCGGGATTGCCCACGACGCCGTGCGCTACAACACTGTCGACATTGATGGGCAGGAGATCTTCTACCGCGAAGCTGGTAATGAAAATGCGCCTACTTTGCTGTTGTTGCACGGTTTCCCAACGTCCTCACAGCAGTATCGCAATCTCATTCCCGAACTGGCGGACAGCTATCACGTGATTGCCCCAGATTATCCCGGATTTGGGCGCAGTGCGATGCCTGATCCCAGCGAATTTGAATACAGCTTTGCCAACTATGCAGCTTTAATGGACGGCTTTACCGACGCTTTGGATCTGACATCCTATAGCCTTTACGTGATGGATTACGGCGCACCGGTCGGATACCGCCTGGCCCTGAAAGAGCCACAGGCAATCGAGGCGCTGATCATTCAAAATGGCAACGCCTATGAAGAAGGCCTACTGGAGTTCTGGGATGTGTTTCGCACCTACTGGACTGATGCGACCGATGAAAATCGTGAGTCTTTGCGCGGCTTCCTGAATGTCGGCGCAACCGAATGGCAGTACACCCATGGGGTGCCCGACACCCACCTAAGCCGTGTCAGCCCTGATGCGTGGATGCTGGATCAAACGTATCTTGATCGGCCCGGAAACCAGGAAATCCAACTGGACCTGTTTTATGATTACCGCACAAACGTCGATCTCTATCCGGATTTCCAGGAATTCTTCCGTGCGTATCAACCTCCCACGTTGATCGTCTGGGGCGAGAACGACCACATCTTCCCAGCCGAAGGGGCAACACCGTACCTGCGTGATCTACCGAATGCGGAACTGCATCTGATTGACGCCGGTCACTTCATCCTTGAATCCCACGGCGCTGAGGTTGCGGCTACCATCCGGACATTCCTGTCCAAGAACAAGACCAACTAAGCCAATTCGGTGCAGGGGCCACCCTGCACCGTTTCGCCAGCCCAAATGATGCGCGCCTAATCAAAAGTGCGCGCAATCCTTGGTGGCTGTTTGTCCAGCCGGGGGTGTCAGATCTCGGCCTGAAATATCTGCTACTCAAAAAGGGTCCGTCAAATGGGACACAAATTCGCCGAACTCGCCTTCACGGGCGCCGTGAAAAACATCCAGTCCGACCAAGGGTCGCGCAATTCACATGCGCGAATGGAAGTTGGTGACGACTACAACTACGTTCTGGGCCCAAACGAAGCCCAATTCATTGCCGCGCGCGACAGCTTTTACATGGCGACGGTCAGCGAAACGGGCTGGCCCTATGTGCAACATCGCGGTGGTCCGGTTGGATTTGTGAAGATTCTGGACGACAAAACGCTGGGGTTTGCTGACTTTCGGGGCATCCGGCAATATGTAAGTATGGGAAACATAAGCCAGAACGACCGTGTGTCGCTATTCTTTATGGACTACCCAAACAAAACCCGCCTCAAACTTCTGGGCAGGGTTCAAACGCTGGGTGCCTCTGAGCTGGACACACAACAAAAACTGTCACTGGGCGACCGCTATAAGGCGCGGGTAGAACGGGGATTGCTGATAACTGTCGAGGCATTCGACTGGAACTGCCCGCAACACATCACACCCCGGTTCACGAGTGCGGAAGCTGACTATGAAGTGTCATCGCTGCAAACCACAATATTGGAACTCAAAGCAAAACTGAGGGCAAAAAACGCACGAAACTGAGTACACAGGTCAATGCAGCATCGCGGACATTGGTGCATTCCGCAGCATCCGTCGCTTTGGGCTTATTCTGTTGATAAACTCGGTGTTTGGCCATTTGAACGCATATCGTCGGAACACTGTCCCGCAGGAATGCCATTCTGAGAATGCTGTTTGCCAGCGGTGCGATCTCAAAATACTTGTTCTAATTTGTCGCGGCGTTTTTTGGCAAGCGAGTTTTTCAGCAGAATAGGCTCAAAGCGGCCTTGCGGCGCTGCAGCAACATGTTTGCAGCGAGATCGGGCCCAACAATGGTTGTCCGATGGCAGCAGCCAGCCCGAAGCGGACCTGTGAAATGAGTCTTTCAGAGAAAAACCGCTCGGTGGTTCCAACAACAAAGGAAACGTAGTTTCCTCGGTCCCTTCAACGCTGAAGTTCTGCTGCTTGCTGTAGTGGTGCACAAGCATTGGAAAACGAAACTGGCCTTGGATCGGTTCGATGAGTTGCTTTTTGTCGGGGATTGGGTAGGCTTGGATTTGTCTCATCCCAACTAACTAGGATTGCCCGGATGCAAAAAGTGTACATCGCGGACGATAATGTAGAGTTTGCGGAGTATTTGGCACATGTTGCAACCCGGCATGGGTGGGACGCCGAGATTTGCAGCAATGGCATCAAACTTTTGGAAGGACTGCAAGAAGGCGACGAGCCAGCTTTGCTGCTTGTTGACATTAACATGCCACAGATGGACGGGATCGAAGTTATCTCCGGGCTAGCCGCGCTCAACCGACCCTTGCGTTTGCGCTTTATGACGGGCGGTGGGGCGCCATCCATGGAAGCGGCAAAATTGATTGCCCAAGCACGAGATATTGATGTCGGTGACAGCATGCACAAGCCGCTGTCTCGTGACCTTCTGAAAGACGTGTTACAAACGGAAGCCGGCACGTTGGCTCAGATGCAAGCGCAATCCTTATGATGCCTCAACCGTTGTTGGCGACGTCATCTGCCAACTGCAGGACACAAGCGGTTGGCCATGGTTCGCGCGGACTTTTGAATCGACGCCTCAAGTCCGTTTGTTCTCCAAAACTTGGTGCACTTTTTCCAGTAATGTCGTCCGTTGAAACGGCTTGTTGATCAACAAACCGCTGCTGACCAAATTACGGACCTCGACAGAGGAGTTTTCTGCAAACCCCGTCGTGTAAAGCACCTTGATGTCGGGGTGGTGTTTTTGAGCCAGCGCAGCAATTTCAACACCGTTGAGGCCGCCCGGCAGCACCATATCCGTGAACAAGAGGTCAAAGCTCAGACCGTCTCGCAAGTGTTGGACCGCCTCGTGGCCATTTTCTGCCTCTTGGACATTGTATCCTTGAGCTCGCAAAATGGAACCGGAGATACTCCGCACTGCAGCGTCGTCTTCAACCACAAGGATGTGCCCGACACCCCGCGCGTACTCTTGCACATTTTGAACCGTTTCCACCTCAGCCACCGCTTCTTTAGAGCGGGGCAAATAGAGTCTCACAGACGTACCGTGACCTTCTTCGCTGTAGATCGTGACATGCCCATTTGACTGCTTGACGAAGCCAAATACCATACTGAGCCCAAGACCACTTCCCTTGCCGACATCTTTTGTTGTGAAGAAGGGTTCAAACACTTTGAGTTGAACATCCTCAGACATGCCCTCCCCTGTGTCACTCACCGTCACCTGCACATAATCTCCCGGGGTAACCTCTGTAGATTGCGCCGCATAAGACTCGTCTAGAGTGGCATTCTGAGTTTCTATGGTCAGTCGCCCCCCCCGTGGCATGGCGTCCCGCGCATTCAGCACGAGGTTTATCAGCGCGTTTTCAAATTCATGGGTGTCGATCAACGCGGGCCAGAGGTCGTCAGGGCACGCCACAGCCAGTTCGATGGTGGCCCCCAACGTTCTGTGCAGCATGTCGTCGATGCCGCCAATCAAATCGCATACATTTGCTGGAACAGGAGCCAACGTCGATTGCCTGGAGAAGGCCAGCAACCGTCCGGTCAGCGAGGAAGCCCGGTCCACAGCCGATTTGATGGTTGTGATGAATTTCTTTGTTTCTGGCGTCTTGTCTGCCAGATCCTCAAGCAGTTCGGTATTGCCAAGCATTACAGCCAGCAGGTTGTTAAAGTCGTGCGCCACCCCACCCGTCAGTTGGCCGACAGCTTCCATACGTTGCGATTGTCGAAGTTGTTCTTCAAGAAATTTGCGATCCGATATGTCGGATTGGACCGCAATAGCCAAGGTTCCATGCATAGAGTGCTCAAAGCCGGTCACTGAAACTTCACTCCAGAACAGGGATCCATCTTTGCGAACATTGAGCACGTCGCCACCCCATCGGTCGCCCTTCAAAATTTTGTCGGCAATGGTCGACGACACTTCTTCAGGTGTGGTGTCCATTTTAGCATTAAGCAGGCTGACAACCCGACCTGCAAGTTCTCCGCGATCGTAGCCGAACGTGGAATCAAGAGACGCGTTTGTGTAGATAATCACCCCATCAGACACCCGCGAAACAAGTACACCTTCGCCAACAACTTCTATGATTTCACCTCGGAACGTGAGTTCTGTTTCCGCATTCTTGAATTCGGTAATATCCAGAATACTGACGGGAATACTGCTGAACCCTGCGTCTGTTGCAGGCAGGGGGAGCGAGATCACGCCAATAATTTCTTCGCCGGTTAAGGTGTAAAAAACTGTTTCTGCCCGAAACATTCTCTGTTTTTCCCAAATGGCGCAAAGCTGTTCCTCAAACATGTCAATTGTTTCTGGACCAAACGTTTTTTTGGACTGCTGCATCAGCTCGTTCTCAGACGCCGCCCCGAACAGTTTCAGAGTTGCGTCATTGGCACTCAATACTTCTATTGTTGTGAACAGCTGCCAGGCCGCATCCTTGTTCACGTCGAGATAGTGCCGAAGATCATCCACCCCTTCGTTGCGAAGGTGATTGAGTGATTTAATGACCTCCGAATAGTTGGCATTGGATAGCGAAACCTGACTGTTTGCGATCAAACGCCGGTACCTCCGCTCCTCCTCTTTGAGCCGCGTGACTGCCTGCGCGCGGGCGTGAGAGAGTTTGTTGTACTCAAGCGCAATTTCACTCAGTTCGTCGTTTTCGTGCGCTTTGGAAACAGGAAGTTCCGTTGCTCCCCGGTGGATGTGGTCAGCAATCTCCCTAAGCGGCTTGGTCAACATTTTATGGTAAATCAAGGCAAGGACCGTCGCCAATAATAGGTTTCTTAGGACACCAAATCCAAGGACGAGCCCAGAGCGTTTGAAAAAGTCTCTGGCAATAACATTTGTATCGACGCGAATAATCAACTCACCTGCGTAGAAGCCGGTTTCCTTCTCTAGCAGTGGCGTGGAATACGATTTGACCTCACCAAATATTCCTTCAGCCAACCAAGATAGGGACGTCTTCAATTGCGGGCGCGTCCTTGAATACATCGTGTCGCCATAGCTATCGATAATCGTCGCTTCAGAAATCGCCAACTGATGGAACACCCCATTCACAACGGTTTGGGCTAACACCTTGTCGAGTCCAAATGCCGCCTGAAACGCTGACTCTTCCAGTATTTTGAGAGACTGCTCAAATGTCGTGTCAATTTGTTGAATCTCTCGTCGCAGATCCGACAATATCTGGATGGCACTGAAGCCAATCCCCAATACAAACCCAACAAGCACCGCAACACGTGCCTGTCGAAACGAAAGGCTATTCGTAAACTTTTTGGGCGACGTGCTGTCCAGATCCGGCACTATTTGAACTCTGGCGGAATGTAACGCTGCACAAAGGCCTCAATGGCACCTTCGTCTCGCAAGGCAGTGGTCGCCTGATCCATTTTTGCCAATATATCGTTCGACACCTGACCTTTGGCACATTGCAGCCACAAGGAGTTGTTTTCCACAGGAACGACAACACCGATGTCACCCCGTGTCACGTTCTCGGTTGCAAAACTATGGTAAAGACTAACCGCAGTTCCAGCAATTGCATCAACCCGTCCAGCCCTCAACAAGTCGATGCTTTGCTCGTAGCCATTTGTCAAAACACGTTCAATATCTGGCTCGGTCGTGACGGGGGAACCTCGGAAAGTGCCGCGCGGAATTGCCAGTCGTCGGCCGTGCAGATCACTGATGCCGGTAATGTCAAGTTGGGGCCGTGTCGCAAAAATGATTTCCATTCGATCGTGGATTTCGGAAACCTGGATCAAATGCTCCAATGTCCACGGAGTTTCCAGCGCAACCACACAATCGGTAAGGCCGTGTTCCAGGTTTTTTATCACACGTGCAATGGGCAGTACGCTGTTGATAATAGGAACTTCTGCTCGATCAGCAATGGCCGTGGTGATATCCACAAAAAGGCCAAGGCGGCCTTCTGGATCATCGTGAAGAACATAAGGCGCAAAGTCGAATGTTCCGAACTCCACAGTTTCGGCAATACTCGAGTTTGTTCCGAACAATACGATTGTCAAAGCCAACATATAGCTCAATGAATGTTTCATAGCAAAATGTCCCGACTTAATGTCCGTTTCGACGCTGGCTCTCCTCAGGGCCGTGATTTGTTTACGTATGTTGTTACCTTTTCGGGCTCTGATCAAGCCCTCGAAACTCGACTTTTGAGCCGTTGGATGAATGCAGGCCGTCACAGCCGCGTGAGTGGCTCTACTCGAGTACTATGGCTCGCCAGGCAGTTTCGACGTAAGGTTGCTGTTATTGGTCAAAAAACTTTACAAAGTCCGCTTCCTGCGCATTGCCGCCACTCGCAAGCATGGTGGGGGGTGCGCTTCGCAAAGTCAAAATATGCAGTTTCGCACTTTCCCTTTCTGTTCGTCGTTGTCCTGTGAGAAAGGTATTCTAAGTTGTTGATATAGTGTAACCTTCGCTGTGAGGGCAAGTACGCCGGTACATCTGTAACCAAGTAAGCATGGGCGTTGGCTGCGGCGGCGTTCATCAAGGTGAACCGTTTGAAAGCTTCCTGTGTGTCGCCGAGCTTGTCAGCAATAGCGGCGTCCAGCCAGAGATGGGACGTTCGTTTGTCAGGCTCCAGTCCCGACACAGCGACATCTCCTGCAGCCCGTTTTGCTGCAGCGTAGTTTTTGTTTCGGAAGTGCAGCAGCGCAGTGAAATGTGCAACGGTGTCGGTAGCGGTTGGGCCGAGTGTTGCTACAAACTCCATGCGCGCTTGCAGATCTGCAAGCCTGTTGCGCTTTTCATAGAGCTCCAGAAGGCTCCAGGCGGCGTCTAGAGAATTTGGTTTGAGCGACAGGCAATTTTGGCGGTCGACATTTCGCCCGAAGCTTTTGTGGACATGCCCGTCAAGTTCCACAGAAAAGCCGAGGTGGGGTATTCGGCCACGGCGACAGAAAGTATCTGTGAAAGGTCCGTAAACTTGTTGGAATGTAGTGGTGCAAGTATCTGTTGTTGCAGACCTTTGGGCGGGTGGCTCAAATTTGGATATCTATTTTCTGGCTGAGTAAGAGCGGATTTTGCGCGCGGGTTTTTGTTGGAAATTTGCAGAGAACATTGCGGTAGAGGACGCGCCGTACGCAGCTCGCAAGATTTTTCCAACTGTTTGGCTTGTGCCAGAGTGCGTTGAACATTGAGTGCACCCATTCTGAGCCTCTGTACTGTGGTTTTGTTCTGGTTAGCCTACGAGGTTGAAGGGAGTCTGAATCTGACGCGCAAGGCGTGTTTAGATGCCGTACATAAATCTCTTCCCCCCAGAGCGCCAATGAAGTACTAATTTTCTAGTAATCAAACACGGAGTGGCCACGTTGGCACGTCGACGCAGTGAGATGCTCACGGATGTTGAGCTGGAATTTATGATCGCCCTTTGGGAGATCGGCACAGGATCTGTGCGGGATATCATGGGAGCGCTGGATGGTGAGCATCAGCGTGCCTATACGTCGGTGGCGACCGTGATGAAAATTCTGGACGACAAGGGGTTTGTGACCTCGGACCGCAAGGACCGGGCGCTGGTATATTCTCCTGCCGTTGAGAAAGGCGACTATGAAGGTCGCAGCCTGAAAAATCTGTCTAAAACCTTGTTTGGAGGAACCCCGACTGCGCTGGTGGCGCGACTGGTGGATAATGAGGATCTGACAGACGAAATGATCCAGGAAATCAAAGAGATCATCGACACAAGGATCAGAAAGGATGACGGTTGATCAAATCGTAGGGGGGGCGATCTGGGTTCAGCTTTTGATCCTGTTGGCCGCATGTGTTTTTGCCTTCTTTGAGGGCCTTTTTGTGCTGTCCGGCGGACGGCGCAGTTTTTCGACGCGACGACGATTGGGCATGGCGGCCATCGCCTGTCTTGCATTGGTGCCATTGGTCACGCCGTATCTAATTACAACGACCTATGCAGCCTCGGTGAACGCCACAGATGTGGTGGTTTCTCAGGTGCTTAGCGGGAATATCGCGCTTTCCGCACAGGAGATGTCTGCACTGTTGGCGATGAAAGCCCAGTGGCTGGATCAGATGTCTACCGGCGGGTCTGTGTTTGCACAGGTGTTGATTGCCACGTTTGCTGTCGGATTTGTGGTTCGCGCTATTTATCTGGCCATAAACATCGGACGTATTCGGCGCGCCATCACCGCAGGTCGTGTCGTGCAACGCACCAAATGGGTGTCTGTTGTTGTATCGCCTGCGGTGGAGGTGCCATTTTCGACTCGAGGTCTCTTCCGATATTACGTGGTGTTGCCCGTGTCGCTTTACCGTGATGCTTCGGGCGTGCAGATGGCCCTTGGGCATGAGATGCAACACATTCGCCAAGGGGATGTGGATGCGGAAGTTTTGTTGTCGTTGATCTCACCTCTGGCAGTGCTCAATCCCGGTTTCTGGTTTCTTTCCAGCCGGTTGCGAAAGCTTGGAGAATTGGCCTGTGATCGGGCTTATCTGGCGCGAAAAGGCTTTGATGCACATGGATACGCTTTGCGGCTTTTGGAAATTGCACGGTTCTCGCAGGCACAGGCCAAGGCGCAGCCGGCGGCGTTTGGGGTGCCTTTGGTGGGACGCAAAGTGCCGTTCCTGTCGCGCCGCTCAATGCTGAAAGACCGCATTGTGGAGATCGCGCGGGATCAGGATGAACCAGCCAAAGAGGCATTGATTTTGGGCGCGGGCATGTCGGTTTTGATGGCTGGCGTGGTGTTGCTTGGTGCGGTGTCGTTGACTGAGCCAGAAGACTGGAGCCATGAGCGGATCATGCTCAGCACGGTGGCCAATCTGGACCGTCTGAACGAGCTCAATACGCTGGCGCAGCGCAGCTGGTAACACTGTCAGAAACTTAGAAAACGGCCTCGTCACAGTGCTTTGTGGCGGGGCCGTTAACCTTTGAAATCAACGTCGGTATGGCGTCTGTATCGCGGCTGTTTTGCGGCGGTGCGTCTTTTGGGACGCCGGCCGCGTTAAGAAGTGTTGCCGGTGGGTAAGACATGGGGGCGATGCCCCCGTCGCCGGGGGCGACTCCCCCGGGATATTTGGCGAATGAGAAGACAGGGCGGGGCTCTGGCGGATTCTTGTCGTCAAAGTCCTAGTTGGAGGACCTATCGTGGGAGGGTGCCAGAGAAGGCAAATACAAAGGGCAGCGCTGTGATCGGCGCTGCCCTTTGCTGTTCTTCGTATGTGGGTCAGACCTTCCAGAAGCAGAAAGTGCCCCAGCACATTGCCAGACCAAGTGGCCACCAGAGCGGTTCGCCCATCAGACCCAGCCAGGCGAGGAAGATGAAGCTTCCCCCCAGACAGGTGAGGAACAGTCGGTCGCCGCGGGTGGTGACCAGACCCAGCACACCTTTGCGCTCGGCCCCGCCGGGATATTTTATTTCCAGCACAATCAGCAGGCCAATTGTGGAGAACAAGCAGATGAAGATTGCGGCCGTGGGCCAGGTCCATGCCATCCAGCTTAACATATCAAACTCTCCCCATCGCGAAGCCCTTCGCGATGTAGTTGCGGACAAAATAGATCACGATGGCGCCGGGGATGATGGTCAAGGTTCCCGCAGCGGCGAGCAGACCAAGTTCATAGCCCGCAGAGGACGCTGTCTTGGTCATCGTGGCGGCGATGGGTTTGGCGGCTACGGCCGTCAGGGTTTTGGCCAGCAGCAACTCCACCCATGAGAACATAAAGCAGAAGAAGGCCGCGACGCCGACACCAGCTTTGATTGTTGGGATGAAGATGGTCAGGAAGAAGCGCGGGAAGGAGTAGCCGTCGACATAGGCGGTTTCGTCCAGTTCCTTCGGTACGCCGCCCATGAAGCCTTCCAAGATCCACACCGCGAGCGGGATGTTGAACAGGCAGTGTGCCAGCGCCACGGCGAGGTGCGTGTCAAACAGGCCCACAGCAGAGTAGAGCTGAAAGAAGGGCAGGGCAAACACAGCCGCCGGGGCCATGCGGTTGGTCAGCAACCAGAAGAACAGCTGCTTGTCACCCAAGAAGCGGTAGCGGCTGAAGGCATAGGCCGCGGGCAGCGCCACCGCGATGGAGATCACCGTGTTCAGGGACACGTAGATGATCGAGTTGATGTAGCCCCAATACCATGTCGGATCGGTGAAGATCGTGATGTAGGCCTCCAGCGTGAAGGTCTGTGGGAAGAGCGAAAACCCGGAGAGAATCTCGTTTGTGGTTTTGAAGCTCATCGCCACCAGCCAGTAGATCGGCAGCATCAGGAAGAAGATATAGAGGATTGGAACGAGTGATCTTTTACGCATGATCGCTCTCCTTAGTTCAGGTCGTCTTTGGTCATCAGCGTGTAGAACAGCCAGGACACAAAGAGGGTGATTGCGAAGTAAATGAGGCTCATCGCGGCGGCGGGGCCGAGGTCAAACTGACCAAGCGCGATTTTCACCAGATCGATGGACAGGAGCGTGGTCGAGTTGCCGGGGCCACCGCCGGTCAGCACAAACGGCTCGGTGTAGATGTTGAAGCTGTCCATAAAGCGCAGAAGGATGGCAATGGTCAGCACGTTCTTCATCTTGGGCAGCTGGATGTAGCGGAACACCGACCAGTTGGAGGCACCGTCGATCTTGGCCGCCTGATAATAGGCATCCGGGATCGAGACGAGGCCAGCGTAGGCCAAGAGAACAACCAGCGAGGTCCAGTGCCAGACGTCCATGCCGATGATGGTGATCCACGCCGCCACAGGGTCCTGTGTCATGTCGTAGTTGATGCCAAGCACGTGGTTCAGGAAGTAACCCAAGAGGCCAATGTCAGGCAGGGCAAAGATGTTCCACATTGCACCAACCACGTTCCATGGGATCAGCATCGGCAGCGCCATGAGCACAAGGCAGACCGGCACCCAGAAGCCTTGGCGTGGCATGGCAAGCGCGATGGCGATGCCAAGGGGCACTTCGATGATCAGGATCATGAAGGTGAAGAAGAATTGACGTCCCAGTGCGGCGTGGAAGCGCTCTGATCGCAGGATTTGTTCAAACCAGGTGAGGCCTTCCCAGAAGAAGAGGTTGTCGCCAAAGGTTTCCTGGACCGAGTAGTTGACCACTGTCATCATTGGAATGATGGCGTTGAAGGCCACAAGCAGCAGCACCGGGGCCACGAAGAACCAGGCTTTTTGGTTTTCGGTTTTCATGCTGCGCTCTCCTTTTGCGCGGGCGTGGAAGCAATCCAGCCGTCGGCATAAAGCCGAGTCTGAGCGGCTGTGAGTTGTAGGTGCACGGTGTCGCCCGTTGCGGGTGGGGTGCCGTTCACAACGGCGGAGATTTTGGTGTCCGCTATTGTGACTTGCACCACGGCGTGACGGCCGACGTCGGAAACACGAGACACAGTTCCAGCGATACCGGTGTCGCCAAGCGACACAAACTCCGGGCGGATGCCAATTTCCAGTGTGCCTTTGGTGCCGGGATGGATGGGACCTTCCAGAGCGACGGCTGTGCCGTTGAACAGTGCTTGGCCGTCTTTGATGGTTGCTGGCAGCACGTTCATGCCTGGGGAGCCAATGAAGTGGCCCACAAAAGTGTGTGCGGGACGTTCAAACAGTTCTTCTGGTGTGCCGATTTGCACCACTTCGCCGTCCTGCATCACCACCACCTGATCGGCAAATGTCAGAGCTTCGGTCTGGTCGTGGGTGACGTAGATCATCGTGTGAGAAACACGCTGATGCAGCTCTTTGAGCTTGGTGCGCAACTTCCATTTGAGATGCGGGTCGATCACGGTGAGTGGTTCGTCAAACATCACGACATTCACGTCATCGCGTACGAGGCCACGGCCCATGGATATTTTCTGTTTGTTGTCAGGCGACAAGCCAGCCGCCTTGCGGTCCAGAATGTCGGTGACTTCGAGCATCTCAGCAATTTCTGCGACACGCTTTTCGATGGTGGCTGGATCGACGCCGCGGTTCTTGAGCGGGAACGCGAGGTTCTGGCGCACGGTCATGGTGTCGTAGATCACCGGGAACTGAAACACCTGTGCGATGTCACGCTGATCAGGTGGCAGTTTGGTGACGTCTTGGCCGTCAAACAGGATTTGGCCTTCAGACGGCTCCAGCAGGCCGGAGATGATGTTGAGAAGGGTGGATTTGCCACAACCGGAGGGGCCAAGCAGGGCGTAAGCGCCGCCGTCTTGCCAATCCAGATCAACTTCTTTGAGGGCAAAGTCATCTGGTCCCTTGGGATTGGGATAATAACTGTGCCGCAGGTTTTTGAGAGTGATTTTCGCCATTCTGTGTGCCCCTTAGCCGACGCGGGCGCCGTCGGGCGCAAAATAGAAACAGGTGGTGGGATCGAGGAAGAAATCGTGGTCTTCGCCAATCCGATACGGGTGGGTGCCATGGGCGAGGCTGACCCAGCTGTTGTCGCCAAAAGAAAAGTGCGCGGAGCTTTCGGAACCCGAGAGTTCGGTCACACCAATTCGGCCAGTCAAGGAAACATCTGCGCCGTCATGGGTATGTGGCAAGACATGGTGCGGGCGCACGGCCATGACGTAGTCGCCGTCAGTGAGACCTGCGGCATCGCCTGATGCGGTCCAGCTGAGGTTGCCGAGATGCATGGCGTCACCGCGTTTTGTGACGGGCGCATGGTTGATGGGCGGGTCAGAGAACACGCTCGCGGCGGTCAGCGATGCTGGTGCGCGGTAGATGTCCGCTGTGGTGCCAAACTGGGCCACGGACCCATCGACCATCAGGGCGGTCTCGCCGCCAAGCAGCAGCGCTTCTTCGGGCTCAGAGGTGGCATAAACCACCACGGCGCCGCGACCGGCAAAGAGTTCAGGCAACTGCTCGCGTAGTTCTTCGCGCAGTTTGTAGTCAAGGTTGGCCAACGGCTCGTCGAGGAACACCGCGCGGCTTTCTTTGGCAATGGCGCGAGCAAGGGCGCAGCGCTGTTGCTGGCCACCGGAGAGTTCATGCGGGCGACGCTGTAGCATGGGGCCAAGTTGCAGGATGTCTGCGGCTTCGGCGACACGGTCAGCAATTTCGGATTTGGCCATGCCTGCCACCTTCAAAGGGGAGGCAATGTTTTCAAACACAGTCATATGCGGGTAGTTCACAAAGAACTGGTGCACGAGGCTGATCTTGCGTTTTTGTGTGGAGAGGGCGGTCACGTCTTCGCCCTCCATGAGGATTTGACCGGAGGCAATGGGGTCAAGCCCTGCCATCATCTTGATCAGTGAGGTTTTGCCAGCGCCGGTTTCGCCCAGCAGCACGTTGAAGTGGCCTTTTCTCAACGTGAGTGTCGTGGGTTTGATGTGTGTCACACCTTGCACGACCTTTGTAATATTATTTATTTCCAGTGCCATGTACGCACCTATTGATCCTTGTGTCGCCCTGTGGAGGAGGGGCCCTGTTGATGAGGGAAGTGGGCAGGATGGCCGGGGCTTTGTAGGAAAGCCCCGGCCTGTTCGACCAATTTCACGGGGAGTGAATGGTCTGGAGGAACGCTTAGTTCTTGTTCCAGCGGGCAACGAGGTCGTCGTAGTTGACGGTCTCACCCTGTGGTTTTTCGTTGTCCAGCTTGGGCTTTGCGCCACCGTTGGCAAACCACCACTCCGCGTCTTTCTCTTCGTTCAGACGTGGGCCGCAGCCACCGTAGACATTCTGAGCTTCGTCTGCGCGTTGCATACGGGCCATGGTGATGTCCATTTCTTCGGCCAGACGGTTCATCGCTTCCTGCGGTGTAAAGGCGCCGGAGTTCACGTCCCCAATTTGCTGCCACCAGATTTGCGCCAGCTTTGGATAGTCCGGTACGTTCACGCCGGTTGGGGACCAAGCCACACGATCAGGTGAGCGGTAGAACTCGACCAGACCACCCAGTTTGGGGGCGCGTTCGGTGAAGCTGTCGTGGTTCACAGAGCTGTCGCGCGCGAAGGTCAGACCCACGTGGGACTTTTTCACGTCAACAGTTTTGGAGGTCACGAACTGGGCATAGAGCCACGCAGCCTGTGCGCGCTCAGACGGGGTGGACTTCAGGAAAGTCCAGGAGCCAACGTCTTGATAGCCGACCTTTTGGCCTTCTTCCCAATATGGACCGTGCGGGCTTGGCGCCATACGCCACAGTGGGTTGCCGTCGCCGTCTACGGTGTTGTTGCCTTCAGACTGAGGTTTCACCATGTCGGCGGTAAAGGCAGTGTACCAGAAGATTTGCTGGGCCACGTTGCCTTGTGCCAGAGCGGGCAGAGACTGATAGAAGTCATAAGACGCCGCGCCGGGAGGGGCGTAGTTGCGCAGCCATTCGTCCCATTTGCGGATCGCGTAGACCGCTGCTGGACCGTTGGCGGCACCACCGCGGGTGACAGAGGCACCAGCTGGATTACAGGAGCCTTCCTCCATGCGGATGCCCCATTCGTCGATGGGTACACCGTTTGGCTCACCCTTGGAGCCTGCGCCCGCCATGGAGAGCCATGCGTCGGTCATGCGCCAGCCAAGGTCAGGGGCGCGCTTGCCGTAGTCCATGTGACCGTAGATGTCGACGCCGTCGATGGTCTTCACGTCTTTGGAGAAGAACTCAGCGATGTCTTCGTATGCGGACCAGTTCACAGGCACGCCGAGGTCATAGCCGTATTTGGCTTTGAAAGACTCTTGCAGGTCTGCGCGGTCAAACCAGTCTTTGCGGAACCAGTAGAGGTTGGCAAACTGCTGATCTGGTAGCTGATACAGATCGCCATCCGGACCGGTGGTGAACTGGGTGCCCATGAAGTCAGCCAGATCGAGGGTTGGGGACGTTGTGCCCGCCCATTCGCCTTCCATCATATCGGTCAGGTTATACGCCAGTTGCAGACGCGAGTGGGTGCCGATCAGATCGGAGTCATTGACGTAGCCGTCATAGAGGTTCCGCTTGGTCTGCATCTGTGTTTGCACAGCCTGCACCACTTCGCCTTCGCCGAGGATCTGGTGGTTGACCTTGATGCCAGTGATTTCCTCAAAGGCCTTGGTCAGAACTTCGGCCTCGTAGCCGTGAGTCGGAATGCCTTCCGACAGCACGTTGATTTCCATGCCCGCAAAAGGCTGTGCAGCAGAAATGAACCACTGCATTTCGCCCATCTGCTCATCTTTGGACAGCGAAGACGGCTGGAATTCTGCATCGATCCAGCGCTTGGCTGCCGCGTCGTCGGCATGTAGCGATTGTGTACCCGCAATCACGGCAGACGCCGCGACGGCGGAGATAAGATACTTACGCATCTTGTCCTCCCAATTGTTTGTAGACCAGCCTAGCAGACCGGATGTCTAAAGGTGTCAAATGCGCTTTTTTCAGTCAACTAATAATTTAGTAGATTGAACATTCTTCGGTTGTTCTTGGGTTTTAGTAGTTGAAATATAACATAAAAAATCAACCTTTAACTTTGCGTAAGGGCGCATTTTGACGGGAAATTACCGTCAACTTTGCGATTCTGTAGATGTTCGAAATGTTCGATTATGCGCGAAAATGCTCTACCTCGTTTTGGAATCAGACGAAATTCCGACACACGAAAGAGGAAAATTTGACCTTTGAGTACGAGAGCTGTTCCCTGTGTGCGGCCGGCGGTGCAGGAAGGATTAGCTTCAATGTTGCCATTGTTCCTAATTTCGAAACAGTTCGTGTTTATTTTTTCTTAACGCTTACACGATTTTGGCGGTAGGCTACACGCACTGGCACTATTTCAATTATCTTTTAAGTTTCCAGCAAATCCTGTGGGGGCAGTCTATGTTGTTTTTGAGCGTTCTATTGCCTTTGCTGGCCGGACTTACCGCTGGCGTCGTGGACCCATCCACGCCTTCTGATGACGATACAGGAGACGGCACCCCGGATACCCGCGATGACACCGTGACCGGAGGGGATGGCACGGATGGCACAACTGGGGATGATGACACAACCGGGGATATTGTTCGTGCGATTGAGGATATCTTGGATGACTTGGGTTGGGGCGGGGATACGCCGGACGATGAGCCAATTGTCGCCAATCCCGGCGAAGAGATTTCCGGCACGGAGAGTGACGATACCCTTGTAGGTACCGAGCGCGATGACACAATGTCCGGCGCTGGCGGAAACGACCGTTTGGACGGCTCTAATGGCAACGACCTGATGGATGGCGATGCCGGAGATGATGTGGTCTTGGGCCGGTATGGTGTTGATGTGATCAGCGGCAATGACGGCAACGATCTTGTCAAAGGCGGAAAAGGGAATGATTTCCTATTTGGTAACGCTGGTGACGACACGCTGATAGGCTCTCCTGGGGATGATGTTCTGGTTGGTGGCAGTGGGGCAGATTACCTGCGCGGCGACCAAGGGGATGACCTGTTGGTTGGGCTGGACGATTTGTCCGAAGAGACCGCGCCGGACACTTTGCTGGGTGGTATCGGCAACGATCGACTTGTCGGAGATGACGGCGATGTTCTGACCGGGGGCGAAGGCGTAAACCGGTTTGGCGTTGTTGTGGGGGGAGCGCCAGTCACGATCACCGATTTTGATCTGTTTCACCCGCCTGGTTCAGAACTGGCGACAGATTTGCTTTCGCTGCTGGACGAAAACGGTGATCTGATCCCAAGCTATGATATTTTGGAGAATGGCGGACACCTAGAAGACACCGAAGATGGCACTGGCGTAAATGTCTTCTACGATGATCAGCTGGTGGCGATCATCGAAGGCTATGAGGCGCAGGATTTCCGATCTGACTCCAATTGGTTGGGCAACTTTTCTCCTGAGTTGACCGGGCGTTTGGATGGCAACGATCTGTTGACCGGGGACGCGGGGGACGTTGTCCGCAACGATGACATGAACGGTGGACTGGGGAATGACACGCTGATTGGTGGCCTTGGCGCGGACACACTGGATGGCGGTGAAGGCAACGATGTGATCAACACCGTAGACAGTGTAGCGGGTGCTGAGGGGCAAGATATTGCGCTGGGTGGCACAGGCAATGATCACTTCACAGCGGACGCCGGAGACCTCATTGGCGGGCAGGAAGGCCGCGACACATATGACATCTATGTGCCCACCGAAGATGGAATGGCACCAGTGGAGATTTATGGCTACGAGTTCTCAACGGAAAACCAGGAAGTTGAATTCCTGACATTGCTGGGGGCAGATGGAACGCCTTTGAGCGCGGAGGATGTGGCCGATAATCTAGTGATTTATCAGGACGAAGACGGTACCGACGCGGTCCTTGAGTATGATGGCCGTGTGATGGCGGTGATGCACGGGATTGACGCCAATTTGATCAGTGACCACACTCTGTGGATTGGAAATTTCGATCCGTCTCCGACAACCACAGCAGCGCCAACCAGCGGCAATGATGCGACGCAGATGTCCATGACACTACAAAGTTCGTCTGGCACCGGCATGGTTGTGTCGCAGGAAATGTTTGGCGCCAACACGGTCTTTAGTGTGAACACCGATATGGGGGTGCCACTAGAGAACTATGTTGAAGGCGCGCGGGCGCTGGAAATCCAGAACTTCCGCTTCCCGGCTGGGCAGGGCGACTCTCTGGATGGAGAGAACGAGGGTGTTGACTGGCTCAATGTGATTGATCTGGAAGAAAACGAAGACGGCGAAATGGTGCTGCGCGAAGAGGTGCGCAATGCCTTGGACGCGGCGATAGCGGCGCATGACAATGGCAGCGACGTGAAGGTCACCATGGTGATCGCAACAAAGCTGTACACGGTTGAAGAGTATGAGGACAAATACGACGACATTGCCCGCTTTGCCGAGATCATGGTCACAGATTACGCCGATCAGATCGAAGCAATTGAGATTGGCAATGAGTATTGGGCCATTGGCGAGACCAGCTATGGCTCCAAAGCTGATATTGCTGCGCGGGCTTTGGCGGAAGGTATGGAACGGGCTGGCGTGTCTGAAGACGATCAGCCAAGTATCATTGTGCAGATGGCAACGCCAAATGAGGGCAGCGAATATCATTCGTCAGTGGATGATCGCCCGTTTGGCGAACGCCGCGATGATGCCAATCAGCATATCATTGATCACTTGTCTGAAGAGGCGCGAGAGGCGATCGACGGTGTGGTGGAACACTATTACTATCGCCGCGACTATGACGAGTTTACCGGCGCGGGCGACGAGCAGGGCTTTATTCCCAATGACTATGCCATTTGGGAAGCCAATTTTGACAAAGAGCTCGATTTGCATGTGACGGAATGGAACATCCGCACCACCAATCTTGAACAGAACGGCATTCGCTCTGCTGGTATCCTGCCGGAGATGATGGAGTATATGGTCAGCTGGGGCGCCGATGCGGCACACGGATGGCCTGTGGTGCACAACACCACATCGATGCTCGCGGGGACACGCTCTGATATGCCGATCCTCAATGAAGACGGTTGGGTTGTGAACTCGGTTCGGGGGGCGACCTATGATGTGATGTCCTCGGAACTTGTCGGAATGCAGCTGTTGGAGACCAACTTTTCCAATGATGACGGCCGTATGGAAATTCAAGCGTATCAAGAAGATGGCAAGGTTGTTGTGCAGGTGGCTTCGCGGACGGGTGAAGCGGTGGACCTGGACTTGGACCTGTCGACCTTGGTGTCCGGATATGAGAATGCCTACGGTGTAAAGGTTGGCTATGACCGGTCAGCGGACAGCTCTGATGGGGTGTATCGCGACAACGGTGAGTATGTTCAGGCAGAGAGCACCATCATTGATGGCGAGCCGTATTACTTCAACGAGTATGATGTGCGGGCCACTGTGACGGATGTCGAGGTGGATGATGCGGACATGACACTGTCGCTTAACCCGTACGAGATGGTGCAACTGGTCTTCGAATTTGGGGACACGCCGCCTCCGCCCGCGGAAGAGGGGCGCGTGGTTGAGGGGACATCCGGCAATGATGAGATTGTCACCGAGGGTGGCAATGACTCTGTGGAAGGCCTAGCGGGCAATGACAATATCATCGCCAACGGCGGCTTCGACACCGTGCGTGGCGGTGAGGGCAATGACCGTATCGAAGGCGGCAAGCAGGACGACTACCTCTACGGTGACGAAGGCGATGACGCGCTTTACGGTCATTCGGGAGATGACAGTCTGAAAGCGGGTGAAGGCAATGACAGCATTTCCGGCAACCAAGGCGCGGACACCCTTTTGGGCAATGAGGGGAATGACGTGCTGCGCGGCGGTGATGACAACGACAGCATGAACGGTGGCCAAGGGGATGACACGCTGAAAGGCGGCAACGGACGCGATATCATGACCGGGTACAATGGAGCGGACACCTTTGCGTTTGAGCTTGAAGACATGATGGATGGCGACATCATCACCGATTTTGAGCCTGGCAAAGATGTGATTTCACTGGACTACGATGACATTTCGTCGATCGACGACCTGACCATCTCAGAAGTGGAGCAAGGCATTGTGATTTATGTCGGGGACCACGGGGGAATGTTGTTGCAAGGCGAGTTGTCGCTGGCGCAGGTGGCTGATCCGCGCAATTTCCTGTTTGCCTGATATCTGGGTGAGCTGCCTTTCCTCTGACGCGTGACAGCGCTAAAATGTCCATGTTCCTTGGTGTATCGAGGGGCTTGGGGAGGAAGGACCATGCGCTACTTGTTTGACCCACCAGAGTTTTTTGCAGTTCCTGTCAAAGGGGAGGCCGCGACCTATCCCATTCGGCGCATTTTTTGTGTTGGGCGGAATTATGCGGCGCATGCCGCCGAGATGGGCGGTGAGGTGGACCGCGAGGCACCGTGGTATTTCACCAAGTCGGTGGCGCATGCGGCGTTGAGCGGTGCGGAACTGCCCTATCCGGCGGGCACGTCAAACTATCATCACGAAATGGAATTGGCCTTTGCCATTGGCGCGGAGGTGTTTGAAGCCAGTGAAGCGGAGGCCGCGGCGGCAATTTTTGCCTATGGCTGTGCACTTGATATGACGCGGCGCGACCGGCAGCAGGATGGCAAAGATCATCGGCGACCTTGGTCGTTGGGCAAAGACGTGGAAGGGTCTGCCGTTTTGGCGGAGATGACCCGTGCGACGGAATTCGGCGCATTGGCAGATCAAGCTATTGCTTTGAAAGTAAACGGAGAGGTGCGGCAGGAAGGGCAGCTCTCTGAGATGGTTTGGTCGCCGGTTGAGATTGTGATGCATTTGTCGAAATTCTATCATCTGGGTCCAGGGGACATTGTGATGACGGGCACACCTTCGGGCGTGGGTCCGGTTGTGGAAGGCGATGCAATTTGCGGAACAATTGAGGGGCTTTCGCCTGTCGAACTGGCGTTGATGGTTACAAAAAGCTGACGTACTGAACCTGTTAAGAACCAATGCGCCGGGGATGGCGTGTGGACAGGCAAGAAGGGATACCATGGGGATCAAGTTTTTTTCCGACAAGGCGCGGCCGGTGCATCTGGGCCCGTACCCATTGGAACGACTAAAGCGGCAGGACACTGCTGCCTGGCGCAATGTGCCGGATGACCCTGTGATGAGCTTTCACCGTCCTGAGAAACCCGAGAGCATTGTGAATGCCATGGGTGAGTTTCAGGCGATGATGGATGCGCTGCGCGATGGCATGGTGAACGGCGTGCAATCCGAGGTGCCGTCAGATCCTGTGGAGCGGGCAAACCATTTGAAATCATTTGGATATTTCAACGATGTCTCGATGGTTGGTGCGGGGCCGCTGACGGATGAGGCGCGGCTGGATGTGCCACGGCGCAATCCGGACATCGACCGATTGGCGGAGGCGTTGCGGACGCGACAGATCAAATCCCTAGCGGCAGGCATCGACCTGATCATGGCGGATTTGAAAGACAGCATGGAGATGCCGCCAAGCTCGATTGAAGATCACAAACATGCGCTGGTGTTTTTGATTGAACATAATCGTGATCCGGAGCGGGGTGAACCGGGCAGTGATTGGATTTTGGACGCGCAGGATCATCGAGCCTGTTTGCGGGCGACGGAAAGTGCCGTGGTTATTGCCAATTATATCAGGCTGTTGGGCTTTGGGGCTAAGGCCCATACGGCGACGTCGTCTGATGTGGATTTGGGCAAAGTGGCGCTGTCTGCGGGTTTGGTGAGCTGTGAAGACGGCACGCTTGTGGCGCCCTGGTTGGGCACACGGTACGGGTTGGCGGTGATCACCACCGATATGGAACTGGCACATGACGGCGCGTTGGCACCGATGGCGGAACAGCCGTGGTTCAAAACACAGGGGCCGGCTTGGTGGTTGGGAAAAGGCTTTGCCAAATCCGCGATGACCCAAGACCCGTTCCGCAATCGCGACTACGTGAAAGGCGCGCAGCCGTTTGAGCGTTTGAAACGGGTTAAGGCACCGACAACTTACATCGATGAGGCCAATGTGGCACGTGTGCCCAAGCGGGCGGACCTGTTTGCGCGGGCGCAGTTTGGTGACATGGGTAAGTCGCTGCAAGACGCCGCGAAGGGTGGCTACTACGTGCGCAAAGCGGCGCCAAGCATGGCGCAACGGCGGGCCCTCGGCGCTTTTGTTCTGCTTCAAGATGGCGCAAGTTCTGAGGTTGAAAAGTCAACAGATTCAGGGCGTAACGCGGCAAACCTAAAGGCAGCGACCTACTTCTTGGGTGTCGATGCGGTCGGTTTGAGCCGTTGTCCGGAATGGGCGTGGTACAGCCACGATGCCACCGGTACGCCAATCAACCCAATCCATGACAATGCTATCAGCATGATTGTTGATCAGGGGTATGAAACCATGGAGGGTGCCAGCGGGGATGACTGGATCAGCGTTGCGCAATCCATGCGGGCGTATCTGCGGTTTTCGCTTTTGGGCGGCGTGATTGCGCAGCACATTCGCAACCTTGGCTTTAAGGCGAAGGCGCACACAGTGATGGACGGTGAGGTGCTTCAACCGCCGCTGTTGTTGCTCTCTGGCTTGGGTGAGGTGAGCCGGATTGGGGAAGTGATCCTGAACCCGTATCTGGGGCCACGTCTGAAATCCGGGGCTGTCACCACAGATATGCCAATGGATCACGACCAACCAATTGATTTTGGGCTGCAAAATTTCTGTGAGAACTGCAACAAATGTGCCCGAGAATGTCCTTCTGGGGCCATTACGGCTGGTCCGAAGCTGATGTTCAACGGGTATGAGATTTGGAAGTCGGACAGTCAAAAATGTGCGACCTACCGGATCACCACACCGGGCGGGTCGATGTGTGGGCGATGTATGAAAACCTGTCCTTGGAACCTTGAGGGGCTGTTTGCCGAAGCCCCATTCCGTTGGGCCGCAAGTAATTTCCCGAGCCTTGCCAAACCCTTGGCCAAGTTGGATGACGCTGTTGGCAATGGCAGCTTGAACGACACCAAGAAGTGGTGGTGGGATATTGAGCTGGAAGAGGACGGGGCGTATCGGCCAACGCAACATCCGCTCAACCGTCGGGATTTGCAGAAAGATTTGGACCTGAAATATGAGGACCAAACGCTGGCAGTCTATCCAGCGGCGCTGGCCCCACATCCGTGGCCATACCCGTTTCCGATGGACCGAGAAGCAGGGATTCAGGCATATGAATCAATGGTTTCTGCAAATGAGTACAAGGCACGTGTGGCCTCTGGTGATGACAGCGTCATTGACCGTTATGTGGTGCCGGATGCAGAGGATGCGCCGGTGGTGCAGGTGCAGATTTCGCATGTGGAGCCGATGACGGCGGATGTGACCAAATACGAATTCCAGACTTTGGATGGCACGCCGTTGCCGGAATGGACAGCTGGGGGGCATTTGGATGTGTTGGTCGCGCCAGAGTTTTTGCGCCAGTACAGCATGTCAGGCGATCCTAAAGATCGGTCAAAGTACCAGATCGGTGTGTTGCGTGAAGACGAAGGTCGCGGCGGAAGTGCGTTCCTGCACAGGATTTTCCGCGAAGGGCGTAAGGTGTTTGTGTCCAAACCAATCAACCACTTCGAGCTGGTTGAGGACGCGAGCAAGAGCTTCCTGATGGGCGGCGGCATTGGCATTACGCCGATGATTGCCTTTGCCCATCGCCTGCATGACATGGGGCGTGATTTTACGTTACATTACTCCGCGAGCCGCGAAGATGGCGCAGGATATATCAATGATATCAAAGCGATGCCCTGGGCGGACAAGGTGCAGTTCCACTTCTCTGATAAGGGAACGCGGGCGGACCTAGATCAGGTGCTGAGCGGCTATCAGGATGGTTGGCATGTCTACACCTGTGGGCCGGATCGGTTCATGGAGGGGGTGATGGATGCCGCCACACGTCAGGGCTTCCCCGAAGAGGCGCGGCATTTGGAGTATTTCAATGTTCCGGAACAGCCGGACTATGAGAATTTCGACTTCACTTTGCGGCTTAAAGATGGGCGTGAACTGCTTGTTCCGGCGGACAAAATTGCGACCGACGTACTGCTGGAGAACGGTGTACATGTGGACGTGAAATGTGCCGACGGGATCTGCGGTGTCTGCAAATGTGGGCTGGTGTCTGGCGAGGTGGAGCACCGCGACTTTGTGCTCTCCAACAAGCAGCGCGAGGGTGCCGTGATCCTTTGTCAGAGCCGGGCAAAAGAAGCCGGTGGGGTAATCGAAATCGACCTATAGGGCGGTGCGTTAACTGATGGGATTATCGACGATTTGCACGTCGGTATGACGTCTGTTTCGCGGCTGTTTTGGGGAGGTGCGTATTCTGTACCGCAAAAAGTTAATCGGCCAGCGTCCGGAGAGGCGCTGGCCGATTTTGTTAGACCAAGCCGGTTTTGCCAATCTCAAGCACGGCGCCGATTACGAGGTCGGCGGCGACGGAGGCGAGGATCATGCCCATGACGCGGCTGACAATCGCGGCGCCGGAGTTGCCAATCAGGCGGATGATTGGGCCCGCAGCCAGCATGCAGAGATAGGCACACAGCAAGACCACCAGCATGACGGCGCCGGTGAGGAGCTGATCGGGGATGGCGACGGTGTTGTTGTCGGTCAAAAGAACAATCGCCAGCATCGCGCCGGGGCTGGCCAAAGACGGCACCGCAAGGGGGAAGACGGCGGGCGAGGGTTTTTCGTCCAGATCGGCATCTGCATCCGCGGCGTGTTTGTCGCTTTCCGGTTTGCTTTCACCAAAGATCATGGTGAGCGCAAAGAGGAACAACACAACGCCGCCTGCAATTTGGAAGGACAGCAGGCTGATGCCAAGGCCGTCGATCAGCAGTTGGCCAAAGACCAAGAAGAAAAGCAGTACACCGGCGGAGACAGCGGCGGCCATGAGCGCCGTTTTGCGGCGTTCCGGTGCGGTCATGGCTGCGGTGACAGCGATAAAGACGGGAATGGTGCCAATCGGGTCGATCACAACCCAGAGGGTGACAAAACGTTCAAATAAATCCATGGGGGCAGGCTAGGGCGGATTGGCGGGGATGTCATTAGGGGAGTTTCCGGGCGGTCCAATCTGGCGTTGAGCGTTCGCCCGGGTGGGTGCGGAACGCGCCCGCCATGGGGCGGGCGGACGCGTGCCCGCCGCTGGCGCGACGGGCGTTGAACTAACCCGCGACCAGGCGTTGGGTTTCGCCCGCGATGATGCCTTCTTCGTCGGTGGGAATGACAAAGGCAGACAGGCGGCTGTCAGCCGTGGTGATACGCGATTTGCCAGCGGTGTTGGCGGTGTCGTCGATGTCCGCGCCAAGCCAAGCACAGCCTTGTAAGATACGCGCGCGGATGGCGGCGGAGTTTTCGCCGATGCCGCCAGTGAACACAATAGAGCCAACGCCGCCCATGGAGGCTGCTAAGGCCCCAATTTTCTTGCAGGCTTGGTAGACAAACAGGTCCACAGCCTCTGCCGCCGCAGGGCTGTCAGACGCCAAAAGGTCGCGCATGTCGGAGCTGATGTCAGAGACCCCCATGAGGCCGGATTTGGTGCCCAGTGTGTCTTCGATCTCGGCCACGGACATGCCGCGATCCCGCAGCATGTGAAAGATCACACCGGGGTCAAGCTCGCCACAACGGCGGCCCATGACCAGACCGTCGAGCGCAGTGTAGCCCATGGTGGTGGCGACAGACTTCATGTTTTGCATCGCACACATCGAGGCGCCATTGCCGAGGTGAGCGACAATCACCTTGCCATTGGGTTTGTCCAAGTGGTGCGGCAGTTGGGTGGAGATGTAGTGGTAGCTCAGCCCGTGGAAGCCATAGCGCAGCACACCGTCGTCCGAGAAGCTGCGCGGGATGGCGAAGAGCTGCGCAATACGCGGCTGGGTGCGGTGGAAGGCGGTGTCAAAGCAGGCGACCTGTGGGATGTCAGGCCAGCGACGGGCGACAGCCTCGATGCCGGCGAGATTGTGCGGCTGGTGACCGGGGGCCAGTGGGGCGAGGGTGCGCAGTTTGGCGATGACCTCGTCGGTGACCCGCGCAGGGGCGGCAAAGTCTTGGCCGCCGTGCACGACACGGTGCCCTGCGCCAATGATGCGCAGGTTGTCAGAGAGGCCTGCGATATGGGTCAGAAGCCAGTCAAGAATTTTGGCGTGGGTGGCGTTGTCTGCCACCGGCACGTCAATGTGTTTTGCGCCGCCATGGTATTGTGGATCCAGGCCGATGCGGTCGACCTGCCCATGCAATATCTGTTTTAGATCAGCGCCATAAACGGCGTATTTGATTGAGGAAGATCCGGCGTTCAGGACCAGAAACGCGTCGTGTGTCTCTGCCATCACATCAGATCCTGACCAAGGTTGTGATGCACCATCAGTTGCGCCAGAGCGGCGGAGACCAGTCGGGAGAGTGTGCCGTCCGCGCGGGAGGTCAGCATGATGGGCACGCGGGCGCCCAGCACTAGGCCGGCGCTGTCTGCACCGGCGAGATACATCAATTGTTTGGCAATCATGTTGCCAGCCTCGAGGTCTGGGGCGACAAGGATGTCAGCTTCGCCAGGGACGGGAGACTTGATACCTTTGGCGTCTGCGGCTTTGCGAGAGATGGCGTTGTCAAAGGCCAACGGGCCGTCCAACACACCGCCGGTGATCTGGCCTCGGTCGGCCATTTTACAGAGCGCGGCGGCTTCAACGGTGGAGGGGATCTTGGGGTAGATGGTTTCCAGTGCGGAGAGGATGGCGACCTTGGGTTCGTCTACGCCAATGGCGTGCGCCAGTTCGATGCTGTTTTGCACAATGTCCGCTTTGACCATCAGATCCGGGAAGATGTTAATCGCCGCGTCGGTGATCAGCAACGGCTTAGGATAGGTGGGCACATCAAGCACAAAAACGTGGCTCATACGGCGCTCGGTGCGCAGGCCAGTGACCTTGTCGACCACGGCGCTCATGACCTCGTCGGTGTGCAGCGCGCCTTTCATCAGGGCCTGCGCTTTGCCCTCGCGCACGAGGCGTACAGAGGCTTGGGCGCTGGCGTGGCTGTGCTTGGCATCGATGATTTCAAGACCGTCGATGTTGAGGCCTTCCTCGGCTGCGATGGCTTTGATGCGGTCCTCTGGCCCGACCAGAATGGGGGTGATCAGGGTTTTGTCGCGGGCTTCCAGCGCGCCAATAAGGGAGGCGGCGTCACAGGGGTGCACAACGGCCGTGGCGATCGGGTCCAGCGGCGCGGTGGCGGCCAGCATGGCGTCAAAACTGTTCACGTGTGGGGCGGACTGATCCAAGGGAGGCTCCAGTGCGGTCAAGGATAATGTGTTTGCGCGTTATGGCTCCAATATGGGGCGCTCACTTTGATTCACAACAAAAATAATGGGAAAAGCCATGTCGAAGGCGCAACCCTGCGTCACCATGAGCGGGGCTGTATAAGCGTCTGAAATTGTGGAGGCTTAGGCGTTTGCGTCAAAGCAGCCAAAGTTGGATTGGGCAAAGACCAAAGGTTTGCCTTCGCCAATCCAGAGGCGCTCAATTTGGCCAACAACAATGTCATGGTCGCCGCCGTCATGTACCGCGTAGGTGCGGCATTCAAAGCGGGCGAGGCAATCCGGCAGCAGCGGAACGTGATTGCTGTTGGTGGCGTGCTCCAGAGTGGCAAAGGGATCGCCGTTGCGGGCAAAGTCCAGCGCCAGATCTTTTTGGTCGTCGCGCAGCATGTGGATGGCAAAATGAGACGCACCCGCGAAAAACGGGTGGCGTTCCGAATTGCGGGCCGGGCACCAAAGCACCAATGGCGGGTCAAGCGACACAGAGGAGAAAGAATTGGCAGTCATGCCAAGTGGGCCTTGCGCGGTAGGAACAGTGACAACGGTCACGCCAGTGGCAAAGCAGCCAAGCGCATCGCGAAAGCGGCGTTGGTTCTCAACCGTTGGGGCAAAGGTTTCCGAGGTCATGTGCAGGCTGTCTTTCATGTCGCGCAGTATAGCGCAGCAATGGGCCGAAATTGGGGCAGGCGCAAGAGTCTTGTTTTCAAAGCCTTTCGCTTGGAAAGCGCCTGTGACCACGGTGCCGCGGATGCTCCTTATATATACAGCGACTTTTACGCAAATTGTCAGCGCTTGGATTAGTCGGCCTGCCTTTGTTTGGCCGCAAGTCGAACACCCCAAGCCCTAGAAACCGACCGTAAATGGCGCTGATTTGGTCCGATTGCCGCCTCAGATGCTTGTTTAAGTGATTTTTAGGATTTGAGGAGAAACCATGCGCGCCTTTAGAATATTAGCCACACTTGCTGCTTTGCTTCCGGGCGTTGTGCATGGGGAAACCACCATTGGAGGGAAACTGCCGGGAGAGGCTGCCGTGGGGCGCTTGATGTTGTCGGGCAAAGCCATGTGCACCGGGGCGTTGATCTCACCGGTTCTTGTGCTGACCGCCGCACATTGCCTGTATAACCCACGCACCGGCAAAAAGCTGAAACCTGGCCAGATGGAGTTCCAAGCGGGTCTGAAGGGTGGCAAGGCCAAAGCGATACGTCAGGTTTCTGTGGCCACGGCCCATCCGGATTACATCCACCGTCACAAAGGCAATGCCCAGGTTGGCAGCGACATTGCGTTGCTCAAATTGAGCAAGCCAATTTCCAAGAACTCCGTGCTGCCGATGCGCTACGGCGCCAACTTGGCCAGCGGCGATATGCTCGGCGTGTTGAGCTACACCATCAACAGCCGCACCGATCCCATATTGGAATACCCGTGCCGCGTGCTGGCCCGTCAGCAGGAAACGCTGGTGATGAGCTGTGAAGTGAATTTTGGCGCCTCTGGTGCCCCGGTTCTGGCGCTGACCAATGGCAGCAACCCTGCGGTGGTGTCTGTGGTGTCCGCCAAGGCGGCGATGGGCGGACAGAATGTCTCTGTGGGCACGCTGTTGAGTGCTGACACGCTCAAACAAATGATTGCTGGCGGGTAGAGCCTCCTGCTCTGGCTCACCCGCTATGACTTGGCGGCCCTTCGGGGCCGCTTTTTTTGATGACTTATTTGCCAAACAACAGGCGCAGACCGAGCGCGGAGAGCACCAGGGCGGCGATGCGGTCGAGGTAGAGTTTGGCGTGCAGGTAGGCGTTGCGGGCGGTGGACGTGCTCATGCCAAAGGCCAGCAGGCTGTAGAAGATCAGCTCAATGGCCAAGTGGTTGGCAAAGACAAAGCCCTTTTGCGCCAATGTCATGCCGGGTGGGAAGATCACCACCAACACGGCGGCAGCAAAAAGCACAGACTTGGGGTTCATGATTTGAATGGCGACGCCTTGCCAGAAGGCGTGGCGGGCGGGTTTGACATCGGTGGGGGCCAGCGGCGCGCGTGCGCCTTTCCACATGCCGTATGCAATGTAGAGCAGGTAGAGCGCGCCGACGGTTTTCATGGCGATGTAGGCCCATGGGAAGGCGGCAAAGATGGCTTCGAGGCCCAAGAGAGCCGCCAAGGTCCAGAGCGCGGCGACAAGTGCGAGGCCAGCGCCAACAGCGAGACCTGCGCGGCGCCCGCCGGTGAGGGTGGTTTTTACGGATATCAGAAAGGCCGGACCGGGGCTGGCAATGGCGGCAGCCAGTGCGAGGTTGAAGGTAAGGATATGGGTAAGGTCCATGGCACACGGCTCCTGTTGGTGTGCTTTAGGAGTAGGAGAGCTGGGCGGCCAAGTCACGGTATAGTTGCGGGGAAAAGGAATGTGGCACAGGCAGTGCTGATAATTTGTGCGGCGGGAATGTGGCGGGGGAGGAAGGTCTGAAAGGAGCCGGTATCACCGTATGATGGGCTAGGCACCAATGACCGCTTTGCGCAGGGAGTGGGCTTTGCAAAGTTCCGCGGACGGCCCAATCAAGACTTTCGCGAAATTCGCGGCGAACGGCTGTAAACTGGGCGATAGCCGCCACCTCAGACGCTCTTGGCCGTTTCGGTTCTACCAATAGGGACACCTTAAAAGCTGGCGGCCACCGATGTTAGAACTCCCCCGTTCTGTCGCGGACCTCGAAACCGCTTTCCATGATAAGCGTTGTAGGCTCTGTTATCGACGACACGACTTTTTTAACGTCTATGCTCTCAACGCTTTGGGTCAAATACGTTTTGTAAAAGTAGCGCGCGTTGGTCGTGTCGGCTGCAGATGTCCATAGCGTGTAGTCAGTGTGGATGCCATCGCCAACTGACTCGCGAATAGAGCCCTTTGGAATGTCAAAAACGTTCAAGATGTGGAACGCTTTAAATATGGCGTCATCCACATCATCAGACGGAAGAGAGGTGTTTGCGAAGGCAACAGCGCGGACAAATCGAGCAGGAGAGGAATGGTCACCCGGCAAGCCCAATAGGCCGCTGCCTTGTCCGAATGGCGCGATACTCTCGGAGCCTACCCTCATTGACCCGCGATTTTCACTTTGCAGTCCGACATAATTTCTAAGGTTGGTCAGGTGCCAATCGTAAGATGGGTTGTTTGTGACGGCATTGACTGTGTTGTCGTAAACGGTCAGGCCACTCTCGGTGTACTCAATCACAATCGAGGTGCCTGTTGAATCGGTCACTGCATAGTGAAACGGCGCAAATCCGTCAATTTCAGCAACGTAGGTGCCCACGACGTCAATCGATGGAAGTGCAGCCCTTACTTCAGAGACAGTAGAGAACTGACCAAGAATCCAGTTTCCCATTTCTTCGGATGAAACGGCACGGTCGCGATTTTCATCGGTCAGTTCAGAGAAAACCGCGTCACCAGCAAAGTAAAATGCGCCAAAGTATAAGCCTTCTGAGTTAACGCCTTCAAACACAATTGGCATGTCCAATCCGTTTGCACCTAGAAAGCCGTATTTTGCCTGGTACGAGAAACCCGTCTCATCAGGATTCAAACCGAGTGTTTCAATGGATGCCCCGGCCGGGACGGCAAAAATATTTGACTGAATGTCAAAACCAAACTCCATGGTTCGCGCTGGCACTGTTGTGCCGTCTGCCGACTTAAGAACGATGCCGGTGCACGCCAAGGCGGATTGAGCAGTGAAAGCCACGATTAGAACTGCAGAAGTTACAACATTTCTAAACTTCAAAAAATGTACTTTGACCATTGTTCTTCTTCCCTCTTTGGAATGCACCCAGTTTTTAAACTACGGTCGAGAAACAGAAACGGATCAAAGTAACAACTGGCATTCCTCAAATGTATCATTCGCTGCGGCCACCCTGAATGACATTTTTGGGGCCATTCCTTTGAATGTTGACGTATTCTGCGAACGTCCGTTTTGTCCGCATCTTGTCGGTTTATCGGAACCGGGGTGAAGGGCCGCTTTCTCTAGGTAAGTAGGCCATGACCATGTCCGCTTCGGGCTGGCTGCTGCCATCGGACAACCAATGTTGGGCCCGATCTCGCTGTAAACATGTTGCCGCAGCGCCGCAAGGCGGCTCTGAGCCCAAAGCGACGGATGCTGCGGAATGCACCAATGTCCGCGATGCTGCATTGGCCTGTGTACTCAGTTTCGTGCGTTTTTTGCCCTCAGTTTTGCTTTGAGTTCCAATATTGTGGTTTGCAGGGGTGACACTTCATAATCCGCTTCAGCACTCGTGAATCGGGGTGTGATGTATTGCGGGCAGTTCCAGTCGAATGCCTCCACAGATATCAGTAATCCTCGCTCCGTCCGCGCTTGATAGCGGTCTTCCAGCGACAGTTTTTGCAGAATGTGCTGATCAGATGGGCTCAGTGTATGAACCCTGCCCAATAGTTTGAGGCGGGTTCTGTTCGGGTAGTCCATAAAGAACAGCGACACACGGTCGTTCTGGCTTAGGTTGCCCACGCTTACATATTGCCGGTTACCCCGAAAGTCGGCAAACCCCAGTGTCTTATCGTCCAGAATTTTCACAAACCCAATCGGACCACCGCGATGTTGAACATAGGGCCAGCCCGTTTCGCTGACCGTCGCCATGTAAAAGCTGTCGCGCGCGGCAATGAATTGGGCTTCGTTTGGGCCTAGAACGTTGTTGTAGTCGTCACCAACTTCCATTCTCGCATATGAATTGCGGGACCCTTGGTCGGACTGGATGCTTTTCACGGCGTCCGTGAAGGCGAGCTCGGCGAATTTGTGTCCCATTTGGCGGACCCTTTTTGAGTTGCAGATGTTGCAGGCCGAGATCAAACACTCCCGGCTGGACAAACAGCCACCAAGGATTGCGCTCACTTTTGGTTGGGCGCGGATCATTTGGGCTGGCGAAACGGTGCAGGGTGGCCCCTGCACCGAATTGGCTTAGTTGGTCTTGTTCTTGGACAGGAATGTCCGGATGGTTGCCGCAACCTCAGGGCCGTGGGATTCAAGGATGAAGTGACCGGCGTCAATCAGATGCAGTTCCGCATTCGGTAGATCACGCAGGTACGGTGTCGCCCCTTCGGCTGGGAAGATTTGGTCGTTCTCGCCCCAAACGATCAACGTGGGAGGTTGATAGGCTCGGAAGAATTCCTGGAAATCCGGATAGAGATCGACGTTTGTGCGGTAATCATAAAACAGGTCCAGTTGGATTTCCTGGTTTCCGGGCCGATCAAGATACGTTTGATCCAGCATCCACGCATCAGGGCTGACACGGCTTAGGTGGGTGTCGGGCACCCCATGGGTGTACTGCCATTCGGTTGCGCTGACATTCAGGAAGCCGCGTAAGGGCTCACGATTTTCATCGGTCGCGTCAGTCCAGTAGGTGCGAAACACATCCCAGAACTCCAATAGGCCTTCTTCATAGGCGTTGCCATTTTGAATGATCAGCGCCTCGATTGCCTGTGGTTCTTTCAGGGCCAGGCGGTATCCTATGGGCGCGCCGTAATCCATCACGTAAAGGCTGTAGGAACTCAGCTCCAAGGTATCGGTAAACCCGTCCATCAGAGATGCATAGTTGGCAAAGCTGTATTCAAATTCGCTGGGGTCTGGCATCGCGCTGCGCCCAAATCCGGGATAGTCCGGTGCGATCACGTGATAGTCGCTTGCCAGTTCGGGAATGAGATTGCGATACTGTTGTGAAGATGTCGGGAAGCCGTGCAACAACAGCAAAGTAGGCGCATTTTCATTTCCGGCTTCGCGGTAGAAGATTTCCTGCCCGTCAATGTTAACAGTGTTGTAGCGAACCGCGTCTTGGCCAATCGCACTAAGTGCAGCGGGTGACGTAGCCGTTTCCTCTGCGAAGGTTGCTGTTGCGTGCGGCACTGAAAGCGCCAATGCGACGAGGCCAGACAAAAGGGTCGGCTTGATCGAGTTCATTCTCATTTCTGTATCCTTCGATTTGGGCCGCGTTTCAGTGAGCGTTGCTGCGGCGTGTGAGCAACAGATAACGACCTTCCAATGGTGGAAGAATGGTGATAATTGTGAATTCATTATTGCAAAAAGTGGAATAAATGGATCGCATCCAGCAAATGGAGGTTTTTGCTGCCATCAATGACACCGGCAGTTTTGTGCAGGCCGCCAACCGGCTTCGCATATCGCCACCGGCTGTAACGCGGGCAATGAATGCACTGGAAGAAAGGCTGGGCGTTCAGTTGCTGACGCGATCCACCCGTCAATTGACACTTACTGATGCTGGAGCGCGGTTTTTGATCGCAGCCCGCCAGCTCCTTGCCGAGATCGAGTCAGCCGAAAAACTGGCGGTCGGCGAAGAAGGCGTGGCGCAGGGTCATTTGACTGTTTCGGCGTCGTTGGCCTTCAGCCGAATGATCGCCGCGCCAGTCATTCGATCTTTCCTCGCTTCGCATCCACGGATTTCAGTGTCATTGGTCGCGGTCGACCGCGTGACGAACATTGTCGAAGAAGGAATTGATGTCGCGATAAGAATTGGTGAATTGCCGGATTCCAACCTCATGGCAAAACGTCTGGGCGTTGTACGTCGTCTTTTTGTCGCCAGCCCGGAATATCTGGATCGCCGCGGTACTCCGAATGATCCATCGGAACTAAAGCTGCATTCGATCATCGGGTTCACCGGGATCATGTCGATCCATGACTGGCATTACAAGCACGGCAAATCACGGGGGCACGTCCAATTGCATCCCCGGTTTGAAGTGAATGATGCAACCACGGCACTGACGGCCGCGACCGCTGGTGAGGGGATAACAATGGCCTTGTCATACATGGTCGCCGACGAAATCCGTTCCGGCCAGCTTGCGCCTGTGCTGGTCGATTACTTGCCGCCTGCGGAGCCTATCCATCTTGTGTATCCGCAAAGCAAAATCGTCGCCCCAAAAGTGCGGTCGTTTGTGGATTTCGCAGCGGACCGGCTAACCGATGCTATTGGGCAGTCGGAACTTGTGCTGAGTTAGTGGAACCTCTGGCGACTCGTCTGTTCGCGACAGTCGAAACAGCATCACATCCCGTAAAGCAGCTGTCGCAATTCACGTTCCGGATGGCAGGTTTGATCCGCATTGCTGACCTTCACCCTCCCAAAATGCTGTTCAATGCCCGAATGTCTGGTTTGGTGAAGCTGCACTGCGGCCAAGTCGCACCTGATGAATGCCGGCAATGGGCCGATTGCGGCACCGTTGTTTTCCGAAGAAGGTCATGCCTTCGCGGCCTGTTACGCGACTATCGGCCACCAACGGAATAGTTCTGCATTGAGAAGGCAGAGGCGATGTCACGCCTCTGCTGTTATTTTGTATGACTGTAATCAAACGCCAAAAGCTTGGGCCATAAGTCCCCCTAAACGACGGGCAAAATCAGATGGATCCTTTGGTGTTTCGCCTTCGATTATCCGTGCCTGATCGAACAGGATGTGGGCAGCATCACTCAAGAGTTCATCAGAGCTGGCACCTTCCAGCTTTGCGCGCTCCGCCAGCGTGGCAATGGTCGCGTGGGTTGGGTTTAGCTCCAACACACGCGGCGCACCGTCCTGCAACTGACCGTGGCGTTTCAGCAATCGCTCGAGATTCACGTCCATATCGCCATCGTCCGCGATGAGGCAAACGGGGCTGTCGGTCAAACGCTTGGATGGGCGCACGTCTTTCACAGCATCACCCAACTCGACCTTGATCACCGCAATGAGCGCAGACAGATCGGCCTCTTTCGGTTTGTCCTGACTGTCTTGTTTCTCGTCTGCCTTGACTTGATCGAGATCCGCCGTACCACGGGTGATGGATTGGAACGGCATGCCGTCGAATTCTGTGATGTGCTGCAGCCAGAATTCATCAACATGATCAGACAGTAGTAGCACCTCGACATCTTTGGCTTTGAATCCCTCAAGATGGGGAGACTTGGCCAATTGGGCCCTATCTTCGCCCGCAATGTAATAGATCGCCTCCTGGCCATCTTTCATGCGCTCAACATAATCCGACAGGCTGGTGAGCGTGTCGCCACCAGTTGTATCAAAGCGGCACAGTTCCAGAATGCGATCCCGCAAAGAGGCATCTTCGACGAGCCCCTCTTTCAAAACCGCGCCAAAGTTGCCCCAGAATTGCGCGTAGTCATCCGCTGCCTTGGTCGCCTTTTTCTTCAGCTCGCTCAGGACCTTTTTCGACACTTGCGTCTTGATTTTCGCAAGTTTCGGATTGGTTTGCAGCATTTCCCGCGAAACGTTTAGCGACAAGTCTTGACTGTCCACAGCCCCGCGCAAAAAGCGCAGATAGGCCGGGATCAAATCTGTGGTGGTTTCAGAGATAAAGACGCGGTTCACGTAAAGTTGCACATGGCTTTTGCGTTCTGCATCAAAAAGATCAAAAGGTGGGGTGCCGGGCACAAACAGCAGGCTGGTGTGATTAAGTGAGCCTTCGACCTTGTTATGCATCACATGCCAAGGCGCATCATATGCGTGTGAACTATGACGGTAAAAATCGGCATATTGCTCTTCGCTGATATCTTTGGCAGGGCGGGCCCAGAGGGCCTCGGCCGCGTTCAGCGTCTCGTCTCCAAGTTTGATCGGAAAGCTGATGTGCTCTGAGTAAGTCTTGATGATGTGTTTGACCCGGGCTTCCTCAGCGAACTCTTTGGCATCGGCTTTTAGGTGAAGGGTCACGGTGGTGCCGTTGGTCTCTCTCACTGTGGGTTCAATGGAGAAAGCGCCTTTGCCATCAGAGGACCAGAGCCAGGCTTCGACCTCACCGGCTTTTCGGGTCACAACATCCACTTTCGAGGCCACCATAAAGGCCGAATAGAACCCAACGCCAAACTGACCGATCAGTCCAAGCCGATCCTTTTCCTCGGCCTTGAGCGCTTCGATAAATGCGCCTGTGCCAGACTTGGCAATCGTGCCAAGGGTTTCCAAGAGATCAGCATGGTTCATGCCAACACCATTGTCCGCGATCGACAAAGTCTTGGAGGTGCTGTCAATCTCAAGTGTGACTGCCAAATCGTCGGCCGAAGCCAGGCCGGTTTCTGTCAGCGCCGCATAGCGTAGCTTGTCGCAAGCGTCTGACGCATTGGAGACCAGCTCACGTAGGAAAACTTCGCGGTTGGAATAGAGCGATCCAGCGACAATTTCCAAAAGTTGACCAACTTCGGTCTGAAAGGAAAACATTTCTTTCTCGAGGGTCTCAGACATGAATTTCATCTCCAGTTTCAAATTGCACAGACGATTTAAGTGAGCCCGGTGCCAGATACAACTCTTGGACATTAGGCCAATTCGAACCCGTGCGTTTTTGCTTGGAAACACTCGAGAAAAACCGATTTGTTGTTGGGCGATCGCGCGGTGGCAGTGCCCACCCTTTAGGCAATGCTGAAGCTGACTTAGTACGGAAAAGTGGTCGAGGAGAGTGTGATGGCGTGTAGGCTCCCACGGTCGGCTAAGCGCAGGAAGTGGGCTTTGCAAAGACTCTGCGGTTCTCTGAAGCGAACATTCAGGCCGATTGCAGCTAAAGTCGCATTTGAGCCCTTTTTACTTGATGCTGCGCATTGTATGAATGTCGGCGTTCTTTCCGCGCTGGATCATTGGCACAGATTTCTGAACTGCAGGCTGTCACCAAATCGTGAGACACGAAAATACGCAACTTTGCACCCTGATGGAGAGAAAGCCAACGGCGGCTCAATTCGTCCTTTGATCTCGTGAACCCATTCTGTTCTGCCCTCACCAACGTCTGCAACTCGGTACAAACCACGCTGTGATGTTGGCAGCGGAAAGCCTGAATATAGAAAAAACGCTTCACCGTTCACGACATAGACATCTTCCTGAGTGTAACACCCGCACCCGCATGAAAAACAAGCGAGCTTCTCCTTGACGAACAACGGGTCATCGTTTGGCAGGAGGAAACTAGAAAGCACCTGTAAATCAGCGTCCAGCCACCACGCCGTTCGGGTGCAAGTGCCATCAGGATCGTCACGAAGGCACATCGTTTGGAAGGCAAAAAACTGACCTGTAACACTATCCCGCTTCAAAACAGGCGATGATAAGTTGTCATCATTCTGGAGTGGTAGCTCGATTTTTTGCACTGAGGCATTCGCAAACGTTACCAATCCAACTTTTCCCATGTGCAAGTAAGTATAAAAATCAAGGTATTCGCCCTTTGGAAATCCTTGATTAAAGCCAACAAAGCGTCCTCTCAACCATGGCTTTCGAACTCGGTGTTTGTCTCCGTTAATCTCGACATACTGGTCCGTTCTTAGGTGTATTTCACCGCTATGCACCTCCTCAGAACAAATCTGATTGGAGCTTCTGGGGGCCACTTGAATGCCTAACGGATTTTCAATTCCTCCCCCTGCTGCGTCAAACTTTGAGGGAATTAGGTTGCCGTTCGGATCGTAGAGAAAATACTCGTTGTCCAATCGTATAAGCAACTCATCTTCACTGATCCATTGTACCGGTGTTATCTTGCTTGCTAGGTCTAATTCTTTCTCTGGTACGCACCTCGCGATCAAGAAGACGAGCAACAAAATCAGCAGTGAAATTGCGAGTATTCTTCGAATGCGTTTGGTCAAAGTACCTACCTATCAATTAGCCTTTGCAGCAGCTTACCGAGTCGACAAGCAGAACTGGTATGCCTGCAGACAAAGCAATATAGACGGTTTTGGGCAGCCCATAGCAAGCCGCGTTTGATCGAAAGCTGCCGTTGCCCCACACGCAGCGAAGGCTCACTTTGTCCCGCAACTCGGTCATAGACACTTTGAAACTCGCTGCAGCCACAACGAACGACCGCTTTTCTAGCTGCAGCGCGGCGCGTTGTCCGGGTTGTTTGTGGCGGCCATTTTTCTGCGGTCGCACGATTGGCAATCTGGCCATGTCTGCTCTGAGCTCTAAACCGCCATGCGGCAGCGCGGTAGCGTGTCCGCAGCGAAACTGCGTGCGAAGCAAGGTGGTCAACTGCTGGTGTCGGCTCAAAGTGGACATGATCGATCTGTGCGGAAGGCGTATAGCAGACCTTCGCTGCTTTTTGCTTCAACATCCGCACTGCCAGAATCTCGTTTGCGAAAATCTAGACTGCCCCTTGGCCGCTGTTTGCTCTCGTTTAAAGACAAAAGCTTCTGCACGCCCATATGCCGGTTCTAGCTCGTCCAAGATTTTGCCAGCTCAGTTCCCAAAGAGGAGCGTGATAACCTTTGGACACAGGCGACTAACCATTTGCTAGTCCTGATAGGTATCAACGTATCGATACACCTTTTCCAAAGGGAGTATGCCGATGCACCGATCAAGAATTGCCGCGTTTCTAATTTTTGCGGTTTCTATCCCGCCAAGTTCTGTCTGGGCGGCCGACAATGAACTCTATGACGCCCCCCCCCCCGAGGACGCGGTCTTTGTTCGATGGATTGAGGAAGAAACCGCGCCGAGAGTACTGGGCATTCGAATGCCTGAAGAGCCCGGTGACGTCTTTTATCCAGTCTCTGCCGCTCTGACCGATGGTGGACTCGTAGGATCGTTTTACACGGCAGCCGTTGATGCTAAAGGCAATGTCCATGTCATTCGAGAGCCAGATCGAGGAGACAGATCAAAAGTACTTTTGACGCTGCTAAACCTTACCGATGAGCACGCGCGGCTTGTTCTATCAGATCAAAACATCGACGTCATCGGCACCACTGACATCAACAGCGCTGGTAGCAGGACCGTCAATCCTGTCGCCGCCACACTTTCGGTTGTTACCTCTTCAGGGGCCGTTCTGGGGCGTTTCGATGTTCAACTGCGAAGAGGACAGACCATCACGTTTGTGGCGCGCCCCGACGGAGCGGACCTCATAGAGAACCGGTTCGGTCCAAATATCGGGGGATGATGGAATGGTGTTCTCAACCCCCATCTTCGTCTTCGGTTTCTTGCCTTGCTTTCTGGCGGCCTATTATGCTCTGCCAAGAACTCTTAGGAACTGGCTAATCCTGCTGGCCTCAACGTTGTTTTATACCTGGTGGCGCGCCGATGCCCTTGTCGTGCTCTACGCCATCGCTGGTGGCAGCTACCTTGCGGGCCACGTCGCATCAAAAACCAAAAGCCCCAGAACAAAGGCATGGGCGGTCAGGCTTGGGGTTACCTTTAACCTCGCCGTCCTCTGTTGGTTCAAATACACAACCTTTCTGCTCGGCAACCTGAATACGGCACTTGGCGGGGATGCCCTGATTGTGCCGGAGATCATCCTGCCAATCGGGCTGTCGTTCCTGGCGTTTCAATCCATCAGCTATGTGATTGATGTGGCGCGCGGCGATGCGCCTGCCGCTAGGAAACTCTCGGACTTTCTCGCGTTCTCTTCCCTGTTCCCGCAGCTGATTGCGGGGCCGGTATTGCGCTACAAAGATCTCGCGCATCAGTTTGAGCACCGCACCCACTCTCTGTCGCTTTTCTCCAAAGGCCTTCGCAGGTTTCTACAAGGGCTGGCGATGAAGCTGCTAGTGGCAGACAGCGTCGCGCCGCTCGCCGACAGGATGTTCGCTTTGTCTGCCCCAACCATGGCCGAAGCTTGGCTTGGGGCTGCTGCGTACTCCATCCAACTGCTGTTTGACTTTGCAGGCTATTCGGCCATGGCGATTGGCTTGGGACTGATGATTGGGTTCCACTTCCCGGAAAACTTCAACGCGCCCTATGTCAGCCGGTCGATCACCGAGTTCTGGCGCCGCTGGCACATCAGCCTGTCCAGTTGGTTGCGTGATTACCTCTATGTCCCATTGGGCGGCAACAGACGCGGCAAGATCAAAACCTATCGCAACCTGCTTTTGACAATGGTTCTAGGGGGGATTTGGCACGGCGCCAATTGGACCTTTGTGATCTGGGGCATTTGGCACGGCGGCCTTATGGCAATTGAGCGGGCCTTGGGTGCGAAACACCGAGAAACGGTGTGGCCAAAGGCCATTGCGTGGCCGCTGACCATGGTGTGTGTCATGCTTGGCTGGGTTGTGTTCCGCGCAGAAACGCTTGCCGACGCCGAGGCAATGTATGCCGGCATGGTGGGCGCACATGGCATCGCAATGCGACCGGAGTTGGTCACGCTCACCACCACAACGGAACTGTGTTTTCTGCTGATAGGGGCCGCCATGTCCCTCGGGCCGCGTCTGGCGCTTCCCAGGCTGGCACTGTCACCAGCGCTGCAATCCGCCTTGCTGTCGATCCTCTGTTTTGTCGCTCTGCAGGCGCGCACGAACAGCCCTTTCCTCTACTTTCAGTTTTAGGGAGCAATCATATGCAAGCTTCGTTGGACAGCCTTTGCACACTCGGGATCGCCGCACTTCTGGCTGGACTCTCGGTCACAGCGTTTTCGCACACCGATACGGGCGACCCCTCAAAGGGATGGGCAAACGGCACCTATCAAAGGGGTTATGAGGACCGTTTTGAAACCTCTGTCCCGGCCCATGAAAGCGCGGTGGCGCTGTGGTCTGCGGCCAAATGGGTGTTCTTTCGTGAGCCCGCAACCGGGGCGGTTGCTGGTTACGGCGGCTGGCTTTTCACCGCCGAGGAATTTATCGAGCCGGACAACCCCAACAATCTCGCAACCGAGTTGGCGCAGGTCATCGACGCGTTGGCGGCGGACGGCATAACGCTCGTCCCTGTGATCATTCCCGACAAGGCGCGCATGCACGCACACCGGCTCAAGCGCGGGCGATCTGAAGGGTACGAAGCCCGCTATGACGCGGCCCTGGCTGCGATCCGGGAAGCCGAGTTGATCGAGATTGATCTGCGCGAAGCCCTTCGGTTTGAAGGCAGCTTCATGCGCACAGACACGCACTGGAGCCCGGAAGGCGCGCAAAGCGCCGCGGCAACCATCGCCAAGTCACTGGGAGACATAACGCTACCGGAGGCTCAAGTTAACATCATTGCAAAAGGCGCGGCGCCGTTTGACGGTGACTTGTTGCCGTTTGTCGCGACCGGTCGCTATCGGGATCGTGTAGGTCCCGCAGCCGAATTCATTAACACGTTCGAAACCAACGTGACCTCATCCGGTGGACTATTTGGCGCCGCCGATATCCCCGTTGCCCTCATAGGCACGAGTTACTCGGCCAAGGCAGAGTTCCACTTCGAAGGCTACCTGAAGCAGGCTCTGCAGGCCGACGTTCTTAATCTCAGCCGCGTTGGCCAAGGCCCCTTCAAACCTATGGATGCGTTCCTAGAGGACCGCTCCAACCTTTCATCCCTCCCGTCCATCGTTGTCTGGGAGATCCCTGAACGTTTTTTGACCAGCCGGAGAAAGCTCCCATGAAATATCGCATCCCATTGATCGCGAGCCTTGTTCTAGGCTCTGCCGCGCAATCCGCCCCCTATTGCGCAGATCTTCGCAACCGAGAGGCCCTTCCCAAAAAGTACGCAAAGATAGCCCCAATCTACAGCGATCAAGCTGGTGGCTGGATCTTCACGCAGGATCAGTTGAAAGACCGCTACGAGATGAAGTCCTCCTCACTAAGACTGGTCCAGGCTATCGTTGACGAATTTGTGGCGCGTGACATGCCTCTGGCCATTGTGGTCGCGCCGCCCCGACCCGTTATCGCCGGGCAAGACAGCCTTGATGCGGCCATGGGGCAGTACCTTTACAGCGTGGCAGACGCACGCTCGTCTTTTGACAAGATGATCGAGCAGCTCGCAAGCACAGGCGCCATTGTGCCAAACCTGTCGGATGTGGCTCTGGCCGCCCCAGACATCAAGGACCATTTCTATTTTCGGCGCGACACGCATTGGACCGCCGTCGGAAGTGCCGTGAGTGCCACTGCTCTCGCACACACCGTGAACGCGCAAGCACCTGATCTCTTTGCCAATGATGGAGAGCTGACCTTCCGAGAACTTGAGGCGTCGGGCGTGATACAGGAAGAAGGGTCCCTTGCCGAAGTTGTTCACAAAGCTTGTGGAACAGACTTGCCCCCAGAAACGTCGGAGACCTTCAACCTGTCTCGAAGTGGCGGCCTTCTAGACGATCCCTCGGACGCCCCCGCAATTGCCCTTCTCGGGAGCAGTTTTTCCAATCGTTACAAACGAGACCACTACAGGGTCGCGGACGCGATGGCCCGCGCATTTGATGCTGATGTTGAGAACTTCTCCGTGTCAGGCGGAGGCCCAATTGGTGCCATTGAGGCGTATGTGATCTCCGGCGCATTGGATCGCAAAGACCACGACCTCGTGGTGTGGGAACTGCCCTATACTGAAAGCTTCAATTCCCAATCCTTTTTGCGCCAATTGCTAGGCGCCCTCAGCGAGAGTCGCGCACCAATCAAAGCCGCAGACTTGCAACAGCAACCTCAGACAACTCTGGTTAAACTTGCAGAAGGCGTGGCGACTTCCGGTATCGAAATAGAGGCCGAGGACATCGCAAAACAGAGTTTTAACTTGGAGGTGCGCTTCGACAATGGATCAACTGCCAAAGTCTATCTTGGGCGCCGCAACTCTGTGCCTGTCGACGTTCGTTCAGCCAGATTGAGAAGCAGCCTATCCCACTTTGGAAACCGAGCGCCTGTTGAAATTGTGATCTCTCCCATCAAAGGTGCGCGTGTCAAAAATGTCGCTGTGTTCTAGCGATGTCGTCCACGGTGCGGCAAGCGGCCCCTACAAAATGTGCGTTGCTTCTAGGCTAGTCTCTCGTAATGCCCACAAGCCATACAAGTCGCGCCACCGAGTAAAGTACTGCCCACGCCCGCGTCAACCAGGTGGCGCTTTCGCGAACAATCCGGCCTCTGATTATCAAATAAACAACGCCCGCAAAGGGCCGTCCACTTGACTTTGCAAAGCACGCTATCTGCGCATTGCTGCCACAAGCGCAGTCGAGGTAAACAATTGATCCGCTGAATGTCCGGTTTCGGGAAACTTGTGATCAAATGTTGCTGATGCAGCATTGACGGCTCATTGCGACCTATATGGTTCCGCTTTGGGCTGACACCTGCCGTCGGGCAACCGTTGTTGGGCTCGATCTCGCTGCAAACATGCTGCCGCAGCGCCGCAAGGCGGCTTAGAGCCCACTTTGACCGATGCTGCGCGGGGCACGAGCGGCAGCAATGCGCAGAAAACGGACTTTGCAAAGTGCTTTGAACGGCCCTTTCTGGACATTTGCAAAAAATGCGACGGCGACCATACTGCAGGCGCGACACTCAGTGACCAGTTTCCCGAAAGCAGATGTTCAGAGACCCAAGTCAGCCGAAGCCGATACCTCAGTACTTACCAACGGCTGCAATACTCAGGAAGAGGGGCTTGCAAAAAAGTGCCGTTCTCTCAAAGCAGGCGTGCGCTTAAGTTCCTGTCCTTAAATGCTGAATATCTCCTGACGACTGTGCGCCGCGGCCGTGTCAAAAGAGGGGCTATTGGAGATTTCCGGTGGTCATCCCCTGCATACGTCAATTCAATGAGCGCAACGCAACTAGGACGTCGTCATTACGCTTGTCTCAATTGAGACATTAAATTGGATGCGACATAACGTGTTTCGACTAGCGAACGCTCCGCAGTGTCAAGCAAATCGCTAGAGGAACTCAATTTTCCGCGCTTCAGACTATCTTCGATTTTTCTAAAACTTCTGTGCAATGCCTTAGCGCCCAGGAAGGCGCTGGCACCAGCTGCGTTGTGGACACGGGTTTTCAAAGCCTTCTCCCTAAAATGTGACGCGTCGCAGGATTTCAGCCTAAGAATGATAGAAGTGGCTTCATCCAACAGTTCATCTAGAACTAGGTCAGTTGGTCCAACGCCGTTTGCTCGAACCAGGCCTTTAAGCTTTTCCGTTTCAAACACGGATCGGTATGCTTCGTTATCGAAAGTGAAAAATTTCTCTTTTTCTGCCAAGGTAGCTAAGGTTGACCGAAGCGCTTCAATTGAGATGGGTTTGGTTAAAACACCCTGCATCCCAGAGGAAAAAATCTTTTCTTGGTCCTTCGGGCTGGCATGAGCGGTTTGAGCGATAATTTTTGTTCTGCGATTAGGTCCGTCACTTTCTCGCAGTCTTCTGGAGACCTCGGTACCGTCGATGTACGGCATACTGATATCCATCAAAATCAGGTCAAAACGCTCATCCATTGCCGCCTCAAGTGCAATCGAACCGTCTTCAGCCTCAGAAACTGAGTGCCCCAATCCTTGAAGCATGTCCGTAAGTAGCAGGCGATTAATTTTGTTGTCATCGACTACAAGAACTTTTTTACGTTCCTTGTTTTTGATGAGTTCAGGATCATTACGCAAAGAAGGGGCTTCTAGACTGTCGCGGGTGGTAACCTCGTTGCAGCTATCCGGGAGATCAACTGGAATTTGTACGCGGAACTCACACCCGTTGCCAAACTCGCTGTGCAACTCTATCTGACCGTCCAATGCCTCGACAGACGTTGCTACAATGCTCAACCCAAGACCGGTGCCTTCAGAGTGGCGGCCATAGGATGCGTCAAGCACTGTAAATGGTTCAAAGACACTTTCAAAATCAGATGATTGGATTCCTGGACCGCTATCTTTAATTGTAAACTCGAGAGTTCCAATCGAAACTTGCTCCACTGAAATGCTGATTTTCTCGCCTGCTGCAAACTTCACTGCATTGCCGACGAGGTTTGCGACTATTGTCTTTAACAGCCTTCGGTCGGTCTCTACGTTAATTGGAGTATTTGGTGCGAATGTGAGTGTGATCTGACCGCCAGACTGCTCGATTTGTGCGGAATTTTCTTGAACTATATCACTCATCAGGTCTCTAAGGTTGACTAATTCCTTCTCGAGTATGACTTTGCTGCTGTCGAGCTTGCTCACTTTTAGTACGTCATTGACGTGCTTAAGAAGTGTATTTGAAGAGGTGCTCACGTAGCCAAGGTATTTCTTTTGTAAGTCGGTTAATTCAGTCCGCTCCAGTAGGTCGACAGCTCCGATGACGCCATTCAACGGCGTACGCATCTCATGACTAAGCACCGAAATAGATTGCGACTTTCGTCTATTGGCTTCCTTGGCAGCTTCCAGGGAACTCTCCAGCAACACTCGATTGTCGGACCAATTGTCCAACAAGCCATTGAAAACAAATCGAAGATTTACCAGTTCTTTCGGCGTCAAACATTTGAATTCGGGTACTCGCGCCGCCAGGTCGCCGCTGCGAACTTTCGTAACAGCTTTAGATATAGATTGGATAGGTCGCGCAATCAGACCCGATAGCAACCAGCTGACCAAAGCTGCAAATAAAAGGAGCAGTAGCAGTTTTTCCAGAAGCTCATTAGCTTCCATTTTCGCAGCTTCTTCAAGCTCGGAAACGGGCTGCGGTACCATCGCTCCCCAACCCGTGGATGGAACGAATGTGAAGCCGGCAATGACGTCGGCCTTCAATGGTGGAGCATAGAATTGCATTGCTCCGGTTTGTCCTGATGTCATTCGTTGCACGACCTCAAGTCCAGTTACGTCTTTAGACGTTTCAACCCAATCTTGCTTCGGATGTGCTAGAACTCGACCCTTGCTGTCCACAATCATAGCATGACCGCGCTCTCCAAATGCAATTTCAGATTGTTGCGAAATCACGAAACCCGTGTCGATGGCTCCGACCAATAGAGCTCCTGATACTGACACGCGAGCTATGTAGATAACAGGACCAAAGGGCGACTGCTGGACACCTGAAAAGTTTGAACTGTCGCGAACGGCAATCTCGCGAAGACTGGCTACAATTTCCTGTGGTGGGGCATCGAATTCTCTGGAATATAAAATGTCGACAGAGCTTTGTTCGAAATTGAAAACTGATAGCATTCTAAAATGGTATGAATCCAGCAATGCATCCATCGAGCCTGGAGTGAATGAGAGGGCTTCGTTCGCCATCACAAAGTCAAAAGTTGCCCGAACATCAACTGCGTAGCGTTCCAACGTCGAAGCAAGGTTCTCAGCGATTACTAGATGTGATTGCTCTGCATTAGCTAACGCACGTTTATATGCTACGTTGTAGCTGTTTTGTACAAGTATGGTTTCAGCCAGCAATAAGACAAATAGCATGCCCAAAAAAATGTAAACACGAACTCTTTGAATTATGCCGCAAAGTATTCCGGATCGTCTTCTAACTCGCGCCACTGAAGGACCTCCCGTTGCTGCAACAACGGCTAACCTATCTATACAAATGAGCTGGGAGGTATGAAGACTATTACATATAACCTTTCGTATATTTCAACTAACCTTCTGCCTGTTTGACGCGATGAGTTGAAAGCTCCAACTGCAGTGACGCAAAATTCGAAAACGACGCTTGAGGATGCGGGAAGGGCATTTTTGGGTGGCGTCTGTAACATTTCCAAGGAAAGTATTCAGAATACGCTGATTATTGATGCAAATCAGTGCTTCTAAGGTCGAATTCTCACGTTGGTGTGAAGGGCAAATCTGAGTTCGGCCGCGGGTGCGTACTTCTCCACACTCAAATGAGCGTGAATAATACAAAGGTAAGGCATTGAAATGAAAACCATCCGCAAATTCACCGCAGCCGCGGCCGCAGCCATGACACTGAGTTCCGCCGCGAGCGCTGGTGACATCGTTGAAATCGCATCGGGCGCTGAGCGTTTCTCGACCCTTGTGGCCGCCGTCAGTGCTGCTGGTCTGGTTGAGACACTGCAGGGCCCCGGTCCATTCACTGTATATGCGCCCGTGAACGACGCTTTTGCTGTGCTGCCTGAGGGTACTGTGGAAACGCTCCTTAAGACTGAGAACAAAGCCCAGCTGACCAATGTGCTCTTCTACCATGTCGATGACCGCAAGCTGAGCGCCGAGATGATCCCGAGCGGTTCGAACTACTTCAAGCCAGTTTTAGATTCGGAGCGATTGTGCATCACTAAAACCTCGTCTGGCGTGTCGATCGCAGATGGCACTGGCGAACTCGCCAACGTGATTATCGCAAATATCGAGGCCGACAATGGTGTGATCCATGTGATCGATAAGGTGTTGCTGCCTGGCACCCGCCCCGCCTGCCACTGAAAAAGCCCTAAAGTGTAATACAGGCCTCGGCGACATTGAAGCCTGTATCGCTTCCGCTTTGGGCTGGGAGCGGTCAATGTTGTTATCAAAATCACCAGCAGCTTCGTCCGCATACCAGACCTATGCCTAGGTCTTGTGGTTCACCCTAAGGCTCGCGAAACGCTTCTTTGCTTTTGTAGAGCGGCTTCATCAGGTAGCGCAGGACGGTTTTGGAGCCGGTGTGCAGTTCGATTGTGGCGCGCATGCCAGGGCGGATCTCGATGGCTTTTTGGCGCTCGGTCAATGCATCCGCGTTCACGTTTACGGTGACCTTGTAGTAAGGCGGCGCGGACGGGTCGCGCTCGTCTTCAAAGGTGTCAGCGGAGATGAAATCCACCTTGCCCTTGAGCGAGCCATAGATGGTGTAGTCATAGGCGGAGAGCTTGATAGAGGCGTCTTGGCCCGGCTCGACGTTGGCGATGTTTTCCGGGCGCACTTGGGCCTCGACAAACAGTTCTTCGCCCAAGGGGATGATCTCAAAGATTTCTTCGCCAGGGCGCACAACGCCGCCGATGGTGGTCACGGCGAGGTTGTTGACGATGCCCCGCATAGGCGCGGTGATCACGGTTCGGGAGAGTTGGTCCTGTGCGAGGCGCATTTCCTGGCGCAAGGAGGTGATCTCTTTGAGGGTCTCGGAGTATTCTTCCGCGAGCGCCAGTTCAGCTTGTGTGAGTATGTCCATGTAGCGGATCTCAGCCTCAGAGGCCTTTTCGCGGGCCTTGTTGACCTCCAGAAGGGCGACAAACTCTTTCTTATAGAGCCGCTCCATGTTGGAGAGTTCCTCTTGCGCCTGTTCGAGCTGAGTGAACGCGCCTTCGCGGCGGCTGTCGATGTCGGTTTGGCGGGCCTCGATCAGGGCTTTTTCGGAGGCCAGAATGCGCGGGGCGCGGGTGGCGAGGGCTTCAGGCACATCAAATGCGAACTGACCGTCGATCTCGGCCTCAAGACGCAGGCGGCGCAGCTCCAGCGCGTCGATCTGGTCTTGCAGATCGTCAAAGGCGGAGCGGAAGCGGGTGTCGCTGAGGGTGGCGAGGATTTGGCCGGATTCAACAAGGTCACCTTGTTTCACGGCGAGATCGGCGAGGATGCCGCCTTCGAGGTTTTGCACCGATTGGGAGCGGGAGGAGGAGACCACCTGGCCGTCTGCGCGTACAATTTCGTCGACCCAGGCAAAGGCGGCCCAGATGACAAACAGCCCAACTGCGATGGCAATCAGGCGGATGGTCAGGCGGGAGGCTTTGAGTTGCTCGTCGAGGCCGGTTTCATTGTCAAATTCGGATGTGGTCATCCGTTGGCGCCTTCGGCGAGGTGGGCGAGGACTTGTTCGCGGGGGCCATCGACCACAAGGCGGCCGTTTTGCAGGATCAACGTGCGGGTGGAGAGCGCGAGGATTGGCGTGCGGTGTGTGGCGATGAGCGCGGTGCGGCCTTCGAGCCAAGTTGAGAGGCGGCTGACCAAGGTGCGTTCGAGGGTCTGGTCAAGCGCGGCGGTGGGTTCATCCAGCAGCACGATGCTGGGGTTTTGCAGCCAGAGGCGGGCCCAGCCGATGGATTGGCGTTGGCCGATCGACAGGCCTTCGCCGCCGTCGCGGATTTGCAGGTCCAGCCCCTGCGGGTGGTTACGCAGGAAGGGGCCGAGGCCCGCAAAATCGAGTGCGTCCATCAGGCGGTCATCGTCACGTTCGAGCTGTGTCAGATTAAGGTTGTCACGCAGGGAGCCCGCGAACAGGCGGACGTCCTGGCTGAGGTAGCCAATGTTGCGGCGGATGTCGCGCTGGTCGATCTGGCCCATGTCGGTGCCATCCAGCAGGACGCGGCCTTTGGTCGGGCCGTAGAGACCGGCCATGAGTTTCAGCAAGGTGGATTTGCCGGAGCCGTTGGCGCCGAGAATGGTGACGCGTTGCCCTGGTTTGATGACCACGCCGGGCACGTCGAGTGAGGCGCCGCTGTCCTCGTCATAGGCAAAGGACAACTCGCGCAGTTCAAACTGGCCTTCGAGTTTCTCGCGGCGCAGGTATTTGCGTTCGCCGTCTTTCTCTTGCTCAGAAAGGGCAATGGCATCAAGGCTTTCCAGTGCGCCTTTGACGTTGGACCAACGCGCCAGAGTGCCGGCAAATTGGGTCAGAGGTGCTAGAGTGCGCGAAGTGAGGATGCCGCAAGCAATGATGGTGCCAACGGTGAATTCGCCAGCAAATACGAGGTAGGTGCCAATCACCACGGTGGCGATATAGGTCATCTGCTGCACGCCCTGAGACCAGTAGGTCAAGGCGGAGCTGAGGCGGCGTTGTTCGGCACTGGAATGGGAGGAAACAGCGTTGAGTTCGTCCCAGAGGCGCAGCACGCGGTCTTCGCCACGTTGGGTTTTCACGGTGTCGAGTTCGGTGATGACCTCTTGCAGCAGGCGGCCGACTTTGGCTGACGCACCCTGAGTTTCGCGCGAAAGATTGATCATGCGTTTTTGCAAGACATACGCCGGGAGCACCATGAGAATGCCGCCAAACATCAGTACCCAGACAAGGTTGCCTGCGATGGAGGCCACAAGCGCGAGGAAGATGAAGATAAACGGCATGTCCGCCAGCACCGAGATGGTGGTGGAGGTGAAGAAGTCGCGTACGGATCCAAAGTCGCGCATTGCCGCAAACAGGCCGGATGGGGGCAGGGGGCGGCGGTCGGACCGCATGCCTAGCAGGCGCTTCATCAGGCGGTGCTGGATGGAGAGTTCCATACGGCGGCCTGCGGCGTCGCTCATTTTGGCGCGGGCGAGTTTTAACAGGCCTTCGAGGCCAATCGCGAAGATCGCGCCAACGGCCAGCACCCAGAGGGTCGCTTGCGACTGGTGCGGGATCACGCGGTCGTAGACTTGTAGTGAGAACAGCGCGACGGCCACGGCCAGAAGGTTGGCGACCAGCGAGCCCAACATGATCTCGCCCATGTGGCGGCGGTATTTTGTAAACTCCCCCCAGAACCAATGGCCGGACATGCCGTCTGCGATTTGCGGCACGTGGCGTTCAGCCAGTTGGCGCAAAGAGACCTTGGCGCGCAGGGCGGTGCCGGAGAAAAACGGTTCAAACTCGGTGACAGGCACTTCGGCGCGGTTGTCGGCGCAGCTGTCGTCATAGACGTAGAGCGTGTCTTCGTCCTGAGAGAGCACCAGAATGGCCTGCCCGTTGTTCATCATCGCCACAGCGGGCCAAGCGGCGGCGGTGACCTTCATTTTGTGATGGGCTTTTGGCTCCACCCCGGCGTGGGCGAGGGCACCAGACAGCGCCTTGATCGACACATCACCGGGCGCGTTGGTCCACATGTGTTCTGCCACGTCAGTGACCGGCACGTCGACGCCGTTGAGCGAGGCCAGAGTGGAGATCAGTGTGGCGCGGTGTTGGATGCGGGTGGCGGTGGCCTCGACCAAATCATGGATCGCGTCAGATGGCGTCGGAGTGGCGGCAGGCTTGTTTTGCGCCGGATCGACAACCGTTTTGGGTGTGATTTGAGCAACTTGCGTTGATGCGGGAGCTTGCGCGGGCGCAGGCGCTTTGTTGGCGGCTTTGATGGACTTCACCGCAGCAATGGAGAGCACCACCGGCGCTTTGCCTTTTGATGTCCCGTCGCTCAAATTGCGTCTCCGTCTGCCAGCAAACCCAGATCACGGGCGAGCTCTAGTTGTGCCAGCAGCTTGTCGTATTTGGCATCGACGCCGTCAAGAGAGCGCAGCACGGATTGTTCGTACACATCGACCACTTCCAGCACAGAGCGCTGACCCGCGCGGAATTGGGCCTCAAACAGCTTATAGGTGTCGCGCCCTTCGCGGGCGAGTTGGTTGGCTTCGCGCTCCTGCCGTTCCAGGCTTTGGATGTTCTTTTCAAGACGTTGGCGCGCACGCGCGCCGTCCTCGCGGGCCTCATCCACCTGACGGGCGGCGATGTCTTTGGAGGCCTCAATTGCCTTCAGGCGGGCGCCGGTGCCAAGACCGAGGCCCACATCGTTGGAAATGTTCAGGCCAGCGCTGTTGCCCTTGTTGGTGGTGCGAGCCGAGGCTTTGAGGCCGGGCAATTGTGCGGCGCGTTCCACTGTGGCTTGCGCCACGGAGCGTTCGGCTTCGGCGCGAGCACGCAGCACGTCCAACGGCTCAACTGCCGGGTAAGATTGGGCAGACACCGAGGACACTGGCTGCAAGGCAAAGGCGGTACCCGTCATGGCCTTGAGTTCAGCCAGAGCGGTGCCTGCACTTTCGGAGGCGGTTTCGCTTTTGGTTTCAAGCGTCTGGATTTTGCTACGCACCATGCGCAGGTCGCCTTTGTTGGAGACGCCACCATCGACGCGGCCCTGCACGACGCGCTCAAAGTGACGCATTTGCTTGAGGCCCCGTGCGCCAACCTGCGCTTTCTCTTGGCCGCGCAAGCCTTTGATATAGAGGGCCAAAGCCGTGTAGCTGCGCTCGTTAAGATCCTCAGACAGAGTTACGGCCGCGACTTCGACATCTGCCGCCGCATATTCGCGTTCGGCCTTTTTGCGGCCGTGATCAAACAGCACTTGCTCAAACACCAGACCCGCAATCACGTCGCTGAGTGTGTTGAGCGAGATTTCCGGGCTGAGCGTGGGCAACCAGTTTTTGTTTTCTGCCTGAGCGCGCAGTTTGGCGGTTTGCAATTGTGCCTCAGCAGAGCGGCGTGAGGAGGTCAGTGCCACGTCCGCGACATGGCCCAGTGTGCTTTCAGCGGGCACAACCGAACGGCGGGCCAGCAGGGTGTTGAGAATTTCGCTTTGGGCGTCTTTGTCGGCGTCTTGCTCAAAACTGGTGCGTTTGCTGACCTCAGCTGCGGCTTCGGCACTTTGTGGTTTGCCCTTGAGCAGCCCCATGGGCTTGCTCATATCCGGCAGGTGCTCGCTCATATTGGCCATGCAGCCGCTCAGAAGCGTGGCACCTAGAAGCAGGGGCAGGCTGGTTTTGAGAGTGCGGCGGGACATGTTTGGCTGAGGTATTCCGGAGCTTTGAATTTGCGTGGGGCGGCCCGTGGCCGCCCCAGACGATCATCAGATGATGACGTTGATGTCTTGGTCGACGATCAGGGTCACGCCGTCGTTGCCCACCGTGTAGACATCATAGGCCTCGCCTTCAATGTCGACAGTTTGGGTGGTTTTGGTGGCGTCGGTAACGGTGATCTGGTCATCCGCACCGCCGTGGATTGTGAGCGTGTCGGAGGTATCCGACAGGTCTTTGATCTGCGCTTCGGTCAGGGTCAGGTTGGCATCAGAGGCGTAGTCAAGTTCGATGCCTTCGATGTTGAAGTTGCCTGCCGCCGCATGATCCAACGTGCCTGCGTTGGTGACGTTGTCATCCAGTACCAGAAGCGTGTCTGACTGGTTGCCCGCGTCATCGGTGGAGGCGATCACCAAGTGAGTGCCGTCAGAGGCTTTGGGATTGAGCACATAGAGTGACTCGTCACCTCCCAGGGCCACTTCAGTGGTGGAAAGCTCGGCAGTGGAGCCGTCTTGGTTGAGCGCGTGCACCTCGTAGTCCTGGTTCTCCGTGCTGAGAGACAGGGAGGTCACGTCATCATCGGAGAAGGTCACCGATTGAACCACCGGGTTGGTGATCTCGGTGTCCACCGCGAAAGTGGCGTTGGCAGTGGCTGTGTTGCCTGCCGCATCGGTCACTGAAAGCGTGGCGTTGGCGGTGTAAGTGCCTTCGGCCAGAGCGCCGTTCTCATAGGTTACAAACCAATTGCCGGAGGCGTCGGAAGTTGTGCTGCGCACAACGCCGTCGACTGTCACAACCACTGAGGAGTTTGGTTCTGTTGTGCCTTCGAGGACCACGCCACCCTGCATCTGCGCTGCATTCACAGGCGCAGCAAACACACCTGCGGAGAGGTCCACGTTGATCGAGGTAGCGGTGTCCACATGAATTGTGGAGTTGGCTGTGGCTGTGTTGCCAGCCGCATCGGTTGCGGTCACGGTCACGGGGGCATCATATTCGCCTTGTGGGATATCGGCGGCGGTGAAGTTCGCCACCCAAGTGCCGTTGCCTGCGGCGGTCACGGTGCGGGTTGCGCCCGCGATCTGCACAACCACGTTGCTGCCCGCGTCTGCGGTGCCGGTGAGGCTCAGGCCGCCTGCGACCTCAGCGGCGTTGGCGATGTCGTCGCCACCAGCCTGACCAGCATTGATGCCTGCGGCCAATTCGGTGTCCACAGCCACGGTGCCTGTGGTGGTTGCCGTGTTGCCAGCCGCATCGGTTGCAGCGATAGAGACCGTGCTGTTGTAGGTGCCTTGTGGGATTTCATCCGCCGAGAAGGTCGCTGCCCAAGTGCCGTTTGCGGCGGTGGTCACCGTGTGGGTCACACCTTCCATGGTCACAGCCACAGACGATCCTGGCTCGGCAGTACCGGTCAGGGAGAAGCCTCCAGCCACTTCGCTCGCGTTGGCAGTGTTGTCGCCACCGAGCTGGCTTGCGTCCATCGCGGCTGAGATTTCAGTGTCCACGCGGAAGCTGTCAGAGGTGGAAGTCACATTGCCTGCCAGATCGGTTGCAGTCACAGACACAGTGGTCTCGTAGGTGCCTTGTGGGATTTCACCGGCGGCAAAAGTGGCCGACCAGCTGCCATCGCCTGCGGCAGTGACAGTGTGGGTTACGCCTTCGACGGTTACAGCCACAGACGAGCCTGCCTCTGCGGTGCCGGTCAGTGTCACGCCGGCAGCAGCCTCAGCGGCGTTCACGATGTCATCCCCTGCAATTGGAGAGGTGATGGTCGCATGGCCTTCGGTGTCGATGTGAACTGTGAAGGTCTCAGTGTGGCTGTTGCCTGCAAGATCGGTTGCCGTGATCGAAACGGTGCTGTCATAGGTGCCCGTGCCAATGGCAGAGGCCGCAAAAGCTGAAGACCAAGTGCCGTCGCTTGCAACGGTCACGGTCTGGGTCACGCCTTCGAACTGAATTGAGAGTGACGATCCTGCTTCGCCAGTGCCGGAAAGCACAACCCCATCAGAGGCTTCTGCGGCGTTGATGACGTTGTCACCTTCGACAATACCCATGTCCACGCCCGGGGCAATGGTGTCCACTTCCAGCGTGTCAGTCACGGTGGTGACGTTGCCACGATCATCCGTCGAAGTGATGGTGACGTCGGTGGTGTATTCGCCGGTGGACAGCTCAGAAGAGTCAAAGGTTACGGACCATGTGCCATCGTCCAGAACGGTGGTGGTCTGTGTGACGCCATCGATTTCCACGGTCAGAGACGCGCCAGCTTCGCCGGTGCCGCTGATCACATGGCCGGTGGTGTGTTCGTCTTCGTTCACGATGTCACCGGTGGAGACGGTGCCGTCCATGACAGAAACGTCTGGCGGGGTGGTGTCGATATCCACCGAAGGGCCGTCCAGATCGTAGACAGTGCCATCGGGGTCTTCAACGGTCACGCTGACGTCATAGTCGCCGTCGTCTGGCAGATCGCCAGGAACAAAAGTAACTTCGTAGGTGCCGTCATCGCCAATCGTGCCAGTGCCGGTTTCGTCGCCGATGGTCACAGTCACAGTGGAGCCCGGCGCGCCGGTACCGGTGATTGTCACGCTGTCGTCGCCGGTGCCGCCTACCAAACGTGGCACGTCGGCGTCGTCTACGGTTGGCGTGATTGTGGTGTCGTCGTCGTTCCCATCCGGATCGCCGTCGTCGCCATCATCGCCGTCGCCCCCACCATCATCGCCGCTTCCGTCACCATCTGAACCGTCGTCGCCATCAGAGCCATCATCGTCACTTCCGGTGCCGTCATCCCCGTCGCCACCCAGCGTGGAAGCCACAGCTGCGGCGCCGCCAACACCCAGAAGACCGGGAACCAAACCTGCAATCGGGGCCACAAGTGGAGCCACCACGGGTTCAACACGTTCTAGGTCGAGGAACGCCAATTGGTCGTATTCGCTCCATTTGTCGGTCATGGAGATGGCATCATACTGAGCAAAATACTGGTCGTTAATCGGATCGCCGAGCTCAACCGCCTGAATTTGCCCGTCTTTGGAGAGCAGCAGTTCGCGCTCATCGCCAGAGAAGTAGTTTTCGAGCGTGATGGTTTCGCCGCTCACCAAGTGAATCACCAAATCACCGCCGTCATTCACATAACCGGCAACTTCGGAGGGGGAGAGGTTTAGGGAGACTTGCGAGGCTTGTTGAAGTGCAACAGTACCATTTGCTGCTTCTGCTGTTTGACCACGTACAACAACTCCGTCCGTACCGCGGACGGCATAACTATAACTACTCATGAATTTTACCGCTCTAGGTTGATCGGGCTTATGCCCTTGTTTGATTTGTTAAGACTATAAGTGTGACGGGTACGTAAGCCAATCACTTTTTTGCCACATTTGTATAAAACTAAGGGATTTCGTAGTTTTTGGACAACGGTTTTGGCCCGCCATTTGTAACCAAATGCCTTTGTTACGGTTTTCGGCGGAATTCTTGTGGGTGTGCTCAAGTATTTGTGGGTGAGAACCGTGCAGCACGCTTTAGTTAGGGTTAAATTGTGGCAGGTGCCAAAACTTTCACAGGGCCGTTTTAGTGCGAGATATATCTCCTTAAAGTTGAGTTAGTGGAATTCATAAGTCGACATTTGTGTTCTGTTCAGTGCCATGACACGGATTTGTGCGCTTCATCGTCGTGTCCGTGTGAGTTGCTTGGGCTATCAGAGAATATTGGCAAAAAAAGGCCTATTGAGGTGCTGCGACAAAAGAGGTTCCGCCTCTTGAATTCTAGGGCGCTGAAATCTCAGGGAAAATGAGAAAAACGGAGACTTCTTCCCCCATTGTCGTGCCGTATATTTCCGAGAGATCAGGCCAAAAATCTGCGAATTTGCGCCTTTGTGCAAAAAGGTGCTTATTATCGGCTAAAATCAGCCTGTTGACGCGTTTGTCATTTGGAGGTGAGCGTCTTAGACGCCAAGTGGTCTATTGTCGTGGAGCGCCAGAGGTGGCGTCTTGGAGGGAGCGGTGATCTGTTTCTTGTCGGCAATTGACTGTTGAGTGGAGATCCGAGGATTGGCTGGTCGTGCGGCTGGTTTCGGGTTCATAGCAAGTCCCCAATCAAGCAAATGGGGAACATGGAGACAAACGATGGTTGGATTTAAACAATCAGTGTGGATTGCGCCAATGGCTTTGGTCGCGGGCAGTGTGGCAATGACGTCAACGGCGTCAGCGCAAGAGGGGTTTCGGTTCTACGGATTTTTGAATGGTGCTGTTACTAGTGTGGATGATGGTGTCCAAAAACGTAACGAGTTCAGCGACAACAGCAATGCGCCAAGCCGGATTGGCGCCTGGTATGAAATGGGGACCGCGGGCGGGACTCTGAAATTCAACTTCGAAACCGCTTTGGGTTTTCGAGGAACTTCCAACTTAAGCATGACGTCCGATGACGACTTCTTTGATTGGGAAAAAACGGATATTCGTAAGTTTGAAGCGATTTACGAAACCGATCGCTTTGGGACGTTCTACTTGGGTCAAGGTTCCATGGCGGCGGATGGTATTTCCGGTGGCACTGACCTGTCTGGTACCGACCTGTCTGGTACTGTTGCCGTGGCGGATACCGCGGGCGGCTTTGCGTTCCAGCCAACAGCTGGTGGTGCGGCGGGTCCAACCATTGGCGATGTGTTCAAAGACTTTGACGGTAGCCGCAAGGGCCGTGTGCGCTATGACTCGCCAAGTTTTGGCGGGTTTGTGGTATCTGCATCGGCAGGGACGGAAATCCTGAAGGATAATGACGACACCAATTTCTATGATGTGGCGCTGCGGTATGGCGCCGATCTTGGTGACACAACTATGCGGGCTACGTTGTCCTACGCACAAACCGATGGCGCCTCAGACGATTCAAAATCAGTGGTGGGGTCTGTAGGGGCATTGCACAATCCGACCGGCATTAGCGGGACTGTTTCTCTTGGTCAGAACGATCGAGACAGTGGCCGGAAGAGCGACTACGTTTATGCCAAGCTGGGCTATCAGCGCGATTGGTTCAGCTTTGGTCGCACCCACCTGTCAGTTGACGCTTACCGGGGTAACGACATGGCGTCTGTTGGTGACAAATCGGTCAGCTATGGCTTTGAGGCGGTGCAGAAGATCGACAATGCCAATGTGGACCTGTTCTTTAGCTACCACCAGCACGGCTACGACGTGACCACTGGCACCACATACAACGATGTGGATGCCTATATGCTGGGCGCGCGCTGGAGCTTCTGATTCAGATGAATTGAGAGTTGACGGAGAAAGGCGGCCCTTGGGTCGCCTTTTTTTAAAGGCTACGTCTGCGGTTTCTTGCCGTGGGTTGTCGTGGGTAAGGATGTGATCTGGCGGGCTTTCTTGCAGGCGGGATCATCGGTTTGCTTATACAGGGCTTCAGATCCTGTGTTTTGAGGGCAAATGGCCCTTGCGCCGCCCCTCAGGGACCACTAGAAGAGCACAAATTTTTCTCGACTGCGCGCGGACTCATTGTATCGTGCGCCGCTACTTATGGGGATTCCCGATGCAGGTTACTGAAACGCTGAACGAAGGTCTGAAACGCGGCTACACCATCAAGGTGGAAGCAGCTGAACTGACCGCGACTGTGAACGACAAGCTGAAAGAAGCTCAGCCGGAAATCGAAATGAAAGGTTTCCGCAAAGGCAAAGTGCCTATGCCGCTTCTGAAAAAACAGTATGGCGAGCGTCTGCTGGGTGAAGCAATGCAGGAAACCATCGATGGTGCGATGAACAAGCACTTCGAAGAGTCCGGTGACCGTCCTGCGATGCAGCCAAAAGTCGAAATGAAAGACGGCGAAAACTGGAAAGAAGGCGACGACGTAGAAGTCGAGATGTCTTATGAGGCACTGCCAGAAATTCCAGAAGTTGACCTGAAAGGCATCAAGCTGGAAAAAATGGTTGTGAAAGCAGCCGAAGCCGATGTTGACGAAGCGCTGGCCAACCTGGCCGAAACCGCGCAGGATTTCAAAGCCCGCAAAAAAGGCTCCAAAGCCAAAGACGGCGACCAGGTTGTCATGGACTTCGTAGGCCGCATCGACGGCGAAGCCTTTGACGGCGGTGCTGGCGAAGAGTTCCCACTGGTGCTGGGCTCCGGTCAGTTCATCCCTGGCTTTGAAGAGCAGCTGGTTGGTGTGAAAGCCGAAGAAGAAAAAGACGTGACCGTGAACTTCCCAGAAGAGTACGGCGCTGAAAACCTGGCTGGCAAAGAGGCTGTGTTTGCTTGTGTCATCAAGGAAGTGAAAGAGCCGGTTGCTGCGGAAATCAACGACGAGCTGGCCACCAAATTTGGCGCCGAAGACCTGGCTGGTCTGAAAACTCAGGTGACTGAACGTCTGGAAGCGGAATACGCCGGTGCGGCACGTGCCGTGACCAAGCGTGGCCTGCTGGATGCACTGGACAAACTGGTATCCTTCGATCTGCCACCATCCCTGGTAGAAGCGGAAGCTGGCCAGATTGCACACCAGCTGTGGCACGAAGAGAACCCTGAGGTGGAAGGCCACGACCACCCAGAAATCGAGCCAACAGACGAGCACAATGCACTGGCTGAACGCCGCGTACGTCTGGGCCTGCTGCTGGCAGAGCTGGGTCAGAAAGCCGAGGTTGAAGTGACCGACGCAGAGATGACCCAAGCGATCATGAACCAGGCACGTCAGTACCCGGGTCAAGAGCGTCAGTTCTTTGAGTTTGTTCAGCAGAACCAGCAGATGCAGCAGCAGATGCGTGCGCCAATCTTTGAAGACAAAGTTGTCGACTATGTCTTTGAACTGGCTGAGATGACAGACAAAGAGGTCTCCAAAGACGACCTGCAAAAAGCCGTAGAGGCACTGGACGAAGAATAAGTCCAACCCCCAGTAAAATGGGACAGTGAGAGGCCGCTCCAAATTGGGGCGGCCTTTTTTGTTGCACGCGTGACGGGGCGGCAGAGTTGACGTTGTGTCGCCATCCGGTTTGCTTGGTCTCAAGAAGAGGAGCACTCATGGGATACACAACATTCGACAAGGCCGGGTATGACGCGTTTAAGGCCAATGATCGTGACGGGCCTGTGCATATGCTGAACTTGGTCAAGCTACGCGCGCAGGCAGAGTATGCGGATGGACGCGTGGCAACCGGGGAGGAGGCCTATGCAGCGTATGGGCGCGAGAGCATGGCGACCTTTGCCAAGCTGGGCGGCAAGATCATCTGGCGTGGCGACATGGAACAGATGCTGATTGGGCCGGAGAAACAGTGGGATCTGTGTTTTATCGCGGAGTACCCAAGCGTTGAGGCGTTTACCTCCATGCATAAATACCCAGAATATCGCGCGGCGGTGGTGCATCGACAGGCCGCGGTGGAAGACAGCCGGTTGATCCGGATGGCGCCCAAAGATTTGGGCGGGAATTTTGGGGAATAATATTGCCCCGGCCAAAGGCCGGGGCTTTTGCTTTGCAAAGGTATGGGGTCAGTGCCCTGACAGCACCAATGTGTTGACCGGCAGCAACAAGGCCTGAATGCGGAGGATCGCCGCATGCGCAATGCCAACCGCATCAATCGCGTGTAGGGCAATCCACTGCATTGTACCAACGTCAGGATCGCCCAAGCGATCATGGTTGTTGGTGTAGAGATTGGCGATGCATTTACTGCCCGGCGGAATATGCGCGGTGGTGTTTGGGTACAACGGCTCCAGCGCCACGGTGACCGTGCCAGGTTTGGCGTACTCCTGTATGTCGACAAGACGATCAGTTGGTCGGAATTGACCGGCTGGGATCACGTCTTGCACAAGAACGACCACCATAGGCACAATCCGCATGGGAGAAGAGAGGCAGGTGATTTCGGCAAGCATGCCTTCGTGAATGACCTGGCGGTTGATCTGAGCAAAGCCTGCTTGAAACCGGTTTACGCCAGAGCCTTTGGGGATCAGGATACCTGCCGGGCGCAGAAGTGGATTAACATAGTCACCTACTTGTAGGTCAAATTGTTGAATTTGCCCATCGACCCCCGCCACAACTGTAAGCTTGTCGATTTCGGTCTCTGCCTGATTGAGAGATGCTTCTGCGCTGTCTTTTTGAGCCGGGTATTGGGTGTTGATGCGCGTTTCAACTGTGTGCTGATTGGAGAGGGCGGCTTCCAGTGCACCTTCTCGTTCGGCAACGGTGTTTTCCAAGCGTTCCACTTCGCGTGCGGTCACAGCAGGGGAGTTTTGTTTGAACAATGTGACCTTACGGCGTTGTTCATCCAGGGATTGTTCCAGAGCGGCTTCGGCTTGATCCACAATGGCTTCGGCGGAATCGAGTTCCGATTGGGACACCGCAATCAGGGCATCAATTTCCGAAATGCGTGCGCGGGCAGTAGCAGCCGCTGCTTCTTGACTGGCGCCGTCGAGGCGGAAAATGGGATCGCCTTTTTTCAGATATTGCTCGTTCTTGATGTAGACCTCCGCCACGCGCCCCCCTCCCTCTGAGACAACTGTGACAGTGCGGAAATAGGAGATCACATTGGTTGTGGATGGGTGATAATAGAACACCACGGTGATCAGGCTTAGTGTCAAGAGAAGGCAGGTGGTCAGCCCCCATCGCAACTCGTACCACAACGTGTAAATGGTGATTTCCTGTCCCCAGCGCTTGCCTTGTTTAAATCGGCGGTAGAGCCAATCAGGAAGGATGGTGATCATTGAGCAGAACAGAAATTCCAGCATGGATCAGACCTCCTTCTCAGTGGTTGGCATCGGGGTGGCGACGTCCTGCGGCGGTTGAGCGCCTTTTTGGCCGCTTATGTTTTCCAACGCGCTTGCAATGCGTCGCAAAGGTTCAAGTAAATCTGGTAGGTTGATGCCAGCCAAAAGTAGGGCGAGGATCCAGAACAGATTGTTGTGGGTGAAGAGCGCCAAAAGGGCCAGTACACTGACGATTTGCATTTGCGCCGCGCCGACCCCATGCGCCATTTGCTCTGGTAAGGCATGTAAACGCAAATAGAGAATGCCGAGACTGACAAACAACGCCACGACAAAAAATGCCATTGCGGTCATAAACGGGTCGCCCGTGGCTGGATCGGGCATCCATCCCGGGATGAAATGCGGCGCCATGGGGTGCAATTCAGTGCTGGCAGCGGTGGCCACGGCAGCTCTCCTCAAAGTTAGTCATTCAATAGAGAAGGAGCCTAAGGCGAGTTTTCAAAGATGCCAAGCTTGCTACGGACGCAAACCGGTTTCTTTCAGCAATCCAGCGGCTTTGGCTTCGGGGTAGTAACCTTTGGCGTAGAGGAAGACGGAACGGTCGTAGTTGCCTTTGGCAACCATGTAGGCACCGCGCAGGTATTTTACGGCGTAGGTGAGGTTGGTTTCCGCATCCAAAAGCCCTTGGCGGCCGCCGGTGTAGCCCATGCCGCGCGCGGTGGGCAGTTGGATCTGCATCAAGCCAATGTTGGGGCCGTTGGTGGCCCAGGGACGGTGAGTGCTTTCGCGGATGATCACACGTTGCACCAGATCGCGGGGAACTTCGTAGTGATCAGCCCATTTGTTGATCAGCGCGCGTAGCTCCGGCGTTTCGTTTGGGTAAAGCGGGGGATTATAGGATTTGGCGTCCGGCTCAGATCGGCCACAAGTGGCAAGCGGGAGGCTGGCCAGCATAAAGAGGGCAGTGCGGCGGGTGAACAAACGGGACATGAGGCCTCCAGTGAAAGGGTTGGCGCCAGTATGGCTTTTGTGACTGTGAAGGGAAGGTCTCAGTAAGGGATGCGCGGTATCTTGCGGACCTGCATAGAAAAAGCCGCGCCCAGGTGCACCCGGACGCGGCTCTGCGAATTCTTCGCGGTGAAGTGCTTACTGCTCTTCGGCAGGCGCTTCTTCAGCTTCGGCCGCAGCCGGAGCGAAATCATCGTCATCGTCAGACGCTGCAGCACCGATATCGTCGAACAGTTCGGCGATTTCGAATTCTGCTTCAGCTTCTGCTTCCGCGGCCAGTTCCTGAATGGATTTGCCAGAGGCCTGAAGCTCAGCTTCTTCCTCAGAGCGCGCCACATTCATGTCGATGGTCACGTCGACCTCAGGGTGCAGCAGTACGTGTACTGTGTGCAGGCCCAGGTCTTTGATCGGCTTGGCAAGAACAACCTGTTTCTTGTCAACGGTGAAACCAGCAGCCGTGGCTGCATCAGCGGCGTCACGTGGGGTGACGGAGCCGTACAGGGCACCAGCGTCAGACGCGGAGCGAATCACGATGAACTGCTGTCCATCGAGTTTCTCTGCCATTGCTTCGGCTTCTTTTTTGGTTTCCAGGTTGTTCGCTTCGAGCTGCGCTTTTTGCGCTTCGAAGGAGGCGATGTTCGCTTTGGAGGCGGTCAGCGCTTTGCCCTGGGGAAGAAGGAAGTTACGAGCAAAGCCCGGCTTCACGTCAACAACTTCACCCATTTGGCCGAGCTTGGCCACACGTTCCAGAAGGATAACTTGCATGTCAGTGTCTCCTTACTTCACGGCGTATGGAAGCAGAGCGAGGAAGCGCGCGCGTTTGATTGCACGGCTCAGCTCACGCTGTTTCTTGGCGGACACGGCTGTGATGCGCGAAGGCACAATCTTGCCACGCTCAGAGATGTAGCGTTGCAGCAGCTTGGTGTCTTTATAATCGATCTTCGGCGCGTTCTCACCCGAGAAAGGGCAGACTTTGCGACGGCGGAAAAATGGTTTTGCAGCCATAACTTATTGTCCTTTCCTAAGTGATTAGTTGCGGCGTTCGCGACGGTTGTCACGCTCGTCACGTTTCTGCATCTGGATCGACGGACCTTCAGGGTGTTCGTCAACTTTGATGGTCAGAACGCGCATTACGTCATCATGCAAGCGCATCAGGCGTTCCATTTCCTGAACCGCGGCGGATGGCGCGTCGGTCTTCAGGAAGGCATAGTGGCCTTTGCGGTTCTTGTTGATTTTGTAGGCCATGGTCTTCACGCCCCAGTACTCGGACTCAACAACGGACCCGCCGTTGTCAGCCACAACAGTGCTGAAGTGTTCCACGAGGCTTTCGGCTTGCGCGTTGGACAGATCCTGGCGCGAGATGAAAACATGCTCATACAGTGGCATGTGCTCTCCATTCAATTATAGGCGCATTTCAAAGAGCGGGGTTTCTCAGTCCTTCTGCCCCCACCCACGAGAGACTGCGCGGTTCAAGCTTTTGCAAAAGGATGGCGCTGTATAGCCGAAATTGGGGGGAGCGCAAGCCTTGTGTGTAAGGTTAACCAAGGTTTTTGCGTGGGTCAGTGATGCTGCAAAATTGGCAACACAACAAGGGCAATGAGCACGAGGATTTCGTTAATCCGCCGCAATCCTGCCCGATTTCACACCGAAGGTCTGAGCAACCGGTGGAGAAGCCGTTGGGATAAAGGCCCAAAAGGGGCAATTAGGAGAGTGGGATTATGGTGGCGCTGACCAATTTTGCAAACGAGACACGGTCTTGTGTGACACGGGTTGAGGGCAAGCGCCCGTCGCTGTCTGTGCGCGCGTCGTCGATGGTGTTTGGCTGTGCGTTTATCACGGCCGGCGTGGGGCTTTGGTTGATGCCAGGCCCGGACCTGACGCCAGCGATCCTTTTGGCCAAGATGGGTGTGTCAATTCTTTTGGTGACCGGCGGCGTGGGCATGACCCAAGTTGCCACCGACAAGCCGCGCAAAGAGCTGCATTTTGACGAACGCAATGAGCAACTGCTGGTCTACGAAGGTTTGCCACGTGGGCGCAAACATGTGCTGCAGGCGATCAGCTACGAAGACATTGGCCGCGTGGATGTCAGCGATTCCTCTCTGATGGTGATGGATGGCAACGGCGAAGCCATGGTGACCTTGCCAATCGATGGCAATCACGCGCGTTTGGATGCCATTGCACAACTGCGCAGTCAGTCGATTTTGCCGGGCTGAGCAAAAACTTGCGCAACCAAGTCTGAAGGCCGCCGAGTGTGCGGCCATTTTGCTGTGAGATCACGCGATTGTTCATGCGTGCACAGAATATGTGGGTTTACTGCGAATTGCCGCACAGCGTTGAATGGGCACATTGGTTCTATCAGAAATTAAACATGTCTTCAGGAGACACCCAATGAAACGCACCCTTCTTGCCGCTGGTTTGGCATTTGCCGCCGCTTCCGCCACCCCAGCTTTTGCGGCGCCGGAAAAATACATGCTGGACTCCGGCCACAGCCAGATCCTGTTCTCGTACAACCACCTGGGATACTCCACGACTTGGGGGCTGTTCTCCGGCTTTGAAGGCGAGATCATGTTTGATCAGGAAGACCCGGCCAATAGCTCGGTTGCCGTGTCCATGCCTGTACAATCCATGTGGACAGGTTGGGAAAAGCGCGACGCGCACCTGATGAGCCCGGATTTCTTTGACGCCAGTGACGATGAGATGGTGAGCTTCACCTCCACGGGCATCGAAGTAACAGGCGAGACCACCGCCAACATCACTGGTGATTTGACCATCAACGGCGTGACAAAATCGGTTGTGCTGGATGCGCAGCTGAACACCGCAAGTGAGCACCCAATGGCGAAGAAGCCTTGGGCGGGTTTCAACGCGACAACCACGCTGAAACGCACCGAGTTTGATGTTGGCAACTTCGCGCCATTTGTAAGCGACGAAGTGACTGTGCAGATTTCAGTTGAGGCGATGAAGGCTGAGTAAGCCTGATTGCCCATCACTCACAGAAAGGGTCGCCCGGTTGGGCGGCCCTTTTTTGTTAGCTTTGGCGTGCAGGCTAAGGGGTTGTCTTGCTTTGAATTGCGATGTCGAGCGTGTCGTTGTTGATGTCCATCACGCCTTCAACCTCAATATTGGCAGGTGTATTTTCCGTTAGAACATCAATCACCTGATCTTCTAATCCGCCGTCAACGAAGTAGATGTAGAAAGCTTGAGCAGCTTCATCAGAACCATGACCAACAAATGTAAATGTTACTTTTCGCATGGGTAAAAATCCTCAACTAATACGGAGCCATCAGCTCTGATTTCGAGATCATCACGGTCCCGTCTGCAAGTAAATCTATTGTTGAATGCGAAAAGGTCGCCCAGAGGAGCGACCTTTGTCTTGTTCTGGAGGTGGTGGTTAATTGTTGCGCGTTGCTTTCAAAGCCACAGTCACATCCACGCCAAAGCCCAGCGAGCTTTCATCTGTCATGTCGTCACCCACATGGAAGGCGCGACGATCGAGAGAGACTGCGCCGGTCATGTCAGCGGTGTCGCCATCCAGTGCGAGCTCAAAGGGCAGGTCCAGCGGTACAGCGTGGCCGTTTATGGTGAGTGTGCCTTTGGCGATGTAGCCGGTCTCGGCTGGCAGCAGGTCAGCAGTGTAGGTGGCTGTGGGGAAGGCGGTGGCGTTGAGGTAGTCAGCACCTAAGGCTTGGTCGGTGACAGAGCCGAGCGTCAGAGAACCGATGGCGATGGTCACCGTGACGGAGCCGTGTGTGCCGTCGGTTGGTTCTTCATTGAAAGCAATTTCTGCGGTCCAGTCGGCAAATGTGCCTGTCACTTCAGCGCCAAATTGCTGCACGGCAATTTCCAATGTGCCGGATTGCACCTGCCATTCAGAGGAGACTTCGGCCAGCGCGGCAGTATCGGTGCGGTCTTCAGACGTGAAGAGGCCTGCGTTGGCGCCGATCACAAGAGCTACGGCCCAGACTGCCAGAGCGGTGAGGGCAGGGCGCAGATGGCCGGGTTGCTTGGCTGGCGGTTGTGGCAAGTCGGTGTGGCCGGGCAGCATGCGTTGTAGCGTCTTGTCGCGGTCGATGACAAAGTGTTTCAGCGCGCCAACAATGTGAGCAAGCAGGGTCAGCACCAGCACAATCATAAAGAGGAAATGCGCGCCGCCAAGAATGGCTGCGATGGTCGGGTCTTTGGGCACAAAGAACAGGGACTGACCAAAGGGCCACCAAATAGGGGCAAAGCCGGTGGTGGCGGCGTGGTGCATCCAGCCGGTGAGAGGCACAAGCACCATAGAGCCGTAGAGCACCCAATGGGCGGTTTCTGCGGCCAATGCCTCTAGGCCGTGATCGCCGTTGAGCAGTTTGGGGCGTGGCTGGGTGAACGCCCAGAGAATGCGCAGGAGTGCAGTGAAAAACGCGGTGAGACCCACGGTTTTGTGCAACGAGAAGAGGGTGGCCTTGAAGGCCAACTGCGCGCTGTCCTCATAAGGCGCGCGATAGGCGACAAAGCCGAGGATCAACGCAGAGAGGATTAGCAGAGCGGTGAGCCAGTGGAAGGTTTTGGCGACGGAGCCGTAGCGGAGAGCAGTGTTGCTGCGGGACATGGGAAACCTCTTGAAAATGTTGGGCTGAGATTGGGGTGTGTCGCCGTGCAAAGCAACTGGCGGTGGTGCACCTGAATTGTGCATTGATGCGCAGAGCGCCGCGGTTTCGGCGGATTTTTGCGCGTTCATGCAAGGGGCCGGAGCGGGGCGGGTCAGTCTATTGACGTTGCGTGTGGGGGCTGCGCGCGTTATTTGGGGCAAAAGAAAAGATAGGGGAGCCGATCATGAGGCGTGCATTTGTATTTCCGGGGCAGGGTGCTCAGACCATTGGTATGGGCAAGGCATTGGCTGACGCTTATCCAGAGGTCAAAGCAGTGTTTGACGAAGTTGACGCCGCTCTGGGGGAAAAGCTCAGCACGTTGATTTGGGAAGGTGACCAAGATGAGCTGACCCTGACTCGCAACGCGCAGCCTGCGTTGATGACGACTTCTCTGGCGGCGATGAAGGCTCTGGAAGCGGAAGGCGTGACCATTGAGGCGGCAGCTTGTGTGGCTGGGCATTCACTAGGCGAATACTCAGCTCTGGCGGCGGCTGGGGCGTTGAGCATTGCGGATGCGGCGCGTTTGCTGCGCACCCGTGGGGAAGCGATGCAAGCAGCCGTGCCTGTTGGCGTGGGCGCGATGGCGGCCATTCTGGGCTTGGATTTTGCGGCCGTGCAAGAGGTTGCTGATGAGGCAGCACAGGGCGAAGTCTGTCAGGCCGCCAATGACAACGATCCCACGCAAGTTGTGGTCTCGGGTCACAAAGCAGCTGTGGAACGCGCGGCAGAGATTGCCAAAGCCAAAGGCGCGCGTCGCGCGGTGATGCTGCCGGTAAGTGCGCCTTTCCACTGTGCCTTGATGCAGCCCGCTGCCGACGTCATGGAAACTGCGTTGGCTGGCGTGGATATTGCCAAGCCAGCGGTTCCTGTTGTGGCCAATGTCATCGCCGAGGGGCTGAATGATCCAAGCGAACTTCGCAAATTGTTGGTCGCGCAGGTGACCGGGTCTGTGCGTTGGCGCGAATCGGTGCTGCACATGGGCACGCACGACATCACCGAGTTCTGGGAAATTGGTGCAGGCAAAGCCCTGTCCGGCATGATCCGAAAAATCGATCGCGGCAACGCCGTGCGGGCCGTGGGCACCCCAGAAGACGTCAAAGCGGCGGCGGAGAGTCTGTCTTGAACCGACGCTTTGTTGCAGTTTGCGGTGCTGCGGTTCTTGGGCTGGCGGCGCTTGCGGGCTGTGTGCAATTGGAGGTGGCTTACCTCAACGCAACGGACACCATCGCGTTTGAAGCGGATGGCGGCGATCTGTTGGTGAATGGCACGTTGAACAGCCGCAGTTTGGTGGCGTTTGAGCAGGCGATTTCTGAAAACCCCAACGTGACACGTTTGGTATTGCTGGAAATTCCAGGTTCGGTTGATGATGAGGTCAATCTGCAATTGGGTCATCGAGTGCGGGACTTGGGCTTGGATACACATCTGACGGCAGAGAGTGAGGTTCACTCTGGTGGGTCAGATCTGTTTTTGGCCGGAGTACAGCGCAGCATGGAAGACGGCGCGATCATCGGCGTTCATAGCTGGGCCGCGGGCAACCTGCAGGGGCGTGATCTGCCAAAAACGGATCCGGAACATGCTGCTTATGTGAGTTACACCAAGCGGATGCTGGGCAGTGATGCGTTTTATTGGTTCACGCTTGAGGCGGCGCCAGTTCAAGAAACCCATGTGATGACCGCTGCAGAAATTGAAAAATACGGGCTTTTGACACAGCCTGTTGTGAAAAACTGAGAGAGACAAATATGTTTGATCTGACTGGAAAAACCGCACTGGTCACCGGTGCCTCAGGTGGCATTGGTGGCGCGATTGCCAAAGCTCTGCATGCTGCGGGCGCAACTGTTGGCCTGTCTGGCACACGAGTAGAGCCGCTTGAGGCATTGGCGGCTGAATTGGGTGAGCGCGCGCATGTGTTGCCGTGTAACCTGAGTGACGGTGAAGCCGTGGATGCGCTGCCAAAGCAAGCCATTGCTGCCATGGGCAGCGTCGATATTCTGGTGAACAACGCAGGTATCACGCGGGATCAACTGTTCATGCGCATGAGCGACGATGAGTGGCAGAGCGTGATTGATGTCAACCTGACCAGCGCCATGCGTCTGTGCCGGGGTGTGATGCGTCCGATGATGAAGGCGCGTTGGGGGCGGATCATCAACGTGAGCTCGATTGTTGGGGCCACCGGCAACCCTGGTCAGGTGAACTATGCTGCCTCCAAGGCTGGCTTGGTAGGGATGACCAAATCCATCGCCTATGAAGTGGCCAGCCGTGGCATCACCGCAAACGCGGTTGCGCCGGGATTCATTGCCACAGCGATGACCGACAAGCTGAACGATGATCAGAAAACTACAATCAACAAACAGATTCCCGCGGCCCGTATGGGTTCTTCTGATGAGATTGCAGCGGCTGTTCTGTATTTGGCCAGCCCGGAAGCTGGTTATGTGACTGGGTCGACCTTGCATGTGAACGGCGGCATGGCCATGTTGTAAGCCTTCGCGGCGTCCGATAGGGCGCCGCAATTGTCGTCGGGGAAAGCGTTTGCGTTGTGAAGCGGATGTGTTATAGGCGGCGAGTATTTTCCGGGTGCCTTGAGGGGTGGACGGAGACCTTCCGGTTTAGCCGGAGCAAAACCGTCCCATTTTTGGGGCACAAATCGAACCCGCCCGCGCGGGCGGGAATTCAAACGGGCCAAAATGCCCAATACGAATGAGGAATTGACATGAGCGACGTCGCAGACCGCGTAAAAAAGATCGTTGTAGAGCACCTGGGTGTGGAAGAAGACAAAGTTGTTGAAGCAGCTTCCTTCATTGACGATCTGGGCGCAGACAGCCTCGACACCGTGGAACTGGTTATGGCTTTTGAAGAAGAGTTTGGCATCGAGATCCCGGACGATGCAGCCGAAACCATCCAGACCTTTGGCGACGCCGTCAAGTTCATCTCCGAAGCTTCCTAAGCCGGAGATCCTGCAATTTGCAGGTGAGTAAGCGTTTCAAACGTCCGTCTCTTTGGTGAGGCGGGCGTTTTGCTTTGGCGGGGGCGGGAGGCTGCCGCTGGGAAAGGGCCTGAATCTGGGCGCAGATGTGCGCAACAGGCCAAGGTGTGGGTTGGCCGCTCTTGCCCCTTGGGGGTGAAGCGCGGTATGAACCCGCAAAAGACTTCTGAGGAAGGGCATAGAAAATGCGTCGTGTTGTTGTCACCGGGCTTGGGCTCGTCACTCCATTGGCTTCCGGTGTGGAAGAAAGCTGGACTCGTATTCTGGACGGTCAGTCCGGTGCGGATACCATCACTCGATTTAACCCTGAGCGGGTCACCACCAAATATGCGTGCGAAGTGCCGTATGGTGACGGCACCGATGGTACTTTCAATCCAGACGACTGGATGCTGCCAAAAGAACGCCGCAAGGTTGACGACTTCATTCTCTATGGGGCTGCCGCTTCTCAGATGGCTGTCGAAGATAGTGGTTGGATGCCTGAAGACACCGAGTCGCTGGAACGCACCGGTGTGATGATTGGCTCCGGCATTGGTGGCTTGCAGTCGATTGAGCAAACCACGCTTCTGATGGCGGAAAAAGGCCCGCGTCGTGTGTCGCCGTTCTTTATTCCTGGTGCATTGATCAACCTGATTTCTGGTCAGGTGAGCATCAAGTACGGCTTTAAAGGCCCTAACCACTCTGTAGTGACCGCGTGTTCCACAGGTGCGCACGCGATTGGTGATGCGGCCCGTTTGATTGCCTCTGATGATGCGGACGTGATGGTTGCCGGTGGCGGCGAAGCCGCGATTTGTGAGATTGGCATTGCGGGCTTCAATGCTTGCAAGGCGTTGTCGACCGGTTGCGCGGATGACCCAACAAAAGCCAGCCGCCCGTATGATGCGGACCGCGACGGTTTTGTCATGGGCGAAGGCGCGGGCATTGTGGTGCTGGAAGAGTACGAACACGCCAAGGCGCGTGGCGCGAAGATTTACGCCGAAGTGCTGGGCTACGGTCTGTCCGGCGATGCCTATCACATCACCGCTCCGTCTGAGACCGGTGAAGGTGGCGAGCGCTCCATGCGGGCTGCGCTGAAAAAGGCGGGGCTTGAGCCAAAAGACATCGATTACATCAACGCACACGGCACCTCGACAATGGCAGACACCATTGAATTGGGCGCAGTTGAGCGGATGTTGGGTGAGCACGCCAGCAAAGTGACCATGTCTTCGACTAAGTCGATGACCGGGCACTTGTTGGGCGCGGCGGGCGCGATTGAGGCGATCTTCTCGATCCTGGCAATTCGCGATCAGGTGGCACCACCCACCATAAACCTCGACAATCAAGCGGTGGAAACGGCCTTGGATCTGGCGCCCAACAAAAAAGTTGAGCGTGAGATCAATGTGGCGCTGTCCAACAGCTTTGGCTTTGGTGGCACCAATGCGTCTGTGATCTTCGGAAAGGTTGATTAATGTGGCGCTCTGTTGCGTCTAACGCACTGACTTTTCTTATTGTGGCGCTCTTCCTTCTGGGGGGCGTCATCCTTTTTGGGCAATCGACGTATCGCGCAGAGGGCCCCTTGAACGAGCCGGTCTGTGTGCGGGTGCAGTCTGGCTCAAACATGAGCCGCGTGTCGCAAGATCTTGAAGGTAAAGGCGCAATTGCGAATGGGACGTTGTTCCGATTGGGCGCGGATTATTCGGATAAGGCAGACAAACTCAAAGCCGGTGCGTTTCTTGTGCCAGCGGGTGCGTCCATGGAAGAGATCGTCGACATTGTCACCCGTGGCGGGGCGAGCACCTGTGGCACAGAGGTGGTTTACCGAATTGGTGTGACCCGCAAGACGGTGCAGGTGCGTGAGCTGGACCCGGCAACTGGTAGCTTTGTTGAAGTGGCGGCGTTTAACCCGGCGGAAGACGAAACACCTACGGATTACACCCGTGTGCGCAATGAGGCGGACACGCGCTTTCGTATTGCAGTGGCTGAAGGCGTGACCAGCTGGCAGGTGATGGACACGCTGAACAGCATTGAGCTTCTGAATGGTGAGATTGAGCAGCCAGACGAGGGCAGTCTTGCACCGGACAGCTATGAGGTGCGTGTGGGAGATACGCGTCAAAGTGTGATTGACCGGATGCAAGAGGCGCAGGAGGTCCTGGTGGCGTCGGCGTGGGAAGGCCGGGCATCGGACGTACCTTTGTTGTCGCCTTATGAGTTGCTCATCCTTGCGTCGATCATTGAGAAAGAAACCGGGGTGGCAGAAGAACGCCGTCAGGTGGCCAGCGTGTTCACCAACCGTTTGAACCGTGGCATGCGGCTGCAAACTGACCCGACCGTGATATACGGCGTGACCGAAGGTGTGGGTGTTTTGGGCCGTGGCTTGCGCCAAAGTGAGTTGCGCCGGGAAACGCCGTGGAACACCTATGTGATTGACGCTCTGCCGCCGACACCGATTGCCAACCCGGGACGGGCGAGCCTGGAGGCAGCGGCTAATCCGGATACGACGCCTTATATCTTCTTTGTGGCGGATGGCACCGGTGGTCATGCTTTTGCCGAAACCTTGGCTGAGCATAACCAGAATGTGGCGGCTTGGCGAAAGATTGAGGCGGAACGGGCCAACCAATAAGGTGTCCCCTTCAGAACCACAAAACGCGGCGCTTACGGGCGCCGCGTTTTTGTTTGGGTTGGTCTGTGCCCAAGCCGTTAGTTTGGCAGCACCTCTACGAGGATTTTGGCAGGCAGTTGGAACGTCGAGCTGACGCTGTCAGAGGCAGGGCCAGCTTGAACCGTGCCAAAGAAGCACGCAACAGCCAGTGACACTCTGATCAGCCAAGACGGCGTAGTATTGGCAGCAATACGCATCATAGTCCCCTTCAAATCATCCAAAATTACTTCACCACAGAAAAGTTTAGGTTTCGATAAGGGCGCAAATTTGGCGGTAGAGTTCCGGCGTGGAATCACTGCGTTTCACCCATATGCAACACCTGGGTTCTGTTGGTTAACATATTGAAAACTATGATATTATTGATTTTCCTTAGGTGTTTATGCTAGAGCTATCTTGACTGGAACGCACGTAAGACGGGTTCTACTGACCCTATGCTGTGGGAACAGCGTCACGTGTGGCTTGTGCGGAGGGGCAACTGCGCATGAGAGGCAAAGAACAGCAATGACACAACATTTTACGCCTTCGGGTGGACGCGCACTGGACCAGGAACTGGACGCTTTGCAGCTGATGTTGCGGCGGGTCACAGGAGAGTTGGAGCGGGTCAGGGTCGCTTTGCATCGTGATGGTCCTCAGGCCACTGCGGCGGGAAGTCAGGTTTTGGCACAGGTGCGGCAGTGCATGCGATTGGCACTATTGGTGGAGAGAGACATTGACCAACGTGACGCAACTGACGGTCCAGAACGACATTCCCAGCTTGATCTCGAAGCGGCGCGATCTTCGATCGGGCGCCGCTTGGATCGCCTCCGAACCGCGCGCGGTGCAGAGTGAGTTTTTGGACAGTCTGACAGAAGGGGAGCTTTTGGCGCTCCCCTTTTTGTTTGAGTTCTGGGCCATGCCGCATCAGTTGCCGCCAGAAGGCGATTGGAAGACCTGGGTGATTTTGGGCGGGCGCGGCGCGGGGAAAACAAGAGCTGGGGCTGAATGGGTTCGTGCCATGGTGGAAGGTGCCAGGCCGGTGGACCAAGGATGTGCTCGACGGGTGGCGCTGGTGGGGGAAACCATCGATCAAGTGCGCGAGGTGATGATCTTTGGCGAAAGCGGGTTGATTGCCTGTGCGCCGCCGGATCGAAGGCCAGTGTGGGAGGCAGGGCGTCGTCGGCTGGTCTGGCCCAACGGCGCGGTGGCACAGGCGTTTTCAGCGCATGACCCGGAGAGCCTGAGGGGGCCGCAGTTTGACGCTGCCTGGGTGGATGAACTGGCAAAATGGCGCAATGGGCAGGAGACCTGGGACATGTTGCAGTTTGCGCTGCGGCTGGGAGAGAACCCGCAACAGGTGGTGACAACAACACCGCGCAACGTTGGCGTTTTGAAGCGGCTTCTGAAAGGCGAGAAGACAGTGCAAACCAGCGCGCCGACGCAGGCCAATCGCGCCAACCTGGCGGAGAGTTTCCTGGCCGAGGTTGAAGCACGTTATGCGGGCACGCGGCTGGGGCGACAGGAGCTTGAGGGTGTCTTGATGGAGGATGCGGAGGGCGCGTTGTGGACCCGCGCGCAATTGGACGCGCTGCGGTGTGATGAGCTGCCGGAGATGGACCGGATTGTCGTGGCGGTGGACCCGCCGGTAACCGGCCACGCAGGCAGTGATGAATGTGGGATTGTTGTCGTGGGGGCTGTGACCAAAGGGCCGGTTCAAGATTGGCGCGCCTATGTTGTGGACGATGCAACTGTGCGAGCGGCGACGCCGGATGCCTGGGCGCGGGTGGCGTTGACGGCAATGGAAAGCTGGGGCGCAGATCGGCTGGTGGCGGAGGTCAATCAGGGCGGGGATCTGGTGCAATCCGTGATCAATCAGGTGGACCCGTTGGTGCCTTATAGAGCTGTGCGGGCCAGTCGCGGCAAGGTAGCGCGCGCAGAGCCGGTGGCAGCACTTTATGAGCAGGGGCGGGTGTCCCATCGTGCAGGGCTTGGCGATCTGGAAGATCAGATGTGCCTTATGACGGCGCAGGGCTTTGTCGAGTCCGGTAGTCCGGATCGGGTGGATGCACTGGTGTGGGCGCTGCACGAGCTGATTGTGGAACCGTCTGCGCACTGGCGACGGCCCCGGTTGCGTGAGCTGTGACGCAACAGCTGCGCGCGGTTAGACAGCTACAATTTAAGACAAAACCGTCAGAACTGTGTGTGTCCAAAGCGGACGGAACGAGACGAGTGGGTCGTCAGAGGGGCGGCACAGAGATCCGGGAGCGGCAGAGCATGCTAGGGAAGTTTTTGCAGAAGAAGGCACCAGAGGCGGCGCCTCAGGCCAAGGCCAGCGCGACAGGCAAGGTTGTGGCTTACCACAGTGCTGGTCGTGTGGCCTGGAGTCCGCGCGATACGGTGTCGCTGACCCGCACGGGGTTTGCGGCAAATCCAGTGGGGTTTCGCGCGGTACGCATGATTGCCGAAGCCGCGGCGGCGTTGCCATTGGTGTTGCAGGATCAGCGGCAGCGGTTTGAGACACATCCGGTGCTCAAGCTGTTGGCGGCGCCCAACGGGGCACAGGGGCAGGCGGAGTTGTTTGAGGCGCTGTATGGTCAGATTTTGTTGTCTGGAGATGGCTATGTCGAAGCGGTTGGCGGCGAGGCGGGTGTACCTGTGGAGCTGCACGTGCTGCGCTCGGACCGGATGAGCGTGGTGCCAGGGGCGGATGGCTGGCCAGTGGGCTACGAATATGCTGTGAGTGCGCGCAAACATCGGTTTGCGGTGGGTGAAATTTCGCCAATTTGCCACATCAAGACGTTTCATCCGCAGGACGATCATTACGGGCTGTCTCCGATGCAGGCGGCGGCGATGGCGATGGATGTGCACAACAGTGCCTCGCGTTGGTCCAAGGCCTTGCTGGACAATGCGGCCCGGCCTTCGGGCGCGATTGTTTATAAGGGTAATGATGGGCAGGGCAGCTTGTCTTCGGATCAATATGACCGATTGGTAAGCGAGATGGAAAGCCACCATCAAGGCGCCCGAAATGCGGGGCGGCCTATGCTGCTGGAAGGCGGGCTGGATTGGAAACCAATGGGGTTTTCACCAAGCGATATGGAGTTTCACAAAACCAAGGACGCGGCAGCCCGCGAGATTGCGCTGGCCTTTGGGGTGCCGCCAATGCTGCTCGGTATTCCGGGGGACGCGACTTATGCAAATTATCAGGAGGCCAATCGGGCGTTTTATCGGCTGACGGTTTTGCCGTTGGCGGCGCGGGTGACAGCGGCCGTGAGCGCGTGGTTGGCAAAACATACCGGCGAAGAGCTCACGTTGAAGCCAGACTTGGATCAGGTGCCGGCTTTGGCAACGGAACGAGATGCGCAATGGGCGCGCGTGGCAGGGGCAACGTTTTTGACGGAAGCGGAGAAGCGGCGTTTGTTGGGGCTGCCGGTGGTGTCGGATGAGGGTGCCCATGGGTGATCCGCGCTTCGGATTTGAGAATTTTGATTGTGCGCCGGGGCTGCGGCTTGAGGCACATGAGAGGGTGGCAAAGTTGCAGTTCGAGGGCTTGAACCGGCGATTGGACAAGATCGAACAGCTGATTGAGCGGTTGGAACGGCGGCTGTGGCTGACGGTGTACGGTGTGGTTGGGGTGATCCTGGCGCAGGCGTTTCAATCGTTGCTGAGTGTGGCGCCATGAGTGAGGAGAATGTGATGCAAGACAGCGGGTTGGAGCGCAAATTTACGCGGTTTGGAGACGGGTTAAACGTTGAAGATGGTCATGTGATCAGTGGCTACGCCAGCCTGTTTGGGTCGGCAGATCGAGGCGGCGACATTGTGCAGAAGGGGGCTTACGGCGCGTCCTTGGGTCAGTTGTCCAAAGAGCGGCGGCAGGTAAAAATGTTGTGGCAGCATGATCCGACACAGCCAATTGGCCTTTGGGAAGAGGTGCGCGAAGACCGACGTGGGCTTTGGGTAAAGGGGCGGCTACTTGAAAATGTCGCCAAGGGGCAAGAGGCAGCAGCTTTGATTGCGGCCGGAGCAATTGATGGGCTGTCGATTGGCTATCGCACCAAAAAGGCGACCAAGAACACCAAGGGTCAGCGGCTCTTGATTGAACTGGAGCTTTGGGAAGTGTCGCTTGTCACTTTTCCGATGCTACCCAGTGCGCGGCTGACGGCCAAAGAAGACGCCTTGCTGCCTTTGCGGGAAGCAGCGGCCTATCTGCGGGGCATCAGCCGCGGGATGGCGGCGCAGTAAGCGCCAGAACGACAAAACAGGAAGCAAGTTATGAGTAAAACCGAGACCGAGTCTCGGATCGGGGAAGGCGTGTCTCCGGTCCAGGAAATGAAATCTGCTGTGGTGGAGTTCGCGAGCAGTTTCAAGGCCTTTCAGAGTGACATTCACGCAGATTTCAAACAACAGAAAGAGCGATTGACCATGCTTGAACGCAAATCGACACAGATGGCGCGCCCGCATTTGGCGGCAGCGACCGATTTTGACGCCCCGCATCAGAAAGCTTTTGATGCCTATCTGCGCACTGGCGAGGATGATGGATTGCGCGGGCTGGAGCTGGAAGGCAAAGCCATGTCCAGCTCGGTGAACAGCGATGGCGGGTATTTGATTGATCCGCAAACAGCGGAGACGATCAAATCGGTGCTTAACAGCACAGCCAGTATTCGGGGCATTGCCAATGTGGTTACCGTGGATGCGGGTTCCTATGATGTGCTGATCGACAGTTCGGAAACGGGTGCTGGATGGGCGGATGAGACCACGGCAACCACGGAAACGGGTACGCCAACAATCGAGCGCATCGCCATTCCATTGCATGAGCTGTCTGCGCTACCCAAGGCGTCACAACGGCTGCTGGATGACAGCGCGTTTGACATCGAAAACTGGTTGGCCGGACGCATTGCAGACAAGTTTGCGTGTGCGGAGGCAGCGGCGTTTATAACCGGAGATGGTGTCGATAAGCCAACCGGCATTTTGACCCACTCTACAGTGGAAAACTCCAGCTGGAGCTGGGGAAACATCGGCTACGTCGCCACTGGCGTGGACGGGGGCTTTGACGGCGGCGATACGATGGTGGATCTGGTGTATGCGCTTGGGGCGCAATACCGGGCCAACGGCAGTTTTGTGATGAATTCCAAAACAGCGGGGGCCGTGCGCAAGTTGAAAGATGGTGACGGGCGGTTCTTGTGGTCAGACGGTTTGGCAGCGGGAGAGCCCGCACGATTGCTTGGCTATCCGGTGCTGATCGCCGAGGACATGCCGGACATTGCAAGCGGCGCGGATGCCATCGCCTTTGGCGACTTTGCGGCTGGTTACACGGTGGCGGAACGTCCGGATCTGCGTGTGCTGCGGGATCCGTTCAGTGCCAAGCCACATGTGTTGTTTTATGCCACCAAACGCATTGGCGGCGATGTCTGTGACTTTGCTGCAATCAAGTTGCTGCGCTTTGCGCTGAGCTGATTGCCTGGGTGGGTGAGGCGCGAAAGCGCCGTCATCCGGGCGCGCGTCGGACTACACACGTTGTCTGGCTTACCCCCTCCGTTGAAGCGACGTGAGGACGCGCGCCCAACTATGACCAACGAGAACTTTGGAGTTTTTCCATGATGTTAGTCGAAGAGACCTCAGTGCCAACGGAGGCGTTACCGGTCCCTGAGTTTCGGGATCATCTGCGACTTGGGAGCGGGTTTTCCGACGATACGTTGCAAGACAGCGTTTTGGAGAGTTTTCTGCGCGCGGCCATCAGTGCGGTGGAGGCCCGTACCGGAAAAGTGGTGTTCCAACAGACTTTTGTCTGGACGGTATACGACTGGCGAACGGGCGCGGAGCAGGGGCTGCCGGTGGCACCAGTGTCGGAGATACTGGATATCACTTTGGAAGACGCGCAGGGCAGCGCTGTTGTGGTGGCATCGAGTGCTTACCGATTGGTCAGTAATGCTCATACCCCAAGTCTAAAGAGCGTCTCAGGGCGGCTGCCAACCATTCCGCGCGACGGCAGCGCGGCGGTGCGTTTTGAGGCGGGCTATGGCCCGGATTGGGGGAATGTGCCTGCGGATTTGCGCCAAGCGGTGCTGCTGCTGGCGGCGCATTACTACGAGTTCCGGCAAGAAACCACGTTGAGTGAAGGCTGTATGCCGTTTGGCGTTGTGAGCCTTTTGGAGCGGTATCGTCCCATGCGCCTGAGTGTTGGTGGTGTGGCATGAGTAGCGCGGTGACATTGTCGCGGCGATTGCTGCTGGAGCGGCCTTTGGCGGCACCGGATGGTGCTGGCGGATTTGCACATACGTGGGAGACACTTGGGTCGGTCTGGGCCGAGGTGGTTGCTCGGTCAGGACGGAATGTTGACGGCGGGGCCATGACACTTTCGGCCGCTAGGTACAGGATTACCTTGCGTGGCGCGCCCGTGGGTGCCGAGCGGCGGCCGACGCCGGCCTGTCGGTTCCGTGAAGGGGAACGGGTTTTTGCCATTGATGCGGTGACGGAAAAAGATGGTCACGGGCGCTACTTGGTTTGTCATGCAACCGAAGAGGTGGTGTCGTGAGCTACGGGATGGGAGCCGCTCTACAAGAGGCCGTGTTTGGTGCAGTTCAAGCGGATGTCGCACTGAGCGCATTGGTTGGAAGTGATATTTTTGATCAGTTGCCAACCGGTAAGGTGCCGCCGCTGTTTGTGACCCTTGGTACGGAAGCAGTGGTCGATCGCTCTGACGTCGATGGCAAAGGAGCGGAGCATCGCTTTGTTGTGTCGGTGATTGGAGATGCCTGTGGGTTTGCCAAAGTGAAGGCAGCGGCAGCTGCGGTGAGCGATGTTCTGGTTGATGCGGACTTGACGTTGACCCGAGGACGGTTGGTGTACCTACGGTTTGACCGGGCGGTGGCCAAGCGAGACACGCGCAAGAACTTGCGCCGTGTGGACCTGCGTTTTGTGGCGCGGGTGGAAGACAATCATAGCTAGTTTGGAGAGAGATCATGGGTGCGCAAAATGGCAAAGACCTTCTGATCAAAGTGGACGTGACCGGAGCGGGTGGGTTTGAAACCATGGCCGGGCTTCGAGCGACGCGGATCAGTTTTAACGCGGAAAGTGTGGATGTGACATCGCTAGAAAGCCAGGGCGGCTGGCGTGAGCTGCTGGCTGGAGCTGGCATGAAATCGGCCGGGATCAGCGGGTCTGGTGTGTTCAAGGATGCCGCAACGGATGAGCGCGCGCGACAAATCTTCTTTGATGGCGAAACGCCGGACTTTCAGGTGATCATTCCAGATTTTGGGATTGTGGAGGGTGTGTTTCAGATCACGTCAATCGAATACGCAGGCAGCCACAATGGCGAAGCGACCTATGAGATGGCGATGTCCAGCGCCGGGGCGCTGAGTTTCTCGGCGGTGTGAACATGTCCAATCCGTTTGCAGGGGAAGTTTCGCTTGTTATCGATGGGCATCGGCATGTGCTCAAACTCACGCTTGGAGCATTGGCCGAGCTGGAGGCTGGCTTAGGGGCGGACACGTTAGTGGCGTTGATCGGGCGGTTTGAAGAGAGGCAGTTCTCTTCGCGGGATGTTCTGGCGTTGATTGTTGCCGGGCTACGTGGTGGCGGGTGGCAGGGGGATGCCAGTGACCTTTTCCAAGCTGAGATTGACGGCGGGGCATTGCAGGCAGCGCGGGTGGCAGCACAGCTTTTGGTGCGGGCGTTTGGGCCACTGAAGGCGGCGGATCATGGCAGCGTTTGATTGGTCGGAGCTTTTGACTGCCGGTGTACAACAGCTTGGTTTGAAGCCACACGAGTTCTGGCAACTGACACCGGCTGAGTTGGTGCTGATGCTGGGCCCAAATCGAGAGAATGGGTATCTGGCGCGGCCCGAACTTGAGCGGCTGATGACCGCGTTCCCCGATACGAAAGGAGAGCCAAATCATGGATGAACTCGAATCTTTTGAAGGGCAGTTGGACGCGTTGGAAACCAGTCTTGGTCAAGCCACCGATATGGTGGCTGGCTTTGACAGTGAACTGAGCAACATGCGCAAGGTTCTGGGTGGGGCGGGACAAGATGTAGCGTCGTTAGAGAAGAGCTTTGGGAAGGATTTGCGCAAAGTGTTCAGTGGGTTGGCTTTTGACGGTGTGAAGCTGTCGGATGCTTTGGAAACGCTTGCGAAATCCATGATGGATACCGCTTTCAATACGGCGATGAAGCCAGTTACGGATCAGCTCGGCAAAGTGGTGGCCACTGGCATTGGCGGGTTGGTGAGTAATCTATTGCCGTTTGAAAATGGGGCGTCCTTTACACAGGGGCGAGTGATGCCATTTGCCAATGGCGGAGTGGTCAACGGGCCAGTGACATTTCCCATGCGTGGGGGGCGCGGTTTGATGGGGGAAGCTGGGCCAGAGGCAATTCTGCCGCTCACGCGGGGAATGGATGGCAAGCTTGGCGTGCGCAGTCAGGGCGACAGCCGTCCTGTGCAAGTGGTGATGAATATCGCAACGCCAGATGTGGACGGTTTCCAACGTTCAAAAAGTCAGATCGCCACCCAGATGAGCCGTGCCTTGGGGCGAGCGAAACGCAACCGATAGGAGCCGGATATGAGTTTTCATGAAGTGCGATTTCCAGCCAATCTGAGTTTTGGCTCTATGGGAGGACCGCAACGGCGAACCGAGGTGGTGACGCTGGTGAATGGGTTTGAGGAACGCAACAGCCCTTGGGCGCATTCACGGCGACGGTATGACGCTGGTGTGGGGATGCGGTCGCTGGATGATGTTGAGGCGGTGATTGCGTTTTTTGAAGCGCGCCGGGGGCAGTTGCACGGCTTTCGGTGGAAAGATTGGGCTGACTTCAGATCTTGTGCGGCGTCAAAAGATGTCGGTCACAGTGATCAGGTGATCGGGCAGGGGGATGACGCCACCACGGCGTTTCAGTTGGTGAAGACATATCACTCGGGTGATCACCAATATCAGCGTCCGATCCGAAAACCTGTGGCCGGCAGTGTGACAGTTGGGGTGGAAAACACGGCGTTGCAGGGTGGTGTGGATTTTGACGTTGACCCAACAACTGGCATTGTGACCTTTGACACACCGCCGTTTCTCGGGGCTGAAATCACCGCTGGCTATGAGTTTGACGTGCCGGTGCGCTTTGATGCGGACAGTATTCAGACCAGCTTGGCAAGCTTCAAAGCGGGGGATCTTCCAAGTGTCCCGGTGATTGAGGTGCGGATCTGATGGCGTTTCAAGAAAACTTGTTGGCGCATTTGCAAACTGGCGCAACCACCGTTGCGCGGGCTTGGGGGATCACACGAAAAGATGGCGTGAAGCTAGGGTTCACGGATCACGATTGCGATCTGGCATTTGATGGGTTTCAGTTCAGGGCCGCGACCGGATTGACAGCGAGTGCAATTGAACAAGGCACGGGACTGTCGGTTGATAACGCTGAGGCAGTTGGGATGTTATCTGATGCGGCGGTGACGGATGAGGACATCGAAGCCGGGCTTTTGGATGATGCTGAAGTTGTGGCCTGGATGGTGAACTGGGCAAATGAAAGTGAACGCAGTGTGCTGTTTCGCGGGTCCCTAGGCGAAATCAAAAGAGCGGGTGGCGCGTTTATCGCGGAACTGCGCGGGTTGTCGGAGAAACTGAATGTGCCTCGCGGGCGTGTGTATCAGAAGCCGTGCACAGCAGTGCTTGGCGATCCGTCCTGTCGGTTTGATGTGTCCACTTCTGGGTTTCAGGTGCAAACCTCTGTCGAGCAAGTTGATCAACGTCGGCTTTTTGATTGTGGCGCGTTGGCCGGGTTTGAGATGGGTTGGTTCACGCGGGGACAGCTGCGTGTGGTGAGTGGATCTGCACAAGGCGCCCAAGGATTGATCAAGCGAGACTGGGTGGCAGAGCAGGGTGCGCGGCGAGTTGAACTTTGGGAGGACCTGCGGGTTGAGCTTCAAGCGGGTGATGAGGTGTTGCTGATTGCTGGCTGCGACAAACGGGTTTCAACCTGTCGCATGAAATTCTCCAATCTACTGAATTTTCAAGGGTTTCCAGATATTCCCGGCGAGGATTGGATCACCAGTTATCCTCGAAGGAGCGGGGGCAACACTGGCGGGAGCTTGCGATGAGGGAGTCTTGTGGGAGGCGTGCGGTGGTCGAAGCGAGGCGCTGGATTGGGACGCCCTATGTGCATCAAGCAAGTTGCAAGGGCGCCGGGACGGATTGTCTTGGACTGATTAGAGGGGTTTGGCGCGAGATGTATGGCGCGGAGCCTGAAAATGTACCGGCCTATACGCAGGATTGGTCAGAAGCCCATGGCACGGAAGTTCTTTGGGCAGGCGCGATGCGCAATCTGCTGGCCAAGGACCCGACAGACGAATCTTGCGGAGATATTTTGTTGTTTCGGATGGCCAGCGGCGCAGTGGCCAAACATCTGGGGATTGCAGGCAAGGTTGGGCCTGAGGCGACGGTGATCCACGCTTACTGCGGGCATGCGGTGATCGAGAGCCCGTTAAGTGCGCCATGGCGACGACGGATCGTGGCGCGGTTTCAATTTCCGGATCACGTGTAACGCGCAGCGGTCAAGTAAGGGAAATGAGTTATGGCAACAGTTATTTTGGCGGCTGCAGGGGCAGCGGTTGGCGGCGCGGTTGGTGGCGGTTTGGCAGGCGTGTCATCGGCAGCCATTGGGCAGTTGGCAGGTGCTACGCTGGGGCGAGTGATTGACCAGAAGCTGATGGGAGCCGGGTCCGATGTGATCGAGACGGGCAAGATCAACCGGTTTCGATTGACGGGGTCTGCGGAAGGCGCAGCGCAAGCGCGGGTATTTGGTCGGGTGCGGGTGGCAGGGCAAGTAATTTGGGCGACGCGGTTTCAGGAAAGTGTATCGGAAACCGGCGGCGGTAAAGGCATGCCGTCTCAGCCAAAAACGCGAAGCTACAGCTATTCAGTGTCGTTGGCGATCGCGTTGTGTGAAGGGGTAATCCTGCGCGTTGGGCGCATGTGGGCAGATGGTGTGGAGGTGGGGCTCGAGGAGTTCAATCTGCGTGTATACACAGGTGGAGCAGATCAAATGCCGGACCCAAAGATTGAAGCTGTTGAAGGGGCTGGAACTGTTCCAGCCTATCGCGGCACAGCGTATGTGATGATCGAAGATCTGCCGCTGGAACGATTTGGGAACAGGGTGCCTCAGTTCAATTTTGAAGTGGTGCGGGCGACCCCGGAGCACGTCCCAGAGAAAGCTTCGGACTACAGCGAAACTGTGAGAGCAGTGGCTTTGATGCCAGGCACCGGGGAGTATGCGTTGGCCACATCCCCGGTATATTGCAGCCACGAGGACGGAGAAACCCGGGTTGCGAATGAGCATACACCATCTGGTTTGACCAATTTTGTGACTTCTCTACAGGATATGCAGGAAGAGTTGCCCCAATGTGAAGCGGCGTCTTTGGTGGTGAGTTGGTTCGGGAGCGATCTGCGGATGGCCGAATGTGCGCTGCGTCCGAAAGTCGAAGATGTTGCCGTGGATGGGGACAACATGCCGTGGCAGGTGTCCGGCGTTTCGCGAGCGGCGGCGCAGGCGGTGGAGCAATTGGATGGCCGTCCGGTTTATGGCGGTACACCAGCTGATGCAGCGGTGGTTCAGGCGATCCAGCATATGACTGCGATCGGGACAAAGGTGACGTTTTATCCCTTTATCTTGATGGAGCAGATGGCAGAAAATGGTTTGTCCGATCCTTGGAGCAACGCGCCTGATCAACCGGTGTTGCCTTGGCGAGGGCGAATTACGGTGTCAAAAGCCCCTGGACGCAGTGGGTCGCCTGATGGGACGGCGCTGGCGGACGCCGAAGTGGCAGCGTTTTTTGGGTCAGCAACAGCTGCTGATTTTCAGGTGAATGGAGAGAGTGTCAGCTACAGTGGACCGGTTGAGTGGTCCTATCGCCGGTTCATTCTGCACTATGCGGCGTTGTGCGCGGCGGCGGGCGGTGTTGAGGCTTTTTGTATCGGGTCCGAGATGCGAGGCTTGACGCAGGTGCGCGGACTCTCAGGATTTTCGGCTGTTGCCGCTTTACGGGACTTGGCGCTGGAAGTGAGAACCCTATTGGGTCTATCCGTAAAACTGGGCTATGCAGCAGATTGGTCAGAGTATTTTGGCTATCACCCGCAGGATGGCTCAGGAGATGTTTACTTTCATCTAGACCCGCTGTGGGCCGATCCAAACATCGATTTCATCGGGATCGACAACTACATGCCGTTGTCGGATTGGCGCGACAATTCGGATCATTTGGATGCCCTGACTGGGCGCGGTCCTCAGGATGTTGAATACCTGAAAGCCAATATTGAGGGTGGGGAAGGCTATGATTGGTTTTACCCGTCTGAAGACGCGCGCGCGGCGCAGAGGCGATCGGAAATAACCGATGGGGCGCATCAAGAACCTTGGGTGTTTCGCTACAAAGATCTGCGCAACTGGTGGGGGCAAGATCATCATGATCGGGTTGCAGGTGTTCGGCTGGCGCAACCTACAATGTGGGTGCCGCAATCCAAGCCAATCTGGTTCACTGAAATTGGTTGTGCGGCAATAGATAAAGGGCCCAATCAGCCCAACAAGTTCTTAGATGACAAGTCGTCAGAGTCGGCCATCCCACATTTTTCTACGGGGTTGCGCAACGATGAGGTGCAACAACGGTACTATCAGGCGATTTTTGAGCACTACAGTGATGCGGCGGTGAACCCGATTTCAAGTGTTTACGGCGCGCCGATGGTCGATCGTGATCACATGTTTGCCTGGGCCTGGGACGCACGGCCGTTCCCGGCGTTTCCAAACGCGCAGGACCATTGGAGCGATGGTGGAAATTATGCCAAAGGTCATTGGATTAATGGTCGCGTGACCAACCGCTCGCTCGCTTCGGTGGTTGAGGAGGTTTGCCTAAATGCAGGGATTTCCGCCTATGACGTGTCCGGCTTGCGGGGTGTGGTTCGGGGGTTTTTGCAGAAGGACGTGGCTGATGGCAGAGCCGCATTGCAGCCTTTGATGTTACGCCACGGGTTTGATGCGGTTGAGCGCGACGGGGTGTTGCGGTTTGCCATGCGGTCTGACCAATCCAAAGTGACAATTGATACGGAGTGCCTTGTCGCGTCTGAGGAGATTGAGGGGGACGTTGAATTCAGTCGCCAGGCTGATGCGGAGCTGGCAGGGCGGGTAAGATTGAGCTTTGTACAGGCAGAGCAAGATTTCGGGACGGTTTCTGAGGAGGCTGTGTTGCATGATGAAGCTACTTTCGCCGTAGCGCATAGTGACGTCGAAGAAGTTCTGACCCGTGGAGAAGGGCGGCAAACCGCAGAGCGGTGGCTTGCGGAAGCGCGGGTGGCGCGCGATCGCGTAAAGCTGGCTCTACCGCCAAGCCGGATCAATGTTGGTGCGGGTGACCTTCTCGAAATGACTTCTGGATCAGGGGTGCAGCAAAACTTTCGGCTTGATCGATTGACACAACAAGGGGCTCAAGTCTTGGAAGGTGCCCGTACGGAGTTGGCGCTGTACAAACCTTCGGAAATGGAAGAAGAGGTTGCGCCAAAAAGTAGATTTGTGCCGCCGGTACCCGTTCAGAGCTTGTTCTTGGATCTGCCTTTGATGACCGGCGAGGAGGTGCCACATGCGCCCCACATTGCGGTCACAGGTCGCCCTTGGCCGGGGGCGGTTGCGATTTACTCCAGTGGGAGCGACGAGGGGTACGAATTGAATGCCTTAATTGAAGGGAGCGCAATTGTTGGAACCACTGAAACAGCTCTTGCGCGGGCCGGTGCTGGGACTTGGGATCGGGGTGCCGCCTTGCAGGTGAGAATGGTCAATGGAGCGCTGCGCAGTGTGAGCGAAATGGATGTGTTCAATGGCAAAAATGTTGCTTTTGTCGGGGATGGCCAACCGGACAGGTGGGAGGTGTTTCAGTATCAGGACGCGGAGCTGATTGGTGAAAATCGATACACTCTTTCCCGGCGTTTGCGTGGTCAGCTGGGGTCGGATGCAATAGCGCCTGCGGTTTGGCCGATCGGAAGTTGGGTTGTGTTTCTATCGTCTAAGGTCACCCAAATTTTGCTGCAGAGGCAGACCAGAGGGCAGCCTCTGAACTTTAGGATTGGTCCCGCACAAAGGGGACTTCATGATTCAAGTTTTACGCATCATGGTGAAACCTTTTCTGGAGTTGGATTGCGGCCATATGCTCCGGTTCATTTGAGGTGTGGGACTTTTCTCAACGGTGACATCGGATTGAACTGGATCAGGCGCACTCGGATCGACGCAGATTCCTGGGACGGGTATGAGGTACCGCTTGGCGAGGAAAGTGAACTCTACTTGCTGCGTATTCGGCGCGGCTCGGACGTATTGAGAGAGGTCCACATCTCTGAGCCACAATGGTTATATTCAACTGCGGATCAGGCTGTGGACGGGGGGCTTGCGGATGTAGTGGCAGAGGTTTCTCAGGTTTCTTCAGTGACTGGGCCGGGGCCGTTTCGGTCAATACCTTTAGGCAATTGATCGCATCAGTCGCATAGGTTCACCAATTTGTGTTTCATTCGATTTGGTTTTTGCTGCGTTCACGCCTTTGAATTTGCGGCTTTCTGCTTAGGTGGTGTAGACTGGCAGGGAGAATGAGGGGACCAAAATGGCTGAGATGCAACCCAAAGTGACCGAACTTGATCCGGTCTGGCAGCAAATTACGCGCGAAGCTGAGGACGCTGTGAAAGAAGAGCCGTTGATGGGCGGATTGGTGCATGCATGTGTGTTGCACCATCGCACAATTGAGCGGGCTCTGAGCTATCGTTTTGCAGCTAAGCTATCGTCAAATGAGATGTCGATGGTGATCCTGCGCGAGATTGCTGACGAGGCGTTTGCGTCTGATCCGGCGATTGCTGAATCAGCGCGGGCTGATCTGAGTGCAATCTACGATCGTGACCCGGCGTGCCATCGACTATTGCAGCCGATCCTGTATTTCAAAGGGTACCAAGCGGTCCAGGCTTACCGGATTGGGAATTGGCTCTGGCGACAGGGACGAACCGATTTGGCTTATTTCATCCAGATGCGCACCAGCGAGATCTTTGGAATCGACATTCATCCGGCGGCCAAAATTGGCAAAGGCATTATGATCGACCACGCGCATTCGATTGTGATCGGTGAGACTGCGGTGGTCGGAGACAATGTGTCGATGTTGCATTCGGTGACACTTGGTGGGACCGGGAAAGAAGAAGAGGACCGCCACCCCAAGATTGGCGATGGTGTACTAATTGGTGCGGGCGCTAAAGTGCTTGGCAACATCACAGTTGGGCATTGCAGCCGTGTGGCGGCTGGTTCGGTTGTATTGCAGGAAGTGCCGCCCTGTTCCACCGTGGCGGGCGTTCCGGCCAAGGTGGTCGGCGAAGCGGGGTGTGATCAGCCTGCGGTGAATATGAATCAGGATATTGGCGACTGTAGCAACGGCTAACAGGGTGTTGATTTGAAAAGAAAAAGTACCGCTTGATGCGGTCCTTTTTGTCGTTTGGTTGTTTGGCTTATGCTAACATGGCCATTGGGTTTTCCAGATTGTCGACAATCGCGTTCAACAACTGGGCGCCCAACGCCCCATCGATCACACGGTGATCGACCGACAGAGTTACAGACATCACTGTCGCGACTTCTAGATCGCCCTCAGCATTCACAACCGGCTTTTTGGTACCGGCCCCAACCGCCAGGATCGCGCCATGCGGCGGGTTGATCACCGCGTCGAAGTTGTCGATGCCAAACATGCCAAGGTTGGAGATGGCAAAGCTGCCGCCCTGATACTCATGCGGGGCCAGTTTGCGATCCCGCGCGCGAGTGGCGAGGTCTTTCATCTCCGCCGACAGGGCCGAAAGAGATTTCATCTCAGCGTCTTTCAGGACCGGAGTGAACAAACCACCTTCGATGGCCACCGCAACTGCCACGTCCGATGGTGACAGCTTCAGGATGCGGTCGTTGGCCCAAACGGCGTTGGCGTCCGGCACCTCTTGCAATGCAAGTGCGCAGGCTTTGATGATGAAGTCATTCACAGACAGCTTTGCACCACGTTTCTCCAGCTGTTTGTTGAGCTGGCTGCGGAACGCCAACAGAGCATCGAGTTTGATATCGCGGCGCAGATAGAAATGCGGGATCGACTGTTTGGCCTCGGTGAGGCGTGCGGCAATGGTTTTGCGCATACCGTTCAGCGCGACCTCTTCGAAGTCGCGATCCGCGTACATTTTGAGCACGGTTTCGGCATCTGGACCGGCAGGCAGTTTTGCTGCAGGGGCAGGCGCGGAAGATGGTGCAGCGACAGTCGCGGTTGGTTTGGATGCTGGGGCCGCGGTTGCGCCTTCGACGTCAACTTTCACAATGCGCCCGCGAGGTCCAGAACCTTGAATGCCAGATAGATCGAGGCCTTTGTTGGCCGCAATGCGTCTTGCCAAAGGAGAGGCAAAGACACGGCTTCCACCGGCGGACAGAGGCGCGGCAGGTGCCGTCGGAACAGGAGTAGCGGCGGCGTCGGTGACGGCTTCCGTCTTCAGCGCCTCTTCAGGCGCCGGTGCTGATGCCGAGGCCACAGCCCCAATATCACCAGCGCTTTCGCCGTCTTCGAGCAAAACCGCAATCGGCGAGTTCACAGCAACGCCTTCGGAGCCTTCCGGCACAAGGATTTTGCCAATCACGCCGTCTTCAACAGCTTCAAATTCCATCGTGGCCTTGTCGGTTTCGATCTCCGCCAACAGGTCGCCGGAGGAGACTTCGTCACCTTCCTTGACCAGCCATTTGGCCAATGTGCCTTCTTCCATTGTGGGGGAAAGGGCGGGCATGAGGATTTCAATGGGCATATCCGTGTCTCCTCAGCGATAGGTTACTTGTTTAACAGCGGCGACGACCTCATCCGTGGTTGTCAGCGCCAGTTTTTCGAGGTTGGCCGCATAAGGCATTGGGACGTCTTTGCCCGTGCAGTTGATTACCGGAGCGTCCAGATAGTCAAATGCGCGTTCCATTATGGTGGCGGAAAGGTGATTACCGATGGAACCCACCGGCCAGCCTTCTTCCACAGTCACACAGCGGTTGGTTTTCATCACAGAGGCGATCACAGTGTCGTAGTCTATTGGGCGCAGGGTGCGCAGGTCGATCACTTCAGCGGAGATGCCGTCTTCCGCAAGCTTATCTGCGGCTTCAAGCGCGTAGTGCATGCCGATGCCAAAGCTCACAATGGTCACGTCAGAACCTTCGCGCCAGATGCGGGCCTTGCCAAACGGAATAGTGAAATCATCCATGTCGGGCACTTCGAAGCTCCGCCCGTACATGATCTCGTTTTCAAGAAAGATGACTGGGTTTGGATCGCGGATCGCCGATTTTAGCAAGCCTTTGGCGTCTGAGGCTGAATAGGGCATCGCTACCTTGAGGCCTGGAATTTGTGCGTACCAAGCAGCATAATCCTGGCTATGTTGCGCGCCGACGCGGGCGGCTGCGCCGTTGGGGCCGCGGAACACCATTGGGGCACCCATCTGACCGCCGGACATATAAAGTGTTTTTGCGGCAGAATTGATAATCTGGTCAATGGCTTGCATGGCGAAGTTAAATGTCATGAATTCAACAATTGGTTTTAAACCACCAAAAGCCGCACCAACTGCGATACCGGCAAAACCGTGCTCGGTAATTGGTGTGTCAATCACGCGCTTGCTGCCGAACTCATCCAAAAGACCTTGGCTGATCTTATAGGCGCCTTGATATTCTGCGACTTCTTCACCCATCAAATAGACGTCTTCGTCGCCTCGCATTTCCTCAGCCATGGCATCGCGTAAGGCTTCGCGCACGGTTTGGGTTTTCATCGGGGTGCCTTGGGGCCAATCCGGTGTCAGGTCGGGCGTGGGAGGCGCAGGAGCAGCCTGTGCGGGCGCTGCGGCAGGTGCTGTGGCGGCCGGCGCCGCCTCGTCGGGCGCGACAACAGGGGTAGCCTCAATTGCGCTCACGTCTTCACCGTCTTCGGCGAGGATGGCAATCGCCGTGTTCACGGCAACACCTTCGGTGCCTTCAGTCACGAGGATTTTGCCAATTACACCTTCGTCGACGGCCTCGAACTCCATTGTGGCTTTGTCAGTTTCAATTTCTGCAAGGATGTCACCAGATTGCACGGTGTCGCCCTCTTTGACTAGCCATTTGGCCAGGGTGCCTTCTTCCATCGTGGGAGAGAGGGCGGGCATGAGAATTTCGGTAGCCATTTAAAAGTCCTCTCGTCAGCTTACGCGTAAATATCGGTCCAGAGTTCTGCCTCATCCGGCAGCGGGCTCTCTTTGGCAAAATCAGCCGAGGCATTCACGATGGCTTTTATCTCTTTATCAATCGCCTTCAGGTCATCTTCGGTGGCATGTTTACCGGTCAGAAGCAGTTGACGCACGTTTTCAATTGGGTCGCGTTCCTCGCGCATTTTCTGCACTTCCTCACGGGTGCGGTACTTGGCGGGATCGGACATGGAGTGGCCGCGATAGCGATAGGTTTTGACCTCAAGGATGTAGGGGCCTTTGCCTGAGCGGCAGTGTTTCACAGCTCTCTCACTGGCATCTTTGACAGCCAGAACGTCCATACCGTCGACCATTTCCCCTGGAATACCAAAGGCTTCTCCTCGCTTGTAAATGTCTTGAGAGGAGGTGGAACGGGCTTGGGCGGTGCCCATGGCGTATTGGTTGTTTTCGATCACAAAAATCACCGGCAAGTCCCAAAGCGCGGCCATGTTGAATGTCTCATAGACTTGGCCTTGATTTGCGGCACCGTCACCAAAGTAGGTGAAAGTCACGCGGCTGTTGTCTTTGTATTTGTCTGCAAACGCGAGGCCCGCGCCAAGGGGAACTTGTGCACCAACGATGCCGTGGCCGCCGTAAAAATGCTTCTCTTTCGAGAACATATGCATTGAACCGCCTTTGCCTTTGGAGTAGCCACCTTCGCGCCCCGTAAGCTCCGCCATTACGCCGTTGGCGTCCATACCGCAGGCCAGCATGTGGCCGTGGTCGCGATAAGATGTGATCCGCTTGTCACCATCTTCAGTCGCGGCCTCAAGGCCAACAACCACCGCTTCCTGACCGATATAGAGGTGACAGAACCCGCCAATCAAACCCATGCCGTAAAGCTGGCCGGCTTTCTCTTCGAAGCGGCGGATCAACAGCATGTCGCGGTAGTATTGCGTGAGTTCTTCGCCCGAGACGTTGGGCTTCTTTGCAGCACGTTTTGCCGCCATGGTGGCTCCTCCCAAAGACAAATTGGTTTAGCGTTAAACCAAACTTGTGAGAAGGGTAACGGATCGCCGCATGGGTTGCGAGTGGAAAAAGGTCTGTAATGTCAGAACGCTAGCGGATTCAGCGAATAACAAGCTCGTCCGCGCGGATCATTCCAAGCACGTCACGGGCTTGTTGGTCCAGCAAATCAAGGTCCAAATAGCTATCAGAGAGGCGACGGGTGAGGTTTTCCATGTGAGTCACTTCCGCCTGCGCCAAAGCCAGTTCTGCTTCGAGCTGCTGCTTCTCTGCCAGAATCTCGACACGACGAAACAGGCCATAATCACCCTGCACGGCGGCGAAAGTGAAGTAGGTCGCCAACGTAAAAGCGATGCCAAAAAACGCAAGCGCGCCAAGGGCCGGTTTGGTGGAAGATGCTGTCATTCTTGCCTCTGAGTGCGCCTTTGCGGCGTCTGGTTTCTTTATATCTTAGGTGATTCGCTCTGTGAATCCCTTAACAGCAAGTTTTTTCATTTATTTTTGTGACGTGACGGGAATGTTGGCAGAGTGGTGTTCTGAGGTCAGGCTGGGTGCGGGAGGAGCCAGATATGACCATATCACAGCCGGTGTCGCAGTTAGGATCACATGAGGTTTTTAACCAACCTGAACCGCAGCGCGCGATGGATCTTTGGAGGCAGGATCGGGCGCTGAGAGAGCATGCGATTGCAGCCGGTGCACGGGGAGAACATCTGGCGCAAGTAGGAGGCAAATGGGGTGGTGAAACCTTGCGACAGGCGGCAGAAGACGCGCGGCGCGATGTGCCGCGATTGAAGACGTTTGATCGCTCTGGACGACGTGTAGATGAAGTGGAGTTCCACCCTGGATATCACGCGGTGATGCAAGCTGGATTGGAAGCGGGCTACGCTTCTGCAGCTTGGGACGGGAAGGCGGGTGGACATGCGACCCATGCGGTTCTGACCTATTACATGGCGCAGTTGGAGCCGGGTGTGGCTTGTCCTCTGACAATGACTTACGCGGCGGTGCCCGCGTTGCGTCATCAGCCGGATCTGGCGGCGGTTTGGACACCGCTTTTGACCTCTGGGGTCTATGATCCAAGTACAACGCCCATTGCGACTAAACGGGGCGCCACGCTGGGTATGGCCATGACGGAGAAACAAGGTGGGTCCGATGTGCGAGCCAACACCACGCGAGCCAGCAAAGACGGCGCCGCGTATCGGCTGAATGGGCACAAGTGGTTCTGTTCCGCGTCGATGTGTGACGGGTTCCTGACGCTAGCGCAGGCGGCGGGCGGGCTGACCTGTTTTCTAGTGCCACGCTGGCTGGAGGGTGAGCGCAATGGCATTCAGATTCAACGGCTTAAGGACAAGTTGGGCAATAAGGCCAATGCCAGTAGTGAGATCGAATATCACAATGCGCTGGCGTACCGCGTTGGAGCCGAGGGCGCCGGGGTGCGGACCATCATCGAGATGGTGCACCACACACGGTTGGATACGGTTTTGGCCCCGGCAGGGCTGATGCGGGCAGCGATACAAGAAGCACATTGGTGGGTGTCTTCGCGCTCAGCTTTTCAAAAGCGGCTGATTGACCAGCCGTTGATGCGCGCTGTGCTGGCTGATTTGGCGGTGGACACAGAGGCGGCGCTGTCGGTGGGCATGTTCTTGGCCAGCGCGTTTGATCGGGACGATGCAGAGAGCCGGGCGCTGGCGCGAATTGGCGTTGCGCTGGCAAAATACCTCAACAACAAACGCTGTATTGGCGTGATTGCCGAGGCGATGGAGATGCTGGGCGGCATGGGTTACGTCGAGGAGACACCGATGCCGATGCTTTATCGGGAGGCGCCGCTCAATGGCATCTGGGAAGGCTCTGGCAACGTAATTTGCCTGGACGTGTTGCGCGCGTTGATGAAAGAGCCGATGGCGGGTGAGGTGCTGATGACTGTGCTGTCGTCGATGACCGGATCTGATGCCCGCTATGATGCGGCCTTAAAGGCGCATATGGCGCGCTGGCCGGGGTTTCCGACAGAGGCTGAGGCGCGGTGGTTTGTGGAGAGTCTGGCAGTACTTCTAACTGCGGCAAGTTTGATGAAATCGGCGCCGTCTGCGGTGGCCGAGGGCTATGTTGGCTCGCGAGTTGCAGGGGATCGCGGGGTGTTTCCCGGAGCAGTGCGCGGGATGGACGTGGACGCCATCATTGAACGGTTGGGGTAGGGCGTTAACCCGGCCAAAAATGGCGATATTGGACGTCGGTAATGTGTCTGTATCGCGACTGTTTTGCAGAGGTGCATATTTGGGGCGTGCAATGCGTTGCGTTTATGAACGCAACGGACGGTGCGTTTTTCTGATTTGAACGGAGCTTTTGGCTTTGAAACACCGATTGTCGCATTCGAAAATCTTAAAAGGCGCTCTGCAGAGAGTGGTTCCTGCGTGGTAGACCAAACGCTGGTTATCCTCTACCCTAACAAGAAAATTACCAAAAGGGACCGGTCGGAAGATCAGTTCGAAACTCATTTGAGGAAGGAATATTGCCAATGACCAATTTGAAACTCGTTCAGTCTCTGTTTTCCAGTATGACCGCAGGAATTGCGATGTTTGCAGCGTCCGTGGTTTACGCTTCGGATGAAAACGTCCTGCCAACCACGGACGACAGCGTTGAGACATATCTGAGTTCAAAGTACTGGACCGTCTTTAAAAACACCTCGCGGCACTCCTGTTTCATTGAATGGCGCAGTGAAAATAGCGTTGTTCAGGCTGGGTTAACGAAGGCGCAGGATGCTGGATATCTGGGTGCCTTCGTGAAAGATGTTGAGCCGCCCAAAGGGGAGAGCGCCATCGCTATTGTGTTAAATGGCAATCTCTATACCGGCAACGCTTCCACTGTGTCGCAATCGTTGGCCGGTGGTTTCAAAGGCGGTTACATCGTTTTTGACAACCCGGCATTTGTGACTGATCTTGAGAAAGCCCGCGAATTTGTGGCGTTCCAAGGGTCGCCTCGCGCTATCACCGTGAAACTGAAAACGCCCAAGAACGCGATCGAAAGAGCGCAGGAGTGTATGGCAAGCTTTTGAGGCTACAGGTGGGATGGCGCGGTGTTCCGCTTCAGGAACAGTTGACGGCTGACATGTCCTGATCGCAAGAATTATAGATCAACCAAACAATGAAGGCGCCCCGAAATGGAGCGCCTTTTTTGATTTCTGTTGTTGCGCTTTAGCCTGCGATGGAGGCCTTGTAGATGCCGTCGATGCTGTCCGCGATTGTGGCGGCAAACTCGTCGTCGCTTTGTTGGGCAGACAGGCCTTCGGTCAGGGCGCGGGAAAAGCTGGCGATCATGCCAGTATTCTCGGTGAGTTTGGCATTGGCTTCTTCGCGAGAATAACCGCCAGACAGCGCCACAACTTTCATCACGCGTGGGTGGTCAACCAAGGTTTTGTACTGGTTGGATTTGGAGGGCAGGGTCAATTTGAGCATGACCTGCTGATCTTCGGGCAGGATGTCCAGTGCAGCGGTCAGTTCGGCCAGAAGGATGTCTTCGGCCTCCGCCTTGTCTGCAATAGAGATGGTTACTTCGGGCTCGATGATGGGCATCAGGCCGTGGCGGATGATCTGCTCACCAACCATAAACTGCTGCGCCACAATTGCGCGGATGCCGTCTGCGTTGGCGGCGGAAATCACGGAGCGCATTTTGGTGCCAAACACACCTTTGGCGGCGGCGCGTTCACACAAGGTGTCGAGCTCTGGCATCGGTTTCATCATCTGAACACCGTTGGCCTCAGCTTCGAGACCTTTGTCGACCTTCAGGAAGGGCACAACCCCGCGTTGCTCCCACATGTAGGTCGGAGTAGGGGTGCCGTCGATGTCGCGATCCATGGTCATTTCAAACAGGATTGCGCCAACCACTTTGTCGCCAGTGAAGGCGGGGGCCTGCGCAATGCGGGAGCGCATGCCGTGGATCAGGTCAAACATTTCGGCGTCGGTGCTGAAGGCATCTGCGTTCACGCCGTAGAGGCCAAGCGCCTTAGGGGTTGAGCCGCCGGATTGGTCCAAGGCTGCGATGAAGCCTTGGCCTTTGGAGATTTTTTCTGCTTGAGCTTGGTTTGACATATCTGTCCCCAGTCAAAAAGTGGTTGTGAATAATGGGTTAAACACCCGTTGTCTTAGCTCATAGAGGAGCCGGACAACGGGTGCAATTATGGTGGCGCTACCGCTCATTAATTTGAGGGGCGGATTAATTTTGCGCCTTAGTTTTGCGCGATTTGCGCAAATGGTGGTGTTACTGGCTTAGGGCCGCGACGCCAGGCAACTCTTTGCCTTCCATCCATTCCAGGAACGCACCGCCTGCAGTGGAGATGTAGCTAAAGTCGGCAGCTGCACCAGACGCGTTCAGCGCGGCGACAGTGTCACCGCCCCCCGCCACGGAAACCAGTTTGCCCGCTTTGGTCAGGGTGGCGGCTTGCAGCGCAGCGGCGTCAGTTGCGGCGTTGAAGGGTTCGATTTCAAAGGCACCCATTGGGCCGTTCCAGATCAGGGTTTTGGAGGCTTCAAACACCTCAGCCACTTTGGCGACGGTGGCGGGGCCGGCGTCGAGGATCATCGCATCAGTTGGGCAGGCGTCTGCGGCGACGGTTTCATTGGCGGCGTTTGCAGCAAACTCGCGCGCCACAACAACGTCGGTCGGCAGCACGATGGTGCACCCAGCGGCTTTGGCTTTGGCCAGGATTTTGCGCGCGGTGTTGGTCATGTCGTGCTCGGCCAGTGACTTTCCGACATCGATGCCCTGGGCCGCGAGGAAGGTGTTGGCCATGCCGCCGCCAATCACGATGTTGTCGACTTTGGCCACCAGGTTGCCGAGCAGTTCGAGTTTGGTGGAGACTTTGGCGCCGCCAACAACGGCGGTTACCGGCCGGACCGGATCGGCCAGTGCGGCTTCCAGAGCGGAAAGTTCGGCCTGCATCAAGCGACCAGCGCAGGCGGGCAGGTCGTGTGCCAGGCCGCAGGTGGAGCTGTGGGCGCGGTGGGCGGCGGAGAAAGCGTCGTTGCAGAAGATGTCGCCGAGTTTGGCCATGGAGGTGGTTAGGTCGGCGTCGTTTTTGGTCTCGCCCGCGTGGTAGCGGGTGTTTTCCAGAAGAAGGACGTCACCGTCTGCCAGGGCGTTTACAGCAGCTTCGGCGGCGGGGCCAACACAGTCGGCAGCAAACATCACTTTGGTGCCAAAGGCAGCCTCAAGCGCGGGGACAAGTTGTTGCAGCGACATTTCCGGCACGCGTTCGCCTTTGGGGCGGCCAAAGTGCGCGAGCAGGATCGGCTTGCCACCGGCGGCAAGAATGTCCTTCACTGTGGGCACAATGCGGTCGATGCGAGTGGTGTCGGTGACTTGGCCATCAGCCACAGGCACGTTGATGTCCACACGAGTCAGCACACGTTTGCCGCTCAGCTGCATTTCATCGAGGGTCTTCCACGCCATGGTCTCAATCTCCAAAGAAAATCCGTTGCCGCATTCCTAGCGCACTGGGACATAGGGTCAACGCTCTCTTGGCATTCGCCGACGGGATGTTTAACTACGGGGCAAGAATTTACATTGAGGAGCGCCGACATGGCTGAGATCAAAGATCCTGAGAACACAATCCTGATGGAGCTGACCGGTGGTACGGTTGTTATTGAGCTGTTGCCAGACGTGGCACCGGGTCATGCGGAACGTATGAAAGAGCTGGCGCGCTCTGGTCAGTACGACAACGTGTGCTTCCACCGCGTGATCGACGGTTTCATGGCGCAAACTGGCGACGTGGCCAACGGCAATATGGAAAAAGATTTCAACCTGCGCAGCGCAGGCACCGGTGGCTCTGAGTTGCCAGATCTGAAAGCGGAATTCTCCAAACTGCCTCACGATCGTGGTACATTGGGTGCAGCCCGCAGCCAGATGCCAGACTCAGCGAACAGCCAGTTCTTCATCAACTTCAAAGACAACCACTTCCTGAACGGCCAGTACACCGTTTATGGCCGTGTCATTGAGGGCATGGACCACGTGGATGCAATTGTGAAAGGTGAGCCACCAGCAAACCCAGATCGCATGATCAGCGTCAAGGTGGCCGCAGATGTCGATGCTTAAGTTTGCTGCCGCTTTTGCCGTGATGGCCAGCCCTGCGCTGGCCACCGGTATTCAGATCGAGGTTGAAGGTGAGGCCAATGGCATCATTACCATCGACCTGTTTGAAGATGTGGCCCCCAAGCATGTTGAGCAGATCACCGCTTTGGCAGCTGAAGGTCAGTATGATGGCGTGGTGTTCCACCGCGTGATCGACGGCTTTATGGCACAAACGGGTGATGTGAAGTTTGGCAAACTTGGCGAAGACATGCGCATGGCAGGCCGTGGTGGTTCTGACCGTCCGGATTTGCCTGCGGAGTTTTCCGACAAGAGTTTTGATCGGGGTGTGATTGGGATGGCGCGCAGCCAGAACCCAAATTCCGCCAACAGCCAGTTCTTTATCATGTTTGCTCCAGCGCCACATCTGAATGGTCAGTACACTGTTGTTGGTCACGTGACCGAGGGCATGGACATTGTTGATGCGATCAAGCTGGGCAAAGGCCAAAACGGCGCCGTGATTGGCCAGCCCGATCTGATGAAAAAAGTCACTGTGACTGAGTGATCTGCATCGCGCCTTTGGCGTGATGGACGTAAAAAAGGCCCATCGCAGGGATTGCGGTGGGCCTTTTATTTTTGATTTCGTGTGCGTGCTTTAGTGCACCGGACGCTCGGAGGAGGGTGTCTCCTGCGTGTCTGGTACAAACCACGACGTCGTGGCTTCGGGCACGGGGGCGAAGGTGCTGCGGCTGTTCACGCCACGCTGCCAGATGATTGGGCGTTCTGCTGGGGTCGTGTCGTGGATAGACACGCTGAGTTTGGTGGCGTCGTGCTGCGCGGTGATGGTGACCTGAGAGCCCACCGAAACTGGTGTGGATTGCTCCAGCAAGTAAGAAAAACGGCCCCAATGGCCGTCGGTGTTTAAGTCGTTGGAGACTGAAATGCCCGGTGCCAGCACCATGTCAAAGCTGACCACAACCGCGTGGGCAGTGCCCATGGTGGTGCAGAAAAGCGGCAGCGTGGTTTTGCCGTGGGACATATCTGGACGGGTAAAGTCAAAGTGGAACAGGTCGCTGGTTGGGCCCAAAGGACGTAGGCCGCAGGCGGCGGAGTCGTTGGGAGTGACCTGTGCCACATTGGCAAACTTGTGGAAGGCAGAGAGGTCAAAACCTTCGGCTTCCAGTGGGCGGTATTGATTACGTAGCGCGGCGCTTTCCACCAGCTGCGCTTTGAGTGTGCCGCTTTCGGGCACCGCACGGGCGTTGGGTTTGGCGAGGTGTTCCATGGCGTGGGTCAGCGTAGCCAGGGCACCTTCGCCCAGCAGATTGCTGTCGACAATTTCGGAGACAACAACGTCGGCGCGGTCTGGCAGGTCTTCGCCGATGACCAGCTCGTGGGACCATTTTGACAGGACGGTGATTTTGTCGCTTAAACCATTGTCGGCGATCACCTGTTTGGCAGCTGTGGCAATCAGCGGCTGGCCTTCGATGGCATAGACGTGTTTGGCGCCCGCGCGGGCGGCCAGCATGGCGGTGAGGCCGGCGCCGCAGCCGATGTCGAGCACAATGTCGCCCGGCTGGACCTTGGCAGCAATGGCCTTGGCATAGGCTTGGTTGCGGACGGTGTCAGCCAACATAGGGAAGTGCCAGCGCGGCACAAACATTTGATGCAATTGCTCTTTCAGGAGATGCGCCGCATGGTTATGCGGGTCTTTCTCAAGCGCCTGAGCGAGCAGATTGGAGGCATGTACGCCGCCGTCACCCAGAGGGGCGTTTTCAGCAAGCGCCACAAGGCTGTTGGCGTCTAACATCTCAAAACGCGGTTCAAACTCGGCAATGAGATCCAGGTCAGCGGCAGAGGGTTGTTCTTCTAACAACTTTAATTTTCCTTTTTTGAGGCAAATGCTGCGGACCTAGCTATGCGGCAGAGGGATTGAGGATTGGTAAAGGGCTGTCACATCTGCGTGTGAGGGCTGGAATGGAGCGGAGTTTCGGCGCAGCCTAAAAGGAGACGCGGGAGGTTTTGAGTATGAGTGTAAGGCAATTGAAACACTGGATGGTTGCCGCTGTAGTCGCGGTTTTTGCAAGTGGTGCTTCAGCCGATCCAAGCTTTTGGAAACATGAATGGCCGGAGACGGATTTTTCCAAACACAGTGTGAAAAACTGGGTGGAGATATTGAGTGGCGGGCCACCCAAAGACGGGATCCCTGCGATCAGTGATCCGCAGTTTATTCGGGTGGGTGACGAAAGCCGGATTGGGGATCGTGAGCCAGTGGTGACTGTGGAAATCGCAGGAGAGCTGCCGCGGGCTTATCCAATCCGTTATTTGACCTGGCATGAGATTGTGAATGACACGGTGGGCACCACCCCAATTGCAGTGACGTTTTGCCCGCTGTGCAATTCGGCGATCACGTTTGATCGATTTGTGGATGGGCAAGTGTTGAGTTTTGGCGTGTCCGGCAAGCTGCGCAACAGTGACATGGTGATGTACGACCGCGAAACCCAAAGCTGGTGGCAGCAGGCAATCGGCACCGGAATTGTAGGCGAGATGACCGGAGTAAAACTTAAGGCCTTGCCGACGTGGATGGAAAGTTGGGGGCAGTTTAAGACCCGCCACCCGAACGGGCTGGTGATGGCAGAGCCGTCTTTCAACCGTGATTACGGACGCAATCCCTATGTCGGTTATGACAGCTCTGCGCGGCCGTTCTTGTACAGCGGAGAGAACCCGCCACATGGGGTGCCGCCGTTGGTGCGGGTGGTGCGTGTCGGGGAGCGGGCTTGGCCGTTGACGCGGCTGGCGGAGGAAGGCGTGGTGTCTGAAGAAGGCGTGACCATCTCCTGGCAGGAAGGACAAGCCTCGGCGCTGGACGGAGCCAACATTGGCAAAAGCAAAGATGTGGGCACTATTCGCGTGAAGGATGCAGGCGGCAAGGACGTGCCCCATGATGTGATGTTTGCTTTTGCCTTTCATGCGTTTTGGCCACAAGGCGAATGGATGTTGGGACAATAACTCCACTGAACAGTCTGTCGCGTTGATTTTGTTTCTCTTTTTTGCGTTACTGGAAAAAGAGTGTCAAAGGCGGGAAAAGTGGCATGCAGAGCACGTTGTCTGAAGAAGCGCTGGCGGTGTTGCCGTTTTGGGTCACGGGACCGGGGCAGACCGACGGGTTTATGTGGGCTGTGGGCGTTGTTCTTGTGGCTGTGTTGATTGGGTTTGGTACGCTCTATTTCACCATTCAATCCATTCCGGACCGCATGGCCACAGGCGCACATAAGGTGCAGATGCAACTGGTGAGCATGTTGGGGCTGGTGTCGCTGTTCACAATGAACAACGCGTTTTGGATTGCGGCCATTTTGATTGCGGCGGTGCCGCTGCATGAGGTGTTCCCGGCGTTTAGAGCACCCATTGAGGAAGAGCCCGCGCCAAGCACCGAGGAGACAGCCGATGCTTGAGCTGATTTTTTCTGCGCTGATCACCATTTTACCGGATTATCTCTATCGCCGTTTCAAGCAAGGCAAGCGCATTGGCCATGAGATCACATTGTTTAATGTGTGGTATGAGCTGCGCTGGGGGCTGACCTCATGTGCGGTTCTGGCGATTGCGCTGATCACGGTGATTTTTCATTTCCACCCTGCCGCAACCAGCGTGTCGGCGCCATTTCGGACGGTGTCGATTTTGTCCGAGCGGGCAGGGCGGGTGGCCGAAGTCTATGTGAGCAACAATGATCAAGTGAAAGCCGGGGATGCAATTTTCCGTCTTGATACCAGCAGACAGGAAGCGTCGGCGGAAACAGCGCGGCGGCGGATTTCCGAAGTCGAGGCGACATTGGGTGCCGGCACCGCGGATATTGCCGCAGCAGAGGCACAGGTCTTATCGGCAGAGGCGGTGTTTTTGCAGGCGCAGGATGATTTGACACGGCGACAAGAAGTGGCGCGGCGCAACGATTCTGTGGTCAGTGATCAGGAGTTGCAGCGATTGACCTCTGCGGTGATTCAGGCGGAAGGGGTCTATGACGGGTCTCAGGCGGTATTGCGCGGAATTGAAGCACGGGTGGCGGAAATCTTGCCAGCACAGAAAGCCAGTGCAGAGGCCATGCTGGCGGAGGCGCTCACAGAAATACGCCTGTCCACGGTGACAGCCGAAGTGGATGGGGCCGTCACGCAGTTTCTGTTGAAACCGGGAGATTTGGTGAACCCTATCCTGCGACCGGCAGGGATTTTGGTGCCGGATGTGACAGGGCAAGGGCGGTTCATTGCGACGTTTAAACAAATTGCGACGCCTGTACTGAAAGATGGCATGTTGGTGGAAATCACCTGTGCGGCCAAACCTTTGGAAGTCATTCCTATGGTGATTTCTGAGCGTCAGCGTGTGGTGGCCGCAGGTCAGTTTCGACCTGGGGATGCGTTGCAGGATGCTCTGGAGCGGCAGCGCAAAGGCTCTGTTCTGGTGTTCCTGGAACCTGTGTATGAATCGCATACAGATGACATTCCGCCAGGCAGCACCTGTGTCGGCATGGCCTATTCCAACCGCGGCTTGGAGATGGCCTCCGGTGAAATCACTGGGTTTGCAAGGCTTACCACGTCGATTGTGGATGGCATGGGCATCGCCAATGCCATCCTGATGCGGGCGCAGGCGATCTTGTTGCCGGTGCGCACGCTGGTGTTCAACTGACTTAGGCTGCGTGGGTTTCCAAAGAGACGTAGGTGTCCATGGGGGCGTCAGGGTCAAAATCGGTGAGGTCCATTACGGAGAAAAACTCTGCACAGACCGGGGATTGCATCTCTTTCTCCATGACGTCGGCCATGTCCGCCTCGCTGCGGAATTGAACGATGTCCAGATAGGTGCCATCCTCCGCGCGCACCAGTTCGCGGCGCAACACGCCCGGCTCGTTGGCAACAAAGTCTGACTGGAATTTGGCGGAAGCCGCGAGTAGGTCGGTCTCACTCTTGTTGGGCGCAAGTTTGATTGGGGCCAGAACGGTGATCGGGGTCATGTCAGTCTCCTGTATTAGTGACAGGCATGGGATATTGAATAATACGCCGTTTTATGTCCTATTTGTTGCATGACACAGAAACGTACCCGTGCAGACGCGCAGACCCGGATGATGCGGTTGGATCAAATCGCAGCGCAGTTGAAAGGCGAAGAGCCGTGCACGGTGGAGGATTTGGCCCAGACGCACGGGGTGAGCCGGCGCACCATTGCGCGCGATCTCGAGATCATGCGGGCACAGGGCCTGCCAATTGAGGCAGAGCGTGGTCGTGGCGGTGGTGTGCGCATGGATGTGAATTGGGGGGTAGGGCGGCTCAACCTGTCCTATGCCGAAAGTGTGGATCTGTTGATCAGCCTGGCTGTGGCGGAACAGATGAACTCACCGCTGTTTTTGGCGCAGATGGGGTCGATCCGTCGGCAATTGATTGCGTCGTTTTCCAGGGAAAAACGCCGCGCGGTAGAAGGTATCAAGAAACGGATTCTGATTGCGGAGCAGGCGTCTTTGCCGGTGCAAACCTCGATGGGGAAGCCCAAGCCACGGGTGGTACAAACTCTGCATCAGGCGTTTCTCAATCAGAAGCTTGTCGAGATTGACTACGTGCGTGAGGACGGGACCAAGTCAAAGCGCACGATTGCGCCGCATTACCTGCTGTTGTGTTCACCGGTATGGTATGTGCTGGCGTGGGACCATTTGCGAGATGCGCCACGCACGTTTCGGTGTGACAGGATTCAGAAGGCCACTGAAGAGTTTGAGAAGTTCGCTCTGCAGGGGCCTAAGGTGTTTGAGCCTGCGTTGGATCATTACAACGTGTTGTAAACTGGGCTAATGAGGTCAATCTGAGAAGGTGTAGCTGCCCATTTCACAGAGGTCGAGATTGTAGTCTTCCAACGTTGCACCATCGGCAAACTCAGCAAGGACATCGTAGACACAGGTGGTTTGGCCGTCTGCTATCCGAACATTGATTTCATAGCCGGAGTCGAGATAGCCACCGTCGATGAGGTTTTCTTCCCAGTTTTCGGAAGAAGAGGTGCTGACGTGGAAGGCTGTTACTGCTGCGCTGGATTCATTTGTTAGCAGGAAGTACAGGTCTTCTGCAGTTGCGCTGGTTGCGCAGAAAGTTGTGGCGAAAAGTGCGAGAAATTTTAGTTTCATAACGTGTCTCCTGAGTTGGTACAAAGGCTTTGGATCACCGATTCCATGTCAACTGGCACGCATTGCGAGGGCTGTGCGCCCTCGCAGAGTTCAAGCAGGTTTTACTCTTCAGACCCGAGGGTCTTCCACAAGATGCCACCAATTGCGGCACCAAGCAAAGGTGCCACCCAGAACAACCAAAGTTGAGACAGCGCAGGACCATCTGCAAAGAGAGCCACACCAGTGGAGCGGGCGGGGTTCACCGAAGTGTTAGTGACCGGAATGGAGATCAGGTGGATTAGGGTCAGGCCTAAGCCAATTGCGATGGGGGCAAAGCCCGCAGGCGCGCCTGAGGACGTGGAGCCAAGGATGATGAACAGGAAAGCTGCTGTGAGCACGACCTCAATGATCAAAGCCGACATCATGGAGTAGCCCTGTGGCGATGCTGCGCCGTAGCCGTTGGAAGCAAACCCGCCGGGGCCAGCAAACTCCGGTGCGCCGGAGACAATGAGGTAGAGCACAACAGCAGCGGCAATGGCGCCAGCCACCTGCGCAACCCAGTAAGGGATCAGGTCTTTGGCTTCAAAGCGGCCTCCAATCATCAGGCCCAGGCTAACGGCAGGATTGAAATGTCCGCCAGAAATATGACCGACGGCATACGCCATGGTCATGACCGTGAGACCAAAAGCCAAGCTGACACCAAGCCAGCCAATACCAACGTCTGCCACACCTGCGGCAAGTACAGCGCTGCCGCAGCCGCCAAGCACCAACCAGAAGGTGCCGATGAATTCTGCGCCGAGTTTCTGAAACATTTTATCACTCCCAAATATACCTTTGGGAAGCCTAGAAAGCGAACATGGCTCTGCCTAGGGGGGAAAAATGGGAATTGGCGCAGAGTGACTTGTCGGGGCGGACAGGCAAGCGCTTGTGTGTGGTCTGGGTTTTTGTGTGGTTTCAGTGGGTTGCGCAAAGAAAAACCGCCGCGCAGGGCGCAGCGGTTGACTGTCTCTGTGGCGTTTATGCCGCTTATTTGGCGGGCTTGCCCGCTGCTGGTGCCGCCGCCGGGGCTGCTGCGGTAGCTGCCGCAGCGCGTGGAGCTGCTGCTTTGCCAACGGTGAGTGGATCGTCCTGACGTTGCACAGAGCCTTCGAAGTGGGCGCCGCTTTCGATCGCAATGGTTTTATGGATGATGTCACCTTCCACGCGGGCTGTGGAGGTCAGGCGCACTTTCAAACCACGTACACGGCCCACGATGCGGCCGTTGATGACCACATCATCTGCAATGATTTCACCTTTGATGGTGGCAGTTTCGCCAACGGTCAGCAGATGGGCGCGAATGTCGCCTTCCACGGTGCCCTCGACCTGAATGTCACCGGTGGTTTTCATGTTGCCAGTGACGTGCAGGTCAGTAGACAGCACGGAGGCAGGTGGCTTGGCTTTGGGAGCCGACGCGCTTTTGAATTCGCTCGCCTTGGCCGGTGCGGCCGGGATCGCAGAGGTCTCAGCGGCCGCTGGCTTGGCCGGAGTGTTTGGTGTTGGTGCGGGGTCGTTGATCTTGCTCTTAGAAAACATCTCTTCCAGCCTTGATAAATGTCATCGGGTTCACTGCGCGACCATTGACGCGCACTTCGTAGTGCAAATGCGTGCCGGTCGAGCGTCCAGAATTGCCCATATCACCAATATGGTCGCCACGCGAGACTCTTTGGCCGACTTTTACGCGGATTTTCGCTTGGTGCGCGTAACGGGTTTCAATTCCGTGATCATGCTTGATCTTTACGAGGCGCCCATAGCCGGACAGCCAGCCTGCGTGGGTGACCACTCCGTCTGCTGTGGCGTAGATGGGGGTGCCGTAGCGGGCGGCAAAATCGGTGCCTTTGTGCATCCGTCCCCAGCGCATGCCGTAGCCAGAGGTGTAGCGGAAGGCGGATTTGATTGGGTTGTCAAAAGGCACGGTTTCCGCGGCGATACGGTAGACGTTCAACTGATCCAGCTGCTCAAGCAGGCGGTTGGCGCGCAGAGTCTCTGCGGAAATCTCGACGCCTTTGGTGGAAAAGCTGAGGGGCATCATTGGCCCACCTTGACCTTGGTAGCCGCGACGGACCTCGTCCATCAGGTTTTTGGTGTCCAGGCCTGCGGCGGTGAACATTTTGGTCAATGGTTCAACAGATACGGTCATGGCGTCTTCGAGCTGGCGGAAGATCTTGTCGTTTTTCTCTTCCATCAGGAGCAGCTCGCGCTCCATTTCCTCGGCTGCCCGCAGTGCCAGTTGAGCGTCGGCAACAACCTCATCGCGTTCAGCTGCCGTTTCATTCAACGCGGTGGACAGCACATCTAGCATGTCGTTGCCCAGTGGTGACGAGCCGATGAGGGCCGTCTGGGTTTCCGCTTGGGCTTGATCACGGGCCACAACTTCGTCGCGGGCCGCCTCACGTTCCTGTATGGTGCGGCGCAGGGTGGATTGAATGACCTCAATACCGGTTTCCAACTCCTTGCGGCGGATTTCAGAGGCAAGCAATTCGGACTGCATGTCTGAAATCTGTGTCAGAGCGGAGTTGAAACGAGACTGCGCGGCGAGGGCTTCCTCGGTGCGGGTGTCACGTTCTGAAGACAGATCGTTGAGACGCTGCTCATAGGTGAGTTGATCACGCTTGGCCTGTTCACGGAAGTTGCCGGAGCCAATACTGTCCATCAACAGGATTGCCGTGGCAATAATCGCCCAAGCGACAATTGCGGAAGATCCCACAAAGGCAATGAGTTGCGTGCTTGGCTTCAGGCGAATGAAGCGGGTGTCTGTGTCCGACCGAAGAAAGAGCCTGCGTTCCGGAAAGAAGCGTTCCAGGATCGCGTGCACACGGATCGCGAGTCGTGTTCTCACGGAAGTATTCCTTGTTTAGTCCCATCCCAGAGAGCGCCATCCCCGGCGCATCCCATTGTCCCCAACGTCTTTTTCAGACGCCTTGAGGCAAGGGTTTAGCGGTCTGCGCCATGTCCGGCAAGGTTTTTGACTTGTTTCGGCAATACGGCGCAGGTGTTGCGCGGGGATGGGCGGTTTGTTGCCGATCTTTAGCGGGCGTATGCGGGGGGCTCTTCGTCTGAAAGCGGCCAGTAGAAATCAGGTGGCAAACCGGCGTCAGCCCGCTTCTCTTCGTTGAATGGCGGCTTTAGGGCGCCGTGGAAGTATTTTTGCACAAGGCCATGGAAGGTGGCTTTGGGATCAAGCGCGTGACGGCCGCAGAGAAAATTAAACCATTTGGATCCGTAGGCAACGTGGCCAACTTCTTCGGCATAAATGATCCGCAAGGCTTCCAGTGTTTGTTCGTCTTTGGCATTTTCAAAAATGCGGATCATGCCGGGGGTAACGTCCAGCCCGCGCGCCTCCAGCACCATCGGTACCACAGCGAGGCGGCCCATTAAATCGTCACTGGTGTCTTCAGCCGCGCGCCACATGCCAGCGTGGGCGGGAAGCGCTCCGTAGAAGCTGTCTTTTGCTTCAAGGCTATCGCAGATTAGATTGAAATGGTTGGATTCTTCGGCCGCGGACTTCACCCAGTCGTCATAAAACCCAAGTGGCATCTCGACGTCCGTGAAGCGGGCGATGATGTCCCAGTGTAGGTCAACCGCATTGAGTTCAATATGGGCGACAGCGTGCAACATCGCGATGCGGCCTTGCGGGCTACCGGGTTTGCGTCGGGGCACGTCACGTGGGTTCAGCAGTTCCGGCTGCGCCGGACGCGCCGGTTGCAGCGGTGGATTAGCGGTGCCGATGGGCAACGGAGCACCCGCTTCACGGGCAGCAAACCACGCGTCGGCGTGTTGTTTGGAAATTGTGGTTTTGGCGCGGCCGTCTGCGGTGGTGAGCACCTCGACCGCCATTTCTGCAAGAGACTGTGTCATGAGAGCGCTTTCGCGGCGGCCAAAACCTCTTCCGCGTGACCGTCGACCTTCACTTTGGGCCATGTGCGGGCGATGTTGCCATTTGCATCAATCAACACGGTGGACCGCACAATGCCCATAAAGGTTTTGCCGTACATCTTTTTCTCGGTCCAGACGCCGTAGTCTTCACAAACGGAGCCGTTTTCATCAGACAACAGGGGCACGGTCAGGTTTTGCTTTTCAACAAACTTGTCGTGGCTTTTCATGGTGTCTTTGGAAATGCCAAAGACTTTTACGCCAGCTGTGGCAAACTCTTCAAGCAAATGGGAAAACGCGATCGCCTCTTTGGTGCAGCCCGATGTGTTGTCACGCGGGTAGAAAAACAGGGCCACAGGTGCGGGTTGCAGGGCCGACAAGGTGACGTCGTCGCCAGCAGTGGACGGCAAGATAAAATCGGGGGCAGGCTGGTTGGTCTCAATCATCAAATTGCTCCTATGCGGCCCGATGTTGCCAAAGCGGTGATCCGGTCTTGGGTCGGGCGTCTCTTGCAGGTATAGTTTTGTCCACGAGCACCGGAATAACAGAACACACAGAGGCATCAACCCTGACAGAGAACGGCGATCATAACTCCGCGTCTGAGGGTCCAGCCACCACATCCGAAACCACCGAATCTGCAAAAGACAGCAAGATGGTGGTGCATTCGGAGGCGGAGATCACAGAGGCCCCCCCCTCACGCCGACCACGTCGTGCGCGCAGGTTTGGCGTGATTGCGTTGTTCAGTTTGATAGTGCCTGTGGTGATTTTGGCCGTGGTAGGATTTGCGCTCAGCGGCAAGCCGCTTGAGGCACCGGACTGGCTGCACGATCGGGTGCAAACGGCTCTTAATCAACAACTTGACGGTGTTGATGTGTCTATTGAGCGCATGGCACTGGTGGTCGAAGATGACTGGGATCCAAGCATTGAATTGCAAGGAGTTCAGGTGTCGCCGGAGCAGGGCGGGACGCCGGTGCGGCTGGAAACGGTCCGGGCTCGGCTGGCTTTTGAACCGCTTCTGGATCGACAGATTGCATTGCGCGATGTGCAGGTGTCCGGCGTGACTTTGCTGGTGGTGCGTCAGGAAGACGGCCGAGTGCAAATCTCGATCGGCCAGGGAGGTGGCCCGTTTCAGACCGACACGGATATCACCACATTTGGTGACCAGATCGAAGGCTATTTGCAGGCGCCGTTGTTGGCTTACCTTGACTTGTTTCAGATCGAGGATGTCACCATCCGATTTGAAGACCGCCGCGCGCGTCAGGCCTGGACCGTGGATGGTGGGCACATCACATTGCGGCGCACGGATGAAGTGGTGGAACTGGCGTCACAAATGACGTTGTTGGGCGGCCGCAGCTACGCCAGTACAATTGAGGCATCGCTGATCACGCGGTTTGGGACGCGGTCCACGGAATTTGGGGTGAATTTTGAAGATCTTCCCAGCGAAGATATTGCCTCACAATCCGCCGCATTGAGTTGGTTGCAGATTTTGCGCGCGCCCATTTCCGGGGCGCTCAGGGCCAGCATCGACAGTGATGGCAACCTTGGCAATGTGAATGCAACGTTGCAGATTGCGGACGGTGTGTTGCAGCCGGATAGGGCAGTGCGTCCGGTGCCATTCGAAAGCATGCGCAGCTATTTGACCTATGACCCAAATCGGGGGGCTATCCGGTTTGATGAGCTGTCACTGAGCAGTGATATGGTGCGAGTTAACGCCCATGGGGAAGCGTTTATCGGGTCTTTGTCGCAAGGCTTGCCGGAAGAGTTTTTGGTACAGCTAACGTTGAACGAGTTTCGCGCCAATCCACGTAATCTGGACGATGATCCCGTGGCACTGGAACGGTCTTTTGCGGACTTCCGGCTGAAGCTTGATCCGTTTGAGTTGGATCTGGGGCAATTGGTGGTGCGCCAGAACGGCAATCAGATTGTACTGGATGGTAGTCTGACAACTGAAGGCGAAAACTGGGCTTATGCCCTCAACGGGCATATGGACGAGGTGGAGCCGGCAAGCGTGCTTGCGCTGTGGCCAAAAAGCTTCAAACACAAGCTGCGCAAGTGGATCGACCTGAACATCTATAAAGCAACTCTACATGATATTGATCTGGCGGTGCGGTCAAAAGGCGCGGAACTGCCGGATGTATACGTGAATTTCCAATTCCGCGATGTCGACATTAAGCCGGTAAAAACCATGCCTCCGGTCCGTGATGGGATCGGGTTTGGGGTGTTGAAGGATCACAAGCTGCACATCACTGCGGAGGCAGGCTACGTTGAAGCGGACCAAGGGGGCCGCATTGATGTGGCGGGCACCAATATGGTGATCTTGGACACGCGGGTGAAAAAATCGCCTGCTGTGGTGCACGCTCAAGCGCGGGGACCGGTGGAGGCGGTGTTGTCGCTTCTGGATCGCAAGCCGCTTGAGTTGTTCACCAAGGCCAAGCTGCCTGTGGATTTTGCCTCCGGGCAGGCAAACCTGGCTGGCATTGTGGAATTGGTGCTCAAGGACAAGCTGCCCATCGAAGAGGTGGTCTATGATGTTTGGGGTGACCTCAGTGATGTGCGCAGCACACATTTTCTACCGGGCAAAGAAATGCGGGGCGCATTGCAAGTTGGGGCCACACCGGAGCGGGTGGACGTTTGGGGAGATGGGTTTGTCGAGGACATTCCGGTCACCGCGAAGTGGCACATGTTTGGCGGCAAGGAAAATGCCGGGCGGAGTTGGCTCAGCGGGACGGCAGAGTTGAGTGCTGCGGCGTTGGATGAGTTTGAAGTCGGGTTGCCCAAGGGCACGGTGTCTGAGGTTGGGCAAGTGTCCTATGAAATTGACATTGTTCGCGACGAAGCGCCCAAGTTACGCTTGTGGTCTGATTTGGTAGGCATGCGTATGTCGTCGCCGCCTCTGGGGTGGCGAAAAGAGGCCAAGGCCGAGGGCAATCTTGAAGTGGACATGTCCTTAGGCAAGTCGCCGTCCATCGACCGGATTGTGTTTGAGGCTCCAGGGCTGCGGGCCAAGGGTCGCATTTCGATTGCAGAAGGTGGTGGTCTTGGTGTCGCGCAGATGGACAGTTTTACGGTGGGCCGTTGGTTGAGCGGCACTGGAAGAATGCTTGGGCGTGGTAAAGCGCCGCCGGCTGTGGTGATGACCAGCGGGCGTTTGGATATGCGGCATATGCCGGACAGCAGCAAGAGCAGCGGTCGCGGCGGTGCAGCGGGTATTGGGCCAATCACCGCCAATGTGGACGAGGTGGTTGTTACGGATAATATCCGGCTGGGGCCAGTGAAAGCAGAGCTTGGCTTTAAGGGCGGCTTGAATGGCAGTTTTAGTGGGAACTTCAAAGGTGGCCCTTTGGTGTATGGCACTTTGGCGCCGCATCAGAACGGCACACAGTTGCGGGTGACGTCCAACAATGGCGGGCAGATTGCCCAGCGCATGGGCGTGGTGAAGTCTGCCAGTAAAGGGGCGATGACCCTGTCGATGGTGCCTCGCGCTTCCAAAGGCGAATATGACGGTGTGCTGGAGATGAAAGACGTCAAAGTTCAGCAAATGCCGTTGGTTGCGGAGTTGTTAAATGCGATTAGCGTGGTGGGATTGGTGGAACAGTTGGCCGGGCCGGGGATCTTGTTTACAGATGTGTTTGCCCGCTTCCGCTTGACGCCGGATCGGTTGGTGATTGGAGAGAGCAGCGCCGCGGGGCCTTCAATGGGGCTGTCTGCCAACGGGACCTACGGCTTTGCGCAGGAATGGTTCAACTTCCAGGGAACGGTATCTCCAATTTACGCGGTGAACGTGATCGGGCGGCCTTTTGCGCGGCGGGGTGAAGGGCTGATCGGGTTCAATTACACCCTGCGTGGCCCAGCAAAGCAGCCGGAGATCTCGGTAAACCCACTCTCGGCCTTGACGCCGGGCTTCTTTAGAGAGATTTTCCGCCGTCCACCTCCGGACCTGAGTAACTAACGGCGCGATCTCTGATGCAGCTTTCTGATTTTGATTTTGACCTCCCTGAATCTTTGATTGCGACCCGGCCTGCCGAGCCACGCAGTTCCGCGCGCCTTTTGGTGGCCAAAGGCGGCGACATCACCGATGGGGTTGTCACGGATCTGGTGGATCTGTTGCAGCCGGGCGACCGGCTGGTGCTCAATGACACCAAAGTGATTCCGGCGCGGCTTTCTGGCTATCGCGTGCGCCAAGGGCCAGAGGGCGAAACCCAATCGCGTATGGACGTGACGTTGTTGGAACCGCGCGCAGGCGGGGCTTGGGCGGCATTGATCAAACCTTTGCGCAAAATTCGCGAAGGCGAAGAGATTGTCTTTGCTGCCGGGCTGAGGGGGCGCTTGCTGTCTAAAGAGGACGGGCAGGGGCTGGTGCAGTTTGACCTTGAGGGCGACGATTTTGATGCGGCGCTGGAGGCGGCGGGCAATATGCCGTTGCCACCCTACATTGCCGCCAAACGCGCGGCGGATGAAAAAGACAAGACCGACTATCAGACCGTGTGGGCCAAACATTCCGGCGCTGTTGCAGCGCCCACGGCCTCGCTGCACTTTGATGATGCACTGCTCTCAGCGCTAAAAGCCAAAGGTGTGCAATTTACACATGTGACTCTGCATGTGGGGGCTGGAACGTTCTTGCCGGTGAAAGTCGACAACGTGAAAGAGCACAAAATGCACGCCGAATGGGGGCGTGTGACCGACGCAGCGGCAAGAGAGATCGCCGCAACCAAGGCGGCAGGTGGCAGGGTGATCCCGGTTGGCACCACAGCGCTGCGGCTGATTGAAAGTGCAGCGCGGGAGAGTGGCGTGGTTGGGCCGTGGGAAGGCAACACGGATATTTTCATTTATCCTGGGTTCACGTTCAATGTGGCGGATGCGCTGATGACCAACTTTCATCTGCCAAAATCCACATTGATGATGCTGGTGAGTGCCTTGATGGGGCAAGACGAGGTCCGTATGATTTATGATCATGCGGTGAAGGAAGGCTACCGGTTCTTCTCTTATGGTGATGCGTCTCTGTTGGTCCCCTAGTCACTTTTCTACGACGATGCCGTAAAACGACCTGACGCTGTCGCGATTGAGTGCGATGGCATTGGTTGTGTTTTGCATATCGGCTCATCTGTAAAAGAGTCGTATTGAGGATCGTTCAATGGGTCAGTTTGTTAAAGGCGCATGGCCGCTGTTGCTGGGAATGCTGTTGCTGATGGTGGGCAACGGCATGCACGGCACGTTGCTGGGTATTCGCGGCGAGGCGGCCGGATTCTCAACCTTTGAAATGTCGATGGTGATGTCGGCCTATTTTGTTGGTTTTCTGGGCGGTAGTCGCATGACGCCGGAATTGATCCGTCGTGTTGGACATGTGCGGGTCTTTGCAGCGATGGCCTCGATGATCTCCGCTGTGTTGATCCTGTATCCGACGCTGGAGCATCCGGTGGCCTGGATCGCTGGTCGTACGTTGATGGGGCTGTGTTTCTCCGGCGTGTATGTGACGGCGGAAAGCTGGCTCAATAATGCGGCGACCAATGACACACGCGGCAAAGCGCTGTCGATTTACATGATGGTGCAGATGTTTGGCATTGTGGCCGCGCAGGGCATGCTGACCATTCCGGACGCCACAGGGTTCCTGTTGTTTGTGATCCCCTCGGTGTTGGTTTCGATTTCATTTGCCCCCATTTTGCTGTCGGTGTCGCCGACTCCCGCGTTTGACACGACCAAACCCATGAGCCTGAAGGAGCTGTTCAACAACTCTCCTCTTGGTGTGGTCGGCATGTTCCTACTTGGCGGCGTGTTTTCAGCTCAGTTTGGGATGTCCGCGGTGTTTGCGACCCGCGCTGGTTTGAACTTGAGTGAACTGTCGTTGTTTGTGGCGGCTTTTTATGTCGGCGCAACAGTGTTTCAGTATCCGTTGGGTTGGATGAGTGACCGGTTGGATCGCCGGATTCTGATCATGTTTGTGGCGGCGATTGGAGCGGCTGGTGCAATGATGGGCTTTTGGGCTGGGGACAACTACCAGATGCTGCTTGTAGCTGCGCTCTTCATTGGTGGTTTTTCAAATCCGCTCTATTCCATGCTGATTGCGCACGCCAATGACTTCCTTGAGTATGAAGATATGGCAGCGGCCTCAGGTGGCCTGGTGTTTGTGAATGGCGTTGGTGCCATTGCAGGGCCGTTGATCACCGGTTGGATGATGGATGCCATCGGACCTCGCGGATACTTCATTTATCTGGTGATTCCGCTTGCCGCATTGGGTCTGTATGCAGGATACCGCACCACCCGTCGTCCTGCGGCGCCCGTGGATGAAACCGGCAGCTACACCGCCGTTATGCCAACCGCTTCTGTGGTTGCGGTTGAGGTTGCGCAAGAGGTTGCGATCGAAATCGCGATGGAAGAAGAGCAGGAAGCTGCCGCAGGGTAAGCAAGGCTTTGCCACTGTTAGCGCAAAAGGTCGCGAGCTGTGTCGGGATGTTGCATTTTGTGACTATTCTTTCTTAATTTTCTGGGTGTAACCTCCTAAGTACTAAGCGTCTTTTAATTAGGCGGAACAGGCAAAAGGAGAAGGGACATGGTGGGTCCCGAAGAAGTACTTTCGTTTTGGCTCGATGAAGTTGGGCCGAGCGGGTGGTATGTGGTTTCCGAAGAGTTGGACGACACGATCCGGCAGCGGTTTGAGGCAACATGGAATGAGGCGCGGGCTGGTGGACTGGGGCAATGGTTGACCTATGCCAGCGGTACGCTGGCGTATTTGATCCTGACAGATCAGTTTTCGCGAAACATGTTCCGCGGCAGCGGCAAAGCCTTTGCCAGTGACAGCAAAGCACTGGCAGCAGCAAAATTAGCGATCGACAAAAAATGGGATCAGAAGATCGACGGGCCGGCGCGGCAGTTTTTCTTCCTGCCATTGATGCATTCGGAAAACCTCTGTGATCAGGAGCGCTGTGTGCGCATGTTCGTGAAGCGGATGGAAGATGGCGACGGCAATCTGTTGCACGCGCAAGCCCATCGTGAGGTTATCCGTAAGTTTGGGCGTTTTCCGTATCGCAATGAAGCCCTCGCGCGGGCGTCCACTGAAGTGGAAATGGCCTATGTCGCCAATGGTGGCTACGGCGCAACCGTGCGGGAACTGCAGGCGGCAGGCTAGCCGTTATTCAGAAGGTGTGCTGGCGCCCGGCGTGGTTTCGGGCGCGTAGCAACTTGCCACGGCGCCGATGCGGCCACTTAAACGGGTGGCCACATCATCCAAAGCTGTCTGCATCAAGGTTTCTGGCGTGTCCGCGAGGCGCGCCAGGCTGCTGTTGATACCTTCCAATTCCAATTGCAGCGCGTTGGCGCGGGTTTGCAGACGTTCGGTGGCTTGCGCGGTCAGGGCTGAGCTTTCCAGGGAAACGCCCGCAAGATCGCTACGCAAGTTGGCAACCTCGCTACGCAGATCCTCAACCTTGGTTTCCAGCGGCTGCACAATTTGTAAGTTTTGCGCAAAACTGGCGACAACACGTTCCGCGGTGGCGGACAGGCGCCAGAGGAAAAACAGACAGATTGCCACCAAAATCAGGGTGGCGTTTATCATGGCGATAAGCAGATCTTTGATCGTTTTCATGGCAAGGTTCCCGACTCGATGACGCGAGCGCAGTGTGCGCTGCTCCTTGCGCGACCACCAGTCAATAATTGCGCGTAAAACGGGCGGTCCCCTTTGTTGAAGGTCCTGCGGAGTTCCAGTAGGCTTGCCAAAAGACATAGCGGGAGGCGGGGAATACCATGGCCAGCAAGAACTTCGACATGATTGTGATTGGCGCAGGGCCGGGGGGCTACGTGGCTGCTATTCGTGGCGCGCAACTGGGCCTTAAAGTGGCTATTGTAGAGCGTGAACACATGGGCGGGATCTGTCTGAACTGGGGTTGTATTCCGACCAAAGCGCTGTTGCGATCCGCAGAGGTGTTTCACCTGATGGAGCGGGCCAAGGATTTTGGCCTGAAGGCGGAAGGCATTGGCTATGACATTGATGCGGTGGTGAAACGTTCGCGTGGGGTGGCCAAACAGCTGAGCTCAGGTGTCGCGTTCCTGATGAAGAAGAACAAGATCGCGGTCTTCATGGGAGAGGCGACTTTGTCGGCCAAAGGCAAAGTGTCGGTAAAGGGCGAAAAGGGTGTTGAGGAGCTCACTGCGAAGAACATCGTTTTGGCGACTGGTGCGCGGGCGCGGGAATTGCCTGGGCTCGAAGGTGATGGAAAGCGGGTCTGGACCTATAAGGATGCGCTTGTGCCACCACATATGCCCAAGAAGCTGTTGGTGATTGGTTCCGGCGCGATTGGGATCGAGTTTGCGAGTTTCTACAACACCTTGGGTGCCGAGACCACGGTTGTTGAGGTCATGGATCGCGTACTTCCGGTTGAAGATGCGGAGATAAGTGCCTTTGCTAAAAAGCAATTTGTCAAACAAGGCATGACCATCATGGAAAAATCCACGGTCAAGAAATTGGATCGCGGTGCCGACAAAGTCACGGCGCATATTGAGGCTGGCGGCAAGGTTACAACGCAAGATTTTGACACGGTGATTTCCGCGGTTGGCATTGTGGGCAATGTCGAAAACCTTGGACTTGAAAAGCTGGGGGTGAAAATCGACCGGACCCATGTGGTGACGGATCAATACTGCCAAACCGGCGTGGACGGGCTGTTTGCGATTGGAGATATCGCAGGTGCGCCTTGGCTTGCGCATAAAGCCAGCCATGAAGGTGTCATGGTGGCAGAGCTGATTGCGGGCGGGAAGCCACATCCAGTGAAGCCGGAGAGCATCGCAGGCTGTACCTATTGCCATCCGCAGGTCGCCAGCGTGGGCTATACAGAAGCGAAAGCCAAAGAACTGGGATATGACGTGAAAGTTGGTCGCTTCCCGTTTATGGGCAACGGAAAGGCGATTGCCTTGGGCGAGCCAGAGGGCATGGTGAAAACTGTGTTTGACGCCAAAACTGGCGAACTTTTGGGCGCGCATATGGTGGGCGCTGAGGTCACCGAGTTGATCCAAGGCTATGTGGTTGGGCGTCAGCTTGAGACCACTGAGGAAGACTTGATGCAGACGGTGTTCCCACATCCAACACTGAGCGAGATGATGCATGAAAGTGTGTTGGATGCTTATGATCGGGTGATTCACGTTTAACGAACTTAACTTGACCATGGCGCGCATCGGGTTTTTGAACGCGCCATAGAGGTTTTTCAGTGTCAAAACAACAGAGTATGCTGCCGGTTGTGGTGATCTGGCTGGCCGGCGTTGGTGCGGCGGGGCAGTTTGCCAAAATTAGCGTGACGTTTGACCACGTCGGAAATGCGTACCCGGAGGCTGGTGCCCGGTTGGGCTTTGCCTTGTCGATACTGGGTTTGGCAGGGATTTTCCTTGGTGTCGTGGCGGGTGTCCTAGCGACCAAGATAGGCATGCGTCGCACGTTGATTGGTGGGCTTGGTCTCAGTGCTGCGGTGTCATTTGTGCAGGCGCTGGGGTTGTCGTTTGATGCGTTTTTGCTCAGTCGGGTGATTGAGGGTTTGGCACATCTGGCGATTGTGGTGGCTGCGCCGACGCTGATTGCCAAAGTGTCGCCACCAGAAAAGCGCGCCTTTTCTCTGACGCTATGGGGCACGTTTTTTGGTGTGGCCTTTGCGCTGTTTGCCTGGGTGGGGCGGCCTTTGGTGGAGGTTTTTGGGCTGAATGCGATGTATTTTGCGCATGGAGTCTGGATGGCTGCTAGCGTGCTGGGCGTGGCGACCATTGGCTTGCCTGATGAGCGGGCGTTTGAAGTTACGGACGCACTGTTGACCCTTGGTGGTGTGCTCAAGCAGCATTGGGTGGTCTATCGCTCGCCATTTATGAACGCGGCGGCGGTGGGGTGGCTGTTTTACACGTTCTGCTTTGTCAGCCTGCTGACGCTTTTGCCGCCGTTCATCGCACCGGAGTGGCGCACGTTTACGGTTGGGGCAATGCCACTGATGAGCATGATCAGCTCGATGACGCTTGGGGTTTGGTTGCTACGTTTCTGGCGCACCGTACACGTGATCCAAACTGGGTTTCTGATCTCCGCCGGAGCCGCCCTTGCGCTGATCTTGGTGCCGGGATCGCCGTTTGCGTGTTTGGTTTTGGCCGGTGCCTTGGGACTGATCCAAGGGGCAAGTTTTGCGCTGGTGCCAGAGTTGAATGACACGGCCGCGGATCGGGCAAATGCAAATGGGGTGTTTGCGCAGGCGGGCAACTTTGGCAACACCATTGGCACACCGATCCTTTTGGCGGTGGTCGCAGTGAGTGGCTATGGTGGCTTGATGTTGGTGTCGGCGATACTTTTGCTGATTGGCGCTGCGTTACATCTGGTGTTGGAGCGGGCGCGTGCGCGTGCCTGAAAACACAAAGCCCCGCGAAATGGCAGGGCTTTGTGCGTTTGTTGTGAGCTTACAAAATGGCGTGCGCCAAAATCATCAGTACGCCGGAACCAAGCACATAGCTGACATCCACGGTGATCGCGAAGCGTGACTTGTTGATCCAGGCGCCGGTGTTGGCCACGTAAGCGGCGCACGCGAGAATGGCGAGGAGGGCCACTGCCAGGTTCTGTGTGGTTTCGCTCAGAGCAACGATATAGGCCAAGAGTGCGATCGCAATCCAATTGGTGACCAGCGGCCCCATTGGCATTTTTTCAGGCGGCGTTGGGTCGATGTTGCTGCCCTCGGCCCAGCGTTTTTGCAGGCCCAAAACGGGGCCGTAGATCAAAAATCCAAAGGCGGCTGAGGCGACAAAGCCAGCAATAAATGCGATCCAATTCATAGGGTGGTCTCCAATGCTTCCAAGATGCGTGTCCAGCCACCTTCGTGGTTGTCGCGGCTTTCTTGCGACGGGAAGCGGACGTGTGTGAGGGTCAGGTTGGTACCGTCATTGGCGGCTGTCAAGATTAGGGTGACCTCGCTATCCTCTTGAGAATAAGGGGAAACCCATGTGAAGCGCAGGCGGTTTGCGCGATCAATTTCGAGGTATTCTCCTTCGTGCGGCCAGCCTTCTTCGACATCGGAGGCCTGCATCACCACACGAAACCGGCCACCGACCACAGGGTCATTGCTGGCCTCCGGCACAGTCATTCCCGGGGCAGGTACCAAAAATTTCTGCATCATTTTTGGGTCAAGCCAGGCGTCAAAAACACGTTCTGGTGGGAAAGGTAGAAAGCGGGACACTTCCAGCGCTAGGTCAGTCATTGTTGTCTTCCTCCAATAGGGCAGCTTCGAGGGCGTCCAACCGCAGCGCCCAAATGGAGCGCAGGTCGGCAAACCAGTTTTCGATTTGCGACAAAGGACCCATTTGCACCTCGATGAGGTGTTCCCGCCATTCTGTGCGGCGACTGGCCAAACCTGCAGCTTCCAGCACTTTGATATGCTTGGAGATTGCGTTCAGGCTCAGATCAAACCGGGCGGCGATGTCCGTGACCTTCATGGGGCCGTTTTGGGCCAGAAGGGTCAGGATCGCACGCCGGTTTGGCTCTGATGCCGCCTTGAGAATGGCGCTCAATTGGTCCGTGTCGTTTCGTTCAACCATATGGGTGAATAACATGAGGTCCCAGGTCAGTCAACCACTTGGGGGAATGACAGCATGACGAAAGGTGCGCAAGTTTGAAACACATCCAGATTGGCCTTCAAAATGTGGTCTTTGATACCTATGTCCAGAAATTGCGATCGGTTCGGGGCGCCGCAGATTCTGTCTTGGCGAACTAAAATGTTCTCTGTATGTTCGCGATATCTGGTTGGCAGAGGGGCAGCGATCCCCTATGTCTGGTGCCGTATCCGTTGGGGGTTTGAATGGCCGAGCTGAAGAACATCGAAGTGCGTGGCGCGCGCGAGCACAATCTGAAGTCGATTGACGTGGACATTCCGCGCGATCAGCTGGTGGTGATCACCGGTCTGTCGGGCTCTGGTAAATCCTCATTGGCGTTTGACACAATCTATGCGGAAGGGCAGCGGCGCTATGTCGAGAGCCTGAGTGCCTATGCGCGGCAGTTCCTTGATATGATGGAAAAGCCGGATGTGGACCACATCAGCGGCCTGTCTCCAGCGATTTCGATTGAGCAGAAGACCACCTCTAAAAACCCACGTTCGACAGTGGGCACTGTGACGGAGATATACGACTATTTGCGTCTGTTGTTTGCCCGCGTGGGCACGCCATATTCGCCTGCCACAGGTCTGCCAATTGAGGCGCAGCAGGTGCAGGATATGGTTGACCGGGTCATGACGTTGGAGGAGGGCACGCGGGGCTATCTTTTGGCGCCGATTGTGCGGGACCGCAAAGGCGAATACCGCAAAGAGTTTTTGGAGCTGCGCAAGCAGGGTTTCCAACGGGTGAAGGTGGACGGCGCTTTTTATGAGCTGGATGAGCCACCCACACTGGACAAAAAATTTCGCCATGACATTGATGTGGTGGTGGACCGGCTTGTGGTGCGTGAGGGCATGGAGACCCGTCTCGCTGACAGCATGCGGACGGCGCTTGATCTGGCGGATGGTATTGCGGTTCTGGAGACGGCACCCAAGGAAGGTGATCCGGAGCGGCTTACCTTCAGCGAGAAATTTGCCTGTCCTGTCAGTGGCTTCACCATTCCTGAGATCGAGCCGCGCCTGTTTTCGTTTAACGCACCGTTTGGGGCCTGTCCGACCTGTGATGGACTTGGCAAAGAGCTGTTCTTTGATGAGCGTTTGGTGGTCCCTGATGTGACCTTGAAGGTTTATGATGGGGCGTTGGCACCGTGGCGGAAAGGCAAGTCGCCGTATTTCCGGCAAACCATTGAGGCTTTGGCCAAGCACTACGAATTTGACAAAAACTCGCCTTGGAAAGATCTGCCGAAACATGTGCAGCAGGTGTTCCTCTATGGCTCTGGCGAGGAAGAGATTGAGTTCCGCTATGACGAAGGTGGGCGTGTATATCAGGTGACCCGTGTGTTTGAAGGTGTGATCCCAAACATGGAACGCCGGTATCGGGAGACCGATTCAAACTGGATTCGCGAAGAGTTTGAGAACTATCAGAACAACCGCCCATGTGGGGCGTGTCGTGGGCACCGTTTGCGTGAAGAGGCGCTGGCGGTGCGGATTGCGGACAAACATGCTGGACACGTGGTACAGCTGTCGATCCGCGAGGCCTTGGCTTGGATTGAAAGCGTACCCGCGGCGTTGACACCGCAGCGGCAAGAGATCGCAAAAGCCATTGTCAAAGAGATCCGGGAACGGCTTGGGTTCCTGAACAATGTTGGATTGGAATACCTGTCGCTGTCACGAAACAGTGGCACGCTGTCCGGTGGTGAGAGCCAGCGTATCCGGTTGGCCAGCCAGATTGGCTCTGGCCTGACAGGGGTGCTGTATGTGCTGGATGAGCCGTCGATTGGCCTGCATCAACGAGATAATGACCGGTTGCTGACCACGCTGAAAAACCTGCGCGATCAGGGCAATACTGTGATTGTCGTCGAGCATGACGAAGAGGCTGTGCGTGAGGCGGACTATGTGTTCGACATTGGCCCTGGGGCTGGTGTGCATGGTGGGCAGGTTGTTTCGCAAGGCAAACCGGAAGATATTGCCGCTGATCCGGCGTCCTTGACCGGGCAGTATCTGTCTGGTGCGCGTGAAATTGCGGTGCCAACCGAACGGCGTGAGGGCAATGGCAAGTCTGTGACGGTGGTGAAAGCGACGGGCAACAACCTGCGCAAAGTCACGGCGGACTTCCCACTTGGTAAGTTTGTCTGTGTGACCGGTGTGTCCGGTGGCGGGAAATCGACGCTGACCATTGAGACCTTGTTCAAAACCGCGTCGATGCGCCTGAATGGGGCGCGGCAGACGCCTGCACCCTGTGAAACCATCAAGGGGCTCGAACATCTGGATAAGGTGATCGACATTGACCAGCGCCCTATCGGCCGTACGCCGCGGTCCAATCCCGCGACCTATACCGGGGCGTTTACGCCAATTCGGGATTGGTTTGCCGGTCTGCCGGAAGCAAAAGCGCGGGGCTATAAGCCTGGGCGGTTTAGTTTCAACGTCAAAGGTGGACGTTGTGAGGCCTGTCAGGGGGACGGCGTCATCAAGATCGAAATGCACTTCTTGCCGGACGTGTACGTGGAATGTGAGACCTGCAAGGGCGCGCGCTACAATCGTGAAACTCTGGAGATCAAGTTCAAAGGCAAAAGCATTGCTGACGTGCTCGATATGACTGTCGAAGAGGCGCAGGAGTTCTTCAAAGCGGTACCCAGCATTCGCGACAAGATGGACGCGCTGATGCGGGTTGGGCTGGGCTACATCAAGGTGGGACAACAGGCGACAACGCTCTCAGGTGGTGAGGCGCAGCGGGTGAAATTGTCCAAAGAGCTGGCGAAGCGCTCAACCGGGCGCACGCTCTATATTCTTGATGAGCCAACCACCGGTCTGCACTTTGAAGATGTTCGTAAGTTGCTGGAAGTGCTTCATGAATTGGTCGATCAGGGCAACACCGTTGTGGTGATCGAGCACAATCTGGATGTGGTGAAAACCGCTGATCATATCATTGATATTGGCCCTGAAGGGGGGGATGGCGGTGGTAAGATTGTTGCCAAAGGCACGCCGGAGAAGGTGGCCAAAGTGGCAGCGAGCTACACCGGGCATTATCTGAAAGACATGCTGGTGCCGAAGAAAAAAGTGGCAGCGGAATAGGATTAGCGGGCGGTGGTTACAGAAACCTCCGCCCGTTTTCTTTAGGCCGCAACGGCTTGGCGCGGTTTCGCCAGAATGATGGGCAAGATGAACATCAAAAGAAAACCAGTGTTCAGCACCGCATTGAACCATGCGCCGGCTAGGACAGAACCTGTGCTGTCGATCACAAACCAACTCCAAATACCCCAGTGGATGATTGTGGCCCCGGTGGTTGGGTCATTTGCATAAACGCGGATGGTGATTTGCCAGATCATGAAACCTAAGCCGACCATCAGGCCACCGCCTATCGCGGCAAGGACCTTTTCGCTGTTGCCACCAAAGCTCTGCGCGCCGTCGAGCGGCAGGTGTGTCAGGTCCATGAACCAGCCAACGATGCCGTAGTAGCTGCCGGCGAGGGCAAAAAGCGGTATGAGGCCAAAAATCACCGTGCCAATTGAGGTCAGTTTCAAAAGATAGATCGCGCGATCCTGTGTCATGTTTTGTCTCCCACTATGTGTATGCGGGCACATTGCGCCGCTTGGGTGAGGTAAAACAATTACCTGTGGGGTAAGTGCTTTGCTTCCAAAATGCGTTAGAGTGACTGTGAACCTGAGGGAGCGAAATATGGGTGTCGATTTTGGTGCAGTTCTCAAAGAATGGCGGCAGGTGCGGCGGGTGAGCCAGCTGGACCTCGGGCTGTCGGCTGGCGTGAGTTCGCGACACATCTCATTTTTGGAAACAGGCCGGTCACGACCCAGCCGAGGCATGGTGTTGCGGCTGTGTGATGAGCTGGATGTGCCAGTTGCCCAGCGCAACCGGATGTTGACGGCGGCAGGCATGAGTCCTGCCTATGCGGAGCGGACGCTTTCCGCTGACGATATGGCGCCGATGCGGGCAGCGATGGAATGGACGTTGAAGCGGCACGAGCCTTATCCGGCGATTGCCATGGACCGGCACTGGCGCCTGGTGGCGATGAACACGGTGTCGGAGCGGTTGATGGCCGGTTTCGAAGTGGTTATGGGGGACAGTCTTGTAGACATGATGATTGACTCGAAGATCGTACAGCAAGCTCTTGTGAATTATAAAGAAATTCTACGTCACATGATTGCGCGATTGCGGGTCGAAAGTGCGCATTTTGGGCACGATCCAGTGCTGGAAGACGGGATCACGCGGATGCAATCGATGCTAGGAAGCGAGGTGTTGAACGTAGATGGTATCAAGCCTGCGATTATACCAGCCGTCTATGATTTTGGCGGTATGCATCTGTCGTTGTTTTCAACCATAAGCCAATTTGGCTCCACTGAAGACATCGCTCTCAGCGAACTTCGCATTGAGATGATGTTCCCGGCTGATGAAGCCACGCGCCTCACGTTGGAGGCGCTGGCCAAAGCGTGATCATTTTCTGTGCAGTGGACAGGTGCCTTTGCCCAGTATGGTATATAGCGGACAGGAGCCCAAGAGAGCTGTGGCCAAGGGGATAATGCCTATCCACATCCATGTGCCATACCCCATGAGCGCTCCTGCAATCAGGGCCAGCCCAATGACAACGCGCAGCACCTTTTCGATGCCGCCAACATTTTTCGCAAACATATGTTTCCCTCCTAGAGATGAGGTGAATATATATCTCGATATTGGAATGTGAATTGACTTCCCTCAAGCGGAGCGAGAAATCTTACGCTGCCAAAAGTGCCGTTGCCTCATAGCTTCGTAGGCTTGGGCGGGCGGCAATGTCCTCAAAACTGATGTTTTTCTCGCGCATCACTTGGCGTAGAGAGCGGTTTGCAAACGGATCAAAGCTATAGCGGGTCATTGGGCCAGGCAAGAAGCTCTCGGACCATTGGCCTTCGGAATAGAGCAGTTCATGCTGCGGCATGAGGATGTGGAAATAGGTGATGGTGCTGTCAGTTTCGCAGCGCACCACATCGCGGCCATTGACCAGATCTTTGGCTTTCACCAGCACTTCGTCACAGCCGAACAGGAGTTCGGCGCGGTAGCCTTGTAGCAGAACGCGGTGCTGAGGTGAGACAATCAGGTCACGGTCATTGTCCAACACGCCCGCTTTGATGCGGATTGGCAGGGACTCAAAACGTGATGGCATGTGGGAATGACCAATCCATTGGATTGGCTGAAAGCCGTTGTCCAGCGTATCGACCAGCATGCCTGCTTTGAGATCCTCTACCGGGATGTCGCCTTTGGATGTGCGGATCAGTGTGCCAACGGTGAAACACGGTGCGTGTTGCTCAATCTCGACCAACGCGGTGTCTGTCTCTCCCGCGGAATCTTCGATGGTGTAGTTAAAATAGACGGTTTCGTTGTCAGTGTCCGCATCTACAGTGAGCGTCCCGTCTGCGTTCAGGGTCACAACTTGACCGGTGGCGAGAGTGACGCTGCTGGGCAGGCCGCCACTGCCGTCGTGGCTGACAGCCGTGCCGTTAATGTGTGTGATAGTCAGGGTAGGGCCCGCGGACGAGTTGTCATTGCCCAGCACGTTGAGGATTTTGCTGTTGCCATAGGCGATGCGCAGGTCATCGTCTTGGGCCACAATCGCAGTTTGCACGGAGCCACCTGCGATCAGCAAGTTGGAGTCGTATTGTGTGTCGGTGGCGTCGGCGATGCCAATCACCAGCTCGTTTACACCATCCTGAAGTGGGACAACAAACGTGAGCGTGACAGTAAAGCCGTCCATTTCAGTGTTGTACTGGTCGCCAGCGTTGTCATTGTAAATATTGGAGTTGGCGTCGTTGATGTTGCCCACGGTTGCACCGCCATCTCCGACCGATATTTGCGCCTCAACACCGTTGACCCACACACCAATGGCGTCGTTGTAGCTCAGGTATTCGGGGTATTCTTCGGAAGACAACACAAAGTCGATGGTCAGCAGCTCACCGGCGGTGCCGTTAAAATCGATGGTCAGGTAAGAGGCATCAAACGTGTTGGTGCCTGCGGCGGCATTAAACAGGGCGTTGTTGTCTTCGCCGGAGGTGTTGGTTGACGTGGACGCCGACTGGTTGGTGTTGGTGCTACCGTCGCTGTTGGTAAAGTCGTCAACGTGACCGGTGGACAGGATCACACCGCTGTCAGCAGGGGCGACGCCAGCGCTTGTTGTGTCTGCGCCGGTGTAAATTCCGGAAGAGGCCGCGTCGCCGGTATAGGTGGCGCCAAGAATACGGGTTGGGTCACCAAAAATCTCGTTGGCCATCGCGGTTGCGGTGGCGTTTGTATCGATATTGAGTTCCGTTGCCGTTGGCATGGTCTAACCCCAGTGCATTCTGCTCTTGTCCAATCGCGGAACCTCTTTGGGTTCTCGCTCGCCCTAAAAACTGCTGGGCAAACGTGGCGTGAACGGGGCTGGGGTAAGGAAAGATTAATTAAAATTGAGGGCAGGTTTGAGTACGATAGAAAGTAGAAGGGTCGCGCAAAACGTGGCGCGACCCTTTATTTTATTGCTGATTTGGCGGAACTCTAGCTGCGCGTGCGTTTTTCGAAACGTGGCAACATTGCGGAGAAGTCGGTGCCAAGCCCGCCTTCATTCTCGACAAACTGCTCATAAAGCGCAGCAGCGGCTTGGCCCATCGGGGTGTCGGCATCAGCGCTTTCAGCGGCTTGTTGCGACAGCCTCAGGTCTTTGAGCATCAGTTCAGAGGCAAAGCCTGGCTGGTAATCGTTGTCAGCGGGGGACTGTGGGCCAACGCCGGGGGCCGGGCAGTAGGCGTTCATAGTCCAGCTGTACCCAGATGAGGTGGAGACCACGTCGAACATCGACTGGCGGTCCAGACCCAGCTTGTCAGCCAAGGCAAAAGCCTCGCAAGTGGCTATCATGGTCACGCCAAGGATCATGTTGTTACAGATCTTGGCCGCTTGGCCTGCGCCGGCTTCGCCGCAATGCACGGCCTTTTGGCCCATGATATCAAACAGCGGATCTGCCTTTGCAAAGGCGTCTTTGGAACCGCCTGCCATGAAGGTCAGCGTGCCGCCAGCTGCGCCGCCAACGCCGCCAGACACAGGCGCGTCCACCGGCAAGAGGCCTGCGGCGGTGGCTTGGTCAGCCACGGTGCGGGCGCTGTCCACGTCCACGGTGGAGCAATCCACAAAGGCCGCACCCTTGGACATCACAGGGATAATCTCGTTGGCCACGGCCCGCAGGATTTGACCGTTGGGCAGCATGGTGATGACCACGTCTGCACCGGTGGCGACAGCTGCACCGCTGTCAGCCATAGTTACGCCGTCAATCACGACGTCGGCCATGTCAAAGCCAGTCACTTCGTGGCCTGCTTTCGCAAGGTTGGCGGCCATGGGGCCACCCATATTGCCCAGTCCGATGAATCCGATCTTCATGGTGCTACTCTCCCTTTTCAAATGTTAGCGCATCCGCCCCAAGCGGAAGAACCATCTTGGTCACGATGCCAGCGGGCAGGGCGTCCAAGCTGTATTTCCATTGCGGATTGCGGTCTTTGTCGATGATTTGTGCGCGAATGCCTTCGAGAAAATCGCCATCATCCATGGCGCGGAAGGTAAAGCGATATTCCTGATCCAGAGCAAATCGGATGTCGTCGCGTTGGCGCACGCGGTGAATGATTTCCAGTGCGGCCCCCATGGCGATGGGAGAGTTGCGGGAGAGTTTTTTGAGGGCACCAACTGCAAATTCGCTGTCTGAATATTTCAGAGCGTTCAGAACGTCATTGAGGGTCTCTCCGCCGAAGTGTGCGTCTATGTCAGCCTGTTGAGTCGTCAATGGGCCAGCCTCGGGCTCGGAAGCTACCGCGTCGATCAGGGTGTAGTCTGCGGTCCCTTCGAGTCGTTCAATCAGTGAGGGCCACTGATCTTCTGGAATATAGTAGTCGGCAAAGCCTGCGTAGATCGCGTCAGCGGCGTTCAGACGCGCCGCGGTGAGGCCGAGAAATTCACCCAAACGACCGGGTGCGCGCGCAAGGATCAGCGATCCGCCGACGTCTGGCACAAGACCTATGCCGCATTCCGGCATGGCGATTTGGCTGGTTTCGCCCACAATCCGGTGGGATCCGTGACAGCCAACACCGACGCCGCCGCCCATGGTGAAACCTTGCATGAAGCTGACCACCGGTTTGGGGAACTCAAAGAGTTTTGCGTTCATGCGATATTCGTCGGCCCAGAAGGTGCGGCCATAGGTAAAGTCGCCTCTGGTGCCGGTGTCATAGAGCTCGGCAATGTCACCACCGGCACAGAAGGCCTTTTCGCCTTCCGCATCGATGACAATCATTTTTACGGAGTCATCCGTGGCCCAAGCGTCGAGCGCGTCTTCGATGGCGATGCACATGTCATAGGACATGGCGTTGAGCGCTTTGGGGCGGGTGAAGGTGATACGACCAGTCTGGCCGGATTTGCGGATATTGATGTCAGACACGCGGTGCGCTCCGTCTTGAAAAAAGGCCGCTCCAGAGGAACGGCCGGGTCATGGTTAGGCTGATATCATCTGGCGGGAGATGATCAGGCGCATGATTTCGTTGGTGCCTTCGAGGATCTGGTGCACGCGCAGGTCGCGCACAATTTTCTCAATGCCATAATCCGCGAGGTAGCCATAGCCGCCGTGCAACTGCAAGCAGCCGTTGGCGACGTCAAAGGCCACGTCGGTGACCATCAGTTTGGCCATGGCGCAGAATTTGGTCGCTTCGTGGTCGCCGTTGTCGAGCTTCCAGGCGGCTTGACGCAAGAAGGTGCGCGCGGCTTGCAGTTTGGTTTCATACTCCGCGAGGCGGAATTGCAGTGCCTGAAACTGGTTGATGGATTTTCCGAAAGCTTTGCGTTCGGACATGTATTGCACTGTCAGGTCCAGCGCCTTCTGCGCGCCACCTAAAGCGCCTGCGGAGATGTTCAGGCGACCACCGTCCAGACCTGCCATGGCGTAGCTGAAACCTTTGCCTTCTTCGCCAATCAGGTTGTCGGCAGGCACGGTGCAGTCGTCAAACTGGACTTGTGAGGTGGGTTGGCTGAGCCAGCCCATTTTCTTTTCCAATGCGCCAAAGGACAGGCCCTCCGCGCCGTCTTCCACCACCACAGTAGAGATGCCTTTGGGGCCGTCTTCGCCAGTGCGCACCATACAGACATAGGCGTCAGAGTATGAGCCGCCGGAAATGAAGGCTTTGGTGCCGTTCAATGTGTAACCGTCGTTTGTGCGGTCTGCGCGGGTTTTCAGGGCCGCAGCATCAGAGCCTGAGCCGGGCTCAGTTAGGCAGTAGGAGAAGACTTTATTCATGGTGCAGAGGTCCGGCAGCCATTTCTGCTTAGTCTCTTCAGACCCAAATTTGTCGATCATGCCACCACACATGTTGTGGATCGACAGGAAGGAGCCAACAGAGGGACAGGCCATGGCGAGGGCTTCGAACACCAAAGTGGCGTCCAGTCGTGATAGGCCGGAGCCGCCGTATTCTTCTGAGACGTAAATGCCGCCCAGACCCAACTCAGCAATTTGTGGCCAAAGTTCTTTTGGAATGCTGCCCTCGGACTCCCACTTTTGCGCGTGAGGTGCGATGTGCTCCTCGGCAAAACCTTTGGCCATATCAAAGATCAGGGTCTGTTCTTCACTCAGTGCAAAATCCATGTCTCGTCCTTCAAGATCGCGGCGTGGGGCAGGCCAACGCCAAAGAGGTGCAGATGAGGGGCAGGGGGCGCTGTCGCCCTTTCGCAGCCTCCCCTCCGCGAATTGAACATGTGTTAAATTACCATCGTTGTATTTGGATTGCAAAGCTCGAATGGCGCAAGAATAGCGCTATCACGCAGCGATTATGCAGATTGGTTTTGCAAAATTGCAGGAGAGGCGCAGGTTAGCCTGCTTCCTGGAGATCGGTTGCGTTTGGATCCGCATTTTCTTCGATCATTTGCGCGTAGGTCACCGATCGGTTGCGACCGCTCGATTTGGCGTGGTCGAGCGCTTCGTCGGCACGAAGCAGTAATTCGCCTTTTTCAAGATCGGTGTTGGGCCCGCCGCAGGCGATGCCAAAGCTCGCGGTGACGCGCAGGCTGACATTGCCGGTGCACTCGGTAGTCATGGTAGCAATTCGATTGCGCATACGTTCCGCAACAATCTTGGCGTTTTCACAGGAGGTGTCGGGAAGGATCATAACAAACTCTTCACCACCGAAGCGACACACCCGATCAGCACGGCGCAGGTTTGCGGCCTGCACCAGATCAGCAACGGCACGCAACACATCGTCGCCAGCTGGATGGCCATAGGTGTCGTTCACAAGTTTGAAGTGGTCGATGTCGAAGATCACCAAAGAGATGCCTTGGATGGAGTAGTCTTTTTCCCGCCACGCCAATGTGAGCTCGTTGTCAAAGGCTTGCCGGTTGAGTAGGCCAGTGAGGTGGTCACGGCTCGCGGTGTCTTTTGCGTCTCTATGCAATTGTTGTAAAGTGGCCCGTTCTTGATCCAGCAGATCGGCACGGCTGATGGTCCGGGTCACGCGGCGGCCAACCTTGAGGCTGTAGACACACAGGAAGAGCAAAAAGGCGTAATTGATCACATAGACGCCTTTGTACGATTGGCTGACCACAATATCGTTGACCCCTGCAAGGAGCGGTACAAACCATCCAAGCGTGTAAAACCAGGCGTCTTGTTTACGCTTGGAGATTGCGCGAATGCTCGTTGCCATGATCAGTCCAAATATGGCGACGCAATACAGTTGGACATAGATCAGATTGTCGGTGACAAGCGACAAGGGCGCCGTGAAAAGAATGGCACTACCGAGCATGGCTATCACACCAGCAACCAGTGGGGCGCTGAGATCCGAAAAACGGCGCCACAACAGAGTTTGATGCAGCGCAAAACTGGCCCACGCGATCAGCAGAATTCCCACGTATTCCAGGCGCACACGGAAGGCGCGAATATCAGCGCCAAACTGAATTTCGAGCATACCTGCAAGGATCACCGATCGAAGAAGGAAAGCAAATGCTGTTAGGGCCAGAAGAAGCGTTGCCGGGTCTTTGCGATGTACAACAAACAAAAACAGGTTCAACATCATCGCGAAAAACGTGATGCCCATAACAAGGCCGTCGATGATGCGATCCCGTTGCAGGGTGTTTTGAAAGTGTTCTGCAGAAGCAATGAATGGCGCGCCAATTATGCCGCCGTAGCTTTGCATTTCTTTGCGCACATGTACCACGAGGTGGCCGTCCCCCCGAAAGTCCAAAGGGTAAGATTGGGAGATGTAGGATGAGCGAATGGGGCCTGACATTGTGCCGCTGCCGCCAATTTTTGTGGCGTTTTCCGGTGTGTTGCGTGGCACCCAAAAAACTTCGTAAGCGTCGGCAACCCGGGGAAAGACAATGGTGAGTGGGGTGTCTGCGGCGTAGGGCAAGGTGAGCTGCGTGACATACGTTGCGTAGCCATGGGCATAACGGTTCTGTTCCAAGTCGGGCAAGCACATGGCCCAGTCGAGCGGAACCATTATAGTGTCCAACTGATTGGCGCCTGCCGCTGCTGCCGCTTCTTGAGCAGGCAAACGTGCCCCAAAGTGGAACCCCCATTCCCCTCGCAAAGTGACCTTCTCTTGAGAGGCAAATGGGACGTCGGAAAGGTTGTGGGATTGTGCTGTTGTCTGCTGTGCCCACGCTGGGAACGGCACGGTGAAAGACAGTAGGGCGCAGGCCGTCACAAACGTGAAGACGTGAAAGATCACACGTGGATATCTGAAGGCCATTGTCCGATGTCTCGCCATTGAGTGCTGCAAAAACTGTGACGCAGAGCCTTTAAATGCGGCTTAATCTGGCGGCGAAATGTCCGCTTTCCGGTGGTGAAAAATGAGCGGCAATTGGATCAAACTTTAGCCAGCCCGTGGAAATACGTCCAGCTATTGTGGAATGCGACACACCTGATGCGATTATCCAGCAGGCTTAAGCAGTTGATTGAGGTTGGTGCGTGGCACGCCGAGAATGGCAAGGGCTTGCTCCTCGGTGTCCAGAATGATTGGCACAACCGAAGGAAAGGGCTCCCAGCTGCGAAGTGCAAGGCGGGCCAGTTTTTGTCCAATCTCGGTTGGCGCAAAGTAGGTGATCAGAGTCTGCGCGTTGTTGCCGGTAAACGTCTCTGCCTTTTTTGCCTGTGCCTTCATCAGCTCAAGATAGTCTTCGTCCCAGCCCGTCAATTGGCTGAGATCAACAAACTGCTTTTGGCCGGGGCGAAAGTCCGGATGCTGCGCGTATTCGGAAAAGGCGTGTAAGGTGTCTGCCATTTTTGCGTGGCCCGCATAGTGTACATACACCAACCCAAGAGACGAAAGAATCCGAAACGAAACTGACAAATCGCGACTTCCTTTTGCAATGGAAAACGGGCGGCGCAACGCCGCCCGTTTGTATACAAACGAACACAGATTTGTGTCTGGATCAATCCATCTGTTTGAAGTGGAACTCGCCGCCTTCTTTGATACCTGATGGCCAGCGGGAGGTCACGGTTTTGGTGCGTGTGTAGAACTTGAACGAGTCCGGACCGTGTTGGTTCAAATCTCCAAAAGCGGATTTTTTCCAACCGCCAAAGGTGTGATAGGCCAGTGGCACAGGGATTGGCACGTTCACGCCAACCATGCCGACGTTGATGCGGCTGGCAAAGTCACGGGCGGTGTCGCCGTCACGTGTGTAGATCGCGGTGCCGTTGCCGTACTCGTGGTCCATCGCCAGACCAAGCGCTTCCTCATAGGATTGCGCGCGCACCATGGACAGGACGGGGCCGAAGATCTCGGTTTTGTAGATGTCCATGTCTTTGGTGACGTTGTCAAACAGGTGTGGACCCACAAAGAAACCATCTTCATAGCCCTGCAGGCTGAAGTCGCGGCCATCGACCACAAGATCTGCGCCTTGGTCGACGCCGGTCTGGACCAGACGCAGGATGTTTTCCTGTGCGGCTTTGGTCACAACAGGACCGTAGTCCACATCATCGCCCGCCGTGTATGGCGCGATTTTCAGTTTTTCGATGCGTGGGATCAGCTTGTCACGCAGCTTGTCAGCGGTTTCCTCGCCAACTGGGACTGCTACAGAAATCGCCATGCAACGTTCGCCAGCCGCACCGTATCCTGCACCAACCAGTGCGTCTGCGGCTTGGTCCAGATCGGCGTCTGGCATGATGATCATGTGGTTTTTTGCACCACCGAAGCACTGAACGCGCTTACCTTGAGCACAGCCAGTGCCATAGATGTATTCCGCAATCGGAGTTGAGCCTACAAAGCCTACGGACTGGATGATCGGATCGAACAAGATCGCGTCCACGGCTTCTTTGTCGCCGTTCACAACCTGAATGATGCCTTTTGGCAAACCCGCTTCTTCGAGGAGTTCCGCCAGCATCAGTGGCACGGATGGATCGCGCTCAGACGGCTTTAGGATGAAAGCATTGCCGCAAGCGATTGCCGGGGCAAACATCCACATTGGGATCATTGCTGGGAAGTTGAACGGTGTGATACCCGCGGTCACGCCAAGCGCCTGACGCATGGAGTAAATATCAATACCTGGACCGGCTGCGTCGGTGTATTCACCTTTCAGCATCTGAGGTGCGGCGATGCAGTATTCTGCAACTTCCAGACCACGCTGGATGTCGCCCTTAGCATCCGGGAAGGTTTTACCGTGCTCGCGGCTCAGTGCCTCAGCCAGCTTGTCCATGTCGCGGTTCAACAGGTCAACGAACTTCATCAGCACGCGGGCGCGGCGCTGTGGGTTCACAGCGGCCCAAGCCGGCTGAGCTGCTTGTGCGGCGGCGACGGCGATGTCCATCTCGGCCTTGTTGGCGAGCGGTACTTTGGCTTGAACTTCACCCGTTGCTGGGTTCATGACGTCGGCAAAGCGGCCGGACGTTCCTTTGACGTGCTCACCATTGATGAAATGAGTCAACTCTTGCATGGCATCCTCCATTGACATTTGGGACAAGAATAGGCTTGCAAAAATCAATGGAAAAGAGGCAACTGTTCAAAACGGCTTTGCAAAAATAGGTGGGGGTAACATGGCGGCACATTGGGATGATCTGCGGGTGTTTTTGGCGGTAGCTCGGGAAGAGAGCCTGTCGGCAGCGGGGCGTCGATTGCACGTTGACCCTGCCACGGTGGGGCGCCGTGTGGCGCGGTTGGAAACCGCGTTTGAGTCCCCTTTGTTTGTAAAATCGCCAACCGGTTATGCGCTGACCGACGCGGGGCAGAGGTTGATGGGACATGCGTTGCGCGTGGAACAGAGTTTGCAGGAAGCCACCGAAGAGATGGTCGGGCAAAGCTCTGGATTGTCTGGGCAAATCCGCATTGGTGCGCCGGATGGTGTGGCCAACTACCTTTTGCCGCGGGTATGCGGACGGATTGCAGATGACAATCCGGATCTGGACATTCAGATTGTGGCTCTGCCGCGTGTTGTGAGTTTGTCGCGTCGAGAAGCGGATTTGGTGGTGGCGGTGAGCGCGCCAACAGCGGGGCGGCTGACCGTGCAGAAGATTACCGACTATAAATTGCATCTGGCCGCCGCGAGATGGTACCTGCGCAACCGTCCCAAGATCACCTGTGTTGAAGACCTCAAAGATCATATGGTTACGGGATACATCCCGGACATGATTTTTGACAAGGAACTGGATTACCTCAGCGAAACTGGGATTGACCGTGTGCGGCTGGCTTCCAATTCAGCTTCTGTACAATTCAACTGGGTACGCTGTGGTGCGGGTATTGGTGTGGTACATGACTTTGCCATTCCCTGGGGGCGTGGTGTGGTCAAGGTTTTGAAAGATGAAATCAGCTTGACGCGCAGTTTTTATCTCATCCGCCACGCGGATGATCGGCGTCTTGAGCGACTGAACCGCTTCTCTGAGGCGCTGTGTGAAGGCATCCGGCACGAGGTTGCCCACCTAGAAGGTCAAACTTGACAAGCGCTTAGGATGCGGCAACGCTGATTTTCAGGGAGCGCCAAAACAAACTTTAAGCGGAGATCGCCATGCTCGTACACCAAATTCTCAAGTCCAAAGGCTCTGAAGGAGTGCTGACTGTGAAACCGGGAACCTTGGTGGAGGAGGCGGCCAAAATCCTTGCAGACAAGGGGATCGGTACCGTTGTGGTTTCGCCTGACGGCAACACGCTTGCAGGGATATTATCGGAGCGGGATATTGTGCGCGAACTGGCTAAGCGCGGTGCGGGCTGCATGTCAGATAAGATCGACGATTACATGACCACCGAGCTTGTGACCTGTGGTCGCAATGACGATGCGGTGTCCGTGCTGGAGCAGATGACACAAGGGCGCTTTCGCCACATGCCGGTCTTGGAAGACGGCAAGCTGGTAGGCCTTGTTTCATTGGGGGATACAGTGAAAGCGCGGCTGTCGGAATTGGCGATGGAGAAAGACGCGCTTGAAGGCATGATTATGGGGCACTGAGACTGTGCCGTGACGTTCTGTGTCCCGCAGAACTACCTATGATCGAATGACCCCTTGCAAATGGCTGCGCAATAATGTTGCGTGCGCATAGGACCGCAAGACCCATCGGGGGAGGCAGATATGCGCACCGCACTTTATCCAGGCACGTTTGATCCTATCACATTGGGACATATAGATATTATCCGTCGAGCTGCTGTATTGGTGGATCGGCTGGTGATTGGTGTGGCGATCAATCGCGACAAAGGGCCAATGTTTGACCTCGAAGAGCGGGTGGCGATGATTGAAGGCGAATGCGCGAAGCTGTCCAAAGAAACCGGTACAGAGATTATTGCGCATCCGTTTGAGAACCTGCTGATCGATTGTGCCAAAGAAGTTGGGGCGCAGATTATTGTGCGTGGCCTTAGGGCTGTCACAGATTTTGAGTATGAATATCAAATGGTTGGCATGAACCGTGCGTTGGACAGCAGCATCGAGACCGTGTTTCTGATGGCCGATCTGAAACATCAGGCGATTGCGTCAAAACTGGTAAAAGAGATCGCGCGCTTGGACGGGGATGTGTCGCAATTTGTCACGCCAGCGGTGAATGACGCATTGATGGATCGGTTGGGCAAAGCCTAAGCCGCTGCAGATGCATTAACACACGAAATTCAGGCCCATAATCACGTCGGTATTCTGTCTGTATCGCGACTGTTTTTGAACAGTGCAAATTTGCGCGCGCAGGTGTGACCGCGCCGCACGCCGCAAGGCCTTGACGTGCAACAGCTCTTTGCAAATCTGCTCTGGTGAGGCATGAAGAGCCAACAGGACAGATAGCCTCAGATCGAGGTAATGGGAGTGCGTAAGATGGCAGGCGGTTTGCTGGCGTTGTTGGATGATGTGGCTGCAATTGCCAAAGTGGCGGCGGCCTCAATTGACGATGTGGCGGCGGGCGCGGCCAAAGCAAGTGCCAAAGCTGCTGGTGCGGTTATCGACGATGCCGCCGTGACTCCAAAATACGTGCAGGGTTTTGAAGCCAAGCGTGAGCTGCCAATCATTTGGAAAATTGCCAAAGGCTCGATCAAAAACAAGTTGATCATTTTGCTACCTGCGGCGCTGCTTCTGGCAAATTTTGCGCCTTGGTTGATTTCGCCGCTGTTGATGATCGGTGGGGCGTACTTGTGTTTTGAGGGTGCCGAGAAGATATTCCACGTTTTGGTGCCACATGAAGCACATCCCGCAGAGGTATCTGAGGTGTCCGACGATCCGGCGCATCTTGAAGAGAAGAAAGCCGCCGGGGCGATCAAGACCGACTTTATACTGTCCGCAGAAATCATGACCATCATCCTGTCCGGCATTCCCGAGAGCAACTTCTGGATGGAAGCGGCGACACTGGCCTTGGCCGGGGTGGGCATCACCGTGGCGGTCTATGGTTCCGTCGCGCTGATTGTGAAGATGGATGACGTGGGTCTGGCGATGTATGCCGGTGGGCGCTTGTCGCTGACACGCACCTTGGGGCGCTGGCTGGTGCGAGGCATGCCGTATTTTATGAAGCTGCTGACCATCATTGGCACCGCGGCAATGCTGTGGGTAGGCGGCTCGATTGTGATCCACGGCATGGAAGTGCTCGGCTTTGGCTGGCTGGGGCATCACATTCACGACATTGCCCACGCCGTAGGCCATAAGGTGCCAGCGGCCTATGAGGGCTTTGTCGCCTGGACCACCAAAGCGGCGCTGGATGGGGTGTTTGGGGTTGCGCTGGGATTGGTGTTGATCCCGGTGGCCACCAAGGTGATTGCGCCGATTTGGGGTGCTGTGAGCGGTAAGAAAGCGGCGCATTGAGTGGTCGTTGATGCCGACCTGCCGGTGATCCGGGAAGTGCGCCCGTGGTACCAAAAATGGATCAGCACACGATCCAGTTATCCTGAGCGCCACATGCGATTCATTACGGTTCCGTCTACGCAGTTCGCGTTTGAGCAACGCTTGTCTCTTGCGCCGCGCGCCCAGAGAGAGCTTTTGGTTTTCTTAGATTTGCGCTTGAAGATTGCCGAACAGGCAAAAAGCAAATCCACGGGATTTGCGGGAAGGCTCTTTAATGTGCTGCCTGGTGAAAACCCGGATTACCTGAGGCTGTCTGGGAGGGAGTTGAAAGACGTACTGCAAGTCATTGGGGCAGATGTCGGCGACCTCACCGAGATAGATGTGTGTTATGATCTGCGTGTGGATGTGGCGCGGGAGGCGCTTAAAGTTTTGGAACAGGCAGAAGCGGCGAGTGATTAACCTTTTGTTGGTGCGCACGGGACTGTTGATCTGCCGGAACCAAGCCCCAACTCAAGGCCCAGAGAATTGGGATGCGTTTCCTCTTCAAAAGACACCTCGACAACTGCTCCGTTGATCAAAGAAATTTCTAAACGCGCATTTCAGATTTCCCCGGTCACTCAACACATTGCGGTGGACATGCCCCAAAACATGCCCATATAGGGCGCATGCTCTCACGCCCTTTCAAATACATCTGGCAACATCTGCGCTACATTCCGTTGTGGACAGCGCTGACCTATTCCAAGTGGCGTGGATTTGACGGGCGGGCGCGCAGTCTGGGTTATCTGGTCGGCTGGGTCATGCGGTGGATTCCAATCGCACGGCGGCGGTTTGACCGGGAGATCTTGCGGATTTACCCGGATATGGCGCGGGCGGAGCGGTTGGTGCTCAGCCGCAAAATGGGCCAGAACATGGGGCGCACCTTGTTTGAGGTGTTTCACAACACCGGGTTTCAGGCGGGACAGGAGAATTTTCATATCTCCGGGCCGGGGCTGGAGATTTTGGAAAAGATGCGGGATGAAGGCAAAGGTGCCATTCTTGTGTCCGGGCATTTTGGCCAATGGGAAGCGGTGCGCGCGGTGCTAAAACACCGGGGCATGGAGACTGCTGGCGTGTACCGACGTCAGAGCAACCGGCATTACCAGCGGCTGTTAGAGCGGGGCATTGAACAGGGAGGCAAACCTGCGCTGACCACCGGGCCCAATGGCACCAAAGCCATGATCAAACATCTGCGGGCTGGCGGATTTGTCGCAATCCTGCTCGATGAAAAAACCGTGGACGGCGAGATGATGCCGTTTCTGGGGTTTGACGCGCTGACCTCTTTGGCAGCGGCACGGTTGGCGCTGAAATATGACGTGCCTTTGATGCCGGTGTTTGGCACCCGGCGCGACGACAGCAGTGACATTGATGTGGAGTTTGAGGCGCCGATTGCGCCGAGTGATCCACGTACCATGACGCAGATGTTTAACGACAACCTGTCGGCGCGGATATTGGAAAAACCGGACCAATGGTATTGGCTGCTGCGCCGCTGGAAAGACATGCGCCGCTGACGTTTTTATGCGGGCAGGCGGTATTAGGTCTGTTCGGTTGTTTCGCCGGTTTGCGCATCATAGGCAACGGCCATGGCAGCGCGCAGGCGGGCCACCGCAGCGTCGGTGTTTTCTTCCGCGTCAAACTGCATCTGGTCCAGAACGTCGATGTGGATGCTGCCTTTGAACGGAAAGAATTTGCCACGCGGCAGAAGTGTATCGGAGTGGCTGATCACAAACGGCCGTACGGCGCGGCCGGTTTGTTGGGCAATCAGCACGGCGCCGGCTTTGAAAGGGGATAAGCCGGGTTTGGTGGCGCGGGTGCCTTCTACAAAGAGGATTGGTGACCGGCGTTTGGGCATCTCAGCGATGGCATCCGTGAGGGAACTGAGTGCGTCGCGGCCTTTTTGGCGGTCGATCTTCAAGAGGCCTGCGCCGTCAAATCCACGTTTGAGTAGCGCGGCTTCGCAAAGCTCTTTCTTGGCCCCAAAAGTCACCCATTTTTCGTCCGGGATCACATGCAGCATGGAGAAGCCATCGAGATGGCTGCGGTGGTTCACAGCGATAATGGAGTTTTGATCGGTGCGCAGGGCCTCAACGGCGGCGTCGGAAATCTCGACCTTGACGTCAAGGAACCACAGCAGCCAGGAGCAACAGCGCGACACGGTGCGCCAGAACCAGCCGCGAAAGCCGGGGCGTTTGCCGCAGAGCGTTGGGATGAAGGCCACAAACAGGAAAATAAACGGGCCGGTGAGGACCAGCAGCGTCCGTTTGGCAAGTGTGGCAAGCATCGGGAAATCCTAGGCAAAGGGCGCGATGGGCGTCGTATGGCTGATAGTGACTTACGGCAGGTAAAGATAGGGGGGAATTGGGGTAGGGTCTGTTTCAGGAATACTGTAAATTGGATGTGCGGAGATGACCATGCCACGGAGCGGTTGTGGCTAAGGTCTGCTTCGAGCGTAAAGTTGCCGCCGCAGCTTTTTGATTGGCGTTTCCCCTACCTACGAAGCCGACATCATCATCATTGGTCAGGATCAAGAGAACTGCCCGCGTGGTAAAGCTACCACGCGAGCGTTTCAGGACATTCTTGTTACCGCTCGCCTGAAAGTCAGTCTGCAAGCCTTTCAAACTGACAGGTGAAATGGCGCATCAAATCGGGTTGCCGCGTGATCTGAAACCCTGTCAGGCTATCTTTGTGCTCTACGAATTCCTCGAACACCTCGACCAAATAGTCGGCATGGCTTTGGGTGTAGGTCCGCCGAGGGATGGCAAGCCGAACAAGGTCCATGGCCGCAGGTGTTTCGGTTCCATCTGGATGTGCCCCGAACATAACGGTCCCGATCTCGCAACCACGAATGCCGCCCAATTCATAAAGTGCCACGGCCAAGGCCTGTCCCGGATATTGCAGCGGAGGGATGTGAGGTAGCCAGGCGCGGGCGTCAATGAACACGGCGTGCCCACCGGCGGGTTTCACCACAGGCACGCCGAGCGCATCCAACTTGTCGACTATGTAGGTGTTGGTCCGGATGCGGTAGCGCAGGTAATCCTCGTCCACAATCTCGGTCAGGCCTTGGGCCAGAGCCTCCAGATCGCGCCCTGCCAAACCGCCGTAGGTCGGAAAACCTTCGGTCCGAATCAAGTGGTTGCGGGCTTGTTCAGCCAGATCATCATCGTTGAGGGCCAACCATCCGCCGATGTTGCCAAACGCATCTTTCTTGGCGCTCATGGTCATCCCGTCGGCGACGGCAAAACAGTCACGCACAATGTCGGTGATCGAGCGGCTGCTCTGGCCTTCTTCGCGTTGTTTGATGAACCAGGCGTTTTCGGCGAACCGGCACCCATCAATGAAAAACGGCTTGCCAAATTTGCGCGCCAGAGCGGCGGTCGCGCGGATGTTTTCCAGGCTGACAGGTTGGCCACCGCCTGCATTGTTGGTGATTGTGATCATCACGCAAGGCACGGTGTCGCCGTGTTCTTGCAAATAAGCCTCGAGCCGGGCCAAATCCATGTTCCCCTTGAACGGGTGCAGATTGGAGGGGTCGAGGCCTTCGGCGATCACCAGATCGTGGCCTTCTGCACCCGATGCTTCGATGTTGCCTCGGGTGGTGTCAAAATGCGTGTTATTCGGGATGTTTTTTCCGGTTCCGCCAAACATCGAAAACAAGATTGCCTCAGCGGCGCGGCCTTGGTGGGTGGGAATGACATGTTTGAACGGCATGAGGTTTTTCACAGCCGCCTGGAACCGATAAAACGATGGCGATCCAGCATAGCTTTCATCACCGCTCATAACAGCCGACCATTGTTTGGCGCTCATCGCGCCTGTGCCGCTGTCGGTCAAAAGATCAATCAACACGTCGTCTGATTGCAGGCCAAAGAGGTTGAAATGTGCGTCTTTGATCAACGTTTTCCGCTCATCGCGCGTGGTCATGCGGATGGGTTCAACCGATTTGATGCGGAATGGTTCGATGATAGTTTTCATTACAGGGCTCCTGAATTTCGACCCTGTAGGTATCGTGGCAACACTCACACGAAAGGGCCGAAGCGCTGCGGTTGTCCATTACGGACCGCGCTCAGCGCCCAATCTGTTGCGCCCTATTTTTGAATTGATCCCGGGTGGGCGAGCAAGAGGTCAAATTGCCGCGATCCCTGTGTCTCACCCGGCGGTTTGTTGTGTCAAAGTTTGATCCACTTTCTGCTGGGCTTTCTTGTGGCAGCACGTGGCTGAAAACGTCCCTAGAAAAAAAGGCGCCCCATAATGAGGCGCCTTTTCAATGGGATATGCGGTCGACTTAAAGCAAGTCTTTGACCTTCTGCGCCACATTGGCGGCGGTGATGCCGAATTTCTCGAACAGCTCACCCGCTGGGGCCGAGGCACCAAAGCCGTCCATGCCGACAAAGTCGGACTTGCCTGGACGGGCGCGCTCACCCAAGAGCCACTGATCCCAGCCGCCGTTGCGTACAGCGGCTTCAACACCCACACGCACAGCAGCGCCCGCAGGCAGCACCTTGCGGCGGTAGTCTTCGTCTTGGGCGGCAAACAGCTCCATACATGGCATGGAGACCACGCGGGTGCCGATGCCGTCGGCTTCCAAGAGAGCCTTGGCTTCCATCGCAAGCGACACTTCAGAACCGGTGGCGATCAGAATGGCCTGACGTTTGCCGGTCGCTTCGGCCAGAACATAACCGCCTTGCGCGGTGAGGTTCTTCAGCTTGTGCTCAGTCCGCAGCGTTGGCAGGTTCTGACGGGTCAGGGCCATGACCGATGGGGTGTCTTTGGAGGTCAGGGCAATTTCCCAGGCTTCGGCAGTTTCCACGGAGTCAGCTGGGCGGAACACATAGGTGTTTGGCGTGGCGCGGCAGATTGCCAGATGCTCAACCGGCTGGTGAGTTGGGCCATCTTCGCCCACGCCGATGCTGTCATGGGTCATGACAAACACGGTTGGGATTTTGCTCAGGGCCGCCAGACGCATAGCGGGACGCGCGTAGTCGGTGAAGCAGAAGAAGGTGCCGCCGTAAGGACGGATACCGCCGTGCAGCGCCATGCCGTTCATCGCCGACGCCATGCCGTGCTCACGAATGCCCCAGTAGACGTAGCGGCCTTTGCGGTTGTCGGTGTCAAACACACCCAGATCAGCCGTCAACGTGTTGTTGGAGCCGGTCAGATCCGCAGAGCCGCCCACGGTTTCTGGCATGATCGGGTTGATCGCAGCCAGGGCCATTTCGGAAGATTTCCGTGTGGCAACCTTGGGCTGGTCCTCAGAAATCTGTTTCTTCAGGGCTTTGATGGTGGCCGACAGTTTGTTTGGCACATCCAAAGCATAAGCGCGGTTGAAACGGTCTTGTTTCTGCTTGGAGGCTTCGGCAAAGCGGGCTTCCCAAGCTTCGCGGTCAGCAGCGCCACGGGATCCAATGGCTTCCCACTGTGCTTTGACGTCGGCAGGGACGTCGAATGGCGCGGAGGTCCAGCCGTAACCAGCTTTGGCGGCTTTCATCTGATCAGCGTCAGTCAGCGCGCCATGGCCTTTGGAGGTGTCTTGCGCGGCGTGGCCAATCGCGATGTGCGTTTTGCACGCGATCATTGATGGCTTGTTGGTTTTCTTGGCGGCTTCGATGGCGGCGTCGATGGCCTCAGCATCGTGGCCGTCAATCTCCTGAACGTGCCAGCCGGAGGCTTTGAAGCGCTTCACCTGATCGGTGCGGTCAGACAGTTCCACTGTGCCGTCGATGGTGATGTTGTTGTTGTCCCAGAAGACAATCAGGTTGCCCAGAGAATGGCGACCTGCCAGGCCGATGGCCTCTTGGGAGATGCCTTCCATCAGGCAGCCATCACCGGCAATCACATAGGTTTTGTGATCGACCAGCTTGCGGCTGTACTGTGCGCGCTGCATTTCCTCGGCCATGGCAAAACCCACAGCGTTGGCGATGCCCTGACCCAGCGGGCCAGTGGTGGTTTCCACGGCATCCAACAGGAAGTTTTCCGGATGGCCTGCGGTCAAAGCGCCCATCTGGCGGAAGTTTTTCAACTGTTCATGGGTGACCTGCTTGTCGCCCATCAGATAGAGCAGGGAGTAGATCAGCATGGAGCCGTGGCCCGCGGACAGGATGAAACGATCGCGGTCCGGCCAGTTTGGCGCAGCCACGTCAAATTTCATGTGCTTTTCAAACAGCACAGTGGCCACATCAGCCATGCCCATTGGCATGCCGGAGTGACCGGAGTTGGCAGCGGCAACCCCATCCAGCGTCAGGGCGCGAATGGCGGCGGCTTTCATCCAATGTTCTGGGTTCTTTTCACGCAGTGCGGCGATGTCCACGGATGCGCTCCTTCGTTTAAAGGGTTGGGTTGCCGGGTGAATAGCAGTTTTAAGGCCAATAGCAAGCTGGCAAGGCTGTTGGCTGTGAATTTGACCGGGTTTGGCGTGGTGAATTCCCGCCGATTGGGGGCGCAATTTGCAATTTCAGCGGCTAATATCAGGCCATTGAGCGCCGTTCTTTGATTCGTTAAGAAAGAAAGGCGCGCAAAAGAACGCGGGTCATTAAGAACCGGACCGGAAAGGACGAGGCATATGAGCGACATCAGCGAACTGGAAGGCAGGCTGACCGCAGCGCTGGAACGCATTGCGCGAGGTGTGGACGGTATGCAGGCGGCGGTTGCTGAGCCTGATGAGGGCGAAGACGTACAGGCATTGCGTCGGGCATTGGAGAATGAAGCGCTGGTGACGGCGCAAATGGAGGAGCGTGTGCGGGCGTTGACCGCGCGGCAGACCGAGCTTGAGGAAGAGCTGGGTGCAGCGCAAACCGCCAAGACAGACGCTGAGGATGCGCTGAAAGCTGCCGAGAGCACGGCGGAAGACACCAGCGCAGCCTTGCTCACGGCGGAAGCACGGGCGGAAGCGGCAGAAACGGCAGCCGCCGCTGCGGCCGATGCTGCTGAAGAGGCCGCAAGTCAAGCTGGCTCAGTACCGGAGAGCGCTGGAGACGTGGCGCCTGCGGAAGACGCGGCTTTGACCGAAGCGGTGGAAGAGAACCGTGTGATGCTGGCCGAGTTGGGCACACGCCTGCGCCGGTTGCGTCAGATGGCGCGGCGTGAACGCTCCGCCAACCAGGTGTTGCGTGAGCAGGTTGAAAAAGACGGCATGGTGGATCCGTCTGCTGTGAATGGCGCGTTGAAAGCTGACCTGGATACGTTGAGTGCATTGCGTGAAGCGGAGAGCGCGGAAACAGCCGTGATTTTGGCAGAGCTGCGCCCGTTGGTGCATGGTTTGGCTGTCGCCGCGCCGGACGCGGACGTGGACGATAGTGATGCCGCGCCAGAAGAGATCGCGGTTGAGACTGCGGAGCCGCTTGCCGACACGGTTGAAGACAGCAAAGAAACGGGAGACGCCTGATGCCTGAAGTACAAATTGAAATTGGCGGCCGGGTTTTTGAAGTGGCCTGTCAGGACGGGGAGCAGCATTTCCTGCGGGCAGCGGCACAGATGGTGGATGAACAGGCACGGGTGCTTGTTGGGCAAGCCGGACGAATTCCTGAAGCGCGGATGTTGCTGATGTCTGGTCTGATGTTGGCCGACAAAACGGCTGGTCTGGAAGATCAGCTGCGCGATGCGGAAGCCAAGATTGCGGCGCGGGAAAAGGAAATCCAAGCATTGCACGAGGCCCCAAAGGCGGAGCCCGCAAAGGTGGAAGTGCCCACCATTCCTGAAGAGGTGACGCAGACACTGGCCGAGATGGCGGCGCGGGCAGAGAGCCTTGCGGATCTGGTGGAAGAGAAGGCGGCGGGATAAAAACCGCGTGGTTCTAACTCTAGCGCTAATGCGCCCGTGCCAAATGGTACGGGCGTTTTTTTTGGCCTTTGGCGACGGATTTGGGGCGGGTGGCCGTTAGAGACATAGGTGCCTTTGTCACCTGTAATCTCATTGCCTTAGGGAGGCTGATATGGCTCAACAACAGACCGCCTATGATCGGATGTCGCGACTAAATCATTGGCTTGTGGCTGTCTTGATGATTGGCATGCTTGCAGGGGGTATTTACATGTCGCAGTTTTTGCCTCGTGGTCCAGAAAAGCAAACTTTCATGGGTATTCACAAGTCAATTGGCCTTGTGGTTTTGATACTGGGCAGCTGGCGGGTGTACTGGCGACTGCGCCAGGGATTTCTGGCCGCGGTGCAGGACGGATGGCAAACCAAATTGGCGCATTGGGCGCATGTGATTTTATTGGTCGGTATCGTTGTGATGCCGATGTCCGGTGTGATGATGTCCTATTTTGGCGGCCGAGAGATCGGGGTTTTTGGTCTGTTCGCAATCCCCGGTGGCCCCGAGATCAGCGCGCTAAAATCACTGGGGGGTGCAGTGCATGGGATTTTTGCCAAGCTGATGATTGCCACAGTTCTCCTGCATATCCTTGGAGCGCTCAAGCATGTGGTAATGGACAAGGATGGCACTTGGTCCCGCATGACGGGTCGATCATAAACAGAAAACCCGCCATTCTCTGGCGGGTTTTTGTTTTCAAACAGATGGTTGTGGTGCAAAGCTTAGGCGTTGGCCTCGCGAATTTTGTCGGCTGCGTCCTTGTCAAACGCCAAGCCGTTGTCGGCAAACAGAGTGTCAAGCTCGCCGGACAGGGTCATCTCGGTGATGATATCACAACCGCCAACAAACTCGCCTTTGATGTAGAGTTGCGGGATGGTGGGCCAGTCGGAGTAGTCTTTGATGCCTTGACGGATTTCTTCATCCGCGAGCACGTTCACGTCGGCGTAGTCCACCGCCATGTAGTTCAGCACGCCAGCTACACGGGAGGAGAAGCCACACTGCGGCATGTCCTTGGTGCCTTTCATGAACAGCACCATGTCGTTGGCTTTTACGATTTCAGCGATGCGGTCTTTAACGTCGGTCATTGTTGCGTTTCCTTGTTATGTCGCCATCGGTCTATGGCGCGGGTGCGCCTCCAGTAAGAGGGGCCGTGTTTCAAAAAACCTCGTACATCTGAACAGATGGTGACGCCACCTAGAATGTCGAGAAGCGAGCTCATTTGCGCTTGGTGTTTTCTTTCTCCAGCCGGTCATTTTTGGCAACGAGAGCGGTCATACTATGTTCCTCCGTTGCATGGTGACGCACGTCGCTGGATTTGGGTTTCATCGACGAAAGGGACGTTCGCCGGTTGCGTTTGAGATAAACCTCCGCCGCGATGGCGACAACCACCAAGCCAATAATACCAAAGGTGATGGCGGCTATCGATGGCATCATTCAGGTGCTTTGGTTGTCAGCGCGAGGGCGTGCAACTCGCCTGTCGAGCCGTCCATTTTTCCCTTTAGTGCGGCATAAACAGCGCGCTGTTGTTGCACGCGGTTTTTGCCGCGGAAGCTTTCGTCAATCACCATCGCGGACATGTGCACGCCGTCGCTGCCACCCACTTGGATGTCGGCATCCGGGAAGGTCTCGCGCAGCAGTTCCTCGATTTCATGGGTGGTCATTGGCATGGTCGGCTGTTCCTTTGTGTCGTTGCCCAAAAATGTAGGCTTTGGGTTTGGGCTCTGCAAGGCGATTTCGATGTCAGGCGCGTAATGTCACAGGAAAGGCGCAAGCGATTGCAGGTAAGCTGGCACGTCGGCCAAGGCGTCTTGGACCTCGGGGACTTCGAAGTCATGTACCGATTTGGGATTGTCCGGGCAGAGCGCCGTTATGAGGGACAGAGCCTGGCGTTTGGCGCTTGCGGGGATCGGGAGGTTGCTGACCTCTTGCAGAAGCAGCAGGGCTTCGTGGATTGGACGGACCACGCGCAGGGCGTAGGTCATATGTTCCAGAAGGTCGGGGTCGTCGCGCCAGGTTTCGCCTTCAAACAGCTCCTGAGTGACACGCTGTCCAGCCCCGGCGCATTGGTACGCGACGCAACCGCCAAAGCCTTTGGGCAGCAGATCGGCGTGGACGGTGCAGTTGAGGCAGCTGTCTGAGAGGTTGGGGCAGGGGATATCGGCGCGTTTGAGCAGGGCAAAGTCTTCGTCCGCGTCAAACGGGTAAGCAACACAGCAAAGCGCCGCGCAATTGCTGCAATCGTCGGTGAGTGTGGGCAAGGCGACGGGCAGTGTCATGGCAAAAGGCCTGCGTCAGTCTTCATAGATGTCTATCGGCATTCTGGAGGTTTTGTAGAGCACCAGCAAGGATGCGATGCCCCAGCCATAAGCCAAAATGCGTGTACAGAGTTGCAGGAAACTGTGGTGCCATTCCGGGCGGAATATGGAGCGGGGAATTATTTCTTCCGTGCAGGAGCCGCCTGAGGCCGCGCGAAGAAAAACGTCATTGCCGTAATAAATAGCCACAAAACCAAGCGCGCAGAGCATAGGAAGCGCAGCGAGGCCCCAAGGGGTGTCGGCAAAACGATGCGCAACAACCAATCCTGGCGCGTGGATCAGAGCCGAAAATATTGCGACCTTGGCGGCAAAAACTGCGGTACGGGATGCGTAATCCGGCGCACAGAAATCAACCGCAATGCTGCTGGTGTGGGTGGCCAACAACAGTGTGTAGACAATGCAAAACACGCCGATCTGTGACAGGATGTAAAAGATCGGCGCGTTGGCTTTCATTTAGGCGACAGCGGCGGCAAAGCTGCTGCGGAACGTGGCGGAGAGCTCTTCCAATGGGGCTTCGGAGGCGCCGAATTTTACGGTGTCGCCGGTAAATTTGCCCACAGAAGTGACAGTCACGCCTGCTTTGGCTGCGTTGATCATCAGCGCCTCTGCCTGATCGAAGTTACAGGCCACCAAGTAACGGGCTTGATCTTCGCCAAACAGGGTTGGGGTGTCGTCCATGTCGATCTGCACACCCACGCCAGCTGCTTCGGCCATTTCAAAGGCTGCGAGCGCGAGGCCGCCATCTGCGAGGTCAGTACAGGCTTTGATCCAGTCGCGGTTGTTGCGAATGAACTCGCCGTTTTTGCGTTCCGCCTCAAGATCAACGTGCGGTGCGTCACCTTCTTCGCGATTGAAGACTTCGGCCAGCAGGGCAGATTGGCCAAGGTGGCCTTCGGTGTCGCCAATCAACAGGGCGACGTGGCCATCACGTGCCTCGCCCAAGATAGGCTCTTCGCCAGCGGCAATCAGGCCAACCGCGCCAATGGTTGGGGTGGGCAAGATGCCGGAGCCGTCGGTTTCATTGTAGAGCGACACGTTGCCGGAGACGATCGGCATGTCCAGCGCTGCAACTGCTTCACCAATGCCTTTGATGGCGCCAACAAACTGGCCCATGATCTCAGGCTTCTCTGGGTTGCCGAAGTTCAAGTTGTCGGTTGTGGCCAATGGCTTTGCGCCCACGGAGGACAAGTTGCGGAAAGCTTCGGCCACAGCCTGTTTGCCACCCTCGATGGGGTTGGCTTTTACGTAGCGTGGGGTCACGTCAGAGGTGAAGGCCAGTTTTTTGTCGGTGCCGTGCACGCGGATCACGCCGGAGCCCATGCCGGGACGCTGGGCGGTGTCGCCCATCACGGTGGTGTCATATTGCTCATAGACCCACTGTTTGCCCGCGTAGTTGGGCGAAGTGATCAGGCCTTTGAGGCCGTCGATCGCGTTAATCTGGGGCACGTCCGCCAGTTCTTCAGCCGCTGGGGTCTCTACCCATGGGCGGTCATATTCTGGTGCGCGGCCGGACAGTGGCGACAGCGGCAGGTCCGCTTTGACCTCACCGTTGTGCAGGATCAGGAAGCGGTCTTCGGCGATGGTTTCACCTACGATGGCAAAGTCGAGATCCCATTTGGTGAACACGGCACGGGCTTCGGCCTCAAGCTCTGGGTTCAGCACCATCAGCATGCGTTCCTGGGACTCAGACAGCATCATTTCGTAAGCTGTCATATTGGCTTCGCGCTGAGGTACGTCCTCCAAGTTGAGCTTCACGCCCAGCTTGCCTTTGTCGCCCATTTCCACGGCGGAACAGGTCAGGCCTGCGGCACCCATATCCTGGATGGAGATCACAGCGCCTGTCTGCATCAGCTCCAGCGTGGCTTCCATCAGGCGTTTTTCGGTGAAAGGGTCGCCAACCTGCACGGTGGGGCGTTTCTCTTCGATGGTGTCGTCAAATTCAGCAGACGCCATGGTTGCGCCGCCCACACCGTCACGGCCGGTTTTGGCGCCGAGGTAGACCACAGGCATGCCGATGCCGGAGGCGGCGGAGTAAAAGATGCTGTCAGTTTTGGCGAGACCCGCAGCAAAGGCGTTTACAAGGCAGTTGCCGTTGTAGGCCGGGTGGAAGCGGACTTCGCCACCAACAGTCGGGACGCCAAAGCAGTTGCCGTAGCCGCCGACGCCTTCGACAACGCCGTTTACTAGCTGTGTGGTCTTGTGGTGATCAGGTTCACCAAAGGACAGGGAGTTCATTGCCGCCACAGGACGTGCACCCATGGTGAAGACGTCGCGCAGAATGCCGCCAACACCGGTGGCGGCGCCTTGGTAGGGTTCAATATAGGACGGGTGGTTGTGGCTTTCCATTTTGAAAACAACCGCATCGCCGTCACCAATGTCCACGATACCAGCATTTTCACCAGGACCACATATCACCTGTGGGCCTTCGGTGGGCAGGGTGCGCAGCCATTTTTTGGAGGATTTGTAAGAGCAGTGCTCGTTCCACATCGCAGAGAAAATACCCAGCTCTGTGAAGGTTGGCTCGCGGCCAATGATCTCCAGGATCAGGTTGTATTCGTCAGGCTTCAGTCCATGAGCTTCGATGAGATCGGTGGTGATGGCCGGTTCCTGCATGTCGCGAGAGTCCCCAAATAAACAGCAATTGAGGGGCTTTTAGGACAGCGAGTGCAAAAGGGGAAGCCTTATAACGCCTCGTTAGAAGCGTTGGCCCACATAGATGTAGAGAAGGTCCTCTTTACGGTCGTTGTAAGACATGTCGACGGAAAACACGGCTTTGAACTTTTTGGAGAGTTGGAAGCGTAGGCCCAGACCACCTGCATACCGGACGTCGGAGTCACCGATGCGGCCGAGACTGCTGCCGGTGTTGCCAAAACCTGCAAAAGCCACACCAGAGAAGCGGCTGCTGATCTGGTGGCGGTATTCGGCCTGTGCTGAAAGCAGTGCGTCGTTGAGAAACTCGGTTGGGCTGAAGCCGCGGAAGCCGTCGGTGCCGCCCAGAGAGCATTGGTCAAAAAACGGGGTGTCTTCGCTGCTGGCGCAGCCTGCAAAGCGGGTCGCAATGCTGTTTTGATCCCCAATGGGCAGGTAGTGGTTGTAGGTCAGAACGGCCTTGCTGTAATCGCGGCCGCTGGCGTTTAGGATTTGGCCGTAGGTCAGCGCGCCGTCGAGTAGGTGGCCGTTGCGGGCGGAAAAATCGTCGTCACGGGTGTCCCACTTGGCCAGAAGGCTAAATGTGCCCACTTCGAGGTGGCCTTCGGGCAAAGGGGGCAGACCGGTTCCAGTGCTGTCATAGCCCAAAGTTGTGTCTAGATAGCGCATGGAGCCGCCAAACAGTAGGTCGGAGTTTAAGCCGCGCAGCACGCTGAGGTTGACGACGTCGCCGGTTTGGCGCACCGGCACCGGGGTGCCGCCGATGAAGAGATCATAGAAACCTTCAGCCTGGCCCAGGCTGGCGCTGACCTGCCAGCGGTTTTCATCCCAGACAAACTTGCCGCCTAACCCATAGGCGTTGGTGCCGTTGTCAGAGCGCATAACACCTGCGCCAAGGATGGAGGTGTCGCTGCCTTCATCAATGGTGAAGAGGTAGCCGCCACCAAGTACAAGCCCTGCGCCAATGAGAACGTTTTTGAACGGCACCGGAGCAACCACAACCGAGCCATTGCCAAAGCCCAGCGGGGTGTCTTGGGTTCGGGCGTCGTCGAGAGAGCCATTCACCATGTCGTTGGCAAACGGGTCAGCCTGAGCGGCGGAGAACGACAGGTAGGTCGCAAGCGCAGCGCCCGGAAGGATCCGGGCGGCTGCTTTGGTATATGTGGCAAGGGTTGCCGTCATGGTTTGTCCTTTGTGGGGCTGGATCAATCTGGCCCTTTGGAAGGTGTGGCCGCGGCTTGCTCTTCTTGCTGCTGCGCTGCTGCTGCCGCCGCGGCGGTGAGGGCGGCTTGATCTTTCTCTGGCAGATCCTTGGCGCCGTCGGGTAAGGCCACACGGACCTCGCGGCGGGCAAAGTCGATACCAGCAGCGTTGAATTCGGATTTCACCCGGTTGTAGATCTCTTTGCGGATCATGAACTGTTTGCCCGGTTTGGCCATGAACTTGCCTCGAATGATCATGCCGACGTCATCAAAGTCAAACACACCTTGCGATTTGAACGGCTGCAAGAAGTCGTCTTTGTAGAGTTCTTCCACCAGCATTTCCTGACCAATCTTTTTGAAGATCTTTTTGACCTGATTGGGGTTGGTGTCAAATGGCACGGTGAACTTGAGTTTCATAATCACCCAATCACGGGAATAGTTCGTGAGTTTGGGGATTTCGCCGTATGGGATGGTGTGCACAGGACCGCGGTGGTGGCGCAGTTGCATGGAGCGGATCGAGATTTTCTCAACCGCACCCATAGTGCCTTCGATTTCCACGTATTCACCCACGCGGAAAGCGTCATCCACCAGGAAGAACACACCGGACACCACATCGGTGACCAATTTCTGCGCGCCAAAACCAATCGCCAGACCGGCGATACCAGCACCAGCCAACAGAGGCGTGATGTCCACGCCAAGGTTGCCAATGGACAGGAGAGTGAAGACCACAATGATTGCGCCCTGGGCAGTGACCAAGGCCAAAGGCAGAACTGTGGAAAGTCGCGACGCACCAGCACCGCCCATTTCGTCGCCACCAGCGTCGTCCTGGGTCAAGCCAAGCGCCGTCATTTCTGCGGCGAGGCGGCGGTTGATGTAGAGGCTCATCGCCTCGTAAACCACATAGCCAACAATTACGGTCATGGCGAAGCTGAACAGATTGTCGCCGATGCCTGCGCCCTCCTGAAGCAAGCTCATCAGCGACACATTCCAGGCGCGGGTGATGATCATCAGGACAGCACCAACAGCGATCACGCGCCCGATGCGCACATAGCTGCGTTTGGTTGCGATATGGGCCTCTTCGGCAACTATTCCTTCGCCCTGCATTGGGGGGACCAGATGGCGCACCAACCCGCGGATGCCGGTGTCGATCACCGGGGCAATCAACAACCAGAACATGGTGGTATAGTGGGCGCCGCCAAGCAGAAGCTGAACTTTTCCTAGTCCAATCAATGTGGAGACCAGCACCCAAGTTGCACCGGCCACAGCCATTGCAAAGAAGGGGTAGCCGCGGGCGAGGGCCTCGTCAAATTCGGTGCGGTCTGGATCGTCACCGCGCATCATGTCGCTGAGGCCTTCGCGGGCGGTCCAAGCAACATACGCGATGTAGACATAGACCAGGGAGTCTAGCCAAAAGCCGATGCGGGTTTCGCCTGGGTTAATGCCGTTCAATTTGTTGAAGGCGACGACAAAAATGGTCGCGCCACCCAAGACGACAATGCCAATGATGTGGCGGTGAATAAACGCCGCCCAATGATCGCTGACATTCACCAGGCGCAGATCCGGACGGTTGGGGGCCATTAGGAAGCGTGAGAAGGCGGCGGCGATGCGTGGCATCCAAATCATGTAACCGATAAACGGAGCAACAAAAGTGACCTGCTGGGCGTCTAGAACGGTACGGCCAAGGGCTCGTACGGTGATATAGAAGATCACCAACCCAAAGATTTCCCGCAGGAAACGTTTTAGCAGGAAGGTGACGGCCTCACGCAGTGTGGTGTCGCCCTGCGCGGCCTCCGGGTTGCGCACTTTGATGACCCAAGTGCGTACGGCGTATTCGACGCCAAGGCCAACGGCGAGCAACAAAGCCGTAAGCCCAAAGAGGGTCAGCACACCGCCCATGCCCCCGTGCGTTTCGCCAAAGGCTTTGAACGCCTGAACTTGCGCTGGGATCAAAGCCGGGAGAGTGCGGAGCGCGCCCAGAAGCGGTTGGGAGAATGCCTGCCATAAGACTGTGCCACGTTCCACGAGGCTTTTGGGCGTGTCCTGCCCTGCTTCTGCCGCAGCAACGGCATCCAGTCGATCCAACAGCACCGCTCGGACTTCGTCATCAGACATACGTGCCACCATCGCGTTGATGGCGTCGGTTGTCATTTCTTCGGGGTTGATCTCTGCCACCTCGGCGGGGCTGGAGGATAAGGTAGTGAGTGGCACGCCTTGGGCCTGTGCCACTGTCATTGTTGTGACGCATAAGGAAAGCGTCAGAAGAATGCTCGAAACGATTTGTCTCATAAGGTACTCTACGATCAAAAAAAGATTGATTCAAAGAGATGACTTTTACGTGACTAGGTCAAGGAGTGTTCGCCTTACTTTGCAAATGCGAACAAGTAATTTCAGATTGTGAAATGCAAAAAAAAGGGCCGAGCATTAAGCTCGGCCTTAGTCCAACAGGGAGGTGAAGGTGATGAGCGTATAAGCAATCATCGCCTTCAAGAGATGAATTAGTAGTCAGTTTGCGAACCTTCAAGAGATATTCTGTCGCAGGTGCAGCATGCCCGCTATGCGCGCGTTGCATAGCTTAGGAAATGTCCTTTTCCCGCAATTGCTTGCGATGCAAAATGATCTCTTCCTGCACAAAGTCCCGGAAGGCCGCAATGCGCTTGGATTGGCGCAATTCCTCCGGGAAGGCCAAGTAAACTGGGACTTCAGCTGATTCAATTTCAGTCCCAACGCGCACCAAATCAGGAAAATCCTGCATCAGGTAGTCCGGCAAAACACCAATGCCGAGGTCGTGGCTCACCGCTTGCAACACACCAAAGTAGTTGTTCACGTAGAGCATCTTGGTGATGTCATTGGCCAGCAGGCTGGTGACAAAGCTGGCGCCGGCACCGACCTGCTCGGAGGTCACATTTTGGCAGATCAGGCGGTGCTCTGTGAGGTCTTTCAGGGATTCCGGTTCGCCATGCGTCTCCAGATAGCTCTGGGAGGCATAAAGGCGCATGCGCACGCTCATCAACCGTTTGCGGATCAGGTCTGCTTGACTTGGCTCTTTCATGCGGATGGCCACATCAGCCTCGCGCATGGGCAGATCGAGCACCTTTTCCTCCAGCATCAAGTCGATGTTGAGGTCGGGGTATTGCTCGTAGAGCTTTGCCAAGCGAGGGGCCAGCCAGAGAGTGCCAAAACCAATGGTGGTGGTGACACGTAATTCGCCAAACACTTCCTCTTCGCTGTCACGGATGCGCGCGGAGGCGGCATCCAGTCGTTTGTTCATCGCCGTGGTGGCATCAAACAGCAGCTCACCTTGTTCGGTTAGGATCAAGCCGCGGGCATGGCGGTGGAACAAGGTGGTGTTCAGGCTTTCCTCAAGCGCGCGGACTTGCCGGGACACAGCCGATTGCGACAGGTGCAGCACATCGCCAGCATGCGTGAGGCTGCCAGCGTCGGCAACAGCGTGAAAAATCCTGAGCTTGTCCCAGTCCATGTTGGCTCCGTTTTTTTGTTGTGTCTCATGTGGTTAGTTCTCAGTCAAAGAAAATCGTGTCCACATGAGCGGATGGAGGGCGGTCTTACGCCCTTGGGATGCTGAGCGAAAGTGAAGTTTTTGCGAAAAATCAGCTGCTTGGAGTGAAACCTATCCAAATGGGGAGGCGGAGCACCACATAAGGGTAGGCATCAAAAAACTTGGCATAGGGTGTTCGGAATTTGATCAAACAGATTTTGGTTGAAGATAAGGTGGTTCTCGCGTGGTTTGATCAAATAGGGCGCTGGATTCCTAGGAAATTTCAATCATCGGTAAGTTTTGGTTTACGTTTGGTTAGGATGCGGCTGTCACAAGCATTGTATCCAACACGCGAGGCAACAATGCGAGCATTTTCAAGGATCAAAGCCAAGCTCCGGTGGCATCACATGGTGCACGGCGGTATTTTCCTGTTTGCGCTCGTTTTGTTTCCTATCCTCGGTGAATATGAACTTTTTGAAGAGTTCTACGAGTACAGCCGCGAGCATGAAGACTGGGAGCTGGATGAGCTGGCACTACTCGTGGTATTGCTGACCGTCGCGCTTTTGTTTTCCGTGGTTTTTCAGGGGCGGCATTTGCGGAGCATGTCCCAAGAGCGTGAAGCAATGCGCAAAAGCGCAGAGGCGAATGCGCGGCATGATCCGTTGACTGGTGTGATGAACCGCCGTGCGTTCAAAGAAGTTGCGGAAGGTTTGGTGAAGGAAGCCAAAACAGCGGAAACCGTACGATACATTGCGTTGTTGGATTTGGATAAGTTTAAGCCTGTGAACGACTTGCATGGGCACGCGGTTGGGGATGCTACCCTGATTGAAGTTGCGGAGCGGTTGAAAACGGAAGCGGGCGTCGGCGGCACAGTGGCGCGGCTTGGGGGAGATGAATTTGCCATTTTGCTGGACCCTCTCGTAAACGCGGCGCAGGCGGAACGGGCTGCGCAACGATTGGTGCATGCAATTGCACGGCCTTTCCATTTTGGCGAAATCGGCGTGTTTATCGGCACGTCCGTTGGGCTGGTGGCATTGCGTCAAGGCGACGACATCTCCGAGGTGATGCGTCGTGCGGATAAGGCGATGTATGTGGCTAAAACTCAGGGCCGTGGCCGGTTTGCGTGGTATGATGCAGAGCAAGACCGTCAATCGATGGATCGGGAAAAGCTGGCAGCTGATCTGCGTGAGGCGATTGCACATGATCAGGTTGAGCCATGGTTCCAACCGATTGTGGAGATCGACGACAATCTTGTGAGCGGCGTCGAAGTTTTGGCACGCTGGAACCATCCGGAGCGCGGGTTCATCCCGCCGGGGGTGTTTATCGAGATCGCTGAAGACAGTGGCCAGATTGGCGCCTTGGGTCTCAGTGTGTTGCGACAGGCGTGTTCTCAGGCCAATGAATGGGCGCAACCGCTGACTGTGTCGTTCAATGTCTCTGGGGTTCAATTCAAAGACCTCAATTTGGTCCCGTCGATCCGTATGGTGTTGGAAAGCACCGGTTTTGATCCGAAGCGGCTGATTGTTGAAATTACCGAAAGCTCCGTGATCGACGATTTTGATGTGGCGCGAGAAAAGCTAGACGAACTCAAGACACTTGGCGTGTCGATTGCGCTGGATGATTTTGGCACCGGCTATTCCAGCCTTGCGTGCTTGCAGAACCTGCCATTTGACCGTTTGAAAATTGACCGCAGCTTTGTGACTGATATTTCGGATCATCCGCAAAGCCAGAAAATTGTCTCAGGCATTGTGTCGCTGGCACAGGGGTTACATTTGGAAGTGACCGCCGAAGGCATCGAGACGGTCGAGGATTTGGCCTATGTGAGCTATCTGGATTGTCAGCGGGCGCAGGGGTTTTTGTTTGAGAAAGCTGTTCCAGCAGCGCAGGTGGAAGAGTTGTTGGAGACCAAATGGGACGACCTTCCAACCGTGCCGCTGTCGTTGCCAAAAGCGGTGGGCAAATCTGCAGGCTAAGTTTTCTTGGCAATTGTTTCGGACTGGTGTGCAGGGGGCTGCGCGCCGGTTTTTTGTTTGTGATCAGATCACTAAGCCGTAGTTCTGCGGTGTTTTCTGTGCAACCCGGGAGGGTTAAAGGAACGAGTGTTCAAAAAAATGATTGCATAGGTCAGACTTTGTGACCTAATAAATTGCTTATATAGGAATGACCGTCCAGCGAGGGGAGCGCAAGATGAGTATCCAAAAGGTGTCTTTGAATGACCGATTGGACCTGACCAAAGATAGTGTGATGCTAAATGGCACACAGGCTTTGGTGCGGTTGATGCTGATGCAGAAGGCGCGGGATACCACAGCTGGGCTCAATACCGCTGGCTATGTAACAGGGTATCGTGGTTCGCCGCTGGGTGCGGTGGACAGTCAGATGATGCGGGCCGAGAAAGAACTCACGGCGCATGATGTGTTGTTTCAGACCGGGTTAAACGAGGACCTCGCGGCGACGCAGCTGTGGGGCAGCCAACAGGCAGAGCTGCGTGGCGAAGGTAAGTTTGATGGCGTTTATGGGCTTTGGTACGGCAAAGGGCCGGGCGTGGACCGCACCGGTGATGTGATGCGCCATGCCAACATGGCAGGTACCAGCCCCAACGGTGGCGTGCTGATGGCGATGGGCGATGATCACACCGGGGAAAGTTCCACCGTGTTGCATCAGTCTGAGTGGGCGCTTGTGGATGCCTATATGCCGGTTGTGTCGCCTGCCGGTGTGCAGGAGGTCATGGACTACGGTCTCTATGGTCTGGCGCTGAGCCGGTTTGCCGGGGTCTGGGTGGGGCTCAAGACCATGAAAGACACCATTGAAGCCACGGCGGTGGTGAATGGTGACCCGCATCGGTTGGACTTTGTTGTGCCTGACTTTGCGATGCCAGAAGGCGGTTTGAACATCCGCTTGCACGACACGCCGCACGCGCAGGAAGCGCGGATGATTGACCACAAACGCTTTGCCGCGGAGGCGTTTAGCCGGGCCAACAAGATGGACAAGCGGGTCTGGGGCAAGCCGGGTGCGAAAATTGGCTTTGTGGCCGCCGGTAAGAACTGGCTCGATCTGGTGCATGCCATGGACTTGCTGGGCATTGATGAAAGCGAAGCAGAGCGGCTTGGCATCACCACCTATAAGGTGGGTCAGACCTTCCCGCTGGATATGATGTCATTTGAGGAATGGGCCGAGGGACTCGACCTGGTTGTCGTCGTCGAAGAGAAGCGCAAGCTGATCGAGGTGCAGATCAAAGAAGCAATCTTTGACGACCGGCGTGGGAGACGGGTCTATGGTTGGTACAAAGGCGGCTATGGCAGCCTGGGGCGCGAGGAGCTGTTCCCAACCCGTGGGGCTCTTGATCCGATTATGATTGCCGAAAAGCTCGGCGACATTCTGGTCGAGGAAGGTCGGGGCACCGATGCGGTGAAGGCCGGTATGAATACGCTGAAAGAAGCGCAGCGGGCAGACAATGCCGAGGATATTGCGGTGCGTACGCCGTGGTTCTGTTCCGGCTGTCCACACAACACCTCCACCAAAGTGCCAGAAGGCAGTCGGGCTTATGCCGGAATTGGCTGTCACTATATGGTGCAGTGGATGGATCGGGAGACCACCGGCTTTACCCATATGGGCGGCGAGGGGGCCAACTGGATTGGCGAGGCGCCATTTAGCAAGACCAAACATGTGTTCCAGAACCTGGGGGATGGCACCTACAACCACTCCGGAGTGCAGGCCATTCGCGCGGCATTGGCGGCAGAAACCAACATCACCTACAAAATCCTGTTCAACGACGCGGTGGCCATGACGGGCGGGCAGGCCAATGATGGTGGCCTGAGCCCCCAGAAAATTGCCGACGAGGTGCGCGCAATGGGCGTGCAAAATGTGGCGGTGGTCTACGACGAAAAAGAAGACGTGGACCCTTCTGTGTTCCCGTCAGGCATCACCTTCCATGAGCGTGCTGAGTTGGCTGATGTGGAGAGAAAATTCCGTGAAATCAGTGGGGTGAGCTGTATTGTTTATGTCCAGACCTGCGCCAGCGAGAAGCGACGTCGGCGTAAACGCGGACAATTTCCGGATCCGGATCGTCGGGTGTTTATCAACACCGATATTTGTGAAGGCTGCGGCGATTGCGGGGTGCAGTCCAACTGTATTTCCATCGAGCCAGCCGAGACCGAACTGGGTCGCAAGCGCAAGATCAATCAATCGAGTTGTAACAAGGATTTCAGCTGCTTGAACGGATTCTGCCCGAGTTTTGTGACTGTTGAAGGGGCAAAAATTCGCAAAGGTGCCACAGCAGCGTTGGAGTTGCCGCAGATGGCGATGCCGGAGATCAAGCCGATCGAAGGCACCCATAACGTGGTGATTACCGGCGTTGGCGGCACCGGGGTTGTGACCATCGGGGCGATCCTGTCCCAAGCGGCGCAGATTGACGGCAAAGCGGCCGGCATGATGGAGATGGCCGGTCTCGCACAGAAAGGTGGCGCGGTGCATATCCATTGTCGCGTGGCAGAAACGCCGGAAGCGATAAGCGCGGTGCGCGTGGCCACCGGCGAGTGTGATGCGCTGATAGGGGGCGATCTGGTGGTGAGTGCCGGGGCAAAGACCTTGGGGCTGACATCAGAAGGCCGGACCGGGGCTGTGGTGAACAGTCATGAGATCATCACCGGTAGCTTTACGCAGGATACGGAATTCAAGCTGCCCACAGGCCGGTTGGAAGTGGCCTTGCAAGCCCGGTTGCGGGAAAAATTGGCTTTGTTTGATGCGTCGGAGCTGGCGCGGGTTGTGATGGGGGATGCGATTTTCTCCAACATGATGGTGTTTGGGGCGTCGTGGCAGAAAGGGCTTGTTCCAATCAGTCACGAGGCGATTGTTAGCGCGATTGAATTGAATGGCGCGGCAGTGGAGAAAAATCTGCGCGCGTTTGAGATTGGCCGGTGGGCGGTGCTGTATCCAGAACAGGCTGCGGGCATGCTGGCACCCAATGTGGTGCAGAAGCCCAAGACGCTAGAAGAGAAGATCGCCTTCCGCGCGGATCACTTGGTGAAATATCAGGGCCACGGTTTGGCAAGAAAATACCGCACTCTGGTCGATGGCATTGAGGATATCCGTCTGAAAAAGGCCGTGGCGTTGGGTTATCATAAACTGTTGGCCTACAAAGACGAATATGAGGTGGCGCGATTGCATTTGGAGACCCGAGCCAAGGCGGAAGAGGTCTTTGAAGGCAATTTTGAGATGAAGGTGCATCTGTCACCTCCCCTGTTGGCCAAAGAGGGTCCAAATGGGCGTCCACTAAAGACGGAGTATGGCAAAGGCATGATGCGTCTGTTCCCCATCTTGGCGAAGATGAAAGGGTTGCGCGGCACACCGCTTGATCCCTTTGGGCGCCATCCGGAGCGTAAGATGGAGCGAGCGCTGATCACGCAATATGAGGCCGACATGGCGCGAGTGATTGCGGATCAAGGTGCGAAAGCCTCTGACGCGGCGGTGGCATTGGCGGAATTGCCGATGCAGATCAAAGGGTTTGGACCAGTGAAGGTCGAGGCCGAGGCCAAAGTGGCGAAGCGGCGTGAGGAGTTGCTGGTTGCGGTGCAACAGGGAGATGCAATACAGGCAGCTGCTGAATAATCGCCTCAGTTCCTAAATGAAAACCAAAAAACCTGTCTGTTTTAGGCAGGTTTTATGATTTTTGATGCGTTAGCTTGACGCTACGGAAGGGGGTTAAAATTCCTTCGCAAATCTGTCATAGAGCGGCTGTGTTACTATGACTCGAGAGCTTCTATGACTTACGTGATCCATAATGCCCGTGACATCAGCTATGCCTATGCGGCGGAAACGCGCAGCGGCAAAGCGATGATCCGGATGTTGGAAAACTCCACCGGCCGGTTGCGACTTATCAAACGGGCGGCGGGCTATGAGGACGAAGTGGCCGCAGGGCGGGACTTCTGGGAAGTCATGCGTGAGCGCTATGGTTTGACTCTGGATGTGATTGGCGGATCGCTCGATAACATCCCTAAAACCGGGCCCGTGGTTATGATTGCCAACCATCCATATGGTATTCTGGATGGGTTGATGATGGGCTATATGCTCAGCAAGACACGTGGTGATTTCCGCATGATGGCACATCAGGTGTTCCGCAAGGCAGAAGATCTCGAAAGAATTATCCTACCGGTGAGCTTTGACGAAGACCGAGCGGCAGTGAAGTTGAACCTGCAGACGCGCAAAGTGTCGCTGGATTATCTCAAGCAAGGCGGGGCGATTGGGATCTTCCCGGGCGGCACCGTGTCCACGGCGGATAAACCGTTTGGGCGGCCGTTTGACCCCTATTGGCGCGGGTTCACCGCGCGTATGATTGCCAAATCTGAGGCGTCCGTGGTGCCGGTGTTTTATGACGGGCACACCAGCCGCTTGTTCCAGGTGGCCAGCCATCTGCATTACACCTTGCGTATGGGGTTCCTGATCCGTGAATTTAAAAAGCGGGTTGATACGCCTGTGCGTGTGGTGATTGGCGAGCCGGTGGAGCCGGCTGAGATCAAAAGCCGCGCCAGCGACACGTGGGAGCTCATGGACTTCCTGCGGGAACGCACCTATTCTTTGTCCCCAAAGCCGATCACCAAAATGGGCTATGGCTTTGAGTTTGAAGAAAAACATAAGCTTGACGGTCAGAAGGCCGAAAACAGGTAAATCGAGGTGCGGTGTGGCAGTTGGACTCTTTGACAGTGGCTTGGGTGGCCTGACGGTCTATGACGCGGTGAGCAAGCGTTTGCCGGATGTGCCGTTGGTATATTTTGGCGATAATGCTCATGCGCCCTATGGCGTGCGCGACGCCGATGACGTCTACAACCTGACCACCGCCGCCGTGGAGCGGATGTGGGCGGCAGGCTGTGATTTGATTATTCTCGCCTGTAACACAGCCAGTGCTGCGGCGCTGCGGCGGATGCAGGAAAGCTGGATTCCCAAAGACAAGCGCGTTCTGGGGGTGTTTGTGCCCCTGATTGAGGCGTTGACGGAACGTAGCTGGGGGGACAACAGCCCTCCGCGTGAGGTTGAGGTCAAACATGTGGCGCTTTTTGCGACACCGGCCACGGTGGCGAGCCGGGCGTTTCAGCGCGAGTTGGCGTTTCGTGCGATTGGCGTTGATGTGGAGGCGCAGGCCTGTGGCGGCGTTGTGGATGCCATTGAAGACGGCGATATGATCCTGGCTGAGGCGCTGGTGCGCTCGCATGTGGATGCGCTCAAGCGCAAGATGCCGGAGCCGCAAGCGGCGATATTGGGCTGTACGCATTACCCAATTATGCATGACGCGTTTCAAGCGGCTTTGGGCGCGGATGTAAATGTGTATAGTCAGGCCAATCTGGTTGCAGATTCGTTGGCAGACTACTTGGAGCGGCACCCCAAAATGATTGGGCACGGCACAGACAATTTGTTCCTGACCACGGGTGATCCTCGCAAAGTGAGTGATCGCGCAACCCAGTTTTTGCGACGACAAATCTCCTTTCAAGCCGCGTAAACTGCGGCGAGGGTGCGCAGGCTCTCGCAATTCTCATCACAATTCACTATTTACCCCGCAAGTGACGGGGATGGCCACGCGAATGCTGTGGCCAAAAGAAGGGAAGAGGTCGACAACATGACCCATAAAATCGCAATTCTTGGCGCCAGCGGCTACACCGGAGCAGAGCTTGTGCGTTTGATCGCCACCCATCCCAGCATGGAAATCGTTGCCTTGTCCGCAGATCGTAAGGCGGGCTTGGAGATGGCGGCTGTGTTCCCACATCTGCGCCACCTGACTTTGCCAACGCTGTGCAAGATTGAAGAGATTGATTTTGCCAATGTGGATCTGTGCTTTTGCGCGTTGCCACACGCCACTTCTCAGCGTGTTATCAAAACGTTGCCGTCTGATGTTAAGGTTGTGGATCTGAGCGCGGATTTCCGGCTGCGCGATCCTGATGAATACGCCAAGTGGTATGGCGGGCAGCATGACGCGCTTGAGATACAAAAAGAGGCTGTGTACGGCCTGACCGAGTTTTATCGGGAAGAGATCAAGACCGCACGGGTTGTGGCGGGAACCGGCTGCAACGCGGCGACCGGACTTTTTGCGCTCAAACCGCTGATTGAAGCGGATGTGATTGACCTTGATCAAATCATTCTTGATCTGAAATGTGCAGTGTCCGGCGCAGGGCGGTCCTTGAAAGAGAACCTCCTGCACGCGGAGCTGAGCGAAGGCAACCACGCCTATGCGATTGGCGGCACACACCGGCATCTGGGCGAGTTCGATCAGGAATTCTCCAAAGTGGCGGGGCGCGAGGTGAAAGTGCAATTCACCCCGCATCTGGTGCCAGCCAACCGGGGGATTTTGGCAACCGTGTATGTGCAGGGTGATGCAGAGGTGATCCATGCCACGTTGGCAAAAGCCTATGCTGAGGAACCTTTCATTGAGGTGTTGCCCTTTGGCGAAGCGCCGAGCACACGGCATGTGCGCGGCTCCAACTTCTGCCATATCGGCGTGACCGGCGACCGGATCGACGGGCGGGCCATTGTAATTGCGGCGTTGGACAACCTGACCAAGGGTTCCAGCGGCCAGGCGTTGCAGAACGCCAACCTGATGTTGGGAGAAGAAGAGACTGCTGGCCTGATGCTGGCGCCTTGTTTCCCGTAATTTGCGCGCAAGCGCTGGAGAGGAAAAATGAAGAGCCTCAAGAAGCAACGCCGGGTTCAGGTGATCATCCTGACCTTCGTAGCCCTGATCATTTCCACCGGTCTGATTGGCTGGGCCATGCAAGACGGGATCAATTACTTCCGTTCGCCAACACAGGTGGCGGAGGAGCCGCCAGGGGCCTCTGAAACCTTCCGGATTGGCGGGTTGGTCGAAGAGGGAACATTGGTGCGCGGTGACGGTGAGACCGTGCGGTTTTCCGTGACCGATGGCGGGGCCTCCATTCCGGTGACGTTTACCGGCGTGTTACCGGATCTGTTCAAAGAAAACGAAGGCATGATTGGCACCGGGAAATATGTTGACGGTGTATTTGTGGCGTCAGAAATTCTGGCGAAACACGATGAGACTTATATGCCCAAAGAGGTGGTGGACGCGCTGAAAGAGCAGGGCGTTTATGTGGAGCCTGAGCCAGAGAGTTAAGGCATTGCACCGATGATGAATTTGACCCCGTGGGCTGCGAAGTCTGCGGGGTTTTTCTTTGGTGCAACGGGCATCGTGCGCTGGGGTGGGGGCGGTTTAACGGACAAGTCGACAGGCTGTGTGGGAAGCACACAGGAGGTTGAGATGTTGGATGTTCGTCAAATTGCAAAGGAGATTGTGGCGCGCGAAGGTGGGTTTGTGAATGATCCGGATGATCCGGGCGGCGCGACAAATTTAGGTGTTACCTTGGCCACAGCACGGCGATTGGGCTTGGACAAAGATCGTGACGGTGATGTGGATGTTGCGGATGTGAAGCAATTGACACCAGCGGATGCAGAGGCAGTCTATCTGTGGCACTATTTTGAAAGGCCAAAGTTGGATCGGTTGCCAGAGGTTTTGCAGGCGTCGGTGTTTGACATGTACGTCAACGCAGGCAGCAATGCGGTGAAAATTCTGCAACGCCTATTGGGGCAAATGGGGCAGCAAGTTGCGGTGGATGGCAAGATCGGGCCACAGACCATAGCCGCCAGTAAAGTGGCGGCAGGTATGGCGCCCGATCATTTGGCAGATGCCTATGGCGTGGCGCGGCGGAACTATTATTTCCGGCTGGCGGACCTGCGACCCAAGTCGCGCAAATATGCGCGCTCTCGGGCCGGCAATAAGGGGGGATGGATCAAGCGGGCGGAGGAGTTCATCTCACCGCGCTATCACCTGACGCAGGTGGAATTTGAGAAACGGGTGGTGTCATGGGGATGATCGAGCGGGTGTTGTCGTTTGTGTTTGGCGGCGGGCGTAATGTGATCAAGGAAACCGCAGAGGTGTTTCGCGAGAATGCGGAGGGTGCAGCGCAACGGGCGCAAGATGTGCAGATTGCCGCCATGCAGGGCCATGCGGCAGAGTTTCGTGCGCAGGATCGGGGGCGGTTTGATCGGGTGATGGACGCGGTGAATCGCCTGCCGCGTCCGGCTATGGCCTTGGGTTGTTTGGCGCTTTTTGTGAGTGCCATGGTGGATCCGGTTTGGTTTGCGGCGCGCATGAGTGGCATTGCCTTGGTGCCGGAGCCGTTGTGGTGGCTGCTTGGCGTGGTGGTGAGCTTTTACTTTGGCGCACGACATCAGGCAAAAGGTCAAGAATTTCAGCGATCTATGACAGAAAACTTGAAGCGTGTACCCGAGGTGATCGACACACTTGAGGCCCTGGAAGGGTCTGTGCGGGCGGAGGCTCAATCTCCTATGGAAGGAGGCGAGAATCCGGTGCTTGTGGAGTGGCGCGAACATTCCAGTGGGGGCGCGACAAAGTGATCATCTGGCGGGTCCGATTTGCATTGGCCCCGCCCGCGCGTCGGCGTATATAGGGGCCATGATAGTAGAACTTGGCCACTTTGCCCTGATCCTCGCCGCCGTCACCGCATTGGTGCAGGCAATTGTCCCACTTGTAGGCGCGCAAATGCGCTGGCCCGGCTGGATGGCTGTGGCGGAACCGGCCGCAGGTCTGCAGTTCCTGTTCGCGTCGTTCAGCTTTGCGGCGCTGACGTACGCCTTTGTGACCTCGGACTTCTCGGTGTCCTTGGTGACTGGCAACTCGCACACGCTCAAACCGATGCTGTATAAAATCAGCGGAGTGTGGGGCAACCACGAAGGGTCCATGCTGTTGTGGGTGTTGATCCTGACGCTGTTTGGAGCCTGTTTGGCCTGGTTTGGCGGCAATCTGCCGCCTAGCATTCGGTCTCGCGCCTTGGCGATCCAAGGCGCTGTGGCTGTGGCCTTCTTTGCCTTCATCCTGTTTACCTCCAACCCGTTTGAGCGCATGGATGCGGTGCCGTTTGATGGTCGTGATTTGAACCCACTGTTGCAGGACGTCGGCCTCGCATTGCACCCGCCGTTTTTGTACCTCGGCTATGTTGGGCTTTCGATGGCCTTCTCCTTTGCGATTGCGGCGCTGATCGAAGGTCGTGTTGATGCGGCTTGGGGCCGCTGGGTGCGGCCTTGGACCTTGGCGGCCTGGGTGTTCCTGACCATCGGCATCGCGCTGGGATCCTGGTGGGCCTATTACGAGCTTGGTTGGGGCGGTTTCTGGTTCTGGGATCCGGTGGAAAACGCCTCCTTTATGCCTTGGCTTCTGGCGGCTGCTTTGCTGCACTCCGCCATCGTGGTGGAGAAACGCGAAAGCCTGAAGAGCTGGACCATCCTGCTGGCGATTATGGCGTTTAGCTTCTCGTTGATTGGGACATTTATTGTGCGTTCCGGTGTGATCACGTCGGTGCATGCCTTTGCCAATGATCCGGAACGTGGCGTGTTCATCTTAGGTATTTTGGTGTTTTTCACCGGTGGTGCACTGACCTTGTTTGCGGCGCGGGCGGGTCAAATGGAAGCCAAAGGTGTCTTTGGCGTGGTCAGCCGCGAAAGCGCACTGGTTCTCAACAATATCCTTTTGGCCGTGGCCTGCTTTGTGGTGTTCATTGGCACAATCTGGCCGTTGGTGAGCGAGATGTTCTTTGAGCGTAAACTCAGCGTGGGCGCGCCATTTTTCAATATGGCGTTCACGCCGTTTATGGTGCTTTTGGGGTTGGTCTTGCCAGTTGGTGCGATGTTGCCGTGGAAACGGGCAAAACTGGGCAAGGTGGTGAAACCGCTGGCACCAGCATTTGTTTTGGCGGTGGCGCTTGGTGGTTTGGCATGGACCATTCAGGGCGGACGCTCGCTGTTGGGGCCTGTTGGCTTGTTCCTTGGGGCGTGGCTCCTGATGGGCGCTGTGATTGACCTGATGTCGCGCACGGGCCGCGGGGCGCTGGGGGATCGGATTGGGCGTTTGAGCCGTCTGCCGCGAGCGGATTGGGGCAAAGCAGTCGCGCATGCGGGCTTTGGTGTGACCATCTTTGGTATCGCAGGATTGATGGCCTGGGAGCAGGAGGACATTCGTGTCGCTCAACTTGGCCAGCCATATATGGTTGGGGCCTATGAAATCACGCTGGAAGGTGTGCGCGAAACCGAAGGGCCAAACTACCTGACGACGATGGCGGACATCCGTGTGCGTAAAGACGGTAAAGACGTGACTATGTTGCATCCTGAGAAGCGCGTGTATCCGGTGGCGGCGATGCCAACCACGGAAGCGGCGATTGACTACCGGATTCTGCGGGACGTGTATTTGGCAATCGGAGATGCACAGGCAGATGGCGCGTACACGGTGCGGACCTACATTAAGCCGCTGACCAACTGGATTTGGTTCGGGTCCTTCCTTATGTCTCTTGGTGGGTTGTTGAGCCTGACCGACCGCCGTTATCGTGTGGCGGCCGGGGCGCGCAAAGCGCCGGCAGGTGGCGTACCAGCGGAGTGAGAGACATGATGACAACGCTGAAAACTTGGGGCGCGGCATTTTTTGTCGCGCTGATGTTGGCAGGGCCAAGTGCCGCTGTGCAGCCGGATGAGATTTTAGATGATCCGGTTTTGGAAGAGCGGGCACGGGACATATCCAAAGACCTTCGGTGTCTTGTCTGCCGCAACGAAAGCATTGACGACAGCAATGCCCAGCTTGCCAAAGACCTGCGGGTCTTGGTGCGGGAACGGCTTGTGGAAGGTGACAACAACGACGAAGTTGTCGACTTTGTTGTCGATCGCTACGGCGAATATGTGCTGTTGCGGCCGCGCACCAGTGGCACCAATATGGTGCTTTACGGCGCGGGACCGGTGATGTTGATCATCGCGCTGATCGTTGGATTTGGCTACACGCGCCGCCGCTCCACAGCCCGCTCACCAACAGAACGCACATTGAGCGACGAGGAAGAAGCGCGGCTTCAGGAAATCCTCAAGGAATGACGTCGGGTCCTGCTTGGAGCACAAGCAGAGGGATGCGATGACAGGGCAGGACGCGGAGAGGGACCCAATGGATTATCAGACAATTACTTATGACGTGACCGACGGTGTTGCCACGGTGACATTGAACCTGCCGGACACGCTTAATGCGATGACACAGCAGATGCGGGCGGAAATCACAGATGCGGTGATCGCGGCTGGTTCCGAAGCCCGCGTGTTGGTGTTGACAGGCGCAGGCAAGGCGTTTTGCTCTGGTCAGGATTTGGGTGACAGCTCCAGTGCAGCCAGCATGGATTTGGAGCGCACGCTGCGTGATGAATACATGCCGATGATCCGGGCGATCCGTGAATGCTCTATTCCAACTATCAGCGCGGTGAATGGTGCCGCCGCGGGAGCCGGGGCCAATCTTGCGCTGGCGGCGGATGTGGTGATTGCCAAAGAGAGTGCCTACTTCATGCAAGCGTTTTCACGCATTGGCCTGATGCCGGATGCCGGTGGCACCTATGAGTTGCCCAAGGCGATGGGCGCGGCCAAAGCGATGGGCGCAGCCCTGTTTGGGGACAAGATCAGTGCGCGACAGGCGGATGACTGGGGCATGATCTGGGAAGCGGTGTCAGATGACGCTTATGAAGTCACAGTGAAGAAGCGTGCGGCGCATCTCGCAAGTGGCCCGACGCTGGCCTACAAAGAGATCAAACGCGCCGTTCAGGACAGCTATGGCAATGACTGGACCGCGCAGATGGAACAGGAAGCCAAGCGCCAGGGCAAACTGGGCAAGACCCGCGACTTCCAGGAAGGTGTTGTGGCGTTCCTTGAAAAGCGCCCCGCGAAATACGAAGGGCGCTAAGTCCTTCACCGTTCTTTGAGCCGTTTCATGAGGGCCAGCGCTTCGGGCGTTGGCCTTTGTTCTATGCGGCGATAGACACGGCCATCGATGGTGCGTTCCGCCAGTTTGTGGTCGATGAGGGACCGGCGCAGTAGGACATGATCGTCAAAGTTGAGGCCGGTTTTCAGGATCTCGTTGACGTCTCTCTCCGTCAAATCTTTGTGCGCCGGCATCCGGGCCCAGAAGGTCCAGAGACAAAGGCCTTGTACTTTGGTCCATTTCGGCCAGCGGAACATGCGACCTGAATCATCAAACACACGCAGGGCGCGTTTGAGGGCCAATTCGTCCAGCGCGGTGTCCTCCGCGGGTTTGGCTGCTTTTAGATGTTGGTGGTTCTGAAACCCTGCGGCTTTGGCCACCAGCGCCAACATGGCGGCGTGGCCGGGCAGGGTATCTTGCTCGGTCAGAGACTTGCGCAGTGTTTTGGTGAAGGCTGAAACGTCGGCCACGTACAGAGGGATCACGTCTTGTGACATGAGGGCATCCTTTTGACATCGTGCATCCCGAAGTCGGGGTCGATGGCCGCCCTTGTCGACGGCACGTGCAAAAAGCATGCTGTCGAAAGATGTCTCGCAGGTTTAGCAAAGTCTGACTGACCGGCGGCGCCTGGGTGAACTGCGGACCCATGGCGCCGTGTTTAATTGTGTTTTTGGCCTGTGTCCAGCACGGCGGCGCGGCGGTTTGATCAATGCCCGCCGCGGCTGAGCCATCATGGCCAACCTGTTTGACCTCGAAAGCGGTCTTAGGACACGGTGATTTCGGCCAACTGCACATCATCGGTAGTGAGTGTGTCACTGTCGCCCTGCACGCGCAGCACAAGTTGGCCATCCGCATAGACCATTGTTTCATCGCTTTCAGTTTCCAAGGTGATGGTTGGTTCTGGATCACCCGCGAGATAGTGGACCTCGATGACGTCCTCGGCTTCATTGAAATCTGTGACAACGGGTACATTGTCCTCATCCTCGACCCAGTAGCCTACTTCGAAGTGATCATGGCCGGCGCCGCCTGTGGCAGTGTCGCCTTCGCCCACCAGCAGACAATCGTCACCGTCGCCACCGTCCAATAGGTTGGCTTCTGCCTGGGTTGGTGTAACGACCGCCAAGGGAGTGGACGGGTCTTCTGGGGTGTAGCGGTCGGCAATTTCGAGATCGCGGTTGAAGATGTCTGTTCCAACCAACTCGTCGTTGCCCGGGCCACCATAAAGAGCGTCGTCGCCACCGGCTCCAAACAGGGTGTCATTGCCGCTGCCGCCATGTAGCTCGTCATCTCCGGCACCGCCATGCAGAACGTCGTCTGAGGATTGTCCGTAAAGGGAATCCGCGCCGTCGCCGCCTAAGAGGTAGTCCTGGCCGTCGCGACCGCGCAGGCTGTCGTCGCCGTCTTCGCCGGAGAGGATGTCTGGACCATTCGTCGCATAAATTTCATTGTCGTTGTCAGAGCCTTCGAGCATGAGGCCGACCTCGCCATCACGTGTGATGGATCGGGATGTGATTTCGTCGTTAATGCCACCGTTGGTGTTGAGGTCGTTGTTGGTGTTGACGCCATTACCGTCGTCGCTGTCTCCGTCATCGGAACCGCCAAAATCAGCAATTGCTGCGATCCCCAGACCTGCGAGCAACAAACCCAAAAACATCATGTTGGTCTCTCCTAGTTTCGCGTCAAAATTGCACGCGTTTAGAAATGTGCTGGCCATCGGAAGACATTTGGATGAAACAGACGGCCCACTAGATGACATCCGCAGAATGTGGATTTGGGGGATCAATCGTTTGTTGCGCGTCTTCTACGCGTCCCAATTGGCTTCCGAGCCATGTCGTATGCAAGTTGCCTTAAACACGCTATGCGTGTCAAATATTTGAGGCACATTTGAACGGGATTGCACTCAATTCATTAGAGTCTGAGCAGATTGTTTCTGAGAGCGCATCAATGAACCACAATGAACGCGCCGAAAGCGAAAGGCCGGCGCGTATTTCAGGGTGAACGTCAATGCCTATGAGAAGTCGCAATGCAAGCTGTAGTGAAGGTGGAATGGTTGGCCACCTGCAAGATCACAGGGTAACGAAGGTCACGTCGGAGGCGTCAAAGTTGTCGACTTCATTGATGATGCGGACCATCAGGACATTGTTTGCAAGAATATGGGTTTCGCCCATTTCAACTTCGATTGTGATCTCCGGAGTGGGCTCACTGTCCGGCACAATGATGGAAATCACATCTTCATTCGGATCAAAATCTGTGATCACTGGGGCGTCGCTTTCGACCCAGTTTCCGATGTGGAAGGTGTCGCTGCCAACGCCGCCGGTAGCCGTGTCATGTTCGCCCAGGATCAATTGGTCATCTCCCGTACCGCCAAACAACACATCGGCTTCTTCAGTGTCAGAAGGTTCTTGCGTTTCAAGCTCAGTGTCTGGCTCACGTTCCAAATAGCTGTCGGCGACTTCGGGATCACGGTTGGTCACGTCCGCCCCAAACAGCCAGTCGTCGCCGCTACCGCCTTCTAGGGTGTCCTCGCCAGTGTAGCCGAAGAGAGTGTCATTGCCGTTGTCGCCAGAAACTGCGTCGTCCCCTTCGCCGCCCGTCATGTAGTCGTCGCCAGCACCGCCAAAAAGAACGTCGTCACCGTCACCACCATAAAGGCCATCTTCGCCGTCCTGGCCACGCAAAGTGTCATCGCCGTCTTTGCCGTCAAGCAGGTCGGGCCCGGCTGTCCCCGTCAGGTCGTTGTTGGAATCTCCGCCTTCAAGCAGGAGCCCATTGTCGCCCTCTTCGGACACGATCGGGGTTGTGGTGGTATCATCATCGGTTTCAGTGTCAGACGTAAAGCCAACGGCTGTGCTGTCATCGTCTGATCCATCGCCGCCCGATAGGCTGCTTGCCGCGAGTCCCATAAACAGTAGACCCAGAATCCACATCACTCATCTCCAAATTGCGACACTTAATAAGTGCCAAAAAACATATATTGTTGGGGAGGTCGTTTTCTCAACGCGATCGGTAAAAATTGCCATTGGACAAATTGCAGTTGCGAGACGTGTGACCAACCTTTCCAATTCTTTGAAATTTGGACACTGCTCCGCACGTTAAACGTGTATGAACTTGGGCTGGATCAAAGCCAAAATGGTCAATTTTGCGATTTGAGAGGTTGTGCAATGCAAAAACGCGCCGGAAAAGGTTCCGGCGCGTTTGAAGTTGTCAAAACCGTTTGGTTTAGCGGTTTTCGATGTCTGTGTAGGCGCGCACGTCTTCGCCTAGGTACAGCTGACGCGGACGTCCAATTTTGTGGCCCGGATCGGACAGTTGTTCTTTCCACTGAGAAATCCAGCCAACAGTACGAGACATTGCAAAGATTGGTGTGAACATTGAAGTTGGGAAGCCCATCGCTTCGAGAATGATGCCGGAGTAGAAGTCCACGTTCGGGAACAGCTTCTTCTCTTTGAAGTACGGATCGCTCAGCGCGATGCGCTCCAGCTCGGAGGCAACTTGCAGCAGTGGGTTGTCGTCGACACCCAGCAGCTCCAGCACTTCATCCGCGGATTGCTTCATCACAGTCGCACGGGGATCCATGTTTTTGTAAACACGGTGGCCAAAGCCCATCAGACGGAACGGATCGCTCTTGTCTTTGGCGCGCGCGATGAATTCCGGGATGCGATCCACAGACCCAATCTCTTTCAGCATCTCGAGGCAAGCTTGATTGGCGCCGCCGTGAGCCGGGCCCCAGAGGCAGGCAATACCCGCAGCAATACAGGCAAACGGGTTGGCACCGGAAGAAGACGCCAGACGCACCGTTGAGGTTGAGGCGTTCTGCTCGTGATCAGCATGCAACGTGAAGATACGGTCCATCGCGCGCGACAGGATCGGGTTCACTTCGTAGTCTTCGGCCGGCACGGCAAAGCACATGCGTAGGAAGTTCGAAGCGTAATCTAGGTCGTTGCGTGGGGACACAAACGGCTGACCAATTGTGTACTTATATGCCATGGCAGCAATAGTTGGCATTTTTGCAATCAGGCGATGTGAGGCGATTTCACGTTGAAGCGGATCGTTGATGTCGGTGCTGTCGTGGTAGAACGCGGACATCGCGCCAACCACACCCACCATAATGGCCATTGGGTGTGCATCACGGCGGAAGCCACGGAAGAACGTTGCCATTTGCTCGTGCAGCATCGTGTGGCGGGTGATGGTGGTTTCAAAGGTTTCCAGCTCTGTTGCAGTTGGCAATGTGCCGTAGAGCAGCAGGTAGCAGACTTCGAGGTAATGGGACTTGCCCGCAAGGTCACCAATTGGATAGCCGCGGTGTGTCAGAACACCTTCTTCGCCATCAATATAGGTGATGGTGGATTCACAAGAGGCAGTGGATGTGAAACCTGGGTCATAGGTGAACACACCGGCCTGGCCGTAAAGTTTGCGGATGTCGAGCACATCCGGACCGCAAGTAGGGGAGTGGATTGGCAACTCGTAAGATGCGCCGTCAATCGTAAGGGTTGCGGTTTTCTTGGCCTCGGACATGGCAGTTTTCCTTCCTATGTAGCCGGGGACGCGGATCGCCCCGGCGCGTTGTGTCTGCGACGTCTTAACGCCTGATTAACAGGCGTTATTCCGTCGCGTTATCTTTGGCAGCGTCTGTCAGACGCGCGAGAGATTCCTCGCGTCCCAGCACCAGCATCATGTCAAAAACGCTGGGGGTCGCAGCTCGGCCAGCCAGCGCCGCCCTGAGCGGACCAGCCATCTTGCCGAACTTGATTTCATTGGCTTCGCAGTAACTGCTCGTTACAGCCTCAAGCCCTTCACGCGACCAGCTAGCATTTTGCAGCTGCGGCGTCAAATCATTCAGTATACCACGGGATACTGAATCGAGGTGTTTGGCCGCCTTTTCTTCCACGTCAATTGGACGGGATGTTATTGAAAAGTGTGCTTTTTCAAGAAGATCGGGGAAGGTCTTCGCGCGATCCTTGAGGCAATAGAGCGCATCCCGTAGTAATACGGTCTGAGGCTCGCTCAGCGCCGGCTGGTCTGCGGCATCAAGGTAATTCACAATCTCTTGCAGCAATGCAGCATCCTCACTCACGGCGATGTGCTGGCCGCAGATGTTCTCCAGCTTTTTGGTGTCAAAGCGCGCCGGGCTTTTGCCAATGCTGTCCAGATCAAACCATTCTTTGGCCTGAACATCGGTGAAAAACTCATCGTCACCGTGACTCCAACCAAGGCGCGCGAGGTAGTTGCGCATGCCCGCGGCAGGATAGCCCATGGCTTGGTATTCCTGTGCACCAAGGGCGCCGTGGCGCTTGGACAGTTTTTTGCCGTCTGCTCCGTGGATTAGAGGAATGTGCGCATAAACCGGTAGATCCCAGCCCATTGCGTTGTAGATCATCATCTGGCGCGCGGCATTGTTGAGGTGATCGTCGCCACGGATCACGTGGGTCACGCCCATGTCGTGGTCATCTACAACAACTGCAAGCATGTAAACCGGTGTACCATCCGAGCGTAACAGGATCATGTCATCCAGCTGGTCGTTGCGAATGGTCACATCCCCTTGAACCTGATCGCGGATCACGGTTTCGCCGTCACGTGGGGCTTTGATGCGGATCACAAAAGGCGCATCCGGATGGGTGGAGGCATCCGCGTCGCGCCATGGGCTGCGGAAATGGGTGGATTTGCCTTCTGCGCGGGCCTCATCACGGAAGGCGGCAATTTCATCTTGAGTGGCGAAGCATTTGTACGCTTTGCCTTCTTCGAGAAGCTGTAGTGCAACTTCGGCATGGCGTTTTGCGCCTTCAAACTGGCTCACAACCTCGCCGTCATGGTCGAGGCCAAGCCAGTTCATGCCTTGCAGTATGGCTGTGGTGGCTTCAGGTGTGGAGCGCTCACGATCGGTGTCTTCGATGCGCAGCAGGAACTTGCCGCCGCGGCCGCGGGCATAAAGCCAGTTGAACAGCGCCGTACGTGCGCCGCCGATGTGCAGATAACCGGTGGGCGATGGGGCAAAACGGGTGACGACCTGGCCTGTCATAGCGGGTTTAACCTTTCAGTAACCATTGGGGTTCTAGCGTTGAGGGACTGTCTAGCGACACGGGTAAGAGAGGACAAGGCTTGCGCGTCGTCACATATTTGCGTGCTTCCCTTCTGAACCAATATGGGCACCTGTTTTGCTGGGTGCCGGTCTGTTTGGGGCTGGGGATTGGCATCTTTTTTGCGCTGCCGGTGGAGCCTGCCGTTGCGGTGTTGGTCGCGATTGGACTGATTTCATGTTGGTTTGCATGGTTGACGATCGGTAAGGAGGTCCATGTCGCGGCGTGCTTATGGCTTGTGGCGCTCGTTCTTGCCGGAGTGTGCATCGCTGGTGCGCGGGCGCATCGCGTGGCGGGTCCGGTTCTTGAGTTTCGATATTATGGCGCGATTGAAGGGCGGATCACTGCAATTGATCGCTCGGCATCTGATGCGGTGCGGTTGACCTTAAACAATGTGAAATTGGATCGGTTTGCGCCGGAGGGCACACCCAAAAGGGTGCGAATTTCACTACATGGTGATGTGACAGGCACAGACCCAACGCCAGGCAAGCTTGTGGGCACAACGGGGCATTTGTCGCCGCCGTCCGGGCCAGTTGAGCCGGGAGGATTTGATTTTCAGCGCCACGCTTGGTTCAAACAGATTGGTGCTGTCGGCTATACGCGCGTGCCGGTGGTGGCCTTGGAACTGCCAGGCAACGGCGGAGGGATTTACGGATTTCGAATGCGGTTGTCCGCGGCGATTCAGGCCCGCATGGCACCGGATGTCGCCGGATTTGCAGCGGCGGTGACCACAGGGGATCGAAGCGGAATATCTGAGGCGGTCACAGAAGCGCTCCGTGGTGCCAACCTCGCGCATTTGTTGGCAATTTCTGGTCTTCATATGGGGCTCTTGGCCGGGTTTGTTTTTGGCGCTCTGCGGTTTTGCATCGCTTTGGTCCCCACCGTCGCACTGCGCGTTGATGGCAAAAAGATCGCAGCCTGCGGGTCCCTTGTGGCGGCGACGGGCTATTTGTTGTTGTCCGGTGGCGCCGTGTCTACCGAAAGGGCGTATGTGATGACGGTAGTGGTTCTGTTGGCGGTGATGCTTGAAAGGCGCGCCCTGACATTGAGGGCAGTGGCGGTTGCCGCGATCATGGTTTTGGTTCTGCGGCCGGAGGCCATGATGGGGCCGGGGTTTCAAATGTCCTTTGCGGCCACGGTAGCTTTGGTCGGCGTGTTTGGCTGGCTGCGGGACATGCAATGGCAGCTGGGTCCCAAATGGTTGCGGCCTGTGTCCGCTGTGGTGGTGTCCTCGCTGGTGGCTGGGTTAGCAACCGCACCGTTTGCGGCGATGCATTTTAATCACGTGGCGCACTACGGTTTGCTGGCCAACGTTGTATCGGTGCCGGTGATGGGCATTTTGGTTGTGCCGGCGGCAGTGGTGGCGGCGCTATTGGTGCCGATTGGACTTGAGGCGGCGCCGCTTTGGGTGATGGAGCAGGGACTACGATGGATTTTGACCGTCGCACAGTTTGTGAGCGGTTTGGACGGCGCACGCGGTACAGTGCCAAGCGGCGGGCGCTGGGTGTTGCCGGTGATTGCCGTGGGCGGCCTGTGGCTTTTGCTTTGGCAGGGGCGCGCGCGTGTCGCTGGACTTGCGGTTGTTTGTATTGGGTTTTGGCTGTGGTCTGATGCAGAAAGACCGGATGTTTTGATCTCAGACACTGGTGGTTTGGTGGGCGTGATGACGCCGCAGGGCCGGGCCCTGTCAAAGGCGAAGGGGCAAGGATTTGTCGCAGAGAACTGGCTGGAGAACGACGGCAGCGAGCGTGATCAAGCAGGAGCCGCGAGTCTGTGGCCTGGTGAGGAAAGCCGCGTTCCATTTGTCGAATTGACAGGCGGGGGGCGGTTGATCCATGTGCAGGGCAAAACCGGAAAAGCAATGTTTGATGGGTGCGCGCCTGAAGATATCGTTGTGTTTTCAACGGTCTTTGACGAGGAATTGAAATGTCACACGCTGGACTCGCGCGATTTGCAAAACCTGGGATCAGTGGCACTTCGTTTTGACGGCGCAGCGCCTTTACGCAAAACGGCCCGCCAAGTAGCGGGCCGTCGGTTGTGGAATGATGCAGAGCTACGTGGTCAGTAAGTGCGGATCAGCCCAACCAGTTTGCCTTGCACTTTGACTTTGTCCTCAGGATAGACACGAGTCTCGTAAGCCGGGTTGGCCGCCTCCAGCGCGATGGATGTCCCATTGTGGTGGAACTTCTTCAGCGTGGCTTCCTGATCTTCTACCAACGCCACCACGATGTCACCGTTGTCGGCCGTGGTGGTTTCCGAGAGGATCACCACATCACCATTGTTGATGCCGGCGTCGATCATAGAATCGCCTTTGACTTCAAGCGCGTAGTGATTTTGCCCCACAGACAGCATCTGGCCTGGAACGGCGACATGGTGGTCGACATGGCTGATCGCTTCGATTGGGACGCCGGCGGCAATCTTGCCCATGACCGGCAATTCGCGGGCAAAGAGCTGCACCTCGTCCGGCGTCACGTTGGCGGGCTGTGCAGGTGAAGGGTGAGGCCCATCGATCACGTTGGGATGGAACCCTGCAGTTGGTGCTGACGGTGCGCCGCCCATGCTCTCCGGCAGTTTTACAATCTCAATCGCGCGGGCGCGGTGGGCCAGGCGGCGGATGAAGCCGCGCTCTTCCAACGCAGTGATCAATCGGTGGATGCCCGATTTAGAGCGTAAATCCAGCGCATCTTTCATTTCGTCAAAGCTGGGTGGCACCCCGTCTTTTTGCAGACGGGTGTGAATGAATTCCAGCAGGTCTAGTTGCTTTTTGGTCAGCATGCTCGGGGACCCCTAAATAGAGTATGTCTTCCCCTCGTTCTACGCATGTTCTTGTTTTGTGTCAAAACTTTTATAGAACATAGCGGAAACAGATGCTAAAATGTGGTATGGCAACAAGGTGTTGCAGCTAGATTGGGATGTACTCGACGGTGGTGCCCGCGGGCCAATCAGGAGCGTTGGGGGCACAGACCAGCAGCGCGTTGGCGTCTGATAATATCGAAAGCAGCGAGCTGTCCTGATTGTCAAAAAGTGAGAGTTTTCCGTGCTCTACGTGGGCGCGCATATAGTGCTCTCTCGGGCCATTTTTTGGCATACGGGCCGCCAAGGTGGCGGATAGGCGTGGCGTGGGTGCTTCGCTGAGACCCAACATGGCGCGGATCACCGGCAGAACAAAGACATGGCCGCAGACCATGGCGGACACGGGGTTGCCGGGCAGGCCGATCATCATGGCCCCATTGGCCAAGGTGCCCGCCATAAGAGGTTTGCCGGGACGCATGGCAATTTTGTAGAAGCTGCGCTGCATGCCCAGATCTTGCGCCACATCGCCCACAAGATCGTGGTCTCCCACAGAAGCGCCCCCAATGGTGATCAGCAGGTCCGCATCGTCGATCAGATCAAAAGCGGCTTCCAGCGAGGCACGGTTGTCCCGCGCGATCGGCAACAGGCGGGCCTCGCAGCCTGCGTCGCGCAGCATGGCTTGTAGGCCAAAGCTGTTGGAGGCGATGATTTGATCCGGGCCGGGTGTTTCACCAGGCATGACCAACTCGTCACCGGTGGACAGAATTGCCACTTTGGGACGGCGGGTCACAGGCACTTCGGCGATGTTCATTGAGGCCATGAGCGCAATATCGGAGGGGCGCAGGACACGTGGGGCCGCAATGGTCTGCCCTACTTTGAAGTCGCCACCCAAGGGCCTGATATGAAAGCCTTTGTCGAGGTTTCTTGACAGCGTGATTACATTGCCATCACGGGTCACATCTTCCTGGATGATCACGCGGTCGGCGCCTTCGGGCACGGGCGCGCCGGTGAAGATACGTACTGCTTGGCCTGCCGCGACGCTGCCGTCAAAGGCGTGTCCGGCGGCGGCTTCGCCAATCACTTCATAGGATTTTCCGGGCGCAGTACCCTCGGTAACGATGGCATATCCGTCCATGGCGGAGGCCGAAAACGGGGGCTGATCGCGGTTGGCGCGCACTGGCTGAGCCAGCATGCGGCCGTTGGCTTGGGACAGCGGTACTGTCTCCACCGGGAGCTGTTTGGTGAGGGCGAAAAGATGCGCAAGCGCGTCAGCAACCGAGATCATTTTGCTTCGTAACGTCCTGATTTGCCACCGTCTTTGAGGATCACGCGGATGCCGCCAATTTCCATGGCTTTGTCGACTGCTTTGGACATGTCATAGACTGTCAGCGCGGCGACATTTACAGCGGTGAGGGCTTCCATTTCGACACCAGTTTGACCGGTGGTTTTCACCGTTGCCTCAACACGCACACCGGGAAGTGTGGCGTCTGGTGTCAGTTCCACTGTCACTTTGGTGATTGGGAGCGGGTGGCACAGAGGGATCAGGTCGGCGCACTTCTTCGCACCCATGATGCCAGCCAGGCGCGCCACGCCCAAAACGTCGCCTTTTTTGGCGCGGCCTTCGTTGATGATGTCAAAGGTGGCAGGTGCCATTTTGATCCAGCCTTCGGCGGTGGCAACGCGGGATGTGACGGCCTTTTCAGAGACATCCACCATATGGGCGTCGCCTTTGGTGTCAAAATGTGTGAGGCCGGACGCGTGGGTTTCGCTCATCACATGCCCCCCATTGCGTTTAATGGATTGGCCAACAAAGCCCGCGTGGCGGAGGCAACGTCGTCCTGACGCATCAGGCTTTCGCCAATCAGGAAGGTGCGGGCGCCGTAGCGGGCCATGTCGGCCAATTCCGCAGGGGTGTTAAGGCCGCTTTCGCAGACAATCAAGCGATCTTCCGGCACCAGTTTGGACAGGGTGCGGGTGGTGTCGAGCGTGGTCTCAAAGGTTTTGAGATTGCGGTTGTTGATGCCCATCAGCGGGGATTTGAGTTGGCTGGCGCGCTCCAATTCGGCGCGGTCGTGCACCTCAAGCAGCACGTCCATGTTCCAGCTGAAGGCCGCGTCTTCGAGTTCTTGCGCTTGCGCGTCGCTGACAGAGGCTAGGATAATCAGGATGCAGTCCGCACCAAGCGCGCGGGCTTCGGCAACCTGATAAGTGTCATACATGAAGTCTTTGCGCAGCGCGGGCAGGGTGGTGGCGTTGCGGGCTTCGGTCAGGAAAGATTTTTGGCCTTGAAAGCTTGGCGTGTCCGTCAAAACTGACAGGCAGGTTGCGCCGCCTTCCTCATAGGCTTTGGCCAGCTCCGGCGGATTGAAGTCTTCGCGGATGAGGCCTTTGGAAGGTGAGGCTTTTTTGACCTCGGCGATCAGGCCATACCCTTCGCGGGCCGCTTTGTGCAGCGCGTCCGAAAAGCCCCGAGTTGGGCTGGCTTCACGCGCCTCGGCCTCAACTGCCTCCAGAGGTTTGGCAGCTTTGTCGGCAGCCACTTCTTCGAGCTTGTAAGCTTTGATTTTGTCCAGAACGGTTTCGGTCATGCGTCAGTCCAATTTATCGGTGTGTCGCCTTGATCAGCGAGCCATGTGTTGATGGTTGAAAACGGGCGGGAGCCGAAAAATCCGCGACGCGCGGAAAGCGGCGATGGGTGCGCCGTTTCAATCATCAGATGTTGGCCGCCATCTTTAGGCGATGTGATGTGAGGTGCAAGGGCTTGGGCCTGTTTTCCCCACAAGACAAAAGCCGTAGGGCGACGGGTGGAAATGTCAGCCAGCACTTGATGGGCCAGGGTTTGCCAGCCCAGCCCTTTGTGGCCGTTGGCATCGCTTGCTGGGACCGAGAGCACAGTGTTGAGCAGAAGCACGCCTTGCTTGGCCCAGAAGCGCAGGTCGCCGTTTGGAGGGGCTGCACCAAGATCGTCCTGCAACTCTTTGTAAATGTTACTCAAAGATCGGGGCAGTGGGGCCACGTCCGGTTCCACTGAGAAGGACAAGCCATGGGCGTGGCCGGGTGTTGGGTACGGGTCCTGACCCAAGATGACGACGCGCAGCTTGTCTGGTGCAACGGCCTCCAGTGCGGCGAAGCGTTGGGCCGCGGGAGGAAGGATTTCCCGCGGATCGTTTTTGATCTGCGCTTCGATGTCTGGCCAGTGGTCCACGAAGAACGGCAGATGCGCCCAATGGCTGGGCGGAGAGGCTGTGCTCATGCCGCCGAGGTGACTTTGGCCAGTGCGGCGACTTTGCCTTTGGCAGCACCGGAATCGATGCTTTCTCGGGCCTTTTCGACACCTTCGCGCAGATCGCTTGCGGCGTCAGCCACGACCAGCGCAGCCGCGGAGTTGAGCAAAACTGCGTCACGGTACGCGCTTTGCGCACCATCAAGCAGGGCACGGAAAGCGTTGGCGTTGTCTTCTGGTGTACCACCAACGATGTCCTCAAACGGATGCACAGGTAGGCCAGCGTCCTCAGGGTGAAGCTCCACGTCTTTGACAGTGCCGTCGCTTTCCAAAGCAGACACCCAGCTCACGCCGGTGATGGTTAACTCGTCGGTGCCGTCAGAGCCATGAACCAGCCAAGCGCGTTCGCTGCCCAACTGGCCCAAAGTTTCCGCCATCGGGCGGATTAGGTCGCGGGTAAAGGCACCGGTTAATTGACGTTTTACGCCTGCCGGGTTGGTTAGCGGGCCAAGGATGTTGAAGATGGTGCGCGTGCCAAGCTCGGCGCGGGTGGGCATCACATGGGCGATCGCCGGATGGTGCATTGGCGCCATCATGAAAGCAATACCGCAGGTTTGTAGTGCCTTTTCAACCACGTCCGGACCAACCATGACGTTGATACCCATCTGGGTTTGCACGTCAGCTGTGCCAGATTTGGAGCTCAGATTGCGGTTGCCGTGTTTGGCAACTGCGACACCAGCGCCAGCGGTGACAAAGGCAGTGGCGGTGGAGATATTCAGCGTGTGCTTGCCGTCTCCGCCGGTGCCTACGATGTCAATTGCGCCTTCCGGTGCTTTGACCGCATGGCATTTGGAGCGCATGACCGCTGCTGCAGCTGCGTATTCATCCACGGTTTCGCCACGGGTGCGCAGCGCCATCAGCAGGCCACCCATTTGGCTGGGCGTGGCTTCGCCTTCAAAAAGAAGTGTAAACGCGCCTTCGGCCTCGGCGCGCGTCAATGGGCGATCAGCCGCGGCACCGATTAGAAATTTAATGTCGGAAGTCATGCGGCGGCGTCCTCTTTGGCGGGCATCATGTCCAGAAAGTTTTTAAGCAAGGCGTGGCCGTGCTCGGATGCTATGGATTCCGGATGGAATTGCACGCCATGAATGGGCAGTTCTTTGTGTTGCAGCCCCATGATGGTGCCATCATCCAGTTCCGCGGTGATTTCCAGACAGTCCGGTAGCGTTGCGCGGTCCACAACAAGAGAGTGATAGCGCGTCGCTTCGAATGGGCTGGGCAAGCTAGCAAAGAGGCCTTTACCAGTGTGTTTCATGGTGCCCATTTTGCCGTGTACGATCTCATGACAGCGAACAACGTCACCGCCGAAGTGTTGACCGATGGTTTGATGCCCCAAGCACACACCCATTAAAGGCGTGCGGGTTTCAGCGGCGGCGGCGGTCAATGCAAGACAAATGCCGGCTTGGGATGGGTCGCAGGGACCGGGGGACAAAAGGATGCCCGACGGGTTCATGCCCATCGCGTCCTGAACGGTCAACGCGTCGTTTCGCCAGACCTGCACATCTGCGCCCATCTCGCCCAAATAGTGCACAAGGTTGTAGGTGAAACTGTCGTAGTTATCGATCAGAAGCAGCATTTTGTCGGTTCTTTCCCTAAAGATGCAAAAGGGGTGGAGGCAGAGGGCCTGCTCGCGGTATACATGTTCAGGCTTGGCGCAGAGGGTCAAGAGGGGCAGGTGCAGGTCGCCCTATAAAATGGACGTAAAAGAGAGGCAGGCAGCTATGTTTCGCGGATTAATGTCAGGTGTGTTTTGGGGCGCGATCCTGGTGGGAGGCGTTTTGGCCGTCACATCGTTGTTGTCGCCATTGCCTGCGACGGTAAAGCCTCAGACAAACACTGACGCGCCAAAGGCTTCGGATGAGGCCGCGCCTGAGATCGGCGCGATGGAAACAGAATCGCAGGCGGATGCGGCAGTGGAAGAGGCAACGGCTGCGGTGACACCGGCTGCTGATAGCAGTGATGCGCCGCCGCTTAGCGGTACTGATTCAGCGCCGAAACCGGAGACTGGAACCGAAACAACAGCATTGGCAGTGCCGGATACAACTTCCACGGACGGTGCAGTGGCTTTGAATGAAGAGACGCCGGTTTTGCCCAATCCTCAAGCGGAGACGCCTGCAGCGCCGGTGCCGGATTCGGAGCTGTCGATTTCGACAAATCCCCCGCAGCCCGCCGCTCCGGATGTTGCGGAAAATGAAGTGTTTCCAACGCCGTCCGAAGAAAACGCAGAGACAGATACGACAGATAGTCTTGTGACGGAAGCTGCACCTATTGAGGACGCGGAAGACATCACGCCACAGGCGGAAGCGGCTGAAGAAGAGATGGTTGAGGACGCGTCGGATGCAGAGAGCCTGTTAAAACCGGCAACCGATTTGAATGAGACGTTTGAGCAACGCACCTCCACACGCTTACCAACTGTGGGTGCCAATGAAGATGACAGTGTAGAAACTCTCTCCTCGCGCCCCGTGGAAGCCAATGCGGAACAGTTTGAGAACGCTGAAGAAAAACCGGTTATGGCGATTGTTTTGATCGACACTGGCGAACAGGCCTTTGATATTGAAGCGCTTGAAAGCTTTCCCTATCCGTTGAGCATTGCGGTGAGCACGTTGGATCCCAATGTGGCTGAAAAGTCAGCGGACTACCGGACACGTGGCTTTGAGGTGTTGGCGATGCTGGACATGCCTACAGACGCTACTGCAAGCGACGTGGAGCAAGCACTACAGGCGCATTTGTCGGTTTCAGATGCCTTTGTAGGTGTGATGGAAGGGATGGATGACGGGCTGCAAGGCAGCAAGGAAATCAGCGATCAGGTGACGCAGGCGTTGTTAAGCAGTGGGCATGGATTGTTGATGCTTGCCAACGGGTTGAACACCGCGCAGAAGCTGGCTGCAAAGGAAGGCGTGCCGTCTGCAACTGTGTTCCGCGACTTTGATGACAAAGGTCAAACCGCGGTGGTGATGCGTCGTTTCCTGGACCAGGCGGCCTTTAAGGCGGGGCAGGAACAGGGTGTGGTGATGGTGGGACGTCTGCGCGATGAGGCGATCTCAGCATTGTTGCTGTGGGCGCTTCAGGATCGGGCGGGAACTGTGGCCATGGCGCCGGTGTCCGCGACATTTGACACCATCAATTAAGCCACAACGGACGATCCGTTAATGGGTTAAGAAACCGGCGTTTTTTGACGTCGGTTTTTTGTCGGTATCGCGACTGTTTTGCGGAGGTGCGGTTTTGCGTGATGCGACACGTTAACGACGGTGCCTGAATTGGCGGATAATTTACCATCAACCCAAATTTGGGGTCGCTTTAGCGGCTGGTAGGGCACATCAAAACTTCACCGGATTGCGCGAACGCGGCTCGAGTGTGAGCATTTCTGGCCAGCCAATGAACTTCTCGATCAACACCAGAATGATACAAGCGGCCACGATACCGAGCACCAGCTTGACCCGCTTCTCTGATGGCGGGTTGCGGGCCCATTTGCTCATGCGCAGGAAGTGGCGGAGGTTCATCTAGGCGCCTCTGGGGTGGCGCAGGGCTGATTAAGGCCCTGCTGTGTGGAGGGGTCAGCTCTCTTCGACAAAGCGTACTTTGCCGATGAAGGGCAGGTTGCGGTTGCGTTGGGCGTAGTCGATGCCGTAGCCCACGACAAATTCATCAGGGATGGCAAAGCCAATCCAGTCGGCGGCAATGTCGGCTTCGCGGCGGGATGGTTTGTCCAGCAGCGCGATGGTTTTGATCTTGGCCGGGTTGCGGGCCTTCAGAAGGTGCAGCACATGGGTCAGGGTGTGGCCGGTGTCCACGATGTCTTCCACAACCAACACATCGCGCCCCTCTATTTCTCCGCGTAAATCTTTGAAAATACGCACTTCTCGGCTGCTTTCCATGGAGTTTCCATAAGAGGAAGCTTCCAGGAAATCGACTTCCACAGGAAGGTCGAGCTCGCGCACCAGATCCGCGATGAACACAAAGGAGCCGCGCAAAAGGCCCACCACAATCAGCTTGTCTGTGCCGGCGTATTCCGTTTGAATTTCGCTTGAGAGGTCTTCGATCCGCGCCGCAATGGACTTGGCGGAGATCATTTGATCGATGACATATGGACGCTCTGACATGAGACCCTCTTGATTTTCTCTATCTTGCGCCGCTATGTGCGCCACCAGAACTGTGCATAGCGGGGACGTTGTGCGCTGTCACGCCAAAATGAGATGATATGCCGACGCATTCCGAGACCCGCACGCTGCCGTATACCGCCCAACAGATGTATGATCTGGTGGCGGATGTGGCGTCTTATCCGCAGTTTTTGCCGTGGTGCGCGGCGGCGCGCATTCGATCTGTGACGCCGGTGCAGACAGAGATCGGGGCAGGTGATGAGATGTTGGCGGATTTGGTGATCTCGTTCAAAGTATTTCGGGAACGGTTTGGCAGTCGCGTGGTGCTTTATCCTGAGGTTAAACACATAGACACGGAATATTTGGATGGCCCTTTCAAATACATGAAATCCACTTGGGATTTTGCCGATGTTGAGGGCGGTGTTGATGTGACATTCTTTGTCGATTTCGAGTTCAAGAACATCCTTTTGCAGAAAGCCATTGGCCTGGTGTTCAATGAAGCGATGCATCGGATAGTGGCGGCGTTTGAGACGCGGGCACAGGCGCTTTATCGGTGACAAACACACTGCAAAAGTGAGGTTTGGAAATCCCGGAGATTCTCTGTTTCGTTTCCTGTATCGGAATTGAGTGCGCGAATTCGCAGGGAAATATTGCGGCTCGTTATGGCCTGACAGGTCTTCATGCCGTTCGACAGGATGGTTGGTAAGCCACAAAAAAAGGGCGGCCACGTTTGGCCGCCCAGTTCCGGAGTGATTTCTGAGGCCTCTTAGGAGGCGATGTCGTAGGCGCGCTCACCATGCACTGCCAGATCAAGGCCGTTGACCTCGGTTTCCTCATCGACACGCAGTGGGGTGATCAAGCTGACCAGTTTCACCAGCACATAGGTCACAACCACCGTGAAGATGCCGACGATGGCCAGTGCGCCCAGCTGCGCGGTCCATGTGCCTTGGCCAAACATCGCGATCATGATGGTGCCGAAGATGCCGCCAACGCCGTGCACGGCAAACACGTCAAGCGTGTCGTCGATTTTGGCTTTGTTGCGCACAAAGTTCACGGCTTCCTGACACAGGACGCCGGCGATGGCCCCGATCACCAGAGCCTCTACCGGGCCGACAAAACCCGACGCTGGCGTGATGGAGGCGAGACCTGCGATGGTGCCTGTGACGAGACCCACAAGCGAGGCTTTGCCGTATTTGATGCGTTCCCACAGGGCCCATGTGAGCGAGGCTGTGGCGGCGGAGATATGGGTCACGGTGAGGGCCATGGCAGCACCGCCGTCTGCGGCGAGCTGAGAGCCACCGTTGAAGCCAAACCAGCCAACCCACAACATGGCAGCGCCAATCATCACCATCCAAGGCGCGTGAGGCGGCGTGGTGCGGTGTTTGCGGGCGCCGAGCATCACGGCAATCACAAGCGCCGCAAGGCCTGCGGTTTCGTGCACCACGATGCCGCCGGCGAAGTCGCGCACGCCGATCTCACCAAAGATGCCGCCGTCAGCCATCATGCCGCCGCCCCAGATCCAGTGCACCACAGGTGCGTAGCAGAGCAGCATCCAGAGGCCGGAGAACAGCAGCACAAAGCCAAAGCCGATGCGCTCCACATAGGCGCCGACGATCAGTGCCGGGGTGATGATGGCGAAGGTCATCTGGAACGCGAAGAACAGTACCTCGGGCAGGGTGCCGGACAGGCTGTCGACTGTGACGCCGGAGAGGAACATCTTGCCCAAGCCGCCCCAGACCGAGGTGGCGCCGCCGTCATTGCCAAAGGCGATGGAATAGCCAAAGACGAGCCAAAGAACGCTCATCAAACAGGCAATGGCATAAGTTTGCATAAAGACGCTGAGCACGTTGCGGGCGCGCACGAGGCCCCCGTAAAACAACGCCAGACCCGGCAATGTCATGAACAGGACCAGGGCTGTCGCCACGATGATCCATGCGGTGTCCGCTGCGTTCATATTTCTTTCCTCTTTGTCCCGTGAGTGGTGGTTTTTCCGTCAAAGAGCGGAAAACCTGCTCAGAACAAAGGCTCATGTGGCCTCAAAGCGCCTTAAAACAGGGCGTTTTGTGAGGTGCGTAAAAAATAGGCGACAATCGTGGCGTGTCGCCTAAATGGGCATCACTTTGCGCAAGCGGCCTTAAAAAGCAGCGCCAAAGCGTGATTCCGCGCCGCCTCACGCACTTCTGTGCGGCCAAGCGCGCCAAATTCGATGGTTTCTGTGGTGCAGCCAGTTTGCGTGGCGATGCCAAAACAGACACGGCCCTCGGGTTTGAATTCTGACCCGCCCGGACCGGCGATGCCGGTGATGGAGACGGCCAGCTGGGCGTCGGAGTTCACTAGCGCGCCAAGTGCCATTTCGCGGGCAACCTCTTCGCTGACGGCACCCACGGCGGCCAAGGTGGCTTCGCGCACACCCAGCATCTCGGTTTTGGCAAGATTGGTGTAGGTCACAAAGCCGCGCTCAAAGACGTCAGAGCTGCCTGCGACGTCGGTGAGGGCGGCGGCCACCATGCCAGCGGTGCAGCTTTCGGCTGTGGCGATGCGCAGGTTGGCGTCGCGACAGGCTTGCAGGAGTTGGGTGACGTCGACCATCAGATCAGCACAATGTGGTAGAGCGCAGCTGCGGCCAGAGTGGCGAGGCCTGCAAACAGACCGGCCCAGATGTCATCCAGCATGACGCCAATGGGGTCGTGGCGTTGATCTGCTTTGCCCACCAACCAAGGCTTCTTAATGTCGAAAAGACGGAAGAACAGGAAGGCGGCAATTGGGCCGGGCCAGACCATCGACGTATCGCGCATCGCAAAAGCCACGGCGGGGAACAGTAGCGCGATCCACATGCCGGCCACCTCGTCGATGACAATTTCGGAGGGGTCTTCAGTGGGGCGATCGGCCAGGTCGCGGATGCAGGCCCACATGCCAATCACGATGGCCAGCGCGGTGAGGACGGCCAGTAGCCAGACGCCAACAAAATGTGCAGCGGCCCAACCGATGATCAGCGCGGCCAATGAGCCCCATGTACCGGGAGCGGCGGGCAGGCGGCCGACGCCAAAGAATGTTGTGATCATACGGATCATGGTTTCACCAATGTTGCCGTTGCAATAGCGGCAATCCCTTCTTCGCGGCCTGTGAAGCCGAGTTTTTCACTTGTTGTGGCTTTGATCGACACGCGGTCCGTGGCTAGCCCCATGATCTCTCCCATACGGGCCATCATGGCGGCGGCGTGTGGGCCGACCTTGGGGCGTTCGCAGATCAAGGTGCAGTCGACATTGGAAATGGTGAAACCTTTGGAAGCTGCCAGATTAACCGCGTGTTTGAGGAACACGGCGCTGTCCATGTCTTTCCATTCGGATTCAGTGGGCGGGAAGTGGCGGCCAATGTCGCCTTCCGCCATGGCACCATAAACTGCGTCTGTCACCGCATGCATGCCGACGTCCGCGTCGGAGTGACCTTTGAGAGCTTTGGTGTGCGGGATTTTGATGCCGCAGAGGATGACGTGATCTCCGTCTTCAAAGGCGTGCACGTCGTAGCCATTGCCAAGTCTGATATCCATGGGGCCTCTTTGGTCGTTTTGCAGGTGCTTTTCCAGACGGGCAAAATCGTCTGGTGTGGTGATCTTTAGGTTGCGCTCATTGCCTGCCACGATGGTCACGTCAAGCCCTGCGGCGCGGGCGACCTCTACATCGTCCGCAGCATTGCCCGGATGGGCACGGTGGGCGGCAAGGATGGCGTCAAAGGCAAAGCCTTGCGGGGTTTGGGCGCGAAACAGGCCGTCGCGGCTTTGGGTGCCGGTGACCACTCCGTTTGCGCCACACCACAGCGCGTCAGTGACGGGTAAAGCCGGGGCCGCGCCATCTGCGCCGGATTGGAGTGCGTCGATCACCGCGTCAATGGTGCTGGCATCAATGCCCGCACGCGCCACATCGTGGATCAGAACATGGCTGAAACCTTGATCGTTCAGAGCGTTTAAACCGGCCAGAACGGAGGCATCTCGGGTGGCGCCGCCTGAGACGGTTGGCACAGTGAGGGATGCGCTGTGTTCCGTGTCGTCTGGGTGAACCACCACCAGCACATGGTCGATGCGCGGGTGCGTCACAAAGGCAGTGATGGCATGATCAGCCACCCGCTGGCCTGCCAAGGATCGCCATTGTTTGGGTAGGCCTGCACCGGCGCGGGTGCCCCGTCCTGCAGCGACAATCACGGCGGCGGTCTTGAAAGCGGAATTTGTCATGGGCTCTGTGTAGAACTTGCGTGCCGAAGTGGCAATTGACCCTTGAAGTCTGCCTAAATTTTGAGCATGTGCGAAAATCTGCTACATAAATAACCAAATTTCGCGGCAGTTTGATTGAGTTTGACCAAGAGGTCAGATACGCCCGAGGCATCGCACAAGGAATATGCACGTGACCATTCAAGTCGCAGATCTCACTCTGACATCCCCTGTTTTTCTGGCACCTTTGGCCGGAATCACCGATCGCCCTTTTCGGGATTTGGTTGGCAGTTTTGGCGCGGGGCTGGTGGTGAGCGAGATGGTGGCCAGTCAAGAGATGGTTCAGGCCAAGCCCGGGGTGCGCGAGCGGGCCGAACTTGGATTTGGTGAGGCAACCACCTCTGTGCAGCTTGCCGGCCGAGAGGCACATTGGATGGCGGAAGCAGCGCGGCAAGTGGAGGCCAACGGGGCCACGCTGATTGACATCAACATGGGCTGTCCAGCGAAGAAAGTGACCAGTGCCAGCGGGGCGGGTGCCAGTGGCTCTGCTTTGATGAAGAATTTGGATCATGCGCTGACATTGATCGAAGCCGTGGTGGGCGCAGTGGATATTCCGGTGACGTTAAAAACGCGGCTGGGGTGGGACGACAACATGTTGAACGCGCCAGAGCTGGCACAGCGGGCGGAAAATGCCGGGATTCAGATGTTGACCGTACACGGTCGCACTCGCTGTCAGTTTTACAAAGGTGCAGCAGATTGGGACGCGATCAAAGGCGTGAAAGACGTGGTGGGCATTCCGGTGATTGCCAATGGCGACATTGTGGATGTGCCCACGGCCAAGGCGGCACTGGCAGCCTCTGGTGCGGATGGCGTCATGGTGGGCCGCGGGGCGCAGGGAAAGCCGTGGTTGCTCGCGCAGATGGCTGCGGAGCTTTATGGCAGCGCCGCGCCGAAAGAGCCAACCGGACAAGCTTTGGTTGAGATGGTGCAAGGGCACTACGAGGCGATGTTGACATTTTATGGCGTGGATCTGGGCCTGCGTGTCGCCCGCAAACACCTGGGTTGGTACATGGATCATGTTGGTACCGAGGCCGCCTTGCGCCGTCGGGTTCAGACCAGCCGGGATACAGGTGAAGTGATGACGCTATTGGCTGAAGCATTGATGCCTGCGGATGAGACGCCAAACAACGGAGAAGTGGCATGAGTTCGGAGACGCCTTTTTGGAATAGCCTTCCCGTGCCTGCATTGGTGGTGGATAAAGCGGATGTGATCCTGCGCATCAACCCGGCGGCGGAGACGTTTTTGAATGCCTCTGCCAAATCCATGGTTGGCCAGCCGATCTGGGACAAGGTGATGATTGATGCGCCGCTTGAAGAGGCGTTTCACCGCGCGCGGGAGCATGGCACACCTCTGTTTGTAAATGACGCTGATGTGGGCACTGGAGACGGGCCGCCCGTGCAGTGCAACTTGCAGATAGCGCCGTTGGCGGATGCGCCGGACGAAATGCTGTTTTTGATTTCTAGCCGCGAGTTGGCGGGGCGTATGACGCGCAGCCATTCCGTTAAATCCTCTGCCAAATCGGCGATAGGCATGGCGGAAATGTTGGCCCATGAAATCAAAAATCCACTGGCTGGGATCACGGGGGCGGCGCAGTTGCTGTCTATGAACCTAAGCTCCGAGGACTTGGAACTGACGGATCTGATTGTTGAAGAAAGCCGTCGGATCGTGAAGCTACTGGAGCAGGTGGAACAGTTTGGAAATCTGTCGCTGCCGCAAAGACAGCCGGTGAACATACATGACGTGTTAGACCGGGCGCGGCGCTCTGCTTTGGTGAGTTATGGCGCACATATGCACATCATCGAGGACTACGATCCCTCGTTGCCGCCTGCCGAAGGGGACAGCGATCAACTTCTGCAAGTGGTGCTAAACCTTTTGAAGAACGCCAGCGAAGCGGCCAGTGATACAGGCTCAATTCGTATCCGAACCTATTATGAACATAGCTTTAGATTGCGCCGGGCGGATGGCACTGGGCAGCCTTTGCCGTTGCAAATCGAGATCATTGATGACGGGCCGGGATTGCCAGACGACCTTAAGGGCGATGTGTTTGACCCGTTTGTGTCGGGTCGCGAAAACGGCACGGGCCTGGGGCTCGCGCTGGTTAGCAAAATTGTTTCGGATCATGGCGGCATGATCACGGTGGACTCTGTGCCTGGGCGCACGGTGTTCAAACTCTCGCTCCCGCGGGCAAGCAAAGAAACTCTGAAAGCATTTGAGGAGAGCCAGTAATGGATGGCACGGTTCTGGTCGCAGATGATGATCGCACAATTCGCACGGTTTTGACGCAGGCTCTGACACGGGCAGGGTGCAAGGTGCATGCCACCTCCTCGTTGACCACATTGATGCGATGGGTTGGGGAAGGCAAAGGTGATGTTGTCATCACCGACGTGATGATGCCCGACGGAAACGGGTTGGAGATGTTGCCCAAGATTGCAGAGGATCGCCCGGGGCTGCCGGTGATTGTGATTTCAGCTCAGAACACCATCATGACGGCGATTCAGGCTGCAGAGGCGGAGGCGTATGACTACCTGCCAAAGCCATTTGATTTGCCTGATCTGATGAAACGGACCGGCAAAGCCTTAGAGCAAAAGCGACGGACACCAGCTGCGCCTGTGGCCGATGATGAGCGACCTGACGAGTTGCCATTGGTTGGGCGCACAGCGGCAATGCAGGCGCTTTACCGGCTGGTGGCGCGTGTGATGAACACGGACTTGCCGGTGTTGATTTCTGGCGAAAGCGGCACAGGTAAATCCCTGATTGCCAAAGAAATTCATGATTTTTCCGACCGCAGAAACTTGCCGTTTGTGGTGGTGAATGCTGCTGATTTGAGCGATTTGGAAGGGCCGGCAAAAGTGTTGGCAAAGGCCAGGGGCGGCACCATTCTGGTGGATGAAATTGGCGACATCGATGACGAGGTTCAGGCCCGCATTGTGCGCATGATGGACACCCCCGGGGAACACAGCCCTCGGTTTATGGCCACCAGCCAGGTCAATCTCAACGCAGCCATGGAAAACGGTACTGTGCGTCAAGATTTGTATTATCGCCTAAATGGCGCGGCGATCCATGTTCCGGCGTTGCGTGAGCGGGTCGACGATATCCCACTGTTGGTCGAGCATTTCCTAAATCGCGCGGAACGGGACGGCGCGCCAATGCGCTTGTTCTCGGAGGCGGCCATGGAATTGTTCCGGGCCTATAGCTGGCCAGGCAATGTGCGACAGTTGGAAAATGCGGTGCGGCGGTTGGTTTTGACGGCGCAAGCTGAAGAGGTTTCGCGGGGCGAAGCGGAAATGATGCTGGGGGCGCAACCGCAGGCGGGGCCGCTTTTGGGGGGCGATGACAGTGAGAAATTATCGGCCTCTGTGGCGCGCCATCTGCGGCGGTATTTTGATTTGCATGGCAATATGCTGCCACCGGCAGGACTTTATGCGCGTATCTTGCGGGAGATCGAACTGCCTCTGATCGAAATTGCGCTGGATGCCACCGGCGGCAATCAGGCGAAATGTGCTGATTTACTAGGTATTAATCGGAATACACTTCGCAAAAAAATCACTGATCTGGATATTCACGTGACACGCCGACGCAAGTTGATGTAAAAAGGCCACATAAGCGTGGCGCGCGGGCCGCACTCTGAGAAAAAGAGTCGGGGCTTAGAACGTGCTACTGAATATGGCGGTGGGCCGCGCAAGCGGTACCAAATCAATTGAGGAAGTCGGGTGTCTAGCCGGACAGCAACCAATCATTGGGCGCGTTTTCAGCGCCTACGCAGGCAAAGGCGTGTCCAGAATGCCGCAACTTTAGGGTTGGTGGTGCTTGGGCCTGTGCTGGCGCTTGCGACCTTCTTAGTGCTCGGGCCGTTTGATTTGGGCGCGTCTTCCAGCGGCCTTCGAGCGATTCTCTTGGCTGACCTTGTCTATGTGCTCGTTGTCGCGACTCTGGTGCTGCAAAACGTGATGCGAGCGGTGGCGTCGCGTCGGGCTAAGTCCGTTGGGTCAAGACTGCACTTACGGCTGACCGGCGCGTTTGCGCTTTTGGCGTTGGTGCCCGCGGTGACTGTCGCTGTGTTTGCCGGATTGACGCTGAACATTGGCCTTGAGGGCTGGTTTAGTGAACGTGTGCGCCAAGTGGTGGGCAACTCGCTGGCGGCGGCGCAAGCTTATGAAGAAGAACACATCCTAGGATTGGAAGAAGACGCGGGCCTGCTTGCGGACTTCTTGAACGAGAGCAAGCGGCGCAGCTTTGGTCTGGATGCAGGAGAGGTGCGCGTGCTTCTGGCCTCCGGTCAGGTGCAAATCCAGCGGGGGCTCAAGGAAGCGTTTGTGATTGATAGCGCAGGTGAGATTCAGGCGCGGGGCGAGCGGTCATACCTGTTTGATTATGAGGAGCCATCCGAGGCGGACATGCAGACCGCGATCGACGAAGGATCAGTGACTATTCGCGATTTGGACAATAATGAAATGCGTGCGTTGGTGCGGCTTGATGCGTTTCTGGACAGGTTTTTGTACATCAGCCGCGAAGTGGACGCGGAAATTTTCCATCTTCTGGATGACACACAGGCCAGTGCACGCCTGTATTCCCAACTTGAGAGCGAGCGCGGGCAGCGGTTGTTTGAATTTGGCATGATCTACCTTGGTTTTGCTTTGATCCTAGTGTTGGCGGCGATTTGGATGGGCATGTGGTTTGCAGAACGCTTGTCCCGTCCTGTGGGGCGTTTGACAGGGGCTGCGCAGCGTGTTGGCGCCGGTGATTTGGACGTGCGTGTGGTGGAAGAAGATGGTGACGATGAAATCGCCATGTTGAGCCGCTACTTCAACCAGATGACGCGACAGTTGAAAGCACAGCGCGAGACGTTGCTGGATAACACACGGCAGATTGATCGTCGGCGGAGGATGTTTGACTCGGTTTTGAGTTCGGTCACATCCGGCGTGGTCGGCCTCGACAGCGACGGCAAAGTTGCCTTTGTGAACCGGTCGGCACAGCGGTTGCTGGACTGGGATGAAGATCGGCAAGAGATGCCGCTCACATTGGCTGTGCCGGAGTTTGGGCCGTTATTTGAGGGGCTGAAATCTAGCGGTAAAGAGGTAGCGCAGGAAGAAGTAAAAGTCAGTCGATCTGGTCGGCTTGAGAACTTGCTGGTGCGGATGGCCACGCGGCGGCGCGAAAATGGGACGCTTGAAGGCTATGTTGTGGCTTTTGATGATGTGACCGACCTGGTGACTGCCCAGCGTATGGCGGCCTGGGGCGACGTTGCCCGGCGTATTGCGCATGAGATCAAGAACCCACTGACGCCGATCCAGTTAAGCGCGGAGCGCATTCGGCGCAAGTTTGCCAGCAAAGTGGGTGAAGACAGCGATCAGCTTGAGCAAATGACAGACGTCATAGTACGGCAAACCAATGATCTGCGTCGGATTGTGGATGAGTTTTCCAAATTTGCCCGGATGCCAGAGCCGGTTCGTAAGGCAGTTGAAGTGGTGGAACTGGTGTCCGGAGCGGTGCTGTTGCAGGAATCCGGCCAGCCAAATGTGCGGTTTGTGCGCGATATATGCGAAGGCCCGTTGGCGGCAGACTTGGATGCGACGATGATTTCTCAGGCGTTGACAAACTTAATCAAGAACGCGGGGGAAGCCACTGAAACCTTGCAGGAAAAAGGCGCACCGGATGGGTATTGTCCGGAGATACATGTGAATTTGTTCCAAGAGGCGGATGAAGCTGTCCTGCGCATTGCCGACAATGGCATTGGCTTGCCTGAGGATCGTGCGCGTTTGTTTGAGCCCTATGTCACCACGCGCGACAAGGGCACGGGTCTTGGTCTGCCAATTGTAAAAAAGATCATCGAAGAACACGGCGGGCAGCTCGCGCTGCTGGATGCGCCGGTGTTTGACAACAATTCCCACGCAGGGGCGATGGCCGAAGTTCGGTTGCCGCTTTCTCAGCAGGCTGCAGCTGCGGTGGAACCCAAAGAGAGCGAGCAAGTATTATGAGTGACATTCTGATCGTAGATGACGAACGTGATATCCGGGAGTTGGTTTCCGATATTTTGAAGGACGAAGGCTACACTACACGGCTTGCGGGCAATTCAGATGATGCCATGGCTGAGGTCGCCAGTGCGCAACCGGCGTTGATGATCCTCGATATCTGGCTCAAAGACAGCAACATGGATGGCATCGACATTCTGAAGGCGGTGAAAATCGATTATCCAGAGGTCCCAGTGGTGATCATTTCAGGCCATGGGAACATCGAGATCGCAGTCGCAGCTATCAGGCAGGGCGCGTATGACTTCATTGAGAAGCCGTTCAACATCGATCAGCTTTTGGTGGTGATCAAGCGGGCAATGGAAACCAGCCGTCTGCGCCGTGAGAACACCGAGTTGAAGCGTCAGGACAGCACACCAACCGACTTGATTGGGGACAGTGCAGCATTCCGAGGCATGATTTCGCAACTCGATAAGGTCACACGCTCCAACGGGCGTGTCATGCTGACCGGCCCTGCTGGTGTCGGTAAAGACGTGGCCGCACGCTATATCCATGCCAATTCTAATCGGGCAGCAGCACAATTTGTGACCGTTTCATGTGCCGGAATGGATCCGGACCGCGTGGAAGAGATTCTGTTTGGGCGGGAAACTGCGGAACGGGGCGTGGAGGCTGGCCTGTTGGAACAGGCCAATGGCGGTGTGATCTACTTTGATGAGGTGGCGGACATGCCGCTGGCAGCGCAGAGCAAAATTCTACGGGTGTTGGTGGATCAACAATTCACCCGAGTTGGCGGGGCCAAAAAGGTGCGGGTGGATCTGCGGGTGATCTCCTCCACCAATCGCAATTTGAAGCAGGCCATTGATGCGGGTGACTTCCGTGAAGAACTGTACCATCGGCTGAATGTTGTGCCAATTGCCGTGCCCTCGTTGGAGGAGCGGCGAGAGGATATTCCTGAATTGGCGGCCTATTTCCTGGGGCAGTTGCATGAGGCGCAAGGGTTGCCGCTGCGCACGTTGAGCGTGGATTCAGCTGCGTTGATGCAGACCATGGTGTGGCCCGGAAATGTGCGCCAGCTGAAGAACATGATTGAGCGCGTGCTGATCCTTGGCGACGGGCAGGGGCCAATCGAGTGTCGAGAGCTGCCTGGCGAAAGCGATGCACCTGCTGAAGAGGGCCGCGTTGTGTTGTCCGGCGCACTGGCAACGCTGCCACTGCGTGAGGCGCGGGAAGCGTTTGAGCGCGAGTATCTGCTCACGCAAATCAACCGATTTGGCGGCAATATCAGCCGTACTGCCAGTTTTGTTGGCATGGAACGCAGCGCGTTGCACCGCAAACTCAAGTCGCTTGGTGTGGTGACATCCAATAAGGCAGGCGCCCGTGTCGCGCATGTGTCTGGTGAGGAAGAGGAAGAGCGTGAAGCTGGGTAATCCCAGCTTTTCAGGTTCTTATAGCGGCTTATTCAAGTCGATAATGACACGACCATTATCGGTGCGCAGGCCACAGATGTTGGGGCTGAGTTCTGGTGCCACCGTGATTGGCGCGTAAGACCGACCGGCTATTTGCTCGTCTTTGCAGTATGGGATGGTCACGCGGGCATAGCCGCGTTCCTTCATGCAGTTGCGGGCGGCTGTGTATCGTGGGCCCTCGTTGATGTCGTAGCTTTCCGGACGCTGACCAATTACACGACCTTCGGCGTTATAAATTGGCCACCAATCCGTCACGATGCGTGGCGGATAGTTGTCTGATGCAAATCGGTTGCATTGCGCCTGATCCACGTTGCGCTCGGTTTTGGTTTTTCCGGGTTGATACATGGTTGAGAACTCGGTGCAGGCAGACAATGCAAGTACCAGACATCCTGTGACAAAAGCGTGTTTCATGTTTGGTTCCTCGGTGGTGCTGGATCACACAGGTTTGCTAAGGTCCACAAGCGCGACACCGCCGCTTTGCGCTCGGATAGCACAGAGATTGGGGGCAGGCTTGGGCGCACCTTTGACAGGCGTGTATTGTCTGCCGGCCAACTGTTGCTCGGTACACACCGGATGGGTGACTGCTGAGTAGCCTTTGAGGGACATGCAGTCACGGCGGTGTTCGGCGCGCATGCCGGCGTTCACGTCTCGCGTTTGAATATGATTGCCGCCGTAATAACCAGGGTAACCACCCCAACTGCCACCAACGTAGCCGCCATATCCTCCGTGATACCCGCCATAAACCGTGGTGGTAAATGTTGCCGAGGGAAAGAGGCGGTTAGCTTCCACTGAGCAGGAGGTGTCATCCCGTGAAGCCGTTTCACGGGAGACGCCGGATTTGGCAAATCCCGAGTAGGAGGTTGGGCTACATGCCGATAGGGAAAGACCAAAAATTGCCAAAATTGCCACGGTCCGCATGAGACTCACCTTTAACGCAAATGCTTGAAACTTAAGCCAATCAAAGCCGGTCTTGGTGTTGGGGTCAATGGTAACAATTGACCTGCCTTCCCCCTTCTGGCATGGCTGAGAGCCGAAACCCAAGAGGGAAGCACATGAAGGTCATTATCTGCGGGGCTGGTCAGGTTGGGTGGCAGATTGCCCGCCATTTGTCCGGTGAAAACAACGATGTTACCGTTGTCGATAACAACCCGGACCTGGTGCGCCGCGCCACGGATACTCTGGATGTTCAAGGCATTGCGGGGTTTGCGAGCTATCCGGATGTGTTGGACCGCGCGGGCGCGCGGGATGCAGATATGGTGATTGCTGCGACCTATTCGGATGAGGTCAATATGGTGACCTGTCAGGTGGCGCACTCGGTGTTTTCGGTGCCGCGTAAGATCGCTCGCCTGCGCAGTCAGTCATATTTGGATGTGCTCTATTCAGACCTGTACCGTCGCGAGCACATGCCGATTGATGTGGTGATTTCACCTGAGCGTGAGGTTGCGGATGCAGCTTTGAAGCGGTTGGCAACCCCGCGGGCATTTGATGCGGAGACATTTCTGGCCGGAAAGGTGCAGATGCTCGGTCTGACGTTGGACGATAATTGCCCGGTGGTGAACACACCTTTGCGTCAGCTCACAGACTTGTTCTCCACATTAAGTGCGGTTGTTGTTGGTGTGCGGCGTGGTGGCACGTTGATTGCACCAGAGCCGGGGGATCAGCTGTTTGTTGGGGATGATATCTACGTCTTTACTTTGGCTGAAGATGTGGTTCGCACCATGGAAGTATTTGGCAAGCAACAGAAAAAACAAGAACGCGCGGTGATCGTGGGCGGCGGCAATGTGGGCCTGATGGTGGCGCAGCGGCTTGAGGCCAGTGCCTCGCGAGTGCGCACTAAGATCATTGAGCGAGACCGGAAAGTGGCCGAGCGCGCGGCTGAAGCGCTGGAACGTACCATCGTTTTGAACGGTGACGGTATGGATGTGGCGCTTCTGGCAGAAGCCGGCGTGGACCGGGCGGACGCAGTGCTGGCGGTGACCGACGATGATAAAACCAATATGCTTGCCTCGGTGCGGTCGAAATCCGCGGGCTGTCCTTTGGCCATTTCTTTGATCAACGATCCAACTTTGGCTCCGCTGATGACGCCCCTAGGGATTGATGCGTTTATCAACCCGCGGGCCACCACGGTGAGTTCGATCCTGCGCCATATTCGCCATGGGCGCGTGAAAGATGTCTATTCAGTGGGGGACACCGAAGCAGAGATCATTGAGGCGGAGGTGCTGTCGACCTCACCCATTGCAGGACAAATGGTGCGTGATATCGACTTTCCTGAAGGCGTGTTGATCGGTGCTATCTTGAAAGGCACAGAGGTGGTGAAACCCAAAGGTGGTACACGCATTGATGAAGGGGACGTGATTGTGCTGTTTTCTCTGACCGCAGATGTGCCGGAAGTGGAGCGGCTGTTGCAGGTCTCCATCGATTTTTTCTAAGCCATGAAACTGGGCCTGTCACAAATCCCCCTCTTGGTGCAGATGACACTGTTTTCTGGCTTTTTGATGTTTGTGCCAGCGGCTTTGGCCGCTCATCAGGATCAGCATTTTGTCGCTCGAATGTTCTTTTACGGCGGCATTTTGGTGCTGTTTGCCTGTGTATTGATTGCGATTGCGATCCAGGGCACCAAACGGCGCGCACGCACGTCAGACAATCTCAAAGCACTGTTTTTTGCCATCACGTTGCTGCCGGCAGTGCTGGCTTGGCCGATGTATGAATCCCTGGATGTGGTGCCGTTTTTGGATGTGTACTTCGAGATGGTCAGTAGCCTGACCACCACGGGTATGACAATTTATGAACCTGCCAGCATGTTGGTGGATCCCCTGCACTTGTGGCGCGGCATGGTTGGCTGGCTTGGAGGATTATTGATGTGGTTGGCCGCGGCGGCGGTATTTGCGCCGCTTAGCCTTGGTGGATTTGAAGTGACCGCTGTTGGGGAGCCGGGGCAGGCGAGCGCAAGCTTTGGACATATGCAGCGTGCTCATCCGATGAAGCGCTGGAGCAAAGCGGCCCAAGCCTTGGTGCCCATCTACGGGGGACTGACATTTGCCTTGGCGGTGATGTTGATTGTGCTGGGTGACAGCCCGTTTGTGGCAACCATGCACGCGATGGCAACTATGTCGACAAGTGGGATTTCAGCGGTTGGTGGAGTCGGCTCCAGCGTCAGCGGTGTGCCGGGCGAAATGGTGATCTTTCTGTTCCTGCTGTTTGCTTTGTCTCGGGGCACGTTCAGCGCTGACACAGGATCGGTGCGGCGCAACAACCTTTGGGAAGATCCGGAGCTGCGCCTTGGATTTTTGATCGTGATGGTGGTGCCGACGGCGCTGTTTATGCGCCATTGGGTTGGGGCGTTTGAAGGCGAGGCAACACAAGACCCTATGGCTGCGTTGAAGGCGGCGTGGGGCGGTTTGTTTACTGTGATGAGTTTCTTGACCACCACTGGGTTTCAGAGTGGTGAGTGGGATGTGGCGCGGGAATGGAGTGGGTTGTCTGCCCCTGGGCTGATCCTGATGGCGCTGGCCATGGTTGGTGGTGGTGTAGCCACCACGGCTGGTGGTGTGAAATTGCTGCGGGTCTATGCGCTTTACGTGCAAGGTTTGGGGGAAATGGAGCGGCTGGTGCACCCGAACGTGGTTCTGGGACGACGGCGCACAGGGGCGCGGCAAATTCGACGCAAAGGTGCGGTGATAGCCTGGGTGTTTTTCATGCTGTTTGCCTTGTCCATTGCGGCAGTGACCATTGCGCTGGCCCTGTTGGGGAATGACTTTCAGGAAGCCGCTATTTTGGCGATTTCTGCTTTGACCACAGCCGGACCATTGACCCAAATTGCCGGGGAATTCCCGATTGCAATTTCCTCGCTTGGGGTCGCAGAAAAGCTCATTTTATGTGCAGCAATGACCTTCGGACGGTTAGAGGCATTGGCGATCATCGCATTGATATCGCCGGATTTGTGGCAGAAATGATGCGGTTTACCTTGGGCCCGACCCAAAACTTAACAATTTAGGCTGGTAAGTCACGAATCCACGTTCCATACTCTCACCGCACGACTACCCGATGCGTAAACAAGAACAAAGGCAAGCGCGACATGGCTTCGGATCGACAGAATCTCCAAGATGCATTTTTAAATCACGTCCGGAAAACCAAAGTTCCGGTAACTATTTTTCTGATCAACGGTGTAAAATTGCAGGGTGTTATCACCTGGTTTGACAATTTTTGTGTGCTGTTACGCCGTGATGGTCAGAGCCAGTTGGTCTACAAACACGCGATCTCCACAATCATGCCGGCACAGCCGATTTCTCTTTATGAGGGTGAAGACGCCTCTTGATGGAGCATGACACGCAGGTGACCCGCGCTTGGGTCCTGCATCCCGATATTTACGGCGTCGATGTTCGGCGTGAGGCCTCTTTCGCATTGGAAGAGGCCATTGCTCTTGCCGATGCTTTGCCTGAGTTGGAAACGGTTGGATCAACTGTGGTGCGCTTGTCGCGGGCGCAGCCCGGTACGCTTTTCGGGACCGGCAAGATCGCAGAACTGAAGGCGATTTTCGAAGCAAATGAAGTGGAGCTGGTCCTGATTGATGGACCGGTGACACCTGTGCAGCAACGCAACCTTGAGAAAGAGTGGAAGGTCAAACTTCTGGATCGAACCGGGTTAATCCTTGAGATTTTCTCGGACCGAGCACGCACCCGAGAAGGTGTGTTGCAGGTGGAGATGGCGGCGCTGTCCTATCAGCGCACGCGGTTGGTGCGGGCCTGGACCCATTTGGAACGCCAGCGCGGCGGGCTTGGGTTTGTCGGTGGTCCTGGCGAAACCCAGATTGAAGCTGACAGACGGGCGATTGACGACCATTTGGTCAGACTGCGGCGACAGCTGTCCAAAGTGGTGAAAACCCGCGAATTGCATCGCAAGGCGCGCGCCAAAGTGCCGTTTCCGATTGTTGCGCTTGTGGGCTATACCAACGCCGGAAAATCCACACTTTTCAACCGGGTTACCGGCGCAGATGTGATGGCAAAAGACATGTTGTTTGCCACATTGGACCCAACCATGCGTGCTGTGGAGTTGCCTGACAATGGGCCGGAAGTGATCCTGTCAGACACAGTGGGTTTCATCAGTGATTTGCCGACCCAGTTGGTGGCTGCGTTCCGCGCAACGCTGGAAGAGGTTTTGGCTGCGGACTTGGTCCTGCATGTGCGCGACATTGCGCATCCGGAGAGCCAGCATCAGTCGGAAGACGTGACCACTATTCTTGAGACGCTGGGTTTGAGTGAAGACACGCCGCAGATAGAGATCTGGAACAAGATCGATCTTCTCAGCCCTGATGATCGAGATGCAGTGGTGGCAAAAGCAGAGCGGGACGACGCAATATTTGCTGTCTCGGCCGTGAGCGGGCAGGGGTTGGACGAGATGTTTGCGGCCATTGCACAGGCGCTTACAGGCGACAAATCCCGTGAGGTTTTGAAGCTGTCGTTTGCCGATGGCAAAGGCCGGGCTTGGCTGTTCAAAGAAGGTGTTGTGGAAGCTGAGGAACAAACCGAAGACGGGTTTGAACTCACCGTCCTATGGACACCAAAACAGCGGGCACAGTTCGAAGGCCTTTAAACGATCATTGGGCACGCGGCTGCAACGTGGTGACACCAACCGCGGCAGCGCGTGCCAGCTCTTCATCCAATGACATCGGGATATACTCGCCACGGCGCCAGAGCTGCGCCATGTCGTCGTAAAACCGCGACAAGAAGTGGCCAGACTGTCCGGTAGAAATGATGAAGACGGAGCTGTCCGGGTCCGCAAAATCGTACACACCGCGATACCCGGCCGCGTGTACGTTCAGGAACGGGTTGGCCCCGGTGCCCGCCGTTTTGCCGCGTTGCAGGGTGTTGTCACCTCCGGACGTGGATTGACGGATGTTCACAAAGAAACGCAGAACAGGCACTTTGCCCAAGACCTGGTGATCGTGGGTGGCTTGGTGCACGTCGCCCCAGCGCAGGGCCTCAAGTTGTTGGCCATAACGCTCTTCAATGGCAATCAATGCGTCGTCCAAGGCAAGGCGGGCCATGTCGGAGCAGGTTTCCTTTGGAGCGCTTTGGCGCACGTCACACCACGCACCTGCGCCGCCAACGTTGCGGAAGACACGTTCGATAAACAGCGGCTCGACATGGGTGAACTCATCGGCGAGGGGCCCGAGATCGTCTTGTATCAAACGCTCTTGAAGCGCGCGGACCCAAGCTGAATAGATCAGCGGCTCCGGAATGTGCTCATTCATTTCGCCGTTCCACTCCGACAACAGGGTCAGCGCGCGTTGGCGCTGGCGTTCGCGAGAGCCTTTGGGAGCGGCTTCCCCGGTGAACCAAAGGTCAGCGCCAATCAGTGGCAGCAGAGCGCGCGCGGAGAAGCTGACCGTGTCCAGCTGGGCCTCTATGAAACTGTCACGCGTGTGCACCCGACGGTTTTGCATCAGACGTGTCCAGCGTTGGATTCGCTGGCTGTCACCCCAGACGTGGGAGACATGTGCAGGGAAGGGACGCTCAACCAGTTTATTGTTGGTGTTGCCGACAATCCCGCCAATGGGCGCGATGAAAGACGGATTGGCGGCGGAATCAAAAACACCTTGCCAGCGGTTTTCAGCCCGCCAGCCAAGCGCAGGCAAGCGGCCTTGGCTTTGGTGTTTGGCATCGCGTTTGGGCAGTGCACCGATCAGCTTCATGCCGATGTTTTCGCGATCAGCAAGTGTGAGTGTAAGACCGGGCGCGACGTGTCCCTTTGTGGCTTGTAGGCCATCTTCCACGGTTTTGGCAAACATCAGCGCCATAAGAGCGCTGGTGGAGGTGTCGCGTGGGCTGAGAGCTGTCCAGGAGAGCGCGGCGACGTGGCCCGGCGGAGTAATGCTGCTGAGATTGAAATCAGAACCAGGCAGGACAGGGCCGTTTTCGGTCCACCGCAAGGTAAGAGTGACCGGTTCAGCGTCTTTGATTGTGATAATTGATTTACGTGTGTCAAATGCTTTGAAGCCGGTTGGCGTGCGATAGTTTTCAGAGTTGGTTGGATCCAGCTCCTCGATGAAAATGTCTTGATCGTCGACATAAGCGGCTGTCACTCCCCAGCCGAGGTCATTGCTGCGCCCTGCCAACACCACAGGAATGCCCGGAATGGTCGCGCCAATCACGCCACCTGAGTTGAGTTCAAGCCGTGCGAGATACCAAATAGCTGGCGCGGATAGGCCCAAATGGGGGTCGTTGGCCAGTAAAGTGCCACCGGTGGCGCTGCGGATTGGCGCTGCTGCCCAGGCGTTGGAAGCGCCGGACAGGCTTGGCAGGGAAAATGGGGACAGCGGGTGCTGAGGCAGTGGGGCGCTTTTGGCAAATATCGGCGTGTTGGGGACAAGACTGGCGTATTCGGGCAACGCAGCAACACCGGACCCGGGGGCGTCGGGCAGAATGTCGACGAGGCGTCTTTGATCAGTCAAGGCCAGCGAGGTGCGCGCGCGCAGCACTTCAAATTGAATTTGACCAGTGAGTTGCAAGGCCATGAGTTTTTGCAAGGCGATTGAATCCGCAGGTTGCCAAGGCGAAAAACTTTGTTTGAAAAGAAATAGCTCCGGTGCGCCACGGCCCAGGGCTTCGGTGTTCACCTCATTGATGCGGGCATTTACGCCGCGCGCGTAAGCTTCCAACGCGGCGAGGGTCTGGTCGTCTTGAACGGACACCGATTGGCGGGCTGCGCGGGCAAGATCAAAGCGCCGCATGAGTTTATCAATGTCGAGCGTGCGTGGGCCAAACACCTCAGACAGGCGACCTTGGACGGTGCGGCGCATGGTCAGCATTTGCCAAAGGCGATCCTGGGCATGGGCATAGCCAAGACCAAAGAAGACATCGTCGTCAGATTGGCCAAAAATGTGGGGCACGTTTGCGTTGTTGCGCACAATCTCGACAGGCTCTGTAATGCCGGAAACGGTCAAGGATTTATCGTAGGTTGGCAGGCTGCGGGAGGCGAGGAAATAAACCAGCATCACGCCCAGAACACACAGAATCACCAGGCCGCTCGCGATGCGCAATAGCCATTGAAAGAATGTGGTCATAGAGCTGCCTTTGTTTGTTCTTGCCTTCTGCTTGTACAGGCGAGACAAGTATTACGACAATAGACAGATGGGGGAAAGACGATGGCAAAAGTTGCGTTTTTGGGGCTTGGTGTGATGGGCTATCCAATGGCTGGGCACTTGGCGAAGGCCGGTCACGAAGTGACTGTTTTTAATCGTACAACTGCAAAATCTGAGGCTTGGGCCAAGGAAAATGGCGGGGCCTTTGGCGCGACGCCTTCTGAGGCTGTAGCGGGCGCTGATTTTGTGATGTGCTGTGTTGGCAATGATGATGACTTGCGCCAGGTTTGTATTGGCGAAAACGGTGCGTTTGAAGGCATGGGGCGTGACACAATTTTTGTGGATCACACCACTGTGTCCGCCAAGGTCACTGCTGAGTTATATGATGCGGGCAAAGCGCTAGGCATCGCCTTTGTGGACGCACCGGTGTCCGGTGGTCAGGCCGGGGCCGAAAATGGCGTGTTGTCGATCATGTGTGGCGGTGACGAAGCCAGTTATGAGGCTGCTGAACCGGTTATGCAGGCTTACGGACGGTCGATCAAACGATTGGGCGAGAGCGGCGCGGGTCAGCTGACCAAGATGGTGAACCAGATTTGTATTGCTGGCTTAGTTCAGGGTCTGTCAGAAGGACTGCATTTCGCCGAAAAGGCCGGGCTGGACGGCCGTGCCGTTGTGGAAGTGATTGCCGGTGGGGCTGCGGGCAGCTGGCAAATGCAGAACCGCTACGAGACCATGATTGACGACGAGTTCGAGCACGGGTTTGCGGTTGATTGGATGCGCAAAGATCTGGGGATCTGTCTGTCGACAGCAGATGAGGTGGGCGCGAGCTTGCCAGTGACCGCCTTGGTGGATCAGTTCTACAAAGACGTGCAGAAATTGGATGGCGGGCGTTGGGACACGTCAAGCTTGATCAAACGCCTGCGGGCAATGGGTTAAATACGCCCCTTCATGACGCATCCGAAAGCTGGGCACAGACCGTAAGTGGATACAAACCGAGCGCGTGGGAATGCCCCGCGCGCTCAGATCAAGACACCTTCGGGGGTGTGATATATCCTGAAAGGTCAGAGATTTACGGGATGATGCGGGTGTATTTGATGCCTTCGAGTGTGGCGCCGACCTTCAAGCCTGCCTGACCGAAGATCACCGCGATCACAGGGGCCAAAAGATTGGTGGTTTCAGCCGAAATATTGGCGCCTTCGTTGGCAACCACATATTGCACTCCGGCGCCCGCGGCCCAGCCGTTTGAACTGCGGAATTCGGTGAGCGCGCCGTCGGTCATAAAGAACAACACATGTGCGTGTTGTTGGGCGCCAATTTGCAAACCAACGCTGCCTTTGGTGGCGGAATAGTAGTCGACAGTGGCGTCGTTGATCCGCAATGCGCCACGGCCGTAGCCGCCGCCAAAGCCAAACCCAGCTTCGGTGATCAAAGGCATGACCAGCATACCAGTGGATTTGGCTTTCAAATCCAATGTGTTGGGATATTCGGTGAAGAGGTAGTCCAGCGTGGTGTCGGCGCGCGCATCGATTTCACTTGAGGCATTGGAGCCTACGCCGTTGCCACATGCTGCAGTCATACCTGCCGCAGCGAGTCCGGAAAGCGCAAAGCCGCGCCGTGTTATATTGCTCATGGTCTATTGCCCATATGTTTTGTTCTGCTCAGATCACCGGTTTTTTGATCCGGTTTGCAGTGACTATAGATGGCGCAGCCTGTGATGTCACGAAAACTGCGCCAGATCACTATATTTTGTGGCACATTGTGGGCTATTTGCCGGAAAGTTTGCGCGCCACAGCGGGCGCAAAATAGGTCAAAATGCCATCACAGCCCGCGCGTTTGAAAGCCATCAGGCTTTCCAGCATGGCCTTGTCGCCATCAATCCAGCCATTCTGCGCCGCGCCGGTGATCATCGCGTATTCACCAGACACCTGATACGCAAAGGTTGGCACACCAAATTCGTCTTTCACACTCCGGCAAATATCCAAATAGGGCATCCCGGGTTTGACCATAACCATATCCGCACCCTCCGACAGGTCTCGTGCGACAAGGCGCAGGGCCTCATCCGCGTTGGCTGGATCCATTTGATAGGTTGTTTTGTCGCCTTTGAGCGCTCCAGATGCGCCCACTGCGTCTCGGAACGGGCCATAAAACGCGCTGGCGTATTTGGCGGCGTAACTCATCAACATGACGTTTTGAAAGCCGTTTTCTTCCAATGCGTTGCGGATGGCACCAATGCGGTTGTCCATCATATCCGATGGTCCAATGATGTCCGCCCCAGCTTCGGCCTGAGACAGGGCCTGTTTGACAAGCGCTTGGACGGTTGCGTCGTTGACTATCTCGCCGTCGACCACAAAACCGTCGTGGCCATTGATGTTATAGGGATCCAGCGCAACGTCGGTCATCACCGCAATTTCTGGCACCGCAGCTTTGATGGCGCGGGTGGCGCGGTTGGAGAGATTTTCCAGGTTCCAAGCCTCGGCGCAATCTTCGGTTTTGAGCGCCGGATCTGTATACGGAAAGAGACAGATCACCGGGATACCGAGGTCAGCTGCCTCGCGCGCGGCCTCGACAATCTTGTCCACGGAGCGTCGATACACGCCGGGCATTGAGGGAATGGGCTCTTCTATACCTTCCCCATCACGAACAAACACAGGCCAGATGAGGTCATCCACAGTCAGTGAGTTTTGACGCACAAGGCCGCGCACAGCAGCGGATTGACGGGTGCGGCGCAGGCGCGAGGTTGGAAAGGGCGCAGGCGTGTGGGTCATGGGAAGCTCCGTAAATTTGCAACAGCAGAGGTGCCACGGATTTAACCGCAGCTCAAGGCTAGGAATTGCCGCAGGAGCGCGGTATGTCAGATGGAAAATCTAAAGGGCAGTGAAGACTTTGGACCTGAGCCAAACAATTTTTGAACTCATCGATATGCGCAGTTTCAGCAACCTCTGGTTCTGGATTGCGCTTGCGGTTTTTTGGTCTTCGGCCAGCCATTGGGTGCTGGGCGTGCCGTGGGATTCCGTTCTGCGGGCCAAACGCAACGGAGGGCAGGCGGAGATTGACCTGCAGGATCTCGTGCGGATCAACTGCAACCGATTGCTACACATTGCTGATGTTTCCGGGCTTTTTCTAATCGGCGGCAGCTGTTTTATCCTAACAGGATTGGCTGGCGTGGGGTTTGGCTACAACGTGGAGTTCGCGCAGGCAGTTTTCTTGCTCCTGTTCCCAATGAGTATTGTCAGCTTGCTCAGCGTGCGGCTGGCTCGACGCATTCGGGTAGAAGCTCCCCAGCCTGAAGAGCTCAGAAAACGATTGGCGCGGCATCGGTTTTGGGTGCAATTTATCGGGATGATCTCGATTTTTGTGACCTCGCTTTGGGGCATGTTTCAGAACTTTCAAATCTCTCCGCTTGGGTAAACTTACCCGCGTAACACTATAAATTGGACGGTTAATCCGATGAAAGACGCGCAACACATCTCCGTGGGTGGGGCTCCTGAAGGCTTTGATGCTCAGTTGATCCTCAATGAGGTGGCCAAAAGCAACGGTCCCGTGGTGCATGTAGCGCGCGACGACAAGCGCATGGCGGCCACCAAGGCGGCGCTGGAGTTCTTTCAACCAGACATGCCGGTTATTGTGTTTCCGGGGTGGGATTGTCTGCCGTTTGACCGTGTGTCACCCAATGCCAATATCTCTGCGACCCGTATGGCGACATTGGCCGGGCTGGTGCATGACATGCCCAGTCGGTTTGTACTCCTGACCACGCTCAACGCGGCCACACAGCGGGTGCCTGCACGTAAGATTTTGAAAGAAGCAGCGTTTCGGGCGCAGGTCGATCAGCGCGTTGATGAAAAGGCACTGCGCCAATTCCTGGTACGGATGGGGTTCACACAAGCACCGACGGTTATGGAGCCGGGAGATTACGCAATTCGCGGGGGGATTATTGATATTTTCCCACCCGGCGACAGTGGCCCGGTGCGGCTTGATTTCTTTGGAGACATTTTGGATGGGGTGCGGCGGTTTGATCCGGCGACGCAGCGTACCACCGAAAACCTAGACCTGATCGAGCTTGCACCCGTCAGCGAAGTCATTCTGGATGAGTCAGCCATCACGCGGTTCCGACAGAATTATCGTATCGAATTTGGCGCAGCAGGCACCGATGATCCTCTGTATGAAGCGGTCAGCGCGGGACGCAAACATCAAGGTGTGGAGCACTGGTTGCCGTTTTTCCACGAAGAGTTGGAAACGCTGTTTGATTATCTGCCAAATGCAGTGATTTCTGTGGATGATCAATCGGATGCAGCGCGCATTGCGCGTTGGGACAGTGTGGCAGATCAATATGAGACGCGCAAACATGCCATGGCGCAAAAGGCGCGCATGGATACTGTCTATAAACCCGTTCCACCGCAGCTTATGTATTTGGACGATGAGGCTTGGAGCAGGGCCATCGGTGGGCGACGGGTGCTGCATTTCTCACCTTTGCCACAAGCCTCGGGGCCCGGTGTGATTGATGCAGGCGGGCGTATTGGTCGAAATTTCTCGCCGGAGCGACAACAAGAAAATGTGAGCCTTTTTGGAGCTTTGGCAGATCACATTCGGTCGATGCGGACTGACGGACCGGTGGTTGTGGCAAGCTATTCCGAGGGCGCGCGGGAGCGTTTAAGCGGCCTGATCGAAGACGAAGGTCTGGCGGAAACCGTCCACATCAAGGATGCAAAGAACCTTGGGAAATCTGGGCTGTACCTGGCGGTTTGGGCGTTGGAACACGGATTTGTCACCCCATCTATGACGGTGATTTCCGAGCAAGACGTGCTGGGTGACCGTTTGATCCGCGCGCCACGCAAGAAGAAACGGGCAGAGAACTTTCTCACCGAAACACAGTCGCTCAGCCCCGGTGATTTGGTGGTACATGTGGACCACGGCGTAGGGCGTTATCTTGGGCTTGAAGTAATCACGGCAGCAGGCGCTGCACATGAGACTATCTCCCTGGAATATGCCGAGTCTTCAAAGCTTTACTTGCCAGTTGAGAACATCGAGTTGCTCTCAAAATATGGCCATGACGAAGGCCTTCTGGATCGTTTGGGCGGGGGCGCTTGGCAGGCGAAGAAAGCCAAACTCAAAGAGCGTATCCGCGAGATGGCGGATCGGCTCATTCGGGTGGCGGCAGAGCGGGAGTTGCGCAGGGCACCTGTGTTAGAGGCGCAGCATCACGCGTGGGAGGAATTCTCTGCACGGTTCCCGTATCAGGAAACCGAAGATCAGCTTAGCGCGATTGGGGACGTGATCGGCGATTTGGCGTCCGGACGCCCGATGGATCGTTTGGTGTGTGGTGACGTTGGCTTTGGCAAAACCGAAGTGGCGATGCGCGCGGCATTTGTGGCGGCGATGTCAGGGCAACAGGTGGCAGTGATTGCGCCAACCACGCTGCTGGCGCGTCAGCACGCAAAGGGATTTGCTGAACGATTTAGGGGATTTCCCTTAGAAGTTAGAACTTTGTCACGGTTTGTTTCGGCAAAAGAAGCTGAGAAAACTCGCGATGGAATGGCACGCGGCACGGTCGATATTGTCGTTGGAACTCATGCGCTTTTGGCCAAAAATATCCGGTTCAGAGATCTCGGGCTGCTGATCATTGATGAAGAACAACACTTTGGCGTGGCGCATAAGGAGCGGCTCAAACAGATGCGCAGTGATGTGCATGTGCTGACGTTGACTGCAACGCCAATCCCACGGACCTTACAATTGAGCCTGTCTGGTGTACGCGATCTGTCTATCATTGGCACGCCGCCGGTGGACCGACTGGCAATTCGCACATACGTGAGTTCCTTTGATGCGGTGACAATACGTGAAGCGCTTTTGCGCGAGCATTATCGCGGTGGGCAGAGTTTCTACGTGGTGCCACGGATCAGTGATCTGCCTGAAATTGAAGAGTTTTTACGTGATCATGTGCCTGAAGTGAGCTTTATCACGGCCAGTGGTCAGATGGCGGCGGGTGAGCTCGATGACCGCATGAACGCGTTTTATGACGGCAAGTATGATGTGCTGCTGGCCACAACAATTGTGGAAAGCGGTCTCGATATTCCCACCGCCAACACAATGATTGTGCATCGCGCAGACATGTTTGGATTGGCGCAGCTCTATCAAATTCGGGGACGGGTTGGGCGCTCCAAGACACGAGCCTATGCCTATATGACCACAAAACCGCGGGTGAAGTTGACTCCGGCGGCGGAAAAGCGGCTGCGGGTGTTGGGGTCTCTGGACACTTTGGGCGCCGGATTTACTCTTGCGTCTCAAGACCTTGATATTCGGGGGGCCGGGAATTTGCTGGGTGAAGAGCAGTCCGGCCAAATGCGCGACGTGGGGTATGAGCTGTACCAGTCGATGCTGGAGGACGCGATTGCCAAGATCAAAACCGGTGAGCTGGAAGGCCTGTCAGGTGGAGACGATCAGTGGGCGCCACAAATCAACTTGGGTGTACCGGTTTTGATCCCGGATACCTATGTGCCAGACTTGGATGTACGGCTTGGATTGTACCGTCGTTTGAGCGGACTTCAGGGGAAGGTGGAGCTTGAAGGATTTGCCGCTGAACTGATCGACCGGTTTGGAAAATTACCAAAAGAGGTCAATACGTTACTGTTGATCGTGCGTATCAAAGAGATGTGCAAGAAAGCCGGAATTGCCAAGCTGGACGGCGGACCAAAGGGCGCGACTATTCAGTTCCACAACGACAAGTTTGCCTCGCCTCAAGGCTTGGTGGAGTTCATTCAGGATCAGAAGGGGCTCGCCAAGGTCAAAGACAATAAAATTGTGGTGCGTCGGGATTGGCAGAAGGCCTCTGACAAGATCAAAGGCGCGTTTGCGATTGCCCGAGACCTTGCTCAAAAAGTGGTTGATGAGAAGAAGCGCAAGAAGGCAAAATCCGCCAAATAACGCGTCGGTATTGCATCTGTATCGCGGCTGTTTTGTGGAGGTGCGTTTCTGCGGTGTTTTGCATGTGCGCGCTGCCCCAGACTCCCGGGTATTTAGGGGAAATGAATGCGTTTGGTCAGTCCAGTTGCAGGCGGGAAATGGCATAGAGCAGCAGGCAGAGGCATAGTGCGGCGGCGGTGAAGAAAGGCGCGCGAAGAGCCAGCTCACGGCCCAAGGATGGTTCTAGCAGCGCAACCATAGCCCCGGCCGCCATAGCGCCAAGCGGCATGCTGCCCCAGCCAAAGAAACGATAGATGCTGTTCACACGGCCCAGTAGCTCCGTAGGAATGCGGCGTTGGCGCCAGGAGACTGTGATCACGTTCCACAACATCGCGGCGGCCATGACCGAGAACAGTGCAAATGCCATCGGGATGGCCGAAGTGGTCAGGCCGATCGTGCCGTAGCCGATGCCCCATATGGCGATGGAGGCGTAGAGGCAAGATTGAGTGCCACACCATTGCACTAATTTGGGTGCAGTGAGACTGCCGGTGATGGCACCGAGGGCGGCGATGGACAGCAAGAAACCGTATTGTGTGGCGGTGAGGGAAAGCACGTCTTGGGCAAAGAGCACTTGCACGGTCATTGTGCCCATGGCGATGAAATTGGCACAGCCCAGCACAATGGCGAGACGCAGCAGAAGGCGGTCGGAGCGCATGAAGGCAATGCCTTCTTTCAGAGCGCCAAAGAAGTTTTGTTGCACTTTGGGGCGGGGGGCCAGGCTGATCATCCAGATCATGCCGGCGGCCAGCATAAGAGCCGCGATGTCTAGACCAAATGGCAGCGCGACGCTGGAGGCGATCAGGAAGCCTGCCAGTGGTGGTCCAATAAATTGACCAGTGAGTTGTTCCACGCTCCACATCTGGCCGTTGGCGGCTTCGAGATCAGAGGGTGTCACGATGTCAGGCAGTATGGTCTGCGCCGCGTTGTCACGCAGGACTTCGGCCGCGCCAAGTAGGAAGGTGAGCGCAGCGAGAAGCCAGATTGCACCTGCGCCGGGGGCACTGAGCGCCAGCCACAAGATGGCCCCCACAAGCGTGGCGCGCAATAGGTCGGCGCGGGCGATAAGCTTGCGGCGATCAACCTGATCGGCGATCACGCCAGCGGGCAAAGCGAAGAACAACCAGGGCAGGCGGCCAGCTGCTGCGACGGCGGCGATGGCCACTGGCTCACGGGTCAGCAATGTGGCCAACCAAGGGATGGCCAGCATCACAAGGCCGTCGCCGAGATTGGTCAGGGCGCCGGAGGCAAAGAGAAGACGGTAATTGCGATTGCGGAGGATTAGAGCGCTGGCCATGCGGCTACTTTTCCGCATGGCCAGTGGATGTGCAAGTAGCTTTAGGCGGTGACAGCGCGGGCTTCAATTCGACGCATGTGCAGCATCAGCATGAAACCCACCAGAGCCAACGCGCCAATGGACATAACCAATGGTAGAGGTGTGCCATCAAACGCGAGGCTGATGGGCGCCGCGATGATCACGCCAAAAATGGTGGAGAGCGCGCCCATGACAGACGCAGCGGTGCCCGCCATATGCCCCAGAGGTTCCATAGCCATGGCGTTGAGGTTACCAATTGTCAGGCCAACAGAGAAAAATACGGTCAGTTGCCACAGGGCAAAAGCATAGAATTGCATTTCGGTGTTCAGCGTTGTCAAAGCCACAACCATAATGCTGGCACAGAAGATTTTGCTCGCGATGGCAACTGTCACCAGAAAGCGCATGCCCCAATTCATCACCAGTTTGGCGTTTAGGAGGCTGGCGGTGCCAGAGGCCAGAGCGATGCCGGCAAACCAATATGGGAACTCGGCGGCACGGTCATAGGTTTGATCATAAACCAATTGCACGGTGCCAATCAGGCCAAAGAGGCTGCCCATGATCAGCGATTGCACCAGGATAGACGTGCGCACGGCGGGAATGCCCCACATTTCGCGTAGGCCGGCCAACAGTTTGGCCATGCTGAACGGGCGGCGCTGCTCTACGGGCAGCGGCTCAGGCAGACGGATGCCAATCCAAAGAACCGAGACCATGGAAAACAGCATGAAAGCGATAAAGATGCCGCGCCAGGAGGAGAAATCGATGATGAATTGTCCCAGAAGAGGCGCCGCGGCAGGCACCAAAATAAAGACCATCATGACAAACGACATGATGCGGGCCATGTCGCGACCGGAAAACAAGTCTCGGACAATGGCAAGAGTCACAACGCGGGGGCCTGCGGCACCCATGCCTTGGAACAGGCGGGCGGCCAGCAACCATTCCAGAGTTTGGCTTTGATACCCAATAAAGGCACAGAGCGTGTAGATCACCGCGCCGGAGATCAGCACTGGCTTACGGCCAAAGCGATCCGACAGGGGGCCTGTGAAAAACGTACCTACGCCCATGCCAAGCACAAAGGACATGACAATCAGGGTTTCGGTGTTGTGGCTGCCGGGGCTGAGTTCGGCGGCGATTTGTGGCAATGCCGGGAGCATGGCGTCAATTGAGAACGCAATGGTGGCAAACATCATCGCGCACAGGGCAATGAATTCGACCTGCGTTATCGGCAGATTGTCTTTGGTCATAACATGCTCCGTCAGTAGGTACGTCATTCAGGCAAGAGGACAGCCCGCCGGTGCGTCGCTGTACAAACTCTGGCCCACACCAGTCGGGTGATCGTGCTTGAGTGGTCAGGCCGCAAAATGGCGGGCTGACCTGATTAGGTTAACGCGGGGCGCTGTGGTTCACAAGTGAAGAGTGAACGTTGGTTCAGGGTTCACTCAGCGACGTTTTGCGCACGCAGGTCGGCCATTACACGCCGCCAAAGCTCAACGGGTTGCGCGCCGGGAACAGCGTGCTGGTTGGCAACAATGAAGGTTGGAACCGAGGTCACGCCCATTTCCCGACTATGGGAATCACGGTTTTGGATGTCTGCGATGTCGGCGTCTGACTCTAGCAATTTTCGTACCACAGCAGCATCCATTCCGGCGCTGTCAGCGATATCGGCCAACACGTCGATGTCACCGATGTCACGGCCGTCTTTGAAGTAGGCCGCGAAAAGCGCATCCACCACAGCATTTTGCTTTTTCTCAATACCTGCCCAATGGATCACGCGATGTGCGTTGATGGTGTTGGGCGTGCGCTTGATGGCGGCGAAATTGATCTCCAGGCCTTCGTCACGGGCGTGTTGCTCGATTTCAGAATAAACCTTCACAGCGTTGTCTTTGCCACCAAATTTGGTTTCGAGGTATTCCCGGCGATCCATGCCTTCAGCCGGCATGTCAGGGTTAAGCTGGAACGGGTGCCATTCAATCACAAAAGGGTGGTCACCTTCGGCTTCCAACGCTTTCATCAAGCGCGTTTTACCAATCAGGCACCACGGGCAGATCGGGTCGGAGATGATGTCGAGTTTGATCATGTGGAAGCCTTGAATTGATCGCGCAGGGCGCGGCGGTTGAGTTTGCCATTGGCGTTGGTGGGCAACGCAGGCAGGCGTTTGAAAAGCCGAGGCTGCTTGTAACGCGCAAGATGGGTCTCCGCAAAGGCTTTCAACGCGTCCTCTACAAGATCGTGATCAGCGGTATAAAACGCGGCGATTATGCGGGTGTCGGGCTTCACCTCAATGTCGGTCACTGCAATGCCGGTGATGCCGGGGTGGGGCAGGAGGGCGGCTTCAACTTCCAGCGGAGAGACCCGGAAACCACCAGCATTCATCATGTCATCGGCGCGGCCCAAGTAGGTGATGTGGCCCTTGGCATCCATTTGCCCGAGGTCACCGGTGAGAAACCAGTCTTCTTGGAACCGTTTGGCGGTCTCTTCGGGCGCGTTGAGATAGCCCAGCATCAGGCCGGGGTCTGATTTGTGCACGGCGATGGTGCCTGGAGTGTTTAAGGCAACCGGGCCGGTCTCATCCAGAATTGCGATTTGGCGACCAGTTTGAGGACGGCCCAGTGTGCCCTTGGGGGCAGGATGGATTGGATTGGCGGAGATGAAAGTCGAGCATTCGGACATGCCAAAGGCTTCATAAAGCTTGGTCCCGGTGGCGGCGTTCCACTGTGCGCGTAGAGGTTCTGAGAGTTTTTCGCCCGCGCAGAGACCGTGGCGCAGGTTGGGAACCGCCGGGTCATCACTTGTCGCGAGGATTTTGCGATACACACCCGGCGAGGCTGCAAACAGGGTTGCGTGGTTGTCACGCAGGAATTGAGGTAAGGTCTTTGGTGTTGTGCCGGGAGCGGGGATCAGGGCAGTGGCGCCGTTGGTCCATGGGTCCATCAGGCCTGTGCCCAAGGTGAAGGTCCAGTTGAAGGCCCCAGCATGCAAGAGGCGGTCGTTTTCGTGCAGGTCATACCAGCCATCAAACATCATTTTCCGCGCCCATATGGCGCGGTGCGCATGCACCACAGCACGCGGAACGCCGGAGGTGCCCGATGTATAGATGATGTAGGCAGGGCGATTTGGATCATCCATGTTGAATGCAGCTGGAGGGCGAGTTCGAAATTCTTTAAGGTGTTTTATTGTCAGAGTATTACCGGTCGAACCTGATGTGCTTTCAACAGCGGGATCATGTAATATGGCGGCCGGTGTCAGATCCTCGACCATCTTTGTGACTTCCGCTTGGGTAAGCTGAGAGGATGTTGGGACAGGGATCAAACCAACAGCTATGCAAGCCAGATAGGCAATCGGGAAATCCACCGTATTGCCAAGGCGCATCAGCACGCGGTCGCCGGGGTTAAGGCCGGATTGCAATAAACCGGCCCCTGTTCCGAGGATTGCCGATTTTAGTGCAGCGAAGGTCCAGCTTTCTGTTGCCGATCCAGACACCACGCACAGGGCTTCTTTGGCTGCCAATCTCTCGGCGTGGCGCAGCACGTGGGCGGCCATGTTGAAAGACGGTGGGCAGGGCGGCGGCGGGCCTTGGTCAAAGATCGAGGGCATGAGTCTTGGGTATGCGGGCCAGCCAGAAGGTGCAAGTGGCACGTGGCGGTTGCCACTGCGGGGGTGCGCGGGATAGAAGCGCGGCATGAGCTCAAAAGACCCAAAATCGTTGATCAAGATCGCACGTGAAAACGGTGGACATGATCATGTGGAACCGCTGGACCTTGGTGAACGTGTGCGCGAGTTGCGTAAAGCGCGGAAGTGGACATTGGAGCAAGCCGCGAGCCAAGCCGGGTTGGCGCGGTCCACACTCTCCAAAATTGAAAACGGTCAGATGTCACCAACCTACGATGCGGTGAAAAAACTGGCGGTGGGTTTGGAAATTTCTGTGCCGCAATTGTTTACAGCGCCGATGAAGGATCAGGTCAACGGACGCATGGCGTTGGTGAAATCTGGTGAAGGTACGCGGCAAGTGACCACAACTTATGAGCATGAGTTGCTGGCCGAAGGACTGCGCAAGAAGGCGATGTTGCCGTATCGGGCGCGAGTTCGGGCGCGGTCCATGGAAGAATTTGATGGCTGGGTGCGGCATGACGGCGAAGAGTTCCTGTACGTGTTGACTGGTGTTGTCACGCTTTACACGGAGTTTTATGAACCTGTGGAAATGCGACGCGGAGACAGTGCCTATTACGACGGATCCATGGGCCACAACGTTGTGTCAGTAAGCGCAGATGACGCAACAATTTTGTGGGTCACGTCGCTGGCGTAAATCTCTGTTTGAGCTGGTGTTTTTGTCAAATTTTCGCCAAAAAGTGCAGTTTTTGCAGATAGCGAAAATTGTAATGATTGATTGCACGTATTTTTAACAACGATTGGGCATTCCAGAGGGGCACTTACATTTGGAGCCAGAATGGAACCTCAAGAAAGAATCGGGCTCGCGAGCCTGACTAAGATGGCGTTTGACGGCGTTGATCTTCAGCCCTTGCGCAACGAGTTGCTGAGCAAAGTGTTCACCGGGAAAGATGCAGATGGCATCTTCATGGATCTGTCGGTTATTGATCAGTTGCAGGGCAATCGCGCTGCTGGATTGGCTTGGCAGGATGAAGCGCTTAAGCGGCAGCAGATTTTCAGCACAAAGAAAAGTGATGGCGCGCGCACCAAGTTGCTGGTGTTTGCGGAGCCAAGTCATATTGGCGGCAACACGCCAATCGAGTTTTTGCTGCAGGACGCGGATGTCGAAATTCTGACTTACTATCTGAATGTGGACAGTGATGAACAGATTGATCTTCCGGCGCATGATGTCGCGTTTTGTGCGGCGCCAGCGGACAGTGTGAAGGCAGTGGCGTTTCAAGCCAAAGTTCGAGCGTTGACCAATGCAGTTGGCACCAGGGTCGTGAACTTACCGGTTGGTCAGGTGGATTTGGAACGTGACACGCTTGAGAAAATGTTTGCAGGCAAGGGCGGACTGACATTGCCCAAAACGTTGCGCTTTGACCGTGGGGAGCTGGAAGGCGATGCCGGTGAAGAGCGTTTGGCTGCGCTTGGAGACTATCCCTATGTGGTGCGTCCCGTGGGAAGCCATGCAGGTGACGGTCTGGTGTTGATTGAAAGCCAAAACGCACTGTCGGCCTATTTGGCCGAGCGTGCAGACGCAGCTTTCTATGTCTCCGAGTTCATCGCTTATGCGTCTCAGAAGGACGGGTTCTATCGCAAGTATCGTGTGATCTTTGTCGATGGGCAGCCGTTCCCGTGTCACATGGCAATCGCGGACCAATGGGATCTTTGGTATTTGAACGCGCGCATGGAAGAGTTTGCCGAAAAACGCGCCGAAGAGGCCGCGTGGATGGACAGTTTTGAGAGCACATTTGCCAACCGTCACGAAGGTGGCTTTGGTGCGCTGACTGAAGCAATTGACCTGGATTATTTTGGTGTGGACTGCGCCGAAGACCCTGAGGGCAATCTGGTTGTGTTTGAAGCGGACAACGCGCTGATCGTGCATGATATGGATGATGAAGAGGTTTTTCCGTACAAAAGCAAGCACATGAACCGTATCTTTGATGCGTTTGAAACTTTGCTTGAGAAAAACCGACGCGAGAAGACGTCTGTAGAAACAGGCGGTGCCAAGCCAACGCGGCGGTTGTCGTAAGAGAATAATGAAGGCGCTCCGGTTTGGGGCGCCTTTCTTTTCAGAGGGCTTTCAGTGCCTTGGCCATGTCACCATATCCGGTGAAACGCCGCTCAAAGGCCAAGCCAAGGCGATCCGCGCAGTCTTTGGCTTTTTCTGTGAGGGCTGGATCGTTGGTTTGCGCTTGGTAGACCAGCTTCTCGTAGTTTCCAAAGTACATGTCACGCAATTCGGGATGGCGGTCGAGCCCCATGGGTTTGATGATGAAAGCGTCAAACTGGCGGACAAGGAAGTCGGTCAGGTAGAAGGCAGTGAACTCGTCCTCCGAGATTTCGGCAAAGCGGTCGTTGCCTTCAAAGAAGCTGTAGCAATGAGGCCCGGCCACCATTTGCACGCCCAATGCGTCGCAGGTCTGTTGCAGTTGCCCACCGGTGCCGCAGTCAGCGTAGACCACAAAAATGTCGTCATAGGTCTCGCGGTGTTTGGCCACAGCCTCGCGCACGGCGGGGGCGATTTTTTCTGGATGAATATGGAAAATGGCGGGTAGGCAGGTGAGGTCCATATGGGACCAGTTATTGAGTGTGATGAGGTCGAGGATTTCACGTGCAAGGGCGCCACAGGCCAGCAGGAGGATGCGACCGGATTTGCCTGTGGGGGCAAGGCCTGACTGAGCGAGGATGTTGTCGTCGGGGAGTTGTGTCATGGCTTGGTCAACTTGATGGCAAAACGGCCAGGCAAAAGTCCTGCGGGGCCGTAGCTGTCCAGGATTTCGCAGTGCCAGCCTATTGTTTCTAAGGCGCGCTTGGTACTGTTGGGATGGCACCGGGATTGCTGATGGATCACAGTGTCTACGCGATCATCAACTTGCGTTTCGATGCGGCGGGTGAGGCGCTCGCGCTCTACCGTGACCTCGATGCGCATTTGCCAATCCGCACCGGTGTTGCGCCGCGCGTGGGGCAGGCATCGCGGGCCAATCAAGTCAGCAAACAGCAAGCCGCCGGAGGGCAGGGCATCAAAAGCAGCCTGTGCGACGGGCAGGAGTGTGTCGTGTTTGGTTGTGGTGTCGATGTAGCTGAGAACTTCGCCCAGGCAGGTCACCGCGGTGGTGCCTTTGGGGATATGAATGTCAGCAGCGTTGCCTTGTTTGACCAAAAGGCCACGGGCTTGGGCAATCTCCACAAAGGCAGGAGAAAGGTCGACGCCTTCTCCCATGACGCCGCGATCTTCGGCCACCGAGAGCCATGTGCCATCGCCACAGCCGATGTCGAACAGGTGCGCGTTGACCGGGCCGTGCAGGATTTCTGCGGCGAGCCAGTCGTGCGCTTCGTCAAAAGTATCGTTGTAGCCTTCGGCGTGGATGCGGGCGAGATCGGGGGTATATAATCCGGACATATCGGTACCTTGAACAAATCGGCCCGCCTGTGAAGGGCGGGCCGGATCAAATCGCTCGGGGAGTGAGCAAAGGGATGTGGCCTGATCAGGCGCTCATCTGGTTGTGTTTGCGGGCGACCCACTCTTTGGCGGTTTCCACGGCCACGGCAGCGTCGCGGCAGTAGGCGTCTGCACCAATAGCTTTGCCAAACTCTTCGTTGAGAGGGGCGCCACCAACCAGAACGATGTAATCGTCGCGCTGACCTTTTTCGACAAGCGTGTCGATCACAACCTTCATGTAAGGCATGGTGGTGGTCAGCAGGGCAGACATGCCGAGGATGTCGGGCTTGTGCTCTTCGAGCGCTTCCAAATAGCCTTCGACAGCGTTGTTGATGCCAAGGTCGACCACTTCAAAGCCAGCGCCTTCCATCATCATCGCCACAAGGTTTTTGCCAATGTCGTGGATGTCGCCTTTGACAGTACCAATCACCATGGAGCCCATGCGTGGTGCGCCGGTTTCGGCCAGCAGAGGCTTCAGAATGCCCATGCCACCTTTCATTGCGCCCGCTGCCAGAAGCACTTCTGGCACAAACAGGATGCCGTCCCGGAAGTCGGCACCAACAATGGTCATGCCTCCCACAAGGGCCTCTGTCAGGACGCGGTAAGGCGCCCAACCACGTTCCAAAAGGATGTTCACTGCCTCTTCGATCTCGTCCTTGAGACCATCGTAGAGGTCGTCAAACATCTGTTGGACAAGTTCCTCGTCATTAAGTTCGGACAGGATGATGTCGTCTTCTTCTGACATGCGCGTATTCCAATACCCTGGCGGGGCCCCAAAATCGGGCACCGGTTGCTGTTCGTTATAACCCAGCTTTCAAACTTTTTCAGCGGGCAAACTGTCTGAATAGCGACATAGCCAAGACCGCGTGCGACGTGTAGGGGCAAAAATCATGAATGCGATGAAAGTTTCTCATCCAGATCATGGGGTTTGTTGCATGTGTTCTCTGTTTGTTCTAGTTTGGGCAGATGTCAAATCTGAAAGAGCCTAAAATTGACGCGGAGAGGCGACGTGCCCGAGGGGCACAGAGTAATGCTGCCAGCCGGTACGATGCCCAACGAGAGGAGGTGCAGGATGGCTGGGACATTCCGGAGGAGCGCGCGATCTTTGCCACTGAAGTGAGTGAGGAGCGTCCGCGCACGATGATCACGCGAAATACCTCGCCGGACATTCCGTTTGATCGTTCGCTCAATCCCTATCGCGGCTGTGAGCATGGGTGTACCTATTGTTTTGCGCGGCCCACGCATGCCTACCTTGGTCTGTCGCCGGGGCTGGATTTTGAGAGCAAGCTGGTGGCACGTCCCAAGGCGGCGGAGGTGTTGGAGAAAGAGTTGCGGCGTAAGGCTTATGCGCCAAGCCTGTTGGCTATTGGCACCAATACCGATCCTTATCAACCAATTGAACGACGGTATCGCGTGATGCGATCAGTGTTGGAGGTTCTGCAACAGTTTAAGCATCCAGTGGCGATTACCACCAAGGGCACGTTGGTCGAACGTGACATTGATATATTGAGCGAGATGGCGGCGCAGGGGTTGGCGCAGGTTGGGATTTCGCTGACCACCATGGATGTTGCATTGTCACGCGCCATGGAACCGCGATGTCCGTTGCCGCAGCGACGGTTGCAAACCATCCGGAAATTGACAGACGCCGGGATCCCGGTGCGGGTGATGTTGGCCCCGGTGGTGCCGGGATTAACCGATCATGAAATTGAGGCGTTGATGGAGGCCGCGGCGGCGGTTGGGGCAACGGGCATGGCTTGGATCATGCTGCGATTGCCAATGGAAGTGGCGCCGCTGTTTGAGGAATGGCTGGAGGCGGCGTATCCGGGGCGGGCCGCAAAGGTATTCGCCCGGATGCGGGAAATGCATGGCGGGGAGCTTTACCATGCGAAGTTCAACAAACGCATGCGAGGCGAGGGTATCTATGCGGAAATGATTGCACAGCGGGTGGAAAAAGCGCGGGTGCGATATGGGCTGGAAAAAGACATGCCTGCGCTTCGGTGTGACTTGTTTGAAGTGCCATTTGAGCGTGACGGACAACTAGCGCTTTTCTGAAACTGTTTCAGCTATTGGTGAAGTCAACACATTGGAAAGTTTCCGCGCCTGATGGTGCGGGTCTGAACAAGTTTCCATTGGAGATAGACTATGAAGCACTTGATAGCAGTTGCAAGCCTTGCGGTGGCCTGTGTGGCCGGCACGGCCACCGCCGAGCGCCTTGTTGTGGGCGTGGAAAACATTGAATACCTGCCGCACTATAATTGGGACGGTACAAACTATTCTGGATTTGGGGCGGACCTTTTGTCGGCCTTTGCCGCGGATAGTGGGTTTGAGATTGAGTTCAAAGCGCTGCCGATCACTCGGTTGATGCAAGCGGTTGTGACTGGGGATGTGGATCTGAAATATCCGGACAACGCCTATTGGTCAGCAGAGCTCAAAGATGGACGGGGTATGGTGTACTCCGAAGTGGTGGCAGAAGCGGTTGATGGGGTAATGGTACTGCCAGACCAAGTTGGACGTTCTGTGGAGGATATTGACAGGCTTGGCACCGTACTTGGTTTCACGCCGTACTCTTGGCTGGACCGGATCAATGCCGGCGACGTGGACTTGGCGGAAAACGCGAACTTCATTGGCATGATCCGGCAGGCACTGGTTGGGCGCATTGATGGGGCTTATGCCAATCAGGATGTGGTGCGGCGCGTATTGCGGGAACTTGGCAAAGACGAAGATGCGTTGGTGTTTGACGACGGCCTACCGCACTCGGTGTCAAACTATCATGTGTCGTCAAGCGCTCGGCCGGAAGTGGTTGAGGCGTTTAATACATGGTTGGCGGCAAATGGCGACACTGTGACGGCGCTGCGCAAAAAACACGCCTTTTGAGCGGAAATTCACCTTGTTAAACATAACCATAGGCGGTCTGCTGCCTATGGATTGCGAAGCTGCTTTGTGTGTTATGACACACGCTTGGCCACGTGATAGAGCGGGCCCACCACTCACTCAGACAGAAGACCAACATGAAAATGCTAATAGCGGTTGCCGTTTTGGTAGCTACGCCTGTTTGGGCGGATGTGCAGGTGCGCGATGCGGATACAATTGTATGGGACGGTACACCGGTGCGTTTCCAAGGCGTTGACGCGCCGGAACTCAAAACCCGCGCTGGAAAAGACGCCAAACGTTGGACTGTGAATTACTTGCGCGGCAAGAAAGTGTCCTGTGATTTGACCGGAGAGCGGTCTTATGACCGCTACATCGGCGTGTGTTATGCGGATGGGAAGGACATTGGCGCAGCGGTGATTGCGGCCGGTCATGCGTTGGATTGCGCGCGGTATTCTGGCGGACGGTATCGGCAATTTGAACAGGCGTCGGCGAAGAACCGGATCAAACGGGCAGGCTATTGTTAGCATCAATGTTGCTTGGCGGGTAACTCAGATTTGACGCATACCGCGGACAGGAGTGCCCCGACACGCTTCCCCTTGATAGTTGCTTTGTTATCGATGCATGCTGCGCGCATGACTCTTTAACGCGGTGCGGACGGTATATGCGGCGCAGTGTGTCTCACTACCAAAGGACTATGTAATGCCCTGGATCGATACGGTTGCCTATGATGACGCCGACGGAAAATTGAAGATGTTGTATGATCGGGTGAAAGGCCCGGACAACAATGTCGACAACATCATGATGATGCACAGCCTGCGGCCCCATACCATGGAGGGGCATATGGCGATCTACAAATACGTGCTGCATCACAGTGGTAACACAGTGCCGAAGTGGTTTTTGGAAACGCTTGGGGTTTGGGTCAGTTCGCTCAATGAGTGTGAGTACTGCGTGGAGCATCATTTTTCCGGGTTGAAGCGGTTGCTGGCAGATGATGCGCGAGCGGATGGTATTCGCCGAGCGATCGAGGCGCGTGACATCGCGCGTGCACCGCTGGATGACAAGCAGAAGTTGGCGATGGAATATGCCCGTCAATTGACGCGTGATCCAGCTGGACTAAGCGAAAAACTGATTGTTCAGTTGCGGGATACTGGGTTCAGCGACGGCGAGATTCTGGAGATCAATCAGGTGTCGGCCTATTTTGGTTATGCCAATCGCACCGTGTTGGGGCTAGGCTGTTCCATCAAAGGTGACATCTTGGGTCTGTCGCCCAACAATTCAGAAAATCCTGACGACTGGAACCATACTTAAACAAAAAGCCCGGACAGTGTCCGGGCTTTTGAAGTTTTATCAGTGTTAGACTTAGCTGCGACGGCGGCGGCCGCGACGTTCGCGGGCAGGGGCAGTAGCATCATCGCCAGTACCATCGCCCGCGGAGGAGAAACCACCAAGTTTCTCGGCAATCAGCTCCAGGCTTGGGCGCTCGCCACGGGGGCGGGTTTCCAGTGCTTCGCGCATGGCTTTGAGGTGGTTTGGCATGGTGCCACAGCAGCCGCCGATGATCGTGGCCCCACAGTCACGTGCCATCACGGCATAGTCTGCCATCAGTTCTGGCGTGCCATCATAGTGGATATGGCCGTCGACGTATTTGGGAATGCCAGCGTTGCCTTTGGCCACAATTGGAGTCTCCGTGCCTTGGGCAGAGAAGCCCAAAACGGTGCGCAATAGATCTGGCGCTCCGGTGCCACAGTTGGCGCCAAAACCCAACGGTGTGTTTGGCAGCGCACCAACCATTTGCACCATGTCGGCGGAGGTCATGCCCATCATTGTGCGACCGGCAGTGTCAAAGCTCATGGTGCCCACCCATGGCATATCGGCCAGGGCGAAAGCTTCAGCGGCCGCTTTGTATTCTTCTGGCGCGGAGATGGTCTCGAGCCACAGAACGTCGGCGCCACCTTCTTTCAGGCCCTCGGCTTGCTCGTGGAACATTTCCACAGCGTCGGCATGAGACAGGCTGCCGACAGGCTGCATAATGTCACCAGTAGGGCCAACGGAGCCTGCAACGATCACCGGATGACCAGCTGTGTCGGCAACTTCACGGCCGATTTCCGCCGCAAGGCGGTTGAGTTCACGTACGCGGTCTTGGGCGTCGTGCAGCTTCAAACGGGACGCGTTGCCGCCAAAGGAGTTGGTCAGGAAGATGTCAGAGCCGTTGTCCACCGCGAGGCTGTAGAGTTTTTTGATGTTTTGTGGCTCATCCGCGTTCCAAAGTTCTGGTGCATCGCCGGAGCTGAGGCCCATGTTGAACAGGTTGGTGCCGGTGGCGCCGTCGGCCATGAGCCAGTCACGGGTTTCCAAAAGCTTGGAGAGGGCGTTGGTCATCAGAAACTCCTTAAGGCGCGGGGAACCGCGTGTCAGTTGCGCAGCGATGTGCCACGGGTGGCAAGTAGGCACAACTCAATTAGATGCAAGACCATTATGAGGTGGAAGACAGGTAGGCCTCGGATTGGGCGATTTGCTGGCAGGCGATTGGCGTCGCTGGAGCACTGCGGAGGTTCACGGCGCGGGTCAGGTCAAGCGCGGCCAGCCCAAGTTGGGCAGGTCCAGGAGCAGCCATAAAAAGCGGTTCCCAGCGTGGGGCAAAGCAGGCCTTGAACTGGCGCAATCCTGCGCCGCCAGCGTGTTTGAAGTGATAGCCCCGGATTTTGCGTTCCAACACATTTTTTCCTTCCGGCAGGGCGGGAGCTGCAGCCAAGGACAGACGGGGCACGTCAGCCGCTGCGGCCGCCTCGATGGCTTTTTGCACGAGGTGGTGCATGGTGCCATCAGGTGCCTCTGGCAGTACGCGCATTAGGTCGAGGCACCATTCGTGCCCGGTGGCGTGGAAACTGACAAATCCGACAAGTTGGTTGCCTTGGTAAGCGAGGAATACGGTTTGGCATCCCACGTAGAAGTCGTCAAAGCGACCCATGGTCAGTCCTTTGGGGATACCATTTCGGGCTTCCCATGCAGAAGATACACGCGCCATATCACCGAGCGGCAGCATGAGTGTGTCAGGTTGGGTGACTTGAACTTCGGCCTTTTCCGCCTGGCGAAGTTTGCGTCGCAACTGGCGATAAGTGGAGCCAGATGTTTTGTGCTTGGTTGGTGTCAGAACAGCTTCGTCGGAGATATGCACAACGGCCCAGCCAACCTTGCGGGTTTTTACAGCCTGTCGGGCGGAGATTTTGTATTTACACGCAATGCGGTTTTGTGCCCGAGCGGCGTTTTTTAACGGGCGGGCCATTGTGTGGGCGTCACCTTCGATGGGGTCAAACAAGGCGACGAGCGTTTGGCCAATGCGCACGGCGCCATAGCGCCCTGCGTCGCACGACAAGAGTGCGCCCCCATTTTGACGGATCACCCCCAACTCTGCGCGACTGACGGTGGTGAAAGGTTCATTGTCATATGCCTCGTAAGCGCGGTGTTGGCGCGGCGTGCGGGCCGGACGCGGACGGGCGAGGTGGCGCAAGAGCACCAAGCCCGCCATGAGCGCTGGCACCGCATAGTAGATTGCACGGAAGGCCAACACGCCTGCCAACAACGAAGCCTCCGGTTGGTTTGGCAGCATAGCCAATAAAGTGAGTTCAAACGGACCAACACCACCTGGCGTGCCTGAAAAAATTGCGGCACCCAATGCAATCAGGAAAACTGGGAGCAAGATAGCGAAGGTGAGCGACAGATCTGGAGGTAGCAACACGTAGAGTGCCAGAGCCGCAAAGATGGTGTCGATCAGACACAGGGTCAGCAGCGCGGCCATAGCGGGAAGCGTTGGCAAGGAAAGGCGGCTGCCTTGTCGTGGGAGTACCGGAAAGACAAAGGCCACAACAACGATAAGAAAGGCAATGGCCAGAATAACGGGTGGCAAAGACGCGGGCACATGAGGCGTTGGCAGGAATATGGCAGCTAAGGCAATAGTCACGGCCATGGCAGTCAAAAAAGTGACAGTGACAAAGGCGGTGATGCGAGCCGCGTCTTTGAGTGACAGATCCGGCATCATGCGCCAACGCACGAAGGTCCCCACAACAACGCCGGCACCAAGTGTTTGACCCAAGCCAATAGCAGTGGCGCCGACCGTCATGGCCTCGGATGTACTGCGGTGCATTTGAAAATGGCGCTGTGCAATTACGTCATAGCGCGACACGGCGAGGAAACTGATCGCGGTAAAGAAAAGCGCCAAGCCCCATTGCCATGGTGAGGCGGCGAAGACGGAGGCCCACAAGGCGCTATAATCAATGTCATCGATCTGCTCTGACAGCAGCCAAAGACACAATGCACCAAATGCAAACGGCCAAACGCGTCGCAGAAAGGTCTGCGCGGTCCTCATCTTTGATGTCTTCAAGGTTCCCGCCCCAAAATCGTTACCAGTCCCGAGTGACCCAAATCGCTATCGGATGTGTGGTTTCGGCCGCCTTAACAAAGACAATTGGAGCTAAAAAAACGCGGGCCGGAGCCCGCGCATTTGATTTTCATTTCATTGTATCGATTAGGAATCGCCGGCAAGTTCTTCTTTTGCTGCAGCAAGACTTTCACGGCGCTTCGCGCGAATGGTCGCCTCGTCGGATTTGTTTCCTAGATCCGCAACAACTTTGCGAATGACATCGTCGTGGCCTGCTTCTTCAAAATCGGCTGAGATAACGGTCATGGCGTAGGATTCTGCGTCTGACCCGGACTTGCCCAACAAATCAGCAGCCCAAAGCCCCAGTTTTTTGTTGGCACGGGCTTCGGCTTTGAATTTTGTTTCTTCATCATGCGCAAACTTGGCTTCGAAGGCGGCTTCACGATCGTCAAATGTATTCATTTTTTGGTCTCCTTCAGGGTCCTAGTATGACTTCGTTTAAATATGAGCATCAGATAGCATTGTCGCAAGAGTAAGCGGCGTGCTTGCGACAATGCTATCCATCCAGTAAGAGGGCGATCAAATTCGGGACTCATCCCGAAAGAGAAGGAATGAAGCCATGGCCCGCGGCAAGAAAATCTATGAAGGCAAAGCCAAGATTCTGTTTGAGGGCCCTGAGCCGGGCACCATTGTCCAATATTTCAAAGACGACGCCACTGCGTTCAACGCAGAAAAGAAAGACGTCATCGACGGCAAAGGTGTTCTGAATAACCGCCTGAGTGAATACTTCATGACGGGCCTGACACAGGTTGGGGTTCCGACCCATTTCCTCAAGCGCATGAATATGCGCGAGCAGTTGGTGCGCAACTGCGAGATCATTCCACTTGAAATCATCGTGCGCAACTTTGCCGCCGGCACAATGAGCAAACGCCTGGGTATTGAAGAAGGCACACAATTGCCGCGCCCAATTGTGGAATACTGCTACAAAGATGACAGTCTTGGTGATCCGCTGGTCTCAGAAGAGCATATCGCTGCCTTTGGCTGGGCCAGCCAGCAGGATATGGATGACATTCTGGGGTTGGCGCTGCGTGTCAACGACTGGCTGAGCGGCGTTATGTTTGGCGTCGGTATCCGCTTGATTGACTTCAAGATCGAGATTGGCCGGGTTTATGAAGGTGACTTTCAGCGTTTGGTTGTGGCCGATGAAATCAGCCCCGACAGCTGTCGCCTCTGGGACATTGAAAGCGGTCGGAAACTCGACAAAGACGTATTCCGCCGTGATCTTGGCAGCCTGACTGATGCCTATGCTGAAGTTGCGCGCCGCCTTGGTGTACTGCCAAAAGGCACCGGCCCCAAGCCGACGCTTGTCAGCTAATTCTGACTTAAGCTTTCTGCGCCCTGTGATGGGCGCGGGAAGACAGACAATTTTTGGTAAGAAAAGCGGGACAGTCCCGCCACATGCCCAATTGGAGAGAGACCAAATGAAAGCCCGCGTATTTGTCATGCTGAAGAACGGCGTTCTGGACCCACAAGGTGAGGCCGTGCGTCATGCGCTTGGTAGCCTTGGTTTTGACGGCGTGGAAGGCGTGCGACAGGGCAAGGTGATCGAGTTGGATCTGGCAGAGGGCTCCACCGAGGCCACCGTGACCGAGATGTGTGAGAAGCTGCTCGCCAACACAGTGATCGAAAGCTACCGGGTGGAGATGGGCTGATGAAAGCTGCGGTCATTGTTTTTCCGGGCTCCAACTGTGATCGCGACCTCGCGGTGGCGTTTGAACAGGCCGGAGCAGACGTCACTATGGTGTGGCACAAAGATACAGCCTTACCCGAAGGCATCGATATGGTTGGTGTTCCAGGCGGGTTCAGCTTTGGCGATTATCTGCGGTGCGGCGCCATTGCTGCAAACTCGCCTATTTGTCAGTCACTCATCAAACACGCGGAACGTGGTGGCTATGCGCTTGGCGTTTGTAATGGCTTTCAAATCCTGACTGAGACGGGACTGTTGCCTGGTGCGTTGCGCCGCAATGCTGGGCTGAAGTACATCTGCCGGACAGTTGGTCTTGAAGTGGCCAGCGCAGATACTGCGTTTACGTCTGGTTACGGCAAGGGTGACGTTGTGAACGTGCCAATTGCGCACCATGACGGCAACTACTTTGTCACGGATGAAAAGCTGGCACAGCTGAGAGACGAAGACCGGATTGCGTTTACCTACACCGACAACCCAAATGGGTCGGTTGCAGATATCGCAGGTGTGGTCAGCAAAAATCGCCGTGTGCTTGGTATGATGCCTCACCCAGAGCGGGCGGCGGATACTGGACATGGTGGCACGGACGGAGTGGCAATGTTCCGCGCGTTGATGGATCAGTTTGCCACAGCATGACTTGAGGGTGTCGGCGCGTAAGCGTACTGTTCGTGCATGACGCAAAACGCTTCTGACACCTCTGAAAAACTGCGCCCGGCGACAACAAGCTGGCGGGCGCGTGTGACTTTGGCGTTGTTGGTCGTGGTTGCAGGGGTGACAATTTGGGTCACCAACAGTTTCCTGACAGATCGGTTTACCGCCAACACACGCAATCGGGCGGAGCTCCGGCTCGCGCTGTATTCTGGCAACTTGCTCAGTGAATTGCGCCGCAACGCGATTGTACCGCAGTTGTTGGCCAAAGACCCTGAATTGATAGGGGCATTGAATTCTCAAGATTTCTCCAGCTCCACCGCGCGGTTGATCAGCTTTGTCGATGAGATTGGCGCGGCATCACTTTTAATGCTGGACGAAACCGGGCGCACGGTGGCTGCGACTGACCGCACCCGACTTGGTACAATGTATCGAGAACAAGAGTTTTTTATCAATGCGTTACGGTCTAATGTTACACTCTTTACAACAGCAAGAGATGAGACCGGCGCTTATCGGTTTATCTATTCTCGGCGATTGGAAAGCGGCGGGGCCACGCTTGGTGTGATCGCAGTTGAAGTGGATTTGCACAAATTCGAACGGGCCTGGGCCGGGATTTCGGATGCGGTTCTGGTGGCCAACAGCGAAGGCACGATTATCCTCAGCAGTGAGCCGCGTTGGCGCGGATTGACTGAATCAGAGGCGCTATCACGTCAACCAGCCTTAGGCGCGATAGAGCGGGCGATAAAGGTGACCGCGGATTGGGCACAGGACCCAGCGGACGCGTATTTGCGCGGTGAAGCGGTGATGCGTATGGGCGCGCGTATCCCGTTCCGAGGCTGGCAGATGACCAGTTTCACCAGTTACGCCGGTGTGCGCGAGAAGGTGAACGCGGTTCTGGCACTGGAAATTATGGGGTTTGCGATCCTGCTGGCGCTTGGATTTTATGTTTTGGGCCGAAAAAGTGCTTTACGTATGGCGTTGTTTCAGCGCGAAAGCGTCGAATTGCGCGGTTTGAATCTACGGCTTCAGCGGGAAATCGCCGAACGAGAACGCATGCAGCAGAGTTTAGAGGTGGCGGAACAAAGCCTGGCGCAGAGCTCCAAATTGGCCGCGTTGGGGGAGATGTCTGCGGCGGTGAGCCATGAGTTGAACCAACCATTAGCGGCGATGAAGACCTACCTAGCCGGAGCGCAGCTTTTGGTGAAGCGCAACCGGCCGGACGAAGCCCTGACGTCGTTTCAGCGTATTGATGATCTGATCGAAAGAATGGGCGCGATCACCAAGCAGCTCAAATCGTATGCCCGAAAAGGTGGCGATGAGTTTCATGTGGTTGAGATGAGCGATGCGGTGGCCTCGGCTTTGTCGATGATGGAGCCGCAATTGCGCCAGAGACAGGTGCACATAAGCAAGATTGTGCCGACGGATCCGGTACGGGTGATGGGCGATCGGGTGCGCATCGAGCAGGTGATGATCAACTTGCTGCGCAATGCCTTGGACGCGACCGAGTCTGTGGCCGATCCGGAGATCGAAATCCTTTTGGCAGCAGGGGAAACAGCCACTTTGACGGTGCGCGACAACGGCCCTGGCATTGAGGATTTGAACAACCTTTTTGAGCCGTTTTTCACCACAAAACAGCCTGGTGAGGGGGTTGGTTTGGGGCTTGCGATCAGCTCTGGTATCGTCAGCGACCTTGGCGGACGGCTTACGGCACGAAATGGGGACGGGCAGGGGGCTGTATTTGAGGTACAACTTCCTATCTTGAATGAAGACATTGAAGCAGCGGAGTAAATTCGTGGCACAAAGCATGAAGATCGCAATCGTCGATGACGAGCAGGACATGCGGCAGTCGATCAGCCAATGGCTGGCGCTGTCGGGCTATGACACAGAAACATTTCCCAGCGCCGAAGATGCGCTGAAAGCGCTTGGCGCAGAATATCCGGGGATCGTGATTTCCGATATCAAGATGCCTGGCATGGATGGGATGCAATTCCTTAAAAAACTGATGGGCGCGGACAGTTCGCTTCCGGTGATTATGATCACCGGACACGGCGACGTGCCTATGGCGGTGGAGGCGATGCGCGTGGGTGCGTATGATTTCCTGGAGAAGCCGTTTAATCCGGATCGCATGACGCAGCTGGCCAAGAAGGCCACCAATGCGCGACGCCTGACGCTGGATGCGCGCGCGCTACGTCGGGAATTGTCTGACGGCGATCAGATTATGAACAAGTTGATTGGGGCGAGCCCGGTGATGGCGCGCCTCAAAGAGGACATTCTCGATCTGGGGCAGGCTGATGGCCATGTTCTGATTGATGGCGAGACCGGCACCGGCAAGACGTTGGTGGCGCATGCGTTACACGCCGTTGGCAGCCGGGCTGGCAAGAAGTTTGTATTGGTGAGCTGTGGCGCATTTGAAGAAGACGCGCTGGCGAAACGCCTGTTTGGGCCAATGAACCCTGAGGATTCCCAACTGCCTGCTGTCGAAGAGGCGCGCGGTGGGACGTTGGTGCTTGAGGACATCGAGAGCTTGAGCGATGCGTTGCAGGCAAAACTGCTGAACGTGATCAACGAGCAAGGCACGCCGGCGGAGACGCGCATTGTGGCGATCTCCAACATGCAGGAACAAGACCGGACCTGCGAAGATGCGCTACGCGCTGATTTGTTTTATCGTTTGGCTGCTTTGCGGATCACAGTTCCGCCACTGCGCCAGCGTGGGGAAGACATACTTACACTGTTTACGCGACTGTCAGAGCAATTCAGCGAAGAATATGGGTGCGATGCCCCCAAAGTCACTGCGCAAGAAGCTGCGCAGTTGCTGCAGGCACCGTGGCCGGGCAACGTACGCCAGCTAATCAACTTGGCAGAGCGTGCTGTTTTGCAAAGCCGTCGCAGTGAGGGCACGATTGCATCGCTATTGATGAGCGACCACGAGGAGATGCAGCCAGTGGTGACCACCGAAGGCAAACCACTAAAAGAATACGTGGAAGCATTTGAGCGCATGTTGATCGACAACACCATGCGGCGGCATCGTGGGTCAATTTCTGGTGTGATGGAAGAGCTGTGCCTGCCACGTCGGACACTCAATGAGAAGATGGCCAAATACAGCTTACAGAGGGCAGACTATCTCTGATTTCTGACCGACAGACAACATAAGCGCCGTAGGCTTTCGATAGGCTTGCGGCGTTTTTTGTTTGATGGCAGGGTGTCGCTTTGTTGGCGCTAACGGAAATTTGTGGAGTACCCTGTTATGGCATTGTTAAAGAAACCGGCCGCGTATTTGTTTGATATGGATGGCTTGCTTCTGGACACGGAGCGGATGTTTTTGGAGGCGTTTTTGACGCTGACGGACGATCTGGGGATTGCAACAGAAGAGGCAAAAGCGTTTTTTGGCGGTTTGGTGGGGACGTCTAGCAAAGTCACCACTGCGCGGTTGCATGATTTTTTGCCTCACCAAACAGATGTAATGGATTTTGATCAGCGTTGGCGTTTGCTGCATCAGGACAATGTTGGACATGGCGTGCCGACAAAGCCGTATGCGCGGGACGTGTTGCAAGCGATCCGTGAAGCGGAGGTGCCTATGGCGGTTGTGACTTCCACGCATGGACCGGACGCGCAGCACCATTTGGAGAAGGCCGGCATTCTGCCTTTTTTTGAAACGGTATGCACGGGCAACGAGGTTACCGCCAATAAACCAGATCCTGAGCCATATTTGGAAGGCGCGCGTCGTTTGGGAGTGGACCCAACACAGTGTGTGGCGTTTGAGGATAGTGATTTTGGGACCACCGCAGCTGTTCGGGCGGGGTGCCTGACAGTGCAAATTCCAGACCTGCGGCCGCCAAACACGCCGTTGCCGGAGCTGGGGCAGATCGTTGCTAAGGATTTGCTCCATGGTGCTGTGCAGATTGGGCTTTTTGAGGATGCGTTAACCTAACCCACGTATCCGTCAGACGATTCCCCATTGTGTTTTCCACAGGAGTGGTTTTATGTGGGGGAACGGATGGCGCAGTGTTTGCGCACCGTATGAGTTTCGCTGAGTATTGCGTTTCAGTTGGCCCACAGGACCCCGAGGGGCAGAGGGCCGGGCGGGATGCTCAGACCGATTGGGTTCATGAAAATGAACCAGTAGAGACGCCCGCACCGCCATGGCGGAGGGCATATAACAGGCGCAGGCTCGGGACCACCGAATGCCGCGTCGGAGAAGAAACGCGATGAAGCGCGCGATTGATTTGAGAGACCGAGCAGGGGCCGCAAGCGGCCCCATCGGCGGCGCGCATCCCCTCGCTCAAACAAGACACCCCCAAAAAGTTCACCGACCCGATCCCCCGGGAGGGGCGCGGCGCTTACGCGGGTGCAAACGGATAACATGGCTAAGAAAATGCTCATCGATGCCACCCACGCGGAAGAGACCCGCGTTGTGGTGGTGGACGGAAACAAAGTTGAGGAGTTCGACTTTGAATCTGAAAACAAACGGCAACTCGCCGGCAATATTTATCTTGCAAAAGTAACACGGGTTGAGCCGTCGCTTCAGGCGGCTTTTGTGGACTATGGCGGAAACCGTCATGGTTTCCTCGCGTTCTCCGAAATCCACCCGGATTACTATCAGATCCCTGTCGCGGATCGTGAGGCGCTTCTGGAAGAGGAGCGCGCGTATGCGGAGTCTTTGAAGGCCCGTGACGAAGAAGAAGAAAAACCCAAATCCCGGTCTCGTCGGTCTCGCTCCCGTAAGAAGAAGCCTGAAGATCAGGTAGCAGCAGATGCCGCTGAAGCTGAGACATCAGAAGTTGTGACGGAAACGTCTGCGGCTGAGATTTCAGGCATGGAAACCATTGACCTGGTGGAAGATGCTGGCAGCGCGGACGAGGGTCTGTCTCCAATGGAACTGGTGGAAGAGACACCAGTTGAGGAACCTGTAGAAGGTGAAACGGCTAACGCTGATGATGCTGTTGAAGGCACGTCTGAAACTGAGGTTGTTGCCGAAGTAGAAGAGGCTGCGTCAGAGGAGGGCGTCGAGGAGACACCTGTCGCCGAAGTCGCTGCTGACGTGACAAGTGAAGAAGTCGTACCAGAAGCCGAAGTCACTCAAGATGACGATGCGGATGTGTCTGCCGACGAAGACAACAAAGACGACGGCCCCAAGACCATCGCAGCCAACACCGAAGGCGAAGATGCCGTGGTCAGCAAAGACCCGGAGACCGGCGCAGAAACCGAAACTGAGGCCAGCGCTGCACCAGAAGAAGAAACTTCTGAGGAGGCACCTGCTGCCGTCGAAGACGCTACGGTTGAGGAAGACGTTGCAGTTGAAGCTCAAGACGCGGCCGCTGAAGAAGGTTCCGTTGAAGCCAAAGACGTGACTTCTAAAGGGCAAGCTGACGCGGACGTTGCGGAAGAGGTACCAACCGAAGAGACCGTGGCAGAGACAGACGTTGCGGCTGACGAGGTTGCTACGAAAGACGATGCCGCCACAGCTGATACAAATGAGACCGAAGTAGCGGAAACTGCTGAGGCAGAATCTGGCGCTGGTGAAGATACCGCGGACAAAGAGGCCTCTGAAGCAGACGCGCAGTCTGACGATGAAGAGAATGGCAAAAAGTCGAACCGCCGCCGCTCCCGCCGTCGCGGCAAACGCTCCGATGCGACAGAAAAAGACGAAAGCATCGAATCCGTTGCAGATGACGACGACATCGAGGACATCCGTCCGCCGCGTAAACCACGGGCCCGTCGCTATAAGATCCAAGAAGTGGTGAAAGTGCGCCAAATTCTCTTGGTGCAGGTTGTTAAAGAAGAGCGCGGCAACAAAGGCGCGGCGCTCACCACGTATCTGTCTTTAGCCGGTCGCTATTGCGTGTTGATGCCAAACACCGCGCGTGGCGGTGGTATTTCCCGCAAAATCACCAATGCGGTCGATCGCAAGAAGCTTAAAGAGATTTCCAGCGAAATCGATGTACCACAGGGCGCGGGTTTGATCGTGCGTACAGCTGGCGCAAAACGCACAAAATCCGAGATCAAGCGGGACTACGAATATCTACAGCGTTTGTGGGAGCAGATCCGCGAGCTGACGCTAAAGTCGATAGCACCTGCGAAGATCTATGAAGAAGGCGATTTGATCAAACGCTCGATCCGCGATTTGTATTCACGTGAGATCGACGAAGTTTTGGTGGAAGGCGAGCGTGGATACCGCATCGCCAAGGACTTCATGAAGATGATCATGCCGTCCCACGCCAAAAACGTGAAACGCTATCAAGACACACTGCCTCTGTTTGCCCGCTACCAGGTGGAAAGCTACCTGTCCGGCATGTTCAATCCGACGGTTCAACTGAAATCCGGTGGCTACATCGTGATTGGCGTGACCGAGGCGCTGGTTGCAATTGACGTCAACTCCGGTCGGGCCACCAAAGAAGGCTCAATTGAAGAAACTGCGCTGAAGACCAACCTAGAGGCGGCTGAAGAAGTGGCGCGTCAACTGCGTCTGCGTGACCTGGCTGGTCTGATCGTGATCGATTTCATCGATATGGATGAGCGCAAGAACAACACAGCCGTTGAAAAACGGATGAAAGACAAGCTGAAGACGGATCGTGCCCGCATTCAGGTGGGTCGGATTTCCGGCTTTGGCCTGATGGAAATGAGCCGCCAGCGTTTGCGTCCGGGCATGATTGAAGCGACGACACAGCCTTGTGCGCATTGTCATGGCACAGGTCTGATCCGGTCGGACGACAACCTTGCGCTGTCAATTCTGCGCGAGATTGAAGAAGAAGGCACACGAGGTCGCTCGCGTGAGGTGCTGGTGAAGGCACCGGTTGCGATTGTGAACTATCTGATGAACCACAAACGTGAGCATGTGGCACAGATTGAAGCGCGCTATGGCCTGTCCGTTCGGATAGAAGCCGATCCACATCTGGTGTCGCCGAACTTCGAGATAGAGAAGTTCAAGACAGCAACCCGTGTGGTGCCTGAAGTTGAGGCGACTGTGGTGTCCGGCGATATCTCGATCATGGATGCAATAGACGACGCCGAAGTGGAAGACGCGGAAGTGATTTCCGAAGAAAGCGTTGTTGAAGACAAACCTGCTGAAGACGAAGGTGAGGACAAGCCTAAGAAGCGTCGTCGTCGTCGTCGCCGTCGTCGTGGTAACGGCGAAGGTGAAGACAGTGCCGACGGGGAAACAAAACCTGACAGCGAAGCTGCATCCGAGCAACCTGAAAGTGGCGACGTGTCCGAGGGGGGCTCTGAGACCTCTGTAGAAGAGACGCCCGAAGGTGAAGAGAAACCAAAGAAGCGCAGCCGTAGCCGTCGTAGCCGGTCCCGTGGCAAGAAAACAGAAGCCGCGAGTGAAGATACCGTTGCGGAGGATGTGACGCCAGAAGATGCCAGTGCCGAAGCTGAAGCTCAACCGTCTGAAGTGGTGGAACCACAGGCAACTGATGACGTGCCGGTCGAAGTGACGGCCACGCCAGAGCCCGCCAATGCCTCCGAAGAGGTGTCCACACCTGAGGCTGCCGTCGAGTCTTCTAAAACTGTTGAGGCTCCTGTCGAAGAAGCGGCCGAAGTCAGCCGCCAGCCTGAGGTGGTGGAAGTACAGCCAGAGCCGGCTATGGAGCCGGAAAAACCGGCGGCTCCGCCAAAGCCGAAGCGACGTGGCTGGTGGTCACGCGGATAGTAAGTTGAGAAACGCCGGGGCTTCCCCGGCGTTTTTTTGGCCGGTGTTCCGACTGGATCAACCTTTTATACGGTTGAGTTAGCTCGATAAATTTCCCGCCTGTGGATAGTGCGAACGCAGAAACCTCACAGATTGAGCCGATTCCACACTTCAACCACGATCAGCAATACGCTGAAAAGGTACGGAAAAATACATTTTAGGCTTGAAGATATTTTAAGCTTAAAAAAAATCGCTTCAGCTTATTGACGGACGGCCCTCAGAACGCCCAAGGTTCATATTGAAAACAGTGAACCAGGGAGCGACAAAATGAAGTTGCGGAGTGCGGCATTGGCTGCGGCGATGGCATTGGCAGGCGCAACAGCGCAGGCAGATGTGAAAGTTGGAATGATCACCACACTGTCCGGCGGCGGTGCAGGATTAGGGATTGATGTGCGGGATGGCTTTATGCTGGCTGTGCAGCAGGCCGGTCGGGATGACCTTGAAGTGGTTATCGAGGATGACCAGCGCAAACCTGACATTGCTGTGCAATTGGCAGACAAAATGATTCAGTCTGAGAAGGTTGATATTTTGACCGGCATCATCTGGTCCAACCTCGCGATGGCTGTGGTGCCTGCAGCAACTGCGCAGGGCAAATTCTACCTGTCACCAAACGCTGGTCCATCTCCATTGGCTGGCAAAGGCTGTCACAAAAACTACTTCAACGTCGCATGGCAGAACGACAATCTGCACGAGGCGGCAGGTGCGTATGCAAACGACACTGGCTTTAAGAACAGTTTCATTTTGGCACCAAACTATCCGGCCGGTAAGGACGCACTGACGGGTTACAAGCGCTTTTTCGAAGGTGAGATGGCTGGTGAGCTTTACACCAAATTGGGCCAGACGGACTACGCAGCCGAGATTGCACAGATCCGGGCGTCCGGAGCCGATAGCGTGTATTTTTTCCTGCCAGGCGGCATGGGGATTTCCTTCCTGAAACAATATGCCGCGAGCGGTGTGGAACTGCCATTGGTCGGCCCGGCGTTCAGCTTTGACCAAGGCATTCTGCAAGCGGTAGGCGACGCGGCAATGGGTGTGAAAAACACCAGCCAGTGGAACAAAGACATCGACAACGCCACCAACGCGGCGTTTGTGGAAACTTTCCAGGCCGAATATGGCCGTCTGCCGTCGCTCTACGCGAGCCAAGGGTTTGACACCGCTAACCTGCTGATTTCTGCGATGGGCAAGGCGGATGTTGCGGATGCGGATGCCTTCCGTGCGGCATTGAAAGATGCGGAGTTTGACTCCGTGCGCGGTAAGTTTGCCTTTGGCGACAACCACCATCCGGTGCAGGACATCTACGTGCGTGAAGTGATCAAAGAAGGTGACGTGTACACCAACAAGATCATTGCGACCGGCCTGTCCGACCACGCGGATGCCTATGCAGCAGATTGCAAGATGTAAGTGATTTTGGGAAGGCTTTATGGCCTTCCCCTTCCATGCATCCTGGTGGGGTAGGTGCATGATGTTCCGTCTTTAATATCCTGAATAACCGAAATTTTCTGCGCTGATCATTTGGCGGAGGGGTGCTTCTTTGGCACCGGACGAGGGCCATGACAATACTACTTTTCATAGAGCAAATGCTGAACGGGTTACAGTTTGGCGTAATGCTATTTTTGATGAGCGCTGGACTGACGCTGGTCTTTGGCGTGATGGGACTGATCAATTTGGCGCATGGGTCGCTTTACATGATTGGCGCCTTTGCAGCGGCAGCAGTGGCAGCGGCAACCGGCTCGTTTGTGCTGGCCTTGATGGCTTCTTTAGCCGCCGCAGCGCTGGCTGGCGCGTTGATTGAGTTGACCATCATCCGGCGGCTCTATGACCGGGACCATTTGGATCAGGTGCTGGCGACTTTCGCGCTGATCCTAATTTTTTCGGAGGGCACGCGCTGGATGTTTGGCTCGTTCCCGCTGTTCCTCGACGTGCCGAAGGTGTTGTCAGGGCCTGTGACCTTGCCAGGTGGCATCCAGTTTCCGGCTTACCGGTTGTCAATTATTGTGATTGGCCTGTTGGTGGCGGGGGGTATGTTTGCCCTGATCAATCGCACACGCGTGGGCATTCGCATCCGTGCGGGGGAGGCTGATCGGGAAATGATCGCTGCCCTCGGCGTGGACATTGCCAAGCTCTATACCTTTGTTTTTGCGCTTGGCGCGGCTTTGGCTGGCTTTGCAGGAGCCTTGGTAGGGGCCATTCAATCGGTTCAGGTTGGCATGGGCGAGCCTGTGCTGATTTTGGCATTTGTGGTGATTGTGATTGGTGGCATTGGCTCGATCAAAGGGGCGTTTGTTGGCGCACTTTTGGTGGGGTTCACGGATACAATGGGCCGGATTTTGTTGCCGCAGATTTTTGCACTGTTTTTGGAGCCATCCTCGGCGGTGACTGTCGGCTCTGCGTTGGCATCGATGCTGATTTATATCCTGATGGCAGGCGTTTTGGTGTTCCGCCCTCGCGGACTATATGGGGTGGCCTAAGATGACACGCGAAACTTGGATCAACGTTGCTTCATTAGCTGTGCTGCTTGGGGTGCCGCTTTGGGCGTTGATGGCGGATGAGCCATTTATCATTACCTTGGCGACACGGGCCGCGATTTTTGCATTGGCCGGCGTTGGGTTGAACCTGGCACTGGGCACAGGCGGGTTGGTGAGCTTGGGGCATGCGGCGTTTTTCGGAATTGGTGGCTACGCGATGGGAATTTTGGCGAGCCATGCACAGTCCTACGCACCAATTATGGAAGCACCGTTTCTGATCGAGGGAACCAAATCGATGCCAGTGATCTGGCTGGTGGCGATGGTGACAAGTGCGCTGGCGGCGCTGGCGATCGGGGTACTGAGCCTTCGAACCTCAGGCGTGTATTTCATTATGATCACTTTGGCCTTTGGGCAGATGGTCTACTACTTCGCGATCAGCTGGCCTGCCTATGGCGGCGAAGATGGCCTATCGATCTATGTGCGCAACGGGTTTCCGGGGTTGAACACACTGGTGCCAATCCAGTTCTTTGGCCTGTGTTTTGTGATCCTGTGTCTGGTGTTGCTGCTGATGAATGCAATTCACAAATCGGCCTTTGGTTTGGCGCTAAGCGCGGCGCGGCAGAATGAGACGCGCGTGTTGTCGGTTGGCCTGAAGCCGTACCACCTTCGGCTGGTGGCTTTTGTGATTTCCGGCGCGGTGACCGGACTGGCTGGGGCGTTGTTTGCGGACCTCAACCGGTTTGTCAGCCCCACCATGCTGAGTTGGCAGATGTCGGGTGAGATCATTATTTTCATCATCATCGGTGGGGTGGGGCGTCTGTTTGGGCCAGTGATTGGCGCGATGATCTTTATTCTTCTGGAGCATACGCTCGGGGGTCTGTCAGAGTTCTGGCATGTCTACTTAGGCGCGCTGCTGCTCGGTATCGTGCTTTTTGCGAAGGGGGGCTTGATTGGTGCCTTTGCAGGTCGGGAGAAAGCCCATGACTGATGTGGTGTTGCGCACAGATCGACTTTTCAAAAGCTTTGGTGCCCTCAAAGCGACCAACGATGTGTCATTGGATTTGCGCAAAGGGGAAATCCACGCCTTGATTGGGCCCAATGGGGCTGGGAAATCGACGTTGATCCAGCAAATCACCGGGCATTTGGCCTCCGATAGTGGTGCAGTCAGCCTGATGGATGAGCATCTGACCGACGTTGGACCAGCAGAGCGTGCACGCAAAGGGTTGGGGAGAACATTTCAGATTTCGTCGCTCGCCATGGAGCACACCGTGTTGCAAAACGCGGTGCTTGGAGCACTGGGGCAACGCGGCAATGTGATGGCGTTCTTTAAGCCGGTCATGAAAGATGTGCGGCTTGTATCTGCCGCTAAGGCGGCACTGGCGCAGGTTGGCCTGGCTGAGTTTGCAACGACACGGACTGCTGATTTGAGTCATGGTCAACGACGGCAGCTTGAGGTGGCAGTTGCCCTGACCCTTAAACCCAAAGCTTTCCTGATGGATGAGCCGATGGCAGGACTGGGCTTGGAAGGGGCGCAACAAATGATTGGGCTTTTGACGGAGTTGCGGAAAGAAGCACCAATTCTGTTGATCGAGCACGATATGGATGCGGTTTTTGCGTTGGCGGATCGGATTAGTGTGTTGGTTTATGGCGAGGTGATCGCAACTGGCACGCCAGAGGAAATCAAAGTGAACCCGGAAATTCGGCGGGCCTATCTGGGCGACGAGGTGCCAGCATGAGTTTGATCGAGCTAAAAAATGTCGCGGCGTTTTATGGTCCAAGTCAGGCGCTGTTTGATGTGTCGTTGAGCGTTGGTGAAGGCGAAGTTTTGGCGCTGATGGGACGCAACGGTATGGGCAAGACCACCACCGTGAAAGTCATGTGCCGGATGCTCAAGAACTCGGATGGCGCGGTGCAATTTGGCGGGCAGGATATCGGGGCGTTGCCGTCCTATAAGGCTGCTCGATTGGGCATTGGTTTGGTGCCGGAGGGGCGCCGATGTTTCGCAAATCTGTCGGTGCACGAGAACTTGATTGCGGCCGCCCGCAAAGGGGCTTGGGACTTTGAGGCGGTGTGTCGCCTGTTTCCGCGCTTGGAAGAGCGGCGTGATCAGTCAGCAGCTTCGCTCTCCGGTGGGGAGCAACAGATGTTGGCGATTGGTCGCGCGCTGATGACCAATCCAAAGTTACTTATTCTGGATGAGGCCACCGAGGGGTTGGCACCGGTGATCCGGCAGGAAATCTGGGAAGCTGTGGCCAAGCTGAAAGCGGAGACTGGTATGGCGATCATTGCGATCGACAAGTCGCTAAAAGAATTGGGGCAGGTGGCTGACTGTGCGGTTATCCTTGAAAAGGGACGCACGGTCTGGGCCGGAGCGTTTGGTGATTTGGGGCCAGAAGAGACCGATAGGTACCTTGGGGTTTAAGTCTCAGGTTTTGGCAGAACAGGCGCGGTGCGGTTTATCGCCAGCTCTGCGTCCGAGAACACCCAAGGACCGCGCAAGCCCCGCACGCCTTCGGCCTCAACCACCATACCGCGGGCTTCGACTTGGGGATCGGTGAGCGCTTGCTCAATGGAGTTGATCGGGCCAGCAGGGACTGTGGCTGCTTCCAAAGCGGACAGCAGATTTTCCGATGTCCACTTACTGGTTTCCAGCTCGATCTGTTTGGTCAGCGCTTCGCGATTGGCGACGCGCAATTGGTTGGTTGCATAGTCCGGTGCATCCCCTAAGTCGCCACGCGAAAGAACGCCACAAAGACGTTGGAATTGACCGTCATTGCCCACCGCAATGATGATGTGGCCGTCCGATGTGGGCACCACTTGATATGGTGCAATGTTGGGATGTGCGTTGCCTTTGCGATTTGGGCTGTCGCCGGTGGCCAGGTAGTTCATTGCCTGATTGGCGAGCATGGCCGTGGCACAATCCAACAAAGACATGTCGATGTGTTGGCCTTTGCCAGTGGCATGGCGTTGCTCCACAGCGGCAAGAATACCGATGGTGCCATAGAGACCCGTGACCACGTCCGTGACCGCGACACCAACCTTTTGTGGTTGGCGTTCTGGCTCGCCGGTGATCGACATCAGGCCAGACATGCCCTGCAACAGGAAATCATAGCCAGCGCGGGAGGCATAAGGGCCAGTTTGGCCAAAGCCGGTGATCGAGCAGTAGATCAGGCGCGGATTGACTTGGGATAGCGTGTCGTAGTCCAAACCGTATTTCTTCAACCCGCCAACTTTGAAGTTCTCGATTAGAATATCGGCGTCTTTGATCAGTTCCAGCACCTGGGCGCGGCCTTTCTCAGTTCGGAAATCCGCGACCACGGAGGTCTTGCCGCGATTTGCTGCGTAGAAATAGGCTGCGGTTTTGTCGCCGTCGCGCTCGATAAAGGGCGGGCCCCAGGTTCGGGTGTCATCACCTTGCGGAGCTTCCACTTTGATAACTTCAGCACCAAGGTCGGCCAGCGATTGGCCAATCCAGGGGCCAGCCAAAATGCGGGCGAGTTCTACAACTTTAAGACCTTTGAGTGGGGTCATGGGGAGCCTTCAGAGGTATGGCGGCGTACAGGCGGAAACCACCTCGGCCGGTTTGTCAGAGATGTTGCGGAAGCGGTGTGGTTGTCGGCTGTCAAACAGATAGCTGTCCCCGGCACGCAGGGTTTGGGTTTGGGGGCCCACGGTCACTTCGAGTTCGCCTGAGAGCACAATGCCGCCTTCGTTTGCGGGGTGGGATAGCATGGTTTCACCGGTGTCAGCTCCTGGGGCGTAGTGTTCACGCAGGATCTGCAAGCCGTGGTCTTTGGCGTTTCCTACCTGTTTGAGGGTCAGTTTCGAAGCCTCGGCGCCCAGTTGTGACGTAAGGTCAGAGAGAGCCTCTGGACCAAAGAAAACTTGCCCTGGAGCATGGGTTTCCGGTTCAAAGAACTCTCCCATAGACATACCCATGCCGCCCAATATCTTGCGCAAGCTGGCAACAGAGGGACTGGAGCGATTGGTTTCGATCATCGAGATCTGACCATGGGGCACGCCAGCGTATTGCGCCAGTTGACGCTGACTCAATCCTGCGGAAAGGCGCAGTTTTTTAAGGCGGTCGCCTACGTCAAACGGATCGCTCATCGGGTCCTCCGTGTTGCGCCTGTTGATGTGATACACTGTGCCAACAGGACGCAACGAAACTTTGATCAATTGGGTCTAGCAATGCTCAATATTCTGCGCAATAGAAGGCAAGAAAGTTTTCGCGACGTAGCGGCGTTTGATACGGGTTGCCTTGACGTAGAGGCAGGGACGGACATTTTGGGCTACAACGGAAATTGATGTTTTGCGCCTCTATGTGAGGCGGACGGAAGGAGAGACCATGGCCAAGGATCTGGCACCACAGTCCAAACCGGAATTGGGTTCGTTCAACTGGGAAGACCCGTTTCTGATTGAAAGCCAGCTTGAAGAAGATGAGCGTATGATCCGGGATGCCGCACGCGCTTATTGTGACGAAAAGCTGGCGCCACGGGTTACCGCTGCGTTTGAGCAGGAAGAGACCGATCCGGCGATTTTTGCCGAGATGGGCGAGATGGGCCTGTTGGGCACCACCATCCCAGAAGAATACGGCGGTATTGGTGCTGGCTACGTTACCTACGGTCTTGTGGCGCGCGAAGTGGAGCGTGTGGACAGCGGCTATCGTTCGATGATGTCGGTGCAGAGCTCACTGGTGATGTATCCGATCTACGCCTATGGCTCTGAAGAGCAGCGCAAGAAGTACCTGCCAAAACTGGCGTCTGGCGAATGGATTGGCTGCTTTGGACTGACCGAGCCGGATGCGGGATCTGATCCGGGCAGCATGAAAACCACTGCCAAAAAGGTGGACGGTGGCTATGTGCTGAATGGTGCAAAAATGTGGATTTCCAACTCGCCAATTGCAGATGTGTTTGTGGTGTGGGCCAAGTCAGACGCACATGGTGGCAAGATCCGCGGCTTTGTTTTGGATAAAGGCACCAAGGGACTTTCAGCTCCAAAGATCATGCACAAGGCCTCGTTGCGCGCGTCGATCACCGGTGAGATTGTGCTCGAGAATGTGGAAGTGTCCGAAGATGCTCTGCTGCCAAATGTCGAAGGCCTGAAAGGTCCATTCGGCTGTCTGAACCGTGCGCGGTATGGCATTGCATGGGGTGCGATGGGGGCAGCGGAGTTCTGCTGGCACGCGGCGCGTCAGTATGGCCTGGACCGCAAACAGTTTGGCAAGCCACTGGCGCAAACGCAGCTGTTCCAGCTGAAGTTGGCAAACATGCAGACCGAGATCTCTCTGGGTCTTCAAGCCGCGCTGAGGGTTGGCCGTCTGATGGATGAGGCAAAAGCCGCGCCGGAAATGGTGTCGATCATCAAGCGCAACAACTGTGGCAAGGCACTAGATATTGCGCGCATGTCACGCGATATGCATGGCGGCAACGGCATTAGCCTTGAGTTTGGCGTGATCCGTCACATGGTGAACCTGGAAACTGTAAACACCTATGAAGGCACGCATGATGTGCATGCATTGATCTTGGGTCGTGCTCAAACAGGACTGCAATCCTTCTTTTAAATCACAGTGTTAATAGGTCACGTTAAAGCGCGCCATATTAGATGGCGCGCTTTTTCGCGCGTAGCAGCTGCGTGGCATTTGTGTCAACAATTGGAGGCGTGCCGGTGAACACAACACCAAAAAAGTCTTTGGCCTGTTGTTCGGAATATCGCCCCAAGCGTACATCTTCGAGCACAAGGCTTGGCTTGCGATCAAGGGGCGATCCATAACCTCCACCGCCGGGCGTTTGGACATGTACGTGATCCCCTGCGCATAGAGGGATGTCTTGTTCTTTGGAAAGATGCTCAGGTGTGTAGGCCATACCGTTTCGATGGACCGTCACTTTGTTAAGACCGCCGTCTGCGCCGCCCAATGCGCCTTGTGGCCCAAATCGCCCGTGGTCCATGACAAAGCTGGCCTTCGCCTGACCTCGGCGCAGCTCTACTTCATAATCTAGACCAAACCCTCCACGGTGTTTGCCTGCGCCACCGGAGCCTTCGTGCAACGCATAGTGGTGGTAGAGTACTGGATAAGCCTGTTCCATGATTTCAATGGGAGGGGCTTTGGAGATGCCGATGGTTGAACAGCCATTGGTGAGACCGTCATGATCGGCATTCCCTCCATAACCGCCACCGGAAATTTGGTACATGACATAGTCGCGATTGCGGTCGGGATCGAAACCGCCAAGCGCGAAGTTGCCGCTGGTTCCAGCTGGGGCGGCGGTGACCTTGTCTGGTAATGCGTCGACCAAAGCTGCAAACACGGCCTCAGCTATGCGTTGGGAGACTTCGGCTGCACATCCGGAGACAGGGCGGGGATATTGGGCGTCCAGAAAAGTGTTTTCAATTCCGGTGATGTCGAATGGCCTAAATGCGCCGGCGTTCATAGGAACATGCGGGAAGATATGGCGCATCGCGAGGTAGACGGCGCTGTAGGTGGTGGCGCGGACGGAATTCATAGGCCCCAGACAAGGCGGGCTGCTGCCGCTGAAGTCAAAAACAAGGTTGTGGCCAGATTTGACCACAGACAATTCAATGGTCAGTGGTTTGTTGACCACGCCGTCGCTATCTACAAAAGCCTTTGCAACATAGGTGCCGACCGGAATGTCATGAAGACAATTCTGCATTTGTTGCGTGGCGCGTTGGTTTAACTCATCGATCGCATCACAAACTGAATGGTCGCCATAGCGGTCCAAGAGGGCAGCCAATCGAGTTTCGCCGACGAGTAGAGCCGCGGCCTGAGCTTGCACATCGCCAATACGTTGCTCTGCGACGCGAATATTGGACCGAATGATGAAAAAAATCTCTTTGTCCAGAAGGCCTTGCTTGAACAGTTTGACGGGAGGTAAGCGCAAACCTTCTTGTTCCACAGCTGTGGCAGAGGCCGAGAAGCCGCCCGGTACAGCACCGCCTGTATCCGGCCAATGGCCAGTGTTGGAAAGCCAACAGAAGATTTTGCCGTCGCGATAAAATGGCTTGGCAAAGCGCACGTCCATAAGGTGGGTACCACCCAGATACGGATCGTTCACAATGTAGATGTCGCCGGGACTTGGCGCCGCGACGTCACCCGAGACAATCATTTCAATGAGCGTGCGTGTCGAATACTGCATTGTCCCGACAAAGACAGGCAGGCCGGCGGATCCCTGGGCGATCAATGCCCCATCAGCCGCAGCATAAATGCCGTCAGAACGGTCATTGGCTTCGGCTATGACCGGAGAGAACGCGGCACGAGAAAAGGCAAGATCCATTTCATCACACACCTGCTGCAGGCCAGCTTGTATCACCGTGAGGGTGATTGGGTCCAAAGTCATAAAGCCCCTCCCACGTGTAGGATCAGATTTCCAACCTTGTCTGACGTCACTCGATCTCCGGGTGGGACAACAATTGTCGTGTCCATTTGCTCGAGAATGGCGGGGCCATAAAACGAAACGTGCGCGGGCATGGCATCGCGCGAAAAGACAGGCGTTTCAATCCAAGTGGTGTCGAAAAAGACGGGTCTGGTGCTGGTTTGTGCCTCCCGTAGATTGACGGCGCGCGCCTTTCGATCAAGCAGCTGTGAGAGGTCGAGTGGTGGGCGGTGGCCGACTATCGAGCAGTTCACATTTACCACGGTTGCCTGAATGTTGGGGAGTTCAACGTGAAAGCGCTCAAAGTAAATCCGTTCAAATAAGCTCTGCAATTCGGCATTTGTTATGGCAGGGTTGTCGATCGGCACCCGCAGAAGGTGGGTTTGGCCAGTGAATTGCATATCAAGAGACAGGATACTCTCAATACGATCCAAAGTGACGGTTTCTTTGGAAACCATGGATTTGCCCTGTTCGATTTGAGCCGAGAATACCGAGGCGATCTGATTGGGGCCAAGAGTGCTCAATGGAATGTTGAGGGTGCGAACAAAGTCATATCGAAGATCAGCGACCACACATCCTAACGCATTGGTGAGGCCTGGACGGGCGGGAATGACGACTCTCGGGATATCAAGTTCTCTTGCCAAATCTGCTGCGTGCAGGGGGCCGGCTCCTCCGAAGGCAAACAGTGCAAAATCACGTGGATCTGCGCCCAAAGACAAAGACACCATTCGGATTGCTCCGGCCATTTTTGCATTTGCGATGCGAACAACAGCTGCGGCGGCCTCCACTGCAGAGCAGTTTAGAGCGGAAGCCAGTTGACCCGTCATAACGCCACGCACATTACGCGAAATTTTGCTTTCGTCGGTCCCGGAGAAATTGGGTGGTCGTAACCTGCCGAGCAGAAAGTTGGCGTCTGAGATTGTTGGTTCTGTGCCGCCGCGTCCATAACATATCGGGCCTGGGGATGCACCGGCGCTTTCTGGTCCCACTTCAAGCAGACCTCCCGAGTTGATCCGCGCAATCGAGCCGCCTCCAGCACCCACTGTGCGCACGTCAACCATAGGGACGTGAATTGGCAAACCGTATTCCACTTCGATCTCATTTGAGACCGAAGGTGTGGCGTCACGGATCAAGGCAACATCTGTTGAGGTGCCGCCCATGTCGTAGGTGATCAGGTTTGGCTCGCTGCACATGCGTCCGGTGAAAGCGGCAGCCATAACGCCGGATGCAGGTCCAGACATCACGGTTTTTGCCGCCTCCTTGGCCACGTGTTGGGCGCGGACCATGCCACCGTTACCGTTCATGATCAGAAGGTCGCGTGTGTATCCCTTGTCGGTTAGGGCCCGAACCAACCGATCCACGTATTTGCTCAGAACAGGCTGGACAGAGGCGTTTACTGCCGCCGTGACACCCCGCTCATACTCGCGGTTTTCCGAAAGCAAGGCGTGCCCTGCGGTTATGTAGTTATTTGGCCAAAGGGATTGAATGACTTCTACAGCCTGTTGTTCGTGGGTTGGATTGGCGTAGGCGTGCAGGAAATGCACCACTACGGCTTCACATCCCCGATCCAGTAGAGATCTGGCTGCGTTCGCTACCGCGTTATTGTCGAGAGGTGTTATTATGTTTCCATCGCAGTCCATCCTTTCAGGCACTTCAAGACGGAGATCCCGGGGAATGAGTGGTTTGAACTCACCAAACATGCCGTAGGCCTGTGGTCGCGTTCGCCGGCCAAGTTCCAAAATGTCACGAAAGCCTTGGGTGGTGATCAGCCCAGTGCGCGCAAGTTTGCGTTCCAAGACGGCATTGGTGGTGGTGGTTGTGCCATGCACGATAAGGTCCAACGCGGCAATGTCACAGTCGGCTGCCTTAAGCGCACTCAAGACACCTTTGGATTGGTTGTCGATTGTGCTGGGTACTTTGGCGAGACGAAGCCCGCTTGGGCTCAGAGCCACCAAATCGGTGAATGTGCCGCCAACATCAACACCCACAATGGTGTTGCCTTGCGCGTCTTCTGAGTCGGCCACCAACGATCCTCCGTGCAAATCTATTTGCACGCAAATGATGGAGGCACGAGTATTTGTCTGTCAATCGCTGTGAATTTGAATCGAAGCGGTGACTGGGCTGTCGCCTACAACGTATGCACGGTGGTCATTGGTCGACAAAGTTACGCGAATCTCGTGCTGACCGACTGGTAAGTGCCCGATCGAGGTGGACGCAGAATAGAGCCGACCAAGTTTCAATCCGTTGACATAAATATGGCCGTGGCCAGTGCCTGGAACATGAGGGCCATCGGCAAGCTCCGGTGTGAACTCGAAGTCATCGGACAGAATGTCGATTGTCCAACCTGTTTCGATTTTGGAGGCTTCGAGTTCAATGTGCGGGGCGGGTTCTCCGTCGCCCACGCGGCAAATATCACCAATGCCAAAAAGACCATAGTTGGCCGCATTGCCTTGATTGCGAAATGCAACAATGCGGGCACGTGTTGTGAGTGTTCCTGCTTTTGCAAAGGTCAGTGAAATTGGGAGGGTACGACCGTGATCCAAGGGACCTCTAACGTCATTTAGTTTGAGAAATACCCCGTCAGCGGCAAGCGCCGATGTACTACCTGACGGGAGCGCTAGAGGGCCGAAGGTTTGACTAAATGCTGCAGATTTCGCGTCTGGCGCGCTTGCGAAGAGAAGCGTGTCCGATGGGCCAGAGTTTTCAATTGACACAAAAACAGCCAGTTGGCTTGCCCCCATTTCGAGGGGGGCAGCCTTGGCATTGGTCAGCAAAATTGGAGGCGGTTGCTTGGGCTTCAAAAGCGTGTATCCACCCGCTGCAACCACACCAACAAGTAGCAAAAATCCCAAAACCTTTCGCGCTTTCATCTCTTTAACCCGTCGTTATAGTCGCCGCATGATCACCACGATGTCTCACTCACACCACACCTTCAAGCACCGGTTCTTTGCCGTCGCCTCTGTGTTTGCTGGTGTTACAATGGTTTCAGGGCAGGCGCAGGCGCACACGTCCGAAGGCGGATTTGTGTTGCTTTTGCCTACAGACATTTACATTGCATCAGGCGTCTTGGCGGTGGCTTTGACTGTTGCGATGTTGGCATTGGTGCCCGACACAGTGGTTGGAGATCTGTTCCGCCCGGTGACGTTATGGCGCCGCCACGGTTGGGTTCTCCCAAAGATAACCAGCCTGCTATCCAGCATGTTCCTATTTTGGCTGATCTACATTGGGCTGGAGGGACCACGCGATCCACTTGCCAATCCCATGCCGCTGGTGATTTGGACTGTTTGGTGGGTTGGGTTGGTGTTTTTGCAAGGGTTACTTGGAGACCTTTGGAGGTGGATCAATCCATGGTCAGGACTGATTTGGCTGTTGCGCGCGATCTTGGGTCAACAGCCTCTGTTTCGGTTTCCACGTCAGTTTGGGCATGTTTTGGGCGTCTTCTCGTTTCTTGCGTTTGTCGCTTTTCTGCTTGCTGACACAGCTCCCTCGGACCCGGCACGATTGGCGCGTGCGGTGGCGATTTACTGGGGCATACACTTCACCGGTATAGTCCTATTTGGACCACGTTGGGAACGTCGCGCAGAGGGCATTGGCATGGTCATGCGCCTCTATGCTCAGTTGGCTCCATTTGGGCGCGTGTCCCAACGTAATGCCGCTGGGCTTTGGGGTTGGCAGATTTTGCACGGGCGTGTCATGCCGTTTGGCATGGCTCTTTTGAGCCTCTTGGTGCTTGCCAGCGGAAGCTTTGATGGGGTGAATGAAACGTTCTGGTGGTTGGCACAACTGGGTCTTAACCCACTGGAGTTCCCTGGTCGTTCTGCTGTTGTGTGGCAAACTCTGGGGGGGGTGGCTGTTAGCAACGTTTTGCTTGTAGCGGTCTTTACAGGAACTCTTTGGCTGGGGCTAAGGATTGGTCGGATCAAGGAAGTTGGGCTGGGCCGTGCGTTTTGCCTGTTTGCGCCAACTGTGCTGCCCATCGCGCTTGGCTATCATTTTGCACATTACTTCTCGAGCTTCCTTGTTGAGGCGCAATATGCGTTAATCGCTGCAACCGATCCCTGGGCAACGGGACAGGACTTTCTTGGTCTTGGGCAGGTCTATGTGACCACCGGATTTTTTAATTCGCAGGACAGCGTGCGTGTGCTGTGGCTGTGCCAGGCGGGTGGCGTAGTGATTGGCCATATTGTAGCGGTTTTACTCGCACACGCGGTGGCCGTGCAGCACTTTGGATCTGGGCGCGCCGCGTTACTGTCTCAAGTGCCTATTGCTATCTTTATGATTTGCTACACCTTTTTTGGGCTTTGGCTGCTTGCATCTCCGCGCGGCTTCTGACACAACACGCGCCCTCTAGACAGAACCGTCATTCATTCGCACTCTAACAAGTGTGAAGAGTAACGGAATTTTCGGTCACAGACCATGTGAACACAGGGGGTAAAGTGATGACCAAATCCAAGACCGTACCAGCAACAGGGGCGCGACCTACGCGCCGTGACGCGCTCAAAACTCTGGCGCTTGGCGGGGCCGCTGCCGCGACAGTGCCGCTTTGGGCCAGATACGCCGGCGCGCAAACATCTGAACCAATTAAAGTGGGTTTTCAGGTGCACCGGACTGGCATCGGCGCGGCCTATGGCCGGTGGTATGATCGCACAACGTCAGCAGCCGCAGCTTTGATCAATGAGCAAGGCGGCATCAATGGGCGACCCTTGGAAATTGTCTCTGAGGATGACGGGACCGATCCAAAGCGTGGCGCCGAAGTTGTCGAAAAATTTGCGACACAGCACAATTGTGACATCGGATTTGGTACACTGTTTTCCCACGTGGTGATTGGATCTGCGCCGCGCGCGGGCGAATTGAAATTGCCATATTTTGTGGTTTCTGAAGGGCACCATGTCGCAAGCGGCATGTTGAACCGCTACACACTGCAGCCTGGCATCACAGATGTGAAAAGTCAGGTGCAGGCCATGGCGCCGTTTGTGGCGGACAACCTTGGCAAGAAAGTCACGATGATCTTCCCAGACTTTGCGTTTGGTCATGATCACCGGGATTATTTCACAGCCGCGATCGAGGCACAGGGCGGCGAAGTTCTGGAGCACATTGCAATCCCGCCAACCGAAACGTCGTTCACCAAATATTTCCCCAAAATTCCTCGGGACACCGAAGTGATTTATCACGTGATGGTTGGGCCGGCTGTGCTGACCTTTGTGAAGGAATTGGGTGAGTTCTTTGGGCCACAACGTCCTGAGATGTTTGGATTTATCGACAGCCTGGAAGCTGTGGACATTGGCAGTCCGGGGCTCGAGTTCCTTGACGGCACCTACTTCTGGGAGGGCAACCCACGATATGCGCAGGACGATCAGTCCGACTATGACGCATTCTTCCGGGAGCGGGTTGGCGTTGACGCAAACGGGGCCTCAATCAGTGATCCCAAAGATGTGTCGACCTATGCCCACATGTTTGGCTGTTGGGAAACCTTACATGTGGTGAAAGCCGGGATGGAAAGTGCTGGATACCAGGGGCCAAAGGATCGCGCGGCGCTAATTGAAGCGGTTGAGGCAATGACTGACCTGCCACACTCCAACGCACATCCGCAGGGGGCGAAGATCTTCAACGGCAAGACGCACCAAGTCTTTGGGCACCAGTACATCACCAAAGTCGTCGATGGAAAATTGCTCTTGGTACACACCACGTCGATTGAAGACACGTTCTATCCCGATGAGGTGGATTACACCACACAAACGCTCTGATGAGAGCTTGGGCGCGGCGGGTATGTCGCGCCCACTTTGAGGTAGGGGGATAGATGGATTTCGGGCCATATTTGATGCTCGCCACCTTGGAAGGTGCGGTCACAGCGGCGGTATTGGCGTTAACCGCCTCCGGCTTGGCGTTGGTGTTTGGCGTCATGCGTGTTGTGAACGTGGCGCACGGCGAATTTTTTATGCTTGGTTCGGTTTTGGCGTGGTGGGTGACACAAATGGTGGGCGACACTGCGGCCGTCGGATTTGCCGTAGCCCTAATTGTTGTGCCCGTTCTGGTTGGCGTGTTGGCCGCGGTCACGGATATGACAGTTCTCAAACGGATTGACTATGATCCAGAGCGAACAATTGTCGCGACCATCGGTATTTTATATATTTTACAGCAGGTTACGCTGATGACGTATGGGCCAGATGCGCGACCGGTTTCACCTCCGTTCAACACACGCATCGCCCTGCCGTGGTTTGAATTTGTTGACGGTAAGATTGGCCTCTATTGGCCCTGGGGATTGTCGATCACCAGTTACAAGCTGGCTGTAATCGGCGCTGCGGGTGTGATCTTGATCGCACTTTGGCTGGTGATGACGCGCAGCAAGCTCGGCCTTTTGATGCGTGCCACAGAACAGGACCGTGACATGGCGCTGGCTTTTGGGATTCCCGTGGAGCGGATCTATGCCATGGTATTTGGGCTTGGGGCAGCCATGGCCGCGCTGGCGGCAGTGTTGATTGTGCCGATCCAGCAAGCCCACTATCTGATGGGTGCAGACCCGTTGTTGCTGAGCTTCATTGTGGTGATCATTGGTGGTTTGGGCAGTTTTCCGGGCACCGTATTGGCGGCGCTTCTCATTGGGTTATCTGATGGAATAATTTCGGTTTTCTTTTCCCCAACCTTGGCCAAAATTCTCGCCACGTTGGTGGTCGCGATGGTGTTGGTGTTCCGTCCGCAAGGTCTATTTGGAGCCAAGCGAACATGAGCGGTGACATGAGAAAATCGCTGCTGCTTCACGGTGGCGTGTTGGTTGCACTGTTCACTTTGCAATTTGTGCTGCCGGCCTATCACCACGGCAATCTGGCACGCATCATGGTTTTGGCAAGCTATGCCGCTGGATACAATTTGTTGTTTGGATACACGGGTCTACTAAGCTTGGGTCATGCTCTGTTTTTTGCGGCTGGCCTATACGGGATGGGCCTTGCTATGTCGCAGTTTGGTGCTGGCACTGGGCTTGCCTTGGGGGGCGGTGTCTTTCTTGGCGCTCTGATTGGCGGTCTGGTTGCGGTCTTGGCGCTGCGTACGGAAGGGGTGGCGTTTATGATCGTCACCCTGATGTTTGCCCAAGCCGGGTATCTGACTATTTTGTATTTTGGCGCCTACACACGTGGAGACGAGGGGTTTGTTATTGCGCAGGCGGATCGCGTGTTTCTTGGCCAAGATCTTTCGGATCCCCGAAATAGATATTTCTTCGCGTTTACAATTTGTTGCGTGTCATTTGTGATGTGTCTTTCCGTGGTTAAGTCCCAGTTTGGGAAAGTGCTTGTCGCCATTCGTGAAAATGAAGAACGGGCGCGGATGCTCGGCTATGACGTGGCGAAGTATAAGCTTGTGGCGGTTGTTTTATCTGCCACGTTGTCCGCTTTGTCAGGCGCCGCCTATGGGCTGCTGTTTGGTTATGTAGGGGCGTCATTTGCATCGGTCCAGTATTCGATATTCCCCCTGCTTTGGGTGCTTTTGGGTGGAGCGGGTACTGTCCTTGGCCCTTTGGTTGGCACAGCATTCATGTTCTACCTTATTGATCTCAGTTCTGGCCTAACCACCGCCTATATGCTGATTGCTGGGGTTGTATTGGTTTGCCTCACGCTTTTTGCGCCTCAGGGGCTTTTGGGCGAGCTGCGACGCCGCTTCTGGAGGTGGCTGCCGTGAGTTTGTTATCTGCTCAGGGACTAACCAAAGAATTCAACGGCTTGATGGCTGTAGAGGACGTGACGCTTGAAATTCCTGAAGGGCAAGTTCGTGCATTGATTGGCCCCAACGGCGCTGGCAAAACCACACTTGTTGGTATGTTAAGTGGGCGTACTGCACCTTCGGCAGGCACTGTAATCTTCGATGATCGCGATGTGACCGCGTGGCCTGCCCATAAACGTATTGCGGCGGGTATGGGCTATACCTTTCAAATCACATCGATTTTTTCGAACTTGAGCGTTTGGGAAAATGTGGCTTTGGCTGCACGCCGGACAGTGTCGGGGAGGTCCGATGTGGAGAACGCAGTAAACTCATCACTGGAGCGCGTGGGCCTTATTGATCACCGCTCCGAAGAGGCTGGAGATTTGAGCTATGGGCATCAGCGGTTGTTGGAAATTGCAATGGGGCTGGCGCAGGCGCCAAAGCTGTTGATTTTGGACGAACCGACGCAAGGATTGGCGGACGGTGAAGTTGCGGCATTCAATCAGCTGATCCTGGAACTGGCTGGAACAACTACAGTTCTGTTGATCGAACACAATATGGATGTGGTCATGCAAGTGTCTGATTTTGTGACTGTTTTGGACGCGGGTAAGATCTTGTTTGAAGGCATTCCAGACGACGTCAAAGCCAATGTTGCTGTACAGGCGGCGTACCTTGGGGGTGGCCATGCTGCGGCTTGAAGGGGTGTCTGCAGGTTATGGGCGCGCACAAGTGTTGCGCGAGGTGTCATTTGTTGCCACGGCAGGTGAAATTCTCTGCCTTACGGGACGCAATGGGGCCGGGAAAACCACCACTGTAAAATCCATCATGGGGCTGTTGCCGTTGATGGCTGGTCAAGTCACATGGCAAGGCGCTGTTTTATCAGATCTTCCACCACACGAGGTGCCGCGTGCGGGGATTGGTTACGTGCCACAAGGGCGCCGTTTGTTTGGAGAGATGACGGTCGCGGAAAACCTAGAAGTCGGACGGTTGACGAACGGTAAGGATGCCCGGGTATTGGAGGAAGTTTTGACGCTTTTTCCGAGGCTTAACGAGCGATACAGACAACGTGCAAAAACGTTGAGCGGTGGTGAGCAACAGATGTTGGCGATGGGCCGCGCCATGTGTTTGCGGCCAAAAGTCTTGCTGCTTGACGAGCCGACAGAGGGGCTTCAACCGTCGATGATAACGTCCATCCGCGATGCCACGGAGCAGATGCGTGATAAGGGCGTGGCCGTGGTATTGGTGGAGCAGAGACTGGACGCCATAACGGAGTTGGGAGATCAAGTGGTGTTGTTGGAAAATGGGCGGATGCGCGGTGTCTTGACCCGTGCCGAGGTGGCGTCAGAGCCGACAAAACTGGCACGGCATCTTGGCGTTTGAAGCCGCAAAAAATCACGTCGGTATTGCGTCTGTATCGCGACTGCATTGCGGAGGTGCAAAATTGGCGACGGAAACGCAGGTTAGGTCAGCTTTTGAAGCAGCAAAAGGAAGATGGTTTGCTCTGCGTCATTCAGGGGGGCAAGCGTGTCTTGGGTGATCTGATGTGCCGTCGGTGCGACCGCTTCAAACAGATCCCAGCCGGCGGCAGTTGGCTTGAGCAAGATGCGACGCTGATCGTCTGGGTCCGGAGTGCTCGCGACCAGGTCTTTGAGGCGCAGCCTATCGACCACGCCTTTGATCGTGGCGCCGTCCATGGACGTCGCACGCCCCAAGGCGTTTTGAGAAACTGCGCCCAATTCACAGAGTTTGGCAAGAGCTGCAAACTGTGTGGGGGTCAGGTCCGAAATACCTTCCGAAAAAATTGCCAGATGCCTTTGGTTCGCACGGCGCATGAGAAAACCAACCTGATCGTCCAATACATATGCATCAGCAGCGGCGGTCGCGGACAAAGGGGGCGTTTTGGAGGTCATCATATGTGGCCTTATTGCGGGCAATCGATGCGGTTTGTTGACAGACACGTAAAAGCTGCCGCAAAATCCATTGGTATACACACAAGTTATTGTGCCGCGCCCTGACGATTTGAGAGGTCACCATGGGGATTTACCATCGCCCCGGCAAGTTGAAAGACGCGCTCGCTGTTTTGGCGAGGTCAGACGTGCAACTTGTGGCGGGATGCACTGATGTGTTTGCGGCCTCTGAAGCGCAAGAGCTGTGCGGAAGTGTTTTGGATATTACGCAGATTGCCGAGCTTCGCGGGATCTCAAAGACTGGCACCGGTTGGCGAATTGGGGCCGCAACAACCTGGCGGGATGTGTGTGACGCACCGCTGCCAGCCGCGTTTGACATGCTCAAACAAGCCGCGCGTGAGGTTGGCGGCATTCAGGTTCAAAATGCCGGGACGGTTGCGGGGAACATCTGCAATGCATCCCCTGCGGCGGATGGGATGCCGCCATTGTTAGCATTAGATGCGCAGGTGGAATTGGTGTCCGAACGTGGGGTTCGTCAGGTGCCATTGGCGCAGTTTGTGACCGGCCCGAGAGAAATTTCACGCGAGAAAGACGAAGTGGTGACGTCTGTTTTGATCCCGGAGGCAAGTGCAGTTGGACGCAGCCGATTCTTAAAATTGGGGGCACGCAAACATTTGGTGATTTCCATTGCAATGACCGCCGTGCTTCTTGAGGTCGAGGCCAAAGTGATCAAAGCCGCGGCTGTGTCTGTCGGCGCTTGTGGACCGGTCGCCTGTCGCGTGTCAGCGTTGGAAAATGTGCTGGTTGGGTGTGAACTTTCGAGTGCTGTCCAATTGGTACAATCAGATAAGTTTGGGGACGTTTTGTCGCCCATCTCGGATGTCCGTGGCGACGCGGATTATCGACGTGACGCGGCCGTAGAATTGGTGCGTCGCGCGGTGCACGATGTGATTGAGGAGATCCCATGATTTCCTTTGAGGTCAACGGTGAACCCCAATCTATAGACGTGCCAATGGGGCGCCGTTTGTCCGATGTCTTGCGGGATAACTTACAATTGCGCGGGACAAAAGTAGGCTGTGACGCCGGGGATTGCGGCGCGTGTACTGTGTTGGTGGATGGCAAGGCAACCTGTGCCTGTTTAACCCCTGTGGCGCAGATCTCCGGGCGCTCGGTTGAGACCATCGAGGGTGTTGGACGCGCTGGCCCAAACGCGTTGCAGCGCGCGTTTTTGCGCCATGGTGCCGCACAATGTGGGATTTGCACGCCCGGCATGGTGATGGCAGCGGAGGCATTGATACGACAGAATGTGTCGCCAGATAGAGCGGCAGTGGAAGCGGCACTGAGCGGGGTGCTGTGTCGCTGCACGGGATATACAAAAATCATTGATGCGGTTCTGGATGCGGCGGGCAGTGGTGCTGGACCAGAACCGGATGCGGGCAAAGCTGTTGGCGCGCGTGTCGAGCGGCTGGACGGAGCTGCAAAAGTTATGGGAACCGAGGCGTTTGGTGCAGATATTGTTCCTGACGGGGCGCTTTGGGTGCGGGCTCTACGCAGTCCGCATGCCGCCGCAGGTTTTGCCTTTGGCGATATTGAGGGCTGGGCCAAGACGCATGACGTGCGTGTATTTACCGCTAAGAACATTCCTGGTGAAAATTGCTTCGGCGTGATTGAACGGTTTTCGGACCAGCCGGTGTTGGCTGAGGCTGAGGTCCGTATGGTCGGCGAGGCGGTGGCTTTGGTCGCCGGAGGCAAAGATGTGGTGTCCAATTTGGATTTGGGCAGCTTTCCTGTGTGTTGGGAACCATCTTATTCTTTTGAGACAGCAACAGAAGCACGTGATGAAAGCGCCCGCCAACTTCATTTGGACCGTGCTGGAAACCAATTGATTGCAGGCGTCGTCCGTCGAGGGGACGCAGAGGCTTCGCTGGGAAATGCTGCGCATGTTGTGCAAGGCACATTGCGAACAGGGCATGTGGAACATGCCTATATTGAACCGGAAGCGGGTCTGGCTTGGATGGACGGCGGTGTGCTCAACATTCGAGCCTGTACGCAGGCGCCGGTTTTGGACCAACAAACGACGGCCAAGGTTTTGGGGCTACCGACGCAAAAAGTGCGCATTCGACCTGCGGCCACGGGCGGTGGTTTTGGCGCCAAACTGGATGTGACGGTGCAGCCTTTGGTCGGTTTGGTGACGTTGCTAACCGGGCGCCCAAGTGCGATGGTTTATTCTCGCGGCGAAAGCATGATGGCGAGTACCAAACGCCATCCGGCAGAGATGCAGGCCAGGATTGGCGCGGACATCGACGGACGGCTGGTCGGGATGACGTTTGACGGGGATTTTGACACCGGCGCTTATGCCAGTTGGGGGCCAACCGTTGCGGTGCGGGTGCCGGTGCATGCCAGCGGACCCTATATTGTGCCAAACTATGAGGCCGAGGCGCGCGCAATCCACACAAATGGGCCTGTTTCCGGCGCGTTTCGGGGTTTTGGCGTGCCACAAGCAGCAGCGCTTCAGGAGCAGCTGTTGGATCAGTTGGCAGATCAAGTGGGCATGGACAGTTTGGCGTTCCGGCGGTTGAACGCACTGTCGGATGGTGTGCCCACGGTTTGCGGCCAAGAGCTATCTGGAGTGGGAATTGGGGCTTGTTTGGACGCATTGCAGTCGCGGTGGGATGCCGCTCTGATTGCGGTGGCGGGCTTTAACGCGGCGACGAAAGAGAAAGCACGCGGAATAGGCGTTGCAAGCTGTTGGTACGGTTGCGGGAATACAGCCTTGCCAAACCCGTCCACCATGCGCATCGGGATCACAGCAGACGGCAAGATTTGTTTGCATCAAGGGGCGATGGATATTGGCCAGGGGGCCAACACGGTGATTGCGCAGTTGGCGGCGGATGCGCTTGGGGTTCCGGTACATCATGTCACGCTGATCGATGCAGATACGGCCGTGACGCCGGATTGCGGCAAAACGTCGGCCAGCCGCCAAACCGTGGTGAGCGGCAAAGCAGCTGTGTTGGCAGCCGAGGCGTTGCGATCTAAGGCTTTGCAACTCGCAAACGTTGGTCCGCACTCTCAGATGTCCCTATCGGGGGCCGTGCTGACCTTGATTGACGGCACGGTGCGGCGAGACGTATCGCTGCAAGAACTGCCAGAGGACGCGCATGGCTATGTGCTTTGGGCTGAGGCGCGCTACGATCCGCCAACCGAAGCGCTGGATAAAGACGGGCAGGGCGCGCCTTATGCAGTTTACGGCTACGGGGCGCAATTGGCTGAGGTGGAAGTGGATTTGGCGCTTGGGACCGTGCAGGTCTTAAAAGTCACAGCGGCACATGATGTGGGCAAAGTGATCAACCCATTGCTTGCGGAAGGTCAGATCGAAGGTGGAATAGCCCAGGGGCTTGGCATGGCGTTGATGGAAGAGTTTCACCCAGGCATCACGGAGAACCTGCATGATTACCTGATCCCCACGATCGGGGATGTGCCGGAGGTGGTGTCGCATTTGATTGAGGTGCCTGATCCGGAAGGACCGATGGGCGCCAAAGGGTTGGGGGAACATGTGCTGATCCCGACAGCACCGGCAATACTCAACGCGATACGCCATGCTACGGGGGCTGTTCTGACACAATTGCCTGCCCGACCGGATCGGGTGTTGGCAGCGTTAAAGGCCGCCAAGCCATGAGCCCGTCACCGAGACAGCGCGAGGAGAAGATCCGATGTGATGCCTGTCCGGTGATGTGTTTTATTGCGGAGGGTCGAATTGGCGCATGTGACCGCTACGCCAATGTGAATGGAGAAATCATACGGTGTGATCCGCTGACGGTTTTGGACCGGGCCATCGAGGCTGGCACGGACGTGCGCCCGTTTTTGGGGCGCGATTGGCACGATGGGTTGTCGACCGATGATCTGTTTGTCACCGCAGTGGGGGCGGGCACCACCTATCCGGATTTTAAGCCAGCACCGTTTTTGGTGAGCCGGGAAATTGACGGTGTCGATTGTGTGACCGTCGTGACCGAGGCTATTTTTTCCTATTGTGGTGTGAAAGTGAAGATCGACACGGATCGGCATTTGGGTGTGGAGGGGGCGGTGGTGCGCCATCAAGGTGAGGCCGTAGGGCTGATGGTGACCAGCGAGTATGGCAGCCAAATGATGAGCCTAGGCGGAGTGGATCACTTGACTGGAGGCAGCAAAGCAGAAGGGCGCGCGACCTGTGACGTATTGCTGGACCTGTTGAACCGCTCCCCCGTGGACTTGACCGTCGAAAATGGTGCAGAGGTGGTGGTGCAAGCCGGGGCGGCGCCGATTGTTGACGGACACAAAGAAGCTCGTATGCGTGTTGGGTGCGGGTCTGCCACGATTGGTATGTTTGCAAGCCAGTGGAAAGGGTTGGTCGACGAAGTTGTTGTTGTGGATGACCACATCACTGGCGTTGTCAGTGAGCACCAAGCAGGCAAGGTCATCGACTGGCCAAGCACCGGCATTCGCATCAAAGGCCGCCGCAGCACACCCGGACGATATTTTCAGGTGGCGGACCCTGGCTTGGGCTGGGGCGGCACAGATATTGTGGATCCACTGGATATTCTTGGACCATGGCGAGCGGAGAAAGGCGCGCGTGACGGGCTGACGCTGTTTATGGTGAGCACAACCGGCGAACACGCTGCCTATTACAAATTGGATGCCAACCTTGTTCCTCAAAAATGTGAAATGCCGGATGCTTTAAAACCGTCTGTCGCGTTGATTGCAGAAAACTGTGAACCGGCAATGTGCACAGTGATGTTCATGGGGGGGGCAGGTGGATCACTGCGCTCTGGCGTGACGCAAAATCCTGTAAAGCTCACTCGCGCGGTGCAAAGCGGGCAGGCCGAAGTCACTGTTGGAGGCACACACGCATATGTCTGGCCAGGGGGCGGGATCACGCTGATGGCCGATGTGACCAAGATGCCCGAAGGTGCGTTTGGAATGGTGCCGACGCCCGCCATTGTGGCACCGTTGGAATTCACCGTGCCACGTGGCGTATATGAAGAACTGGGGGGACATATAACGCACATCCGAGACATCCAGGATATTTTGACCACCGGTGGTGAATATGCGAAGGCGACACATATTGTCCCAACCAAATTGCCCAAGCCATGAAAAATGGCGCTCAGATTTCCTGGTTACCGGATGGTAAGCGCATGCATCTGCACCATGGGCCCATTGATTTGGTTATAGAAATATGGGGGTCTGGCAAGGCGGAAGCCTATCAAAGAGCGGCGACGCGATTTCAGTCCGTGCTTCAGGAATTGGTGGACGAACTACCTGACCTTCGCCAACCGGCCTCAAACAACACATGTTTTCGAGGCGATATTGCAAGGGTAATGAATGAAGCGGTAACGCGGTACTTGCCCAGTTTCGTGACACCGATGGCGGCGGTTGCTGGAGCGGTTGCTGATGAAATTGCACAGGTCATTTCCGAGACTCCCAACGTGACCAAGGCATACGTCAATAACGGTGGCGATATTGCCTTGGTGCTTGAAGGTGAGGCCGTCATGGTGACCGACATCGGTGGGGGGATCGCCCGCGCAACGTTACACGGGCGCGGGAGTGTTCGTGGGGTGGCGACCTCTGGATGGCGGGGGCGCAGCCTGTCCTTTGGCATCGCGGATGCCGTCTCAGTGTTGGCAGGTTCCGCGGCTTTGGCCGATGTGGCGGCAACGGTGATTGCCAATGCGGTTGATCTGCCAAGCCATCATGGCATTGTACGTGCGACGGCAGAGAGCCAGCAATTGGACAGTGATTTGGGCACCAGGTTGGTGACCATTGCTGTGACGAAGTTGCATCAAGACGAGGTGTCTGCCGCCTTGGATCGGGGACTGCGCGTCGCCCAGAGCCTTGGCAAAAAGGAAGGCGTCTTGGGCGGCTTACTTGCGCTTCAAGGGCAAGTAAGGTCCTTCGGAAACCCAAGTTTTTCCAAAAGGCCAATAGACGTATAGGCCAGCTAGCGGCGCACTTCCCTATCGGGAAGCCAGTCAAGCCAACTGTTCACCCAATTCCCAGCAAAGCCAATTTCAGGCGGTGTTTGCGCACCTTTCTCAACAGCCGAATACGTAGTACGGACAAACCAGTGTTTGTCGTTCACAACAAACAGATCAATGGGGTTGCCCGTCAGTCGTTTGAACAAGGGGTGGTATCTGGAATTTACATCAATATCACCCCCTATCACACTGACTTTTTTGGGTAATGAAGGAGTTCGAAATCTCGGAGCTCGTCCTTGAACTTCAAGGGTCGGCCGGAAAAAACTCAGGCTGGAAAAGGAGTTCGCATTTGGCATTCCTCGTGGGTCTGCGGCGGCGCGCAACATAAGAAGAGCGCCAGCTCCGAGAGTGAGTAGGTTGGGCGGGCCAGATATTTTCGCAAGATGTTGCGCACTTTCATGCATCTCTCGCATCATGGGAGCAAATCTAAATTGGCCGTGCTCGGGCCAGAAGCTGTTCCATTGAAGAAGGTAGATTGGCGGCCCAGACTGAGATCGGACGGTCAAGAGCTCTTGGACCAGGTATTTGGCTTGTTCAAAATCCACATGTGTCGGCCCGGGGATCAGCAAGATTGGATTTTGCGCCAATTCTGTGTTGCTGCTCTCCAAAACCAACTTTGCCGACCGTGTGCTGTACACGAGCGTTTCATCAGGCGGTTGAAGTGGGAGCATATCTTTGGCCAATGGGTCCTCGCATTCTGCGTAAAGACCAATCCAGTTATGGCCTTCAAATTTGTTTCAAAGGTGCCCGCGACTTGCAGCGCCGGGCAGGGGGAAAGTTGAGAAAGTCACCACTCAGCCAGACGTTGTATCCACAGAAGGCTTGCGACCTGTGGCGCAACACGCTTGGCCTGATAAGTGGCAAGTCAGGGGTGTTCCAAGTGGCTGGTTGCAGCGTAATTGAAATGAGACCGAACCAGTTTCACCTGAAATCTAGCCTCCCTCAAACGGCCTCAAGCCTTTGTGAATTATAGAAAACTTATCTCAATTGAGATGGGGAAATCCTTGACAAGTTGCCAGGGTTCGACATTTCGGAATACGCCCGCACCCAACTGGAGGAAGAGGGAATTGGGGTGCAGGCGTCAGGGCTCGCACAACTTACAGCGGTGTCACATCAAGGAGGGTTGCTAATGGACAGTCGTAGTTTGTTGCGTGGTACAGATATGGGGAGTCAATGAGCGGCCAGCTTGAGAGAACCCGCCAAGGTTTGGCGATTCTACGACATCTGTCTGTGGCGTGCTTGGTTGGCTTTAGCTGTTCTTCATCAAACGCGCCAAAGCGCAGAATTGTTCCAAGCTGACCACTTCGGCCCGGTCCGTGGGTTTGATGCCAGCAGCAATCAGACGGTCTTCGATATCAGGTGCTTGGCCCTTAAGTGCTGCGCGCAACATTTTACGGCGCTGATTAAACGCAGCAGCTACGATACGAGACAGTGTTGCCGCATCGGCCGGGTAGCGCGGCTCCGACAAAGCCGTAAGGTGCACCACAGAAGAATGCACTTTGGGAGGTGGCGAAAACGCACCGGGCGGCAGAGACATCACGATGTTGGCGTTAGCGCGCCATTGAGACAAGATTGCGAGACGCCCGTAAGCCTTTGAACCGGGTTGAGCGGTGATGCGCTCAGCCACTTCACGCTGGAACATCAAGGTCAAGCTTTGCCAAAATGGCGGCCACTCTTTGGGTGTGAGCCACCGTACCAACAGCTCGGTGCCCACGTTGTAAGGCAGGTTCGCGGCAACACGGATAGGCGGGGTGAGGTGGGCCAACGGGTTCACTTCCAGAGCGTCGCCGTTGATCACTTCGAGCTGTCCCGGATAGGCGGCTGCGATCTCGGCCAAAGCGGGCATGCAACGCTCATCTTTTTCAATCGCAAGAACTTTGCGCGCACCTTCCGCCAGCAAGCCGCGGGTCAGACCACCGGGACCTGGGCCGATTTCCAGAACATCACAATCGGTGAGATCACCTGCGCGGCGGGCAATTTTGGCGGTGAGGTTGAGATCCAGAAGAAAGTTTTGACCCAATGACTTTCGCGCGGACAGGCCGTGCGTGTCGATCACCTGACGAAGAGTGGGAAGATCATCAATGGCGCTCATGGGATTAGCCTTGGGTTTTGGCGGCTGAGCCGCAGATGTGTGCCTTTGGCGGAGATATTTCCGGCCAAATGAAGGGTCAAGCGCTTTGTGCCATCTGTGCCGCCATACGCAGCGCGGCAATGGTGCTGGACGGATTGGCCTGGCCAGTGCCGGCAATGTCAAACGCGGTGCCGTGATCTGGAGAAGTGCGAATAAAAGGCAATCCAAGGGTGACGTTTACGCCGCCGTCAAAATCCAGCGTTTTGATCGGTATCAGCGCCTGATCATGATAGGCGCAGACAGCCACGTCGTAGCGCGCGCGGGCGGCGGCGTGGAACATGGTGTCGGCGGGCAAGGGGCCTGTGATGTCAAAACCTTCACGACGCAGGCTCTCAAGCACCGGCGCAATGACGCTGGCATCCTCGTGACCCATCGCGCCACCTTCGCCGGCGTGAGGATTAAGGCCGGCAACCGCGATGCGGGGGACAGCAATGCCAAACTGGGTTTGCAGACCTTTGGCAGTGATGCGAAGGGTCTCTTCCAGCAACGCCGGTGTGAGCGCGGCAGGCACCTCGGACAACGGGATGTGGATGGTGGTGGGCACCACGCGCAACATATCAGACGCCAACATCATGACAGCATTGTCGACGCCGCCCAATGCAGCGAGATACTCGGTGTGGCCCGGATATGGGAACTCCGCGCCGTCTTTGAGAGCTTTTTTGTGAATTGGCAGCGTACAGATGGCGCTGGCTTCGCCCTCCATGGCCAGGTCAACAGCCTGAGCGATCACGTCCACCACACCATCCGCGTTTTCCGGCAGCGCTGTGCCTGGTGTGCGGGCTGCGGCAAAGGGATGTGGCAACACAGGCAGCGCATCAGCCATGACCTTGGCCGCCTCTTGCGGGCTTTGTAGCAGTTTATGCGGCACTGTGCCGGGCAGGTGGGTCGGGTCTGCAATCAAAAAGAAGGGCAGCTCATCTTTGAGTGCCAACCAAGCCTTTTCGGCAATCTCCAGCCCAACACCAGCCGGTTCCCCACAGGTCAGCGCAATGGGCGCGCCGGTCATTTTTCTGTGATCCGGGCTTGGGCGCGCAGCTGGCTGAGATAGCTGTTGGCGTAGCTTTCCAAACGCAGGTTTCGCAGGGATTGCGCGACGTCCTCGCGAGATAGTTCTTCGGAGCCAATTTCAGCAGTCCGTCCGCAGAGCATCAAAACGATGAGATTTTGACCGTCTGCGGTGGTCAGGTTGGTCGAGATTTCATTGTCGTCCAACTTTGCCAATTCGATGGCCACATCTCGGGGGATTTCGTTGGGTTTTTGGGTCTCTCGGAATAGGCGCTCTGCTGGCAACCCAAAGCCCACGCCGTAAAGGTCATCACATTTATCGACAGATGCGCGCACTTTTGCGGCCTCTGCCAAAGCATCGGCTGTGCGACCGCCTGGAACATAGAACTTTGCGTAATCCACTGCAGAGTAGCGTGGCGCACTGCGGCCGGTTTCGGCAATGCCGCGCAGCTGAAACAATGCCACGGCGTTGGGCAGTTGCAGAGGAGGGGAAACCTCACCCTTGCGCAGGGCAGTGACCACCGGACGCAGCGGCGCTGGCAGGTTGGTGACATTCATCCAATCCACGTGACCGCCCTGATCTTTGGTACCGGAAGCGGAATAAATGCGAGCGGCGGATTCAAATTCGGAAAAGCTCTTGAGCTCCGAAATTTGTGCAGCGAGGCTGTCGACTTGTGCGCGGGTTTGCGGGGTCACAGGAATGATGATTTCAGACAAAAGTACCCGCACACCACCTTGGCCGCTGCTTTGCGCTATGGCCCGGTCGATCTCTTCTTCGCTGACCTCCGCGTTGGCCCCAAATCGGGATTGCACCACGCCGCCCCAAGCGATTTGCGAAATGATGAAATCACGCAGAGCCTCTTCAGAGATGCCTTCGGCGGCAAGCGCCTTGAGCATGTCAGCGGGTTTCATGTTCACCCGTTTGGCGAAGTTTTCCAAACCTGCGTTGACGCCTTCTTCGGACGGCGCGATGCCGGTTTGTCGGGCGGCTTGGAGCTTCAGTCGATCCTCAACCAGTTGTTCTCGGGCCAACTCCAAAGGGTCTCCGGGTGCACTCATAACCACCAACAAGCGCGCACGTTGTTCGATTTCGTAATGCGTGACAACGGAGTCGTTGACGACAAAAGCGGGGCTAAAAGCATTTTGCGCCTGTGTTGGAAGCGCAAACAGGCCCATCATGGTGCAGGCGGCCGTGGTGCTGGCGAGTGCGCGGAGCGCTGAGCGTATCATGGTGCGTGGCGTCATTTTTACGTTGTCTTCCTGTCAGTCAGCCGCATTTGCGGTCATAGCTCTTGTCGTTCGAATTGACCGAAAATCCAAGCAAGGCCACGTTAAAGCCCACCCGGGTGCTCGATTGCACGGTAGAGGATGTTGAGAAGCGGCGCGAGAGAGAAAGTTCCATACGCAGGCACTCGTTTCGATACTCCAAGCCAACACCAGCTTCGGAGGTTTTGCCGCTGACCGCGTCAAACTGCCAATCCATCATCCCGGTCCAGTGGCGGTTGAGGCGGTAGCTGCCGTCAAATTTCATCTCAGAGATATCGTTTGGGCGGGATTCAACGAGATCTTTTTCCAGCCAGATGTAGCTGGCGTCCAGCCATAGCCGGTCGTTGGACCACCCCAGCCGTGCACCAGCCTTGTTTAGGTCACCCTTGGTGTCCAGCAGCGCGCGCCCTGTGAACAACAAACCACTTTGGTTTCTGAGTTGACCCGCGACCAAAAGGTCTGACGACGTTCCGGACAGTCCGGAGCTTTTGGAAAAATCTGGTTGCGCATCTTGGCGAATCACTTGACCAAATGTCAGGCTGCCCTGCCAGCCCTTGCTGCTGATGCGGGACCAATTCATACCAACCGCGGATGAAAGGCCGCGTTCTCGTCGGTCGTATGACGGAAAGCGCGACAGAGACAAAAGGTTGCCTTCGTCAAATTCAACCTGGGTGCTTTCGTCATTGGCCACTTCAAGAGTGTCCCCGCCGGTCCAGGCCACTTGGGCCAAAGGTTCCAAGATGTACGTTGCGCCATCGGTACCGGTTTTGGACATCGGGTAACGCAGATAAGCAGCCACGGAAGGCGCCAGCCCGCTGTCAAAGGTGCTAACGGAACTGTCGTTTTCGGTGCGATACGCGTCAAACGCCAATGCTCCAGTCACACCAGTTCGGAGGCCGTTGCCCAGGGTCCAGTCGCCAAGCCATTGAACATTGGCGTTTGCACGCCCGACGTCGCGACCGGCATCGCCATCTTTGGTGGAGCGTCGCTGATGCCCGTGGGCTTCGACGCTGGTGCGCAACTCGCCCCCCCACATGTTGAGATATCGCCGTTCTGTTTCTGCTTTGAGCACCAGAAACGGGATTTCGTCATTGTCTTCGTCTTCGCGCAAAGTCTGATAGTGGTAAGCCGCAAAGCGCGTGTTCTCGGTTCGGCTTGCGCGCGCGATTGTGATGTCGCTGTTGAGGCGATCGTAGTCCGCATAGTCGTAGTCTGTCAGGTAGGTGTCGTCGGACACAGCCTTCAGATCAAAGGTCAGCTTGTAGTCCTGGCCCAACTGAAACAGACCCTCGGCAAAAAGGAAGCCGCGAATGATATCAGACCGAATTGTATCATCAGAAATGGCTCCTTCCAGTTGGATACCGCCCTTTTCAAATGCCTGACGGTAGCGGAACTCCATTGTTCGGGTTTCAGACGACAAATAGGGCGACAACACCAAGTCGCGCTCTGTTCCCCAAGGTATAAAGTAAGGGACTTTGACACCGTAGTTGAGCAGGGAGGAATGATTGAACTCCGGTATCAAAAAGCCCTGTGCGCGATCCAAAGTTGGATCCGGCATGCGCAGATGTGGGAAGTAAAAGACCGGAACGTCACGGACCAACACGCTGGCGTGGTCAAAGTAGAGTTGTTTTTCTAACTGGTCGTGCACCACACGTTGAGCCCGGATCTGCCAAAGGGGTGGTTCTCCAGTTTCGCAAACATGGCATGAGCTGACTGTGGTTTTGTCCAACACGCTATAGCGACCATCGAGCCTCGTCATCCGAGCGGAAGCCAATTGCACTTGATCTGCCAACACCAGACGGGCGCTATGAATCAGGCCATTTCGCAGGTCAGATTGCAATTCGGCTGCATCCGCGACAATTGTGGCTTCATCTCCTTGGGTGATCCGGATCGGACCTTTAAGGACAATCTCGCCTGTGGTGTCGTTGTAAATAATTTCCCGCGCGGTCAGGCGAACATCATCAGATAGCGCTTCAACGTTGCCGCGGGCAATCAGCAAGCCGTCTGCAGTCACGTTTACTGAATCTGCCACAAGGACTACGTTACGTGGCTCGGATGGCGCGCTCTGCGAAGGCTGTGTGCCAGATGACGCAGATTGGGATAATCCTTCTGAGGGCGATCCCAAGGTGAGAGCGGCGACCGCAACCAGGGGACATAAGAAGCGCGGAGAAGTCGTCATCCGTCCTCCATATGCAACAACAGTCCAAGTGCCAACAGCACACTTGCGGTTGGGGGTGCCCATGCAGCAAGCAACACCGGGATTTGACCATTTTCTCCAAGGATCTGGGCAAAGTTGCGCACGAAATGCAGGCTAAATCCGATGAGCACCGAGGTTAAAACAGCAACGCCGGTGTTGCCAAAGCGGGTGTGGCGCATGGTGAAAGCGGAGGCCACAAGGACCATGGCCATTAGGAACAGAGGCTGCGCCAACTCCATTTGCAACCAAACTTGATGCCGACGTGCGGAAAAGCCGGACTCGTTTAACTCGGCAATAAACGCTGGCAGTTTCCAAATCGAGATTGAAGAGGGCGTGCCAAAACGCTCACGGATACGATCCGCTGTGAGGCTGCTGGGAAACGTAACAGAGGCTTCACTTAAGGGCTTGGCGCCTTCAATCAGGCCAGCATTTAGGTTCCATGTTCGGACGTTGGAGAGTTCCCAACCGCCATCCACCAAACGAGCAGAATTTGCTTCAATCCGCTTTTGCGGGCCACCCTCGTGGGCATACGTTACAATGGTGATCTCGTGGAAAACCGATGCATCGGTGTTGGCGCTGCCAGCATGGATTACCGCGTGTCCCTCTTCGCCGCCTTGTCGAAGCCAAATACCTTCTTTGGACAACGACAGCGCACTGCGGCCACCGGAGCGCAGCATGTCGCTTTGCGTTTCGTATTGGACTGAGGTCGCGGCAACAATGGGGTTGAGGGTGCTGACCGACAGCAAGCCGATGACCAGGGCCATCGTCGCTGGAGACAGAACAGACACGATGCCAGACCGGCCAGCGGCGCGCACAACAACCAGTTCAGAGCTGCGCGACAGGCTGATGAACAGGGCAATGGTCGCAAGAATTATGATCAGCGGCATGAGCTGGTAGAGACTTTCAGGAGTGCGCAGCAAAGTGAGACCAACCACTTTTTCAAACCCAACAGCTTCTACGTCGTAGCGGCGGAGTTGTTCCATCATGTCGACCAAAACAGTCAGCACAAAGAACACCATGGCTATGCCCAGGAAGATCCAAAGAAACTTACGCGCAAAATAGAAATGAACCGTCATGTCGTCACCCTCCGGTGCCACCGGACCGGGTTAGCGGAGAAATAAAGCAGACCGCATGCAATCAGGAAGCCCAACGCGCTTGGCAAATACATGATTGGCCAAAGGTCAGGATTGGAACGCACAGGATCTGCGATCGCATTTTTGAGCGCTTCGAGAACAACCAAAATCATAAACGCAGCGATGATTTGGCGCCAAACGCCAAAGCGGCTGAACCCGCCAGTCAACAGCATGGCAAAACCAATCAGGGCAAAGCTAATGGTGGACAGTGGCATCGCAAAACGGTCGTGAAGATCTTCAGTGATGCTGCCAATACTCTCTCCGGTTTGTTCCGAAATGGCGTCCATGTTGCCGATGATATCCCATGACGGGAAGTGTTTTGCTGAAGCGCGCGGTGCGGTTTCGGGATCAATTAGCGAGCTGATATCATAGGAAAAATCGGCGAAATTTGTGGTCATCAAAGTGTCGGTGTCATGGCGGTGAAGTTGGGCCAATCCATCGACCATCACAAGTTTTGGGCCGGTTTCATCCTGTACCAGATAGGCGTCCGATGCGGTGTAGGAGGTTGAGCGTCCTTCAGAGCGATGATCCGCCAAAAAGACGTCTTTTAACACGCCGTTCGGTGTGATTTCGCGAATATAGAAAGTAATGCCGTCTGCCGGATGCAGAAAGGTGCCTTCGGTCAACAAGCGTGCCGTCACGTTCTCGGTGATCTCTTTTTGTCGCTTGCTGAGTTCTGAGTTGCTGGTCGGAACGAGAAAATGTGTGAGTGCGGACAACATCAGCGCCGTGATCATGCCAAAAATCGCCACAGGTCGGGCGAGACGCCAAGGGCTGAACCCGGTGGCTTGCATCACGGTCAGCTCACTTTCGGAGGAGAGCCGATTGGTCACGTAGACCGTGCCTGCAAACACGGCAATAGGCAGCACCAAACGGATCACGTTGGGCAATGTCAGGACCGACAATTCCAGAAAGACGGAGACATTTTGGCCGCTGGCAATCAGCTGATCAAACAGCGACACCGCGCGATTGACCCAGTAGACGGATACAAGGATCAGCGCAAAAAAACCGAACAGAGTCAGGAATTGCGACAGGATATATCTGTCGAATCTGCTCACCTGCCAAGAATCCCCCGAACCTTATTATTGAGCGGCACTTTAGGGGAAATGTTTGGGTGGCGAAACTGCTATCTGGCGATGCGCTCTGGTCAAGCGAGAAGGCGCGCGTTAGGTGTTTCAAAACGATAATTAGGAGGTTATGTGATGCGCCCTGTGACGATTTCTTTTGAAGAAACTCAGTTGGATGAAATTGGCACAGTGGAAGGGCGCATTGCCGTTTTTGTGCCGGCCGAGGGCAATTTAGATCAAGGCGCACGCCGTCTGAACCGGCTGACCCGAGGAGCGGTGGAACGGGTTCGCGAAAACAAAGTAGAAGATGCAAGCCTTGGGACTGTGTTTAGCTTGTCCTATCCCGCAGGTGTGGCCGCCGAAGCTGTGGATGTGGTGATCCTGCCGCGCCGCTGTTCGGTTGAAGATGCTCGCAAAGCGGGAGCTGGCCTTGGCAAAGCACGTGGCAATGCGGCGTTGACCGTTTTGGCAGGGACCAATCCAAAAGCTGCGCATATCGCCTATGGCATTGCGATGCGCGATTACGGCTTTGACGATCACAAAACGGCCGAGGCCAAAGAAGATGGCCGCGCCGTGACTATGATGGTGAGCAAACCGGACGAAGTGGAAGAGGCCGCAGCCCCTTTGTTGGCCGTGGCGGAGGGCACATTCTTCACCCGCGATCTGATCAATGAACCTGCAAACGTTTTGACCACAACTGAGTTTGCCAACCGTTTGGTGGCGCTCAAAGACCTCGGCCTTGAGGTGGAGGTACTGGAGGAAGACAAACTCAATGAGCTTGGCATGGGTGCGTTGCTGTCCGTGGGCGAAGGTTCTGACAGCCCTTCCAAAGTGGCGGTGATGCAGTGGAACGGCGGCGAAAAAGAGGACGCGCCATTGGCCTTGGTCGGCAAAGGTGTGGTGTTTGACACTGGCGGCATTTCCTTGAAGCCAGCCGCAGGCATGGAAGAAATGACCATGGACATGGGCGGTGCTGGTGTTGTGGCGGGTGCCATGAAAGCACTGGCACTGCGCAAGGCGAAGGCCAATGTGGTAGGTCTTGTTGGTTTGGTGGAAAACATGCCGTCCGGCCGTGCCACACGTCCGGGTGATGTTGTGACCTCTATGAAAGGTGACACCATCGAAGTCATCAACACCGATGCGGAAGGCCGTTTGGTGCTGTGTGACGTGATGCATTATGCTCAGGAGCGCTTCAAACCAGCGGCTATGATTGATCTGGCGACGTTGACGGGAGCGATAATCATTGGCCTTGGCCATGAGAATGCAGGTGTGTTTTCCAACGATGACGCGCTTTGCAACGGGTTTCTCAAAGCCGCGGAAGCTGAAGGCGAGGGCGCTTGGCGGATGCCACTGGGGAAGGGGTATGCCAAGCAATTGAAGTCCCGGATTTCCGATGTGAAAAACGTGGGTGGCCGTCCGGCGGGATCGATCACGGCAGCGGAATTTTTGCAGCGCTTTGTGCAAGAAGGCACACCGTGGATTCACCTTGATATCGCTGGTGTTGCCAGCGTGAAATCCGAGACGGCGCTGGCACCTGCGGGGGCGACCGGTTGGGGCGTCAGCGCTCTCAGCCGCTTGGTTGCGGATAAGTTTGAGGGTTAAGCCTTGGGCGCCGCATATTTCTACCATCTGACCCAGAATTCCATGGAGGTCACCCTGCCGCGTCTATTGGAAAAGGCGCGCGGGGCCGGGTGGAAGATTGTCGTGCGGGGTCGCGAACAAAGTCGCATGGAATGGCTTGATCAAAAACTGTGGATGCTGGGTGACGTAAGTTTCCTGGCCCATGGTCTGGCCGGTGGTCCGCATGATGCGATGCAGCCGGTTCTACTCACCACAACAACCGAATTGCCCAATGAAGCTGCCTGCGTGATGAGCGTGGATGGAGCTGATGTGAGTGCCGAAGAGGTCAACACAGTAGAGCGGGTCTGCATCTTGTTTGATGGGCACGACCAAGAAGCGGTGCAACATGCGCGGGGACAGTGGAAAACCCTGACCGATGCGGGCTGTGCAGCGCAGTATTGGTCTGAAGAATCCGGAAACTGGCAGAAAAAAGCTGACTCCGAAAGTACTTAAGAAGTCGAGTTAACGTGTCAGGATCAGCTTGCTGCCTGCAATTGTGATCTGATCAAAGAGCTGTAGATAGCTCATGCCAAGTAAGGACTGGCTCATTTCACCTTCGTTGACACTGGCGCGCACATTGCGATCAACGTAGCCGCCAAGCGCCACTTCCTTCAGGCGAACCGGCGCGATGCGCACTTCGCCGTTGGCCGTCATCGCGCGTCCAAAGTAGGGCAGGTTGTCCGGATCCAAACCCGCGCGACTGGCATCCGCTTGGCTCAGAACAACGTCAGTAGCCCCCGTATCAACAACAAATAACACGTCGGCGCCGTTCACTGACAAGGTGGCGTAATAATGGCCGTCATTGCTGCGAGGGATTTCAATACGACCTTCATCTGCCAACACCACTTGCGTGGGCTTCACGGTGCTGCGGATGTCTTCCCACATGCCGACAACCGCGATCGCACCGAGAAAGATCAGTGCCCAGATTGCACCGTAGCGCAGGGTTTGGCCCAGATTGATGCGGCCGGAGCCGATGGTCCAGATCAACACCATGACCAACAGCAAGAGGAGGTAGGCAAGGTTGCCAAAGGAGATTTGTTCCATGTGTTTAGCCTGCGAATCCAAAGTCCTTGAGACCATCCAGAATAAACTGAACCGATAGCGCGGCCAGCAACATGCCAAGGAGGCGTGTGATCACCGTAATTCCAGTGCGGCCAAGCAGGCGTTCGAAAAACCCGGAGGTCAAGAACAGGCAGAACACAATTGCGAGCACCAAAGCTGCAACGCCCAACACAGCCAAAGTGGCTTGTACACCGGAATCCTGGCCAGCCAAGAGGATCACCGAGGTGATGGCACCGGGGCCTGCAAGCAAAGGAATGGACAGCGGGAAAATAGAGGGGTCGGGATAGTCTTCTTCGGCCTCTTCCGCCTGATCCTCACGGCGCTTGGTGCGGCGCTCAAACAGCATGTCAAACGCCGTTACGAAAAGCAGTATGCCGCCTGCAATGCGGAAGGCTGGCATAGAGATGCCAATGCCACCGAGAACAGCTTCACCAAGGAACCCAAAGATCGATAGGATCACAAAAGAGGTCACGCACGCGCGGATCGCTATTTTACGCCGTGCGCTGGCAGGAACGCCGTGGGTTAGCGAGATGAAGATCGGAAATAGCCCAATGGGATCGATGATCACAAAGAGCGTTACAAAAGCCGTGATGAAGGCGGCGCTGTCCATGTGCGTGGGTGCTCCCGTCAGTGTTGGATCAAACGCTACGCTTAGCCTTCGGCTTTTTCCAGTTTTTCCAACGCCTTCATCCAAAGTTCTTCGGCGCGGTCCTGTGCATCACGCACTTCGGCATACTTCTTTTGCCAAACGGCCATTTCCCCAAGCTTTTCATCTTCATAGAGAGTTGGGTCTGCGAGCTTCTTGGCCAATTTGTCAGCCATCTCGTTGATCTTCACAACCCGCTGCTCGGATTTTCTCGCCTCAGAGCGCAACGCTTGGATGTCGTCGCGGCTGGCTTTTTTGGCGGCCGGTTTTGGCTTGGACTTCGATTTGGATCCAGCAGGTTTGTCAGAGGTCAACAACAGCTTGCGGTAAGCCTGAAGGTCTTCCTCATATGGCTTGACGGTGCCGTCTTTCACCAGCCACAGACGGTCTGCAACCAGGGTCAACAGATGCATGTCGTGGCTGACCAAGATGACCGCGCCGGTGTAGGCTGTCAGCGCCTCAACCAATGCCTCGCGGCTTTCGATGTCGAGGTGGTTGGTCGGTTCATCGAGGATCAACAGATGTGGCGCATCCAGCGTGGCAAGCAACAACGACAAACGCGCTTTCTGCCCACCAGACAGGCGGCCAACTTCGGTTTCGGCCTGTGCGGCGCCAAGGCCAAAGCCTGCGAGACGGGCACGTAGGCGGGCCTGACCTTCAGCGGGACGCTCGCGCATCAAGTGTTGGATTGGCGTTTCATCAACATAAAGCTCATCAACTTGGTGTTGGGCAAAGAACCCAATACGCAGCTTGGTTGAGGTGGTGAATTTGCCGCCCATCGGCTCAAGCCGACTGGACAACAGTTTGGCCAAAGTAGATTTACCCTGACCGTTTTTGCCCAAAAGCGCGATACGGTCGTCTTGATCGATGCGCAGGTTCAGGTTTTTGAGAACCACAGTGTCGTCATAGCCAGTAGAGCCACCTTCGATGGCAATGATTGGCGGGGAGAGTTCTTCCGGCTTGGGGAAAGTGAACACCACACGTGCCGCATCTTCGGGCGCCGTGATCGGGGTCATCTTCTCCAGCATTTTCACGCGGCTTTGCGCCTGTTTTGCTTTAGAGGCTTTGGCTTTGAAGCGGTCTACAAAGGCTTGCAAGTGCTCTCGGTGGGCCTGTTGTTTCTTGGCTGCTGCGGCCTGAACCGCACGTTGTTCAGCACGTTGTTTGGCAAACTGATCATAGGTGCCTGTGTAGTAGGCGAGTTTGCGTTCATCCAAATGCAGGATCGCGCCCACCGACCGGTTCAGAAGCTCGCGATCGTGGGAAATGATCAGCACTGTGTGCGGATACTTGACCAGATAGTTCTCCAGCCACAGCGCACCTTCGAGGTCCAGGTAGTTGGTAGGTTCATCAAGCAGCAGGTAGTCGGGCTGCGAGAACAACACGGCCGCCAAAGCCACACGCATGCGCCAGCCGCCGGAGTAGGCGGAGCAGGGTTGTAGTTGGTCCTCGTGATCAAAGCCCAGACCTTTGAGGATCGAGGCGGCGCGCGCTTCGGCGCTCCATGCGTCGATGTCAGTCAGCCGGGTTTGAATTTCGGCAATCCGGTTGGAATCCGTGGCTGTCTCGGATTCTGCCAACAAGGAGGCGCGCTCTGTGTCGGCGGCCAGAACCGTGTTGATCAGAGAGACCTCGTTTGAGGGCACCTCCTGCGCGACACCACCAATGCGGGCGCGATTGGGCAGGGTGATGCTGCCCCCTTCAAGCGACAATTCTCCGCGGATCAGGCGGAACAGGGTGGTTTTACCAGCCCCGTTGCGTCCAATCAGACCCACTTTGTGGCCGGTGGGAATGGTGGCGGAGGCCTCTTCAAACAGAGGGCGGCCTTCAACGGAATAGGAGATGTCTGAAATCTTTAGCATGGGGCGGGTTTGGCGCACTATTGCAGCGGCGTCAATCACCGCTTTTCAAGTGCGCCAACGCGTGGTATCGCAGCGCCAATTCGAATTTCGGCCGGACGAGGTGTCTGGCCCTCACTTTATGGAGATACAGACATGGCTCTGGAACGCACTTTCTCGATCATCAAGCCTGATGCCACACGCCGCAACCTGACTGGCGCGATCAACGCCAAGTTTGAAGAAGCTGGCCTGCGCGTTGTTGCACAGAAGCGTATTCACCTGACCAAAGCGCAAGCTGGCGTGTTCTACGCTGTGCACGCTGAGCGTCCGTTCTACGACGAACTGTGCGAATTCATGGCGTCTGAGCCAATTGTTGCGCAGGTTCTGGAAGGTGAAGGCGCCATCGCGAAAAACCGCGAAGTTATGGGCGCAACCAATCCAGCAGACGCAGCAGCCGGCACCATCCGCGCCGAGTTTGCAGAATCTGTTGGCGAAAACTCTGTACACGGTTCCGACGCTCCTGAAACCGCAGCGGTAGAAATCGCATACTTCTTCTCCGGTCTGGAACTGGTGGGTTAAGCCCAACCGTTTCACGGAAGATGACATTGAGACGCGGGAGGGAAACCTCTCGCGTTTTTCTTTGCGCGGGGTTCAGGCTTTGCGCTTTTCGATCACGCCGATCATGTTCAGCGCGGCTTCGAGATCGGAGCGGCCTTTGTCATGTGAGCTGGCTTTAAGCGCGTCAAATCGTTTGCGCAGCGCGTCTTTTTCTTTGCCTTTGCAATCGTTCCACGGTCGGCCCTGAAGGCCCATCACCAGAACATAGTAGCCAATAAAATGAGGTTTGGTGCCGGTCTTGAGCAGACGGGCATAAGTCTCATCGGCGCCCAGCATACGGACTTCTTCCGCAGTATGGATACCGGCGCGACCGCAGGCCTCTTCATAGGCGGGCCCCAAGTTGCGAATGCTGGAAATTGGCTCTGACATGGCGGCACATTAGACCGCACATCAAAGCGGTGGCAAGCGGTGCCCGCAGCATTTTCCCGCAGTCGTCAGCGGAATTAGATCATTGCCCAATCACTGAAGATAGGCGGGTTGGTTGGCGCCGGTTTCGACTGTTTTTCCGGTTGGCGTGGCAGGTCTTTTGTGGACTGTGACATGGTGTGCCTCCTTTTATGTCATGCCAGCACAACTCCCTTTCCCAAATGTGGAGACGGCCAGCGGGTGTAGAGATGATTTTACGTATCACATTGCGGAGGTGATGCCGGAAATGGGGCGATTTTGTGTGGTTCAGTTAAGACTTGAGGCAAAGATGCCTAGGTTTGCAATCGGTCATCGGCATCACTTTTTTTGTGGTGGTTCCGAAAAAACCTTCAAAATTCAGTTGATTGCTCCGATGGACCTGCGACAGTTACAGCGAAGGTACTGGCTTTTCTGACGGTGTTTGAGGGATTGCGCGGTGGAATTGGATGTAGATTGCGTTGTCAAACGAGGTGGCGTTTGACGCTTAATTTTAGTCCAGCGAATTTGAGAATGATTTTGTGGAATGTGCTCAAGAAGATCACGAAAGGTTATTCTGGTTCGGTAAATACACGTTTTAAGTGAGGGTCGTGGGTATGAATAGAAGTGACGAAAAACTGGTTGGTCGCGGCATGACGCTCGTAACGCAAGTGGTTTTGTGTCTATTTTTTGGTGTTGCGGGTTTGAAGTTTGGTGCCTCGGTACTTGTGCCGTTGTCTTTGGCAGTTTTGCTGTTTGTGCTCATATCGGCGATTATCGATCGGTTCAAAGGGGCAACGCTGTTTGGCATGAGAACGCCTGATTGGATCGCGCATGTTTTGGCGTTTGGTTCCGTGGTCATTGGCGTTGCGATCATCTTGTCTATCCTGACCAGCCAAGCTGGCGCTGTAAGTGAAGCCTTCCCGCGATATGAGGCGCGGTTCGCCCATATTGTCAGCCAGTTTGCGTCATTGATTGGGGACGAAGCATTTTCTGCGGCAAAGGCCGGTGTCGCGGAGATGAACCTGTCGAACCTTGCCTCTGGCGCCTTGTCCTCTGCGAGCGGCTTCTTGAGTGCCCTGTTTTTGGTGATCTTGTATGTTGCGTTTTTGATGGGGGAACGCGCCCCAATGCGGCAAAAATTGGCGCTCGCCATTCCGGATGCGCACACACATGAGAAAGTGCTGGCTATCGCGGACAGCATGTCCAACAGCCTGCAGAGGTACGTCAGCATCAAGACATTTGTCAGCATTCTCACCGCTGTCGGGTGCTACATTTTTATGAAGCCTGTTGGTTTGGACTTTGCTGAGACCTGGGCGGTTTTGGCATTTATGCTGAACTTCATCCCCACCATTGGATCTATTCTTGGCGTGGTGTTGCCAACCATCGTTGCACTGGTTCAGTTTGATAGCACATTGCCGATTTTGGTGGTGGTGCTTGGCTGTGGCTCTGTGCAGTTTACGATTGGCAATGTTTTGGAGCCCAAAATGACCGGACGCTCCTTAAACCTATCCCCCTTTCTTGTCATCCTTTCCTTGACCTTCTGGACCGCGGTTTGGGGTATTCCAGGCGCATTGATGAGCGTTCCGTTGACCGTGTGTATCATGATTGTGCTGAGTCATATCCCCGCAACAAGACCGTTGGCCGTGCTGATGTCTGGGGATGGGTATATTGATGGAGATCCCTCTAAGGGGCAGGAGGTTTATGAAGAAACTTCCAAATTGAAGGGAAACGACGATGTGTTCTTGCAAGGAAAGGCAGACTGATGGCAACCAAAGCGGAATTGGAAGCTGAGCTTGCACAGTTGCGTGCAGAGTTGGCGAGGCGCGATGCAGACGTGAAATCGGAAAGTCCCGTGGAGGAGATCACAACCGCGCGCCAGGCACTTGATGCAGAAGGTGAAGACAGTACAAGTTTTGAGAACGATATCAAAGAAATCCTGGCGGATCTTGAAGAGTTACCACACAAGCAACCGCTGTTGTTTGCACTTGGTGCATTGACCGTTGGCTACCTCATTGGCCGGATGAAATAGGACCACGATTATGAGCAACCGAATTTCAAGAAACATTTCAATTATTCTGCGTTCCGAACGTTTGATTGCGCAGCGTCATCTGGCGGTTTTGCGGCGCCAAACTGGCTTAATGGCAATGGCGTTGGTGGTTTCCGCAGTTGGATTGGTGATGCTGAACGTAGCTGCGTTTTTTGCCCTGCAAGAAGTCATGACCGCCGCTGCGGCAGCGCTGATTGTGGGGGTTGTGAACTTTCTTTTGGCGGGCCTGTTTGTGTTACTGGCCTCCTCAAAGTCCAGCATCGAGGAAGACATAAACGCCGTCTCCGAAGTGCGTGATATGGCGATTGAGGATTTGGAAGCAGAAGTGCGTCAAGCAGCGGATGAGGCGAAGTCCGCGGTTGACGCAGTGAAGTCAATGGCGGCCAATCCACTGGGCGGTATTGCGCCAGGTGTGGCGGCCAGTATCGCAAAAGCAATTGTGAAAGCCATGAAGACCTAAACGAGGCCGGTTAGTTGCTCGTCACCGACGTCTTTGACGTGCTGACAATTGTCTGTGTTGGATAGGCCAACTCCGTTCCTGCTGTTTCAACCAATTGCAGTAGGCGTAATGTCAGGCGTTCTTTAGCCTCTAACCAACCACCATAGTCCGGCGCGTTGGTGCGAGCGTAGAATTGAATATCAACAGAGTGATCGGACACACCTTCAACGGCAACATAAACGGGCGCGTCCTCGCTTACATCAAAATCGCCGCTTTCATTCAAATGATCCCGCAACCCATCGCGAACCTGAAGAATTTGGGCTTGGCTTGCAGAGAGAACCAAGTTCACGGACAGAAAAATGAGCCTGTTTTTGACTTGTCCGTAGTTTTTGACCACCGCATTTGAGAGCTCCGAATTCGGCACATATCGTGGAATTTGGTCAAATCCGCGAATGGTGGTTGACCGCAAGTCAATTTGCTCAACTGTTCCTTTTAGAACGCCCTCGATTTCAATGGCATCGCCAACGGAAAAGCGTTTTTCGCTGATGTTGTTCATACCTGCAACAAGATTTCGAACCAAGTCTTGCGCCGCGATGGCGATGGCTGCCCCAAGCACGCCAACTCCGGTCAAGGCACCACTCACATCAACCTCCCAGACCTTCAACAACGCTGCAATCCCGACAAGGATTACCGCAAATTCGGCGACCCGTTCCATCCAGCGTCTATCAGTTTGAACGCCGGCAATGCTCTGTCCCTGTAACAAGGCCACAAACGTCCCGCACAGGCTGTGCCAGGTCGCAAATACAGCAATAATCGCAACCGATGCACAGAGTTGACGTACCAATTGGTCAATCAATTGCGGCAGAGAGGTGGCTTCCAAACCTATGTAGATCGACAAAACGGCCAGAAGAATAATTGTGGCACTTGTGAACTGTTCGCGCACCGCATCCGACAAGGTAACGTCCAGTCTCGCCATAAGGCGGGAAAGACGTTTAAGCAGGAATGTCGCCAAGGGTTTGCGAAACGTGAGCACAATAAGCGCCAGGAGCACAGCCGCGGCAAATTCAATCCGATTGGAGGTGTTGAACCACTGTCCAAGTTCGGAGGCGACTTCTGAAAGGAAAACTGAGTTAATAATCATCACCTGTCATGTAAACCGAAACAGGAGAATGATTTCAGACAAACCTCACTCAAGCAAGCGTCTCGAGACGTCTGCTTTCATTAGGAGAGATTATGCACCGTGGTTAGAGCGAAACAATTTTGATATTGTTGCCTTTGGCCGCAAGCGCAACTTTGCCTTCGCACAGCCGCAGCGCATCTTGACCGAACACTTCGTGACGCCAACCGTGCAGGGCCTGAACATCGCGACCTCCAGAGGCAAGCGTATCCAGATCTGCGGAGGAGGCGATCAACTTGGGCGCCACACTGGAGCTTTCTGTTTTGGCTTTCAACAGTACCCGAAGAAGGTCGGCAAGAGCCGGATTGACTTGCAGTTTATCATCCCGTTTGGGCAGGCGCGGCATGTTATCCTGAGGGCACTCTTTGCCAGCCTTGATCGCAGCCAGAATACCGTCTGCAATCTCGCCTTTGCGAGCTTCACGCAGCAGCAAGCGGGAACGGCTGAGGTCATTCATGTTGGCTGGTTTGGTAGACGCCAGTTCCACCAATGCGTCGTCCTTGAACACGCGGTTGCGTGGGATGTTGCGGCTTTGCGCATGGTTTTCACGGAACCTGGCCAATTCGCGAACGATGGCGAGAAACTTCGGGGATGTGGTGCGGGTTTTCACGCGCTTCCAGGCGTTCTCTGGATCAATGATGTAAGTTTCCGGGCGAGTGAGCATTTGCAGCTCTTCTTCCACCCAGTGGGCCCGTTTGGTCTCGGCCAGTTTGGCAGACAAGAACTCATAGATTTTACGCAGGTGCGTCACGTCGCCGATGGCGTAGGTCTTCTGGGCATCGGTCAACGGGCGACGAGACCAATCTGTGAAACGGGAGCTTTTATCAAGACTTTGCTTGGCTATTTTGCGCACCAAAGTCTCGTAACCCGCCTGTTCGCCAAAGCCACAGACCATGGCGGCAACTTGCGTGTCAAACAACGGATCCGGGAAAACGCCAGCCTCAACAAAGAAGATTTCCAAATCCTGACGCGCAGCATGAAATACTTTGACAACACTCGTGTCGCGGAACAGCTCGTACATTGGCTCCAGCGACAGGCCATCCACCAAAGGGTCCACAAGAACCGCATTATCGTCGCTGTCGCCTGGCATAGCCATCTGAACCAAACAGAGCTTGGAGTAGTAGGTACGCTCGCGCAGGAATTCCGTGTCGATGGTCACATAAGGCTCTTTGCGCGCCATTTCACAAAATTGCGCGAGCTCTTCGGTCGTCGTGAGGGTTTTCATATGCAGCGTGTCTTCTTGGTGAGTTCTATGGAGCTGTGGATAACAGCACTAAGCACAATCTTAGGAGAAAGCAATTCACCAACCCTTAAAGAGTGACGGGTGTTGTATTTCCTACCGCAAATTGGCGCAAAACAGCTGGGTAGAGCTTGTGTTCTTGCACCAAGACGCGTGACGCAAGGCTGTCTGGCGTGTCGCCAGGTTCAACTGCGATACGGGCTTGGCCAAGGATTGGACCATCGTCCAACGCCGGTGTCACGAGGTGAACCGTGCAGCCATGCTCTTTGTCACCGGCTTCGAGTGCGCGCGCGTGAGTGTGCAGGCCCTTGTATTTTGGCAGCAGAGACGGGTGAATGTTGAGCATCCGACCTTCCCACGGGGCCACAAAGCCTTCAGTCAGAACACGCATAAAACCAGCGAGGCAGAGAATATCGGGTTGAACCTGATCCAGTTCTGCCTGCAAGGCAGCCTCAAATGCAGGGCGATCACCTTTGAAAGGGCGGTGATCCACGGAAACGGCTTTGACGCCCATGGCTTCAGCTTTGGCCAAGCCAGCCGCATCAGCACTGTTGGCCAGCACCAATACCGGTTCGGCCGCATGTCCGGGCAGTGCCATGTCTTCGAGCAGGCGGACCATGTTGGACCCGCCGCCCGAAATGAAGATCGCAACCCGTTTTTTCACAGGAGAGAGCCTGTGTAGGAGACACCCTCACCATTAGCAACAGAGCCCAGTTGGTACACAGTTTCACCTTGCTCTTGCAGTAAAGCAGTAAGGGCCTCAGCTTGGTTCGCTTCAACAGACAGGATCATACCGACGCCGCAGTTGAAGGTTTTGAGCAGTTCTGCTTCATCCATGTGGCCGGTTTTGGCCAGCCATTGGAACACTGGAGGCAGATCCCAGCTGTTCAGATCAATGGCGCCAGACAGGCCCTCAGGCAATACGCGCGGCAGGTTTTCGGTGAGACCGCCGCCAGTGATATGGGCGAGCGCGTGCACGCCTTCGGCACGTACGGCAGCGAGACATTGCTTCACATAGAGACGTGTTGGAGCGAGCAGGGCGGCGCCTAGAGTTTGGCTGTCATCCCATGGGCAGGTGTCGTCCCAGTTGAGGCCGGAGACTTCGACCAGCTTGCGCACAAGGCTGTAGCCGTTGGAGTGCACACCGTTGGAGGCAAGACCAAGCAGCACGTCGCCAGCTTTTACGCCTGCGGGCAGGTCGGCTCCGCGCTCCATAGCGCCAACTGAGAAGCCTGCGAGGTCAAAATCACCCGCTTCATACATGCCGGGCATTTCAGCGGTCTCGCCACCGATCAGAGCACAGCCAGACTGAACACAGCCTTCCGCGATGCCTTCGATGATGCGTGCGGCGGTTTCTGTTTCCAGTTTGCCGGTGGCAAAGTAGTCGAGGAAAAACAGCGGCTCTGCACCTTGGCAGACCAGGTCGTTCACGCACATGGCAACAAGATCGATGCCGACGCCGTCAACATTGCCGGTATCGATGGCAATGCGCAGCTTGGTCCCCACGCCGTCGGTCGCGCCGACGAGGATTGGATCGGTGTAGCCCGCATCCTTGAGGTCAAACAGAGCGCCAAAGCCGCCCAGACCTGCCATCACGCCGGAGCGTTTTGTGCGTTTGGCGGCGGGCTTGATGCGCTCCACCAGTGCGTTGCCTGCGTCAATGTCCACACCTGCATCTGCGTAGGTGATGCCGTTTTTGCCGTCGCTCATGGGGTATGTCCTTACAATCCGATGCTTGGCGAGGTCCTTACTGCATCAATTGCCCAAAGGGAACCGGGGAATGCACCGCCTGCGTCATCAGGCGGTGCATCTGTGATTTTAGGCGCCGTATTGCCAGGGTGCCGGCTGGTAGGCGTAACCGTCAGCTGCTTTGCGCACTTTACCAAGCCCCGGGAAATCAAGGTGCGCGCCGGTGACAAGCAGGTTGTCGGCAACTGCCCGATCAAACATGCCAAGACGTGTTGCAACTGTTTGTTTGGCATCGGTGTCAAAGGCGATGGTCAAGTTTGGATTGTCGAACTGCAACGCGGTCATGTGCACAAGGTCGCCCCAGAACAGGAGCTGCTCTTGTGCAGATTGCAAAAGATATCCAGCATGACCCGGTGTGTGGCCGGGCAGAGGGAGGCTGGTCAGACCGGGAAGAACATCCTGCTCACCGCTGTGCATAATCATGCGATCCGCATAAGGCGCGACAGTGTTGCGGGCGATTTGGAAGAAGCCGCGGGAGCTCTCTGGAACACTCGCCATGATCCCGTCGTCATGCCAAAAACTATATTCGGTTTGACCTACAGCAATCTGAGCATTTGCAAATACAGCTTGTCCGTTTGCGTCAATCAAGCCGCCGGAATGGTCCGGGTGAATATGTGTGAGGGCAATCACATCAATCGTGTCAGCTGATACGTTGATGGCGGCGAGTGCCTTGTTCAAGTCACCCAGTGTATCCCCCAAGAATGACGAAGTGCCTGCATCGATCAAAATGCGTTGACCGTTGTGCTCCACAAGGAAGGCATTGACGGGGATGCGCACGCCGCCGGGATAAAGCTTTTGTTGGGCTTTCTCCAAAGCTGGGAGAATTGTAGCTTCGTCAAAGCCCGGGATCATTTGCGGTGCCGCATCAAGGTAACCATCCAAAAGCGCGGTCACTGTCGCGTCACCCACTGTAAACCGGTACGTGCCCTGAAAGGAATTTTTGGCCGGGGATGAGGCCAATACCGGCTTCGGGGCAGTGGCCAAAGCGGGGGTGGCGGCGGCGGCAAAAAGGAAGTTTCTGCGGTTCATCGACATAAGGGTCTCCAATATCCCTGAAGCATTTTGTTTCCAGCACTTGCTGGTAATGGCTATCTAGGCTTGATATTTTTCGGATTGTACCGATGTGGTGATGATACGGGGCATAAGGAGAGCTTATATCATGGACAGGCTTGGGTTGATGGAGACCTTTGTAAGCGCCCTCAATGAGGGAAGCCTCTCGGGCGCAGGGCAGCAGCGCGGCATTTCTCAATCGGCCGTCAGTCAACAAATCAGGCAGCTGGAGACACACATTGGCCGGCAGCTTTTACATCGCTCACCACAAGGCGTGTCCGCCACCCGGGCAGGGGTACTAGTACAGGAACATGCCCAGAAGATTCTGGAACGTTATGAGTTGATGCTTGCAGAACTTGAGGTGCTGGACACGGACATGTCTGGCACGGTTCGCATCAACACAGGTAATTTTCTTGGCCGTGTGGTGTTTGGCCCGGTACTTATTGAGATGGGCAAGGCGCATCCAGACCTTGATATTGTTCTGCGAATGGAGGATCGACTGGTGGATGTTGTGCGGGAAGGGTTTGATTTGGCCATTCGCGCAGGCCGCCTCGGGGACACCTCGGGATACGGTCGCAAGATTGCCTCATTAGAGACCGTGTTTTTTGCGACCCCCGAGTATCTGGACAAGCAGGGACGCCCGCAAACTCCGGACGACATGAAGCGGTTGAAATTTATTCAGCACCACGAAGACAAGACCGCAGGGTTCTTTGACGTGCAAAAAGACGGGCTGTCCTATCAGGCACCTATTCGGGTGGGTTTTACAGCGGATGACCCAGAAATCATCCTCAAAGCCGTGAGTACCGGCATGGGGTACACCCGTGCGGCGCGCATGTTGATCCAGAAAGAATTGGATGAAGGGATCTATGAAGTGGTGTTGCCAGGTTATGAAGCGCCCAGCAAAGATGTCTTTGCGGTCTCGCCAACAAAAACCGTAGCCGGGTCAAAAATTGACTTGGTGATCAACGCTTTCGTCGACAAATTGGTGGATCTGCGCCGGCAAGCTGAATTCAAAGTGGTGGCAGGTAAACTGACCGCTTGACGGCGCTGGCGGCATTTCATAACCAAGCACATGGCGGGCCTGTAGCTCAATTGGTTAGAGCAGAGCGCTCATAACGCTTTGGTTGCGGGTTCAAGTCCTGCCGGGCCTACCAAATCCGCCTTTAACCTCATCAATGCCGATCATTGCTTAGGCCGCTCAGCGGGCGCGACGGTCAATGCTGTTGGTTAACGCTTTTACGCGGATCGTGCGCACACCAGCCATTTCCTGTTCGGTCAAGACCACGGCTGTGGTGACTTCCCGGGATTGGTCAGAGCCGCCGATGACAGGTTCAATAGGAGGGCGTCCCATCAAATCCAACGTCAAGACGCCACCCTCAAAAGCGTTTTCCTTTGGCACAATCAATCGGATATCCGATGTCCCGTGCACGGAAGACACGCCCACAGCCATTATCAAGCGGCCTTCGGTCACTTTGTGCACTTCCACCGACGTCACTTTGTCGATCGGGAGCCCTCTGTATTCAGCGGTTTCCTGGCTTTGAAAGAACGACCGGCCATCTTCCGTTTTCTCCGGAATCAATGCGTTTGTTTCGGTTTGCACCTGACTTTCACGATCCTTGCCCCACCAGTTTGATGGATTCCATCGCGATTGGCAGGCCGACAAAGCGAGTGTCGTTGTCAACAATAGTAAGACAGGGGTGCGCATCGATAGGCCTCATTCTTTGGTCCATGAGTTAACCTATTCGTATCCCCTTGAAAAGCACCAGATGCGGATGTGGTGCGAGGGGTGGACCTTTGTGATCGCGCACCATAAGTGAGATACCGCAGTTTCAAGTCACAGGAGTGCTCCCCCATGGCCGCCCAAGCCTTTGAAGACATCGTTGAAGACTTTGAGTTCATCGAAGATTGGGAAGATCGGTATCGCTATGTGATTGAACAAGGCAAGGACATGCCGGCACTTGATGAGGCATTGTGCGTTCCGGCCACCAAAGTGGACGGCTGCGCCAGCCAAGTGTGGTTGCACCCCACAATCGAAGGCGGAGTGTTCCGCTTTGATGGCGCGAGTGACGCAATGATTGTGAGCGGGTTGATCGCGGTTTTGCGAAAACTTTACAATGGGTTGAGCCTTGCTGAAGTTATGTCAGTGGATGCCCGTGCAGAGCTGGAACGGCTTGGATTAAATGAACATCTGTCATCGCAACGATCCAATGGGTTGCGTGCGATGATTGAGCGGATTCGTCTTGTGGTCAGCGAAGCAGCTTAAAGGCGTTGACCAGAGCGGTCATCCGCCACCCCACAAGCTTGGTCACGGTAGTGGGCTAAAACATAAAGGCGGATAGCTGTAGCAAGGCCCGCCTCCAGGTCTCTTTCCGCATCAATTTCGGCTGCAAGTGCATTGATTGGCAACGATTTTTCGTTAGCAATATCTCGAAAAGCCCGCCAGAAATCATCTTCCAAGGACACGCTTGTTCGATGTCCCCGCAAGGTCAGAGAGCGTTTGATTGGGCGACTCATTCGCGCTCTTTTCCGTCGAGCTCTTGACGCGCCTTGTCCGCTTGAGCAGCTTCGAGCTTCTTCTGGGCTTTGGTACGACCAAATTTAACGGCGTTATTGTCAGCTTCGACCCGCTTGTCTGCACGGCCTTTGGCTTTGCGGAATTTGTTGAGGTTCACAACTGTCATAGTGCGAGACTACCTCTATTGAAGGTCTTTGCCCAGAAACTGTTGCCTCACAGCTCTTCGACTTTTTCGCAGGCAGTAATCTCTTCAATCACCATGGCGAAAACTGGTGACGACGCGAGAGATAGGCCGCCAAGACAGAGAATAAGAACCAGGTGAAGTGGGTGTATGCGTTGCTTTTTCATTGGATTTACCTAGGGTTGATGCCTTCAAATTTCAAATGTAAAAATGCGGTTTTTCCGTCGAAAAAGAAAAGGCGGCCCGCAATGAACCGCCTTTTCAACCTGTTGAAGTGCCGAGATTACGCCTTTGGACCAATCATCTGCTCTGGACGCACTACGGCGTCAAACGTGTCTTCATCCACAAAACCAAGTGCGACCGCTTCCTCTTTCAAAGTGGTGCCGTTTTTGTGGGCTGTCTTGGCCACTTTGGTCGCGTTATCGTACCCGATAGTGGGTGCCAAAGCTGTGACCAGCATCAGGCTTTCTTTCATCAACTTATCGATGCGCGGCTCATTGGCTTTGATGCCGTTCAACATACGCTCGGTGAAGCTGTCTGCGACGTCGCCCAGTAGCTGCATGGACTGCAGCAGGTTGTAAGACATCATCGGGTTGTAGACGTTCAGCTCAAAGTGGCCTTGGGAACCGGCAAATGTCATGGCGGCGTTGTTGCCCATAACGTGCGCCGCGACCTGGGTCATGGCTTCGGCTTGAGTTGGGTTCACCTTGCCTGGCATAATTGACGAGCCTGGTTCGTTTTCCGGCAAGATAAGCTCGCCAAGGCCGGAGCGCGGACCAGATCCCAAGAAGCGAATGTCGTTGGCCACTTTGTACATGGCGCCAGCTACAGTCGCGAGGGCGCCGGACATGAAGACCATCGCGTCATGTGCCGCAAGTGCTTCGAACTTGTTGGGCGCGGTTACGAAGGGCAGGCCGGTGATGTCTGCCATATGGCCTGCCACTGCTTCGCCCCAACCAGGTTGGGTATTCAGACCGGTGCCGACGGCAGTGCCGCCTTGCGCCAATTCATAAATGCCGGGCAGGGCGGCCTCAACACGGGCGATGCCCTGGCGAATCTGGTGCGCATAGCCGCCAAATTCTTGCCCAAGGGTCAATGGCGTGGCGTCTTGCGTATGGGTCCGACCGATCTTGATGATGTCCTTGAACTCTTCAGACTTCGCTTCCAAACCTTCAGCAAGTTTGGTCAGGCCAGGCAGCAGCACATCCCGCACGGTCATTGCAGCGCCAATGTGCATGGCGGTCGGGAAAGTGTCGTTTGAAGACTGCCCCATGTTGCAGTGGTCGTTCGGATGCACAGGGTCCTTGGAGCCAATCACGCCGCCAAGGATTTCGATCGCGCGGTTCGCAATCACCTCATTGGAGTTCATGTTGGACTGGGTGCCCGATCCGGTCTGCCACACAACCAATGGGAAGTTGTCGTCAAATTTACCGGCGACCACTTCTGAGGCGGCTTCGATCACTGCGTCAGCGATTTTGGCGTCCATGTTGCCGGTGGCTTTGTTCTGAATGGCACAGGCTTGCTTGATCACGCCAAGGGCGCGCACGATGGCCACAGGCTGTTTTTCCCAGCCGATCGGGAAGTTCATGATCGAGCGCTGGGTCTGTGCGCCCCAATACTTGTCGGAAGGGACCTCAAGCGGGCCAAAGCTATCGGTTTCTGTACGGGTATCTGCCATGACGACCTCCGGTAAAATATGTCAGGAGTGTCATAGCGCACGTGGGCCAAAGTGCAATACTGTATACCGTGGGATACCGCTAACAAGGCGCGGCAAATGGCCCTGAAATATCTCAAGTCTTACGAGACAGACACCTCCGGAGCCGACATCAAGCAAGAAGACAAGTGGCGATCGAACGGTAGCGACCAGTTACTTACGAAAGCTGTCCAGAGACACCACTTCGGCATCTTTGCGCGGCTCTTCGACTATCTCTTCGAGATTAATTTCATCCGGCAATTCGTCGAGAACCTCGTCTTCTTCCTCTTCGTCCTGCGTTTCAAAACGAAGGCCAAATTCCACCGAAGGGTCCACGAAGGTTTTGATCGAATTGTAAGGGATATAAAGAGGTTCCGGGGCATCCCCAAAATTCAGAGTAACCGCAAAACCCTCATCCGTGACCGTCAGATTGTCGTACCAATGCTGCATGACAACGGTCATTTCACCGGGGTAACGATCCGCCAGCCATTCCGCGATTTCGACATCTGGGTGTTGTGTATCAAAAGTGATGAAGAAATGATGCTCACCCGGCAAGCCGTCCTTTTGAACATCGGTCAAAACCGTCTGAATCAGGCTGCGCATCGCGCGATGCATGAGATTTCCGTAGTCGATGGTCCCGGACATATAAGTGCTCCGATAGTCTGTTGTTTCAACAATAGACCATTGCGCGGGAAACGAAAGATGATCCAGCGCAAAAAGTTAGGCTAAAGCAGACCAATTGCCATCGAACCCATTGCAGACAGTGCTAACACGCCAAGTAGGGGTGCGCGAAACCTTAGCATCGCGAGGAGTGCCGCCGCCGTGAGAAGGCCTGCGATGGCGTCAAAGGTGTGGAGAATTGGGAGGCTGCCAAATGAACTTGCCGATGTTTCCGAAAACAACAAGTTGATGGTGAACCACAGGCTGAGGTTGGCAATCACGCCCAGGACAGCCGCAGAAATCAAATTGAGCGCGGCGTTAAGGCGTGGGTTTGCAAGGATTCGAGAGACATGAGGGGCGCCTGCGAAAATCCAAAGAAAACAGGGAATAAACGTGCACCATAAGGCAAGCAGCCCGGCAGTGATTGCAAGCGATGCACCGCCTTGAATGTGCCCCGCCAATGTGGCGACAAACTGCGTCACAAGAATCAGCGGGCCGGGCGTGGTTTCAGCAAGCCCCAAGGCGTCCATCATTTGATCGGTGGTGAGCCAGCCAAAGTCATGCACCACGGCCTGCACCATATAGGCAAGCACGGCATAAGCACCGCCAAAGGTGACGACAGCCAATTGCGAAAAGAACAGAGCAACGTCTTTGAGAAAGCCGCCTGCCAAAACTGCAAAAGACACAGGAACCAGCCAAAGAGTCCCCCAGATCAAAGTGGACTTGAACGTTTGCTTCCATGCGTTTGCACTCTGCACACGTTTGACGTCTGGCTTACTTTCATCCGGTGATGGCGAGCACACAAAACCAAATACGCCAGCGATAACGATCACTGCAGGGAACGGCATTAACCCAGTGTACAAAGCGATAAAACTCAGGAGGGAAACAAGAATATTTGACCTTGTTGTCAATACTTTGCGGGAAAGACCTAGCAACGCTTGTACGATTATTGCGACAACGGCCGCTTTTACACCCAGGAAGGCCGAGGCGACCAATGGGAGATCGCCAAAAGCGGCATAACCAGCGACGAGACAGAATATGAGTGCGGCACCGGGCAACACAAAGAGTGCCCCTGCGAGAACCCCGCCAAGTGTACCGCGCAGCTTCCAGCCACAAAACGTAGCAAGTTGCATCGCTTCGGGGCCGGGTAACAGCATACAAAAGGAGAGGGCGCCGAGAAATTCTTTCTCTTTCAGCCAACCCGTGCGGTTGACAAGCTCTTGGTGCATCAATCCAATTTGTGCAGCGGGTCCGCCAAAAGACATGAGACCAATACGCCCGAAGACGCGCAGCAATTCGGATAGGGTGGGCATCTGCGTCATAGCTCAATGGCTAGCGCACGACGCCCCGGATGCAAGGTGTTTTACGCGGTTTAGGCGACCTTTTGCCCAGTCAGACACATGGCCATGGTCTGCTCCGGCAAGAAGCCCATTTTTTCAAAAAATGCAACCAAATCAAAGTTGTTATAGGCTTCAACCATGATTGATCCTTCGAAACGGACAAAAAGCTGACCAAAACCTGTGATGCGTTCACCACTGACCGGATTAAGAATGCTCATGGTCCAGAGTGCAGCGGCCCAATCCCCGTCAACCATCACCTTCTCGACGCAGACAATTGGATCTTCGACCAAGGCCAAGTACATGCTTGCCATTTCACGGAAATCGTCCGGTCCAACATCAAAGCCAGGCAATACACCTTCAGCCTTACTGTCTTGACGGAACATCTCGTCAATCGCATCCATATCGGCTTCTACCCAAACACGCCGGAACCAATCTTCGATTACTTGTTGTTTATCTACAGACATTTTGAGTGCCTTCCAGTTGTATCCCCAAAGCAGACGCTACGGTCCAAAGAGTAAGTGAAAGGTTAAAAAAAAAGGTCAAATCGTGGCGAAATTGGGATTTTTAACAAATAAAGCAATTTTGGACCTGAAGTATTAATGCCGAGTCTCAAATTAACCACTTTTCGCAGAAAAATTAACACCTTCAGCGACATCTGCGCGACTCGGTTAATTTAGGAAATGGGAGTGGAAAGTGCAGGATTCTGTTGCCAGGTTCCTGCGGACCCCGCCTTAGGTCGCTAAACCCAAGGAGTTAGTTTCGGCGACATTTACAGCTTACGCTGCAACTGCCATTGCCGGAGCACGATTGTCATTTGCAATTGTACAGTTTTCGCCGATAACGGTGGCAGACAGCCGAAACAAAGCTAACTTCTTTAGACGTCCGTCGATCCTGTTTCGTCCCCATGATCCCCAAATGAAGGATGTTTGGTGGAGACGCCGGGTACCGCCCCCGGGTCCGATCCGTTTATTGCAAGCGCGTTTATGTCCATAGTCCCCGAAGGAACACACTATAGATAAGCTTGTTGCGGGGGAGGTGCAAGCGGCGTTAATCAAATTTTGGCGCGTCGGTAACACGTCTGTATCACGGCTGTTTTGCAGCGGTGCGGTGTGTGGCGGTCCGAAACAGATTATCAGACCGCGCGTTGCGCCGAAAAACCGTTAATCCTCGTTAGGCATGATCTGCGTATGAAGCGTCCCAGAAATCACGTTCCAACTTCACGGCTCGCAAGAAGAGAGCCTCAACCTCGCCTTGGGCATCTGCCCTTAAAGTTGGCCAAACAGCATCCAGCTGACCGCGCAGATACGCAACCACGCCTTCAAAGCCGTCCCCCGCGTGCAGGGTGATCCATTCGGCAAAATAGAACGGCAGGTCGTCTTTGGGTGGGTTCACGGGGGTGGCCCAGCTCAGATAGACCCATTCCGCGACAACCAGCACTGCCAGCATCAATTCATAGCGACCGGAGGCGGCGGCTTCAGCCATAAGGGCGTTGAACCCTTCGGTGGGCGGGGCAGGTGGCGCGTTTTGCTCTGCCGCACTCATGTCGAGCGCCTCAAAGGAGCGCAGGAAGTAGGTGTTTTCCGGGCCGGTGACCAAAGCGAGGAACTGTGCTGCTGGGACTGAGTCGGCCAATGTCGGCGCGTGCGCGATGGCGCTTGCGAGCAGACGCACGAAGTTGCCGACAAATTGGTAATCTTGCGCCAGATACCAACGCATTTTGCTTAACGGCAGGGTGCCCTCCGCCAGCTCGGTGCAAAACGGATGCGTGGTCGCAGCAATCCAGTCGTCACCCGCAAGGGTGCGCAGATGATCAGTGGGGCGCATGTGAGTCTCCTGTTGCACGGCTCTTAAGGCCGGTTTGCGCGGAGAAAACGCAGATTGCGCAGGAGGTGCAAGGCGATTGTTGGCTTTTATCGCCGTGCGCGGGCCTCCATGGCCTCTTCGCCCAATGTGAGCGTGTAGGCTGTTAGCTCCGCCAAGGCAGTGTCCGCATCGGCGCTGTTTTGCATTTCCAGCGCGTCAGCAATGCGGGTGTGCAGGCCGATGATCACGTCGCGGTTGCGCTGCGTGAAGGTGATCATGTTCATCAGGGGCTGCATGGCCTCCACGGCGCCTGCGAGCTGATAAGACAGCACCGGATTGCCTGCGCCATCAACCAATGCACGGTGGAAGGCCACGTCACTGTCACAGAAGCGCTCGTCCGAGAGACCTGGCTGGGCTTGGCGGTGAATTTCAGCCCGCATGGTGGCGAGATGATCTGGGGTCCGCCGGGCGGACGACAAGGGTGCACAGGCGCGTTCCAAAGCAAAGCGGGCTTCACAGGCAGTTTCAAAGTCCACCGCATTCATCGACAGCAAGAGCGTGCTGGTGGTGATATGTTGCGCGTAGGCCTCGTCATACGACAGGCGCCGCACAAAGGCGCCGCCAGTTGCGCCGCGTTGGGTGCGGATCAAGTTTTGTGCCGCCAAACGCTTGAGCGCCTCGCGTACTGTGGAACGCGACACCTCAAATTGATCTGCCAACTCCGATTCAGATGGCAGGCGTTCGTCGACGTTCATGTCACCGGAAATGATCGCATCGCGGATGGCTTTGGCGATTTGCGCCGAAAGGTCGGCTTTGTTTTTGGGGTCTATTTTCAATTGTCTGACATTTAGTGTTTGCTGCGCGTTTAATTGTCTGACATTTTAGACAGCAAGTTGTGAGTCGTGGCAAGAGGAGGAATGTCGACGATGATCGCCGATCGCATTCGTTCTATGTCGGGGTTCCATTGGCTGGCGCTGTTTTGTGGCATCTTGGCTGCATGGACCATTCTGTTTTTGATGGCCATTCCGGCGGAGATGCGGGAGCTGAATGCGATCTACGGCGCGGACTTTTGGGTTTCGCTGTGCACCATCACACCAGACGCGAGTGGCTTTGCGCGCGTGCTTTTGATGTGGGTTGTGATGAGCGCGGCAATGATGGCGCCCACGGCCTTGCCCGCCTTTGCCACCTATGATGATCTGGCGCGACAGGCGCCGGGCGCGAAGTTTTCCGCGCTGGTCAGCGGCTACCTCGCGGTGTGGATCGGGTTTTCCATACTGGCCGCAGCGCTTCAGATGGTGTTGTTTCAAGTGGGGCTACTGGGCGCCTTGGGTGACAGCCGCTCCGGCTTTTTCTCTGCGTTTCTTTTGGTGGTGGCGGGGCTGTATCAGTTCTCCCCGATGAAAGAGGCCTGCCTGTCCAAGTGCCGCATGCCGATGACGTTTTTTATGCAGCATTGGGACGAAGGGCCGTGGAGAAACGGGTTGCGTCTCGGGCTGACCTGTCTGGGCTGCTGCTGGGCGTTGATGCTTTTGGCTTTTGTGGGCGGCGTGATGAACATCGCCTTTATGGGGCTGGCCACGCTGATCATGATTTTTGAGAAACTGCCCGATATCGGGCGTTGGGTGACAAAACCGCTGGGGCTCGTGCTGTTGTGTAGTGCGGCCTTTATGGCGGCGTATGCCCTGTGACGAACACTTAAGGAGGAACACACCATGGCATCGGACAACATCGCGGCACCGGCCAAGATCGACAATCGCCACCCGGAGGCGGCAAAATCAGGGTTGGGCACCATTCCTTGGACCATCAAAGGCGAGTTGATCCTCAACTGTAACTGTACAGTGTTCTGCCCCTGTGTGGTCAGCCTCGGCCTGCATCCGCCAACCGAAGGCCACTGTCAGACATGGGGAGGCGTGCGCATTGATGAAGGTCAGTATGGCGACGTCGACCTGTCCGGTCTGAACATTGGCCTGCTGATCGAAATTCCGGGCATGATGAGCCGCGGCAACTGGAAAGTGGCGCTGTTCATTGATGATCGCGCCAGCCCTGAGGCCTATAATGCACTGATCGATATCTTCAGCGGCAAGGCAAAAGGCACCACAGGTCTGTTCAAGGTTTTGGTGGGCGAGATCATTGGCGTGGAGCGTCAGCCGGTGGGGTATGAAACCTCCGAGGACGGCAAAACCCGTCACATTACCGTGGGTCGCAAGATTGAAGGTGTGGTTTATCCAGTCGAGGGCAAGGACAAAGACGAAGAGATCGTGATCAAAAACACCAAATACTGGATGGGGCCGGACATCACAGTGGCGACGGCCTCCAAGGGTCGTGTGCGGGCCTTTGGCCGGGTGTGGGATTTTGACGGACGCTCCGCTGAAATTTGTCAGATCGACTGGCACGGGCCACGGTAAGCGGCCATGTCGATGATCACGCCCGAGTATTGTCAGATGATGGCGCGGTATAATGCCTGGCAGAACAGGCAGATGCATGGGGCGTGTGAAACCTTGACCGAGGCGGAGTTGCGGGCCGATCGTGGTGCGTTCTTTGGCTCGGTTATGGCGACGATCAACCACATCCTTTGGGGGGATTTCCTTTGGATGAGTCGTTTGGACGGCGGGGATGGGCCGTCCAAACCAGCGAAGGAGCACAGTGAACTGTGCGCAACCTTTGCGATTTGGTCGCAGGAGCGCCAGCGCATGGATCATCGGATTGTGCAGTGGGCAGAAAGCATTACAGTTGGGAGCTTAAGTGGATATCTGAGCTGGCATGCACAGATGCTGGACAAAGATATGCGGAAACCGATGGCGCAATGTGTCGTGGGTTTGTTCAATCACCAGACCCATCATCGCGGGCAGGTGCATGCCATGCTGACCGGGTTTGGACGTAAAACGGACAATACGGATTTGGTATTGATGCCGGAGGAGACATCATGGCTGTAATTTCTACCTCGCGGCGGGTTCGGCGAACTCCGTTTTCAGCCGGCGTCGAAGCCGCAGGCGTAAAAGGTTACACGGTTTATAACCGAATGCTTTTGCCAACAGTGTTTCGGTCCGTCGAAGAGGACTACCATCACCTAAAAAGGGCAGTGCAGATCTGGGATGTGTCCGTGGAGCGTCAGGTTGAGGTGCGCGGGCCGGATGCCAGCAAGCTGATGCAGATGCTCACGCCTCGAGACCTGCGCGGTATGTTACCAGGACAGTGTTACTACGTGCCCATTGTCGATGAAACGGGCGGTATGTTGAACGATCCGGTTGCGGTGAAATTGGCCGAAGACCGGTGGTGGATTTCGATCGCTGACAGTGATTTGCTGTTGTGGGTCAAGGGCATTGCCTACGGCTATCGACTGGATGTGTTGGTGGATGAACCTGATGTGAGCCCTTTGGCGGTGCAGGGCCCGAAATCTGATGAGTTGATGGTACGCGTGTTTGGCGAGCAAGTACGCGATATCCGGTTTTTCCGATTTGGTTGGTTTGAATTTCAGGGACGTAGTCTTGTTGTGGCGCGGTCTGGATACTCCAAGCAAGGCGGGTTCGAAATCTATGTGGAGGGCGGCGACCTCGGCATGCCGCTTTGGAACGTGCTGATGGAGGCAGGCAAAGATTTGGATGTTCACGCAGGCTGTCCAAACCTGATCGAGCGCATCGAGGGAGGGTTGTTGAGCTATGGCAATGACATGACTGACGACAACACGCCTCACGAGTGCGGACTGGGCCGGTTTTGCAATACGAACACGGCCATAGGCTGCGTTGGTCGGGATGCACTTTTGCGCGTCGCTCAAGAAGGACCTGTACGGCAGATTCGCCCTGTAGAAATTCACGGCGGCACAGTGCCGCCCTGCGACCAGCTGTGGCCGATTATGGATGGCGAAGACCATGTGGGCAACATCAGTAGCGCAGCCTGGTCACCGGATTTCAACACCAATGTGGCGATAGGCATGGTGCGGATGACACATTGGAAATCGGGGTCAGAGCTGGATGTGGTGACGCCTGAAGGCGTGCGGCCTGCCACGGTCTATGAAGCCTTTTGGCAATAGCGAATGCGGTTGAGGGCGGTAGCCTTCGGCGAGGATATTTTGGGAATGCGAATGCTGGGCGGCAGCCTGGCGCGAGAGGAGAGATGAGATGTTCAAAGCACTGGTGATGGACCAAAACAACGACGGTCTGGCAAGCGCGTCAATTAAAGATTTGACGCTGGACGATCTGCCCAACGCTGAGGTCACTGTGGCGGTGGAATACTCTACGGTGAACTACAAAGACGGATTGTGCCTGTCCGCCAAAGGCGGCGGGCTTGTGCGCAAATACCCACATATCCCGGGCATCGATTTTGCCGGCACGGTCGAGGCGTCTGACGATGACCGGTACAAGCCGGGCGACAAGGTTGTGCTGACTGGCTGGCGTGTGGGGGAAGCACATTGGGGCGGATATGGCCAGAAGGCACGGGTAAAGGCCGATTGGCTGGTGCCATTGCCTGAGGGCCTGACACCGCAGCAGGCAATGGCTGTTGGCACTGCTGGATTTACGTCGATGCTGTCAGTGATGGCGTTGGAAGATCATGGATTGAAGCCCGGCAACGGGCCTGTGCTGGTGACCGGTGCTGCTGGTGGTGTGGGTTCGGTGGCGGTCGCAATCCTGGCAAACCTTGGCTACGAAGTGGCCGGTGTAACCGGACGGCCGGAGAGCGGGGACTACCTGAAATCGCTCGGCGCGACGCAGATTGTGGCGCGTGAAGAGCTCAACGAGACGGTCAAACGCCCGCTGGAAAGCGAAAACTGGGCAGGGTGCGTTGATGCGGTTGGCGGCGCGATGCTGGCGCGTGTTCTGGGGCAGATGAAATATGGTGGTTCCGTTGCTGCGGTAGGTCTGGCTGGAGGTGCTGCGTTGCCAGCCACCGTGATCCCGTTCCTGCTGCGTGGTGTGAACCTCTTGGGCATCGATTCCGTGATGCAACCCTATGACAACCGTCTGCGCGCATGGCAGCGGATTGCCAAAGACCTGCCGATGGACAAGCTGGAAGCTATGGTGAAACCAGCCACGCTTTCTGATCTGCCGCAATTGGGAGCAGACATCCTACAAGGCCAAGTCCAGGGGCGCGTTGTGGTTGACGTGAACGCTTAAGAGAGCGAAAACACGGTGAAACAGGCGGGTGAGGCAACTTGCCCGCCTGTTGCATGTCTAAAGGAGCTAATCCGCCGTGGCGTATGACACCGACAATATTTTCGCAAAAATCCTGCGGGGCGAGATCCCGAGCGAGAAGCTCTATGAGGATGAAGACACCTACGTATTTATGGACATCATGCCTCGCGCGGATGGCCATTGTCTGATCATTCCCAAGACGCAATGCCGTAATATGCTGGACGCGACGCCGGAACAGCTGACCGCGTGTCTGAAGACGGTTCAGAAAATGGGACATGCGGTTATGCAGGCATTTGGCGCTGACGGCGTGACAGTACAGCAGTTCAACGAAGCAGCTGGCGGACAGGAAGTTTTTCACCTGCATTACCACGTGTTGCCGCGCCATGATGGCGTGAAGTTGCGCCCGCCGGGCACCATGGCGGACTTTGCTGTGCTCAAGGAACTGGCAGATAAAATCCGCGCTGTGATGGTGTAAACGTCGCGTTTTGGTGTTGTTTCCCGACTTGACCCTGCCCGAAAACGGCGGTTTTGTGCGAGGCAACTAAGGGGAGGTATCCAATGCTTGATGTAGATTTTGTCCGCAGCCAATTTCCAGCGTTCTCAGAACAATCGCTTGAGGGACAAGCGTTCTTTGAAAATGCAGGCGGCAGCTATACCTCCGCGCAGGTGATTGACCGGCTGACCCGATTTTATCGCGAACGCAAAGTGCAACCGTATGCGCCGTATCGGGCCTCGGAGCTGGCTGGGGCGGAGATGGATGAGGCGCGAGCCCGGTTGGCAGGCTTGTTGGGCGTGGGCAGCGATGAGGTGTCTTTCGGCCCCTCAACCACGCAAAACACCTATGTATTGGCGCAAGCGTTTCGTCAGTGGATGGATCCAGGTGATGCCATTATTGTGACCAATCAGGATCACGAGGCCAATTCAGGCCCGTGGCGCCGATTGGCCGACGAAGGCATCGAAGTGCGCGAGTGGACAATTGATCCCGACACTGGACACCTGGACCCCGAGAAGCTTATGGAGCTGCTCGACGATCGCGTGCGGTTGGTATGTTTTCCCCATTGTTCCAACGTGGTGGGTGAAATCAATCCGGTGGCCAAAATCACTGCGCTGGCACATGCCGCAGGAGCCTTTGTCTGTGTGGATGGCGTGAGCTATGCGCCACATGGGTTGCCGGATGTTGGTGGGATGGGAGCGGACATTTACATGTTCTCCGCCTATAAAACATACGGTCCACACCAAGGCATCATGGTTGTCCGACGCAATATTGGGGAAATGCTGCCCAACCAAGGGCATTATTTCAACGGTGACAGTCTGTATAAACGGTTCACGCCAGCCGGACCGGACCACGCACAAGTTGCGGCCAGTGCCGGCATGGTGGACTATATCGAGGCTCTGGCGGCGCATCATGGACTCCTTGGGGAGACACCCGTGGCGACGGGCGCGGCAGTGCATGATTTGATGCGCGACCACGAAGAAAAGCTGCTTCAGCCCTTGTTGGATTATGCGACGTCAAAGAACTCCGTGCGGCTGATTGGACCTACAGAGGCGGCAAAACGAGCGCCAACAGTAGCGTTGGTGACCAACACGCCTGGGGAAACACTGGCTGCGCAATTGGCCCCCCACGGGGTGATGGCCGGTGGGGGTGACTTTTATGCGCTACGGGCGCTGGAGGGCATGAATGTAGACGCCACTCACGGTGTTTTGAGGGTCAGCTTTGTGCATTACACCACCGAGTCTGAAGTGCAAAAATTGATTTCGGCGCTCGACTCGGTTTTGTAATCCAAGAGATCAGCACCTCTGTAAGTGTTTGAAAGGACACTATGGGCGGACGGAGGCCAAAGACATTACAGAGTCAGCACAGTTCATATTGAGACCACACTTAGACGCTTCGCCGGTTAATTCTTCAAGATAGACGTCGGCGACAAAGAGTGACGTCGACTTGCCGCGGTGCGCGCGCATCCCCATATGTGAAACCCTCAGAGCAGCGACAATTCGTGTTGATCGCTGCTACTGGGAGCCTTGTCGCAGGATCGTGAGGTGCAGGGGATGCACCCGATTCTGTGACAAGGTGCCTCTTTGGACCACAATTATTACTTGCCGTAAGACACTGGTCCCGCCTAGCATTTGGATCACACAAGGAAGAGGGGGGACCTGGATGTACCTGACGTCGACCAAAGGTGAAGCAAACCTGCCGCGCTATTTTTCTGCGGTGTTTGACACGGCGCAAAAGATCAACAACGGACAGATTGATTTTGTCCTGCAAGACGGGCGCAGGTTTCGGGCACAAGGCGCAGAGGCAGGGCCGGTCTGTGAGATGCACGTGCACAAAGGAAACACCTTCGCGCGATTGATGCGTGAAGGGGAATTGGGGTTTTGTGAAGCCTACCTCGAAGGGTGGTGGAGCAGTCCAGACTTACAGGCGTTTTGTGATTTCCTGCGCCACGACAATGACGCGCTGTATGACGGGTTTCCGGGCATGTATTTTATCCGCGCGTTTGAACGGCTGCGCCATTGGATGAACACCAATACCAAAACCCAGGCTAAGAAAAACATCAGTTACCATTATGACTTAGGCAATGCGTTTTACAGACTGTGGCTGGATGACACGATGACTTATTCGTCCGCCATTTTTGAAACCGGCCAAGAGAGCATGGAAGACGCTCAAATCGCCAAATACGCCAGTATGGTTGATCAGATGGGCGTGAAATCTGGCGACCATGTGTTGGAGATTGGCTGTGGGTGGGGGGGCTTTGCAGAATATGCTGCCAAAGAGCGTGGTCTAAAGGTTACCGGCCTCACCATCTCAGAAGAACAGTTGAAGTTTGCCAAGGAACGCATTGAGAATGCAGGGCTTTCTCACATGGTGAACTTCAAGTTGCAAGACTATCGCGAAGAAACTGCGATTTATGACGGGATCGCCAGTATCGAGATGTTTGAGGCGGTAGGCGAGAAATATTGGCCCGTGTATTTTGAAGCGGTTCGGGATCGCTTGAAACCTGGTGGCAAGGCCACATTGCAGATTATCACTCTGACGGATGCCCGGTTTGAACAATATCGTAAGGGCGTTGATTTCATACAAAAATACATCTTCCCCGGTGGGATGTTGCCCAGCCCAACCGCCCTGCGCGAAGAGGTCAATAAGGTTGGGTTGACGGTGGCTGGGTCAATTGAATTTGGCGACAGCTACAGCCAGACGTTGCGCCGATGGCACGAAACATTCAACGCCCACTGGGATCGTATCCAGGGCATGGGTTTTGATGAACGGTTTCGCCGTATGTGGAATTTTTATCTGACCTCTTGTGCTGCGGCGTTTCGCAGTGGAAGCTGCGACGTGACTCAAATCACGATCGAAAAGCCCGGTATATGATTTCATCCAATAAGTTAGTTGCCGCCATCTGCCTTGCCATCTCAGGCGGTTTGGTGGCGGAATTTGTGAAACCGCAAATGCCAGAGGGATCCAATCCTGGCCAGATGACAATGATCAGTGCCGGGATCGGGCTGGTTGTTGGCTGGCGCGTGATGGGACGTCGCGCGGGGCGCAGTGGTGCGGTCGAACTGGGGCTTGTTGGTGTGGTCTCGATGGTGTTTTGGGGATTGTTGATGTTTGGCCTCATAGAGATGTTGCGCCTGGCGATGCGGCGACGCTTGGACGAGCCGGTGGAAGCTTTGGAGCGTGCAATCACTGTTTCAATGGAATATGGGCTGTATCTGCTGCACCCTACCGTCCTGGTGACACTTGCGGTGAGCGCCGTGGTGAGCGGCCATTTTACAAATTTTGCAGCGAGACGCTGGGGCTAAATCATGAAAAATGTATTTGTGTATGGCACGTTGCGGCACGTGCCGCTGCTAGAAGCTGTGCTTGGGAAAGCAGCCAGTGAGCTGAACTTGAGACCAGCGGAATTGCCTGACCACGCGGTGTTTGCGGTGCAGGGGCAGGACTTTCCAATCCTAAAGCCGTCTGACAACCAAGCATACGGCTTGTTCATTGGTGGGTTAAGTGAGGATGGCGTTGAGCGCCTTCGGTATTATGAAGGCAGCTACGACTATGATTTGACAGACGTTTCTGTGGAAGTTGATGGTCAGTCACACCCGGCGCAGGTTTTCAAAAGTGACAACTCTGGCTGGGTTCCTGATGGTGCATGGTCACTTGACAGCTGGGCGCAGCGGTTTGGCGAGGTCACTGTCCTCAGAGCTGTGGAAGAAATGACATATTTTGGTCACCGGAGTCGGGCTGTGGTGGACCGCATGTTGCCCATGATTAAGGCACGCGCCACCGCCAAAATGCAGGCACAGCGGCGCAATGATGCGGTGAGTCCAAGTGGAATGACACGTGCAGATGTGAGTGATGTCACTTTGACGCGACCATATGCCGATTTTTTCACTATGGAAGAATATGATCTGACGTTTCGCCGCTATGACGGCGCGCGAAGCGATATGGTCAAACGTGCGGTGTTTGTGGCCACAGATGCCGTGATTGTGCTGCCGTATGATCCGGTGCGGGATCGCGTTTTATTGATCGAACAATTCCGACCCGGACCTTTGGCGCGTGGTGATGAATTGCCTTGGCAACTGGAGCCAATCGCTGGACGCTTAGATGCTGACGAGTCGCCGGAAACCTGTGCTCGTCGCGAGGCTCAGGAGGAGGCAGGGCTTGATTTGGCAACTCTTCATGAGGTGGCAAATTGCTACGCATCGCCGGGATGCAGTACGGAATTTTACAACATTTACCTAGGCTTGGCTGACCTTCCTGATGAGGTGGTTGGCGTGTCTGGATTGGCGCATGAGGCGGAAGACATTTGTTCTTATGTCTACAGCTATGATCAGCTGATGCAGATGGTCGACAACAAGCAAGTGGTGAATGCGCCGCTAGTTTTGGCGGCACTTTGGTTGGCACGACATCGCGACCGCCTGCGCGGGACCGCTTGAGTTTGCTTGACGGCTTGCCTACACAGGATTTCAGACATCTATAAAGGACCGCGCAACATGCATATCGCCCGTGATCTGGCCCAAGCGATTGGCAACACCCCTTTGATCCGCCTGAACAAAGTCAGCGATGAAACGGGGTGTGAGATTTTTGGCAAGGCGGAGTTTATGAACCCCGGACAATCCGTCAAAGATCGGGCCGCGTTGTATATCATCAAAGATGCCATTGCGCGGGGTGAGTTGAAACCTGGTGGCACCATCGTTGAAGGCACCGCAGGCAACACCGGTATTGGTCTGGCGCTTGTGGGTGCCTCCATGGGTTTCAAAACTGTGATTGTGATCCCTGAGACGCAGTCTCAGGAAAAGAAAGACATGCTGCGGCTTGCCGGCGCCGAGTTGGTTCAGGTGCCAGCCGCGCCGTACAAAAACCCAAACAACTATGTGCGCTACTCAGGCCGTCTCGCCGCCGAGCTGGCGAAGACAGAGCCAAACGGTGCGATCTGGGCCAACCAGTTTGACAACGTAGCCAACCGACAGAGCCACGTGGAAACCACAGGTCCTGAAATCTGGGAACAGACCGGTGGCAAAGTGGACGCCTTCACCTGTGCCGTTGGATCGGGCGGTACTTTGGCGGGCGTTGCCGAAGCTTTGCAGCCAAAAGGCGTGAAAATTGGCCTCGCGGATCCGATGGGCGCTGCGCTGCATAGCTTTTACACCAGCGGCGAATTGAAATCCGAGGGTGGCTCCATCACCGAAGGCATCGGGCAGGGGCGTATCACCGCAAACCTCGAAGGCTTCACCCCGGACATGAGCTACCAAATTTCAGACGAAGAGGCGCTGCCGTATGTGTTTGACCTGCTGGAGAACGAAGGCCTTTGCCTTGGTGGGTCGTCCGGCGTAAACGTGGCCGGTGCGGTGCGCATGGCAAAAGAAATGGGGCCTGGAAATACAATTGTCACGATCCTTTGTGACTACGGCACGCGCTATCAATCCAAGCTGTTCAACCCGGAATTCCTAAAGGAAAAAGGCCTGCCAACCCCTGCGTGGCTGGGCAACAAGGGCCCAAGCAGCATTCCAGGTGTCTTCGAAGACGTATAAGGCAGTCCCATAATGCGCCCACTGGCCAAGTTTCTGAGTGTAGCGGTCACGGTCCTGACCGTTTGGGTAACGGCGGCCTGGGCGCAGGGCACATTGCCACCGGACTACGGAGAATGGCGGCGGGTTGCGGACCGCGCCGCCGAAGCCATCGACAATGATCGCGCTTCTGAAGCGGCCATGGACACGCTGCGTGATCAGTTGTCGCTGTGGAGCGAAGATTTTTCCTCAGAAAGTTCTCGGTCGCGGATTTCCGTCATTACGCTGGAAGCTCAGCTGGAGCGGCTGGGACCGGTCCCAGAGGGCGGCGAGGCGGAGGATGTTGCCAATGAGCGACGGCAGTTGGAACTGTCGTTGTCAGAGGCAACTGCGCCGGTACGGCGGGCAGACTTGGCTCTAACCGAAGCAGGGGAGTTGATCCGGTCTATCGACGTGTTGTTACGCGAGCGGCAGACACAGATCTTGTTGGAACCGGGGCCTTTCCCTCTCAAGCCGGAGCTTTGGGGACCAGCACTGCGGGAATTGACTGAGACATTCCGGCTTGTTGCTTTGGAGTTCCAAACCGGTTGGGTGCACGAAAAGCAGCGCAATGAATTGCGGTCCTCGTTGCCGCGGATGCTATTTTTCCTCGCGATTGCACTCATTTTACTAACACGCGGGATGCGGTGGACGGACCGTGTTTTGCAGGGCATGATCCGAGATCGCCACCATTTATCCGCAACACGCTGGATTGCAGTTTTCTTGCTGTCTTACGGGCAGGTCGTGCTGCCAATGTTGGGGGTGCTTGCTTTCTCCAAGGCGGTTTATGCCACCGATTTGCCAGGGCTGCGCGGCGACGTGGTGTTGTCCATTTTACCTTTGATGACGTTTGAGCTTTTGACCGCACGCTGGTTGGGCGAGCGGGTGTTCTCACGCAATGACCGACCTTTGCTGCTGGTGAACCTAACCGAAACGGAAAAACGCAAGGGGCGACGGGCCAGTACCGTGCTGGGCGCAATGCTGGCGTTGAGTTCTCTGTTTGTAGAACTGGCCCGCTATGAAAGCTGGACGCTGGGCACTGAATCGGTGGTGTTCTTTGTTATCACAGTGACTGCCGCCTATTTCCTTGGACTGCTTGGTCGCCTTGTCACGCGCCATGCTGGTTCGATGCGTGCCGAAGAGGAAGGACCTCTAACCGCAGTTGGGCAGTTGGTTTCGCTGCTGGGTCGCTACACGGTTGTTGTCTCGGTGATTGGCAGCGTGCTTGCCACCATCGGCCTAACACGAGGCGCGAGCTATCTAGTCTTTTCCAGCACACGTACCGTTTTCCTTGTGGCTTTCTTGCTGGTGGCGCAGCGGGTTATTCAGAAAATATTCTCGGCCCTAAGTGGGCGGGATGACGAAGATAGCCCTCTGGCGGCTGTTTTGGCAGGAATTGGCATTGTAATCCTGTCGCTGCCGGTCTTCTTGATGAGCTGGGGCGCACAGGTGTCCGACCTGCACCAAATCTGGCGCAACATTGCCGACGGCTTGACGTTTGGCGACCTGGTTCTGTCTCCGGAAACCATTTTGTTGTTGGTGGTCGTTTACGCGTTTGGACATGGGGTGACACGCCTGTCGCAAAGTTTCCTGCGTGACAATATCTTGCCAAAGACAAGCTTGGATTCTGGCGGTCAGACTGCGGTTGTGTCCGGTGCGGGATATATCGGGATTTTTCTGGCAGCCCTCATCGCTTTGAGTGTGGCCGGGATCAATCTTGGCAACATCGCGCTGTTTGCTGGTGCGTTGTCGGTTGGCATTGGTTTTGGCCTACAGAACATTGTGTCAAACTTTGTCAGTGGCATCATTCTTTTGATCGAACGACCGGTGAGCGAAGGTGATTGGATCGATGTGAATGGCCAAATGGGCTATGTACGCGATATTTCAGTTCGCTCCACCCGTATCGAAACGTTTGATCGCACGGATGTGGTCATCCCAAACAGTGATCTTATTGCTGGTACGGTGACCAACTACACGCGTGGCAACACTGTGGGTCGGGTGATTGTGCCTGTGGGGGTGGCCTATGGCACGGATACGCGATGGGTTGAGGGCATCTTGCGCGAAATTGCAGAATCTCATCCGATGGTTTTGGCCAACCCAGCTCCATCGGTGGTGTTTCAGGGGTTCGGCGCAGACTCGCTCGATTTCGAAATCCGCGCCATTTTGCGCGATGTAAACTGGATGTTGACGGTGAAAAGTGACCTGAACCACGAAATCGCGCGGCGGTTTGTGGCAGAAGGCATCGAAATTCCGTTTGCACAGCGCGACCTGTGGTTGCGCAACCCCGAAGCCTTGCGCGGGGAGGCACCCGCAGCCAAAGCCTCTGTACCTCCGGTTTCTCAAGCATTCGCGCCTGCGAGCGGCACACCAACACCACCGGACATCGACGATATGGACGGATCAGATTCAGATGGGGACGGAGACGGACGATGAGCAAGCTGCTGTTTTTGGAAGACGCCTATCAAAAAGAAGCGATCGGCGTGGTGATTGGACACACACCCGAAGGCGGGATCGTGCTGGATGCACCCTTATTTTACGCCACCAGCGGGGGACAACCGGGGGACAGCGGCCATTTGGAGTGGGACGACCATCGGACAGAGATCGCGACAACGGTGAAAACGTTGGACGGTGGGATTGCTTTGGTACCCTCTGCGCCGGAAGAATTGCCGCCGATTGGCACCGACGTGACACAGGTTTTGGATTGGAGCAGGCGGCATCGCCATATGCGCGTACACACAGCGCTGCATCTGTTGTCTGTGGTTATTCCTTTGCCGGTAACCGGCGGATCAATAGGCGCAGAAAAAGGCCGGTTGGATTTTGACATGCCCTCAGCACCTGAGGACAAACAGGCCTTGAGTGATGCTCTGAATGCGTTGATTGACCGCGATTTGGCTGTCACGGAGGACTGGATCACCGATGCGGAATTGGCCGACAATCCGGGGTTGGTGAAAACCATGTCGGTGGCACCACCGAAAGGCGCAGGCAAGGTGCGGCTCGTGCGGATTGGCACTGAGGACGAGCAGGTTGATCTGCAACCGTGCGGCGGTACTCATGTGGCCAGCACACGCGAGATTGGCCACGTACGGATTGGCAAGATAGAGAAAAAAGGAAAGCAAAACCGGCGGGTGTATCTGCACTTAGACGGCTAGAGACTTCTCGTCTTGAAGTTGCAAAACATTTAAAGGCTGACGTCGTTCACCTGCGGCCTTTTTGTATTTGATGTGTGGGCACAAAAAAAGGCGGGGTGCCATGTCCAGTAGACCCCGCCTTCATTGTAAGACCAGAATGAACTCTTCTAGTCGTCCGACACGACCAACCGCAGATGCGAGTGCTTTGTGGGTACAGTGCGCGACGTGGCCGGTGTTTTGGCGCGGTCCTGCACAGGCTGAAACCCAGCCGGTGTGGTGATTTCAACTTTCTGAAGTTGCGGTACAGCCATGGTTTCAGAAAGCGCATTTGTGCTTGGCATATCGATCCGGCGCAAGAAGCTGCCTTCCAGGTCAAATCGCTGTGGCGCACGCCCCAGATCGCCGTCTACGGTGATCGCTCCGAGAATTCGGTTCACTTCGCCACTGTCAGAACGCAGCGGCAGCAACATCATTTCGGCGTTTAGACCACTGCGGCGGAAACCACGGTTTGTGGTCATCTCAAGTCGACCAATGGCTGGTGCCGCAAAAACCTTTTCTAAAGCCTGGCCAAAGCTGTCACGCGACGCTTCGTTGATCAGCGCAGACATCGGCATGCCGCGCATGTCCATACCCATCACGTCGGTGAGTGTGTTGCAGGACACCCGAAGGCGTGCCATTCCCGGCGCGATGCGTTCAAGAATGAACGCGTGCTTGAGCACCTTTTGAATTTGGCGTGGATCCACGTCGCTGCGATAGGGCACCGGGTGACCGTCACGCAGACCGTCCCAGTAAGCTTTTACATCCTGCATCACGGCGATGCTGTGCACCTTAGCCGCGCTGGATTTTCCGTCACCAAAAATTCTCATGCTCTTCCCCCCAAGGAAAAAACTCTATGTCTGAACTTCGTACCCACACCCGCAACTCAGAGCCTTATTTTTTTGTGCGTTGGCTCAAAGTCGTAAATAACTTATGAATCAGTTATCTCACATTTTATCGGATTTGCGATAAAAAATGATTTCAATGGTTAACCGGTTGCGCCGTTAACATTGCTCTTCGCGCAGGAATAGATTTAGCTGTTACGCAATTGGAATTGCAGGAGGACGTCCCGTGCTGGAGTCGATGACCGGATATGCAAGCCTTAAGGGCGAGGGGCAGGGACACAGCTGGACGTGGGATCTGCGCAGTGTGAATGCCAAGGGGCTGGATTTACGCCTGCGGGTGCCGGACTGGATCGAAGGACTGGAACCTGCGGTGCGCGGGGCTTTGGCCAAAGGCATGGCGCGCGGATCGGTGAACCTGTCCTTGCGCGTGAGCCGCGATGATGAAACCGGGGCCTTAGCGGTGAATGTAGCGCAGGTGGAAGCTGTGCTGGCGGCATTGCATGCCGTGGAAGAGCTTGCGATGCACAAAGGCATTTCGCTAGCGCCGTCCAAGGCCAGCGATTTATTGACCCACCGAGGCGTGATGGAACAGGCGGTTGATGAGACCGACAGCAAGGCGCTTTTGGCGGCGATCACGGCGCAACTGCCGGAGCTCCTGGCCAGTTTCAAAGACATGCGCATCACAGAGGGTACGGCGCTGGAAGCCGTGATGAGCGACCAATTGGAACAGGTGTCAGACCTGACGCAACAGGCAGCGGAAGCGGCTGAGGCGCGGCGAGAGGAAGTAGCTGACACCTTGAAATCCAACCTCGCGCGCGTTTTAGAGAACACAGACGGGGTGGATGAAGGACGCGTAGCACAGGAGCTGGCAATGTTGGCGGTAAAAGCTGACGTGATGGAGGAATTGGACCGGCTGCGGGCGCATGTCTCGGCTGCGCGAGAGTTAATTGCCAAAGGAAGCCCTGTTGGACGCAAGCTTGATTTCCTGATGCAGGAGTTCAATCGCGAGGCCAACACGCTGTGCTCCAAGGCACAGTCGGTGGATTTGACTAGGATAGGACTGGACCTCAAGGCTGTGATCGACCAGATGAGAGAGCAAGTTCAAAACGTGGAATAATCACATGACTCAGCGACGTGGCCTGCTCATCATTTTGTCTTCTCCTTCCGGCGCGGGGAAATCGACTCTCGCGCGGCGGTTGATGGAATGGGATCCGGGTTTGAGTTTTTCCGTTTCGGCCACCACACGGTCTCCACGTCTTGGCGAAGAACACGGACGCGAGTATTACTTTCTCTCTGAGGACGCGTTCAAAGGGCAAGTGATCGACGGAGAAATGCTTGAGCACGCGCACGTGTTTGGCAACTTCTACGGCTCCCCAGCCGGGCCAGTGCGCGAAACCATTGAGAACGGCAATGACGTTTTGTTTGATGTGGATTGGCAAGGCGAAGCACAAATCCGCAACTCAGATCTGGGCAAACATGCGCTGTCGATCTTCATTTTGCCGCCGTCGATCAAAGAGCTACACCGCCGCTTGGTGAGCCGCGCGCAGGACAGCGATGATGTGATTGATAAGCGGATGCAGAAAAGCTGGGATGAGATCAGCCACTGGCATTCCTATGATTATGTGCTGGTGAATGATGATCTGGACGCCACTGAAGCGCAGCTTAAGACCATTATTGCCGCCGAACGCATGCGCCGCGAGCAGCAACCGGCCCTGCAGGGGCATGTGAATGGGCTGCAAAGTGAATTTCAGGAGATGTCGTAATGCCGATGTACGAGTTGGACGGTGTTGCGCCAAAGCAGGACGACAGCAGCTGGGTGGCGCCGGATACCAATGTGATTGGCAATGTGGTGCTTGAGGCGGATACCTCGGTATGGTTTGGCTGCACCCTGCGTGGCGACAATGAGACCATCACCGTGGGCGCGGGTTCCAACGTGCAAGAGAACACAGTGATGCACACCGATCCGGGTTACGCACTGACCATCGGGAAAAATTGTACCATTGGTCATAAGGCGATGCTGCATGGCTGCACCATTGGAGACAACAGCCTGATTGGCATGGGCGCGACGGTGCTAAACGGAGCCAAGATTGGCAAAAACTGCCTGATTGGGGCAGGGGCGTTGATCACTGAAGGCAAGGAAATCCCAGATGGCAGTCTGGTGATGGGCGCGCCGGGTAAGGTGGTGCGTCAGTTGGATGAGGCGGCGATCACTGGTTTGACGATGTCAGCGAAGCACTATCAAGAGAACGCCAAACGCTTCAAAGCGGGCCTGCGCGAAGTTTGACACTGGTTTTGCGCGGCTTGGCGTCCTCCGTCATAAAACCGTTACAATAAAGCGGTTTGAGCCGTGGGGTTAAAGTGCGCTCTAACGGGCTGCGCAGAACGGAACGGACAGGAGCAGGGCGATGCCGAAGGGGTTTTACAAAAGCTATCTAGAGGCGGTGCCGCTGCCAGCGGTGCTGGTGGATGCGGAAGCGCGCATTCTGGCAGGCAATGAGGCTGCGGTAAAACTCAACCCGCATGCGGACAATGACCGGCCTTTGATCCTGGTGTTTCGCCAGCCTAGCCTGAACAGCGCGGTGGACGATTGTTTGCGTGACGGCAAAAGCCACAAGGCGATCTATGCACACAGTGACGGGCCACAAGAGCACCGGTTTGATGCCACAGTGTCACCGGTTGACTTGGCATCGGTGTCACGCGGGCAGGCGGCACCAGCGGCCTCTAAAGGGGTGATGATCTGTTTTCAGGACGTTACTGAGGTGCAACAACTGGATCAAATGCGGCGTGAGTTTGTGTCCAACGTGAGCCATGAGTTACGCACGCCCCTAACTGCCATCTTGGGGTTTGTGGAAACGCTTCAAGGCCCCGCTCGAAACGATCCGAAAGCCAGTGAGCGCTTTTTGGGTATCATGTCAGATGAAGCCAATCGCATGAACCGGCTGGTGGGCGATTTGCTTTCTTTAAGCCGGGTAGAAGAAGTCTCTCGAATGCGGCCAACTGATCCTGTGGATTTGGACCAAATCATTCGTGCCGTGATCCGCAATCTCTCTTCAGTAAGTGAAGCAAGTGCGAGCACTGTGTCCTACGCCGAACAACTAAGCACGGCCACAGTTTCAGGGGACGCGGATCAACTTTTGCAGGTTGTCACAAACCTTGTCGAAAACGCTTTGAAGTATGGCGGCGAGAACACGCATGTGGAAATTTCGTTGGAATGTGTAAGTGGACGGGGTGGTCTCAAGGGTGACGGGTATAAAATCGCGGTCAAAGACAACGGCCCTGGCATTGATCACATACATATCGCCCGCCTGACGGAACGGTTTTACAGAATCGATTCTCACAGATCGCGAGAAATGGGGGGCACTGGGCTTGGCCTGGCCATTGTGAAACACATCATCAATCGCCATCGCGGACGGCTCAAAATTGAAAGCGCCTTGGGAAAAGGTAGTGTTTTCAGCGTGATATTGCCCGTAGTCTGAACGCACTTTATAAAACTGCCACAAAAGAGAGGACATGTCACACGGCTGTTACATACGTGTCACAAAAGCTTTGATCAGACGCCTTAGACAGCGGCTCAAGACTGAGACAACACAGTCTGGATCAAATGGAGTTACACTTATGTCCGTCAAACTGACTGCCTCTGCTCTGGCCATCACGGCCGTTGCCGCCACTTCCGCCGCCGCACGTGACCAAGTACAGGTCGCCGGTTCTTCCACCGTTCTGCCCTATGCCTCCATCGTGGCAGAAGCTTTTGGTGAAAACTTTGACTTCCCAACCCCGGTTGTTGAGTCCGGTGGCTCTTCTGCAGGTCTGAAGCGGTTCTGTGAAGGTGTTGGCGAAAACACCATCGATGTGGCCAACGCATCGCGCAAGATCAAAGACAAAGAGATCAAAGCCTGTGCTGAGGCTGGTGTGACCGACATCATCGAAGTGCGCATTGGCTATGATGGCATCGTGTTTGCCTCTGACATCAACGGCAGCGGTTTTGAATACACTCCAACCGATTGGTTCTTGGCGCTGTCCAACGAAATTCTGGTTGATGGCAAAATGGTTGCCAACCCAAACAAAACCTGGGCGGACGTGAACGCAAACTTCCCGGCGCAGGCGCTGCAGGCGTTTATCCCAGGCACCAAGCACGGCACCCGTGAAGTGTTTGAAGACAAGGTGATCCTGGCGGGCTGTGAAGCCACCGGGGCATTTGACGTGCTGCTGGCGGCGGCCGAAGGCGCCACCGACAAAGCCAAGCACAAAGCCGCGGAAAAGGCTTGTATCTCCCTGCGCACCGATGGTGTGTCCGTGGACATTGACGGCGACTACACCGAGACCCTGGCGCGCATTGAAAGCAACAAAGACGGCATCGGCGTCTTTGGTCTGGCGTTCTATGAGAACAACACCGACAAGCTCCAGGTTGCGACCATGTCCGGCATCGTACCGTCCACCGAGAGCATCGCAACCGGTGAGTACCCAGTGTCTCGTCCGCTGTTCTTCTACGTGAAGAAGGCGCACATCGGCGTGATCCCAGGCCTGAAAGAATACGCAGAATTCTTCATCGCGGACGAAATTGCCGGTGAAGATGGTCCTCTGGCGGAATACGGCCTCGTGTCTGACCCAGAGCTGGCCGACACCCAGACCGCAGTGGCAGACGAAGCCGTGCTCGGCTCCAACATGTAATCACTCCCTTGATCGGGCGGCACGATGGTACGTGCCGCCCGGTTGTTTCCTGAACAAAGGCGCCCACAGATGCCACTTTCCTGGCTAGTCCTATTGGTCCTCGCCCTCGCAACAGCGGGGTATTTTGTTGGACGGATACGTGTTTTGAAATTGGCGGGGGGCGATGTACGCGCTCTGCACAGCTTGCCGATCTACTACGGCACCAATGTCGCGCTGAGCACGGCGGTACCTGCACTGGTAGTGGTAATGGTGTGGCTGTTGGTCCAACCAACACTGATTGAGCGGTCTGTGTCCGGCATGATTGCGCCGGAGATGATTCCGGAAGGCTCCAACCTGAACCTGGTGATGTCAGACGTGCGCCGCGTCGCCGACGGCCTGAACACAGCGATTGCCGGTGGCGCGATGAGCTTGGCCGAAGTCGAAGCCATGGACGCCACCGTTGTGGATGTGCGTGCGCGTCTGGGTGAGCTGGGCGTGGCTTTGGGACAAAATGTGCGCCCCGAAGTTCTGGCAGCCGCGAAGTCCTATCGCAGCGCCGCAGTGACCGGCAACACGTTGCGCACTTTGATTGTTCTGGCACTGGCCGTGGTTGGCTTTGGCATTTCCTTCAGCAAAACCAAGCCTGACTATCGTGCCCGGAACGTGGTGGAACGCGCGGTGCTGGCCTTGCTCATGGCGGCGGCCTCGCTGGCGATCCTCACCACCGTGGGCATTGTGCTGTCGATGCTGTTTGAGACCATCAACTTCTTTGGCCTGCACAACTGGCGCGACTTCTTCTTTGGCACCACTTGGGCGCCAAACTTCCGCGGCGACAGTGAGCTTTCGATCCTGCCACTGTTGTGGGGCACGCTTTACATCTCTTTCATCGCGCTTTTGGTGGCGGTACCAATTGGCTTGTTTGCGGCGATTTACCTCTCTGAATACGCTGGGCCAAAGACACGCGCTATCGCCAAGCCGCTTTTGGAAATTCTCGCTGGGATCCCAACCATTGTTTACGGTCTGTTTGCGCTGCTGACAGTGGGGCCTTTGCTGGTGAATATGTTTGGCCAAAGCGGCTCGCTGGGCCTTGGCTGGATGAGCGGGGCCACCTCTGTTTTAACCGCAGGCATTGTGATGGGCATCATGCTCATTCCCTTTGTCAGCTCCCTGTCAGACGACATAATAAACGCGGTGCCACAGACGATGCGCGACGGCTCACTTGGCCTTGGCGCGACCCCCAGCGAAACCATCCGTCAGGTTGTGATCCCGGCGGCTTTGCCTGGCATCGTGGGAGCCATCCTGTTGGCCGCTTCGCGCGCAATTGGCGAGACCATGATTGTGGTGATGGGGGCAGGGGCGATTGCCAAGTTTTCGGCCAACCCGTTTGAAAGCATGACCACAATCACCACCCGGATTGTGAGCCAATTGACCGGAGACGGCGATTTTGCCAGCCCGGAAACGCTGGTGGCCTTTGCCCTTGGCCTCTCCCTCTTTGTTCTGACCCTCGGCCTCAATGTGCTGGCGCTCTACATCGTGCGCAAATATCGGGAGCAATACGAATGACCGACGCGACGCAAAATACAGGCGCCGTTGCGCCCAAAAGCTCGCTGCACACGCTGGATGCGCGCACCAAGCGCCGCAATGCCGCTGAAAGCCGCTTCAAGTTCTATGGCATGGTTGCGATTGGCATTGGCCTACTGATGCTGGTGACGCTTCTCACCACCATCCTGTCCAAAGGCACCGGTGCGTTTACGCAGACCTTTGTGACAATGGAAGTTGAGCTGCTGGAGACCAAGCTGGACAAAACCGGCGCGCGTGATCTGGAGAAGATCAAGAAAGTCACCACCTTCGGTTACGCTCCGCTGATCAAAACGGCGTTTGAAAAAACCGTGGAAGCCCATGGTATAGAGACCGACCTTAAGTCCAAAGCCATGGCAAAGATCCTGTCAAAATCGGCTGCAAGCCAACTGCGCAACTATGTGATCGCCAATCCAGATCAGATTGGTCAGACCATCGAGTTCCGCTTTCTCGCCAATAGCCGTGTGGACGGCTACATGAAGGGGCGCGTGACGCGGGACAGCATTGCCAATGACAAGAACATCACGCCGGCACAGCTCGATTTTGTGGATCAGTTGATCGCGGTTGGCGCGCTCAAGAAGACCTTCAACATTGATTTCATCATTGGCGCCGATGCGTCAGATCAGCGTCCGGAAGCCGCCGGGATTGGCGTCGCTATGATGGGCTCACTGTTCATGATGCTTGTGGTGTTGGCGTTGGCTTTGCCTATTGGTGTCGCGGCCTCGATCTATCTTGAGGAATTTGCACCAAAGAACTGGATCACCGACATTATTGAGGTGAATATCTCCAACCTCGCCGCGGTGCCGTCGATTGTGTTTGGTATTCTGGGCTTGGCGGTTTTCATCAACTACATGCACCTGCCGCAATCTGCGCCGCTGGTTGGTGGTCTGGTGCTAACCCTGATGACCTTACCAACCATCATCATCTCTACCCGGGCTGCGCTCAAAGCGGTGCCGCCAAGCATCCGCGATGCGGCGCTGGGGGTAGGGGCCTCCAAAATGCAGGCGGTGTTCCATCACGTGTTGCCACTGGCCGCACCTGGCATCCTGACCGGCACCATCATTGGCCTCGCGCAAGCGCTTGGGGAAACCGCGCCACTTCTGTTGATCGGGATGATCGGCTTTATTGCCTCCAACATGCCCGAAACCGTTGGCGAGGGGCTGCTGTCGCCAAACTCCGCCATGCCAGCCCAGATCTACGAATGGGCCAAACGGGCCGATCCGGCCTTTTACGAACGCGCTTGGGGCGGGATCATCATTCTCTTGATCTTCCTCATCTCTATGAACACTCTTGCAGTACTCCTGCGCCGCCGGTTTGAACGCCGTTGGTAAGCGAAGGAACTCTCTCATGTATGACACTGAAAAACTGGCGACAGACGTGAACCAGACTGAAACCAAAATTTCCGCCCGCAATGTTCAGGTGTACTATGGTGACACCCACGCGATCAAAGATGTGAACGTGGATATCGATGCCAAAGCCGTCACGGCCTTCATTGGCCCTTCAGGATGCGGCAAATCCACTTTCTTACGCTGTATCAATCGGATGAACGACACAATTGATGTGTGTCGCGTTGAAGGTGACATCAAAATCGACGGCGAAGACATCTATGACAAACGCGTCGATCCCGTGCAGCTCCGCGCCAAAGTGGGTATGGTGTTTCAAAAGCCAAACCCGTTCCCGAAGTCGATCTACGACAATATTGCCTATGGGCCACGTATCCATGGTTTGGCAAAGAACAAAGCCGATTTGGATGAGATCGTAGAGAAATCCCTGCGACGTGGGGCGATCTGGAACGAAGTGAAGGACCGTTTGCACGCGCCTGGCACCGGGCTGTCTGGTGGTCAGCAGCAACGTCTGTGCATCGCCCGCGCTGTGGCAACCGAGCCTGAAGTGCTGCTGATGGACGAGCCGTGCTCCGCGCTGGACCCGATTGCCACAGCACAAGTCGAGGAGCTGATCGACGAGCTGCGCGACCAATATTCCGTGGTGATTGTGACCCACTCGATGCAGCAGGCCGCGCGAGTGAGCCAAAAAACTGCCTTCTTCCACCTCGGCAATTTGGTGGAATACGGCGACACGTCCCAGATTTTTACCACCCCACAAGATGAGCGCACCGAAAGCTACATCACTGGCCGGATCGGCTGAGGAGAGAGACTATGAACGACCAGCATATTGTGTCCGCCTTTGACCGTGACCTGGAAGGCATTCAAGCCCATGTGATGAAAATGGGTGGGCTTGTAGAAGCCGCTATTGGCGAGGCTGCGAATGCGATGGTGGCCCGAGATCAAGAGCTAGCAGAGCAGGTGAGGGCGGCAGACAAAGCCATCGATGCGCTCGAAGAATTGATCAATGAGCGTTGCGCAAATTTGATTGCTCTGCGGGCGCCGGCCGCAGTGGACTTGCGTGTGGTGCTGTCGGTGATGAAGATCGCCGGCAACCTGGAACGTATTGGCGACTATGCAAAAAACATGGCCAAGAGAACTTCGGTACTGGTGCATATGGAGCAAGTTGAAGGCGCACATGCGTCGCTCAAACGTATGGCGCATGAAGTTCAGTTGATGCTGAAAGATGTACTGGATGCATTTATTCAACGCGACGTGGATGTGGCGCGGGACGTGCTGGAGCGCGACGAAGGCGTGGATCAGATGTATAATGCCTTGTTCCGCGAATTCCTAACCTTCATGATGGAAGATCCACGCTACATCACGCCCTGTATGCACCTGCATTTTATGGCCAAAAACACTGAACGGATGGGCGACCATGTCACCGCAATTGCCGAACAGGTGGTCTATGTGGTGACCGGAAACGTGCCCGAAGAAGCCCGCCCCAAAGCAACGCGGCTTGACGTTTAACGGCGCAGATTAAGGAGTAAACAATGGCAAAAGATCACCCCACCGTTCTTGTCGTTGAAGACGAACCGGCGCAGCGCGAGGTTCTCATCTACAACCTGCAGGCCGAAGGCATTGATGTGGAATCTGCAGCAGACGGCGACACTGCATTGATGATGGTACAAGAAGTGCAACCAGACATTATTGTGCTCGACTGGATGCTACCCGGAACGTCCGGCATTGAAATCTGCCGGCGCCTTAAGACCCGCACCGAGACACAAAACATTCCGGTGATTATGTTGTCCGCGCGCTCTGAAGAAGTGGACCGCGTCCGGGGCCTGGAAACCGGGGCGGACGACTATGTTGTGAAACCGTATTCTGTGATGGAAATGATGGCGCGGGTGCGCAACCAGCTGCGACGTGTCCGTCCGTCGTCAGTTGGTCAGACGTTGACCTATGAGGATATCGTGCTGGACGCGGAGACACACCGCGTAGCGCGAGGTGAAAACGCATTAAAGCTTGGGCCTACTGAATTCCGTCTGTTGACTACTTTTATGGAGAAGCCAGGCCGCGTTTGGAGCCGGGAGCAGTTGCTAGACCGTGTATGGGGCAGGGATATTTACGTCGACAGTCGTACGGTAGACGTGCACATCGGGCGTTTGCGGAAAGCGTTGTGCGTGCATGGCGGTGACGATCCATTGAGGACAGTGCGTGGCGCAGGATATGCTCTGGGTTAGTTCTTTCACCACAACGGCTTAGGAGTCATTTCTCAACTCCTTTTCACTCTCGAGATTGGACATGGTCTACAAGGCCTTGTCCAATATCACCCGACGGGAACGTCAAATCCATTTCAAGTGGGTTCACATAGAAGCGTAAAACCTTCCAACAGATTGTCCGTGTTTGTCAAAATTCTTGTGCGTGGGATACGAAATCTCACCAAATACAACGCGCATAATAAGTATTATGTTGTTTTATTGCGGCATATAGAAGCGATTTTGACCCAACCCAGTAAACCACACTGAGGGCATATGACTCAAACCGCAAAAATGCGGAGATTTTCGTGCACACAATCAGGCAAAGCCCCAAATTTTGTGCGTCTTCTACCGGATAGAGACAGTGCCCACACCTATAGACATCTCCCACGTGTTTACGGTAACGTCAGAGGCAGTTCATGGGGATGAGCTGAATGTTAAGATACCCCAAAATGTTCTGTTTCGGATCTGCCACTTCTGGCTGAGCAGGTCAGTGTTATGTTTAAAAGAAGGTCACGATGGACGACACGATCGACTACATCGAAGAAGTCATGAACCAAACAAGCCTTGAGGCGCTTTGGGATTTGCATTGTGCCAAATTGAGCACCCTTGGCTTTGATAAAATTATTTACGGCTATACAAATTATCGCAGCGGCATGTCGCTGGGAGATGTGGCGGATTTCTTTATTCTTTCGACCTATGACCGTGACTACATAGACCAGTTTATTGGCGGCGGCCTGTACTTTAACGGCCCCATGATGAAGTGGACTCTGGAAAACACAGGCGCACAAAGCTGGCGACTTGCACGCGAAGCCTATGAGGCGGACGAGTTGACCGAGAAACAACGTGCGGTGTTTGAGTTTAACCAGGCATATGGCCTTGTGGCCGGTTATACCGTGAGCTTTCCAACTGTGTCTTCGCGCACCAAAGGCGCAATCTCTTTGGGCGCTCGCGAAGGAGTGACGCAAGAAGCCCTTGATGCGCTTTGGGAAAAACGTGGGCGAGAAATCACCATGATCAACAATGTGGCGCACCTAAAAATTCAATCCCTGCCCTACGCCAACCCAGAGCGCGAATTGACCAATCGCCAGCGCGAGGTGTTGGAATGGGTTGGAGACGGGAAGACAATTCAGGATATTGCGCTCCTAATTGGGCGGACGCCAGCCACTGTTGAGAAACATTTGCGCCTTGCGCGGGATGCGATGAACGTGGAGACAACCGCGCAAGCGTTGCTCAAGGCGTCCTTCATGAAGCAAATTTACTTGCTAGAAGGCCCGAACTGACGCATAATAGCGTCACTAGTATGGTATCCCTGACTTGTTGGTTAAGTGTCAGAATGTCAAAATGGCATTGTTCCGTGAGTGGTGGCTTTGGCCTTTGGAACATATCGACTTTGACCTTCGCAATATCGAAGCTCTCGGGGTCGTCCGGTAATCAGCCCGGTGTCGGTGATCGGTTTATTTGGGCCGGGAACTGACATTTTTCGGTGGTCTCCCCATCCCCATGTTTTGGAGACCTGAAAAAAGGACGACGTCATCTTCGGGTGGCGTCGTTTTTTCGTGAAATTGCAACCGCCTTCACGGTGCCCTTATTGTGATGGGCACCGCAATCATTGGCACAGCGGCACAAAAAACGCCGCCCAATCAAATGACTGAGCGGCGTTCCAATTTGTCAGCGATTGGGCTTAGCCCTGAGCGGCTTTGGCCACTTCTGCTGCGAAGTCTTCTTCTTTCTTCTCGATGCCTTCGCCCACTTCCATGCGGACGTATGCAACGATCTCGGCACCGGCTTCTTTTGCTGCAGCTGCAACTGTCAGATCCGGGTTGATCACGAAGTTCTGACCCAGCAGGGTTACTTCGGCCAAGAATTTCTTCATACGACCAACGATCATCTTCTCGATCACCTGCTCCGGCTTGCCGGATTCACGTGCGATTTCGATCTGAACGTTGCGCTCTTTCTCAACAACGGCCGCGTCCAGGTCAGCTTCAGACAGGGACTGTGGGTTGGCTGCTGCGATGTGCATCGCAACCTGCTTGGCAAAGCCTTCGTCGCCGCCTTTCAGCGCCACAAGAACACCGATTTTGCCCATGCCATCGGTCGCCGGGTTGTGCACGTAAGACGTGACAACGTCGCCTTCAACAGAGGCCATGCGACGCACAGACATGTTTTCGCCGATCGTGGCCACGGCTGCAGTCACGGTTTCTTCAACGGTCTTGCCGCCCAGATCCGCGGCTTTCAGCGCGTCGACATCGGACACGGTCAGTGCCGCGCCTGCGATGGAAGACACCATTGCCTGGAAGTCAGCGTTTTTGCCAACAAAGTCGGTTTCGGAGTTCACCTCAACGGCAACACCTTTGCCACCGTCAACCTTTACGGCCACCAGGCCTTCGGCTGCGGTACGGCCAGATTTTTTCGCCGCTTTGGCGAGACCTTTGGTGCGCAGCCAATCGATTGCTGCGTCTGCGTCGCCATTGGTTTCGGTCAACGCTTTTTTTGCGTCCATCATGCCTGCGCCAGTCATTTCGCGCAGTTCTTTAACCATTGCTGCTGTGATCGCCATCTTAGGCTCTCCTCGTCAGAATTGGGAATGTGGGGGCGGGCCTACCCTGCCCCCAAGTCAGTCTTGAAACGCTTACGCGCCTGCAGCGGCTTCTTCGGCAACGGCTTCTTCAACCGGTGCTTCAAATTCGCCCAGATCCACGCCTGCGGCGCCAAGCTGTGCGGTCATGCCGTCCAGAGCGGCGCGGGACGCCAGATCACAGTACAGAGCGATGGCGCGGGATGCGTCGTCGTTGCCTGGGATGATGTAGTCAACGCCGTCTGGGGAGCAGTTGGTGTCAACGATCGCCACAACTGGGATACCCAGTTTGTTGGCTTCGGCGATGGCCAGTGCTTCTTTTTTCACGTCGATGACGAACAGCAGGTCAGGAACGCCGCCCATGTCACGGATACCGCCGAGAGACGCTTGCAGCTTCTCCTGGTCACGCTCGATGCCCAGACGCTCTTTCTTGGTCAGGCCTTCGGCACCAGTTGCCAGCTTCTCGTCGATCTCTTTCAGACGGTTGATGGACTGGGACACAGTTTTCCAGTTGGTCAGCGTGCCGCCGAGCCAGCGGTGGTTCATGTAGTACTGCGCGGATTTCTCTGCGGCGTCTGCGATCGGCGCAGCGGCCTGACGCTTGGTGCCAACGAAGAGAACGCGGCCGCCTTTTGCAACGGTGTCACGCACTGCGTTCAGAGCTGCGTCCAGCATTGGAACAGTCTGGGTCAGGTCCATGATGTGGATGCCGTTGCGGGAACCGTAGATGAACGGGCCCATGCGTGGATTCCAGCGCTGTGTTTGGTGACCAAAGTGAACACCAGCTTCAAGCAGCTGACGCATGGAGAACTCAGGAAGAGCCATGTTGTATTTCCTTTTCCGGTTTACGCCTTGGCGGGGTGAAGTGAGAGCGGATGCTCCAACCGGCGGATTGACAGGGATGTCTCCCCTGCCCGACCCAAACCCCGCCTGCGGGTTTGAATGTCGCGCGTCTACAGTAGGAAATACTGGTGCGCAAGGGGGGAGAGCCTACAAAACGCAGCGCAGAGACATTTAGTCTAACCGGGCTTTCAGGCTGGCGCGGATTTGGTCTTCGGCGGATTTGGCCAAAACCTTGCGATTTGTGAATTCTGCCACCTTCAAAGGCGGATGGTAAACAACTTCTACCCGGCCCTGGCGCGGTGCGGCCAAAGTGGTCAGAAGGTGAGGACCAAACTCCATATCCCCCCACCACCCATAAAAGCGGGCTTCTGCGCCCTTGGGAGCTTGATAATGGACCGTGACGGGCTGAATCAGCATATAGTCCTTCAGTCGAGGATCAAAAAACGCCTCAAAAAGCGTTGTTTTGAACGGCAAAACCCGCAAACTGTCACTGCTTGTGCCTTCTGGAAAGAACAACAACTGGTGGCCCGCGAGAAGCCGATCTTCGAAAATCTTTTTCTGCGCGAGGGCTTCACGACGGTCACGACGGATAAACACCGTGCCGGTAGCCTTGGCCAACCAGCCGATGCCGGGCCATTTGGCCACTTCCGCCTTGGACACGAAGTAGACTTGCTGTGCCGCATTGAGAGAAAAGATGTCCAGCCAGGAAGAGTGGTTCGCAACCACGGCGCCGCGATCACGAATTGGCGTGCCCTGCACAACAAAGCGGACTCCCATCAGACGGAAAGCGGTACGGCAAACAAACTGTGTGATGTAAGGCGTCCACGGGCGACGTAGGCCAAAGATCGGCTTTTCAACGAGACGCAGTATCAGCAAAAGCATCAAGCATCCAAACACCAGTACGGCCAAAGGCAAACCTCGCAGAATGATCCGCACAATGCCACCGACGCCTAGTTTCAGCGGTTGAGGATAGCCATCTTCACTTTCCCAGACACTCACAGGCTGCGCTCCTTTGTGTAGAGGGCGCGGTTTTTCTCATTCATCCGGGCGGTGTCAAGTATCAGACAAACGTCAGTGGTGTTAAACGCATGATCCAAGTACGCCCCCTCGCCCACAAAACCGCCGAGACGCAGGTAAGCTTTGATCAGTGGTGGTACGGCCAACATGGCAGCACGACGGTCAATTTTATCCTTGGAGATCAAGTTCATGGGTTGGAACACATCCGGCTGTGCACAGGTTCGGATGTCTGCGGGGGCAAGGTGGCGGTTGTGCAGCAGCGACAGGGGTTGCGCCAGGGCGTCTACATCAGTGCCGTGGAAGCTGGCGACGCCAAACAGGACCTCAATCTCATGTTCAGCCACATAGTTCGCCAACGCGTTCCAAAGGTGGAACATGGCCGCGCCGCCGCGGTACTCTTTGTGCAGGCACGATCGGCCCAATTCCAACAACTTGCGGCCAGAGGCTTTCAACACTCTGAGGTCATACTCATCTTCCGAGTAAAATCGCCCGATCTTGGCCGCCGCATCGTCCCGCAGCACACGGTAGACCCCGACAACCTGATCCACCGGCATGGCGTCGAGCGCGGAATCAATCAGAATAAGGTGGTCGAAATGTGGATCAAACTGATCTTTCTCCAGCCGCGCATCGTGATCCACCAAGGGGCCCGAGCCGCCCAATTCTTCGACAAACACGCGATACCTTAAGCGTTGAGCCGCCTGCAGCTCTTCTGCACTTGCAGCAAGCTTAACTTTAAATTTTGGGGTATGCGCGCTCATTCGGAGGTCGGTTCCTCTTTGTTTGCTGGCGTTTTAGGCGGCGCATCAGCGAAAATCAACCACTTGCCAAGCAACTGATCTGTTGACGATTTCCAACACTCGTGCACTATTTGTTAATCAAATTACGTCTCAGTGGCGGGCATCAACAGGACACGTGATCCATCAATCACAACTTTGCCGGTCTCTCGGAAGTTCACGGTTATTTTGCCGCGGATGTTGGACTGAACCTGACCAAGCCCCCAATCGGGTTGCGTGGGATGGGTTACCAACATACCAGGTTCGAGGAAGGCGTTGAGGTCAAAATTTGGATCGCTCATCAGGCGCTCATGCAGTAAAGGAAAGTTGCATGTCACATAATACGGATTTCGCAGCATTGGTAGGGTCTCGGATCTGCCACGACTTGATCAGCCCAGTTGGCGCCATTGGCAACGGGTTGGAATTGATTGGGTTGACCGGCGACGCAAAAGGTCCGGAGATGGAAATGATCTCCGACAGTGTGAACAACGCTAATGCGCGTATTCGCCTGTTCCGCGTGGCCTTTGGCCAACCCAGCGACGCACAGATGGTTGGAGAAGCGGAAATTCAATCCATCATTCAAGGTCTAGCCCCAAGCTCGCGGGTATCGACTTATTGGGAAGTCGAAGGTGCTGTGTCTCGCTCAGAGCTGCGCCTCGCATTTTTGGCCATGATGTGCTTTGACACGTCGATGCCATTTGGCGGTACTGTGACCGTGACCAAAGAGGGCGACAAATGGCTTCTTCTGGCGGAAACGGAAAAACTGCGCGCGGATACCGCTCTTTGGGACCCTGTCTCCAAAGGCGACATTCCGGCCGACCTTGCCCCGGCACAGGTGCAGTTCGGCCTGTTGCCGCAGGGCGCAGGGTTGCTGGAGCGTGACTTGTCAGTACAGATCACTGATGTCAGTTTGGAAGTGACTTTCTAAACAAAAAGGCGCCTTAGCAGGCGCCTTTCTTCATTACGGAATGGGTTGCCCTAAGTGCGCGTGACGCCGTTACCTTCAACCAGGTATTTAAAGCTGGTCAGCTGAGCGGCCCCTACTGGTCCGCGTGCGTGCATCTTACCCGTCGCAATGCCAATTTCGGCCCCCATACCAAACTCGCCGCCGTCGGCAAACTGCGTAGAAGCGTTGCGCATTAGAATGGCGCTGTCGAGGCGTTCAAAGAAACGTGCAGCAGTGCCATCATCTTCGGTCAGAATGCAATCAGTGTGGTTGGAGCCGTATTGACGGATGTGAGCAATGGCGGCATCGACGTCTGGCACCACTTTAGCCGCAATATCCATGTCGAGATACTCCTTGCCCCAATCCTCAGCAGTGGCGGCAGTGGTCCCAGCGATTTTGGCCAGCGTTTCATCCGCATGCACACGCACACCTGCGTCGAGCAACATCTGGACCAGCGCTGTTCCCAAGCTCTCGACCAGGCTTTCGTGGATCAGCAAACACTCCGCCGCGCCACAAATCCCGGTCCGTCGGGTTTTGGCATTCATTACCACATCCATGGCTTTCTGGGGATCAGCAGCGGCATCCACATAGACATGCACAATGCCCTCAAGATGGGCAAAAACCGGCACACGGGCTTCGCGCTGAACAAGCCCAACAAGGCCTTTTCCACCGCGTGGCACAATCACATCCACGGTATCAATCATGGTTAGCAGTTCTTGCACGGCTGCACGATCTCGGGTGGGAACCAGTTGGATTGCTGCTTCGGGCAGGCCGACAGATTTCAAACCGTCTACCAAACATGCATGGATCGCAGATGAACTGTGGAAGCTCTCGGAGCCGCCGCGGAGGATCACCGCATTGCCGGACTTTAGACAAAGCGCGCCAGCGTCGGCTGTCACATTTGGTCGGCTTTCGTAAATCACGCCAACCACACCCAAAGGTGTGCGCACCCGGCGGATGTTGAGACCCGAAGGCATGTCCCATTCAGTGAGCACTTCGCCAACGGGATCATCCTGCGCAGCCACAGTGCGCAGACCAGTGACAATGCTCTGGATGCGGTCTTCGTCCAGCATCAGGCGGTCCATCATGGCGTCCGACAGGCTTTTGTTGCGGCCAAAGTCGAGGTCCTTTTTATTGGCCTCGACGATCTCCGTGCGGCGCGCCCAGACCGCGTCTGCAGCGGCCTCTAGCGCGGCGCGTTTGATATCCGGTGGAGCAAAGGCCAGCTCTGCGCTTGCAGCTTTGGCCTGTGTGCCAATCTGCGCCATCAGGGCGGGGATGTCTGCGATGTCTTTCATCGGTTCAGTCCTTTGCTAAGGTTGGAAAATGTCGCCTTCGGCGAGGGTATTTTAGTCAGAAGAAACTTAAAGGGCCAAATCGTCCCGGTGAATGAGCGCGGCGCGGCCCGGATAGCCCAAGATCGGCTCAATCTCGCGGCTGTGGCGCCCTTTGATCTGATCCGCTTCAAGACTGGAGTAGGCGGCAAGCCCCTGCCCCAAACGATGGCCAGAGGCATCACGGATTTCGATCGGATCGCCTCGGCTGAAATCGCCATTCACAATTGTCACACCGGCAGGCAGGAGGCTTTTCCCGGAGGTCAAGGCGTTGGCCGCCCCGGCGTCCACCACCAAGGCGCCTTGCGGTTTCATCGATGTAATCCAACGTTTGCGAGCCAGTTGTGGGGTGCCATGCGCCAGAAACCACGTCGCATTGGCGCCATTTTCCAGAGCTTGAATTGGCCGCAGGGCTGAGCCTTCGGTGATGGCCATCGCACAACCGCCAGCCGTCGCGGTTTTGGCAGCCATGAGTTTGGTGATCATGCCGCCTTTAGAAAGACCAGTCACGCCTTCCCCCGCCATGCCCTCAATCTCTGCAGTTATCTCTTCGACCACCTCAAAGCGTTGGGCAGCCGGGTCAGTCATGGGATTTGACGAATAAAAGCCATCCACGTCTGAAAGCAGAATTAAAGTGTCGGCACCCGTGGTCAGCGAAATTTGAGCCGCCAGTCGGTCATTATCGCCATAGCGGATCTCATCTGTGGCGACCGTGTCATTTTCATTCACAATAGGCACAACACCCAGAGTGAGCAGTTGATCCAACGTCGCGCGGGAATTGAGGTATCTCCGACGGTTAGCGCTGTCTTCCAAGGTAACAAGAACCTGCGCCGTGGTGATCTCATACGGTGCAAGAGCCTCCTCATAAGCCCGTGCAAGACGAATTTGGCCAACGGCAGCCGCCGCTTGAGACTGATCCAAAGACAAGTCTGCATTGGGAAGTTGCAACGCGCGACGGCCCAAAGCGATTGAGCCTGAAGAAACCAAGACAACATCAGTGCCACGTGCCTTCAGCATGGCGACATCTTCAGCCAAAGCTTTGAGCCAGTCCACTTTCAACAGCCCAGAGGCCCGGTCGACAAGCAGCGCCGACCCGATTTTAATCACAACCCGTTTTGCGTCTTTTAGGGTCGCCACGGTGCCTCTTCCTCATCAGACTCGGCCGCCTCTTCGATCTTTTGGCGCAGCCTGTCATCATCAATTTGTGCCCGCAGTGCCCGCAAGACTTCCGTGGTGCCTTCATGGCTTGCGCCCGACATCAGCAGTACTTCGCCGCCCACCACTGCCTCAAGTTCTTCTTTGAGAAACGTGCGTTCTTCGGCGTCCAGACTGTCGATTTTGTTCAGAACGGTCACGCGCGGCTTGTCGGCCAGAATGTCGGCGTAGTTGGTGATTTCTTTCACAATGGTTTTGTAGTCTTCCAGCAACGTACCGGAAGTGCCGTCCACCAGATGCAACAACACAGCACAGCGCTCGACGTGACCCAAGAACAAATCGCCAAGACCCCTGCCCTCGCTGGCACCTTCGATCAGCCCAGGAATATCCGCCACCACAAATTCCACACCGTCAACACCGACAACCCCCAAATTGGGATGCAGGGTGGTGAATGGATAATCTGCAATTTTCGGGCGCGCGTTGGAGGTTGCTGCCAGGAACGTTGACTTCCCCGCGTTCGGCAGGCCCAACAATCCAACATCCGCGATCAGCTTCAATCGCAGCCAGATGGTGCGCTCTACACCAGCTTGCCCAGGGTTGGCGCGACGTGGTGCTTGGTTTGTGGAGGACTTGAAGTGCAAGTTGCCGAAGCCGCCGTTGCCGCCTTTGGCAAGCAACACGCGCTGACCCACTTCGGTCAAATCAGCAACCACTGTTTCCTGGTCTTCGTCCAGAATCTCTGTGCCCACTGGGACACGCAAGATGATGTCATCCCCAGTCTTACCGGTGCGCTGATTGCCCATGCCAGGTTGGCCAGACTTGGCAAAGAAATGTTGCTGGTAGCGGAAATCAATCAGCGTGTTCAGACCGTCAACCGCTTCAGCCCAAACATAGCCGCCGTTGCCGCCGTCGCCGCCATCGGGGCCGCCATATTCGATATATTTTTCGCGCCGGAAAGAGACACAACCGCCCCCACCACCGCCGGAACGGATGTAGACTTTGGCAAGGTCGAGGAATTTCATGTCATTTGTCCTTTTGCGGCGCGTGATGCGCTCTTACCTTGCCAGACGGCAAGGCTCAATCCAGTTTCAAACTATATGTCCATGTGGGCACTGCGGCGTCGCGGGCCACCGAGAAGCTTTCCGCATCCCCAAGATACTGAAACCCACAATTTGTCAGCACACGAGCCGAGGCCGGGTTATCCTGAAACACCGAGGCAAAGATGGTGCTGCTGACAAGCGGGTTGGCTGCGATCAGCGCGCGCACGGCCTCGGAAGCCAGGCCTGTGTTGCGAAAAGCTTTGCCAATCCAGTAGCCGACCTCAACCTGGCCTTCGTCAATACGGGTCAGCCCGATGATACCCATAACTTCCGGCTGGCCCTGTGCGCTGCCGTCAAAAGACCAAACATCTTCAACACGATCGCTCGATTGTGCACGATTGATAAAGGCTTCAATCGAACCCGGTGGCACCGGGTGTGGAATACGCGTGGTCATTCGCGCCAATTCCCGATCTGCAGTGTGCATCTCGATAAGCCCTTGGTCAGACCGACGCAACGGACGCAAAACAAAACGCTCTGCTTCAATCACAGGCTGATTAACGATGGTGTCCAATTTCATCGCGGTCTCCTCCTCAAAGAACCACATAAAGCACCGAGGCCACCGTCAAAGCGGCCAAAGTGCGCATCAAATATTTTTCCGCGGGCTTGCCAGCAACAGTGCGGGCGATCCGGTCTCCGGCGAGGGTCCAGATCGGATGGAAAACAGCCTGTGCGGCCAGTAGGCAGATGGCGATGGTCGCTGTTGCTTGCAAGGCGGCTGTCCCAGGTGTGACAAAATTTGTAAAGCCAGCAACAATCATCGCCCAGGCCTTTGGGTTGAGCGGATGCACCAGCAGTCCGGCGGCAAATCCAGGGGGAGCGTCGCCTTCCTTGCTGTCAGGTGAGAGCCGCAAATTGGCAACTTTCCAGGCCAGCCAGCAAATGTAGGCTGCGCTGATCCATTTCAACGCAACAAACACCGATGGCACCGTCTCCGCCACCCCCATCAAGCCAAACCCAATCGGCCAGATGATCAGCTGTTTGCCCAGGGCCACGCCCGCCACAAAAGGCAGCGCCGCCCGAAATCCAAAGCGAGCTCCAGTGGCCAATAGCGCCATGTTCGCAGGACCAGGTGTGCCCACCTGACTTGCGGCAAAGATGCTAAAACTGATCATGGCGACGCTCATGGCGTGTCTCAACTCTCAAAAATGAAAAAGGGCCGGCTGTGTCAGCCGGCCCCCTAAATGTGTCATTACCTTAAGGTCGGCTTACTCTGCGGCCTCCGCCACTGGCAGGACCGAAATAAAGGTGCGGCCCTTGAGGCCTTTGTGGAACTTCACGTTGCCTTCGACGGTTGCAAAGATTGTGTGATCTTTGCCCATGCCGACGCCTTCACCTGGCCACATCTTTGTGCCGCGCTGACGCAGGATGATGTTGCCAGAAATGACGTTTTCGCCACCGTATTTTTTCACGCCTAGACGACGACCCGCGGAGTCGCGACCGTTACGGGAACTACCACCAGCTTTTTTATGTGCCATATCGTTGCTCTCCTATACTTCGCTTACTTCGCGAGTTCGGCTGCTTGCGCAACCCACTCAGGCTTCACTTTAACCGCATCAAAGCTTTCTACGTCAACTGCTGCCAGCTGAGCGTAAGAAGTGATGCCTGCGTCTGCCAGCTTTTTCGCTGCGGCCGGACCAACACCAGTGATGGCGGTCAGGTCGTCAGCTGCGGCTGCGGCAGGTGCTTCGGCTTTCTTGGCTGCTTTGGCAGGTTTCGCCGGAGCTGCGGCCGCAGGTGCGGATACGGAACCCGAACCAATGGCAGCTTTAACGCCGGATTTGTCTGCGCCAGTGGCCAGAATGTCGGTGATGCGAACCAGAGTCAGTTTCTGACGGTGGCCCACGGTGCGCTTGGAGCTGTGCTTACGACGACGCTTCACAAATTTGATCAGCTTTTCGCCTTTGATCTGGTCGATCACGTCGGCTTGTACAGCGGCACCTTCAACGAAAGGCGCGCCAACAACGGTGGTGTCACCGCCAACCATAAGCACGTCGTTGAATTGAATCTTTTCGCCAGCGTCTGCAGCCAGTTTTTCGACACGCAGGACGTCGCCTGCCTGTACTTTATACTGTTTGCCGCCGGTCTTCAGGACTGCGAACATGTCCTATTCCTTCGATCTTATCGCGTCCTTTGGTCCCGCAGCCCGAGAGCTTTGGCGTTTTTGGCGAATGCCACCTCAAACAGCGCGCCCTGGTATGGGCTGTGTTACAAAAAATCAGGCGCAAAGTGCATACTTCACGCCAGATGGGCGCTTATCCTGTGGAAAACTGTTCAAGTCAAGCCGTTTTTAAAGGGCTTACAGGTCCTGAACCGGCTGGATGTCGCCCATGCGCAGCGCCAGAGCTTCAAAGCGGTTCGACATCACCTCAAAGTGCACCGCATTCATTAGCTCATAGACCGTCATCATATCGGGATGTTCCAGAGCTTCGGTGTATGCCACCAACTCCTCAAGCGAGAAGTCGCGATAAGTATAGGCTGCATTGGCCAGCGAAGACGTCTCAATTGCATCGGCCATTTCTTCAGCGTTCTCATTCAAAAGCGCACGCAGCCCATCCTCGTCGGTACGCAGGTCAATCACCCCTGCGTAAGACGCCGCAAGAATAAAGCGCACCTGTATTTCCGTCATCGCCTGCGGACCAATATCATTTGGATCAATCGCCACACTCATGCGGCGAAACAGGTCAATGCGTGGATCTTCGCTCTCCTGCATGTCCGAAAGCATGGCATTGCCCACGAGATTTTTTTCGTCGTCATCTGCCATGTGGCTGTCGTTTTCAACTTGAACCAACCGCTGTCCCAAGTCTGACGCGTAAAACGAAGCAGCATGGGCCAATAACTCGTCGTCAAGCGTGGCTTCCAAAATATTGAGTGCACGGTTTTGCATCAGTTCGGTGTCAAAAACGTCCTCTGCCACAGCAGTCCACTGTGCACCAAAATCTCCTTGGTTCATCCCAAGCAGATCCGGCGCGGAGGTCGCCGACAGCGCAATGGAATCGATCGCCACATCAAAGCCTGTGATACTTAGAAACGCAGCGACATTGTCCCGGTCTGCAGCCTGTGCCCATGACACAACGGCAACCAAGCCAGTCAATACGGACAGCACCAAGACAAGAAGTTGGTTTTTGATGTGGGCAAACGGGGCCACGCGGGCAGAAGTCTTTTGCATAGGGCTAAGCTAAATCATTTGTTGCACAAAACAATGCAAATCCCACTTGCGCCACATCACAATCCCGATTAAACGACGCCCCACAAAGACCACGGTCTATCGGACGGAGAGGTGCCGGAGTGGTCGAACGGGGCGGTCTCGAAAACCGTTGTCCCTTCACGGGGACCCAGGGTTCGAATCCCTGTCTCTCCGCCATATACCCTTGATCCCGAAATGTTGCTTTGATCCGTCGTCAGGAATGCGCTGCGTCTTTGGATGGTGGTACACCAAGCTCCCAGCCTCTGTGGTACGGATTCTCGTGGACATACTCCGCTCAACTTGTTCAGATAAATTACGTCGTAGCAGCGCAATTTTCTGCCACGAACAAATGGTCGCCTTTCACTTTCGTGAAGCACATTTTGAATGGATTGGACATCATAGCCTGGGTGGTTTTGATCGTGCTTGTGATCACCGCCATAACGGTCTTTCTCATTCTAGAGAAGTAGCCCCGCAAAATTGCGAAACAGCGTCAGCATCCTTATGAAAAAGCCATCACAGAAGACGGAACAAAAGCCAAAGTCGCGGAACCAGAGGTGGCCAACCCGTTGAAATAGCGATCATAACCATGCCGGGTCAAATTTTGACGAGCACTGTAGATTGCTTGATGGACCTCTCGTCACAAGGCCAGGCGGACGTGTCTGGAAACGTGCTTGCAAGCGGACAAACCCGTGCCGATCCATTTCTCATTCGAGTTCGCTTGGACAATCCCGACACGGCCGCAAAACTGCCACCGGGTGCCGCAGGCACTTTTGCCATTTATACCAACAACGTTCAGGCCACACATGTCATTCGCAAGGTCATGATCCGCATGACGTCAATCATGAGCTACATTAACCCGTCACTCTAAGGGGTTCTAAGTAGAGTTAAATTCCACTGCAAGAACAAGCGCTTCACTTAGTCTGTTTGGGCGCCCACCGCCAACAAACGCAACGCCGCCAAAGTGTCATCTTCGCCCGCTTCATCAATTTCATCGTTGGCGCCCACTGGTGCCAAAGCCCCAAATTGCAGTGTCACGATGTAAGCCAAATCAACATCGAACAGCACAAGCGCGGACAGAGTTTGGGAGATCAGTTCCCGTGTTGCGACGTCGCCAGTTTGGAAATGCATGGCAAAGGCCTGCACCAGCGCGCTGCGAGTGTTGTAGGCATAGGCTTGATTTCTCAGATGGACCTCCGCCAACCATTTCACGCCCGCCTGCCCGTCTAGCTCAACCAGGCTCAGCGCATAGGCCCCCAGCATATCACCATCGTTCTTTACGCTTTGAGAGAGTCTGTGACGTAAAAACTTGCTGAGCTCCGGATCTTGCGCACTGAACCCCAAAAGTAGGATACGGATCGCACGTAGATCCATTTGGGTCAGCACATCTAGTTTGGCTCGCAATCGCGGTGAATTTACCTGTAGATTAAGCGCTTGAAGCGTCGCGTAGGATGCCAAATCCAGTTCGCGTAGAGCAAGCTCACGGACACCCGGTGTTGTATGCCCCAGGAAATTGGCAAAAAACTCTGCCCGGGACGAGGGACTGTCTCGCCACTCTGACAAAGACTCCAAAATGTCCCGCAAGATCGGATCAAACTCTGAGTCCACAGTGACCAACCGATGCCAATCTCCAGTCTCGGCGTTACGCGCAAACAAGACTTGATTTCGAGGTGCAAGCTGCATCAACCGCCGGGTGGTACTGTCGACCAGAAAGGGTGGACCGACGACGTTCTGATTGCCCTTCAGGTGCTGGGTGACTTCAAAATGAAACGGATCAGCCGCGCTGGGGCGCACCAAAACAATACTGTCTGCCTCCAAAAGTCGCTCCACCATTGTGGGCTTTGGCTGATACCCGTGAAAGGCGCACGGCACCGCAGGTGTTGCCACAAACAACAGGCACACGCTCGCCCATAACACCCGCCGAAACCCCAAAAATTGCGGCAGCTCAGAACCCATAAATTCGCTCCGCCACCCAAAATGTCGCAACAGTTCCAATGAGGTAACCCGCAACCAGATTAGCATTACTCAACAACCTAACGGACAACATATTCAGCCAGGACAGCCCTCCCTTAAGAACATACCCCGCCGCCAAAACCACGCCGACAAAGGCCAGCTGTCCGGCCTCTACGCCCAGATTAAATGCCAAGAGCGCCATCGCAATGTCAACTTCGGGAAGACCGATGTCCTGCAATGCTCCAGCAAATCCAAGCCCATGCAACAGCCCAAAGGCAAAAGCCACCATCCAGGGTGCGCGTTCAGACAGCCGCAACTTCGCCTCTTCCCGCTTAAGAATTTCGATTGCCAGGAACACAACAGATAGGGCAATGATCGCCTCAACCGGTGGACCGGGGATCGATACGTGCCCCAAAGCCGCAAGCGCCAACGTGATGCTATGGGCCACAGTGAAGGCTGTGATCGCACCGATAAGGCGCCGTTTGCTGCGGATCAAGAGAACCAGAGCAAACACAAAGAGAAGATGATCCCATCCTTCCAAAATATGCTCAAATCCCAGAACTGCATAAGTCCACCCGACTTGCAGTAAGCTTTGCTTTTCCGGTATCAGCAGCGTCGTCTGGGTTGAGGTTAACCGTTTGGTCACGGGCGACGCATCCAACGCCTGTAAGCGTATCAGAACATCCGTTTTCTGATACGCCAACCCATCCACAGACAGGTACCGTCCGGACAACCCATGATCACAAATTGCGACCCAATGTGATTGCCAAGCAGTGCCGTCCGACACTGAATCCGGGCCGGACTGTGGCGTGCAATTCTCCGGTAGACGAACCTCAATTGGCATCGGCCTGCCACGCACATCAGGCTTGCGCCAAAACACTTGATACGTATTGGTTTCGATCTCCCGAATATCTAGATACCCGGGATCAAGCTCATGGGCAGCCGCCGAAAACGCCATAAAAATCGCACAACAGCCTAATAATATCCCCCGCAGCCAACTCATTGGCCAATCCAGCTTTTAAGCGTGTCTTGGGTTGGTTGCGACACCTGATAGGCCTGCAACAACGCCGCTTCTTGCGCTGTCCTTAGGTCATCTGCCAGACTGCTACGCCAATCAGCTAAAACCCGTTCGCGCACCATATCCAAACTTGGCAACTCAGAGGCTTGATATTCCAGGACCCGAACAGCGTGCAGGCCATAGCCAGACGTAACCGGCCCACTCCACTGACCAACAGGTAAGGTTTCCAACTGGGCAAAGGTCCCGCGCCCAAAATTGCCATCCACTTGCACCCAAGTTGCCTTGGACATGGACCTGTGCAGCAACGACGACGACATCTCGTCCTGGGTAGCGTTTCCGGCGTTCAGATCTGACAGCACATGTTCGATCTGCGCCGCATCTGTTCCAGGCGCCAACCCTATCTGTTCAAAGCTGATCAATGCAGGTGTTTTGAAAGTCTCCGGGTTCTCCTGCAAATGCTGGTCCAGCACCGCGTCGTCCGGCATGGCTGACTGCGCGGCGGATGCAATTAGAAAGGCCATTTTCTGCACCAGGCGATTGCGCACAACGCCGTCGCCCTGATCTAATCCAAGCGACTGCGCTTCACGCACAAGAACTTCATCTCTGACAAATTGATCCACCATAACCTGCGCTTCTTCAGGTGTGGGAACCCGCTTCATTTGGGCAAAAAAACGAGCCGATAACCCTTCAAAAACCCGCTCCGACACCACAATTTCATCTACTTCAGGTCGACCACCCGCATCAGGGTTCAGAACAAAAAACCAACCGAATATTGCGGCACCCAACAATGCAAAATGCAAAAATGGTTCTTTCCAGATCGACATAATCAATTCACTTTCATTGTGGTTTTCTGGGAAATACCCAATCGTCTTGATTGGGGACGTACAATTAATTTTCGTTGTGTTCTCTGGCGGTGTTCTGTGCGCATCAATTGAGAGGTTCAGACATCTGCGGCTGAGAATACAGCGCAAATAGTTGGACTGTATAGAGTTTTGTGGAGGTCAAAGGCCCGCACTCCGTTCGCCATGCCCGTGCCAAAAACCACTCACGGCCGGCTCCACAGAGAACATTTTCGACCACGGCAAATGCTGCCTACCTACCTGGTTCTGATCATTCGATTGTGAGGCAATAGATTCGCTTTCCAAAAGCAAAAAAGCCCCCAACCCGTTAAGGTTAGAGGCTTTTTATGGCTCCGGCGGTAGGGATAAACCGAACATTTACTCAACCAAAATTTGCACCTAAATTAATATATAACAATGACTTAAACTATTTTTCGAAAATCCATTAGGGACCCTGTAACCCAGTTTGTAACCCAATTTGTAACCCAAAAAGCGCGACCTCTGCCACGCCGACTCCGCCACCTCAGCCCGCGCCAGAACCTAAATCTAGCGACGATTTCGTCGCTCCAATACTTTGGCCTGTATATTTCACAGGCCAAATCGGAAACAAAAAGGGAAAGCGTGAAAAGGCACTTTGGCTCATTAACCGGCACGCAAGGACCAAGACCACAAGTCAAAATAGATCGCTATGCGAAGATAGCGACATTTCAAAGTCACGAGATCTGAGGGATTGATGGAACACTTATGCGGCGTGCGTACTAGCAAAAGACGCCTTTCGCCGCAAATGCATCAACTGGGCGCGCCGGCACGGAAGGAGCGCGGACAAGGTCACCTTTCTCCGCTTTTTCGCCAATGTCCGCTCGCTAAAAACCAAGAACTTTTTTCACAGAGCCTTGCTCACTGAAAGACCAGTCGACCGGGCCATTTTCCGTCAAATAGATGATTGAATTACCAGGCGGGAAACCTATTGCGTCCAGCCGCTTTCTGACATCAACGTATAGGGCTTCTTTCTGTTCATCTGTGCGTCCCGCCAACAAGGTGATGTCTATGATGATAGTCGCAGCAACATCACGTATCCCCAAGTAGGTTGGATGCAGGATCATGTCGCCCTGCCCGTAACGGGCAACAATGCAGAAGTAGTCCTTTGGATTAACGGCGCAGGTTTCCACAAGGCTATCATGGAGCAAGTCGTTTATTTGATGGCATGTTGCGACAGGCAAGTTTTGCGGCACATGCAGCTTGTTAAGTGGCATAATCTCGATCCTTTGATCTAGTGGTAGCGACTTCAGCGACCCTATTGTTGATCTAAAGGCAGAAAAAGGTGACCTTTTGCACATCTGTCTTGATTCTGAGTCTCTAATAAATGTCGCACCTTGCCCCTGAGATCGCAGCTTTTATCCGTGTGGTGGAACGCGGCACGTTCGTTTCGGTGGCAACCGATACTGGATACACGTCGTCTGGCATTTCCCGTATGATAACGAGATTGGAAGAAAATCTCGGAACGAAACTTTTCTTTCGATCAACACGGCGACTGTCTCTCACTCCAGAAGGAGAGGCGTTCCTGCCTCGAGCACGGTCCATTCTGGAGACTATCGAGATTGCCAGTGCTGAGTTTTCCGATGCCTCGGCGAACCCTCACGGACATATACGTCTGAATTGTGGTTCTGCTTTCGCCAATCACAAACTTGCACCTCAATTGACAAAATTTAGTGAGTTGTATCCGCATATCTCGCTCGACATTTCTGTCACGGATCAACGCGTCGATCCGGTCTCTGACCAAGCGGACGTTACAGTCCGTGTGGGTGATCTCGATGACAGCAGCCTTATAGCCATCCCTATGGGAACAGTGTCGCGCGTCATCGCCGCGAGTCCGGGTTACTTGGCACAGTATGGAGAACCGCAAACAGCCCAAGATCTACGGAATCATAATTGCCTTCTGTTAAATGGCTTTCCACATCAGGCAGCTTGGCCGTTTCACGAAAATGGTCAAGCGATGAGAGTGCAAGTGAAAGGCAGGCTGACATCCGACAACGTCGAGACGCTTTTGCACGCTGCGGTATCCGGTGCAGGCATAATTCGACTTGGTGATTTCCTCGGTGCCAGTTCATTGGCTTCAGGTCAGCTTGTTCCAATCTTGACCAAGGTCCATGATACGACGGAGCAACCTTTAACAGCCTTGATACAACCTGGCCGGCAATTAGTATCGAGAGTCCGAGCCCTTTTGGAGTTCCTGAAGTCGATCGACTGACTAGGTATTCACGACCAGAAAACGGACATTCATTCAATCGCAGATTCTCCGAACCGGCCATTCGCTGCGCCTGCAACATCGACGCCTTGACAGAGGTCCGCAATGCGGATGAAGCTGCCATGCAAATGGCCCACGCCAAGATCAGCTTTGTTTGCTTCGCGGCGAAAAAGAAGCGCATTGCATTTGAGAAACGAAAGAATGTTGCTGTATCTTTTAGATGGCTGACAATTAATGAATTCATCGCCCCATGTTACCATGCCTGACGCGCGCCCAAAAATAAGGTGAGAGGCATCAAGGAACATCAATGGATAACTACTTTGAAAGCCCATTTCGGGGTATTCCGCTGGACCAGCAAGTCACCAACCCCAACATCATCGTTGGACGTTACAGCTACTATTCTGGCTTTTATCATCGTCATAAGTTCGATGAATGTGCGCGGTTTCTCAGTTCCGATGCCGGAGCCGACAGGCTGATTATCGGCAGCTTTTGTTCCATTGGGACTGGGGCAGCCTTCATTATGGCGGGAAACCAAGGACATCGTACCGATTGGATCAGTACATTTCCGTTTCACTACTGGCCGGATGGGCCAGGCTTTGCCGATGCTCCCGACGCGTTTCATCCAGCGGGTGATACCGTCATTGGAAGCGACGTGTGGATCGGGTCAGAAGCGATGATCATGGCCGGTGTTTCCGTCGGACATGGTGCCGTGATCGCGGCGCGTTCGGTCGTGACGAAAGACGTGGACCCCTATACCATCGTTGGTGGAAACCCAGCGCGTACCATTCGCAGCAGGTTCTCAGACAAGGAAATCTCATTGCTTCTCGAGATTTCCTGGTGGGATTGGGCGGACACGCAATTTCCGGCAGCCATTCACGTTCTGACAAGTGGGGACGTGCAAGGGCTCTATCATTACTGGAACGATCACGTCAGACCGAAATGACCCTTGTAACCGCCTGAAAAACCTAAACAGCTGTGCAGACACAGGTCAGATGTCGGCTTTTGTTCGCGCTTCGCCGTCATTCGTGCGTGGTGCAGCATGTGGCGTTTTCCATGCGGCGTTGCAACGTCACTGTCCTACATCTGGCTGGCGATCGACGCGGTTGCCGGCGGCGGCAGTCAGCCCAAAGCGGACAAGACGTTCTAGCACTTCGGGCGGACAACGGTCATTCGCCGCGGTATGAACCAATGGCAGCGATGCGCAGATTGCGACCTTTGCAAAGTCCGCCCTTCGGCCAGGGAACATAGCTCTCGATAGCTGCGTTGCCGCATGAAAAGCGGTCATTGATGAGAGTTGCAGCGAAATTCGGGGGTTGAGTGCAGCTGTGCTGGACAAACTCGCCTTTTAAAGCGTCGCATTGAAGGTCTGCTTCCGGGACGACCGCGCCATTCATCAGCGCGTGGTCAAAACGCCGTGAATTGAACTTCTGTCAAATTTGGATCAATTCGCCAATGTTGCCAGCAGAACATCAAGTGTTTCTTCTGGCTGCCCCAAAAGCGCGAGCCCCTCGGATTCAGAATCTTGGACCAGCGGTACAACAGAACCTATGTCAATCCAGGACCGTACGAACATAGCACTCAAGTCTCGACTTATGTTCGTAGGTGCGATGTATACGACAAGCGATTGCAAATCAGATCGAACAAGCCGTTCTGTTAATCGGGCCTGCATACCCATAAACTGAACATAGTCTTTTTCGAAACCAGTGACCTCGGTCATATTGACCAGTTGTTTTTGGCCCGCAACATAGTCTGGATGCGAAACATAGGCTTCTGTTGCATTTAACGTTTCGTTGACAGTGGCGTAGCCAGAGTATCGAACTACAACAAGGCCGCGTTTTGGGAAGATTTTAAATTCTACAGGCATAACTTTTTCTAGATCCATTTGGCTGGCGCCAATGTACGCGCCACCCATCGCTGTTCACTAAAGCAGACATTAAAACTTGTTGGAGACCTTCATTCGTAGCGCAGCATCCATTGTTTTGGACTCAATCCGGACATCAGGCAATCCCTGACCGCCAAACTCGCTGCTGTCAGGTCCCAAGGACGGCTGAGCGGACGAAGCTGCCGTAAGTCGTTCAGCGGCTAACGGCGGCTATCCAGCCCAAAGCCGACATGACCTTTCTACAGTGAGGGCAGGAAACGGTCTTTCGCTGCACAGTCCCTACCAAAGGCAGTATTGCGCTTGCGGCGGCCTTTGCCGATCTTAAATTGTGATTGATAAAAGCCACTCCAGACCGACAGGAAAATGGCATCTGTTTTGATCGGTCAGATTACGTTCGATAGGTGAGAAAATGCACCGCGGCCTTTTAGCAAGTTTTCCGGTAATCCCTTGGTGCTTTTCCAGTCCATCCTCGAAACGCCCGCGTAAAATTTGAACTGTTAGTGTATCCTAAACTTGAAGCGATTGAGGCGACGGAGGCCTTAGTGCGTCCAACTTCCTCCAATGCCAACCTTTGACGTACCTCTTCTTTGATGTCCGAAAAGGTCCATCCTTCCTCCTTGAGCAAAGACTGCAGTTTCCAACGGGACATAGTCAAATCACGCGCAATGTCGTCAACGCAAAGACCGGGTTCCGCGATCCGGTGTTCAATCAGTCGGCGGACTATCTCAGAAAGCGGTGTATCCAGTTCGTTCGGCACTTTTAGCTTCAGCAGATCAGGGGGTGGCGACATGCTCGGCATATTCAATGTAAGATAAGCAGTGGGGAATCTGAGGATCAGACCGTCCTGACCGGATAGGACGGAAGAGGATGGCAGCATGCCCTGTGGAACTATCGAGGTATCGGGTAGGGCAGCGATGACTTTTGACGGCTCCCAGTCCGTTCCCGCCGCAGACTTCAGAATTCCGACAAAGAACCCAACCGCAACTGCATCAGCATAACAGGCGTCATTGCTCGCTCCATCCGCGCGTTGCAGGCGCCACAAACTTACCTGGCCTTCGGTTTCCAGCTTGTAGGTAGCAGCGCGGCTTGTTTCCGAGGACATCATGCTAAACTTGAAGAAGAAATCGCCGACAGATGTTGCCGAGACCATGAGTGGCAGCAAAGGCGCCCACGCACCGCTCGCCATGCGTTGACCGATGCAGGCGCAGATCAGCGGATCATTGGTGCTGCGTGCGACCCATGCCAATAACGCGTAGACAGTATTCGCAGGCAAGGAAATCGCCGGGTCAAACAATGCCTCTTCTTTCAAATTGACGCGCGCAGCCAACTTGGTTTTGCTGACGCCGCGCCTGAGCAGTTCTTCAAAGAACGGCTGGAGAAACGCGACACTCATCGCTGGAACCAAAGGATTTTTCATTGGACACCACCAAGGACAGAAAACATCAATTTCTGTCATTATAGAAGAACAATCGTGATTCAACTATCCAAATGAATGGAAAATTCAGAATTTCGAGGTGCGATCTCCCTTAACGTGATCCACAGGGCGCGGAGTGGCTCTTAGAAACCTCATTTGGGTTGTCAGGTTATCTGCTTGGAGCACTGCTCGAATTTGTCCGGTGGGACCGCTATGCGGTGAAAGCACGTATTGGAGTTTGTGATGAAGAAAACATTATTGGCACTGGCCTTGTCTGCGGGTTTTGCAGGGTCCGCCTACAGCAGCGACAACTCAAAAACTTGGCCCGCCTCAGATGAGGCCAAGCAGTTTGTGAAAGACACAATCGTCATTGGAATGCTGGCGAGCCCCTACGGCACAGGCTGGACGGAAAACGAACAGCTTCTGGATTATTTTGCCCTTGCCCGTGAGAACGGTATCACCGGCCACGAGATGACGTTAACTGCGGCCAGCATGACCTTCAACGACTTGATCACTCAGCACTACCACTACAGATCTGCAATGGCCGAACAGCCGGAGAACTATCAGTTCGTCAACAGCATCAGCGACATCGAGTCTGCGCATTTGCACGGCAAGACAGCGGTGATCTGGAATAGCCAGACTGCAACGATTTTGGATGGTGATCTGCGCAAGATGGCAATTATCGCCGACATGGGCATCAAGAGCATGATCCTTGCCTACAACGATGTGTTTCGGACCGGGTCTGGGGGATTGGCCGAGTTTAATGGAACGGTGCTTGGCCTGACGCCTTGGGGTGAGGATGTAATTGATGAAATGGTGCGCTATGGCATCATGCTTGATCTCAGTCACACCGGATACCAAACAGCCTCAGACGCAATGGACTACATGGAAGGGAATTATCCGGGCGTTCCGTTCGGTTATACCCATTCGATTCCGGCCGGTCTCTATAAAGACGAGCCGAACGCGACGCCAAAAGGCTGTTATCGCAACATCACCGATGAAGAGGCAATCCGTGCCGCCCAGTCAGGCGGGTATGTGTCGCCGACGTTCACTGAATGGATGATGGATGGCATTTGGCCCGATGATATTAGCCCCAAACAGGCCGCCGATATGATCGACTACTATGTCAAACTGGTAGGCGTTGATCATGTCGCTATCGCCACCGACGATATGTTCAGCGAGGAATTGATCGTCGCTTTTGCAACTGCCAATGCAGATGTTTATGCCGATGACGGCTACATGACGAATGCTTTCGACAAAGGTGCAACTGGCGCAGGTGAGCTCTCCAAGATCCTGGCCGCAATCACCGATGATCTTTGGGCTCGCGGCTACACCAATGAAGATTTGGCCAAGGTTTATGGTGGCAACAAAATGCGGGTATGGTCGCAACTTTGGGAAGGGGTTTCGTCTGAACAGTTTGCCGAAGACTTGCCTAAGCGAAAAGCTATGCGCAAGGAGCTGCGAGAGTATTTCTATTCTCGGTAAGTGACCCGTCTTAAGCCTCTGTGCTGCCCGCACGAACATTCAGACGGGCAGCAATGCATTCCAGTAGTTGAGTGTACGTCATGGAAATTGGCATGAAGCCTTTGATTTTGAGTTGCGTGTTGGCAATTGGTCTTGTCGGCAACGCAGCCGCACAGGGACTGTCTGGCCCGTCGTCGGTGGAAGGTGATCTGTCACCCGGAGATGGGTTAACAGACCCTCAACTACGCTCGGACTTCCCGCGCAACATCGCTCCGGGTTGGTTTTCATGGAAAGATGGACTTGCCGAGAAGGGCTTTCGGTTCAATCTGGACTATCTGACGCTTGGACAATCCTCCAATGCAAATCTTGGCGAAGGCAACGCAGCCAGTGGTATTTTCCGGGTCTATGGCAACTGGCAGCCAACCGAACATGGTTCACTGACCTTCAAGCTGGAACACCGCCATGCTTATACGGCCGTTGCGCCCCAGTTTCTGGGGCTCGACGGTGGCGCTTTGGCGATCACTGGCACAGCCTTTAACGACAATGGCGCGATGCTTACGAACCTGTTCTGGAGCCAGCGGGCGCCGGATGCTTCATGGACGTTGCAATTCGGGCAGATCGACGTCACAGATTTTCTCGATATCTACGGCGCGGTCAGCCCGTATTCGGCGTTTCAGAATCTGGCATTTAACACCAACCCAACAATCAACACCCCAAATCCGGGGTTGGGACTTGCAGGTGGTGTGAAGCTGGGTGAAAACTTCTATGCGATTGGCAGCATTGCTGATGCCAATGCCGATCCAACGTCACCTGACTTGAACGTTTTTTCCGACGGTAATCTCTTCAAAAGTTTGGAACTTGGTTACACCAGCGGTTTGGACCGTATCTATTTTGACAACATACACCTGACCCTCTGGCATGCAGACGCCGCAAATGACGGCAGCCGCGCGGAGGATTATGGTGCATCGTTCTCAGCGGCCTGGTTTGTGGACAATAAATGGATTCCATTTGTCCGCGCTGGCGTGAGTGAAGGCACCGCCGCCCTCTATGACAAATCGCTCTCTGCCGGGATTGCCTACTACGGGCGCAACACTGACGCCGCCGGTCTTGGATTGAACTGGGCGCAGGCCAATGGCAATGACGCCACACAATTCACCGCAGAAGCGTTCTACAGGTTTTCTATTTCGCCCGGCCTGCATATCACCCCTTCGATCCAATATATTTCCAATCCTCTGCTCACGGTGGGGCAAGACGATATCTTCTTGATCGGGCTGCGAACTCGCATCGTGTTTTGAGCTGGCTTGGCGGATGATTCTAAGTTCCGAAGACTGACCCCAATCAATGCTTAAAGCTGCCGTTCACTTGAAGGGCTTGAATGTCCGCTGTGGGCCGTTCACGAAACTTTGCAAAGTCCAGTACCTGCGTATTGCTGCCGTTCGAGCCAGGAGCAGCATCAGTCAGTTTGGGCTCAATCCGGTCATTGATCGCAAAAATCGGCTGTAGGCCTCTGGAACGTCTGTTTTAAGGAACGTGAGATTCATAGATTGCAGTTGCAGCATGCTCGCTCCAAGTCAATTCTAGTTGGCCGCTTCGGGCTGAGAGCCGACCTCCGTATGCACCGCCAGGCTCCAGTGGATTCCAGGACACGCGGCTAAGATAGGTTTCTATGGTGATGAACAACGTCCCTTGCTTCACTAATTTGGATTGGCTTGGCCTAGGCTTAGCGTTCTTCATTGGCGAATTTACGAGTGTTTGTGCTTCGAAAACCGGATGATCCTTCTAGTACGTTCAGTGTTGTTACTGGTTACATTCAGCCTCTCACGCTACGCCTCTAGCACCATGCAAACTAATAGTAATAGGTAACGAAGTCCCCCCATCGAGGCGACTGAGAAAATCTATCTCAGCCCACGAGGCATCCTGTGCGATCAGTACCCAAAAGGAAGTTTGCATGACATATCGCCTACCACCACTAAATAGCCTTAAGGCCTTCGAAGCCGCCGCTCGCAACAGAAGTTTCAAGGCTGCTGCGAGTGAACTTGGGGTTACCTCTGGTGCCGTCAGTCAACTCGTGAAGAAGTTGGAGCTGGCTCTCTCTATCGAGTTGTTCACGAGGTTTACTAATGGCCTAATTTTGACACCAGACGGCGAAAAGTATTTCCATCGCATTGCCGGAATCTTCGAACTCCTCACAGATGCGACAGATGAAGTTGCCCCTGATCACAACGGGCGTAAATTTAGCGTTGGTCTGTGCTCTGAGTTGTATGATCTGCTTCCAAAAGGATGGGCCCGGTCCACAAATGGCCTCCGGCACGCGGTAAGGGACGTGGTACACGATGCGGATCCAGCGCTCGTTTGGAATGGGGAGCTGGATTGCATTGTTAGGATCAATGGCGATAGCGTCGATGACTTGTGCTCGCGGGAGATACTGGAAAGACATAAGGAACCATCTGGTCGAAAAGTAGTTCTGCAATCGAAACCTGCGTTAGTTAACTGCCACCAGACCAACGAAATCGCAGCTTCAATTCGAGAGTTGCTGATTAATTCACAACAGGAAGTTGGATGATCATGGGTACTAGATCATTGGACCACGCCGTTTTCGCCGTAGACGACTTGGAGACCGCGCATAGCACTTTCGAAAGGCTTGGGTTTTCCGTTGCGCCAAGGGGAGTGCATCCCTTCGGTACGCACAACGCAAACATCTATTTTAGGAATGGGCTTATGATTGAGTTGCTCGCCGTCGATGACCCAAGTCTCTACCGCCTATCTGCAAACGAACAGAACACATTTACGAAAAATGACGCCGAGTTTCGCGCATTTGTCTGGCAACAAGGTATCTCCCAGATTGTCGTCAACACAACGGACGCATCAGCTGATCACCAGGCGTTCTTAGACGCAGGCATTTCAGGTGGCTCTGTTGTCGCGTTCAGTCGTGATTTTACTCACCCAGACAACAGAACAGAGAAGATTTCGGCAAAACTTGCGTTCGCAACACCAAAGAACTCAAAAGGCGCCTATTGGTCTTCTTGCGAAGACAAAGAAGCCCCCAACTCAATAGCTTCGGAGATTTTGGACCACTCGAACGGGGCACTACACCTGGTTGAAGTTGTCACAGTTGCATCTGACCCGGCCGATCTGACTTCTTTTCTTGAAACGGTTTATCGGGTGCAGGCTGGTAGAAGCTTGCCAGGTTCACTTGCAGTGTTGCTAAGCAACGCGCGACACACGGTAATGCAGCCACATGTTGTTGTTGAGCGGTTTGGCGTTCATGTCTCTCCATTGGAAACCGTGTGCAGGCACGTTGGGCTGGTTTTTGAGGTTGCGGATATTGCTGCAACGGTGTGCTGTCTGAAAAATTCAGGAATTGAAGTTCAGGACCATCAGAGCCAGGCGATTGTTTTTCCTTTCTCATGTTCGCACCCCTTTCTGGTGTTCAAACAGCATCACGCCCGCTCAGCACCTCAACTTTGCCAGCACAATCCAGCAGCTCACGCCGGTCCCGAGACCAAAGCACCTCGATCTGCCGGTCACTGATCCAACCCGAAGGGATTTGCACCGGACGAGTGCAAGGATCAGCGCTCTTAACGTAGGGCGTTGAGCCGCTGCACGCGGTTAGGGCCAAGACAGCGCTCAACAACAACAGGTTCTGCATAGGCAGCAGCCTCCAACTCTTCGGCCATGCGGGCGCGCTCTTGCTCCGCGGCACGGCGTTTCTGATCGGCCTCCTGGCCTTTGGCGATCTGGTCGAGCAGTTCTTGATTGTGGGCGGCCTCAGCCTTGGCGATGCCTTTGGTGTAGCCAACCCAACCAGCCCCACCGCTCGCGATCAGAACAAGGGCCACCACCGCCAGCAGGAACCGCGCGCTTGGCATCAGGTCAGCCCCTTCATGCACAATCGGTATTCATGCGC
>NZ_FXTY01000001.1 GCF_900182745.1 Shimia sagamensis | reverse complement strand
AGTCCGTCCCGCCGTTGTGCGCCTCAGCGCCGCCGGTGAAGGGGGTTCTAAGGTTATACCAACAAAGCCGCAAGCGCTTTTTTCAACTTTCCGCACTATTCCGCAAACTTTCTCAAAAATCCAACAATATCAACACCCTAACCAGACCACTTCCGCAACCAAAAACAAACAAACAAACAAACCAAGCTCACAGACGACGATCACAGACACTTATCCACAGACTCGACCGAAGACTCACCCAAGACTCACCACGCAACAGACCAAAAACCCGAGAATCCCACGTCGGTATCACGTCTGTATCGCGGCAATATCGCAGAGGTGGGCAGATAAGGCAGGAAAGGTGACCTTTCAGAAGGCCTAACAGAGCGTGCGATGCGCCTCACCGGATCACCACTCGCGGCACTTAGGCTACAGGTGCAGGCCGTGTTCTCCCATCTTGTCACCCAGGTCTTCTGTTTCGGATATCTGGCGCTAGTCTCAAAAGCACCTCTGACCACAAGGACACGACCATGCATCGGTTGCGACGATTGATCCTGAGCTTCTCCACCCGCAGCTTTCTGCTGGGGCTTTCATTCTTTGCGGCATCCTTGACGCCGTCGCTCATCCCACGGGGGGCCACCGAGCAAGGCATCCTTGGCGGGGTGGTGATCGCAATTGGATATCTGCTAGGCCAAACCCTCAGCCTGATCTGGCAAGCGGCAGACCTACCACGCTTACAAAGACGGATCGGAAAGATGTTTGATCTGCTGTTGGCGCTCTGCGTGGTTGCTCTGACGGGATGGATATTGGTCTATAGTCTGGAATGGCAAAACGAGCTGCGGCAGAAAATGTCGATGGCCCCTGTGGAAGGGCGACATCTCCTTCAGCTGACAGGGCTGACCACCCTGACGTTTCTTATACTCTATAGCTTTGGCGCGTTGATTGCGGCGCTGTTTCATTGGGTACGAGGCAAGTTCTATCAATTCATGCCTCCGCGGCGGGCCAATGTGCTTGGCGTGCTGACAGTGACGGCCATCTTGTTTGTGGTTACGCGAGACGGGATTTTTGACCGGGTCGTGGCCTCCTTGGATCAGAGCTATGAGACGGCGCAGGAGTTGTTTGACGTGGCCCCGCCGCTGCCGACTTTGCCACATCAGTCCGGCTCACCCGCTTCGCTGATTGATTGGGCGGCCATGGGGCAGCCGGGACGGGACTTTGTGTTGAGCGGACCGGACGCCAAGGCGATCTCTGCCTTTACTGGCAAACCCGCCATGGAGCCTTTGCGCGTTTATGTGGGGCGAGCCAATGGCGAGACCCCGCAAGAGCGCGCGGAGTTGGCTTTGGCGGAGCTGATCCGCGTCGACGCCTTCGCGCGGGAGGTGTTGATTGTCACCAGCCCCACCGGCACCGGCTGGATGGATCCGGGGTCACATGATCCGGTGGAGTACATGCACAACGGCAACATCGCCACGGTCAGTGTGCAATACTCCTATTTGCAGTCGCCCCTGGCGCTGATCCTGGAAACTCGTACCGGGTTGGATCAGGCCACAGCGCTTTTGGAAGTGGTGCATGACTATTGGTCGGGTTTGCCAAAGGACAGCCGCCCTCGCCTTTATGCCCATGGGCTCAGCCTTGGGGCGTGGTCCTCGATGTATGCCACCAACCTGTTCCGCCTGCTCGACGATCCCATCAACGGCGCGTTTTGGGCCGGTCCACCGTTTCCGTCGCGGTTTTGGCATAGCATTCAGGTGGCACGCAACGCGGACAGCCCTTGGGTTTTGCCGAAAGTTGGGCGTGGCTCGCTGGTGCGTTATGCCAACCATGTTCAGGATGCCTCTGACGCGCCGCGCGCGTGGGGGCAGATGCGCATCGCCTTTTTGCAGTATTCCAGCGATCCGATTGTGTTTTATGAACCGCGCTCTCTTTGGCGTGCGCCGCCGTGGATGAACGATCCTCCGGCTGAGGATGTCTCGCGCCATTTGGTGTTCATTCCTATCGTGACCCAGTTTCAATTGGCGCTGGATATGGCGCTGTCGTTTGGCGCACCTCCCGGGCATGGCCACGCCTATTATGCGCGGGATTACATCTCGCCCTGGGCCGAGGTGACGGCACCGGAGGGATGGACCCGCGAAGACACCAAGCGATTGCGCGCCCATTGTGACCTTGGAGTTGGGCTAGGCTGTCGCAATGACTGAGGACACAGTCCTCTAGGCGACCTGACCTCTAGGCGACCTGACGTTTGACCGGTTGCGCGGCGCGTTTTTTGGGCAATTTACGGATCGCAATCAGGCCGATCACCACGGCAAGGTAGATGTAAGGCTCATACTCAAAGCCTTTGGTCTGCATGATGTAGTGCACGCCGCCCAGCGCCACGGCCAAATAGGTGGCCTTGTGCAACTTGCGCCAGCGGGGGCCAAGTTTACGGATCGATATATTGTTTGAGGTAATCGCCAGCGGCAGCAGGATCAACAGGGAGATCATGCCGACAATGATGTAGGGGCGTTTGACGATGTCCGCCCAGACTTGCGAGAGGATCTGCACGTCCAACACCATCCAGACCAGAAAATGCAGCAGGATGTAGAAGAAGGCGATTACGCCCAGCGCCCGGCGCCAGCTCAGGAAGTTGAATTTGCTAAACCGGCGCAGCGGGGTGATCAGGAGGACGGCGATCAGCACTTGTAGACCCGCTTTGCCCAGCGCGTGCTCCATGGCTTTCACGGGATCAACCCCCAAGCCGCCGCTTAACCCAGCATAGAGCAGCCACGCCGGATAGGCCGCCCCAATCAGGTAGAGCAGCCAGTTGGGCGTTTTGCGCACGAAAGTATTGAGGGGCTCGATCATGCTTTCCCTTTGCAGCAGCTGTCACCCGCTTGGATGGGCGGGCATGGCACATCGCCGTAAGAACAGAACACACAGCAATCCCCAGCCTTGGGACGCAATACTTTGGCGCAGCCTGGGCACTCCAAAAAGAACTGGCAGGAGTCCGTGGGCATCTCAAATGCCTGCGTATAGGCGCAGTGCGGGCAGGTCAGCGTGGAGGTGAGGATTATATCAGTCATAAGATCAGTAGTTTTTGCGCAGGTCCATGCCATCATAGAGGTTTGCAACCTCTGTCTCATAACCATTGAATTTCAGGGTTGGGATACGCTTGGCAAAGAAGCCGCCACCGATGGGGCGTTCAGAGGCCTGCGACCAGCGCGGGTGATCCACTTCTGGGTTCACATTGGAGTAAAAGCCATATTCACCGGGGATGGATTTGTTCCAGCTGGTGGGCGGTTCTTTGTCAGTCAGCGTGATACGCACGATGGATTTGATCGATTTGAAACCGTATTTCCACGGCACCACCAGACGGATCGGTGCGCCGTTTTGTTTGGGCATGTCTTTGCCGTAGAGGCCCGTGGCCATCAGGGTGAGCGGGTGATTGGCTTCGTCCAAGCGCAGACCTTCGACATAAGGCCAATCAAGGAACGGCGACTTCTGCCCAATCATCTCATCAGGGCGATAGAGCGTTTCAAACGCCACGTATTTGGCGGAGGATTGCACACCCGCAAGATCCAGAAGGTCTTTGAGCTCAAAGCCGTTCCACGGCACCACCATCGACCAGGCTTCAACACAGCGGAAGCGGTAGATACGCTCCTCGATGGTCATTTTGGACAGGATGTCGCCAAGCGCGTAGTCGCCGGGGCGGTCGACCATACCATCAATTTTAATCGACCACGGCTGGGTGGTCAGGCGGTGGGCGTGTTTGGCGGGGTCTTCCTTGCCGGTGCCAAACTCATAGAAGTTGTTGTACTGGGAGATGACGTCAAAATCAGTGGGGGTGAGATCGGCGGCGGCGTTTGCTTTGGGCGCGAGGGCAGTGAGGCCAAGACCGGCCATGCCGGCCATCAGCTGGCGGCGGTTCAGATAGGCGGACTTCGGGGTCACGTCGTCATGTGTGAGGTCATTGGTCCAGCGGTGCGCCATGCGGGCAGTCTCCTATTGCGTTGAGACCGTGATAGCGCAGGTTTGGGGCCGCGCGCCACACACAGGGGGTCACGATGGTGTGGGGCGATTGTAACGTTTGTGGCAGACCACGTGGGGGCCAGCCCCCACACCCCCGGGATATTTGAGGAATGAGAAAGTAGAGGGTGCTACATGGCGCCAGGGCGGGGGAAAACTTCGTTCATCGGCACAGAGCGGCCGTTGGGTTGCACCAGCCGCACGTGACGGCGGCGCAATTTGCGGGGTTCAGAGACGCCGACGGAATGCGAAATGACCTCGACTTCTTTGACCAGCGCCTTCGCGTAACGGGCCACACGCGGGGCTTTGCGGTCCACCACCAGACCTTTCTGGAAACGCGGGTCATGGGTGGTGATGCCGGTGGGGCAGGTGTTTTTATTGCACTTGAGCGCCTGAATGCAGCCCAGTGCAAACATGAAGCCGCGGGCGGAGGTGACAAAATCTGCGCCAGCCGCCAGCGCCCAGGCGATGTCGCCGGGGTTCACCAGCTTCCCTGAGGCGATCAGGCGGATGCGGTCGTGCAACTCAAATTCGTCGCGTAGATCCGCCACCAAGGGCAGCGCCTCACGCACAGGCATGCCAACCAGATCCATCAGCGGCATGGGCGCCGCGCCGGTGCCGCCTTCACCGCCGTCGATGGTGATGAAGTCCGGCGCCATGTCGACCCCGCGCCGGGCGATGGTTTCAAAGAACTCGCGCACGGTGAGTTCCGCGCCAACCACGGTCTTGATGCCTACGGGCTTGCCAGTGACCTCACGGATGTGGGCGAGGAAATCCAGAAGGTGGTCAAAGTTATCAATCTCGCGGTGGCGGTTGGGGGAGATGCCATCCTGCCCAACCTGAAGCCCGCGGATCTTAGCAATCTCTTCGGTGACCTTCTCGCCTGGAAGGATGCCGCCTTTACCGGGCTTGGCGCCTTGGGCCATTTTCACCTCGAACATGCGGATACTGTCATGGCTGGCGATCTCACGCAGCTTGGCATCGTCCAGCCCACCCTCTGCATTGCGCACGCCAAATTTGGCGGTGCCAATTTGGTAGACCAGATCACAGCCGCCCTCGTAGTGAAACGGGCTGACGCCGCCCTCCCCCGTGTTGAGCCACACACCCGCCTGTGCTGCACCGTGGCTCAGCGCCTGAATGGCGGGTTTAGAAAGGGCACCGTAGCTCATGCCCGAGATGTTGAAAAACGAGGGTGCCAGATAGGGCGTGCGGGTGGTCGGGCCGATCAACAGCGGCTCCGATTTGGCATATTCATCGTCCAGCGGCGGGAAGGGATCATTCGCAAAAATTGGCGTGCCCGGAACGTTGAGATTTCTGGTGGAGCCAAAAGCGATGGTGTTGGACTTGCCCTCCCCTGCCCGGCCAACCCATTCGCGTTGGGCGCGGTTGAACGGCAGTTCCTCGCGGTCCATGGCAAAGAAATATTGGCGAAAAAACTCGCCCAATTCGGAAAACAAATGCCGGAAGCGCCCGATGACCGGATAGTTGCGCCGGATGGCATCTTCGGTCTGTCTGCGGTCGATGACAAAAAGAATGAGCACAACAACCACCAGGAGCGCAAAGATCAGCACAAATGTCAGACCAAGGAACTCCACCACGTCAAAGGCTGTTTCCATTGTGCTTTCCATGACTGGCTCCTTTGTGGCGCGTTGGGCTTAAAGTGGAGCGTCCAAGTGAGAAGGGCAAGTCACGAATGGGCAACAGCTGCGTGAGGGAGGTGCAACAAATTTGCGAGTCTGGTCATGTCGTCAAACAGGACGTCACAGATGGGCGCAAGGCGGGTCGGATCGGTATCAGCGACGTAGCCAAAGGTACGCATGCCAGCGGCTTTGCCAGCTTTGGCTCCTGACGGGCTGTCTTCGATCACGACACATCGCGCCGGTGCGGTGTTGGCCAGTTTGGCAGCGTGCAGATACACGTCGGGGGCAGGCTTAGGCGCAGGCACGTCTTCGCGGGAGTAAATACAGCCAGCAAAGCGCTCCATGAGGCCGCACGCCGTCAAGGTTATGTCCATCTTGGTATGGGGCCCATTTGAACAGACCGCATAGGGGACGCTGGCGTGGTCCAGGTGGTCCAACACATCCGTGACACCCGGGATCACCTCACAATGTGCTGCAAGACCGGCAAACATCTCACCATAGATGAGATCAAGCCAGTTGCTTTCGAGAGTGGCGCCCATCGAAAGCGCCGTGTCGCGCACGCCAGCCATGGTGCCCCCCACAAAGAGGGTGACGATTTTCTCCGATGGCAACGAAAGGCCGCGTGTAGCGAGGTTTTCCTGAATGATACGATTGGTGACGGTTTCGCTATCAACCAACACGCCGTCGCAATCAAAAAGGACAAGAAGTGGTGCAAGTTTATGCAAAAGACCCCCAATCGAGTTTTTGGCTATCGCCATTGTGACACTTCGTAAATCAAATGAGGTCTCACCCATGCCCGATGGCTGTTCCATCACATGCATCCTTTACTTTGCAAGACCCAGAGTGGCAGGCTAGCATACATTAAACACAGACGTCCCAACCAACTCTTCTAGATTTCAGGTGGCTCCATGACAGCACGGAATGCGACACTTTGGACGAACCGGCTAGGTGTGCTGGCTTTGATGCTCTTTTGCTGCCAAAGCCTGACTGCCCAAGAAAACGCGTCTAATCCACTTGCAGCTGTCAACAACACAGACCTGCGATTCAAATCTCTAGATCTGGGAAAGGGAGCAGACAAACAGGATGCCTACGTTGACGGCGCCTTCATGCTGCGCCCTGATCTAAAACTGAAATATGAATTGCACTACAATTCAACAAACGCGTCAGGATCCCGCGAAACCAGCTTTGAAAAAGTTGGCGTCAAAGCGATTTACTTTCCAAGCGAGAGAAAACTCAATGAGACTTGGGGGATGCGCACGGCGGTGGGACTGGAGTGGATCTATGACCTCGGTGAGGCGGGCACCGGAATTGGCCCCGGCGCCGATCAATTGGCACCTTTCGCAGGGGTCGCTTTGGCCAATTTGAACACCGGCCTAACACTAATTCCACTGGTTCAGCACTTTGCGTCCTACAATGGCGGTACAGATATAAGCCAAACCTCCGCGCGCCTGATTGCTTTACAACCTTTTGCTGACACATGGTGGATCAAGGCCGATCTAAAGCTTCCCTACAATTGGGAAAACGACACATGGCCAGCCTCGGCAGAGGTGCAGCTGGGCAAAAATCTCAGTGACGGCGTGGCCCTTTATGGGGATGTGTTGGTTGGGTTGGGCAAAGATCGCACATTTGACCAGGGTATCGGCGTGGGCTTGCGGTTCAAGTATTAACATACTGAGCCAAGGCCAATTTTTGCTCATACAAATATTTGAAAGGGCGGAGATTTTCTCCGCCCTCTTTGCATTATGAAACGGCTTAATGCACGACGGCATCATCCGGTTTTGGATTGTCGCTGCTGCCAACACGGTCGCCAATCAAGAGACCCTCGGCCCCGGCGCTGACCGGCACGGTGTCGCCATCCTTGATGTCCCCTGCCAGCAACGCTTCGGCCAGTGGGTTCTGTAAGGCACGTTGCATCACGCGCTTCAGCGGACGGGCGCCAAACACCGGGTCATAGCCTTCGTCCGCCAGCCACTGTTTGGCCCCGGCGTCCAGCTCAAGGCCAATCTTGCGACCAGCAAGGCGCTTTTTGAGGCGCGCAAGTTGGATATCGACGATGCCGTCCATGTCCTGCCGCCCCAGACGGTCAAAGATGATGGTCTCATCCAGACGGTTGAGGAATTCCGGCCGGAAATGGGCGCGCACGGCGTCCATCACGTCACGACGCGCATCAGAAGCGTCCGCGCCGTCTGGCAGTTGGCTGAGCGCCTGCGCGCCGAGGTTCGACGTCAGGATGATCAGCGTTTGCTTGAAGTCCACCGTACGGCCTTGGCCATCGGTCAGCACGCCATCGTCAAGCACCTGCAAGAGCACGTTGAACACATCCGGATGCGCCTTTTCGACCTCGTCAAACAGCACCACCTGATAGGGGCGGCGGCGTACGGCCTCGGTCAGAACACCACCTTCGTCATAGCCGACGTAACCGGGAGGCGCGCCGATCAGGCGGGCAACCGCGTGTTTCTCCATGAACTCGGACATGTCGATGCGCACCATGGCGTTGTCGTCGTCAAACAGGAACTCGGCCACGGCCTTGGTCAGCTCGGTTTTACCCACGCCGGTTGGCCCCAAGAAGAGGAAACTACCCAGTGGGCGGCTCTCATCATTCAGACCCGCGCGGGCACGTCGCACCGCGTTGGACAGCGCGGTCACGGCGGAGTGCTGGCCAATCACGCGACGGTGCAGCTCATCCTCCATACGCAGAAGTTTCTCACGGTCACCTTCAAGCATCTTGGAGGTTGGGATACCGGTCCACCGCTCAACCACTTGCGCGATCTGCTCCGGGCGCACGGCTTCTTCAACGGTCATCTCGCCTTCGGCGTTTTCCGCCTCGTCGAGCTTTTTCTCCAGATCCGGGATCACGCCGTACGACAGCTCCCCCGCGCGGGCGAGGTTGCCCTCACGTTTGGCAATGTCCAGATCGGCACGGGCCTGATCCAGCGCTTCTTTGATGTCACGCGCACCGGCCAGCTTATCCCGACCCGCTTGCCATTTGGCGGTCATCTCAGCGGAGCGATCCTGCAGGTCCGCAAGGTCCTTTTGCAAGGTTTCCAGACGGTCCTTGGAGGCCGCATCATCTTCAAGTTTGAGCGCCTCTTCCTCAATCTGCAATTGCAGGATCTGACGATCAAGTGCGTCGAGTTCTTCGGGTTTGCTGTCCACTTCCATGCGCAAGCGAGAGGCGGCCTCGTCCACAAGGTCGATCGCTTTGTCCGGCAAGAAACGGTCAGTGATGTAGCGGTGGCTCAGAGTAGAAGCTGCGACCAGTGCAGAGTCAGAGATGCGCACGCCGTGGTGCAGCTCATACTTCTCTTTGATGCCGCGCAGAATCGAAATGGTGTCTTCCACGGTGGGTTCTTCGACCACAACCGGTTGGAAGCGACGGGCAAGAGCCGCGTCTTTCTCCACGTATTTGCGGTATTCATCCAGCGTGGTGGCACCGATACAGTGCAGCTCACCGCGCGCCAGTGCAGGCTTGATCAGGTTGGCCGCATCCATCGCGCCCTCAGATTTGCCCGCGCCAACAAGCGTGTGCATCTCATCAATAAAGAGCAGAATTTCGCCAGCAGCTTCGGTGACTTCGGTCAAGACTGCTTTCAGACGTTCCTCAAACTCACCACGGTATTTGGCACCCGCAATCAACGCGCCCATGTCGAGCGCCAGAAGCTTTTTGTTGCGCAGGCTTTCCGGCACGTCGCCGTTCACGATGCGCAAGGCCATGCCTTCGGCAATCGCGGTTTTACCAACGCCCGGCTCCCCGATCAGAACAGGGTTGTTTTTGGTGCGACGGCTCAGAACCTGCATGGCGCGGCGAATTTCATCGTCGCGGCCAATAATTGGGTCAATTTTGCCTTCGCTGGCACGTTCGGTGAGGTCCTGGGCGTATTTTTTCAACGCGTCATAGCCATCCTCAGCAGACGCAGAATCTGCAGTGCGGCCTTTGCGGATGTCATTGATCGCTGCGTTGAGCGTCTGCGCGGTGACGTTGCCGCCATCCAGCGCGTCTTTGGCTTTGGATTTCACCATCACCAACGCCATCAGAATGCGCTCGACCGGGACAAAACTGTCGCCTGCTTTCTTGGCCAACGCTTCGGCCTCTGCCAGCACTTTGGCAGTTTTATTGTCCATGTAGGGTTGGCCGGTGTCGCCAGACACCTGCGGCAGCTTACTGACCGCTGTGTCCACTGATTCGCGCACCATTTGTGGCGCGCCACCAGCACGGGTGATCAGATTGGCCGCCAGCCCCTGATCATCGTCCATCACTGCTTTTAGAATGTGTTCGGGCACCAAACGTTGGTGGTTTTCCCGCATCGCAATGGTCTGCGCCGCCTGAATAAAGCCGCGGGACCGTTCCGTGAACTTGCTCAAGTCCATGGCTATCTCTCCTTTTTGTAAGCGCCCGGTTCAGATGTGGCGCCCGCTTTGCGGCACGCCCCGATTGTGGGCCTCAAGCATGATGTGGGCAACAGCGGGAAATGAATCAAGATGTCGCGGCTGGAAAATTGAATGCTTTGCAAGGGTTGCACAAGTCAGTGCGAAAATGGTGCGAAAATTCCCCTAATTTGAGACAAATTTCGCCCTATTTCGGAATCACAATGCTTGAAAGAGCAGACAAGAAAGGGCCGCACCATGCATGTGACCGAGATTCAGATTTCCAACCCAACCTACCGCCAGACTTTGGGCGAGCTGTCCGCCGTGGTCAGCCTGAGTGATGACTCCCGAGATGTGCGCCTGCATTGCGCCGTCCCCGCTGAGGACGAGCGTCCCAAAGGCGCGGGCCGTTTGGCGTTGATCAAAGAAGCGCTGCGTCAGCTGAGCCGGATGCCGGAAATCCGCGCAGGCCGCGAAAAGCTGTCTTTTGCGCCGGGTGTCTATCCAAGCGAAGGCTAACTGGACAGAGCAGCGGTCTTTAGACAGACTGTCTTTATGGCCAATTTAGAAGATATCCGCAGGCGCTCCACGTGGCGTGACATGCTTGAAGGTCAGCCCCAGCATTTGGGGCTGATTGTGTTTTTGTGGCTCGGCGCCACGTCCTTATTGATGCCCTCACCTGACGGGCAGCGTTTTCTGGGACTCACGGCGCAAACCTGGGCAATCACCAGCATCGGCCTCGCAATCCTGCATCAAGTGATTGTGGCGTTTATCTTTCGCGCGGAGCTGCACCGCAATTTGGTCACCCGCCTGCACGGCGAAGCGGATCTTGCCATCTGGACACGGATGTTTCTTCCGCTTTTGGTGGCACGGCCAATCACCATTCTCATCACAGGCCTCGCGGATGTTGTGCCAATTGGGACACCGCAATGGCTCAACATCGGGTTGGGGATCACCTTTGTCGCCATTGCGATCTACGGCATGCATTCGGTGCTGACCTATTTCACCATCCGCCGCGCGGTGGGTGGCGATCATTTCCGCGAAGAGATTGCTGCGCTGCCTTTGGTGGACAAAGGCATCTTCAAATACACCTCCAACGCCATGTATGGGCCGATCTTTCTCGGCCTGTGGGGCATTGCGCTGTTGTGTGACAGTTGGAATGCGTTGGTGGTCGCCGCATTTCAGCATGCCTACATCTGGGTGCATTACTACTGCACCGAAAAGCCCGACATGGAGTGGATCTACGGCAACCGCTAAGCCTTGCGGCACAAGGCGCACGGCGCTAGAAGGCACACGTTTGCTTTGCCCCTAGAGAGCCCGGAGATACCGCCATGACCGCTGATGACCGTCTGATTGTTGCCCTTGATGTCCCAAACATGTTGCATGGCCAAGAGCTTGTGGACCAGATCGGCGATGCGGTGAGCTTCTATAAGATTGGCCTTGGCATGCTGACCGGCGGCGGTCTGGCATTGGCCAATGAGCTGAAGCAGGAATATGGCAAGCGTATTTTCCTCGACATGAAGCTGTTTGACATTGGTGCCACCGTGGAAGCGGCTGTGCGTGGCTTGGCGCAATTTGACCTCGATTTCCTGACAGTGCATGGCGATCCCCATGTGGTGGCAGCGGCCAAAGAAGGCGCGGCGGGCAGCAATTTGAAAATTCTCGGCGTGACCGTGCTGACATCGCTGGATCGCGGTGATCTGGACAACTGTCTGATCAAAGACGGCGCGATCCCTGATCTGGTGGTGGAGCGTGCTGGCAAAGCGTTTGAAGCCGGTGCAGATGGCGTGATTGCTTCGCCCCAAGAGGCGGCGATGATCCGCGCACTGCCGGAAGCTGAGGGGCGTTTGATTGTGACCCCAGGTGTGCGTCCGGCGGGCGCGGCTTTGGGAGATCAAAAGCGCGTGGCAACACCAGCCAATGCCGTCGCAGATGGCGTGGACCATATTGTGGTAGGGCGTCCGGTTTGGACCGCAGAGAACCCACGGGCAGCAGCGCAAGCCATTGTTGCAGAGATGAACTCGGCGCAGGCGCAGCAGCCAAACCGCTAAGGCGACTTAAGCGCAGGCGGCCATTGGCAGCATGAAATTGTTCGGATTGTCCGGATGTGTGTCGGCGAGAAAATCGGCGAGACGCGTCTGGAAATGCGGGATGCCTTTGGTGTGAGTGAGATACTCACGGGGTGACATCAGTTTGATGCGCTGACCCTCATCGCCAAGAACAATGTGCTGTTCCATCTCCGCTGGCAATTGCGCCGCAAAGAACCACGTAAAGTGATCCTGTCGCTGATAGCGGCGGGCCCAGATCACGTCCTGTTCTGACAGGGTCAGGCCAATCTCTTCTTCGGTCTCACGCAACGCACAGGTTAACGCGGCCTCGTCACCTTCGCGCCCGCCACCGGGGAAGTCCCAATAGTCCGGCCAAGGGATGGTGGGGATGTCATCACGCAGCACCGACACCAGCTTGTCTCCGACAAACACAATCAGCTTGGAGCCGCGATAAGCCCTGTCAGGGAAATTTGGGAATGCTATAGTCATTGCCATCTCCACAAGAAGTAGTCCAATGCCAGCAGTATGCCGCGATTGTCTTAACGAATTGGAAACCACAAGAAGATGTCCAGAGTGTGGCAGCTTGCGTGTGAGCGCCCATCCGGAGCTTTTTGAGCTGTCTATCGCGCATATGGATTGTGATGCGTTTTATGCAAGTGTTGAGAAGCGCGATAACCCGGAGTTGATCGACAAACCGGTGATTATTGGCGGCGGCAAACGCGGAGTTGTGTCCACGGCCTGTTATGTGGCGCGCATTCGCGGGGTGCGCTCTGCCATGCCGATGTTTCAGGCTCTGAAGCTCTGCCCCGATGCTGTAGTGATCAAGCCGCGGATGGAGGCTTATGTCGAGGTCAGCCGGGCAATCCGTGCGATGATGGATGAAATGACGCCGGTGATTGAGCCGCTGTCACTGGATGAGGCATTTTTGGACATGACCGGCACCGCCAAGCTGCATGGCGCGCCGCCTGCGGTGATGTTGGCGCGGCTTACAAAGCGCATGAAAGACGAGCTGGGCGTGACCGGATCGGTGGGGCTGTCCCACAACAAGTTTTTGGCCAAGGTGGCCAGCGATCTGGACAAGCCACGCGGGTTTTCGGTGATTGGCAAGGCCGAGACCGATGATTTTCTGCGCGATAAACCAGTGCGGATGATCTGGGGCATTGGACCGGTGGCACAGGAGAATTTGGAGCGGGCGGGCATTCGCACGTTTACCGACCTGTTGCGCTGGGACCAGCAGGATCTGATCGCGCGGTTTGGCAACACTGGGTATCGGTTGTGGCATCTGGCGCGGGGACAGGATCGGCGCAAAGTGTCCGCAAATGCGCCGATGAAGAGCATCAGCAACGAGACCACGTTTTTTGAGGACACCGCCAGCACCGATATTCTGGACGGACATTTGTGGCGGTTGTCTGAAAAGGTGAGCGACCGGGCCAAGGCCAAAGATTTGGCCGGGCGTGTGGTGACGTTGAAGTTGAAGCGGGCAAATTTCTCTTCAATCAGCCGGCGGGTGAGCCTGCGCGATGCGACGCAGATGGCGGACACGCTGTATCGCACCGCGCGAGGACTATTTGATCAAGTGGGCGATGAAGGGCCATACCGGTTGATTGGCGTCGGACTGGCCGATCTGGTGCCCGCGACACAAGCGGATTTGTCAGGCGACTTGCTCGACCCGAATGCTGCACAGCGCGCCAAAGCGGAACGCGCGACAGATGCTATTCGCGAGCGTTTTGGCTCAGACGCGATCCTCAAAGGGCGGGCCATGCGTTAGCCCAAGCCCTCAGGCCAGCGGCGGGGGTATTGCGAGATGCAGAGCAACACATCCGCGCCCGGCAACACTTTGCGCACATCCGCGATCATGGCGAGGTTGAGGCTGTCTATCTGCTCCGGTGTGACCGCCTGTTTTGGGTTGTAATAGACACTGACGGTGTAAGTGCGGCCGAGCTTCACCACCGACATATCAACAAAGTCACCTGGCAGGTCTGACACCGAAGCCCGCAAGGCGCGGCGCGCTTTGGCGATGATCTCCGGCTGCGCCGTGACGCCAAGCAATTCGCCCATGCCACCCCCCAAATCGCGCAGAATCTGACGCACGGCGACCAGACAGAGGAAGAACACCACAATGCTGTCGCCAATCGGCGCAATGGGGGCCAGAACGCCATCCCCAAAGGCGTAGATCATGCCGAGACCCAAGGCTGTGGCAACCGTCATGAAGCCGTCGATGGCGGCGGCTTTGCTTTCCAGCTTGAGAATTTCGCTGACCTCGCCGGTTTTCTTATAAGTGTGACGGTGCAAGGCCCAGAGGCCAAAACAGGTGGCGCTGATCACCACAAAATAGATCAACATCGGCTCGTAGTTCAGCGTTGGGATCGCCTGACCTTGAATGTAGTTGAGGATGTTCATCACCGCGGAGCCACAAGCAAAGAGGATCAGGCCAATCAATGACAGCGAGCGGAAGGTGACAAACACCGCCTCATCTGCCGCATAGCCCAGCGGACGGAAACGATCCGGGGCGGCGTCCACATTCTGGCTGATCTTGCGGCCAATGAAGGCCGAGGTGAAGGCGATCAGTGAGAACAGTCCGTCCATCATGATGGCGGTGGAGTTGGACATAATCGCGGCCAGCACCCCTGCCCCGCCCATAAACAAGCTGCCCGCCATGGCGATCGAGAGCGCCCGCATCTCGCGGGTTTTGATGGTTTGTGCGTCCATGGTTGGTCCTCACGTATCGTGTTTCCGCCAAGATAGTGCATGGCTCGAAGTTTGCGAGGGGGAGTTAGTAAACGAAGGGGATCAGTTTTGCGGTTTTGGCCGCGTAGGCGTCGAACTCCGCTCCATAACGTTGGAACAAGTAGGCATCCAATCCCGGAATGTGGACGAAGATAAAGCCAACGGTCATGAACAATGGAATTGCAAAGGCCAGCCAAGAGGTGGTGAGCAAGGCCCAGCCGGTGAACAGCACCATGTCGCCGAAGTAGTTGATGTGTATGGAATACTTGAACAGTCCGCCAGTGTAGCAGCGGCCTTTGCTCTCGGGGCGTTTCTTCCAAATCCTGCGTTGCAACTCTGATCCCGTGTTGAGGTAAGAGCCAAGCGCAATCAGCCCCAGTGCCAACATGTCCATGCCGCCAAAGGGCACCGCTGTGTCCCTCAATATACCTGCCCCCAGCAGCAGGAAACCAATTTCGAACACCGCCATAAAAGCGGACAGTGCGAGGGCTTCCAAGAGGTCCACCTTGCGTTTGAGTAGGGCAAACAGCGTGATCAGGTGGCGCAAGAAATAGAGCACGGCGCAGCCTGCCAACAGTTTGGCGCGGGCGGGATCGGCCCACTCCAGCGCAAAGGCGAGCCAAAGGCAGAGGCCGACAATGCCGCCGTGCAGCACAGCAAAGATCAGCTTGGGTCCAAAAGAGCGATCATGGGCGCGATCTACCCCGCCGGTGGTTTCAGTAGACGACATTCCGAGACCTTTCAAAACAGACAACCAAACGCGCGACACCCGTCCGCGATCTTGCATAGAACCCCTGCCGACACGGCACAGGTCAGCACAACTTCGAGACGTAAGAGAGGCGGGTTGCGTGTTGGGAACATCTTTTTAGACCACATGGACGAAAACAATTTCTTCGTAGACCTTGGGCCTGAGCCGTGTCAAACAGTTTATAGACCAATCGGACGAAAATAGATGCCAAAGATCGTTGACCATGATGCCCACCGCGCCGATTTGGCGCTGCGCGCGGCCTCCTATTTTTCCGAACATGGCTATGGGGGCGTGAGTATGCGCAAGGTGGCCGCGCATCTGGGCGTGTCCAAATCGGCGCTTTATCATTACTTCCCCACCAAAGAGGCGCTGTTTCTGGCCACCACCAAGGAAGTGATGAAATCTGTCGCGGTGCCGCAGGTTGGCGGGACCACGCAGGCGGCACAGATACAGGCGCTGACCGAGGCGATGGCTCCAACCTTTGGCAGCGAAATGGCCCTGTTATTTGACTACCTGCGCGGCAAATCGGCGGACGAGATAGCCCAAGACGAGGCGATGCAGGTGTCGGTAGCGGCGCACCGTGCAGCGGTGGCGGAGATTGTGGGCGAAGAAGCCACGCAGGAGACGTTGGAGCGCATGATGGGACGGTTGTTGATTGGGTATTTTCGGGGCGAGAACCGCGAGACCTGAGGGCAGTGGCTGACCGCGGGCGGAAGCAAAGCGCCCGCCCAAAAAGAAAAAGCCCGCCGCAAGCGACGGGCATAGCCGAAGCGCCCCAAAGGGCACCGGGCTCAGGGGAAGAGGGATTAGTCGTATTTGCGCTGATCTTCGATCACGATGCCGTCTTTGGGCAGGCTGCCCGGCGCGACAATCTCAATCTTGCCTTTGAGTTTCAGCGCGTCCGCTACGGAGGCGCCGTAAGCGGCCTCGTCACCGCCGGCGCTTTCGATTTGCACGGTCATCACATCCATCTCGCCAGCGCGGGTTGCAATCACGCGCGCCTTGGTGACCTCGTCGTGTTTCGCCACAAGCGTCGCCACCTGCTCGGGGCGGACAAACATGCCTTTGATCTTGGCGGTTTGATCGGCACGGCCCATCCAACCTTTGATACGCATGTTGGTCCGCCCGCACGGGCTTTGCCCAGGGAGGATGGCGGAGAGGTCGCCAGTGGCAAAACGGATAAGCGGGTAGTCAGGGTTGAGTGTGGTCACAACCACTTCGCCAACCTCGCCGGGGGTTACCGGAGTGCCGGTGCCGGGGGTGACAATTTCCACAATCACACCTTCGTCGATGATCATGCCTTCCATCGCTTCAGATTCATAAGCGATGGAGCCAAGATCGGCCGTGCCGTAGCCCTGCAGACAGGTGATGCCGCGATCGGCGTATTCCTGACGCAAGCTTGGGAACAACGCGCCGCCGCCTACGGTGGCTTTGGTGATCTTGAGTTTTTCACCCATCTCCTCGGCCTTATCGAGGATAATTTTGAGGTAGTCCGGCGTGCCAGCGTATGCGGTGGTGCCAATGTCAGCCGCCGCCCGGACCTGCATTTCGGTCTGGCCAACACCGGCTGGCAGCACTTTGGCACCTACGGCGCGCGCGCCGCTTTCAAACATCATGCCCGCTGGGGTCAGATGGTAAGAGAAACAGTTCTGCACGATATCATTCGCGCCAATGCCAACCGCGTGCAGCACACGACCAAAGCGGAACCAATCAGAGGTGTTGCCACCGGGCTCATAGATCGGACCGGGGGATTGGAACACATGGGCAATGTTGGGATTGCTGAGGTCGGCAAAACCACCCAGCGGGCCACTGGCTTTCTGCGCCGCGCCCAATTCAGATTTGCGCAGCACTGGAAGAGAAGCCAGATCCGTCACCGAGGTCACTTTGGCAGGGGCAACGTCCCCCAAGGAGGCCGCAAAACCCGGCAATTGTTTGGCCCGTGCGATCTGTGCCGGCAAAGCGGCGGCCAAATCTGCGGCGCGTTGATCGGCGCTGCGGGTTTCCAACTCGTCAAAAAAGCGGCTCATGTGATGCCATCCTTTGTGGTTCGGTGCCGCACCTTGCGGCCAAAGTCTTCCTATGCGCCCGCCAAGACTGGGGGCGCGGTGGGGTAAGTCTGCCCGATTAGTTTGGGCGGGGTGGCGCACAAATAGGTGCGCCGGCGTTAGGCTTTGCGCCTTAGCTCAGCCAACGCTTGCGACGGCGATAAGAGCGTACATCACGGAAAGATTTCCGGCCGTCGTCACTCATGCCGAGGTAGAATTCTTTCACATCCGGGTTTTCGCGCAGCTCAGCGGCAGGGCCATCCATCACCACACGTCCGCTTTCCAGAATATAGCCGTAATGCGCAAACCGCAGCGCCACGTTGGTGTTCTGTTCCGCCAGAAGGAAGGTGTTGCCCTCTTTCTCATTGAGATCTTTCACGATGTTAAAAATCTCTTCGACCAGCTGTGGCGCCAAACCCATGGAGGGCTCATCCAGCAGGATGCATTCCGGCTTACTCATCAGCGCACGGCCAATCGCGACCATCTGTTGCTCACCACCGGAGGTATAGCCGGCCTGTGATTTGCGGCGCTCTTTGAGACGCGGGAAGTAGTTATAGACCATTTCGAGGTCAGCAGCGACGTCGCCACCGCTGCGGGTGTATGCCCCGGTCAGCAGGTTTTCCTCAACAGTCAGGTGTTCAAAACAGTGACGGCCTTCCATCACTTGGATCACGCCTTTTTTCACCAGAGACGCTGGGTCCTGATCAGCAATGGGTTCACCACGATAGTGGATCGAGCCTTTGGTCACCTCGCCGCGCTCAGAATGCAGCAGGTTGGAGATGGCCTTGAGCGTTGTGGTTTTGCCTGCGCCGTTGCCGCCCAGCAGTGCGGTGATGCCGCCTTTGGGAACCGCAAGGCTCACGCCTTTGAGCACGAGGATCACGTGGTTGTAGATCACCTCGATGTTGTTGACCTCCAAAAGGGTCTCTTGGGTGCGACCAGCGTCAAGCATGTGCGTTGTCTTTCATCTCGCGTTCTAGGGTGTCCCGGCCGGTGTGCCCGGCCGAGACAAAGGTTTCAAACAGGCTTACTTACAGCCCATCTCGATGTTGTTTTCAGAAGCGTACGCGTTGGAATCTTCTGCGATCAGCGCGCCGATCACTTCCTGGTCGGTTTCTGCAAACTCAGAGATCAGGGACCAGGTCTGGCTGTCCGCATCCCACTGGGTCACACCAACGAGGCCTGGGCCACCGTGGTTTTCGCAGGACACGTCAAAGGACGGACCAAAGTTTGGCATACCCAGTGCGGCCATCTTCTCTTCGGTGATGGACAGAGCTTCCATACCGTCACGCATCTGACCGGCGTTGATGTCTGCGGTGCCGTGGATTTCCTGAGCGGTTTTGGCCGCTTCAGCTGCGAGCATCGCTGCGTACATGCCACGGTTGTAGAGAACGTTGCCGATCTGATCGCCTGCGCCCGCTGCTTTGCCAGTATCCACAACATGTTTCTGGATGTCGTCAAAGACAGGGAAGTCACGACCCACATTGTGGAAGGTCAGCGCCTTATAACCGTTGGCTTTGGCGCCTGCGGACAGAACGTCATGTTCCGCACCGGACCACCAGATGCCGATGAAGTTTTCCATTGGGAAGCGGATGTTGGCAGCTTCCTGAATGGCAACCTGGTTCATCACGCCCCAGCCCCACATCAGAACGGTGTCAGGCTTCTCACGACGGATCTGCAGCCACTGGGACTTCTGCTCCTGACCAGGGTGGTCAACAGGCATCAGGCTCAGTTCAAAACCGTGCTTCTTCTGCAGCTCTTCGAGCGTGCGGATCGGCTCTTTGCCGTAGGCGGAGTTGTGATAGATCAGCGCAATTTTGTGGCCTTTCAAGTCGCCGCCGTTCTCGGCCAGCAGATAGTTCACCGCACCGGATGCACCATTCCAGTAGCTGCCTGGGTAGTTGAAGGTGTGGCTGAACACTTTGCCGTTGGCAGCAGAGGTCCGACCGTAGCCCATTGTGTGCATCGGAATGTTGTCAGCTGTGGTTTTTGGGATCAGCTGATAGGTGATGCCGGTGGACAGTGGTTGATACACCAGAGCGCCTTCGCCTTTGGTGGATTCGTAGCATTCCACACCTTTTTCGGTGTTGTAGCCGGTTTCACATTCCAGAAGACGGGTTGGAACACCACCGATGCCGCCATCACGCTCGTTCAGAAGGGTGAAATAGTCGGCATAGCCGTCTGCAAACGGAATGCCGCCTGCTGCGTATGGGCCGGTACGGTAGCTCAGCGACGGGAACACAAGGTCCGCCATTGCTGGAGCTGCTGCCATTACGGCCGCTACGGCCATCGTTGCAAATTTAGTTTTCATCGGGGTTTTCCTCCCATGGTTATTCCGATGTTGATTGCCGAGGCCTCCCCGCCCCGGAATGGTTGGCTCTGGCCCCGCCTTAATGCGGGAAGGGCCACAACCGCAGTTTCTGTTTGGCCACGCGCCAGAGTTGGGCAAGGCCATGTGGTTCCAGGATCAGGAACATGATGATCAGGCCACCAACAATCACAAGCTGCAAATGCGCCACGATGTCAGTGGGCCAGCCCAGCATGTCCACGCCAACCACTTTCAGCACCACCGGCAACAGCACCAGGAAGGCTGCGCCCGCAAAGGAGCCAAAGATGGAGCCCAGACCGCCAATGATGATCATGAAGAGCACGAGGAATGATTTGGTGATGCCAAAGGCCTCGCCAACTTCCACCGCGCCAAGGTAAAGCGCAAAGAACAGCGCGCCGGAGATGCCAACAAAGAAGCCTGAGACCGCAAAGGCTGAGATCTTGGCTTTCAGCGGGTTCACACCAATGATTTCGGCGGCGATGTCCATATCCCGAATGGCCATCCATTTCCGTCCTGCCATGCCACGTGTCAGGTTGCGGGCGATGAGGGCGCTGAGCACAAGGAACACGAGGCAGAACAAGTATGTTGCCCAAGCTTCGGTGTTTGGTCCGGTGACCGGCACGCCAAAGACCATGCGCTCAGGTGCGTTGATCTGACCTGATGCGGAGTTGTTGTAGAACCACGGCACCCGGTTGAAGAGCCACACCAGGAAGAACTGCGCGGCAAGCGTTGCTACCGCGAGGTAGAAGCCTTTGATGCGCAAAGACGGCAAGCCAAAGATCACGCAGACCATGCCGGTGATACCACCAGACAGCAGCACGTGGAAAAAGATGTTCACATCCGGGAACGATGTCATCAGCTTGTAACACGCATAGGCCCCCACTGCCATGAAACCGCCGGTACCCAAGGACACCTGTCCGCAATAGCCCACAAGAATGTTCAGGCCGATGGCCGCAATCGAGTAAATCAGGAACGGCAACAGAATGGCGTTGGCCCAGTAATCGTTGATCACAAACGGGATCACCAGAAAGGCTACGATCAGAGCAAGGTAGTACCCCACGCGGTCGATCTTGATCGGGAACGTTTGATTGTCCGCCGAGTAGGTCTTTTTGAAATCGCCAGCTTCACGATAGAACATCAGGCGGTCTCCTCGTTGTATTCTTTTTCAAGGTGGGACCGGTCTGCCCGGTTCCGAGATTTTGCATAGCCGGAGGTTTCCGCGTCGCGGACCAGCCGGAAGAACGTCCAGATGCCAAGCAGTCCGCCAAACGCTGCCACAAGGGCGGCTGTGGTCATTTCTTCGGGTCGGGACACGTCGCCAGTGAAGGCAAGGTACCCAAAGACCCAGAAACCGGACCAAGCAATAACGTTCATGACAGCAAGCGACTTGGACATGTGTCAGACCCTCTCGATGATCTTTTCGCCAAACAGGCCTTGGGGCCGGAAGACGAGGAACACGAGGGCGAGCACATAGGCAAACCAGTTCTCAGTTGCGCCACCAAGGTTGATCACGCCGCCAAAACACTGACCGATGCCAAAGCAATATTCGAACATCTTCTCACCGACGCCGATGATCAGACCACCCACAATGGCGCCTGGGATCGAAGTAAATCCACCCAGCATCAGAACCGGCAGCGCCTTCAGCGCGATCAGGGACAGCGAGAATTGCACGCCCGACTTGGCGCCCCACATGATGCCTGCAACCAGCGCCACAAACCCTGCGAGGGACCAGACCAGAACCCAGATGAAGTTCAGGGAGATGCCCACGGACAGCGCCGCCTGGTGGTCATCGGCAACAGCCCGCATCGCACGGCCTTGTTTGGTGTATTGGCTAAATGCGACCAGCGCGATCACCAGTACGATGGCGACCAGTGTGGCGGTGATGTCGAGGTTGTCGATGAAGAAACCCACGCCCCAAGCGTTATAGGCGGCATCGTCAATCGCCAGGTTCATACCTTGTGGCAAGCACAACTCACCGGGCAGACAGAAGGTCAGCGTTTTGATCTCCGAGTTCCACATCAGGTCAGCAAAACCTTCGAGGAAATACGCCAGACCAATGGTGGCCATGAAGAGAATGATCGGTTCTTGGCCGACCAGATGACGGAAGACAAAACGTTGCACCGCCCAGGCCAGCAGGATCATCACACCCACGGTGAGGATCAGCGCGAAGGCCGACGAAATGTTCCACCCAAATGTGTGTACATGGGTGCCAAAGATTGCATTGATGAGGTGGGCAAACGGTACCTGACCGTTCTGGATGCCCACAAGGGTCATCGCGGCAAACAGCGCCATCACACCCTGGGCGAAGTTAAAGATGCCGGAGGCTTTGTAGATCAGCACGAAGCCGAGTGCCACAAGCGCATAGAGCACCCCGGACATGAGGCCGTTGGCAAAGACCTCCATAGCAAATACGAGTTGTTCAGGCATCGCTCACGCCTCCGATTTTAGCATTCAGATCAAGGAGGGGCTTAGTCATGTGCCACCCCCAGATAGGCGTCGATGACGTCTTGGTTGTTGCGCACTTCGTCTGGGGTGCCGTCGCCGATCTTTTTGCCGTAATCCATCACGACAACCCGGTCAGAGAGGTCCATGACCACGCCCATGTCGTGCTCGATCAGGGCGATGGTGGTGCCAAACTCGTCGTTCATGTCGAGAATAAAGCGGGACATGTCCTCTTTTTCCTCAACGTTCATACCGGCCATCGGTTCATCCAGCAGCAGGATGGAAGGTTCTGCGGCCAGGGCACGCGCCAGCTCCACACGTTTTTTCAAACCGTAGGGCAGACGGCCAACCGGGGTTTTGCGGATCGCCTGAATTTCGAGGAAGTCGATGATTCTCTCAACTTTCTCGCGGTTTTCAACCTCTTCGCGTTCCGCTTTGCCTTTCCAGATGGCCTGCTCAAAGATGTTGGCTTTCATCTGGCGCAGGCGGCCGGTCATGACGTTGTCCAGAACAGTCATGCCTTCAAACAGGGCGATGTTCTGGAAGGTCCGGGCGATGCCCTGCCCCGCCACCTGATACGGTTTCATTGGCGGACGTTTAGCACCTTTGTACCAAACCTCACCTTCCTGCGGCACGTAGAAACCGGAGATCACGTTCAACATCGAGGATTTGCCCGCGCCGTTGGGGCCGATGATCGCACGGATCTCGCCTTCTCGGATGTCAAAACTGATGTCGGTGATCGCCTTCACGCCCCCAAAACGCAGCGTGATGTTTTTCATTTCCATCACGGTTGGGCCAATGGTGCGGCCGTCGTCCGTGACGTAGCTATCGTTGCTCATGTCATTCATTCCGCTGCTATCTTGCTGGCCATGGGCGCAACTTTGGCGTCGCGCAGCTCAAGCGTTGCACTGATCGAACCTTTGCGGCCGTCTTCGTAGGTCACTTCGGTGTTGGTGGAGACACTGGAGGAACCGTCATAGAGACCATCCACAAGATCTTTGAACTTGTCGGCCACGATCACGCGGCGCACCTTGCGGGTCCGGGTCATTTCGCCATCATCCGCATCCAGTTCTTTGTGCAGAACCAGGAAACGGTGAATCTGACAGCCCGCCAACATTGGGTCGTCTGCGACGGAACGGTTGACCGCCTCAACGTGTCCTTGAATGCTGTCGAGCACTTTCGGGTGACCGGCCAGTTCCTGATAAGAGGCATAAGCGATGTTGTTGCGCTCCGCCCAGTTGCCAACCGCTGTCAGATCGATGTTGATGAAAGCCACACAGCGATCTTTGCCGTTGCCAAACAGCACAGCCTCAAGAATGTCGGGGTAGAACTTCAGTTTGTTCTCAACATACTTTGGCGCAAACATGGAGCCATCGGCCATTTTGCCAACGTCTTTGGCCCGATCGATGATGCGCAGGTGGCCGCTGTCTTCTTCAAAGAAGCCCGCGTCGCCTGTCGCAACCCAGCCTTCCGCGTCTTTGGTGGACGCCGTGCTTTCCGGGTTGTTGTAGTACTCCACAAAGGTGCCGGGGCTGCGGTAGAAGATCTCGCCGTTGTCGGCAATTTTGATTTCCACGTCAGGGCTTGGCACACCCACGGTGTCCGCGCGCACTTCGCCATCCGGCTGAGCGGTGATGAAGACTGTGGCTTCGGTCTGACCGTAGAGCTGCTTCAGGTTGATACCCAAGGAGCGGTAGAATTCGAAGATCTCCGGACCAATCGCTTCACCGGCAGTGTAGCCCACACGCACGCGGCCAAAACCAAGCGTATCTTTCAGCGGGCCGTACACCAGCACGTTGCCCATGCGATACTTGAAGTAGTCCCGCAGATTGCCGCGATACAGGTTCAACAGGATTGGATCTTTGGCTTTGAAATGCTCGCGTGCCTTGCTGCCATGGCGCAGCTTGGTGAAGGCCATGCGGATGCCGTTTTCCACCAAAGTTTCCATCGCAAAACCAATGCCCATCGCATAACGGAAGGCATTTTTCACACGACGCTTCATATCGGGCTTGGCCAGGCTGCGCTTGGGCATGCCGTATTTCTCGCCGGTGGTTTTGGCGAAGTCCATGAAGTGATGGAACAGCGCGTACTTCAGATCACCACTGTCTTCCATGCGGATCATCACGCTGGTCAGCGAAGTTTCAAAAATCCGCGGTGGCGCGAAGTAATAAGTGGGTCCAATTTCGCGCAGGTCGGTCATCATGGTTTCTGCCGATTCCGGGCAGTTCACACAGAACCCGCACCAGTAGGCTTGTCCCACTGAGAAGATAAAGTCGCCAACCCAAGCCATCGGCAGGTAGGACAGAATTTCCTCGTCCCCTGTCAGGTTGTCAAACTCGGACGAGTTCTTGGCGCTTTCGATCACGTTGCGGTTGGAGAGCACCACACCTTTGGGTTTGCCGGTGGTGCCGGAGGTGTAGAGCATGACGCAGGTGCTGTCGTAATCGAGCTTCTCGCGGCGCGATTTCAGTTCGCCGATCAGCTCGTCGTGGGCCGCGCGGCCCTGCGCTTGAATGTGACTGAACTCATGAAGCTGGCGATGGTCATACTTCCGCAACCCGCGTGGGTCGATGTAAACCATATGCTCAAAGGTGTGCAGCTTGTCTTGGATCTCGATGATCTTGTCGACCTGCTCCTGGTCTTCAACAACGGCGTATTTCGCGCCGCAGTGACCCAGGATGTATTCCATCTCTTCTGCGGCACTGTCGTTATAGACCGGCACCGGCACCGCACCCACGGATTGGGCGGCAACCATCGACCAATAGAAAGACGGGCGGTTGCGCCCGATAATGGCGACAAAGTCGCCTTCTTTTACACCCAGATTGATCAGACCAAGCGCCAGCGCTTCGATCTCTTTCTCGGTCATTGCCCAAGTCCAGGTCTGCCAGATCCCGAACTCTTTCTCCCGGTATGCATCTTTGTCTGCAAACTGGGCGGCGTTCCGCTGCAACAGCGCCGGAATGGACGCAAGTCCCCCGGTCGCCTGTGACGACTGTGCCAAATTATATTCCTCCCTTAAGCCCGCCGGAACGGGCCAAAATCGCGCAAGCGATTCTCCACCTCTAGTGGTGCGTGTTTCACCCTGTCGGTCAACTTTTTCTTAAAGTTTTCCCAATCCTTACGAATTGTAACAGGTCGCATTTCTTCCTTTTCGCGCCCCCAAATTGGGTGTTAGCGGTAGAGGAGAAGGAGAGCCATGATGGAGCGAGCCGCAGCCACACAGGCCATGACCGTTGCTGGTCTGAACCTAATCAAGCAGGCGATGTCGATTTATGACAGCGATCTGAAACTGGTGGTGGCCAATGCCCGCTTTCGCGAGATGTTCTCAATTCCGCGCGTGTTGTCGCAGCCGGGAGCGCCGTTTCCAGAAACCATCCGCTTTCTGATCGAGAATGGCGAGTACGGCGACATCCGCGATGAGGACAAAGAAGCCTTCATCAAGGAACGGGTTGATCGTGCATTGAATTTTGAAGCCCATTACTTTGAACGACAACGCGCAGATGGGCGCTGGGTCTCTGTCGAAGGCTCCCCCCTGCCCGAAGGGGGCTGGGTGGCGGTCTACACCGACATCACCTCCACCAAGCGACAAGAGGCGTTGTTGCGGTCTCGGTCAGAGGAGCTCTCTGACCAATTGTTGCAATATGCCGAGGAGCTGTCTGCCACCAACCGAGAGTTGGAAGCCACAGTCCAAACCCTTGAGGAAGTAAAGCGTCAACTGATAGATAGCGAGGCCCGGATGCGGCTCACCGCAGAAATGATGCCTGCGCATATTGCCCACGTGGGGCCGGACCGGCTGTATACATATTCCAACCGCCGGTTGAGCACGGTGATCCCCGGGCGGCCATCTGACATCGTTGGCATGCACGCGAGCGAGGCCTTGGGTGACAGCGCCTACGTCCATATCAAGCCTCATATGGACAAGGCGTTCAGAGGCCAGCCCTCCGTATTTGAATTCAACGAACATCCCAGCACGCGGCGTATTCGCGCTGCCTTTACGCCAGATGACAACGAAGGCGCGGCCCGCGGGGTTTATGTGCTGTCGATGGACGTCACCGAAGAAACCCAGGCACGGGTGGCCTTGCAACAAACCCGGCGGCGCGAGATTGCAGCACAGATGACCAGCGGACTGGCACATGATTTTTCCAATCTGCTGACGATTATATTGGGCACGCAAAGCAAGTTGCAGAAAATGGAGCTGCCAGATGATGCACGCTCGTTGATCGAAGCCACTCTTGGCGCAGCACGGCGCGGCGGCACATTGCTGGACAACCTCGCCAATGTGACCGGACCACGTGTGCCCAAACTGGCGCCCACCGACATGATTGTCTTTTTGTCCGAACTGGAAACCTTGGCTCGACCAACCATGGGCGACGAGGTGTCTTTGATCATCGAGAACAGCATCCCCGAAGGCGCAGTACTGCTTGATCCGGCGATGTTGCAGGACTCGTTGGTGAACCTGCTGTTGAACGCAGCGCATGCCTGCGGTCAAGGGGGGACCATCTTGTTGATTGCGGAGCTGGTGCAGAACACGTGGGTGCAATTCACCGTGCGCGACACCGGGCCGGGGTTCTCAGACGCCGCGCTGGAACATGCGCTTGATCCGTTTTTCACCACCAAAGGCGCGGATGGCTCCGGCCTTGGGTTGGCGATGGTCTATGACATGACGAAACTGGTGGGCGGGGACATCAAGATTGCCAACACTGAAACCGGTGGTCAGGTTGTGCTGCGCCTGCCGCTGCGCCGCGCGGTGCAGGATTCGACACCGGGACTGGCGCTTTTGGTCGAGGACAACCCGGACCTGCGGGGCTTGATCCGCGATATGCTGACCGACATGAAACATACCGTCATAGAGGCCGCCAGCGTCGATGAAGCGCGTGTGCTTCTGGACCAATTACCGGATATTACCTTGGTGTTGTCCGATATTTCTCTGGAAGGCGACGCCACCGGTGTGGATCTGATCCGCGAATTGGGGCGCGACCGAGTGCCGACCTATCTGATGACCAGCTTGCCCCAGAGCCATGATCTCTATATCGAAGGCGCCGCGCGCGCGCCGGTGTTGCCCAAGCCTTTCACCGCTGCGCAGCTTGACCAATTCTTACATCCGAAGTGAGCCCCGCCATGACCGCCCCGCTTGTCACCATCCTCGACGATGAACCGGAAATCCGCATGATCCTTGCGGACGCGCTGGAAGATGCGGGCTTTCGCACCATGGCGTTTTCACGAGCAACGGAATTTGAAGCGGCGTTAAAATCAACCACGCCGGATGTCTGCCTGGTGGACCTAGGCCTGCCAGACAAAGACGGCTTGTCGCTGGTGCATCGACTGGCATTGGAACTTGGCGCAGCGGTGATCATCATTTCGGGCCGTGCGCAGGTGCAGGATCGGATCACCGGTTTGGAATTGGGCGCGGATGACTACATCATCAAACCGTTTGACCCCACCGAGGTGGTCGCGCGGGTGCGGGCCCGGCTGCGCAAAGAAAGGCCAGCTGCGCCAGTGGCTGCCAACACCGCCGTGTTCAACGGCTGGACCGCCTATTTTGACCGCTACGTGCTAATGGACGAAAGTGGCGCTGAAACGACTTTCAGCCACGCAGAGGGCGAAGTCCTGCGGCTTTTCTTGGACAGCCCCAAGCGCTTGATCAGCCGCGCACAGATGCAAGAGTCTTTGGGGGGCGCGGCTGGTGAAAGCTTTGATCGGGCCATGGATGTGCGGATTTCGCGCTTGCGCACCAAGCTCAAAGAAGATCCCAAAAACCCACGTCTTATCAAAACCATCTACGGCGCGGGCTATATCTTTTTGGGCGATGTGAGCTGGCAATAACCCCTCTGCATTTGCGCCTCAAATACAAATCCAACACAACATATAGCCAAACACCGCAAAATAAGGTATATCTGAGGTCAGTAGATAGCCAGAGCGCACCGGATTTTCCTCCTTCCAATCTGTGTGGCGCAGGCCAATCTGCTGACGGGATGGCCGCAGGCGTTTCAGGGACAGGCGCGCGGTAAACATGGGGACCTTGCAAGAACAAGTTCACTCCCGCCTTCCCCGCAGACCAGACCATCGGCTGCGGGGAATTTTTCTGTTTGGCGATAGGCAAGTTGGTTACGGACCACGAACATCGAAGACCAGCACACTTCCATGGGCGCGGTCGAGCGCTGTCCCGGGCACCTGCGGTGCTGATCCGGGCCGGGTGAAACCTCGGTGAATCTTGCTTATCTTTGAGAGGAACGGTTGCTGTGAAAGTCCTTTTTGAACACACTTCACGTTTGTGTTCACCGCAGCAACATATGCTTTCCCTGCAAACTCAAACCACCCGCTACTGGCGCGGCTAGGAAAAGAACTGAACCGTCAAAAACGTCAGAGCCATCCCAGCAAATAGCCCCAAAGGGAAGCCACTCGGTGTCACCGACCACCCCGACGCAGCTCCCTTCATAACTGTGCGAAAGAACCAAATCGGCGTTACGATGACCCAGAGAAAAGAAATCACTGCAACCGGCACGCCAAATATGCCTGGCGCAGGTCCGTCCTTGATCGATTGCGGAGCCATATCGCTGATTGCTTGCAAATTTGAAAAAGCAAAACCGATCACGAGCGACAAGATAAATCCTGTAAAAGCACTGCCCCAACTGAACCCGCCTAAGTCGTTGGACTGTATCTTCGGACTGGGTACATCTTGCGTCTTCGATTGCAGTCGCTTGATCCGAGCTTGAAACTCATCATTCGACATTCGGTTCTTCTTTCTCCGGCTCCATAAGTCATTTCACCGATAACTGAACGCAAGCAAAAATCAACTCGCAAAAGTTGCAATTGAAGATGTGCTCCGTTTTGTGGAACGGCTCAGAAATTCGACCATTTGACCACCAGTGGTCAACAGCAACTAGCTGCCCGAAATTTGAAATTTGCGGGTCCTAAAAACAAAAAAGCTCCCGGAAACCTCCGGGAGCCATCTTGCCTTACGCACAAACACCTTACTTCACAGCAACCGTCTTCCAGCCGCCGTTTTCCACAACGGAAATCACAACATCATCCGCGCCGCGGTGGTCGTCTGCGCCATAGGTGGTCTGCGAACCGGTCAGCTCGTCCATATAGTCCAGTGTCTCCATGGCGGCGATGAAGCCTTCATGGGTCAGGTCTGGGCCAGCCGCCTCCAAGGCGCGCACCAGTGTATCGGCGGCGGAGTAGCCGAGCATGGCGAAACCGGACGCAGGCTGATCAAACTTGGCTTTGTAATCGGCAATGAACTTACCCGGCACCGGATCCGCTGCGCGTGCATACAGATCCTGCCAACCAGATGCGGCATAGAGCCCATCGGTTACACCACCTGGCACCATCGCCACCGGCTCCAGGAACCCTGCGGAGGTGTTGAGGAACTTCACATCGGTCCAGCCCAGCTTTTTGGCGGTGCCCACCACGGTGATACCCTGACGCACGCCCAGCGCCATGGTGATCACATCACACCCGGCAGCTTTGTGTTTGCCAAGAGAACCAACAAAATCCAACTCATCCGGCTTATGTGTGGTTTCGCTGGCCATGGTCAGGCCCATACTTTCCGCAACATCCACAGTGGATTCAGCAATCTCTTTGCCAAAGTCGGATGGGATATACATGGTGCAAAGTTCTTTGGCACCAAACTCTTCCGCAAGATATTTCGCGCCGACCTGCACTTGATCGTAGTAGCTTGAGAAGCCAATGAATTTATTGTCCATCGGTTCCTGCAGCATCTGCCGCGCTGCCGAGAGTGGGCCGACATTTGGGATGCCTTTGGGATCGAGCAGCTTAAAGCCCGCCACGTTCATCGGTGTACCCAAAGACAGCAGCATGGCAAAGGCTTTGTCCCGGTTCAGAAGCTTGTTGTAACCCTGCATCGCGCGCGGGATCTGATAACCGTTGTCCTCCACAACAAACCGGATCTGGCGACCGTGCACACCACCTGCGGCGTTCACCTCGTCAAAGCGCATGTTGGCGCCGTTAACCGCCGGAACACCCACCGCGGCAAAGATGCCGGACAGATCGTTTACGGACCCAATCACCACCTCGCCGTCGCTCACGCCTTGCGTGTCGGCGGCGACCTGGCTTGCCAGCGCTGCCGCGCCAACCGCCAGTACAGTCGTCAGTTTTTTCATAATTTCCTCCCGTTTAAAGTGTGATCTAGGGCCACATAGATGCAGCCTAATACATTTCCTCTATGAGTCCCGCGTGTTTCTTCTCCACAAAGCTGCGCTTCAATTTCATGGTCGCGGTCAGTTCCTCGTCTTCTGCCGTCAACAGCACGTTGATCAGGCGGAAATCCTTGATCTGCTCAACGCGGGCAAACTCTTTGTTGACCGCGTCCACCTCATCCTTGATGAGGTCCATGACGTCCTGCGCCGCACAGAGCGAGGCAAAATCCGAGAACGGCACCTTGTGATCCTGGGCATATTTTTCGACATTTTCCTGATCAATCATAATCAGGCAAGTGAGGTATTTGCGGGCGTCCCCAATCACCACCGCATCCGAGATATAGTGGCTGAACTTCAGGCGACTCTCGATTTCCGCCGGGGTGATGTTTTTGCCGCCTGCGGTGATAATGATGTCCTTCAGGCGCCCTGTAATCGTTAGGAAACCATCCTCGTCAAGCTTGCCCACATCTCCTGTGCGCAGCCACCCATCGTCGGTGAAGGTCTCGACCGTCTTCTCGTTGTTGCGCCAGTAGCCTTGAAAGTTGTTGAGCCCATAGGTCTGAATTTCGCCATCCTCGGCAATGCGCACCTGAAAGCCTGGCACCGCTTTGCCAACGCTGCCCAGCTTATTGTCATCCGGCAAGTTGATCGAAGCCAGACCCGCATTTTCGGTCATGCCGTAGCCTTCGAGAAGCTGAACCCCTATGGCCCAATACCAACGGATCAACTCCGGGCTGATCGGGGCCGCGCCGGTGCCACCACGGCGCATTTTGTCCATGCCCAGCATCCGGCGTAGGTTGCGCAACACAAGGAAATCCCAGAGCGCGTAGTTGAGCTGCACCCCTGCCGGGACCGGCTTTCGGTCCAGCAGATAATCGGCCCGTTTCAGCCCTGCCTTGACAGCGAGCTTAAAGCACAACCGCCCAATTGGCGTGGCTTCTTGAGCAAGTACCAGAACGCGGGAGTAGATCTTCTCCCAGACACGCGGCACAGCGGTGAAATGTGCAGGCGAGACCTCTTGCAGGTTATCAAACACGGTCTCCGTGCTTTCGGCAAAGTTCACCGTGGCCTTGCCGGCAATCGGGAAGTAGGCGGACACGTTGCGCTCCAGAATGTGGCATAACGGCAGGAAGCAAAGCTGCTCATCACTGTCCATTGTCGGCAACGCATGCGCGCCGGACACACAGGCTGAAATCACATTCTCCTGGCTCAACATCGCACCTTTGGGCATGCCGGTTGTGCCGGAGGTATAAATCAGCAGACCGGTGTCTTCGGGTTTGGCCTGGTTGATTTCCGCCTCAAAGAGCCCGTGGTTGTCTGCCTCATAGGCGCGCCCGGTTTCATACAACTCGTCCAGAAAAACACATTTGTCGTGGCGCAAATCATGCAAACCGTCCTGATCCAGAATGATAACTTTTACGACATGGCCAGCTTGGTCTTCGATCTCCAGAAACTTGTCGAGCTGCTCGTCGTTTTCCACAAACAAGAAGCGCGAACCGCTGTCGCGCAGCAGATATTCCAACTGGCTTGCGGAATCCGTGGTGTAAACGCCCGAGGCAATACCGCCGACGCATTGAATACCCATGTCGGCGTAGAGCCATTCCTTGCGGTCCTCGGACAGGATCGAAACCACTTCGCCGCGTTCCAAACCCAACGCGCGCAGGCCAAGGCCAATCCATTTTGCGTGTTGCCAGTAATCCTTCCACGAATAGCTCTGCCAGATGCCGAGGTCTTTTTCGCGGTGCGCGGTGCGGTCGCGCAGCTGTTCGCACCGCTTTTGAAACAGGCCCACAACCGTGTCACAGCCATCCACCAGCGCAGGCTTCTGACCCGGTGTGGCTGACACAATCACGCCGTTAATTTCGATCTGCTCCGGCGGCTGGGATGGGATGTGAATGTTCATGTCTGTGCCCTCCCTCAGCGCCACGTCTTCTTGCGTTTCCAACGCCGTTCGCCCCGTGCGCCAATCTCCTGGTGGCCAAGATAGAAGGCCTTGATGTCTTCGCTTTCCATCAATCGGTCAGCGGTGTCGTCCATCACAATACGCCCGACCTCCATGACGTAGCCGACATCCGCCAGCTCTAGCGCCACTTTGGCATTTTGCTCCACCAGCATCATGGTCACGCCTTCGTCTTTGTTCAGCCGTTTGAGGATGGCAAAGATCTCCTGCACCAATAGCGGTGAGAGGCCCAGGGAGGGCTCATCCAGCAACATGATCTTCGGCCGCAGCATCAACCCACGTCCGATTGCGAGCATCTGTTGTTGACCACCGGACAGCGTGCCTGCTTCCTGATGGCGGCGTTCCGCCAGAATGGGGAAATAGTCAAAAACCATCTGCCGGTCTTTCTCGATCTCCGCCTTATCGCTGCGCGTGTAGGCCCCAAGCGAGAGGTTTTCATCCACGGTCAGAAGCGGGAACACCTCGCGGCCTTCGGGTACATGCACGATACCTTGACCAACCACCTTATGCGGTTCCATGCCTTGGATTTCACGGCCCTCAAACACCACCTGGCCCTTCTCTGGGTCCATGATACCAGAGATGGTTTTCAGCAGTGTCGACTTGCCCGCGCCATTGGCGCCCAGCACGGTCACAACCTGGCCCTTTTCGACCTTCAACGACACGCCACGGATGGCCATGATTGGGCCGTAAAAACTCTCGATGTTCTTGATATCAAGCACTGTTTCGCCCATCACGCCGCCCCCGCGCCAAGGTAGGCTTCAATCACAGCCGGATCAGATTGCACCTGCTGCGGTGTGCCTTCGGCCAGCTTGGCCCCATCGGCCAGCGCCAGAACACGGTCACTCACGCCGGAAACCAACCCCATGTCGTGCTCCACCATCAGAACGGTGATGCCCATCTGTTTGCGGATGTCATCAATCCACCAACGCATGTCTTGGGTTTCTTCAACTGAGAGCCCCGAGGCCGGTTCATCCAACAATAACAAACGCGGACCAGAGGCCAGCGCGCGGCCCAACTCAACCACCTTGCGCACACCGTAGGGCAGACCGGCGATCATCTTGTCACGGTAGGGCTGCAGGTCGAGAAAATCGATCACTTCCTCCACCGCCTCACGGTGGCGTTTTTCTTCACGCCGCACTTTGGGCGTGAACAACATCTCCTGCACCAGGTTGGTGTTGCGATGTCTGTGTCGTCCCACCAGCAGGTTCTGCAGCACCGTGGCATGGTCAAACAATTCGATATTCTGAAAGGTGCGGGCGATGCCAAGGTCGGCTACGGCATCCGCATTGCGGTCCAGCAGATTATGCCCATCAAAGGTAATCGCCCCAGCATAAGGATCGTAGAAGCGCGAGATCAGATTGAAGACCGTGGATTTGCCCGCGCCATTTGGACCAACGATGGCATAGACCTCACCTTCGTCCACGCTGAACGTGAGATCGTTCACGGCGACCACGCCGCCAAACTTGAGCGTCGCGTTGTTGATTTCCAGCAATGTGCTCATCTCAAACGCTCCGTCTTCAGATAGCTTTTCTGGCGCTTGAACATGTCTTTGCGCGCAAACGGGAAAAGCTCAAACCAGATACGGATTTTCATCCAGCGGCCGTAGATGCCCATCGGCTCAAACAGGATAAAGAGGATCAGGATCATGCCAAAGACGCCGGTTTCCAACCCCGGAATGGCAACAGACCCACCGCCGACAAAGTCTTTGGTCATCGACAGAAACTGCGGCAGAAACGCCACCACAACCGCGCCAAAAAACGCACCGTGGATGGAACCCAGACCACCAATCACAATCATCATCAGCAGCGTTATGGAGATCACGATGCTGAAGGTCTCATTGTTGAACGCCCCGGCATAAAAGCCCATCAATGCACCGGCCAAACCAGTGATCGCGCAGGAGATACCAAAGGCCGCCGCTTTGGTGCGCGCAATGTGCACACCCATGGCGCTGGCGGAGACTTCGCTGTCTCGCACCGCTGCAAAGGCGCGGCCCAACGGCGAGCGCAGCAAGTTGCGGTACCCCAAGGTGCACAGGATCGTGACGGCCAGCACCAGCCAGTAAAACCGATCTGGCGTGGTCCAACGCTCAATCTCAATGCCAAAGATAGTGATCATCGGAGCAAACTTGCCCGACACGCCATCGGTGATTGGCTCCATCAGCACAATGATGTCATCGGCTAGAATGGAGAGCGCAATGGTGGCAATCGCCAGATAGATGCCGTGCAAGCGGATCGCCGGGATGGCAATGATGGTGCCGACAACGCCGGTCAGAATACCCGCCGCTGGGAAGGCGATCAGGAAGGGCCAGCCTTGCTCCATGAAGATGATGCAGGAGTAGCAGCCCAGCGCCAGAAAGGCTGCATGACCCAGACTGGCTTGCCCGGTCTGTCCGGTGAGCAACATCAGACCAAGTCCTGCGATGGCCCAGATCAACACGTTGGTGACTTCACCAAGGAAAAAATCGTCAAGCACCCATGGCAGCACCACGGCGATCACAATCAGTATCGCATAGACCAGAAAGCTCCACCGATCTGGGAAGAGCCGGATGTCGTGGTTGTAAGAGGTTTTGAAATGTATCCGCATGACCTCAGACCTTCTTGATCCGGACCTGTGAGAACAGGCCATTGGGACGGAACACCAGCACTAACAACAGCAGCGTATAAGGCGCAATCTGGCTGTATCCAGCAGGGAAGTAGCGGCTGGCAAACGGCTCAATCACGCCCACAATCAGCCCGCCCATCAACGCGCCGGGCAGGGAACCAAAGCCGCCAATCACCGCGGCAGCGAACGCCTTGATGCCCAGCAAACCCGCGTTGGGATCAATCGCGCCTTTAGAGGCAAATAGGATCCCGGCAACCGCAGCCACCGCGCCAGAAAGCCCCCAGATCATGCCTTGCACACGTTTGACCGGGATGCCCATGAAATAGGCCGCCATCTGGTTCTGGGACGCCGCCTGCATGGCAAGACCCAGCTTGGTGCGCTGGAAGAACTGATACAGGAAGTAGGTCAGAAGCACGGTCACCACGATCACCGCAATGTCGGCCATACCCAACACAACGCCGCCCAAATTGAAATCGCCAATGGCCAACGGGCTTTCCAAAGTCTGTGGCTCATGGCTCCAGATGGCACCAGCGATAAAGCGGATCACAAAGCCCAGAGCGATGGTCAGGATCACCACCGCTGTCTGGCTTTGGCCAAACAGGTGACGCAGAACAAAGAAGTCGAGCAGATAGCCCAGAACCGCCATAATCGCGATGGCAAGTGGCGCCGCGATCCAGAACGGCAATCCCATATAGTGGGCGTTTGTCAGCCCCAGACACACAAAGGCGCCGAGCATCATGAAGTCACCTTGGGCGAAATTCACCTGTTCAGTTGCCTTGTAGATCAGCACAAACCCAAGCGCGATCAGACCGTAGACACAGCCATTCGCAAGCCCGCTGACAAGCAGTTGCACAACTTCCAATTTGTCCTCCCGTGCCGGTTTGGACCGGCTTTTTGTGCGTTCAGTCTTCGGAGCGATCCCTAATGCGTCAAGTCTCCATTCCCCCTCTTGCGCAAAGCTCCGTTACGTCACATCCTTGACTCCATACGCCTGCGTACGCAAAATCCACTCAACCTGTGTTAGATGCCGCGCTGCCGCAAGATCCACTCAGTGTGATGCCCCGCGTCACCGAGGAACTCCGTCAACGCGCGATCGCGCTTCATGAACAGCCCGAGATCCATCTCATCGGTCATGCCAATGCCACCGTGCATCTGCACGCCTTCTTCGGTCGCCTGTCGCCCCACCCGCGCCATTTTGGCTTTCGCTGCGCGGGTCAAGGTTTCCATGTCTGCACTGTCGTCATCCAACGCATTCAATGCCGTCGCAATAAGAGACGAGACCTGCGCCAACGCGCAGTAAAGGTCCGCCGCACGATGTTGCAGCGCCTGAAACTGTCCAATGTGAACACCAAACTGCTTGCGGGTGCGCAGGTAGTCATAGGTTTGGTCCGCCGCCGCTTTGGCAACGCCAAGCTGTTCCGCCGCCACAACGGCACGCCCTGCTGCGAGGGTTTTGGACAACGCCGTGTCCGCAGCCTGCCCTTGCGCCAGAACGTCGGCTTCCCGAACAGCCACATCCTCGAACACCACAGTGGCGGCATTGCGGGAATCCAACATCACTTGAGACATGAGGGTCACACCCGCCGCTTGCGGGTCGATCAGGAGCAAACACAAATCGTTGCCTTGCTTGGCTGTCACAATCAAACGATCCGCAAAGCCGCCGTCCACAACGTATGTTTTACGGCCGTTCAATCTCAAATCATCGGCCCCGCCCGTCACAGAGGTTGCGATACGCTTCGGGCGATGCTTGGCAGTTTCGTCCACAGCCAAAGCCAGCACCGCCTCACCAACTGCCAGTTTTGCAGCCCAGTTCTGTGCAACAGCCCCCCCGGTGGATGCCAGCGCTGTGCCTGCCAGGATCGCTGAGGACAAAAATGGACTGACGGTCAGGTTCCGCCCCAGCTCTTCTGCAATCAGCCCCGCCGCGCGATAGCCAAGCCCAAGGCCGCCCAACTCTTCCGGTACAACTATGCCCATCCAGCCCATCTCGCCCAGTTCAGACCGGATCGCCATGTTTGCCGTGTCCCCCGCTTCGCGCAGCGCACGAAAGGCCGTGATCGAATGGCTGGCGCGCAAAAAACCAGTGGCGGAGTCGGCAATCAACTGTTGGTCTTCGTTCAAGAGTTCCATGGCGTGCTTATCCCGGTAATTTCAAAACAGCTTTGGACAGGATCGACAACATGACTTCCGACGTGCCGCCTTCGATGGTGTTGGCTTTGGAGCGCAACCAATCTTTGGTCACCTGCCCCGCGTCATTGGCGGTGCCTTCCCAGACCAAATCATCACTACCACCCGCGACCACGCGCAGGCTTTGCCGGCGTTTGTTGAGTTCCGTGCCCAGGTACTTGAGTTCTGCCGAGCGAGCCCCAAGTTCATGACCAGCCCGCATGTACGCCCCTGTCATCTCCAAATGGGCGTCAAAACACATCTCATCTACCAGAAACTGCCCCAGCTCCGCCCGCAGCATGGGATCATCCAAGCGCCCTGTTTCATCCAGGCCAATTGCAGCCACCGCATCTTCAGTCAAATCGGATTTGGCAAACAACGCGGAGTCAGACGCGCCAATCATTTCGCGCTCGTGTGTCAGCAAATATTTGGCAATGGTCCAACCCTGGCCACGGCCCCCTACAATCTGATCTTTGGGCACTTTCACCGCATCAAAAAAGGTCTCGCAAAACGGCGAGGCACCAGAGATCAGCTTAATGGGTTTGGTCGATACACCTTCGCTCTGCATGTCAAAAAGCAAAAAGGAAATGCCAGTGTGCTTCTTCTCATCCGGCTCAGTGCGCACCAGGCAAAATATCCAATCCGCTTGATCGGCATAAGAGGTCCAGATTTTCTGACCTGTCACCTCAAAGTACGCACCTGTGTCCACACCTTTGGTTTGCAGCCCCGCGAGATCAGAGCCTGCACCCGGCTCAGAGTAGCCCTGACACCAGCGAATTTCACCACGTGCGATTTGTGGCAGGTAGTGGCACTTTTGGGCTTCGGAGCCAAATTGCAGCAGCGCAGGCCCCAACATCCAGATGCCAAAACTCTGCAACGGCGGGCGCGCGTTTATGCGCTGCATTTCCTCCGCCAGTACCTTTTGTTCATTGCCGCTAAGACCGCCGCCGCCATAGGCTTTGGGCCAGGCTGGTACCGTCCAACCTTTGTCTGCCATGACCTTCAGCCAATGCTTCTGGGCAGGTGAGCGAAACACAAAGGTGTGGCCGCCCCAACAGATGTCATCCTCACCCATGGGCGTGCGCATCTCGGCCGGGCAGTTGGCCTCCAACCAGTCGCGCGTATTGCTTCGAAACTCATCAAGCGCCATGCAAACAGCCCCTCCCAAGCCACCAACCCAAATGGCTGGTTGTTGCACCTCACAGGCAAACATACTACTGAGTATGCTGTCAACGTGACGTCTTCGCCCGACGTCACGTCATCCGTCGGCGCATCATGAGGTAGAAGACGTCATGTCAGACCCCACCAAACCCAAGATGAGTGCCTCAAAGGCCGAGATTTTGGATGCGGCGGCGGAGGTGTTTATGACCCTTGGCGCGGAAGCAGCATCAATTGACGATGTGGCTCGCCACCTTGGTGCCACCAAAGGGCGCATCTACCATCACTTCCCTTCCAAAGGCGCGTTGTTGGCGGAAGTGTGTTTGCGCGCGGCAGATTTTGTGCTGCAAAAAGTGCCGCCCGTTGTCCAGGCAACCGCCCTCCCCGCCGACAATCTACGCAACATGATCCTGACCCACATACCCGAGGTCTTGCGCACGCTGCCGTACCATAAGGTGATCATTCAATCATATGTCGGCGTGCAGCAGAAATCGACAACGGCGCATGAACGAGAGCTGTTTGCGCAGATCCAGTTGGAACGCAAAGCTTATGAAAGCCTGTTTCGACAGGTGCTTCAGGCCGGCATGGACGATGGCAGTTTTCGTGCGCAAGACGTCTCCGTCGCGTTGCAATCGCTGCTGCTGCTGATCAATGCGCCGGTGTTCTGGTATCGCCCGCGCGACAATGAACCTGAGGCTTTTGTGACAGACCTCAGCGTACAGCTTGCAGATATGGCAGTGGCGTCTCTTCAGTAAAAGGGGCCAGCCCCTTTTGGGCCAAAAGGCCCAATTCACCCCGGGATATTGCTTGAATGAGAAGCGGGTTAAGACGCACTTAACCAAAAGTTGCTAAGATGTTCTGGCGGAGCAGGCTGGGAAGCCGATGGCCGTGAATGAGAAGACACCCTGACATCCCGTAAGCATCGCGCAGTGTCGACCGGCGGGGTTCAGGGTGCCTTTTGTTTTCTCATTCGCAAAATATCCCCGCCGGAGGCTCCGACCGTTGCCACCGGCACAGGTGTTAGCGGCGGCGCTTTAGCCAATCAGACCAGCTTTTTGAAACAAGGCTTTGATGTCCGCTTCAGGGCGCGCACCATAATGGCTGATCACCTCTGCGGCCGCGATGCAGCCCATTTTGCCAGACACCTCCAGCGACTGACCAGTGGCCACACCATACAGGAACCCACAGGCAAATTGATCGCCGGCACCGGTGGCATCCACGGGCACAATTTCGTTCACAGCCACGGTGGCTTCTTCGTCGCCACTGAGCAACACCACGTCATGTCCTGAGCGGGTGCAGACCACCATGCCGGCATCCTGCGCAGCTTGCTCCAACGCCGAACTCAAATCGGTTTGATACAACGCTTCCCATTCGTGTTCATTGCCAATCACAAAATCGAGTTCTTTCACCAAACGGCGGAAATCAGCGCGGTGACGCTCAACACAGAAGGGATCGGACAGCGCAATGCCAGCCTTGCCGCCACCGTCGCGACAGAGTTTTGCCGCCCGCTCAAACGCCTCTTTTCCTTTGGGTTTATCATAGAGGTAGCCCTCCAGAAACAACAGCTGCGCCTGTCCTGCGACATCGTCGGAGACGTCATCGGGACCAAGCTCCGAAGAAATGCCCAAATAGGTGTTCATCGAGCGCTCGCCATCCGGAGAGACAAAAATCATCGAGCGTGAAGTTGGCAGATCCCCCTCAGCCACAGGTACGTTCACAAAATCGGTGCCTTCCGTCTGCATCGACTGCGCATAAAACTCGCCCAATGCATCATCCCGCACCCGACCAATAAAGGCGGTCGACAAGCCCAGCGCGCCAAGCCCCGCAACGGTGTTGGCCACCGAACCACCCGGTGCCTGTTTGCGGTTGGTCATGCCAGCATAGAGCATCTCGCCACGTTCTTTTTCAACCAGCTGCATAATGCCTTTCTGAATGCCCATAAGGTCCAGAAAGCTGTCATCAGATTGGCTGATCACATCCACAACGGCGTTGCCGATGCCAACCACTTGGTATTGGGTCATAGGTTTTTTTCCTCAAATAGGCAGAGATCGCGGATGAGGCAGGTGCCACACAGAGGCTTGCGCGCCTTGCACACATAGCGGCCGTGCAGGATCATCCAGTGATGGGCGTGGAGTTGGAAATCCACGGGAATTTGGTCTTCGATGGCGCGTTCAACCGCCACCACATCTTTGCCGGGACACACGCCAGAGCGGTTGCCAAAGCGAAAAATATGCGTGTCCACGGCCTGCGCCGGATAGCGCCACCACATGTTCAGCACCACATTTGCGGTTTTACGCCCCACGCCCGGTAGGCTTTCCAGCGCTGCACGGGAATTGGGCACCTCACCGCCGTACTCTTCCACCAGGATGCGGCTGAGCTTGATCACGTTTTTGGCTTTGTTGCGGTAGAGGCCAATGGTCTTGATGTGCTCAATCACAGCCTCTTCGCCAAGATCCAGCATCTTTTGCGGCGTGTCGGCAATTTTAAACAGCTCTTTGGTGGCCCGGTTCACGCCAACGTCGGTCGCCTGAGCCGACAGCGCCACGGCCACCACCAACGTATAGACGTTGACGTGATCGAGTTCGCCTACAGGTTCGGCTTCGGCGGCCTCAAACCGGGTGAAGATCTCCCGGATGGTATGATAATCAAGTTGCTTTGCCATCGCGCTGTTAATGCACGGAGCGGGTGTTGCAAGCAAGGGGCCGTTGTGGGCCATCACGCGCCAGACACAACGTGGCGCTTAGTGCTGCACGAGTGAGTCGCGCAAAATCATCAGCGATTCCTTTTGGTCGCCCACCTCAACAGCTGCGGAGATGTGGCCGCCGCGCAACAACCAGATGTTGCCACCCTGCGCAAAAGGCAGACAAAATCGGGGTTTTAGGGACGACTCCGGACGGTTTTCGCGTCAAGGACGGCCGGGGATAACCATGTGCGTGGCTCAGCTTAGAATGGATCAAATTTTTTGGCTATATCCTTTAAATACATGATCTTAGCATCCTGTGGATAGATTCTTTTTGATGAATGCCTGAGTCAAGATCGAAGTTCAGTTGCCGGATTTGGCGTCAGCTTGTTAGGTTCTTGCAGCGATTCATTTCGCCTTGGGGGGGACAGACACCGACACACGGTGGCTTTGCCATACTGGGTGACTGAGACAGCCGCGCTTTTGGGGGTGCGGTTGCCATGGTTTCCGGGGTGTTCACCTGTTCCACAAAGCAGCGCATCTGCGCGCCGATGACAAGACGCAACCGGAGAATAGGGACCTCCGGCATGGTTGTGTTTTGCCTGAAGCTGCTTGGGCTTTTAGCGGCCCCTAAGGCACAAATGTGTCACAAAACAAAGGCAGAGACCGGGCCCAGCTCGGCACAAAAGACGTGTGAAGGAAAACGGGGACAGATGACTGACGACACTTGGGGCACCATCCAACAAGACCTACTCAAAACTGTGGGTCAGAATAATTTCAAAACCTGGATTGAGCCCGTCAATTTTTCAGAGCTGAAAGATGGTGTGGCCACCTTTCATGTGCCGACCAATTTTATCGGCAACTACGTGTCGCAAAATTATGGCGATCTGATTTTGCATCAGATGACCCAGAATGGTGCGGACGTGCAGCGTATGCAGTTCAAAGTTGGGGCCAAGACGCCTGCCACGCGTCCGGCCCCAGCAGCCTCAATGAAAAAGACCAGCACAGCCGCAGGTGTTGCCGCTGCCTCCGACAGCGCGGACATGGGCATGACCGGCGCGCCTTTGGATGCGCGGTTTACGTTTGACAGCTTTGTTGTGGGCAAGCCTAACGAATTGGCCAATGCCGCCGCGCGCCGTGTCGGCGAAGGTGGCCCGGTCACGTTCAACCCGCTGTTTTTGTATGGTGGTGTGGGTCTTGGGAAAACCCACCTGATGCACGCGATTGCCTGGGAACTACAGGCGCAGCGCCCTGATCTTAACGTCCTGTATCTCTCTGCCGAACAATTTATGTACCGCTTTGTGCAAGCTCTGCGCGATCGCAAGATGATGGACTTCAAAGAGCTGTTCCGCTCCGTGGATGTGCTTATGGTGGACGATGTGCAGTTCATTGCGGGCAAAGACAGCACTCAAGAAGAGTTTTTCCACACCTTCAACGCCCTGGTGGATCAAAACAAACAGATCATCATCTCAGCCGACCGTGCGCCAGGTGAGATCAAAGACCTCGAAGACCGCATCAAAAGCCGCCTGCAATGTGGTCTGGTGGTGGACCTGCATCCAACTGACTATGAGCTGCGTCTCGGCATTCTGCAGACCAAAGTTGACACCTACCGCGCGCAATACCCAGAGCTGCAATTGCAAGATGGCGTGTTGGAATTTCTGGCCCACCGCATCTCCACCAACGTGCGTGTGCTCGAAGGCGCGCTGACCCGTCTGTTTGCCTTCGCTTCTCTGGTGGGTCGTGAGATCACCATGGAGCTCACCCAAGACTGTCTGTCCGACGTGTTGCGCGCTTCCGAGCGCAAGGTCTCCGTCGAGGAGATCCAGCGCAAAGTGGCTGAGCATTACAACATCCGCCTGTCCGACATGATAGGACCCAAACGTGTGCGCACTTTTGCCCGCCCTCGTCAGGTGGCGATGTATCTTTGCAAGAAGCTGACTTCGCGCTCACTGCCGGAAATTGGCCGACGGTTTGGCGGCCGTGACCACACCACAGTGATGCACGGTGTGCGCCGCATCGAAGAGCTGCGCACGTCAGATGGGCAAATCGCCGAAGATCTGGAATTGCTGCGCCGTACGCTTGAAGCCTGAGTGTTTCCGGTCACACATTTGACCAAAACACCGCGCCCTCTGGGTGCGGTGTTTTCTTTTGGCCGCTTGGCGCTTGACGCTCCCTGCGACTTCACAGACAAACCTAGGAAAAGACTTGTGCCGTGAGACCACCTCGTTAAGGTGCCTGTCCCGGCTATCGGAGGGTGATGGGATGAAAATCAGTATTGAACGCGCCGTGCTGCTCAAAGCAGTGAGCCAAGCGCAATCGGTTGTGGAACGCCGCAACACCATTCCAATCCTCGCCAACGTGCTGATTGAAGCCGAAGGCGACACCGTACAGTTCCGCGCCACGGATTTGGACATTGAAGTGGTTGATAAGGCCAACGCGATGGTGGAACGCGCCGGCGCCACCACCGTGGCCGCCACCACCTTGCACGAAATTGTTCGCAAACTGCCGGATGGCGCGCTTGTGACCCTCACCGATGACAGCGCCGCTGGCCGTCTGACCGTTGAAGCGGGCCGCTCAAACTTCTCACTAGCGACCTTGCCGCGTGAAGATTTCCCGGTGATGGCCTCTTCCGAATACTCGTCCAACTTCTCGGCCCCGGCCCCGGCCCTGCGCCGTTTGTTTGACAAAGCCAAATTTGCGATCTCCACCGAAGAGACCCGCTACTACCTGAACGGTGTCTACCTGCATGTGTCCGACGGCGAAGACGGCAAAGTGCTGCGTGCGGTTGCCACCGACGGACACCGTCTGGCCCGCATCGACACTGACCTGCCGGCGAGTGCATCGGACATGCCCGGTGTGATTGTACCCCGCAAAACAGTGGGTGAGCTGCGCAAGCTTCTGGACGACGACGATATGGAAATTGCCGTGTCCGTCAGCGAAACCAAAGTGCGCTTTGCCACCCCCAGCATCACCCTGACCTCCAAAGTGATCGATGGCACCTTCCCCGACTACACGCGGGTGATCCCGCAGGGCAACACCCGTAAGTTGGAAGTGGATGCGTCTGAATTCGCCAAAGCGGTAGACCGTGTGGCCACCGTCTCCTCGGAACGCTCTCGTGCGGTGAAACTGCAGCTCGACGAAGACCGTTTGGTGCTGTCGGTGAACTCACCAGACAGTGGCGCTGCGGAAGAAGAACTGGTTGTGGCATACAATGACGAGCGTCTGGAAATTGGCTTTAATGCCAAATACCTGCTGGAAATCGCCAGCCAGGTGGACCGTGAAAATGCCGTGTTCATGTTCAACTCCGCAGGCGACCCAACCCTGATGCGTGAAGGTGGCGACACCTCTGCTGTCTACGTTGTGATGCCGATGCGGGTATAATCCGCTGACGCGGATGCCTCCGGCGGGGATAGTTGTAGAAAGTGAATGCCGGGCCTGTGTCTGAGCTGTTTCTGAAAACCCTGAGCCTGTCTCATTTTCGATCCCACAAGAAGGGTGCGCTCACCTGTGATGCGCGTCCTGTGGCGTTGTTTGGACCCAATGGCGCAGGTAAGACCAACATTCTTGAAGCGGTGTCTCTGTTTTCGCCTGGACGGGGCATTCGCCGCGCCAGCGCAGAGGAGATGACCCGGCGCCCGGAGGCCATTGGCTGGAAGCTCTCCGGCCTGTTGCAGGCCAGCACCCAGACCTTCGAAATTGAGGTCCGCTCCGAAAACGGCGGCGCGCGACAGGTACAAATCGACAGCAAAGCTGCGCCGCAGGTGCAACTGGGCCGCGTGGCGCGGGTGCTTTGGTTGATCCCGGCAATGGACCGGCTGTGGATTGAGGGCGCGGAGGGACGACGGCGGTTTCTCGACCGCATGACACTCAGCTTCTACCCCGAACACGCCGACGCCTCACTGGCCTATGAGAAGGCCATGCGAGAGCGCAATCGCCTACTGAAAGACCAAATCAGCGATGCCCATTGGTACGTCGCACTAGAACGTCAGATGGCGGAAGCGGGCGCGCGGCTACATCAGGCCCGCGAGGCCAGTGTGGAGCGGCTGTTGGATGCGCAGGCGGCGGCGCAGACTGCCTTTCCCGTAGCAGAGTTGGAGTTGATCCAATCCGAAGGGTCGATGCCTCACACTGAAGCTGATCTGCGTGACGCGCTCGCCGAAAGCCGTTTTCGTGACATTGCGGCCGGTCGCACCCTGGTTGGACCGCACCGCACCGACATGATTGGCACCTACCGCGAAAAAGCAGTGCCCGCCAAAGATTGCTCCACCGGCGAGCAAAAAGCGCTGCTGGTGTCGCTGATCTTGGCCAATGCTCGCGCACTTAAAGAGGATATTGGCGCGGCACCCATCCTTCTGCTGGATGAGGTCGCCGCCCACCTTGATCCGGACCGCCGCGCCGCGCTTTATGACGAGATTTGCGCACTTGGGGCACAGGCCTGGATGACCGGAACGGAAGCGGGTCTTTTTGAGGCTTTGGGTGACCGTGCGCAATATGTCGAAGTCACCGATGAGGCAGGAATTTCCAGCCTGTCGATCGCCCACTGACAGCCCCACACGAGATCACAAAAATACACGTCATTCACGTGACATCCCTGCCCAAACCCGATATAAATTTCGGAAATGAAAAAGGGCGACATGAATGTCTGACAACGCGCAAAATCCCGAGCAATATGGCGCGGATTCCATCAAAGTTCTCAAAGGCTTGGAGGCGGTACGCAAACGTCCGGGCATGTATATCGGTGACACCGACGACGGCTCCGGCCTGCACCACATGGTGTATGAGGTTGTGGACAACGGCATTGATGAAGCGCTGGCCAACCACGCGGACATCGTGAAGGTGAAAATTCACGCCGACAGTTCCGTCTCCGTATTTGACAACGGCCGTGGGATTCCGGTGGATATCCACCCCGAAGAAGGCGTATCTGCGGCCGAGGTCATCATGACCCAGCTGCACGCTGGCGGTAAGTTTGACAGCAACTCCTACAAAGTCTCCGGTGGTCTGCACGGTGTGGGCGTGTCAGTTGTGAATGCACTGTCGGTCTGGCTAGAACTGCGCATCTGGCGCAATGGTAAAGAGCACTACGCCAAGTTTGAGCACGGCGACTGTACTGAGCACCTGCGCGAAGTTGCTGACTGTGGGGACCAGACGGGCACCGAGGTGCGCTTCATGGCGTCCACTGACACATTTTCCAACCTCGAATACTCCTTTGACACGCTCGAAAAACGACTGCGTGAGCTGGCGTTTCTGAACTCTGGCGTGCGCATCCTCCTGGAAGATGAGCGCCCGGTCGAACCGTTAAAGACTGAGCTCTACTACGACGGCGGCGTGAATGAGTTTGTAAAGTATATCGACCGTCACAAGACCCCTCTGATGGAGGCGCCGATCTATGTGAAAGGCGAGAAAGACGACATAGGTGTCGAAGTTGCGATGTGGTGGAATGACAGCTACCACGAAAACGTACTGCCCTTTACCAACAACATCCCACAGCGGGACGGCGGCGCCCACATTGCTGGTTTCCGGGGTGCGTTAACCCGCACACTGCAAAAATATGCTCAGGAAAGCGGCATCGCGAAGCGAGAGAAGGTCAGCTTTACCGGCGATGATGCCCGCGAAGGCCTGACCTGTGTGTTGTCGGTGAAAGTTCCAGACCCGAAATTCAGTTCCCAAACCAAAGACAAGCTGGTGAGCTCTGAAGTGCGCCCGGCGGTTGAAGGGTTGATGAATGAGAAGTTGACGGAGTGGTTTGGGGAAAACCCGCAAACCGCAAAGATGATTGTCTCCAAAATTGTCGAAGCGGCGCATGCCCGCGAGGCCGCCCGCAAGGCCCGCGAACTCACCCGCCGCAAGACAGCGATGGACGTAAATTTCTTGGCGGGCAAGCTCAAAGATTGCTCCGAGAAAGACCCGTCCAAAACCGAAGTCTTCCTAGTGGAGGGTGATTCCGCTGGGGGCTCTGCCCAAACCGGTCGGGATCGGAAAACCCAGGCGATCCTGCCGCTGCGGGGTAAAATCCTGAACGTCGAGCGCGCGCGCTTTGACCGGATGCTGGGCAGCCAAGAAATTGGCAACCTGGTGATGGCACTTGGCACTGGTATTGGCCGCGATGAATTCAACGTCGACAAGCTGCGTTACCACAAAGTGGTGATCATGACCGATGCGGACGTCGATGGGGCGCACATTCGAACGCTGCTTTTGACGTTCTTCTATCGGCAAATGCCGGATCTCATTGAAAAGGGGCACCTGTATATTGCGCAACCGCCGCTGTTCAAAGTGGCGCGCGGCAAGTCGGAGGTCTATCTGAAAGACCAAGCCGCGCTTGATGACTACCTTGTGAACCAGGGCATCGACGGTGCCGTGTTGCGCCTAGGGTCCGGTGCAGAAATGTCCGGACAAGATCTGGCCCGCGTTGTCACTGAGGCGCGTCAGCTGAAGCAGGTTCTGGACGCCTTCCCAACCCACTACCCACGTCACATTCTGGAACAGGCTGCGATTGCAGGGGCCTTTGTCCCAGGCGCGGTGGAATCCGATTTGCAAGGCGTGGCGGACAAGGTTGCCGCCCGTCTGGACCTGATTGCACTGGAATATGAGCGTGGTTGGACTGGGCGCATCACACAGGATCACGGCATCAAGCTGGCGCGTATTTTGCGGGGCGTAGAAGAAGTGCGCACGTTGGATGGCCCGATGCTGCGCTCTGGCGAGGCCCGCAAATCCGGCACCTTCACCGAAAGCCTGCAGGAGGTCTACAACACCTCTGCCTCTCTGGTGCGCAAAGACCGCAGCCAAATCATCAACGGTCCACTTGATTTGATGGACGCCATTTTGGCTGAAGGCGAAAAAGGCCTGACACTCCAGCGCTACAAAGGACTGGGCGAAATGAACCCAGATCAGCTTTGGGAAACAACGCTGGATCCGGATGCCCGCACGCTGCTGCAAGTGAAGGTCGAAGATATCGCCGAAGCGGATGATCTGTTCACCAAGCTGATGGGTGACGTGGTGGAGCCGCGCCGCGAGTTCATTCAGAAAAACGCATTAAGCGTGGAAAACCTCGACTTCTAAGTAGAACCGAAAAACAAAAAATGGCTGGCACTCTGCATTGAGCGCCAGCCTTTTTTGTATCTGTTGTCAGCTTCAGACGCGCTTAGCAGCCAGCCGCGTTGTTTGCGACTGCACCACCCGCAACAGCCCCACCGGCTGTCAGGATGTCTTTGCCCGTACCGCCGCCCAACTGGTTCCCCAACGCGCCGCCAACCACAGCGCCAACCACGGTTGCCCCGGCACAGCCGACATCTTTCTCAGTCACACCGCCCGCACAAGCGGACAGAACTGCAAGACTACCAACCATAGCTGGGATCAAAATAAGTTTCATGAAAGTACCTCATTCGTTTTTTTGTTTTCACTGCCAATATGGATGTTTTTATGCCGATTTCAAAAGCTCACAGGCGGAAAATCGCCTGAAATTGGACTATGAGGCTCCACGTTAGGCAATGCGCTCCGCAACCTCTGCCAATACCCGCCGAAACAAGGATTCAGCTGCAGATAACTGCCCATCCGTACGCGCCATCAACCCAACCGGCCCTTTTGTAAGCGACGTATCAAACGGCAGGCGGACCAGCGCCCCGCTTTCTAGCTCTTTAGCCACCACACCGTTGGAAATGATCCAGACCGCATCATTGGACAGCGCATAATTGCGCCCAAACGCACCGGACACACTTTCTACCTTGGTGTCGACCTCCCCAACGCCCTGAGCCACAAGAGCCCGTTCGACCAAAGGTCGGATAACCGAAGCCTTCGGCGGGAAAATCACTGGCCAGTCGCTCAAGCGATGAATGTCTGGACGCGCTAACAAAGGGTGCCCTTTGCGTACGACAAACTCGACATGCTCATCATAGAGCTGTGTAAAGGCGATGCCCTTCATTATCTCCGGTGCCCCCATGCGCCCAATCACCACGTCCAGCCGCCCCTGACGCAACTCCTCAATCAGATAGCCATATGGCCCGTCGTGAATGTGCAACGTCACGTCCGGTGCCAGATCCGAAAACGCCTGTGCGACCTCAGGCATCAACCGGGCAGCCACGCTGGGCAATGCGCCGACTAAAAGACTGATCTTGCCAGCCTTCTGTAGCTGTGCCACGCCATTCAGCCCCTGTTGCAAGGCTGCCAGGCTCATCTGGGCAAAGTGCAAAAACACCTCACCCTGTTTGGTCAGGCTGACCCCGCCGCGATTGCGCACCAGCAGATCCGACCCGACAACCTCCTCAAGCTCCTTCAGTGTTTTGGAGATCGCCGGTTGTGTCAGATGCAGATGCTGCGCCGCCGATTTTAAGCTGTTGTGCCGCACAATCTCAGAAAAACACTGGATGTGACGGAACTTAATGCGCCGATCGATCATGACTTGATGCTCGCTTTTGACAACTAAATCAAACAAATGCTCATTTTACTTTTCACTTTAGCGAAGTCAAACTGTCAACAGGAGGACTTTTATGCGTACTCAGGTTTGCATCATTGGCGGCGGGCCGTCCGGGCTCCTGCTCTCACAACTGCTGCACCGCAAGGGCATCGACAGCATCGTGTTGGAGCGCAAAACGCGCGACTACGTGCTAGGCCGCATCCGCGCGGGCATTTTGGAAACCGGCTTTGTCGATTTGATGCGCGAAGCAGGCGTTGGTGCGCGTATGGACGCCGAAGGCTTCACACACACCGGCACCGTGATTGCATATGGCGAGGAGGAGTTTGGCATCTCCTTTCATGACCATACCGGCAAAGACGTCATGGTGTACGGTCAGACCGAGCTGACCCGTGATCTTTATGATGCGCGCGCGGCGGAGGGCGGCAATCTGGTGTTCAACGTAGACTACGTGGTGATCCACGACGCCAAGACAGACGCGCCATTTGTGACCTACCATGTGGATGGCACCGAACACCGGATCGACTGCGATTACATTGCCGGCTGTGACGGCTTCCATGGGGTCAGTCGCCAGACCATTCCCACGTCCGTGCGCCGCGAATATGAAAAGGTCTACCCCTTTGGCTGGCTGGGGGTGCTGTCCGAAACGCCCCCCGTGCATGACGAATTGATCTACAGCTGGTCAGAGCGCGGCTTTGCCCTCTGCTCCATGCGCAATGCCAACCTCAGCCGATACTACATCCAATGCTCGCTCAGCGACTCGCCCGACGATTGGAGCGACGGCGCGTTCTGGAGCGAACTCAAACGCCGCATTCCCAGCCGCCACGCAGACGCGCTGGTGACGGGCCCGTCGATTGAGAAGTCTATCGCCCCACTGCGCAGCTTTGTGACCGAGCCGATGTGTTGGGGTCGGCTGTTTCTTTGTGGGGATGCGGCGCACATCGTGCCGCCCACTGGGGCCAAGGGGCTCAACACCGCAGCCTCCGACATCCACTACCTCTACCACGGGTTGGTGCAGGTTTATGAGGACAAGGACACCGCGGGCCTCGATGCCTATTCCGAACGAGCGCTGGCGCGCATCTGGAAAGCCGAGCGGTTCAGCTGGTCCACCACCAACTTGCTGCACCGCTACCCGGATCAATCCGCGTTTGATCTGAAGATGCAGCGCGCCGAGATTGATTTCCTGCGCAGCAACGATGCCGCTCAAAAGGTGTTTGCCCAAAATTACGTGGGCCTACCCTACTAGGGGGCCGGACAAAGGAGACACACCATGTCTGACAAATTTTCCACCGGTATGGAGGTGCGCCGCAAGGTGCTGGGTGACAAACATGTCGACCGGGCGGAGGCCAACAAAACCGCGCTGGACACACCGTTTCAAACCCTGATCACCGAGGGGGCTTGGGGCACAGTTTGGGCCAGTGACGCGATCAGCCTGCGGGAACGCTCCATGCTGACGCTTGCCTTGCTTGCGGCCACCGGCAACTTTGAGGAAATCCCAATGCACATCCGCGCCACCGCCAACACCGGAGCCAGCCAGGAAGACGTGATGGAAGTATTTCAGCACGTCGCGATTTACTGTGGTGTGCCCAAAGCCAACCACGCCATCAAACTGGCAAAACAGACCTTTGCAGAGATGGGCTGATCGCGCATTCTAAGCGCGCAGGGGAGGAGCACCAACATGAGCAAACCCGCCGAGTTTTATCAACGTGATCGGGAGTGGCACCCGCCGGCTTCCTCGCAGGACTACAAAACATCCGTGGCGCGGTCCCCGCAAAACGCGCTGATCAGTCTGGAGCAAACCGTCAGCGAAATCACCGGCCCGCGTTTTGGTCATGGAGACGTGACCGAGATGGACCGCGACCTGATCCACAACTACGCCAAACCGGGCGAAAGCGCGATTGGCGAACGCATCATTGTGCACGGCCGCGTGCTGGATGAAAACGCCCGCCCTGTGCCCAACACCTTGGTGGAGATTTGGCAGGCCAACGCTGGGGGCCGCTATCGCCACAAAAAAGACGCCTATCTGGCCCCTATTGACCCCAACTTCGGCGGCTGCGGGCGCACCATAACGGACGAGAACGGCTACTACTATTTCCGCACCGTGAAACCCGGTGCCTATCCATGGCGCAACTGGGTCAACAACTGGCGGCCGGCGCATATTCACGTGTCTGTCTTTGGCACCGCTTTTGCCCAGCGCCTGATCACACAGCTTTACTTTGAAGGCGACCCGCTGATCGCAAAATGCCCGATTGTGAACACCATCCCGGATCAGGCCGCGCGCGGACAACTGATTGCCGCACTCGACATGAACGCTTCAGTGCCGCTGGATAGCATTGCCTACAAATTTGACATCGTACTGCGCGGTCGGCGCTCCACCCTGTTTGAAAACCGCATGGAGGGGAATTGAGCATGGTACAGAAACTCGACTACCTCAAAGAAACACCCTCCCAAACTGCTGGTCCTTATGTGCACATCGGCCTTGCCCCCGGCGCGGCGGGGTTTGACATCTATGAGCGGGAACTTGGCTGGGACATCGCCGGGCCAAACGCCAAAGGTGAGCGCATTCGCATCGAGGGTCTGGTGATCGACGGCACCGGCAGCCCGGTGAAAGACGTTATGTTGGAGGCGTGGCAGGCCAATGCAGACGGGATTTACCCGCATCCAGAACAGGCGGGCGAGACCGAAGAAGGCTTCAAAGGCTGGGGCCGCGTGATTACCAACTTTGACACCGGCGAGTGGGGCTTTGACACCATCAAACCGGGTCAGGCCATGGGCCGCAACGGGCAACTGATGGCGCCACATATCTCGCTCTGGATTGTGGCCCGGGGCATCAACGTCGGCCTTAACACCCGTCTCTATTTTGACGACGAGGCGGAGGCCAACGCCACGGACCCTGTGCTCAACGTCATCGAATTGGAAAATCGCCGTGCCACATTGATTGCCAAGCGCGAGATGCGCGACGATGTGCCCGTCTACCGTTTTGACATCACGCTTCAGGGCGACAACGAAACCGTCTTCTTTGACATCTGACGACCACCCTTGTCTTTTGGACGGGGCCAATCAAACGAGATCACTATGAGCAAACCCTGCATCCTGTGCTGCGCCATCACCGGTTCTGTACCCACCAAAGCGGACAACCCTGCCGTGCCCACCACGGTCAGCGAACAGATCGAAAGCAGCCACGCCGCTGTCGAGGCAGGCGCCTCAATCATCCACGCCCATGTGCGCAACGGTGATGAAACGCCGTCCAGCGATCCGGAAAAGTTTGCTTTGCTCAAAGAGGGATTGGAAAAACACTGCCCCGGCGTGATCATCCAATTCTCCACCGGCGGACGCTCTGGCGCAGGTCAGGCGCGCGGCGGCATGTTGCCTCTGCGCCCCGATATGGCCTCGCTCTCTGTGGGTTCCAACAACTTCCCCACGCGGGTCTATGAAAACCCACCGGAACTGATCTCGTGGCTGTCGAGTGAGATGCAAGCTCACGAAATCACACCGGAAATCGAAGCCTTTGACCTGAGCCACATCCTGCAAGCCATCCGTCATCATAAGGCTGGCACGCTTTATGGCCAGCTTTACGTGCAGTTTGTCATGGGTGTGAAAAACGCCATGCCGGTGGACCGTGAGGTGTTTGAGTTCTACGTGAAGATCATGCAGGAACGCGCACCCAAAGCCGAATGGTGCGCAGCGGGCATTGGCGCGGCGCAGATCACCGTGAACGAATGGGCCATTGCCGCAGGCGGCCACACACGGGCGGGATTGGAAGACAACGTGCGTTTGGACCGCAACACATTGGCGCCCTCCAATGCGGCCTTGATCACACGCGCCGCAGAGCTGTGTGAGAAATACGAACGCCCCGTCGCCACGCCAGCGCAGGCGCGCGAAATCCTTGGCCTGCGCGCCGCAACCTGATCGGCACCTGTCATGAACCCACTAACCCGTTCCAACCACCTGTTTGGCCCGTTGTTCTCTGATCCTGACTCAGAGGCACTTTGGGGAACGGACCGCTTCATAAAAGGATTTGTGCAATTTGAGCGAGCCCTGGCGCTGGCCTTGGCCGATGCGAATATGGTGCCTCAATCTGTAGCGTCTGAGGCCGTGACAGACATCGACAGTTTTGTGCCAGAACGCCAAAAAATCGCCACCCATATGGTGCAGGACGGCATGCCCGTGCCGGAGTTTGTGCGCCAACTCAAAGCCCACACGCGACCTTCTGCACTGCCCGCCATCCACACCGGTGCCACCAGTCAGGACCTGATCGACACGACAATCTCGCTGATCTTGCAGGACGCCAATGTGCGGTTTGAGGCACAACTCGCGGAGTTGTTGACGGCGCTCGATGCCCTCAACGACACATGGGGCAACGCCACCATGATGGGCCGCACCCGAATGCAGGCCGCTTTGCCAATTTCCGTGTCAGACCGTATTGCCACATGGCGCAATCCGTTGATGGCCTACGCAGACCGCCTGAAAACGCTGCGCCCGCAAGTCGAGACACTGCAATTTGGCGGCCCGGTTGGCAATCGCGCCAGCCTCTCGCCACATGGCGATGCCGTCGCCGCCGCTTTAGCCAAAAACCTCGGCCTGACCAATCCAGTTCGCGCCTGGCACGCCACCCGCGAGAGTCTGGCCGAATGCGCCAACTGGCTCTCTCTGCTCTCCGGCAGCTTAGGCAAGTTGGGACAGGATTTGGCTCTGATGGCACAACAAGGCGTGGACGAAGTGAAATTCACCGGCGGCGGCACCAGCTCTGCGATGCCGCACAAACAGAACCCGGTGCGGGCCGAATTGCTGGTCACCTTGGCGCGCTACAACGCCACACAACTTCCCGCCATGCACCACGCTTTGGTACACGAACAGGAACGCTCCGGCAGCGCGTGGTCACTGGAATGGATGGTCTTGCCCGCAATGGTCACGGCCACGACCACCGCCCTACGCCACGCAGACGACCTCATACAAAGCATTGAGAGCATGGGGCAATCCGCGCCCTAAGACATTATTGCCTCAGAACTCAAACGCCAGTTGCAGGTGTTTGATCTTGCCGGTGATGTCTTCGATGGGACACTTCAACCGTTCCTCAGCCAACAGCACAACTTCCGCTGCCGCCCGCGCGTCTTCGCCTGCGTCGTGGTGATGAAACTCCAGCCCCAGCGCCTTTTTCAAATGGCCAAGCCCGTGCCCGCCGTTACCGCGAAACTCTGGCCAGGCTTTGCGGGCGATTTTCACGCTGTCGGCCCACTCCATTTTTGGCCCGTTCAATCCGGCCGCACGACACGCCGCCGTGATGGCCGTCAAGTCAAAGTTACTGTGCTGTACCATCAAATGACGTGACAACAGCGGCAACATCCGCCGCCAAGCCTGCGCAAAACTTGGCGCTTCCCGCACCGTTCGGGCATCAATGCCAGTTAGCTCGGTGTTGAACGACGCAAAGTCCTGATCCGGGTTGATGTAGGTCGAAAACGTCTCAATCCCGCCATCGCGACGTACGCAAGCCAGACCAATCTGGCTGATCGAAGCCGCATCACGGTTGGCAGTCTCGACATCCAACGCAATGAAACGGAACAGACCATCGGGCAAAGGCGCATCAGGCAGAAACACAGCGTGCCTCCTGCGTGGTCTTTGGAATGAATGTCAAACCGTCGCGATACATGTCTTTGTCTTATGCCTATGCCCACTCGTGGGCGGGGACCGCCCCTATGCCAGCTTAGCGCAAAAAACAAAAGGCCGCCCGATTGGGGCGGCCTCTCTATTTTCGTGACGTTGCGCGTTACGCGGGTGCCGCCGCTTTCTTCTCGCGCCGTTCTTCTTTGCCAAAGAACACCAGATAAAACACCGGCGCAGCGATCAACGTCAAAACAGTGGCAAAGGCCAAACCGCCCATGATGGTGATCGCCATCGACACAAAGAACGCATCGGTCAACAACGGCGCCATGCCAAGGATGGTTGTGACCGCCGCCAGCATCACAGGCCGCAAACGCGACACGCTGGCTTTCACAATCGCTTCCCGCATCGGCAGGCCTTCCTCGCGCACAAAGTCGATCTCTTCGACCAGCACAATGCCGTTTTTGATCAACATGCCGGACAAGCTCAAAAGCCCCAGCAACGCGGTGAAGGTAAACGGCATATCCGTGCCCAGAAGGCCAATCACCACACCATTCACCGACATTGGCACCAACAGCCAGATGATGATCGGTTGGCGGATGGCATTGAACAACAGCACCGAAATCAGCACCATGATCAGCAAGCTCATTGGCAGCTGTTTTCCAAGGCTCTCCTGTGCCTCCGAGCTGTTCTCCAACTCACCGCCCCATTCCATCTTGTACCCAACCGGAATGTGCATGCCCTCAATCGCCGCCGTGACCTCCGTCTGCACCTGCGCGGCTGTCAGGCCAGAGCGGATATCCGCCCCAACTGTGATGGTCGCCACGCGGTCGCGGCGGTGCAGAAGCGTATTTTGCGTCTCATGCACAAAGCCATCCACCATCTGCTCCACCGGCACAAAGCTGTTGGAAGTTGTGGAATACACCACCTGATCAACCAGCCCAAAGGCCCCGTCCGGTTGCCGTCGCAGGATGATGGGAATCAACCGCTCGTTTTCGCGGAACTGGCCGGTTGTCAGACCATCTGTTGAAAACTGGAACATATCGGCGATGTCTTCGCGATCCACACCAGCGGTCTGCGCCCGCTCGGTGGCGTAGATTGGCTTAATCACCAATTCCTGTTCCCGCCAGTTGGTGCGCACGCTGGTGATGTTGTCGGTGGTTTCGGTCAAAACCTGCGCCGCCTGTGTCGCCAATTGGCGCAACACCACCGGATCGCTGCCAGAGAACCGCACCTGAATCGGATCCCCCCCACCGGGGCCAAAGACCAGACGTTTGGTGCGGAACTCACCTTCGGGCAAAGCTTCGGCACCAAAGGCCTCAAGGTCTTTTTGCAGCGGTGGGATCGCTTCCAAGTTCTCCGCCCTCACAATGATATGGCCATAGCTAGGGTTTGCCTTCTCAGACTCATAGGTCAGCATGAACCGCGTCGCACCCTGCCCCACAAAGGTGGCATAGCTCACCACATCGTCGCGCTCATCAAGCCAGTCTTCGAGCAGCTCCATCTGCGCTGAGGTGGTTGCAATTGGCGTGCCCTGCGGCAGCTTATAGTGCACAAAAAACAGCGGCGTGTTGCTGTCCGGGAAGAACTGCTGCTTCATCAGACCAAAACCCGCATAACACACCGCCGTCACGGCGATCAGACCAACAATCACCAACCACCGCATCTTCAGCGCCAAACGCAAACTACTACCGTAAAGCCGAAAAATCAGCCCGCCATACGCATCACCTTCGTCGCCTTTGCCCTGTTTGAACAGGTAGTGGCCCAACATGGGTGTCACGGTCAGTGCCAGCACCCAGCTCAGCAACAGAGAAATCCCAATCACCGCAAACAGCGAGAACAGGAATTCCCCCGTCGCATCGGGGCTGAGACCAATACCAGCAAAGGCCATGATGCCAATAATGGTCGCACCAAGCAGCGGAATCTGCGTTTTTCCAGAAGCTTCATCCGCCGCCTCACGGCTGTTCTTGCCCTGCAACATGGAGATCTGCATGCCCTCGGCCACCACAATCGCGTTGTCCACCAACATACCCATCGCAATGATCAGCGCCCCCAGCGAGATCCGTTCCATCTCGATTGAAAAGAACCCCATGAACAGGAAGGTGCCCACAACCGTCAGGAACAGGGTCACTCCCACCACTACAGCCGCGCGCCAACCCATAAAGATCGCCAGAACCGCCACAACAATGGCCACCGACATGGCGAGGTTCACAAGGAAGTCGTTGGAGGCTTTTTCCACCACCACGTGCTGTTGATAGATCGGATGCAGTTCCACACCGGCAGGAATATCCCCTGCCATCCGCGCCAGCTTTTCGTCCACGCGTTTCCCAACCACCACAATGTTTTCCGTCGCGATGCCAGCCACACCCAGGGTAAAGGCCTCTTCGCCGTTGTAGCGAATGATCTGGCGCGGATTGTCGACCCGGTCGCGGAACACGCGGCTGGTGTCCACAAGGTTCACAACCTTGCCGTCTTGCCCCAATGACAACCCTGCAATTTCCGACACTGTGTCTGAGCCATCTGGCCGCATGATACGTGTCCGCGCGGCGCCTGTGGTCACCGTACCAGCTGCGTTCACCGCATCGGCATTGGCAATAGCACCTGCAATGGCGTTGAGCGAAATATTCTGGTTGACCGACAGCGCCAGATCCGGCTCTACAAAAATCGCCTCTTCCGGCAGACCCTGAATGTCCACATCCGCCACACCATCCACGGTGAGCAACTCGCGTCGCAAGAAGGTCGCCAGCTCGTGTTTTTCCGCATCCGAAAATCCCTCGGCGGTCACGCCAAGGAAGATCCCAAACACATCACCAAAGCTGTCATTCACCAAAGGTGTTTGGACTCCATTGGGCAAATGCCGTCCGGCATCCGCCACCTTGGCCCGCAGACCTGTCCAAACCTCCGGTAGCTCGGTGCCGTCATAAGTCGATTTGATGTGTACATCGATCTGCGACACACCGGGCTGGTTGATCGAGGTGATGTAATCTACCTCTTCCATTTTCTGGATGGCGGACTCCAAAGGTTCGGAAACCTCCACCGCCACTTGCTCTGACGTGGCCCCCGGATACTGGGTGACCACAACCGCCTGTTTGATGGTGAAGGCAGGGTCTTCCAACCGGCCCAAATTCAGAAAGCTTATGCCGCCGCCTATCAGGAAGATCAGCATGATCATCCATGTATAGATCGGCCGATCAATGGATCCGCGTGCAATATTGACCATCACCCCAACCCTCAGTTGCCAAAGCCGACAAAACGGCGCACCGCTTGGCCGTTGGTCAAAGCGCCGCCACCGGTAAGGACAATTTCGTCACCGTCATTCAGGCCCGCGTTGATGCGCACCATGCCAGCAGTGGCCGGTTCGCTCTGAACCGCTACCCATGTCACCTTGCCTTCATCGCCGCCTTTGGGATCAAACCGCATCACGCCGGTGGCACCGCTGTCATCCATCACAATCGCTGTTGGTGGCACAATGATACCGGTTGAAGGGTTTGCTGCGCTCACAGTTACGGTCACCGAAGATCCTGGCAGGATCACTTTGCCCTCTGGTGGCGTCATGCCAAAAGTGATGCGAAAGGTTTGACCAACACTGCTGGTTTCCGCGTCAAATTCACGAATTTGCAGGTCAAACTCTTCATCGCCACTTGGGAAGCGCGCCTTGATAGTGACGTTCTGATCATTGCCCGCCCGTTGGAACAGGATTTCCGGCACATCCACCTCAATGCGCAACTCGCTCAGGTCGTGAATACGCACCACTGGATTGCCGGCACTCACGGTGGTGAACAACTCTACATTGCGGCTGGACACCAACGCATCAAACGGGGAGGTCAGCGTGGCATGTCGCAGTGACCATTCCGCATTTTTCACCGCAATCAAGGCCAGAGAAGCCTGCGTCTCCGCATCGTCAATTGTCACTTGGCTGACAGTGTTTCCGCGCAGTTTTTCAAGACGTTCAACTGTGCGATCCGCCTGTTCTTTCTGCAAAATCGCCTGATTGAGTTGCAGCTCGAAAATCTCCAGATCCAGCCGCGCGATTGTATCACCTTTGGCGATATTCAAACCTTCGGTCACCGGGAAATCAACAATTTGCCCACCCACCTGAAACGCCAGATCCACCGACTGGCGCGCTTTCACTTGGCCAAAAAACTGGCGCACAAACGGCACTGGCGCTTCGCTCACCACCACAAGCTTCACCGGCTTCAACACATCCTGCGCAAACGCCGAGACCGCACCCGTCACTGTGACCAGCGCCGCAGTGGCGCAGATTTTTCCAAACCGTTTCAGCATTCTTTTTCCTCCAAACGACCGGCGGCAACCGCACCGGGCATGGCTTTCACAACCAAATTGGCAAACTGGGAGATTTCATCAACTGTCATGCCTGAAATCTCGCGAAATCGCAGCTTCACGCCATCCATCAAGGATGCACGGGCCTCAAACCCGTCAGGGGTCAACTCCAACACAAGCGCGCGGCGATCTTTGGGATCGCGAACACGCTGCACCAAGCCCCTTGCCTCCAATGCATCGGCCACCGGCGTGATCGCGGACGGAATACAAAACGTATCTTCCGCCAACACCCCCATGCGCTTGGGGCGATCCATAAACACCAATATCCGCCGTTCCATCTTAGACAGTGGCGGGTCGATATTGATGTCCTCCAACTCAGCTTCGATCTGGTTGAACAGGGCAAAGACACCAATGATTGCCAGAAACTCATCTGGCAGATCCGTGTTTGAAAATAAGTTGTCGGGCACGCGCGATTCTTCAAGCTATTTCAGTTTGTGAAATATCCAAATACAGAAGCTTTCTAAACAAACAAGAGGGCACCGCCTAAAATCGCGCTGAAAAAATGCATCGATTTCCTATATTCATCAGCGCTCTGAGATGATTTTCCAACCAATAACCTCACAGAGATTTCCCGATAATTTGATTAGAAGTCAGAGCGTTACCTTGCCTGCCCTGTGATTAAATTAACGATGTCGCGGTACCACTGGCCCACTGAAGACGAAGTGGTGTGTGAACTATGGTGGCAGATCCCGGACAACAATTGCGCCACGCAGCAAAGGTGGCGGCGCGTCAGCGTGGCCTGCTGGGCCAATATGCATCCGAACGCGTGCGCGCGTTCAAACAACGCGCTGTCATTTACTGTCTAGGTGCGCTCATGGCGATTCTGGCCACCGGTCCTGTTATTGGCGGCTGCGCAACCGCCATATTGGTCCTTGGCGAGGCCACGGACATGTGGGTCTTGCGCCGGATTTCTGTGCGGTTGCGTGCAGGCGAAAGCCACACCGCGCTGTTTCGCGCCGCTTTGATCAGCGGGGCTGTTCAAGCCATCAGCGTCTTCCTTGCCACCACCGTTTATGTGGTGATCGTCGGCAAAGAAGCCTCCATCATGGGGGTCGCAGGCGTGCTTGGCATGGCCATCGTCAACGGCGCGCTGATTTTGCCCACCAACCCAAAACTGGCCGTCTTCAAAATGAGTCTGTTTGTGGTCACGCCTTTCTTCCTAATGATTCTTCAGGCGTTTCGCTTTGGTGGAGACATGGCCCTGCCGCACCTGAATGTACCAGAGTTGATGGTGGTTATCAGCATGGGGTACATGTGTTTTTCTTTTGTCAAAGCAGGTGTGGACAATTTCCGCAAAACCGCAGCCCTCCAGAGCAGTCAGAACAAACTGACCGCCGCCAATGATGCGCTGAACAAACACCGCAACGAGCTGCAACGCCTCTCTATGGTGGCCCGCAAAACCAATGACGCGGTGATCCTGTCCAACCCGGATCAGGAAATTGAATGGGTCAACGAAGCCTTTACCAGTCTCACCGGCATTCCAGCCAAAGACATCCTTGGGAAACCAACCAGTGTTCTGGCACAGGTCGCGCATACAGACACGGATGTGCCAAAGAAAGTTGCCGCGGCGATGCGCAGCCAGAGCCCTGGAAAAATCGAAGTGCGCCACAAGCTGGGGGACGGGCGTGAGCGTTGGAGCGAGATGCAGATGTTGCCCGTGAAAAACGCCGATGACGACGTGGATTTCTACGTCACCATCGCGCGCGACATCACGGCCAGCAAGGACCACGCCAACAGCATGCACACGGCCCGACAAGCTGCCGAAGACGCCGCCCGCACAAAGGCCGACTTCCTGGCCAACATGAGCCACGAAATCCGCACGCCGCTGACCGGCATCATCGGCATGGCCGATCTGCTGTCGGAAACCACACAGACAGACGAACAGACCGATTACACCAAAACCATCATTGGCTCGTCACGCAGCCTGCTGACCATCCTCAACGACATCTTGGACCTGTCCAAACTCGACGCGGGCAAGTTACAGATCACCAACAGCACCTTTGAAACGCGCGCCTGTTTCAAAGAGACTTTGCGCCTGCTTGAAACCGCCGCCTATGACAAAGGGCTCGGTCTCAACCTCTATGTCGCTGACGAGGTACCGGACCATCTTTTTGCCGACGACGTGCGCCTGCGCCAGATCGCGACCAATATCATCGGCAACGCCACCAAGTTTACCGAATTTGGCAAAATTGACGTGCAGGTCTGGATGGATGGCCTGGACGAAGATGACACCATGTCGGCACTCACGTTGAATTTTGCGGTCGATGACACGGGCATTGGCATCCCGGACGACAAACTGGCCTCGATTTTTGAGGAGTTTACACAGGCCGAATCCTCCACCACGCGTCGATTTGGCGGTACAGGCTTGGGGCTGACGATCTGTCGGATCCTGACAGAGCGCATGGGCGGGGAGATTTCCGTCGCCTCAGTGTACGGAGAGGGATCGCGTTTTCTCGTCAGTTTACCGGTGGAACTGCCACCAGACGGCGTGCCAGAAGTCTCCAAAACCGAAATAGCGGCTGCAACGGACTATGACGCCGTGGATCTGACCGGCCTTAACGTGTTGATTGCCGAAGACAACAAAACAAACCGCCTGCTGATTTCAAAGTACCTGGAGAAATTGCCGATCACCCTGCGCTTTGCCAAAGACGGGTTTGAGGCAGTTGACGCCACGCTGGAGTCGCCCCCTGACTTGATCTTTATGGATATGTCGATGCCCAATATGAGCGGCATCGAAGCCACCGAAGCCATCCGTGACAGTGGTGTGCAACAGCCCAAAATTGTGGCGCTGACCGCCAATGCATTTGAAAACGAAAAACGCGCCTGCTTGCAGGCCGGCATGGATGATTTCCTCACCAAGCCCGTCCGTCGCGCCGACTTGGTAGAGTGTCTACAACGCCACGTGGGCCACAGCACCAAACCGTCTTCTGCGGTGCAAGCGGCGCTTCGGGCATAACACCGCTGTCACAGGTAACACTTGCGGCAGGCAGCGTCTTGACAGCAGAAATCCCAGAGGGTGCGGCAAAAACAGCCCTGGTTACGTGACCAACCAGAGACAACTGCCGTTCAAAAATCCGTTCGGACCTCCGCCTCTGGTCAAAATCCCTGTGGTTTCGGCAACGCCATTTCGATCCATCCGCAAAGCGCCCCAACCGTTTCGACACAGATCAAACCTGGCGGCCTCGCAACCTCTTGGCCTAACAAAAAGGCGACATGCCCTAACATGCCGCCTTCCGCACCTGTCTGTTTCGTGGCCTTAGCGCACAATGAACTCCGCGTGCAGCGCACCTGCCGCTTTGATGCTCTTGAGGATGTCAATCATATCACGCGGGGCCACACCCAGCGCATTCAGACCTTCGATCACTTCGCTCAGCGATGTGCCCATTGGCACTTCGGCCAGGCCAATGCCTTCATCCTCGTCGATGTCCGCTTCGGTACGTGGCACCACCACGGTTTCGCCATTGGCAAACGGATTTGGCTGCACCACCAGCGGAGTTTCCTGAACCCTCAGGGTCAAGCCACCTTGTGAGACGGCAACACGAGAGATTCGTACATCGTCGCCCATCACAATGGTGCCAGAGCGTTGATCCACCACTACGCGCGCCTTACGTTCTGGTTGAACAGAGATATTTTCGATCTGGCTGAGCGCATGGGCCGGAGAGGCCTGGTTGGTGCGGTCAATATCCACTTGTACGGTGCCCGCATCCAACATCAAGGCCACGCGACGGCCATAGCTGCGATTGATCGCCTCTTCAATGCGGTTGGCTGTTGTGAAATCCGGCTCCCGCAACGCCAAACGCATGTTGGTCAGGGAGGAAAAGTCAAAATCAATCTCGCGTTCCACGCGCGCACCGGACGGGATCGACCCTGAGGTTGGCACGCCCTTGACGACGCCACCGGCCTCACCTTCGGCCGCCACGCCGCCTGCAATCACCGCGCCCTGCGCAACCGCGTAGATCTCACCATCAGCGGCATTCATCGGCGTCATCACCAATGTACCGCCCAACAAGCTTTTGGCATCACCAATCGCCGAAATGGTCACATCCACCGTGCCACCAGCCCGAGCAAAAGGGGGCAGCGTTGCTGTTACAAACACCGCCGCGACATTTTTGGGTCGCATATTCTCGCCGGTGATGTTCACACCAAGCCGTTCCAGAATATTGCCCATAATTTCTTCGGTAAACGGCGCATTCCGCAAGCCGTCTCCGGTTCCGTTCAGGCCAACCACCAAACCGTAGCCAACCAAATCGTTGCCCCGTACACCGTCAAATTCTACCAGATCTTTGATCCGGATCGGCGCTGCTGATGCCATCACCGGCATCAGTACGAGGAGCAGTAGCATTCTTGCTAAGCTCATGAAGTGTGTCATCTTACATAGTTCGCCAATGTCAGTTGGGAGAGACGAGCCGTGATCGTGTAGACCATCTCTAGTTGCACTTGAACGGCCTGTAGTTTGCCCGCCACTTCGGTTTGATCGGCACCGATCAGATCGCTCTGCGTCATCAACATCGAGCTGCGCGACAGCGAGTTTTCCGCCATCACATTCTCAACACGTTCCTGATTGAAACCAACGTCGGCCCGAACGCTTGTCATGTTGTCCTGACCGGTCAAAAGCCGCTCGCCTGCGGTTTCCATCAACTGCTTCTGCTCAATAAGATCAAGGTTCAGCCCCGGGTCCAGCGCCAGCGCGGCCAGTGCAGAATCCCGCATCGCTTCACGCAGCTCCATTGTGTCCGCCCGGACATTGAAGTCCGCCGACTGGTTATCGTTCAGACGCATGGGCGCAAGGTCGTTGGTCGACCCGATGTAAGCCCCGGTTTCGAACCCGCCACCCGGTGTCATGAAATAATCATCCACGGCTGTGACAATATCCGAAATCGTCGGCGACCCAGCCACCGCCGCGGAGATCTGCGTCATCATGGTGCTGGCATCCACCAACGCCGCCCCATCAGTGGCGGTGCCGCCAAAAAGGGATCGGTCCGCCACACGTCCGTTGAGGGCGCTGACAATCGCATCAAAGTCATTACGTGCGCTCTTTGCCACGCTAACCACAGAGGCGGAAAGCCCGGATTCGGACGCAGACAAAAGATCACGTCCCAAGTCACCAGTTACGGTGTGGATCTGCCCCAAAGTCGCCTGCGCAGTTTCCAAAAACAGCTGCGCGTCTTTGGTGGCAATGTCATAGCCGTTCAACACGGTCAGCTGGCGTTCAACACCAGCCAACATGTTGAAGTCGCCCTTAAGCGCCGCAGCCACATCCGCCTTACGCCCAGACCCCAGCTCATAGGCCAGCCTGTTGAGGTCTTGTTTCACCGCTGTGGTGCGGCGCGAGTTCATCATATGGGACGCCATGTCCCCAATCGAAGTAATAGCCATTTTTACAACCTCAGCAGTTCCTGCATCATTTCATCAACGGCCTGAATAAGTTTGGCATTGGCCGCGTAAGACTGTTCGACAAGCATCAGCATTTGCAGCTCCTGATCGGTGTCGACACCGTCAATCAGCTCCATTTCCTCAAGCGAGGTGAGACGGGCGTTGGCAAACGCCACATCCTGATCACTTTGCACACGCGCGCCGGAGATTCTGGATAAGAACTTGCCGCTCATCTCACTCATGGAAACCGCTTTGCTGCCATATCCGCCGGACACAGGAACAACTTGGTCCTGCATCGCGTCCAGCATCCGGTTCAAATGGGTCGCGTCACCCGCGTCCCCTGGTGCTGCGGCCCCAAGACCGTCGCGCAGGCGCCAGGTTTCCCCGGCACCGTCAATATCAACCAGATTGTTCAGCTCCAGCCGGCCAGCCAGGCCAACCTCATTGGCCACATTGAACGCCAGTCCCGCATCCGTGAACAAACCTGCGTCTCCCGGTGCCAAAGTGGGGTCCATGGCCGGGTCTTGAAACCGTTCCACAAGGTTGCGGGCTGCCGCATCCAAGTCGGCCTGCGCTTGGGTGCCAAATTCATCTCGAATGGCAAATTGTGCGCCAATCGCCCCACCGGACAGTGCCCCTTTATCACTGTCGATTCGCATCGGGTAACCATTGATTGAGATGCCGTTCAACAGGCCATTGGCCTCTGTCATATGCGGCTCAACCGTGCCCACTTCGGTAAATTCGATAGTGGCCGCTTTGCCATCCAAAAGCACAGCGCCATTGGTGGTGTAAAGCGCCATGCCACCGCGATCTCGCGGGGTCATTCGCACTGGCACCAGCTCACCAATTTGGTCCACCAACACCTGGCGTTGATCTTCCAACGAGGCCGTTTCCTGGCCTTGGTTGATGGCCAGAGATATCTTGCGGTTCACCTCTTCGGTCTGTTGCAGCAGCCCATTGAGGTTTTCAATCATATTGCCAATGTTGGCGTCTGCCTCGGTGCGCATTTTCTGAATGCCATCGGAGGCATCGTTAAACGCATCTGCAATGCGCTCCGCGTCTTGCGAGACGTTGGCCAAACGAATGTCGCTGTCCGGCGCACCGGTGGCCATGGCCAGAGAGCTTTCAAAGGCTGCCATCACGCCGGACAGGCTGGTTGGGTCTTCCGGAGTTCCCACCACTTTTTCCAGGCGGTTGTAGAACATATTGGTGCCGGTGGCCAAAGCCGTACCTGCATCGGCCAGACGGCGTTCCGCAATAGTCACCGGATTCACATTGCGAGTTGTGCCTTCCAGCTTCACACCAGCGGAGTAGCCGTAGAGAGCGGCAGATTGATCGAGTGTCCGCCGCCCGTATCCCTCGGTCATGGCGTTGGAGATGTTGGAAGACACCACCTCAGCCCGGCGCGCTGAGGCCGTTAGTCCAGTGAGTGCATTGGACAGAGCGCTTGAAATGCTCATGGCTTACCCTTTCCGGCCTACAACGGCCTCGGCGCGATTAGTTATCGTTTGATATTGGTGGTTTCTTGCAGCATCTCATCCACGGTCTGAATAACCTTGGCGTTGGTGCTGTAAGCCCGCTGTGTCTGGATCATGTCGGTCAACTCACCCGCCACATCAGTGGCTGATTCTTCGCGAACATACGACAGAAGTTCACCGGACGGACCGGTACCAGCATCCCACATAAAGTAAGGACCACTTTCGTTGGATGGCACATAAGTTTGGAAATCCAGCGAGATGCCCATGCCATTGGGGTTGGGCACATCTACCAGCGGAATTTGCGCAATTGTCCGCGTGATTCCTGTGTCAAAATAGGCGTGCACATAGCCGTTGTTGTCCACCTCAACAGAGGTCATGGAGCCCACCGGTGCACCGTCTTTGTCGATGTTCAGAGGGGCGTAATCATCGCCGAGCTGGCTCATGCCACCTTCGGTGCCTATCATGCCGATACTGAACTCCAACGGGCCACCAGCCACGTTTAGAATCGCACTTCCGGTCAGCGGATCATAGGCGCCACCAGGCGGGTTAGACACCACAGCCTGAAGCAAACCACCTGTGGTGCGCCCATCATCAAACGTCATCGTGTAGTCACCGATGATCGCGCCACCAGAGGCGGAATCGCGGATCACCATCTGCCATTCGTTGGAGGCACCAGCCGCTGGAACGGTCGGGGTGAACTCGATGCTCAGAGTCTCTGCCTGGCCAAGGTTGCCGTGATACTCGATGCTCAGTGTTTCCATTGTGCCGGCGGCACCGGCAACGGTAGAGGTTGCTGGCAGGTTCACACCCAGATCAACAGACGTGGTTGGAGAGCCAACCAGCTGGGACGTCAAGAGACGGACGGGGCTGAGACCTGTATCAGTGTCACGCGGATAATTCGGAATGCTACCGTCGGCAGAAGCCGGCCAACCCATCAAGGCCAATCCGCCTTCTGTCACCAAATACCCATCCGCATCCGGGCGGAACGAGCCGGTTGTGGCCAACATCATTGGTGGGCTTGTATCGCCAGCCTTAATCGCTGTCGCTGCGGTCACGGGAATAAAACCCCGACCGCGCACCGCCAAATCGGTTGGGTTGGTGGTTGGGGTCAACGAGCCGCCTTCATCAATCAAACGGTAGGAGTTCGCCTGCACGCCCCCGGCGGAATATTTACCACCTTTGGCACCGGTCACCATCGACTGGAAATCAGTCTCAACCCGACGGTAACCGTAGGTCGCAGAGTTCGCGATGTTGTCAGAGATGGTCGCCAAACGGGTGGCATTGGCATTGAGCCCGGCCACTCCGGCATTAAGCGAAGAGGAAATCGACATGGTACGCCTTTCTGCTGTATCAATTCGGTCGTCGTCTGTTTGGTTACGACAATCGGAATTAACAGCGGCCTAACGGCGTACCATATTTCCTTTTTGGCTCAGCGATCCGATCTTAGCAGAATGATCTCGATCCTGTTGTTTCGCAGGTCACGCGGCACATTTGACACCCGCTCGCGATCTGCATGCCCGGTCACCCGTGCCACCCGTTCTGTCTCCAGACCGTAGGTTTCCATCAGCTTGCGCAGCTCATCTGCGCGAATCGATGACAGTTGCCAACTGGTGTTTTCCCGCACTGTAATCAAGTTGCTGCGCACATGCCCTTCGACCGCCACACGGTTGGTCACCATATTGGACACCTCCGCCAGCACCTTGGCCAAATCCACAAGGATCGGCATCGGCACCGCACTTTTGGGCTTGAACAGACGTTCCGCTTCGGAATCAAAGATTTCGATCACCAACCCCTCGTCGGTCAATCGCGTAACCACATGTTTCAGCACGTTATCAGCCAGCAGGCTCTCGCCACCGCCGCCAATCAACATGTCTTCAACCTTTGCGAAGTCGGCATCATCGCTGCCACTGCCAGGTTGTTGAAACTCAACCGGGTCCGGGTTGTCCTTAAGCGCGGTTGGCAAACCGCCAACGCCTGTGTGTGACAGGATATTATGCTCCTGCACACTGTCGCCGCCAAACATGGCGTTGCCACCACCGGACACTTTGTTCAATGGCACCGTTGGGCTGAAGAACTCTGCAATCCCCAACCGTTGTTGTTCCGTTGTCGCGTTGATCAGCCACATCAGCAAAAAGAATGCCATCATGGCGGTCACAAAATCCGCGTATGCAATTTTCCACGCCCCACCGTGGTGTCCGCCGCCTGCGATGACCTTCTTACGTTTTATGATCACCGGAGCGACGTTGGAATTACTAGCCATCGCCATCACCTTTTTCTCACCCTGACACGACACCTAATCGTCAGCTCTTACCCCCGCCTTAACATATGGAATACATGAGAAATTTTAGAGATTTTCCAACTCCACCGGAACGTGATCATCTGCCAAAGATGCGCTCAAAATTTGCATAAAATCGCGCCGGTCCAAACCGGCTTCAATCACCGGTGCAATCTGCACCTCTATTGTGCCTGGAAACTTCAACCATTGGCCGTGTGGCCACATCGTGCCAGAATTCAACCGTACCGGCACCACTTTCACGCCTGCCAGTTGGTACAACACGCCAACCCCTGCCTGAAGTTCAGCCGTGTCTTTGCGGCGTGTGCCACTGGGGAAAATCACCAAACTCCGGCCATCCTTCACCGCCGCCGCGCCCGCGCGAAATGCCGCCCGCATGGCGTCCGCGCTGGCGCCTGCTGCCACCGGAATGTGCCCAAACTTGCGCACCACCGGGCCAAACACCGGATAGGAAAAAATCGGCGTCTTGGCATACATCACCGGGTGATCAAACAGCACTTGAAAGAACAACGTCTCCCAGGTGCTCTCATGTTGGGATGCGATCAACACCGCGCCTTCAGGCAGCCGATCCTGTCCCACAACCCGATATCGAATGCCGCACACCCCGCGCAGCAGCCAAAGCATCACCCTCAAATAGCGATCGGCGATGGCATAAACAGTCCGGCGAGGACCACGCAACGCAGGCCAGCACAACAGAAACGGCACCGCCGCAAGGCCAGCCAGCGCATAAAACAAAAGGCTCCGCACAAAGACAACGGGGAAAGACTGTTGCAGCCTATGCATAAGAATTCTCAAGACAATGTGCCTCTGTCATACGCTGACACCGGCTTTTTGCAAAGCGCGATTTCGCCAATCCTGTGTGAAGTATGTGATTGCCGTATGGCCACGGAGTCACGCTTGGTCTAATCTGCCGCTAAGGGGCAACATACTGCCTGTTGCCCGCGCATTTTGAAGAGTTTTTTGTCGCGCATGGGGGATGCTTTGCAAACAGGCGCATGGTGGGTCCAGTTTTCGGGCAAAACAACGGTTTTGGCGACAGTTCTGAGCGTGGCTATGGCCCTGCCGGCAACGGCTTTTGACATCCAACTGACAACAACCGACGGCGACGAAGACTTACAGGCCAGATTGTTGTCGGCCACGCTGACCCACTCTGCCAAAGAAGAAGGCAGCACCGATCCACAGGACATCATTGCCGCCGCGCAATCTGACTACCGTCGCATGGTCAGCACGCTGTACTCCCTTGGCCATTTCAGCCCGAGTGTCTCAATCCGCGTAGACGGACAAGAAGCCCACAACATTTCCCCATTTGCGAGCAAATCAACGATCCGCCAGGTTGTCTACCAAATCGACCCCGGCCCAAGTTTCCAGTTTGGCAAAACCCAAATTGCCCCAATTGTGCCTGCTACAGAGCTGCCTGAAAGCTTCGCTACACAGCAGCCCGCGAGCCTGCCCGCAATCTCGGACGCGGCCCGAGCCGGGGTGGATGGCTGGCGCGACGAAGGCCACGCCAAAGCCAAAGTTGGTGATCAAAGCATCACCGCTGATCACAAAAAGGCCACGCTGGACGTCGATTTAACAATGGCCCCGGGGCCAAAACTAACCTTTGGCAAGCTGATCTACGAAGACCAATCCAAAGTGCGCCCCGAACGCGTGCATGAAATTGCCGACCTGCCAGAGGGGGAAACATTCAGCCCAAAAACTGTGGCACAAGTCTCCGCCCGCTTGCGTCGCACTGAAACCTTTCGAACTGTGGATCTGCGCGAAGCGGAAGAACCCAACCCGGACGGCACCTTGGATATGGAACTGGCTCTGGTCGACAACCCGCCCCGCCGAATTGGCTTTGGTGCGGAATTAGAAAGCCGCGACGGGTTGAGCCTGTCGGCCTATTGGATGCACCGCAACCTGCGTGGTGGTGCCGAAAACCTGCGCTTTGATTTTGCCATTGAAAACCTCGGCGCGCAAAACAGCGGCGTAAACTACCGGCTAGGCACACTTTACACCCGGCCAGCGACGTTTGGCTCCAACACCGCGCTAACGCTGGGAGCGGAACTCAAGCAAGAAGACGAAGACCTCTACTGGCTGCGCCAACTCTCCGTGGGAGTTGGGTTCAAAACCATCCATTCCGAGCGGTTTGAAACCACAGCTGGGCTAGGTCTCTATTTCTCGGATGTGGATGACAACTACGGAAAGCGTCAATTGCATCTTATTGGTGTGCCGGTCACCACCAAGCTTGACCGGCGAGACAACATCGCCAACCCCACGCGCGGCTTCTACGTCGAAGGCAACGCCTTCCCTTACTTTGGGTTTGCCGAAGCCGACAGCGCCCTGTTTCTGAAAGGCGACTTGCGCGGCTATCGCGGATTTGGCGCGGACAATGGCTTCATCGCCGCCGGACGCTTGCAATTTGGCACCATCCTCGGGCCAGAAATTCGCAACACGCCTCCCGACCTGCTGTTTTACTCCGGCGGTGGCGGGACCGTGCGTGGTCAACCGTATCAGTCCAACTTTGTGACCGTGAATGGCGTGGACAGCGGCGGCCTGTCTTTCCTGGGTCTGTCCGGCGAAATGCGTGTGAAAATCAACAGCCACTTCTCCGCCGTGGCCTTTTATGATGCTGGCTTTGTCGGTGAGAAATCCGACTTTAGCGGCGACGGCAACTGGCACTCAGGTGCCGGTCTGGGTGTGCGCTACAACACCGGTTTTGGCCCGCTGCGGCTTGACCTCGCCACGCCGGTCAACGGCGACACTGGCGACGGACTGCAGCTCTACATCGGGATTGGACACGCGTACTGATGCGGTATCTCGCCCTCCTCCTCTGCCTGATCTGGCCCCTGACACTCGCTGCACAAGAGGCCGAACAGCCCGAGGCCAGCGACGAAGACAAAGGCATGCTGACCAATTTTCTGGAAGATGCCCTGTCAGGCGACGGCCGCACGGTCGAGGTCATTGGCCTCAAGGGCGCAATCAGCTCAAACGCCACGGTCGAAGAAATCCGCATGTCGGACGCGGATGGTGCTTGGCTGACCATGCGGGGCATGACGCTCAATTGGAACCGCCTCGCCGTGTTACGCGGCAACATCAACATCAACGAATTGAGCGCCAGCGAGATCATCCTCACCCGCGCACCTGCGCCCAACCCCAGTGCGCCACCCACCGCTGAAGCCACGCCATTCTCGCTGCCGGAACTGCCGGTCAGCATCAACATTCAATCGCTAAAGGCAGATCGCATCACACTGGGCGAGTCCTTCCTAGGGGAGGAACTCAACCTTTCCCTCACTGCTCGCCTGATCCTCGAAGGTGGCAACGGCGAGGCCTTACTCTCCGCCGCGCGTCTCGACGGTCCTGCTGCGCGTTTTGCGCTGGACGGAGCCTACTCCAATGAAACCCGAAACCTGCGCGTGGACCTGCAAGTGCACGAAGATGCAGGTGGGCTCCTGGTCACCAAAGCCAAAATCCCCGGCGAGCCTCCTATGGCGCTCACGGTGTTGGGCGACGGCTCCCTTGATGATTTCATCGCAGATATTTTGTTGACCAGCGACGGCGAACAGCGTCTCGCAGGCTCCGTCGAACTGGCCACCGAGCCAGGGGCCACACCGGAAAGCGCCGCAACCCAAGTTGTCCGCGCTGACCTTGGCGGCAACATGGCCCCGCTCTTTGCACCGGATTACAAGGGTTTCCTCGGCGAAAACATCGGCTTTAGCACGCTTCTGCGCCGCTTTGGCGATGGCCGCATCACCCTGCAACAACTCCTTCTTAGCTCCCGCTCCCTTAATTTGAATGGCGAGATGGCGATTGACGCAAACGGATTGCCTGACAGCTTTGATCTGGACATCCAGCTGCGAGATGAGACCGGCAAACCGGTTTTGTTGCCACTCAAAGGCCCCAAGAACTATGTGCAAGGCGCCGAGTTAGCGGCACAGTTTGATCACGCGGCTGGCGACCGATGGACGTTGAGCGGCACAGTTGATGACCTCAAAACCGACACGCTTACGTTGGCGCGGGTGGCACTGTTTGGCGAAGGCACATTGCAAGAAACCCCTATCCCGCGCGTAGAAGCCCAACTGCAGATGGGCATGCGTGGTTTGGCACTCTCTGACCCAGACCTTGCCACGGTTGTAGGCTCAAACGGCGGGTTTCAGGGCGACGTGGTCTGGGAAAAAGACGCTGGTCTCACCTTGTCCAATTACAGCCTGCGCACCAACAGCCTTGGCTCAAATGGGACTGTACATGTGAGCGGCAGTGGTCAAGACCTGACCATCGACACCGACGCCACGCTCAAAGTCGACAACATCTCGCTGTTCTCCGCCTTTGCCAAACGCGACCTCAGCGGCGCACTTTCAGCCCAACTCAAAGGCGCAATTCTACCAGTCTCCCAAGGCTTTGACCTAGCGCTCAGCGCCACCGGTCAGGACCTCGCGATCTCAGACCAACGCGCCGACGCGCTGCTGGCTGGGACAAGCACGGTGGCCCTATCCGCCAAACGGGACGAGAATGGCATCACACTGCGCGAAGCAAACGTAAAAACACCACAACTCTCCGCCACTGGAGGCGGCACACTTGCCAGCCAAAACAGCGACCTCACGTTTGAGGCGGCTCTCAACGAAGTGGCTCTGGTGCTCAAAGGCGTAAATGGCCCGGCGACCGCCAAAGGCCGCGCCGTGCAAACCGGTGCAGACTGGGCTTTTGACCTTGCGGCCACAGCCCCAGCGCAAACAACTGCCACCATCCGTGCCACCCTGCCGCAATCTGGCAACGGCGCGGCTGACATTGACCTGGAAGTGGGCCAGGTGCAGGTGTTTGTGCCCGAGTTACCCGGCAAGGCCCGCATTCAAGCCTCCGCAGAGCAGGCCCCAAATGGCTGGCAAGTCGATTTCAAAGGCACCGGCCCATTTGACACCAAGGGTGCTGGCAAAGGCTTGATCGACCCCAGCGGCAGCTCCAATGACTTTTCGGTCTCCGGCACCGTTCCGCTCGCCGCAGCAAACGCCGTTTTGCAACCCAACTCCATTCAGGGCATCGCCAACTATGACCTCCGCCTCAAAGGTGCATTGGGACCGGAAGCGGTCACCGGGTCACTCACCTTGGGTGGCGCTCGGTTTGTCATCCCAGATTTGAGGGTGGCATTTGAGGACATCCGCGGCACGGTTGGCCTCAACGGTCGCGCGGCGGACCTGAACATCACCACACAGTTCTCTGGCGGCGGCCAAATTGGCGTTGCAGGCAGCGTGGCCCTTGCACCTCCCTTCACGGCCAACTTGCCGGTGACTTTGACGGACATTCTCATCCAACAAGGCCAACTGTTAAAAACCGAGCTGGACGGCACCATCACCCTGTCTGGCCCGCTCACCGGCGGTGGCAACATCAGCGGCAATATCCTGCTTGGCAAAACCGACATTCACGTCACGCCCGCTGGGCTTTCCGGGGCTGGCCCAATTCCAGAGATCCGCCACCTCAATGAGCCCGCCAAAGTGCGCCTCACCCGTGATCGCGCCGGGCTAATCGCCAAGAAAAAGAGCGGCTCTTCCGCTCCGCCGTTTGGTCTGGACGTGAACATTCAAACAACCGAACGCATCGCAGTGCGTGGCTTGGGCCTGAACGCCGACTTCCACGGCGGCATGAAAATTGGCGGCACCACCAATGACATCCGTCCCAATGGCGAAATTGATCTGATCCGCGGTCGCCTGTCTTTCCTAGCGAAAAACTTCGAGTTGGACGAGGGCCGCATTTCCATGTTGGGTGATCTGGTCCCGACCATGCGGGTGGTGGCGATTTCCGAGCAACCAGACGCCACCGTCTACGTGATTTTGGACGGCCGTTTGGACGACCCCAAAATTGTTCTGGAAAGTGATCCGGAACTGCCCGAAGACGAGGTGCTCTCCCAATTGCTGTTTGGCCGCGACCTGTCCAGCATCTCCGCTCTGCAGGCGGCGCAACTTGCTGCCGCTCTGGCGCAGCTTTCTGGCGGCGGCCCACAAGGCCCGCGCCTTGGTGAAAACTCAGGGTTGGACGATCTCGGACTGACCTTTGATGAATCCGGCACACCAGGTCTGCGCGCGGGCAAGTACATCAACGAAAACGTCTACACCGAGGTTGGCGTCGACAGCAAAGGCCAAAGCTCGATCAGCTTGAACCTGGATGTGAACGACAACCTGACTGTGAAAGGCAAAGTTGGCTCAGACGACGATACCGGCATCGGCATCTTCTTCCAACGCGATTACTAACGTCTCTTAGGCGCCTTTGCGCAGCCCATGCAGACAGAGGTGGTGTACCTGCGCCCGCATATCCGGCGTCAGCGTCACCCCAAGTGAGCGTTGCCATTTGAGCGTGTTGCGAATGCCGCCGCCAATAAACCCGCCAAAGAGCCCAACATCGCCCGCGATCACCCAACCGTCAGCCTGAAGCTGACGCAACAGTTCCGCAATAAAATCTGACGTTCTCTTGAAGCTGTCGAGCACCTCCTCACGCGGCAACAACGGCACGTTGGACAAATACTCATGCAGGTCCGCATGGTTCTCATTGAACCAAACAAAATCAATCTGCCGATCAATAAAGGCCTTAAGCCGCTCCGGCGCTGGTTGGCTTGGGTCATCTCCTGTCACCAGCGCCTTTTCGACAATTTTGCCAAGCTCTTCATACACAGCACGGATCAGCACATCTTTGTTCTCAAAGTGATTGTACAGCGAGCCGGTCGCAACGCCGGCCTGCTTGGCAATCTTGCTCATCGACGCTTGTGTGCCGTGTGCCACCAGCATCGCAGCGGTGGCCTCCAGTATTTTCTCGCGCATGTGGCTCAGTGTCCCGTTGGCTTGCGTTATTGGCGCGGTGAACCAATGTTCACTCAGCGCCATGCACCCTAGGATGACCGGACAGCGCAAACAAGACCCTCGTCTTGCCCCAACAAATATTGGATCAATGTATATTGGATCCCAACTGTCGATCCATACCGCCGCCCGACTATAGGCGTCCCATCCAAACACTGGTTGCAGAAAACGTGCCATCCGGCTGGCGCAATCGCTCAAAGCCCATGGCCTGCCAAAAAGCAATGCCACCGTCATTTTTTGGGTCAGCCCCAATGTGAACCGGCCCTACACCACGCGCCCGCGCCGCTTGCAACCACGTATCGAACAACCGCCGTCCAAGCCCACCTCCGCGCGCCGCAGGCATCAAATTCATATGCATATGCGCTGGATACGACGCCACTACATAGTCCGGCGTAGGTAGGGCGTTGTGTATCCAATTCGCCCGCCGCTCATCTTCGGTCCACGTATCCCGCCGCGCCTCATCCGGTGCCGGATACCGTTCCCGCAACGCGGGCCACCACTCTGCCTCAAGTTGCGTTTCATACGCGCGGCTGTCTTCAACGCCGCAAACATAACCTTCAACCTGCCCGTTCATCTCAGCCACAAACGCCAATTCCGGCGCCAAAACCACGTAAGGCGCCGTGTAAATATGTCCGAGCATTTTGGGATCTTGATACAGCGGTGTCGCATCGTTCCCGGCTTTGCCGGTTTGCACCACCACCTCATACAATCGTTTTTGATCAGCCTGTGTTGCTTGTCGGATCACAGCCATGTCCTACCTCCTAAAACACAGGACTGCTGTACCACCTTAACGCGCATCTCGCGAGCGCTGTCAGACGCGCTGTGGCGCCCAGCGCTGAAACGCGCCGACCGCGGCACCAATCATCACACCCAATCCATAGGCACCAGGCCCACCCAGATCAAACCGGAAATCCATTATGAGACCTTCCGGAACATACAGCCCATACGCAAGCGCTGGCACAGCCGCCAGCAGCAGCAACATGAACCCGCCAACAGGGTCTTTGCGATTGATATTTTTCATCACCAACTGCGCCCCAATGGCTGCCGGTAGAGCGATGACAAGGATGACATAAAGGGCAATGAGCATTTCAGAAGTCTCCTCAATCGGAGCGGTGACGAGTGCCTTGGCTTTGGCGTCTCGGAGGCGGGACAGTGTCCCCTTTCCTCAATCCGTAAATGGGAACCGTTGCGCCAAATTTCAATAGTTCGCTTGTTAAATTTACCTGAGTCCTCGGTCTTTTCAGAAGCTTGACATTGTTCGATATCGCACTAAATAGTACGACATCGAACAAATGAGGTCCTAAATGAATATTTCACGTAGAAAATCTCTCGCCCTTATTGGCGGTGGCATCATCACCGCAGCGGCAGCTTCCGCCGGATATTCTGTGACACGCTTCCCCAACCAGGCCATCGCGCCCTGGGTTCTGGCTGGCACCTATGAAGATCCGCGTAAAAAAGCGTTGTCTTTTGCGCTGCTTGCGCCAAACCCACACAACCGACAGCCCTGGATTGTTGACCTGTCGGCAGACGGAGAATTCAGCCTCTATGCCGATTTGGACAAACTGCTGCCCGAAACAGATCCTCTGAACCGTCAAATCACCATTGGTCTGGGGTGTTTTCTCGAAGTCATGCGCATGGCCGCAGCGCAAGATGGCTATCGGGTTGATCTGACACTCTTCCCAGAAGGCCAAGATGAGACACATCTGGACACGCGCCCCATTGCCCACGCGACTTTTGCCAAAGACCCAACGCAAACACCCGACCCCTTGTTCCAATACGTGATGTCCCGTCGCTCCAACAAAGAGCCCTTTGATACGTCTCGTTCAGTTGCGCCCAGCGCACTCGAACATGTCTCCGACGTAGTTGACGCGAGTGTGCGGTTTGGCGGATCAGTGGATGCGCAGGACATCGCGGAGTTGCGGGAGCTGACCCACACCGCGCTCCAGATCGAAGTCGAAACACCTAACACCTATCAGGAAAGTGTGGATCTGTTCCGCATCGGCCATCGTGAAGTCAACGCCAACCCCGATGGCATCGACTTCTCCGGCCCTTTGTTTGAATCGCTGCATCTCACCGGCATGTTCACCCGTGAAACCGCAACCGACACTTCCTCGACGGCCTATAAGGCTGGTTTGGATGCGGTCTTTGCCAACACCGACACCGCCATGGGGCATATCTGGCTGGTTACAGAAGCCAACACGCGGGTCGACCAAATCCGCGCGGGTCAAAACTGGGTGCGCGTCAATCTGGCCACGACCGCTCTGGGCCTTGGCCTGCAACCGCTGAGCCAAGTGCTGCAAGAATACCCCGAAATGGACAGCGCCCATCACACCATTCACAACCGGCTTGCACCAACCGGCGGAACGGTTCAAATGCTGGGACGTATCGGATACGGTCCCCAAGTGGCGCCGAGTCCACGCTGGCCTTTGGAGGCAAAAATTGCCCAAACCTGAGCAGACAGTTCGAACTTTGTTTCGCTTCTTCAATGAAGTGGGGATTATCAATCAGCTCTCAAGCCGCCTGTTTGAAACCCGTCTTCCTGACGGGTTTCTGGTGTCCCATTTCACTGTGCTCAATCACCTGACCCGACTGGGCGACGGCCGCACACCGATGGACATCGCCACCGCGCTCCAAGTGCCCAAAACCTCACTGACACATACCCTGTCTGGCCTCAGCAAAGCCGGTCTGATCATACAGGAACCCAATCCCAAAGATGCACGGTCCAAATGTGTCATGCTGACCGATGCCGGGCGTCAGTTCCGCGCGGACGCCATTGCCGCACTTGGCCCCGATATGATGGATGTGGCAGAGCATTTCCCGCCAGAGCGCATTGCCGAAGCGCTGCCACTACTGGAAGAGATCCGCGCCTTCTTGGACAAACGTCGGGACGTTTGAGGCGACCGCGCCGTTACCGCCAATCCAGTACAACTTTGCCCGACTTGCCTGACTTCATCGCCGCAAAGCCCGCCTTAAAATCCCCAACTGGCATCTCATGGGTGATCACCCGGCTGACATCCAACCCGTTTTGCAACATCGCAATCATCTTGTACCAGGTCTCAAACATCTCTCGGCCGTAGACACCTTTGATGGTGATCGCCTTAAACACGATGCGTGACCAATCCACCGGCGATTTCCCTGGCGGAATGCCCAAAAGCGCAATCTTGCCGCCCATCACCAGCGCCTCAACCATCTGATCCAGCGCCATCTGCGAGCCGCTCATCTCCAGCCCCACATCAAAGCCTTCTTTCAGGCCAAGCTCATGCATCACGTCGTTCAGGTCTTCGGAGGCCACATTTACTGCCCGCGCATTGGGCACGACGTGCTCCGCCAGCGCCAGCCGGGCCGGATTGATATCCGTGATCACCACATGCCGTGCGCCCGCATGTTTCACCACCGCCGCCGCCATGATCCCAATTGGCCCCGCGCCGGTGATCAGCACATCCTCGCCCAACAAATCAAAGCTCAGCGCCGTGTGTACCGCATTGCCCAGCGGATCCAAAATGGCGCCAATCTCATCAGGAATGTCATCCGGCAAAGGCACCACATTGAACGCTGGCAGGCGCAAATACTGCGCAAACGCTCCCTGCACATTCACGCCAATCCCCCGCGTGCCGGGATCGAGATGAAACTTCCCCGCCCGCGCCTGTCGGCTCTCATGACCCACCACATGCCCCTCACCGGAACAGCGCTGACCTATACTGAGCCCGTCAACATTGCGGCCCATCTCAACAATCTCACCAGCAAACTCATGGCCGGTGATCAAGGGCACCGGCACCGTGGCGCTGGCCCAGTCATCCCAGTTCCAGATGTGAATGTCCGTGCCGCAAATCCCGGTTTTGTTGACCTTGATCAACACTTCATCCGGCCCAATCTCCGGCACCGGCGCCTGCACCATCCAAAGCCCGTCCTCAGGCTTGGATTTCTCCAATGCCGTCATCGTGTTGGGCTTGCTCATGAGAGGATCCCCAACGCCTTGCCCACCTTACCAAAGGCCGCCAGCGCCCGGTCCAATTCATCCCGCGTCAGCGCCGCGTTCATCTGTGTGCGAATCCGCGCCTGCCCCCTTGGCACCACCGGGAAGAAGAAGCCGGACACATAAACCCCTTCCTCAAACAGCTTTGCCGCCATGTCCTGCGCCAATTGCGCCTCGCCCAGCATCACCGGAATGATCGGATGTTCCCCCGGCAGAATGTCAAAGCCCAGCTTTTCCAAACCCGCCCGCCAATACTGCGCGTTCTCCCGCAACCGCGCCCGGTCCTCCGCACCGTCCTCAACCAACCGGATTGCTTCCAACCCCGCCGCCACAATGCTGGGCGGCAAGGAGTTCGAAAACAGATACGGCCGCGCGCGTTGGCGCAGCAGGTCAATCACCGGCTGCGGCCCGGCAATGTATCCCCCAATCGCCCCGCCCAGCGCCTTACCCAACGTGCCGGTCAGAATATCCACATCCACACCAAAGTGATCCGGCGTCCCGGCGCCATTAGGCCCCATAAACCCGGTTGCGTGACAGTCGTCCACCATCACCACCGCGCCGTATTCTTTGGCCAAGCGTGTGATCTCCGGCAGGTTGGCAAGATAGCCGTCCATGGAAAACACCCCGTCCGTCGCAATCATAATATGCCGCGCGCCTTCATTGCGGGCGTGCTGCAACATCGCTTCCAAATCCGCCATATCGTTGTTGGCATAGCGATAGCGCTTGGCCTTACACAGGCGGATGCCATCAATGATCGACGCGTGGTTCAAACTGTCCGACACAATCGCGTCGTCCTTGGTCAAAAGCGGCTCAAACAAACCGCCATTGGCATCAAAGCAGGCGGCAAACAGGATCGAATCGTCTTTACCCAGAAAGCTGGCGAGCTTCAGTTCCAGCTCGCGGTGTATATCCTGTGTCCCGCAGATAAATCGCACCGAGGCCATGCCAAACCCACGTGGATCCATTGCATCCTTTGCCGCCGCAATCAGAGCCGGATTGTCCGCCAATCCCAGGTAGTTGTTGGCACAGAGGTTGATGACCTCCCGATCACCCACCTTGATTTCCCCGCCCTGTGGCGAGGTGATCATGCGCTCCTTTTTCATCAGCCCCTCGGCCTCGATGATTGTGAGCGTGTCGCGGATATCGTTCAGAAAGGCGTCAGACATGGGGTTCTCCATAATGATGGACAATCATCTATCATAACGGATTTGCGTCCGTGAAGAGGGAAATTCACTATAGCGGACAAAAATCCGCGATTAAAGAAACTGGCTTTGTAGTGAGCCTAGCACACTTCTTTAGCGCGGGCTGCGCTCGTAGAACACACACAACCAAATAGTGCTTTCACCACTTGCCATTCCCCAAAATTGCACCGACTTTCTTGGCATTGGGAGCAAGGAGGCCGAAGTTGCGCACCAAAAATTTGCAAAAGTCGCTTCTGTTTGTTGCGTTCCTTTCGATCTTGATAATCTCCCTTCATCTCTTTCTCAGAAGACCCCAGCACATAGATGGTTCGGCGCTGCCCGTATCAATCGTAGCTGCATTTTTCATGTCAGTTCTGCTGGCAACCGGCATCAGCTTGGTCGTTTGGCTCGTCAGGCACTCCGTCAATAATCCAAGCTTTTCTTTTCGACCAAGCCGGGCACGGATTCTACTCTCACTAGGTTTGGCGGCCATAGTTCCAATAGGAAACTGGGGCTTATCGCCCATCACTTTGGGCGGCCTAACGCTATTCTCGCTCAGTGCAAACCAAACCCAAATCCCTAAATTACTGGGCCTCATTGCATGCGTCGCGATACCTATCTACCCGATTTCAGCAATGATCTGCTACCACACCCAAATCAACCAGCGGCGTCGGCTGGGGATAATCGCAGTACTATTTTTGAGTACCTTTTCAGGCATCGTGCTGTGGGGCGGTTGGCAATCTTTCCCCTAAGCCCTCAAGCGTTCTTCACAATCAAAAACACCCGCGCAGCCTCTGTCGCCTCAATCGCATGCGCCACATCGGCTGCATAACGCGCCGTGTCGCCTTCGCCCAAATCCTGTGTCGCCGTGCCGCTTGTCACCCGCACAGCGCCGGACAATGCCGTCAACTGCTCGGTCGCCCCACGAGTGTGCGGCGCGCTTTTCAAACTGCCCCCGGCCTCAAACGTAATGTCGTAGACCTCATGCCCGCCCACATCCTCAGGCGGCGACAAAATCCGAATGAGACAAAGATGTCCCATATTGTCAAACCGTGGCACATCACCGGCCCGTAACACGTCCACCTTATCGCCCGCATCCGCATCCAGCAGCCCGGCAAAATCCACCTGCAAGGCGCGCGTCAGGTTCCACAAGGTCGCAATCGTGGGGCTGCTTTCGCCGCGCTCGATCTGGCTCACCATAGAGCGGCTTACCCCCGACAGTTTTGCAACCGCATCCAGAGACAGGCCTTGTGCACGCCGCGCCTCCCGCAACCGCGCAGGCAAAAGATCCAAGATCGGCAAGTCGTTATCCATGCCTCACTGATGCGGTGAACCCCGCCCATTTGTCAATCAGCACAAATGTGTCACCCTACGTAGGACTACGGGCGCGCCAACTGTGACGCACCGTTCCACCTGACTCCACTTTGCTGCACCTGCATACTGTGCCCAACACGATTTCATGAGGAGACGACAGATGTCGGACATCGTAATTCTCGGCGGCGCCCGCACCGCCATTGGCACCTTTGGCGGCGCACTGGCCAACACAGCGCCCATCGACCTTGGCGCAACAGTCGCCAAAGCAGCTATGGAAAGCGCCGGCGTAGAAGGTGGTCAAATTGGCCACGTCGTCTTTGGCCATGTGATCAACACCGAACCACGGGACATGTACCTGTCTCGCGTGGCTGCCATGCAGGCGGGTATCCCGGACACCACACCAGCCATGAACGTAAACCGCCTCTGCGGCTCCGGCGCGCAAGCCATTGTCTCCGCCACGCAGTCTCTGATGCTGGGCGACGCAGACTTTGCCGTCGCTGGTGGTGCAGAAAACATGTCTCGCAGCCCCTACATCATGCAGTCGCAGCGCTGGGGCCAGAAAATGGGTGACGTAAAAACCCTCGACATGATGCTGGGCGCGCTGAACTGCCCGTTTGGCACCGGCCACATGGGCATCACTGCCGAAAACGTCGCGGATGAGCACGATGTCTCCCGCGAAGACATGGACGCTTTTGCGCTGGCGTCTCAAGAACGCGCCGCCGCCGCCATCGAGGCCGGATACTTCGACGATCAGATTGTGCCAATCGACGTAAAAGTGCGCCGTGACATGGTGCCCTTTGCCCGTGACGAGCACCCCACCGCCTCCACCATGGAAAGCCTTGGCAAGCTGCGCACCGTGTTCAAGAAAGACGGCCGCGTCACCGCAGGCAATGCTTCGGGCATCAACGACGGCGCTGGCGCGATTGTTTTGGCCCGTGCCGAAGCCGCCGAGAAAGCTGGCCTGACACCCCGGTTCCGGGTCTTGGGCTATGCCCACGCCGGTGTGCGCCCAGAGGTCATGGGTATTGGTCCGGTTCCCGCCGTGAAGAACTTGCTTGCCAAAACCGGTCTGGCGATCACTGATTTTGACGTGATCGAAAGCAACGAGGCTTTCGCTGCACAGGCGATTGCGGTGAACAAAGGTCTCGGTCTTGATCCAGCCAAAGTGAACCCAAATGGCGGTGCCATTGCCCTAGGCCACCCGGTTGGCGCAACCGGCGCGATTATCACTGTGAAAGCCATGTACGAGCTCGACCGCACCGGCGGCTCCAAAGGCCTGATCACCATGTGCATCGGCGGCGGTCAGGGCATCGCCATCGCTATTGAGCGTATCTGATAGCTTTCCCAAAACAGCGTGAGGCCAAAGGTTAACGCCTTTGGCCTTGCCACATTTAGCACTGTCGCAAAACAGCTGCAAAACAGCCGTGATACCGACGCTATACCGACGGGCCAAATAAGGGTTAATTCACCCAGAACGTGACCCGATCTGATGCCCCTTTGGCGTCTATCACCGTCACCGTCGCGCTGCCTTTCCCAGTCAGCGGCACCACCATCTCCCGCATCCGACTTTGCTGCACAACCGGCGCGCCATTGGTGAGCACCGTAAAAGGCAACGCCCCATTTTTGACCTTCAGGATGACCTCGCTGTTGCCCCCTTCAAGCGTTGCTCCGTCAGGTGGAAACGCCACTGCAAGCGCATCTTCTGGTTTCTCAAAAAGCGCATTGCGACCTCGAAATTTCCGAAGCGGTTCAGGCAGTTGACCGGTGCTGACAATCAATGTCTCCGGCGGCGGCGGCCCCAAGGGCGTCAGCTCCGGCGCGATACGCTGAAACACCTCAAACAACACCGGCGCCGCCACTTCTGCGCCAAACGCCCCGGGCACTGGTGTGCCATCAGGCCGTCCAATCCAGACCCCCGCCACATGTTGCCCGTCAAACCCAATCGCCCAAGTGTCGCGATGCCCGTAAGACGTCCCGGTTTTAAAGGCCAAGCCATTGCGTGATGCCCCTTTTGGCGGCGATATCCCTGACAGAATGTCTCCCAAATGCCACGCCGCTGAACGGCTGATAACCCGTTGTCTTTCTTGCGTTATCTCCTCGGGTTGCCAATGCAACTCCTGCGCTAATCCGCCCTGAGGGATCACCGCATAAAGCTGCACCAACTCCTCCAGCGACAGCCCCACGCCACCCAGCGCAACAGCCAATCCAGCCACCCCACCGGGCACCTCTGGCACCGTGCCGGCTTTGCGCATCGTCGCCATCAAATTGGCCGGACCAATCTCATCCGTCAGCAATACAACAGGGAGATTCAACGATTGAGCCAAAGCCTCTCTCACGCGCAGTTCGCCCCGAAACCGCCCGTCAAAATTCTGCGGTGCATAGGTGCCAAACCGCACCGGCGCATCGGCGATCAGCGTCTCCGGATGAACCAGCCCCTGATCAAAAGAAAGACCATAGACCAATGGCTTAAGCGTAGATCCGGGCGAGCGTTTGGCCAGCGTCATGTCGACAAACCCCTGCCGGTGATCGCCACTGGAAAACCCAGCCGACCCCACTGAAGCCAAGATTTCCCCGCTGTGATGATCCGCCACCACCATGGCGATAGACACGCGATCCTCTAACCCACGCAAGGCCTTTGCGGCCAGCTGTTCCAGAGACAGTTGCAAGTCCCGTTCCAAAGTTACGTGATGCTCCACTGCCTCCGGACGTGCCGCCACCACCCGATCAGCCATATGGGGCGCGATGCTAGGGAACTCCCGCCGTTGATTTGGAACTGGTGTCATCAACGCAGCAGTAGCGGCATCGTCAGACAAAACCCCTGCAACAACAGCACGTTGCAACACCCGCTCGCGCGCTTCTGTAGCTTCGTTGGGATGCCTATCAGGGCGCCGGTCATTGGGATTTTGCGGCAAGGCAACCAGGAGAGCCGACTGGGCTGGTGTCAACCGCAGCGGCTCTTTCCCAAACCATGCCAATGTCGCCGCGCGCACCCCTTCAAGGTTCCCACCATACGGCGCGTGTAACAGATAAAGCGTGAGAATTTCCTCTTTGCTCAACTGCCGTTCCAGCGCCAATGCCAACCGAACCTGCCGCAGCTTCCCCTGCCAAGCGCCGGTGCCAGAATCCTCCAATAAACGCGCAACTTGCATTGTCAGTGTTGAGCCACCGGAAACAACTTCGCCGTTCCAAACAGCTTGGTACACCGCTCGCATCACCGCCCAAGGATCGACTCCGCGATGCAACCAAAACCGCCGGTCCTCGTAAGCAACCAACATATCAATATAGCTGTCATCGACCGCGGCAAGCGGGCTGCCCATGCGCCACAGTCCATCCTCAACGGTGTACGCCCGCAGCAGTTTACCTTCCCGATCAACCACTTGCACAGATGTGTCCGTGAGCAGGTTAGGCAAGTCGGTTTCTACAATCCATCGATCCACGCCATCCCGCACGGCGGCTGCCAAAAGCAGCGCAGCAACTAGGACAAATGGCGCAAACCGCATCCTACTCGGTCACAACAAGACTGGCCGCGTCAGTGTTGGCGCGGTATTGTGGACGATACATATCCTCCACGGACGCAGCCGGGTGATGGTACGTACCGGGCGACACTGCACGCACGACATAAGCCAGTCTAAAGGCTTTATCCGACTGCCAATCCACCGCAGCCAGGAAGCGATCCGAGCGGAACTCGCTGTGTTCGGCATAGGTTGGCTGTAACCATTCCAATGCCCGGACATCACCGCTCGCCAGAAGGTTTGGATTGTCGATTTCAAATCCCGCAGGCAGCGGATCATTGACCATCAGACGTGCGCCAACTTTGCTGGACGGCGTGACTGTCAGAACAGTGACAAACCGATCACCAGACACCACCTCTGCACCGGTGGCCTCCGCGCCCTCCATGGTGAAATACTGGCGTGTGATCTGATAGCCGTAGCCGCCACTTTGGATCGGATAGGTCGGAACACCAACAGTGGTGACAGTCACCGCCTGCACGTTATCTCCTTCATTTTTCAGAACAATCTCAGAAGAAAGATCACTGGCAGACAAACGCTCCAACAATGGGCCATTCAGCGCAACCCCATCCAAGCTTAAGGTGTTGGACACCTCATCCTCAATGAGCGCATGTGCCGCCATCAAAGACCAGACAGCCTCCTGTGTGGACATGTCATGCTCCGGTGCTGACACCAAAGTGAGAAGCGTATCGCGATCTATAGCTTCGCTCCCCGCTTCCACTGCCAAGGTCAGCGCCCCGGCAGCATCACGCAAATTGGTGCCATAATCCACACGCCACAGCGGACCCTCTGTCTTTTGCGCCCGCCCTTCAATCAATTGTGCAGAGCGACGGAACATGTAGTCAGCCCGGGTTTGATCTCCATAGGAAGCAAGGGCCGCCCCCAACTGCGCCGCCGCAAGCGGGGTGGCAAAGGCATTCCCTTTGACATCTGCGTAGTAACGCAAATCTCCCATATTTGCGGCGCCCTCGCGTGCCAAAACCATCAATGCGTAGGCGAGGTCTTCACCACCTTTGTCAAAATCTGGCGCGTAGTTCACGCGATTGCGCAAGTTGTTCATTGCTTGAGTGAAAGCAATATCAGGCACTGTGTGGCCCTGGGATTTGGCACGAGACAAGAAATCGCTGACGTAGGCATCCAGCCAGAAGTCTCCAGAAGCAGGCTGCCACAGGCCAAAGGCACCGTTACTGGATTGACGGGTGAGCACCAGCTCAATGGCCTCAGCAATACGGGTGTCTAAGGTCTCGCTTGCCACCAACCCCAGTGCATCCGCCACATCTTCGAAGTACAAAAGTGGCAATGTCTGCGAAGCCACCTGCTCGGTACAGCCGTAGGGGTATCGATCCAAGGCGCGCATCAAACCGGGCGCATCAAACCGGGCCAAGGCGCCAGAGGACAAAACAGCCTCCGCTGTGCCCGCTCGCAGCTCCGCAAAAAGATCGCCTCCTATGGTCAGCGTTTCACCGTTGGCAAGGACAACCTGACGTGTCTCACTGATCTCCGGATTGTTGTCTCGGATAGGCAGCGTCAAAGTTTTGGTGAGCAATTTGCCGTCCGGCGTGGTCAACGCAACGTTGATCACGTGATCCCCGACGGTTTGCGCGACAAGGGGCAAAGACAACCTTGCAGATCCCTTTGTTTCCAAAGCCAACCCTGAAGGAACCTGGCCCGTTTCCAAAACGACGCCTCCGCTTGCCACAACATCCAGTCCCATCCGGCCAGATGGTCCTTCGGCGTGTACAAACTCCAACAACAGACGGCTTTCATCCCCGGGCGCGAGGAACCGCGGCAAACTCGCAGTAACCACAACGGGATCACGCACAAGCACATCTTTCTCTGCTTGCCCGACTCCGGTTGCTGACCAAGCCACAGCCATCAGTCGAACCGCACCATTGAACTGCGGAATGTCAAATTGCACCTGCGCTGTGCCATCGGCACCAACTTCAACCGGGCCGCTAAAGTAAGCGACCAGCTCTTCGGTTGGCGGCGGCGAGTCAAAACTAGAACCAGCATTTGCGTCACCACCGGACCGCAAAGCCCCCATGGATCCGGACATACCGTTGATCAGACGTCCATAAATGTCGCGGATTTCCATACCCAAGCGGCGCTGACCAAAGTAGTGCTCAGACGGATCTGGGCTCGCAAAGCCGGTAAGGTTGAGAATGCCAACGTCAACTGCTGCCAACGTGACATAAGCAGTTTCTCCTGTCGCAATACCCGCAACCTTGAGAGACACATCAAGTGTTCCACGCGGTGAGATTTGCTCTGGCGCATTCACTTCTACAGTCAGCTGCTTCGCACCTGGATCAACTTTTGCATAGCTCAAACCCAACGCCCGCGCTGGGTTCTTTCCGGCCGGCACATCTGCAGGACGAATAACCGACGCGGTCACATAGGCACCTGCGCCCCACTCATCCGTAACTGGAAGCGGAATGACATTTTCGCCTTCACTCACCTCCACCGCATGCATCGAAATCAATCGGTTGGACATTACCGAGACCAGCGCCGTTCCAGCAAAGCGGGGCACAAGACGGAGCTGCGCGGTTTCACCACTTCGGAACATGTCTTTGTCGAGCGACAATTCCAACGTATCCGGTGTTTCCGTGGCATCCACAGGCGCGTACCAACCTGCGTAGAATTCGATTGCGCTGGAAACAAAATCACCACCATCTTGTTCCACAACAATCTCGTAGCGCCCCCAATCGACATCCGCGCTAACCTCAATATCACTGACACCCAGCGTTGCGGCACCACTTGCTACGGCCGTGCGTCGGGTGGTTGGTTCCCACTCCCAGCTGCCGCCAAGCTGATACCATTGGTAGCGTGTTTCAACACGGTTCACGGTCCACTGGATGGGCATCTCGGTCCGTGCCAAATCTGGTGACAAAGCCAGCAGGTCAAACCGTGCGGTGCCGCCCTCAGGCACAACATCGTCCTCGAACTTAGGCTTGATGCCGATCAGAGCTGTTTGCGCGGCCACCGGATGAGACAGCCTGCGTTCCACGGGGCGACCGGAGCCCTCGAGCACACGTACAGAGATCTCAGCCGCCAAGACGCGCCCTGCGGCCTCTTGGGCTGGCAGCGGCAGGAATAGTTCAACCTTACCCTCTGCATCTGTGACATCACCGTAGAAGTATTCCGTTTGGCCATAGAAGGGTGTGTCGTATCGACCAAATCGGTACCCTTCAAAACCTTCGACCTCTGACTGCGCCCGCAGGGTCAGTTGGCCTTCGACGTCCAAATCCGCCGCTGGGGCACCAAACAGATACCGCGCTTCAAGTCTAAGCGCCTCCGGATTGTCGTCAATCAACGGTCCTTCCGGCGGGATCATGTCAAAATCTATGCGTTCTGGCAGAAAATCTTCGACCAAAACGCTCGCCGTCGCAAGAGCAGGCGCATCAAGGTCAGATTTTAGTTCGAGAGTCCAACGACCCCTTGGAACCGTTGTGCCCAATGGCATGTCGAATACGTGTCCGCCAGCCGTGCCTTCCGCGGAAACCTCGCGGCTGTACTCAACGCCATCAGGACGCGAAAGGACCGCCGTGACAGGCAAAGCAGGAAGGGCCTCTGCCAACTGTCCACGCGCCAGCGCGGTCACATGGATGGTTTCGCCGGCACGATAGGCCCCCCGATCAGTCGTGACAAATAGATCAATTGGAGGGGCCGCAGGTCGACCCTCAACACCCCGATCTGACAGATCAAAGGCGGGGTCAGTCAGGGAGAGGAACGAAAAGTCTTCACCGCTTTCCACCATCAAGAGCGCAGGTGCCTGAGCACCCGTTCCCCGTGTGAGGCCCGCGTCAAAACGGATATAACCCTCCACATCACTGGCACCTGCCCCAAGCACGCGATTGGCGCGGGATATCAAGGACACTTTCACGTCTTTCATTGCTGTCGCATCCGAAAGGCGGCGGACAAAGGCGTGCAACCCGTCAGTTCCGCTCAGGCTGGTCAGTCCAATATCGGACAGCAAAAACCACTGCGTCGCCGAGGTCTCATCGTATTTATCAGCCCCCGGAAGATCAGCCGTCAGCGCGTAAACCCCGGCAGGTTGCCCGGCCACAAGCTCCGCCATAGGCAGGCGCGTTGTCACCGTTTGGTTGAGCGTGTTTTGCACGTCACCGGTGCCGGTCCAAATTGTCTCGGCCACATCACGGGCAAAGTCGTCTACCTGCCAATAGCTCAAAGGCTGGCCAAAGTAGCTGTCCTGAATCGCCCGCAGGATGTTGCGGTCATTCACCCGCTGCAGGGTCAACTCAACCTCATCCAAATTGACAGTTTCGATTGGCAATCCCGCCTCCGGACCACGGGGGAGCACATAGGCACGACCGCCAAAACCCACTTTGGGGCTACGGTCGCGGACATAGGCATTTAGGGTGATATCTTTGATCAGTGTTTCGCCGCTTTGCGCCGGTAATCCTTCGCGGAAGGTAACTTCCAAACGTTGGCCATGAGTAAGGCCTTCTACACAAATCCGCTGCTCTTCAATTTGCAATGCCATGCGAGCATCAGGGAGTTTTACAAAAGGCCCATAATCTTGGCCAACTTTGATCAAAGGCTCGTTAAACTCGGCACAGATGCGCGGATCTTTTAGATCACTCTCCACCACATGTTCAGAAACACGGAACCCGTATTTGCCAATCGCAACTTCAAGTCGGCGCTCAATATCAGTGCGGGGTTGAATGGTTTCCGCCAAACGCAGACTGCGTAAAACGGATTTTCCACGTTCTTGGCTTTCAAGCTGGTCCGCCATCACAATCAAAGCGTTAACTTGCTGTGCACGATCCTCCGCTCGCAGAAAGGCGTTGATGCTGCCTAAAAACGCCCGCTCTTGATATGTGCGCATTTCCGACGATTTGTTGCTTTTCAGGTTTGCATTTAGGCGCGCGTATTCGTGCCACAAATCACTTCGGTCCGCTTTGGCCAAAGCCCCCCCAGTCCAGCGCATTGCACTCTGGTTATTCCCTTCAGCACGACGATCCCTTGCGGCATCGAGCATCTCCTGCACAGACCAAGGGCCACCGGCGTGATAGCGGCCAATATTGGCGGCCAAATCCTTGGCGCGCTCAAAATCCGTCTCGCTTAGAAAACTAAGACCCTCGGCACGACCTGCTGCCAACAGATGGATACCGTGTGGTGTGTCCAAGACTTCCGCAGAGAGCGCACCTTCGTATGGCTGACGATCACTTACTGCAGATTTTGGAAAGCAGGCGTTGGACTTTTTGTTAAACGTAAAAGCGACACAGTCTGAATTGGCCAGGCACGTCTGAACGCATGCTTCGTAAGTGGTATCGAAGAGATTCTGCAGGTCCGATCCGTAGAAATCCACATCGCGGCTCACGACAATACGTCGGTCCGGAACAAATGTGTCCTCGGCAAAAGCCGAACCTGAACTCACAGTTAAAAATGCAGCCAATAGAAAACGAAACATGAAGCTTCTCCATCAATCAATGATGCAATGGTGCCATGTGCCCCACAGGCTTGGCAACGGAAAGAAAAGCCTGAGGCAACCCGCCTCTGATTAAGCAGATATTCATGGACATTTGAGAAAACACGAACAACGGAATAGACGATTTAGGGATCGGCGTATGTCGCTCGCGCAAAAACTCGCTGACGAAAGACGGGCACGTTTGGCGGCCGAACGCTTGTTGGAGCTGAAAAAGCGCGAGCTTTATGCAGCCAACCGCAAGCTCGGCAAGCATGCTGCGCAGCTGTCAAACGAGATTGTCGAGACCCGCGCGGAATACCAAACCGTCGTCAATGAAAACAAAAAAGTCCGGCACGATCTGGAAACAGCAAAAGAGCGTGCGGACCAAGCAGAGCGCCGGCTCTGGCATTCGATTGCCACGATCCGCGACGGATTTGCCTTCTTTGACGCACAAGGCAAGATGATCGCAGCAAATCCCGCTTATCTGGCGATTTTTGAAGGCGCGGATCACATCAAGCCAGGCATTAACTATAAAGAAATCATGGCATTTGCCGCCCATGAAGGGTTGTTTATTTTAGAAGACACCTCTCCAGACGACTGGTGTAACATGATGGAACAGCGCTGGCACGACAACGAGCCCGAACCTGTGATTGTTCGATTGTGGAATGAAGAGTTCTTGAAACTCATTGACCAACGCGATCACGGCGAAGACCGTGCCAGTCTCGCGCTCAACATCACCGATTCCGTTCGAAAAGAAGCAGAGTTACAGCATGCTCGGCAAGAAGCCGAAGCAGCCAGTCAAGCAAAGTCCGCCTTCCTGGCGAACATGAGCCACGAACTCCGCACCCCAATGAACGGGGTTGTTGGCATGGCCAGCTTGCTAATGGACACCTCGCTTAGCGAAGAACAAAAGCTGTTTGCGTCAACGATCAAAAACTCAGGTGAGGCACTGCTGTCGATCATCAATGACGTGCTCGACTATTCTAAATTGGGGGCCGAAAACGTCGACCTACGCGCGGAGCCGTTTGATCTGGAACGCTGCATCCACGAAGTTATGACACTCCATCAAGTTTCCGCCCGCGAGAAAGGGTTGGAACTGTTGGTGGATTACGACTTGTTCCTGCCCACGAAATTTGTGGGTGACGTTGGCCGGATGCGCCAAATTCTGACGCATCTGGTTGGCAATGGTGTCAAGTTTTCACACCACGGGCACGTTCAAGTACAAGTTGTTGGCGTCATCACCAATGACGGCTCCGAAGCGGTGATTCATGTCACCATTCAAGACACCGGAATTGGTATTCCGGAAGAAAAGTTGGACCATATCTTCGGTGAGTTTAATCAGGTCGACACCAATCAAAACCGTGAATTTGAGGGAACTGGGCTTGGCCTGGCGCTCACCAAACAATTGGTCAGCTTGATGTCTGGAGAGATCTGGGTCGATTCTGTCGTGGATGAGGGCACGTCTTTTGGATTCCGCCTCTCAATGCCAATCGAAGAGGATTGCGACCAACTCCCGATTCCGCTGCCGGACAATGTTCAGCATGTGTTGGTGGCATCAGATATGGAAGTGAACAGCGACCTGCTTCGCAAGCAACTTGAGCAGATGGGAGCAACCGTCACAATCTGTACAGACCAGACACAGGTGGTTCTTCTGGCACCACATGTAGACTTGATCCTTGCGGATCACACACCGTCCGGCATCAACGCACGTGAATTGGGAACCGAACTGCAGAAGATGGAAATCACCACGCCCATTCTGGCGCTTTCGGGTGATCTGAAAGCTTTTGCCGGCATGGAAAAAGACTCGCTTGTGAAGGCGATTTTGCAGAAACCCGGATCCCGGGCGGAGTTGAACCTGGGAATTGCCAAAGCGGCGAGCGCGGCACGCTCACACCCGTCACTCCAGCACCGGTCTACCAAACGCCGGATGCGAATTTTGTCCGCGGAGGATAACAAAACCAACCGCCTGGTACTTGAGAAGCTCCTTAAGTCATTGGAGATCGATTTGGAGTTTGCACACGACGGCGTCGAAGCTGTCGAGAAGTTCCAGACCTTCGCACCTGACCTCATCTTCATGGACATTTCCATGCCCCGCATGGACGGAACAGAAGCAACGCAAAAGATACGTATATTGGAAGAGGCATCCAACAAACACACACCGATTATCGCGCTAACAGCATTGGCCAATGAAGGCGATGAGGAGCACATTCTTTCACACGGGCTGGACAGGTACCTGACCAAACCGCTGAGAAAGAAGGAAATCTTTAATGTGATTGCAGAAATCTATTCCGGGGAAACGGCGGATCCGTTCCCCAAAACAGAAGAATTGTTGCGTCAGGCCTCAGGATAGTCCCGCAAGAATACCCACCGGTCGCCTTCTGACATGTCTGGTTGATAACGATACCCACCGTAGTCAAAGTCTTTGAGGCCTTCGGCGTCTTGCAACCGATTGTGGATGATATAGCGCGCCATGCTGCCTCGCGCCTTTTTGGCAAAGAAAGAAACGATTTTTGCGGAACCATTGCGGTCTTCCATGAAGACAGGCGTGATTACACGTAACTTCAATGCTCCGGGATCCACCGCGCCGAAGTATTCCTGACTTGCGCAATTGACGAGCGTATCGGTCTTGATCTCGTCCGCTTGGTCCCGCAGAGCTTTTGCCGGAACCTGTCGCCAATAGTCATAAAGGGATTTGCCACGTCGTGTCTTTAGGCGACTGCCCATTTCGAGGCGGTAAGGCTGCATAGCGTCCAGCGGACGCAACACGCCATAAAGACCTGACAAAATGCGCAAATGATCCTGCGCCCAATTCATTTCGTCCTGCTCAAGGCTTGCAGCGTTCAAACCAACATAGGTATCACCCGCAAAAGCGTGGACCGCAGGCCGAGTGACTTCCGCACCTGGCACCGCTTCGAAAGCTTTGAAACGATCCCGGTTTAGCTTTGCAAGGTCCGGACTTAGATCCATCAGCTTGCGCAGCTCGGTCAGGGTGAGGTTGCGCGCGGTTTTGACCAAACGCACTGCATCTTCCTGAAATTCAGGTGAAGTTGTTGGACCTGCGACCGGATCCCAATTCAATCGTTTGGCAGGGGAAATCACAACAAGCATCGAACGCTCCTCATCTCTTGAATTTGTTTAAGTGGCATCGTGCAACACGTCCAGAAACGCATCCCCGAACCGGGCCGCACGGCGGTCGCCCAAAAGGCGTTCCATGGATTGGGCGTCGCGGGGCTTGACGCTTGCGATTTTTGCCAAAAGGCCAGCGGAACAGCTCATCGGTTTGTCGATCCCGTTGGGACCTCGGAGCAACTTGGTTTGAGCTTCCAGGAGCAAATCGTAGAGATCCGCATCCTGTCGGCCCGCTATCTTGCGACGACTCGGGTGCATTTGCTCTGCCTCGCCGTTGATCACTTCAAGAAATGCATCGCCGTAATTGGCCAGTTTTTTGGCCCCGACCCCGTTAACTCGAGCCATTTCGTCCAAGTTTGTGGGCCGCACTTCTGACATTTCGGCCAAGGTTCGGTCCGGAAAAATTACATAAGCTGGAACTTTGGCTGCTTCAGCCAAGGCGCGGCGTTTGGCCTTTAGCGCCGACATCAAAGGCGCGTTTTCCTCACTCACCAGCGTTTTGGCCGCAGGCCTCCGCGAGGTGGCGCGAATGGTGTCTCTGCGCAGCTGCACAGTCTCCTCGTCCCGCAACACTGGCCTTGCACGATCTGTCATAGTCAACGCGCCGTGACGTTCCGGATTGGGGCGCACTAAATCATGGCCCATCATTTGCCGGAAAACCGCTTGCCATTGGCGTTTATCATACTCAGTGCCAACACCGTAAGTTGGCAAAGTATCATGCCCACGTTCACGTATTTTGTCAGTGTCATTGCCAAGCAAAATGTCAATCAGATGACCGGTGCCAAACCATTCCCCTGTACGCAAAATGGCAGACAGAGCTTTGCGCACTGCGACTGTTCCGTCAAACACTTCTGGCGGTGTATCACAAAGATCGCACTTCCCACATGTGACTTCGGTTTCGCCAAAGTATTGCAACAGGTTCACGCGGCGGCACTCCAGAGCTTCCGCCAAACCCAGTAGTGCATTCAGGCGTGCATGATCCGCCGCACGCCTTTCGGGAGGTGCCAAACCCTCATCAATCTGAGAGCGGCGCAACCGAATATCATCTGGACCAAACAATGTCAGCGTTTCGGCCGGAGCCCCATCCCGTCCTGCACGACCGATTTCTTGGTAATAGGCCTCGATCGACTTGGGCAAATCGGCATGCGCAACCCAGCGGATGTCAGGTTTATCAACCCCCATGCCAAACGCGACAGTGGCAACAACAATCAGGCCATCTTCGCGCTGAAATCGAACTTCGGTATCACGGCGTTCCTGTGGGTCCATGCCGCCGTGGTAGTGGAGCGAGAGATGGCCTTCCTCTCGCAACGCTTTGGCTAAGGTTTCGGTTTTGGCGCGAGTACCGCAATAGACGATTCCGGACTGCCCTTTGCGGGCCCCAGCAAACTGCAAGATTTGCTTGCGTGGTGTGTCTTTGGTCGCAAAGGTCAAATGCAAATTGGGCCGGTCAAACCCGTGCAGGAAAGTTTGCGGCGATACGCCACCAAAGAGGCGCTCGACAATTTCGTTGCGGGTTTCAGCGTCAGCTGTGGCTGTAAAAGCCGCAATTGGCACATCTAGCGCCCGCTGTAATTCTCCAATACGCAGGTAGTCGGGCCGAAAATCATGGCCCCATTGGCTGACACAATGCGCCTCATCGACGGCAATGAGGCCAACCCCAATTTGACGCAACATGCCCAGCGCAGCGCCCGAGGCCAAACGTTCGGGCGCAATATAGAGAAGTTTGAGACGGCCAGCATCAAGAGCATCCCAAACCTGTGCGGTTTCTTCTTCGGTATTGCCTGAGGTCAACGCTCCGGCCTCAACGCCTGCCTCGCGCAATGCCCGCACTTGATCCCGCATCAGCGCAATCAAAGGGGAGATCACAACAGTGACGCCACTACGAATAAGGGCAGGAAGTTGAAAACACAGAGATTTGCCACCGCCGGTCGGCATGATAGCAAGCACATTGTCACCACGTGTGACAGCTTCCACGATATCTTCTTGTCCCGGGCGGAAGGCGTCAAAGCCAAAAACATCGCTCAGAACCGTGGCTGCGGCCTGCATTCTTCACCTTTTTGATGGGACAACCTACGTTTCCCGCAACTGTCCCATAGGCAAGCGGGAGCCTCAAGCCCGAAGGCGTATGTTAGCCAAGAAGAACCGCAGGAAGAATGTAATCTCGCAGAGAAATGATGATGACAAACACCACCAAAGGCGCGAGATCCAAAGGACGTGTATCCGGCATCACACGGCGCACCGGTTCATAAACTGGCTCCAACAGCCGATTCAGGCCGGTCCAAATTTGCGACACAATCGGCTGACGCAGGTTCAGCACCTGAAAATTGATCAGCCAGCTCATGATGATATGTGCCAGCATAAAGAAGAAGGCGATATCCAAGATCAGCTTCAGTGGGCCATAAATTGCCATCATGAGAGGTTCCTTTGCTCCGATTGGGGCACAGTTAAGCACCGTTGCGTCAAAGCACAAGTCTGCGCTGGAATCTCGGTTGACGATGTGTTGCACAGCGCAGTGAAGGACGGTCAAAGGAAAGCCTCATGTATCCCATCATGCGCATGGTCAAAGAGCTGATCAAATTCCGCAACGCATCGCATTTGCCGCTAACTGGGACCCATGTGTCCGCACATCGGTGTTGGCCGTCCGACATCGACCTCTGGATGGAACTCAACAACGGGCGCACACTGACCCTGTTTGATCTTGGCCGCATTCCGCTGGCGCAAAGGATCGGTTTGGTTGCGGTGCTGCGCCGTAAAAAGTGGAGCATGACGATGGCAGGCACAACCGTGCGATATCGCCGACGCATCCGAACTTTTGAAAAGGTCGAAATGCGCAGCCGAGCTGTGTTTTGGGACAAGCGCTTCATCTATCTGGAACAATCCATGTGGAAGCAAAACGGCGAATGCGCCAACCATGCGTTGTACCGGGCCGCTGTCACCGACAAGGCCGGCATTGTAACGCCTGACACAGTTTTGGCGGAGATGGGGAACATTACAGAAGCTCCTGAAGCGCCGGAATGGGTGGCCAACTGGATTGCCGCGGAAACCACCAGACCGTGGCCTCCGATGCAGGATTAACTTGCTAAGGTTGTGACATCCCGTCTAAGTGTAAACAAAGTCCGGGGGGATGCGGATGTCAGACGTTTCGGCGCGCAAGCGCATTTGGGGTTGGTTCTTCTTTGATTGGGCGAGCCAGCCGTACCACACGCTTCTTGTGACCTTTATTTTTGGGCCCTTTTTTGCTTCGGTGGCCTCTGAATTTTTCATGAATTCTGGCCAGTCTGAGACTGCGGCGAAAGCGAGCGCGCAGACACTTTGGGCCTGGAATATGGGGTTGGCTGGTCTGGTGATTGGGGTTGGCGCACCTTTCCTTGGCGCGTTGGCAGATACCCGAGGCCGTAAGCGCCCATGGATCATTGGCTTCTCTATCATGTATGTGATTGGCGCAGCTGCACTGTGGTTCACGGCACCAGATGGCTCCAACATGTATTGGATGCTACTTGTGTTTTCGATTGGGTTCATCGGCGCGGAATATGCTCTAATCTTCACCAATTCGCAGTTGCCGGACCTGGGCACCGAAGAAGAGATTGGAAAAATTTCCGGCTCCGGCTTTGCTTTTGGTTACTTCGGCGGCCTGCTTGCCCTCATTCTTGTTTTGATTTTCTTTGCTGAACAGGGCGGAGGCGTAACCATTGTTGGGCTGGCACCTGGGTTTGGCTTGCTCGACCCTGAAGCGCGCGAGGGCACACGTGCCGTTGGGCCATTTACTGCAATTTGGTTTCTTGTCTTTATGGTACCGTATTTCCTGTGGGTGCATGACCCGTTGGTTGCCAAAACACGTGGTACCGTATCGGATGCCCTCAAAACTCTCAAAACCTCTATTGCAAATCTGAAGGCCCGCCGTAGCCTGCTTAACTTCCTTATCGGATCCATGCTGTATCGCGACGCACTAAACGGAATTTATGCGTTTGGTGGCATTTATGCGTTCAACGTCCTGGACTGGACCGTGCCACAAGTTGGCATTTTTGGCATCATCGGTGCAGCCTCAGCCACCCTGTTTTGTTATATCGGCGGCAAAGTCGACAGCCGCATTGGCCCCAAACCTGTGGTGATTTTTGCAATCTGGGTCCTTATTCTGCTGTGCTTCGTCCTGGTTAACATGTCCCGTGACGCTTTGTTTGGGGTTCCATTGGTTGAAGGCAGCAAGCTGCCTGATATCATTATGCTGGCGGCGGGCGCGTTGATTGGCGGTATGGGCGGCATTTTGCAAGCGTCCAGCCGGTCGTTGATGGTGCGCCACACGGACCCTGCAGTACCAACGGAAAGCTTTGGACTGTACGGCCTATCGGGACGTGCCACGGCTTTCATCGCCCCCATCCTTATCGGATTGGCAACCACAATTACCGGATCGGCGCGACTGGGCGTTTCCCCTGTGATCTTGCTTTTCTTGTTGGGGCTGATCCTGCTACGCTGGGTCAATCCACAGGGAGATAGAGAAACATGGGGTACCGCCTCTTAACCATTCTCGCCCTAATCGGGCTCGCGGCATGCAAAAACGAAGCGCCGGAGCGCACGGTTGCTGTTTCCACGCAACAGCAGGTTCCCGTGAGCATGCAAGGTGTTCAGGCCAAGCAACTCTTTGGGGCGAAGCCAGCGGCTTCGCAACAATCAAGCGCACCGTTTGGTGGCTATTCCAAAGGGTGTCTTGCTGGCGGAGATATGCTGCCAGAAACCGGTCCAACATGGCAGGCTATGCGACTGTCACGTAACCGGAACTGGGGCCACCCCGAAACAATTTCTTACATCAAAGACCTGTCTGCCAAAGCTGCAAACCAGCCCGGATGGAACGGGCTTTATATTGGCGATATCAGCCAACCTCGTGGCGGGCCCATGTTGACAGGACACCGTTCACACCAATTGGGACTGGATATTGATATCTGGATGCGACCCACGGACAGGCTTAACCTGACGGCCACCGAGCGGGAGAACATCTCATCGATTTCTATGCGGCGTGACAAAGGCGCTTATGTGAACAGCAGCTGGACCAAACAACATCATGAAATTTTAAAGGCAGCGGCAAGTGATCCGAGGGTTGCTCGGATTTTTGTCTTCCCAGGCGCGAAAGTGCAGATGTGTGACGATGAAAAAGGAAATCGCGCGTGGTTGCATAAAATTCGGCCTTGGTGGGGGCATCACTATCATTTCCATGTGCGTCTTAAGTGCCCAAGCGGCACCGCTGGCTGTGTGAACCAAGATCCGCCCCCCCCTGGTGATGGCTGTGACGACGCAAGACAATGGGTGCAGGACATTCTATTCCCACCTCCTCCTGATCCAAATGCGCCAAAGCGACAGCCACGGCGTGAACTTCAAATGACGGACCTCCCGCAACAATGCGTCACAGTTTTGCAATCGCCGTAGCGGCATGTTTTCTCAGTGCCGGATTGTTGGCGGGGCGCGGTCTTGGTGGCAGCAACTCCGACGATCTTGCTATGCATATTTCAACCTATACATGGCGCCTTCACGAGGGGTGGTTTGGCGGCTTTTCAGGAATTGAGCTGTCCGCTGATGGCCGCCAGATGGTGGCGATTTCTGATCGCGGGATGTTTGTGACGGGAGATTTTCAGCGCGCAGGCGAAGCCGTTACCAGTGTTGAAAATGTGAAAGCTTTTCCGGTTTTGAACACATCCGGCAAGTTTCCCGCCAAAGCTGGCCTCCGCGATAGCGAAGGGCTGGTGTTGCAAAAAGACGGGGCATTGACAGTGTCTTTTGAGGGCAAACACCGCCTGAATAGATTTGCCATGCCAGGTGCCAAGGCCCAAGGCATGCCATGGCGCAAAGAGTTCAACCAAATGAAGTTGAATGGCGGATTTGAAGCCTTGGCAATCAACAATTGGGGCAAGATTTTTGCGATTCCCGAGCAGCCGATCGGCGATGAGACCATCGCGCAGGTCTTCACCTTGAAGAAAGGCCAATGGGAGAAAACCTTTACCTTGCCTCGCGAGAAACAGTTTCAGCCTGTGGGCGCAGATTTCGGACCGGACGGGCGTCTTTATCTGTTGGAGCGTGACTTCAACGGCCTTGGATTTCGTGTTCAGGTGCGCAGTTTTGCCATCGATAGGAGCACCGTGAGTGACGAAAAACTTTTGCTTCGCAAAGGCATAGGGTCTCACGACAATTTGGAAGGGATTGCCGTTTGGCAAGACAAGTTAGGCCGCATTCGTCTTACCATGATCTCTGATGACAACTTTCGTTTGGTTCAACGCACAGAAATCGTGGAATATGCGCTGCCTCAATAAAGCTTGATTTGAGGACCGACCCACGGTAGGAGCGCCTCGTCTCGCGGCGGTCGCGGGGCCAAGTCGCCGCTACCTTGACAAAACGGGCTCAGACAAATGAAAACGACTTATCTTCCTGGCATCATTGCCATGGCTGCCATCGTTGTAGCCTCCAATATTCTTGTGCAATTCCTCTTTGGCCAGTGGCTGACTTGGGGTGCATTCACCTATCCTCTCGCCTTTCTTGTGACCGACGTCATGAACCGTGTTTATGGGGGCCCCGCCGCTCGTAAAGTGGTTTTTGCTGGTTTTATCGTGGGTGTGATCTGCTCCTTCATTGGTACCAAGATCATGCTGCAAGGCGACGGCTTCACCTATCCAGCCGTGACTTTGCGGATCGCTTTTGGCTCCGGGCTCGCCTTCCTGACAGCGCAACTTATTGATGTTGCTATCTTTGATCGGCTGCGCGAGGGCGCTTGGTGGCGGGCACCGTTGGCCTCGACGTTGATCGGCTCCTCTGTGGATACCGCAATCTTCTTCACTGTTGCTTTCAGCGGCGCACTCTCTTTCATCGAACCTGGCAACGATGTGAGCTGGGCCGGAGAAATCCTGCCACTGCTGGGCACGGGTCCGATGGTTCCGCTGTGGGTGAGCCTCGGTATCGCTGACTGGTGCGTAAAACTCTCTCTGGCGCTGCTTGCTCTTGTGCCGTTCCGCATGATCGTGGGGTCTTTGACAGCGCGCACCACATGATTTTGTTTGACATATCTCCAACCTGTGGCAGGCTGGGGATACGCGAAACAAATTGAAGGGAGGTGCCCATTGTCTAGAGAAGCTATGGAGAACGAGGTCGGAACAGTTTGGGGGGAGCGCAGCTGAGGCAGCCCTTGGCTGACGTAAAGTCCGAATTGGTGTGATCCTAACCGATGCACCTCCAATCATCTCGAAGGGCTGCTTCCAACGCGGGAAGCGGCCCTTTTTGCTGCCGAATTAACCTCCCAAAGTCACCCAAAAACCACGTCGGTATGACGTCGGTACTACGACTGTATTGCGGTGGTGCGAATATCCGGCGCATACCAAGGCGTAAATCTTAATGGATAGGCCGCGCAACGCGGAAAGACACATGCTGCGGATCAGCGATGAGATCACAATTGAAGACTGGGAGCTGACTGAGCAGTTCATGCGTGCCAGCGGACCCGGCGGGCAGAATGTGAACAAGGTTGCCACCGCGGTGGAGCTGCGTTTTGAGGCAGCACGCGCACCTGCGCTTACTCCGCAGGTGAAGGCACGCCTCAAGCGGTTGGCCGGACGACGCTGGACCAAAGAAGGCGCGATCATCATTCAATGTGACGAAACCCGCAGCCAGGCCCGCAACCGTGACATCGCGCGGGACCGCTTGGTCGAGTTGATCCGCAAAGCTTTGGTGGCGCCAAAGCGGCGCATAAAAACCAAACCCACCTACGGCAGCCAGCAACGCCGCCTGAAATCCAAAAAGGTCCGAGGGGACGTCAAAGCAATGCGCGGCAAGGTCTCTCGCGACGACTGATATCGGGGTTGCAGCCTCTCTGCTTCGGGCGCAGTAATGGCGCGGGAGCAAATTGAGGGAGCAATCCATGTCGGATGTTTTGGCGCGGCGAAAGCGGCTGTTGGGGCCACATGTCACCACCTTTTACAAAGAACCTGTGCACCTAGCACGAGGCGAAGGGGTTTGGTTGTGGGACACAGATGGTCGCAAGTATCTGGACTGTTACAACAACGTGCCACACGTTGGGCATTGCCACCCACGTGTGGTCAAAGCGATTGCCAAACAGGCCGCCACGCTGAACACCCATACGCGCTATGTGCATGACGGTATTCTGGATTACGGCGAAGCGCTGACTGCGAAATTTGATCATGATCTGACAAGCATGGTGATGGTCTGTTCCGGATCTGAGGCCAACGATGTGGCGCTGCGCATGGCGCAGGCAGTGACCGGCAAGACCGGTGTGATCACCACTGACAACACCTATCACGGCAACACCTCTGCGGTGAGCCAACTCAACAGTTCCAAGACCCCGATTGGTGGGTTCAAAGACCATGTGAAGCGTGTGCCTGCACCGGACAATATGGCTCCGGTTGGCGGCACTCGAGCGGGTCAGGCGGCGGCGTTTGCTGAAGCGGTGAAGTCGGCGATTGCCGAGCTTGCGGCGTCTGAGCATGGGCTGTCTGCGCTGATCATATGTCCATACTTTGCCAACGAGGGTTTCCCCACACTGGAGAAAGGATTCCTCGATGAGGCGGTTGCTGCGGTGAAAGCAGCCGGCGGCATTGTGATTGCCGATGAGGTGCAGCCGGGATTTGGCCGGATTGGCAGCCATTGGTGGGGACATCAAAAGCTGGGCTTTGCGCCGGATATCGTGACGCTGGGCAAGCCGATGGCAAACGGACATCCGGTGGCGGCGACGATCACACGGCCAGAGATCCTGACCGCCTTTCAGGATGGCTTCAAATACTTCAACACCTTTGGCGGCAACCCTGTGAGCGCAGCGGCGGCGCATGCGGTGCTGAATGTGATTGAGGACGAAGGCTTGGTCGCCAATGCGGCAGATGTCGGCACCTATGCGGTGGCCCAGTTAAAAGAGCTGCAGACGCGGTATGACGTGATTGCTGATGTGCGCGGGTCTGGGCTGTTCCTTGGGGTGGAGCTGTGGCGCGACGGAAAGCCTGCCACCGAGATTTGCACGGCGATGATCGACGAAATGCGCAATCGTGGCGTGCTGCTGCACAGCGAAGGTCGGTACGACAACACTTTGAAAATTCGCCCGCCCTGTGCGTTTGATCGCGGCAATGCCGATCTGTTGGTGGAGACCATGAACGCAGCATTTGAGGCGGTGCAATGAACAATCAAGAGGCCATTTTTGCCGCACAGGACGCGCTGAAGGCTTGGGGTGTGGAAATGACACCTCGGTTGATCAAGAACCGAGAGAATATTGTGCTGGAGGCGGCGGGACCGGACGGGCAACGCGCGGCGTTGCGGCTACACCGGCCCGGCTATCAGAGTGATGATGCGATCCGCTCTGAACTCTGGTGGTCCGAGGCTTTGGTTGCCGCCGGTATGGTGGTGCCGCAGCCGATCCGCACTTTGGCGGGGGATGTGTTGGCCACTGGCGGCGCACGTGTTGCCTCGTTGGTGACGTGGCTCGAAGGTGAGCCTCTGGGCGAAGGGGGCGTGCCGCTAGAGATGGAGGCCGCGGAGCAGGAACGATTGCACCAGTCCTTGGGGGCGGAACTGGCGCGGTTGCATGTGGCAAGTGATGCCATGACACGACCGGAGGCGTTTGAGCGTGAAGTTTTGGATCTGGAGGCTTTGCTCGGAGAGGCCCCATCTTGGGGGCGGTTCTGGGAGAATGCCAGCCTGTCTGAGACTGAGGCCGCGCTGTTGTTGGCCTGTCGTGAAAAATTGCAGTCTGAGATTGGCGCGCATGCGGACGCGGGGGGTGATTTTGGGCTGATCCATGCGGATGCGTTGCGGGAGAATGTGTTGGTACAAGACGGGCAAACGCGGCTGATCGATTTTGACGACGGTGTGTTTGGCTTTCGCATGTACGAGTTGGGCGTGGCCATGTCGCAGAATTGGGATCAGGCCAATGAGGCGGCCTTGGGCGCAGCTTTGTTGCGAGGCTATGCCTCTGTGCGGGCTTTGCCGGAGGGCGCGGCGCAACTGTTGGAGGCCTTTACCGTGATGCGGGCGATGGCGTCTTGCGGCTGGGTGATCGGCCGCTATGCCGATGACCATCCGGCGGTGCGGGACTATGCCGTACGCGCAATTGCCATGGCAGAGCGCTATTTGGCTTAATCGCGGTTGGTCTCAACCCAGATTGAGTTTGCGGTGATTTCGGTGCCCGTATTGGTGTCGATCACCTTGGGCGCTGTGGGTTGGCGGGTTTTTCGGTCGAGAAAGCGGTAGGGTTCCGGCTTGTCCGTGGGCAAGTGGGCTTGTGCCCAACCTGTCATGGCTTGCATCACCGGCACAAAATCTTTGGCGGATTGGGTTGGGTGATACTCATGTCGCGGCGGGCGCTCCTGATATGGTTTGCGCTCCAAAAGGCCGTGGGTCTCCAATCGCTTCAAGCGGTCGGAGAGCACATGGCGTGTGATTCCCAACCGTTTCTGAATGTCATCAAAGCGGCGGATGCCAAACAGCGTGTCGCGCAGGATCAATAGCGTCCAGCGGTCACCAAGCACTGACATGGTACGGGCCACAGAGCAGCCTTCGTTGGGGAGATCAGTCCATTTCATGTCTGACATCTAGCACTTCTGATTGGTTTTCCCAATAGGTTCCAAAAACAGACCTTGACTCAGTTCTATTTTGGAACCTATTAAGATAGTGCGTTCTATTTTGGAACTCAGTGCGAATTTAGTTCAGGAGGCTACCATGATCGACAGCAGTGTCCCCTCAGTTGTGCGGCGGCGGCGTAAGTTGCCTCAGATCAGGAAGCTGACGCTGTTGGCCGCTCTGCGGAGCCAAATATGGCTGATGTCACGCACATCACCGGACACGGCTGCGGCGCGACTGGCAGACCTGTTCACCACCCCTCCCCGCCCCTCTGTCCGCCACTGGGAACATCGCGCTATGACGCAGGCGCAGTACTCACGGCGACGGTTTGGAAATTTTGGTTTCTTGTCCGTGTACCGATGGCGACCTGACAACGCCGCGCCCAAAGGTAAGGTGCTTGTAATGCACGGGTTTGGCGGGCGTGCCAGCCAGCTCAGCGGATTTGCAGAGGCTTTGGTCGCGGTGGGCTATGAGGTTGTTGGATTTGATGCACCAGGACATGGGAAATCGCCCAAAGGTCATGCCGCCCTACCTGATTTTGTCGATGCTCTGGAGATGTTTGCCGCGCAGGAAGGGCCGTTTGACACGGTGATCGGACATTCTATGGGGGGCGCGGCATTGGCCACGGCGTTGCGGCTTGGCATGGCCGCGCAGAGGGCGGTGTTGATTGCGCCGCCGGTGTATCCGGGCACCTATTTGGCGCAGGCCGGGCGCATGTTGGGTGCCACAGAGAAAGTCACGGGGCGTGCACAAGCATTGATAGAAGCGCAGTATGGGCGGGCGTTTGATGAATTTCGCACGCCGCTCAATGCGTCGGTCCTGTCACAGAAGGCACTGATCCTGCATGATCGCAGCGACCGGCAAGTGCCTTTGGCGGAAGGACAATTGGTGGCTGCAGCGTGGCGGGATGCGGATCTTGAGGTCACCGAAGGCCTGGGTCACACACGTATTTTGCGCGATCCCGGTACGGTGGCCTTGGTTCAGAAGTTCCTGATGCAGACCGCTTAGACGATCACGTCCATTTCTTCCTGCTGGCCAACGCCAAACACGCGCTTGTAACGTTCAATTTCGCTGGCAGGACCCATGGCTTTGTTCGGGTTGTCCGACAATTTGACCGTGGGCTTGCCGTTGGCTTTGATGGCTTTGCAGACCATCGAGAACGGCGCGAGGCCGTCGTCTTGGGTCAAGCCACGGAAATCGTTTGTGAGCAATGTGCCCCAGCCAAAGGACACGCGCACGCGGCCGGCAAATTGCATATGCAGTTCGGCTATTTTGGCGGTGTCCAGACCATCTGAAAAAATCACCAGTTTTTTGGTTGGATCTTCGCCGCGCGCTTTCCACCACCGAATGGCGGTTTCCGCGCCCGTGGCGGGATCGCCACTGTCGATGCGAATGCCGGTCCAGCCTGCAAGCCAATCCGGTGCGCCCTTCAAAAAGCCTTCGGTGCCATAGGTGTCCGGCAGAATGATGCGCAGGTTTCCCTCGTGTTCGTCATGCCAATCCGCGAGCACTTTGTAAGGCGCCTGCCGCAGCGCCGTGTCGTTTTCGGCGAGAGCTGAAAACACCATCGGCAGTTCATGCGCGTTGGTGCCAATCGCCTCAAGGTCACGCTTCATGGCGATGTGGCAGTTGGAGGTGCCGACAAAGTTGTTGCCGAGCCCTTCGACCATGGCCTGCACACACCAATCTTGCCACAAGTAGGAATGACGGCGACGGGTGCCGAAATCTGCGATCCGCAAGTCCGGCAAGGTGCGCAAGTGATCAATTTTCTCCCAGAGCTTGGTCATGGCACGGGCATAAAGCACTTGCAGCTCAAACTTGCGCATGTCGTGCAACACGGCACGGCCGCGCAGCTCCATCAGCACCGCCAAAGCCGGAATCTCCCACAACATGACCTCATGCCATTTGCCTTCAAAGGTCAGCTCAAATTGGCCATCGCGCTTTTCCAGATGGTAGTCCGGCAGGCGCATGTTTTCGAACCACTCCATAAAGTCGGGACGGAACATCTGCCGTTTTCCATAGAAAGTGTTGCCGCGCAGGAATGTGCTTTCGCCACGCGATAGGGAAAGCGATTGGATGTGGTCGAGTTGTTCACGCAGTTCGCCTTCATCAATCAGCTCCGCCAAACGGATGTTGGAAGACCGGTTGATCAGGCTAAAGGTGACATGAGCATCAGGGCGATTGCGAAAAATCGACTGACACATCAGCAACTTATAGAAGTCGTTGTCGATGAGTGACCGCACAATCGGGTCAATCTTCCATTTGTGGTTCCAGACGCGGGTGGCGATATCGACCATATTTTCTGGTCCTCACAGTCTTGTTTCGCCGTTAATACCCAGAAAATCAAAGGCCTGAAAGCCCCTAAGGGTGTGTCACCCTATACGTGCGGCTGTTGTGCGACTTTCAAGCCCATGCGCAATGGCTCTCAACAACTCCGCACGCCGCACTGGCTTGGGCAGGAAACCATTCATACCAGCCTCCAAACAGGCCTGACGGTCGCTGCGGTATGCGTTGGCGGTCAAGGCAATGATATGGGGTTGGTTCGACATCTGGTGGCGAATGAAGCGGGTGGCATCAAGCCCGTCCATGACCGGCATGGACATGTCCATGAGCACGATCTCCGGCTGGTATTCCTTCACCATCTCAACCGCCTCTTTACCGTTAACGGCAGTCACCAAGGTGAGCGGCAAGTCTTTCAACAGTTTTTGAACGAGGAAACGGTTGGTGCGGTTGTCTTCCGCCAAAAGGACAGTTTTGCCATCAAACACTGTTGGGTCCGGCATAACATCTGGATCCGTCACACGTTTTGCTGGCAGATTGACTGACGGGAAGTCCACTTGGATGACAAAACACGAACCAACATTCACGGCACTTGTTGCGATAACATCGCCGCCCATCATCCGCGCCAATTGGCGGGATATGGCGAGCCCCAAACCGGTACCACCAAACCTGCGGGTGGTGGCCGCGTCGGCCTGCGCAAATTGATCAAATACATGCTCAATCCGATCGGGCGCGATGCCGATACCTGTGTCGGTCACCGAAATCTCCAGCCCATGATCCGGACCTTCCTTGACAGTGCCAACCTGTACGGTCACGTTGCCGGTTTCCGTGAACTTGATGGCATTGCCGATCACATTCACCAGGATCTGACGCAACCGCCCGTCATCCCCCCACACGGTGCGCGGAAGGTTGTCAGCAGTCTCGATGATCAGCGGAATGCCCTTCGCAGCCGCCTGAGGGCGCATCAGGTTAACCACCTCATCCAAACAAGGCTGTAACTCAAAGGCAATGGAGCTGATCTTCAAGTGCCCGTCTTGAAGTTTTGAGAAGTCGAGAATGTCATTGATGATGGTTAGAAGCGCCTCAGAAGAATGGCGAATGGTTTGAACATAAAGCGCTTCTTCTGAACTGAGTTTCGCATCACTTAACAGGTCTGACATGCCGATAATGCCGTTCATGGGGGTGCGGATTTCGTGGCTCATGGTGGCAAGGAAGGCGGTCTTGGCGCGCTCGCCCATTTCTGCGGCACGTTTGGCCTCCGCCAATTCCGCCTCGCGCTGTTTTTTGAGCGTGATGTCGCGATCAACACAGACAACCATCTCAAGGTTTCCGCGATCATCAAACACCGGGGACAGATTGGTTTCCACCCAGAAAGCGGCGCCGATTTTGGTGTAATTGACGTTTTCACCATGGGCCGCCACGCCGTCTTTGATCGCCTGTGTGAAGCGCCGCAGGGTTGCGGGATCGGACCTGAGACCATGCAGGTACTGGGTGGGGTGTTTGCCAACGACTTCAGACAGCTTGTACCCGGTTTTTCGGGTAAACGCAGGATTGACCCATAGGGTGTTGGCTTGCGCATCCAGCATCATGATGCTGTCGACGGCATTTTCGGCAATTGAGCTAAGCCTGCGGCCTTCTCTTTGACGCTCCTGTAAAGAGGCATTGGCTTTGGCCAGTTCAAGCCCCTGCTCGATTTGTCGGCGCTGTTGACGCAAATCCCGCAGGCGGCCGGTGGTGACGTAGCTGACAAATGGCAGCATCGTATAAGCCACCATCAATGTGGCGGCGACGTTGTAAAAAAACTGCTCCCGCTGGTAATGCAGAACGAAAAAATCCGCAATAAACAGCCCGACAACAGTGCTCCCATATACCAAAAGACGTGCGACCGCTGCCCGTCGGTGGAAGGGCAGCGCCATGACGGCATTGACTGCGCCCGCAGCAAGATAAGCCAAACAGAGCAACAGGGCCGCTTCGCGCGGAATGGCCAGCCAAAGGATTGCCACAAAGGCAGACAACCCAAAAGCCTGTGCAAAAGCTGTGACGGTGGTTTTGTATTGTACCTGCTTAACCGACACACCGCGTTGCAGCTGCTTTTTCACTCTTCGCAGTACATAGGTATCCAGCAGCTCACCAAACAGAGAGACACTAAGGGCCGCCAGACCTATCAGAGGCGACACGGTGAAAGCCAGGATCAGCGCACCAAACAGAGAGAGAGACTGTCGTGCAAAGAAATGGCGCAGGCGACCACGAGCATATCTAAGCAACAAACCTTCCGGTGTGTTGCGTTGATCAAAAGCCTCAAGGGCCCGGTTAAGCTCGTGAATTTCCGCAGCCATTTCCAAATCTTCACAGACAACTAATGAAGGGTAAATGACCGAAATTTGGTTAACAAACCAACAAGATCATTCCTCAAATGCGAGAAATACCTGCCTCGTCCATGGCATTTTCAGCATTCGCAAGGGAGCCATCTAGGTCAATCGCGCGGCAGAGATCTTGGCGCACACTGACTTTGAAGCCTAGCCGGGCTGCATCTAAAGCGGAAAACTGAACACAAAAGTCAGTTGCTAGTCCAACCATAGTGATCTCAGACACACCCAGAGACTTGAGATAACCGTCTAATCCTGTTGGGGTTTTGTGATCGTTCTCAAAAAACGCAGAGTAGCTATCGATCGCCGAATTGGTGCCTTTCCGGATGATCACGTTGGCGCGAGTCACATTGAGGTCGGCGTGCAGGGCCGACCCTTTGCTGCCTTGCACACAGTGGTCTGGCCACAGCACCTGAGGGCCATAAAGCATGTCGATCAGCTCATATGAAGATTTGCCGTCGTGGCTGCTGGCAAACGATGAATGGCCGTCCGGATGCCAGTCTTGGGTTAGGACTACGGTGTCAAACTCCGCCATAAGAGCGTTGATGCCGGGGACAATCTGATCACCTTCCGGCACGGCCAGGGCGCCGCCGGGACAAAAGTCGTTTTGCACATCAATCACAATTAAAGCGTTGGACATTCTGGTCTCCTGTGTTTGCGCAGAGCCTTATCAACTGCGTGGCGCGGGTCAACGTTTCTCCGCCTATTCGGCGGCCAGGCTGTTGGTCTCCGGCTGGCCCAAGCCGGCAATTTGCGCAATCACTTGCGTCAGTCGTTCGCGGAAGTTTTCAAAATCGGAATTTGGCTGAATGCTGGCCTCATCCATGTAGAGCGACCGGTCAATTTCAATCTGAACCGCGTGTTGCGCTTTAAGCGGACGACCATAATGCTGTGTCACATACGCCCCGGCAAAAGGCGTGTTGCGGGAGACAACAAAGCCCGCCTTCAAAAAGGCTGCTTCGATCTGATCAACCAGCTCCACATCCGCAGCGGCACCAAAGCGGTCACCGAGCACAACTTCGGGGCGTGGTACACCGCGACGTGTGGCGCTTTCCACGGCCTCGCGGGGCATAGAGTGGCAATCCACCAAGATGGCCTCGCCAAATTTTTCGCGGGCGGCCTCCAGCAAAGCCTGGAGTTCGGCATGGTACGGACGCCAATATGCGTCAATTCTGGCGTCGGCTTCGGCCCGGGTCATTTTTCCGTGGTAGATTGCACGTCCATTGGCAACCACGCGGGGGATCACGCCCAAACCAGAGGCCACGCGGGGGTTGTGCCCCACTTTTCGCACCCCTTGTATTAGAGCCGGGTCCAACTCCTCTGCAGCACGGTTGAGATCCAGCAGCGCACGTGGCGCCTGCGCAACCAAGAATGGCGCGCCATACTTGGGGGCATCCGCAAACAAGTGATCGACATATGCGTCTTCAGACGAGCGAATCGTATGTGCATTCAAGAGAGAGCGGCGGATAAACCATTCCGGGTAGTCACAACCGCTGTGCGGTGAGGCGAACACCACCGACGTTTGCACGGTTTCCGGCTCAAAAATGCGGTACGCGGGGGTTTCCATTGTGTCTCCTGTTCCCTCAAACTATAGCCGCAAAAATTACTACGCCAAAAGCCCTTGATCCCCTCTGCGACTCCTTTTATAGAGACCGCCACTGGCGCGGTGTTTCCGCGCCCCCTTTGTTAGGGGGTGTCGTATCTGTGTTGGCAAAGTGGGTGATTAGCTCAGCGGTAGAGCACTTCGTTGACATCGAAGGGGTCACTGGTTCGATCCCAGTATCGCCCACCATGAATTCATCATCTCTCACTCTGAGAGATTCCGTAACCTTAGGCGCATGCCGCGCCGCGAAATGAGGAGAAGACCCATGAAGGTCAAGAACTCGCTCCGGTCGCTCAAGAACCGGCACCGCGATTGCCGGATCGTGCGCCGCAAGGGCCGCGTTTACGTGATCAATAAGACCCAGCCACGCTTCAAAGCGCGTCAGGGCTAAGTCGCAAGACTTACATCACAACGAAGAAGAAGCCGCCTTTGGGCGGCTTTTTTGTATCTAACTCACCGAATGAAGTGCACTCATTTGAACGTGTAGGCGTAGGCAATAAAGGGACCGGTCGAGTAGAAGTCCGCCCCAAAGGCACCGTCCGAACGGGTGGTTTCAAAGTTGATGTCGTAGTGACGCCAGCCAAAGACCACCGATGATCGTTCATTGAATTGTTTGGAAATGGCGAGATTGGCGCTCCAAGCGAGATCATTTCCGTTAGCCCCAAACCCACTGGCGTCCACCGCGATGGCTCCTGTCCAGCTGTCAGCAATCTCCCAAGCGTAACGCGCGCCCACCACGGGCTCCCACCAGCGTTCAGTGCCGCCCACATCCACCAACCCACCGATGCCCACGACACTTTGCGTGAGGCGATTGTAGCGGGCGCCGCCTTGCACGTCGAAGGCAAAGGGGCGGCCATTACCCATCTCGCCACTCAGAGCACGGTATCCCACCAAGAGCCCCAGCCAGCTTTGTGTTGATTCTACCTCTGCGAATCGGCCTGCGCCGGGGCCGGAGGAGATCAAGGCAGATTCACTGAGGCCAATGTAATGCCCTTCTGCAATCAGACCCAATCGCCCATGCCACGCCTCAAACCGGCCGGTTGCGGTGAAGTCCAAATGCTCCAACGCATCGCGCAAATTCATGTCCAAGGCGGCAGTGTTGCCCGCCACGGTCACGTTGCCATTGGTCTTTGCTGCGGCAAACAATCCAAGCGTGGCTCGAATACGCCAGTCGTCGGACTCTGTTAGCGTAACAGGATTGGCCCAAACCGGGCTGCTGCTCACAAAAAGCAGGATCAACAATGCTGTGAAAGATCGAAACATATGAGGCCTCCGGTCCTATGAGTCCCGTCGCCTGATCCAGTTTGCGCCTGATTCTAATGATTTCCAAAGCAAAAAATGAAAACGCCCCGCCAGGGTGACCCGGCGAGGCGATGGAATTTGAAGGCTTTTCGACCTATCAGAGGTTGAGCTTTTTGCCTTTGATTGGCGCCCAGAGCTTCTTGTTGGTCAGGTAGAGCAACACACTCAGCAGCGACAGGAACAGAACGCCGATCAGGCCTGCGCGCTGGCGTGCCATCATTTTGGGCTCTGCGGTCCACATCAGGAAAGCCGCCATATCTTCTGCTTCGTGGTGCAGAGAGTTGGAGTGGCCATCAGCAAACTCCACATCCTCACCGTACAGCGGCGGCGCCATGGCGATCCAACCACCTGGGAAGGCGGTGTTCTCGTAGAATGTGGTGCCAGCTTCTTCTTTCTCTTCACCGGTGTATCCGGTCAGGAGAGAGTAGATGTACTCTGGGCCGCCCATGCCTTTGACCAGCTGATTGATGCCGGTGCCTTGCGGGCCGTGGAAGCCCGCACGCGCTTTGGCCATCAAGCTGAGGTCAGGCGCTTCTGCCAGACCGCTCTCTGGGAAATGGTCGGTTGGCGACCGTGGGCGATCATCATCCAGCTCTGGATCAAAGATGTCGAACTGAGCCGCGTAGGCGCGCACCTGATCTTCTGGCAGGTGCGGGCCACCTTCGTCCGCCAACGTGCGCAGAGGCACGTAGCGCAGACCATGACAGGCCGAACACACTTCGGTGTAGACCTGAAGGCCACGCTGAAGTTGGTTCTGGTCGAATTTGCCAAACGGACCTTCAAAGGAGAAGTTGATGTCTTCGATGTGGCCAGCGCCACCTGCAGCCATCGCACCACCTGCCGAGAAGGACAGGGCGGCCAAAGCAGCAATGCTAAGTTTCTTAAGCATAATCCTGTTTCCTCTTATTCAGCAGGTTTGCCGTAGTGGGCATTGAAATCTTCTTCGATGGTGGCCGGCGGAGTTGTCGGCTTTTCGATCACACCAAGGATCGGCAGGATCACGAAGAAGTAAGCGAACCAGTACGTCGCACCAATCAAAGAGATGGTGGAGTATGGCGGCTCGGCTGGCATTGCACCGGCCCACATCAGAACGATGAAGTCGACAACCAGAAGCGCATACCACCACTTAAACATCGGACGGAAACGACCGGAGCGCACGCGGGAGGTATCAAGCCATGGCACCAGAGCCATCGCAATGATCGCACCAAACATCGCCAGAACACCAAAGAACTTCGCATCGATGATGCCGCCGGTGATCCAGCTGGCCCCCATCACAACCCAAACGTCGGCGGTGAAGGCGCGCAGGATCGCGTAGAACGGCAGGAAGTACCATTCCGGCACGATGTGTGCAGGTGTCGAAAGCGGGTTGGCTTCCAGATAGTTGTCAGGGTGACCAAGATAGTTTGGCATAAAGCCAACAATCGCAAAGAAGATGGTCAGAACAATTGCCAGGCCAACGAGATCTTTGATCACGAAGTAAGGCCAGAATGGCAGGGTGTCTTTTTTGACTTCTTCTTTGGAACCCTTGCGCACATCAACACCGGTTGGGTTGTTGTTGCCTGTGGTGTGGAACGCCCAGATGTGAACAACCACCAGAGCGGCAATCACAAACGGCACCAGATAGTGCAGCGAGAAGAAGCGGTTCAGCGTGGCGTTGTCCACCGCTGGTCCACCCAGCAGCCAGGTCTGGATGGCTTCGCCGATGAACGGGATCGCGCCAAACAGGCCGGTGATCACGGTAGCACCCCAGAAGGACATTTGACCCCAAGGTAGAACGTAGCCCATGAAGCCTGCGGCCATCATCAGAAGATAGATGATCATGCCAACAATCCATGTGATCTCACGCGGGGCTTTGTAGGACCCGTAATAGAGGCCACGGAAGATGTGGATGTAGACAGCAAAGAAGAACAGCGAGGCGCCATTCATGTGGATGTAGCGGATCATATGACCGCCATTCACGTTGCGCATGATGTGCTCAACGGAAGCAAACGCCAGATCAACGTGCGGGGTGTAGTGCATCACCAGAACAATGCCGGTGACAATTTGCAGCACCAGGCAGAACGCCAGAACGATGCCCCAAATCCACCACCAGTTCAGGTTTTTTGGCGTTGGAATCATTAGGGTGTTGTACAGCAGACCGATAATCGGAAGGCGGCTTTCAACCCATTTTTCGCCCTTGGTTGTGGGCTCGTAGTGATCGTGTGGGATACCAGACATGCGCGCGTCTCCTTATCCGAGGACCAGTTCGCTGCCCTCAAAACGGGCAACAGGAACATGGAGGTTTTCAGGAGCCGGACCTTTGCGGATGCGGCCGGAGGTGTCGTAGTGCGAACCGTGGCATGGGCAGAACCAACCACCAAAGTCACCCGCGCCGTCGCCCAAAGGCACACAGCCGAGGTGGGTACACACGCCCATCATCACCAGCCATTCGCCGGTTTCATCCATCGCGCGGTTTTCATCCGCAGCGTCGGTGCCAGGCTTGTTGGCGTTCTGAGATTCTTGGTCGATGGACAGATCATCCATGCTCACGGCACGGGCGTCGTCGATCTCAGTTTGGGTGCGGCGGCGAATAAACACCGGCTTACCCAACCATTTTACGGTCAGCTGCGTACCGGGCTCGATGCCAGACGTATCGACGCGAATCGAGGAGAGCGCGCGCACATCGGCGGAGGGGTTCATCTGATTGACCAGCGGCCAGACGGCAGCACCAGTAGCCACGGCACCTGTGCCGGCGGTGGCGTAGTAGAGAAAGTCTCTCCGGGTGCCTTCGTGATCTTCTGCGTGGGACACGAGGTTCCTCCATTTTTCAGCCGACAAGCGGCCCATATCGGTTCGGGCCGCAGTTACCCGCAGCCTCTCTCCGCCGCTATTTAACGAAGGTGGTGCAACCCGTCCAGCGAACATTCGCTTATCTTGTACTGTCGCGTCCCCTTGTCGCGCTTAATGACACGGTTTTTCAGGCGATTGGGCGCAATATTCTTGCCTTCAACTTCGGGAGACATGGGGGTGCAGATCGAATCGCTGGCGCTGGCGCAGACATGACAAAGCCGCTAGAGCTTGCACCACAGCCAAGCGGAGCGGCACAGTGATCAGCCTGAAAGACCTCGAATTTCTGTCCTCACTGGCCCGCCATGGGCATTTTGCCCGCGCGGCGGAAGACTGTGGCGTGTCCCAGCCCGCGTTCAGCATGCGCATCCGAAAGATGGAAGAACGCCTTGATGCGGCAATCGTGAAACGCGGAAATCGTTTTTTGGGGTTCACACCAGAAGGCGAGGCACTTGTGCGCCATTCCCGCAAGATCATGGACAGTGTGAAACTTCTGGAGGAGGACTTTCGCTCTGCTGGGGGGGAGATCACCGGGCGGCTGACCATTGGTGTGATTCCGACAGCCGTTGGTTTTGCAGCGGACGCTGTTCGACATTTGCGCACTGCCCACCCCGGGATCAGCGTGCGCCTGCAAACCGTATCATCACTTGCAATCCAGCAGGGGTTGGAAAACGGCGTGTTTGACGCAGGCATCACCTATGGCGAAGGCGTGTCGCCGGAAATGGTGCGGGTCGAACATCTGTACAATGAGAGTTACATGCTTTTGGCGCCGAAAGCTCTTGCGCCACGGGTCACCGGCACCGCCAGTTGGGCGGAGGCCGCGGCGCTACCGTTAAGCCTGCTTGATCCAAGCATGCAGAATCGACGGATTTTGGACCTGATCTTTCGAACAATAAATGAAGTGCCAAATGTGGTCGCTGAAACCGGCGAATTCACGGCATCGATGCTGATGGCAGCCAATGGCGTGGCTGCAACGGTAATCCCAGCTGGGCTGGTTAACTGTTTGGGAAATATGCCCAACACAGTCGCGCTTGCCCTCACCTCTCCTGAGGAAGAGAAAGATGTAAGTCTGGTTTCACCGCACCGTGACCCAGGCCTGTCCACGGTTGAAGCCCTGCGGCGGACGTTAGGGCTCAGCACAACATAAGCAAAAGTTATGGCAACTTAAGTTTTGCCTGATTGATTATCAGAATGAGTGATGTCACCGTACGCCATCTGGCAGGGAGGTGACCATGGTACCGCTGGACGAATCCAAAGGTGTTTGGAAGAAAAAAGGCACAGGCAAATCGCGACGCACGCCCAAGGGGCGGCAGGTCGATGACGCCGCATTGGCCGAGGTGCAGACGCTTTTGGGTGAAATGCCCAGACGGCGCGACCTTTTGGTCGAGTTTTTACATCTGATTCAAGATGCTTACGGGCATTTGTCCGCCGCGCACATCCGTGCTTTGGCGGAAGAAATGCGCCTTGGTCAGGCTGAAATCTATGAGGTTGCCACCTTTTATGCCCACTTTGACGTGGTTGCGGAAGACGAGGCACCGCCCCCTGCCCTAACCATCCGCGTGTGTGATTCGCTGTCTTGCGAGTTGGCCGGCGCCGAACAGCTGCACAAAGCGTTAAAAGATGGCATGGATCCATCCGAAGTGCGGGTGCTGCGTGCACCCTGCATGGGACGCTGTGACACCGCGCCCACGCTGGAACTGGGTCACAACCATATTGACCACGCCACTGTGGAAAAGGTGCAAACGGCCATTGCGGCGGGGGACACCCACGCGCGTATTCCAGACTATGAAGACTTCGCCGCCTATCAGGCGGAAGATGGCTATGCCACGCTGACCAAATTGCGCGAAACTGGTGACTGGGAAGAGATGCAGGAGCGGGTTCTGGCCAGTGGTCTGCGCGGATTGGGCGGCGCTGGCTTTCCGACAGGCAAAAAGTGGGGATTTGTGCGCGCCAACGAAGGTACACGTTACCTCGCGGTGAACGGCGACGAAGGCGAGCCGGGCACGTTCAAAGACCGTTATTACTTGGAGCGCCGCCCGCACCTCTTTCTGGAAGGCATGCTGATCGCGGCCTGGGCCGTGGAAGCAGAGACCTGCTTTATCTACCTGCGGGACGAGTATCCGGCGGTTCGGTTGATATTGACTCGTGAGATTGCCGCGCTGGAGGCGGCTGGACTTGTGCCTGAGGGGTATATTGATCTGCGCCGTGGCGCCGGCGCCTATATCTGTGGCGAAGAAAGCGCGATGATCGAGTCGATCGAAGGCAAGCGCGGGTTGCCACGTCATCGTCCACCGTTTGTGGCCCAAGTTGGCATCTTCAATCGTCCGACTTTGGTACACAATGTTGAGACATTGTACTGGGTGGCGCGGATTGCACGCGAAGGCCCCGAGGCAATGTCTTCGGTTGAGCACAACGGGCGCAAGGGTTTGCGCAGTTATTCGGTGTCTGGTCGCGTAAAAACGCCGGGCGTTTATGAGCTGCCTGCCGGATCGACCATTTTGGACATCATTGACGCCGCTGGCGGCATGATGGACGGACACAGTTTCAAAGCGTTTCAACCTGGTGGCCCCTCCTCTGGGCTACTGCCGGCTTCGATGTCAGACGTGCCTCTAGATTTTGACACGTTACAACCGCTTGGCACATTCATTGGCTCCGCTGCTGTTGTGGTGCTGTCGGATCACGACAGCGCCAAAGACGCGGCACTCAATATGCTCCGGTTTTTTGAGGATGAAAGCTGTGGGCAATGCACACCGTGCCGGACGGGATGTGAGAAAGCTGTTAAGCTGATGCAAGCGGACAGTTGGGATCAGCCCCTGCTGGAAGACCTGTGTCAAGTAATGAGTGACGCCAGCATTTGTGGCCTTGGGCAAGCTGCGCCCAATCCGATCCGCCTTGTGATGAAGCATTTTGGTGAGGAGATTTAGCATGGCGCAAATGGATTTGGGCGCGTTTTCAGTGAGCTTGTCGGTGAAGGACTTGGCCGCAAGCCGTGCGTTTTGCGAGAAGCTTGGCTTTGAAATGATGGGCGGTGAACCGGACCAGAACTGGTGCATTCTGAAAAACGGCGATCATGTGATCGGGCTGTTTCAGGGCATGTTCGAGGGCAATATCCTGACGTTTAATCCCGGCTGGGATCAAAGCGCACAAAACACCGACACATTCACCGATGTGCGTGAATTGCAGAAACAGCTGAAGGCGGACGGACTCCCGTTGATGAGTGAGGCGGATGACGCCTCAGACGGGCCTGCAAGCCTGATGCTGCAAGATCCGGATGGCAACACCATCCTGATCGACCAACACCGATAAAGAGCGAGGTCGCCATGCTTGACGCCAGCCAGACCAATACCGTGACGTTTTCCCTTAACGGCAAAGAGGTGACTGTGCCTGAGGGCACCACCATTTGGGACGCCGCCAATGGGCAAGGGTTTGTGATCCCACATCTGTGTCACAAACCGGCCAAAAGCTATCGCCCGGATGGCAATTGCCGCGCCTGTATGGTTGAGGTGGAAGGTGAGCGCACGCTGGTTGCGTCCTGCATCCGCGAGGCCAGCGACGGCATGGTGGTGCATTCCGAAAGCGATCGGGCGACCAAGGCGCGAGAGATGGTGATCGAACTTTTGGCGGCGGATCAGCCCGAGGTGAAGCACGACGCCAGCAGCCATTTTACCGACATGGCGGCGCAAGTTGGGGTGGAACAGTCTCGGTTCCCGGCCAAAGCACCGGAGTCTGTGCCGCTTTTGGATGCGTCACATGTGGCGATGAGCGTGAACCTGGATGCCTGTATTCACTGCAACCTCTGCGTCCGCGCCTGCCGTGAAGTGCAGGTCAATGATGTCATTGGTATGAGCGGGCGCGGGGCAAATGCCCAGATTGTATTTGATCAGGACGATGACATGAGCGCCTCAAGCTGTGTGGCCTGTGGCGAATGTGTGCAGGCCTGCCCAACCGGGGCTTTGATGCCTGCAACCATGCTGGATGAAGATGGTGCAGGGGACAGCGCGGACTATGACCGTGAAGTGGACAGCGTTTGCCCCTATTGCGGCGTGGGCTGTCAGATCAAGTTCAAAGTCAAAGACGACAAAATCAAATATGTCGAAGGCATTGACGGGCCTGCGAATGAAAACCGGCTTTGCGTGAAAGGACGGTTTGGGTTTGACTACATTGAACACCCGCACCGTTTGACCAAGCCACTGATCCGTCGTGACGACGCACCGGCAAAGGGGCTCAATGTAGACCCCGGCAATCTGCTCACACATTTCCGCGAAGCGACGTGGGAGGAGGCGCTGGATGCGGCGGCAGGCGGATTGGCCAAGCTGCGGGCGGAAAAAGGCACAAACGTTGCCGGATTCGGCTCCGCGAAATGCTCCAATGAGGAAGCCTATCTGTTCCAGAAGCTGATCCGACAGGGCTTTGGCCACAACAATGTGGACCACTGCACGCGGCTTTGCCATGCGTCGTCAGTGGCGGCGTTGTTGGAGAACGTGGGTTCTGGCGCTGTCACAGCAACGTTCAATCAGATCGAACACGCGGATGTCGCCATTACCATTGGCTGTAACCCAATCGAGAACCACCCGGTGGCTGCAACCTACTTCAAGCAATTTGCCAAACGTGGCGGCAAGCTGATCGTCTGTGACCCACGCGGCGTGGGGTTGGGCAAACACGCCTCACACAAGCTGCAATTCAAGCCGGGTGCGGATGTGTCGATGCTCAACGCGATCATGCATGTGATTGTCGAAGAGGAGCTTTTTGACGCGGACTACATCGCCCAGTTCACCGAGAATTGGGAAGAGATGACCGCGCACCTAAAGGATTTCAGCCCAGAGGCAATGGAGCCGATTTGCGGCATCGATCCAGAGCTTCTGCGTGACGCGGCGCGGACCTTCGCCAAGGGCAAAGCGGGCATGATTTTCTGGGGCATGGGTGTCAGCCAGCACATTCACGGCACCGACAATGCACGCTGTTTGATTTCACTGGCGCTGATGACCGGCAATGTCGGCAAACCGGGCGCAGGCCTGCACCCGCTGCGCGGGCAGAACAACGTGCAAGGGGCGTCCGATGCGGGCCTGATTCCGATGTTCCTACCGGATTATCAGTCGGTGATGGATGATGGCGTACGCTCTGCCTTCACCGATGTGTGGCAGTCCGAAGACTTTTCCAATCAGAAAGGTCTGACCGTGGTTGAGATCATGCATGCGATCCATGATGGCGACATCAAAGGCATGTATATTCTGGGTGAAAACCCGGCGATGTCGGACCCGGATGTGGATCATGCGCGCGCTGCATTGGCGATGCTCGACCATCTGGTGGTGCAGGATATTTTCCTCACAGAAACCGCCAACTATGCTGATGTGATCCTGCCAAGCTCAGCCTGGTATGAGAAATCCGGCACCGTGACCAACACCAATCGTCAGGTGCAGATGGGTCGCCCTGTGACCCCACCGCCGGGTGAGGCCAAAGAAGACTGGTGGATTGAGGTGGAGCTGGCCAAACGCTTGGGGCTGAACTGGGATTACAGCCACCCCAAAGAGGTGTTTGCCGAGATGAAGCTCAACATGGGGTCGCTCGACAACATCACCTGGGAGCGGCTAGAGGGCGAGGCGGTGACCTACCCGTCTCTGTCGCCAGAAGATCCAGGTCAGGCAATTGTGTTTGGTGATGGCTTCCCGCGTGAAAACAAACGTGCGCGCTTCACACCAGCGTCGGTGATCCCGCCGGATGACAAGCAGAATGATGAGTATCCAATGGTGCTGATCACCGGGCGTCAACTGGAACATTGGCACACCGGGTCAATGACGCGGCGGGCCAGCACGTTGGATGCGCTGGAGCCAGAAGCGAACTGCTCGCTACACCCGTCGACCCTGCGCAAGCTGGGCGTGGAAGCCGGGGAATACGTAGCGCTGAGCACACGCCGTGGCTCTGTAACCGTGATGGCGCGCGCAGACCGCGCAGTGGCGCCGGACAATGTATTCCTGCCGTTTGCCTATGTGGAGGCGGCGGCCAACATCCTGACCAATGCGGCGCTTGATCCCTATGGAAAGATCCCGGAGTTCAAGTTCTCAGCTGTGAAGGTGGAGAAGGCAGAAACGCCCGTTGCAGCGGAATAGGTTGGACGGCACTTAGCGTTTCCTCAGGTCGTATGAGACGTGCAAACTGGACGTGAGCCGGGTGTCCGCACCCGGCTGAAAATCAGATAAAAACAGCCGATCTCCATGTTTTTGAGCTAGGCGCGGAGCCAACACCCCGAGAATCAACGCCCATTTGCCTCGATTAAACACGCCAAAACACTGGTTCACCAAAAAACGCCCTTCGATGCTGCGCATTGCAGACCGTGTAAGTGGAAATTCCCACTCAGCATCAGACTGAAACGGACGGAAAAGCGCTCGGAACACTCGAATTGGCACCCAGGTTTGGCAGGGGTCATAGGTGATCATCTGGCCACCGGGAGCCAGCTTGTTCTGAGCCGTCGCAAGCAACACATCAATGTAGCGAAAATGATGCACCACGGCGTGCGCATAAATCACATCAAAATCATTGTCAGTGGTTTCTGGGTCGAGAAAATCGGCTTCAATGAAATGCCGGGTGGGCGAGTCACCAATCCGTTTGCGCAACTGATCCAGCTGCATGCCGCTCAACTCCACGGCATGATATTCTTTGGCATTGGCTGCCAAATAGCCACTGAGAGGCGAGCCAGCACCAGCCCCAAGATCAAGCACTTTTTTGTCGGATAGGATTCCTAGCCAGGCTTTGTGTGTGTCGTAGACCACGGCACGTGCCTCACGAGACACTGCCACCATCGCGCGGCGACGAAGGCGGGACCACAGGTTGGTAGCAAAAGAGTTAACCGGAGAAATCCATCCGGCGCTTGTGGCCTCATAATAGGCCTTCTGCTGCACATTCACCTGCCGCATTTCTTGGACAGGATCAGGTCCTTTGTCCATATGGGACACTTTCTCAAATCAGGTCGACCGCAAAAAAGTGCGGTCAAAAAATCTATGCCATGCAGCTTAGATCAATTTGACCGCCCGATCACCTAAAGATTTGAGTGTCGCACTTTCTCCCAGCTTAATCGCTTGGCGCAGTTGCCAGCATGCTCTCGCGCTTGGCGAACTCGGCATACCAGCCCGCGAGCCCATCACGGCCCTTGCGCCAGTTGCGATCATCATGGCGAAAATCGAGGTAACCCAGCGCGCAACCAACAGCGATCTGCCCCATGTCCAGCGGGCCAAACAGATGGCTCATCCAACGCTCGTTAAGCGCATCCAGCGCGCCTTCAACCTTGCCCCATTGCGCGTTGAGCCAATCATCAAAGACAATTTCTGCGGGGCGCAGACGTTTTTCGTAAACCATCAACACGGCCGCTTCGAGAACACCATCCGCGGTCGCTTCAAGCGTCAGCACATCCCAAAGGCGGTCTTCGGGGTACAGGTCGGCACCGGCTCGGGTCACCAGATAGCGGCAGATCACACGACTGTCGTAAATCGCGGGGCCGTCCGGGCGCACCAGCGCGGGAATTTTGCCCAGCGGATTGGCCGCCGCAGCTTCATCAGCGGTTTTCAAAGCCGTGGTATGCACGCGAGTCAGTTCGACATCGTCAGTCTGATTGGTCTCCGCCAAAGTGACGCGCACCTTGCGCACAAAGGGTGAGGCCGGGGAATGGATCAATTGCAATTTGGACATCTCGGTTACTCCGTGTCGGGGTCGGCAAAAGGGGATTGCATCAAGGCGGCGAGTTCGCGGGCCTCGCTGCCAAAACCATAGGCAGCCATTTGATCTGCAGCGGCGTGGCGCGCCTCGGTTGGTTTGTTTTGGCCCAGCTTCCAGGTGCCCTGCACATCCTCGATTGTCAGGCGATACGGCACAATCATGCGAAGCATACGCTCAAAACTATCGCCGCTCATTTTGTCACGAGTCCAAGGCTGCTTTGGCAGAAGGTTGGCCTCAAAATGCGCGGAGAGGCGGTCCAAAAGGTCGGGGAAATCATCTTGTGGCAGCGGTGAAAGCTGGCCGGTGAGATGTACAGAGACATAGTTCCAAGTTGGGACTTGATCGGCGGCCCCGTACCAGTCTGGTGAGACATAGCTGTCCGGGCCACTGACCACCAAACGCGCAGGCGTCTCAGTGCGGACGATACGGGCCATTGGGTTGGAGCGCACCAGATGCAGGTCCACGGAGTCGCCATCTTCAGACAGCAAAAACGGCACGTGGCTGATCATTGGCGCACCGTCGGGTGCAGAAATCGCCAACACACCAAAGCCTCGCTCTTTGGCAAAGGCCAGGTTTTTGTCCTCTGCGGTGCCACGAAAGGCTGGATTGGGATGCATGATACGCGCCTCGTCACTACTTTGGCGCGATCGTGCAGGGGCGATTACGGATTGGCAACCGCTATTGCACGCTCAAACCGCACCGGTACATCACCTTCGCGCCACATCGGCAGTTTTGGCATGATCGCGGCAAAACGTTCAGACACGATGAAAGCCTCCAGCCAACGGGACAGGTTGAGGCCAGCATCGGCATCAAAGCGGGCTTTGTTGATAAAAGCGAACTGACGCACGAAAGGTAGAATCGCCATATCCGCCAGGCTGGGTGTGTCGCCAAACAACCAAGGCTTCTCGCCAATCTGTTGATCCAGTGTGCCTAATAATCGCATGGCTTTGGCGCGCGACTCCTCCGGGTCAAGGTCTTGATATCGTGTGTGGTATTTGGTGTGGTCCAGCGCAGCTTTGAACGGACCATCCGCCTCCGAAATCAGGTCATGGCCTGCTTCCGGCATGTCCAACCACGCTTCCGGGTCACTTTGCTTAAGCGCCCAGATCATCACATCCAGACTTTCATCAATCACCAGCGCGTCAGCTTTCAGACACGGCACCGTGCCGCTTGGCGAGGTCTCCAAAAAGGCCGGAGCTTTATCGCGCAGCAGAATTTCCCGCAGCTCCACCACCACGCCGGAGGCTGCCACCGCCAATCGTGCGCGCATGGCATAAGGGCAGCGACGAAAGGAATAGAGAATTGGCAATTCAGACATCTTGTTTTCTCTTTCCGGAAATATCTCGGGGGTTTGGGGGCTGGCCCCCAAGCGCTTAGGCCACCAGTTTTTGCCCACGCACATCAAGAATCGAAGCGGTCACAATGGCGCCTTCCTCTTGTGGTACATCAAACGTGACTTCGGTAAACTGTTCCGTGCGCCCCATGTTCGGATTTTCCATCAGGATATGATGGGTTTTGCCAAGCTGCGCCGCCAGATGCTTCTCCACCTGCGCTGCTCCGGCTTCGCGCAGCTGCGCGGCGCGGGCTTTGATCACTTTGCCATTCACCTGACTAGGGATTTTGGCTGCGGGAGTGCCATCGCGTTTCGAATAAGGGAAGACGTGCAGCCAAGTGAGGTCACACTCGCCCACCAGCTTCAGCGAGTTTTCAAAATGCGCGTCGGTCTCGGTTGGGAAACCCGCAATAATATCCGCACCAAAGGTCATCTCTGGGCGCAGCTTTTTGGCCTCTTCACAAAACCGGATAGCGTCGTCGCGCAAATGGCGGCGGGCCATGCGTTTGAGGATCAGGTCATCGCCATGTTGCAGGCTCAGATGCAGATGCGGCATCAGGCGCGGCTCCGACGCGATGGCCAGCATCAGGTTTTCATCTACCTCGATGCTGTCAATCGAGCTGATCCGCAGGCGGGGCAGGTCTGGCACCAGTTTCAGGATGCGCATCACCAGATCGCCCAGCTTCGGTTGCATCGGCTGATCCGCGCCCCAGCTGGTCAGGTCCACACCTGTCAGCACAACTTCGTTGAAGCCTTTGTCCACCAGACGTTTGATCTGATCAACCACCACACCAGCTGGAACCGAGCGGGAATTGCCGCGGCCATAGGGGATGATGCAGAAGGTGCAGCGGTGATCACAGCCGTTTTGCACCTGTACATAGGCGCGTGAGCGGGTGCCAAAGCCATCAATCAAGTGACCGGCGGTTTCCGTCACCGACATAATGTCGTCGACCTGCACCTTTTCGGTCTCACCAATGAAGTCGGCGGCCATGCCCTGCCATGTGGTGGGGTTCATTTTTTCGGTGTTGCCAATGACCTTGTCGACTTCGCCCATGGCGGCGAACGTCTCGGGCTCGACCTGTGCGGCACAGCCGGTGACAATGATCTGCGCATCAGGATTGTCGCGGCGTAGGCGGCGGATTTCTTGGCGGCTCTTGCGCACGGCCTCTGCGGTCACAGCGCAGGTGTTCACGATCACAGCGTTTTCCAGACCGGCAGATTGCGCCATGTCTTTCATCGCCTCGGACTCGTAAGAATTCAGGCGACAGCCAAGCGTGGTAAACTTTGGCGGGGAGGCGGTCATTTGTGCCGCTCCAAGAATTCAGGTGTGAAACTGCCTGACATGACGTGTTCGGTTTCGCCAGTCATCCAGACGCCATCTTCCGCCCAGTTGATCCACAGTGTGCCGCCGTCCAGATCAATCTGAACTTCGCGCCCTGTCAGACCACGACGGGCGGCAGCCACGGCAGTGGCACAGCTAGAAGAACCAGACGCCAAAGTGGTGCCAACGCCGCGCTCCCAAACCCGCATACGGATGTGGTTTTCACCAACGATCTGCGCGATCTGTACGTTGGTGCGCTCGGGATACAGCGGATGGTACTCATGCGCCGCGCCAAAAGCTTCGAGGTCCACGCTGTCCACATCCTCCACAAAGAAGGTGCAGTGGGGATTGCCCATGCCGGTCGCGGTGGGCGCACCTTCGATGGGCAACTCCAGCGTCTCCATTTCGTGCGCCAGAGGCACCTCCTCCCAGCGTAGTTGCGGATGTCCCATGTTCACGGAGACCAGTCCGTTACCGGCCTCGCGGGCAACCAATGTGCCGCGATCTGTGGTGAGTGTCAGCGACTCAGCACCCGACTCATTTATTAAGTGTCGCGCGATACAACGGGTGGCATTTCCACAGGCTGCTGAGGTTGAGCCATCCGCGTTGTAAAACGTCAGATGCGCGTTGGCGTTGCTGCCCTTCTTGCCAAGGGTGATCACCGCAAGCTGATCAAATCCCACACCTTTTTGTCGGTGCGCAATGGCCATTATCTGGTTTTCAGTCAGCGCTAAGGCGCGCGCGCGGGCATCTACAACGACAAAATCATTGCCCAGCCCATGCATTTTCATGAACGCCAAAGGGGTTTCAACACGTGTATCCATTGGGCGCATATACGCCCGTTGAACATCCTTTTCCAGTATGGCGAAATTTTTCTTGAGAATCGGCTTGACCCCTTCGGTCAGTCGGCTTAGTAACCGCGCACCAACACAGAGAGTGGGCCGTTAGCTCAGCTGGTAGAGCAACTGACTTTTAATCAGTAGGTCGATGGTTCGAACCCATCACGGCTCACCACTTTCAAACAAAACCCCGCCAATGGCGGGGTTTTGTTGTTTCGGGACATAGCAGAAAAAGACTCCTATGCGACGTTTTTCAGTTGCTTGGACTGACAGCCTATCTCGATCTTGGCTCGCAGATTTCAGATTTTGTCATCGCGCTCAGTCCGGCGCAGAGCTTGGCTCACGCGGAAATTGCCTGGCGATAGACCCCGGGAACGTGTGCGCAAAACAGGGGTTTGTTCAGACGTGCCACCGGTAGCTTCACGCGCAATAATAAAGAGACCACTGGCCACAATGACAGCCGCCCCAAGAAGAGTTGCCATGTCCGGGGTTTCATCAAAGAGCAGCACGCCAAAGAACACCGCCCAGATGATCTGTGAATATTGCATGGGGGCCACCAGAGCCGCCTCACCAAGGGTGTAAGCCGACACCATCAACAAAGTGGCGACGAAGCCAAAGACGGCCACGACGGCAAACCCGGCCAAATCAGGCCCTGCGACAGGTTGGTACACAAAGACCATAGCGACGGACATCACCACTACGCTGATCAACAGCGGATAAAGCATCAACACAACGCGACGCTCATCTTGGCCTATTTTACGTACGATTACGGATTGCAGAGCTGCCGTACCCGCAGCCACCAAAGCAGCGAGATGGCCAAGATTAAGGTCAGTCGCACCGGGGCGCACGACGATCATGACGCCGACCAAACCCACAAGCACGGCCAGCATACGCCAGATACCCACTTTTTCGCCAAGAACGGGAATGGCCAAGACCGTGACCAAGAGCGGAGTGGAGAACAGCAGCGCGTAGACCTGCGCCAAGGGCAAAACGGAGAAGGCGTAAAAGGCTGCGGTTGGGCAGATCACAACGCAGAGCGATCGCAGCGCAACCCACCACGGGTGTACAGGGCGCAGGTTGCCATGTGTGGGGTCGCGCACCAGCATCAAGGTGATCAGCGGAAAGCTAAACAAGGCCGAAAAGAACACAATCTGAAATGGCGAAAACGTTGCACCGAGGTGTTTCACCACAACATCATGAGTCGAATAGATCGCAAAGGCCAGCAGGGCCAGCAGGGTCGCTTTCAAATTCATGGGACTTCTCCGCGCCTGATTGCGCTAACGGATTGCACTCTCCGTTGTGTGCCACGCGCCGCGTCAAAAGGGAAGCGGCGCGTGAAGAGCTAGAAGTAACTGCGCACCAAACTGCCTGCAATCAGGCTCCAGCCATCCGCAATTACGAAAAACGAGAGCTTAAATGGCAAGGACACAATGGCAGGGGGCACCATCATCATCCCCATGGACATCAACACAGCGGCAACCACCAAGTCGATGATCAGGAACGGCAGGAAGATTAGGAAGCCAATTTGAAATGCGCGGGCGATTTCTGACAGCATGAAGCTGGGCACCAGAACCGACAACGGCGCATCAGGGCCTGGGGCCGTGTCCACGGTGTCAGGGCGCAAGGATGCCAGGTGCGTGTAAGTGTCCGGGTCCAGGCGCGCGGCCATAAATTGACGGAAGGGTTCCGCGGTCAGCTCAAAGGCAGTTTCAATGTCGATCAACTCCGCCATCAGGGGTTCCACCCCTGTGGTCCAGGCCTGGGTGAACACTGGCTCCATGACATAATAGGTCAGGAACATCGCCAGAGAGACCATCATCATATTGGGCGGCGACTGTTGCAAACCAATGGCCTGTCGCAGGATCGAGAGCACCGTCACGATGAAAGGGAAACAGGTGACCATGATCGCAATCCCCGGCGCAAGGCTGAGGACCGTGATCAAAAGGAATACTTGAATGCTGCGTGCCGTCAGCGAGCCGTCTTCGGTTATCGGAAGGGACAGATCCTGCGCTGCGGCCGGATCTGCCATAAAGAGAAAGACGGTCGAAAAGGTGACGGCAAGAAATGCCGCGCGGATCATCCCAAGCGGCTTTCGAATTCTGCCACTTCGGTCAGACGCACGGCCAGTTGGCCTTCTTGTCCACCTTCCATTTCTTCGAGCTCGCCACGTGCGATGAGTTTGTCGCCCACATAAAGTTCGACCGGATCATCCACACGTTTGTCGAGTGCCAGAACGGAATTTTCATTCATGTTCAGCAGATCGCCAATAAGCGGGCGCGCCTTGCCGACAGAGATGGTGATCTCCACGGGCACAGAGGTGAACGGGTTTCCGGAATCGGGTTTGAGAGTTGGATCAGCCATTCTGGGCCTCCTTGCGTGTTTCATGTGTGAACGCGGTCATGGCGCCAGCGACGGCTTCCAGAACCTCGCTGAGATCAATCAGGCGTTCGCGTTGGGCAAACTCAAAACGCACCTGGCCTTCTGCCAGGCTTTCGTCGCGCACCACCTCAACAGGCAGCTTTTTGTCTTCGGGCATCACATCAATGACCGGCTGGTAACAGTCCGGCGCCGTGGACAGCACCACGGGCGTCTCGCTGTTTTCGCGCACAATCTTGTTCAGCTGCTCCACGGCCAAGGCACCAACCGCCTGTCGGGCCAGCTCTGGCAGGACAGTCATAATGGCCTTTTCCACCGTCGGGGCGAGGTCTGCGAGAATTGCCTCCCGAGCCTCGTGGTAGGTGAAGGACAAATCATTCAAACGACCGGCAAGCGCTGCAGACACGCTGGCGTGCTCCTCAGATTTGGCGCTGATTGCGTCATCCCAGCCCGCTTTGTAGCCCTGCTCAAATGATTCGAGCATTTCGTCTTCATTGCCTTCATCCGGAACTGCGATTGGTTCAGGCTCTGGTGCATTGATGCCGCCAAAATCTTCAAACAAATGTGAAATCGACATCAAGCTTCCTCCCGATCATCCAACCAGTGGCGGAGAATTTCGACGGTTTCTTCTTTGCGATCGCTGATCAGGCCACGCAGACGGTCTGCGGCGTCAGATTGTGACATACCGCCACCATCGCCGCCCAGCGCCGGCAGGCCGCCGAGATCTGGCAAACCACCTACTTCGCCGCCCATATCGCCTATGCCCATTGCCATGCCCATATCGGCACCGCCCATTTCGCCCATCATTGGCGCCATGGCCGGGAAATCATCGTCACCACCAAAGTCAGGCAGCATTGGGGCGTCCCCCAGTTCGTTGAGCTCACGGTTCCCGTTACCTGCCAGCAATGGGCGCACAACAAACAACCCAAGGACCAGCGCTACGATGGCCAGAACAGCGGTTTGAATGATCGACATCAGATCCAGTTCCATGCCTTTGAACATGGAGGATTCCGCGGTGGTGCCCATTGGCAGAACCGGCTGGAAGTTCATCGACTTCAAGGTGATGACGTCACCCCGATTTTCATCAAACCCAACGGCAGAGGCCACCAGTTCGCGCAGAGCCTCAAGTTCAGCGTCCGGGCGGGGTTCCACCACGGGCTCACCAAGATCGTTCTCGGTTTGCGTGCCATTGACCAAAACCGCAACGGTCATACGTTTTACCGCACCCGGTTGACGTAGAATCTCACGTTGGGTCTCAGAGACTTCGTAATTGATGCGCTCACGTGTTTCGCGGTTTTGATTTGTGGAGCCAGAATTCTCCGCAGCATCACCATCAGGCAAATTGGAAGCCACGGTCACCTGACCGGACGCATTCTGGGAATCGGTGCTGCGCTCTTCAGTGTCTGTGCTGATTGCCACCCGGCTGGCTGGATCAAAAATCCGTTCTGTGATGGATTCAGTTTCGGTCACAGTTTCAATGCTGACTTCAACAACCGCATTTCCCGGACCAACCCGCGCTTCCAACATACGTTGCACGGCAAGGCGAGTTTCTTCTTCCTTGTTGTCACCCACTTTGGTGGTGGTTTCATCAGCCACGCCAACAAGACCGCCGCTGCCATCAATAACAGCGACATCCTCTGGAGAGAGGCCGGATACGGCTGAGGCCACAAGGAATCTCAGGGCCTGGGCGTGTTTGTTTGGCAAATCCCCGGCAGGCGTGGTGATCGTCACGGAGGCGGACGGTTTAATATGCCGTTGAAATGGGTTTGAAGACGCATTGGCAATATGCACGCGGGCTTGGCTGATTAAAGGGCTGACAACAATGGTGCGGGCCAGCTCACCTTCTTTGGCGCGCCAGTAAGCGGCATCAAACATTTGCGAAGTGGTGCCAAAGCCGGACAGCGAATCGAGAAGCTCATAACCCTGAGTCGTGTTAGCGGGCAAACCTTCGCTTGCGAGCGTCATACGCAACTCGTCGCGCATGCCGTTGGCCACATAAATTGAGCCGCCGCGCACTTCGTAAATCGCGCCGCGTTGTTCAAGGGCCGTCACAACCTCGCCGGCGGCACCGCTTTCCAAACCGCTATAAAGAAGGGACATTCCTGGTTTTGTGGCGACCCGACCCAATGACAATACGGTCGCAAAAACTGCAATGGTGGCCAACACGACGATCACCCGTCGCCGCATGTCCATACCTGTCCACATATTCAAAAATTGTTGCACGTCTGTTCTCCGTGGGATCGCGCTTTCTGCACGACCGTCACAAACTGTTTCCCTCAACAGGCTTAACAATCGGTTAGTTTCTGTGTGGTTGAAGTTGCAGGGACAAAGAATTTGGAACCTGCGATGACTGACGAAACTGTCGAGACAGAGGGCGCACAGAAAAAAGCGTCAAAACTCCCTTTAATCATTGGGCTTGTGCTGGCTTTGGCTGGCGGCGGTGGCGGTTTCTATGCCGTCTATTCGGGCATGATATTGGGAGATGATTCCGCTGAAACGACCGAAGAATCGGCGCCAGCAGAAGAGATCAAAGCTCTACCCGACGTGGTCTACGTCGGCATGGACCCTCTTATTGTTTCACTGACGTCCAGTGGCGGGGCCGACTATCTGCGTTTTCGTGCGCAACTAGAGGTGCCCAGCGACCACCAGGAAGAAGTTGAACGGGTGTTGCCGCGGGTTGTGGATGTGCTGAACGGCTATCTGCGCGCGCTCAACACATCGGACATCGAATCGCCGGACGCGCTTGTGACCTTGCGGTCGCAAATGTTGCGCCGCGTGCAAATTGTAACCGGACCTGAACGTGTTTCTGACCTTCTGGTCATGGAATTCGTATTGAACTGAGGAGTGTCGAGATGAACTTGATTGCAGATATCTTGTTGGTAGCCGGTGCCCTTGGGGCAGGCATTTATTGTTTTGTTCTGGCGCGGCGCCTTTCGAAATTTAATGATTTGGAATCCGGCGTTGGTGGCGCCGTGGCCGTTTTATCCGCACAAGTGGATGACATGACGCGCACGCTTAAGGCCGCACAGGTCACAGCCGGAAAGTCTACGGAAAGACTCGAAGCTCTGACCCAGCGCGCCGAAGGGGTTTCTAAACGCCTTGAGCTCATGATGGCGGCAATGCACGACATCGAAGACGCAAAACCTGCAAAAGCCAAAGCTGCGTCAGAAGCGGAAACAGCCGCTCCAGAAGCCGCCAAAGAAGAGGCAGCGGTTGCTGAGGCTGTGTCGGATGAGGTCGAAATCGGAACATCTGTGGAAACAGCAGACGACGAAGATTGGGCCCGAATTCAGGCAGAAGCCCTTGCAGCGGAGGAAGCCAAGTTGATCCGCCGCGCCAAGAAAAAGGCTAAGAAGAAAGCCCAGAAAAAGGCGGCCATGGCTTTAGCTGCAATGCAGGCGGAGGCCACGCCAACGGCACCTCAGCCATCGGCCAAGGCCAAAGAACCGGAAGCCGGCCCAATATTTAAACGCCACGTCGCCTAACTGGAGCGTATGCGATGAAAAAAGATGCCAAAAAATCCCGCGCCAAAGCGGCGGCCGAAACGCTGACCAAGCCGGTTGCTCCGGCTGCAAAGCCAAAGGCCAAGAAAAATGCACGCCGGAAACAGTCCAAAGGAAGTCTGTTTCTGATTGCGACGTTTTTGATTGCTTCCGCCACTGTGCGTGTGGGCATCAGCGCCAACGAAGCCATGGCGCGTGAAGAGCCGCTTTTTGACTCGCCGCTTGCCAATATGGCAAAGCCGGAAAGCTGCGAGCCGCCTGAAGATCTGCGCGAGCTGATGGCCGTATTCAAAGAACGCGAGCAGCGTATTGAGCAGCGCGAATCTGAAATCAAAAACCGCTTGCAAGCATTGAATCTTGCAGACGGTGAAGTGTCCCGCAAACTGGCTGCTTTGGAAGACGCGGAAGGGCGCTTGCGCGGCCTGATAGCGCTGTCGGAGACTGCCGCCGAAGACGATCTTCTGCGCCTCACCCAAGTGTATGAAACGATGAAACCCAAAGATGTGGCAGCTCTGTTCGAAGAGATGGACCCAAAATTCTCTGCTGGTTTCATCGGACGCATGAAGCCGGAATCCGCTGCGGGCATCATGGCTGGAATGACCCCAGACGCCGCTTATACAATCAGCGTTATTTTGGCCGGTCGGAACGCAAATACACCCACCGAATGAGAACTTGTTAACCGGCGCCGGCCTATGGTCGCTAGGAAACGTGAATAGGAGTTTTGACCGTGATCGGCATTATTGGCATCGCTGTTGTTTTTATCATGGTGTTGGGCGGATACGTTCTGGCCGGTGGTAGTCTTGGGCCTATTATGAAGGCGCTGCCTTTTGAGATGATCATCATCGGTGGCTCCGGTGTGGGCGCCTTTCTGGTGTCTAACGATGGCTCTGTGGTGAAACACACGCTGAAAGACCTCGGTAAAGTTTTTAAGGGTCCAAAGTGGAAACAGGAAGATTATCGCGATCTTCTGTGTCTGTTATTTGAGCTCATACGATTGGCCAGAAAGAATCCTGTTGCGATCGAAGAGCACATCGAAAACCCAGATGAATCGAGTATTTTTTCTAAATACCCGCGCATTATGGCGGACAAGGAAGCCATCAATCTGATTGCAGACACCATGCGCTCAGCCTCCATGAACTATGACGATCCACACCAGGTGGAAGAAGTTCTGGAGAAGCGAATCGAAGCCAGCTTCCATCACGCGATGCATCCCAATCATGCGTTGCAATCTCTGGCCGATGCGTTGCCTGCTCTGGGGATTGTTGCGGCGGTTCTGGGTGTTATCAAAACCATGGGCTCGATCGATCAACCGCCAGAAGTTCTGGGTAAGATGATCGGTGGCGCACTTGTGGGAACTTTCCTTGGAGTGTTCCTGGCCTACGGTCTGGTGGGGCCATTTGCTGCCAAAATCAAAGGTGTGGTTGAGGATGAGGCGCATTTCTATCAGCTGATCCGTGAGGTGTTGATTGCCAACCTGCACAACCACTCACCAAACATTTGCATTGAAGTTGGGCGTCAGAACACGCCAGGCCACAACCGGCCGCAGTTTGCGGAGCTGGAAGAGGCGCTGGCCGAAGTGAAGAAGGAAGCGGCATGAAACAGCTTCTGCTTGCTGTTCCGATGGTATTGGCAGCCTCTGCGGGGGCTGCACAAGACGTGCTATTCCGGTCCGGCGAGCACGAAGATTTCACCCGTTTGGTGGCAACGTTGCCGTCGGCAGAGACCGATTGGACCGTGTCGCGCGACGGGCGATTTTATACCATCAAGATTGAGGGTGACGCCGTAAACCTGCGCACCAGTACAATCTTTGACAAAATCCCGCGGGACCGGTTGGCCAATTTTGTCGCCAATGACGTCGCTGGCGAGTTGGAGTTGGAACTGGCCTGCGCCTGTCGTGTGGTGTCGATCCCCTATGACGGGCGCTATGTGATTTTTGACATTCGTGACGATCTGCCACCTGCGCAGAACGACGACATGCCGCAGGTACCGTTGTCGTTTGGTGAGGCCGTCGCAGTGGACAAACCTCAACGTCAGTTCCGGTTCTCCTCAATTGAGGCGTCAAAACCCACGCCCACGCCTGTAGAAATGGCGGAAATCAAGCCGACAGAAGACTATTCGGACCTGCTTGCACTGGATAATTTTGTGGAGCGCAAAGCCCAAGTGCAAGTCCTGCGTGGTGATCTAATCAAACAAGTGGATCGCGCAGCCGATCAGAACTTGCTGCACGCCCAAACCCAGCCAGCAGGCAACGGGCTTGTTGGCGATCCTGTGAAAATGGCGGAGTCGCCAATGCCGCCGATGAACGGATCCGATCATGTGCCGCCGCAAGCCGCCATCGGATTGGAAGGACAGGATCTCAATATTGTCGCTTACAACGTGATTGACGAAGTGGGGCGGGACATCGCTGCGCTTTTGAGTGGTCAGGTGGCCACAGGCATGTGCTTGCCTGACACCGCCGTCAACCTTGCGGACTGGAGCGGCGAAGGCACGTTTGTACAAGAACTTGGCCGTTTGCGCCAAGACGTGGTGGGGGAATTTGACCGCACCAATGAAGGCGCGTTGCTGGAAATGGCGCAGCTTTACGTGCACTACACCTTTGGGGCGGAGGCACTTCAGATACTCGAGTTGCTGCCGAAGACCGGCGAAAATAGCATCCTGAGCGCAATGGCGTACATTATGGACGGTCACGAACCCCCCGCCAGCAATGCGGCATTTGCCAATCAAGGGCATTGCTCTGGCAACGCCACGCTTTGGGCAGCCCTGTCCGGCGAAACGTTGGTGGGCGACAGTGCGATCAAGGGTGCGCTGGACGCGCTGCAGAAAATGCCTCGCCATCTGCGGGAGTACTTGGGTCCTAAACTGAGCAACCGACTGGTGGCACAAGGACAAACCGAGGCTGCGACGCTGGTGCTCAATGGCATCGAACGCACCTCACTCAAGCCCGACGTGAACTACGATTTTGCCGAGGCAACTTTGAATGCAGAGCTAGGCAACACCGAAGAAGCCACCGAGGCTCTTACCGAAATTGCCACTCAGAATTCCGACATTGCGACCACCGCAGTGATCGACTTGATCAACACCCATGTGAAACAAGGCGTGCCGCCTTCTGCGGAGACCGTTTCGCTGGTGGGCGCTTTGGCGGTTGAACACAAGACCGGTGCCATGGGGCCAGAATTGCGCCGCGCCCACGCGCTGGCGCGGATGTTGGAGCATGAATTTGGGCCAGCCTTCAAGATTATCAAGGACATCGAAACCCGAGACGGTGCCAAGGCCGCCGCCGACGTGCGCACCCAGTTGGTTCTTGCTATTTTGGAACATGCGGATGATTTTGAAGTGATTTCCTGGTCCATTCAGGAACGACTGGCCGCACCTGGCCGCATTTCATCGGATACTGCGCTGAAACTGGCACAGAAAACGTTTGAGATGGGATTTTTGGGCGAAACCAAACGTCTGATGCAGGCGGCACAAACAGACATTCCAAGTGACGAGAAACGTGTCCTGAACGCGCGACTGGCCCTGGCGGAAGCCTTGCCGAAACGCGCCGAAGCAGAGCTTATGGGCATGGAAACACCTCTTGCAGACCGGCTGCGAGCGCGGGCAAAGGCCATGGCTGGGGATCACGCTGGGGCGGCTCGACTGCTTGCAAAACTTGGCGAGCGCGGCGCGGCGGAGGCGGAAGCTTGGCTCGACGGTGATCTGGCCTCCCTGACCGCATCAGAGAACGAGATCCTAAGACGGGCCTCGACACATCTCCTGCCACCTGAGGACACAGCTGAATTGGACGCTGCAACCGATCGTGTCACGCACGGCATGCTTGCGCGCAACCGCGCCCTGCTTGAAGGAGCCGAGGAAAGCCGTGGGGTATTGGGTGAATTGCTGAATTTGCACAGCCTGTCTGAGCCGTCTTCTTAATCACGGTTACCAAATCGTAAGAAAGCACCGATAGCTTGGGCCTCGAACTGGGGCAGAAAGCTATCGGTATGATAAAACAGTACGTTTTCAACGCGGTGACGCGAATCTATTGCGTCACGCCGAAGACCGCCCAGCGCGGTTTTCTGGGACTTCTGGCAAGTCTCATCTTTGCCATCACCACACCAGCAACCGCGAGCACCGAAGGTGCAGAAACCTGTGATCGCGTGGCCCATATTGTGGCCAACGAATCCGGTGTGCCGGTCAATGTGCTTTTGGCCATCACACGTACCGAAACCGGTCGCAGTCGCGGCGGAAAGCTGTCCCCTTGGCCGTGGACTGTGAACATGGAAGGCAAAGGTGTCTGGTTTGATAGCCACCAAGAAGCCCTGAACTACGTGAAAAGCCATCACAATGCGGGGGCGCGCAGCTTTGACGTAGGATGTTTTCAGCTGAACTACCGCTGGCATGGTCAACACTTTACCGACATTGAGCATATGTTCGATCCTATTGCCAACGCCCGGTATGCGGCGGACTTTTTATCCCGTCTCTATGCAGAAACAAACAGCTGGGATGACGCTGCCGCTGCCTATCATTCCCGCACGCCAAAATACGCAGACAAATACAAAGCCCGTTTCAAGCGCATCATGGCCCAATTGCCAAACCAGGCGGTTATGCCAGTGAAGGCAGTCAAGAAGGTGAAGCCGTTGATGCGGACAGCCAGCGTGATCCGCAAGAACAATTTCCCGCTGCTTCAGCGCAGCAGCTCAGGTGGCGCGATGGGGTCGCTTGTTCCGTTGAGCTCCGGCAGTGGTCGCTCTCTTTTGAGCAATGGAGGGTAATCCGTGAACCCAACTTTTTCCCTAAAAGCGCTTTTCAGCCCAACGATCCTGCTCGCCCTCGCCCTGATGGCGATTATCGTCATGATGATCCTGCCAATGCCTTCCTGGGTGTTGGACGTAGGCCTGGCAACCTCCTTTGCGCTGGCAATTCTGATTTTCACGGTGACGCTGTTTATTGAGCGTCCGTTGGATTTTTCCGCCTTCCCAACCATTCTTTTGGCGTCACTGATGCTCCGCCTCTCGTTGAACGTATCCTCAACCAAGCTGATCATCGGCCAAGGCCACACCGGCACAAACGCCGCTGGTGACGTGATTGAGGGCTTTGCCAACTTCGTGATGGGCGGCAGCGTGTTTCTTGGCCTCGTCGTATTCTGCGTGTTGCTCATTGTGAACTTCATGGTGATCAACAAAGGCGCGACACGCATGGCCGAAGTGGGCGCGCGGTTTGCCCTGGACGGGATGCCCGGCAAACAGCTCGCGATTGACAGCGACATGTCCGCCGGTGCGATTGACCACGCCGAGGCAAAAGCCCGCCGCGAACGCGAACAGCAGGAAACCACCTTCTTTGGCTCGCTGGATGGTGCGTCAAAGTTTGTTAAAGGCGACGCCATTGCCGGTCTGTTGATCACGCTGATGAACCTCGTGATGGGCCTGATCATGGGTGTTGCCGTGCATGGCATGCCAATTGGGCAAGCGTTTGAAACCTATGCCATCCTGACCGTTGGTGATGGCCTAGTCACCCAGATCCCAGCTGTTATCATCTCAATTGCCTCCGCTTTGCTTCTGGCACGTGGCGGCACCACTGGCTCAACCGACCTAACCCTGCTCAAGCAGCTCGGCAACTATCCTCCAGCCATTGCCACTGTTGCGGTGCTGATGGTGATGTTTGCATTGGTGCCTGGTTTGCCGTTTTTGCCTTTCATGGCCGGTGGCGGCGTTCTGGGAAGCGCAGCCTATTATCTGTATAAAAACAAAAAGGCCGAAGCCGAAGCCAGCTTGCAGCCTGAAGAAGACGATGCGCCGGTTCTGCCCCGTGACAAACCCATTGGCGATGTGCTGGACCTAGATGACATCCACGTCGAATTTGCCACTGATCTGGTGAACATGGTGCTGGATCCCGGTGCTGGTCTGGACGCGCGGATTACCAATATGCGGACCCATGTGGCCTCAACCTATGGTTTGATCCTTCCGGAAATCCGCCTCACAGATGAACCGTCCCTGCCCAATGGCACCTACACCATTCGCATTCAGGGCGTGGAACAGGTGCGCGATCGGTTGGAGCCGGAGAAGGTACTGGCATTGGCCGGCGATTCACCTGACGCCCTCCCGTCTGGTGAAGACGTTTCTGAGCCGGTTTATGGCGCCCCTGCCCGCTGGATCGACAGCGCCGCGCAGGAGAAAGCCGCCCTGTCGGGCATCACCATTGTGACCCCGGGAGAAGTGCTCGCCACACATCTGTTGGAAACCATCAAATCCAACTTTGGCCGCCTGCTGACCTTCAAAGCGCTGCGCCGCATTCTGGATGAGATGATGAACCTGTCTGATCCGGTCCGCGCAGATGCCAACCGCCGTATGATGGACGAGTTTGTGCCGGACAAAGTGCCACTCGACTTGTTGCACCGCATCCTGCGCATGTTGCTGGATGAGCAGGTCTCGATCCGCAACATGCCGCTGATTTTGGAATCGATTGCCGAAGCCCGCCATGTGAGTGCGCAGCCAGATGTGATCTGTGAAAATGTACGCCAGCGCCTTGGCTTCCAATTGATTTCAGATCTGAAGCGCAACGACGGGACCATTCCATTGGTGCAGCTTGCGCCAGAATGGGAAGATACATTTGCCACCTACCAGGTGGATGGCGACGCAGGCGGCATGGATGTGGCACTCCCCCCGGATGTGTTCAACGCATTGGCGCAGTCGATTGCCGATCGCATGACCGACGCTGGCAACAGCGGAATATTTGCGGCGCTGGTGACCTCAACACGACGCAGGCGATTCCTGCGTACTGTGTTGAGCGCCAAAGGCATTTCCAATCCGGTGTTGAGTTTTGAGGAAATTGGATTGGATGCCCGACCTGCGCTTGTTGGCGTTGTCGCCGCATGATGGAAACCGCCCTCTTCCTTCTGAACACCACAGAAGCCGCGCTTTGGCACGGCTTTTTGGTGTTTTTGCGGGTCGGGGCTGCGGTGGCTTTGCTGCCCGCATTTGGCGAAACATCTGTGCCTGCGCGGATCAAAATTGGACTGGCACTTGCGTTCACGGTGATTGTTGCCCCTGCGGTGCCGGTGTTTGAAAACGCGGAGCCCAGTTTTGCGGTGATCGCGCAATATGCGCTCACTGAAACCATGAGCGGATTCTTAATGGGCATTGGCGTTCGCATGTTTGTTATGGCGCTGCAGACAGCTGGCACCATCGCCGGTCAGTCGACATCTCTGGCGCAGCTTTTGGGCGGCGCAGCGGGCGAACCTTTGCCCGCCATCGGCAACGTGCTGGTGATTGCAGGCCTGGCCCTCGCCGTGACGATGGGTTTGCACGTCTATGTCGCGCAATACCTGATTGGATCTTATATGCTGTTCCCCGCTGGCACCTTCCCGCCGCGTGAAATCATGACCGAATGGGGCGTGCCGCATATGGCGCAAGCGTTCAACCTAGCGTTCCGTCTGGCTGCGCCATTTGTAATTATTTCCGCGATCTACAACCTGATGCTTGGTGTGATCAACCGCGCCATGCCGCAGTTGATGGTGGCCTTTGTCGGTGCCCCGCTGATCACGGCAGGCGGCCTGTTTCTTTTGTTCCTTGTTGCTCCCGCGTTGCTCACCCTGTGGTGGGGCGCCATGGAGGCCTTCATGATCAACCCAGTTGAGGGATTGAGATGAGCGGCGGACAGGAAGACGACAGCGAAAAGAGTTTTGAGCCCACCCAGAAGAAGCTCGATGACGCGCGCAAAAAAGGTGAGATTGCCAAATCCATGGATGTCTCGGTGGCAGCTGGCTACCTTGGCCTAACGCTGGCATTTCTAACCGTTGGCGCGACCACCATCAAATCGGCAGGTAATGGATTGATGGTGCTTTTGGATCAAGCCGACGAGCTTGCGCCACTGGTATTTGAAGGCGATCCGGCCACGCCAATTGGCGGCATTATGATGGAAGTTATCTTGTCGGTTGCGCCCTGGTTTATTGTGCCAATGGTCGCGGTCATTTTAAGCGTGATTGCGCAGAACGCCTTTTTGGTCACAGGCTCAAAACTTGCCCCAAAATTGTCGCGCATCAACCCGCTGGCCAATGCAAAAAACAAGTTTGGCCGCAGCGGGTTATTTGAATTTGCCAAGAGCTTTGCCAAGCTGGTGATCTACTCGGTGTGCCTCAGTTTTTTCCTGAAGGCGCGCATGGCGGAAATGGCATCAGCTATTCAGCTGGATGCCATTATGGTGCCCGCGCTTCTTGGCCGGCTGATGCTTGAATTCTTTATGATTGTGATTGTGGTCGCAGCCTCGATCGCTGTGGTCGACTATTTTTGGCAACGGGCGGAACACACCCGCAAAAACATGATGACCCGCAAAGAAATGACGGATGAGAGCAAAGAGTCCGAAGGCGATCCGCATATGAAACAACAGCGGCGTCAAAAGGGTCAGGAAATCGCGATGAACCAGATGCTCGCAGATGTACCGGATGCAGATGTGATCATGGTGAACCCAACCCATTACGCGGTGGCGCTGAAATGGTCCCGCATGCCGGGTGCTGCGCCGGTCTGTGTGGCCAAAGGTGTGGATGAAGTAGCAGCCAAAATCCGCGAAGTGGCACAGGAAAACGCTGTGCCAATTCACCGAGATCCACCATCAACCCGTGCACTGCACGCCGTTGCTGAAATTGGCCAGGAAATCCCGCCGGACCATTATGCCCCGGTGGCAGCCGCCATTCGATTCGCTGACGCAATCCGTCAGCGCATGAAAGGACGCGTATGAGCGACGATCTAAAAGAGCTGAATGTCATCACCCAGGCGCGCTATCAAAAGGCGCAGGCTGCGATGCAGGTGGTGCAGGCTGAAGAAAGCAAGCTGCGCGGATTGCTCAGTGACCTGTCAGATCAGGAAAAGAATGGACGAGAGATGCTCAGTGACGACACCGCCATGCGCATCACCGGCGGTGATCTGGCCTGGAACAGTTGGATTGGGCGCAACCGGAAGATTCTCAACCACCAACTGGCCAATGTGATGGTGCGAAAAGAGATCGCATACAAGGACCTGCAGACGCATTTTGGCAAAGCAGATGTGATGGAAAAACTGCTAGAGCATGAGGTGCAAACCCGCCGTCAAATCCGTGCGGTAGCGCTGGTGGATTCGATTATGGAAGGCAAGCTTAGTTGTGGAATGTGAGCTTTTGAGCCTTCAATAAGAAAGGGCGGCGCAGATGAGCGCCGCCCTTTCTTATTGTGGGAATTATATGGCTTACGCGATATCTTGCCGTGTGATCTGCACAATCAAGACATCGGTGATTTCTTCACCAAATGTTTTCTGCGCCGCCTCAAGGAAGGTTTTGCGCAGGCGATCGAGCTTGCTGGAATTGGTGAACGCCCCATCAAACCCACCGAGATTGGCGTGATCAAACATGGCCTGCAAAAGCACCCCACGGATACGGGGTTCAGCCTCAAAGATCCCGTCGCTGTTTCCAGCTTCCACCTCAATTGTAAGGGTGATCAGAATAAGCGAAGCCACAGCATCGTCGTTCACAACGGGCACAATAAACTGATCAACCAGATCGACATATTCACGCCCTTGGGGTGGGCCTACTTCTTTGTCTTTCTTATCCGATTTTGCAGCGTGGTCTTCACCTTCGGCGCCTTCGGTCTGCGCCACCGGGGCGGGTTCTGGACGCAGGGCAAGCCCTGCGCCAACACCGCCACCGATGCCAAGAAGCAGAAGTATAACTGGGAGAAGTTTCTTCATCAGACTACCCGATTAGTATGGCAGGACCGCGTCCATAACCTGTTGACCCCAACGTGGTTGCTGCACGTCGGTGATTTGACCGCGACCGCCGTAAGACACACGGGCCGAGGCAATTTTGTCGAAAGTGATTTCATTTTGACGTGAGATGTCCTCGGAACGGGCAAACCCGGACACGAGCAATTCGCGCAGTTCAAAATTCACCCGCAGCTCCTGGGATCCTTCGATAGCCAGAACGCCATTGGGCAGGACATCAACAACCGTGGCCGCAACCCGCAGAGTCAGTTTTTCACTGCGTTTTACAGATCCGTCACCAGAGCTTTTGCTGTCGGAGCTCAAATCCACCAAGGGATCGGTGGTTGCCCCATCCGGAAGCCGAGAATTGATGCGCTGTGGTAGACCTGCAAGGGCAGGAATGGACAAGCTGTCAGAGCCACTACGATTGCGCTCGGATTCATTTTTGATCTGTGCTTTTTCATCCACCTCGATCACCACGGTGAGAATGTCGCCTCGGCTGGCAGCACGGCGATCGCCAAGCAGCGACGCTTTGTTCCCGCTCCACAGCGACGCGGTGTCAGAACGACGCGACACGCTAGCCTGTTGTGGCAGCGGCGGGTTCATCATGGCGTAGTGCTCTTGATTGTTGGTGGTCGGCGTGAAGCTGGGCGCTTTGCCCATGTGATCGGTGCGGCCACATCCGGAAACGGCCAGCGCCACGAGAAGAATTGCTGTAGAGAAAATACGCACTGGAGTTTTCCTTTAATTGGCGACCTGAATATTGCCATTGGGCAATACAGTTCCGGTGATGGTGGAGCGGGAGCTGAGGTTCATGACACGCAGTCGCTCGCCCTCGCCGGCTCGGGCCAAAGAGCGACCCTCCGTTTCGATTTTCAAACCGCTGGAGTTGTAAATCAGCGTGACAATTTGATTGCGTTCCACAAGCGCCGGCGCCCCGATGTCGGCTTTGCGAACAGGGCGACCAGGGTAAATCGCTTTACGCGCTTCTTGCCCAATCACAGCTTCCAAGTCCGTGTGAACGCCGGGCACATCGCCACGCTTGAGCCCAACTACGCCGGGATCAATGATGGTGTTGGCACGAATGATCTCAGTCGCGACCACAATTTCGGCAGAAACGGGTGCAGCAAGAACTGTCAATATGAGGGCAAGGGCGCGTTTCATTTTAGCGCACCTGCGCCGTGGCTGCCATCATCTGGTCAGCGGCGGTGATGACTTTGGCGTTGAGCTCATAGCCACGTTGGGCTTCGATTAGTTCGGTAACTTCACGCACCGCGTCCACAGAGCTGTCTTCCAGATATCCTTGGCGCAATGTCCCAAGACCGTCTTCGCCCGGGTTGGTCACGTTAGGAGCACCAGATGCTTCGGTTTCAGCAAAGAGATTGCCGCCCAGCGCTTCGAGACCTTTGGCGTTGGTGAAACCCGCCAAGGTGAATTGGCCAAGCTCTTCAGCCTCAGTGGCATCACTAAAATACGCAAACACCTGGCCGTCACCGTTGATGGAAATGCTGGTCGCGTCTTCCGGAATGGTGATTTCTGGTGCTACCGGGAAGCCATCAGAAGTGACAATCAGGCCGTCCGCACTGCGCTTCAAACCACCGTCTCGGGTGTAGGCCGCTTCGCCATTTGGCAGGGTGACTTCAAGGTAACCTTTGCCTTCGATCGCCACGTCCAGATCACCGCCGGTGTTGGACAATGAACCCTGCTCCAGGTTCACGTTGATCGCCGCGGCACGCACACCAAGGCCAACCTGCACGCCCGTTGGGAGCACGGAGCCGTCGGAGGCACTGATCGCACCGGCGCGGGAAACCTGCTGATAATGCAGGTCCGCAAACTCAGCCCGACGAGCGTTATACCCTGTCGTGGACATGTTGGAGAGGTTGTTGGAAATTGTCTCAACGCGCAGTTGCTGAGCACTCATACCGGTAGCTGCAATTGTCAGGGCACGCATTCTGCTGTCCTCTTTCTATGTTTATCTGACGAAGGTTTTCACCGCATCACGGATGCGGTTGTGTTCGTTTTCAAGGAAAGTCTGTCCCATCTCATAGGCGCGTTGCACCTCGATCATACGGGACAATTGGGTGATTGGATTGACGTTGGAGTTTTCCAAAAAGCCCTGCAAAACGCGGGCTTCTTCCACGGGTTCCACCCCATCGGGGGCCTCAAACAGCACGCCAGTTTCCCGCTTCAGATCGAGCGGGTTGACCGGCCGGTAGATACCCAACTGCCCGAGAGGGTTGCCGTCCACACTAAAGGTACCATCAGATGCGACATCCACGCCTTTGGCATCCGGCGGAATAAAGATCGGCGCGCCGCCGGAGTCCAAGACAAGATGGCCATCCATGTTCACCAGGTCGCCATTTTCATTGGGAGAAAACGCACCCGCACGGGTCAGGCGCTCGCCGTCTGGCGTCTGCACCATAAAGAAACCTGGGCCCTCAACCGCAAAATCCAGGCTGCCGCCCGTTTGCTTGAGTGCACCCTGCTCCAGCGAAGTCATCTGCACATTGGCGGTTGCCATGGAGATGCTTTCCGTGCCGGGGGCCGACTTGATGAATTCTGAAAACGCGATGCCTTCGGCGCGGTAGCCGGTGGTGGCTGCGTTGGCGATGTTGTTAGCCAGAACGTTCATCTCACGGGTGAGACCGGACTGACGGGTCAGCGTTGTGTAGCCTGCGTTGTCCATAGTTAGCCTCCTGCAATCAATGGAACGAGAGTGGATTGAAAAAACGACACCAAGGTTTGGCTCATGAAACCCATGGTGGCCCAGAAGACGATGACGATTGAGAGCACTTTGGGCACAAAGGTCAGGGTCATCTCCTGGATTGAAGTCAGCGCTTGAAACAAGCCAACCAAGACACCAGAAACCAACGCCACAGTGAGAATGGGCGCGGAAATCATCGTCGCGACCCAGAGGCCTTGACGTAGAGTGTCAAAAAAGATGGCTTGATCAAACATCAGACCGGCATACGCAGAATTTCTTGGTAGGCTTCGACCACCTTGTTGCGCACGGTCACGGCGGTTTCGACGGCCAACTCCGTTTGCGCCAAAGCTTGCACCAAAGTATGTGGATCCGCTTTGCTGGTCATCGACTGCATGGACACCTGCTCGCTTTCCTGAAGCGTGGCAGCAAAGTCCTTTGCGAGGCCAAATAGGGCATTGCCGCCTTCGCCGTTTTCTGCGGGTCCTGTGGCGGGTTTTGAAGCCGTGTAATTTTGGGCGGCTAGTACTGTACGGACATCCATTCTGGGTCTCCTTAGTTAAACGTTATTTACGCAGTAGTTCCATGAGCGAGGAGGACATCTGACGGGTTTGGTCAAACATCTTGAGATTGGCCTCGTAGCTGCGCTGCGCTTCGCGCGCGTCAGCGATTTCGATGATCATGTCGACATTCGAGCCCATGTAGTTACCGGAGGCATTGGCCATCGGGTGGCTCGGATCAAATATCTTCTGACCTTCTGACCGATCCAGTTGGACGGGACTAACAGAGACCTGTCCATCACGAGTAGCGGTGTCTGCCTCAAAGCTCACGGTCTTGCGCTGATACCCGGGGGTGTCGGCATTGGCGATGTTTTCGGACACATGGCGCAGGCGGGCGGCTTGTGCTCGCAGACCTGACGAGGTGACGCTTAATGCGGAACCAAAATCACTCATTGATCATGACTTTCTGTCTTACTTAACGTCCAAGTGCAGTTCGAAGCACGGACAGGGAGGATTTATAGATGGCCAGCGAACGATCGTGCTGGCGTTTGATGTCAACCGCCTTCAGCATCTCTTCTTCCAAAGAGACACTGTTGCCGCTTGGGGCAACTTCAGCAGTGGTGAGGGTTGGGCGCAATGCAACAGAATCCAACGCATGGCCTTGATGACCGGTGCGGGTTGCACGCATACTGGAGGCACCACCGTCGTTACGGTAGACCTCTTTAAAGGGCGTAATATCGCGGGCTTTGTAGCCCGGCGTATCAGCGTTTGCCATATTCTGAGCAACAACAGACTGTCGTACAGCAGCGTGTTGGCCCATGGCATGTGCAGTTTTAAATACGTTCAAATTCTTGAACACGGGGTTTCTCCCTCGGTGGCTTAAATTAAGGCTTAACCCTGATTCCTTTAGAAAGGGTTTCGAAGGAACTTTGGAGAATCCAAATGGACGCAAAAGGGCTAGAAAGCCTTGGCGCAGAACTCAAAAGAGTGAGCCCAATCAAGGATATAGGCCGAGTCTGCGCGGTTGAAGGCAACCTACTGCGGGTGAGTGGCCTCAATGCAGTTGCACGAATCGGTGATCTGCTGGAAGTGACACTGCATGACGGGGCAAAGATTGCTGGTGAAGTCATACAGCTGCACAGCCAGGATATGACAATGTTGCCGGATGCAACGCCGGATGGCGTGTCTATTGGAGACCGCGTGGCGTTGCGCGACCAGGTGGGCATTGCACCGTCAGATGCTTGGATCGGGCGGATCATTGATCCATATGGCAATCCATTGGACGGGAAGCCGCTGTTGCGCGGACCTAAAATGCGGCCTTTGAAGAACAGCCCGCCGCCGCCTGCCGCACGTCGCGGGCTGGGTGATCGGCTGGAAACCGGCATGGCGATTTTCAACACAATGCTGCCAATTGTGAAGGGCCAACGTATTGGTTTGTTTGCGGGTTCTGGCGTTGGGAAATCAAGTCTGATGGGCCAGTTTGCCAAACATATGACAGGCGATATCGCGGTCATTGCATTGATTGGGGAACGGGGTAGGGAACTGCGGGAGTTTGTGGAAAATGTGTTGGGGCCGGAAGGTCTCAAGCGGTCGATTGTTGTTGCGGCGACGTCAGATCAATCCCCGCTGGTGCGCCGGCGTTGCGCGTTGGCGGCGATGAGCGTGGCAGAACACTTCCGTGATTCCGGTAAGCATGTGATTTTTATGGCGGATTCCATCACACGTTTTGCTGAAGCCCACCGTGAAGTGGCGGTTGCATCAGGTGAAATGCCAGCCCTGCGCGGCTATCCGCCGTCAACCTCGCATATGATCATGTCGCTCTGTGAACGGGCCGGTCCTGGACTCGAAGGTCAGGGCGATATTACCGGTGTTTTCAGTGTCTTAGTCGCTGGCTCAGACATGGATGAACCGATTGCCGACATCCTGCGCGGGGTGCTGGATGGGCATGTGGTGCTGGATCGCAAGATTGCGGAGCGCGGCAGATACCCAGCCGTGGACCTGCTTAGGTCTGTCTCGCGAAGCCTACCGCATTGTGCCACGGACCAAGAAAATGCAACAATTTCAGAGGCTCGCCGGCTTTTAGGGGCGTATGAGCAGAGCGCGACGATGATCCGCGCGGGGCTGTATTCAGCGGGTTCTGACCCAGTTCTGGATGTGGCGATCAACGCCTGGCCAGAGCTGGATGGCTATATGGGTGACGGCAATAGTGCGTCGATTATGAATGCATTTCAAAAGCTTACGCTTCTCTTGCGTCGCGCTGGCGCCAAAGCGTAAACAAACCGGTCATGAAACGACAAAAGCGCGCCCATTGAGGCGCGCTTTTTGCTGAATTTTCACGTCGGTATTACGTCTGTTTCGCGACTGTATTGCGACGGCTCCAGATATTGTGGTTCGGGTCAATAAGACAACAAGGTCAACGCAATCTGACCACCGCTCATACCCTGGGTATTGTTGATCTGAGACATGATCAGATAGCGGTCCACAATCTTTTGCTGCGCATCTTCACTCACAAACTGGCCGATTTCGGTTTCACCCGTGAGCTTTTCCATTCGGCCACGAAAGACTTCGAGTTGCTTGTCGAGATCAAGCGCGCCAAAAGAAGCCGGCAGGTTAAAAGTTTGCTCCATCACATTACGCAGCGGTGGAGAGCCGAGCACCGAAAACCATTTGGTGGTGTCACTTTTTCCGTCAACGGCAATTTCCTGCAGTTCTCGGACCGCGTTTAGCGCCAAGCGCATACTTTCGTCTTGCTCCCCTACAGCAATTTCAAATTGCCGCGTGGTGTATTGCTCTTTGATATTTTCAACAAAGGAATCTTTTTTGTGCCACGGGCCACCCAGATCGCCAAAGCCAAAATCCTTGGTGAAATTCAGATAGCGTTTGTCGGCCATTTTATTGGCCAACGAATCCGAAGCAGAAGAGCCTTCCTCAAGAATTTTCTTCATGAAGAAGGTGTTGTTGATGTCGTCATCCAACCCATAGGCGCCCAGCGCAATCCGCATCAAACGGCGGTCGCTGGTGAGATCCTCAGCGGTTTCGACATTTCGAATATTTTCTTCGAAGTAGTCGAGGTCACGCGAAATTTGTGGCGAACTTTCGAACGCCTTGGTCTGCGTGTCCATCGTGCGCTGGAGAAAGTTCCAGGCAACGAGGCCGGTTCCTGCGACGATGGGTTGAAAACTCATTGGCGGGCCACCGCCATCAGACGATCTTCACGCGGCAACAATGTGCGCAGCGCCTTGAGGCTTTGATAGTGACGGCCAGCAAGCACGGCCTCAGAGGCCAGCGTGATCTGTTGACGGCTGTCATGATCGGTGAAGACCTGGCTCAGATCCTCGATGTGACGCAGCAAGGTACGCTCCACCTCGTCAGCATCTGCATCACCAGACAAAACCAGTTGCAGCGAGTAACACGCTCGGCGCACCGGTGTGTTGGCCTCTTCAGGGTGGATGGCATCCCGCAGACGCAGGATGTGGGCATTTGGGGTCATGATGGACAGTCGGGACCGGCGGTCGCCGTTCTCGATGACTGCGCCATTCACGAGAACCCGCTCTTTGGGGCTCAATTTTAGGACAAGGCCGCTCATGCTGCTGCCGCTCCGCTTCGAAGGCCGCGTAATATCGCGGTGTTGACTTCCAGTAGGGGCCGCACATTGGCGTCGCCCGCCAGCACTTTTGTGCTGTGATGATCCGTGAATTCCGCGAGATAGAAGATCTGGGCCCGAAGCTGTTCGGGAAGACCGTTGTCGGTGCCAGCCACATCCACGGCGAGAAGGGTCCAAAGGGAGCGGTTCTCATGGATGGCTTCGGCTAAAAGAGGGAAACCACGTTTGCCTTGCATGGCAGCTTTCTTAAGCTTGTGGGTGACCCGCGCGATCACGTCATATTCTAGCTTACCTGTGGACTTTGTTGGCGCGCCGGCCTGCCCGTAGGCACGTTTTGCGAGAGCATTTGGTGTCACGTCGGAGTTCTCCCGAGATGCGAGACAGAAATTAAAGAGATGGAGGTGCTGGGGGCGCCGTTTTGGCGCCCCCAACTAAGTCCATTAACGGAAGAGCGACAGCAGCTGCTGTGGCGCCTGGTTCGCAATAGACAGCGACTGTGTCGCCAGCTGCTGCTGAACCTGAAGTGCCTGCAGACGTGCAGAGGTTTCTTCCATATCGGCGTCAACCATGCCGCCGATGCCCGAAGTCAGAGAGTCGGACAACTTACCAACGAAGTCAGACTGAGTGCTGATGCGGGATTCAACGGTACCGAAAGCTGCGGCCGCGTCGATGGTTTCAGTGATCAAGCTTTCAATTGAACCAAGAGCCGCCGTCGCACCCGCAGAGGTGGATACGTCGATGGCTGCCAGTTCAGCCAAATCACCCGAGCCGGCGTTTTGGAATTGACCGGTGACGGTCAAGTCGGCAGTGCCGTTGTTGGTGAAGGTCAGCTGACCTGCTGCCGCGCCCGGATCGTAGTCAACTTGAAGATCGGCGATGCCAAGATTGTCGATGGCGTTCTTCAGGCCAGATGCGACCATCTCAGAAGTGTTGATACCTGCACCGACGTCGTCTGCGCTCACAGTAAAGGACGCAGTTTGGTCACCCAAGCGAATTTCGACTTTGTCACCTGCAACCAATGCTGCACCGGAGTCGTCGATTGTGATCTGATCCGAGCCACCACCTTGGTCAAGGGAGAGGACAACGGTGTCACCGTCAGTAGACGGCGTACCACCAGAAGAACCGAAGACGTCTTTGGCAGTATAACCACCAGTTGACAGGTTGGCACCAGTAACAGTGATCGACGAAGCGCTCACTGCACCGGAAGAGTCTCGGTCAAGAGAGGACAAAACGTCAGTAGAAGCGGTGGAACCGTCAACCAGGTTCAGACCGTTGAACTGGGCAGCGCCCACAACGGAGGAAATCTGATCACGCAGTTCGGTGACTTCAGCTTGCAGTTTTGTCCGGTCCACGTTGTCCCCTTGGGAAGCAACAATGCGCTCTTTCATCTGACCCAGGAGGTCGGTCACTGTTTCGGTTGCCTGGCGGGCAACTGCGACAGTAGATTCACCCAGCGAAAGGCTTTCTTTCACCGATTTGAAACCGTTCACGTCAGATTCCATCGTCTTGGAGATGGCCCAAACAGCAGCGTTTTGCTTGGAGTCGGCAACCTTTTTACCAGTAGAGATCTGGCCTTGGGTTTCAGACAAGCTGGAGTTTACGGATTTCAGGGTTTGCAGCGCAACCATTGCGCCGTTGTTTGTCAGAATGCTGGACATGGCATTTCCTATATGTCGTGACGCTTTTGCGTCGGTTTGTATTTTGCGCCTCTTTTAGGGAGGCACTCCTGAACGTCATTCTGACATCTACCGGTCGGCTCAGGTCCGTGTCCGGTGCCACCCTCCTTGGGATGCGGGATCAACATGGCGTGGTAAGTGCTAACGTTTCCCTAAACCCAAACCGCACAATCTGTGGCATTTTAAACAAACTGGGAAGAGAGCGATTTACGCTCTCTTTTCAACACGTTGACCGGCGTTCAATTGAACGGCTTGGCGCTGGCCACGGTTATCATAAGATTCGAATGTGGTGCGCACGCGGCGCATGGTGCCCATGCGTTCCTGAGTGGCACGCAAACCGGCCTGTGCCGATTCCAAAAGTTGGTGGTTGCGGGCGAAGCCTTCCTGCAATGGGGTGAGATCGTCTGCGTCGATCTCTTGCTCCTCTTGCAGGGTGGTGAGGTCTTCGAACAGTGCTTCTTTGCGTGTCAAAAGATCTGGCAGCGCATCCAGTTTGCCTTCGAGAAGCGCGGTGCGCTCGTCCTCCAGCAATTCGTGAAGCGAATCGATCAGCGGGATTTCAACGGTCTCATCAGACATCGGCGCGCTCCTTTAGAGCATTGAAGAACGCCTCGGACAGGCCGATGCCGCCGGCGTCCACCATGGCGCGGGCTTGTTCCTGCACCAGGAAGGAGGAGAACTGGTCTTCACCAGCGCCGCCACCAAAGGATTCACTTGTTTTTCCAAGGCCTGCGGACTTGAGCATCTCGGCTAGGAAGCCGGCTTCAAGCTCCTTGGCGGCGTCGCGCAGGGCGGTTTCACGCGCGCTGGGCACGGGTTGGATCGGGGGCGCAGCAGGCGCGAGGGGAGTGGGTGTGTTGAGCATTTCTTGCCTCACAGTCTAAACGTGGATTTTTTAGTTGTGGCTCAGGACGGTAAAGAAAGTGGTAAGGAAGACTGGCGTAGAGAGGGGATGAGGAAGAATTCCCGGAGACCGCTATGCTTAATCTGCCTTTTGTGACCCAACCGTCGGTCACCAATGAGACAACTGCCACCAAGAACGCGCCCAAGCCAAAGCAGGAAAAAGACGATTTTTCCAAGACTTACGAGGCGTCGGACAAAGGTGATGACCGTCCATCCGAGGACGTGAAAGACACCCGCACCCCCGATCAGGATCAGGACAACACCGCGCCGAAAGAGGCCGATTCGCGGCCTGACAAAGACGGCAGACAGGCCAAGTCTGATGGGCAGGATACACCGTCTGAGACACCTGAGGACGCAGATTTTGTCGCTGTGGAGGTGGCTCAAACCGTACATGACGTGCCTGAGGTTGCGCCCGCAGATGCGGAAACAAAGGTCGCCAAAGGTGCCACAGAAAACGCCGCACTGATGAAATTGGCGACGCAGGCAAGCGACACGGCCAAACAGGTCGTTACCGGACAGGCACAAACACAAACTACCGACGCAAAACAAATTGTATTGCCGGAACAAGCCGCCCCTAAAGCTGTGGATGCGGTGCAAATGGCCAACGCACAGTCCGGAAAATTGGTGGCAGAAACTGGCGAAGGGCTCGACCCGATGCGCGTGAGCGTCCGGTCGCAGGTGAACCAACAGGCGGCGCAGGCCGCACCGCAACAGATTGTGCAGGAAGTGGCGGCGCAAGATGCAGGGCGTCGTGGCGCTGTTAAGCAGAGCGTGGAAGCAGTGGAAGAGCCAACGGCTCCCAAACTGGAAACCCCGTCGGTGCCAACAACCTCCACCACGCAACAGTTGCAAGCCCGCGCGATTATGGAGCAGGTCAACGCCGGCGTGCCGCAGATGAACAACAAAGCTGCGGATATTCAGGCCAGCCAGAACCTCGACATGATGATTGCCGCCGCAGATGAAAGCACCAACAGCTCCCGCTCGATCATGAGTTCCCAAGAAGCCGCATCTCAGGCACGCCTGACCAACAGCGCGCCAAACCCAGCCTATGTGGTGCGACAGGTCGCAGATGCCTTCAAGATGTCGGACAAGAATCTGATTGAGCTGGCGATGGATCCTCCCGAGTTGGGCAAGGTGCGGATGTCCATGTCTGAAGCTGGTGGCGTGATGACCGTGAACATCGCGGCTGAAAGCCAAGCCACAACCGAATTGATGCGGCGTCACATCGACATGCTGCGCAAAGACTTTATGGAGATGGGCTACAAAGACGTCGCATTCAGCTTTGAACAGCAAGGCAGCGGCGGCCAAGACACCCAATCCGGAAATGATTTTGGCCAAGGTGGCCAGGGTGGTCACGCCCAAGGCGACGTCGCTCTGATGGCGGATGCCGCCACATTGGCCGCACAACAGGCCACCCCCCAAACCCTCGTGAGCAGCGGCCTTGATATCCGCGTCTAGGAGAGACACATGACCCCGACCGCAACCTCTGCGGCGCCCCAGACTGGCGCAGCACAAGCCACAGCAGCAGCAGCCGCCGCAAATGAGCCCACAAACGGGTCCGCGGCGCTGGCTTCTGATTTTGAAACCTTTCTGACCATGCTGTCGGTACAGATGCAGAACCAAGATCCACTGAACCCAACCGATTCGACAGAATTTGCGTCGCAGCTGGCGCAGTTCTCCACCGTGGAACAACAAACGCTCACCAACACGCTGTTGACCAACCTTGGATCACAGCTCGGCGCTATGGGCATGGGCAACCTGGCAACCTGGGTTGGCATGGAAGCCCGCGTGACGGCTCCGGCGCATTTCACCGGCGACCCGATTCAGGTTGTGCCAAATGCCAATGATCTGGCCGCAACGGCAACGCTGATTGTGCGCAACGAAGCCGGCAGCGAGGTGCAACGCTATGCGATTGATCCCAAATCTGACACCGTGACTTGGTCTGGTATTGACGACGCGGGCAACCCGTTCCCGAACGGGAACTATACCTTTGTTACCGAAAGCCGCGCCAACGGAGAGACTTTGGACACTGTTTATGGCGACATTTATGCGCGGGTGACCGAAGCCCGCAACACAGATCAAGGCGTGGTTTTAATCTCGCCCGGTGGTGTGGAGTTTGCTGCGGATTCGGTTGTGTCGCTGCGTGAGCCAACCACCTAAGCCTTGCCTCTGTTAGGCACGTGAATTAGCGTCGCGGCGCTCTGCTCAAGGACCGCCGCGCTGACACATCTACCCCCTACCCCGCCTGACGCCGTGATTGCGGCATTGGCCAATGCGCTGCCGGATCGCCGGTTGCCGGATCGGTGGCAACCGCTGTTTGGCGGGCGCACCAACACGGCGTGGCATGGGATTTGTGAGGCTTCTCAGGATGTTGTGCTGAAGCTCTATGCCGGGCCGGCGCTAAATCCGCTTTTTCCCAACGATCCTGAAGCCGAAGCTGCGTTGCTACATCTGTTGGCGCCAAGGGGCATTGCACCCGCATTTTTGGCCGGCTTTGATACGCAAGCGGGGCGGTGCAACCTGTATGAGCACCTTCCCGGCGAGACGTGGCAAGCCGCAACCGCGCCTGTTGCGCAGCTGATGCGACACCTTCACGGCGTGGCCCCTCCCAGCGGATTGCGGCGCAGCCCCGATGGCTCTGCGGCCTTGCTGGACCAAGTGTCTGCAATTGTCAGCCGATGTGAGACAGGCCTCGATTTCTTGACTGCCCTTCCGAGGGTTGTTGTTGAGCCCAGTGGTCGCAACGCGTTGCTGCACTCTGACATTGTGCCGGGCAACTTGATCCAGAATGCGGACGGCCTGCATTTGATTGACTGGCAATGCCCGGCAATTGGCGATCCGTGCGAAGATCTCGCAGTATTCCTGTCCCCGGCCATGCAGCAGGTGTATCGCGGTAAACCATTGTTAGACACTGAGGTCGCGACGTTTTTGATGGCCTATGGGGATGCTGGCGTGGTGGCGCGGTATCGTCAGTTGGCACCATTCTACCATGCGCGCATGGCAGCGTATTGCCTGTGGCAAATTGAAAATGGACGGCCTGACTATGCGGCAGGTTTGCAGGTTGAGAGGGTCGCGTTTCAGAGGTCTTTGAGACCGTAATACAGATATCCGGGATACATGGCCAAACGTCGGTAGCGGCCAAAGGGAAAGCGGCCGGGGGTCATTTGCATGATATCCGGGTGCGTTAGGGTCGATCCTTGCAGTATGTCTTGGGCAATGAGCGCACCGGCGTAGCTGCCCATGGCCACACCGTTGCCGTGGTAAGCAAATCCCGCATAGAGGTTTTCGACACCGGGAACACGCCCCGCAAACGGCGTTTGACCGCGGCTGTAGCAGACAAAACCGGACCAGTGGTACCGCGTTTCGATGTGCGCCCAAGCGGGGAAGAGCTGCTCAAAATGTTGCCGGATGCGGATCTTGATCTTCTCGCTGGTGCGTTGTGAGGTCGACAGCCCACCGCGCATGCCAAACAGGAAGCGATTGTCCGGCATCAGGCGGAAGTAATGCAGCAAGTTACGGCTGTCATAAGACATTTGCCGAGAAGTCCAGCCTTGCGCGGCTTGCTCTGCGGATGTGATGGGACGTGTGACAATGACACTGGACTGCGCGGGCAGGAAACGACCGGAGAGCCAGGGCGGAGTGGACTCGCTGGAATATCCATTGGTGGCGATCACCAGTTTTTTGGCTGTAACCTGCCCCTGCGGTGTTGTGAGATGCCATTGACTACCGCGCTGTCTGGTCTCTGTAACCGGCGTGTCGCAGTGGATTATGGCACCGGCATTTTCTGCGGATTGGGCTAAGTTAGAGACGTATTTTTGCGGATTGAGGGCAAATCCAATTGGAGTTGTGATGGCGCCGTAAAAACCACCTCCCAAACCGTGATCGGCCAGGTCCTCTTTGGCAATCACATCAATCGGCTTTTTGTAAAGCGTGGCGAGATCTTCGGCCTCTTGCGCAAATCCAGCCGCGGTTCGGGCGTTGTGCGCCAGCATGGTTTCGCCATCGCTGTGCCGGTCTACGTCCCAGTCAAATCGCGACAATAGACTGTCGACATGATCCACCGCCGCGCGTTCCGCGGAAAGATATTCGGAGAGAGACCCGGAACCAAAACGCCTTTTTAGAGACTCACTTGAAGCCTTTGCGCCTCCCAGACAGCAGAAGCCTCCATTACGGCCAGACGCGCCCCAGCCAATCTGTTTGGCATCCAGAACGGTGACATCGACGCCCGCCTCCGCCAGCTTGAGCGCGGTGTTGAGGCCGGTGTAGCCGGCACCGATGACCGCAACCTGTGTGGTGATGTTCTCCGACAGGGCAGATCGGGCAGAAACAGGCACTGTTTCAGCCCAAAAGGTGTTTTCTATCGGGCCGTCCGAGTAGGCAAACGGGTCGCAGATGCGTTTCATGCCAGTTTTTCTGCCGCCGCTTCTTCGCGCCGCTGCCGCACCACATTGCGTTTGTTGATCAGCGAAGCGGTGATCACGCCAATGGCAACCACAAGGATCATGATGGTTGAAAGCGCGTTGATTTCTGGGCTCACGCCGAGACGCACCGAGGACCAGATTTTCATCGGCAAGGTGGTGGCAGATGGACCGGAGGTGAAGGATGCAATCACCAGATCATCCAGCGATAGGGTGAAGGCCAGAAGCCAGCCGGAGATCACCGCCGGGGCGATGATGGGCAGAGTCACGAGGCGGAAGGCCTGTACCGGGGAGCAGCCAAGATCAAGTGCGGCTTCCTCTAGGCTTTGGTCAAAGCTCACAAGCCGTGAGCTGACCACCACAGAGACGTAGCACATCGCAAAAGTGGTGTGCGCCAGCACAATGGTGAACACGCCACGATCCATGCCGAGGCTGATGAACAGCAAAAGCAGGGACAGGCCGGTGATGACTTCGGGCATCACCATGGGGGCGTAGATCATGCCGGAGAACATCGTGCGGCCACGAAAACGCCCGGCGCGCACCATCACAACAGCGGCCATGGTGCCCAGTATCGTTGCAAGGGATGAGCTGATGAAGGCCACTTTGACGGTGACCCAGGCGGCGTCCAAAAACGCGGTGTTGCGCATCAATTCGCCGTACCATTTTGTGCTGAATCCAGCCCAAACAGTGACAAGTTTGCTTTCATTGAAGCTGAAGATAATCAGGATCAGCATTGGCAGGTAGAGGAAGGCAAACCCAAGCGTCAAGGAGGTGACGTTAAACCAAGTCATGCGTCTCATTGGTCAGCCTCCCGCTGTTTTTGCTCGTTTCTCTGGAAGAGCACGATGGGGATGATCAAGATCAGCAAGAGCACAACAGCCACAGCGGAGGCCACCGGCCAGTCGCGGTTGGAGAAGAATTCCTCCCACAGCACTTTACCAATCATCAGCGTGCGCGATCCACCAAGCAATGATGGGATCACAAACTCCCCGATAGTGGGGATGAAGACCAGAAAGCTGCCAGCGATGATGCCTTGTTTGGACAGCGGAATGGTTACCAGCCAGAAGGCCGAGAAACGGGAGCACCCGAGGTCTTCGGCGGCTTCAAGCAGACTGATGTCGAGCTTTTCCAAGGCAGCGTAGATCGGCAGGATCATGAACGGCAGGTAGGTGTAAACGATGCCAATGTAGACCGCGATGTTGGTGTTGAGAATTATCAGCGGCTCGTTGATCACGCCAATCCAGAGCAGCACCTGATTGAGGTAGCCCTCTTGGCTCAGAATGCCCATCCAGGAATACACCCGGATCAGGAAGCTGGTCCAAAACGGCAGAATCACCAGCATAAACAGCAGAGCGCGCCATTCTTGTGGAGCGCGGGCTATGCCATAGGCAATGGGATAGCCAACCAGGAGCGTGAGCAGGGTCGAAATCACCGCAATTTTGAAGCTGGAAAGATAGGCTTTCCAATAAAGGTCATCCTCGGTCAGCCAAATATAGTTCTCAAAATCGAGCTCAGCAAAGAAGGCTTTTATCCCGGCCCAACCCTCAGCAAAGTCCAAGGTTGGCGTGTAGGGCGGAATCGCCACCGCCAGATCAGACAGCGAGATTTTGAAGACAATGACAAACGGCACGATGAAGAGTGCCAACAGCCACAGAAAGGGGACGGCGATCAGGAGGCGGCGCATCTCTTAGCGCTCCAGGAAGACACCGGCGGTGTCTGTCCAGCTGAGCCATACTTTGTCTTCCCATGTGAACGCACGGCGGGAAATGCGACGGTTGTTGGCAGCTTGGGCTTTGATGATTTGACCCCCGGGAAGCTGCACGTGGTAAGTGGAAATATTGCCAAGGTAGGCAATATCATGCACTTCACCCTGGATGGCGTTGGCGGCATCAGCGGGCTTTTCAGCCGAAATAGAGACTTTTTCCGGTCGGATCGCATAATGCAAATCCTGGCCTTTGGTTATGCCAGCCAGCGGAGAGCCAACCAAAGCAGGCTGCCCGTCAGCCCAGTGCAAATGCAGCTTGTCGCCTTGCGGATCAGCTTTGCCGGCAATCAGGTTCACGTCGCCAATGAAATCCGCAACATAGGTTGAATTGGGCGCCTCATAGATCACATCCGGTGTTGCGACCTGCACAATTTGACCGTGGTCCATCACCGCCACACGGCTGGCCACTGTCATCGCTTCTTCCTGATCGTGGGTCACAATCACAAAGGTGGTGCCGGTGGTTTCCTGAATGTCCATCAACTCAAACTGGGTTTCCTGGCGCAGTTTTTTGTCCAGCGCGCCAAGCGGTTCATCGAGCAACAACAACTTGGGCGCTTTGGCCAAGGAGCGGGCAAGCGCCACACGCTGGCGCTGTCCGCCGGAGATTTGATGTGGCTTGCGACGGGCAAATTTCTCTAGGCGCGTGAGACGCAGCATCTCTTCGACGCGCTCGCCGATTTGATCCTTGGGCATCTTGTCCCGCTTCAGACCAAAGGCGATGTTTTCCCAAATCGAGAGATGCGGGAACAGCGCGTAGGACTGGAACATCATGTTCGTCGCACGCTTGTTTGGCGGCACCGCGCCAATATCTTGCCCCGCGAGAAGGATTTGCCCTTCGGTGGGGGTCTCAAAGCCGGCAAGCATGCGCATCATTGTGGTCTTGCCGCATCCGGACGGTCCCAAGAGCGCAAAAAACTCCTGCTCAAAGATGTCCACCGTCAGATCGTCAATGGCGGTGAAATCGCCAAACCGTTTCGTCACATTCTGAAACTGGATCAGGGGTTTTGCGTTGGGATCTTCCCAAGGGGCAAAAACGTCTAGCGCCATGGCGGTCTCCGAGAGTGTTCGAGAGTCAAATTAGGCTCGCGCGATGGCCGCGCGAGCCCGGATAAATCCGGCTTAGGTGCCTGATTTGATTTTGGTCCACATACGGGTCACGACGCGCTGAACCTTTGGCGGGTAAGGCGAGGTGGTGTAGAGGTTTTCAAGAGTGGCTTCGTCCGGATAAATCGCCGGATCGCCAATCACGTCTTCTTCCAACAGCGGCTGCGACGCCTTGTTGCCGTTGGCGTAGTAAACGTAGTTGGAGGCGTCTGCCATGTTCTGCGCATCCATGATGAAGTTCAGGAACTTGTGCGCAGCCTCAGAGTTTGGTGCATCCACGGGGATGGCCATTTGGTCAAACCACATCAGCGCACCCTCAGATGGGGCATTGTAGGCAATTTCGACGCCATTTTCCGCTTCGTAAGCACGATCCCGCGCCTGAAGAATGTCGCCAGACCAGCCAACAGCCACACAGATGTCACCGTTTGCCAAACCGTTGATGTACTCGGAGCTGTGGAACTTCTGAATGTAAGGCGCAATCGCGGTAAACAGCGGCTCTGCTTTGGCAATCACGTCTTTGTCGTGGCTGTCAGGATCTTCGCCCAGATAGGCCAGCGCGGCCGGGATCATCTCATCCGACGCATCCAGCACATGCACGCCACAGGAAGCGAGTTTTTCCATATTGGCCGGATCAAAGATCAGCGCGAGGGAGCCAATGGGGGCATCTTCGCCGAGCACTTCTTTCACTTTGTTGACGTTCACGCCAATGCCGGTGGTGCCCCACATGTAGTTGATGGAGTATTCATTGCCGGGGTCATAGCTGGAAGTGCGGTCTGCGATCACGTCCCACATATTGCCCGCATTGCCCAGTTTGGACTTGTCCAGCTTCTGGAAAGCGCCAGCAGAAATCTGTCGCTGCAGGAAGGTGCCTGATGGCACAACCACGTCATAGCCGGAGTTGCCCGCCAGCATTTTTGTTTCCAGCACATCGTTGCTGTCAAACACATCGTAGATCAGCTTGATGCCGGTTTCGTCCTGAAACTTCGCCAGCAGCGCTTCGTCAATGTAATCGGACCAGTTATAGACACGGACCTCTTCGGCAGTGGCAGCAGTTGCGCCAAGTGCCATGGTGGCCGCGAGTGCGATGAAGGATGTCTTCATGATGTTCTCCCGTTGGACGCCGGGCTTCGACCCGGTCGCGTTCTGTGAGATTAATTTGATCAAGTTTTTGCGTTATGGCAATATGCTTGTGCATTTTGCCGATGATTATACGTTCTAGCACATCGCATTGAGGATTGGTTTGCACAAATGGAAGGCACTGGAAAATTGGGACAAGGTTTTGAACACAGCGACGAAAACGCGACTCGCGTCCCGGTGCATCAGCAGGTTTACGCGCAATTGCGCGATGCGGTGCTGTTTGGCGAATTAGCGCCGGGTCAGGCGGTCACCATCCAGGGTTTGATCGAACGGACCGGCGCAGGCATGACCCCCATACGCGAAGCGATTCGCCGCTTGACCAGCGAAGGCGCACTGGAGTTTCGAGGCAACCGGCGGGTGGTGGTTCCCATGATGACCGTGGATGCCATTGATGACCTTATTTTCCTAAGGGAAACAGTGGAATCGCGACTGGCGTCACAGGCGGCAGAAAAGATCACACCCGAGGAAATCACCGCGTTGGAAACGATTGATGCGCGGCTGGATGACGCCATCACCCGTGGAGACGTTTCAGCCTATCTGCGTCAGAACTTCGCGTTTCACGCCAAGCTGTATGCGATCGCAAACGCCCCGGTTCTTTTGGATGTTGCCAACAGTGTGTGGCTACGATTCGGGCCGTCGATGCGGGTGGTCTGTGGGCGCATGGGCACACAGAATTTGCCCGATAATCACAAGACTGCATTGGCTGCCCTAAAGGCCAAAGATGCGCAATCTGCGGCTGATGCCATGCGTGAAGACGTGGTTCAGGGCATGGAACAAATCCGCGAAGCGCTGTTGGATGGCACTGCTTTTAGCGACACGATTGACTAATCAGAATTTGATCATATTTTTGTGGTAAGAGATGTGAAGCGGTGATTTGGCCGTTTTACCCACCCTGATTCTGTTGCGAGGTTAGCCATGAACGCGATCACCAATCACCTGCCCACTGCGGAGCTACAAGCGCTGGATGTGGCGCACCACATGCACCCGTTCTCTACTCAGAACGACTTTCTCGATACTGGCGCGCGGGTGATCACCCAAGCCAAAGGCGTGACGCTGACGGACAGTGAAGGTGCGCAAATTCTGGATGCCATGGCGGGTCTTTGGTGTGTGAACATCGGCTACGGCCGCGAAGAGCTGGCAGACGTGGCGGCGCGGCAAATGCGCGAGCTGCCCTATTACAACACGTTTTTCAAAACCACCCATGTGCCGGTGATTGCATTGTCAGCAAAGTTGGCAGAGCTGGCGCCGGGCGATTTGAACCACGTGTTTTATGCCGGGTCTGGCTCGGAAGCCAATGACACCAACCTGCGTTTGGTGCGCCACTATTGGTCCGCCAAAGGCAAACCTTCCAAGACCGTCTTTATCAGCCGCAAAAATGCCTATCACGGCTCGACCGTGGCTGGCGCAAGCCTGGGCGGCATGGTGCCGATGCATCAACAAGGCAGCCTACCAATCCCCGACATTCACCACATCAACCAACCAAACTGGTGGGCTGAGGGCGGTGACATGTCGCCGGAAGAGTTTGGCCTGCAGCGCGCGCAAGAGCTGGAAGAAGCGATTCTGGAGCTGGGTGAAGACCGCGTGGCAGCTTTTATTGCTGAACCGATTCAAGGCGCGGGTGGTGTCATTGTGCCACCAACAACCTATTGGCCAGAAATCCAGCGCATCTGCGACAAATATGAAATTCTGCTGATTGCGGACGAAGTGATCTGTGGCTTTGGCCGCACCGGCAACTGGTTTGGCAGCCAGACCGTTGGCATCAAGCCGCACATCATGTCGATCGCCAAAGGCCTGTCGTCTGGATATGCGCCCATTGGCGGTAGCATTGTCTGCGATGAAGTGGCTGAAGTTGTTGCCGCCACAGAGTTCAACCATGGCTACACTTACTCCGGTCACCCTGTGTCCTGCGCGGTGGCGCTTGAGAACCTGCGCATTATCGAAGAAGAGAAAATTGTCGAGCATGTACGCGACGATGTGGCGCCGTACCTTAAAGAGAAATGGGAGGCTTTGGCCGATCATCCGCTGGTGGGGGAAGCCAATATCGTTGGCATGATGGGCAGCATTGTGCTCACCCCAAACAAAGCCACCCGCGCAGCTTTCGCCGCAGAAGCCGGCACCGTTGGTTACAAATGCCGCGAGCACTGTTTTGGCAACAATCTGGTGATGCGTCACGTCGGCGATCGCATGATCATTTCACCGCCTCTGGTGATGACCAGTGACGACATCGACATGCTGATCGAGCGGGCGACTCGCGCACTGGATCAGACCCTCGAGCAAATCAAATCCGAAGGGCTCTTTGAATAAGTGCCTAATCTTTGCGCACAATTGATCAACCCGGAGCAGCGCTCCGGGTTTTTTTATTGTCCGCTCTAGCGGAGGCTTTGCATCTTTGGGTGGAAAAACTTTGGCGTTTTGCAGACTTATGGCTTTACCATTTGATCATAATTGGCGAAAATCGTCATCGAAGTGTCGCAAATAGACGCCGACCCTACCAATTGGCTGCCAGACTTTCCCATACGGAATGCTGGCTTGCGCATTCAAGCTCAGGTGTGGTTACACTTGAGACAGACGAGCAGAGCAAATCTGCCGACCGACAACACAGGGAGCCGATTATTGGCTGATAGTGCATCTAACGACGCGTTTGTCGAATTCGACCGCGTGCAAAAGAGCTATGACGGTGAGACCCTCGTCGTCAAAGATCTGAACCTAAGCCTGCCGCGAGGCGAATTTCTGACAATGTTGGGCCCATCCGGCTCTGGCAAGACAACTTGCCTTATGATGTTGGCGGGCTTTGAAACGGCGACACATGGCGACATTCGCCTTGGTGGCACCTCCATCAACAACATTCCACCGCACAAACGCGGCATCGGCATGGTGTTCCAGAACTACGCGCTGTTCCCGCATATGACGATTGCCGAGAACCTAAGCTTCCCATTGGAAGTGCGTAAGATGGGCAAGAGCGTGCGCGAAGAGAAAATCAAACGCGCGTTGGACATGGTGGAAATGGGCGCCTTTGGCGGCCGCCGCCCCGCCCAACTCTCTGGTGGTCAGCAACAGCGAATCGCACTGGCGCGGGCGCTGGTGTTTGAACCCGAATTGGTGCTGATGGACGAACCGCTGGGCGCGCTCGACAAACAGCTGCGCGAAAAAATGCAGTTTGAGATCACCAATTTGGCCCACAATCTGGGCATCACCACAGTTTATGTGACCCACGATCAGACTGAAGCGCTGACCATGTCGGACCGCGTGGCGGTGTTTGACGATGGCCGCATTCAGCAATTGGATCCGCCGGACACGCTGTATGAAAACCCACAAAACAGCTTTGTGGCGCAGTTCATCGGTGAGAACAACACGCTGGAAGGTGTGGTCAAAGAGATCAACAACGGCATTGCAATTGTTGAACTGGATGACGGCGAATTGATCGACTGTAAGCCTGTGCATGAGAGTGTGAAACCTGGCGCACGCACTCGCGTATCGATTCGTCCGGAGCGCGTTGAATACAACAAAGACCGTATTCAAGAAGGCGCGCACACGCTGAAAGCAGAAGTCAAAGAGTTCATCTACATGGGTGATATCTTCCGCACGCGTCTGTCGGTGGCGGGCAATGATGAGTTTGTCATCAAAACCCGAAATGCGCCGGACGTAGAGCGGCTCACACCGGGTCAGCAGATCGAAATTGGCTGGTTGCCTGATGATTGCCGTGCACTGGACGCCTAATAGGCTGGCGCACACAAACCGGGCGTAAGATCCGGACTTAAAAAGAACAAAACTAAAGAATTCAACAAGGAGTGTATCCAATGAAAACCAAGCTGACAGCTCTCGCCGTCACAACCGCACTGGTGGCACCTGCCGCCATGGCGCAAGAAATGACCATCGTATCCTGGGGCGGCGCTTATTCTAAGTCGCAACTGAAAGCGTACCACGAGCCCTACTCCGCGAAATCCGGCGTGACCATCATCAACGACGACAGTTCTGCGGAAGCCGTGGCCAAGCTGCGCGCAATGAACGAAGCTGGCAACGTGACATGGGATGTTGTCGACGTTGTGGCCGCGGACGCGATCCGTCTGTGTGACGAAGGTCTGGCGATGGAAATCGACGCAGACACCCAACTGGCCGCTGCGCCGGATGGCACTTCCGCATCTGAAGACTTTGGCGACCTGCTGGTATCGGACTGCTTTATCCCGCAGATCGTATACTCCACCACATTCGGCTACCGCACCGATCTGGTAGGTGACACAGCGCCATCCACCATTTGTGACGTGTTTGACACCGAAGCTTATCCTGGCAAGCGCGCGCTGGAAAAGCGTCCAATCAACAACATGGAATGGGCTCTGCTCTGTGACGGCGTTGCAAAAGGCGACGTGTATGACGTTCTGGCCACTCCAGAAGGTCAAGACAAAGCGCTCGCCAAACTCGGCACCATCAAAGACGACGTGATCTGGTGGTCCGCTGGCGCCGACACTCCTCAGCTTTTGGCTGACGGTGAAGTTGTGATGGGCTCCACCTACAACGGCCGTTTGTTTGCTGTGATCGAAGAGCAGAAACAGCCGGTTGCTATGCTGTGGGACGCGCAGGTGTTTGACCTTGACGGTTGGATCATTCCAGCTGGTCTGTCTGATGAGCGCAAAGCACAGGCACTGGACTACATCATGTTCGCAACAGACACACAGCGTCTGGCGGATCAGGCGAAGTACATCTCTTACGGTCCAGCACGCGCATCTTCTGCACCGCTGGTTGGTAAGCACGCGGAACTGGGCATCGATATGGCACCACACATGCCAACGGATCCTAACAACGCGCAGAACACCTTCCTGTACAACTACGAGTTCTGGGCTGACTACCGTGACGACATCGACGCCAAATTCCAGGCGTGGCTGGCGAAATAAGTCCGCTTAGCAAGACTAGAACAGGGCCGCATTGGGCGGCCCTGTTTCTCCACAAAAGATCGGGCGTCACATAAGCCTGACATGTGAGACAAAACGGGGACATTATGACCGACGCCACCTCCCAAAGCGGGCCTGTGCTCGCCGCCGACGGCACACCGCTAAAGAAGAGCCTCGCTCGGGCACTCCGCTTGCAAAAAACGCGTGCCTTGATGCTGATTGCGCCTTTGCTGGTGTTTGTCATGGTCAGCTTTATTTTCCCGATTGCAAAAATGCTGTTCAAGTCGGTTGAGAATGAAATTGTTGTCGAAACACTGCCGCTGACAGTGGCTGAGTTGCAAAACTGGAATGCTGAGTCCGGCGCATTGCCAGATGAAGCGCTCTACGCGGCCTTTGTTGCAGATATGGTGGTCGCCATTGATGCCAAAAGGCACACACGGTTGGGCACGCGCCTCAACTACGAACACACCGGCATGTCCTCTTTGTTCCGGAAATCCGGCCGCAAGATCAAAAAGCTGGATCCGGCCGCTGATGGCCCGTTCAAAGAGAAACTGATCGACATCGACAAGAAATGGGGCGACGTGACCACCTGGGCGGTGATCAAGACCCATTCCGTGAAGATCACCAACGGCTACTTCCTGAATGCAATCGACATGCAGCGCACCCCAGAGGGGGCACAGGCGCAGCCGGAAGACAAACGTATCCTGATCAAGCTGTTCCAGCGCACATTGTTCATGTCGCTGATGATCACGGTGAGCTGTATTCTGTTGGGCTATCCAGTGGCGTGGCTTTTGGCCAACCTGCCCGCCCGTACCGCAAATATTCTGATGATCCTGGTATTGCTGCCGTTCTGGACCTCGCTCCTAGTGCGAACCTCCGCCTGGAAAGTGATGTTGCAGCAACAGGGGGTGATCAACGAAGTGCTGGTCTGGATTGGACTGGTGGCGGATGACGCTCGCCTGGTGATGATCAACAACCAGTTTGGTACCATTGTGGCGATGACCCACATCCTGCTGCCGTTTATGATCTTGCCGATGTATTCGGTGATGCAGACCATCCAGCCAACCTACCTGCGGGCCGCAAAATCTATGGGCGCCACCAACTGGACCGCGTTCTGGCGGGTGTATTTCCCACTGTCGGTTCCGGGCATTGGCGCTGGCTCAATCCTCGTGTTTATCTTGGCAATCGGCTACTACATCACGCCGGAAATTGTGGGCGGCACCAAAGGTGTCTTTATCTCCAACCGGATTGCCTATCACATTTCCAGCTCGCTGAACTGGGGTCTTGCGGCAGCGTTGGGCACCATCCTGCTGGGCGTCGTCCTGCTACTCTACTGGTGCTACGACAAAATCGTCGGCATCGATAACGTGAAATTGGGATAAGAATCATGGCTGCACTCACTCCGATTTCCCGCAAACCGATGTCTTTGGTTCTGCCCATTGTGGCAGCCGCTGGCGGCTTCTTTGGGCTCTTCATCGGCACCTCTAATGGCTCCGGCTATATGGGCGTTCTGATTGGCGCGCTGATGGCTGTTATTGGCGCCGTGCTCTACATCTTTGTGCTCAAGAACGAAAAGCTGGGCAAATGGATCACCATTGCGCTCTACGGAGCGCTGGGGTTCTTGTTTGGTGGCCTGGCGGCCGCGATCGTTGGCCTGCTGTATGGCTGGTTTATCCAATGGTTCAGCTACTGGCTGTATGAGGGCCGGTATCGTGCCCGCCTGTTGCCTTATCTGACACCAGGACAGGTACTGTGGCACTACAGCTTCCGTGTGATTTGTGGCGCGATCTTCACTTTCCTGATCACACCGATCCTTGTGGTGATGCCACTGTCGTTTAACGCACAGGACTTCTTCACCTTCACACCAGAAATGCTGCGCCTTGATCCGGCTGGCTACTCGCTGAAACACTATCAAGACTTCTTCACCAACAACGAATGGCAGCGCAGCTTCAAAAACTCGTTGATCATTGCCCCCATCGCGACTGTGATCTCGGTCAGCCTTGGCACTTTGGCGGCCATTGGACTGTCCCAGAGCCACGTGCCGGGACGCCGCGCCATCATGGCGATCATGATTTCGCCGATGATTGTTCCGCTGATCATCTCGGCCACTGGCATGTTCTTTTTCTACAGCGACATCGGCAACTGGATGGAAGGCACTTTGGGCCTGAACAAGACTTTTGTGGGCTATGTGAAAGTGGTGCTGGCCCACGCTGTTTTGGGTATTCCGTTTGTGATCATCACCGTGACGGCGACGCTTGTGGGATTTGACCGCTCGCTCACCCGCGCAGCAGCCAACATGGGCGCAAACCCAGTCACCACATTCTTCCGGGTGCAGATGCCCCTGATCTTGCCGGGTGTGATTTCCGGTGGCCTGTTTGCCTTCATCACTTCGTTTGACGAAGTTGTGGTGGTGTTGTTTGTCGGGTCCGCGAGTCAGAAAACACTGCCATGGCAGATGTTCACCGGCCTGCGTGAGCAAATCAGCCCAACCATTCTGGCGGTGGCGACAATCCTCGTAGGGATCTCAATCCTGCTGCTGGCAACTGTAGAACTGCTGCGTCGGCGCTCTGAACGGCTGCGGGGCATGTCCCCAACCTAAGCACCGTTAGGGATTTCACAGCACATTTTGGTAAACATGGACAAAGTCGGGCACTCTCGACTTTGTCCACAGGCACGTCTGTGGCATAATTTTTTGGATGTAAACGGGACGAGTACTTATGCATAGACGTCATTTTCTTGCCGCTGGCGCCAGCCTGTTGGCCACGCCACACATCCTCCGCGCCGCGCAAAACGACAACTTTGAGCTGATGGAGCACCTGAAACCCAAAGAGGTCCGGGTGAAGAAAAAGTATGGCTTTCAGCCTGGCCAGTTAGTCGTGGTTCTGGCTTCCTACCACCTCTATCACATGCAGGACCAACGCAACGCGATCCGCTATGGGGTTGCAATTGGGCAAGAGGGTCTAAACTTCTCAGGCCGCGCAACCATTGACCGTAAGGTGGAATGGCCCAACTGGCGTCCCACCAAAGAGATGATCGAACGCAACCCTGCGGCCTACGCCAAATACGCTGATGGCATGCCAGGTGGCCCCACCAACCCACTGGGATCCCGCGCGATGTACCTCTATCAGAACGGCCGGGACACGCTGTTCCGCATCCATGGAACCACCGCGCCACAGTCGATTGGCACACCCAGCTCCAACGGCTGTATTCGGATGGCCAACTGGCACATCGAGCACCTCTATGAACAGGTGCAATTGGGAACCGAAGTGATTGTGGTCAGCGGCCGCGAGTAACGCATTAAGCTTAGAGCAGACAAAAGGCGCGCCAGATTGGGACGCGCCTTTTTTGTGATTTAGCGGAGAGATTTCAGCAGGGTTAGAGACGCATATCCATCAGGGATCATACCCTTCGAACGCTGATAACCTCGCACGGAGGCGATCGTGAGGGGGCCAATCTTGCCATCTATTTTTTGCGTGTCAAAGCCCGCTTTGGTCAGGCGCTTCTGAAGCTCGATGCGCTCCTTATAGGTCAATGCCCGATCCCCACGGGGCCAGTTGCCCTGAATGGCCGGGCCGCCTTGGATGCGATCAGCGAGATGACCCACGCCAATCACATAAGCATCCGCCGTGTTGTAGTGCTCAATCACGTCAAAGTTCTTGAAGATCATAAAGGCTGCGCCCTGTGCGCCGGCGGGCAAGAGGATCGAGGCAGGTCCGTGGTTCGGCACCGGACGACCGCGCATGTCTTTGATGCCCAGACGCGCCCACTCGCTTGGATTTTTCAGGTTTTCACGGTTGGCAGAGGCGTAATCAAAGCCTTTGGGCAATTTTATCTCAACGCCCCAAGGCTGGTTCTTTTTCCACCCGAAGTGTTTGAGGTACGCCGCCGTCGAGGCCAGCGCGTCAGTGGGGTCACCGGACCAGATATCACGTTTCCCATCCCCGGTGAAATCCACCGCATGGGATAGGTAAGACGTGGGCATAAATTGGGTGTGTCCCATGGCACCGGCCCAGCTACCCGTCATGTTCTGTGGGCTGACGTCGCCACTTTGCACGATGCTAAGCGCAGCGGTGAGCTGTTCTTCAAAGAAGTCGCCGCGCCGCCCGTCATAGGCCAGTGTGGCCAGCGCTTCGATCACCGGCGTGCTGCCTTTGAAGGTGCCATAGGCGCTCTCCAGCCCCCAGATTGCCACGACAACCTCTTTGTCGACGCCGTAGCGCTTTTCTATCTTTTGCAGAGTGGCATTGTGTTTGCTTAGGGCTGCCTTACCGTTTCGGATACGGGCATCAGAAGCGGCGCTGTCAAGATAATCCCAGATGGTCTTGGTGAACTCGTTCTGATTGCGGTCTTTCTTGATGATGGCCGCGTTGTATTGAACACCGCGGAAAGCCTGGTCCAACACCGCCGCGCTGATCCCGGCTTTGAGGGCGCGCGACTTGTACCGTTTAATCCAGCGCTGTAGGCCTTTGGTGGAAGCCGCAATCTCCACAGGTTTTTGTGAATCAAGCACGGCGGCCAAGGGGCGCAGCACAGGGCGCAGAGAATACGACGGTGCACCAGCGGAGACCGTTGATACGACGAGAGCACCAATAACCAGACTCACCAAAAACCCAAATGTCCGCATCGCAACTTTCCCTGCCCGTTTTCAAGGAGTGTAGCGTGCAGACGTGGCAGGCAAAAGTGTCCTCAATCGAAGGCGCGGGGATTTGCCGACTGCGCTTGCTCCGCTTCCAGACGCGCCTTGAATTCGCGCAGCATGGGAATACGCCGCGGGCGGAAGGAGCGGTCGGTGATGTCGAGATTGACCATACGGTCGAGGCGAAAGGCGCGAAAATCTTTGCGCAAATGGCAATAGGCCATCAAACAATGGGCGCTCTGCATAAAAACAATTGCCAGCGGATCCACCTTGCGCGTGGTGCGTTGGCCTTTGGCATCGCCATAGTCAAACGCCACAGTGCGCTCTTCCCAGGCTGCCTGGCGCAGCGCGCCGGCATCGATGCTGATCTGAGGGGGTTTGTGAAACCGTTTGGCCGTGAGGACCGCATGTTTAAGCCGGTGGGCCTGCGCCTCTGGAAGGCGTGATTTCAGCTTGGTTAGAGCCGATTGTGCGGCATTTGCCAGCGATGGATCCGCCACTTCCATAACTTCTTTTAGACCAACCACCAGTGCCTCAATCTCTTCCGGCACAAAGCCGAGCGGCGGCAGGGTGGCATCTTCGATTAACGTGAAGCCAAAGCCCGCCTCGCCGTCGATCACCGCGCCAAGGCCACGCAGGGTGTCAATGTCGCGGTAGATCGTGCGCTCTGACACGCCTGTTTCCTGCGCCAGCGCCTGCGCGGTGGCGGGGGGGGACAGATCACGCAAGGCTTGCATGAGTTGGAAAAGGCGGTCGGTGCGGCTCATAATCTCAAGATACTGCACCCTACTGACAGAAACTGGCAAGAGGCTTCGGTAGGACTGCCCCACAACCAATCAGTGGAGACCTCCTATGAAGCTTATTACATTTCCCGGCGACGCACAGATCGCGTCCAATTCCCCATTCTGCCTGAAAGCCATGTGCCTGTTGGAAATGGCCAAGGTCGATTGGCAACCCGAAATGGTGCAGGACTTTGCGTCTTTGCCGCTGGGCAAGGTGCCGGTGGCGCAGGTTGGGGACACGGTGATCCCAGACAGCCACAACATTCAGGCCTATTTAGAGTCTCATGGTTCGGACTTTATGCCGGGTTTGAGCCGCAGCGAGAAAGCCGCCACTCACGCTTTGATCCGCACTGTTGAAGAGAGCCTACGCCTCGGTCTGGTGCATGACCGGTGGCTGAATGACGACTGCTGGGTGGTGATGAAAGACGCCTTTTTTGGTGCCGTTCCAGAACCAATGCGCGATCAAGCCGCTGACGAGGCACGCGGCCATGTGCGGGCGGGATTGATGTCGGAGGGCATTGCGCGGTTCTCTCCTGCAGATCGCCTGGCGCGGTTTGACAATGATCTTGAGGTGATCGACGCCACACTAGACGGAAAACAGTTCCTGTTTGGTGACGCGCCAACAGCAGCCGATGCGGCCGTGGCACCGGTCTTGGACATGATCTTGATGCTGCCTATTGCCACCGACCTACGTAAGGCAACCGAAGCACGTCCTGCCTTGGCGCCGTATGTGGCGCGGGTGCGAAATGCGATCTATCCGGACGCTGGCACAGTCATGCAAGGATTTAGCGTCGCTGCCGAGTGACCTTGCGTTTGGTCTTGGCTGCCTTGTGTTTGGCCTTGGTGGCCTTGCGCCGGGTGGGGCCGCCTCGGCCCCGCCCTTTGCCACCACGGCCAGCACGCTTCACAAGCTCGCCATCCAGTGAGATCAGCTCCAATGCGATGCCGCCGGTGACCGCCGTGGCCTCTTTCAGGCGCGCCGTCACCCTTTGGCCCAAGCCAATCACTATGCCCGTGTCCGAGCCCAAAAGAGTGTTCGTTTCCTGGTCAAAGTGGAAATACTCCCGCCCCAACTCGCGCATGGGGATCAGGCCATCGGCGCCGGTTTCATCCAGCTTCACAAACACGCCAAACCGGGCGATACCACTGATACGGCCGGTGAATTCATTTCCGATACGCTCAGACATATAGGCCGCAAGGTAGCGGTCTGTGGTGTCTCGCTCCGCCAGCATAGACCGACGCTCGGTGTCGGAAATATGTGTGGCGGTTTTTTCCAGCCCCTCGGAGGCGTCTGGTGTGAGGCCATCATCACCCCAACCATGTGCCGAGATCAGCGCCCGGTGCACAATCAGGTCGGCGTAGCGGCGGATGGGAGAGGTGAAATGCGCATAAGCTTTCAAAGCAAGGCCAAAGTGGCCGAAATTTGATGGCGCATAATAAGCCTGCGTCATCGAACGCAGGGTGGAGATGTTGATCAACTCCGCCTGTTCGGTGCCAGCGGCGGCATCCAGCAATTGATTCAAGTGCCGGGTTTGCAGCACCTGACCTTTGGCCAAGGTCAAGCCAGCAGCCTGTGCCGTATCCCGCAAGGCATTGAGTTTCTCCGGGCTGGGCTCTTCATGTACGCGGAACAGCAACGGAGATTTTTTGGCAATCAAGGTTTCGGCGGCACAGACGTTGGAGAGCACCATGAACTCTTCGACCAGTTTGTGCGCATCAAACCGGTCCCGGAAATCAACAGAGGTCACTTCACCAGCCTCAGACAGCTGGATTTTGCGTTCTGGCAGATCGAGCGCCAGCGGCTGACGCTCGGCTTTGGCCGTTGTTAGAGCCTGATATGCGGCATAAAGCGGATGGATGATCTCCTCCATCAACGGCGCACAGCGTTCGTTGGGCTGGCCATCCTGTGCCTGTTGCACTTCGCCGTAATTCAGAGAGGCCACCGAACGGATCATCGCACGAGAGAAGCGGTGGCCGATCTTTTTACCATGGCTGTCGATCTGAATGCGCAGGGCGAGCACTGCGCGAGGCACACCTTCGTGCAGGGAGCAGAGATCTCCAGACAAGCGATCCGGCAACATTGGCACCACACGGTCCGGGAAATAGCTGGAGTTGCCGCGTTTGCGCGCCTCACGGTCCAACGCTGTGCCTGACGGCACATAGTGGGCCACATCAGCAATGGCGATCCAGAGCACATGGCCGTCTCTATTTTTTGGATCATCATCCGCATGCGCCCAACAGGCGTCATCGTGGTCACGGGCATCCGCTGGATCGATGGTGACAAACGGCATGTCGCGCAAGTCTTCGCGCTTACCTAAAGGCGCGGGTTTGGCTTTATCAGACTCTGATATCACATCATCGGGGAAGGTGTCCGGGATGCCATGTTGGTGGATCGCAATCAAGCTGACAGCTTTGGGCGCTGTTGGATCCCCAATGCGGGCCACAATACGGGCGCGCGGCAAGCCAAGGCGGCCTTTGGGGCCGGATTGCTCAGCCTCGACCAGCTCTCCATCTTTGGCACCATAGGTTTGATCGGACGGCACCGACCATTCTTTGCCGTCACCTTTGTCAATTGGCAGGATGCGGCCGCCCTCGGCGGTTTTGCGGAACATGCCCAAGACACGCTGTGGGTTGGCGCCAATGCGGCGAATGAGGCGCGCTTCATACTGGACGTCGCTGGCATCCAATTTGGTCAGACGACCAAGAATGCGGTCACCCGCGCCCAGAGCGGGGTCAGAGGCACGCGGCAGCACCAGAATTTTGGGCTCTTCCCCTTCGCCGTGCCATTCCAGCGGGCGGGCAAACAGATCCCCATCCGCATCCGCTTCGAGAATTTGCAGCACCGTGACGGGCGGCAAGCTTTCCGGATCGCGGTAGGTTTTTTTACGCTTTTGCAGATGGCCTTCGGCCTCAAGCTCTTTGAGCAAGCGCTTCAGGTCGATGCGCGCAGCGCCTTTGATGCCAAAAGCTTTGGCGATGTCGCGTTTGGAGGTGAGGGTCGGGTTCTCGGAAATCCACTCAAGGACTTCCTCTTTGCTGGGCATAGGCATGCGGTGGCCCTAGCACGGCGATGCGGGGAGGTCACGCCTAGAAAATTGGGCGCAGGTTAAGGGGTCAGCCCCTTCTTGGGCCTGCGGCCCAATTCAACCCCGAGATATTTAAGGAATGAGAAAGCTTAGAGCTGCGCCAGATCAGCAGCGGTGTCCACATCCGTCAGCGTGGCGATGGTAGCAATGCGCGCGTCCCGCAGAGTGGCGCGGCTGTCGGCCAAGGCGTGCTCTGTGGACCAACGCACATTGGCAAAGAGACCAGGTTTGGGCGCATGCTTGAGGCCGACCAGCCAATAGCCGCCGTCCGGCGCCGGGCCAAACACCGCGTCGTGATCGCCCAGCGCCCTGAAGGCTTGCGCTATGTGTGCGGGCTGAATGCCGGGTATGTCAGCGCCGATGATGCAGGTAGGGCCTGGATGCTGATGCAGTTGCCGCGCCATGCGGTCGCCGAGGGTGCCGGCACCTTGGGGGACGCGTGGGAGGTGGTGTGGCCAGACACGGGATGTGAGACCTTGGTGATCTGGAGCCACCGCGAGGGTCAGAGTCCAGCGCGGATCTTGCAGGCGACGCAGCAACGCGGCGGATTGATGGCGAAACCACCAGGCGGCGGCGGTCATACCAAGGTCGCGGCCCAGTCGGGTTTTCACGCGACCGGGGCGGGGTTCCTTGAGCATCACCACAAGGTTTGGTCGGTGTTTAGGCAAAATAGTCTCGCAAAATGCGGCTGTAGATGTCTTTCAGTTGATGGATCTGCTCCACAGGTACCTGCTCGTCGACCTGATGCATGGTTTTGCCAACCAAACCAAATTCCACCACCGGGCAGTGGTGCTGCACAAAGCGGGCGTCCGAGGTGCCGCCGGAGGTGGAAAGTTCTGGGCGGCGGCCGGTTTCGGCTTCAACAGAATTGGCAACCAGCTCGGACAAAGCCCCCGGTGGGGTGATGAAACTCTCACCGGAGATGGTGACTTTCATGTCGATGCCAACGCCACTTTCGGCGGAAATAGTGTCTACTTTGGCCTGCATCCAGTCTGTGAGGGACGCACCGGAATGAGAGTCGTTAAACCGAATGTTCACCGTGGCGCGGCACTCAGCCGGAATCACATTGGTCGCAGGATTGCCAGTGTCCATGGTGACCACTGCCAAGGTGGAAGCGTCAAAATGGTCGGTGCCGTTGTCCAGCGCCTCGGAAGAGAATTGATCCATCAGGCGCGCCATCACCGGCAGCGGGTTGTTGGCGCGGTGAGGATATGCGGAATGGCCTTGTTTGCCGGTGAAGGTGAAATAGGCGGTCATCGAGCCGCGGCGACCAATTTTCATCATCTCGCCCATCTCATTTGGGCAGGTTGGCTCGCCCACCAAACAAACGGACATGCGCTCTTGCTCAGTGGACATATAGTCCAGAAGCGCGGTTGTGCCGTCGATGGCATCGCCTTCTTCATCCCCGGTGATGGTGAGGATAATCGCACCCTCTGGCGGTGTGTTAGAGACAAGATCGATCGCGGCGGCGGCAAAGGCGGCCACGCCGGATTTCATGTCGGTCGCGCCACGACCATACATGATGCCGTCTTTGATCTCTGCGCCAAACGGATCAACCGTCCAGGCAGCGGCATCGCCAATAGGTACCACGTCGGTGTGGCCGTTGAAGCCAAAGGTCTTGCTGTCGCCTTTGCGGCCCCAGCGGGCAAACAAGTTGCTGACGTCGCCGCGATCCACGCGGGTGCAGTCAAATCCAGCATCGGAGAGCTGTTTCTCAAGCAACACCAGCGCCCCACCCTCTTCCGGCGTCACAGAGGCACAGCGGATCAGATCTGCGGTCAACTGTGCGGCATCGGTCTTGGTCATGGCGGGTTCCTTTGTGTGACAGGCTTGCGCAAAGGGTTGTGGCACAGCCATGTCGGACCGGAAAGCCACATTTAGGACACAAAGCTGTGGGGCACCCCTTAACAAGCGGAAAAATATGCTGTTTAGTTGGGGTTAATAAAAAATAGACCGAGGCAGGTCACCAGCAGTTCGGCTTCAACAGCCAAAGGTTTCCAACAAACGCATCTCGAATTGCGACGAAACCCGTATAAGCGCCCTGTGAGCAGGTGGGCGTTGTTGTGTGGCGTGCCTCATAGATATGAGGCGAACAGACATGCCCAGATTGCCCGTAAATACCGGCGCTTCTGCCATGGATATGGCGGAAACCATTTTTGGTGATGGCGTGACCATTGTGTCCGCTGACTACAATGGGCAAAACTCCTCCTCCGGCATCTACACAAATGGCGACAGCGTTTCGCCAGGAGCGACGCCAAGCGACGAAGGCGTGATCCTGTCCACAGGACATGCCAGAAACTTTTCCAACCGCTGGGGTGGAAACAACCAGCGCACTAACCGGTCCACGGACACCAACGGCGAAGACAATAACGCCGAGTTCAACGCGGTGGCCGGGACAAACACCTACGACGCCTCTTATCTGGATGTGTCCTTTATCGCCAACGAAGCTGGTCAAATGACAATGCAGTTTGTCTTCGCCTCGGAAGAATATCCAGAATACGTCAGCTCGATTTATCAGGACTTTGTCGCGGTCTCGATCAATGGCAGCTATGTGCCATTGGAAATTGGCAATGGCGATGTGGATCCCGGCAACATCAACAACGGCGACAACGAAAGCATGTTTGTCGACAACACCGGTGGCCTCTACAATACGGAAATGGATGGGTTCACCATCACCATGACGCTGACCTTCGACATTGTCGAAGGCATGAACGACATCCGCATCGTTGTGGCAGATGTATCTGACAGCAGCTACGACAGTTCGTTGTTGATTGCCGCAAATTCACTGCAGACTTCGCTGATTGCCAACACCGATGAGGTAAATCTGCCCATTAACGGCACGCGGACCGTTGATGTTTTGGCCAATGACGTCAACGACACGGGCAATGCACTGACCATCACGCATATTTCGGGGCAGCCAGTCACGGTTGGTACGCCGATCACCTTGCCAAGCGGACAAGTCATCACCCTGAATGCGGACGGCACTATCACGTTTGAAGGGGACAGTGACGAAGAAGAAGTCAACCTCACCTACACAATTGATGACGGCAACGGCAAAACTGATGTCGGCTACATCAAGATCAATCAGGCGCCGTGTTTTACGGTTGGCACCTTTATCAGAACACCCCACGGCGAGGTGCCGATTGAGTGTTTGAACATTGGCGACTTGGTGGAGACCTTAGACAACGGACCACAGCCGATACGCTGGATCGGCCAACGCAAAGTGCCCGCGACCGGCGCAATGGCCCCCATCAAGATCATGGAAAACACGCTTGGCAACCATCGGGAGTTGCTGCTGTCGCCATTGCACCGCGTCTTGATCCGCAATGCCTGGGCTGAGCTGTTGTTTGGTGAAGAAGAAGTGCTGGTGGCCGCACGCGATTTGGTGAACGACAAAACCATACGCCGCGTTCCCGGTGGCGACGTCGAATATGTGCACTTGATGTTTGATGATCATCAGATTGTCTTCTCCGAGAAACTCATGACGGAAAGCTATTTGCCCGGTCCACAGACCGCGAGCAGCTTTGAGCCAGAGATCGTGGCGGAGATTTGCGCCTTGTTCCCCGAACTCGATCCTGTGTCGGGCACAGGCTACGGGCAAATGGCGCGACGTGGGCTACGCAGTTTTGAAGTGGCAACCTTGTCCCAAATCGCGTTTGGCGAGGCGTAACCGATGAGTTGGATCGCGCTATGGGATAAACAACGCCACTTGTTTGACCCAAACGGGGTGGCAAACGTGCACGACACGCAGCCTGACGACGCTCCGGTATCTTCTCGCCAACTTACGCGGGGCAGCATGGTCGTGGAAACGCGGGTGTCGCCTTATAACCGTCCGCAAACACTGTTGGGGATGTCCTCGCAATCCGGCAGCGGCTTCAGACTGTCCTTGCAGGCGGTGCCCGGCGGTGGCGTGGTGCTGGTTATCAACCGTGGCGGGCGCACGGCGCATGTCGCCGTCAATCTGGACACCGGCGGGCGGGCAGACGTGTTGCGCGTGACCTATTCGTGGGATGTTCAAGCTAATGTCGGCCGTCTTGCCGTTGAGCAACCCGGCACATGGCGCGTGGCGCTGCGCACATTGTCCCGCCCTATCGCTTTGACTATGGCGGAAGTGCGTGAGTGTGTGCAGGATGCCGAGGCGCGGGTGTTGTCCAGCGATCTCTCCTTTATCGCCTTTTCAAACCGAATTGAGCCCATTGGCCCGATGCCAAGCCTGTCTGAGGACACCCCAGTGATGACGGCACAGGGATATCGCAGGGTTGGCGAGCTAAAACGCGGAGATGTGGTGCAAACCCCATCTGGAGATTTGGTGCCAGTTTTGGCCAATCTGCGCCGCACCGTGCCTGCGGCAGGGCATTTTGCGCCAATTCGACTGCGTGCACCGTTTTTTGGCCTCAGCCGCGATATTGTGACCAGTCCAACTCAGCGTTTGGTGATTGGCGGCAGCCGCGTTGAATACATGTTTGGATCCGAGTTTGTGTTGATCCCAGCTGGACATCTGCTGCATGGCAATGCGGCCACCAGCGCTGGCACCGCGCCATTGGTGACCTATTGTCAGCTACTCTTGCCCAACCATGAAGCCATGTTGGCGGCGGATACCTATGTGGAAAGCATGGATGTGGGACGGATGCGGCGGCGGCGAGATCTGCTGAGTGCCAGCCTGTTGTCCGGATACCCGCGACAATTGCTGCCCGAACACGCCCGCACTGCTTTCCCCGTTTTACGGGAGTTTGATTCGCTGACCTTGGCAGCCCAGCGCGCCGCATAGCGCCACGCCAAAGTGTTTAGTGCTCAGTGGTGGCGTCCTCAGATTCTTCACCGTGGTAAAACGGCGTCAACTGAGCCACCACAACAGAATTTTCATCCAGTGCACGCTGCATCAGTTCCCGTTCTTGATCATCGATCTCGTGGCCTTGCTCTTCGCGCTCTTCAACGGTGCCATACCCGGTCACGTCCAGTGGGTTCAGATCCGCCTGCTTGAGGATCGCTACGGTTTCGCGCACAGCCTCTGCCTCATCCACACCACTGGCATAAATCATAAGTGCGCCCCCGGTGGCCTCGTCTGGCAAACCGTCGTCATCTTTGCGCCCAACCTGAACGAGCAGCGTGTAAACTTGCTGACGGGTTTTCTTCTTTTTCTTGTCCTGGGTCATCACACGGCCTTTCTGTTGGATCGGCCTTAGCGTGGCCTTTGGTATAGGGTCAACCTGTCGACCATACTCTACAGCTCTGCATCTAACGCATTTTAGCAAAGTTAAGTCTATTTTTCAGAGTCTTGCGAAAATTAGTCACCTTTTGGAAAGGGTTATATTCCAAACTGACAGCGCGCAGAATGTGCCCTCTTTCTAATGGTGACTTTCGAATCTCCACTCTGCAACTGCAGAGCCGAAGCTGATGTTTGGACAATAGTGCCTGTCCGGCGTTCCAAAGCTATCGACCACGTTTCCAAAAGAAATCGGGCAAAGACGCCACGTTAATAGTTTGGGAATGCACATAGGGGACCACCATGCCAACCGCATCAGAACTGCCAATTGATACCAGTGCCAGTGCGACCCAAATGGCGGACGCCATTTTTGGCTCTGGTGTCGAAGTATTGGGCGCAAGCTACACCGGACACTCGATGTCCAGCGGGATCTATTCAGACGGCGATACCGTGGCACCGGATGCCACCCCCTCTGATTCCGGCGTGATCCTCTCCACTGGATATGCCAAGGATTTTACAAACTCTGAAGGCGATCCCAACGCAAATAGCGATACAACCGGTCAAATGGGCACCGCAGGCGACGACGATCTGTCCAGTATTGCCGGGGACGAAACCTATGACGCGGCAGTGTTTGAAGCCAGTTTCATTCCGGACGGCGACACGCTGACCATGCAAATTGTGTTTTCGTCCGAAGAATACCTGGAATATGTCGACGAAGGATTCAACGACGCCATTGGCATTTGGATAAACGGTGAGAAAGCAACGTTATCGCTTGGTGACGGCGACATCACCGTCGACAACATCAATGACGGCGACAACAGCAACCTCTATATCGACAATCCGGCTGATGGCGAAGCTGTGAACAGCGAAATGGATGGGTTGACTGTAACGCTCACGGTCAAGGCGCCAGTCAATCCAGGCGAAGTCAACACAATCAAAATTGGCATCGCAGACACTGGGGATGACAACTACGATTCAAATCTGCTGATTGCCGGCGACTCGGTTCAATGTGCACTTCTTGCGCATGACGATGAATATGAAATTGGGGCCGACGCCACCAAAACCGTAGATGTTTTGGCCAATGACTCGGCGTCCGATGGCGTGACCATGAGCATCACCAAGATCAACGGTCAGGAAGTGAGTGCCGGGGATTCGGTGACACTGCCTTCTGGCGAAGTTGTGACGTTGAACGACGATGGCACGCTCTCGATCCAAACAGACAGCGATTTGGGCAGCGAGGCCTTCACCTATGAGGTGGAGGATTCCGACGGCAACACCGACACGGGCTTTGTAAAGGTGACCACAACCACTGCTCCGTGTTTTGTGGCTGGCACGGAGATTGTCACGCAGACCGGTTTGAAAAAAGTTGAAGACCTGATGCCGGGGGACATGGTTCTGACCCGCGACAACGGGTTTCAATCTTTGAATTGGATTGGCACAACCACGCGCCATGCCACCGGATCGGACGCGCCTATCCGGCTGGAAAAAGACGCGCTTGGCAATCATGGCGCAGTTGAGTTTTCTCCCAACCACCGCATTTTGATAAAATCCTCCCAGGCCGCCATGCTGTTTGGTGAATCCGAAGTCTTGGTAAAAGCCAAGGATCTGGTAAACGGCAAAACGATCACCGTGCGGGAACACCATGGGCCGGTGACCTATGTGCATATCCTGTTTGATCGGCATGAAATTGTGCGCGCCAACGGTTTGGACAGCGAAAGCTACCATCCGGGTCAGGAGACGTTGGACAGTTTTGATGCCGAGACGCGAGATGAGATTTTGCGACTCATGCCTACTTCTGACGCTTTGATGGGCTATGGATTCGGTCCGTCTGCGCGTGTGTCTCTTCGCAAATATGAAGCCGCGGCGCTTCTGGCTGCGGCATAAAGGCCAAAAACCCCCAATTAGAGCCACAAAACCTCGGGTCAACTGTACCGCGCAGTTGACCGGCTCGATTGGTGCGGGATAGGGGGAGGCCAAGCAACTCCGGTACTCACTATGCGCGTCCTCCCAACAACCTTCCTGTCCATACTGGCCTCCTGGCTCTTTGCGTCCTTGGCAACAGCCCAAGCCACAGAGACTCTCACCTTTGCCACTGTCGACCGCCCGCCCTTTGTATTCCTGGGGGATGATGGCGCACGTGGCTTTAGCATCGACCTGATGCAAGCCATCGGCGAGGACTTGGGCGCAGACATTCGATTTGCACCGCAAGACAGCTTCTCCAACATGCTGGACGCTGTGGCAGCCGGCACTGTGGACGGGGCCATTGCCAATATCTCGATCACAGCCTCACGCGAAACCGTGATGGATTTTAGCCAACCGATTTTTGAGAGTGGCATTCAAATCTTGTTGCCAGAAGAGCCGGGCAGCCTGGCACGGATTGGCAGTTTGCTCACACGCGAAATCATGACCGCCATTCTGGTCGCACTGGGCCTGTTGTTTGGCGGTGGCATGATCATGTGGGTGTTTGAGCGCCGCCATCAGCCCTATTTTGATCGACCTGCTAAAGATGCGCTGTTTCCATCCTTCTGGTGGGCCTTAAATCTGGTGGTCAACGGTGGCTTTGAAGAACGCATGCCGCAATCACGTCCGGGTCGGTTTTTTGCGGTTATCCTTGTGGTCGCCAGCCTGTTTGTTGTGTCTGTCTTTGTGGCCACCATTACGGCCGCGGTCACGGTCGAAGCCTTGCAGGATTCCGTGGACAGCATCAACGACCTGGAAGGCCGAAAAGTTGGCTCCGTGGACGGGTCAACATCTGCGCAATTCCTAACGGCGCGTGACATTCGGTTCCGCGATTTTGACACTCCCCATGAATTGCTGGCGGCCTTTCAAGAGGGTGACATTGACTCCGTGGTGTTTGACGGCCCGATCCTGGCCTATTTTGCCACCAACGACGGGCGTCATGACTCTCGCCTGATCAAACGTGTGTACCGACCGGAAAACTATGGCATTGCCCTACCAACAGGCAGTCCATGGCGTGAGGAGATTGACCAATCTCTGCTCAAACTGCGCGAGGATGGCACCTATGATGCTTTGCTTGAAACATGGTTTGGCGCGACTTTCCGCCGCTGAATGGGCAACAAAAAAGGCCAGCCCCACACCGGGGCTGGCCTTTCACTTTGATCAGACACGGGCTTAATCGCGCAGCAGCTCATTGATGCCGGTCTTGGAGCGGGTGCGCTCGTCCACGCGTTTCACAATCACCGCGCAGTAAAGGTTCACACCGTTTTTGGACGGCATGGAGCCTGCCACAACCACGGAGTAAGGCGGCACTTCGCCGTACATCACTTCACCGGTCTCACGGTCGACAATCTTGGTGGACTGACCAATGAACACCCCCATGCCCAGAACGGCACCTTCACGCACGATGCAGCCTTCGACCACCTCAGAACGGGCGCCGATAAAGCAGTTGTCTTCGATGATGGTTGGACCAGCCTGCATGGGTTCCAGAACACCACCAATACCCACACCACCCGACAGGTGAACGTTTTTGCCAATTTGCGCACAGGAGCCAACGGTGGCCCATGTGTCAACCATGGTGCCCTCGTCAACATAGGCGCCGATGTTTACAAACGATGGCATCAGAACAACGCTTGGCGCGACGTAGGCGGATTTGCGGACGATACAGTTTGGCACAGCACGGAAGCCCGCATCTTGCCACTGTTTTTCACCCCAGCCTTTGAATTTGCTGTCGACTTTGTCCCACCAGCCAGAGCCCTGTGGGCCGCCGTCCTGGATTTCCATGTCTTTGATGCGGAAGCCCAACAAAACGGCCTTTTTGGCCCACTGGTTCACGTGCCAGTCGCCATTTTCCATTTTCTCGGCCACGCGCAGGCTGCCGCTGTCCAGCGCGTTCAGCGTGGACTCAATGGCGTCACGGGTTTCGCCAGTCGTGGCGGAGGTGATGGTGTCGCGCGCGTCCCACGCGGCTTCGATGGCTTGTTCCAGTTGGGCATTCGACATGTTTAAGGCTCCGGATGTCTTGGAATTTTGGGTGTTCTAACGGGATAGAGCGCGGGCGTCACGCGCTCATTATGTCGCTTGTCCAAACGGGTCCGGCGCAATGTTGGCGCCACAGACCAAAACGGCAACTTTTTCGCCCGGTTCGGGCAGGTAGGCGCCTGACATCAGGGCCGCAAGCGCGGCGGCTCCAGCAGGCTCAACAAGCTGGCGGCGTTCGCGCCACAATGCGTGTTGCGCTTGGGTAATGGCTTCATCCGACACCAACACGGACTCGGCCCCGGTGGAGACCGCGAGGTCAAAGCAGATCTGGCCAATGCGTTTTGCGCCCAACGCGTTGGCGGCCACGCCAGAGACTTCCACGTCAACCGGTTCACCGGCTTTCAGGGCCGCGTTGAGGGCACAGGAGGTTTCTGGCTCAACCGCGATCACGCGCCGCCGACCATCAAGCCAGGCCATCGCGCCGCCAATCAGCCCGCCACCGCCAACAGCAATGATCACCGTGTCTGCATCCAGACCTTGTTCTTCCCATTCCAGCGCCACAGTGCCCTGCCCACAGACAGTGCCCAACGCGTCATAGGCGTGGATTTGCATTGCGCCGGTTTCAGCCTCATAGGCCAGCGCTTTGTCCAGCGCATCGGAATAGGCGCCTGGCACCACTTCGAGGTCTGCACCTGCGTCCTGAATCAAGGCCACTTTGGCTGGACCGGCCATTTCGGGCACGTAAATACGGGCTTTGTGGCCCAACTTGTGGGCCGCATAGGCCACGGCGGCCCCATGGTTGCCACCCGAAGCAGCGACCAGACCCGCTTCTGGCACGTCAGAGGACAGCAGGGTGTTGAAGGCACCGCGAGCTTTAAACGTGCCGGTATGCTGCATCTGCTCCAGCTTCATCTGAATTGGAAAATTCAGACCAAAGCCGTTTTCCACGGTTACAACAGGGGTGCGCAGCACGTACCCTTTGATCCGCTCCGCCGCTGCGGCAATTTCTGTGCTCCAGTCCATTTTCACTTCCCTGTCACTGGTTTTGTTAGCGCGAACCCTATAGGCCTGAGAGAAACGCGCAAGCAAGGACATGTGACTATGAGAGACGATCGCCGCCACCCACTGGCAGATGCCCATTCCGACCGTGAATCCGCCAACCAGGTCCCGGACACGCCACAAACGCGCGCGCCGTCGTACCGACTGGCATTTGCAGACGAGGATTTCCTGTGCCGCCCCGAATTGCGCCCGGTGCGACTTCAACTGGAACTGCTGAAACCAGAGCTGGCGATGGACGAACATGAAATCGAAAGCACGGTTGTGCTGTTTGGTGGTGCGCGTATTCCGGAGCCATCCAAGAAAGACACCGCTCGGACAGAAACGCTGGCGGAGCTGTCCCGGTTCTACGATGAAACCCGCAAGTTTGCGCAGTTGGTGACCAAAGCCAGCGATGGCAAGAAAAACGTGATTGTCACGGGCGGCGGCCCCGGCGTGATGGAAGCGGGCAACCGTGGCGCGATGGAAGCTGGCGGGCGCTCGATTGGTCTGAACATTGTGCTGCCGCATGAGCAGGCGCCAAACGAGTATGTGACACCAGATCTGTGTTTCAACTTTCACTATTTTGCGATCCGCAAGATGCACTTCTTGATGCGCGCGAATGCGATTTGTGTGTTCCCAGGCGGCTTCGGTACTTTGGATGAGCTGTTTGAATCGCTGACGCTGATTCAGACCGGCCGTATGCAGCGTGTGCCGTTCCTACTATTTGGCAAAGAGTTCTGGCAGAAGATCATCAATTGGGACGCGCTGTCCGACGCAGGCACAATTTCTGCGGAAGATCTGGACTTGTTCCAGTTTGTCGAAACTGCTGAGCAAGCGGTGGACGTGCTCAATAACTGGCAGGATTATTCCCGTCGGAATCAAATTCCCGGCCGTTAGAGCTTTGGGGATGCAAGGCGTCCCGGCCAAAGCCGGGGCGCTGCCTTGAGAAACTCAAGTGATCGTTACAAATACCAGATCCACTTAGTGGAAGTGCGCGGGAAGCACGCCAATTTCGGTACCTTGGGGCAGTTTGGTCACCACCTGTGCGCCCGCCACATCTTTGATGGCATAGCCGTAGCCCGCCAGACGGAATTTCCATTCCCGCGCGCTCAGAGAATTGTTCTTTTCGCGGGTCAGAATGTCGAGAACAGGCGCGTCGATCATTGCGCCGCCGATGTCTGCATGTGCCATGTGTCAGTTCCTTTCCGATTGTTGACAGAATGGAAACTGACCGTTGTTCAGGGCGCAATTGGTTCGCAATTGTGGAAAATTTTAGGCAGGTTTTACTTTTGCGCTTTTGGGGTCGCTAGAGACGGGAAAAGGTATTTTGGCACCAGTACCCCTGCGATCAGCGCGCCAAGCCAAACAATCAAAGTTGCGGCCAACAAGTTGGGAATGCCGCCGATGCTGAACCCGCTCACCAGAAGCTCTGTGATAAGAAGCCCCGCGAAGGTTACAATCAAAGACAGCCCACCCAGTAGCTCAGGCATTTTCTTTTCGGAAATCTTGCGGATCACTGGCAGCAGCACGACGGACACCACCGTGAAAACAAGAACAACAATCACCATCGCAAGAAAGCTCATGTTGAAACCTTCGAGAAGTACGGTGGCCAACATGAGGCCAACGGCATTGGCAATCAAATGAGCCGCAGCGGAGAGGACAAAACGGGGCATGACGCACCTTCCTTGATAGAAATCTTGGGTAGTGTAACCCGATTACAGTGCCACAATCTATGGCCTTATCATTTCAACAAATATCCCGCCTAGGGTGGCCCAACCAGCCTTCACAACGCAGCGATTCTAGGCTGCCTTGGGTCTCTTGCGCGCCAAATTGACGAAATTCCAAAGGCAACGGTGCCTGGAAAATCAAACATTTCAGATGCCCCTTTTGAGCACCAACAATGCCGAAAACCCCTATTTAACATGAGAAAACTGCGTCCTCCGCATTGGCGAAGCCACACCAAGGCGCAAACCTAACTTGGAAATCTAGGTAGCCCTTAACAATTGTCAATCTTCTGGCGCAGGCAAGGCTCTATCCCCAAAAATGGATAACTGAGCTGGAGGCCGATATGCGAGAAGTCATGACCAAGACCATGGCACGAAACGTGTTCTATGGCGGCTCGCTGTTCTTCATTGTGGTCTTTTTGATCTTATCGGCGCATTCGGTACGGTACGTTGTTACCCAATCGACTGCACATGCCGAACTGACGGACAGCGTAGCCCGTGGCAAACATGTGTGGGAAAAACACGCATGTATCAACTGCCACACACTGATGGGGGAAGGTGCCTACTTTGCCCCGGAACTACAAAATGTGATGGCCCGGTGGGGCGTGGACGACGATCCTGAAACCGCTTTCGAAATTATGAAAGCGTGGATGGAGTCCCAACCAACCGGCATCGAAGGGCGTCGTCAGATGCCTCAATTCAACCTGAGCGACGACGAGCTTCGTGACCTGACTGATTTCTTCATTTGGGTGAACGGGATCGATGCGCAGGGTTGGCCGCCCAACGAGGCGGGCTAAGGCCGGACGAGGAGACAAGAGATGAAATATCAAACTCAAAAAATTGCCTACTGGTACTTCCTAGCGGCCATGATCCTGTTCGCTGTGCAAGTCACCGGTGGGCTGATCGCCGGCTGGATTTATGTCAGCCCGAACTTCCTGTCCGAGCTGTTGCCGTTCAACATTGTACGGATGCTGCACACCAACTCACTGATTGTGTGGTTGCTGCTGGGCTTCTTTGGTGCGGCCTACTTCCTTGTACCGGAAGAAGCGGAACGGGAAATCTACTCCCCCAAGCTGGCCTATCTGCAGCTGATCATTCTGCTTCTCGGCACTGCCGGCGTGGTGGTCACCTATGTGTTCAACCTGTTTGAAGGCAACTGGTTGCTGGGCAAAGAAGGTCGCGAGTTCATCGAGCAACCTGTCTGGGTCAAACTGGGTATTCTGGTTGCGGCGCTGATCTTCCTGTTCAACATCACAATGACTGTGTTGCAGGGCCGGAAAACCGCGATCACCAACGTGTTGCTTCTGGGTCTTTGGGGCCTGTCGCTGCTGTGGCTGTTTGCTTTCTACAACCCTGCCAACCTGGCGCTGGACAAAATGTTCTGGTGGTACATCGTTCACCTGTGGGTGGAAGGTACTTGGGAACTGGTGATGGCTTCGATCCTGGCCTATCTGCTGCTGAAGCTGACTGGTGTGGACCGCGAGATCATCGAAAAGTGGCTCTACATCATTGTGGCCACCGCGCTGTTCTCTGGCATCCTTGGCACAGGTCACCACTACTACTGGATCGGCCTGCCCGGTTACTGGCAGTGGATTGGCTCCGTCTTCTCCTCTCTTGAGGTGATCCCCTTCTTCGCAATGATGAGCTTCAGCTTTGTCATGGTGTGGAAAGGCAAACGTGACCACCCGAACAAAGCAGCACTGCTTTGGGCATTGGGTGCAGCCACCGTGGCCTTCTTTGGGGCTGGTGTCTGGGGCTTCCTGCACACGCTGCACGGCGTGAACTACTACACCCACGGCACACAGATCACTGCGGCCCACGGTCACTTGGCCTTCTATGGTGCCTATGTAGCTGTGAACCTGGCGATCTTCACCTACGCCTTCCCGATCCTGACCAACCGGGACCCCTATAACCAGGTGCTCAACATGGTGAGCTTCTGGCTGATGACCGGTGGGATGGCGTTCATGACCTTTGTCCTGACCTTTGCAGGCACCGTGCAAACCCACATGCAGCGGGTTCTGGGCGAAAACTTCATGGACATCCAAGAAGGTCTCAATCTGTTCTACCTGATGCGCTGGGGCTCCGGTCTCTGTGTTGTGGTGGGCGCTATCCTGTTCATCTATGCACAGCTGGCCCCCCGCAAAGAAATCATCGCGTCTGGTACAACTGAAAGCGAAGGAGCCTGAGTATGGCTGCTGTCAAAAAAACCACGGAGGGGGCGAAAGCCCCCTTCTACTCACCCGTCTCTGATGAATGTGATGTCTTTGAAGCTGCTGAACGCCACGGGCTGCCACTGCTTCTGAAGGGGCCTACCGGCTGCGGTAAGACACGCTTTGTCGCCCATATGGCTGCCAAACTTGGCCGCCCACTTTATACCATTGCTTGCCACGATGACCTTTCTGCCGCTGACCTTGTGGGTCGCTACCTGCTGAAAGGCGGAGAAACCGTTTGGGTGGATGGTCCTTTGACGCGCGCTGTGCGCGAAGGGGCAATCTGTTACTTGGATGAGGTTGTCGAAGCCCGCAAAGACGTGACTGTTGTGTTGCACCCGCTCACAGATGATCGTCGCATCCTGCCGCTGGACAAAACCGGCGAAGAAATCGAAGCCGCTCCGGGTTTTATGCTCGTGGCCAGCTACAACCCCGGCTACCAGAACATCCTGAAGACTCTGAAGCCGTCCACCCGTCAGCGTTTCTTGTCCATTGATTTTGATTTCCCAGCCCAAGATCGGGAAATTGACATTGTTGAGCACGAAACCGGGTTGGATACAGATCGCGTCACCGCACTTGTCCGTTTGGCCAACAAGCTGCGCGGCCTGAAAGGTCAGGATCTGGAAGAAGGCGTCTCTACCCGCCTTGTGATCTACTGTGCCACGCTGATTGCCGACGGCATGTCCGTTGAGCGCGCCATCCGCACCGCCATGATCGAGCCACTGACAGACGACGAAGACGTCAAACGTGGCCTGATGGATCTGGTCACTGCGATATACGGTTAAGCGTCCCTCTAGTTGCTTAACCGCCCTCGGCAGCGACCGGCCACCCAGAACGGTCGGTCGCTGTTTTTCTTTCCTGGACGTTACCTAATCACCCGAGGTGCCCCATGTCCGAACATGAATTCGATATTTTTGAACCAGAAGAGACCGTTGGCAAGCTGTGGCATACCTTTGCCAGCCGACTGGACGCCCGCAACACCCATGAGGATGCCGCCGTGGCGCTGGAAGATGTTTCCGGCCGACTTGGTGTCTTTTTTCGCGGGCTTGGCGGCTCGCATGGCGCGGAAATCAAACCCGCCACTCTAAAAGTGTCCAACCACCGCCTGTCATGGCGCCGTACCTTGGGCACCTGGCGCGAGCGCGAAGCCCGCCCGAGTTTTGACGGTGAGGCGTTGCGCCTCCCAGAGCACATCGCAGAATTCCCAGCCCGCGAGGCCAATGCGGCGCTGTATTTCTGGCTGGTGGCCTCCGTTGCCCACGCGCCTGAGCCTGTCAAAGAAGACGACCCGCTGCGGGCCGATCTGCGTGCGCTGCAAGCCTCCATTGCAATGACGCAGGAGACCTTGAGAGATTGCCCCGGCCTGCGTGGATTTTATGAGACCCTTGTGGGCGCGTGCCGGTCACAACGGCCAACCACGCAGCTGCCCAAATACGAAAGAGCGCTTGAAGCGGCGATTGATCACCTCTTGGGGGGCCCGGAGCCAACAAACAGTCTGGCCGCCGAGTTCATCATGTTGATCCGCCAACCCCAAGCATCCCTGGATGAGATCACGGCACCGCACGGGTACCGCCCTTTCCAATCGATCCCGATGTGGCCGGATTTGCGACCAATGACAAAACGCGCAGCCGTGGACCGTCTGCCGGAGAGCGAAGAGCAAGGCGAGGGACAGGGAGAAGAAGCTGAAGGCACAAAGGCCGCGCGTCGATCCGAAAGTGACCTTGCTGAACGGCGTGACAGCCTGATCCTACACAAGTTTGAAGCCATCTTTAGCTGGGTTGAGAGCCTCAACATGAACCGGCGGGTCGAAGACGACGATGAGGATAACGCCCGACGGGCAGCGGACGATCAGGATGAACTGGCGCTTGGGCAGATTTCCAAAAAGACCGCCACGCGCCTGAAGTTTCACCTCGATTTGTCGCCGGAAGACGCCGATAGGGAAAAGTTGGCTGGCAAACACATGTATCCGGAATGGGACCACCGCAAAGCGGCCTATATTCCGGCGCACGCGCGGGTTTTGGCCAGTGTGGCGGATGAGGTTGAAGCACTAGAACATGATCCAGCAGCGGAACGGCGTATTCGTGCGGTGAAACGCCAGTTTGAGGCGCTGCGCCCCAAGCGGGTGATCCTGCCACGTCAGCTTGATGGGGATGAGCTGGACCTTGAGGCCGCAATTGCCGCCCAAGTAGAGTTGCGCGCCACGGGTCGGTCCAGTGACAGGGTGTATCGCGCCGCCAAAGTCATGGACCGGGATCTGGCGATTTCTGTGCTGATGGACATATCACGCTCCACTGAATCCGCGATTGGCGACCGCTCCGTGATCGAGGTGGAACGCGAAGCGCTGACCGCTTTGGCGTGGGGACTCAATGCCTGTGGCGATGATTTTGCTATCAACTGCTTTTCATCGCTCAAACGTGACCGGGTCTATGTACAGACCTGTAAAGAGTTTGATGAGCCGATGGGCGCCAAAGTCGAGGCGCGGATTGGCGGGTTGAACCCAGCGTTTTATACCCGCCTCGGCGCGGCGGTCCGCCATGCGGCGGCCGGGCTGGATGACCGACCCAACTCTCGTCGCCTTCTGCTGGTGATCACCGATGGCAAACCCAACGATCTGGACCACTACGAAGGTCGGCACGGGATTGAGGACAGCCGCATGGCGGTGCGCGAAGCCCGTCGTCGTGGACACGCGGTGCATGGGGTTGTGGTCGATCAAAAGGGGCAAGGCTGGGTGCAGCGGATTTTTGGGACTGACGGCTTCTCCGTGGTGCCGGACCCCACCCGCCTGACCGCAGCCTTGCCAGAGATCTACCGCCAGATCACAGGCGGCGCATGAGCGATCAGACCTCGGTTCTCGACGAGCTGCCTGGCGATCTGATGATCTGGGTGCTGATTGTGTCCGAACTTCTGGTGTTTGGTGCGGGGCTATTGGCATTTCTCGGCATGCGGGCGATGGACCCGGTTGGCTTTGCCGCTGATCAAGCCCAGCTCAACCGCGTGGCTGGGGCCGCCAATACCATTGTGTTGGTCACCAGCGGTTACTGCGCGGCACGGGCTGTACAATCGGCGCGGCATATGCGGCTTTGGCTCACAGGCGCAATTGTCTTTGGCGTGGTGTTTCTGATCGTGAAGTGGCTCGAATACGCCGAAAAAGCCCGTTTGGGTATTGGCATTGAGACCAGTGATTTTTTTACGTTTTACTACCTGCTGACCGGCTTTCATGCGCTGCATGTTGTGGCGGGATTGGCAATCTTTGGCCTGTTGATGCGCTGGCATACGCCGCGTAATCTGGAAGCTGGCACCGCCTTTTGGCACATGGTGGATCTGATCTGGATCCTGCTGTTTCCCATCATCTATCTGGTGCATTGATGACCGCCATTCTGACCCGCGCTTGGCTGTTTTTGATTGTGTTTTCGATGGCCACAACCGTTCTTACTGGTGTGCTGCCGGAGGCGGGCCCAATCTTTGTGGCCGCTGTGCTGGTCCTGGCTGGCGTCAAGTCTCGATTGATCCTGTCTGACTATCTTGGTCTGCGAAATGCACCCACGTTTCAGCGCGGGTTCACCCTGGTCCTGGTTGGGTTCCTGAGCCTCGCAATGCTGCTATATGCGCTGCCCTCCGCAATGTGACCCCGCTTGATCATGGTCAAACCAAACCAGTGCCCGACTCGTTAGTGTGGCCGTAGAACACAACAGGAGTCTTCTCATGAACAGGTTCCCTCTGGCCATTTTGGCTGGGGTCTTGGCCTCACCCGCCTTCGCCCACCACGACCACACGCCGTTGCGCGAAGCCGTGATTGACGGCCACTCCCATGCGGTTGGCGGCGCCACGCTTTGGTTGGCCGGCGCGGTAATCGCCATGGTCCTCGCCCTATACGCCGTGCAACGTTCTGTTTTTCGAAAGAAATGAGCACTATGGCGCAGCATAGAGACGGAAGATGGCCCCTGTGGGCAGTATCCTTGGTGATGTACCCGCTTGCCGCAGGGGCCGCTTATGTGAACCTGTTCTTTCTGTTTCTGATGCTGCAGGCCATTGGCTTTGAGGTGATCTCCACCAAACAAGCCATCTACGGCGGTATTGTACTGGGCATCCCCTTTGCCTGGATATCCGGCCGTTGGATTCGCAGGCTGATTGATGAGGCCGAAGACGCCGCAGACAAAGACGCCGAAACCAGACCCTGATGTGGCCACATTAGGCTGAACCATTCAGCCGCCCTCCCTCCCCCGGATTGGCCACGTCCAGCAGACACCAGACCCACGCTCGGGTTTGGTGTTTTGCCTTTCAAGGCGATGCTTCCAAACACAAATAGCTGCAGGTCACATACATCATTTGTCCATATTTTTAAGGCTTTAGGCGACAAATTCTGCATTTCTTGACCGTTGTTAAGTGGCCGCGCCCCGCGCCATGCCACAACGGGGACAGGTTCACCCGGCAAGGGTATTCGCGTCCCCTTGTCCCTGCTATTGAATTCGGCCTCAGTGAATGTGTTGCCTCTGTTCTTGGGTGAGGCCAGAGGCGGCAAGCATCACGCCCGGGCGGGTTTCGCCCACAGGCCAACCGCCTTGATGTATGGAGTTTTCATACATGTCGGGGCCGAACGCTGTCTCTTGACCGGGCAGCAGGCGGTTGGTCTTTTTACCTTCTCAATGCGACACATGTGAGCGCCCAAACAAAATGGGATACGCTTGACAAAGGTCATGCGAAAGCGCGGTTCGATACGGTTCAATAAGCCAACCCAGAATCTACCGGAGGATGTCCGATGGACTACCAGGCATATTTCAAAACGCGTCTCGATGCTCTGCGGGACGACGGCAACTACCGTGTGTTTGCGGATCTCGCGCGCAAACGTGGTAATTTCCCGCGCGCCAATCACACCAGTGAAGACAGCAGCGGCGAAGTCACCATCTGGTGCTCTAACGACTACCTTGGCATGGGGCAGAATCCGGATGTTTTGGCGGCCATGCACACCGCGCTTGATACCGTGGGCGCTGGTGCCGGCGGGACACGTAATATCTCGGGCACCACTCACGAACATGTGCTCCTGGAGGCCGAGCTGGCGGACTTACATGGGAAAGAGTCCGCTCTGCTTTTCACCTCTGGCTATGTCTCTAACTGGGCCGCTTTGGGCACTTTGGCGAGCCAAATCCCCGGTTGCATTGTCTTCTCAGACGCACTCAACCACGCCTCGATGATTGAGGGCATTCGCCACTCCAAGGCAGATCGGGTGATCTGGAAACACAATAACCTCGAAGACCTCGAAGTCAAACTGGCTGCGGCAGATCCGGACGCGCCCAAGCTCATTGCATTTGAGAGTGTGTATTCGATGGACGGCGACATCGCCCCCATCAAAGAAATCTGTGATCTGGCCGACAAATACGGCGCCATGACCTACCTTGATGAAGTGCACGCCGTTGGCCTCTACGGACCACGCGGCGGAGGCATTGCAGAACGTGAAGGGCTGATGGATCGCCTGACCGTGATCGAAGGCACATTGGGCAAAGCCTACGGCGTTGTTGGCGGTTACATCGCAGCCTCTGTAGAGCTTTGTGACTTTGTGCGCAGCTTTGCCAGTGGATTTATCTTCACCACCGCCCTGCCCCCAGCTGTGGCTGCCGGCGCGCGGGCTTCGGTGCAGCATCTGAAAGCCTCCAACGTGGAACGCGACAGCCAAAAAGAACGCGTTGCAAAAGTGCGTCTCGGGCTTGACGCCATGGGCATTCCTCACATCCCGAACCCATCCCATATCATTCCAGTGATGGTGGGTGATCCTGTGAAATGTAAGTTCATCTCTGACACGCTGATGCGGGACTATGGCGTGTACATTCAGCCAATCAATTACCCAACTGTGCCCAAAGGCACAGAACGGTTGCGCATCACACCATCGCCCGTGCACTCCGATGCGGACATCGACCACCTGCTGCAGGCGCTTGAAGCATTGTGGAGCCAGTGTGAAGTGGCGCGTGTGCCTATGGCGGCGCAATAGAGACCTAAAAGGGGAAACGCGATGCGTATTGGCTATGTCTCCGCGCCAGGTCGCGGCGAAACCGACCGGCTTATTTCTGAAGCAGCGACTACGCTAGAGGCGGAAGGGTTTCGCCTCAACGGCATTGTGAAAGTCCTGCAAGATTTGCCGGACTCCGATCATCACTGTGACATGGATGTACGCGTACTCTCGGACGGGCGCAGCATTCGCATCACGCAATCCCTTGGAAAGGAATCGCAGGGCTGTCGCTTAAATCCCGAAGCCATAGCCGAAGCGGTTGCAGCTGTGGACCAAGCCGGAGTGACACGTGCTGACGCATTTTTGCTCAACAAGTTTGGGCCAGAAGAAGCTGAGGGACGCGGGTTTCGGCACGCCATAGCGGATGCGCTGGAAAAGGGCATTCCTGTGCTTGTTGGACTCGGCGCAGGTGAAGCCACTCGCAAAGGATTTGAGGCGTTTGTTGGCGATTTGGCAGATCCGGTGTCACCAGATCTTGACGCTATTCTGGGTTTTGTGCGCGGTTAAAAAGTTCAGGCCGCACTGTTTTGCGAAAAGCCACCAAGTTCAGCCTGAATAGACTCTGCTATTCTCTGACTAATTCCTGTTAGTCGGCTGATCGCAGGAAGCAACTCTCCGACAAAACCGGCCGATTTAAGCGCGTCTTGTACATCTGTCTGAACGTGATCACCTTCCATCGCGAAAAATGGCAAACAGAGGCCTGCATCAGGCACGGACCGCGCGACATCACTAATCAGTGGCTCCTGCTCGATAAACCCTACGTGCACAGGGTATCCCGCCAATGCGTCGCTCAAACGTTTGCCAAAATCCAACGGCACTTGAGCGGGCGCTTTACGACCGCTTGCGGACCCATGGGCCACCAGAAGCAGCGGCCCCTTGCCAAATCCAGCCGTTCCCCGGAGCGCATTTGCCGTAAGAGAAATCAACTCTGCGTCCATGCCAAATGGGGTCATGACTTTGACAGGTGCCTTGCCGAGACGCTTGGCAAGGTTGGTTTTTACAAACCACCCATCGGACATGAACAGCGGATAGATCAGGCCGCCCGGGCGCAATTTCTCCAATTGGCGTTCCAGTTTCCCAGGCGCAGCGAGTGTCGCTGCACCTAGGGTACAGTCCGTGCCATGTGACTCTATTTCAGCCAAAAAGGAGGCCAATGCACCTTCCGCCTCATCCGGGGCAGAAGGCTGGCCGTGTGCAACAATGAGTGCATCAAGCTGTGACATGGCTGGCTCCTTTCAAGCTGGCTTAGTGACTGGTGCCTTCTTCGAAGGTGATCTTGTTCCAGACGTTGTATTTGCCAGATGGCTTGTTCATGGGCAGGCGTTTAAGTTCTTCCAAGGTTTTGGCATCATAGACAATCACCGCGCCGTCATTTTCCCAAATCGACACCAGCGCATGACTGCCGTCTTTGGTGAACTCAACATGGGCAACAGTGGCGTCTGGCTCCGGCTGCAATGTTTTCACGATCTCCAAAGTTTCTTTGTCGATAACATGCATCTTATCCTTGTTTGGACCAAAAAACACGTCGACCCAGACATAAGGCGAGTTTTTGTGCGAGCGCATGAAGAAACCCGGACCTTCGGTCTTGATCTTCTTCACAGTCTGCCAGCTTTCCATGTCGATCACCGACACCATGCCATCTTTGAGGTGTGGCGTGGCCATGACAGTGGTGCCATTCCACTCCCAGGTGATGCCAGAGCCAAGGTGCGGCATGCCTGGCAGGTCCAGATCAGCCTCTTTTTGGCCGATCACCAGATCCATCACCAGACCGCCTTCGCCTTTCCGCGACGCGCCCATGACGTATTCGTAAGACTGATCAAAGAAAAAATCGTCCATGTAGTCTGGCGTGCTGATTTTCCGAATTGGGAAGTCCGTTTCCTGCGGCACGGGGCCTTCGACGCGGTAGTCATGTGCCAAGCCACCGGCAAAGATGTTTAAGTCTGGATATTTGGCATAAGAGACTTCCCAAATCTCTGGCACGTCTTTGAGCGCCAGTACAAAGCTTTCGCGTGGCGGCGCTTGATACACAGCAGCAATACGGCTTGGGGTGCCGTCTTTGCCGACAACGTCGTGTACCTCAGCCACGGAGAGATCTTCCGTTGACAGGATGGTCAATGTGTTGGGCAGGTAATTGGCCACGGCAAGCCATTTGCCATCGCCAGACATAGCAATGTTGCGACTGTTTAGGCCTGCACGCACGCGGCCAACCTGTTTCAATGCGTAGATATCATACTTCTGCACCCATCCGTCACGCGACATGATGAAAACGAACTTGCCATCTGGTGTGAACTTCGGCCCGCCGTGCACAGCAAACGGCGTGGCGAAGCGATCAAGAACCTCAAAAGTGTCGCCGTCCAGAACCGACACATGGTGGTCGCCGGTTTCCACGGCCAGCGTGATGTTCATTGGATCAGAAGCCCAGACCGGGCTGTCCACCGGCGCATAGTCTTCATCAAGCACGCGGGATGCCATGATTTCTTTTTCGCCCCACGGCGGGATCACCTCAAGTGGCGTTTTCAGATAGGCAGACAACTCGGCAATAGCTGCGTCATCCAGCTCGTTGCTATAGCCGGGCATTTGGGTTGCCACACGCCCGTCACGGATCACAGCCTCGATCTTAGGCCCGCGCATGCGCTTGAGGGTCTCCGGGATCACCGCTGGCCCTTGGGCACCCAAACGATTGGCCCCGTGGCAGTCAGCACAGAGATTTTTGTAATCCTCAATTGGGTCGGCCTGCGAGGCAAATGGCAGACCCGCAACCACGGTTGCGAGCAGCGCGGCTTTAAAAGAACTGGTGTTTCGGGTCATTGCTTTTTCCTCGGAAGGGGGTGACTTCGAGACGATCGGCATCTTCGATGCCGATCTCTTGGTTTGTGAGGTAGCAGGCCGGATCTTCGGCCCAGGGATTGCCGGTCACTTGCAAAGCACGAATGCGCGTGTTGCCACCACATACGTCTTTGATTGGACAGGCACCGCAGCGGCCTTCAAGTGGGCGCGGACGGGTGCGCAGCGTGGCCAGCATTTGGTCGTCACCGGTCCACAGCTCAGAAAACGGCGTGGTTTTCACATTGCCCACGGTGTAGTCGGACCAATACGTGTCTGGATGCACCTTGCCCAAGAAGTCGATATTGGCGACCCCCAGACCAGACGAATTGCCGCCCCACGCCACCAAGTGGTCACGTAAATTAGACACCAAATCAGCTGAAAAGCGCTCTTTTGCCCACTCCAGGAAATACCCTGCATCGGCATCATTGTTGCCGGTCACAATATCGAGCTCCCGACCTCCATTGGCCGATTCCCAGGCGCGCTCCAGCAACAGATCCATACCTTTGCGAGTCATCAAATGATGCGCATCTTCGCCGCGGTTCTTGTCTCCGCGCCCGGCGTAAACGAGGTGCGAAAGGTAGAATTTGTCCACACCTTCGTCGTCGCACAGCTTCAACAAATCCGGCAAATGGTGCTGCGTGCCTTCGGTCAGGCAAAAGCGCAGGCCAACCCGCACATCGCGTTTTTTCAACTCCCGTACGCCGCGCACGGCATCGTCAAAGGCACCATCTACACCACGGAACCAATCGTTGGTCTCGCCAATGCCATCAATGGAAATGCCCACATAGTTGAACCCAATCTCGGCCACCTGATCCGCTGTTTCGCCATGGATTTTGGTACCGTTGGTCGAGAGCGCCAACACGCGAGTCAGTTTGCGCGCTCGCTTGGCCAGAGGAAAGAGATACGGGCTATCAAGCGGCTCGCCACCGGACAGGATGATCGCGGGCACTTTGAATTCACCAAGATCCTCAAGCGTTTCAAACGCTTGCTCTTGGTTCAACTCGCCAGGGAAATTCACATCAGCAGATACGGTGTAACAGTGACGACATTTCAAATTGCAGCGGCGGGTCAGGTTCCAGATCACCACCGGCTTGACCGGGCCGGATCCGCGACGCTTTCGCACCGGGGTCGGGTTGGCGAGCTGATGCATGTATTCGGTCAGACGGAACATGGTCAGTCTCCTTTCTTGCGCAACCGGAGGCCGGTTTTTTTCAAAATGCGCGTGGAGTAAAGTGTGTCGGAGGCGCGCAGCGCGTCGCCTATGATGGCCACAATTTCTTGGCGTTTTTCCTCGACTTCTTCACGGGAGGAGCCGTGCACCATGGCAAAGAGGTTGTATGGCCAATCCGGCAACGCACGGGGGCGTTTATAGCTGTGGGTCACAAACGGCAGCGCGCCGATCTTTGGGCCCACTTCGTTGAGGACCGCATCATCCACATCCCAGACGGTCATGCCATTGGCAGTCATACCCAGCTTGTAGTGGTTCGGCGCAGCGGCGATACGGCGGATGGCGCCACTCTCTTTCATAACGGCAAGCCGGTCAGTGAGTTCGCTTTCTTCCAGATTCAGACTCTGTGCCACCTCAAGATAGGGTTGCGGCACCAAAGGCAGGCCTCCTTGAAGAGCCTCGATAATGGCGCGATCTGTTGCGTCTATGCTCATGCTGCCACCCTGAATCCAATGAAAAACTCTTGTAGTTTGGGGAACTGATAGACCTGCAAGCCAGTCTCGCCTTCGATCTTGTCAGCAGCTTCCTGAATCCCTGCTTTGGTGTCACACCCAAGCACGAACCACATGTTGAGCTTGTGGGAGCGTTCATAGTTGTGGGCCACTTCAAGATGCGCGTTCACCAGGTCATTGACCTCGTCAAACCGATCCTGCGGCACTTCCATCGCGCAGAGACAAAACGCTCCCCCCATGCGCACCGCGTCAAAGAAGGGGCCAAAGCGGGTCAAAACGCCACTTTCGCGCATGGCCTTCACACGGGTGAGCAACTCGTCTTCGGTGATTCCCAAACTTTCCGCCAGTGGCAGAAATGGACGGTTGGTCAATGGCAGGTCGTCTTGCAGCGCGTTTACCAGCGCACGGTCGATGTCATCCAGCTGGCTCATGCGGGCACCTCTTTGGCTGTGTCGATCACAGCGCCTTTCTGGCGAAAGCAACGCGTTGAGAAGAGCACTTCGTGGTCTACATTCTGAAGGTCAGGCAACACCTCGGCCTTGGTCAAAACCTCCAGCGCATCTTCGCGGGATTGCGCGTGGATCATGCAATAAAGCCGGTAGGGCCATACATCGGGCACCGGACGGCGCTCATAACACAGCGTGATTCCGGGCAAGGCAGCAAGCTGTTTGCCAGCGGCGGCCACGCGATCCTGTGGCAGGTTCCAAACCACCATGGCGTTGGATTTCCAGCCCAAAGTGCGGTGCCGAACAATCACACCAAGACGAGACAGAATGCCAGCGTTGCTCAAGGTCTTGATACGCCCCATCACATCCTCTTCCTTGCGGCGCAGCTGATTGGCAATAACCGCGTAAGGTTCCGAGGCCAGTGGCATGCCAATTGACAGGATATTCATCAGCGCCTTGTCGCCCTCCACAATTGCGGAGGGATCAGCCGTGCGTTTGGCCGGATGACAGATTGGTGCACCGCCAGAGGTCATTTTAAAGCCAAGATCAATGTTGAATGGCTGTCGCAGGCGCAAGTCCATAACCCGCAGTCCGGTGCGCTGCGCAATGCGGTCCAGCAAATTATCCACCGCGTCTCGGTCCGATCCAGTGGCGACAAACCAAAGATTCCAGTGATTTTCCCGCTCATAGGAATGGTTGACGCCCGGTTCCTGATTGATGATGGCGGCCACTTCTTCCACACGCCCCTCCGGTGCAGCCACGGCCGCCAAAGTGGAAGCGGAAAGCGTGTTAGGCGCGCAGGTGGCGCCCACACGTGTGATGCGACCTTCGTTGCGCAGCGCGGTCAAGCGCTCCAGCACTTCGGCTTCGCTGGTGCCCAAAGTCTTCGCCAGTTCCGCAAAAGGCTTGGACACAATTGGGAAATCGCGCTGCCAATCATCCAGCAGCTGGCGATCGAGGATGTCAGCAACGTCTTGCATGGTTTACAGCCCCGTCCGGTGCGCACGCGCGGTGAAGAAGATACCCGAGGGGCTGTCCGCCTCAATCTCGCGCAGCAGCTCGAAGGTGTGGGTGTCGTAGACCTTCACCTTGTTTTCATCGCGCACACTCAGCCAAATCTCGTGACCGCGCGGGGTGAATTCCATGTGCAGCACCGCTGGACCAGGTTTGAATTCGTGAATGATCTCTTTGCTCACCGTGTCGATCACTTGAATGGTGTCGTTCATTGGGTGGGCAAAGTTCACCCAAACCTGACGCCCATCAGGCCGCGCCATGGCAAACACCGGTTGTGAATAGGTCTTGGTGCGTGCGGTCTCCTCCAATGTGTTGGCGTCGATCCAAAGCACCTCGTGATGGCCAACAGCCGGCAGGACAAATTCAGACCCTGTTAAGGCCCAACCTTCCAGATGCGGCATCTTGTAGACCGGCATTTCTTCCTGCCCACGGCCATAGTTTGGCAACACGCGAATTGGTTTGGGATCGTCGTCCCAAAGGTCCAGAGCGGTCAGGCCGTCTTCACCAAAGAGGCCGGTGATGTAGGTGCGGCCATTACCGGTGATCAGCGCGTCATAGGGGTTTTCCCCCATGTCAAGAATCTTGGTGATGTCCATCTCGGATCCCGACAGATCAGCAATCCAAGTCTCGCCCGTGTCCCACATCGTAAAGACGAACCGGCGCCCCGGTGCGTCCACAAGACCAATGGTTTTGCTGTCTGTCGGAATGTCTGCGACCAATTCCAGCGTGTCGGCATCAAAGATACGCACACCGCCGGGTTCATAGTTGGACACGGCAACCAATTTGCCGTCATCCGAAATGGCGCCGCCAATGGAGTTGCCCGCCTGCACAACGCGATTGGCAATCTTGCGTTCCACGATGTCGACCTTGGTCAAGCCACCGTCGCGCCCAAACACATAGGCGTAGCGTTCGTCCGAGGAATAGACCATGGAAGCGTGGGACAGATCGCCCAGCCCTTCGATGCGGGCCAGTGAGGCGCGCTCTGATTGATCCACCAGAAGCACGGATCCGTTGGCGCGCTCAATGATCAGGCCCAAATCGCCTGTGGCGATGGTCTCTGCAAAGGCGGCGGTGCCCAGAGCGGCCGCAATAGCCAGAGCGGAAATCAGGCTTTTCATGGTGTCTTTCCTTTTAACAAATAGTCCGCAATCCAAGTGGCTTCGTCCTCGGTCAGGAGGGGGCGCCATGGTGGCATCGCAGTGTCCGGAATACCGTCGAGGATCACGGTCTTAAGCCCCTCGGCGTCGTAGTGTTCGATGGTCTCAGGCCGGATGTCCGGCCCCAGACCGCCTTTTAGCGTCAACCCGTGGCACGAGCCGCAATCTTGCAGTACAAACCGCTCCAGCTTGACCGGGTCCAACGTGGGCTCCCCAGCAGCAGCGGTGCCTGCAAGGAGCAGCAATGCCAAAAGGTTACGCATGTGCAGCGACCTCAATTTCCTGGCTCAACAAAGCAGTGTCATAAAGCGAGACAACCTTGCCAATGACAAAGAGTGTTGGCGGTTTCAGGCCCGCATCACGGGTGTCCTGCGCCACACGATTGAGAGTCGACACCATGCGACTTTCCTCAGGTGAGGACACGCGGGAGATGGCCATCACTGGTGTCGATCCAGGCAGGCCTTCGGTCATCAGACCGACCGCAATTTGCCCAATGTTGGCGACGCCCATGTAAACCACCAAAGTGGTGTCCGGGTCGGCCAGCTTTTTCCAGTCTAGGTCGAGCGCGTTGTCGGCCTGACGGTGACCGGTGACATATTGCACTCCGGTCGCCAGACCACGGTGGGTCAGCGGTACGCCTGTGACACTGGCCGCACCCTGCGCGGCAGTGATTCCCGGCGCGTATTCCACCTCTACGCCCTGCGCAACAAGGTGGGCGGCTTCTTCGGAGCCACGGCCAAAGATCAGCGGATCGCCCCCTTTGAGCCGCGCAACTGTGCGGCCGGCCAAAGCTTCTTCCGCAAGGATCTCATTGATGCGCTCTTGGGGAACTGTGTGGCATTTGGGCGATTTGCCGACAAAGATCATCTTGGCGTCAGGATTGGCCATGGCGATGATCTCGTCTGACACCAGGCGGTCATAAACCACGGCGTCCGCCTCTTTCAGCATACGAATGGCTTTTACGGTCATCAGCTCCGGGTCTCCGGGGCCTGCGCCAATCAGGTAAACTTTACCGGTCATATCTCTCTCGCTCGTCATCTTGTGGCTGGCTGATCACCACACGACACAGGCAAAGACGGCGCAGAATGCGCGCTTACGAGACATTTGCCAGCGGGTGAGGCTTGGGCCGGTTTATGAGAGCAAATTGGCGGGAATTGCCGGATGATTCCTTGACATATGCTAAGGCGCCCCATTTTTGAGACGCCTTATTTCATTGACAAAAACATCAATTGAAAATGTGGTTTTTAGCCTGTCACTCTGCGACGACAGTAATCATCCCTATCATCTTCTGTGTCTCCCAGTGGGGGCCACAGAGATAATCCTGATCCCCCTCTGTCAAGAAAGTGAACTCGATCACCTCCTCTGGGAATGCGCGGTCACTTTCCGGCGCTCCCGGTACTTTCACGCTATGGCTTGTGCGTTTATCAACATTAGCCCAGCGCACAGTGGTGCCCACAGGTACCGTAAGCTCCGCCGGGCAGAAGTTGTACTTGTACATCTTTACAACAACCACACCGTCGGCATCGGCTGACGGTGCACCAAACATCTCAACATAGCGCTCTTCGGCTTCAGTACAGAGAGCACTGGTGTCCGTATCTGCCAAAGCAGAAGAAGCCGCGCTCAGCGCGACCATGAGGGGGAGGATAAGAGCGGTTTTCCGCGTAAACATCATACTTCCTTCCTAATGAAACGGAAAAGCGGCGGCCATTATCTTGACCGCCGCTTTTGACTTTATTGACCTACAACGTTGATGTCAGCATCAGCGCTGTCCAATGCCAGACCCAAATTGAGCGTGACATGGTGGAAACGGGCATCCGAATAGTCATCGTGGATCGCAAACCCAACCGTGTAGGTTTTTCCTGCTTCCAGAGCGACATCCCCTGCGCCACCAACCAGAGGGCGGGAGAAGGTGACAGTCCAAGTGCCGTCAGCGGACAGACTTGCTTCACCAGCCATCTCACCTTCGTTTACGGTCCGGCTTTCCAGCAGGTAGCCATTCTCAGAAGAGCCGTCGGCATAGACGCGCATCAGATCCATGAATGTGCCGTCTGCCAGCAGTTGCTCAACTTCGCCCGGCTCCTTCAGGTTGGCCCAGCCACCCTGCGCTTTACCACGGCGGCCTTTGACTTCCACTTTGGTGCGGCTCTCGGTCAGGTATTTGGTGATCGAGTCGCTGACACCAAGACGTGCAACAGCGTCGCCATTTTCCGCCAAACCAGCAGCATCCGGCGTAAACGGCATGTAGGTGTTGTCTGCATGGCAAGTCGCCCAGCAACCAACCTGCTCACCCAGCTCAATGCCAGTGCCGGTGATCATCATGCCAACTTTGATCTGGTTGTCCGGATCCATCTTGCCGCCATCCACAAAGGGTGCCGGGTTGTGACCTGCGTCTTCCCATTGCAGACGGAAGTAGACGTTTTCACCGTCATGCGCCGCTTGCAACGTGGCATCAATCGTACCGCGTTTGCCAGGAATTGGGGTTGGCTCAAGCTCGTCTTTTTTACCACCGCCACCAGCGACGATCTTATTGCCGATCGTTTCCAGCTCTTTGGCGTGACAGGTTGTACATTGATCGCCACCTTTGGTGAGCGGACGTGCGCCGCCGTGGCTACCGCCGTTTTGCACCCACTCAAAGGAAGCCTGGCCTGGGTAGAACAGGGTCAGGTCAGTACCGTCGAGGCCATCCCAATTCACATTGGCGCCCACTGTGTCACCGGCTGGCGCAGCTGCACTCTCGGTGCTACCGGAAGCAACAGAGGCCAGTTCAGCTTCCACCTTGGCCCGCTCATCAGCACGCGCTGCGGCAACAGCAGTTTTTAGCTTGTCTTTAATGGCTGCAGCTTCGGCTTTCTTGGCAGCATCCGCTTCGGCTTCGATGGCTTCGATTTTGGCAAGGCTTTCCAAATAGGCCGCCGGAACTTCGCGGATAAAGTCGGGATTTGGCGATTCCAGCGCTTCCAGATATTCCTCGTCAGCTCGATCCCGTACATTTGAGTGCGCGATGCCTTTGTGACAATCGATACAGGTCTGTCCGGTTTTCATCGCGTTCAAGTGCTGCTGACGGGCACGGGGTTTTTGAAACTCCGGCATCATGCTTTCGAAATCGTGACAGTTCCGGCACTCAATCGAGTCGGTTTTCTTCATGCGCTGCCATTCGTTCATCGCCAAATGCAAACGCTTGGCATCAAATTTTTCTGGCGTGTTGATGGTGCCCGTGATCTTGCCCCAGACTTCGCGCGATGCTTTGATTTTGCGGATGATCTTATGGGTCCAATCCTTCGGCACGTGGCAGTCTGAGCAGACTGCGCCCACACCGGATCGGTTCACATCGTGAATGGTCCCTTTGTATTCCTGATACACAAAATCTTCCATTTCGTGACAGGAAACACAAAATTCCTTGCTGTTGGTGGCTTCCATGGCGGTGTTGAAACCACCCCAGAAGACAATGCCGGCCACAAAGACGCCTAGGATACCGGCAAGCGGCATTCCCCATATAAAATAGCGGCGCCAAATTGGGGCTTTTGGCTCTTGGTCATCGGACTTTGACATGTCCATGCTCCGTTTTGGCTGTGGGTCGGTCCCTCTATTCGGACCGGCGGAAAACAAAGGGGCGGGCGCTTGGCCCGCCCCTATTCTTGGCTTGTTTTTGTCGACCCTTAAGTGACGTGGTTCGAACGGTTGTAGACGTTGAACTTACCAGTTGGAGCGTAAAGACCTTTGACGCGGCCAATCTCTTCGAGAGTTTTGGCGTCGTAGATTACGATCTCACCGTTTGGCTCAAGCGAGTCCGACATGTTCCATTTGGAGACCCAAACTTCGGTGCCATCAGCGTTGAACTCAAAGTGCACAGCGGCAGTACCTGGGGTGTCAGTCACCTGGATTGTTTTCACAATCTCACCAGTTTCCTTGCTGATGACCTGTACCGACTGCTGAATCTCTGGCTCTGGGTGCTTGGTTTGGTCAGCCCAGTAGTAGTCAGAGTTCGGGTGTGTCCGGATGAACAGACCAGCGCCGTCAGTTTCAACTTCGTAGCAAGTTTTCCACGCTTGGTCAGGGTGACCTTCTGGATCGTTGCCCCAAACAGTCACGGTGCCTACGCCCAAGTGGGTTGTACCAGCCACAGGACCACAGTTCGGATCGTTCCAGTTGGCGCCGGGGCCGGGGTGCGGCAGTGCGGCGGTGTCGATGATCGCTTCAAGCTTGCGCTCTTTGCTGTCAACCACAACCATCTGGTTCGATGCGTTTGCAGCGATCTGGAAGTAACGACCTGTTGGGTCAAAGAAACCGTCGTGCAAGAAGCGAGCAGTGTCGATCTTGTCGATACGCAGGTTGTCCAGATCCGAGTAGTCGACCTGCCACATTTGGCCCAGCTCTTTCACGGCAACCAACCAGGTTGGCTCGTGTGGAGTGGTGTAGATCGCGGCCACACGGGCTTCTTCTACATAGTCACCTTCGGTGTTCACACCACGTGTCGAAACCACTTTCAGCGGTTCCATGGTTACAGCGTCGGAGATCACGAAGTGTGGAGGCCAGTAAGCACCACCAATGATGTACTTGCCGTCGCCGGATACAGCCACGTCACGTGCGTCATAGGCAACTTTGACTTCGGAAACCAACATCTTGTCTGGGGTCTGCCAGAGGTCGATTTTGGTCATCTTGCCGTCACGACCCATGGTGTACCAGAAGCGGCCAGGGTTCTCAGGTTCGGAAATCGAGTGGTGCTCAGAAGCTTTGATCACGTGAACGGCGTAGCCGGTCGGGATGTGAACCAGAACTTCTTTGGTGTCGCCGTCGATGACAGCAACTTTACCGGCGTCACGTTCGATCACGACAAAGAAGTTTTCCCAGTTACGGCCGTGAAGCGGCTCGGTTGGGTAATCAGCTTCTTCGACATAAACCTTCCGGGTCTCTTTCATCTGTGCAAGAGACATTTCCGGTGGTTTTGGCGGATCCATCATGATGTAGGTCGCCATGTCTTTGATCTGCTCCTCGGTCATAATGTCCGAGAAGTTGTTCATACCGCCCTCAGTACCCCAGGCGATGATTTTCTCCAGGCGCTCTTGGCCCAGCTTCAATGTGCCCGTCTCTGTGACGGAACCATCTTCGTTTTTCTTTTTCACAACAGGCTGCAGGTTCTTACCGGTGGCGCCTTTGCGCAGCACACCGTGACAGCCAGCACATTGCTCGAAATACAGCTGCTTTGATGCTTCGAATTTTTCTTCGCTAAGCGTTGGGCCTTCGGCGAATGCAGGTGCAGCAACGCTGCCGAGCATCATGGCCAGGCCGATCCCGAGCGAATTGCGGATTTTTTGGGTGGTTCCAAGTGACATGATCACTCTCCGTTTGCTTGGTGAGGCAGGCGGACAATGCGCCTATGCGGGTGTCACCAACTTGACATTAGTCAACAGCATTCACGAAAGTGAGAGGGAATTGCTTTAATTGTTTAAATACAATCGTTTGAACGAAAAAAGTCTATTTTTCACACATGTTTTAGCGTCCCGCTAAAGTTGTTTTTCCTTGCAGATAGTCTCGCAAATGGAGAAATTTGCGCTCCCAAAATCATACGCCTGAAATGCAGATTTCCCGACCTCGTGCGCGATTCCACCCAAGGATTCGCTTGCAGGCCTCAGCGAGTCCAAGCCTGTGCGGGATCTTCTTCACAATAAACGCGCAGATGTTCGATATCCTCGATTTTCGCAAGGTTCTGTTTGATCTGCACACCCTCGGTTTTTAGACGTGCAAACGCACGGCTCAGGCTTTCCGGCTTCATGCCCAAACGCCCTGCAATCAGGATTTTGTCATACGGCAGAACAACTTCGCAGGGGCCTTCTTCCGCATTACTTAGCTCACACAAAAACTCAGCGACCCGTTGGGCACTGGTCCGCGCCTTTAACGCTTCGATCTGGCCAACAAGACTGTGCAAATGCCGGAACGTGGATGCCAAAAGCGAAATCGCGGCCTCAGGTGTTTCCCGGATGCGGCGCAAATAATCGTCGGCTTCAATCCGCATAAGTTTGAGAGACGTGACCGCCTCCGCAGAGACTGGATAGACGTCCCCGCGAAACGCCAGCGCTTCGCCAAAGCTACGGCCTTGCGTGAAGACACCCACAACAGCTTCGGTGCCGCTGGGCGCAATGCGATACAGTTTGGCCCAGCCTGAGACCACAATGAAGATTGCCGTGGCTTTTTCGCCCTGCAAAAAAATTGTCTGCCCACGATCGTATTCAGTCACGTGCGCATTGGCCAGAAGCATTTCGGAATCCTCCTCCGGCATGCTGCTGAACAATAATGACTGACGGGCTATGGCCTTGTATTCTGGCTGCATTCGCTGGCTCCAAAGTGTCCCCTACAAGAGGGATACGCCGTTCTCACGCAGCTTTGCAAGTAAGCCAAGCATACGAAGACAATGTAGATTTAGTGGCTGTGCAAACTAGTTGCGCGTGACACCCGCGTCCGCTTCAATCTGCTTGCGCGATTTTCGCGCACGCTCAGTGGCAGATTTCAACTGCCCGCAGGCCGCCATGATGTCTTCGCCGCGCGGTTTGCGGATCGGGCTGGAATAACCTGCCGCATGAATGATGTCGGCAAAGGCGTGAATGCGGTTGTTGGAGCTGCGCTTATACGGTGCACCTGGCCATTCGTTGAACGGGATCAGGTTGATCTTGGCCGGAATGTTGAACCGCTTGATGTAGTCCACCAAACGATGCGCGTCTTCTTTGCTGTCATTCACGCCATCAAGCATCACATATTCAAAGGTGATCCGCTCAGAGTTGGACACTCTGGGGTAATCCGACAACGCTTGCAGCAACTCTTCGATGTTCCAGCGCTTGTTAATCGGCACCAACATATCTCGCACGTCATCGGTGGTGGCGTGGAACGAGATTGCCAGAAGACAGCCAATTTCGTCTGCTGTGCGGGCAATTTCCGGCACCACACCGGACGTAGACAAGGTGATGCGGCGGCGAGACAGCTGGATGCCTTCCGGGTCCATCGCGATCTTCATCGCGTCGCGTACGTTGTCAAAATTATAGAGTGGCTCACCCATGCCCATCAGCACGATGTTGGACAAAAGGCGTGGGCTGTCCTCAGTGGTGCGCGTGCCTGGTGTTGGCCATTCATCCAGATCATCGCGTGCCATCATCAACTGGCCAATGATCTCCGCGGACGTCAGGTTGCGCACCAGTTTTTGGGTGCCAGTGTGGCAAAACGAACAGGTCAACGTACAGCCAACTTGCGAAGAGATGCACAGCGTGCCGCGATCCGTTTCGGGAATGTAGACCACCTCAACCTCGTGGCCACCGGCGATGCGCACCAGATACTTGCGTGTGCCGTCCTCAGAAACCTGTTTGGTGATCACCTCTGGGATGGAAATTTCGAAGATCTCATCCAACTCAGCACGATACGCCTTGGACAGGTTGGTCATCTCGTGAAAGTCACGCACACCCCACTGATAGATCCATTGCCAGATCTGACCAACACGCATTTTGGCCTGTTTTTCCTTGGTCCCATTTTCAATCAGCACATCGCGCAGCCTTTCTCGCGTCAACCCAACTAGGTTGATTTTGCCACCTTCAGGCAGCTTGCGGGGAATGGTCATCACGTCCTGCGTGATTGGCGCGGAGGTACTCATGGCTACGGGACTCATCTGGGAATTCAAGCGGTGCAGATACACCATCTGAGGCGTTTTGCAAATAATGCCAGAAATCGGGCTTAACACCAAATCCAACTGACAGACCCTGTCAGTTGGCCTGTGCAAGAAAAGACGCATCTTCACAGACCACATAGGAGACCCATATGTCTGTCATTGAAATCGTACGCTACCGTCTGAATGCCACCGCCAAGCCAGAGCAAGCTGTGGCCGCCTGGGAGAAATCCCAAAGCTTTGCCAAAGCCCAACCCGGTTTTGTACGGCGGCGCATCGCAACCACGGCGGAAGGGGATTGGATCGACGAGGTCGAATGGGAAAGCCTGGAACACGCCCATGCCGCTGCTGCTACGTTTGATCCGGAAACCTATCCGGAACTCATGGACCTTATGGCGGTTCTGGATCAAAGTTCCATGAGCATGACCCATTACACCATCAAGGGCAGCACCTAACAAAATGCGCCGGACCGACCGACTGTTTGATTTGATCCAAGTTCTGCGAGATGGGCGCCTGCACAAGGCGTCTGACTTGGCGGGCAAAATGGAAGTGTCGGTCCGCACCATCTACCGGGACATGGACAGTTTGGTGGCCTCTGGCATTCCGGTCGAAGGTGAACGTGGAGTGGGTTACATTTTGCGGGCGCCGGTGTTTATGCCCCCCATGGCTTTGACACAGACCGAACTCGAAGCGCTGCACCTTGGCGCTGCGCTGGTACGGCAGACAGCGGATGCAGAGCTGCAGGACGCGGCCACACGCGTTCTGACAAAGATTGATCAAGCCATGCCGGAACCCATGTTTGGCGCGCTTGATGGGTTTGGAAAAGAGATCTTCGCGGCCCCAGAGGTCGCGGCAAGTTTTAGAAATATGCCGGTCATACGCCGCGCGATACGCGAACACTTGACGCTGCTCATTGACTATACGGCCCTTGACGGCAGCCACAGCCGTCGTCGCATTCGGCCTTTGCAAATGGAGTACTGGGGCCGCGCCTGGACCTGTACCGGCTGGTGCGAGACCCGTGATGACTTTCGCGTTTTCCGCGTGGACCGGATCAACGAAACCCTGATCCCTGGTGACAGGTTCGATATTGAACCCGGCAAGGCGCTGATAGACTACTTGAAGCGTTTGAGCCAAGTTAGGCCCGCTTTTTGACCTCTGTGACTTGCGATGCCTCATGTTTGTCCAAGCGGCGGCGCCATTTGTCGGACTTCGTGTCCAAGGCCAGCAACTCCGGAAACAGGTCGGCCATTTCATCCGCCTGCACCTTATCAAACAGCGGAAGCCTCGCATCCGGATGGCGCATCTCCACCTGCATGCCATCGACAATCACCACGCTGGGTGTATCACACAGCACAAGGAAGTATTCCGACGGCCCCTCGGGATCTTCTTGGATCCCACGCCAGCCAACAAGATCTTTCACCGGCACCAACACCTCACGGCTGGTGAACGCAGCCTCAAACTCCGCGCCTTGCATCCAAAGCCGCGCATCTGGTGACAGCCAGCAATCTCGCGCCGGTACGCGACGGCCCATGGCACCTGCAGGTACTTTCACCGGTGCATTGGAGGCATCCAAACGGCCAATCCAGCGCACGGGCGCCAGCCCTTTGTCACGGCTGACCACTTCGTCGCCAGCTTGAAGCTCTTCGACAAGAACCTCACCGCGACGTGTGGCAATCTTGGTGCCGCGCGCCACACAGCTCAAATCCAAATCTGTGATGTCATGCGCGTTAATCCGCGTCTCTGCCTGTTGTGCCTGTGCCATTGTCTGCTCTCCCATGGCTGATGCACTGACCGGTTGATCCGATCAGCCTCCCCCATGGTGGCAATGTCAGGCAGTTAAGGACCTTGGCAGAGGCCCTGCTCCAGTTGATCCGGAGCGCTTACTTACAGCGTTTCTCAGCGTCTTCTACGGCGGCTGTGAAGCCACGCAAGGAGAACGTGTCACTGGTTTTGGTGCCACGTGACGAGCGGCCATTAAACGTCGCATCCGCGCCGCGCTTCATCGCAGCCACCATCTTGGCATCATCGCCAGATGAGGCAGGCCACGCCCACTCCCCATCTGTGATCATCACAAAGGCTTGTCCATCGATGGTCACATCCACTGTTGAGCCACCCGCAAAAGGATAGCCGCCGGTAAAGCCCACCTGGCCAGCGACATCAGAAGTTGGCACAAATGACACGAGCAACAGGATGTCACTGCGGCGCACCGCAACAACCTGTCCGCCACGTGTGTTCACACTCTCTTTGGCAGTGCTCACCGCCCAGCATTCCCGCTTGCTGCTGTCTTTGTGCTCAAAGACGCTCCAGTCGGTAATAGCGTTGACCTGATTTTCGCTTGCGGCCTGTGCCGATACCATACCACCCCAAACCGCAGTTGCGGTCACGGCCAGCGCTTTCACCAAACGTGATGTCATGCTCTTTACAGCCTCCAAGCTGTGTATTGCCTCTTGTCGTCCGCCCGTTGGCTTTGCACCATTTGAAGTGGGCTGGACTTTGTTATACGCGATACGCAGAGTTTAGCCCATATTTGTTGCCACGCGAAAGACCCGTTGGCACAAAATTGCCAACAATTGCGAGAGAAACTATGACCAAAGCCGTGCCTATGACCGAAATCTGGCGAGGAGACATCCTGGAGAGCATGCATTCCGGCCATGCGGTGGTCTGTAATGCAGATGGGGACATCGTGCATGCTTGGGGTGATCCCGACGCAATTGTGCTGCCACGTAGTTCCTCCAAGATGATCCAGGCCCTGCCTTTGGTGGAGAGCGGCGCAGCTGATGCAGCGGGTTTGTCAGAGCAACATCTGGCCCTAGCCTGCGCGTCGCACAATGGCTCAGCCATTCACAACGACATGGTTAACGCTTGGCTGGCAGCTCAAGGGTTTGGCGATGAGGATCTGATCTGCGGCCCACAAGAGCCGCGCGACATTGGCATCCGGGACGCGTTGATCCGCTGCAACGACCCGGTGTGCCGTGTGCATAACAACTGCTCAGGCAAACACACCGGTTTCCTCACCCTGTCCAAACATCTTGGCGCGGGTGGAAACTACACCGACATGGATCACCCCGTGCAAAAGGCTGTGCTTGCTGCACACGAAGAGCTGACCCATGAGACCAGCACTGGCTACGGCATCGATGGTTGCTCCGCTCCCAACCACGCCAGCACGCTCAAAGGCATGGCCCGCGCCATGGCATTCTACGCAGCTGCTCGCGAAGGCAATGGCACCCGCGAAACGGCCGCGGCTCGTTTGCGCACTGCTATGGCAAAACACCCTGAATATGTCGCTGGTGAGGGCCGCGCCTGCACCAACTTGATGCGCGCGATGGGACATTCGGTGGCCATCAAAACTGGGGCGGAGGCCTATTTTGTCGCCATGTTGCCGGAACAAAAGCTGGGCGTGGCTCTAAAAATCATCGATGGTGCCACCCGTGCGTCAGAAAACGCTCTGGCCGCCATTTTGGTGAAACTGGGCGTGCTCGACCCCAAGCACCCCGAGGCGCAAAAATACCTCGATGCACCGATCCGTAATTGGGATGGCTTGCAAACTGGGGTAATGCGCGCGGCTTCAACTCTGAGCTAACCAAAAGGCGGCTCATAACCGCCTTACATCTCTATCGCTTCGGCCACTTCCACGGTGCCCATTCCGTGTTCCAGAATTGGGCACCCTTTTGCGATCTCGCAGGCGGATTCCATATCGGCCGCCTTGACCAACGTGTACCCCGACACCGGATTGGCGCCGCCGTCATGCCCAATGCCATGCACGGTGACGGTCTTGGACATGCCTGCCGGGTTGCCGCCATCCACCAAATCCTCGCCGATGCCCTCCATCCACTTTGTCCAGGCGGCCATAACTTTTTCACCCTCTTCCGACGTCTCCGGTCGTCCGCCACCGTGATAAATAAACATAAATTTGGGCATGGTACGTCTCCTTTCGACACAAAATTGGTCATGAAAGCCCTCAGGTGCGCGCAGTGAAATAAGCCACGCGCATCCCAAGATACCATAATTTAGCGTTTTAGTCGTCAGTGCCACTCAGGTCACTGGTTTGCCAGCGATCCCCAACAGGCATCGCCGCAAGGATGCCCGGGATCCCTAGGGCAACCGCGTCTTTCAAACGCACAACTTAGATTTTGGGAAGACGGTCTAGTTCTTTGTAAAACTGACCGTCTTTGGTCCGTTCTAGATCAACACGGTTGTTCATGGCCTGCTCGCGTTCGTTGGCCAGATAGTCGTTACCGTCCGTGATCACCCGCTTCAGCAACGCGCGTAGCTCATCTGCGTTGCGATAGAGATAGCAGAACGCATTTTGCTCTTCAAAATCTTCAGCAACCAGCGCCGGTGGCTGTGGGTAATAAAGAAAGACTGGAACGTTGATAAAAAGGCATTCCGTCACCGCAGCAGAGATATCACAGATCACAAAGCGAAGTGGCTTTTTCAGAATGTCGCGAAGCTGCGTTGATTGGTCAGGCACATGAAGCCCCAACTTGCGGGCTCCACTGTCATCCCCTTCATCCAGCGCAGATTGGCGAGAAGCCTGGTCATCAGCAACAATCCGGGACACCGATTTCACATCTGCAGGCGCAGACCAAGGGTGCAACTTTAAGAATCCAGCTGCATTCTCACCCAGACAGGCCTGAGCCTCCGCCGCCACTTTTCTTGTCAAATCCAGTGACGAATAATTGGTATTCGCATAGTAGCCACGCCAAGTCGGAAAATAACCCCACTGGTTACGCTCGGCTAAGTCATAGGTGGGCAGCTTTTTCAGCCAATCTCGCATCCATGGTTGGCCGATAATGGGGAACTTCACGCCAGAAAAATCTCCTGACACCCGATCAAATCGATCGCGGTGCGCCTGACCGGCCACCCAAACTTCGTCATAAAGACGAAAACACTTGTTGGCGCTGGACGCCTTATTGCTGTCTCCATGACCCAGAAACACATGGGTTAAGTCCGTATTGCGCACGGCCTGCATGTTCACACCGTTGTTGGCCGGATAGAACACAGCTTTGAGATTGGGCATACGTGCAAACAGCGGTTCGATTTGGGCCATCTGTGAGATTGGGTAGATGTCCGCGTCTTCATTCACTTCCCACCAGCTTGCAGAAAAGCGAAAGATCGACACATATGATCCAGGACGTTTCGCAAAGACCGGGTTCCACATGTCGTAGTGGCTGACCGCATTCTTTTCGCCATAATAGACCACGTATTCTACATCCGGCAGGACCGTGTCCCGCGTCGTCTCGTTCCTTGCAACAGCGTGGAAACAGACAGACCGTACCGATGCAGATGGCCCAGTGACCTTTTTGACAGACGGTGCATTCTGACGCGTAACAAAGGTGTTAGCAGACTTTCGGCCGACCTTTTTTACAAACTTAGTAAACATGGTTGATAATTCCGGAATCCGGCGACTTGAGCAGCTTCAAAACCTGCAAAGACACTTCTTCTGGCTGTAGCAACGTGCTTGGATCTTCGCCGGGGAAGGCGGCATGACGCATCGGTGTGTTTGCGCGACGTGGCACGATACAATTCACCCGCACAGCCTCAGGCGCCCATTCTTCGCACAACGCTTGAGTCAAATTGACAACCGCCGCCTTGGAGGAAGAATACACCGCGTAGTCTTTGCGGCCTCGGTAATAAGACGACGAAGACACCAACATCAGCTGACCTTTCGACTTCTTCAGGTAATCAAACGACAAGCGCGCAATGTTGAGGGCGCCCATATAATTGGTCTGTACCACCCGTTCCAGATCGCCCGGCTCAATCTCGGCCAGTTTGCCAATGTGCAGAACCCCGGCAAAATTGATCACCGCATCAATTGGACCTTTGGCAGCAGCGACCTCCAGCGTTTTGGCAACGTCGGCAGCCTTTGAGATATCACAGCCCGTGCCGCGAGATGCGCCATGGACAGTTGCGCCCAATTTTTCAAGATAGACCTGCGCATCTTCTCCAAGGCCAGAGCTGGCCCCGAAGATCACAATGTTCATCGCAGAAACGTCAACATCGGACTCCCGGGCTTGCGCCCCGGTCTGCCCAGTCATGATCAACTGCTCAGCCATGAACAAATCAATCGGGTGGGTAATCTTGATGTTGCTCTCATCCCCATCGATCAAGCCAATCGTCGCTTCGGGACGAGCGGCCAGATACATACCGCAATCATCGGTAAAAGTGGCGGCGGCCAGATCGGGCACTTCGTCAATCACTTGGCGAAATGTACCGAGCCAGAACCCTTGCGGCGTTTGCCCTCGGCGGAACGCTTCTCGGCGTGGGATTTGACCAATCAGATCCACCGCCTCTGGGTTCACCTCAACCAATGTGTCAGAAGAGGGGATCACCACATCAACCGCGTCATATGTGTCAAGGCCACTGTAGCACGAGTTGATCACATCATGTTTGATAAACGGGCGCACGCCGTCATGCACCAAAACCTTTGTTGCAGCCGGCCCGTCAACGGCCATCAGGCCGGCACGAGTGGATTCCAAACGGTTTGCGCCACCCTCGACGATTTTGATGGAAGGATGTGCAATGTCAGAGACAATTTTTTTCGCCTCTTCCAAGATCGTGCCACGGCTGACTAGAATGATCTGTTTAACGCTTTCGCAAGCCGCAACGTTCTCCAACGTGTGATGCAGGATCGTCTTGCCTGCCAGCATTGCGAGCTGCTTTGGCTTTTCAGACCGAAATCGTGTGCCAGACCCGCCGGCAAGGATGATAAAAGCTGACGCACTCATTTGCCCAGCACCGTTTTAGAGAGACTTTTCATCTGCGCCTCTAATTTACTGAGTCTGCCGCGGGTGTTATTGGATTGCCACAGCAAGCGCTGTTGTAGATGTTCGGCTGTTTGATTGGGCAGAGTGGGCATTTCACCAGGGAACTCAGCCGAGGCCAGGTCACGTGCGAACGCAGCACCTTTGTCTTCGCCGTCTTGGTAGATATGGCGTAAGTTGTTCTTCTCAAGGAATGAGATCCATGTATCGAACCGGGTCTTGTGATTTTTCTGCAGCGGCCCGTAGTCGGCCTCTTTGTATAGCTGGTGTGCCACTACGGTGGTCGTGATATCCGTCATCGGCTTATGCGGAATTTCAAAATAACGGGCCAACTCCAACGTCCGACTGTCATGCGCCAGCACAAATGACGGGGTACCCGCCAGCAGCCCCATTACGTTACCGTGAATGCGGGTGCCAAAAACAAAGTCATAATTGCGCAGATGATCCAGCCACGTCTTTGTGTCGATAAACATACGAATGCGGTCTTCTGCAAACATTGGGTGATCCGTGGTTTTTGGAAAAACCTTGCCAAATTTGGGAAGAAACTTTCCGTCCCAGAGCACTTGATCAAGGCTTTCGTTATTCTGCGGCACATAAGTAAGTGAATTGTAGTACTTATAGTTCCGTTCAAAGATCTTACCGATACCAGGTACATAAGGTGAGACGTTCATCGACACCTTATGAGACTTCAACAGCTTCCGTCTCTTTTTTATCTTCGGAAATTCAGGGCCATAATAGAACATTGATGGGCAACCAATAATGTCGACCTCATCATCCGAAAAGCCAAGACTTCTGATGAACTCATAGGTGTATTCGCCGCGCACCCCAATCGAAGCAGAACGCTTCAATACTGCCTTACAAAAAGCTCGGACGTCGTCGCCCATTTCTGCAATCGCTTCGGGAGAGGCGTCAAGACCAGCCTGCGCGCCAACACCGGTGACCACTACAGGAATATCCAGCTTTTCGATCAGCGCAGTGAAGTTGCGCAGATGGGCCAAAAAGGAAGTGCGGAACGCATTGGCAAAAGGCAGGACAAGCACATCGTAATTGGCATTGACCTCCGCTGCGCGCTTGGGGTTGGCTGAATAGCCATTCATTGCAAGCGTGGTGTCTTTGGTCGACAGGCTGCGCCAGACAGATTCCGCGAAGATCAAGTTGCCGCTGTTGGTACCCAGCGTGTTTTTGGCAAGCGTGTCTTCATAGGAGACATAATTAAACGGGGATTTACCGCCGCGCATCAGAATACGGGTCATATGAAATAGCCTTGGATAACTGCGTTCTTCCCACCCGCTCAAGGGGTTGAATTTGACATAATGTGGTTGACCTATCAACGCAAGCGGTCGTTAATTTGCCAGTCGGAGTGCCGGTCAAAATTGTGGCTGCCCACCCTTTGACAAGACTGAACCTAAAAACGTCACAGATGTGCGCCCTTGGTCCCAGTTCTTTTCCTAAAAAGCGAGCATTAAGCTAAAGTTAAAATTTGAGAAAATCTATAATCCAACCGGAGTAAACTGCACCGCCGAAGTGAAGCATCTTTCCAGTGGCGCCTAACTGACTACTCCGCCGGTCTCAAAGTACATCCCAAAGCAGCTTGAGCGCCAACACCATTGACGTCACCACCAACAAAGGTCGGATGAGCTTTGCCCCTTTTGCCATCGCCATTTTTGCGCCCAGCGCAGCACCGAACATCTGCATCACCCCCATGGCTAGACCAATAGCCCAAAGCGGTTCCGCCACCAGAACAAACCCAGCCAGGCCGCCCACATTTGAGGCAAAGTTCAACAGCTTTGTATGGGCCGTGGCCTTCAGGATGCCGTAGCCGCCCAGCGCCACAAATGCGATCATGTAAAAGCTACCGGCTCCAGGTCCAAGCAAGCCGTCATAACCCCCGACAAAAGGCACCGCAGTCCAAGTGAAGGCCAGTGGTGACAGCCGTGCTGTTTTGTCCATGTCGCCCGGATCTTTGCGAAAGGCAAAGAACAAGGCAATGCCGATCAGCAGAACCGGCAGGATTAAACGTATCCAATCTGTCGGCAGAACCGACACAAGCAAGGCCCCCGCCAAGGAGGCGACAAAGGCAAGCCCAGCTGGCAAAAGCTGCTCACGCAGGTTCACCAGGCCGCTTCTAGCGTAGGAATAGGCCGCTGTGCCCGACCCAAACATGCCTTGGATTTTGTTGGTCGCCAGCGCCGCCACGGGGGGTACACCGGCAATCATCAACGCCGGGAGAGTGATCAACCCACCGCCCCCGGCAATCGCATCTACAAATCCCGCAAAAAACCCAGCTGCCAAAAGGATCAGCAGTCCTTCAAGTCCAAATTCCAACACGGTTCAGAGCCCTTTAAAGTCAGATTTGGCGTAGCCCTGAATGTAGAGCAGCGCCGTCAGATCACCGTGATTGATGCGAATGTCACATTCAGCGGCCACCGATGGTTTGGCATGCAGCGCGACGCCAGCCCCCGCCAATCCCAACATGCCCAGGTCATTGGCCCCGTCCCCAACGGCCATCACGTCGTCATGGGTCAAATCAAGACGCTTTGTGATATCTTTCAACGCCCGCACTTTGGCTTCGCGTCCCAAGATCGGCCGCCCAACTTCTCCGGTCAGTTTACCTTCTTCGACCAGCAGCGTGTTCGCGCGGTTCTCATCAAAGCCCAGTTCGTTCGCCACCTTGGCGGTAAAGGCCGTAAACCCACCCGATACCAATGCCGCATAAGCGCCTTGCGCCTTCATGGTTGCCAAAAGCGCTTTGCCTCCCGGCATAAAGGTAATGCGCTCGGCCAGCACTTTGCCAATCACGCTTTCATTCAAACCTTTGAGCAATCCAACCCGCTCGGTCAGCGCGCCGTCAAAACCCAATTCTCCGTTCATCGCCCGCGCGGTGATGTCTTTTACCCGCTCACCCACGCCGGCTTCATCGGCCAGCTCGTCAATGCACTCCTGCTGGATCATGGTGCTGTCCATATCCGCCAGCAGCATTTTTTTACGGCGACCCTCGGTGGGCACCACCACAAGGTCCACGCCCATCTGCTGCAAATCCGCCCAAACGTCCCACCGATTATCCGGCATGTCAGGCACACTAAACTCCGCCGCCTCATCAGGTGCCAGCCAAACCGCATCACCTCCACCCCATGCGTTGCGCAAATTGTCGACCAATGCGGGGTCCAAATTAGCAGAAGTTGGCGAAGTCAGAAGCGTGGCAGTAAACATCAAGGTCCTCGGTTGGTCAGCGCGGGATGAGTTGACGCTGCATAGACCACGACCAGCCGCCTTGCGCCAGCAAAGGATTGTAACCGGTGCAATCAGATGCCCGCCTCAAGAGCCCGCTTGTTTCCTATAGTGGTCAAAACGCGTCGCTTTTGATGTGCAAACTGTCGGGAACTCACATTTTCCCTGTTGTGCAGTCGCAGCATCCCTTCTATCTCGGTCCGTGGGACACCTCTCCCCAACGAGAGGCATTTATCTGTAAGGATAGCATTGATGGCTACTCAGCAACCGGCAACGCGGCCGGCCAACCCGCGTTTTTCCTCTGGCCCATGTGCCAAACCCCCCACATTTGATGTCACAAAACTGGCCGACGCCGCTCTGGGTCGCAGCCACCGCGCAGCCGTTGGCAAAGCCAAGCTGAAGGACGCCATCGAAGGCACCCGCGACGTTTTGGGCATCCCCGCAGATTACCGCATTGGCATTGTGCCAGCGTCCGACACCGGCGCGGTTGAAATGGCGCTCTGGTCCCTTTTGGGTGCACGCACAGTTGAAATGCTTGCATGGGAAAGCTTTGGCGCAGGTTGGATCACTGATGTTGTGAAACAGCTGAAAATCGACGCTGATGTGAAAACCGCCGAGTATGGCCAGATCGTTGATCTCGCGACAGTTGATACCAAAAACAACGATGTTGTCTTCACATGGAACGGCACCACCTCCGGCGTGCGTGTGCCAAATGCGGACTGGATTGCCGATGACCGCGACGGTCTGACCATTTGTGATGCGACCTCCGCAGCCTTCGCCATGGACCTGCCATGGGACAAGCTGGATGTGACCACGTTCTCTTGGCAGAAAGTACTAGGCGGCGAAGCAGCCCACGGCGTGATCGTGCTCTCCCCGGCTGCCGTTGCGCGTCTGGAAAGCTATACCCCCGCATGGCCACTGCCAAAAATCTTCCGCCTGACCAAAGGCGGCAAGCTGATCGAAGGCATCTTCACCGGCGCGACCATCAACACGCCGTCGATGCTGGCCGTCGAAGACTACCTCTTCGCGCTGGACTGGGCCCGCTCTGAAGGTGGCCTGAAGGGTCTGATCGCGCGGGCTGACGCCAACGCCAAAGCGGTGTTTGATTTCTGCGACGCCAACGACTGGATCGCCAATCTGGCCGAAGACGACACGACACGCTCCAACACCTCCGTGTGTCTGAAGTTCACCGATGACCGCATTCAGGACGGTGCAGCCTTTGCCAAGGCCGTGGCCAAACGTCTGGAAGCGGAAAACATCGCTCTGGACATCGGCGCCTACCGCGACGCGCCAGCCGGTCTGCGCATCTGGTGCGGTGGCACAGTTGAGACTGCGGATCTTGAAGCCATGCTGCCATGGCTGACCTGGGCCTTTGAGGCCGAGATCGCCGCGCAAGCGTAAGACCCTTTGCCCGGCGGCAACGCCGGGCCGCGCCCGACCCTTCCGTTTTGCCGAAGGCAAACTTTCAGTTTGACGGGAGGGCGCTTTCAGCCCCCAGCCAGGGTCAGGCGCAACCCTATCAAACCCATTCAGGCCACACCCGGCCCCCGACATCAAAGGACGCTCCACATGGCTCCCAAAGTACTCGTCTCCGACAAACTCAGCGAAACCGCCGTTCAGATTTTCCGCGATCGTGGCATCGACGTCGACTTCCTGCCGGACCTCGGCAAGGATAAAGACAAGCTGGCCGAAGTGATTGGCCAATACGACGGTCTGGCGATCCGCTCCGCCACCAAGGCGACCGCCAAGCTTCTGGAAAAAGCTGACAACCTGAAAGTCATCGGCCGCGCCGGCATTGGCACCGACAACGTCGACAAAGAAGCCGCCTCCAAAAAAGGTGTGATCGTGATGAACACGCCGTTTGGCAACATGATCACCACCGCCGAACACGCCATCGCGATGATGTTCGCCGTGGCGCGTCAGATCCCTGAAGCCAGCGAATCCACCCACGCCGGCAAATGGGAAAAGTCCAAGTTCATGGGCACCGAGTTGACCAACAAAACCCTTGGCGTGATTGGCGCGGGCAACATCGGCGGCATCGTTTGTGACCGCGCCCGTGGCCTGAAGATGAAAGTGATCGCGTACGATCCCTTCTTGTCCGAAGAAAAAGCTGACAAAATGGGCATTGAAAAAGTGGAGCTCGAAGAGCTGCTGCCACGCGCTGACTTCATCACCCTGCACGTGCCGTTCACTGACGCGACCGCCAACATCCTGTCGGCCGAGAACCTCGCCAAAACCAAAAAGGGCGTGCGTATTGTCAACTGTGCCCGCGGTGGTCTTGTCGACGAAGAAGCGCTTGCCGAGCTGCTGAAATCCGGCCACGTCGCGGGCGCAGCTTTTGACGTGTTCAAAGAAGAGCCAGCCAAAGAAAACGCCCTGTTCAACCTTCCAAACGTTGTCTGCACGCCTCACTTAGGCGCGGCCACCACTGAAGCGCAAGAGAACGTGGCGCTGCAAGTGGCTGAGCAGATGTCCAACTACCTGCTGACCGGCGCTGTGGAAAACGCGCTAAACATGCCCTCCGTGACTGCGGAAGAAGCCAAGGTCATGGGCCCATGGATCAAGCTTGCGGAGCACCTTGGCTCTTTCTCCGGGCAGATGACCGACGAGCCGATCACCGCCATCAACATCCTGTATGACGGTGTTGTCTCTGATATGAACCTTGCTGCGCTGAACTGTGCTGTTGTGGCGGGCATCATGAAAAAGGCCAACCCCGACGTGAACATGGTTTCCGCGCCAGTTGTGGCCAAAGAGCGTGGCATTCAGATCTCCACCACCAACCAGGACAAATCCGGCACCTTTGATGGCTACATCAAAGTGACGGTGGTGACTGACAAACGTGAGCGCTCCATCGCGGGCACCGTATTCTCTGATGGCAAGCCACGGTTCATCCAGATCAAAGGCATCAACATTGACGCCGAAGTGGGCGCAAACATGCTCTACACCACCAACGAAGACGTGCCTGGCATCATTGGTACGCTGGGTCAGACCTTGGGCGAAAACGGCGTGAACATCGCGAACTTTACCCTTGGCCGCGCAGATGTTGGTGGCGAGGCTATCGCGCTTCTTTATGTGGACGAACCTGTGCCAGCAGACGCCCGCGCCAAACTGGCTGAAACCGATATGTTCCGCCAAATCAAACCACTGGTGTTTGACGTCGCTTAAGCGCTGGCATCTAATAACTGAAACGCCGCTCCTTTTGGGGCGGCGTTTTTCATTCGCCGATTGGTTGCACTCCCCGACAGAGCAGTGAACAGTGTGGTCATTGATCAAAGCCAGTTACCGAGGACCGCATCATGATGACCACTTTGCTTGAGAAATCCGAAGACAACACCCCAACACCTGCCCGTGTTGAGCAACTGTTTTTCCAAAGCCGGAACGTGATTGTGGCCGGTCAAATCGATGACAAACTGGCACAGCGTACCGTGACTCATCTTCTTGCTCTGGCAGAGGAAAGTGACGCGCCCATCAACATGTTCATCTCTTCCCCAGGTGGCCACGTGGAAAGCGGCGACATGGTGCATGACATGATTGGCTTCATCAAACCCACTGTGCGCACCATTGGCACCGGCTGGGTGGCCAGCGCAGGGGCGCTGATCTTTGTGGGCGCCAAGCCAGAAAACCGTTTTTGCCTGCCCAACACCCGCTTCCTTCTGCATCAACCTTCTGGTGGCATTGGCGGTCAGGCCACCGACATGGAAATTCAGGCGCAACAGATCCGTATCATGCGCGAGCGGTTTGATGTGCTCTTTTCAAATGCAACAGGTCAGACCAAGGAAAAAATCGCAACGGACACGGCGCGTGATTTTTGGCTCACAGCCCAAGAAGCCATCGATTACGGGCTATGCGGCAACATCATTCAGTCAGCAGACGCGCTGAAATGACGTCTCCTATCTACGCCATCGGCGACATCCACGGCTATCTCGACAAACTAGAAGAGGTTATGGACCAGATTGTCGCTGACGGCGGACCTGACGCAGAGGTTGTGTTTTTGGGCGATCTCGTTGACCGGGGGCCAGACAGCAAGGGTGTGATTGATTTTGTGCTCAATGGGCTGAAACAGGGTCGTAACTGGACCGTATTGAACGGCAACCATGACCGCATGTTCCGCTACTTTATGGAGCCATCCCCCCGCGTAGACATGCGCCTGCGACCGGACCTGTATTGGTTGCACGAACGGCTTGGTGGACGCGAAACTCTGGCCTCTTACGGGCTGCATTTTGGTGCCGAAGCCCGCCTGTCAGAAATCCACGCCGCTGCGCGTGCAACTGTGCCGGCAGAGCACGTCGCGTTTCTGACCAAGCTGCCATATACTGAGCAAAGCAAGGGTCTGCTCTTTGTGCATGCAGGTATCGTCCCAGAGGTGCCTTTGGCGGACCAATCAAATGATGATCTGTGCTGGATTAGAGACGATTTTTTGTCCTATCTACAGCCACACCCTTGGCTGGTCGTGCATGGCCACACACCTGTTGAGCACGCCTCACACCACGGCAATCGTGTGAACCTCGACACAGGGGCCGGGTACGGACGACCCGTTTCAGCCGCAGTTTTTGAGGACGGCAGAGTATGGTCATTGCAGCCCGAAGGTCGCCAAGAGCTTTTGCCAAATCCATAACAGCTACAATGGCAAAAACGCGCACCGAAGTGTGTGTTTTGAATTTGGCTTGCCATACAAGTGGGGCACTTTTATACCCCACTCCGGCGCCGCTGTAGCTCAGCTGGTAGAGCACGTCATTCGTAATGATGGGGTCGTAGGTTCGAGTCCTATCAGCGGCACCAGTTTCCCCACCTTGTCATCCGGTCCAGACCTCCGCCCCGGGCAGATCGTTGTAAACATGCGCCAGTCGGATCAGGCCGTCTGCACCCACACACTCTGTCTGCCAGGCTTTGGAACTGACACCCAACATGCGTGGCATCAGCATTGGCCAAAGCTGATTGTCCTCTGTGGTGAACTCAGACCAGAAAGTGCCCTGCACGCCGATGATGCGCTCTGCGAGGTCCGCATCTGGCACCGGCTCCCAGTTGATCGTGTCCGTAAGCGAGACAAACGCAGCCCAATTTGCGCCCCAGTCATCCTTGTCACTGGTTTGCGCCATGTCGAGATAGATGTGCTGTGCCGGGCTCATGACCACATCATAGCCATTGCGTGCCGCCTCCAAGCCAGGTCCCTGCCCAGTCCAGCTGAATAGGATCGCACCGTTGGCGATGCCGCCATTGGATCCTTTCGCAGCCTCCTCCCAGGCACAGGGGCGCTGGCCGTTTTCAACTGTCTTGGCCCCCAATTTCTGCATCATCCAGCCTTGCAGATCGTCGGTGGTTTCCAGCCCCTCACGTTTCATCAGGTCACGTGCCAGCGGGCTGCCCATCCAAGTGCCTTCCGGCAATTCATCACACCCCAGATGCAAGTGCTGGAACGGGAACAATGCACCTACTTCGGCCATGATGGCTTCCAATACATCCCAAGTCCGTGCAATCGCCGGGTTCACCGCGTTGCCTTTGTAGCCCTGCACGCTGACTTCGGCGCCATTGTCACTTGGATCGCGCAATTCGGGGAATACATGCGTCAGCGCAATCGCATGTGCAGGCACTTCAATCTCAGGCATCACTTCGATGTTGAGCGCCTTGGCATGCGCGATGATTTTGCGCGCCGTGTCTTTGGAATAGCTGCCGCCGGCCTCGATTGCGCCGGAGAACAAGGCTGGCAACAGATGCCCTTCGCCGCACAGCGCTGTTTTTTGCCACAGCTCCGGGAAACATTCGATTTCAAGGCGGAACGCTTCATCATCGGCAAAATGCCAATGGAAGCGGTTGAATTTCAACAGCGCCATCAGGTCGAGCAGGTCCAGTATGGTCTGCGGCTCATAAAAATGACGCGCTGTGTCCAGATGCTGTCCCCGCCAGGCAAACCGTGGCGCATCTTTGATCACACCACAAGGAAGTGATCCGTGTTGCAGCAAAGTCAACAAGGTGATGGCGCCGTAAAACTCGCCACCAAAGCCGCCGGCACGCAGGATCACACCATCGGTGGACACCTCCAGCTCATAGGCGTCTTCCGGCAAATCTGCGTGTTCAACTGTGACCTCTGTATCGCCGACAAAAGACCAACCACGGCGCGTAGCCAAGGCCGCCGCACTTTCAAACGCAGGGCTGTCACAGGCAAACCCAGAGGTTTCCAAAACACCTTCGGAGGCAGCCCAACTCTGTGGTTGGGGCACCAAAGGCAAACCTTCAACCGGCCCGAGATCCGGCAAAACTTGCGGACGGCACCCGGACTCAGGGATGGGCAATGCGATGATCTCTTTTCCGCACCGCAGATACGGCCCCAATGGCAACCAGGCGCGGTTGGCAGGTTTAAAGCCGCCAGCATATTGGATCACCAGTTCATAGGCGTCACCCGCCGCCAAATTTGGCAAGGCAATCTCTGTATAGCTGCCGAGCGTTTTCATCACTGTTCCGCCTGAAACAGCCTCAAATGGGCCCATGCCAGAGAAACAAAAAACCGGGGCGATCAGGTTACGCTCCGGTGTAAAAACACATGTGATGGTGTCGCCCGTGATACGGCTGTCGTAGTGCATGTCAGTCCAATCTGAGTTCGGAAACAAAGTCGTAAATGTCGGAGCGATACAGCCCCCGTGTCAGTTCAATTGGGCGACCAGAACCGAGGTAACCGGTTCGCACAATCTGCAGGACCGCACTGCCTTCCGGCAATTTCATCAAGTCTGCATCAGTCGGAGACAGGTTGAGCGCTGTGACCCGCTGGATCGCCCGCCTGGGTGCACTGTTGTCTCTGCGCAGAATCTCATAAAGTGAGGTCTCGATCAGCTCCGGATCACGCAGGATGTCGCGTGGCAAAGACGAATACTCCAGCGCAATGGGAACACCGCCGGCACTACGCAAACGGTTGATCCGTGAAACTTTTTCATGCGCGGCCAAACCTAGCGTGACCATTTCATCCGGGTTTGGCGAAAACAGACCCCGGGACAGCACTTCCGAGGTGGCTGTCATGCCACGTGCCTGCATGGTTTCGGTAAAAGACACCAGCGAGGACAGAGACTGCTCCAAACGCGGCGAGGCTTCAGCGACAAAAGACCCCGCGCCGCGCCGCTGCTCGATCAACCCTTCTTCGACAAGCTGCGCCACCGCTTTGCGGACGGTCACTCGAGAAATATCTGCCTTGTCCGCCAAATCCCGCTCCGGTGGCAGCTGATCACCTGGCTGCAGACGACCGGTGCGTATCTCTGTGGCGATGTGCCGGGACAGTTGCTGATACCGCGGTCCGCGACCCGCGCGATACCAAGTCTCCGGGTTAAAGATCGTGTCTGCAATGGTCATTTGATTTCCTGACATGGTCTAAAAAACAGTACCAATCTGCCAAAGTTACGCAAGTCCCCTTTGGAAACTATCTTTTACCTCACTGTATTTAATGGGAAATTTTCCTACCGGTTGCTTTGGTATTATATTGGTAGCATTTTGGCTTTTTTGGGGTACCATATTTGCAACGCGGTGATTCGCTCACTGATTCGCCGCACGAAACCAAGGGGGGAAATTGATGGCCGAACTATCCGCACAGGCATCACAACCAGCCGCCAACACCCGCAAACGCGCCATGTCCGAAAATCTTTTCGGCTGGATGTTGGTGGCTCCGGCGATGATCTTTATTGCTGTGATTGTTGCCTGGCCATTGGCCGAAACAATCCGCTTGTCCTTTATGGATGCTGGTTTGGGTGGTGAAGAATTCATCGGGCTTGAAAACTATCAAGATCTGGCCGACAGCCGTAAGTTCCACCAAACCGTCATTCGTACCTTCTATTGGATGTTCCTTTCTGTGGGCATCAAACTGATCATGGGTTTGATTGGCGCGACGCTCCTCAATGCCGCCATCCCAGGCCGTGCCTTGTTCCGCGTGCTGGTCATGCCCCCTTGGGTCATCCCGGTTGCGATTGGCTGTATTGGTTGGTTGTGGCTCTACAACGGTTACTTTGGCGTTTTGTCCGGCGTGATGATGAAACTGGGCATCACCGATGGGCCATTTGAATTCCTCGCCTACAAATCCTCCGCTTTCTACTCCGCCGTTGTGACGGACGTCTGGGTCGGCACACCAATGGTGACACTATTCTTCCTTGCCGCGATGCAGGGTGTATCCCGTGACCTTTATGAAGCCGCATGGGTGGACGGCGCTGGTCGTTGGTACCGCTTCCGCCGCATCACCATTCCTCAGATCATGCCGGTGATTGTCTCCATGGCATTGCTGTCCGCGATCTTCACCTTCAACAGCTTCGAAATCATCTGGATTTTGACCGAAGGTGGTCCACGCAGCGCAACCACCACCCTGATCATCGACACCTACAAGGTTGCAATCGGGAACTACAAATTTGGCGAAGGCGCCGCACGGGCCGTGGTTATCGTTGTCCTGCTGGCCGTGTTCTCGCTCATCTACCTGTTCTTCCTGAACAAAATCAACAAACGCTACGGGGCGAAATGATATGATGGATCGCTACACAAAACTGCAGCTGGTCGGTATCTACGCGGCGCTTGCTGTCTTCCTGACCTTCATCCTGCTGCCCTTCTTTGAGATGTTCATGGCGTCCCTGCGTCCTCTGGAGCACTTGTTCCGCAGCCCCTATCAGTTCTGGTCAGACGACTTCAGCTTGCAGGCCTATAAAGACATGTGGGTGACGGTGCCGCTTCTGGGTCGTTACATCTTCAACTCGATCTTCATCGCAACCTCGGTGACCGTCATTACAATGGTTTTTGTGGTGCCAGCGGCCTACGCCTATGCCCGCCTCGACTTCCCGTTCAAAAACATCAGTCTTGGCATCTTTCTCGGTGTGAACATGTTCACCGGCGCTGTTTTGCTAATCCCGCTCTACCGCGTGCTGCGCACCATGGGCCTTTTGAACACCTACTGGGCGATGATCGTGCCCGGCGTGGCCTTCCTGATCCCCACCGGTATCTGGCTGCTGCGCTCCTATCTGGAAAAAATTCCACGCGAACTGGAAGAGGCGGCTTTTGTGGATGGGGCGTCTCGCATGTACACCCTGCGCCGCGTGGTTCTGCCTCTGGCCGTGCCCGGCCTGATCGTGGTCAGCGTCGCCGTGTTTATCGGTGCCTACGCCCAGCAGTTCCTGTTTGCAATTACCTTCAACCAGACCCGCGAGCTGCAGCCGCTGCCTGCTGGTCTATTCGAATTCATCGGCTACCAGTCGGTGACTTGGAACGAAATGATGGCCGCGGCCTTGGTAGGTGTCCTACCGGTCATGCTCATCTTCCTGTTCCTACAAAAATACCTCGTCGCCGGTTTGACGGCAGGCGCGGTGAAAGAATGAGTTTAACCAAGGGAGAGAAGACTATGAAATTTGTGAAACTCACATTGGGCGCAGCCCTGCTGTCCGGGGCCGCAAGCGGCGCACTGGCAGCAGACACCGAACTGCACTTCATCATGTGTGGCGGCGAAGTCCGCGAAGCTGATCAGGCTGTCGTCGATCAGTTCGAAGCAGACCACGAAGGTGTGTCCGTCAACCTCGAAGCCGTGCCATGGGGCACATGCCAGGACAAATCTCTGACACTGGCCGCTGCGGGTGATCCACCCTCCATCGCCTACATGGGCTCGCGCACCTTGCGTCAGCTGGCCAACAACGACCTGATCGTTGCGGCAAACATCGACGCGGCTGCGCCTTACCAGCCAGGTGTTCTGAACACCGTGACCATCGAGGGCACTCAGTGGGGCTACCCACACGCGTTCTCCACCAAGGCGCTCTACATCAACTGTGGTATCGTTGAAGAGTCCGGCCAGGAATGTGTCGCTCCAGCAACTTGGGATGACATGTACGCAATGGCCAAAGGCGTTGTGGACAACACCGAAGTGGCAGGCGTTGGCCTCTCCGGCAAAGACTTCGACAACACCATGCACCAGTTCCTGAACTACCTGTACTCCAACGGTGGTACCGTGATCGACGGTGCATCCGGCAAAAACATGCTGGACAGCAAAGAGACACGCGAAACTCTGGAATTCTACGGCAAGCTCGTAGACGTTGCACAGGACGGCCCAACCGCATGGGAACGCAGCCAGCTGCGTGATCTGTTCAACGATGGCAAGATCGCTATGTATGTCACCGGTCCTTGGGGTTACGGTCAGCACAACGAAGACATCAACCAGATCGTTGCGCCTATTCCTGCTGGTCCTTCCGGTGAAAGCGGTTCCATCCTGATCACTGACTCGATTGTTGTGTTCAAGGGTTCCGGTCACGAAGATCTGGCCCATGATCTGGCACAGCGCATCACTTCTGGTGACAGCCAGTACGACCTGGACAGCAGCTGGGGTCTGACACCGATCCTGGACTACACCAAGCTGGGTAAAGATGATCCGTACTACAACGACGGCATCTGGCCGACCTTCACTGCTTCGATCGCTACAGGTGGCCCAGAGCCACTCGTAGAAGACTTCAAATCACTGCAGTCTGTGTTCACCAACATGGTTCAGGGCATCATCCTGAAAGACGACACAGTCGACAACCTGGTGACCATCGCAGCTGAAGAGCTCGACGACGCCCTCTAAGGGTTCCTCCCTGCTTCGGGCGCGCCAACTTACGCGGCGTGCCCGGAGTGCCTCCACTCACGAAACTTCTCAGACAAATGGACAGACCCATGGCGACGCTCAACCTGAATGCTATCAACAAGTCCTTCGGTTCCGCCAAGGTGTTGCACGACATCAGCCTGGCAATCGAGGACAAAGAATTTGTGGTCTTCGTTGGCCCCTCCGGCTGCGGCAAATCCACCTTGCTGCGCATCATTGCCGGCCTCGAAGAATCCACGTCCGGCTCAATTCATATCGGCGACGAAGACGTCAGCGACGCAGCCCCTGTGGACCGCGGTATCTCGATGGTGTTCCAATCTTACGCGCTCTACCCGCACCTGAGTGTTTATGAAAACATCGCCTTCCCACTCCGCGTGCAGAAGATGCCAAAAGACGAACTCGAAGAACGCGTTCAACGGGCCGCCGGCATTCTTCAACTCACGGAAAAATTGGACCTGAAGCCGGGCCAACTGTCCGGTGGTCAGCGTCAGCGTGTCGCGATCGGCCGCTCAATTGTACGCAATCCAAAGGTCTTCCTGTTTGACGAACCGCTCTCCAACCTCGACGCCGCCTTGCGGGGCGACATGCGTGTGGAACTGAGCCAACTGCACAGCCAGCTTGATGCCACCATGGTGTATGTGACCCACGACCAAGTCGAAGCCATGACCATGGCAGACCGCATTGTCGTTCTGAACGGCGGCAAAGTGGAACAGTTCGGCTCCCCGATGGAGCTGTATCACCACCCCGCCACCAAATTTGTGGCTGGCTTCATTGGTCAACCCAACATGAACTTTGTGCCAGCAACCGTTCTCGAAACCTCCGGTGCGCTGACTGTGGAACTCGACGGTGGACACAAGATGTCCCTGCCAGTGGACACATCAGGTGTGCGCAAAGGCGACACCGTCGAAGTTGGCATCCGTCCCGAGCACGTGACCCTAAGCGATGAGGGTTTGGACATCACCGTCAATGTGCTGGAACGTCTTGGCGGCATTTCCATCACCTATGGCACAATTGGCAACGGCACCCGTTTCTGCGCGTCCCTGTCCGGCGATGCTCCAATTCAGCAAGGCAAGAACATGCGCCTCTCCGTGGCGCCTGAAGATTGTCATGTGTTCCAATCCAACGGTAATGTTTTGCGCCGTAAATCAGCCCCAGCTTTGGTGGCATAAGGATCTTCCATGCGCGTTGTCACAGCAGGCATAGGCCTTCGGGCCGGGCATGTGCTCTCCATTCTTAAGGAGGCCATGCCAGAGGTGGAATTTGTCGGGTTCTATGATCCGCAGCCCACACATTTAGAGATGATTGGCACGGACGTGCCGCATTACGACACAGTCGAGACTATGCTGGCTGAAACAGCGCCGGATCTCTTCTTTGTAGGCTCCCCCAACAGTTTCCACCTTGAGCATATCAAAGTGGGGCTGGCTGCCGGCGTGCGCATCTTTACGGAAAAACCCGTGGTCACCACCAAAGAGGAGACCATGGAACTGGCCGCTCTGTTGGCCGAACATGGCACCAACAGCGTGATGGTCGGCCTCGTGCTGCGCTATTCCCAGCATATGGTCGATCTGCGCCACGTGCTGGATCAACTTGGCCCCATCACTTCCATGGAAGCCAGCGAGCATATCGCGCCTTATCATGGTGCGTTTTTCATGCGCGATTGGCGGCGCATGGTGCATTGGTCCGGTGGCTTCATGCTCGAAAAATGCTGCCACGACATCGACATTTACAACATGGTGACAGGCTCGCGTCCCTCCCAGGTCGCAAGCTTTGGCGGGCGCAAATCATTTGTTCCGGCATTTGCGCCCGCTTCAAACACCGAAAACGAAATCATGCACCGCAAGAAAAGCGTCTGGCAGAGCATTGATGACCCGTTCCATTCGGACGGCGACATCATCGACTACCAAACCGCCATTTTGCAGTACGAAAGCGGTGCCTCCTTGTCTTTTCACACCAACCTGAACGTGCCGGATGAGCATCGTCGGTTCTGTGTGATGGGGGCAATGGGCATGGCAGAGGGTGACTTTGTACGAGGTTACCTGAAAGCCACAGCACGCGATGGCTCTGTGATTGCGGATCATGACTACACCCAGATGGACAGCGCCCGGGCCTCGGCCCACTACGGCGCGGACCACATGATGGTGGATGACATCGTCGCCTTCCTGAAAGGCGAAACTGAGACTCTACCGGTGGGCGTGGTTGACGCACTGGAAGCAGGCCTCGTGGCGATGGCGCTGGACGAAGCGCGCATCGACGGGAAAATGATCAATATGGCCCCGATCTGGGCCGAATTCGACAAGTTTGGATTGCGAGAATGACAATGAACAGCATCGTACCTGGCGCAATGATGGCCAAAGAGAGTGCAGAGGCCATTGACGTCTTTGCCAAAACCGCGACGCAAGACGTCTCGCTGCCAAAACTGGACGCCGTGCATGCAATCTACACCATTGCGCGTGGCTCCTCTGACGCCGCCGCCAACATCCTGTCTTATGAGTTTATGCGCGAACTTGGTGTGCCAGTGACTTCTCTGCCGCCCTCTGTCTTCTCCATCGGCAAAGGTGTGTCCATGGACAACGCGGCTGCGCTCGTGGTGAGTCAATCCGGCGCATCCGAAGACCTCGTGCGCAGCGCCAAAGGCGCTGCCGCGCGTGGCGCCAAAGTCCTCGCACTAACCAACATCCCGGACAGCCCAGTTGAAGCTGCCGCCGACGCAACAATCGCGATTGGCGCAGGTGCCGAAAACGCTGTGCCAGCCACCAAAACCGTGGTTGGCTCTGTAGCCGCTGGCATGGCTCTTTTGGCAGGAATAGACTCTAATTATGATGCCAAAACTTCGGCGGAGGCCTTGTCGTCAGCCCCCTCTGCCCTGCCAGACGCGGATGCACTGCGCGCCGCCTTTCTGCGCGCGCGCCACTTCTTTGTGATTGGCCGTGACACCGGCTTTGGTGCTGCCCATGAAGTGGCCCTGAAGCTCAAAGAATGCTGCGCCCTGCACGCCGAAGCTTACTCTGCGTCTGAGGTTCTGCACGGCCCGCTGCAACTGGCCACCAACCCGCTGATGGTGCTGATCATGGACACCGGCCAAGCCGACATTCAGGACAGTCTTGATCAAGCCGAGGCCCGTTTCACAGCTGTTGGCTGTGACGTGCACCGCCTGCGCGTGACCGACCTGATCGACACCGAGATCAAGCCTGCCGCCGCCGCCGCTTATCTGCTCGCACTGGTCTACCCGGTTATCCTTGAAACCGCGCTGGCAATGGGTTTGAACCCAGATGCGCCGGAAACCCTGTCGAAAGTGACCCAGACAACATGAGCACCAACTTGGATACCTGGGCCACATGGCGCGAAATTCACCAGCAGCCCGCCGTTTGGCGAGCCTGGGGCGAAGCGCTTGACGTAACTGGCCTACGCAGCTGGATTGTAGCGCAGAACGCAGATGAAGTTTGGTTCTGTGGCGCTGGGACCAGTGCCTATATTGGTGACATCATCGCCGCAGCTGTGCCGGGCACCCGCTCTGTGCCCTCAACCGATCTGGTTGCCAATCCGCGCGCCTTTTTGAGCGGAAACCGTCCCCTGGTGGTCAGCTTTGGCCGCTCTGGCAACTCCACCGAAAGCCTCGGCACGTTGGACGCGCTGGATGCGCTGGCGCCAGATGCTTCACGGTTGCACATCACCTGCAACCCGGATGGCGCATTGGCCACCCGCACATCGCCGGGGCCTCTAAAGGTCATTAACCTGCCCGAAGTCACCCATGACGAAGGCTTTGCCATGACCAGCAGCTTTTCGACGATGTTGCTGACGGCATTGGCCTTGTTTGACGAAGCCTGTGACGTACCAGCCCGCTTTAATGCGCTGGCAGATCAGCTCGAAAGCCTATTGCCACAATTTGGCACCCCGCGCCCCGATCGCGCGGTCTATGTGGGCTCCGGTCCGCTGGCTTTTGCTGCCCGCGAAGCCGCACTCAAGGTTATGGAACTCACCGCCGGTCAAACCCCGGCGCTCTGGGACAGCTCCCTTGGATTCCGTCACGGTCCAAAGTCCTTTGTGCGTGACACAACTTCAATCACAGTGTTCAGCAGCCCGCAGACCCCGACAAACGCCTATGATACTGACCTTGTGACCGAACTGCGCGCGCAGTTCCCGGACGCCCGCGTGACCAACATTGGCCCCAAGGGCGACATCGTCATCGACATGCCATTTGGCACCGCTTGGGCGGCACCGCTTTGCATTGCGTCCTCTCAAATCGACGGTGTGCAATGGGCGGCGGACCTTGGCCTGAATGTGGACAACCCTTTCACCGGCCAAGGCACGCTGTCACGCGTTGTTTCAGGCGTCAAACTGCACGGAGTGGACTAATGACCGTTGCGGGGATCGATCTTGGCGGCACCAAATGTGAGGTACGCCTGTTTGATACAGACTGGAACGAGGTGGCCCGCCACCGCGAACCTACGCCCAAATCCTATGAAGGCCTGGTGCAAACAGTGGCCAATCAAGTGGCCTGGGCCGAAGCAGAATCCGGAGAAAAGCTCCCGGTTGGCATTGGCGCAGCTGGTCTGATCAATCCCCAAACCGGCTTGGCGCTGACCGCCAATTTGCCTGCCACCGACAAGCCGTTTCCGGCGGACATCAACGATGCCGCTGGTCGCCCCATCACCTATGTGAACGACTGCCGCGCTCTGGCACTCTCTGAAGCAGTTTTTGGCGCTGGCAAGGGCCAGAACATCGTTATGTCGCTGATCCTCGGCACGGGTATCGGTGGTGGTATTGTGGTGGATCAGTCTCTGTTGCAAGGCCCAACATTAACCGGTGGTGAATTTGGCCACACCTCCGCGCCTGCCCATATTGTGTCCCGTCACAACCTGCCGATCCGGCGCTGTGGTTGTGGGCGCCTGGGCTGCATTGAGACTTATGTCGCAGGCCCCGGCCTCGCGGCTTTGGCCGAAACGCTGACGGGTCAGAAGGTCACGCCGCCGGAGATCGCAGAACGTCGCCATGGTGACATGTCTGAGGTCTGGGATGTGTGGTGCACTTTGGCTGCCGAGATGATTCACAGCCTGACGCTGACCGCTGATCCGGATGTAATTGTGCTGGGCGGGGGCCTCAGCCAAATCGACGGCGTGATCCAGGATCTCTCGGTTGCCGCACAAAAAGCCCAAATTGGGGATTTCTCCACCGCCCGCCTGACATTGGCACAAGGCGGTGACAGCAGCGGTGCCCGCGGTGCCGCCTATGCCGCTTGGCAGGAGGCCAACACATGACACACGCGCTGCGTTCCATCATCCAGAAAAACCGCGCCGGCACACCGGTGGCAATTCCTTCCGTGTGTTCCGCCCATCCCGATGTGCTGCGCGCTTCACTGGTGTTGGCAGAACGACTGGACCGACAAATCGTGATCGAATCCACCTCCAATCAGGTCAACCAGGACGGCGGCTACACCGGCATCACACCGGAAGGCTTCATCCGCTTTGTTTACGACATTGCCGACCGTGCAAACGTGGCTCGTGAGCGCATTATCTTTGGCGGCGACCACCTTGGTCCGCAAGCGTGGCGCTCCATGTTCGCCGACGCTGCTATGGACAAAGCCCGCGTTCTGGTGCGCGACTATGTCAAAGCCGGATTTGGCAAGATTCATCTCGATTGTTCCGAAGGTTGCGCCGGTGAGGCGCCGCAGCTGACCGACGATCAAACCGCCGAACGTTCCGCCGATCTCGCCCGCGTCTGTGCTGAGGAGAGCGACGACCTGCTGTTTGTTGTTGGCACTGAAGTGCCCCCCCCCGGCGGCGCTCGTGCGGATGAGGACGGCGACATTCCCCCGACCAACGCACAAGATGCGGCTGCAACGCTAAAAGCCCATATCGATACATTTGGTGATCTGGCCCCCTCCATTGGCGGCCTTGTGGTGCAGCCGGGTGTCGAATTTGGCCCCACAGACGTGCACCATCTGCCTTTTAGTCGCGATCCTGGCTTCCTTGCCGCCATCGCCGATCACCCAACTGTATGCCTGGAAGCACACTCAACCGACTATCAACGCCCCTACACCTTTGTGCGCCTTGCGGAACTTGGATTTGCCTTTCAGAAGGTGGGCCCAGCGCTGACCTTCGCATATCGACAGGCCGTGTATGCGCTGGATGCGTTGCGCAAGCCCTCGGGTGTGCTGCGCGCAACGATGGAAGAGTTGATGATGAGTGATCCAAAGTATTGGCAAGGGCACTACCACGGCGACACGGACAGCCTGCGTCGCCAACGCCACTTCGGTCTTGCGGATCGCATCCGCTATTACTGGCCGCAACCCAAAGCCCAATCCGCTGTGCAACAGCTCCTGTCAGACACGCCAGATTCCTTGTCTGAAGCCGCAGTACGCGCCGCTTTTGGCACCACCACTCTGGAACGCGCAGAAAAGCTGTCTGGTTCCCACGCGCAGCGCTTGATCGATGCGCAAATCGAACTGGCGCTGGACCCATATTTCTTTGAGGTATCGTCATGACCGATCGTTGGATCGCCCCGGACCGTCTGTTTGACGGTCACAGCATTCAATCTGGTGTCGCGGTGCGCATCAAAGACGGCCAGATTGCGGAAATTGGCCCGGTGCCAGAAAATGCCAGCAAAATATCCGGCCTGCTGACCCCCGGCTATGTTGACCTTCAAGTCAACGGCGGCGGTGGTGTGTTCCTGAACGAAACCCCAACCCGAGGCGGCATCGCAGCCATCGCAGAAGCCCATCGCCGGTTTGGCACCGTAGCGCTTCTGCCCACCGTAATTACCGACAACGCAGACGTACTGGAAAATGTCGCCAATGCCGCCATTGCAGCTCAAGGCCTGCCCGGCGTAGTTGGGCTTCACATCGAAGGCCCGCATATTTCCAAAGAGCGTCGCGGCACCCATGAGGCGAGCTTCGTGCGCCCGTTTGATGACCGCACCATGGCTGTGGTGACTCACCTGCGTGATATCAACATCCCTGTGATGATCACTCTGGCGCCAGAGGTCACGTCACTCAAAACCATCTCCAAACTGGCCGGCACCGGCGCAGTGGTCTCTATAGGGCATACCAACGCCACCGCCGATCAAGTGAATGAGGCCATCGAAGCTGGCGCAACCTGTGCCACTCACCTGTTTAACGCCATGTCGCCAATGACCAGTCGCGAACCGGGCGCGGTCGGCGCGGTGATCAACTCAAATGTCTATTCTGGCATCATCTGCGACGGCCACCACGTGGCCGACAGCATGGTAGGCTTGGCTGTACGTGCCCGCCCTCAGGCAGATCGCATGATCCTTGTGTCAGATTCTATGTCCACCGTGGGTGGGCCGGATCACTTCGATCTGTACGGTCATCGTGTGGTGCTGAAGAACGGCCGCCTGATCAACAAGGAAGGCAGCCTTGCCGGCGCCCATGTCACTCAGGCTGAGGGCGTGCAGCGATTGATCCACAAAGTGGGTCTCTCCGAAGAAACCGCACTTCGTATGGCCATCTCCACTCCCGCTGCCTGTATCGGTCTGCCAGAAGTTGGACAGCTGGCAAACCGCCGCACGGACGACGTGCTCTTGCTCGGCGCAGATCACGCCGTGGAAGCCACTTTGACCGAAGCGCTTGAGGCCCAAAAGATCGAAAATGCCGCGCAATAGTCTCACTTTTGAGGTCTGCATCGACACCGCAGCTGGCTACGCCGCTTGCGCAGATGTTGTGGACCGCATCGAACTGTGCAGCGCTCTGGATGTGGGCGGATTGACCCCATGCCCCGGCCTGATCGCCGCCGCACAGGACAGCGCTGTCCCCTCACATGTCATGATCCGACCTCGTGCCGGGGATTTTTGCTATGACGCAACAGATCAGAAAGCTATGCGGGCTTCGATCGAGGCCGTCAAAAAAGCTGGCTTGGCAGGTGTCGTGATTGGCGCCTCCAAAGGCGATCAGCTGGACATTGTCACCCTGCGTGAGCTGGTTGCCGCAGCCGAAGGACTCGAGGTCACTTTGCATCGAGTCATAGACCTCCTGCCGGAACCACTGTCCGCAATGGAACAGGCCATTGATCTTGGAATACACCGCATCCTGACCTCCGGTGGCGCCCCGCGCGCCGAGGATGGTCAAGCCACTTTGCAAGCCATGCAAGCAGCGGCAAAAGGGCGGATCGAAATCATGGTGGGCAGCGGTGTTTCAGTCTCTAACTTGGCAGAACTGGCGACAAATACCGGCATCACGTCTTTCCACGCCTCCTGCGGCACTGCGATTCCAGTGGCAGAACATCTGCACCACTTTGGCTTTGCCAAAACGCAAAAGGTCACTGACCGAGACACGGTTCTAGCCTTTCGAAAAACGCTGGACACTCTTTCCGCCTGATCAGCTGCGCAAGGCCTCTGCCAGGGCGTGATACGACTGCTTTGGGGTGCGCTCAAACGTGTCAAAATCCACGTGGATCAGGCCAAAACGCTTTTCATAGCCCAGCGCCCATTCGTAATTGTCCATCAGGGACCAAACATAATACCCAGCCAATGGTACCCCTGCGGCAATAGCCTCTTTGGCCGCCGACAGATGGCGGTTGAGATAATCAATCCGGTGTGGGTCTGCCACTACGCCACCCAAAATCTCATCCGGCGCAGACATGCCGTTTTCGGTCACGTAAATTGGCAAGTCACCTGTATATTCCTGCGCCATGCGTTCCAAAAACGCTCGCAGCGCGTCAGGATATATTTCCCAGCCCATTGAAGTTTTGGCCAAATTGCCCACGCTCTGCTGATAACGCGGCCAGGGCGCATTTGCATCATCATGAACCAATGTGCGCGTGTAGTAGTTGAGCCCACTCCAATCCACCGGTGTACTGATCACATCAAAATCATCCTGCCAGCCCATTGGCAAATGCGGCTCTAGCCCCTCTAGGGCCAACTCTGGGTATTCCCCTTTGAAAATCCCGCCCAAGAAAAACCGGTTGTAAATCGCATCATAGCGGGCCGCCGCCGCGACATCTTCCGGCGCATCACTGGCGGGCGTGGCCCATTCAAAGTTACACACCGCGCCGAGGTTGTTCATACCCAAGCCACGCATCCTTTGGATCGCCGTGCCATGTGCCAGCATGATGTGATGCATCGCCCGCGCGGTAGCCCGAATGTCCCGCAATCCTGGTGCATGTGCCCCGACAAAATGGCTCAGCCAACCGACACACCACGGCTCATTGATGGGCGCGACAGACCACACGCGATCTCCGATCCGGCCCATCACCACTTCTGTAAAATCGCCAAACCACTGCGCCACATCGCGATTGCGCCAGCCACCCAGGTCGGCCAGCGCAGAGGGCATCTCCCAGTGATACAGCGTTGCCGCAGGTTTGATCCCGCGCTCCAATAGCCCGTCCACCAAGCGGTCATAGAAATCGAGCCCGGCCTCGTTAACAGCACCCCGCCCCTCCGGCAGCACCCGCGCCCAGCTGGTGGAAAACCGGTAAGCATCCACGCCCAGACCAGCAATCAGATCAAGATCTTCCTGCAGGCGGTTGTAATGATCACAACCCAACGCGCCGTTTTCTGCGCGCACCACATTGCCCGGTGTGGCGGCAAAATCATCCCAATGTGTGCGCCCTGCGCCGCCAAATTGATGTCCTTCAATCTGATAGCTGGACGTGGCCACGCCAAACTGAAATCCAGCGGGAAAATCGGAACGTTTGTGCTGCATCAGTCTCTACTTTTCTTGTTCTAAAGCTTGCCGAAGCGCTGGCGCCTGCCCCGTAGACCGCCCAACTGCCAGAACCGCCTCCAACATCTCTTGATGCACCGGTGCGCCAGGGGTTGCGATCTTGTTGATCAAGGCTTGCGCCACATGACGACCGGCTTGCCGTACTGAAGAGCGCACCGCCGTAAACGCAGGCTCATCTCCATCATTGCTGAAGTAGCTGAGCGCGTCATCATGGATTACGACGGAAACATCTTTGCCCATTTCCAACCCAGCATCGGAAATCGCGCGTCGCACCCCAATGGCTGGAATAATCGAAGACACCACAAAAGCAGTGGGTGGATTATCCTGAGCCAACAAACTGCACGCGATTTCAAACCCAAAGTTCTCGGTCATTTCTTCATGAAACATCAACGCTGGATCAACCTGCATCCCACGTTCTTCTAAAGCCGCGACATATCCTGCACCCCGCCGTGTGGCAAAATCCATGTCCGCCAAACCATTGAGCAGCGCAATCCGGCGATGCCCCAAGTCCAATAGGAACTCAGTCACACGTTGGAACGCACGGGTGTTGTTCACATCCACCCAGCTGTAATCCGCCTCAATCTCGGTAGAGCGGCCATGCACCACAAAGGGCACGCCCAGTTCCCGCAACAGGGCAATCCGGCTGTCGTTCACCTTTGGACCGTGCACGATGATCCCATCTACAGCGCCGCGTGACACCAATTTGCGATAGCTCGCTTCCTCAGAGTCGTCATCCACCACCGACAACAGCAGATCAAAGCCGTTGTCTGAATAGATCTCCCCGGCCCCGGCAATAAAATCCGCAAAAATCGGATTCACCATTTCGTGCTTCTTGGACACCGGCAAAACATGCCCAATGGTCATCGCCTTGCCCGTCGCCAGCGTTTTGGCCCGCGTATTCGGCGCGTAATTGTGCGCCCGTGCGGCTTCCATCACTTTTTGCCGGGTTGATTCGCGCACTTCCGGATATCCGTTGAGCGCACGACTCACTGTTGTCTGGGACAATCCCAGCAAATCCGAAAGGTCTTTTAGGTTCATTGACTTCGTTTTCATTTATCAAAGCGCTTTGATTTATGAGTCGTGCATCTTTGTTGTTTTTGCACGCCCCGCACAGCGCTCCTCCCTTTTTCCCTAATAAAACATATGGATCACGGTGACAAGCAGGCCATTTTCTTGACCGTTGCTTTTTTCAAAGCGCTTTGGTAAATTGGTTTCCAGTTCATGAAACTGGGAGGAACTCTCATGAAACCGACATTTTATGCAGGCGTGGCCGTTCTGGCGCTCACCGCCGGTACCGCCATGGCTGACGGCCATCTAAAATTTGCACCCGGCGAAGGTGCTTTCAGCTGGGATAGCTACAATGCCTGGGCTGAAAACGCCCCAGACCTGTCCGGCCAAACCGTGACTGTGGCAGGCCCATGGTTGCAGCCAGAGGACGAAGTCTTCCGCTCAGTGCTGGCCTATTTCGCCGCCGCCACAGGCGCCGAAGCGATCTACACCGGCTCCGACAGCTTTGAGCAGCAGATTGTGATCGACGCCGAAGCAGGTGCCGCACCCAACATCGCGGTCTTCCCACAGCCGGGTCTCGCCTCTGATCTGGCGGCACGTGGCCTGCTGCACCCGCTGCCAGCTTCGATGAACGCCTGGACCGTGGACAACTACGGCGCGGGCCAGAGTTGGGTTGATCTCGGCACATACGCCGACAAAGCAGGCGCAGATCAGCACTACGGCTTCTTCTATAACGTAAATGTAAAATCCCTCGTCTGGTACGTGCCAGAGAACTTCGAAGATGCTGGCTACGAAGTGCCAGAGTCCATGGAAGACCTGCGCGCCCTGACCGAGCAAATTGTGGCCGACGGCGAAACACCTTGGTGTGTGGGCCTGGGGTCTGGTGCAGCCACCGGTTGGCCAGCCACCGACTGGGTGGAAGACATCATGCTGCGCACCCAGCCAGCTGATGTTTATGATGACTGGACCACCAACAAAATTGCCTTCAACGACGAGCGCGTTGTCGCAGCGATCGAAGAATTTGGTTGGTTTGTAGGTGATGACGCCAAAGTGTCCGGCGGCGCCGGTGCTGTGGCCACCACAGATTTCCGCGACAGCCCAAAAGGCATGTTTAACTCGCCACTGGACTGCTACATGCACCGTCAGGCGTCTTTTGTGCCTGCTTTCTTCCCTGAAGGCATCGAATTTGGCGAAGACGTCGATTTCTTCTACTTCCCATCTTACGACAGCAAAGACCTCGGCAACCCGGTTCTGGGTGGCGGTACGCTGATGGCGATCACCGATCCATCTGATGCCACCTCCGCGCTGATGGAATTCTTCCAACTGCCAGTGGCACACGAAGTCTTCGCGGCACAATCCGGCTTCCTCACACCGCACAAAGGCGTGAACCCAGAAACCTACCTGAACGATGCGCTGCGTGGTCAGGCGGACATTCTGGTGAACGCAACCACCTTCCGCTTTGACGGCTCCGACCTGATGCCAGGCGGTGTGGGCGCGGGCTCTTTCTGGACTGGCATGGTTGACTTCACCAGCGGCAAAGACGCTGCAACAGTCGCCACCGAAATCCAGGACAGCTGGGACGCGCTGAAGTAAGCCACGCGCTTATCAAACTGCTGCCTCGCGCACTTCTGCGCGGGGTGGCCAACCAAAACTCGGGGGGAGAGCGTCATGTCACCAGCACTGCTGGGTCTTGTGACCATCGTCATCGGAGTGGGCGGATGCCTCGGGTATTTCTACTTCTCCAATCTATTTCTGGACAAAGTTCTGTTTCCGGCAAGCGGCCCTAATGCTGGGCGCAATATCAACCGCGCAAATATGATCCGCCCTTGGCTGTTCCTTGCTCCCGCGATCCTCGCCCTTGGCCTTTATCTCGGCTACCCGGTGTTTGAAACGTTGCGCCTGTCCCTAACGGACCGCACCCAAGACGGCGCTTTTGTCGGCTTCGCCAACTACCAACAGATGTTTGCCGAACCCAAATTTTGGGAGGCCATGCGCAACAACATGCTCTGGCTAATTGTGGTCCCTGCCGCGTCCACCGCCTTTGGTCTACTCGCGGCACAGCTCACCGACCGCATCAAATGGGGTGCTTTTGCCAAGTCGCTGATCTTTATGCCCATGGCGATCTCCTTTGTTGGCGCCTCTGTGATTTTCAAACTGGTTTATGACGCCCGCCCCGCAGGCAACGAGCAGATCGGCATCCTCAACGCCGTATGGATGCAATTTGACGGCGGCTTTGGTTCTCTCTTGTTCCTCAAAATGCTCCCAGTTGTGATCCTTGCGGTTTTTGCCGCCCTGGTCGCCTACATTGGCTGGCTGCTGCTCCGCCCCATTGTTACCGGCAGTGATAACATCCTTGTGAAGGCACTTCGGGCCATTTCCGGCCTGATTAGTCTCTGGATTGCCGTGGTTGCACTGCGCAATATCCTCGATGTGATTGGCATGGACTTCCCTTATGGCCAGCCACAATCCTGGCTCACCATGCCATTTTACAACAACTTCTTCCTGATGGTGGTGCTGATCTGGATTCAGACCGGCTTTGCCATGGTGATCCTCTCTGCTGCGCTGCGTGGCATCCCGGAAGAAACCGTTGAAGCGGCCATTGTCGATGGTGCCAACCCGTTCCAGATCTTTTTCAAGATCAAGGTGCCGCAAATCATGCCCACCATTGTTGTGGTCTGGACCACCATCACTCTGGTTGTGCTCAAGGTGTTTGACATCGTCTTTGCGATGACCAACGGCCAATGGGAAACGCAGGTGCTGGCCAACTACATGTACGACAAACTGTTCCGCGCCAATGACTGGGGCGTCGGCTCCGCCAGCGCCATCATCATCATGCTGCTCGTCTCCCCGATCCTGATTTGGAACGTGGTGCAGGCCCGCAAAGAAATGCGCTGAGGAGAGAGATCATGGACAATATCGCAGGACGTAAATCTGGTCTCTCTTGGGCAGTGAACCTCTCCGTTGTGCTGCTTGTGGCACTTTGGCTGTTCCCAACCGTGGGCCTTCTGGTCTCCTCTTTCCGCACCGCTGATCAGATTTCAGCCTCCGGCTGGTGGAAAGCCCTATTCCCGGCTGAGCAAGTGGTGCAGTTGCGCACCGGTGGCGCTGAAGTGGCCATTCAAGAGGGCACACTCTGGGTGGTCGAAGGCAACCTGCTTGAGGACTCAGAGGAAGGCCCGACGCCCGGCACCGAAATCACGCGCTTTGGCGTATCCTCCAAAGCCGTGGACGCCTTTGCTGTCGGCGAAACCGCCAGCTTCACCAAAGACACCAAGACCTTCACCATGGACGCAGCCGGCAACTATCGCTTCACCTCTACCAAAGAGCTGAAGAAGCGCGGCCAGCGCGTGTTCGTCACCGCCACCCTGCCGCCGGATTTCACGCTGGCCAACTATGATCAAGTGCTCATTTCTGGCAACAGCAATGACAGTATGACCAAAGCGTTCCTCAACACGCTGACAGTCACTATTCCAGCCACAATCATCCCAATTGTGATCGCCGCCTTTGCTGCCTATGCGCTCGCATGGATGGAATTTCCCGGCCGTGCCTTGCTGATCGCGGCGATTGTTGGCTTGTTGGTTGTGCCTCTACAACTTGCATTGATCCCGCTACTCAAGCTGCATCTCAACGTGGGCATTGGTAAAGGCTACCTTGGCGTCTGGCTTGCGCACACCGCGTTTGGCCTGCCGTTGGCAATCTATCTCTTGCGCAATTACATGTCCGGCCTACCCCGCGACATCATCGAAAACGCCAAGGTCGACGGCGCCACCGACTTTCAGATCTTCACCAAGATCATCCTGCCGCTGTCTTTCCCGGCGCTGGCCTCCTTTGCCATCTTCCAGTTCCTCTGGACCTGGAACGACCTTCTGGTCGCCAAAGTGTTCCTGATCGACAGCACCGGCAACACCACGGTGATGACCAACCAGATTGTCGAACTTCTGGGCACCCGCGGCGGCAACTGGGAAATCCTCGCCACGGCGGCTTTTGTTTCAATTTCGGTACCACTGCTCGTGTTCTTTGCGATGCAACGCTACTTGGTGCGCGGCCTTCTGGCCGGCTCCGTCAAGTAAAACAGACACTAACTTGGCCCAATGGCCACTTCTTTGGACGATCACATGACTTATCAGGACCCGACCATGACCCAAGATTCCGCGCTTATCACAGACCCCGATTGGTGGCGTGGTGCGGTGATCTATCAGATCTACCCGCGCTCCTACCAAGACAGCACCGGCGACGGCATCGGTGACCTCGCTGGCATCATCCAGCGTCTACCCCATGTGGCCTCGCTTGGCGTGGACGCCATCTGGCTGTCCCCGTTTTTCACCTCGCCCATGTTGGACTTCGGGTATGACGTGTCAGACTACCGCGATGTTGATCCAATGTTTGGCACACTCTCTGACTTTGACGAGCTGATTGCCAAAGCACATGAGCTGGGCATCAAGATCATCATCGACCTTGTGCTGTCCCACACTTCGGATCAGCACCCGTGGTTTATCGAAAGCCGCGCAGATCGCACCAACGACAAAGCCGATTGGTTTGTCTGGGCGGATCCAAAGCTGGACGGCACGCCGCCCAACAACTGGCTCTCGATCTTTGGTGGTCCAGCCTGGCAGTGGGACACCTCGCGCCAGCAGTATTTCCTGCACAACTTTCTGGCCGAACAGCCGGATTTGAACTTCCACAACGCCGAAGTCCGCCAGGAACTGCTTGATGTGGCTCGGTTCTGGCTCGATCGTGGTGTCGATGGCTTCCGTCTAGACACCGTGAATTTCTACTACTGCGACGCGCAATTGCGCGACAATCCGGCCCTGCCGCTGGAGGAGCGCAACGACAACATCGCGCCCGCCGTGAACCCATACAACCATCAGGAACATCTTTACGATAAGAACCAGCCGGAGAACCTTGGCTTCCTGCAAGACCTGCGCAGCTTGCTCAATGAATATGACGCCATCACCACCGTGGGTGAAGTTGGCGACAGCCAGCGCGGCAGCGAAATTCAGGCCACCTACACCGGCGGCGGCGACAAGCTGCATATGGCCTATGATTTTGCCCTGTTGTGTCAGGCACATCCCACCGGCACCCGCGTGGCTGAGATCATGCAAACCGCCGAGAGCTTTGGCAGCGACAGCTGGGGCTGCTGGGCTTATTCCAATCACGACGTGGAGCGCCACAGTTCCCGCTGGAACCTGTCCGACGCCGCCCAGCGCACCTATGCGGCTTTGCTGATGTCCCTGCGTGGCTCTGTCTGTATCTATCAAGGCGAAGAGCTTGGCCTATCCGAAGCCGACGTGGCATTTGAAGACTTGCAGGACCCCTACGGCATCCGCTTCTGGCCAAAGTTCAAGGGCCGCGATGGGTGTCGCACACCCATGGTGTGGAAGTCCGACAACCAAAACGGCGGCTTTTCCGAGGGCACGCCCTGGTTGCCCGTGAGCGCGGATCATCTGTCCAAATCGGTCCAGGCGCAAGAAAACACGCCGGGCTCCATGCTGACCTTCTACCGCCGCCTGATCGCTTTCCGCAAAGAGCAACTGCCGCTGCTAAAAGGCATCTTTGAGTTGCTTCACGCTGATGACACCCACATCCGGTTTGTGCGCGAACACAACGGCCAAAGCATCCTTTGCGCTTTCAACCTCTCAGAAGAAGAGCAAAGCTTCGACCTGCCAGCCGGTGCTTGGACCATGGATTCCAAAGCCCCCTTCACCATCAGCCGCGACGGCGCCAAAGTGACCCTGCCCGCCTGGCAGGCCGCCTTTGCCGTGACACTAGGCTCTAACACAGGAGACTCCTCCGATGGCTGATCTCATACTCAAAGACATTGCCAAATCTTATGGCCCAGTGAATGTCCTCGCCAACATCGATCTGGAAATTGAAAAGGGCGAACTGGTGGTCTTTGTTGGTCCCTCTGGCTGTGGCAAATCCACTCTGTTGCGCATGATTGCTGGTCTGGAACACATCACTTCCGGCACGCTCGAAATTGACGGCACCGTGGTCAACGACGTGCCGCCAAGTGAGCGTGGCATTGCCATGGTGTTTCAATCCTACGCGCTTTACCCGCACCTGACCGTGCGCGAAAACATGTCTTTTGCGCTTAAAATCGCCAAGATGAGCTCCGAGGAGATCAACGCGCGCGTCGACAAAGCCGCCAAAACACTTCAGTTGCACAACCTGCTGGATCGCCTGCCCAAGGAGCTTTCCGGGGGGCAACGCCAGCGTGTTGCCATTGGCCGTTCCATTGTGCGCGACCCTAAGGTTTACTTGTTTGACGAGCCGCTCTCAAACCTCGACGCCGCCCTACGTGTGGCCACCCGCATCGAGATTGCCCAACTCAAAGACTCTATGCCCGACAGTACCATGGTCTACGTGACCCACGATCAGGTTGAGGCGATGACGCTCGCAACCCGCATCGTGGTGCTGGCCGGTGGTGGCATTGCCCAAGTTGGCACACCGCTGGATCTCTATGAACGCCCCGAAAATGAATTTGTTGCCCAATTCATCGGCTCCCCAGCCATGAACCTCCTCCCCGGCAAGATCACTGGCACCGGCGATATCACTACTATTGCATTGGATGCTGGGGGCACGGCCACCTCCACCGTGCCTTCCTTGCCGGAGGACATGGGGCGACAAGTCAACATTGGTGTGCGTCCAGAAGATCTCATCATCACCGAAGATGACGCGCTCTACACCGGCACTGTGAACATCACCGAAGCCTTGGGCGAAGTGACCCTACTTTACTTCGAAGCACAAAATGGTGCGGAACCGGTGATCGGGAAATTGCAAGGCATCCACCGAGACTTAAAAGGTAAACAAGTGTCCCTGACCGCCGATCCGGCCAAAGTGCACCTCTTTGCTGACACACAGTCACTTCTGTACCGAGATCGCACGATCAAACGCATCGAGAAGAATGCACACTAATGGCTGATCACACGTAATACGGGAAATTGGTGGTGTTCCGGCAAACATCTGGCGTGAAAAGGATTTTCACGGCAATCTTTGATCATGGTGCACGACAAGACCGAATCACATGGCTCAAATCTGACCCCCAAAGGGGCGCCAGAAAGCTTTTTTACAAAAATTCGATGGCAATTTGCATCATACCGGCAGAATTCCGGCCAAACCCTCCATTCGTTAAGCGATGGTTTAGACTTTCCTAATACCGCCTTTAGGAGGTGATAGAACGTCTCGGATGCCCATGATTGCTAGGATCACTCTCTGCTTTGCCGCTTGTCTGGCTTGGATCAACGCTTCTTTCGCGTTGGCAGAGACTCTGAATCTGGGCACGCTAAACGAAGGTATCCGCGGCCAAATGCGGGTGTTTCAACCTCTTCTGACATACTTGGAAACCGATCTGGAAGACGCTGGCATAACCGAAGTGCGCCTTGTTGTTCACCCCAGCGCCGAACTTATGGCGGCAGCCATTGCCCGCAAAGAAGTGGACATCTTTATCGACAGCCCGCTCGTTGTGGCCAAAGTGGCGCAACTTTCCGGCGGCACGCCTTTCTTGCGCAATTGGAAAGGCGGCCATGCCGGCTACTATTCAGTAATTTTTACACATGTGAACAGCGGCATCACCGCGCTAGAAGAGCTTCGCGGAAAGCGCATTGCCTTGGAAGACCGCGATTCATCTTCTGGGTTCATCGTGCCAGCCCATATCCTTCTTCAAAGTGGACTGCGATTAAAGAAACTGCGCGCTCCAGGAGCAGCCCACTCGGGAGAAGAAGTTGGCTACTTTCTGACCTACAATGACAAAAACACCATGTTTGCTGTGGCGTCCGGACGTGCCGACGCGGGCGCAACAAACCAAATGAACTATCTTGACCTCATGGAGGCCAGACCGAATGACTTCCGGTTATTGGCCATTTCTGAGCAATTTCCACGCAGTGTTCTCATGCACCGCCCAGGCATGTCGAAGGCACAGCTAAACTCACTACGCCAAAGTCTAACGTCCATGTCCTCTCACCAAAAAGGCCGCGACGTTCTCAATACCTTTCAAAACAGTTCAGGATTTGATGAATTTGCTGCGGGATCCAAATACACTTTTGCGCCTATATTTGAGATTCTACAGGATCTCGAAGACGCGGGGATAAAATAGCCATGTCCGCACCAGAGGACCAAACCAACCGCATGCTGAATATCCGCAAATCTCTGACCTATGGTCTGGGGCGTCGTATGACGCTGTATTTTGGCCTCATGATTGGTGCGTTTGTCTCTACCCTGATCTACCTGAATACCATCACCCAGCTGGAGTTGGTTCATACCCGCTTCTCTGAACGTTCAGATTCCCTTGGGATCCTGATTCAGGAAGTCACCCTTCCCTACCTGTTTGAAGGCCGCCCCGCGGAACTTGATATCATCTATCAAGAGCTCATGCGCCAGCCAGACATCCTGTCATTGCGGTTCATCGACCCAGACGGTTTTTTACTGGTCAATGGCTCTTCAGAGGGTAACGCGCTTTTCTTGGGTCGAGTCGACGACGAACTCGTCACCGAAGCCACCGCCTCAGAGACCACCCACATTCGCAATCTGCAGGGCCGCATTCAGGTTGCAGTGCCTGCGATCTACGGCAACGTAAATTACGGCACCATCCGCTTTGACTTGGACGGCACGGCCGCCAACCGCGAAGTAAATCTCGTGCTACGCCGCAACCTGATGTTTGGCGTGTTTTTCACCCTCACTGGCATTCTCTTGTCCATCTGGATTTCGCGCCGCCTGACAGAGCCTCTTGCGCGCCTCAACAGCGCCACAGAGCGCGCCGCCAAGGGCAACCTAAACCAGTCCATTGTGATCCGCACCAACGACGAAGTTGAAAGCCTCGCGGACAGTTTTAACCTGATGTTGGGTAACCTGCGCGCCTGGGTAAAGTCCCTAGAGGACACTCAAACCAAGCTTGAGATTTCATCTGACGACCTAAACGACAAAAACGCCGAATTACAGGTTGTCGCGGAACAGGCCAAATCCGCGGAAAAGGCCAAATCCCAATTCCTGGCCCGGATGAGCCACGAAATTCGCACGCCAATGAATGGTGTGTTGGGCATGACAGAGCTGCTTGCGGACACCGAGTTAACAAACAATCAACTAAGTTTGGTGGACAGCATCCATACCTCCGGCTCCACCCTCCTAAACATCATCAACGACATTCTAGACTTCTCCAAAATCGACAGCGGTCACATGACCCTACGGGATGATCCCTATCGGCCCACGGAGCTTCTGGACAACACCGCGCAGATGCTTTCATTCCAAGCGGGTCAAGCGGGTGTTGATCTTATCACCCGTGTGGCACCGGATTTGCCCAAATCGCTTCTGGGGGATGAGTCCCGCCTTAAGCAGGTCATCATCAACCTTGTTGGCAACGCCTTGAAGTTCACCGACGACGGCTATGTTCTGATCAACCTCACACTCAAAGAGGAAAATGACGCCCCGGTCATGCAAGTGGATGTCTGCGACACCGGCTGCGGTATCCCCGAAGAAAAACTCGCCGCCGTCTTTGACCAGTTCACACAGGTCGACGGCTCTTATAGCCGCAAGCATCAGGGCACCGGCCTTGGATTGGCCATCGCCAAGGGTTTTGTCGAGCTGATGGGCGGCCGAATTTGGGTAAAATCCACGGTTGGGACTGGCACCACCTTCACGTTCAACGTACCTCTTATGGAGCCCGACATACCACTCCCCCCTCGCGCACTCGACAGCGCGGACCTCAGCGGTATGAAAGTCCTGGTTCTGCAATCCGAACCCACGGCCTTGTTTGTCATGAACGAAATGATGTCCGCGTGGAACGCTCAAGTTGCGACCTTTGAAACAGCCAAGACCGGTCTTGAGAGCCTGCGAGACGCACAAGCAAGCGGTGCGCCCTATGATGTGGTTCTGACAGAAATGGGCATGCCAGACATGGGACGCAAAGACCTATTTCGTGCCATTTACGAGGCAAAATCCGGTCCCGAGACCCGTGTGATTGCCCTGCGCCCGATGAACGACGCCATCCACCGCTCCGGTGAAGAAAACCTGCTTACCAACTGCGAAGTGATCAAACCTGTGCAGGCTCCCAAGTTGCTGGAGGCCCTAACAGCCCCACATGCAGGAGGCATCAAGCAATCCGCCGAGGAAAACACCACTATCGACGCGAGTGCGACCATTGGCACCGCACACAAACAAGTTGCCAGTGAACTTGAAGCACCCTCGTCAGACAAAACCATCTTGATCGTGGACGACAACAAAACCAATCGGAAGCTGATTGAGATTTTCCTCAACCGCCTAGGCATCACACACCATTCTGCCAGTGATGGGGAAGAGGCCGTGGAAATCTACCGCGATTGCCACCCGGATTTGGTCCTGATGGATGTTTCCATGCCAGTAATGAACGGTCTGGATGCCACCCGCGAGATCCGCCGTCTGGAAAACGCCAACGGGGATTTCCAAACCCATATCATTGGTTTGACCGCCCATTCCGCACCAGAAGACCGCGAAGCCTGTCTGGACAGCGGCATGAACGCCCACATGGCCAAACCCATTAAACTGGCACAGCTCAAGGACGTGATCGCAGAACTCTGATTGCAAAGTTGTGCATCGCTTGGCAACACTGTCCCGACGACAAACGGGGGGGCAAACGATGCCGCAAAATGTGGTAGTGATCGGGGCAGGCATTGTTGGTGCGGCCACCGCACTGTGGCTCCGCCGCGCAGGGCACAGTGTAACCCTTCTGGACAAAAATACCCCCGGCATGGGCGCCTCTTTTGGCAATGCCTGCCTGCTGGCAAGCTGTGCTGTGGTGCCAAACGCCACGCCTGGTCTCATGACAAAGGCGCCAGGCTACCTGCTCAACCCAAATTTCCCGCTGTTTTTGAAATGGGCCAACCTACCGCGTCTCACACCATGGTTCCTGAAATATCTCGGCTTTGCCAATGACACCGACGCCCGCCGCTTCACCCACGTTTTGGCGGACCTGATTGGTGACAGCGTGGACCAGCACAAGGCACTTGCCAAAGGCACCGCCGCCGAAGCCTTCATTGCTGACACAGATTATCTCTACGCCTACAAAGACCGCGCCGCCTTTGAGGCTGACAAATACACTTGGGACCTGCGCGCCAGCGTTGGCTTTGTCCCCGAGATCATCGAAGGCCCAGCCGTGCAGGACATCGAGCCAATTCTGGACGCACAAACCTCGTTCCTCGCGGTGAACAAAGATCACGGCTACATTCTAAACCCGGCAGCTTACGTGCAGGCTTTGGTGGACACATTTACAGGCATGGGTGGCCGTTTTGTGCAGGCCGAAGTGCGCGATTTTGACCTCTTCGGCGGGCAAGTATCTGCAGTGATGACCGATCAGGGCCAGTTTGATTGTGACCGCGCCGTGCTCTCCTCCGGCATCTGGTCCAAGCCCCTCATGCGCAAGCTGGGCTTCACCGTGCCACTGGAAACCGAGCGTGGCTATCACATCACTTTCAAAGAGCCTTCCATTCGTCCCAACCATCCGATGATGATTGCCTCCGCCAAATTTGTCGCCACACCTATGCAGCACGGGTTGCGGTGCGCCGGGATTGTCGAATTTGGGGACCTGTCAGAAACAAAATCTAAGGCCCCTCTTGCGCTGCTGCGCCGCAGGGTCGCCGAAGTCTTCCCCACCATGACTGCAGAAAGCGACGAGGAATGGCTCGGCTTCCGCCCGTCCCTACCTGACAGCCTGCCGATGGTTGGCGAGATCGGCAACAGTGGTGTTTACGCGGCCTTTGGGCACCAACACGTCGGCCTCACCGGCGGGGCCAAAACCGGCCGTTTGGTGGCGGACTTGATATCTGACACTCCGCCCAACATCGACTTGTCACCTGTAAGCCCAATGCGGTTCACCTGACCCACAAAACAGCGCCGCCCAAAGGTGACGCTGCTTTCAGTCTCAATCAAAGCTTTTAGGCCGACTTGCGCTCTTCTGCAGAGTCCTCGTCAGGGGCCTCAGACGCCTCGCCCTCAACCACGTCCACTTCGCCGGCATCTTCAGTTTCTGCCTCCGAGTGATCCTCCAGCGCGCCGATGATAAGCGGCAACATCGCTGCGCCGGTTTCACTCAACCCTTCGGTCTCCGGCGGCGCGGTCCAACTCAGCGTGTCAAAGCTGTGGCAATTGTCACAGGTTGGCGCCCACTCAGCATGGATATTGTGGCAAGTGTCACAGACCCACTGCGACCCCCGAGGCGAACTGAGCGCCTTGGCCAGATAGCCTTTCACAACCGCATCATTGGAGCCCTCACCGCGCTCAATCGCCGCCATGATGGTCAGCGAGCGTTGGGTGGCATCCGTTTCCACCAAATCGCCCAGCGCCCGACGCGCTTCCGGGAAATCTTCCGCTGCAATATACAGCTCCGCCATCAGCATTTTGCTTTCGGCATGGCTGGCGGTGTTTTTGGTCAGGGTCTTGAACCGCTTGATCCGCGCTTCCGGAGTTTCGTCCGGCGCGATCTCAGCAAAGGCCGCCGCCAGATCTGGATGTGGTTGCGTATCCCAAGCTTTCTTAATCAGACGTGTTGCATTACGCGGCTTGCCTTTGCCCACATAACCCCGTGCGGCCATCACAGCCGCCGGGATCAAGTCCGGCGACAACCGATTGGCCTCGATCGCCTGTTCCTGCGTCTCAATGCTGGCATCTTCAGCGATCAAATCCTTTGCTTCGGACAACGCCAACACGGCATCGCGCCGACGATGCACGTCACGTGGTAAGGTACCGTGACGCAGCTTGGCATTCAGTGTGCTGCGTGCGCCTTTCCAGTCTTTGGTTTCGGTCTGCAAACGCAACAGCGTGTCCTGCACTTCCACGTGGCGTGGCTTAATCGCAAAGGCATTCTCCGCCAGCTTCAGCGCCACCTCTGTGTTCCCGGCATCCAGCTTCTGCTTCATCAAGCCACGGATGCCTACAAACCGCGTGCGTTCATCGGCAAGCAGCTTCTTGTAGGTTTCCTCAGCCTTGCGTGTGTCACCGCTCATCTCTGCCGCCTGCGCCACAATCAGGTTGGTCAGCTCCGGCTTGTGCAGCTTCTTCTCTGCCAGCCGCGCCTTCTCCATCGCCGTGCGCCCCTCACCGGAGGCCAGCGCAGTCACGCTGTCGGCCAGCGCCTGATAGCCCTTCTTTTCACGATTACGGTCAAAGTAGCGACTGATCGCGGTTTCATCCCCGTTCAGGAATTTCAGCGTCGCCACCAACAGGCCCAGCGCCTTGATCACCAGCCAGACCGCCGCGACCAGCGCAATCAGCGCCAGCGCAGTGTGAAATGGCCCAAGGCTGTATTCGACCCCTGCCACGGTGACCATCACCCCGCCATCGCTTTCCAGCAAATAAATCGAGCCAAAGGTCAGTCCGGCGACAATGGCAACAAACGCAATAATTTTGATCAAAGACCAGAGCATATAACGACCCTCAGTTGGAGTTTAGGGTTTGCGCCAAATCTTCGGCGGCTTGAGTCGCGGCGGCGCGGGTTTGTGCTTGCGCGACCCAGTCTGCCATCACGGTTTTTGGCCCCTCGGCCAATGTATCCAGTTCAGAGAGTGCTGCAGTCAGATCACCCGCTTTCAGCGCCGCTTCAGATCGGCTCAGAACCGCATCGGTGTCGGTGCCCTCACGCGCCTCAACGGAGCGCGCACCAAACTGTGTCTTCAGAAAGTTGCCCAGCTTGTTGCCGGTGCCTGCATCCACCTTATCCTCACGCGCCTTGGCCAATGCACCACGTGCCGCATCCGGATAGCTCTCTAACAGCGTCGCCAGCGTGACCACACCGCTGTCCGCATGATCTTCCAGAACCGGCGCAATGCCTTCGCCTGTCGAAGACCGCAAATCAACCGCCGCAGCACGATACGGCGCGCCACTGTCCAGCGCCGCCACAATCCGTGTCACCGATGAGCGTGCGAGCGCCGCCTTAGCTGACAAATCTGCCTTGTCTTTCAACTCCGCTGCTTCTGCTTTCTGCGCAGAGACCGAATCTTTGAGGTCTTTCACTTCACGCTCGTAAGCCGCGATTGCCGCCGCACCAAGCCCTTCGCTCAACGGACGTTTCTCAATGTCCGTCAATCGCGCTTCCAACGTGGCGACCGCTTCGGACACAGACCCCAATTGGGTTGTGTATGCCGAAAGAACCTCGGTCATCTTGGTCACGTCCGCTGCCGCTTGATCCGCAGCTTCACGCGCACCGCCAGAGAGGTCACTGGTTACGCTCAGCCTCTCATTCAACGCCGCTATTGTCTCGTTCTGCGTCTCAAATTTCGCTACCATCTCGGCCAGGGCCGCATCCGTATCTGCGCCCAACCCAAGCTGTTCGCCAAAATACACTGCGCCGCCAAATCCGATGCCAGCCGCAATCACGCCGCCAAGCACCAAAGGGACAAACCCACCTTTGCGCGCCGGTTCTTGAACGGCCTGCGCGGGCGCGTCTTGATTGATGTCCGCCGCTGGAGTGTCCTCTTCAGGTGTCTCAACAGCCTCTGATGCCTCCGACTGATCTGCCACGGCATCATCTGTTCGCGGCTCTTCAATCTCTACGGGATCTTCGCCCTCCGCAGCCTCTCCGGTCTCTTGCGCAGCGCTGTCATCCGATGCCACTTCAGGCGTGATCTCTTCGACAATCTCCGCATCCTCGACCACATCTTCTGCGTCGGCTTGCGTATCGGTCTGATCCTGTTGATCAACCTGACCTTTGCTTGGCTTGTCCGATTTATCCGTGGTTCCCACTGGTCACCCTTTCGAATCCGTTTTTTTGCAAATGCAGCACCAATCTAGGCGAGCAATCCGTGTGTCTCAATGCATCACCCTGCGTCTAACAGTCCCGCCACCGCCTCCGCCATGGCATTTGCCTCTTTTTTCTCCGCCAAAACAACTGTTTCCGCCGGTAAATCCCCCAGTGCGTCCCGCACCGCCTCACTCATCACAACCACATGAAGAGGGGCATGATAGGGACCCTGACTGGCAAACTGCGCCGCCGCACGTGGAGAAAAAAGGGGAGCAATCACTGGATTCTCCCGCATTAGGGCCGTTTTTGCGCACTTTGACAGCGAATGAGCTTCTTGCCGATAAACCACGACCTCATGTGTTTGAATCCCGACTTTTGTCAAACGCCCGGCCAGATCCCCACGCGCAACCTCGCCGCGAATATGCAGAAGAGGACCTTTAGGCGCGTCGGCCAAAACCCGCGCATAAAGCGAGTCTGCATCGCCATCCGCCGCCTCTGCCCGCCAGCCTTTGGCCCGTGCTGCCGTCGCTGTGGCCTCGCCAACGCACCAGGCGGGCAGGTCGTACCCGTCCACCGCTGCCACCGCATTGCGTGAGCTGAATATGACTCCCGTTATATCGGTAAGGTCCACATGAGCCTCAGAGGGCACAATCTCCACAATGGGCGAGATTTCCACCTCCGCAGTGATCCCCAACTCTGCCAAGAGCACAGCAAACCCCTCCGCATCGGCCAAAGGCCGGGTCAGCAAAATCAAAGGGGTCACATCTGTCATAAGGCCCACCACTGTTGTTTGAGGCGCTCTCTGGTGTTACCTGCCAACAAACCTCCGCGCAACGGCAAGGACCTGTGACACATGGACGGCCCGCTCACCATTCTTGGCATTGAAAGCAGCTGCGATGACACCGCTGCCGCCATCTTGCATCAACCCATTGTGGGCGACGCCGAAATCTTGGCCTCTGTTGTGCATGGCCAAACCGATTTGCATGCGCCTTTTGGCGGTGTGGTTCCGGAAATCGCAGCCCGCGCGCACGCCGAAAAGGTTGACCTCTGTGTTGAGGAGGCGCTGACAGCGGCCAATGTATCCCTGTTGGATGTGGACGCCATCGCCGTCACCGCAGGCCCCGGCCTCATCGGCGGCGTGATCTCCGGTGTGATGTGCGCCAAAGGCCTTTCCGCCAGCCTGAACATTCCGCTCATCGGCGTGAACCACCTTGCCGGTCATGCGCTGACCCCACGCCTCACCGATCAGGTGGCTTTCCCTTATCTGATGCTCTTGGTGTCGGGCGGCCACTGCCAATTCCTGATCGCACACGGTCCCGAATACTTCTCCCGCCTCGGCGGCACCATCGACGACGCCCCCGGCGAGGCCTTTGACAAAACCGCGCGCCTGTTAGGCCTGCGACAACCCGGCGGCCCCGCCGTGCAGGCCGAAGCCACAAAAGGCGACCCAAAACGCTTCCGCTTCCCCCGCCCGCTGCTCGATCGCCCTGGCTGTGACATGTCTTTCTCTGGTCTCAAGACCGCCCTCCTGCGCCAACGTGATGCCATCATCGCGGAAAAAGGTGGCCTGCCGGTTCAGGACCGCGCCGACATGTGTGCTGGATTCCAAGCTGCCGTTGTGGATGTCTTGGCAGAGAAAACCCGCCGCGCATTGGACATTTATCTGACCGAGAACCCCTCCGAACCTCTGCTTGCTGTGGCTGGTGGTGTGGCGGCAAACACGGCGATTCGGGCTGGATTAGAGACTGTTTGTACAGACAAAGGCGTCACCTTCACCGCCCCGCCTTTGGCGCTGTGCACCGACAACGCAGCGATGATTGCCTACGCCGGGTTGGAACGATACCACACCGGCGCCCGCGACGGTATGGACCTCTCTGCCCGTCCGCGTTGGCCCCTCGATCAAACCTCCCCCGCGCTTTTGGGCAGCGGCAAAAAAGGAGCCAAAGCATGATCTCCGTTCTTGGCTCCGGTGCCTTTGGCACCGCCCTGGCTGTGGCCTTTGCCCACAGTGGCACCAATGTGACCCTTTGGGCCCGCAGCGCGGATGCCGCCAGAACCATGATGGACACCCGCGCCAACCCACGCTTGCCGGGCGTTAAATTGCCAAAAACAGTCTCTGTTACTGCCGATTTTGCCGATGCACTCACCGATGTGGTTCTATTGGCCGTGCCCATGCAAAAGCTGCGCGGGCTCTTGGAAACCCACCCGGAGCTCACCGGCCGCACCCTAATCGCCTGCTGTAAAGGCGTCGAGCTTGGCACACAGCTCGGCCCCGTTGCCGTGATCCGCGATGTGTTGCCAGAGGCCACCCCTGCCATCCTCACCGGGCCAAGCTTCGCCGCTGACATTGCACGTGGTCTGCCGACCGCGCTCACACTGGCCGTCCCGGACGAAAACACCGGAAAATCCCTACAACAGAGACTGATTTCGCCCAACCTGCGCATTTACCGCACCACGGACACCGTCGGTGCAGAGCTGGGCGGCGCACTCAAAAACGTGATTGCCATCGCCTGCGGAATCGCCATTGGCGCGGGTCTGGGCGACAGTGCTCGCGCCGCTCTGATGACCCGTGGCTATGCCGAAATGAAACGCATGGCACAGGCCTTGGGGGCCAAACCTGACACACTTTCTGGGCTATCAGGTTTTGGCGACCTCACTCTGACCTGCTCGTCTGATCAATCGCGCAACTACAGCTTTGGCCTCTCTCTGGGGCGCGGCGATGCCTATGATCCCACGGTCACCGTCGAAGGGGCCGCAACTGCCCGCGCCGCGCTGGCCCGCGCCAAAGCCATGCACGTTGACATGCCCATCACCCAAGCCGTCGTCGCCATCCTTGATGGGGGCTTGCAAATTCGCGACGCCATGGAAATGCTGCTCGCAAGACCCCCCAAGGAGGAATAATTCATGCTGATCGCACTCATCGCCAAAGACAAACCCGGCGCGCTGGACATCCGCAAAGCCAACCGCGACGCCCATGTTGCCTATCTGAAAGGCTCCGGTGATACGATCATGATGGCGGGCCCGTTTCTGGATGACACCGGTGGCATGTGCGGCTCCCTGATCATCCTGAACGTAGCTGACATGGCTGAGGCCGAGACCTGGGCTGCAAATGACCCCTACAAAGCTGCCGACCTGTTTGAGTCGGTAGAGCTCAAGGCCTGGAACAAGGTGCTGGGCTGATGCGCTACTGGCTGTTCAAATCCGAACCCTCCACCTGGGGCTGGGACCAACAGGTGGCCAAAGGCGACGCCGGTGAGGAATGGGACGGCGTGCGCAATTATCAGGCGCGCAATTTTATGCGGGAAATGGCCGTGGGTGATCGCGGCTTTTTCTACCATTCTCAAAAAGAAAAATCGGTGGTTGGCATTGTTGAGGTCTGCGCCAAGGCGCATCAGGACAGCACCACAGAAGATGACCGTTGGGACTGTGTCGACATCAAAGCCATCGCGCCAGTGAAGATTCCAGTGTCCCTCGACATGATCAAAGCCGACCCGCGTTTGACCGAAATGGTGCTGGTAAAAAGCTCTCGTCTGTCTGTGCAGCCAGTCACCGAAGAGGAATGGAACATCATCCTCGAGCTCAGCGGCACACAAGACTGACCTCAGAGAGCCAGGGTCTTTGCGCTATCCAAGCCGTGCTATGCCCTCTGTAACAACACAAAATGGCGCCGCTCACCTAAGAGCCGCGCCAAACATCCGCCCGGAATTGCTCCGGTAAATAAAACATAGGGGGCCTGTCTCCGCTCCAGCCAGACCCCCTATGCCACCCCGCGTGTATCCCATACCACCACACGCGTTCTGTAAACTTGGGTCCGGCCATCCTAGCCCGACAAGACTTGTGTAGCCCAATTGAACCAATCAGTTCAATTATCAAGTACCTACAATCCGAGCGGTTCCAGCAGCACTTTGGCAACCAAACGCAAAACGCGCCCGAAACCCTCAGGTCCCGGACGCGCCAAACCGCGAGTGGTGGTTTTACCCGTAGTGGGCCTCTTTGCCGAAGTGTTTCGTCAGCATGTAGTAAACAACAGCCCGATACTTGTTACGCTCTGACTTGCCGTAAGTCTCAATCACAGAGTTGATGGCATCCATGAGTGCGGGGCCATCGCTCATACCCAACTTCTTGATCAGGAAGTTGTTTTTCACCGTTTCCAATTCCTCTGGCTGGGAGCCAGCCACAGTGGACGCGTCATCATTATAGATCGCCGGACCACAGCCGATGGTCACCTTTTCCAACAGCGTCATATCCGGCTCGATGCCACATTTGTTTTTCAGATCGTCTGCATATTTCGCGATCAACTCGTCCCGTTTGCCCATCTGATATTCTCCCAATTGTCGATAAATGCGCTCAAAGTTGCGTTCTGCGCGGTGTCCTTGAAGCTTGTTCTACAGTTGACGTGGACGTCAATTAAGGGGAAAGACCGCGCCCGTTCCCCCTTAGCACAGATCATACTGGCCATTTACAGAATCGCTGCCTAGGCTGGTCTTCTTGCCAAACCACAGCACGGGAGAGCGGTATGTTGCGTTGGGGTATCCTTGGAACCGGCTTCATAACTCACGCCATGCTGGGCGCCATTCGCGACAGCGACAGCTCTTCTGTGACGATGCTGTGTGGCCGCAACGAAGCCGCGCTTTCGGACCTCTCCGCTCAGTATAGCGTCACTGAAACCACGACCGATCAAACAGAGCTCTTTGCCAACCCGGATGTGGACGTGATCTACATCGCCCTACCAAACCACCTGCACCGCGCCGCCACCGAAGCCGCCATGGCCGCAGGCAAACCGGTGCTCTGTGAGAAATCCCTGACCACTACCATGGAGGACGCCAATGCGCTGATCGCCTCCGTGCAAGCTGCCAACATCTTCTTTGCCGAAGGTCTCATGTACCTCGCGCATCCCGTCATGCAGCAACTGGTCACCGTCCTGCGTGATCCGTCTGTTGGCGAGCTGCGCTCCGTCTCCGGCTTCTACGCCGCTGACATCTGGCAAGTGGTGAACTCCGCAGGCGGTGGCACGCTCTACAATCTCGGCTGCTACCCGGCCTCGCTTTTGCACTTGGTGGTGCAAACCATGTGTGGCGAAGAGACCTTTGCCAACCGATCCATCGCCGCGCACGGCAACATCGGCAAAGACGACACCTTACAAGACGCCAGCCTCTCCGTCCGCTTTGACAACGGTGTGTTCGCCAATCTGATGAGCACAGACAGTCACGGCATGGCCCACGCGTTTGAGATCGTGACCACCAAAGGCACGTTGCGATTTGCCACCAACCCCTGGCTGCCAGTTGCTGGTGAAAATCACATGATCTGGCAACCGTATGACGGCCCCGCCCGCGACATCGTTGTCAAAACCGAACACGACGCGTTTTATCATCAGGTCAAAATGGTCGAGCGCGCGCTAGCAACAGGCCCTAAAGAAGCCCCGCGCCCCTCACCCCGCCTATCCGACAGTCTGGAGATCATGCAATTCCTAACAGACTGGGAAGCGGCCGCGCTAGGAAAGGACATCCCCCAATGATCGGTTACGTCTGTGTTGGCAGCAACGACATCCCCCGCGCCAAACGCTTTTACGCGGCGTTCCTGCCCGCCCTAGGCTACAGCGTAAAAGAAGGCCCCGAAGGCCTCAGCTACGCACTGCCTGTCCCCGAAGGCCAACGCCCACTGCTGCCCGATTTCTACGTAAAACCCCCGTTTAATACCCAAGCCGCCTCCGCTGGCAACGGCACCATGGTGGCCTTTGAAGCCACAAGCCAAGCGCAGGTCCGCCGACTGCACGCCGCCGCCCTCGCCGCTGGGGGGACAGACGAAGGCCAACCCGGCTTTCGCGCCAACTACGGCCCCCATTTCTACGTCAGCTACCTGCGCGACCAAGACGGCAACAAAATCGCGATTTATGCAAGCGATCCAAATGAGCCTGGGCGGGACGGGTGACAGATTCTCTAGATTTTTCACTTGCGACCAGCAGTTGGGCGATAATTCAGACTGAAAAAGCGAGAAGAGGTGGCAACGCCCTGATTTCAGGGCATGCACGCTTTTTATCAGGGATGGAAAGGCTGTGGGCGACTTTGTTGTGGCATCAATCGTCGCCCCAGAACCCACGTTCAAGCGGAGCAAAATAGATTCCGGCACCTTCCTGCAGGCCGAATGCGTCCAAAGCTTCATAAAATGCCTCTTCTGCTGGGTCGCCGTCTCCTTCAATAGGCCCGAACGGCTTTCCAGCTCGTGAGCCAATTGCCAATACGTAGTCCACAGGCCCTGCCCAAGTTTGATAGACAACGAAAATCCAGTCGCTGTCGGAAACACCCAAACTGTTGAGGTAATTGATGCAATCGGAGAACGACGGTTGCATGTTAGGAGTCAGAATGCCGCATCCCACAAAGGGATCAGTGATTTCACGATAGACATGACCTTCACGAAAAGTTGCTGAGTTAATTTGACGGTTCTTGATGAAGAACCCTGAAAATGAATAGCTCATGGGGCTTCGCTTAGTCCTTCTCGAGATAAATTCACACCAAGCCGACAAAAGCCTCTACCCTAAGTTGCCACTGTCCTTCTAGGTGATTTGGTATCAAAACTGATTTTCCCGTTGTTTTCGCCCCGTCCAACAAAAAACGGCGCCCCAATCCGGGACGCCGCTCTCAAAATCAGTCACTAATTCAGCTTAGTAGCGGTAGTGTTCCGGCTTAAACGGACCCTCAGGGGACACACCAATGTACGCCGCTTGCTCTGGGGACAGCTTGCTGAGCTTCGCGCCCACTTTGGCGAGGTGCAACGCAGCCACTTTCTCATCCAGATGTTTGGGCAGGATATAGACTTCGTTCTGATAGTCGTCGCCTTTGGTGAACAGCTCGATCTGCGCCAGCACCTGGTTGGTGAAGGATGCGGACATCACAAAGGACGGGTGACCGGTGGCATTGCCAAGGTTCAACAAACGACCTTCCGAGAGCAGGATCAACCGGTTGCCAGATGGCATCTCGATCATATCCACTTGCTCTTTGATGTTGGTCCATTTGTGGTTTTTCAGGCTTGCGACCTGAATTTCATTGTCGAAGTGGCCGATGTTGCCAACAATCGCCATGTCCTTCATCTCGCGCATATGCTCGATGCGGATCACGTCTTTGTTGCCGGTGGTGGTGATGAACAGATCCGCGTCCAGCGACTCTTCCAGCAGCACAACCTCATAGCCGTCCATCGCCGCCTGCAAGGCACAGATCGGATCCGCTTCGGTCACTTTCACACGTGCACCTGCACCAGAAAGCGACGCAGCAGAGCCTTTGCCAACGTCGCCATAGCCACAAACCACGGCCACTTTACCAGCCATCATCGTGTCGGTTGCGCGGCGGATGCCATCAACCAGGCTCTCTTTACAGCCGTATTTGTTGTCGAATTTCGACTTGGTGACAGAGTCGTTCACGTTGATCGCAGGGAAAGGCAATTCGCCCTTTTTGTGCAAATCATACAAGCGGTGTACGCCTGTGGTGGTTTCTTCAGACACACCCATGATGTCGGCGCGTGTTTTGGTGAACCAGCCAGGGCTTGCCGCCATACGCTTTTTGATCTGCGCGTGAATGGCTTCTTCTTCCTCAGACGTTGGCACGCCGAGGTCTTCGCCAGCTTCCGCCTTTGCACCCAACAGCACGTACAGGGTTGCGTCACCACCATCATCCAAGATCAGGTTTGCGCCCTCAGGGAACATGAACGACTTGTCCAAGTAATCCCAGTGCTCTTCCAGCGACTGACCTTTGATCGCAAACACAGGAACGCCTGCCGCCGCAATTGCCGCCGCTGCGTGGTCCTGTGTGGAGAAGATGTTGCAGCTTGCCCAGCGCACATCCGCGCCCAGCGCCACCAGCGTTTCAATCAGACACGCGGTCTGAATGGTCATGTGCAGCGAGCCAACAATGCGCGCGCCCGTGAGTGGTTTGCTTTCGCCAAATTCCTCGCGCAGCGCCATCAGGCCCGGCATCTCGGTTTCGGCAATATCAAGTTCCTTGCGGCCAAAATCGGCCAGGGAAATATCTTTTACTGTGTAATCGGTCGCCATTGCGCCCAGCTCCTTACGGGTTTGCTTTGGCGACCAGATAACACTCAGAAGGTCTTTCTACAACGTTACTAGGCGCTGGACCTTAACCTTCGATTCCGTCAGGCGGCAGCTCCGCCTCTTGTTGAAACCAGTCCGTTCCGGCCGCCAAGATGCAGGACAGCCCCTGCGCATTGGTCATAATCACCGTAAATGTCCCAGTTTTCTCAGATGACCACACCTCCAGCATGGTCAACTTGTTGTCATTGGAGCCCTGTAGCCCGCCTGCGACCATCGCTTCGGCGTATTTGCTCTGCAACCGCTCCACCACGATGTCACGCATCGCACATCCGGCGGCATTGGCCGGCGGGGCTGCTGCGGCCATGCCAAACAGCAAGGCTGCTCCTACTACTCGCTTAAACATAGCGCTCTCCTTTCTCGCGCAGATTGACCCAATTGGATCAATGTCGTTGAGGTTGGAGAGGGGGACACGCGGGAGGAAGCCGATTTGAAAACGTGCCCCCCTCGCTAGTGATGTCGGTATCGCGTCGCGCTTTTACAAAACACGCCTGATCACGTTGTTTTGTGGCAGCACGTGATCCCGACACAATATAGGGTGCGTTCCAAATGTGGCATTTTTGTGACCAAGCAGACAAGATACCCTTCAGCGTGGCATCCGCTCGCCGCCGCATAGCGCCACCTATCCCATTAACGGATTGCTAACCAAAAGATTAAGAAATCCCTGCGTATTAGTAATTTGCACACCAATTCCGCGGCATGAACAATACATGTTTCGGTCTGCTTTCTTCATCCCCGCCGTCTTGTTGATGGGCACGTTTATCGTGATTGCAAATGCGCTGATCACATCTGGTGTGGCCGCAGGTTGACGCCTGCACATCCCCGATCATCCTGACTGTTGCGCATCGGCTCATCGCTGGCGTACACCGGTTTCACACAACCGGGAGACACCCCTTTGGCACGAGCATGGCAGCGCATGTTGTCCGGTCGCAGACTGGACCTTCTGGACCCCACCCCCGTGGACATCGAAATTGAAGACATCGCCCACGGGCTTGCCTTTGTTGCGCGCTGGAATGGCCAGACACATGGCGATTTTGCCTACTCCGTGGCTGAACACTCTCTTCTGGTCGAAGAGCTTTATGGCCGTATGTATAAATCCGCCACGCCCAAAACCCGCCTAACCGCCTTGCTGCATGACGCGCCTGAATATGTGATCGGCGACATGATCTCGCCAGTGAAAACCGCTGTGGGTCCAAGCTACGGCGAACTAGATGATCGCCTCATGGCCGCAATCCACATCCGCTTTGGTCTGCCTGCTGAAACACCCAAACGGCTCAAGACGCAAATTAAGAAGGCCGACAAGATCTCTGCCTGGATGGAGGCCACCCAAATCGCCGGCTTCTCTGTTGCGGAGGCCAACAAACTCTTTGGTGTACCCGATCCCAAAGTCATCCAAGGTCTGTCGATCCGTCTGCGGCCACCGATAGAAGTACGCAAAGATTACACCAGCCGCCACGAAGCTCTGCTTTCGGCGCTTTAAGCTTATTTAGTCCCTGATATCGAGTGTTCTATGTCCACAATAATTATCCATAAAGGCAGCGCTGCTGACCTGCGTCAGACCGCAGAGCTACTCAACGAAATCATCGCCATTGGCGGTTCCACTGCAATGACCAAGCCGATGTCTCGCGACGAGTTGGAAGGCTGGTTGATGGCCGATCAAGACTGCAGCACGTGGCATGTTGCAATGACCGAGGATGGCATAATTTTGGGTTTCCAATGGATCGGCCCTTGGGGAGATTTGCCTCCCGAGGCCTGTGGAATTGGAACGTTTGTCAAAGCTGGCCGCACCGGCCTTGGTATTGGCTCCAAACTGTTTGATGCCACCGTGCAGGCTGCGCAGACATTAGGGTATACATGGATGGATGCTGAAATCCGCGCCGACAACCAGGGTGGGTTGGCCTATTACCAGAGCCGTGGCTTTGAGGACTACAAGCGCCGTACCGACGTGCCCCTGGATGACGGCACTTTGGTAAACAAGATTTGCAAGCGTTACGATCTCTAAGCCATCACATCGCCGGCAGCACATCGCGCCGCACCAACGCGCGCAGCGCAAAGTTGCTACGCATATTGCGCACACCTTTTACCTTCATCAACCGGTGCTCCAAAAAGGCGTCAAAGGCGTCTAGATCCGCAGCCACCACCCGCAGCAGAAAATCCCGCGACCCGGTCATGAGATAGCATTCCATGACCTCCTCAAACGCGCTGACGGCACGCTCAAAATTCTTGATCACATCCGCGCCCTGTGCGCCCAATTCCACGGAGACAAAAATTGTCACCGGAAGCCCGATCTTGCGTGGGTCAACGCGCGCCCCATAGCCGGTGATCACGCCATCGGTCTGCAGCCGCTCCAGCCGCCGCGCACAGGGGGTGGCGGACAGCCCAACACGTTCTGCCAAGTCACCAATCTTCATGCGCCCATCCAGCTGCAAGGCCCGCACGATTCTACGATCAATAGCATCCATAGGGAAAATCTCCAATAATCGACCACAATTTGCGTACTATCTCTAAATGTTACCCGTGAGCATAGGTGTATTTAGAGAAAACCTCTGTCGATCCTGTGTCAATTTGCCGCCACTTCGCGCCTGGGAAACAGCAGCAACAACAAAGGAAACGCTCGATGCAGATCACCCGTTTGGCCACCCCAACCCACGAAACCGTATTGCGTGTGCATGATGCCAGTATTGGCCTCACCGGTTTTATTGCGGTGCATTCAACCAAATTGGGTCCAGCTGCAGGTGGCCTACGCATGCGTCCCTATAACAGCGAAGACGCCGCACTGACCGATGCGCTGCGCTTGGCCGAAGGCATGACTTACAAAAACGCCGCCGCAGGCCTGCCTCTGGGCGGCGGCAAAGCGGTGATCATGGGCGACGCCGCGCAAAAGACCTCCGCACACCTGCTGACATTCGCGCGCGCCATCAACACGCTCGAAGGCGATTACTGGACTGCGGAAGACATGGGCATGAGCCCGGCTGATATGGCGCTGCTGGCCACCGAAACCAAATATGTCGCCGGTCTGCCAGACGGCCCACATGCCTCCGGCGACCCCTCCCCGATCACCGCCCGAGGGATCTTCAATTCCATCAGGGTCACCGCCAAACACCGCTTTGGCAGCGAAGATCTCACTGGCCGCACAGTCGCGGTGCAAGGCCTCGGTCATGTCGGCACCTATCTTTGTGAGTTCCTGCACACAGCCGGCGCCAAGCTGATCGTCGCGGACATCGATGCCAAGCGCGTGGCGGCACTGGCCGCCAAATACGACGCTCAGACAGCCGGTCCTGACGACATCCTGACCGTCAACGCTGATATCCTTGCCCCCTGCGCCATTGGCGCGATCCTAAATGTCGACAGCATCGCAAAACTAAACGTCGCGGCGGTCTGTGGTGGCGCCAACAACCAACTGGCCACAGCTGAAGACGGTGCCCGCCTGCACACCCGTGGCATCCTTTACGCGCCTGATTTTGTCGCCAACGCCGGTGGCATCATCAACGTCGCCACCGAGGTACTCGCCACCGGCAACCGCGCCGCTTATGTCGATGAGAAACTGTCCGCGGTCGAGAGCACGCTGGACCGCATTTTCGCGCGCGCCAAAACCATGGATTGTAGCCCGTCGGACGTCGCTGTTGCGATTGTGGACGAAATGCTGGCCGACAAAGCAGCATGACACCCCAAAACAAGAAGCGGAACGTCGCATAGCGGCAAATCCGCCCATATACTCCAATTTGCCCGGCCATTTGCGCCGGGCTTTTTTATTGCATCTGATATACACCTTTAATACCGTCTCGTATTTATGTGTTTTTGTATTCTGCGACACTTTGTACCAAACCGCTGCTCTCCTTTTGAAGGCGCTGCACGCTCCCAAGAAAAATCACCTGCAAACTCCCATATTTGAACAATTTTTTTGTGATGACTTCGGCAACCATAAGACGTGTTCAATTCTCATGTGGACTGCAGCGCAATTTCTGAGGCGTATTTCCAATTCGCGTTAACTGCCCATTCAGACCGGCCATGCCACCTGCAAAACAACAACACAAAAGCAAGAAAACCCTAAAGGCATCGCTATGACGCTCAAATCGCAAATTCTGGCACTGATCATTATTCCTTTGGTTGCTTTGGCTGCCATCGGCAGTCTCAAGGCACGCAATGACTGGACCCGCTTGACCAACGCAGAGGCCACACAGGTCATCACGGAAGACTCCGTGGCGCTTCTCGAAGTTGTACACCATCTTCAGGTCGAACGTGGTCTGTCTGCGGTCCACATCACCGCAGCGGATCAAGGCACAATGTCTGATCTGAGGGCCACCCGCGCCCTCGCTGACACAGCAGCTCAGAAGGTACCACCAAGCGCTGTTCATATTCTGAAACATCTGACCCCACTTGAAACGCTGCGCGCCGATGTCACAGACCGCAAAATCCAACCCGGAGAAATGGGCGCGGGCTATTCCGGCATGATTGCCAAAGTGCTTTCTGATGTGAGTGATTTGCTTCTGCATCAGAACAACGCGGAACTCAGCCAAATCAGCTCCGGCTTGGTGAACCTGTCTTACGCCAAAGAAGCGGCTGGCCAACAACGCGCAGCTGGGTCCGGCGCCTTTGGACAGCAAACTTTTAACCTTGCCGCCTTCCGTTGGTTCACCCGTACCGGCGCCGTCGAGCGTCAACTTCTGGACATCGCCGACCTGTCGCTCGCAAGCCATTTCACAAATCTGGATATTCGAGCTGGTCTAGCGCCAACAGGTCTGCCGGGCATTCGGGAGGAGGTCTTAAACACGGGCCCTGGCCATCTGGCGCCAAACTACACGTCCAAAGATTGGTTTGATCGGTCAACCCGGTGGGTGTCGTCTTTGCGTGGCGTGGAAAACACCGTCTCCGACAAGATGATCGACATTGCTATTGCTGAGGCCCGCAATGCGCGTAACTCCCTCATACTGACTTTGGCTGTTTCTGCCGCTTGCCTGTTGTGCAGTGCAGGCATTGGTTGGCGCCTCATCGCAACTTTCACCTCTCAGTTTTCGGCTCTTCAGGAAGACCTAGACAAGCTTGCACACAAGGAATTCGACTTTGTTCCTGCCAACCTCGAAAGCCGCGCCGAAGTGGGTGGCCTCAGCCGCAGCATGGAAAAGACGCGACTTGCCTTGGCGCAGGCAGAGGATCAATTACGGCAAATCGAAGAAACCCGCATCGCTGATCGAGGCGCGTTTGTGAGCAGCCTCGAGGATGGCCTTGCTCATTTGGCACGCGGAGAACTCGACTGTACAATCGAACAGCTCTTTGCCGAAGAGTACGAAAGCCTGCGCAACAGCTTCAATGAATCTCTGGAGCATCTCCAAACCACCATCCAACTTGTCACAACCACCGCTGATAGCATCAATGTTGGCGCCGCCGAGATAAGCCAATCCGCGGATCATCTGTCCCGCCGCACCGAAAGCCAGGCCGCCACTCTGGAAGAAACAGCCGCCGCCCTTGAGGAACTCACCACCTCGGTTCAAGCATCAGCCAACAGTGCCCGCAGTGTCGAAAACGCCATGTCAGAGGCCCGAGAACAGGCGCAGTCAAGCGGCGAAGTTGTCCAAAAGGCAGTCACTGCGATGACCACAATTGAGGAGTCCTCAACCCAGATTGCGCAGATCATTGGGGTGATTGATGACATCGCCTTTCAAACCAACCTTCTTGCCCTGAACGCAGGTGTGGAAGCCGCCCGTGCCGGGGACCATGGACGTGGATTTGCGGTTGTCGCATCTGAGGTCCGCGCCTTGGCTCAGAAATCCGCAGATGCCGCCACAGAAATCAAATCTCTCATCAGTGAAAGCACCCGTCAGGTTCAAGACGGCGTGGCCCTTGTGGGAGACACAGGCACGTCAATTACCAACATTGTGGACCGTGTTAATGACATCTCCAAGCTGATCAGCGGCATCGCCAGCGGCACTGTTGAACAGGCCACCGGCCTGCACGAAATCAATGGCAATGTGCATCAGCTGGACGAGGTGACCCAAAAGAACGCCGCCATGGTCGAAGAATCCACGGCAGCTGGTCACCTTCTGCATGCAGACGCCAACAAATTGGCTGAACTGATGAGCCAATTCCGGGTTGACGCCACGACCTCCGATGCCAACGCAGAAGAATTTCGTCAGGCATCCTGATCGGCAGACAATAAAAGAGAAAAGGCGCGGCCTCCTTATGGAAACCGCGCCTTTGATATTTCATTTTCCGTTGCGCCCAGGTACTGCGGCAAAAATTCGTTAACTCTTGGCCCACTGCTGCAAAACAGTCGTAAAACCGACACTATACCGACGTTGTTTTGGAGCCGTTTTGGCCAGATCTTAACGCGGCGAACGCTTCGCCAAAATCCGCTGCAACGTCCGGCGGTGCATGTTCAACCGGCGTGCGGTTTCACTCACATTCCGATCACAAAGTTCATACACCCGCTGAATATGTTCCCACCGAACGCGGTCCGCACTCATCGGGTTTTCTGGTGGTGGCGGCAGCTCGTCCGGACCACTCAAAAGCGCGTTCATCACATCTGTCGCATCCGCTGGCTTGCTAAGATAATCCGTCGCCCCAATCTTCACCGCTGCCACCGCAGTGGCAATGGCGCCGTAGCCGGTCAGGACAACAACCCGGCTGTCCGCCCGTTTCTCCCGAATGACCTCAACAACATCTAAGCCATTGCCATCTCCAAGGCGCAAATCCACCACGGCATAGGCTGGCGGACGGGCCGTGGCAATTGCTTGCCCGGCCGCAACGGACCCAGCCGTCTCCACCTCAAAACCGCGTTTTTCCATGGCCTTAGCGAGACGCCGCAGAAACGGTTCGTCGTCATCTACCAACAATAGTGATTTGTCCGGCCCGATCTCCGACAGCGCGTTTTCCGTCATGTGCCTGTTCCCCACTGCGTGTTTGGACAAGTATTAGCGCCCCTTGCCGAGTGGGTCAAACAGACGAGCTGCCACTACATGTTGTCGACAAAGCAGGCCACGGTTTCTGCCATCTTCTCTGGCGTCACGTCCCGGCGGAAATACTCGACAAACCCATGCTCCGGCAGAGTCAGGTAGGTGAAAGTGGAGTGATCCACGAGGTAAAATTCCTCATCCCCATCTTCCGCCGGCTGCTTCTTGTAGTAGGTTCGGTAGGCTTGGCTGGCTGCTTTGACCTGCTCAGGAGAGCCGCTTAGACCAATCATGCGCTCATGCAGATACCCTGCGTAGTCGCCCATCACTTCTGGCGTGTCACGTTCCGGATCAATTGTGATAAACACCGGTGTCACGATCTTGCCATCTGTTTCAAGGATATCAACAGCTTCCGCGTTGCGAGTGTTGTCCAACGGGCAAACGTCCGGGCAGAATGTATAGCCAAAGTACACCAGCGACGGCTTGGTCAAAACATCTTTGTCCGTCACGGTTTCACCGGCGCCATTCACAAGTTCAAACGGCCCACCAATGGCGCTAGTTCCGCCAGCAACCTGACCCTGGCGACATTGTGCAAACTGATCGCCATCGCCATTGCCGCGGCTTACGTACCACATTCCGGCCAGTGCAAAGATCGCCACAAACGCGGCAATTGCCGCCACAATCCGAACCATGTCAAACCTCATCAAGTCTAGTTGCGGGATATGGCGTTGAGACCTATCAAGGTTGGACAAAGACACAAGCGGAAAGGCCCAGTAATGACGGATTTGTCAGGGGAGCTGCTCAATGCAAATCGTCGCAGCAACTGGATTCGCTTGCGCACATTCATCCTGCTGCGCTGGATCGCGATTTTTGGACAGATTATAGCCCTTTTGGTGGCCCAGTTCGGCTTTCACTTGGAGCTCTATTATGGCCTTTGTTACATGGCCGTTGGCGTTGCAATCATTGGCAATTTGGTTGCCACCTTAGTCTTTCCTGAGAACAAGCTGCTCACTGAAAAAGAAAATATGGCCATGTTGCTCTTTGACGTATTGCAACTCTGCTTCCTGCTGTTCCTAACCGGCGGATTACACAACCCGTTTTCCTTCTTGGTTGTCGCCCCGGTCTCCATCGCGGCCTCCGTTCTGTCTGTACGATCAGCTGTGTTTTTGGCGTGCCTGACCGTCGCTTTGGTATCGATCTTACTTGAATTTCACATGCCACTTCGCACAGACAACTTTTTTATTCTGCGGGTGCCAGATGTTTTCCTGTTTGGAAACTGGGCCGCCATCGTCATAGCGCTGTTCTTTTCCTCCCTCTACTCCCGTCGTGTCGTGTCAGAAATGTCCTCCATGGGCGAAGCGCTAGCCGCCACCCAAATGGCCCTGTCACGGGAACAAAAGCTCACTGATCTTGGAGGTGTTGTTGCCGCTGCGGCTCATGAACTGGGCACCCCCCTGGCCACCATTAAGCTCACCAGCGCGGAATTGATGGAAGAGCTCGAAGGACAAGACGATTTATATGAAGACGCCGCCCTCATCCGCCAACAAGCAGACCGATGTCGCGATATTCTGCGCTCCATGGGACGGGCAGGGAAAGATGACTTGCACCTGCGCAAAGCCCCGCTTTCCACCGTGATCGAAGAAGCCGCTGAACCGCACATGACCCGTGGCAAAGAAATTATTTTTGATCACTTTGATCTTTTAGACGGCCCGGAAATCCTGCGTCGCCCAGAGATTATTCACGGCTTGCGCAATTTGATTCAAAACGCAGTCGATTTTTCTGAAACATCCGTTTGGGTTGAAACTGAATGCACAGGTGAGTCGGTTTCTGTACGCATCATGGACGACGGACCAGGGTATCCATCCCACCTTATTGGACGTATTGGTGACCCTTTTGTGCGCTATCGCAAATCAGAAAAAGAAGTCAAAAGGCGCCCCGGATATGAAGGTATGGGACTCGGTCTCTTTATCGCCAAAACGCTTCTTGAAAGATCTGGTGCTGAAATCAGTTTTGCCAATGGATCAAGGAAGTTGCATGAAGATGGCGAAAGCTCAGAGCGCCGAGGAGCGGTTGTAGAAGTTATTTGGCCGAGAGCAAAAGTTGATGCCGCAATGAACCTCTCGGCCGTAGGAAAAGGCGACAATCCCTTACATCAATCTTAAGCCAGAGCACGTGCAAACTTGTAAAAGTTACAATTTTCAGTAATCTATTCACGTGAGTTTATTACGTACTCCTCGTTGTTTCCAAATAACTTTGAGGTTTGTTATGTTTGTGTTTAGCGTTTTGTTTTTTGCACTTCTTGTACTTGCGAGCCTCGCAACGGTGGCCGCAACCCGAGACTCTCAGAAATTTGAGGCACAGGGCTCAGGTTCTCCCATGGAGCCTCCCGAATCTTCGCCTCAAGTTGCGCGGTTTTTATTTCGTGCAGGCAGCTTGGTGGATGCAAACCCAGCTGCACTCCAACTTTGCTCGGAAACACCAACCGACCGGTTTGACTGGGAAGCCCTTCGTAAAAAGCTGTCCGCGAGCTTTCCCGATTTCCCATATGCCCAAGGCGCGTCACACGACAGAGACATCACTGTTTTGAAGTCGAAGGATCCCACCGACGCGTCAATTGTCACGCTGGATCAATGGAACGATGTGGCACGCGTTACTTTGGAGCAAGACGATGCGCCCGATTTGGCCCGCAGAACTGCCATTTTGCAGGCCATGTTTCAGGCCCCCAATCCAATTTGGAAAGCCAATGCTAAGGGGGTTGTTGTGTGGCGCAATTCCGCGTTCAAAGCGCTTGGTGCGTCGTTGGGATATGCAGCAGATGCGCAAAATCTTTTTGACATCAGATCCGTTGAACCAGGAGAACCTGCCCAACGATTTCAGTTATCCAATTCAGAAGGTACTCGCACGCACTGGTTTAACGTTACCGCTGTGCATGCGGGTCCAGACGTCATGTATTATGCCACCGAGGCGGATGCCGAAGTTTCAGCCCAAGACGCCCGGCGCAACTTTGTACAAACTTTCTCAAAAACTTTTGCAGAGCTGTCTGCAGGTCTTGTAATTTTTGACCACAACCAAAAATTGGTGTTGTTCAACCCCGCTTTGACAGAACTTACAGGCGTGTCTGCGGATTTTTTATCCAACAGATGTGATCTGTTTGCCTTCTTTGACCAACTGCGCGAACGCCACGTGGTCCCTGCACAAAACGGCCGTGTAGAATGGCACACACAAGTGGCACAGATTTTGCAACAGGCCCAAAGCGGCGCGTTTTGCGAAACATGGACCCTACCGTCGGGCGTGACCTACAAGGTCTCCGGCCGCCCCCATCCCGATGGCGCTCTTGTGTTCCTTTTTGAAGACATTACAGCCGAAATCACTGTGACCCGAAGGTTCAGAAGCGAGCTGGAACAGGTACATAGCGTTCTGGACACGGTAGACGACGCCCTGGTGTTGTTCTCCCCCACAGGGCAGCTCCGGCTGTGCAATCAACGTTACCGCGACTTGTGGAAAAGTGACCCGGACAGCTCTTTTGCCGAATACACGTTCCGTGACGCGCTCCAACATTGGAAAACGGACTGCTTACCATCTCCAACCTGGTCAGATCTTAAAAATCGCATTCTTTCCACATCTGATCGCAGCGCATGGTCTGCCCCGGTAACCAAAGTTACCGGTGAAGTGTTGAGTATCGAAGTGGCGCCTGTGGTCGGTGGGGTCACGCTGCTGACGTTCAAGGAAATCAATCCTGTGTTTTTGCCGCTGTCCGCGAGCCATTGACCCTGAAACACGCTTGCAGGTCTTGGAGAGCGTTTTTACTGTGGCGCCATGACGGCATTCTCACGCACAGTAACTCTGAAATCTCCCTCTGAAACCCAGGCTTTGGCTATTCAGATCAGCGCCACACTTTCAGCCGGTGACGTTTTGCTTCTTGAAGGGCCAATCGGTGCTGGCAAAACCCATTTTGCACGTAGTTTGATCCAAGCTTTGTTGCCCGTACAAGAAGACGTGCCTTCACCAACATTCACGCTTGTTCAAGTGTATGATGGGCCTGAATCAGAGATATGGCACGCCGACCTTTACCGTCTTTCTGCTCCGGATGAAGTTGTCGAACTTGGGCTGACAGATGCCTTTGAAGAAGCCATTTGTCTTGTTGAATGGCCCGATCGGTTGGCGGAACTGGCGCCAGAGAATGCGCTCTATCTGCGGTTTGATGTCTCCAAGCAAGCCGAACACCGCCAGCTAACCATATCCTGGGCATCCCCTCACTGGTCGAAAAAGCTTGAAAGGATTGCAAAGTGAGCCCTCGCGACATCGCGATCAGATCCTTTTTGGCCAATACAAAATGGTCCACGGCTGAAGTTTGCAATCTGGCCGGTGATGCATCTGCTCGCCGCTACAAACGTCTCAAGTTGGGAAAGAGCGAAACCGCCGTCCTGATGGACGACCCGACGGAGAATGGAAATTCGACGGAGAGATTTGCCAAGATCGCGGCATTTTTGAAGGGCAAAGGGTTATCAGCACCGGAAATTTTCTCGTCGGATCACACCCAAGGCTTGCTGCTGATTGAGGACCTCGGTGACGATCTTTTTGCACGCATCATCCCAAAAGATATCACCAAAGAAGGCCCACTCTACTTAGCGGCCTCAGATGTGCTGACCGCGCTACACCAGTACGCGCCTCCCAGTGGCCTCCAGAGTATGGACGCACCAACTCTAGCTCAGATGATCGAACCAGTATTCTCTTGGTATATCTCCGGTGCAGACCTGCCCTGGCAACACGCTTGGGCGACGCTTCATCAAACTATGTTGCCAATTTTTGAGACCCATTTTGACACCCCTGACGTCATGGTTTTGCGCGACTACCATGCTGAAAACCTCCTCTGGTTACCCAATCGACAAGACGAAGCGCGTGTAGGCTTACTGGATTTTCAGGACGCTCTCCTCGGTCACAGGGCCTATGACCTGGTGTCTCTCTTGCAAGACGCCCGACGGGATGTGCCGATGGACATAGAAAACCGCACCAAAGCCCATTTTGTGCAATCCTCCGGCCTTGATCCGGAGAAATTTGATGTCGCATACGCCTTACTGGGCGCACAGCGAAATTTGCGGATCATCGGCGTTTTTGCCCGCTTATGTATGCACTATGGAAAGCCAGACTATGTGGACCTAATCCCGCGTGTGTATGATCTGGCGTTGCGCAATCTGAAACATCCTGCGCTGCAAGAACCTGCTGAGATTTTGACAAACACCCTGCCCGCTCCAACTCCTGATATTCTCAAGAAACTGAAAGCCAAATGCGCGACAATCCCAACGCCGTAATGCTCTTCGCCGCCGGTTTTGGCACGCGTATGGGTGAACTCACCCGCGACACACCAAAACCCCTTTTAAAAGTTGCAGGCAAAACCCTACTGGACCGCACCCTCGAATTGACCACCGTTATTGCGGCCGAACGCACCATCGTGAACGCGCATTACCATCATCAGAAAGTGGCCGAACACCTAAAGGGCACCGGTGTTCAGGTCTCGATAGAACTCCCTGACATTCTGGAGACCGGTGGCGGTCTGCGCAATGCATTGCCATTGCTCGGCGACGGGCCGGTTTTTACCAGCAATACGGACGCGGTGTGGCATGGCCCAAACCCATTTGAAATGCTCCGTGACGCTTGGCGACCAGACGATATGGACGCGCTTCTACTGTGCCTGCCAAAAGAAAATGCCATTGGCCACAAAGGCACTGGGGATTTTGTCCTGAACGAAGTAGGTCAAATCAGGCGCGGCCCAGGCGTCGTGTATTCCGGTGTTCAGATCCTGAAAACCGGCGGGTTGGCGGATATTGCAGAGACATCGTTTTCCCTCAATGTGCTCTGGGACAAGATGTGTGCCTCCGGTCGCCTCTATGGCCTGACCTATCCCGGAAAATGGTGCGATGTTGGATCCCCCGAAGGATTGCAACTCGCGGAAGGCTTGTTAGAGGCAAAAGATGTTTGAACCCAGCACAGCCCCACGTGTTTTTGCGCTTCCACCCGGTGCTGACTTTCCCCGCTACCTTGTAGAAGGGCTGCGTGCGCGCTTCGCTGATCAACACCCCGACGCCATCGCCAAAGCCACCGTGATCGTAAACACCGCCCGCATGGCCCGCCGGGTACACGCCTTGTTTGACGCAGGGCCAGCCACTCTTCTGCCACGCATCCAACTCCTGGGGGACTTCGCGAACACCGCATCCGCCCATCTTCCAGCCGCAACGCCGCCGATCCGGCAACGTTTTGAGCTGATCCAACTGGTCACCCGACTGCTGGAACAGCAGCCTGATCTCGCGGCCCGCGCGTCTGTCTACGACCTCGCCGACAGCCTTGCGGCTTTGTTTGATGAAATGGCGGGCGAAGGGGTCTCAGTTGACACAATCGAAGCGTTGGATGTCAGCGACCAATCCGGCCATTGGGCACGCGCCCAGTCGTTTTTTAGAATTGCCCGCCACTTCATCGAAGACATGGACAGCGCGCCTGGGCAAGAGGCCCGCCAACGGCGTGCCATAGAAGCTATTGTAGCCTCATGGGATCAAAGCCCTCCGCAAAGGCCCATCATTTTGGCTGGGTCCACCGGATCACGTGGTACAATGCAGCTGCTGATGCAAGCCGTTGCGCAACTCCCACAAGGTGCAGTGGTTCTGCCTGGTTTTGATTTTGATATGCCCCCCGAAACTTGGGATCATCTGTCTGACGGGCTTCAAAGTGAAGATCACCCGCAATACCGCTTCCGCAACTTGGTCCAAAGCCTTGGCTTGGCACCGCAAGATGTGACGCTCTGGCACGGCTGCAAAGCACCATCTCCCGCACGTAACAAAGTTGTCTCTCTCGCACTTCGCCCTGCGCCGGTGACCGATCAGTGGTTGAGTGAAGGCCCAACACTTGGTGATTTGTCGCACGCAACTCAGGACGTCACGCTGGTTGAAGCGACAACGCAGCGCGAAGAAGCGCTCGCCATCGCTGCCCGGTTTCGGAAAGCCGCAGACGAAGGCCTGACCTGTGCTCTTATCACACCTGACCGGATGCTATCCAGGCAAGTCACCGCCGCCTTGGATCGGTGGGACATTGTACCGGACGACAGCGCTGGGCAACCCCTTCAGCTTTCGCCGCCAGGCCGATTTTTGCGCCATGTTGTGGCTCTATTTCACCAGAAACTGACCTCTGAAGCCCTCCTGACGCTCCTGAAACACCCCCTCGCCCACAGCGGCGAAAATCGTGGTGATCATCTCAAATACACGCGCGATTTGGAACTCTGGATACGAAGACTGGGCGTTACGTACCCTAACGCCGATGACATGCGTGCATGGGCCGCTGCTCGTGACGATAAAATGGCCGAGTGGATGACATGGCTTACCAGCAACTTCTGCGCCGCAATCCAACCAAACGACGATGTGACCACCCTCTTGGAGACCCACATTACGCTTGCCGAAAGGATTGCACAGGGATCGGGAGAAGGCAGCGGCGGACTTTGGGATCAAGCTGCAGGGCGATCTGCGGCGCGACTCGTCGCAGAGGTCAGAGATCACGCGCAAGTGGTCGGCACGATTTCGCCTTCAGACTATGCTGATCTGTTTGGAGCTATTCTTTCCCGCGCCGAAGTCCGTGACCGCGACACAGGTCATCCAAACCTTCTAATTTGGGGAACGCTGGAAGCTCGGGTCCAAGGGGCAGACCTTGTGATCCTCGGTGGACTAAATGAAGCAAGCTGGCCGGAATCTCCGAGCCCAGACCCTTGGCTCAACCGCAAACTCAGACATGATGCTGGTCTTTTGTTGCCAGAACGTCGCATCGGCTTGTCCGCACATGACTTTCAGCAGGCCATTGGTGCACCTGAGGTTTGGATCACCCGTTCGGTGCGGTCCGACGAAGCTGAAACCGTGCCATCGCGCTGGATCAACCGCCTGACCAATCTGCTCAGCGGTTTGCCGGACCAACATGGCCCCGAAGCATTACAGGACATGAAGGCGCGCGGGGACACATGGTTGTCCTACGTGCGTGCCATAGAAACTGTTCCATTGGTGCCCGCTGCCACGCGCCCCTCACCAACGCCCCCTCCAGAAGCGCGCCCACGCCAACTGTCCGTGACTGAAATCAAACGCCTGATCCGGGATCCTTATGCGATTTACGCCAAACACGTGCTGCGCCTACGTCCGCTCAATCCTTTGATGCGCACACCAGACGCCTTACTACGCGGCATTGTTATACACGACGTATTGGAGCAGTTGATCAAAACCTCTGTGGCCGAGGACACTCCGGTTACCCGAGAGCAGATACTCGCTGTGTCAGAGACTGTTCTTGCCAAAAACGTGCCTTGGGCAACCGCCCGTGCCTTGTGGCAAGCGCGTCTCGATCGCGTGGCCGATCACATCGTTCATGGAGAGGAAGCCCGACGCAAACGTGGCAAACCCCTGGCATTTGAAACCTCTGCCGAGGGCCTGATCCCGGAGCTTGGGTTCCGACTGACTGCCAAAGCGGATCGAATTGACCAAACAGACTCCGGTGCTCTGATCCTGTACGACTACAAAACCGGGTCGCCGCCGTCCAAAGACGAACAAACCTATTTTGACAAACAGCTGTTGTTGGAAGCGGCGATGGCGGAACAGGGCGGTTTCAAAGACATTGACCCCTCCGACGTGGCAGATGCCATCTACATTGGCCTTGGCACATCACCCAAGGACCAACCAGCGCCACTCTTGGAAACGCCTCCCACGACAGTGTGGGAAGAGTTCACCACGTTGATCCAACACTATGTCGCTGACGGAAAAGGTTTCACCTCCCGCCGAGCGATGCGCGCAGAGCGAGACGAGGGTGATTTTGATCAGCTGGCTCGATTTGGCGAATGGGATGCCACAGACGAACCTGCGCCGGAGACCCTGTCATGACCCAACCGATAAATGACGCCACCCGCCGCCAAATTGCGGCCGCCCGTCCGAATGCCAGCACGTGGCTGTCTGCAAACGCTGGCTCTGGCAAAACCCGCGTGTTGACCGATCGCGTTGCGCGCCTTTTGCTTGAAGGCGTTCTGCCACAACACATCTTGTGCCTGACCTATACCAAGGCCGCCGCCAGCGAGATGCAGAACCGACTGTTCCAACGTTTGGGCAGCTGGGCCATGAAATCTGACGACGCATTGCAAACCGAACTCAATGACCTCGGCGTTGTCGGTAAATCCGCCTCTGAAGACCTCAAGAACGCTCGCACGCTCTTTGCCCGCGCCATTGAAACCCCTGGTGGGTTAAAAATCCAAACCATCCACTCGTTTTGCGCCTCCATGCTGCGCCGCTTCCCCTTAGAAGCCGGTGTTTCGCCGCTGTTCCGCGAGATGGAAGATCGCGCCGCAGTCCTTTTGCGTGAAGAAATTGTCGAGCAGATGGCAGAAGGATCGGACGCGCAATTGATCCACGATTTGGCAGTGCATTTCACGGGGGCATCTCTGGAAGATCTGACAGCGGACATCTGCCGCAATGCCGACAAACTGCGCCAGCCAATGTCCGAAATCGAGTTATGCGCGCTGCTTGACCTGCCGGAAGGGTATGATCATTCCACCGTGCAAACAGATGTGTTTCTCGGCGGTGAATGGGACCTCATCCAACAGTTGATTTCTGTTCTGCTGACCGGCGGAAAAACCGACGCTGGTGCGGCGGCCAAACTGGGCCGCATCTCTTCGATGGACAGTGCCGCATTGCCAGTTCTGGAATCCGTGTTTCTCACTGGTAAGGGTGCAAAAGAGCCGTTTTGCGCCAAGTTAGACACTTTCCCCACCAAAGCACTGCGCGTTGCCCATGCAGATCTCATAGAGCGTCTAAGGCCCTTTATGCTGCGAGTTGAGGACACACGTGCCCGCCGCTTAGCGTTGCAAGCAAAAGACCGCAGTTCCGCGCTACATGCCTTTGCCTCAAATTTCCTCACCCGCTACGACGTCGCCAAACAACATCGCGGGTGGCTCGATTTTGACGACCTGATCCTGCGCGCGCGTAACCTGCTTAACGAACCGTCAGTGGCAGAATGGGTGCTCTATCGCCTGGACGGCGGGATTGACCATATCCTTGTGGACGAAGCACAGGACACCAGTCCGGTACAGTGGCAGGTGATTGAACGACTGGCCCAAGAATTCACCTCTGGCTCTGGCGCACGGGATGATGACACGCGCACCATATTTGTTGTGGGCGATAAAAAGCAGTCGATTTACAGCTTCCAAGGTGCCGATCCAGCAGAGTTTGATCGTATGCGCGATGAGTTTGCCGCGCGATTAATGCCCACCGAACGCCAGCTGCAAGATCTGAGCTTGGAGTATTCCTTCCGCTCTTCACCTGCCGTTCTCGACCTTGTCGACACGTGCTTTGAAAACCACTCCGATGCGGGTTTCCCAACGGGCAATCGCCACATCGCGTTTAATGACGACATGCCAGGCCGCGTCGACCTCTGGCCTGTTGTGGAACCCGTTGCCAAAGCAGAAAAAGACGAATGGTTTGATCCTGTGGACCGGCTAGGAGACACCCACCAGACAGTTATTCTGGCAGACCGGATCGCTGCACAAATTGCGCGCATGATCAAACAGGACACCATTGCTGACAAACGCGGCCCGGATGGTGCTTATAGGCAGCGCAAAATTGAGCCCGGTGATTTTCTTATACTTGTTCAACGCCGCTCGGACCTGTTTCATGAAATCATCCGCGCCTGTAAATTACACGGCTTGCCTATCGCCGGTGCAGACCGCTTGAAGGTGGGTGGCGAAATGGCTGTGCGTGACCTTGGGGCGCTGCTGTCTTTCCTCGCCACGCCTGAAGATGACCTATCTCTGGCAACGATCTTACGATCACCGCTGTTTGGATGGTCTGAACAGGCGTTGTTCGATTTGGCGCACAGACGTGCACCAAAGACCTACCTTTGGGCCACGCTACGCGAACGTGGCGAGGAATACCCCAAAACCATGACTATCCTGAATGACCTGCGCGCCAATACGGATTTCTTGCGCCCCTATGATCTCATTGAAAGGGTACTCACCCGTCACAACGGCCGCCATGCCTTTCTCGCCCGCCTAGGAGCGGAAGCGGAAGACGGCATCAACGCGCTGCTGTCTCAGGCCTTGGCTTACGAAAAATCCTCCGTGCCTAGCCTCACCGGCTTCTTACAGTGGATGCAAACTGACGATCTGGAAATCAAGCGCCAGATGGACAACGCGACCAACCGTATCCGTGTGATGACGGTGCATGGCTCCAAAGGTCTCGAAGCCCCCATCGTCATCATGCCGGATACCGGAAAGCGACTGATCAAAACGGATGCGCCTATTATTCCCGTTGGAAGCACCGCGCTTTGGAATATGCCCGCAGATACTGCCCCCGTGCCACTGGCCTCCGCACGGGAAGCCATGGCTGAAGCACAAGCTGCGGAGCGGATGCGCCTGCTTTATGTGGCCATGACCCGCGCCGAGAAATGGCTGATCGTTGCGGCAGCGGGTGATTTGGGCAAAGACGGCAAAAGCTGGTATGACACCATCCGCGCAGCCATGATCGCTTCAGACGCTGCGCCGTGTCAGTTTGAAGGTGGCGAAGGTCTGCGTATCGACCACGGCAATTGGGCTGGAACCGTCACTAATTCACCAAAAACCGCAAGTTCACCCAAAACAAACGTCCCAGAATTTCTCAAAACCTCAACCACGGCACCACTTCCTCACTCCACCACGCTAAGCCCGTCGGATTTGGGTGGTGCCAAAGCTCTTGGCGGTGCGCAGGGGTTGGACCAAGACGCCGCCATGCAACGCGGCACATGGCTGCATCTGCTTCTCGAACACCTGCCAACCTATCCACAATCCAAATGGGAAGACATTGCCACATCCTTATTGCAGGACGATCTTGTCGATATGCCCGTTGGTCAACTTTCAGACCTTCTAGCCGAAGCCACACACGCCCTAACCAAACCAGAACTTACGTGGATATTTGATCCGACAGCGCTTGCCGAAGTTCCTGTCACCGCTGATCTTGGCGCGAGCCGTCTTCATGGCATCATCGACCGCTTGGTCGTTCAGGACGATTGCGTCTGGGCAATTGATTTCAAAACAAATGCCACGGTTCCAAGCTCTGCAACAGCAACACCAGACGGCATTCTGCGGCAAATGGGGGCATACACCCATGCTTTGGAACAGATTTTTGACACGCCCATCAGAACCGCCATCCTTTGGACGGCCACAGCTGAGTTGATGGAACTGCCACACGATCTTGTGACAAAATCGCTTGCAGCCACACCATATCTTGACGACCCCGCTTCGCAAACCTAGGTTCCCTCGAACCAACACTTACCAGCACCCTCTTTCAGGAGACCTCCAAATGGCAACCGTCGCTGTCACCGATGCCACCTTTGACGAAGAAGTAAAAAACGCCGACGTGCCTGTCGTCGTGGATTTCTGGGCCGAATGGTGTGGCCCTTGTAAACAAATCGGCCCAGCGCTCGAAGAGCTCTCCGCCGAAATGGACGGCAAGATCAAAATTGCCAAAGTTGATGTGGACAGCAACCCGGGCGCAGCCGCTGCTCTGGGTGTGCGTGGCATTCCTGCGCTGTTCATCTTCAAAGACGGTCAGGTGATCTCCAACCGTGCAGGCGCCGCCCCTAAGGCTGCTCTGCAAAGCTGGATCGAAGACGCCCTCTGATCCGGTCAAAATACCGATTTCGAAAGGCGCTCCAATGGGGGCGCCTTTTTTGCTCTAAAGGTCAAGACACAGGCCACCCAAGCCCTGCCAATCGCGCCCTGATTTTGTCTTCTGCTTCCGGCCGTCCCGCATTGATCGACATCTGCTGAAGGAACCACCACAGATATTGAGGGTAGGGTGGTTTCATACCGCGCACTGCCTCGAAAGCTCTGTCGACACCCAAAACACCAACATTGGCCGCAATGTGGTGGAAATCGATGCCAGCAAACAGCACACTTGGTTTTTTCAGGAAATACCCGGCAAAAGCCACGCTGGAATTCATCGTCACCACGTAGGCGCATTTTGGCAAAAGCTCTTCCATGCCGCCGGCACGCAAAGACAGGCGCGCATACTTCGCAACCATGTTATCCAAAACTAACAGCTCTTCATCTGAGTAGCTCTCCCCAGGGTGCAGTGTGAGACAAATCTCCCGATCAGGCTCCTGTTCCAAGACGTGCTGCACCATCTCAACCGGGCTGCAGTGCTGAAAATAGCGTTTCTCAAGCAACTTCCCCTGCAGCGGCACATAGACAAAATCACCTTTCTCAACGGACTTCAGCAAAGGCTCATAAATCCGTCGTCGCCAAGCCTGAAAGAATTTTCGCGCTTCCGCTTCATCAATCTTTGACGGATCAAAAGCCGTTTGCGCAACTTCCCAGTGCCACCGTTCATTGGTGTGCTCGATATGCCAAAACGGGTAGTGGTAGGCTTTCCTCAAAGTCACCGAATTGCGCACAAACGGATCGCGCATATAGAACACGGAATATCCGCCAAGACGTGGGTCAGCCTCCTTAGGATCGACATAACTGACCTGCATGCCCGCAGAGCGGGCCACATCGGCCACCTTGTTGATAAAATTGTGATCCCCGGCTTCCGCGCGCTGTCTATGTGGCCACGGAATGTAAAAACGGGCCTGTGTTTCACTGCTCATAGGGCGGACGCTAAGCCCTTGCAATCACGCCCGCAAGCCATACCCTTGTGCCTTTCTTGCCGCAGGCTCATATAGAGCGAAGGATAGAAGGAGCATTTGGATGTCTGAGGACCAATTCCCCGGCTGGCACGGCACTACCATCATTGGTGTGAAGAAGGGTGACGAAGTTGTGATTGCCGGAGACGGACAGGTCTCTCTGGGCCAAACAGTGATCAAAGGCACCGCGCGCAAGGTCCGCCGTCTGAGTCCAGGTGGATATGACATCGTTGCTGGATTTGCAGGCTCCACCGCCGACGCCTTCACGCTTCTGGAGCGCCTAGAAGCCAAGCTCGAAGCCACCCCAGGCCAGCTGGCCCGCGCTTCTGTCGAACTCGCCAAAGACTGGCGCACAGACAAATACCTGCAAAAGCTCGAAGCAATGCTGATTGTCTCCGACGGCACCGATATCTTTGTGATCACCGGGGCAGGGGACGTGCTGGAACCTGAGCACGACGTCACCGCCATCGGCTCGGGCGGCAACTACGCTTTGGCCGCAGGGCGCGCGCTCATGGACACTGACTTGTCCGCTGAGGAAGTAGCCCGCAAGGCCATGGCCATCGCAAGCGATATTTGCGTCTATACCAATGGCAATCTCACCGTGGAGAAAATCTCCAAATGAGTGATATGACCTATACACGCATGGGCAACTCCGGGCTTGTGGTGTCCCGCTTGGCGCTTGGCACCATGACCTTCACCCACGGCTCCGACTGGATCCCCGGTGTCGCCAAAGTCGGTCTGGAAGATGCCCAGAACATGGTTGATCTAGCGCTTGACTGTGGCATCAACTTCTTTGATGCGGCAGATGGATATTCCAGTGGCGAAGCTGAAGACATCCTTGGCAAAACCCTCAAAGGCAAGCGCAACGATGCGGTGATCTGCACTAAACTTGGGTTCCGCCAAAGCGATCGCGTCACTGACGCAGGCCTGTCACGAGGCCATATTCTGTCGTCCGTCGACAGCTGCCTAAAACGGCTGAACACTGATTGGATCGACCTTCTGGTTCTGCACAAAACCGACTTCACCACCCCGATGGAAGAGACCTTGGCAACCCTGCAAACCGTGATCGACGCGGGCAAGGTCCGCCACATCGGTGTCTCCAACTGGCCCGCATGGAAAGTTGCGCAAGCGGTGCAATTCCAGCGTGACAACAGAATGAGCCAGTTTGTGGCAGGACAATATCTCTACAACGCTGTAGGCCGTGACATCGAAATGGATGTCCTGCGCATGAGTGAAGAGTTTGGCCTCGGTTTGATGGCGTGGTCCCCGCTCGCTGGCGGTCTTTTGACGGGCAAATACGACCTCAACAAGCTGGAAGACAGCGATGGTCGTCTGGCTGAAGGTGACTTCCTGCAAGTCTCCAAGGATCAAGCCATCGCCGCGATCTCTGCGCTGACATCAGCCGCTGAGACGCACAACGCCACACCGGCCCAAATTGCCCAAGCCTGGATCTTGAACAAACGCCGCGATCACACTGTCATCATCGGCGCGTCCAAGCTGAGCCAGCTTGAAAGTGGCATCGCCGCCGCCAATATCGCGCTCAGCGAAGATGAGATGGCCGCGCTGGATGACGCAGCAGTCCCAGGCCGTCGTTATCCCGAGTGGTTTGATGACATGATGAAAGACGAGTTGTTTAGCAAAGTGCTCGCGTAACGAGAGACCCACACGTCATGATTAACAAAGATGATCTTCGCGCCGCGGTTGGCTCTGGCCTGCTGAATGAACAACAGGCCGCGTCCCTGGCTGCGCTAGCAGACAGTCGCCGTGGCGCACGTGAAGAGCTCGCCGTTGGCGACGAACCGTTTGAGCTGTTCAAAGGCTTCAACGAGATTTTTATCGTTGTTGGCCTGTTGATCCTCGCCAGCGGATGGGCCGCGGTGAACGGTATCGCCATGGCCACTGAGATTGTAAATTACAAAGCCAAAATTGTAAGCATGACTGCCATCTCGGCTGGGGTCATCTGGGTGTTGTCAGAGTACTTCATCCGCCGCCGCCGCATGGTGGCCCCGGCCATCGCCCTATCCATCCTCTGGGCCATCAACGCAGGCTCCGGCATCACCGCTTATTTCGCGCAGCCATTCATGCTGGCTCAGGAAGACTTCTCAAGCCTGCCGCTGCCGCTCGCGCTCACCACCCTGGCGACGCTCATCTTCTGGCTGCGCTTCCGCGTGCCTTTTGCCATGGCGCTGATCGCGCTTGGCGTTTTTGGCATCGCGCTGATGCTTGGCGCCAACCAATCCGGCACCCCGACCAGCCCTCAAGACCTGTTCTTGCTCTCTGCAGGCGGACCTTTTGCCTTTATCACGTTGGGCGTTGGCATTGCCGTGTTCGCCGTCGCCATGTTTTTCGACATGTCCGACCCGCACCGTGTCACCCGTCGCAGTGCGCAAGGCTTCTGGCTACACGTTGTCGCCGCACCAGCCCTGATCAATACAGTCGCTCTGACGCTTCTCGAAGCTGGCGGCAACAGCGCCCACATGGCACTCATGCTCTTCCTGCTTGGCTTTGCCGCCATCGCTATCATCATCGACCGCCGCTCCTTCCTGATTGCGGCCATCGGCTACACCGTTGCCCTGGCCAGCATCGTCTTTGACGGCGAGGGCGCAGCGTTCACCATCCTCTTCCTCGGCATCTTCTTGGTGGTGCTCGGCGCGTTCTGGTCCCGCTTCCGCGCGGCCCTTCTTGCGCCTTTGTCCGGCATTCTGCCGCTGCACCGCCTACCGCCCTCTCACTGATTGGACACCCCTATGACTGATCTCACGCCTCGTGAAATTGTTTCCGAACTTGACCGATTCATCATTGGCCAAAACGACGCAAAACGCGCCGTGGCCGTGGCTCTGCGCAATCGCTGGCGCCGCAAACAGCTGTCTGATGACATCCGTGATGAAGTCTATCCCAAGAACATCCTGATGATTGGCCCCACCGGAGTGGGCAAAACCGAGATCTCCCGCCGTCTGGCCAAACTCGCCCGCGCCCCATTTATCAAAGTTGAGGCCACCAAGTTCACTGAGGTCGGCTACGTCGGCCGCGATGTGGAGCAAATCATCCGTGATCTGGTCGATGCCGCCATCATCCAAACCCGAGAACACATGCGCGAAGACGTGAAGGTCAAAGCCCACGCCGCCGCCGAAGAGCGCGTGATCGAGGCCATTGCTGGCACAGAGGCCCGCGAAGCCACCCGGGAAATGTTCCGGAAAAAACTCAAAGACGGTCTGCTGGATGATACGATCATTGAACTTGAAGTTGCGGACAGCTCCAACCCATTGGGCGGCATGTTCGACGTGCCCGGCCAACCCGGTGGGCAGATGGGTATGATGAACCTCGGTGATATCTTTGGCAAAGCCATGGGCGGCCGTACCACCAAGAAACGCATGACCGTTTCTGAAAGCTACGAAGTGTTGATCTCTGACGAAGCAGACAAACTTCTGGACGATGAAACCGTCAACGCGGCTGCGCTTCAATCCGTGGAGCAAAACGGTATCGTGTTCTTGGACGAAATCGACAAGGTCTGTGCCCGTCAGGAAGCCCGGGGTGGTGACGTGTCCCGCGAAGGTGTGCAACGCGATCTGCTGCCCCTGATCGAAGGCACCACAGTCTCCACCAAACACGGCCCTGTAAAAACTGACCACATCCTCTTCATTGCCTCCGGCGCTTTCCACATCGCCAAACCATCTGACCTTCTGCCAGAATTGCAAGGTCGCTTGCCAATCCGAGTAGAATTGCGCGCGCTGACCGAAGAAGACTTCGTGCGCATCCTCACCGAAACTGACAATGCCCTGACCCGCCAATACACTGCACTGATGGGCACCGAAGAAGTTACCGTCACCTTCACCGAAGATGGCATCGCAGCCCTGGCCAAAATTGCAGCAGACGTAAACCAATCGATTGAAAACATCGGTGCGCGCCGCCTTTACACAGTTATGGAACGCGTTTTTGAGGAGTTGAGCTTCACCGCCCCGGACCGCTCTGGCGATGAAATCACAGTCGATTCCGCCTTTGTAGACACGAATCTGGGCGAGCTTTCAAAATCTATGGACGTCAGCCGCTACGTGCTCTGATTTCCCCTAGCAGCTTTTATCGTTCCTCGGCATAGTCCCGGCAACTTAGCATTGCCGGGATTTTTTTGTGCGCCGCCTTATTATCATACTCACGTGTTGCCTTGTGTCCGCCTGCGCAGATCGTATCACGGCGCCAGTTCAACCTGAGGCATTAGCTTCCCCCAACACACGCCAGATTTTTGTTGTCACCAACCGACAGCAAAACGCGCAGGGGTATCTGGCAAACACGCGTAATTCAGAGCTGACTTTCCTGGACACAACAGTGTCTATTCCACCTGAACACTCAGCCGGCGAAGCGCCTACGTTCCATGCCCGCCCGGATCCACAAAAGCACTTTGTAATCGCAAAAGAAGCTCAAATTGCCTCCCTGCCTGAGCTGGCAAAGAGGGTGTCTTCCAGCCTATCGGACCAACTCCGGCGCAATCGCGAAGTCACCGTTTTTGTGCATGGGTACTACAACACCTACCAAGATAGCCTGTTCCGCATTGCCCAGCTTCAGACCGATTTTAATATGCCTGGCACCGTGGTAAATTTCGCCTGGGCCAGCGCGGGCAGTCCCTTGGGATATGCGCACGACCGGGAAAGCGCCTTGTTCTCACGCGACGATCTTGAGCGCACGCTGCGTGCCCTTGCAAAATCCAAATCTGATCGCCTTTTACTCGTTGGACATTCCCTTGGCACGTTTTTGATCACTGAAACGCTGAGGCAGATCGAGCTCAAGGAGCCCGGCTGGACCGCACGCAACATCGATGCGCTGGCACTGATTTCACCGGACATGCCTGTTGATTTGTTCCTGCGTAACCTGGAGCCCATAAAATCACTACCTGAATCGACCGTGATTTTGACTTCGACAGAAGACAGCGCCCTACGCCTCTCCAGTCGGATCAACCGCTCAACGCAACGATTGGGGCAGCTCTCAAACCCAGACCTGCTCGCGGACTTACCGGTGATTGTGTTTGATGTCTCCAGTTTCTCTGACGGCAGCAGCAACCACATGACGTTTGCCGAAAGCCCTGCGTTGATTGCACTGCTGCGTGATGCGCGCACATTTGATGAACTGCTTGCACCAGACGATCCAAATTTCCTTCTGCGACAAGCTGAAAAAGTCCGCGTTTCCAATCAGGCAATCGCCATTCAGGTCTCCGGCCCACCCGGCGGATCATGATTTCGACAGGCACATTTCTTCGGCAAAATGGCCGCTACCTTTTGCCCGGCGCAATGCTGATGTTCCTGTCCTGTTTTGGCCAAACCTTTTTTATTGGCACGTTTGCCGCTGACATCCGGGCTTCCTTTGAACTGTCCCATAGCCAATGGGGGGCAATCTATATGCTTGGCACCGGCACCTCAGCACTCCTTATGCTGTGGGCTGGGACGCTGGCAGATCATGTTCGTGTGCGCATTCTTGGCCCAATCATGTTGATATGCCTTGCCGGTGCCTGTGTCGCCTTGGCTTTTCTGTCTTGGGTCTGGGCACTTCCCTTTGTCATTCTCGCATTGCGTTTCACTGCACAAGGCATGCTGCCGCATATTTCTGCCGTTGCGATGGCCCGCTGGTTTGCCGTCTCTCGCGGTCGCGCATTGGCCTTTGCCACCATGGGGTTCATGCTTGCAGAGGCCACGATGCCAATCACTGTTGTCTGGCTGAAAAGCAGAATGGACTGGCATCTCATTTGGGTGACGGCAGCGTGTTTCTGCCTCCTGATGGCCCCTGTGATCTACGTGTTACTGCGACAGGAACGCGACCCTCAACACATAGCCACAGAGCACAGCACTTTGGGCATGGACTGCCGGTCGTGGACGCGCTGGGAGGCCATCCGGCACCCTGTCTTTCTCTCGGCTATTCCCGCAATGATGGTCTTTCCCGCATTCTCTACAGTGTTTTTCTTTCAACAGACCTATTTTGCGGAGATCAAAGGCTGGTCGCATCTCGCTCTTGTGTCCGTCTTTCCGCTGGGAACCCTGTCTTTCGCTCTATCCACATTGACGTTTGGCTGGCTGATTGACCGAGTCGGTGCATCTCGATTGATGCCCTTTTACCTCCTGCCTTTGGTGGCTGCTTTTGCATTGCACGCCTGGGCTCCGTCTGTTGGGTGGGTTGCGTTTGGCGTGGTGCTCATGGGCTTGGCAGGCGGCGGACAAGCAACTCTGCCAGCTTCGGTATGGTCAGAGTTTTTCGGTACGCAACACCTCGGCGCAATCAAAGCCACTGTTGCGGCTTTCGCAGTCCTGGGATCCGCACTTGGGCCAGGTCTTTCAGGTTGGATGATCGACAGCGGCGTACTGTACGAAACTCAGCTCGCCGCCTTTGCCATCTGTTTTGCCTTTGCCAGCGCTACCATGGTGATCCCTTTCGCCCGCGCACGCAGATCTTTAGCGGCGTAAATAGACGTAGTACGCCCCGGTACCACCGTGACGGATATGCGCTTCAGCCACTTGAAGGATGCACGCTTTCAAGGGAGGCAGTGCAAACCATTGCGGGACTTGATGTTTCAAAACGCCACGACGAGTTGGAATTGGCCCTTCATCGCGCCTCGTTTTGCCTTTGCCAGTGATCACAAGAACCAACCGTTTTCCTTCACCATGGGCGCGTAGAATATAGCCGGTCAAGGCCCCATGTGCCTGATCCGCCGTCATGCCATGCAGGTCGATTTTACCTTCCGGCTTAAGCTTGCCACGCTTCATCCGACCAAAGGCTTTTTTGTCCATGTGCACTGGTTGCCGTGCAACCCGATCCGACACGCTGCCCATTAAGTCATGGCCAGACCGTCCAACAGGTGCTTTGGCCCCAACTTCAAAACTTGGCAGAGCAGGGGAAAGATGTGGGCGAGTCTTTTTGGTCGGTTTTGGCTTGGGTTTCGGTAACTCGTGGGAACTTGCGCCGGGATGCAACCGCTCAGCCGTATCCGCCACCTTCCGCCAGAGGGTGACTTCATCTTCACTCAATTTCCGCCGTGTCACAGAACCGACTCCGGCAGCATCGCATACGCCCGCTGTATCGGAAGCAGCACCACCATGCGTCCCGGATCCTTGAGCGTTCCCGCCGCCTTGCCCGCCGCATCGCCGGTACCAAAGAAAATATCCGCCCGTTGTGCACCTTTGATGGCCGAGCCAGTGTCCTGGGCAATCATCAATCGGCGCAAAGGACCTGCGCCGTCTTTCTCAACCCACACGGGCGCACCAAGTGGTGTAAATTTAGGGTCCACCGCCACCGACCGCATTGCCGTGATCGACCGGTTCATGGCCCCAAGCGGACCTTTGTGGGCTGGCACACGACTTACTTCACGAAAGAACACAAAACTGTCGTTGTGACGCAGCAACTCAGCCCCATCCACCGGATTGCGCTTCACCCAATTTTTGATGACCTGCGCACTAACCTGATGCGCATTGTAAACACCACGCCGCACCAACTCGGCCCCAATGGAGCGATACTTATGCCCATTGGCACCACCATAGCCCACACGGATGTAGGACCCATTGGGCAAACGAATGCGCCCGGACCCCTGAATTTGCAGGAAAAACAACTCCACCGAGTCATCCACCCAGGCAATTTCCAAACCACGCCCTTTGAGCGCCCCAGTGGTTTCGATTTCCCGCCGCGAAATCCACTTTCCATCTCGTGCCTCAGTTGGCAAACGATAGATAGGAAAACGATATCGGCCACTTGGCGTCAAAGACCCGTCCAATTCAGGCTCGAAATATCCCGTGAATAGCGCGCCTTTTTTCGCTTCCTCAATCAGAACCGGCCGGAACAGAAGCTCAAAAAACTTACGCGCATCTTCAATGCCTGTGGCCGCCGCACAAAGCGTTTGCCAATCCGGCGCATCAAAGTCATTGCAAGTGTTCAAAAACACTTCACGGGCGGCCTCGTGATCATCCGCGGCCCACCCGTCAAGGTCTTCAAAAGACAATATTTTCATATGAGTTTCGGACATAGCTGCCCCTCCGGTCAAAACAAAGACCGCGGCCAATGCCGCCCGAAACGCCCGGATCATTCGCCCGTGGCAACAAGCTGCCAGTTTGGATCGTTTGATCCCATCGCGCGTGCAAAGGTCCAAACGTCCTTTTGGCGCTTAATCTGGCTTTCGTTGCCCTCAACAATGTCGCCGCCGTTGTCGCGCACAACATGCGTCAGTTCGCCAACATAGCGCACAGTGATTTCGCCTTCTTTGGTGGTCTCATCAAAATGCGCCGCTTGGAGCGCCATTTCGCGGACGCCGATAAACTCGCTCTCAACGGTCAAACCTTTGTCGGCCCGCATCTCTACAACCTGAGCAAAGCTTTCATAAACTTCGTCACCCAAGAAAGTCTTGATTTCACCAAGATCGCCTTTTTCAAACGCCATCAGGATCATCTCATAGGCGCCGCGTGCCCCGCCAAGGAAATCGCTCACACCAAACTGCGGATCAATCGACTTCATTTTAGCAAGAGCAAGAGCGGTCACGCTGCCTTCTTCCGCATGATCCAGAATGTCTTGATCCGGTCCACCTTCGATCACTTCGAGGTCAGGGCCTTTGCGACGCGCGGGGGATACACCCTCTTGACGAGGCTCTTCGTATCCCTCTCGAGTCCCCAAAACATTGCGCAAACGCAAGATCAGAAACACGGCAATACCGGCAAGAACCAGAAGTTGAATTAGGGAGGAGTTCATTTGAACCTCATGTTGGGCATGGAAACACTGTTCTCTCGCACTTATGTAAGTCACGCGCGGGGTCAAGTCCACCTCGCCAAAAGAAGCATTGGAGTAAAGCTAAGATGTGGCTCTTGTTGGCCTTTGTTGCGATCCCCATGATCGAAATTGCCCTGTTCATCAGCGTTGGTGGCGCTATTGGTCTTTGGCCAACGCTTGCCATTGTATTGCTCACCGCCATCCTTGGCACGCATTTGGTCCGCTCTCAGGGACTTGCGGCCATTGGAAATGTGCAAAAATCCTTCAATGAATTGAATGATCCGACGGAACCTTTGGCCCACGGCGCAATGATCCTCATCGCTGGCGTTCTGCTTTTGACCCCGGGCTTTTTCACAGATGCTGTGGGATTTGCCCTGCTGACACCACTATTCCGAAAAATGATGTTCAATTTTGCGCGCAGCCGTGTTCGCGTCCAAGGTTTCACAATGGGCAGCACTCAGTCTGCGACCTTTCATGCGGGCCCAGGAAATCACGGCCGTCATCCTGCGGAGTCAGACGTGATCGATGGCGAATTTTCCGAGGTTGATCCCGCCAAAAACGGCGCGGCACAGCAGCTGGACAGCGCCAAAAATCACACGCATAAGCCATCCGGTTGGACTAAACATTGAGACACCTAATTTGACCTGTTAAAGCAGGGCAAACGAATATTTTGGAGACTCCCATGGCGGAAAACGAAAACGGTGCTGCCCAAGCGCCGCAGCTGAAAATGAACGTACTGACCCAATTCGTACGCGACATGTCGTTCGAAAACATTTTGGCTCAAAAAGGCTCTGCGGGTAACCCGCAGCCGGACGTTCAGGTTCAAGTCAATTTGGATGCCAAAAAGCGCAACGCTGATCATCAGTTTGAAGTGGCGATGAAGCTCAACATCACCGCCAAAAACAAAGATGACGGCGCTGAGATGTTCATTTTGGAGATGGATTACGCCGGCGTGTTCCACGTGGAAGGTGTACCAGAAGATCAGCTGCACCCGTTCCTGCTGATCGAATGCCCGCGCATGCTGTTCCCATTTGTACGTCGCATCGTTTCTGATGTCACACGTGACGGTGGCTTCCCGCCGCTGAACCTCGAAACTATCGACTTTGTGGCGCTGTACCGCTCCGAATTGCAGCGTCGTGCACAGGAAGAGCAGCCTGTCGCAAACTAAGCGGCCCGGTCTTGAGATTTCAGGCGCTGCCTTTTCAGGCGGCGCCTTTTTTTATGTCTAGCCTAGTTTAGTCCACAGAGCATTTTCACCCATCTTCTGCACAAACTCGTCATGTGCCGCCGCCTCTCCTTCAGTCAAACGGGAGGGCAGGGGTGTGGCCCGCTTACTTGGGCGCCAATCATCTGCTTGCACAGACTTGGATTTCCCACCGCCACCGGATGCGAGCACCAAATCCGGTTGTCGTCCACCAATCAATTCCAGATAGACTTCCGCCAGGATTTCGGAGTCAAGCAACGCGCCGTGCAACGTCCGCGAGGTGTTGTCGATTCCAAACCGGCGACACAACGCATCCAATGTCGCTGGCGACCCGGGAAACTTCTTACGTGCGATCGCCAAGGTGTCCAATGCCCGATCCATCGGGATCTCTGGCAGGTTCATCCAGCCAAGCTCAGCATTCAGAAACTTCATGTCAAATTTGGCGTTGTGAATGACAAGTTTGCTTTCTGGACCAATGAAATCCAAAAATGCCTGACCATGTGCCGAAAACAGCTTTTTATCTTTTAGCGTGACTTCGCCAGGCTGCGCATCACGCGGCACATCCAACAAATCCGGGCCAATCCCATGCACCCCAAACGCCTCTTCCGGCATCCCACGCTCCGGGTTGATGTAAACGTGAAACGTCTCCCCCGTTGGCAGATGGTTGTAGAGTTCCAGCGCCCCAATTTCGACAATCCGGTCGCCGGAGAATGGATCGAACCCGGTGGTTTCCGTATCGAGTACGATTTCACGCATTGGTCATCTGCCCTCTGATGGTGGTCACGATCTTCTCCACCTGCACACGTGCATGGTCAAGCGTATCGGTGATCACAACATAATCTGATTTGAAAACTTTTTCATCGTTTGGCATCTGCTTGGCGCGGATATTCTCAAACTGCGCCTCAGTCATCGTGCCCCGCGCCAAAACACGTTCTCGCTGAATTTCAGCTGAAATAGAGACGCACACAACCGCATCCATGGCCTCATTCCCGCCGGTTTCAAACAGCAAAGGAATGTCAAAGACCAAGATGTCAGCGGTGGCAGATGCAATAAACGCCGCGCGATCCTCCGCCACCAAAGGATGCACAATCTCTTCAATAACCTTCAAAGCAGATGAATCTCGTCCTATCGCCTCCTTCAGTTTGTCTCGCGACACCGACCCATCAATGACTGCCTCAGGAAACGCAGCCTGCATGGGCGAAACTGCTGCACCGCCGACGTCATACAGCCGATGTACCGCCGCATCTGCATCCCAAAGCCCGCAGCCCACTTCAACAAACAGCTGCGCCGTAGTCGACTTTCCCATGCCAATCGATCCGGTCAGCCCCAGCTTAAAGCTCATCCCAAAACAACCCGACGTGTTTCGTCATCTACAATGGGCCGACGCCCAAACCAGCGCTCAAACCCTGGGACAGCTTGATGCAACAACATGCCCAAACCATCCACGGTCACACAGCCAGCTTCATTTGCGGTCCGCAAGAAATTTGTGGTCAGTGGCGTATAAACCAAATCCGTCACAACAGTTTCCTTGCGCAGACCATCCATCGGCACGCGAAGCTCCGATTTTCCAACCATGCCAAGCGACGTGGTGTTCACCAATGTGGCAGCTTTTTCCAAAATATTACCTGCTTGCACCCACTCCACCACTTTTACCCGCGCACCAAAATCTTCACGAAGTTTGTCCGCACGCACCCGTGTTCGGTTGGTCAGCAATATCTCCGGCACGCCAGCATCCAATAAGGACGCCACAACCGCCCGCGCGGCGCCTCCTGCACCAAGAACAACAGCTGGCCCAGCAGGAGCATCCCATTCTGGGGCACCCTGACGCAGGTTTTCGATAAAGCCATAGCCATCTGTATTGTCACCCAAGATGCTGCCGTCATTGAGAAATATCAGCGTGTTCACCGCCCCGATCAGCGTCGCGCGATCGGTGATCTGATCGACAAACTGCATCACCCGCTCTTTATGAGGAATGGTCACGTTGCAACCAACAAACCCCATCTTTGGCATGGCCTTCAAAACATCGCCCAAAGCATCTGCTTCGACTTCGAGCGGCACATAATGTCCCGCGATGTCGTAGGTCTTGAGCCAATGCCCATGCAGGAGCGGCGACTTGGAGTGCGCGATCGGATTTCCGATCACCCCCGCCAAAGGAATGGACGGCAATGTCATTGTGGCAATTCTCCCCGTGTCGTCAGGAACGACAGAATTTCTACAAGCGGCATGCCAAGTACGGTGAAATAGTCCCCGTCGATTTTGTCAAACAGGCGCACGCCTTCTTCTTCCAACTTATACCCACCAACGGAATGACGGATGCTGTCAAAGTTGCGAAACAAGTAGCCCTCAAGAAAGTCGTTGCTGAATTGCCGCATGAACAGGCGTACGACGCCCACATGACGCCAAAGCGGTTCGCCATTCTGATAGATCACAGATGCAGACAACAACATATGACGCTGACCACGCAACAACAGCAGCTGATTGCGCGCATACTCGACACTTTCGGGCTTTGAGAAAATTGTGCCCTGAAAATCAAGAACCTGATCACAACCCAAAACCAACGCCTCTGGCCGCTTCAAGCTCACCTTACGGGCTTTTGCCTCGGCCAGAGCATCCGCCACATCACGTGGCGTAGCCCCCTCTGCCTGCAATGATCGCTTAATCAACTCCTCATCTACGCGCGGTTTAACAGTTTCGTAACCAACATTGGCTTTAGATAGGAGCTGAGCCCGTATCTCGGAGCCTGAGGCAAGGATCAAGGGTGCGGTCATGTGGATAATTCCGTGGAGAAAGGAAGGAACTTCTTTGGAGTCCTTTCTGGAAATTTCTGTGGGATTTTGCAAGCTGGGGAAACTCACCCCCGCTTCAAGGAAATCTCCCGATTTTCTGCACGGTGGACAGGGAAAACTTTGCCTGTGGGAGGAATCACCCGCATACCGGTATCTCCACGCAGTTACCCACAGTCATACAGCTGTCACTTTTCTCTCAAGCCACTGAAATTGTTTACTCCTTTTAACTTTCTCACCAGATGTTGATACAGATCAGAGCGAACCATTCAGATGTGGGTAAGTCCTAGGGAAACTCAATAATCCACAGGATTGGACCTCCCTACTTAATCATCATCCTTTTCTATATATATTTATTTATTATAGAGAGGGCCCGGCTTCGATCAGGATCAAACCATCATGAGTTACTTTCTCGTCGATATTTACCCTTACGTGCTTTCTCTGCACATCATCGCAGTGATCAGCTGGATGGCAGGTATTTTTTATCTACCTCGACTCTTCGTCTATCACGCAGAACGAGCGCAGCAGGGCGATCAACTCGACGAAACTTTGAAGGTTATGGAATATAAGCTTCAGCGCTACATCATGGCACCCGCCAGCATTGTTGCTTGGATCGCAGGTCTCACGCTGGTGTTCACCCCTGGTGTGGTCGATTGGTCGGCAATCTGGCCCTACACCAAAGCTTTTGGCGTGCTCTCCATGACAGTGTTTGATCACTGGCTGATGATTATGCGAAAGAAGTTTGGCCGAGATGAAAACAAACTCTCCGGCCGCCAGTATCGCTTGATGAATGAAGTTCCGACGGTTTTGATGGTTCTGATTGTGGTCTCAGTTGTTGTAAAGTTCTGAAGCGTTTGACTCAGGCGAAGAAAGTGGCGTAGAACTGCCGCCAACTGGCCCGTCCGGGCTAAGTGTCTTCCAGATACAGAGTACATGATCTGCCCCGCATTCGGGCAGCACAGGATATTTTCATGACACAAGAAAAGCTTGCTCTTGGCACGTTGAAAGCCAAAAGCCCCAAAGATCTCTTGGCAATGGCCGAAGAGCTGGAGATCGAAAACGCCTCCACTATGCGCAAAGGCGAGATGATGTTCCAAATTCTGCGGGAACGCGCAGATGATGGATGGGAAATCTCCGGCGATGGTGTGCTCGAGGTGCTGCAAGACGGCTTCGGTTTCTTGCGCTCTCCAGAGGCAAACTACTTGCCGGGTCCCGATGACATCTACGTCTCCCCTGAAATGATCCGTAAGTACTCTCTGCGCACCGGTGACACCGTGAATGGGGTTATGACCGCCCCAGGTGACACAGAACGCTATTTCGCGCTCACAGGCGTGTCTCAGATCAACTTTGAGGCGCCTGAGAAAGCCAAACACAAAATCGCGTTTGATAACCTCACGCCGCTGTATCCTGATGAGCGTTTGAAGATGGAGATCGAAGATCCGACCATCAAGGATCGTTCCGCTCGGATCATTGACCTTGTTGCGCCAATCGGTAAGGGGCAGCGTTCCCTAATCGTCGCGCCGCCACGTACAGGTAAAACCGTACTGTTGCAGAATATTGCACACAGCATCGAGGCCAACCACCCAGAGTGTTACCTGATCGTTCTGCTAATTGATGAACGTCCCGAAGAGGTGACGGACATGCAGCGCAACGTCAAAGGCGAAGTTGTTTCTTCGACCTTTGATGAGCCGGCCACACGTCACGTGGCGGTTTCTGAAATGGTGATTGAAAAAGCCAAGCGTCTTGTTGAACATAAACGAGATGTTGTGATCCTTCTGGACTCGATCACAAGACTTGGTCGCGCCTTCAACACTGTAGTGCCGTCCTCGGGTAAAGTTTTGACCGGTGGTGTGGATGCCAACGCGCTGCAACGCCCCAAACGTTTCTTTGGTGCGGCCCGTAACATCGAAGAGGGTGGCTCACTCACCATCATTTCCACAGCGCTGATCGACACCGGCTCACGCATGGACGAAGTGATCTTCGAAGAATTCAAAGGCACCGGTAACTCTGAGATCGTGCTGGACCGCAAAGTGGCAGACAAACGTGTCTTCCCAGCGATCGACATTCTCAAATCCGGCACGCGGAAGGAAGATCTGCTCATCGAAAAAGGGGATTTGGCCAAGACATACGTCCTGCGCCGCATTCTCAACCCGATGGGCACCACCGATGCTGTGGAGTTCTTGCTTGGCAAGCTTAAGCAAACCAAGAGCAATAGCGATTTCTTTGACTCGATGAACACCTAAAGGATGCGTGATGGCCTATGTGGCTGACACAATTTTCGCTCTAGCAACGGCCCCCGGTAAAGCGGGGGTCGCTGTCGTTCGTGTGTCCGGTTCGCAGGTTGTTGAAGCGGGCAGGGCGCTTTTTGGCGCGCTTCCAAAGCCGCGTTTGGCTGCGCTCAAGCTGCTGAAAGACCGCGAGGGGCGTCGCCTGGACAAGGCTTTGGTGCTTTATTTCGAAGAGAGCGCCAGTTTCACCGGAGAAGACGTACTGGAACTGCACCTGCATGGCTCCACCGCTGTGGTGAATGCGGTTTTGCGTGAACTTTCAGAAATGGATGGACTGCGGCTGGCAGAAGCCGGGGAGTTTACCCGTCGGGCTCTGGAAAATGGATGCCTCGACCTGGCTCAGGTCGAAGGTCTCGCCGACCTGATTGATGCGGAGACAGAGGCCCAGCGACGGCAAGCCTTGCGTGTTCTTTCAGGTGATCTTGGAAATCTTGCCGGAAAATGGCGCACTGATCTTATTCGCGCTGCGGCCTTGATCGAAGCCACGATTGATTTTGCAGACGAAGACGTGCCGGTTGATGTGACGCCAGAAGTGACAGACCTTCTGGCTAGTGTGCGCGCTGAGCTCGATAAAGAAATTGCAGGTGTCGATAGCGCCGAGCGCATTCGCACCGGTTTTGAAGTTGCCATCCTCGGCGCTCCCAATGTTGGAAAATCCACGCTTCTCAACGCGCTTGCCGGGCGTGAAGCGGCCATCACATCAGAATATGCCGGCACCACGCGTGACGTGATCGAAGTGCGTATGGAATTGAACGGCCTGCCTGTGACATTGCTGGACACGGCGGGTTTGCGCGAAACCGATGATCACGTCGAAGGCATTGGTATTCAACGGGCCCGTGAAAGGGCAGGCGCGGCTGATCTTCGGGTTTTTCTGACGTCTGAAGGCGAAGATCCAGACTTTGCGCCTCTGTCAAATGATGTGATCCGGTCTGCCAAGGCAGACACACTGGATAACCCGCAAAATGCTATATCGGGGAAAACCGGATTTGGTGTGTCCGAATTGGTCGCGGAGATCACTACCAAGCTTTCTGAACTAGCCGGGCGATCCGGCGTAGCAACGCGGGAACGTCATCGGATTGCAATGAAGCGGGCCTCGGAGTCCCTGGAGGCTGCGCGCACGGTTATCGCCTTGGGGCCGGATCACTATGATATAGGCGCCGAAGAACTGCGCACGGCGATTCGTGCCCTTGATTCCCTTGTTGGTCATGTCGATGTAGAGAACTTGCTGGACGAAATCTTTTCGAGCTTTTGTATCGGAAAGTGAATCAAATTTGAGGAGTGTTTCACGTGAAACATTTTGACGTCATTGTAGTTGGAGGCGGTCACGCCGGCGTCGATGCCGCCGCGGCCTCTGCCCGTATGGGTGCGAACACCGCGCTCATAACTTTGAAAAAGTCTGGCATTGGCGTCATGTCTTGCAACCCGGCGATTGGCGGGCTGGGAAAGGGGCATCTTGTTCGGGAAGTTGACGCGCTTGATGGGGTCATGGGCCGCATTGCAGACAAGGCTGGTATACAATTTCGACTTTTGAACCGACGTAAGGGTCCAGCAGTGCAAGGGCCGCGTGCGCAATCTGACCGCAAAATCTACCGTACGGAAATGTTGGCAGAGATCGAAGCCACACCAAACCTGAAAATTGTAGAAGGTGAGGCCATCGACTTTCGTATGAAGGATAATGCTGTTCGTGGTGTTGTCCTTGCTGATGGCTCTGAAATCAGGGCACATGCGGTTGTATTGACCACAGGTACCTTCCTGCGCGGTGTGATCCATATCGGGGACGTCTCACATTCAGGCGGTCGCATGGGTGACAATGCCTCGGTCAAACTGGCAGAGCGAATCGATAGCTTTAACCTCCCCTTAGGCCGCCTCAAAACAGGTACACCGCCTCGTTTGGACGGTAAGACCATCAAGTGGGATTTGCTCGATAGCCAACCAGGTGATGACGCCCCGGTGATGTTCTCTTTCATGAACAAGAAACCGGCTGCCCGTCAGGTCGCATGTGGCATCACGCATACAAATGCCAAAACACATGACATTATTCGCGAGAATCTGGCGCGCTCCGCAATGTATGGCGGCCACATTGATGGGGTTGGGCCACGCTATTGTCCATCGATCGAAGATAAGATTGTGCGGTTTGCCGACAAGGATTCACATCAGGTCTTCTTGGAGCCGGAAGGATTGGATGATGACACCGTGTATCCCAATGGCATATCGACCTCGCTGCCGGTTGATGTCCAAGAAGCTTACGTCCGGTCCATCTATGGGCTGGAACAAGTTGAGATCCTTCAGCCCGGTTATGCCATCGAATACGACTATGTTGACCCGCGTGCTTTGAACGCTGAATTGGGTGTTAAGAACGTTCCAGGACTGTATCTCGCTGGGCAAATCAACGGCACCACGGGTTATGAGGAGGCGGCTGCACAGGGATTGGTGGCTGGATTAAATGCCGCTTTGTCTGCCCAAGGCAAAGACCCACACCATTTTAGTCGTTCCGACAGCTACATTGGTGTGATGGTAGATGACCTGATCACTCGGGGCGTGACGGAACCTTACCGCATGTTCACCTCTCGAGCTGAGTTCCGCCTGTCTCTGCGCGCGGACAATGCGGACCAACGGCTAACACCAGTTGCCATGCAACTTGGCTTGATTGGGGAGGTGCGAAAGGCCAGCTTTTCCGACAAACAGGATCAGCTTGTGGCCGGAAAAGCTTTGCTGGAAGGTACGAGCTACACCCCAAAAGAGCTCAACGCGGTTGGTATCATGGTGAATCAAGACGGAAATCGCCGTACAGCTTTCCAAGTTCTGTCGTTTCCGGAGGTTGGGTTCTCGGATCTCATTGCGCTTGAAGAGCGCCTTGGAACGGCCCAGCCAGAAATACAGGAACAATTGGAGCGCGATGCCCTTTATGCAAACTACATTGAACGTCAAAAGCGTGATGTGGAAGCGATGCGCCGAGATGAGACGAAAATCATTCCATCTGATTTTGATTTCGACGATATTGAAGGTCTGAGCAACGAACTCAAGACGAAGCTCAATGCGGTACGTCCGTCAAATTTGGGACAGGCGGGTCGTATCGATGGAATGACACCAGCGGCACTGACACTTTTGATGGCCAAGTTGCGTCAAGCCAAGAAGGCGAGATCTGCATAATGCCTTGTCCAGAACACCTCAAAAATGATCTGAATGTTTCACGTGAAACACTGCAGCGGCTGGAAATCCTTGCAGATCTCCTGGTGAAATGGAATCCACGCATTAATTTGGTGTCAAAATCGACAATTGATGATCTCTGGAACCGGCACATATTGGATTCTGTTCAAACACTACGGTGTGCTCCACTCAGCGCCGAGCATTGGGTGGATATTGGCAGCGGCGGTGGTTTCCCAGGCCTTGTCATTGCCTTGGCTACTGGCGAGGCTGTCGCGCCAAAGAACGTCACTCTGATCGAAAGTGATCAGAGAAAGTGCGCTTTTCTCCGCACGGTCCTTCGCGAGACAGGCGTATCGGCAACTGTTGTCACTGATCGTATTGAGAAAGCAGCTGTTCAGAACGCAGATGTGCTCTCCGCCCGGGCCTTGGCTGATCTCACTCTTCTCTTGGAATTTTCAGATCGGCATCTAGCGGCAACTGGTACCGCTGTGTTCCTAAAGGGCGCGCGGTGGGAAAAAGAACTGCAATCCGCACAGAAATCGTGGTCATTTGATTGCGAAGTGGTAAAAAGTATCACGGACCCAGAAGCGGTCATTCTGAAGATCGGAGAGCTCAAACGTGTCGGATCCCACACGCCCTAAAGGGCCAAAAATCATCGCAGTGGCCAACCAAAAAGGTGGCGTGGGCAAAACCACAACGACAATCAACCTTGCTGCTGCCTTGGCAGAAGAGGGGTTTAAGGTGCTCTTGGTGGACCTCGATCCTCAAGGCAATGCATCCACAGGCCTAGGTGTGGACGTAGAAGACCGGATCCACACCACATACGATCTTTTGACAGGTGAAGTGGAGTTGGACGATGTGATCCAAACCACAGAGTCCTCAAACATGTCTATTGTCCCGGCAACTGTTGATCTCAGCTCGGCTGATATTGAGCTGATGTCCAATGAAAAACGCAGTTTTCTGTTGCATGATGCTCTGCGCCAAACAGCCATGGACAAATATGATCTGGATTACATCCTAATTGATTGCCCGCCGTCGCTGAACTTGCTGACGGTGAATGCGATGATTGCGGCGCATTCAGTGCTAATCCCCCTGCAAAGCGAGTTTTTTGCGTTGGAAGGCCTGTCGCAACTCATGCTGACGGTACGCGAGGTCCGTCAAACTGCAAATGCAGGTCTTCGGATTGAGGGCATTGTCCTCACGATGTTTGATGCGCGTAACAACTTGTCACAGCAGGTGGAGCAAGACGCACGTGATAACCTCGGTGATTTGGTGTTTGAAACCAAAATTCCCCGCAATGTCCGTGTGTCTGAGGCGCCGTCGTTTGCACAGGCTGTATTGGACTATGATTCAAGTTCCAAAGGTGCTGTGGCTTACCGCGCGCTGGCCAAAGAATTGCTTGCCAAAAATCTCAAAATCGCCGCTTAAGGGAGGCCCACAATGGCAGATAAGAAAAAACAGCGTGGCCTGGGCCGTGGCCTCAGCGCTCTTATGGCAGATGTAACGGAGGACACAACCCGTCCAGAAACTGGCACCACTGCCCGCCGTGCGGACTTGGTGGTTCCAATCGAGCGCATTGAACCGAACCCGGATCAACCACGCCGTGATTTTACACCCGAACAATTGGAAGACTTGTCCAATTCCATTCGGGAGAAAGGCGTTATTCAACCGCTGATCGTGCGGAAGAAGGCTGGTGACCGGTATGAAATTGTTGCTGGTGAACGGCGCTGGCGTGCCTCTCAAATGGCGCAGTTGCACGAGTTGCCCGTCCTTGTGCGTGATTATGATGACACGGAAGTGTTGGAAATTGCGATTATTGAGAACATTCAGCGTGCCGACCTGAACCCAGTTGAGGAGGCGATGGGTTACCGTCAGCTGATGCAAAAATTTGGCCACACGCAAGAGAAGGTTTCTGAGGCGCTTGGCAAAAGCCGGAGCCATATCGCCAACTTGATGCGGCTGCTTAACCTGCCGGATGACGTGCAAGGTATGCTGCGTGAGGGGCAATTGTCGGCTGGCCACGCACGTGCCTTGGTGACCACTCAGAACGCGTCCGAGCTGGCGCGCAAGGTGGTGAAGGATGGTTTGTCCGTGCGCCAAACAGAAAAGTTGGCCAAAAAAACAGGCTCTCTCGTTGAGCAAAATCGAAAACCACGCCCAAAGACCCGTAAGGACGCCGATACAGTTGCTCTAGAAGGTGATCTTTCGGCAAATTTGGGTATGAAAGTTTCGGTCGATCACATTTCTGGCGGCGAAAACGGAAAAATTACCATTAGTTATCAGACGCTTGATGATCTGGACGAGTTGTGCAGGATTTTGTCGTCTACGAATTAGGTCGCGACCAGATGAAAAAAAGTACCGCGCTCAAAACCACCATTTGAATGACAACCACGGTGGTTTTGACTCCAGCCAGCAACGAAAATCCAAAAACAACAGCAATGGACAGGGTTGCTGCCCTTTTTGCCGGGAGGCGAATTGCGCCGTTGCTGTTCCAGTCTTCAATCATTGGGCCGAATGTTTTGTGAGACAGAAGCCAGCTGTGTAACCGCTCAGAAGATCGGGCAAAGCAAAAGGCGGCAAGCAAAAGAAAAGGCACAGTAGGAAGAAGTGGCAACACAACACCAATTAATGCGAGCGCAACACAGGTCAGTCCACAGATAAGCCAAAGCACGCGCATTTAGTCCACCAACAATTCCGATAAAACCGAGTTAAGCACCATGCGTCCCTGCGGCAAGACACGCAATCTTGATTTCTCAATTTCAATCATGCCGATGTCTCGTAAGGTTTCAACACGTGCGCCCTCAAGTGGCTTGCCGGCAAGTGCTTCATAACGGGCTAAGTCAACGCCCTCATTCAGCCGAAGCCCCATCAGCAACAATTCAGTTGCCTGGCCTTCTTGGGAAACGGCTTCTCGCAGGTTTTCTCCATTGCCGGTCTCTGCCGCCTCCAACCACTTCGTTGGATTACGCCAGTTTTCGATGGCGTGCCGTTGACCGTTGAGGGTCACGCGAGCATGGGCTCCAGGGCCGATGCCGGCATAGTCCCCATAGCGCCAATAGATTTGGTTGTGGCGAGATTCAGAGCCCATTGCAGCGTAATTTGATACTTCGTAAGGCAGCATCCCGGCTTCGGCACAGATGTTTTGCGTGACTTCATACATATCCGCCGCAAGATCATCTTCAGGCAAGCCGCGCAGTTTGCCACGGTTGTATCGGTCGCCAAACGCCGTGCCTTGCTCAACGGTCAGCTGGTACAACGACAGATGGTCAATGGCCATGGAAAGCGCTTCACGCAGTTCTGACTGCCAATCATCCAGCGTCTGATCTTGACGCGCATAGATCAGATCAAAACTCACCCGATCAAAAGTTTTCCGTGCAATTTCAAATGCCTGTTTGGCCTCGTCTACTGAGTGGATACGTCCAAGGCGCTGAAGGTCGCGATCATTTAAGGCCTGAATGCCCATCGAAATCCGGTTCACACCGCCGTCACGAAACGCAACAAAGCGGGCCGCGTCGACCGATCCCGGGTTTGCTTCCAGGGTGATTTCCATGTCATTGGAGGTGGGCCAAAGCTTGCGGACCCGCTCTAAAATGGTCGCAACCACCTCTGGGTCCATCATACTAGGCGTGCCACCGCCAAAGAAGATGGTGTTCAAAACGCGACCGGAGGTCTCCGCTGCAACACGGTCCAGCTCGCTCAAATAGGTTCTAAGCCAGCGGAATTGGTCAATTTCACGGCTTACATGACTGTTGAAGTCGCAATAGGGGCATTTGGCCTGACAAAACGGCCAATGAATGTAGAGGCCAAAGCCCCCGTTTTGCCAGTCCTCAGCCAAAACAGCCTGCCACAAAAGCTTGCAGCGCGCGTCCGCGGTGGCTGATTTGGTTCTTTTCTTCTTTTGGCATCTCAGCGCAGGTCACGTCATAGCCGTCTGGCATGAACATAGGGTCATAGCCAAACCCACCTTCACCTCGGATCGGCCAGACCAGATCACCGGGCATGACACCTTCAAACACCTCGTCGTGTCCGTCAGGCCACGCCAAGACCAGCGTGCAACGGAACTGCGCAGAACGCGGTGCACCCGATCCTTTGGCGGTGATTTCGTCATTGGCGCGGGTCATGGCTTTCATGAAGTCGCGGCCAGTGTCGGTCTCCGCCCAATCCGCGGTGTAAACGCCTGGCGCTCCGCCCAGCGCATCGATGGTGATGCCGCTGTCGTCGGACAGGGCAGGGAGACCCGTTGCCTTGGCTGCCGCATGTGCTTTGATACGGGCGTTGCCGACAAATGTGTCTTCGGTTTCGTCAGGTTCCGGTAGATCCATATCGCCAGCCCCCACCACGGACACCCCGTGTGGGGCCAAGATCTCGGTGATCTCGGCCAATTTGCCCGCGTTGTGGGTGGCGACCAATAAGCGGTCGCCTTCAAATTTGCGGGTCATGCGGTGGCTGCCAGCTGTGCTTCAACCAACTCCGCCACGCCTTTTTCCGCCAGATCCAGCAGTTCATTCATCTGCGCACGGGAATAGGTGGAGCCTTCAGCAGACATCTGTGTTTCGATCATCTGACCATTGGCCAACATGATGAAGTTGCCATCCACACCGGCTTCGCTGTCTTCCGGGTAATCCAGGTCGAGCACAGGCTGACCGGCGTAAATGCCGCAAGACACAGCTGCCACAGGAGAAATCAGCGGATCAGTTGTTACGTCACCTGTTTTCATCAGTTTGTTCACCGCCAAACGCAGCGCAACCCAGCCACCGGTGATCGACGCACAGCGTGTGCCGCCGTCCGCTTGGATCACGTCACAGTCCACAGTGATCTGGCGCTCGCCCAAAGCCACACGATCAACGCCGGCACGCAAAGAACGGCCAATCAAGCGTTGGATTTCCACGGTGCGACCCCCTTGCTTGCCCGCAGTCGCCTCGCGACGCATGCGCGACGATGTCGAACGTGGCAGCATGCCATATTCAGCAGTGACCCAACCCAGACCGGAACCTTTGATAAAGGGCGGCACACGTGCTTCCAAAGAGGCGGTACACAGCACATGGGTGTCGCCCATCTTGATCAAACAGGAGCCTTCGGCGTGTTTGGTCACATTGGTTTCAATCGAGACTTCACGCATTTCGTTAAGCTGACGGCCGGAAGGGCGCATGGCAAATATCCTTTTCTGGGTTTGGGCTGGGGATAACCGCGGGATAAGGTTGGACGCAACCCCGATTGACCTTTGCCTTTGAGGCTATTTTATTAGGGACACAAAGGCACGGGCGAATGACAGACAGCAGCAAAATTCTCGAAGAAATGAATGATCGCAGCCGCGAGGTGTTCCGCCGCGTGGTTGAAGGGTATCTTGAAACCGGTGATCCGGTGGGGTCACGCACCCTGACCAGATCGCTATCTGAAAAGGTCAGCGCCGCAACAATTCGCAATGTGATGCAGGATTTGGAGTATCTAGGCCTTCTGGACAGCCCGCATGTTTCCGCTGGCCGCATTCCAACCCAGCAAGGCTTGCGCATGTTTGTGGATGGCTTGCTGGAAGTCGGCGATCTGGATCAGGGAGACCGTCAAAAAATCGATGCCACGTTGGGCGATACAGGTGCGGATGTGGGCAATATGCTCGATCGCGTGTCCACAGCCCTGTCAGGTGTCACTCAGGGCGCGTCGCTTGTGTTGGCCCCAAAACACGAAGCACCGATCAAACATATTGAGTTTGTCAGCCTTGGGGCGGACCGCGCTTTGGTGGTGCTTGTGTTTGCAGATGGCCATGTTGAAAATCGCCTGTTCACACCGCCGGTTGGTCAAACACCAAGCTCCATGCGGGAGGCGGCTAATTTCCTCAATGCCGTCGCCGAGGGCCGTACGTTGAGCGAATTGGGTAATGCTGTTCAGGAAGAAATCAAAAAACGACGCCAAGAAATCGACAGCCTGGCGGCTGATATGGTGGAAAATGGCCTCGCGCTCTGGTCGGATGAGGGGGAACAACAGGAGCGCCTGATTGTACGCGGCCGCTCGAATCTGTTGGGTAAAGACGAGGAAGAACAGGACCTCGAACGCATCCGTACGTTGTTTGATGACCTCGAACGTAAACGAGACATTGCCGATTTCCTCGAATTGGCGGAGCAGGGCGATGGTGTGCGCATTTTTATTGGCTCTGAGAACAAACTTTTTTCACTTTCGGGTTCCTCTTTGGTGGTGTCTCCCTATATGAACGCTGATCGTAAGATCGTGGGTGCTGTCGGGGTCATCGGACCCAAGCGCCTGAACTATGGACGCATCGTGCCGATTGTGGATTACACGGCACAACTGGTCGGGAAGCTGATTACCGACCGCGGTTAGAGGTGAAAAATGGCTGAGCCGAAAGAAAACGAATTTCTGGACGACATCGCAGATGCCGAGGCCGAAGAATTTGCTCAAAGCTTGGATGAGCTGGATGACGAGGCCATCGAAATTGATGAGCTGCGCGCCGAACGTGACGAGCTGAAAGACCGCTGGATGCGCGCGTTGGCTGATGCCGAAAACGCCCGCAAACGTGGCGACAAAGCTCGCCGTGAGGCGGAGCAATATGGTGGCTCCAAGCTGGCGCGTGATATGTTGCCGGTGTTTGACAACATGAAACGTGCTGTTGAAACCATCACAGATGAGCAGAAAGAGGCCTCTGCTGCGTTGATCGAAGGCATCGAGCTGACCATGCGCGGTTTGCTCAAGACTTTCGCCAAACACGGCATGGAGGTTATTTCGCCTGAAGTTGGCGACAAGTTTGACCCCAATGTGCACGAAGCCATGTTTGAGGCGCCGGTGCCAGGCACCAAATCTGGCGAGATCATTCAGGTCTCTGCCCAAGGCTTTATGCTGCACGATCGCCTGTTGCGCCCTGCGCAAGTAGGTGTGAGCTCCAACCCGGGCTAAAATTGTCTCCAATGACCTTTTAGAGGCTCCCGATTTACGGGAGCCTTTTTTGTTTTCACTTCCGTGGGTTGATATGCTTTCTGAACCGTGAGGACGCTGCGGCAAAGCTCAAACCCACAATTTCCTTAAGAGTTCGTTAAAGATTTTTCTGGTTTCCCCAACCTATGAACGTTATCCAAGTTGTGCGGAAAAGCGCGGTGAATACTCGTAACGATTTGATCGGAGAGTTGTTGGTGTGGTCATGGTCTTCGATATGTTTGATTTTGAGTGTTGGGCTTCTGACGGTTTCGACAGCAATGGGTAGCGCTCAACGCAATACACCCCCCCCTTTTTTTCTGAGCTGCAAGAGTTTGGAGACCGGCTTGGTTCAGAAGGACGTGCGTAATCTGTGTGACGTGCTTCAGATGAAGCTGCAAAATCATTTCCCCAACCACGCCGTAAAACAAGTTGAGGGTCCGCCCCATCCTGTAGGTGAGGGGATCTATGGGAAACTGGTTGTTCAGGCCCTTCGGTCTGATCATGTGAGCGGGTTTTTGATGTGGCGAAACCTCGAAACGGGACAAAACTACGAAGGTCCATCTATCCAGGTGGACGGAATGGATGACGCGCCAAAACAGCGTTTGTACGAGGGGTTTGCCGACGGAATGCTAAAAGTCAGCACGCCGCCTTGGGAAAAATAATTTTAGAGTGTCCGCTCTGTTTTGTGTTGTGAAGCCAGCACCAGCGCGGAGAGACAGGAGATTTTCAGAATGCCAATTCAAAACACACCTTTCGCGACTGTTGATGCCCCCATTTTCCATGAGGGCCACGGAGATGGTCACGATGATGGTCCAATCACCACTCCTGTTGTTGGGGATCCAAATGGCGCAATAGTGCCCGAAACCGTTGACGCTCCAAGCGACATAACCACGCCTTACTCAATCTCCGTTGGTGACACCTTCCAGGGGACAATTAACAACACTGATCTGGACTACATCGCCATCGATTTGGTCGCTGGTGAGTTTTATCAAGTTGCCGTGAGCGGCGATGATCCCAGGCTCTGGGTCCTTGATAGCAACGGTGACGCTTTTGAGTACAACGATGATATTGATTACAACGGTGGAAATTTTGACTCGTTCCTGACGTTTGAAGCGACCTACAGCGGTACCTATTATTTCGCGGTCAACGGCTACAACGCAGTTGCCTCCAGTTATAGTCTTTCGGTTGATACCTTCACGCCAATTGCAGACGGCTCGGTTCAGGATATGGCTGATTATCTCACGTCTGGGTATTGGACGGATAATGGAGGCACATCGCGCTCTTTTGACACGTCAGTGAGCAATGTCATCACTGTCAACATTACGTCTCTAAGTGCAGCAGGCCAGCAGTTGGCGCGCTGGGCTTTTGAAGCCTGGGAGCTTGTGGCCGACATTGATTTCCAAGAGGTTGCCGGAGCAGCCAATATCAGTTTCCAGAATACTGATGCTGGCGCGTGGTCAAATTCCTCCGTGTCGGGTGGAACAATTCTCAGTTCGACGGTTAATGTGTCCACGGATTGGTTGACCCAATTTGGCACAACATTGAACAGCTATTCGTTCCAAACTTACATTCATGAAATTGGCCACGCCTTGGGCCTGGGCCATCAGGGTGGCTACAACGGTTCGGCAGAATATGGCACAGATGAAAACTTTGGCAACGACAGTTGGCAAATGTCCATCATGTCGTATTTTGATCAGGTCGATAGCTTGGGCACAGACGCGAGTTGGGCCAACATCATGTCCGCCATGATGGTGGATATCGTGGCGATCCAAGACCTCTATGGCGCTGCCGGTGCAGGAAGCGCAACTGCAGGCAACACGGTCTGGGGTATGAACTCAAATCTCGGCGGCTACCTCGGTGATTTTTTCAACGGGGTCATCACTGTAAATAGTGCTGTTGCCATGACAATTTATGATTTGAACGGCACGGACTTGATGGACTTTCGGTCCTACACTGACGATTCACGTATCGACATGCGTGCAGGACAATTCTCTGACGTTGGTGGGTTGATTGGCAATCTTGGCATCGCTGTGGGCACTGTTATCGAGAATGTTTACACTGGTGTAGGTAACGACCACGTTACAGGCAACGACGTGGCGAATTTGATCAAAACCAATGAAGGGGATGATTGGACGAATGCAGGAGGTGGGTCGGACACGGTTTGGGGAGGTTTCGGACATGACACCATCTATGGTGGTGACGGCGGGGACCTTCTAGGTGGGTCAAACGGCGCTGATTTGCTTTTCGGTGAGAAGGGGTTCGACACGATGTCTGGTGGCTACGGCAATGACACGTTGTCAGGTGGCACTGGTGCCGACAATTTGAGTGGCGGAGGCGGCAACGACGTCTTGAAAGGTGGGAATGGATCCGACAGCCTTTTTGGCGGACTCGGTGATGATAGTGTATCGGGCGGATTTGGAGATGACAGTCTATATGGCGCTCAAGGCGAAGACACATTGAACGGTGGTGGCGGTCAAGACCGGTTGTTTGGTGGGGATGACTCTGATGTGCTCCGTGGTGGTAACGGAGAAGACACTCTTCATGGCGACATTGGCGGCGACACACTAAATGGTGGCGATGGCAATGACCTACTGGACGGCGGTAATGGCTGGGATTTCCTGAATGGCGGTGCCAACAACGACACGCTTTTAGGAGGGTATGGCTCTGACACCCTGATAGGTGGTTCAGGAGACGACTCTCTCGTTGGTGGAGGCGGCAATGATGCGCTCAATTTTGGCGCAGGCAACGACGTCGGAGACGGTGGTCTCGGTGCTGACACATTTGTCTTCTCGACAGGTGTCGGATCCAGCAACATGGTGAACAACTTTAGCTCAACAGAAGGCGATATGCTGTCATTGGATGACGCGCTGTGGGGCGGTGCGGTGTTGTCCGCAGCAGATGTTCTTAACACCTATGGGGCTGATTCGGCTGGCAACTACGTTCTAACGTTTGGAACAGATGTGATCACAATCACAGGCTGGGCTGCACAATTTGATGCCAGTATGATTGATATCATCTGATCTTGGGTGTCTGAGCAACTTGTAAAACCAGCGATGGTGACGTCGCTGGTTTTTGTATTGTGATCGTACGCATTGGTGAATTCGAGACATCAAACCGCTGTCTTCTTGATACGCATCAGGCGCAACATTTGTTGCTTCGTTGACAGCCCCTCTTGTCACGCTCATTAAAAGGGCACCACGGGCAGCAATTAGAGGGTGGCAAAAATGAAAATTGCGATGATCGGCACAGGCTATGTCGGATTGGTTTCCGGAGTCTGTTTCTCCGATTTTGGGCATGAGGTTGTATGTGTTGACAAAGACCCTGCCAAAATTGAGATGCTCGAGCGTGGCGACGTTCCCATTTATGAACCTGGCTTACATGCGCTGATGGAAAAAAACGTTGAGGCTGGCCGTCTCAGCTTCACGCTGGATCTCGAGAAAGCCATGGACGGCGCCCAGGCGGTGTTTATTGCGGTTGGCACCCCAACACGTCGTGGCGATGGTCACGCAGATCTGTCCTATGTGATGGCGGCAGCTGAAGAAATTGCCCGCACTGCCACAGATTATTTGGTGATTGTCACCAAATCCACCGTGCCAGTGGGCACCAACCGCCAGGTCAAGCAAGTTGTGCGCAAAGCCAACCCGAGCTTGGATTTTGATGTGGCCAGCAATCCGGAATTCTTGCGTGAAGGCGCCGCCATTGAAGATTTTATGAAACCGGATCGTGTTGTGATTGGCGTGCACAATGACCGCGCTGGTGAAGTTATGAATGACATCTATCGCCCGCTCTATTTGCGGGACTTCCCAATCGTCACAACTGATTTGGAAAGCGCGGAGATGATCAAATACGCCGCCAATGCTTTCCTGGCCACCAAGATCACGTTCATCAACGAAATTGCCGCCCTGTGTGAGCGTGTTGGCGCGGATGTGAAGCAGGTCTCCAAAGGCATGGGCATGGATGGTCGCATCGGGAATAAGTTTCTGCATGCCGGTCCGGGATATGGCGGCTCTTGTTTTCCAAAAGATACCAAAGCGTTGGCCCGCATAGGTCAGGACAACGCCGTGCCGATGCAAATTACGGAAGCTGTCATCCAGGTCAACGAAGAGATCAAACGACGTATGGTGGATAAGTTGCTGGACATGTGCGGCGGCAGCTTCAACGGAAAAACTGTTGGTGTTCTGGGTGTCACTTTCAAACCGAACACAGATGATATGCGCGATGCGCCAAGTCTGACGGTCATTCCTGCGCTTGTTGGCGGGGGCGCCAAAGTGAAAGTGACAGACCCGCAGGGACGGCACGAAGGCGAGGCGCTCCTGCCCGGTGTGATCTGGGTGGAAGATGCATATAAGGCGGCGCAGAACGCCGATGTCTTGGTGATCATGACAGAGTGGAATGAGTTCCGGGCGTTGGACCTGAAGAAAATTGCCCGCAAAATGGCGACACCGCGCCTGGCAGATTTGCGCAATATCTATTCTGTCCGGGATGCCAAACGGGCTGGCTTTGAAGCGTATGACAGCATTGGACGGGCCGGGTTTTCACGCGTGGATGATTGACCACACACCGCCGCCAATGGATCCCGTAGCCGGAAAGGCGACATCTTATGACTTGGAAAACGCTGTCGACAAAAAGCCTGCTCAATCGGCCGCCTTTTGTGGAAGTGCAGCAAGAGCAAGTTGAGATCAAACCTGGGCATGTGGTGGATGACTTCTATCAGATACGGTTGATGGATTTTGCGGTGGTTATTCCATTTTTGGAGGATGGGCGCGTGGAAATGATCCGGCAGTACAAACATGGCCCGGCCCGCGAAGTCTTGGGGTTTCCGGCTGGGCATGTGGATCCAGGCGAAAATCCTGAAACTGCCGCACGGCGCGAGCTCTTGGAGGAAACAGGGCTGAAGGCGGACTCGTTGGTGCAACTGGGTTCGTTTGTGGATCATGGCAATCAACGTGTGTGTCAGGGACATTACTTTGTCGCGCCTCTCTGCCATCGTGTCACAGAGCCCAACCCAGGGGATTTGGAAGAGTTTGCTTACGAAGCGCTGTTGCCCAGTCAAATTGAGGCGGCAATCCTGTCGGGTGAAGTTGGCGTGATGCACCACGTTGCAGCTTGGGGGCTGTGGAAACTACACTCGCAAGCCTAGTTAGAGACTGTTTTGGCGTGAATTGCTCCCCGCTTGCGCCTGAGCCCCATTGGGCGCTCTGTAATCGCGCGTAGCGATGTTGTCACACTTAGGTGCCACACGGCGTACTGCCTGTGGAAAACTGTGTGGAAAAGAGTGCAATCTGTCGGCACATCCGCTATAAAGCCCCAAAGAGGCAAGGCGGCTTAGGTTCGATCAACGGATCAGGCGACAGCCCGTGACAAGAGAGCAGGTCATGAAACTATTTGCACGCCTAAGCCCGTGTCGGGCTGTGGCATCGGCGATGGTCGGTGTGGTTGTCAGTGTTTTTGCATGTTTTACTATTGGGGTTGGCACGGCCCAAGCGCAGGTTTCACTTGATCTGCGCGATGCTGATCTGCGTAGTTTTGTCGAGATCGTGTCAGAGAACACCGGCCGCAGCTTTGTCGTGGACCCAGCTGTTCGGGGCAATGTGACCGTCCTGGCACCCAATCAACTTACTGCGGATGAGTTGTATGAGGTCTTTCTGTCTGTTCTGGAACTCAATCGCCTGACTGTCATCGAAGGTGCTGGCGCGGACCGTATTGTGCAAATGAACACTGCCCGAGAGTTGTCGTCTGGCGATGCATCGGGCGTGTCTTCGGGTTATGAAACCCGCGTTATTCCTGTGCGCCACGTGCCGTTGCAGGAGGTAATAGAGGTTGTGCGTCCTCTTCTGCCTTCAGAGGCGGTGATCACCCCAGTGCCAGGCGCAAATTTGCTCATTCTGTCGGACCGTGGCGCAAACCATGCCCGTATCACGCGCTTGATCAAACGGCTGGATCAACCTCGTCAAGCGGACCCAATCGAGATGATTCAACTGCAAAACGCGCAAGCTGGAGATGTTATGCAAGTGGTGCAGTCCATGGGTATTGTGCCCGATGGGGCCTCAGTAAGCATCGATCGTCGCTCCAATGCGCTTCTGGTGTCTGGTCCTGATGAAATGCGCCAGCGGGTACGGCTTTTGGCCAGCCGGCTTGATACCCAGCGCGAAAGCGTAAGCAGCCGGACAATCGCTTTGAACTACGCTGACGCTGCTGCAATTGCCGATGTTGTTTTGCGAACCGTAAATGCCAGCGGGGACGCCGCGCAGGCAAAAGTGCGGATTGTGCCAGAACCTCAGACCAACACGTTGTTGGTTTTTGCGCCACAAGACCGGATGTCTGAAATTGTCCGGATCGTGAAGTATCTGGATCAACGCCCCACTCAAGTCCTTGTTGAAGCTGTCATTTTTGAGATGACCGTGGACGGGTTTTCGGACCTTTCTGTTCAATTTGCGGCCGTTCTCAATGATGCACTGGTGGGGGGCGTCCAGTTTGCGCTCCCGGGACGCACCAGCCTGATCAATCTGGTGTCTGCTGTGTCAAATGGCAACGCGCCAGATCTGGGGCCTGCCGGCGTATTGGGTGGCAGCACCTACAATTCGAGCACTGGCAACGGCATTGCTGGATTGATCACGGCCATTGCCTCGGTCAACTCAACGCGCCTGCTATCAACGCCATCGATTTTGACACTCAACAATCAAGAAGCAGAGATTGTTGTTGCCCAAAACGTGCCCTTTGTTACCGGCAGTTACACCTCCACGGGTGATGGCTCAAACCCAGAAAACCCATTTCAGACCATCGAGCGTCAAGACGTGGGGTTGACCCTCAACGTCACACCTCAGATCAACGCCGACCGCACTGTGCGCATGGTGATCAAGCAGGAGGTGTCCAACCTTACCAACTCAACGTCCACTTCCGGCGGAGAAATCACCGCCCGCCGCGCGTTGTCGACCACCGCATTGGTGCGCGATGGCAACGTGATTATGTTGGGTGGTTTGCTTGAAGATGGGTCTGGCGCGGTCAATCAGCGTGTGCCTGGAATCTCCAATTTGCCCGTTGTGGGAGGCCTGTTCCGCGGTAAGAACTCCACCAAAAACCAGCGCGTTCTGCTGGTGTTGCTCCGCCCACAGGTTGTCTCCAATGACGCCGAGGCGCGCCGCATCACCAAAAACCTGACGGACAAAGCCTATGCAACCAGTGCTTCCATTCAGCCGCTGGATGAGGGAGGCTATCCACGGGCTGATCAACGCCTGCTGCCTTATGACGGGGCGGACCTGAACCAACCTTTTGATGCTGGATTTATCGATGCGCTTGCGCAAAGCCGGAATTTCCCACCGCTTCCGAGCCGCCTGCGGTTCAACGGCAACTGACCTAGGCGTGTGCATGCGTGTGATGGTGGGGTCGGAGCAAGACTATTATGGGTGATCCTCTCAACCGCCTGCCGTTTACCTTTGCCCGTGACAATCAAGTGCTCTTGAACGGCACCCATGTGTCTGCGGGGCCCACCGTGACCGCGGTGGGGCTGCGCGAAGCACAAAGACGTGCGGGTCTCACAGATGTGATCTTCACTCAGCTGTCCCAGCCGGAGTTTGAGGCCCAGTTGGCAAAACTCTACGACGGCTCAGACACTGGTCAAGACGCCACAAACGACCAAGAGTTGAGTTTTGATCTCGAAGAAGCGGCCTTTGCCTCGCGTCAGCGTGATTTGCTGGACGAGCCAGGGGATGCCCCGGTGATTCAGTTGGTCAACCGGTTGCTGCGCAAAGCGGTGCTGGCCAATGCATCGGACCTGCATGTGGAGCCGCACGAGTACGGCCTTCGGGTGCGGATGCGGGTAGATGGCTTTTTGCAGGAAGTAATGGACCGCGCCGATGTGCCGGTAAAACGTATTGTGTCGCGCCTCAAGGTCATGGCCGGTTTGGACATATCCGAAACACGCCTGCCGCAAGACGGGCGTATCGCGCTCTCTTTGGGGGGGCGTATGATCGACACCCGCGTGTCCTCGCTGCCCGGTCACTATGGCGAACGCATCGTGCTGCGTATTCTGGATCGTTCCGCCGGGCTGATGCCTCTTATGGATCTTGGTTTGTCCGAGGCGCAGCAGGCATTGTTGCAGCGACTTGCCTCTCTGCCAAATGGCATCATTTTGGCGACGGGCCCTACTGGGGCTGGCAAAACCACCACGCTTTACTCCCTGCTGCAACTGGCGGACCGGGACGAGCACAATATCGTCACCGTCGAAGATCCGATTGAATATGATCTGCCCGGCGTGAGCCAATCTCAGATCAACGCAGACATCGGTATGACCTTTGCTGCGGGTTTGCGGGCCACGTTGCGCCAAGACCCAGACGTTATTCTTGTTGGCGAGATCCGCGATCCGGAAACTGCTTCAACCGCCGCGCAAGCAGCCCTCACCGGGCATTTGGTGTTTTCCTCTCTGCACGCAAATAGCTCCGTTGGTGCCATTGTCCGCTTGCGTGATTTGGGTGTGGATAACTTTCTCATCGCCGCCACTTTACGCGGTGTGATTGCGCAGCGTCTTCTGCGCCGTTTGTGCCAAAACTGTTGTGCCGAACACCTGCCGACAAGTGAAGAAACATCCCATTTCACCCGCCACGGTTTGCCAATCCCTGAAAAGCTCTTTGAACCAGTAGGTTGCGAGGCCTGTTCCGGAACGGGCCATGCTGGTCGGATGGGTATCTTTGAGATGGTAGAAATTGGCGAAACACTCCGGGCAGCGATTGATCGTGGGGCAACGGAAACTGAAATGGCCTCCATGTCGCTGTCAGCTGGGGAAACCCTGATTGGTCAGGGCTTGATGGCGGCTACCGCAGGCAATGTGAGCTTGACTGAAACACTGCGTGTTGTTGGAGACGTGGCGTGAAGGCCTACGCCTATACCGCCTATACCGGCAGCGGTCGGCGCAAAACAGGCACTATTGTTGCCGAAACCGAGGCAGATGTTGCCGCGCAACTGGCGCAGCAGGACCTCTTTGTCTCCGAGGTTCGAGAGACCACTACGCAGCTTCCCAAGGGCAACGTGCGTCTTTCACGTCGGTCGCGTCTCAATGCGGATCTGCAATCGGTGTTCACCCGACAAATGGCGGTATTACTTGGCGCAGAACTCACCGCAGAAGCTGCGTTGGAGGCGGTTCGAAGTGAAAGCCAAACTGCGCTGGATACCGTTGCCGCGCAAGCGCGCGCCTCACTTATGGAGGGCGCCACCCTGTCAGATGCCCTCGCTGAAACTGGTGCAGGTTTTCCACCCTATTATTTAGCCGCGCTCAGAGCGGGTGAAGATGCCGGTGAATTGGCAACCGTGTTTCAAGAGTTGGCGGATCACCTGGAGCAACTCGGCACGGAAAAGGCAGACATTGCCACCGCCCTGATCTACCCAGGTTTTGTCGCTGCCGTGGCACTCTTGGTCTGTGGCATCCTGATGACCAGCGTTGCCCCCGAAATTGTCTCCATGTTTGAACTCTCAGGGCGCCCACTACCGCCACTCACGCTGTACGTGCTTTCAATCAGCGATTGGATACAGGCCAATGCACTCCCCATTGCCGTGATCTTGGGTCTGCTTGTCGGTTTGGCTGTGCTTACGCCGCGTGTCCCTGCCTTGCGCGATCTGCGGGACCGGACACTTCTGCGTTTGCCTGTGACAGGACGCCTCCTGCGACTGTCCGCCGCCGTGCAATACATGCGCACATTGGCCTTGGTGCTCGGCGCGCGCCACGCAGTCCTTAGCGCTGCGGTCAACGCCAAAGACGTCCTGGTGGTGGCACAGTTTGAAAGCGAGGGTGACGCGGTTGCAACGGCTGTGCGACAAGGTGAAAGCCTCTCGTCCGCCCTGGCCCAGTTGTCCTTTTTGCCCCCCGTCGCGCGTCAATTGATTGCCGCTGGCGAAGCCTCCGCTCGCCTTGCCCGCATGACGGATCGTGCGGCCACGCTGGTGGAACACCGCCTTACAACGGAGCGCAAGCGCATCGCCGCGCTGCTGGAGCCATTGCTCATGATGCTGGTTGGCGCCTTGGTGCTCACAATTGTGCTTGCCGTATTGCTGCCGATCTTCGATTTGCAAGCGGTGGTCGCTGGTTAAAAAACCCCAACAGAACCTATTCGGGGAAAGCCATCAATTCGGGGTCATCTTCGTCCCGAGACACCCAAAGCCCCTGCGCGTCAATAATGGCAACACGCACGTTTGGCTCCAACATATCGCCAACGCGCAACAGGCGATCCCCCGTAGGATGGCCGACAATGGCCCAGGACGACGCCCCATCCCGTACCATGCCTTTCAAAGTGTATCCGAGGCTGGACAAAGGCGGTTTAGCCGCTTTTGGAGGTTGCGGCTCTTCTTTTGGCTGAGACAACGCTGCTTGAGGAGTTGGAGGCTGGCGTTCGCCAAACAAAGCGGTCCATCGGCGCGGTTGCCGGGCAGTTTGTGGTGGCGTTGCTTCCTCGGAAAGCGCCGCATTGTTTGGCAACGTAAGCGGATCTTGCGACGCGCGCAGTTCCTCGGCAAGTTGCCACCCTGCCCAGGCAGCACCCCCAAGACACACCAACGTGCAGAATCCAGCGATTAGTCGCATAAATGCCCACCCTCCCTTGACCAAACCGCTGCAAGATAGACGCAGGGTCGCGATTATGCTAAGCTATTACAAATAAGAAAAAACGACAATCTTGAGCAGGTACAAACCATGTCTTCCATTCTCCGAACCGGTCTCGCCGGTCTGGTGTTTATTGGGGTAGGCAGTTGCGGCGATGAAATGGTGTCGCGCAACAGCTTTGAAAGCCAATACGCCGTGGCCAGAAACGCGCTTGAAGGCGGGCAATATGACCGCGCGCGCCGCAGCTATCAGAAAATGTTACAGCAGGCAGGCCCACTCGCCCCGCGTTTGCAACTTGAATATGCGCATACTGAGCTGCGGGCAGGCAACTTCGAACAAGCCGCAAAAATCGCCTCTGCATTGGCCGGCAGCCAAACCGGCTTGGCGCGTAGCGCTGCCTTGTCGGTACAGGGCACTGCACAACATGAGTTGGGCATGAAACAGCTTTCCGAAGGCAACACCGCCGCTGGTCGTCAAAACCTCAGTGCCGCAAATGCCGCTCTTGAGGAGGTGCTCAAATCAAACCCTGATTTGGATCCTCTTGGTGCGATGGCGGGACGCCAAGCCAAAATTTCTTCGCGGCTAAAACGTCTCTAACTATACCCAAAACGCCTATTTCTTAGGTGGTCGAAGATCGAGCCAGGTGGACACCACGCCTGGCTCATTCGTTGCTTCAAGCCGGAACGCGACGATGTCGTAACCCCATTCAGGATGTGTCGATCTGAGCCAAGATGCCAGTTTGAGAAAATCCACGCGCTCAAACTGAAGTTCGATTCCATCTTCGCCATCCGCGTCCAACACAGTGACGGACTGGCGCAGTTGCGCCTTTATCAATCCCTGTTCGATCCCGCCGGATCCAATGGGGTTTCCAATCTCAGTTTGAGGTGCGGTTTGGGACAAAACCGTCTGTTCTCTGGCTTGGCTGGACACCCAGCGCTGCAGTGCCACAGCTTCCTTTTGCGCCAGTTCAGCAGCGTTTCTTTGATCCTGAAGCGGAAGGATCAGTCCAAAAATCACGGCCAAAGGCACCACAATGACACCCATACTGGCCAACAACATCCGCTCCCGGCGGGTCAGCTGCAGTAGAAAATCCAAGAACCGGCCCCTCATTGGTTTGGCTCCTTGGGCGAAATCCGAATTTCAGTGCGGACACCAACCTGTCCATCGCTGACCCGGCTTTCTTCCAATTCGGCACTCATGTGGTCGGTTTGTAGCGCCGCCGTCAGCCGTTCGGCACTGCCAAAATCCGGCATCCGCACAACAATTAGAAGCCCGTTGTCCCTTGTGTAGCTGACCATCTCTGGCACGGAATCTGCGGCGTCCAGCACAGCACCAACCTCTGCGGTTAGGTCCAAAACGTCCAGCGTTGCGCCTCCGCCAGCATGGGATTGCCGCAAATCTAACAGCACGCGGCTGACTTGGGATCGCACATCCAAAATGGGCCCGGTCGGTACAAAGTGCTCTTTGACAATCTCTTGGGTCTGGACGCTGATTTTGGCGGTCTGGTCTTCAATGCGCCCAATGGCAACAAGTTGACTGACGATCCACAAAGTGACACCCAACGCAGCGGCTAAAACTGTCCATCTCCAAGGCAAAACCTGTTGTGCCAATCGTGTCCGTGCCGCCATTGGGTCCGTGCGCAGATCACAAGCCAACTCGCCGTGTGTCAAAACCGAAGGATGGTCTACGTCCAACTCTTTTAGCAAATCTGGATCGGTGACAACTGGCACATCCCGCGCGCTCATCAAGGCGTCAATGTTCGTGAGGCTTTCGCCTTGCCAAAGCACCGCCTTGGGTTTGGAGCCGTTGTTTAACGCCTGTGACACCACGGCCTCAGCCATTTCGATAGATGTGCTGGCCCCATCGCTTGGACCAAACCGCATCATGACAATGGTAGTCTCGCCCACCTTGACTTGTGAAAACGTCCAAAGACCTTCTGATGTTGGCAAGGACAGGTAGTCCGGAAGCACCGCGCGGCAGTCATAGCCCCGCCACTCAGCCATTTGGGCGTGATCTGCAACAAACACACGGGACCAATCTTCTCCCTTGGTGCCAAGGACACAGGGCCGCATCTGCACCGTGTCATTCAGACCCATTCGGTCAGTCAACTGCCGTTGTGCGACCTGTTCTCTTGCTTGTCCACGCAACGACTTGGGGAGGTCCAGCTGGATCAGTGGCACAGCATGACCAGGCGCCAATACAATATGTCGGGCAGTCTGCGTTCCGTCACCCGCCCGCGCAAAAACTGCGGAGGACTCTCCGGTCTTCGCAGGGTTGGCAGTTTTTGCGACTTGTAGCACCGGCGCTCCTGTCAAATTCACATATCAGCAAAATGCAGACCTCTGGCACAGAGTGCAATCCTGCTTTTGTTTCATGGCCTTGTCGTGATCCGCCAGTGGGTCGTTACACCAACTGGAAAGCTTTGTCTCTGAAACACAACGCTGCGCTGGGCGAAGTGGCCGTCAATAGAAGCTGATATCTCTGCCCGAAACCATTGCGACCCGACTGATAAATGCTCTGGCAACAATAGGGGCGGCGGCCCGTCTGGATTATCTGCATCCGCGATCGAAACACCAACCGCAGCCAAAAAAGCATCTACAGATGAAAACGGTTGAGCTGTGCGGTCACGAAAAACTTGGTTGTAGGCGGCGGCAGACAGGTTTGGCAAAAACGCGCGCAACACTTCCTCTGACACCGTGTTGACGTTCAAGGTGCTGTCCCCGGGAAGCGCTGCCACAAAAGGCAGCAACCGCGCCAAGTGTTGCTCTGAAATCCCGGGTACATGGGCCAACTGATCCGCCATCAGCATTGGTCCAGAAACAGGCGCCTCAGCGGGGGTTTTTCTATGCCAGGTGGCTGGGTCAGTGGGACCATCCACGCTCAGAAGTACTTGTATCTGCTGAGCGGTCCGCTGCGGTACGCCTTGTTGTGTTAACAGGCGCTCAAACGCTTGATGGGCTGTCTCATAGTCCGGATTGGACAGCCAGTTCAGGTTAAACAGTCCCTGTTGATCCACTGTACGCCCGGTCACACGGCCTCGTCCCAAAGGCATGTCGATTACCGGATTGGCCCAGCTTTCACCGTTGTGATCAACCGCGCCTGTGTCCCGTTCCAATAGAGTTTTGGCAAGCGCTTCATACGCATCCAGATTCAAAGACACCTGTGCTGCCGTCAGGCCTGCGTCCAGTCGGATGCGGCCCGCATCTGCCCGCGCCAAAAGAAAAACCGCCACCGCGGACAATGCCGCCACCAGCACCAGAGCATTTACCAGCACATAGCCGCTTTCAGTGCTCTGATGCCCGCTCATTTCAGCGACTCCAACAGCACCAATTCACCGTGTTTCTCTGTGACCAGCGTGATCTCCACCCCGTCTGGCAGGCCGCTGGAATAGGCAACCGTGGCATTTGAGCCGCTGTCTTCGTCTTGGTTGGGCGCGCTTTGCACTGCTTGCAACGGCGGACGCAGACCGTTGACCCAGCCAAGTTCCCCCCAATAACTACGCATTCTTATGCTTATTACGCCGTTCAACACGGGGACTTCCGGGCCAAGCGCCGTGCTGTTGAGTGGAGTGAGTGTCGACCATCTTTGCCGAGAGAACAGACCCGAACGTGGCTGAATTCGCCAAGATACCCGATGGAAAACTGGCTGTAGCCGCCCAGATGTTTGCAACGTTGGCTGTCCACCAACCGATACGGAAAACCCTTGGGTGTCTTCGATGAGAGCGGACAGTATCGGCCCGTTGTCGGGCGAAAAGAACGGCATTGGAACCGCCGAAGACATATCTCGTCGCAAAAGACTGATCGCTTGTGCCAGATCAGCGGACGCCTCACTACGGGCGTGCAAGTTATCGCGCAACCGCAACATGCCAGACAGGCCTTGCGCCCCCATGATCGCCACCAAAGCAAACAGCGCCATGGCCACCACAAGCTCGATCAAGCTAAGCCCGCGATCCCTATGCGCGGAGTTGGTCGGAGTCGGTAAATGGCGCATCACAACCCGCCTTTCAGGTAAGCGTTCAATTGCGCTCCCTCACCGGATTGACCTCTTGCTGTCACTTGGACGCGGACCAACCCCGCTTCGGTAACAGCAACATCTTCTTCAATCGCAAAATCCTGTGCACCCATCAAAACCGTGGCAGGCAAGGGCACCGAAGTCCCATATAACTTGCGCTCTTCTATCCGATTGTGCGCCACAATACGTGCCAGTAATCGGGGCGTCTCTCCCCCAATGGCCACGCGCGATTGATCTGCCGTACGGGTGGCGGCAATGGTGCCTATCGCGAGCACAAAAATCGCGATGGCCAGCTCAATCAGCGTCAGACCCGAATCTTCTGGCGATCTTTGATGTCTGATCACTTGCATGTCAGCCCCAGAAAGCCGTCTGATTGGCATCGGCTCATGTCGCCTTTTCTGCTGAATACAATGGAGAATGGGGTGGTCTCTCCACTGGCCAAAAACTCCACATCGGGTGCATTGGAAGCCGTTGGAGGCACTGTGGCTGTCACCTTGCCGCGCCACGCCAAAACCTGTTCTGAAATCCGCCAGCCTTGCGGGGTTTGCATGGCCACTTGCAGGCCCTTGGTTGTTATCTGCAAGCCTCGGCTTTGTCCGCTGGTGATGGCCAGCTCTTTCAAACTGTCAAAGTTACGCTGAAACAGAGCCTGATCTTGAGGTGTGCCAGATTGCATTCGACCAATGGATAAGCTTGCGCCCACGGCCAAAACAGCCATGATCGCCACGGCAATCAGAAGCTCGATCAATGAGAAACCGGCAGAATTGTCTGAGGTTATTGCGCGGCCCATGACCCGATATCCGCGTCCGCCCCTGTGCCACCGGAGACAGCGTTTGCGCCATAGCTGAACACATCAAAATCACCGTGCACACCGGGTGACAAATATTGGTATGGTTGCCCCCATGGATCGATCGGCAGACGGTCCATATACCCGTTGGTGGCCCAATTTGTTGGGATGGGATCACTGGTTGGCCGTGTGACCAATGCGTTGAGCCCCTGTTCCGTTGTTGGGTAGCGGAAATTGTCGAGCCGGTACAAATTCACGGCGCTGACAACCGCAGCGATGTCAGTCTGGGCGCGTGCGGCCCGGGCTTGGTCCGGGCGGTCAATCACGCGCGGTACAATCACCAGTGCCAAAACCGAAAGGATCACAACTACAACCATCAATTCCAGCAGGGAAAACCCGGCGTCGTTCTTGGATTGTTCGGTATTTGCGGAAGAAGTGGGTGACATTAACTGGCTCGCTCTGTTCGGAGGCCATGGTAATGGCAGCCGGGACGGTTTGTCCATTCTCCCCATACGCGAGCCTGTCACAGGCAAGCAATGGACAATACAACCTGAAGCGCGCAAAACTGAGTTGTCCAAACTGTCTGAGCTTGCCTGTGACCGATCCAACCTCTTTGTTTCTTTTGCTTGTCAGCCCGGCCATTGGCTCATTTCTTGGCGTTTTGGTGGATCGACTCCCGCGCGGCGAAAATGTGGTGTCCCGCCGATCCTTCTGCCGCTCCTGTGGGGAACAACTGAACATCGGCGACCTCGTGCCCGTTTTGAGCTTTGTTTGGTCAAAAGGGCGGTGTCGCCATTGTGACAGCAGCATTCCCCCCTGGGTACTCTACTTGGAAATCTCAGCGATTGCAGTGGCTGGGTTCGCCGTTATTGCCAGCGACACCGAGGCCACCATGCTGCTCACGGCGGTTTTTCTCTGGCTCCTTTTGGGTTTGGCGGTATCGGACCTACTCTGGATGCGTCTGCCAGATCTCCTAACCGTGCTTCTGTTTGTTTTTGGGTTGATTGCGTCAATGGGTCCGGGCGGATCAGGGGTGGAGATGGCCTTGCTGGGTGCGGCGTTGGGTGCCGGCAGCTTCTTGGTGCTGCGCATCATCTACCACGCTCTGCGGGGGGGGGAGGGCTTGGGGTTGGGCGACGTCAAATTGATGGCGGGACTCGGGGCTTTTGCGGGGCCATTTGATCTACCCCTTCTGGTTTTCGGCGGGGCCCTTTTGGGCATCTTGTGGGGGGCGATCCGGCACCGGCGCGGTGACAACCTCGGCCAACAGTCCATTCCTTTTGGTACGGCCCTTTGTCTTGCTGCCGTGCTTCTGTGGTTGGGCCGTGTAACGGGATTGCTGAACTAGCGCCGCGAAGCTAGGGTGCAAAGGGCGTTCTCAGCCGCGGCAACCCATTGGTCGCGAAGACACTAATCTGGATGGCCATATGCATTTCCCGCTCCGCGTTTTCCCCCCTTTGCTGCTTAGTTTTGCAATGATGACACCTGCAGCAATGTCTCAGCAGGCGCCTACCTTCAAGCCCGTTGCCAACGATGCGGAGGTGTCAGCGGGCGAGCAAGCTGCGCCACGCCCCTCAATGGCGGAAATCGAGGCGGCATGGGCGGATAAAAACTATGCCTTTGTGCGTGACGGCTTGCGCAGGCATGTGGAAGAAACAGACCAACCTTTGGTCCAATTCCGCTATGGTCGCGTTCTCTTGGAAGCGTTGGGCGGGCCGCGAGACCTGGAGGGCGCCGTATTTTGGCTGGAAAAGGCAGCGGCACAGAGATTTGTTGCTGCGGAAAACCTATTGGCACGTCTGTATCTTTCGGCGCCACAAGATGGTGATCTTTATCAGCCTGAACGCGCGATTAAGCTATTTGCCAGTGCGGCGGCGCGTGGTGTTTCGGAGTCCCAATATTACATGGGGCTTATCCACCGGGACGGCATTGCCGTTGAAACCAACTATGAAACTGCGTTCAATTGGCTTTTGGCCGCCGCAGAGCAGGATCATCAAGAAGCGCAATTTGCGATCAGCCGCGCATACTCACGTGGCCAAGGCGTTGCAAAAGACACAGACGCGGCTGTGCACTGGCTGACGCTCGCCGCAGAGAATGGTCACACCTCCGCACAGTTCAATCTCGCGCGGGCCTATGACGAAGGGCGTGGTGTGCCTTTGGACCGTGACCAGTCTTTGGTGTGGTTGAAACACGCTGCGGAAGCTGGACACGTTCTGTCGCAACGCGCACTTGGGCGACGTTATCTGACCGGTGATGAGGTTGCGGCGAACCCAACTGAAGCCATGACGTGGCTTTCAACCGCAGCCAAGCGTGGCGATGCGGTGGCCATGACCCTTCTCGGAGACGCTTTTGGCGGCGGCTACGGCATTGCCAAAGATCCCGAAAACGCATGGGCATGGTACAACCAAGCTTCTAACAGTGAGTATGGTCGTGCCACAGCTGAGATTGCCGGGATGCTTGTGCTCGGGGACGGTCGGCCAGTTGACCTGGAAGCTGCTTTGAAAACATATCGGACTGCGCTCGATCAGGGGTACACCCCCGCTCAAGTTGCGTTGGGACAGATGGCAGGCAGTGGCAAACTTGATGGTTTGGTGGCCCCTCACACCGTTGTGCCCTGGGCGGTTGCCGCCTCTGCTGAGGGAGACAATGCGGCGCGGGATTGGTTGAAAAAACAGGCGGAAAATGGCATTCGCCCTGCGCAAACGGCATGGGCAATTTGGCTGACGGAGCAAGACAACGTGCCTCAAGACGCGGTTCCCTTTTTTGAACAGGCCGCGCAAGCTGGGGATGTTGAGGCACAATTTCGGCTGGGCCAAATGCTGACGCGTGGCGAAGGTGGCATCCAGGACTACGTGCTGGCTCACGCTTGGCTCAACATTGCGGCCACGGGAGGTCACTCAAAGGCAGCTGAACTGCGTGGCACAGTCACAGACTTGATGACCGCAGAACAAATTGCTGAAGCGCAGACCATGGCCCGCCAATTCTTTGAGGATGCGGCCAATCAATTGCCAATCGGTGCGTCTCAATGAGGCGGTGCAGTTTTCTTTTCTGTCTCAGTATAGTGTCCGCCGTTGCGGTTATGGGAACACCGGCTGTCTCGCAGTCGGGTGAGACGACCCTCACGGAAACCTCTAACGCTGGTCAGGAGTATACTCCGGAAGAGCAATATGACCTTGGCATGAGATTTCATGCCGGTGAAGGCGTGCTCCAAAACTTTGCAACCGCAGCAGCGTGGTTTGAACGCGCTGCACAACAAGGTCATGTGGCGGCTCAAAACCAATTGGGCCAATATCTCTTCACGGGATACGGCGGCAAGGCCGATCCGGAGGCAGGCCTGCTCTGGCTGGAAACCGCGGCCAAGTCTGGCGACCCTGATCACATGTTTGACTATGCAAGCGCCTTGGAAAGCGCGCCGGATATTCTGGCGGATATTGGTTTGGCGGCGCAAATATACGCCCGGGCCGCTGAGCAGGGGCATTTGGAGGCCATGGTGAGCCTTGGCGTCTTGTTTCAGAACGGCACCGGCGTGCCAAAAGATGTAGCGCGGGCAAAGCAGCTTTATGAACTTGCCGTTTCCGAAAACCATCCGCGCGCACAAAACAATCTTGGATTGCTTTTTGTGCGTGGCGAAGGTGTGTCGCAGGACTATGCGCGAGCCGCCGAACTTTTTGCCGCAGCAAGTGAGCAAGGGCTGGATGTGGCCAAGGCGAATTTGGGTGTCATGTATGAAAACGGCTTTGGTGTGCCTCTTGATGAGGCCAGAGCGGCAGAGCTTTACCGCGAAGGGGCTGGCCAAGCTACTCCCGCCGCCTCTGGTGTACCTCCAGGCCCTGTCTACGATCCGCGCTTGAGCCAACCTGATACAAGCGAAGCTGGACTAAAATTGCTCCGGGATCACGCCAACCTTGGTGATCCAATTGCCCAGTTTCAGCTTGGGTGGTTGATTTTGTCGCAATCCGAAAGGTCGCCAAACCATCAGATACAAGCAGCCACTCTTATGGAGGCCGCCGCTGAGGCTGGCATGGCGCCTGCAATGATCAACTTGGCAGGCCTGTTTGCGCGCGGAGAAGGCGTGCCTCAGGACTACGTGCTTGCGCATATGTGGCTGATCAGGGGCGCTCGGTTTGGCCACCCCGGTGACCCCGACCTAGCGCGATTTCTTGCCTCCCAAATGACGGTTGAGCAAGTCACCGAAGCTCAAGAACGCGCTCTGCAGTTCAAATGACGCCTGACTGAAAATGTTAACGCACGCTGTCAAAATGTTGGTTTTTTGGCCGCACTTCCCGCTCAGAGGCCTGATAAAGGTCGGGAAAACCATAAAATCGTTCCATCTTTTGTGAATTTGTATTAACGTAATTGGATGGCAGGGTTGGGAGACTTTGCCTATTCCTCATGACCAAAGTCTTGGTGTTTTAATGCGACGATTCTTTGCTGGCGCAGCAATACTATGTTTTTCCTTTCAAGTTGCCGTTGCGGCAACCCCCGAACCGGTTCAGCTGCACAACTCGAACGCAGTATGGTTTGAAAACTGGATTGGGTTGAGCAACGCAACGCTGTCTGTAACAGCGCCTAACGGAGAAACAATCGAGGTGTTTGCGGCCTCGGGAACACCTGTGTTCCAATTGTCTGGCCGCGACATTCAAGATGGCTATTACCGGTACGAGTTACGTGCTGCGACTGAGGAACAGAAGAAAATTGTCAACGCCACGAACCAGGGTCGTGGCGATGCACAGCGAGACACTGCTGCTGTGCCCTATTACTCCACCGGCAATTTTCTGGTGGAGCGCGGGGTCATCGTGATCCCGGAAGACATCAAGGAGGAGTGACCAACGGTTATCAAGCCGGTTGGTCCTAGCGAATAGGAATCTAGTTATGAAACAATCATCAAAATTACTCGTAAGTGTGGCAGCGCTGGGTTTGGCAAGTACCGCCTACGCTGACCAAGTTATTCTCGACGATCTGATCGTGGACGGCAGCGCCTGCATCGGTATGGATTGTGTTAACGGCGAATCCTTTGGATTCGACACCCTTCGGCTAAAAGAGAATAATCTCCGGATTAAGTTTCAGGATACGTCGGCCACTGCCAGTTTTCCTGGCAACGATTGGCAATTGACCGCCAATGACAGCACCAACGGAGGCGCTAACAAATTCTCTATCGATGATATCGATGGGGGCCGTACCCCTTTCACCGTAGAAGCTGGCGCACCAACCAACGCACTTTATGTCGAAGCCGATGGTGACGTTGGTGTTGGCACCAACAATCCGGTTGTGGAGGCGCACATCGTTGACGGTGACTCGCCAACGCTGCGCTTAGAGCAAAACGGCTCGTCTGGCTTCACCCCCCAAACGTGGGATATGGCCGGCAACGAGACCAACTTCTTTGTACGTGACGTGACCAATGGCAGCGCCCTGTCCTTCCGCATTTTCCCGGGCAGTGAAAATGATGATGGCTTGGTGATCCGCAGCGGTCGCGTGGGTGTGTCTACAGACAATCCAAGCAAGGCTTTGCACGTGCGGAAAACGGACGGCACAGCATCTCTGTTTGTAGAGGAGGCTAGCGCCACCGCCGCGGCGCGTACTCTTATGACTCTCAGCAACAACGGTAGCGCCAACTTCGAGTTGACTGATACAAGCGTGGCTGATGCCAGCAACTCTGGTCGCACGTGGAAAATGAAAAACACCTCGGGTAAATTCCTGATGACCACCTTCCCTGGCGGCCCTGGCGAGACTGAACTGACGCTTGATCAGGATGGCAACCTGACGATTTCTGGAAACTTCTTTGCGTCCAGCGGCACCCAACTCAATGTGCCAGACTACGTGTTTGAAGATGAATATGATCTCATGCCGCTCAGCGAAGTCCGTGCATTTATCGATGAAAACGGTCACCTTCCCAATGTTCCATCCGCGGGAGAGATCAACGCCACTGGTCTGAACATGACTGAAATGCAGCTGAACCTTCTGGAAAAAGTCGAAGAGCTGACCTTGTACACATTGGAGCAGGATCAGATTATTCGTGACCTGAGTGAGCGCCTAAATGACCTGGAAGGGTAATAAGTCTCTCTAAAAGAGACACAGTCTAAAGCGAGAAGCGGGCCAATGGCCCGCTTCTTTTCACTAAATATTGGGCATAGAGGATCAGGCCTTGTGATCTCAACGAGCCATCGTTTCATCTATCTGCACGTGCCTAAAACGGGTGGCAACTCAATTCAAACCGCTCTTTTGCCAATCAGCGAAGACGCGCAGTCGGTTACAGGTCACCAAGATGGGCATAATCGGTTCGGGGTTACCGGTCCGCGAACGCGTCGAAAACATGCAGGATTGTCGGACTACAAGCACAGTCTTGGAGAGCCGTTGGAAAACTACAGCGTGGTGGTTTCCGTAAGACATCCCTTTCCGAGAGCATTGTCGATGTATTTTTCACCGGGCCGTTGGCTCAAAAAAACATCTCTGGGAAGCTGGGAATCGCAAACACCAGTGTGGAGTGAGGAGAGTTTCTTATCGCTCATAACGGATGGGCAAAAACTTAGACCTATTGTCGACTTTCTAAAACTGGACGGCGTGCCATACGCACCAGCCATAGTTCTGAGACATGAAAGGTTGAGAAGCGACTACCGAAATTTGTGCATTCAACTTCAACTGCCATCGCAAGTCGCATGTTTGCCAATAGTGAACCGCTCAGCAGCAAGCAGCGAAACACTAAGTCGCCTTCTTGCTAGTCAAAGCTTAAGAGACGCCACAGAGATGGTCTTTAAGGACGATATGTCTTACTTCGGATACGATATCTTCGCTGTTTAGGGACGAAAAATTGGCAATTGTAAGCTTTGAGCATAATTTCATATTTCTAAAAACCACAAAGACGGCCGGTACAAGTATTGAAGTAGATCTGAGTAAAATTGCAGGCGACGATGCTATAGTGACGCCGATCATTCCCTCGGAACCCGGTCATGTACCACGCAATTTTAGTGATCCTGATGGAGAGCAGCTCTACTACAATCATATGACAGCGGCAGTGATGCGTAAGACACTGGGGCCCAAGCATTTCGACTCGATGTTCAAATTCTGCGTTGAACGCGAGCCGGTTTCAAAGTGTATCAGTCAATATCACATGCTCCGAAATTCGCCGCATCATAATGCCGACGGGGCTTACAATTTGAGTTGGGCGGAGTTTGTAAGAGAGGGTCGTTTCCCGATTGACACCCGCAAATTCGCAATTGCCGGGATCAAAGTTGTCGATCGAGTATTGCGCTACGATGAATTGCCCTGCGCCTTGCAAAACCTGATGAATGACTTGGGTGTTTCTGACTTTCAGTTGACTGCGAAGGCCAAGTCTGACTACTCCCGAAAAGCTTTGGTCAGGCCAGATATGGTCAAAAACTGGCATAAAGCCACTATCAAAAAACGGTTCGCCAAAAGTACAAAACTATCGGGAATTGATTGGGAAAAGCCCGCGCAAATTGATGAATAACCACAAATGTCCAGGCCAAGTAACCAAGCACCATGAAAACTATAGTCCAGCATCCTTATCAAAAACGCTTCTTCCTAGCAGCACTTATCGTGGCCCTGTTGGCATACCTGTTCTGGACCGGGTCGCGGTACCCAGCGTTGGACGAGAAGGCAATGATGTCCGGCGCCATTCAGCTCGAAGACCCGTTAGGGTTTGAGGCGCTCTTCCCCCTGACAGCTGACATGAGCACGCTGGAGCGGATCTTCTTCACCACCATCAATTGGATCAACACCAATAAAAAGGGCATGACTTTTGGCGTTATGTTTGCCGCAGCCTTCCTGACAGCAGCCGGCTATCTCAAACAGCGCAGCTTTCGCGGGGGCTTTGCCAATTCTCTGTTGGGCCTCGCCATCGGCACTCCGCTTGGCGTCTGTGTGAACTGCGCCGCCCCGATAGCGCGCGGCATGTATTCCGCCGGCATGCGGGCCGAAACCACGTTGTCTGCCATGATTGCCTCGCCAACGCTGAACATCATTGTCCTGACCATGCTGTTTTCCCTTCTGCCGTTTTATATGGCTGTGGCCAAGATTGCGCTCAGTCTGGTGGTGATCCTGATTGCGGTGCCTCTAATCTGTCGTTTGTTGCCTCAAACGGAAATTGCCCAACCCACCTTGCAAGAGGCCAAGCCTTGGAGTGTCGACGAACTCTCTCAGGGACACGCCACCCACGACCCCCTCAGCACCGCCATCCTGGCTGTGGGGCAGGGGTTCCTCAAAAACCTGTGGTACATTGTGAAAATGACCGTGCCGCTGATGCTACTGGCTGGATTTCTTGGAGCGCTTGTTGCTGTGCTCTTGCCGCAAGACCTGATCACAGGGCTGGCCTTTGGCATCGTTGCGCTGATCGCAATTGTCATCGTAGGGCTGTTTCTGCCAGTCCCCATCGCGTTTGATGTGGTCGTTACTGGCGCTCTTCTTTCTGCCGGTCTGGCGCATGGCTATGTCATGGGGCTTCTCTTCACTTTGGGGATATTTAGTGTCTATTCCGGCCTGATTGTTGTGCAGTCGGTGGGCACACGTGCCGCTTGGATGTTGTCAGCCACCATCGCTGTGCTCGGTGTTGTCGCAGGCTTGGGCGCGCAAGGGTATCACGACTGGCAAAGCCGCCGGGCACTTGAAATGCTGCTAGAGAGCCGCGCGCCGGAGCTAGCACCCCCAATGTGGTCCGTCGCTGCCTCAGAGGCCCCCTCGATCACTGTTAGCAGCTCAGCTTTGGCTCCCGCTTCACCTGCCGCTGAACGCCCCTTCACGCGTGTAGAAGCAGGCACCATTGGCATCGACAAACCGGTTGAGTTTTCCTTCCGAGACATGTGGCCACCCTTCTGGGAAGGGCGCAGCCTGTCCAGCGCGGATTTTGACCGCGATGGTGATCTTGACCTGGCCATCGCGTCCACTGAAGTCGGCCTTTATCTCTATTCTAATGACGGCGCTGGGCAATTTGTGACGACATCGGCACCGTTGGGCGACCTTGCCACCGCTCCTATCTTCAATGCCGTTTTTGCAGACATTGACAACGACGGCTGGCCGGATCTGTTCATGACCACATACCTGCAAGGCAACTATTGGTGGCGTAATGTGGAGGGTAGTTTCGGCTCTGAACCGCCCAAACCCGTGCCAAACAACCCGCAATCACCTCTGTCCCTTGCGGTGGCGCTTGCCGACGTGGATGCCAACGGAACGTTGGATGTGGCGCTGGGCAATTGGGCGGCGGGCTGGTACCGCCGCATTCCGGGTGAAGAGAGCCGCAACCGCTTGATCCTCAACACCGACGGTGCCCTCACCGGCGAAACTTATGCGGATATGCCCGGCATCCCTGGCGAAACCTTATCCATCCTGTTCTCGGATTTTGACGATGACGGTGCCACAGATCTGATTGTGGGCAATGACTTCGACATCCCAGACTACTTCTACCGCGGAGATGGCTCTGGTGGATTTGCCATGCTTACACAACCGCAGGGCCTGATCCCGCATACCACAACCACCACGATGGCCATCAAGACGGCTGATTTGGCCAACGACGGCTCCACTGACATATATTTCGCACAGATTGCGGGACGTTCGTCTGGGGTGTCAGAAACTCTGAAAATGCAACCGCTTGGTCAATACTGTGATGGCATCCAGAATGTGGACGCAAAAGACCGCTGCCAGAAGAACATGGACATCAAATCCTGGTACAAGTCTGGCAACAATTTCGACCCTACTTATGCCAAAAACTGCCAAAAACTGACTGGGCGGGATCAAGTGGAATGCAAGGCGATGCTGGTCAAAGATCTGGCCATTCAAAAGCGTGATCCATCTATCTGTGAACTGATCCGTGCCGACCAACCTATTCCCCGCGCCTATTGTGACTGGCATTTCCAGCCAACGCGCACCGCCACGGCCGAGGAAATTGCGCTTACGCACCCGCAAATCTTGCGCTCCAACGTCCTGCTTGCTCGCGCTGGCGCAGGTTGGGAAGATCAGGCCGAGGCCCGCGGCTTGGACGTCGGCGGCTGGAGCTGGGACACCAAGATTGCCGACTTTGACCTGGACGGCTGGCAAGACGTCTACATCGTAAACGGCACATGGGTGCCAAACGAAGTCTCGCCCTCTAACCTCTTCTTCCACAACCGCGGCGACGGTACCTTTGCTGAAGCATCGGGCCCCTTTGGTCTCGAAGATTACCTGATGACCGCCAGCGCCACGCAGATGGATTTTGACAACGATGGCGATCTGGACTTGATCACCCATCCTGTGAATGGCCCGCTGGTGGCCTTCCGCAACAACATCCAAGGCGCTGCGGTGGTGTTTCAGCTTGAAGACCACATCGGTAACCGCGACGGCATCGGCGCTCGCGTCTCTATCACCACGACAGATGGCGGCACGCAGACGCGCGAGCTGCAACTTGGTGGCGGTTTCATGAGCTTTGATGCGCCGCGCGCGCACTTTGGATTAGGTGACCAGACCGAAGCCACAGGCGCGTCGGTAACGTGGTCAGATGGCAGCACCAGCTTCCTGAAGGGGCCGTTTCAAGCCGGGCGCATCTACACTGTCGCGCGTCACCCTTAAGCTGGTGTTGCATCGTTCGGGATCTTTCTCCCTCCAATTTTGCACCTTCGCAAAACAGCTGTGATACAGACGCAATACCGATGTCGATTTTTGGTGCGCAACGCCTGCGGTTGCTGCGTTTTTCTCATGGCAACCGCCTTCTCTGACTCTGCCAATCATCCCCTATTGATGGAGTCGCCAAATGTCTGAACACTCTTCCCGTCTTTCGTTGCCGTTTATCATGCCCTCACAGGCCCAAAAGCATGTCACGCATAATGAAGCCCTGCAAATTTTGGACATGCTGGTTCAGCCGGTTATCGAGGCGTTTGACGCCACCGATCCGCCGTTGCAGCCTGACGATGGCACCATATGGGCACTTGGCGTGTCCCCTACGGCGGGATGGTTGGGTCACGGCCACCACCTTGCCACGTGGACCAATGGGGCTTGGCTATTTATGCCCCTCCAGGAGGGTTTCAAGGCGGTTGAACGCGGAAGCACCGAAATTGTGATCTGGGATGGAACAATCTGGAAACCCGCGGAAATCTCCGAAGCTTCGAACCTGAATGGCGTGGGCGTGAATACGGGCTTTGATACCACCAACCGCCTTTCCGTTTCGTCACAAGCCACCCTGCTGACCCATGAGGGCGCAGGCCATCAGGTGAAAGTCAACAAGGCCACGGACACTGACACCGCGAGCCTGCTTTTTCAGACCAACTGGTCCGGCCGTGCAGAGATTGGCACCTCGGGCAGCGATGAGTTCTCCATAAAAGTCAGCCCTGACGGCTCTTCTTGGACCACGGGTCTTAAGTTTGACGCGACGACGGGGATTCCCGTTGCGCCCGAAGGACTTGAAGTAAATGGAGTGATCGCGGGCACCGCCGTCACGCAGAGCAACATGGACTCCACAGAGGGGCGTATCCTCAAAGTCGGCGACGGTGGAGTCTTGGGGAACGCGGTGCAGGTCAGCGGCGGCGCGGACCTGCACACACGTGATCTCGCGTGTGGCAACTACGTTGCAGTAGCCTCTGTCACAGACGGCTTACCTGAAACCGCCGCGTATTGGCATTCCCTGATGATGTCACCCAGAGAAAATGGCTTTTTGTCAGGAATCGCCATACGTAATGCCGCCAATCTCGCGTCTCAGCGGTGTTGGTTTGGCACTGGTGGCACTGCAACCGACCCGATCGTTTGGACAGAGTTCTGGCACAAAAGCAACACCACGGTCGACACCAATGGTTTTGTGAAAGAAGCCAGCCCGATCGTGCGGTTGTCAAACTCCGGGATCGAAGAGCCGGCGGACCCGCTAAATGCGAATTTTTCTCGTCTTAGCGCCGGTCAGTACCAAATTTCCAATGTGCCTCCTTTGGCGGTCACAGGATGGCAGATTGAAGTGCCACAGGATGCCAACGGCAACCGTATTGTTTTTGTGGATGCACAATATGATGCCACAGATCAGGTGCTGAACGTCACAACATCACATGTTGCTTGGGACGGTGGTTGGACAGCAGGGGCTGCGAAGGACATTCCAGAAAACCGGTGGGTGGATTTACGTTTTGTGTCCAAGGATGAGGATGACGGCGAGCTCTAACACCGGCCGGATAGGTGGTCCACAATGCCTGAGTGGGCCACAACTCTCCGTTCCCCTTCCAGTTAACCTTTGGCACCCTGCCCGCGGGAATAGACATCTTCGTAACGGATGATGTCGTCTTCACCGAGATAGGATCCGGTCTGAACTTCGATCAGTACCATTGGCACTTTGCCTGGGTTTTCCATCCGGTGTACGGCACCCAACGGGATGTAGACCGATTGGTTTTCCGTCACCAGTTTGACCTCTTCGTCAATTGTGACCTGTGCGGTGCCTTCTACAACAATCCAATGCTCAGATCGGTGATGGTGGCTCTGCAAGCTGAGGGCCGCGCCTGGGTGCACGTGAATGCGTTTCACTTGAAACCGCCCACCCACAACAAGGCTTTCAAACCAACCCCAAGGGCGGTAGTCGCGCGGCAGAATCTCCGCCTGTGACGCACCCTTCTGCTTCAAGGCCACGACCGCTTTTTTCACGTCCTGCGCCCGGTCCTTATGTGCAACCAAAACCGCATCCGGCATTGCAACGGCAATCACGTCTTGCAGGCCAATTCCAACCAGCTGTTGGGCATCATCTTCGGCCCGCAGCAGAGTGTTTTCACACTCAATCGATGTGGCGGGACCACTTGTCACTACGCCATCACTGTCAGGACCACTTTCCAACCACACAGCGTCCCAGCCACCAAGGTCGGACCAGGCGCCGCTGAATGGCACCACAGACAGGTTTTCCGCTTTCTCCATGACCGCGTAGTCAATGGAGATATCTTCCATCTCTGCCCAGGCTTCTGGGTCAAGCCGTGTGAAGCTCAGGTCTGCCTCTGCCGCGTCCACCGCTTGACGTGCGCTGGCCAACATCTCCGGCGCATGTTTTTCAAAGGCTGCAATCAGCGTATCAGTGGCAAACAGGAAAATGCCTGCGTTCCAAAGATGCTGACCGCCGGACAGCAAACCTTCTGCTTTTTCTGCATCAGGCTTTTCAACAAAACTTTTAAGGGGCTGCGCAACCGGCGCAAAATCATCTTCCGGACTTTGGCTTAGCTCCAGCCACCCGTAACCGGTTTCGGCCCGGTCGGGCCGGATACCAAAGGTAACCAGTTGGCCTTCCGCGGCTGTGGGGGCCGCTGCGGCAACCGCTGCGCGGAACTGTGCAGCGTCCGGAATAACGTGATCGGACGGTGCCACCAACATCAGTGCACCTGGTGTTTCGGCTTCCAGAACCAAGGCAGACGCCAAAATCGCCGGGGCGGTATTGCGCCCTTCCGGTTCAATCAACGTTGCTGATGCACTGATTTCTTTGGCTGCCAATTGCTCAATAACAATGAACCGAAAATCAGAGGCGGTGATCACCAAGGGTGCCGCAAAACCGTCACCGGACAAGCGCTCGGCTGAGGCTTGAAACAGACTGTCCTCGCCGGTCAGCTTGGCAAACTGCTTGGGATAACTTTTACGGCTCAACGGCCATAGCCGAGTTCCAGAGCCGCCACAGAGGAGAAGGGGATGAATAATATGGGTCATATGAAAAGTCCTTGGGTCGAAAAATTATCCGCGAAAGCTATCCTGATTATTGAGAAACCACTGATAGGTCTCTTTCAAACCGTCTTTCAATTGTACACGCGCCGTCCAGCCCATGTCACCTAGGCGGCTCACATCCATCAGCTTTTTCATGGTTCCATCAGGTTTGCTTAAATCCTGTGTAATCCGCCCCGAATACCCGGTCACTTCAGCGATCATGTGGCCCAACTCGCCAATAGAAATGTCTGTTCCGGTTCCCACGTTGATGTGGCTCAACATTGGTTCCGTGTTGGCCTCATAGGTTTCTTTGTCCAGATCTAGCACAAATAGGCTGGCCGCTGCCATGTCATCAACGTGCAAGAATTCCCGCATGGGTTTGCCAGTGCCCCACATCACAACCTCTTCCTGCCCGCTCTGAGCGGCCTCGTGGAAGCGGCGGATCAGGGCTGGCATAACGTGGGAGTTTTCTGGATGGAAGTTGTCACCTGGCCCATAGAGATTGGTCGGCATCACTGAGCGGTAGTCCACACCATGTTGACGGTTGTAGCTCTCGCACAGCTTGATGCCTGCAATCTTGGCCACCGCATAAGGTTCATTGGTGGGTTCCAGCGTTCCGGTGAGCAGTGCGTCTTCTTTCATCGGCTGGGGCACTGCTTTGGGATAAATGCACGAACTGCCCAACTGTAAAAGCCGTTTTACACCAGCCGCAAAGGCCTGATGAATGACATTGCACTCGATCATCAGGTTTTTGTAGATGAAGTCCGCCGGATAGGTGTTGTTGGCATGAATGCCGCCAACTTTGGCAGCCGCAAGGATCACCACGTCAGGTTTTTCGCCCTGCATAAAGTCGCGCACAGCAACCTGATCGGTGAGATCAAGTTCAGCATGGGTACGCGTGATCAACGTCAGATCTTCTTCCACGGCCTTGCGAACCTGAAGGCGGCGCAAAATTGCGCCGCCAACCATGCCGCGATGGCCCGCTACGTAGATGCGCATTGCACGTCCTTTATACGTTCTGAATCAGAGTGTAATTAGGAACTGGCTGGCTCAGACTTGCTTAGTGTGTATCCTTGATTTTCAAGTACACGGATCGTCTGACGCGCCAGAGAGACCCATTTATCCTTGTCATCACGGAAAGACAGCTCTGGCAATGTTCCGCCGCTTTCCTTGGCAATTTGGTTTTGTGCCCGGAACATGGATTGTGCCAAAGCAACAGCGGGAGGTTGGGCAACTTTTTGAGAAGAAACAGTCATTTCATTAACTCCAAAATCTAGAACAATTATAAATAAAACGGGGTGGACTCCGCACTCATAGTGCTATCACCAAATAACAACACAAGTTTTGGCTTTTGTTTCCCTAAAGGGTTTCATATGACGGGTCAAACTTTTTGCTCCTCGATCCGCTGCAACAAGGCACGATAAGATTGCCAATCGGCATGGCGCGCCACGTATTGACGAATATCGTCTCGTCGCTTTACAGGATTCTCGTTCAGTTCTCTAAATTTTTGACAGAACGGTTTTAAGTGTTCGTTTCTGACCTCGCCAAGATCAAAATGACTGAATAATGCGTTCATTTCGCCCGTGCTCTCAAAAAAGCTCTCGTATGAGACAAAATAGAATTTGGCCAATTGTTCCGCAGAAAGTTTCATGACGGATTGCACACTAGTGTTCCACTCGTTCAGGCCAACTTGCCAAGATTTACGCCACTTATCGCTTTTGTCACGCAGGCGGGCATCGTAACTTTCCACCACCGAGAGGGGATTGCGCACGATGTAAATGTGGCGTGCCTCCGGGAACGCATCCAGCATATAGTCAAAGTGCTCAAACAAAAGCGGAAACTTGTCGCCTATGAAGGTTGCGTTTCGAAGCGCTTTCTTTGGATCCTCCATCGCCAGACCTTTGCCGTGTGTATCCCCTTCCTCCACCGCCAAAAACCGTTGTCCCCGGAAATGCTCAAGGGTGATCTCTTCGCGTTTTATCAAGAAAAAATAACGCTCCATCCCTATCAAAAAACCCGGGTTTTTGTTTAGGACATTTACCAATGCGGATGTGCCAGAGCGTGCCACGCCCGAAACAAAAACTAACTTTTTCATTTTGTTTTCCTTAGTCTATTTTTTGTCCGCAGACGGATGTTGCCGAGCGTCCCACGCCACCCGACGCTCACGGGCCTTTATCACTGCAGCTTTGTCTTGAGATAAGGCGCTGAGTAAATTTTTCCCTGTGAGTACCGAATAGCCAAAGTATTCAACAAGATGATGCTTTGCAGAGAGTTCAGTTGAGATCGCGTCGATCTCCTGTTCAGTAAGAAATAGCGTGGTTACAGCTCGCATATTTCGGATGTTTTCCCCGTCAGAGCCTTTTTTGCCTCGGACTTTTGAAGTGTGCACAGGAATATCAAAAAACTGGTTCACAATCCGAGGATCGCGAGTGAAGTCATCATATTTGAACAATGGGAAATGAGGATGGCGTTCCCGGATTTCGCGGATCAAGTTCGCTTTTCTGAGCCATGGCGCCGCAAGTTTGGCTACATCAACACCCGGTGTATGATACCTGCGGACACTGGACGCGATTTGTTGATAAGGATTCGAAATTGACAAGATTGCGGTTGAGTCTTCCCCAAAAGTTTTTGCAATTTCCTTACTCCGGACGATATTTGGCGGAGAGCCTTCAATAAAGAGTCTTCCATTTGCCTTCTTTTCCCATTCGGCTCTAATGAAGGACCAATCAAATATCGTTTCTTTCCGCCATGGCTGGTCTCGCATCATATCACGCACAGAGGGCACCATTTGACCTTCGAAATTGCCAAATGGAGGCAAATACGCTCCGAGTTGCTCGGCCAAGTATTGACTGAGTACGGTCGAACCTGAGTTATTTGGACAAAACAGGAACAAAAATTTCAAGTCTGCCAAGGAGATCGGTTGGGCAGCGAAATTTAGCGTATTTCCAATTTCGATTTCTTTCAGCAAGGCCTTCTCCCTTTCCGTTGTTCCTCTAAGTAGTCTAAAGCAAACATGAAATTGTCCCTAGATCCACTTGCAGATTTGGATTTGGCAGCCGAGAAAGCTCACCCGATTTCCACGCTTACCGGCACTTCCATCCCATGCTCCTTTAGAAGGGCATGGCGTTTGGCAACCTTCAGGTCCTCAGTCACCATTTCAGAGCACATTTCTTGCGCAGTGATCTCAGGAACCCAACCCAGCTTTTGTTTGGCTTTGGCCGGATCGCCTAGCAAGGTTTCCACTTCCGCAGGGCGGAAATAAAGCGGGTCAATGCGCATCACTACATCACCCACTTTTAGTGCCGGCGCCTTGTTGCCTTCAATCGCCGCAACCGTGGCAATCTCATCTACACCACTGCCTGAGAACTCCAGCGTGATGCCCAGCTCCTCAGAAGACCACGTAATAAACTCGCGCACAGAATATTGCACACCGGTGGCAATCACATAGTCCTCAGGACTTTCTTGCTGCAGCATCAGCCACTGCATGCGCACATAGTCTTTGGCATGACCCCAGTCGCGCAGGCTGTCGATATTGCCCATATAGAGACAAGGCTCCAAGCCTTGGGCGATATTGGCCAGCCCGCGAGTGATTTTTCGGGTTACAAAAGTCTCACCTCGGCGCGGGCTCTCGTGGTTAAACAGAATGCCGTTGCAGGCATATATGCCGTAAGCTTCACGGTAGTTGACTGAGATCCAATAGCTGTAAAGCTTCGCCACAGCATATGGGGAGCGTGGGTAGAACGGTGTTGTTTCTTTCTGTGGTGTTTCCTGCACCAAGCCATAAAGCTCAGATGTGGATGCTTGGTAGAAACGGGTTTTCTTTTCTAGGCCCAAGAAGCGGATGGCCTCCAATAAACGCAGCGTACCGATCGCATCAACATCAGCCGTGTATTCCGGCGCTTCAAAACTCACGGCAACATGGGACTGTGCGCCAAGGTTGTAGACCTCGTCGGGCTCAACCTCTCGCATGATCCGCGTCAAGTTGGAGGTGTCAGTCAAATCACCATAATGCAGCTTGAAGTTTGCATTGTCGACGTGGGGGTCTTGATAGATGTGGTCTACACGGGCTGTATTAAACAGAGAAGCACGGCGTTTGATGCCATGTACCTCGTACCCTTTTTCGAGCAAGAACTCGGCTAAGTATGATCCATCTTGTCCGGTGACACCGGTAATAAGTGCTTTTTTCATGTTTAAGTCCACTATCTAAAATTTGCTTGCATACTCATGCACGAGGCGGCTCCAAAACAGTTGGGGAGAATTGAGGCCATAAATGTACTGGATGAGTTATGCAGCGAGAGCCTGCAGCCGTTTTTCCCAAGTTTCGAACAGCTTAAGCATTTCCTCAATTGGCATATCGGCGAACCGGTCGACCGAAACATCAAAGGTTTTTGCCGCATAGTGACGCATCTCTTTGGTGATCGTGTCGCGCACTGGATAGCTGTCTCCCCAGGCCTCGTCGAGCATGTTAAGCCGATCATTGATGCGGCTGACAAAACTTGTGGACGCTCCAACGGAGAAAGGCTTCCGGACAATTGGTAAATCTTCGGACCGGTATCTTGCACCCTGTAGGCGCGCACGGGTGAAGAAGTGCAAATCCCCTGCAATTTTGTAGCGCTCGTCATACTTCAGGTCTTGCATCAATTCGCGGCGAATAAAGCTGGCTTGGTGGTCAAGCGTAGACCCGGCCCAGAATTGTTCAAGTGGGCGGTACCTATGCAGGCCGCCATCTTCATCGCGAAAAGCTTGACCAGTAAAGATATCATCTTCGTCTGGATTAATCGCTGCGGCAACGTCTTCCAGAACCTTTGGGTTAATAAAATAGTCGGCGGCGTTCATGAATACGAGGTAATCGCCTGTTGCCCGCATTGTGGCCCGATTCATGGCATCATAGATGCCACCGTCCTCTTCGATGACCAGTGAATCGATCCAGTTGCCAAAGGACCTCAGCATCTCAGATGTCCCATCCGTTGACGCTCCGTCCTGAACAATTACCTCGTAGTTTTGATACGTTTGAGAAAACACACTTTGCATTGTCCTGGTCGCGCCCACGCAGTCATTCCAGACAACCGTGATAATGGAAAACTTGGTCACCGTGCCACCTCCAGAGTTTCTTTTTTGTGGCCGCCGATCAGAGACTGCGCCCGTTTTTGAAAAGTTTCGGCGAGTGTGGTGTTGCTTGCTGTGTGTGTGTCTCGAGACGTAGCAAGGTCAGAGAAAGGCTTGGGATCAAAGCTGTTGGTACCCACTGCGGCTTTCAGCCATTTGCGGGCTTCGGTCACGATATGGCGGTCCTGGAACGGGGCAACGGCCTTCTCAAAATGATCAAGAACCGCCCCGGGCGCGGGGCAATGATGCCCAAGTGCCTTAAAGAAGTATAAAACAAGAGCACGGGCGTGCAGGCCTGCATCCACTCCAGAAAGGCCCGGTGTCAACCGATTGTAAACCGTACCGATTTGGCTCTTTGAATGACGCCACTCACTGTTAGTCAAGGCGGCAAGACGCAACTTGAAATCCCAATCCTCATAGAGATGCCCAACGAGATTATATCCGCCGGCACGGAAGTATAATTCTTTGGACATGGTCATATCGCGTGGTATTTGCACAATCCTCGACAGCAAACACTCAAACGCATTTGGGTGTTTTCCGTCATAAGTCTTTGTAGGCTGCAACGAAGTATTGTTCGGGTTAACCAACAGAATATCGCTAAATGCGATGGCGTTGTCGTCGCCATCTATGGCAACAATTTCTGCTTGGTTTTTGGTGGGCCAAAACAGATCATCACCATCCAACTGAGTCCAGTAGTCGGTGTCCAGGCGCGAAATACCAATATGGCGAGCACCGGACGGACCAAGAGAGCTTTCAAGCGGAATGACTTGGAGCGCACTGTACATTTCTTCCAAAACGGCCAGTTTGGTTTTTGAATCGTCTGTCGAACAGTCATCCACAACAATGATGCGATCATAAGGCACGGTCTGGTTCAAGCAGGATAAGACGGCCCCAACAATTGTGGTCGAATTGTTGTGACAAGTGATCACGGCGCCAAATCGTTTGCCCTTTTTCAAAGCGCGCAGATCGGTTTCGAGTGTCTGTGCTGTTGGCGTCAGCTGATCCTCACTTGCGTATGTGTTAATCAAGGCTGGCAAATCGATGGGCGTCCGGGCGCTCTTGGCAAGCGTCAGGAACGGGCTTTTGCCATCATGCAACATCATTCCGCGCAGCTGGATAGGCGCGCGACGGCCGAGGTCGGCACCTGCAATCGGGAATGAAAACTTGCCTTGCGCGTATTTCTTGGCAATAGCTTGGCGTTGCTCGGTCACGCCGGTTCCCCCCAGCAAGGGGCGGAGAACTTCTTCTTCGTAGAAAGCGTGGCAATCCTGCAGGTAGGCGACATCCCAAGCATTCAAGCTGGTAGCCTTGATTGAGGGGCCCGCAGGTTTGCTGAGCCCCATGGCAATACCATCGTTTTGAATGCCGACAAAATCCTGGAGGTTTTGCATGACGCGCGCGCCGTCGCGGCTAAAGTCTTCGTAGCAAAACAGAAAAACATTGTCCGGGTATTGACGGGCAACGGCCAAAGTTTCAGCCGTAAAAGTTTGCCACCATGCGGCACTCCATTCAATGGAGCGCGGCGAGTCAAGTGACAGGTGCTCTGTGGGCAATCCTCGTGCGTTCAGCTCGGCAAGGAAGCGTTCCCGATCATTCTCATGGAACTCTTCGCCAAAGAACGAGAACATGCCAAGACTAGAGTTGATTGTGTCAAACGGATTGCGGAGGCAAGCCACCACTTTTAGATCAGGAAACCGATCAATATAGCTGCCTAGTCGACCGGACCCGCGAATAACTTTGGTGAGGCAGGCGTCCGGCCCTTGTTCAGGGTCACGATCGCTTGGCCCTGCAAATAAACTGTCTAAGAAGCTGTCGTGCAGGGCACTTTTTTCATTCAGGAGAAGTGGAGTCTCAAGGTGGGTATGCAGGCCAAACTGATGAAGTTGCTCCATACCAAATGCGTTGCCTTTGGTCGTTCCGCTGCGGATGCTCCACAAATAGGGTTCATAACGGAAATTGATCCGCTCCTTACCATCAATTTGAAGAAGCTTCGCCAATTGTTGGTAGATCATGGTGGTGCCTGAGCGACCAATCCCGCTTACAAGAATGCGCTGATCAGGTTGATCACTTGCGCCCTCCACAAACGTTCGTTTCTTTTCTCTGAGAGGTTTCTGCAAGTTGTATTCAGCTGACAAGCCACTGTCCTGTCGAGACACTGATAGCAACTTTACGTAACGCTCAAAGCAGCTTTTGGACTGCTGGCATTTGGAAGAATAGACACTTTTGTGCAGATTGCTTAATGCGTTTCGTAGTTCTTCATCACTTGGAGTCTGATCCGGCAATCCACTGCGTTTGTAGAGGTCGAAAAGTGACCGGTGGACAACGGAAAACAGGCTTGGGTCAAATTGATCCATTTTAGTACCATCATAAAAAGACAAAAACTTAAATCTGAAGCGTCGATACACTAGCATTTTGCATGCGACAAGGTGGAGAAAAAAATGTGCGCCAGATTATTGGTTTTGGGTTACGGGTGCGCGGATTACAGGTGTGTGTTTGGGTGTTGGGCGGTTTGCAGTGTACTTTAGAAGTCGATTCCACTCTTCTCAATTGGTCGTCCCCAAGGCGCAAGACGCTGGGCAATATCAGAAAATGAGCTGTAGGTGCTGGCCAGAAAACGGTCAGCCGCCGTCAACAATATAAGGTCAGCCAGAGCATACTGCAATTGCCGTGGAGAGCGGTCAAAAAGGTCCCGTTTCAAACAGACCATTCGGTCTCCGTACCGTGTGTGCAAACTTGCGTAAGTGTCGGGATGATCCGCAGCTACAAAAAATGTCTGCGCATCGCCTTGTTCGAAAATCTGATCGATTCGATCCATAAACCGTGCGGGCTGACTTTTCCTGCGCCATTCCATGAGTTCTGTGTGGCGCTCCGTGGGCCAGTTTGCGGCTGCTTCATAGGGCAGGTGTTCAAAATCCACGGCAGACATAGCGCGGATGTGTGCTGCCAGCTGATTGGGGTGACGCACTTGGGCGATCAGGTCTTGCACGGGCGACGCGACTTCCAATTGGCGAAGAAAACTCTGTTCATCGTTAAAATCTACGTGTGGACCTTGCAGCGAATAGGCGGATCGGACGTAGATATCTTGACCCTCGTATCGTTCCGCATCCTCAAGGATTGGCGCTGCAAAACAGGAATTTGGTTCGACTTCCATATAGTTGTATTCAACGGCTGCATACCGCCGCATGAGGTCAGCGTTGTCGTCTTCTATCAGAACGCCATCATAGTCGATCAGGTCGCGTAGCCGACATTGACAATGCTCGTCTTGTCGCCAAATGACGGCAAGCTCACGCCCGGTATTCTGCGCTATTGACGCTGCTGAAGCCATGGCACGAAGGCGATTGCACAGGCCATGTTGTGCATCAATGAAAACCCAAGCCACAGGGGATCAGGAGTCTGACGATGATCGACGCAAAGCGCGGATCGGCTCAGTGACACGCCAAGACTTCGAAGCATACACGCGTTGTAGCTCCTCCTGACGCTCGGCGACCTCGTGTTCGAGTTGATCGCGTTTTCCAAGCAGATCTGCCTGCTCCTCCCGCAGGGAGGTTAAAATGGAGTCGTGGCGCCTTCCCTCGGCCAAGAGAGCCTTGCCGAGAACAACCTCGCGCAATTGAATTTGGTTTGCCATTTTTTCCAAGTGCCTTTCCGCAGCATCCTTGGACAACTGTAGCATCCTCACGTTCGCGACTTCACGTTCCAGGCGCTGCTGCATCTGTGTGATATCCTCGCAAAGCAGACTGCGTTCTTCTTCCAGTTGAAGTTCACGGGGTGAAGTCGAACCTTGTTCGCCTGTTGGCGCGGCAATTTGGGTTTGCGCAATGTCCAACGCTTCTTGCAGAATATTGCGCTCGGCAATCAGGTTCGCACCTTTGTCTTGCCAAGTTTTCGTGGTGTCCTGGTCGCTCGCGCCCACAACAAGAGCACGGAGTTTTTCAGCATGAGTATCGCGTTGTAGCATGCCAAGAGCGACCAATTCATACAGTGGATCAATACGCGGGGCATCAAAGGCGACGGTCGTTTTGGGGAGCGATAGCTTAATCTGCAATACGTCTTGGAGCAGTTTTAAGATCTTCTTTGGCGCAAGGCTTTGGAACCGGGAATCCAAGAAAGTTGTGCGACTAGGATAATATCGGTGTCTTTTGACCAGCATAGTGGCGTAGCGGGTCCACTCCGCGAGAGCATCTTCTGGCGAATTGCCTTTTGAGAGAGACGACGCCACGATGTATTCAAATGGTGGAACCAAAACCACAACATGACCATCTTTGCACTCGGGGAGCCCTGTTGCGAGCCCTTCTATTGCTCGGACGTCTAAAGAGTTTGATGTTTCCTGGAGGGCTTTGGCGTAGGCCGTGCCAAAGAGGCGCATATCCGCATCAAAAATAATCGACACGGTCTTGTTCTCTGAGCTTAACGCATTTGGGTTCGTAACTGACTTGGCGGACATCTATTTATCCTAAAATATTTGCGGAGGCTTTTCAGCCAGTTTCTCAAATTGAAACCACATCGATGAATTTTCGTCTAGTGGTTAGCAGAGATGGGAGAAAATCCATGAATCTCATGCCTCAGCCTCGACAATCGTATGGTTATCCGTTCAATAGTCGGGTTAGGCCTGAAAGGCTATATTTGGTAAGAGAATTTTTTGGAGATTTCTGAGGTTATGGCATATTCGATTGAAGTGCGTGCCAGCGAAGTGATGGCGCAATTGCGTGATACCTCCCTGTCTACCCCTATAGAAAACGAAGGGCATATTGTTCCAGGGGCATATTTCAGCTGGGATGATAGGGTCAAGGAATTGGACCTGCAGGTCACATCCAAAGACGGCCAGCTGTTTGAGCTGCGTGCTCAAATAAGTGGGAAACCACAGTGGAACTCATTTAATGTTGCGCTTGAGCATGGCAGCACGTCGGTGGGTGATTTGATTGGGGTAGTTGCGGACGTGTCCGGCGCTGACGGCCTGACATTCCCATTGTTTATTCGCACGTCCCGAGGGGAAAGCATTACTGACACCCCTTTGACGGAAAAGCTTGTTGGCTCCGCAAAACGCAGCATTCAAACCGTGCTTCACAAAGTGTCACATGTAGACGCCGTGGCAGGGGAAGAAGGCTACCACACACTTGTTGTTGCGCTGCCGTCTTCAAGTTTTGATGTGACACTTCACGACCTGCGTCTGTTTGTGTTGCCCGACGGTGAGGGTGAGATCGCCAAAGTGCCCACGCTCTCCAGCTATGCAGGCTAACGCGCGTATGGGGGTCTACATCTCCGAGAAATTTGCACGCTTAATGTGTAACCTTCTGGCTGTGGGGTGATCACGCTCCTTATGCGTCTCACACCCTAGCTTGCCGCGGCGCCGTGCTTCGCAAGAAACGTTTCGGCATGGGTCATCGCCTCAGCGATAGTCACGTCCATATCCAGGTAGCGGTAGGTGCCCAGGCGCCCCACAAATGTGACGCCTTCTTCGGCTTCAGCCAAGGCTTCATAGTGCGACAGAAGTGCTTTTTCTTGCACCAAACGAATGGGGTAGTAGGGAATATCATTGGGACCGCAGCTGCGGGAGTACTCGCGGTAACACACCGTGCCTTCGTGCTCTTCCCAAGGGGCAAAATGTTTGTGTTCGGTGATGCGTGTAAAGGGAACATCCGGATCGCCGTAGTTCATCACAGCGCACCCCTGCCAGTCCCCGGTCTTGGTAAAACGCTCAAAATCGAGTGTGCGATACCCCAACCGACCCAACTTTTCGCCAAAGTACCCATCCAAGGGCCCGGACCAAAAAACATGCTCAGCGTGCTCGGCATGGGCGCGTGTGTACGGTGTGCTCAGCTGCACATCGATTCCGGGGTGATCTAGGATGTTTTCGATCAGAGCGGTGTACCCGTCTTTCGGGATGCCCTGATACTGATGCGCGAAATAATTGTCGTTGTAGTTGAAGCGCAGCGGCAGGCGCTTGAGGATAGACGCCGGCAGCTCGGAAGGCGCGCAGCCCCATTGCTTTTCAGTATATCCTTTAAAAAATGCCTCATAAAGCGCGGGGCCGACAAACCGCAAGGCTTGTTCTTCGAAGTTCTGCGGGTCGGCTATGCTAGTGTCCGCCTGCGTTGTCTCAATAAAGGCGCGGGCCTGTTGTGGATCAAAGGTCTTGCCGAAGAACTGATTGATGGTGTGAAGGTTGATTGGCAAGGAGTACACTGCGGCGCCAACGGTTGATTTCACCTGATTGCGATAGGGCATAAATTCCCCAAAACTGGTGACATAATCCCAGACACGCTGGTTGTCGGTGTGAAAGATATGTGGTCCATAAGTGTGGACCATCACGCCAGTTTCTTGGCACCGTTCCGTATGGCAATTGCCCGCAGGGTGATCCCGACTGTCGAGGACCGTGACCTTAAACTCCGCCTCCGCCAAACAGCGTCCAATGACGGCTCCCGAAAATCCGGCTCCTACAACGACGATGTTCATAAATAGATCCAATCTCTGCTCAAAATGTACTTTAGCTCTAAGAGGTCCTGAAATGTGAGACAATTCCTCTTGAGAAAAAAGTGCAGCAAAGACAAATCAAACCAATGCTGTATCGTCCGCAGCAAGCAACTTGGTCCCTGGTGAAATCGCGACGAGTTAGTAATAGCTTGCAGGAGCCCGTTTTAGGATCGATCAGAGGAAACAGGTCTCAAAGTTGAAGGACTGACTTTTTTGTGCAGTTTGCAACTTGTCTTTGACCACACTCAAGTTGGGCAGGAGGTCCATGATGCTCTCCGTATTTTGACCTTGAGTCCTAAGTGCTTTGGCAACTCTCTGGCGGCCATTTTGGAAATCAAGCGGGTTGAGCTCCACAAAACTCAGGATCTCCCGGACGCGCTTTTTCCCTGCAATCGGGTCAGTATAGACATCCTCAAAATGGACAACGAGCGGTGACAAACCACTCTCCTTCATTTGCTTGGCGAGCGATAATCTTCTTGTATGGCAACGGTCTAGGTGGTCCAGTGCCTGCTGTAAGCTGAGAGGTGCGAGAGTCTTCTCCCCAGATTTAATGTCTCGATATACATCTTCTGCCGCAGTTTTTCCCCAGGCACCTGTCTGTTTCGCCAGTTCCAATGAGAGAATGCGTAAGTCTTCCGCACGTCGGTCCAAAATGATGTGTCGATAGCCCAACTCTGACGTGGCCTTCATAAGTGCTAGGTTCAGCGCTTCCGGTACCAGCTCGTAACAATGCTTGATGATCGGGCGATCTGATAGCGCAGCAGAGATGTCAGATTGCATCTTTGCTGTGTCCCGATTTGCGCCCCAGTTTTGCAGGATCCACCCAAGTTTGCGTTCCACATTGAATGGCTCATGCTGCAGGCTGGGATACTCAGAAAAACTCTTCAAAAGAGTTGTCAATGTTGTCCCGCCGGTGCGTTGCATCGTCCAGATGACAAAAGGGGTACTCATGTCGCAACTTTCTCTGCTCTACTGGTTCGCAATGTGGCGCCATTTGCGATTACCAAAAAAGTGTTTGACTACGTATACATAGTCACCTCGACATTCAAAAGCAGTATCCGCCCCTTGTTGTCGCGTTATGGGTAAAGTCCCACTCACAATTCTCGTGCATCGATCCCGTGTGAACCGGAATTTTTCCTAGAAAATGAACAGCCCCCCTTTACCCAGCCTTCGTGGTAAGGAACAACACATATACCTTTCTTGCACCTAATAGATTTTATGCCCGCTCTCTCATCAAGAAAATCTCAACAAAAGACCCCGGCGATTTCGGTCATTGTCCCGGTCTTTAACGTGTCTGACCATGTGGTTGCTTGCCTGCACAGCATCCAAGCGCAGTCTTGGACAGATTTTGAGGTTATCGTGGTGGATGATGGCTCCACGGACGAAAGTGGCAGTTTGGCGGCTGCGTTTTGTGAAACCGACGCGCGCTTTCATTTTGTTACACAGCCCAACAAAGGTCTCTCCGGGGCCCGAAACACCGGTCTGGACCTCGCAAAAGCGGAGGTCATTTCGTTCGTCGACAGTGACGATCGCATTGCCCCAGAATTCCTCGAAGCGCTTTACAGCGTTTTAGAGACTACAAACGGTGACTGGGTCGCTTGTGCAGTGAAGAGCTGCCATGCGGACGGCAACTATTCGGTGCATTCTGCCATCCATGACGCATCGGCATTTCACGAATCCTCTGTGCCACGTCGCTATCCTTTCGAAGAGTGGCAACAGGTGGTCCGCCATTTTCCCTCTGCCTGGAATAAGCTGTATCGGCGCAGCTTGATCGACGGTTTGCGGTTTGATGAAGGCACCTGGTTTGAGGATCACAGCTTCTTTGAGCGGGCCGCCGCCCAGACCGATCATCTTTTGCATCTCCCGCGTCCGCTCTATTGGCAAACGCAGGGACGGGAGGGGCAAATCACCACATCTGATAGCGATCGTGTGTTTGAACAAATGGACGTGTTGCGACGTTTGCGTGGCATTATGGAACTGGGGCCCTTTGACGGCGCGGGCGAGGCCTATGAGCAGATTGCCAGCCGTTTGCTTTTTGAACGCAGCTTGAGCCTACGGCACCCCGCTCGGCGTGCTCGGTTTGCCGCAGAGTCGGCACAGTTTCTTCAACGTGAAGGCCTGACGTATGCCACCGACTGGGACAGCGACACAGCGCTCAGTTGGGGGGTGGAGATGGCCGGTGATTTGCCCCTGTCAGTGTGCATCGAATGCAGCTCTACGCCATCGGCAGATCTTCAAACCACACTGGACAGTCTTGCCCAACTGATTGGTCCGGGATTGGAGGTTGTTCTTCTGTGCCGATCCACGCCCGTGGCGCAAACACTGGAGAAACTACACCCAAACCTGCGGGTGTTAGATCTGGGACGGCTGTTGCCCGAGCGGCTGTGGCTAGAGATTAGAGGGCGCTTTGTCTGCATCCTGCGACCTGGCGTTGAACTTAAGCCTGCCTCACTGTTTCAGATGGTTGAGCTAATGTTGCGCCAGGATGCCCAAGTGGGATTGACGGCTTATGCGACACCCAGCCATTGCTCTGACACAGCGCCCGGTTATTGCACCGGTTTTTCTGATCTGGGGGCTTTCAGCAACCAACCTCTCGTCAAAGGGCTGTTGTCAATGGATGGCGTTGCGGCACTGTCGCTGTTGCCCGAGCTGTCCGCACGTATGTTTGATCGCTCTTTTCTGATCAATCACAAGCTGACACTTACCAAGTCGCCTCGGACCGGATGGGCCTTGCAGATTGGTGCGGCGGTGCTGGCGCCTCGTGTGGTGTATGAACCCTGGGCTGGAATGTCGATCTCATTTCCAGCGCCAGACAATGAGCCTGTCAGCGTTATTGGAAAAGAGCATGATGCTTTGGTTCGGGCCTTGCCGGACGCTGCCAAACATCGCCTGCCCAAAGGATGGCAGCGACGGTTATTCGGCCGCGCTTTCCAAAGGGAGCAGTCACTTAGAGGCGGGCGAAAAGCTTTGCAAAAGGATATTGGCTTGGTGTGGGCCGCTGCCCGCCGTGGCCTGCTTGGCAACACTCCTAAGGAAGCCAGTTTTGACCATCCGCATGTTATAAGTCTGGAAAAGATCTTTGACCCAGTCGGGCGATTGGCAAGATCATTTGGCCGGCCGCGGTCCCGATCGCTCCTCACCCAGCAAAAACAACTGGACGCGCGGGTAGATGTTCTGCGCGCCAGAGATGAAAACAGCACGCTATGGTTTTTCCCGGCTGCATCGCACAGTGTATTCACTTGTATCGCTGACTTTTCACAAAAAGCGTATGCCAATTTGAACTTTCTGGCGGCTGACGGCCTGACCGTTCCGGTACATTTTTCGTTTCGCCCGGAGGAGTGCTGCATTGTTTTCAACCATCAAGACAACGATGGTTGGGGCAAGGAACGATCATGGCCTTTTGCTTTTGCAGCATCGATCCTGACCGTACGCATCGTAATTGAGGCCCACACCGTGCATCTCGTCTTGGACGGTCAAGAGTTTTGCACTGTGACGGTGGACACCCAGTTTCACAAACCTGACGCAGAAGGGCTGGGTCTCACCTTAATCGAGCCGCAAGGGGACATCCGTCCCTTAGAAATTCTTCCCAAGCCTCCAGTGTCGGATCTGTCTCTTGACCCAAGGCTGACATTGCAAGCCGCACACGCTTCTGACGGGCTTCACATTAGAGACCTCACTTCCGGATCCTTGCTTCCTGTGACCGCGCTGGAGAGTTTGCCACAGCAGCCTGGAGTTAGGGCTCTGCTGCCAGCCCGCCTTTGGACCACCTTGCCGGAAGGCACGGACGCTTCCTTGCACCTTCAACTCGAAAACATCGACGGGCACCCTGTTGGCGCGCCTTTGGTTCTGTCGCAGGTCGATTTGGTTGGGCATATAAAAACGCTGTTGGCCCGCGAGCTCTCTTGTGCAGACACAACGTTGGTGCTGACCGTGTTGGAGCACATCGTTCACGCCCGTCTATATCCTTTACTAAACAGGTCTGAACAAAACACAGTGCAAACCCTCGCCTCGCATTTCGGGTTGGACGCCTTTTTGCTTGGTGCTGACACCGGTGTGGGCTTAGGACAAGGCGCACCTCTGACATCTATCAACCCTGCCGCCGGGCCGGACCCGATCACTCGGGAAATTGACGCTGCTTTGGCAGAGCTGGCCGCAAATCTGGCCGACAACAGTGGAAAACCGCCCCTGGAAATTGTGGCGCACCTGCCGGTGTCAGCCTTTGCTGTGCAACATGTTTATCTCACGCTGGGCGAGTTTTTTGCGCGTGACGACCAGGATTTTGCGTCGTTCTTTGCCTTGGCAAAATCCGCGGGCGTGCGGTCGTTTGTGCCAATTGGGCAGTCTTGGCACGATTCGGTTGTCTTGCCATTCTTGTTTTTGCAGGGCGACATGGAGGCCTTGCTGGCGACATTCAGATCGTTGGTGAAGCCGAGGCAGGATTGGATATCCACCACGTCCATCGCTTGGGTAGTTCGACAGGCACTTCGCTCGCAGACAATGTCCAGCAGGCACCGTGCACATCTGTTGTTTCTCTTTGAGGCATTCATATCAAGGCGGACGCCAAACTATTGGGAGCGGGCACATTGCCGGGAGCTGACTTTGGCAGCTGTGGACTTGGCGGGTCAACATGATGTGTTGCCAGAACGACAGAGGCGCCGCGTGTTGCACTTTTGTGCGCGCAATTACGGGCTGTCCCGCCTGTTTTGGGAGCTTTTAACAGATCGCAATGACGCTCCAATGGCCTCAGAGTTGCAAACGGCAAAAACCCAATACGACAAAATCCAATCTCACGCACATGATCCACAGGCGGCCCATGTGGCGCTTATGTTTTTTGACAATGTGAACTGTCCGGATGCGCCCAGAGTCCGGCGTGAGGTGTTTGGTTCCGCAGGGGTTCCGCTGCCCCAAAACACTTCCCTTGATTTGGCGACTTTGCAGCAGGCACATAAAGATCCTGCGTTGGCAGCCTTACGGTTCATGGCGGCTCCGGGCGCAGCGACACCTGAGGCCTCTCTGGCGGAATTGGTTGCGCATCGGGGTCCGCAATTGCTGCAAAACTTGTCCCGGGCGCCTTTTCCTACGGAGCAGAGGACAGTTGCGGCAGACATTGCCCGCGTGCTCTCCAATCCAGAAGAGGTCGTCGATCCAGAAAATCTGGAGTCTCTCCTGCGTCGTTGTGGCGTTCTTGGCGACCGTCGATCCCACTTTCTGGGCATTGCATTAGGCGTCATTCTGATCACTTGTTTTGGCAGGACACGTCAAAATCAGCCTCATGTGGCAACCGTGGTGCATTGGGTTCGCACACAAATTGCATCTCTGGGACAGGCTGATCAGCAGGCTATTATGTTCAGCACTCCGGTCCAGATGACGCTAGCCGCTCTCCTTCGAAGTGGGCACAGCCAGGATGTGGCCCACGAGTTGGAGCGCTTGCTGTTGGGGGGAGCCAAGGGGAAGACCTTGCCGGTTCCCGCCAAGGAGGGCGCGCTTTCCGGATCACCGCTTTATGACACAATCGTCACTGTGTTCTCCTGCAAACCTTACCTGAATTCGCGCATTCCGGTACTGCGTGATGGCTGGTTGCGCCTTCTGCAGGCTCTGGGCGTGCCCTATGTCGTGATTGTTGGTGACGGGGATGGCCAGCGTCACGGAGATGTGCTGCATCTGGATGCGCCGGACGACTACGAAGGGCTTCCACTAAAAACCCTCGCGGCCATTGAATGGGTGCACAACTCCACTGATTTTGCCCATATGGTGAAAGTGGATGATGATTGCTTTTTCAACGCCCCATTGTTTTTTCAATCCCTGAATTACCGGAAATTTGACTACTACGGTCGTCGGCTCACACGGGGAGTCGGCCAACTCGATCGGATTTGGCATCAGCAAAAATCCACGACGCAACGCGGCCGTATGGACCTCGACAAATCGCCGGAACCGTCCACTTATGCAGACGGTGGGTCTGGTTATGCACTCAGTCGCAAAGCCATGTCGGCGGCTTTGATCGCGGCGCAAACGTCGGCCGGTCAGCAGCTAATCCAAGTGTCCTTTATGGAGGACAAGTTGCTGGGAGATTTGTTGGCCATGAGCGGCATTTCTGTGGTGGATGAGGACTATTCCGTAACCGTGCGCCGCCGTGCGCATGGCGATGGCATTCCTGTGCCGTCATGGCAGAATGGTTTTAACAGCAGCAAATCAGCGCCCGTACATCTGGTGCACATGGATACAACGGATGGTCAGCAGGAAGCTGTTGCCAGGCTGAACAAGTTTGAGCTGACGCCCAAAAAGATTTGGCCCAGCTATCAAAAAGTGCGCCTGGGCTACCAAAGCAATGCGTTGGAGTTGGTGTCGCCAGAAGCACGATTGCACGAGGCCCGTCACGCGGAGGTCGCGCTGGTGGCTTGCATGCGAAATGAAATGTTCATGCTGCCGCAATTTCTAAAGCACTATCGCAAGTTGGGTGTTGGCGCGTTCCTGATCGCGGACAATGCCTCTGATGACGGAACGTTGGAATATCTCGCTGAACAGCCAGACGTCTCCGTCTTTTCTGTGGATACCGACTATAAGCTGTCTCACTACGGCGTCGCTTGGCAGCAGGCACTTCTGGCGGAATACAGGGTCGACAAGTGGAGCATTGTTGCAGATGCGGATGAGCTGCTTGTGTGGCAAGAAAATCAGACCCAGACATTGCCGGAATTGCTTTCTGAGCCTGACTTCGCGAAGGCTGAGGCTGTCCGGTTGTTTATGTTAGATATGTATCCCAAAGGCCCGCTTGAGGATGCGCGCTTTACTGGGAATCCATTTGACGAGGCCGGCTATTGTGACCGTGTGCCTTTCCTGTCCAATCTGCCTGTTTTTGGGCCGTTTTCGGATCGTCCAACCTGGACCAGCGCCTTGCGGCACCGCCTAATCCCTGGCTCACGCCCCAATCTATTTGTGGCGCAGAAACTGGCCTTGATGCGGTACCAACCTTGGATGCGTTTGTCCGCAGGTTTGCACTATGTTGGAGACGCGCGTTTGGCTGACCGTGAATTGATTTTTGCGCATTTCAAATACAACGCGGATTTCCGGCGCAAAGCGCAAACAGAGGTCGCCCGCCGTCAGCACTTCAATGACGCCGAGGAGTACCAGAAATACCTGGCGTTGGCCTCTGAAGGGCGCAGTGTGATCTACGATCCGGACCTGTCTGCGCATTGGGCAGACACGCCCTTCGCGCAAAAGATTTTTGGCTCTCAGACAACGCCAAAGTGAGATGTGTCGCTAGGGTGTCCGTTTAGAGTCTTGATTTGCAGCGTAGTGGGTCAGCAGCTCACGAATGTGGGTGTCCATCGTGGTTGGTGCCCGCGCGGACCGCCAGTAGGCGTCCATATCGATCTCGCCATTCAGAATTGCGGCGATCCGAGCGCAAAATGCCTGAACATCTCCCGCCGGAAACACCATGTCGGGGCAGTTTGCCAGTTCCTGCGCGCCGCCCAAATCCGCGGTCAGCAGCGGGATATGACGGCTGTGTAACTCAATGGCGACCTGCGGTAGGTTGTCGTGCCAAAGCACTGGAACCACTCCAACATCAATGCCCGCCAAAAGTGCCTCCAGATCATCGTGGGAATACCCATCCACATGTGTCAGCTCCGCAAGTCGATCACCAAGCTTGCCTAACCGTGCCATGGTTTCCGCGTCGCCCTGTCTGGCAGCGGCGGTAAAACGGACCCGGGTTGCCAACTCTTCCGGAAGCGCCTCCAACGCCTCGAGAAGAAACATGAACCCTTTGTCGCGCCGCATGTATCCCAAGAAACCCAACGTGAATGTGCCATCCTCACGCAATAGCCGCTTTCGCGGGGGAGTTCGGGAAAAGGCCTCCGCCTGCTGGGTGCCGATGTAGCTGGTTGTGCACGTTTCGGGCCGCAATCCGTATTGAACCGCAATTTTCCGAACCGCATCGGACACACAGAGCACCAAATCGCAATTTTGATTGATGCTCTCCACCATCTCTGCACGCCGGGTTGCAAACGCTCCGGCAACCTGGGCGCTGTCTTGATTCAGCACGGGTGTTGTGCCTGTTTTTGGCTTGATCAGCTGTTTCAGCTGTTTTTGCAGACCAACGGCGCGTCGCCCAAGCCGCATGATCCAGACAAAGCTATATCGAAATCCACGGCTGCCAGGTTCTAAGCCACGTTTCTTTAGACGATAGGCCAATCCGTTTGCCAGTTTGATGTGATGTGGATCATGCCCACCGGTCAAACAGTCTGCGCATTTTCGCCCGTCTGCAAAGTCGCTGCAGGATTCTTTCTCTTGGTACCAAAAATTCACCTGCGGACAGAAGGGGTAGTAGTTGTGCAAAGAGAGAATAACCTTGGTGTTTGGCCATTTCTCCTTGAGGGCCAAAGCGGAAACCGGCAGCCCTTCAATGTTGTTGAAATGGATCACGTCATAAGGGCCGGTTTGTTCGATGAAATCAAAAAACGCTGCTTGTGTTGCACTGTGGTTGACCTGCGCTTGGTCCCCAAAACAATGGTGCGCGGGTGCCAAAACACCGGAATTGACTATTTCATAGTGGTTGGGTCGATCACGGGTTTTGCCATGCCCCAGCTGCTCCCAACGAGGCTGCTTTGCAGGCAGATCATGCGACAGTCCGGCTGTCAGAAAGCTGACCTCAACATCAGGTCTCTGGGACAGCTCCGCCATCACGTTACGTTGGTAAATCGAAACGCCGCCGCCGCGGTTTTCGGAGTCCAAGTAATCGACCCAATTGTAGTAAAGTATCTTCACTGAGAGTCCGGTTTTTTGGTGCCAAGTTGGTTTTCGATTGTGTCCAAACGGGTGTTCACTTCTTGCGTGTGCTTGTTCAGTCGATTGCGTAACGTGGCATTCTCCTGCAGTAGCAATTGTATGAGGTTCAACATTTCAGCTCTGTCCGGCGCATCTGCAATTGGCAGGTGATCCGCAAAAAGAGCTGCCAATGGCGCCGTGTTTTGGCTGGCCTTCAAAGTTTCCATGGCGCGTTGGGACGTCTCAACAACATGATCAAAACTTTGGGAACTTCTATTTTCGAGCTGATGGTCGTCCAGCAGTTTGGCAAAGCGCTCCTGTAACTGTTTTGGCCGCCCCGCCTTCATGCCCATGTTCTGCGTGATGCGAGTCAGCTCTAGAAAACGATCTTCCATACGCAGATTGATTCTGTCACCCGGCACATTCCAACGCTTGGCATTTTTGCCGTCAAATGGAATGCCCAAAACTCCTAGAAAGTCTCTAAACAACTCGTGGTTTTCACGCAGCGCTTCCGTGTAGGGGCGCACAATGACAGATTTTGACCCAAACATCTCAATCCAGGGCTTTAAAGCAAGGCTGTAATCATAATGGATCGGTTCCATTACGTCGCAAACGGTGCTGTTAAAATCCGGTACCGGCTGCCTGAGCTTGACCAATTGGTTGTACCACGATCGCAAATGCGCGTCTGGTCGCCGCAAATACGCGATGATCTTGAAGGTAAACTCATTTTTGACGGGCGCAATGATGTCCTTGAGCAATTGCGTAGCTGCTGGGTTGGCCCCCATACGCATAAATTCTTCCGAGCTGATAAGCACGGAAGGACATTTGCTTTGACGCACATAGTCAAAAAAGTTGTTCCAGCGTGTTTGTGCAGGAACATCGTTTTGAAACCCATACATCAGTGATGACACACCGGCTTCCCGATAAATTGAAAACGCCAGTTTGGAGTGTTTTGCCAAATCGCAAAACTGCTCTGGATAATCCACACCCTTGTTCCACAAGGTGCCAAGGTCTCTCAGGGCCTGTCGGTTGCTGTTCATAAAGACTTGCAGGGCCGTGGTGCCGGTTTTGTAGTGGCCGATATGGATGTAGATGGTCTTAGTCATGATCGATTCAGCATATAAATTTGGTGTCAGAAAGTGCTACACCATGGACGGGTTTGGGCTTGGGACGCAATGGCTAAGAAAGCCTCCAGGCCAGAGAAAACGGCGGTTTCATTTTTGTGCACGTTGTCGGGCCATCAGCTCCAAATGGGCCTCAACAGCTTCATGAACATCTTCAAAGTACTGAAGCTTCCCATCCGATAGCAGCACACCGGAGTCACAGAAATTTTTGACCTGCCCCATATCGTGGCTGACCAAAATGGCGCTGGAAGTTTGCATGCGGTCTTTGAAAAGCTCGCGACTTTTGGCCCGAAACACAGCATCACCTACGGCGGTTACTTCGTCCACCAGATAGGTGTCGAAATGAATGCCCATAGAAACGCCAAAGGCGAGCCGCGCTTTCATACCGGAGGAATAGCTGCGAACAGGCATATAGAAGTGATTTCCCAATTCCGCAAACTCGCGCACAAATTCACAAAGCTCGTCGCTGTCCACGCCATAGACCCGCGCGACAAAACGAATATTTTGAACGCCGGTCAGGTTGGCGTGAAAGGATCCGGCAAATCCAACAGGCCATGAGATCGACCCATCACTCTCGATGTGGCCGGTATCCGGCCGTAATGTTCCGGCAATGATTTGCAGCAACGTGGACTTGCCCGCCCCATTGCGCCCCAACAATGCCAGGGAGCGTCCGCTGGGGAGCTCCATGTTGAGATTGTTGATCACAATCTTTTTGTGTCCGCGAACGCGAAAGCTTTTTACGAGATTCTCAATTCGGATCATTGACCCAGCCCTGCCTCAACTGCGATCCCGAATGGAATAATACACCAGCGTCAGAATAGACCATACCAGCAACAGGCACAGGGCTGCCAACGCCGCCATCGTTATGCGTTTCGGATATTCGCTGGATTCTGCCAATGTTGGTGGGACAAAAGTGGCCAAATACCGGCTTTGGCGTTGTGCTTTTGCCCGTGCCACGTCAACGGCGGACAGGGTTGCACGATAGGTGCCTTCGGCAAACTCCCGGTCAACCACCAGACCCTCATATTCTGCAATCAGGTCCGGATAGTCCTCTTGCCCGGCGCCGGTTTCGATGGATTCCGTGGCAAAGGCTTCCCGCTCCAGTTTGATGCGGTCCTGAATGGCTGTGATCCGCCTCTGGGTTTGCGAGATGCGGGGATCGTTGGGGGAGGTGGTGCCTTTTAGCAGATCGTATTCAATCAAGGCTTCCGCCAGTTGTTGCTGCAAATTGCTCATGACCCCCATGCGGCCTTGTAGGTCTGAAGCGGGGTCGACAATCCGTGTCCGTGTCCGAAACGCCGTTAGCGCCTCGCGAGCTATTTTCAGACGGTCAACCGAGGTTTCCAAGTCTTCGCGTGCATAGCGCATGGCGTCTTCACGCGCCTGATCGTTGAGCGCGTTGATCATGGCTTGACTGTAGGACACGATACTAGATGAAATCGCATTTGCGGTTTCCGGATCAAAGGCGCGCACTTGCACATCAATCAATCCGGAGGAGCTGTCGAGGGACACACGCACAATCCGGGTCCAAAACCATTCTAGATCTTCAATTGTTGCGTCCGGCCACAGGGAAAAAACAGGGTCTTCTTTCCAATATTGGCTGTAATGTGCACGGAGTCCAACGCTCTCTTCGACCAAGCGTACCATGCGCTGGCTAAGGATAAACTGATACAGAATTTCGCCATCACCAGAGGTGTTGCCACCGGTCAATTGCGCAAGCCCTCCCAATATCTCTTGGGCGCCCGCGCTTTCTTCTTGGCGCACGGTAAACCCTGTCACAGAGCCAAATTGATCTTTAGAGACACCCCAAAGGTAGCCCACAACGCCGCCGATGGGTAAAATTACCATGAGGAAGAAAGACGCGACAATCACCCAGTGGCGGGGGCTCATACGGGCAGCTTTGGCGGGAGGTTTTGACTGAACCTTGCGAGGTTGGTCCGGCGTCTTTGGTACAGGCGCGGGGGCGGGCGCAGGAACGGGTAGCTGCGGGGTCTCTGCGCTCTGGGCTTGAGGCGTTTTGTTTGGTGTAGTGTTCTTTGCGTGGGGCTTCTTGTTGGCTGCGTCGGCATTTGCGTTTCGCGCTTTTCCGCCACCCGCATGCCCAGCGTTTGGTTTCTGCGCATTTTGGCCAGCCGCAGAGCCGTTTTTGCCGGCACCTTTACCTGTCACAACTTTTAACTTTTCGGGGTTACCTGATGCTGAACCCGCGGCAGCGGGTTTGGACGCCGCCTTGGGTGTCGGCTGCTTCTGTGTGTTAATATCACCTTTAGAAACAGATTTTTTTTCAGCTTTCGGTGCACCTTGCCCCTGGGATGCATCTGCCATTATGTGCCTTTGCAAAGCATAATTGAAATCTGGATCTTTTTTAGCATACTTTATTTCCGAAACGCTAGCATTGGAAATCTCACCTATGTCCGCTTCTGACAACGCCCCTATTCCACCGGCACAGCGCCCCGCGCGAATACGAGCAGCTCGATTTGGCACGTTTCGGGCTACTTTTGCTTTGATCCTCCGAGAAATGGGCACGCGTTACGGCCGGTCTCCAGGCGGGTACATTTGGGCGTTTCTTGAGCCGTTGGGTGGAATCATGATTCTAACCGTGGGCTTCTCGCTGGTCATGCGGACCCCGGCCCTTGGGAGCAGCTTTCTTTTGTTTTACGCAACCGGGATGCTGCCATTTTCATTGTACATGTCGTTGTCCAACAACATAATGCAGGCGTTCAGGTTTTCGCGATCCTTGTTGATGTATCCTGCCGTGACTTGGGTGGATGCCGTTTTGGCTCGGTTCTTATTGAACTGGCTGACCGGTTTGATTGTTATGATTTGTTTGCTCAGTGGCGTGCTGGTGGTCTCCGACACACGCGCCGTTTTGGATTTCACGGCCATTCTGCACGCCGTTTGGATGACGTGTCTTTTGGGATTGGGGGTCGGTGTGTTGAACTGTGCGCTCGCCGGGTTGTTTCCGGTTTGGCAGCAAGTCTGGAGTATTCTCACCCGTCCTCTTTTTATTATGTCGGGGATCTTTTTCTTGATCGACGATTTCCCGGAGAGAGTTCAAGAAATCATGTGGCTCAACCCAATTGCGCACGCCATTTCTTCCATGCGCGCGGGATTTTATCCATCCTACCGGGCGGAGAATGTGGACCTCGCATATGTAGGATTCTTTGGTCTGATCGCACTGTTTTTTGGGATAGTTCTGTTGGTCCGATATCATCGGGAAATTCTGAACAGCTAAATTTCTGACTGCTCAGGTGCCACCTTTGCCCAGTCCAATACTGTTTTGTGGGGCACCGAGGTCCGGCGCAGCAAACCGTCGACCACCGCATGTTGCAGCAGTTTCAAGAACACCCGCTGCTCCCCTTTGTGATGCCGGGTTTTAAGCAGCCACTTGGGCAGAACCAAAAATAGCAGGGGCACAAAAAACAGGCCGGCTGCCTCGCGGTACAGCATCAAAAGGTTGCGGTGATAGTAATAGACTTTCCACAGCGGTCGAAACCGTAGGTCGTCTTCGCCAAACGTGGAGCAATCATGCTCAAATTTGAGGTCTGGGATGAACCCAATTTGGCCCCCGGCCTTGCTCAAGCCCAGCGTATAAAGCCCGTCTTCTCCGTAAACAAACAGCCGCCCGTCGGGATAGCCCACCTTTGCCACCGCCACGCGGGACACAAATAGCCCTACAAAGGATGACACATCGATCTGTTTTGGCTGTCCTTGATAATCTTCCGGCGTGATATGAAACCCATCCCGTCCGCCACGCCCAAGCAGCGTATTTAAGAACACCTTCCTGTGCCAAAATGGATTGCGAGAAGGGCGGTTCATGTCACAAATCTCGCCATGCGGATAGTAGACCGCCGCCGCCAGCCCATCCCAGGCGGACACGTCCATCGCTTGAAATTTGGCAAAGGTGTCGGAGGTTGGTCGACCATCGTCATCCATCACAACAATCCAATCGGGATCATGTGTTTCGGTAATCAGTCGCATCCCATGTTCAAACCCGCCAGCGCCACCGCGGTTTTCAGTCATGTGCGCCACAATCAGCCGGGGATCGGTTTGCTGCGCAAGCCACACATCCGTGCCATCGGTGGAGGCGTTGTTAACAACCAGCACGCCTTCTAAGTCCTGAGTAGGGGACTCAAGCAACCGGGCGACAGTCTGCTTGAGTTTTTCCAAGCGATTGAATGTGACAACAACGGCAAATAGCCGCTTTGGAGGTTGCGTGGTCTGCAAAGAAAATACCTTTTTCAATATGGCTGAACACATCCCAATTTCCGGGCGCGCTGTCAAACCGGCTGCGTCAATCTAAGCTGCGGACGTGACAAGCGACCAACAGATTGATAGCACTCACATATTGTTTGCAGAAGGGTTTAGAGGCGCGGGCCATGAAAATTGAGACCACAAAATTGGACGGTGTCCTTTTGCTCACACCAGACCGGTTTGGCGACAGTCGCGGATTCTTTAGCGAAAGTTGGAACAAGCGGCGGATGGCTGAACACGGGATTGATTTGGAGTTTGTACAAGACAACCATTCCCTGTCCTCCAAAGTGGGCACAATACGCGGTCTGCACTATCAAACGCCCCCGCATGCTCAGGCAAAATTGGTGCGGTGCGGTCGCGGAGCACTGTTTGATGTGGCTTTAGACATTCGGGTCGGGTCACCCACGTTTGGCCAATGGGTTGGCGCGGAGCTGACAGCAGAAAATGGTCGCCAGTTGCTGGTGCCTGTGGGCTTTGCCCATGGCTTTGTGACCCGTGCGCCGGACACGGAAATTGTCTACAAGTGCACCGACTATTTTGCACCAGACTGTGATCGTGCGATTGCCCACAACGATCCCGTGCTGGGCATTGATTGGGGCGTAAGTATCGCCTCGTTTACGCTCAGTGATAAAGATGCATCCGCACCTCTTTTGGCTGATATAGAGCCTGTATTTGCATGGGATGGCCGCCAATGAAGATCCTTGTAACGGGCGGTGCTGGCTTTATCGGATCTGCGGTGGTGCGTCTGGCCGTTGCGCGGGGTCATCACGTTGTCAATCTGGATGCGCTGACCTATGCCGCCTGTCTCGACAATGTCGCCTCGGTGGCGGACAATCCGCTATACATCTTTGAACACGCGGACATTCGGGACGCGGATGCTCTGGCGCGCATTTTTGCGGATCATCAGCCAGATGCGGTGATGCATCTGGCGGCGGAAAGTCATGTGGATCGGTCCATTGATGGTCCCGGTGCGTTTATCGACACCAATGTGAATGGCACGTACACCCTGTTGGACGCCGCCCGAACCTATTGGCAAACTAACGGTAAGCCCGACAGTTTTCGGTTCCACCACATTTCCACCGATGAGGTTTACGGTACGTTACAGGATGAGGGGCAGTTTACCGAGGACAGCCCTTATGCACCCAATTCGCCCTATGCTGCGTCCAAAGCCAGCAGCGACCACTTGGTCCGCGCGTGGGGTGAAACCTATCAGCTGCCATTTGTTATCACCAACTGCTCCAACAATTACGGCCCGTTCCATTTCCCCGAAAAACTGATCCCGGTTGTGATTTTGAACGCCCTGGCAGGCAAAAACATCCCTGTCTACGGCCAAGGTTTGAACGTGCGCGATTGGCTATATGTGGAAGATCACGCCGACGCGCTTTTGACCGTTCTCGAGAAAAGTCAAAATGGTCGGACCTACAACATTGGCGGTGAAAACGAGGCCCGCAACATCGATCTTGTGGAAAGCATCTGTGCCATTCTGGATCGGATGCGTCCTGCAGATCGACCCTACTCCAGCCAAATAAACTATGTGCAGGATCGTCCGGGCCACGATTACCGCTATGCCATTGATCCCACGCGACTGCGCGAAGAGCTGGGCTGGCGCCCCTCCGTGACGCTGCAACAGGGCTTGGAAAAAACCGTGCACTGGTATCTGGAAAATCCAGACTGGTGGCAGGCTTTGCAGGCGCGTGATGGTGTGGGCCACCGGCTCGGCACAACAAAAGGCGCGTAACCGCGTGCAGCGCGACACCAATGAGGAGCGGTGATGAAAGTTCTGGTGTTTGGAAAAACCGGGCAGGTCGCACAGGAGCTGCAGGCTCTGGCTGGGCCAGATGTCCAGATAGAAGCGCTGAGCCGCTCTGAGGCAGATCTGCAAAATCCGTCCGAATGTGCTGAGCGTATTCTGGCAACAGATGCGGATGTGGTGATCAATGCGGCGGCGTATACTGCCGTGGATCAAGCCGAAACAGAGCCTGATATCGCGGAAATCATCAACGCAACGGCCCCCGGCGCCATGGCCAAAGCTGCCGCTGTGCGAAACCTTCCGTTCCTGCATATCTCCACCGATTATGTGTTTGCCGGGGCAGGGGATACGCCTCATGAGGCCAGCGACCCGACGGACCCAATCAACGTATACGGCCGCAGCAAATTGGCGGGCGAAGAGGCTGTGCGGGTTGCAGGTGGCAAATATGTGATCCTGCGCACCAGCTGGGTGTTTTCTGCACATGGGACAAACTTTGTGAAATCTATGCTGCGTTTGAGTGAGAGCCGTGATGCCCTCTCCATTGTGGCGGATCAACACGGCGGCCCAACCCCTGCAGGCGACATCGCCGCAACGTTGCTCACCATGGCGCTGGGCCTTTTGGAGGGTAAACCGAGCGGCACGTATCATTACGCGGGCACCCCCACGACCACTTGGGCAGATTTTGCCCGCGCCATTTTCCAATCTTCCAACCGATCGGTCATGGTGACCAACATCCCCAGCAGCGGCTTTCCCACACCGGCAAAACGCCCGCTCAATTCCCGACTGGATTGCGCCACGCTTCTGTCGGATTTTGGCGTTACACCTCCCGACTGGCAGGCGGGACTCACCCGCGTGATCACGCAATTGGAGCAGGGCGACACATGACGGCACGCAAAGGCATCATTCTGGCAGGCGGAACCGGTTCGCGCCTCTACCCGATAACCATCGGCATCTCCAAACAGCTTTTGCCCATCTATGATAAGCCGATGATCTACTATCCGTTGTCGGTGCTGATGCTGGCCGGAATCCGTGAGATTGCCATCATCACCACGCCGCACGATCAAGAGCAGTTCAAACGCACCCTGGGTAATGGCCACCAATGGGGCCTCAGCCTCACCTACATCGAACAGCCCCGCCCTGACGGTCTTGCGCAGGCGTATCTCTTGGCCGAAGATTTCCTGAACGGCGCACCCAGCGCCATGGTGTTGGGTGACAATATATTCTTCGGACACGGCCTGCCGGAACAGCTCGCCACTGCGGATGCGCGCACGTCTGGCGGTACGGTGTTTGGCTACCGTGTAGCAGATCCAGAGCGCTACGGCGTGGTTGCCTTTGATGAGTCCGGTGCCGCCAGTCGCATTGTCGAAAAGCCCCCTAAGGCGCCATCTCCTTATGCGGTTACGGGTTTATACTTCCTGGACAGCACAGCGCCGGAGCGAGCGCGTACCGTCACCCCATCAGAGCGCGGTGAACTGGAAATCACCACATTGTTGGAAACCTACCTCACCGAAGGCGCGCTACAGGTTGAGCTCATGGGACGTGGTTACGCCTGGCTCGACACCGGCACCCATGCCAGCCTACTGGATGCGGGCAATTTTGTGCGCACCCTGTCGGATCGTCAGGGCCAACAAGTTGGCAGCCCCGAAGAGATCGCCTGGAGCAAAGGCTGGATCAGCGACGCCGAGTTGCACACCCGCGCAGAGATGCTTGGCAAATCTGGATACGGGGCTTACCTCGCCGCGCTTTTGACGGAGAACTAGGCTCTATTTCAGCCCGATTCAGTTCTCCGCCAAATCTTTCAGCTCATATATCAAGTTCAACGCCTCGCGCGGGCTCAGCGTATCCGGTGACACATCCGCAAGCTTGTCTTGTAACGGGGATGGTCCACTTGGCGCCGCGGCCACTGGCGGAGGTGCCGCGGCAAACAACGGCAGATCATCAATCAGCGCCTTTTGCGCCTTGCCTTCCCGCTCGCCTTTTTCCAGTGCGTCCAAAACCACACGGGCGCGATCGACCACAGCCGCTGGCAAGCCTGCCAACTGTGCAACTTGCACGCCGTAGCTGCGGTCCGCTGCGCCTTGGGTGACTTCATGCAGGAAGATCACTTCTCCTTCCCATTCCCGCACCGCCACGGTCGCGTTGTCCACGCCAGCCATTTTCCCGGAGAGCTGAGTCATCTCGTGGTAATGGGTGGCAAACAAAGCCCGCGACTTGTTCACATCATGCAGATGTTCCAGCGTGGCCCAGGCAATCGACAAACCGTCATAAGTTGCCGTCCCACGGCCAATCTCATCCAAAATGACCAAGGCACGATCGTCCGCTTGGTTGAGAATGGCAGCAGTTTCCACCATCTCGACCATAAAGGTCGAGCGCCCGCGGGCCAGATCATCGCTTGCCCCCACACGGCTGAACAGCTGACTGACAAGACCAATTCGGGCACTGTCAGCCGGCACAAAACTGCCCATCTGCGCCAGTAAAGCTATGAGTGCGTTCTGGCGCAGAAAAGTCGATTTACCCGCCATGTTGGGACCGGTCAAAAGCCAGATGCTCGCAGCATCTCCGCCTGACAGATCGCAATCGTTCGCCACAAACGGGTCGCCAGATTTGCGCAGCGCCGCTTCAACCACTGGATGCCGCCCACCTTCGATGGCAAAATCCAGGCTTTCGTTTACTTCGGGGCGGGTCCAGTTTTCATTGGCCGCCAATTCAGCCAAAGCCGCCGCCAAATCAAATTCCGCCAGTGCTTTTGAGGCCGCCGCGACGGGTCCCGACTGATCCAAAATTGCGTTTTTTAGGCTATCATAGAGCCGCTTTTCGATCTCCAGCGCCCGATTGCCAGCGTTCAGGATCTTGGTTTCCATCTCGCTCAACTCAACGGTTGTGAAGCGCACTTGGTTGGCTGTGGTCTGGCGATGGATAAAGGTCTCATTGAGCGGTGGCGACATCATCGCATCTGCGTGTTTCGCCGTGGTTTCGATGAAGTAGCCCAACACATTGTTGTGCTTGATCTTCAGTGCTGAAATCCCGGTTTGTTCAGCGTACTGCGCCTGCATGCTGGCAATCACGCCGCGCCCCTCATCGCGCAGCTCCCGGCTTTCGTCCAGTTCTGGATCATAGCCCGGCGCAATAAACCCACCGTCCCGGGCCAGCAACGGCGGCTCCGCGATCAACGCTTCTTCCAGCAGGTTTAGCAGCTCGTCGTGCCCGCGCAGCGCGTTCCGCGCGGTGTTGAGATCTTCTGCCAACTCGCCGGCATAGGTGCGCTCGGAAATCTCGCCTGCCTGACCCAACCCATTGCGCACCGCGGCCAAATCCCGGGGCCCGCCCCGATCCAATGAAAGGCGTGAGAGCGCCCGATCCAAATCCGGCACTTTGCGCAAAGCGTCCCGCAGATCCGCGGCCTCGCTGCGATGCTCTGCCATGTAAGACACGCTGTCCAATCGCCTGCGAATGGCGGCAAGACGTAAGGAAGGCGAAGACAGTCGTTGCTCCAAGAGGCGCGCGCCGCTTGCGGTCACTGTCCGGTCGATCGTGGCCAAAAGCGACCCAGCCCGCCCGCCGGACAGGCTGGCCGTCAACTCTAAATTCCGGCGTGTGGCAGCATCAATCTGCATCACCCCTTGGGTGGCTTCCCGCAGTGGCGGTTGCAGCAACGGCAGCTTGCCCTTTTGGGTCAGCTCCAGATAATCCACGATCGCGCCCAGCGCACCGGCCTCAGCGCGGCCAAAGGCACCAAAGGCTTCAAGCGAGGAGGCCTTGAACAGTGCCGACACCCTCTTTTCTGCCGAAACAGAGTCGAAACTGCCGCGCGACACAGCGGTCAGCGGCACCCCCATGTCTTCTACAACACTCGCTAAATCTGCTTCGGTGCCTTCCGCAACAAGCAGCTCACTAGGCGCCAACCGCGCCAATTCCGGCCCCAGTCGCACGGGGCTTAGCGGCATCACATGCAGCGCGCCGGTGGAAATATCCGCCCAAGCCAGTGCCGCCTCATCGCGCACCACAGCATAGGCGCCAAGGAAGTTGTGCCGCCGCGCGTCCAACAAGCTGTCCTCAGTTAATGTGCCCGGCGTCACCAGCCGCACCACATCGCGTTTTACAACCGCCTTGTAGCCGCGCTTTTTGGCTTCCGCCGGGCTCTCAAGCTGCTCGCAGACCGCGACGCGAAAGCCCTTGCGGATGAGCGTCAGGAAATACCCCTCGGCGGCATGATGTGGCACGCCACACATCGGAATATCATTGCCGTCATGTTTGCCGCGTTTGGTGAGGGCAATATCAAGCGCCTCTGCCGCCGCCACCGCGTCGTCAAAGAACATCTCGTAGAAATCGCCCATTCGGTAGAACAATATCGCATCCGGATACTGTGCCTTGAGCTCCAGATATTGCGCCATCATCGGCGTGACGCTTGGCTTGTCGCCTTTCACTGCTCAGACCCCCCAAGGTTTGGTTCCCTCCAGATAGCAAACCCCATCCCCTATCGGAAAGCGCAAAACGTGCATTATGGTGATTGTGTATAGACAAGAGACATTAGAATTGATCACTTGGTCAAAATTGAGAAGATAAGCGGGTTCCCATGGCGATCTACAACCTCGGCAGCATCAACGCAGATTACTTTTATCACGTGCCACATCTTCCTGGCCCGGGCGAAACACTGGCTGCCACAAGCATGTCCCGAGGCTTGGGCGGCAAAGGGGCCAATATGAGCGTTGCCGCCGCCCGCGCCGGTGCGCATACCGCCCACATCGGTGCCGTTGGCGGTGATGGCAAGTGGGCCATTGACCGAATGACAGAGTTTGGCGTGGACACCCGCCACATCACCACGTTGACGGATACGCCCATGGGCCAAGCCCTGATCTATGTGGATGATGCGGGGGAAAACAGCATTGTGCTGCTCAATGGGGCAAACTTCCAAATCCCCAAACAAACCATCGCCAGCGCGCTGTCTGAAGCCTCCCCGGGCGACACGCTCTTGATGCAAAATGAGACCCTAAGTCAGCTGGAAACAGCCAAAATGGCCCGCAGCCTTGATCTCTACATTGCCTATGCTGCCGCGCCGTTTGACGCCGCTGCGGTCACCGCCGCGCTGCCGTATCTCGATTTTCTGATCCTCAATGAAGTCGAAGCCGCACAGCTGGAGGAGGCCACGGGCAAAACGCCAGAGGCGCTGGGCGTCACCGATGTCATCATCACGCTTGGGGCCAATGGCGCCCGCTGGATCCACAGCGGCACCGCACGCGATTTCCCCGCCATGCCCGTCACCCCCGTGGACACCACCGGGGCAGGGGACACTTTCACGGGCTACATCCTTGCTGCGCGGGATCGGGGTCTGCCGATGGAGCAATGCATTGCGCTTGCCATGCGTGCCGGCGCCTTAATGGTCACGCGACAAGGCACCGCAGATGTGATCCCGGACCTGAAAGACGTCGACGAGGCCCGCTTCTAGGCACGCCTCGTCTTTCTCATTCGCAAAATATCCTGGGGGAGTCGCTTTTGGCGACGGGGGCAAAGCCCCACACCTCAGTGCCCAACAAATGGCGCGTCTGATCCCCAAAGCGCCTTCACCCGCGCATCCCGTCCACAAGCTTTGCGATACCGCTTATACGCCTCGCTCTGTTTTTTAGGCCCAAATCGGGTCAGCACAATTTTGGAGCCTTTGTAATAATCCTGGTGATAGGCTTCCGCCTTGTAGAATTTTCCCTCTTTCAGGATCGGCGTCACGATGGTTTGCCCCAACTGGGCCTGCGCCTTGGCTTTGGCACTATCTGCCAGACCCTGTTCCACCTTGTTTGCCACAAAAATGGCCGACCGGTAGCTGTCCCCACGATCACAAAACTGACCACCGGCATCGGTTGGATCCACGGACCGGAAGAACAGGTTCAGCAGCGTCTCACGGGTCACCGTGTCTGGATCAAAGGTGATTTTCACCGCCTCGTAATGCCCGCTTCCACCTTTGGTGACATCTTTGTAGCTTGGGTTTTTGGTGGACCCACCCGTGTAGCCGGACACCACGCCGCGCACGCCCGGAACACTTTCAAAGTCACTTTCCACACACCAAAAGCAGCCGCCCGCCACCACCAGCGTGTCGGTGCCCATTGCTTGGGCGCGGTGACCGTGTGCCAATCCACCCAGCAAGATGAAAATGGTCAAAGCCAAGGTCTTCAGATTCTGAAATCTTGTCATAGCGACACTCCTTCTTGCCGCCATCTTTTGCGCAACCCTTCTCGCGGCTCAATCCCTTGAAACCCCATGTCACAGCTTGGTGAAGCAAGGTGAAGAGTGGTTACAGCAGCCACTTGCTGCGCCCAGGGCGATAGATCGGTGCAACACGGCGAAACACTGTTGCCACCGTCAAACGCTGATCAAACCCCAATGTACGCCGTTTGGAATACAACAGATCCAGCTGCGCCTTACGTGGCACACAGCGCCGCTCATACACGGCTTCGGTCTCTTCCGGAGTTTCACAGTTTTCCAGCAGTTGTTCTTCTGTCCGGTGGTACATCAACGTCGCCAATCCGGTCACGCCTGGGCGGTCTTTGAGAACTTCGGCGTAAAGCGTAGGAAACCGCTCCACATAGCGGCGCAATGGCGGGCGTGGGCCTACAAAGCTGATGTCACCTTTCAGGATATTGAACAGCTGCGGCAACTCATCCAGGCGGTACCGCCGCAAGGTTTTGCCTGTTTTGGTGATCCGATGTGTTTTATCACCGCCGGACACGCCGCTGTCTTGATCCACGTTTTTCATGGTTCGAAACTTTAGGAGCTTGAAGCCCTGCGTTGGCGTCTTCATGCGCTCAGACACATACAGGATTGGCCGCCCATCCCGGATCAAGATCATCGCCGCCACAATCAGCATTACCGGCCATAAAATCAGCAACAGAAACAGCACCCATCCCAGGTCCATCATCCGCCGCCCAAAGGTGGTGCCCGGTCCAATCATTCTGCTGCCTCTGTTAACTTGCGCCACTGCGCAATCATCTCTTCGGGCGGTACCACAAGTGTCTGCCCCGTCAACCGCCGAAGCCGCGCCACCGACAAGGAGACTTCAGCAACCGCGGTCTCTGGCGCTGTCCGCCACACAAACGGGCAGTCAACAGCGTCTAGCAACTCATGCATCGCCACCGGATTGGAGGACGCCACATTCACAATCTCAGGGAAGGAGTCGGTTGCCAGAAGCGCTGCCACAGCTCGCCAGATGACTGACGGCGTGGCATAGCTTCGGATTGGGCTTTGGCCGATACCAAACGCGTCCAGTGTCATTGGTTGGTCGTGTTGGATAGCGCCAAACAGACTGTCTGCGCCCACAACATTGGCAAGCCGCATCACGCAGGAATTAGGCATTTCGGATTTGTCATTTGAGTCTGGAAAAAGGCTCTGTTCCATCTCAATTTTGGCAATGCCATAAGCATTGAGCGGCGCCAGAGCGCTGTTCTCTGACGCCTCCCGTACGGGACCATACACTGCGCTGCTGGAGCAATGCAGCACCCGCGCCGCGCCGCAGTCCTTGGCGATCTGCACGGCTTGATGGGCCAGTGTGATGTTATCAGACAAATCGCCCTGTCCCGGCACCACACCCCACAGTGCCAATACGGCGTCAGCTTTGGGCGGCGGGCCTTTGGAATAAACCCAGTCAACGCTGTCGCCAGCCCGCCGCGCACCCCAAACTATCTGCCATCCGGCCAACACGTCAGGCGACGCAACGATGCATGCCCTGAGCAAGCGCCCAAGCTTCCCGGTGCTGCCCAACACCAACAGAGTTTTTTTTGTAGAAAGGTCAGCAGACCCGGGTTCTGTCACAGAAGTCAAAAGTCAAAGTTCCAAATAAATTTCCTGTTCTAAAGTGCCGTCACGACACCTGCTGTCAACCGCATGAAACGTATCCAATATGTAAAATTCAGCTTGGAAACCCCGCAGCACAACGATAGCGTCCCGTGACTTTGCCACAGGGAGCGCTCCATGACCGATCACGTCACCACCCACCAGGCCGCCGAAGATGCCCGCAACGAAGAGATTAAGATCTGGCTGAATGGCCGCGTTGTGCCCAAGGCCGAGGCGATGGTGTCGGTGTATGACAGCGGTTTTATGTTGGGGGATGGTGTGTGGGAAGGTTTGCGCCTTTATAACGGCCATTGGGCCTTCTTGGGCGAGCACATGGACCGCCTGTTTGAGGCGGCCAAAGCCATCGACTTGGACATTGGACTGGACAAAGCTGGCATGATCGCCGCGTTGGAGGCCACCCGCGTTGCCAACGACATGACCACAGACGCCCACGCCCGCCTCATGGTCACCCGTGGCATAAAGACCCGCCCGTTTCAGCACCCGTCGCTGAGTCAGCAAGGCCCGACGGTGACCATCATTATGGAACACTCCAAACCGTCGATCCCGCGTCCGATTCGCTTGGCCACTGTGCCGCACATCCGCGGCTTGCCAATGACCCAAGACCCCAAATTAAACTCCCACTCCAAGCTCAACTGCATCCTTGCGTGTATCGCGGCGGAGAAAGCGGGCGCGGACGAGGCGTTGATGCTCGACATCAATGGTTTTGTGAACACCACCAACGCCTGCAACTTCTTCATCATTCGCAAAGGGGCGGTTTGGACCTCGACGGGCGACTACTGCATGAATGGTATCACCCGCCAAAAGGTCATCGACGTTTGCCGCGCGGATGGCATCCCGGTTTATGAGCGCAACTATTCCCTGGTGGACACCTACGGAGCGGATGAGGCTTTCCTCACTGGCACCTTTGGTGCACAGACCCCAGTCAGCGAGATTGATGGGCGGTCGATTGGCAACGGCGACATGGGCGAGATGACAAAGCACATCCGCAGTCTCTACAAAGACCTCGTCGTGAAAGACGCAAAGCCGTAATTCCGAAATTCGCACTGTCGCGTTACAGCCGCGATACCGACGCAAAACCGATAGGAGTTTGCCCCGTGAAAATTGCCATGTGGAGCGGCCCCCGCAACCTCTCAACCGCGATGATGTACGCCTTTGGCAACCGCGCAGATTGTGCCGTGGTGGACGAGCCTTTTTACGCTGCTTACCTCGCCATGACCGGGTTGGAGCATCCAATGGGCAAAGAGATTTTGGCGTCCCAAGATCAAGATCCAGCCAATGTGGTCGCTGACCTTGTTGGGCCTAACCCCACCGGAAAGCCACATTTCTATCAAAAACACATGACGCAGCACATGATTTCTGGCGTACCGCGTGATTGGATGCGCGAGGTCACCAATGTGTTCCTGCTGCGCCACCCCGCCCGCGTGATCGCGTCTTATGCGGACAAACGCGAGAATCCCACGCTCACAGACATTGGCTTCCCACAGCAAGCAGAGCTGATGAAATTGGTCTCAAGCTGGGGCCAAAACCCAATTGTGATCGATAGCCATGACATCCGTGATGATCCGCGCCTCATGCTGGAAAAGCTCTGTGATGCCATTGGCTTGGGATTTGATGACGCTATGTTGTCATGGCCCAAAGGCGGCCACAAAGATGACGGTGCGTGGGCGTCACATTGGTACAGCGCAGTTTGGAACTCCATTGGATTTGCCGGGGCCGAAGGCCCGCTGCCAGAGGTTCCGGAGAATTTGCAGCCGGTCCTACAAGCGGCGCTTCCCCTCTATGAAGAGATGAAAGCGCATAAGCTTTAACAAGAAAGGGCGGGGATGATCCCCGCCTCGTTGTCTTAGGTCAGCAGCTGGCCCAGCTTCATCGCTGTGCCCATGTCACCAGAGACTTTTAACTTGCCCAGCATCAGCGCGGTTGTGGGTTTTAGATCACCCGCCAGAAGTTTCACAAGGTTGTCCTCGGAAATCGACACGGTGCAATCGGTCTCGCGGTCTTCCTGAGTGGCGGTGTTGTCCGCCAGCACAACAACCCCGGCATCGCCGCAGTCAAATTTCAATGAACCGTCAAACGTCCGGTCTTTTAACCCCTCGGCCATTTGAGCCGCGATTTGTGCCAACATGTGATCTTCCCTAAGTAACCAGTTCACCCAAGTGGTTGCAGCCAACCCTTGGTGACGCAAGGGTTACGTGGGGCCACTTAACGAACCGTTAAAACTCCCGCCAAGCGCGACATTCAAATCCACAAAATCAACTGCTCTGTTTCGCAAGTCCAAGGCAGCCTGATTTTCAGTGTCCAAAAAGGCGCGCTCCGCATCCAAAACCTGAAGGAAAGAGGCTTGTCCGGAGGCATATGCCTTGCGCGCCAAACGCAACACCTCTGCCGCTGCTTCTACCGCCTTTTTGGACAGCTCCACTGCGCGTGTGTTCTCGCGCAAGGCAAAGAGCGAACTACGCACCTCTTCCACGGCCAGTACAATCTCTTTTTCCCAAGCGGCTTTGCGTTCCGCCACCAGGCCTTTGGCGGTTTCCACTTTCCCGCGCCGCACTGGCAGGTCGTACCAGGGAATGTCCAAATCGATGCGCAGGAAGGCCGCCAAGGGATCAAACCCCGAGCTGCCCCCGGACACGTTGATATTGCCGGTTAAACCCAGGCTCGGATACAAGTCCGCTTCCGCAACCCCAACCAGCGCCACGGCTTCTGCCAGTTTCTTTTCGGCATAAACCACATCCGGCCGGTTGCGCAGCAAATCCGCTGGCACCCCGGTTGAGACAACGCTGGTTTTTGGGCTGGGCTGTGGCGCACGCACATCCAGATCATCCCGTTCTGCCAATTCGGTACTGCCAACCAAGGCGGTGACACGATTGACCATACGCACAAACAGAATGCGAGCATCCGGCACCGCGGAGCTTGTGCGCAACACCAGCGCATTGGCTTGTGCTACATCCAATTCAGTTGCGCCGCCTTCTTCCGCCAACGCCTTGGTGGCTTTGAGCGTTTCTTCGCGACTGTCCAAAACACGGTGCAAGATACGTGCCAATTCCTGCGCGTAGCGCATATCTGTGTAGGCGGTGACTACCTCATCCACATACAACAGCGTCCACACATCCAGATCGGCATAGCTGGCTTCCAGTCGTGCAAAAGCCGCCTCTTTCTCCCGTTGCAGTTTGCCAAACAGGTCCAGCTTCCACTTGGCTTCGGCGCGCACAAATCCCGAGGTTTCAGCGGCATCTCCGCCGCCGCCACTTCGCCTGACTTCACTTACCCGACTGGAGCCGCCAATCGGAAAGCCTGCAGAGGCCAAAATACCCTGCGACTGCTGGATACGGGCTGCAATCCGTTGAATGTCTTTGTTGTTCTCCAGCCCGTAGCCCACGATTGTGTTCAGCAAGGAGTCGTTGAACGACGTCCACCACTTGGCATCATGTTTGCGCACGCCACCGGACGGTTGTTTCTTCAGGAAGCTTTTGGCAAGTTTGGTCTCGGGTCGTGCATATTCCGGCCCGGCTGGCGCGATAGCACAGCCGGACAGCAAACCAAGCATCATGCTGCGTCGTGTCAGGCTGCTTACAAAAGCTCTGCTCATCTTGTTCCTGCGGCGCCGTTGTTGCGACGCCTTATGCTTTTTGAGCGGCTGCTTCTGCCGCTGTTTCATGGGCTAACGGTTCGTCCCACTCGACTTCCGATATCTTTAATTCTGGTGTGTCCGTTTCATAGTTGGGTGTCATAATCTGAACGCTGTTCTCATTAAACACGTCTGTGATGTTCTTGTGCAATTCACTTAACAACAACGGCAAAGAGGAGCCACGTGTTGTAAACGCGTTGATCTGGTAATTGGTGGCAAAGTCCAGCAATCCAGTCACCAAAACGAAAGGTTCTGGCGACTTTTTGAGCCCCTTTGTACGCCGTGCCGCCTCAATTAGCATGGCCTCCACCTTCTTGCGCGGTTCTTCATAGCCAATGCCGACGGTGGTGTGCAGCAGCAGACCCTTGCCATCAATCTTGGAAGAGTAGTTGATCACCTCAGAAGACAGCAATGTGGCATTAGGGATTGAGATCAGCTCATTTTTCACCGACCGCAAATAGGTCTCCATCAACCGGATTTGCATGACATCGCCATAATGATCCCCCACACGAATACGATCGCCAACATTCATCGATCGTTTGTAGAGCACAAATAGCCCGGCCAACACGTTGGAGATCACAGAGTTTGAGCCAAGCGAAACCATTATACCGACCAGAATGGTTAGCCCCTGGAAGGCAGCAGAATCCGATCCCGGAATATAGGGAAAACAAATCACCGCAGCGGTGAGAATGATCGCGCCTCGGATCAGGTTGTAGGTTGGCCAGACCCAATGATCCTCAAATGTCTTGAGCTCGATAACCCCTTTGTCGACGCTTTCAAAAAACAAATACACAGCTTTGATCATCCAGCGTGCAATGGCAGCAATGATCAGGATGGTGACCAAATTGGGCACGTAGCTGACAAAGCCCATCATCAATTCAAGAATCGGGTCGGTTACATACCGGATCAGCAGCTCCGCAATCGGCCGTGTATTGGGAAAGGAGTGCAGCACAAACGACAGGTAGTAATAAAATCCTGTGAACAATGTGATGTCGACCAGCAACCGGATCAGGAACTTGGCGATATTGGACACAGCCTGGCTTTGTACGATGTCGCCCGTCGCTTCTTGGATAGCCCGCGTGCGAAGCTCGACAATACCTGCCAACAGGCGTGGAACCCGTTTTCTCAGCCAAAAAAGGATACCGCAATAAAAGGCAAAAATCGCTGACCAAGCCAGTGCTGTCAGCGTGCTGTGAGAAAATGCTTCATCAGTCCGGTTGGCGCGGTACGTTAAGATGGCCGCTTCAATTGCTTCGGCATGCAGGGAGGCGAGCACTGCCAATTCCATCTGTTCGTAATCTGCATCTGCCTGCGTGGTCACGCTGACCATCACGCCATCGGCAAAGATTGTCTGGCCCAGCTCTCCGCGTTCAACGCCCATGACCACAGTTGTGGCTTCACTGCGCTCTGCCACATCGACAATCCGTTTGGCGACCAGCGCCGCGCGCTCCTCCGCGGGCAGGGCAGTAGACCCTCGGACCGCAAACAGTTGCTCGCCGTCCACTTCAACGGCTTGAACAAAGACGTCGTCATCAACCGCGGGTGGGCCTGGCTCTTCGACCACTTCTTCTTGCGCCCAGGCAAATCCAACGCTCAGCAGAAAGACCGCAAAAATGCGCAAAAAATATGTGAGTGTCCCCATTCAACTGCCTCCCCGGCGCAGTCATGTTCCTGTCATATCGCCTTTCAGAAACGCTAGCCGTCATCCTGCCCATCTCAAAGGGTTTTTTCGGATCGGCAAATGGGAGACACAAAAAAGCCCGCCACATTGGGCGGGCTTTCTCGGAATTGGGTTGGCTTACTTTTGGGTGCGTTTGTTGCGCATCGCAATCAACTTCAGACGCAGTGCTTGCAGTTGGATAAAGCCTGCCGCGTCTTTCTGATCATACGCGCCTGCATCGTCTTCAAAGGTCACGTGCTCCTCAGAATAGAGCGAGTGGTCAGACCAGCGGCCCACGGTGGTGGCGCTGCCTTTGTAGAGTTTCACACGTACAGTGCCGGTGACATGCTCTTGGCTCTTGTCGATCGCCGCCTGCAGCATTTCGCGCTCAGGCGAATACCAGAAGCCGTTGTAGATCAGCTCTGCATACTTTGGCATCAGCTCATCTTTCAGGTGCATCTCGCCACGGTCCATGGTGATGGATTCGATGCCGCGGTGCGCTTCAAGCAACACAGTGCCGCCGGGCGTTTCGTAGATGCCGCGTGACTTCATGCCAACAAAGCGACCCTCAACAAGGTCCAGACGGCCAATGCCGTGCTTGCCGCCATATTCGTTCAGCTGAGTCAGCATGGTCGCCGGGCTCATCGCCTCGCCGTTGATGCTGACCGGGTCGCCTTTTTCAAAGCCAATCTCGATGAACTCCGGCTCGTTTGGTGCGTCCTCAGGGTGCACGGTGCGCTGATAGACATAATCCGGTGCCGCAACGGCTGGGTCTTCCAGAACCTTACCTTCGGACGAGGTGTGCAGCAGGTTTGCGTCCACAGAGAACGGCGCTTCGCCACGTTTGTCTTTGGCAACCGGGATTTGATTTTCTTCGGCAAATTCCAGCAGCTTGGTGCGCGAGGACAGATCCCACTCACGCCAAGGGGCAATCACCTTGATGTCCGGGTTCAATGCATAAGCCGCCAGCTCAAAACGCACCTGATCGTTGCCTTTGCCGGTTGCGCCATGTGCCACGGCGTCTGCGCCAGTCGCTTCGGCAATCTCAACCAGACGTTTGGAGATCAGCGGACGCGCAATCGAGGTGCCCAGCAGGTACAGACCCTCATAGACCGCATTGGCGCGGAACATCGGGAAGACAAAGTCGCGCACAAACTCTTCGCGCACATCTTCGATGTAGATGTTTTCAGGCTTGATGCCCAAGAGTTCCGCCTTTGCGCGGGCGGGTTCAAGCTCTTCGCCCTGACCCAAATCCGCGGTGAAGGTCACCACCTCACAGCCGTATTCGGTTTGCAGCCATTTCAGGATGATCGAGGTGTCCAGGCCACCGGAATAGGCCAACACAACTTTCTTCGGAGCCGACATGTTACTTCCCTTCGTCCATATATCGCCTGCGCGATAACGGTTTTTGTGCCTATGGGCAAGAAGAGCGCAGTGTTGTGCTTGCTTTTGTTGATTGATGTCTGACAGATGTGGGTGAAATTAGGATAAAACACTATCGCTAAGAGGTATTCGATGCAGGGGTGGAAACTGTTTATTCATGCGGTGCGCATGGTTGTTGGAAACTGGCGGGATGCCATTCGAATTTTCTGGGCGCCTTGTGTTCTGATGGGGTTACTCTTTTTGGGTTTGATCCGAGCCATGTCTAACATCTTCGGAGAAAACTTCTCAGAAACTGGCACGATTGCTGGGACTCCGTCTGGCGGATCGATTGGTCTCAGTTTTCTGCTCATGTTGTTGATGTTTTTTGTAATCGGCTGGGGCATCGTAGCGTGGCATCGCTTTGTTTTGGCCGAGGAGCAGCAATCTGGGCTGATCCCGCAATTTCACTTGGGCCGAATACTTGCCTATTTCGGGCGACTCTTCCTGCTCGGCTTAGCTTGCGCAATCTGCGCTATTCCTCTGATGATGATTGGCACATCTGTTATGGGGTCCGGTTCCATTGCCGGAACACTGGCGGTTCTGTTTGTGATTTCTGTTCTGACGTCTGTTTTGATGTATCGTTGGGTCGCCATTCTGCCGGCCGCTGCGCTTGGCAAACCATTGACCTTTGGCGAAGCCTGGAGTGCCACCAGTGGCGCCACAGGTGCAATTCTCGTTCTTATGTTGACGGTATGGGCTGTCAGTTATGGGGGGCAATACTTGGTGCAAGCCATTTATGGCATTTCGCCCTTCGTCGGTACCGCAGTGGACATTGTGTTCACGGCTTTGGTGGGTTTGGTGAATATTAGCATTCTGACCACGTTTTATGGCCACTACGTCGAAGGTCGTTCGATCGACTGATCAGAGACCTTCCTCTTGCCAAAACCTTTAGCTTCGGCCACTCAGGGCACATGAGCGAATTTCGTAAATGTGCCCGCACTGCCGAAGCCGCCATGCGCAGCGTTTTCCCCGCCACGCCTCTGCAGCTGAATGCCCACCTCTCTGCCCGCTTTGGTGCCGACATTTGGCTTAAGCGCGAAGACCTCACACCGGTGCGGTCTTATAAGTTGCGCGGCGCATTCAACGCCATGTGCAAGGTGCGCACCGAAAACCCTGAACAGCGGATATTTGTCTGCGCCAGCGCGGGCAACCACGCGCAAGGTGTTGCCTATATGTGCAAGCACTTTGACGTGATGGGTGTGATCTTCATGCCCGTCACCACCCCGCAACAGAAGATTTTCAAGACGCAGGTCTTTGGCGGAGACAATGTCGAAATCCGCCTTGTTGGGGACTATTTTGACGACACGCTGGCGGCAGCGCAGGCCTATTGCACGGAGGTGGGCGCCGCTTTTTTGTCGCCGTTTGACGACGAAGATGTGATTGAAGGCCAGGCTTCGGTTGCAGTGGAAATCGAAGACCAGCTTGGGCGTGTTCCAGACCACATCATTCTGCCGGTAGGTGGCGGGGGGCTCTCCTCTGGGGTCTACAGCTACTTTGGTCCTGCGCTGGGCTACACTTTGGTCGAACCTGAAGGCGGCATGAGCCTTGCTGCTGCTTTGGAAGCCGGTCATCCAACCACTTTGGCGCATGTTGACAGTTTTGTGGATGGCGCAGCGGTGGCGCGCATTGGGGACAAAACCTTTTCCCGTCTCGCCGACATGTCGCTCTCCAATGTTTCTGCTGCACCTGAAGACCGCATCTGTGCCACCATGCTGGAGATGTTGAACGTCGAGGGCATCGTGCTGGAACCTGCCGGGGCCTTGGCCGTCGATGCATTGGTCGATGTGGCGGATCACATCAAAGGCAAAACCGTGGTCTGCGTCACCTCCGGAGGCAATTTTGATTTTGAGCGTTTGCCTGAGGTCAAAGAACGGGCGCAGCGCTATTCTGGAGTGAAAAAATACTTCATTTTGCGCATGCCACAACGTCCTGGAGCCTTGCGGGACTTTCTCGAAACCCTTGGTCCAGAAGATGACATCGCGCGGTTTGAATATCTCAAGAAATCAGCGCGTAACTTTGGCTCGGTTTTGATCGGAATCGAAACCACCAAACCGGAAAACTTCGAGGCATTGTTTCAGCGTATTGAGGCGGCTAGCATGACCTATACTGACATCACCAATGATGAAACGCTTGGTCAGTTTGTACTCTAGCACTGTCGCATCGCGCCCTTTGGATGCCACCGGTGGCCAACCCCTCTCAAAAGAATCAAAGACCGGCCTAAGCTGAGGCTTAGGTCGATCAACTGGGGTCTGGGAACAGAGCCTGCCGAATTCGGCAATTTCAGGGGGGCATCTTTCAGGCGGCAGCGAGTTTTTGCGCAAACACACCTTTGCTGTCTTCAAAAGATGCGAGGATTGCAGGAACATCCACCGTGTCGCCTTTTCCGGCGGCCGCGGCCGCTTCGCCAGCCTGGCAAAGCTGAGAGAACGTCCGAAATCCAAGATTCAATGCGCCGCCCTTCAGGAAATGCAGGTCTGCTTCGAGATTGGCGATATCTGGAGTGTCACGCAGCCGGGAAATAACATCCTCAACCTCGTCAAGAAAGAGCTCCACCACTTCACCAAAATCTTCCACGCCGATTTCGTCGCGCAGTTCTTCCACTCGTTCCCAGTCAATCATGGGCATTTCCTCATTATTCACCCCTAGACAGTGACAGAAAAGTGTTAACAAATCCTACACGATAAAATTTGAACTATCTCATTTTTACTTTTGACGGCATGTTAAGTAGCAAGACCATAGTTATGTTACGAAAGAAGTCAAAACTTGAGCGAAGGTCAGGGAAGTTTGTCGACCAACACTGTTCAATCTACTGAGAGTAATGTGGCGCCTGATATCGGCGTCATTAAGCGTGTGTTGTTGGTGGACGACAGCCGCGTGCAGCGCCGTATTTTGAGCCTGTCGCTCAAGCGGGATGGCTATGAAGTTATCGAGGCGGCCTCCGGCCAGGAAGCGCTCGACATCTGTCGCGACGAGCTGCCGGATCTCATTCTGTCGGACTGGATGATGCCAGGAATGTCGGGTCTGGAATTCTGCCGCGCCTTCCGAGAGCTGAGCACAGATACCTATGGCTACTTCATTCTTCTGACCTCCAAGAGTGAAAAAACTGAGGTTGCTCAAGGCTTTGACGCCGGAGCGGATGACTTTCTGACAAAGCCTGTGAACGGCTACGAACTGCGCGCGCGGATTTCCGCCGCGGAGCGTATCCTGCGCATGGAGCGTGAACTCACCGACAAGAACAAAGTGATCTCGGAAACGCTGGACGAGCTTCAACGTCTCTACGACTCGCTGGACAACGACTTGCTCGCAGCCAAGAAGCTGCAGCAATCTCTTGTGCCCGAACGGTTCAAAGATTTTGATCGTGCGGCGGTCTCTCTGCTGCTGCAATCTTCCGGCCATGTGGGTGGCGATTTGGTCGGTCATTACAAGATCAGCGACACGCGAATCGGTTTGTATGCAATCGATGTGTCGGGGCATGGAATCAGCTCTGCGTTGATTACCGCGCGTCTCGCGGGCTACTTATCCGCGACATCTCCGGAACATAATGTGGCGATGCACGTGTTACCTGATGGCACCACAACACATCTTCCGCCCGCCGAAGTTGTTGCCCGTCTTAACGAAATCATCCTCGACGAGATGGAGACCGAGCATTATTTCACCATGTTGCTCGCCGATGTCGATCTCGCCACCGGACACGTCATCCTTGCACAAGCCGGTCACCCGCATCCCGTGATCCAACGCGCCGATGGCTCCATTGAGCAAGAAGGCCCTGGCGGATTGCCTGTGGGTTTGATCCCAGGGGCTGAGTTCTCACAGTTCAGCATCGACCTCAATAAGGGCGACCGCCTGTTCCTATTGTCAGATGGTGTGACTGAATGCCCGGACACCGGTAATGGCTTGCTGGGCGAAGAAGGTCTTGAGGCCCTGATGGTCGATCTCGCTGGTCATGACCTCGAAGACACCTTGCAGGCCATGGTTTGGAAGCTTGATGAGTTCTCCGGCGGCAAAGGCTTTCCGGATGATGTCTCCGGCATCCTGCTGGAATATCGCGGCGACTAAGCCGTTCTATCGCAGAAACCGTGCAGCAAAATGCCGGTCTCCGGCATTACCAAGCTGCGCAACCGCCTCTTCGATGCCCATCCACACCGCCTCATGTCCCGGTTCGCTTGGCGGGCCGATCCGCAGGGTGGGTGTGGCCAGATAGATCGTACAGAGTTTCTCGGCCCAAAGGTCATACTCTGGCATATAGGTAAACCGCCGAAACGCGCCCAACCGTCGTGGTTTGGCAATGCGATACCCGGTTTCCTCAAACACTTCGCGCACCAAGGCCACAACCGGGCTTTCTCCCGGATCAATGCCGCCACCTGGCAGTTGGAATTCTGGCGTTGGGTCAGCCTGATGGGTGAGCAGCATTTGGTCGCCCTGAAGCAAAACCGCATAGGCCCCAGGGCGCATCGTATAGCGCACATCTTTGCGTGGCGGTGTCCCGAAACGTGGTATCATGCGTGAAACCTCTTTTTGTCGCCCTTGCTGGCCCTATATAGTCGCGGTATGGCAAGGGAAGGCCGATAAGGAAACCCCATGAAAGCTGCAAGTAACATTGCCTGGGACGACACAGTGCTGCCGTTCCAGCTGGACAACTCTGATATTCGCGGGCGCGTGGCCCGTCTTGATGGCGTGCTCTCGGGTGTGCTCAAACAACATGCCTATCCGGAAACGGTAGAGGCTTTGGTGGCTGAAATGGCCTTGCTGACCGCGTTGATCGGCCAGACCATCAGCCTGCGCTGGAAGCTGTCGCTTCAGGTGCAAACCAACGGCCCGGTGCGCATGATTGCAACCGATTATTACGCGCCAACCAAAGAAGGGGAGGTGGGTCGCATTCGCGCCTACGCCAGCTTTGACGAGGAGCGCCTGACCGATGGTGCGCCATTTGATCAATTGGGCAACGGCTACTTTGCTGTGCTGATTGACCAGGGTGAAGGCACCAAACCGTATCAAGGCATCTCCGGTCTGACGGGCGGCTCACTTCAGGCCTCGGCTGAGGCCTATTTTGCGCAGTCCGAACAGCTGGCCACACGCTTCTCTTTGAAGTTTGGCAAGTCGGTTGAGCCTGGCGTGGGTGAGCATTGGCGGGCAGGCGGCGTTATGCTGCAGCACATGCCCAAAGCCAGCCCGCATGTCTCCGGCGAGGGTGGCAGCGGCGAAGGTGGCATGCTGTTGGCCAAAGACGTGCTGAACGAAGACGACGAAGAAAACTGGAACCGCGTGAACATTCTATTGGACAGCGTGGAAGAGTTGGAAATGATTGGCCCCTCTGTGCCGCCAACCGACCTGTTGGTGCGCTTGTTCCATGAGGAAGCACCGCGTGTGTACGATGCACAGTCGGTCAAATTTGGCTGTACCTGCTCAGAGGACCGCGTGCGTCAGTCTTTGTCGATTTATTCGGCCAAAGATATCGCCACGATGACCAAAGAAAACGGGAGGGTGACCGCGGACTGCCAATTCTGCGGCACCCACTATGACCTGGATCCAGCCACGGTTGGATTTGAGGCCAAAACCTCGGACACAGATGCCAAAGGCGCCTGACCCACTCACACACATCAAGGCCGCGCTGTCCCGGGACAGCGCGGCCTCCTCTGATTTTGATCTCAATCCGGATGTGGTCCTGCCCAAAGGCCGAAAGCTGCGCCCCGCCGGCGTGCTTGTCCCAATCGAGATCAAACAGAGCATTCCCCATGTCATCCTGACCAAACGCGCCAGCCATCTGAAGCATCACCCGGGGCAGATTTCGTTCCCCGGTGGTAAGCAGGATGACGACGACGCAGATGTGATTGCCGCCGCCCTGCGCGAGGCGCGCGAGGAAATTGGTTTGCCGTCAGACAACGTCGATGTGCTAGGCACTTTGCCCACCCATGAAACCGTCACCAGCTTTCTCGTCACACCGGTTTTGGGCCATATTAGAGACGTGTTTGACGTGATCCCGGAGCCTGGCGAAGTCGAAGAAGTCTTCTCCGTGCCCCTGTCCCATGTGACGGATCCAGCCTTCTTCTCGATCCAATCCCGCCGCTGGCAAGGTCAGCGCCGTCACTACTTCACGGTGCCATTTGGCCCCTATTACATCTGGGGGGCCACCGCCCGCATTCTGCGCGGTTTGGCGGAACGGGTGTCAGGCTCATGAAGGTCTCCGGTGATTGGTTGACTGCTGCCCCGACTCAGGCGGTTTGCGCCATGTTAGAGACACATGGGCACAAAGCTCTCCTGGTGGGTGGGTGTGTGCGCAATGCCCTTTTGGGCGCGCCGGTGAATGACATAGACATCTCTACGGATGCCCGTCCGGAACGGGTGATGGACCTGGCCAAAGCCGCCGGGCTAAATGCCATTCCCACCGGCATCGAGCACGGCACCATTACTGTGGTTGCGGATGGTATCCCACACGAAATCACCACCTTCCGCCATGATGTAGAAACAGACGGCCGCCGGGCTGTTGTGGCCTTTTCTGATAATGTCGAAGATGACGCCCGCCGCCGCGATTTCACTATGAACGCGCTTTATGCCACCGCCGACGGGACAGTGGTTGACCCATTGGGTGGCCTCAAAGACCTCAAGGCCCGCCGCCTGCGCTTCATCGACAATGCTCAAGACCGCATCCGCGAAGACTACCTGCGCATCCTGCGGTACTTCCGGTTTCACGCATATTACGGCGATCCTGCTGAAGGCATGGACCCAGATGCGCTTGCCGCCAGTGCCGCCAACATCGACGGCCTAGCATCCCTGTCCCGCGAACGCGTAGGCAGCGAGACCCTAAAGCTTATGGGTGCGTCTGATCCAGCCCCTGCCGTGGCAGCCATGCGCCAAACCGGCGTGCTCACCGCGATCCTGCCAGGCACCGACGACCGCGCCTTGGCCCCTTTGGTGCATTTGGAAGAGATGGTTGCGGTGCCGATTGATCCCGTCCGCCGCTTAACGGCTTTGGGTGGGGAAGGTATCGCGCAGGCCCTAAGACTTTCCAAAAAGACCGCACGCCACCGCGATGTCCTGCGCAACGGGCTTGAATCGTCGGACACACCCGGCGCGCTGGGCTACCGCCACGGCGCAGAGGCGGCAACGTCGATCTTGCTGTTGCGCGCTGCAGTATTTGAGATGCCGCTGATGCCGGAGGGGCTAGCGGCCGCGCAAGCAGGCGCTGACGCACAGTTCCCAATCCGCCCCGCCGACCTTATCGACCAGTTTCAGGGCGCGGCATTGGGCAAGGCGCTCAAAGACCTCGAGGCACGCTGGATTGCGTCAGACTTTTCTCTCAGCAAATCCCAATTGTGGGACTCGCTGACCTGATCCCCAGGCCTGGCGTTGCCTTGTCCGATGCGGGCCAATGCTGGGCAACACCCAACGCGCGTTGGGTTTACCACCCGACCAAGGCACAAAACCCCCACCACCGCAAAACAGTCGTCTTACCGACGCAATACCGACGTGCCAAAGGTCAGGTAAATCGGAGGTTGACGCACAAGCAACACTGCGCCAGCATGCCGACAGCTCAAACATGAGAAGGAGTGCAAGATGTATCGCGGGATCTGGTTTTCATAAGCCAATCTGACTGCCGTGGCAGCCAGAGATGGCGAGTCACTTCATTTTGCACAATCCACTGTTTTTTCAGGACATTCTCATGTTCAAGTTTTTCGAGACCCTTGTTGACCCCTATTGCGACTACAACGAAGTAGACGCGCCTCCCACACAGCTGTGGCCGTTTATGCGCGACTATGCGCAGCCATTCCGCAAAGTCTTTGTTTTTGCTACAATAATGTCAGTTATTGTGGCCGCGGTAGAGATCGGATTGATCGCCTACATGGGCCGCATTGTCGATCTTTTGAGTGGGGATCCCTCGCAAGTCTGGGCTGACCACGGCACCGAGTTCATTCTGGTCATCCTCTTTGTTCTTTTCCTGCGCCCTGCGTTGCAGGCCTTTGACGTGCTGTTGCTCAACAACACGCTGCTGCCAAACTTTGGTACATTGATCCGCTGGCGGGCCCATAAACATGTTTTGCGTCAATCAGTTGGCTGGTTTGAGAACGACTTTGCCGGTCGCATAGCCAACCGCATTATGCAGACCCCGCCCGCTGCTGGTGAGGCAGTGTTTCAGGTGTTTGACGCCATCACGTTTTCGATCGCTTACGTCGTTGGCGCTGCGATCCTTTTGGCCGATGCTGACCCGCGCTTAGTGTTACCCATGTTGGGTTGGTTGGTGCTTTATGGCTTCCTTGTGAAGTGGACTGTGAAACGCGTTGGCCCTGCTTCGCAAAAAGCCTCGGACGCCCGGTCTCAAGTCACCGGACGGGTTGTGGATGCCTATACCAACATTCATTCGGTGAAGCTCTTTGCGCACAACAGGCGAGAGTTGGATTACGCCAAAGAAGCCATTGAATACTCACGCGAAACCTTTCAGGCGGAAATGCGTATTTTCACGTTGATGGATGTCATGCTGGTGATGCTCAATGGTGTGTTGATCGTGAGCGTTGTTGGATGGGCCATCTGGCTTTGGATGCAAGGTCTGGCGAGCGTGGGTGTTGTGGCTGCGGCCACAGCCTTGAGCCTGCGCTTGAACGCCATGACCGGCTGGATCATGTGGGCGCTGACCTCTTTCTTCCGCCAGCTTGGTGTGGTGGCCGAAGGTATGGAAACCATCGCACAACCGATTGATTTGGTTGATTCCAAAGATGCTAAACCGCTCGACTTCACCAAAGGCAAAATTGAGCTTGAGGGGCTGTCGCACCACTATGGCCGCGATAGTGGCGGGTTGGACAACATCTCGCTCACCATCGCGCCAGGTGAAAAGGTTGGCCTGATCGGTCGGTCTGGGGCAGGCAAGTCTACGTTGGTGAAGCTTCTCTTGCGGTTTTACGACACCGAGCAAGGGCGTATCTTGATAGACGGCCAAGATATTTCGACGGTCACACAAGACAGCCTGCGCGACCTGATCGGTATGGTGCAACAGGACAGTTCGCTGCTGCACCGATCTGTTCGGGATAACTTGCTATATGGATATCCAGAGGCTTCCGAAGCGGAGATGATCGCGGCGGCAAAGAAAGCTGAAGCGCATGAGTTCATCCTCGATCTCGAAGATCCGCAAGGACGTAAGGGGTATGATGCTCATGTGGGTGAGCGCGGTGTCAAATTGTCCGGTGGACAGCGTCAGCGTATCACCTTGGCGCGTGTGATCTTAAAAGATGCGCCAATACTGCTGTTGGATGAGGCCACAAGCGCCTTGGATAGTGAGGTCGAAGCCGCCATTCAGCGCACGCTGTATGGCATGATGGCGGGCAAATCTGTGATCGCAATTGCGCACCGGCTCTCCACCATTGCCGAAATGGATCGGATTTTGGTTCTGGATCAAGGACGTATTGTGGAACAAGGCAGCCATAAGGAGCTGCTGGCGCATAACGGCCTTTATGCGGGCTTCTGGGCCCGTCAATCTGGTGGCTTCCTGAATGCGGATGAAGCCGCTGAGTAAAATTTGACCTTATGCCCGTCCCCCACTAAGGGACGGGCATGAGCCAGATTGATATCCAGCGTTTGGGTCTGCACGGTGATGGAATCGCCGACGGCCCCCTTTATGTCCCGTTGACCCTACCCGGAGAAACCGTGGAGGGAGATCTCGACGGCAACCGATTGACCAATATGCGGGTTGTGACGCCATCCGAGCACCGCGTGAAAGCCCCGTGCCGTCATTTCAAATCCTGCGGTGGTTGCCAGTTGCAACATGCGTCGGATGATTTTTTGGCGGATTGGAAGGTCGAGGTTGTTCGGCAAGCACTTGCGGCGCAGGGATTGGAAACCGATTTGCGCCCTGTTTTGACCTCACCACCAAAGTCCCGTCGCCGCGCTGTTTTATCTGCGCGACGCACGAAAAAGGCGGCTTTGGTGGGGTTCCATGCGCGGGCTTCGGATGTGATTGTCGAGATCCCGGATTGTCAGCTGCTGCACCCAGATTTGCTTCCTGCCCGTGAAGTCATTTTGCAACTCTGCCAAATCGCCTCATCTCGCAAGGGGGAAATCAGCGCCACAGTCACGTTGTCTGACGCCGGCATAGACATGGCCGTTGTCGGTGGAAAACCTTTGGATGGACCGCTGTTGGCCCGACTAGCCCAAGAAGTGGAGCGCTTTAAATTGGCGCGTCTGACATGGGATGGCGAAGTGGTCGCAACACGTGCTGTGCCAGCGCAGAGTTTTGGCTCTGCGTCTGTGGTGCCTCCGCCTGGTGCTTTTCTACAAGCAACCCTAGAGGGCGAGACAGCCCTTCTGAATGCGATCAAGGAGGCCATCACTCAGGGCGAGTCCGGAATTGACCTATTCGCAGGGAGCGGGACATTTACTTTGCCGTTGGCCATGACCTACCGCATGCGCGGTGTGGAAGGCGACAAGGCGATGGTTGACGCTATGGACGCTGGTTGGCGCATGGCGCAAGGGCTCAAGCCGGTTCAAGTGGAAGCCCGTGATTTGTTCCGAAATCCCCTTGTTTCTGAAGATCTTAAGTATGATTTTGCGGTGATCGATCCACCACGCGCTGGGGCTGAAGCCCAAGTTGCAGAACTGGCCAGGTCCAACTTGTCTGAGATCGCCTATGTCTCTTGCAACCCAGTGACATTTGCCCGTGATGCAGCAACTTTGATCAAGGCCGGTTATCACCTCGATTGGGTGCAAGCCGTCGATCAGTTCCGCTGGTCTTCGCATGTGGAGTTGGCTTCAAGGTTTGTTCGGAAATAGCTGCTATCACGCAGCCGTGAGAGGTCAAAATTGCCTCAATATGTTAAAAGCCCTCAAAAAGAGGCAGTGGTACAAAAAGGACCTGAATGATGCGTTTGTTTTCCGCTTTGTTGCTTGCGGTTTTGACATTTGGCTTGGCGAGCTGTTCCAGCAAATTTATGTCATACAACGGTCCAGAAGTGACCCGTGTTGCTGTGTTTAAGGAACAACGCAAAATTTACCTCATGCACCACAACGAAGTTTTGAAATCGTATGACATGCACCTCGGCTTCCAACCCGTTGGTCACAAGCAAGTGGAAGGCGATGGCAAAACACCGGAGGGTGACTATTATATCGACCGTCGCAACCCCAACAGCCAGTTCTACCTCTCGATTGGCGTGTCGTACCCCAATAACGTTGACCGATCACATGCCGCGTCTTTGGGGAAATCTCCAGGTGGCGACATCTTTATTCATGGCCGGCCAAAGAAATATCGTGACGGCAAGAATGATTGGACCGCGGGCTGTATTGCGGTCACGGATCGTGAAATTCGAGAGATCTATGCCATGGTGAATAACGGCACGGTTATCTCAATCTATCCCTGAAAATCGGCCATCTGCACAACGTTGCGTTTGCCCATCACCAGCGTCCACCAGATTTTCCCACTGCCTTCTTGGAACCAAGCAAATCCCATGTCCTGGGCTTTGGGGTCCAAGATCACCGCACGCGTGTCGTCTTGTTGCATCCACGCGGCCAACGTTTCCACTTCTGATTCGTAGGTCTCACTGATGGTTTCTCCTACAAGGGCACCGGAATAGCCAACGCGTGCGACGCGGTCCAAAGGTGAGGACCCGTCTGAACCAAAGTGCCAAGGTCGATTTTGGAGGGACATATCGCGAGAGTGTGTAGCCGCCGCCGCGTTCAGTTGCCCATTCAATTCGACCGCTGGCGCGCCCCCTGCTGCCCGCAGTGCGTTGATGGAATCCAATACCTGATATTGCACTCGGGACGTGCTGTTGGCGGAAATCTTGTATTGCTTTGTGCTGGACCCGCCTGGACCGCAGGCTACCAAACCAAAAGCTGCTACAAGCAAAAGAACAATTACGCGCATTGTGTTTCCGTCCCGAAAAATTGATTGAAAGAGTCCTACCTCTCCAACGTTGCCATGAAAACCCACATCGGCGTGACATTGCTCTTTCGCGCTTGATTGATTTGCGACTGCGGCATTCCGGCCATATGATTGTGTGGTCTTATACTTGTGGGTTCTGGAGGAACAAATGGCTGTTGATCGGTCTAAGAAACTTGGTCGTCGTGCCTTTATGGCAAGCGGCGCGGCTTTTTTGAGCGCGCCGGCAATTGCGCAAACCGAGACCGGAACCACAGAGGTCGAACGCGATCTGGATGACATTGTGGTCCGCAATATCTCGAGTTTTCGCTCTTTGGATTGGGCACCTTACTTTGATAACCTCAGAAATGGCGCCGTTCTTGTGGACGTTACTTCACGTGCGTTGCACTACTGGTCCGAAGATGAGTCGGTGTACAAACTATACCCAACATCAGTGCCTCTGACTGAGGATCTTACACGCCGGGGTCGAACCAAGGTGGTTCGCAAGGTTGACGGGCCAAGCTGGCGGCCAACGCCGTCGATGAAGAAGCGCAATCCGGAATGGCCGGATTATGTTGGGCCTGGTCCGGATAACCCGTTGGGAACCCACGCGCTTTATTTGAGTTGGACCTATTACCGAATTCACGGGACGCACGACACTCGCAAAATTGGCCGTCGTTCCTCCAATGGGTGTATCGGACTGTACAATGAACACATCTCCGAATTGTTTTCGTTGACAAAAGTGGGCACGCAAGTGTTGCTAATTTGACGACATTTCGACCTTGGTAGGTGGCTATCGGCAATCTTGGGTTTGCAAAACCGACATTTTGCTGTTTAGACATTTCACGAGGTAAGTCTTGGGTGCTTGTCATCGCCCTCATTGTTATGGTGGCAAGCGAATTCTGGAGGATATTATGAAGAAACTCGTTCTCGCTGCTGCTCTGACTGCTGCTGCTTCCACCGCGTTCGCGGGCTCCATGGCCGATCCGGTTGTTGAACCTGTTGTGATCGAAGAAGCTGCTGGTAGCTCTGGCAATGACGTTTGGGTTCCGCTTCTGCTGCTGGTCATCGTGGCCGCGGCTGCAGCTGCATCCTAAGTCGCTCTAAAGCGATCTGATATGCGAAAAGGCGGAGCAATGCTCCGCCTTTTTGTTTTTTTATGCCCTGTCGAATCTTAGTGAGGCAGGGAGTTGTGGTTGAGTTATTTCACCCAACCTCCAAGGTTCTCACCAATAATCTGGCAAAGTGCTGTGATGTGCGAAGTGTCAGAGTTCAGGCAGGGAACATAGAGAAAATCCTTGCCGCCAGCGTCCTCAAAGCTCTCTTTGATTTCCTCGTTGATCTCTTCCAATGTTTCGATGCAATCAGCTGAGAACGCAGGTGCAATCACCGCGATATTGGTCTTGCCGTCTTCTTTGGCTAGGCGGGCAACTTCTTCAACGGTATAGGGGCGCAACCAATCTTCAGGTCCAAACTGTGATTGGAAGGTTGAACAAATCTCAGTGTCATCCCAACCCAACCGTTGCTTCAGCAGGCGCGTGGTTTTCTGGCATTGGCAATGATACGGATCGCCTTCTTGCAAGTATCGCTTTGGCATACCGTGGTAAGAAACAACCAAAAGGTCAGGGCGTTTCTCGGCTTTGGCATAGGCATCTTCTACCGACTTGGCCAAGGCATCGATGTAGGTTGGGTGATCAAAGTAAGCCGGCACAGTGCGCGCGGCCGGCTGCCATTTTTCTTCCATCAAAGCCCGAAAAAATTGGTCGTTAGCGGTTGCGGACGTGGCTCCGGCGTATTGCGGATAAAGCGGAAAAAACAGGATCCGTTCACAACCCGCGGCCACCATTTTGCGTACTTTCGAGATGGTTGAAGGGTTGCCATAGCGCATACAGAAATCCACCATAACCTGTTCACCATGTTTTTCTTTCATGGCTGACGCAATCTTGGCTGTTTGCTCCTTGGTGATCACCATCAACGGGCTTTCACCTCGTTCCTTGTCCCAAATGGACTCATAGGCTTCTCCGCTTGAAAACGGCCGTTTGGTCAGGATGATCAGTTGCAACAGTGGTTGCCATTTCCAAGACGGGTAGTCGATTACCCTTTTGTCTGACAGAAACTCGCTCAAATATCGACGCATTGGCCAATAGCTGTAGTCATCTGGAGTGCCGAGGTTGGCGAGGAGAATGCCGGTCTTTCCGCGTGCCACATTTGGGTGGTCTTTGGGGGCGTGGGCCGGGCATGTAGCTTGGGTCATGGGGTGTGGTCCGTGTAGGTAAGTCACTTGGGCAATTTGATTTCAGGCGTGCATAGCGCGTCTGCGAGTCTGTTTGTTGCTGAGCCAGGGCGCAGCGGCTGTGGCTGGCTGGCATCCGGTGCCCAGCCAGTGAGAAAGATCAATTCGAAGGTCGCCGGAATGCGCCCTTCCTCCATGAAGTTGTCTACGTAGATTTCGCTGGCTCGGATCAAAACCGAGCGGCGGGTTGGTTGCCTCAAGCGATCCTGGAGCGCATTGCTCTCCCCCATCGCCCGGAGATCTTTCATCAAGCTCCAAAGGTTTTCGTAAGTGACTTTAAGGGACACAGTGTCGGCAACTGGAAGTGCTAAGCCGGCGCGCTGCAAAAGTGCGCCAAGATCGCGAATTTCACCCATCGGTGCAACGCGTGGAGAGAGGCCACCTGTGATTTCCACCTCGGCTTGTGCTAATGCCGCGCGCAGCTCATGAAGTGTCTTTCCGCCAAAAGTGACAACAAGGCAGAGGCCGTCATCTTTTAAAGCACGTCGACATTGGATAACTTGCCCCACAGGGTCATTGGCCCAATGCAGCCCCAAGCCATGTATTACAAGATCATGTCCTTGGGCTTGCAGATCTAAGGTGTCTTTATCGGAAACCAACTTGGCATTCGGCAGGCAAGTGCTCCAAACCGAAGGAAACCCAGTCACAACGGCTGGCGCCGTAAACTCTCTGTTAACCATGTTGAGGCGATCCTGAACCTCCGTGATAGCCGCTTGGTGCAGAAACATTCCAGTGGTTAGATCGGCGCGCGCGCGGTTGCGTCGCAAGGTATTTGTATCAGTGAGGCGAGGGTTGTTTTGCATGTTGCGGACAATAGGCGGGTGAAGGCGAAGTTTCAAACCACCATACACCTTTTGTTCCCACCACGATGTGTGGCCTGTGGCCACATGGTGGAAAGTGATTTTGGTCTTTGTGCGGATTGTTGGGCGCAGACAGCGTTTATTGGAGCGGTGGTATGTGACGTTTGTGGTCGCCCTGTCACGGCTGATACTGGCGAGATTCGTGTGGTGTGCGATGATTGCTTGTGTGACCCGCCGCCTTGGCGGCAAGGACGCTCAGCATTCCTTTATGAAGCAGCGGGGCGTCAAATCGTCCTAGCGTTCAAGCATGGCGACCGGACAGAAATTGCGCGCCCAGCTGGGCGGTGGCTCTTTAATGCGGCTCAGTCACTTTTGAGTAAAGTGGATGTCATCGCTCCCGTCCCTCTGCATCGGTTTCGGTTTTTGCAGCGCCGGTTCAATCAGGCCTCTCTTTTGGCGGAGAGGTTAGCAAGTGAAGCTGGAGGTGCTTTTTGCCCAGACCTTCTCTTGAGAACAAAGGGTTTCGGAAGTTTGGAGGGGTTGAATCGGTCGGAGCGTGCCCGGAAACTGAAAGGTGCGATCGAGGCAAATCCTAAGCGTGCATCAGTTATGACTGGTGCCAATGTGTTATTGGTAGACGATGTTTTGACCAGTGGTGCAACTTTGCGGGCTGCAACGGAGGCGTGTCTCACGGCAAATGCCAAAGAAGTGTCTATCGTGACATTGGCGCGCGTTGCAAAGCCTGCCTAAATGTCCGACAAACGACCCAAATTAAAAGGATGTGCAATGATGCCGGTTGAGATCTATACCAGCCCACTTTGTGGGTTTTGCCACGCCGCCAAACGGCTCCTGACCCAGAAAAACGTCACGTTTGTCGAGATCGATGTTTTGCAGGATCCGAACCGCAAGCCGGAAATGATTACCCGCGCAAATGGCGGCCGTACCGTGCCGCAAATATTTATTGGCGACGTGCATGTTGGTGGGTGCGATGACCTGTATGCGCTAGAGCAGGCAGGAAAGCTCGATCCTCTACTGGCGGCCTAAGTGACCATGCGTGTGGCCTTGCTTCAAATGAACTCATCGGATTTGCCCGAAGAGAACTTGGCAACAGCCGGTGCAATGTTGCGTGAAGCAAAAGACCAAGGTGCAGAATTTGCCTTTTTGCCCGAAGTGATGAACTGCTTATCGACAAGTCGTGTGCACCAAGAAGCGGTGCTAACGTCAGAGGCTGAGGACGCAACTCTTGCGGCTCTGGTCGATTTGTGTGCGGAGCTTGGTATTTGGCTTCTGATTGGCAGCTTAGGCCTAAAGACGCAGGATGCGGACGGACGTTTTGCCAATCGGTCGTTTGTTGTTTCTTCCGAAGGCGACATTGTCGCGCGATACGATAAGATCCATATGTTTGATGTGGATGTGTCGCCGGAAGAAACCTATCGGGAATCAGATGGGTATCGCCCAGGCAACAAAGCCGTTGTCGCGGAAACACCGTTTGGCAAACTCGGTTTATCTATCTGTTACGATGTCCGCTTTGGGCATCTTCATCGCTCACTTGCGCAAGCCGGGGCGGAGATTCTGACAGTTCCAGCAGCCTTTTCTCATGTCACAGGCGCGGCCCATTGGGAGGTTCTCCTGCGGTCCCGTGCCATAGAAACCGGGTGTTTTGTCATTGCGCCTGCACAAACTGGCAATCACTCGGCGTCTCGCGGGCAATCTCGGCGCACCCATGGGCATTCCATGGTTGTGGCGCCTTGGGGCGAGGTTTTGGCTGATGCAGGCACTGACCTAGGTGTCACTGTTGTTGAAATTGATCTGACATTGGTTCAGAAGGCCCGCAGGCAAGTGCCGTCCTTACAACATGACCGAGACTTTAGCGGGCCCTAAATGAACGACAAAAGCGGTTTGGCGATTACGCTGTTTGGCGAAATTCTGATGGTGGATCAGCTCGCCCGTTCCCGTTTGTCAAAAGTTTTACCCAAGGGCATGGAGTTGTCGCATTTTTCGGTACTCAATCATCTTGACCGCTCAAATGTTGAGCGCAGTCCAGCTCAGCTTGCCAAGACGTTCCATCTCACGCGCGGTGCGATGACCAACACACTGCACAAGCTGGAAACAGCTGGATATGTGCATATCCGTCCAGATTGGGACGATGCGCGCCGCAAAATGGTTGCCATCAGCCCTGCTGGTCGGCAAGCGCGCGATGCGGCCTTGGCCAGCATGGAGCCGATCATCAACGATATGGTCAGTCGATTGGGTGATGACCGGGTGCGCGCCGCACTCCCGATCCTGCGGGAATTGCGTCTCAAACTGGAAGAGTAGGTGGCTCAGGCCTTGGTGCTGGCTGTCACGTAGTTGACGCTCAGGTCTTTGTCGGAGATCGACCATTGCCAACTGATTGGGTTAAAGACAAAACCTTTGCGGTCCACCGGCGTTAACCCGGATTTCTCAATTAAGCTAATCAACTCAACGGGCGTGATAAACTTGTGCCATTCATGGGTGCCTTTGGGCAGCCACCGCATGACGTACTCAGCTCCGAGAATGGCCACCGCAAAACTCTTTGGGTTTCGGTTGATAGTCGAGCAAATATGCAAACCGCTGGATTTGAGCAATTTCTGGCATGCGATCATGTAGCTCAAAGGGTCGGCCACATGCTCGACAACTTCCATGTTCAGTACAACGTCAAACTGTTCGCCCGCTTCTGCCATAGATTCAGCTGTTGTGTGACGGTACTCAATCTTTAGTCCGGATTGCTCTGCATGGATGCGCGCAACCGGCAGGTTTCCACCCGCCGCATCCGCCCCCACTACGTCGGCCCCAAGGCGCGCCATGGGTTCGGACAAAAGTCCTCCTCCGCAGCCGATATCGAGCAGGCGCAAGCCGGCAAAAGGCCGCGCTTTTGACAAGTCGCGATTGAACTCCGCGGCAATCTGCGTCGTAATGTAGTCAAGGCGACAAGGGTTGAGCATGTGCAACGGCTTGAACTTGCCATTGGGATCCCACCATTCGGCTGCCATGGCTTCGAATTTGGCCACTTCGGTAGGATCTACCGTGGTATTGGTGGCTTGCATTTTCAACTCTCCATGCTCATTTGGGCGTCGCAACCATTATAGGTAGGACATGGACAAAAACTCGGGCCAAAAGCGCGCAGTGCACTACCTTTACCCTCCGGTCGAACCATTTGACCAGAGGATGTTGGACGTTGGCGACGGGCACAGTATCTACGTCGAACAATCCGGCAATCCAAGCGGTTTGCCGGTTGTTGTTGTGCATGGTGGGCCAGGCGGTGGTAGCAGCCCGGCCATGCGGCGCTATTTTGATCCCAATGTGTATCGCATTATCCTTTTTGACCAACGAGGATGCGGACATTCTCGGCCACATGCCGAAGTGGAGGCCAACACCAGCTGGCACCTTGTGGCGGATATGGAACGTATTCGGGATACGCTGGAGATTGATGAATGGATCGTCTTTGGCGGCAGTTGGGGGGCAACTTTGTCGCTCCTGTATGCGCAATCCCATCCCGCACAAACGGTTTGTTTGGTTCTGCGAGGCGTGTTTCTCATGACGCAATCCGAACTGGATTGGTTCTATGGCGGCGGTGCCGGCCATTTCTGGCCAGAACCGTGGGCGCGGTTTGCCAAACTAGTGCCGGAGGAAGAACGGGGTGACTTGATTGAAGCCTATCATCATCGCTTGTTTTGTGGAGATCGTGCGACAGAGATTAAGTTTGCGCGGGCTTGGGCAAGTTGGGAGAACGCGCTGGCGTCGGTGTATTCCAACGGGCATGGCGGAGAAGCGCCTGCCGAATATGCGCGCGCATTCTCGCGGCTGGAGAATCACTACTTCCGCAACAGAGGGTTTCTGAAACAGGATGGTCACATCCTTGCCAATATGGACGTACTCGAGAATATTCCCGGATATATAGTCCAAGGTCGATATGATATGATTTGCCCTCCTAAAGCGGCGCATGATTTGGCGTCAGCATGGGGCAAACTGGCGGATCTTCGTATTATTCGAAATGCGGGGCATGCGCTGTCGGAGCCGGGGATTAGCGCGGAACTTGTGCGCATCATGGATGATTTGGCGCGGATCTAGCAAAACATCTGGACATTGGGGTTTGTTGGCCTTCTCATCTGGCTCCGACCAATTGGAGTTTGACCGTGTCACGCATTAGCCGTCGCAGCCTTTTGACAACCGGTGCCGCAGCAGGTGTGCTGGCAGCCTCAGGGTTGGGCGTGTCGGCGGGTACGCCAAAAGCTGGGGGCACACTTCGCGCAATTGTGCCGGGCGGCAAAGACTCTGACACATGGGATGCTCGCACTCACGACAGCCTTTTTATGATGGCTGCTAGTCATGGAGCCGTGTTTGATTGCTTGACCGAAATTGGGGCTGATGGTGGATTGCGTGGAGAACTGGCGGAGAGTTGGACTGCCAGTGCTGATGCGCGTGTTTGGACGTTTGATCTGCGCAAGGGCGTCCAATTTCACAATGGCAAGGCATTTGAAGCAGAAGATGTTCTTGAAACCTTTGCATTGCATATTGGCTATCAAAGTGGCTCACCTGCCGAGCCGTTGCTGCGTGACGTTGCTGGCATAAAGGCAATTGGTGCGCATCAGGTCCAGTTTACATTGATATCGCCAAATGCCGACTTCCCCTACCTTTTGTCCGACTACCACCTCGTCATTTTCCCAGCAGGCTATATTGAATTGGCGATGCAAAACGGAATTGGCACGGGACTATATAAAGTTGCTGACTTCAAGCCCGGGAAACGCCTATGCGCACATCGAGTGAAGAATCATTACAAAGGCGCAAGAGCGGGTTTCTTTGACGAGCTGTTGCTGATCAATGAGACCAATCCTTCGGCACGACTAAATGCGCTTTTGGAAGGTGATGTAAATGTCTCTGGCCAGATCTGTCCCGTCCATGCATCGCAGATTTCGACGCATCGTGGGGTGTCACTGCAGAACTTGCAGGGAAATCAGCATTACAGTTTTGCCGTTGGCGGTAATCTTGATGGGCACCAAGCAGAGGCTGTTCGACGTGCCGTAAAGTGCGCAATGGATCGCCCGGAATTTGTGCGCCGAAGCTTAATGGGGTACGGTCAGATTGGAATGGATACGCCAATTGGTCCGGCCAACCCCTATTTCGCGTCATCACTCACCAAACCGGAGTACGATCCGGAGTTGGCAAAATCTTTGTTGCGTGAGGTGGGCGTGAAACACCTTAGTATTGGTGTCTCTGCTCAGTCCAAACGAGAATTCTCGGCCACATTAGAGAATTTTACCCACCAAATGGCACAAGTGGGCTTACGCGTTGATACAGTCGATCGCCAGGCGACGGCGTCGCTGCACTTTGTTGCTGGCCGTGTTACCGAAGATTGGGCGATGTCAGCGTATCTGGCGCCGGGCGGCGTTTGGAATCGTACGGGGTGGCGGGACAATCGCGTGAACAAATTGTTGTCGGTTGCGCGTTCTGAAATGGATGCGGAGAAGCGCCGTGGCCTTTATGGCGATTTGCAAAGTGTTGTTCAGAAAAGTGGTAGCCTACTGGTTCCGGCCTTCGCCAACCACTTGCAAGCGGTGGCGGACACCATTGCCACTCCCAAAACCATCGGCGCTCAATATGCGCTCGACAACGCGCGTTTTGCTGAGCGTTGGTGGCGTGCCTAAGCATATTTTCTATGGGGGCTTGCAGACTCACCTTTGTCGACGTATATCCCTCTCAACAGCGGCGCGGTCGGGTTAGCCTGAACGCTCCACCGGGAAAGATCGACGGGCCGCGGGCCCGTTTTTTTGTGCTTGGAATATGCCTATGAGTGACCTCATTGCCAAAGCGGCGATCGACCGCAAGCTGGCAGACATTGTTGCCCCTGTCGTTGAAGACATGGGGTTCGAGTTGGTGCGTTTGCGCCTAATGGGTGGGAAATCTCACACTCTGCAGATCATGGCCGAGCGCCCTGGTGGCGGTATCGAAGTGGATGAGTGCGCCCAAATATCCAACGCAGTTAGCGCGGTTCTGGACGTCGAGGATCCGCTTTCAGACTCCTATACACTGGAAGTAGGTAGCCCTGGCGTGGATCGTCCTTTGACACGGCTGAAGGACTTTGACGCGTACGAAGGGTATGAAGCCAAAATCGAAACTTCTGAACTTATCGATGGGCGCAAACGATTTCGAGGCACTTTGGCTGGCATCGAAGGCGAAGATGTTCTTATCAACATTGAAGATCAGGGCGAAACCGTCACAGTTGGTTTGAATTTTGACTGGCTGGCAGACGCGAAGCTAATGCTGACCGATGACCTAATTAAGGAAATGCTGAAAGCGCGCAAAGAAGCGGGCATTCTGAACGAAGACGAATTTGACGACATTGAGACCGGCGAACAAGCGTCCGGCGAGTCTGAGGAGTAAAAACATGGCAATCACCTCTGCAAACCAGCTTGAGCTGCTGCAAACCGCCGAAGCCGTCGCTCGGGAAAAAATGATTGATCCAGGTCTTGTAGTTGAAGCGATGGAAGAGTCGCTCGCGCGGGCGGCCAAAAGCCGTTACGGCGCGGAGATGGACATTCGTGTGTCCATTGATCGCAAGACTGGCAAAGCAACTTTCACACGCGTGCGTACAGTTGTCGAAGATGAGTTGCTGGAAAACTACCAAGCTGAGTTCACTGTAGAGCAAGCCAAGCAATATATGGAAAACCCCGAAGTGGGTGCCATGTTTGTTGAGGAAGTGCCACCAGTAGAGATGGGCCGGATCGCGGCGCAGTCTGCAAAGCAGGTTATTTTGCAGAAAGTGCGCGAAGCCGAGCGTGATCGTCAGTACGAAGACTTCAAAGATCGCGCAGGCACAATCATTAACGGCGCGGTGAAGCGCGAAGAGTTTGGCAATGTGATTGTCGATGTGGGGGGTGCCGAAGCGGTTCTGCGTCGCAACGATAAGATTGGTCGCGAGAGTTATCGTTCCGGTGACCGCGTGCGAGCCTTTATCAAAGAAGTGCGCCGCGAACCGCGTGGCCACCAAATTTTCCTGAGTCGTACCGCGCCGGAATTCATGGCTGAACTATTTAAAATGGAAGTGCCAGAGATCTATGATGGCATTATCGACATCAAGGCAGTGGCACGTGATCCAGGTTCCCGTGCGAAAATTGCTGTAATCAGCCACGATGGGTCCATTGATCCGGTTGGTGCTTGTGTTGGTATGCGCGGCTCCCGTGTTCAGGCAGTGGTCAACGAATTGCAGGGTGAGAAGATCGACATCATCCCGTGGAATGAAGACCAGCCAACCTTCCTTGTGAACGCTCTACAGCCAGCTGAAGTTTCGAAAGTTGTTCTGGATGAAGAAGCCGGTAAAATCGAAGTGGTTGTTCCGGATGAGCAGCTGTCGCTTGCAATTGGTCGCCGGGGGCAGAATGTGCGCTTGGCCAGCCAGCTGACCGCACTCGACATCGACATCGTGACCGAATCGGATGAATCCGAGCGTCGCCAGAAAGAGTTTGAAGAACGCACCAAGTTGTTTATGGAAACGCTGGACTTGGATGAGTTCTTTGCTCAGCTGCTGGTATCTGAAGGCTTCACCAACCTCGAAGAGGTTGCTTATGTGGAACTCGACGAGCTGCTGGTTATCGATGGTGTGGATGAAGGTACAGCTGGCGAACTTCAAGCACGTGCGCGTGATTTTATTGACGCCAAGAACAAAGCGGCTCTGGATGCTGCGCGCGAACTCGGCATGCAGGACAGTCTAATTGCATTTGAAGGCTTAACACCTCAGATGATCGAAGCGCTGGCCAAAGATGGCGTGTTGAACCTTGAAGATTTTGCAACATGTGCTGACTGGGAGTTGGCCGGTGGCTGGACCACCGATGGCGGCGAACGCGTCAAAGATGACGGCGTTCTTGAGCCGTTCGGTGTGACACTGGAAGAAGCGCAAGACATGGTCATGACCGCTCGTATCGTACTGGGATGGGTTGATCCTGCCGATCTGGAAGCTGAAGCGGCAGAAAATGAAGAAAACACATCCGAGGAGGCTGAGGCCTGATCTCAGGCCTCAGAGGGCGTGAGATGAGTCGCGGTGGCCGACCTGGCAAAAAAGGCGATACGCCAGAGCGAAAGTGCATTGTCACTGGCGCTGTGGCGCCAAAAGAAGGGTTGCTGCGTTTTGTGGTCGGCCCGGATGCGCAAGTTGTGCCCGATGTCGTTGGCAAATTACCCGGACGTGGCATGTGGGTAACGGCTTCGGCAGACACTTTGGCGAAAGCATCCAAAAAGGGTGTTTTTGCGCGTGCCGCCAAGCAGCAGGTGACGGTGCCTGATGATCTGCTTGCAGAAGTGTCCCGTCAGTTGGGGCGCCGCACTGTGGATCTGATCAGTTTGGCGCGCAAATCGGGCTCAGCTGTGACTGGGTATGAAAAAGTTAAGGACTGGCTAGTCAAAGACGAAGCCAAAGTTCTGCTGCAGGCCAGCGATGGTTCCGAACGCGGCAAATCGAAACTACGGCCTCCAAGTGGAGGCCACCACATAGATTGGCTTACATCTGCCGAATTGGGTTTGGCATTTGGGAGACAAACTGTGATACATGGAGCGCTTGCGTCTGGTGGACTCACAAAACGTGTTGTAGAGGAAGCCCTAAGATTAAAAGGCGTACGCGAAGATACGGCGGCAGCGGCCTCCGGGAAGGACAAGACATCCAGATGAGCGATAACGACGGTAAAAAAACCTTGGGTCTGCGCGGCGGCAACCGCCCCGGCAATGTAACGCAGAGCTTCAGCCACGGACGTAAGAAAAATGTTGTGGTGGAAACCAAGCGTAAGCGCGTTGTGGTGCCCAAGCCAGGCGCGGCCAAAACTGGTGGCGGTGCGCCAAAAGCTGGCGGTGACCCTTCTCGCCGCCCCTCCGGTATTTCGGATGCGGAAATGGAACGCCGTCTGAAGGCTCTGCAGGCTGCGAAAGCCCGCGAAGCGGAAGATGCCGCCAAACGCGAAGCCGAAGAAAAGGCCCGCGCTGAAGCGCGTGAGCGTCGCCGCTTGGAAGTGGAAGCCAAAGAGCGGGAACAGCGGGAAGCTGAAGAAAAGGCCCGTAAAAAGGCTGAGGATGAAGAGCGCAAAAAGAAAGAGGTTGCGGATGCCGCTGCTAAGCGTGCAGCCGCAGAAGCGTCTGCACCAGTGCCGTCGTCCACACCTCAAGGTCGCGGCGCTCCAACTGGTAAACCTGCCCCTGCACCAACGCCGCGTAAATCTGATCGCGAACGGGACCAACGTGGTCGCGGCAAAGGCCGCGATGACGGGCGTCGTTCCGGTAAGTTGACCCTAGGCCAAGCAACTGGTGGTGAGAACAACCGTCACCGCTCTATGGCTGCGATGAAGCGTAAGCAGGAGCGCGCGCGCCAAAAAGCCATGGGCGGCCAAGTCGAGCGTGAAAAGGTCATCCGTGACGTTCAGTTGCCAGAAGCCATTGTGGTTTCTGAACTGGCGAATCGTATGGCAGAACGTGTTGCTGACGTCGTTAAGGCGTTGATGAACATGGGCATGATGGTGACGCAAAACCAAACACTTGATGCGGATACTGCAGAACTCATCATTCAGGAATTTGGGCACAAGGTTGTACGTGTTTCTGATGCTGACGTCGAAGATGTGATCTCCGACGCGGAAGACGATGACGGCGCAATGCAGCCACGTCCTCCAGTCATCACTATTATGGGTCACGTTGACCACGGTAAAACATCTCTGTTGGACGCTATTCGAGATGCGAAAGTTGTGTCTGGCGAAGCTGGTGGGATCACCCAGCATATCGGTGCCTATCAGGTGCAAACCGATGAAGATGTGACACTGTCGTTCCTCGATACACCAGGTCACGCGGCCTTTACATCGATGCGATCCCGCGGTGCTCAGGTAACGGACATTGTGGTTTTGGTTGTTGCAGCAGATGACTCGGTCATGCCGCAAACTATTGAAGCTATTGCACACGCGAAAGCGGCTAATGTGCCGATGATTGTGGCAATTAACAAGATTGACAGACCAGCTGCTGATCCCAACAAAGTTCGAGCAGAGCTGCTTCAACATGAAGTGATCGTGGAAGCGATGTCTGGTGAAGTGCAAGACGTGGAAGTTTCCGCGCATACCGGTCAGGGCCTCGAACAGCTGCTTGAGGCAATCGCGCTTCAGGCAGAAATTCTGGAACTCAAAGCCAACCCGGATCGTGCTGCGCAAGGTGCGGTGATCGAAGCTCAGCTTGATGTAGGCCGTGGTCCAGTTGCTACTGTTCTGGTTCAGAAAGGCACGTTGCGTCAGGGCGATATCTTTGTTGTGGGTGAGCAGTACGGTAAGGTCCGTGCGCTGATTAATGACAAAGGTGAGCGCGTAAAAGAAGCTGGTCCATCGGTTCCGGTTGAGGTGTTGGGTCTGAATGGTACTCCGGAAGCGGGCGACGTTCTGAACGTCACCGCAACGGAAGCGCAAGCTCGTGAGATTGCAGAATACCGTGAGCAGGCCGCCAAAGACAAACGGGCTGCTGCTGGTGCAGCAACCACGTTGGAACAGTTGATGCAGAAGGCGAAGGAAGACGAAAACGTCGCCGAGCTGCCGATTCTGGTTAAGGCGGACGTACAAGGCTCCGCTGAAGCAATTGTTCAGGCGATGGAAAAAATCGGGAACGATGAAGTTCGTGTACGTGTTCTGCACTCTGGTGTAGGTGCGATTACCGAAACTGACGTTGGTTTGGCCGAAGCTTCTGGCGCACCGATTATGGGTTTCAATGTTCGTGCCAATACTTCTGCGCGTAATACTGCCAACCAAAAAGGTGTGGAGATCCGCTACTATTCGGTGATCTACGATTTGGTGGATGACGTGAAGGCGGCTGCCTCTGGCTTGCTATCAGCCGAGATTCGCGAAAACTTCATCGGCTATGCGGCGATCAAAGAAGTCTTCAAGGTCACTGGAGTTGGCAAGGTGGCCGGTTGTATCGTTACCGAAGGTGTGGCGCGCCGTTCTGCCGGTGTACGTCTGCTGCGTGACAACGTCGTGATCCACGAAGGCACTCTGAAGACGCTGAAGCGCTTCAAGGATGAAGTTGCGGAAGTTCAATCCGGCCAGGAATGTGGCATGGCATTTGAAAACTACGATGACGTTCGCGCAGGCGATGTGATCGAAATCTTCGAACGTGAAGAAGTGACAAGGACGCTGGATTAAACCAGCGTCTTAATCCCGGACAAAGAAAAAGGCCGCCTCAGTTAGAGGCGGCCTTTTTCTTTGGATTGTCTGTTGTGCTATTAGGAAATGGGCTTACCCGAATACACTGTATCCCCAACACGGATCGAAACACGACCGTCTGGCAAACTTTTCACCACCTGGCCTTGAATTGAAACACAACTACCAACTGTGATCGTCTTAAGCATGTCAAAAATCCCCATTTGATTGACATTCATGAAACAGTAAATTGGTTAACATTTGGTGTATTACACCGTCACATGAATTTCATGTTAGGATACAAAAGCCAACGAGGGAAGCTGTTCGTTTCTTTAACTGCTACAAAATGTTGCCAAGTCGGCAGATGTTTGCACAATTTATGCCGTCAAAGCCAATCCCGCAAAATAGGGATCAAAGGAATGTCTGCCGGTGGCATTTCGAATTTTCGAAGGTCTTTGGATTTAACCCACGTCAAATTTTGGCCTTCTTGAGCAGTCGGGATACCTTTCCATTTTCGGCATGCAAAAAGTGGCATGAGCAAATGGAAATCATCGTAGCCATGTGAGGCAAATGTGAGCGGCGCAAGGCAGCTTTCCCAGGTGTCGATGCCTAGTTCTTCTTTGAGTTCGCGGACAAGGGCCACTTCCGGAGTTTCTCCAGCTTCAACTTTACCGCCAGGAAACTCCCAAAGGCCAGCCATGGATTTTCCCGCAGGTCGTTGCGCGAGCAAAATTCGACCATCAACGTCTATGAGAGCTACAGCGGAGACCAGTATCGTTCTCACGAGCGATAATCCGCATTGATGGTGATGTAACCATGGGTGAGATCACAGGTCCACATGGTGTCAGACGAGTCTCCAAGCCCTAGATCGACATGCAGAACAATGCCCTGATTTTTCATGTACGTCGCGCCGTCATCTTCATTGTAAGAGGGGGCAACCCACCCGTTCTCTGCAACCAAAATTTCGCCAAATCGAATACTTAATTTGTCCCGATCCGCCGCGGCACCAGATTTTCCGATGGCCATGACAATACGCCCCCAATTGGGGTCTTCGCCAGCAATGGCCGTTTTTACGAGTGGCGAATTTGCAATGGCGCTGGCATGGATGCGTGCATCGGCCGGAGACTTAGCACCTGACACACGGACTTCGACAAACTTTGTCGCGCCTTCACCATCGCGGACAACCTGATGTGCAAGGTCGAGCATCACGTCATGTAGCGCAGATTTAAACGCTTTGCTCTCTGGCGTGACCTTCACACCCGCAAGGCCGGTTGCGGCGACCAACAGTGTATCTGACGTCGAAGTGTCGCTGTCGACCGTAATGGCGTTGAAGGTGACCTCATTGAGCTCGGAAACAAAAGCCTGCAAGTCAACACGGTCAATCTTGGCGTCTGTGAAAATGTAGACCAGCATCGTGGCCATGTCCGGAGCAATCATGCCGGACCCTTTGGCGATCCCCGCAATTTGTACGGTTTGACCATCAATATCGATAGTTTTTGAAGCGCCTTTGGCAAACGTGTCCGTTGTCCGGATTGCTTGAGCGGCCTGCTCAATTCCATCAGCCGACAATCCTTCGCGCAATTCTCGAAGCTTCACTGTGATCCGCTCGTGCGGTAACGGTTCGCCAATAACGCCGGTTGAGGAGGAGAATACTCGTGAAGTTGGTACTCCTACGCAATCCGCAACTGCTTGGGTTACGGCTTGAACTGAACGCTCCCCATTGCCACCAGTAAAGGCATTGGCATTGCCAGAATTTACAATGAAAGCAGCGCCGGATGGGGCGTCGTTGCCAACTTTTGATTGGCAATCCAGAACAGCAGCGGATCGCGTAGCCGATTTGGTGAACACCCCGGCGACTGAGCTACCTGGCGCCATAACCGCAAGCATCACGTCTTTTCGGCCTGCATACTTCACGCCCGCTTCTACAGCTGCAAAAGACACGCCTTTGACGATGGGTAGTTCGGGGAAAGACGCAGGCGCTAGCGGCGAGACATGTTCAATTTTGGCCATTTAGTGATCCTGCGCGGTATTTGGGTTTAACAACTGGATTTGTGTCAAAACACTCGGGTCGATGCCTTCGGCGCCTGTCTGGTCAACTTGTGCGTCAGCAGTTGTGGTGGCGATAAAAGCCTCCACAGCGCGCCGTTGTGCTTCGGATTCAAGTTCCGCTTTCGCGTCTTCAAACGATGGGGCGAGTGACTTGCGGGCGTCGTTCAGCAGGATCAGATGCCATCCAAACTGAGTCTGAACTGGCTGGGAAATTTCCCCCACTGCAAGTCCGACAACAGCTTCTTCGAAAGGCTTAACCATTTGCCCCATACCGAACCAACCTAGGCTTCCACCGGATGCACCGGAGGGACCTGTCGACTTAGCTTTTGCAGTTTCGGCAAAATCGGCCCCGTCTTTAAGATCCTTACGGATTGTCTTGGCTTCTTCCTCGGATGGGACAAGAATGTGGCTTGCGCTGAACTCTTCCTCGCCGACAAACCCTTGATACTTGTCGTCATAAGCCGCACGAAGCTCATCTTCGCTCAAATTGTTTTGCAAAACGAAGGCTTCAAGTGCTTCTGCCGCCAGTAAAGTCCGACGCTCGTTGTTCAAAGCAATTTCGACCCGTTGCGGAATCGCCTCGCCTAGGCCTTGTGCCAGAGCGGTTTGTTGCACCAACTGTTCTAGAATGCTGCCAAATAGAACATCGCTTGGAATTGATTGATATTGTTCCGGTAAACCGGCCCGTACAGAGATCATTTCGCCAAGCGTAATGACTTCGCCGTTTACGGTTGCAACTACGGTGTCAAGTGACTGAGACTCCTCTGCGATTGCAGGCAGAGCGCCGCAGATTGCAATCACGCTTGCACGCAAGAAATTGAGGTGTTTTGACATCGTTTGGTCCTTGGCTTGTGCCGCGTGGGTTGGCGGCGTTGACACTGTTCCTGACGCCCCTTACATCGCTTTGAGGTCTAGGCAAACAGGCTGTTTCCCCGTTTCTAGAAGCACAGGGCCAGGACAGCAAGAATTAGCCACGCAAGAAAGCGTCAACGAAGGACAAGTTATATGCTCGGTTTCGGAAAACTCGCCAAAAAAGTCTTTGGCACGCCCAACGATCGATTGGTCAAGGCGGCGCGTCCGATCGTTGAAAAAGTCAACGCGTTGGAAGCTGAGTTTGAAAAGCTGACCGACGAGGGCATCAAGGACAAAACCAAAGAGCTGTCTGATCGTGCGAAAAGCGGAGAGTCACTGGATACGCTTCTGCCGGAAGCTTTTGCCAACTGCCGTGAAGCTGCGAAGCGCGCGTTGGGATTGCGGGCTTTTGATGTTCAGTTGATGGGCGGGGTCTTCCTGCATCAGGGCAACATTTCTGAGATGAAAACCGGCGAAGGTAAAACCCTCGTTGCGACATTTCCTGCGTACTTGAACGCGCTGACCGGCAAAGGTGTGCACGTGGTCACCGTGAACGATTATCTCGCCAAGCGGGACGCTGAATGGATGAGCAACGTCTTTGGCGCGCTAGGCATGACAACCGGGGTTGTCTACCCACAGCAACCTGAAGACGAAAAGCGGGCGGCTTACGCCTGTGACGTAACTTACGCGACCAACAATGAGCTGGGCTTTGATTACCTGCGCGACAACATGAAGGGTGAGTTAGCCGACATGTCACAGCGCGAGCATCACTACGCGATTGTGGATGAAGTGGACAGTATTCTTGTCGACGAAGCTCGGACGCCGTTGATCATCTCCGGTCCTTCTCAAGACCGTACTGAGATGTATGTCGCGATCGACAAACTGATTCCGGATCTGCAAGATGATCACTATTCTTTGGATGAGAAATCCAAAAACGTTACCTTTACTGACGAAGGCAACGAATTCTTAGAAGCGCACCTTCAGGCACGAGGTCTGCTGCCAGAGGGTCAAAACCTGTATGACCCCGAAAGCACCACGATTGTGCACCACGTGAACCAAGGTCTGCGGGCACACAAATTGTTTACAAAAGACAAAGACTACATTGTGCGGGATGCACAAGTGGTTTTGATCGACGAATTCACAGGCCGCATGATGGCTGGTCGCCGCTTGTCTGATGGCTTGCACCAGGCGATCGAGGCCAAAGAGGGCTGCGATATTCAGCCTGAAAATGTGACGTTGGCTCAGGTGACATTCCAAAACTATTTCCGTCTTTACGACAAATTGGGCGGTATGACCGGTACAGCTGCTACCGAGGCGGAAGAATTCCAAGAGATTTACGGCTTGGGTGTTGTGGAAGTGCCCACAAACCGCGGTGTTGCTCGTAAGGATGATGACGACGCAGTTTATCGCACAGCGCGTGAAAAGTTTGACGCGGTTGTCGACACCATCAAGGAAGCTCACGAAAAAGGGCAGCCGATCCTTGTTGGCACCACCTCCATCGAGAAATCAGAGTTCCTGTCCGGGTTGCTGGAAAAAGCGGGTGTGACGCACAACGTTCTCAACGCGCGTCAGCACGAACAAGAAGCGCAAATTGTTGCAGATGCCGGCAAGCTTAATGCCGTCACAATTGCGACGAACATGGCTGGTCGCGGCACCGACATTAAACTTGGCGGCAATGTTGAATTTAAAGTGTTGGAAGCGATTGCGGCATCCCCAGAGGGTGATCACGAGCAAATTCGGGCGGATATCGAAGAAGCACACAAGGGTGATGAGCTGGCAGTGAAAGAGGCTGGTGGGTTGTTTGTGTTGGCAACAGAGCGGCATGAGAGCCGTCGTATTGACAATCAACTGCGTGGCCGCTCTGGCCGCCAGGGCGATCCTGGGCGGTCTTCATTCTTCTTGAGTCTTGAAGATGACCTGATGCGGATCTTTGGCTCTGATCGATTGGACAAAGTTCTGTCGTCGCTTGGGATGAAAGAGGGGGAGGCGATTGTGCACCCGTGGGTGAACAAATCCCTGGAACGTGCGCAAGCCAAAGTGGAAGGCCGCAACTTTGACATCCGCAAGCAGCTTCTGAAATTCGACGATGTGATGAACGACCAACGTAAAGTGGTCTTTTCCCAACGTCGTGAGATTATGGAAGCGGCGGACCTGTCTGAAATTGTCCAAGATATGCGTCACGAAGTAATCGGCGATCTAGTAGAGCAGCATTTGCCTCCCAAAACTTATGCAGACCAATGGGATACCGAAGGCCTTTATGCGTCCTCAATCGAGCATTTGGGCGTGGACGTGCCAGTGATTGAATGGGCCGCCGAAGAAGGTGTGGATGACGACAACATCCGCGAACGTCTTGAGGACGCAGCTGATGAGATGATGGCGGCGAAGGCGACCAACTTCGGTCCTGACGCTATGCGTATGATTGAGAAGCAAATTCTGCTTCAAACCATCGACACGAAGTGGCGTGAGCATCTTTTGACTCTTGAGCATTTGCGTTCTGTTGTTGGGTTTCGTGGCTATGCACAGCGTGACCCTCTCAACGAATACAAGAACGAAGCATTCCAGCTGTTTGAGAGCATGCTGGACAGTCTGCGTTCGGATGTAACCACCACACTGTCGCGTGTGCGCCCTATCTCTGAAGAAGAACAGCAACAGATGCAGCAGGAAATGGTGATGCGTCAGCAAGCGTTGATGGCGCAGGCTCAAGCTGGGGGTGCGCCTCAGCAAGAAAACGTGGAGCCTACCGGAAAAGCTGTAGCCGAGTTTGACGAGGGCGATCCGACAACTTGGGGCAACCCTAGCCGGAACGACACTTGTCCATGTGGATCCGGCAAAAAGTTCAAACACTGCCACGGCCGTTTGGCCTGAAATGTGAACCAAACCTGACAGACAAAGATCAAAGGGGTGCCTTATGGGTGCCCTTTTTCGTTGTGAAATTGCCCGAAGGATCAGCACCCAGCCAAAGGAGCATTCATGCCCAACCTAAAGAACCTCTGTAGACGGAATGTGTTGTCGTTTGTCACGGTGTCGTTGGCGGTGTGTATCGGTTTTGCAATGCAATCCTCTGAGGCTGCAATCTTGGTCAATGAAGAGTCGGCAGAGACCCCAAATTCAACCCGCTTGATCCCATTTCCAAAAGCATTCGCCCTTCCACAGTTCTCTACGACTGAGAGGTTGCCAAGTCTGCCAAATGATCATGGGCATGGCATCGCTCTACTCCAGGAGCCAGTTTTGGTTGCTGTCGCCGATGATATTCCAGTCGGGATATTGCCAGTTGAAGAAACCGCGCCAAGATTGGGATGTGTACCCACAATGTCAGCGGAAGCAGCGGCAGGTGCGCTCATCGACGTGAGCCTTACAGCGCCGTGTTATGCGAACGAGACAGTGATGTTTACACATGGCGACCTGACTTTTCACATGCGAATGCCGGCTGAGGGGCCTCTGAAAGTGCAACTTCCTGCGCTTTCTGAAACGGCGGAAGTTAGTGCCTCATTCGCCATTGGAGATACGGTGATTGCAACAACGGTTGTCGACAGCCTCGCATTTTACGATCGGGTTGTGATCTCTTGGTTTGGGCGGGGCGGCGCAGAACTGCACGCGCGCGAATTTGGTGCGAAGTATGGCGCGTCTGGGCATGTTTGGCGCGGGCAGCCACGGGACGTGGGAGCTCTTTCCGGTGGTGAGGGAGGCTTCTTGATTCAATTGGGAACCTCAGACCTATCGATTGCGGGACAAGCTGAGGTTTATACCTTCCCTTCCGGAATTTCGAACCAAGTGGGTGACGTAGAAGTCAGCGTGGAAGCTGAGGTCACAGAGGTGAACTGCGGCAAGCCCTTGAAAATCAAGAGCGGTGCACTTCGGCAGGGGCGTGTTACCGATCAACACGAATTGGTCCTGCAAATGCCAGATTGCTCGGCAATTGGTGAATTTCTGGTGTTGAAAAACCTCGTCGAAGACCTGACAATCGCGCGAAAATAAGCTGACGGTCAGGACATCATCATGATGCTATTTCGTGCGGCGGTTTGCGCCGCACTTTTTGTTTTGGTTGGAGTGTCGTCCGCCTTGGCGCAGGACGTACTTTTGAAATCGCATGACGGTGAAGTTGAAATTTCAGGAACGCTTCTGGGGTTTGACGGAGAATTCTACCGTGTAGAGACCGTTTACGGTGAGTTGACCGTAGATGGGTCCGGTGTGTGGTGTGAGGGTCCAGGATGTCCCAACCTTATCAATTATGTAGCCGAAGTTGCGATCTCTGGATCTTCAACCATGGCAGAAGTGTTGATGCCGGCGCTGTTGGAGGCTTTTGCTTTGACTGAAGGCTATCTCGTGACGCGGGAGAGCGAGTCCGTGCGCCGCTTCACGTATCACCTGAATGATCCCGAAACGAAGCAGCGGCTGGCGACCTTTGATTTTCATGCCAGTAATGCGGATGAAGGATTTGCGGATCTTTTGGCGGATGAAGCTGATATCGCGATGTCTTTGCGCGAGATTCGACCAAGAGAGGCTCAATTGGGGTATGAGGCTGGTTTGGGAGACATGGGAGATGTGAACCGCAGCCGCGTGTTGGCATTGGACGGTATGGTTCCAGTGGTGTCTGTTGGGAACCCGATAACCTCGGTTTCTCTGAATCAATTAGCCTATGTTTTTGCGGGGAAAATTACCAACTGGAGCGAACTGGGAGGGCCTGATGCACCGATCACGTTGCATTTGATGGCGCCGCAATCCGGATTTGCGCAGGCAGTCGAAGATCAGTTGATGAAGCCCTCCAAAATGTCGTTGGATGAGACAATTGTGCGCCACGAACGGAACTTGGCGATGGTGAATGCGGTTGAGCGCGACCCGTTTGCCATTGGAATCGCGTCTTTTGCGGAAACTGGCAATGCCAAACACCTTACTCTAATGGGGCAATGCGGATACTCATTGGCCGCGTCTCGGCGGACGATCAAAACGGAAGATTATCCGCTTAACGCCCCGATGTTCTTGTACTTTCCGGCGCGTCGACTTCCAAAATTGGCACGAAATTTCTTGAGCTACACACGCAGCCCTTCTGCGCAGATTGTGATTCGGCGGGCGGGCTTTGTTGATCAAACGGCGGAAGAGATCCCCATTAACCTTCAAGGAGATCGCTTTGCCAATGCCATTGCATCGGCTGGCGAGGAAGTGTCTCTGGAGAGCGTACAGGGGCTTGTGGAGACGTTGTCCGGTATGAAGCGTCTGTCGACCTCGTTTCGGTTCCAGACTGGCTCCAGCAAGTTGGACGCGCAATCTCGGTCCAATGTGCAGCAGCTGGCACGGGCGCTGGAGGCGGGGGCGTATGACGCCAGAAGTCTTTATTTTGTTGGATTTTCTGATGGTGAGGGGCCCGCCACGGGCAATCTTCAAATCGCTGAAAAGCGGGCGAACGTTGTGAAAGAAGCGGTGCTTTCGGCGGCGGAGACGGCAAACCCGGAGCGGATTGATTTGCAGGTGCATGCTTTTGGGGAGGCGATGCCGATGGCCTGTGATGACAGCGCGTGGGGTCGGCAAGTGAACCGGAGGGTGGAGGTGTGGGTCAAGTGATCTACAAAAGACCTTCGCTGCGGAAGCTGAGTTCCTGAGATTTTCCAATGATAATATGATCATGCAAGGTCAGGCAGAGAGCTTGGCAGGCCAGGTTGATCTGGTGTGTCATGGTGATGTCGGCCTCGGAAGGCGTGGGATCACCGGACGGGTGATTGTGCACCAGAATCAACGCGCTGGCGTTGAGTTCCAGCGCGCGTTTGGCAACTTCTCGGGGGTAGACAGGGACGTGGTTTACGGTGCCTTGAGCCTGGGCTTCATCGGCGATCAATGTGTTTTTTGTGTCTAAAAACAACACCCTAAACTGCTCGGTGTCGCGATGCGCCATGGTGGTGTGACAATAGTCCAGTAGAGCTTGCCAATCTGAAAGCACACGGCGGTTCAGGACGCGCGCGCGGGCGAGGCGATGGGCGGCAGCCTCGACCACTTTCAATTCACAGATTATGGCATCGCCCACCCCTTTGATTTCCGCCAATCGCGCTGTGGGCGCACTGACCACACCATTAAAATCTCCAAATATTTCAAGAAGTTTGTGGGCCAGTGGCTTCACGTCTTGACGGGGGATAGCGCGGAACAAAAGCAGCTCCAGAAGTTCATAGTCTGGCAATGCCTGCGCCCCGCTTGATAGAAAACGGCTGCGGAGGCGCTTGCGGTGATCGGCCACATAAGAGGGGAGTTTTCCAGTTGAGAGAGGGGCGATAGGGGCTTCGTCCGCTTCAAAAAGCGGCAGCGGCCTTTCGTCAAAGTCACGTGCCTTGGACATGTCTTAACAATGCCCAAACATGGTGAATCAAAGGTTAATTGACCACCAGATTTGGCTTGTTCGGACGTCGGTATAGCGTCGGTATTACGACTGTTTTGCGGTGGTGCGAATTTCGTTAACTTTTGCAGCCACAAACGCGGTTGTGGTGTCTTTGTGAACCTGAGAGTGTGACAGTAACAATAATGAGTGTTTGGCAGGATAGATGATGAAACGTTTTTTGATGCCCCTTCTGGCTGGGGTTCTTTTGGCTGGTGCGTCTCAAGCGCAGACAATTGACCGGATCAAAGAGACTGGCGTATTGAAATTTGGCTACCGACTGGACGCAGCGCCGCTTTCGTTTCAGACTGAGGACGGCAGTCCCGCAGGCTATTCGCCGATGGTCTGTGCGGAGCTGGCGCAGGGCATTCTGACTGCCATTCAAATTCCCAACCTTGATGTTGAGTTTGTGCCGGTGGGCATGCAAGACCAGTTTGAGAAAGTGGCCGCCGGGGAAATTGACCTGCTGTGTGGCGCATCATCCATCACGCTGGGCCGCCGTGAGATTGTGGATTTCTCGATCCCGACGTTTGCGGATGGCACCACTGTGATGTTGCCAGTTGGTGGGTCAGAAAGCTTCGCCGATCTGGCTGGAAAAAAACTTGGCGTGCGCCGCGAGAGCACTACGGAGAAGGCGCTGAACACCACGTTGGCGTCGACAGCAACCTTTGCTGAGGTGGTGCGATTTAACGACCATTCGGCGGCGATGACCGCGATGGAAAACGGGGAGATCGATGCGTATTTTGGCGATCAGTCGATTCTGGCGACCTTGTGGCTCAACAGTCCGAAGCGCGACGCTATCAAGGTGAGCAACAACCTTCTGACGGTGGAGAAACACGGGCTGGCGATGGCGCGCGGCGATACCGACTTCCGCTTGTTGATCGACCGATTGCTGTCGGCCATGTATGCGGTTGGTGCGATGCAGGGGATTTTCCAACAGACACTACCGGGTGTGCAGCCTGGGGATATTCACATCGCGATTTTCACCATGGCGCCGATTGTCGAGTAAGCTTTGGGTCTCTAAAAACTAAAAAGAGCGCCGTTGTGGCGCTCTTTTCTTTTGTGCGGTTGGCCGAAAGTCAGCCTTTCATGCTGTCCCAAAAACCTTTGACAGAGCTAAAGAAGCTGCTGCTTTCCGGGTTGTTGTCCGAGGAGAGTTCTTCGAACTCACGCAGAAGTTCTTTCTGACGGCTGGTGAGGTTCACCGGGGTTTCCACCGCCAATTCGATCATCATGTCACCTGAGCCGCCGCCACGCAGGGCAGGCATGCCTTTGGCGCGCAGACGCATCTGGCGACCGGATTGGGAGCCAGACGGGATCTTCACACGAGAGCGGCCACCGTCGATGGTGGGCACTTCGATGTCTCCTCCCAGCGCGGCACTGGACATGGAGACCGGCACGCGGCAGTAGAGGTTCACTCCGTCGCGTTCAAAGATCTTATGTGGGCTGACCTCGATGAAGATATAGAGATCGCCGGACGGGCCGCCGCGCATGCCAGCTTCGCCTTCGCCAGCGAGACGAATGCGGGTGCCGGTTTCCACACCTGCAGGGATATTCACCGACAGGGCACGGTCTTTTTCGACGCGGCCTTGACCATGACAGCTTTTACATGGGTTCTTGATGATCTGGCCCAAGCCCGAACAAGTTGGGCAGGTGCGTTCGACCGTGAAGAAGCCTTGTTGCGCGCGGACCTTGCCCATGCCGGAGCATGTCGGGCAGGTGGCGGGCTCAGCCCCACCTTCGGCGCCGGAGCCCGAGCAGCTGTCACAGCCGACGGAGGTTGGCACGTTGATGGTCTTTTGCAGGCCACTAAAAGCCTCTTCGAGCGACACACGCAGATTGTAGCGCAGGTCAGCACCACGGGAGGCGCGTTGGCGCCCGCCGCCGCGTTGACCACCGCCGCCACCCATAAAGTCGCCAAACAGGTCGTCAAACACGTCTGAGAAAGCGGAAGAGAAGTCGCCGCCGGGATGGCCGCCGCGTTGTCCGCCGCCGCCGCCCATGCTGCCGTCAAAGGCGGCGTGGCCGAAGCGGTCATAGGCCGCTTTTTTCTCGGCATCTTTGAGAATTTCGTGGGCCTCGTTGGCCTCTTTGAACTGTGCTTCGGCGTCCGGATTGTCCGCGTTGCGGTCCGGATGTAGTTCTTTGGCTTTCTTGCGATAGCCTTTCTTGATTTCGTCTGCCGAGGCCCCTTTGCTGACGCCAAGCACCTCGTAGAAGTCACGTTTTGCCATGGGGGTACTCCTTTGGCCGGATTGAAAAGGGCCGATCCGGAAGTCGGACCGGCCCGATTTTCAGGTCCGTTACGCTGTGATTAGCGCTGTTTGTCATCCAGGTCTTCGAAGTCGGCGTCAACGATATCGTCGTCGGCGGCCGGACCTGCATCCATGTCAGGGGCCTCTTCGCCGGCGTCTTCCTGAGCGTTCTTGTAGATCGCTTCGCCCAGACGCATGGCCACTTCCATGACGTTCTGGATGCCGGCTTTCAGCTTCTCAGCTGTGACCTCTTCATTTTCCAGCTCGTCTCGCAGCGCGGCCACAGCCAGCTCGATGGCTTCAACAGTGGAGGGATCCACTTTGTCGCCATGCTCAGCCACCTGCTTCTCGGTGTCGTGCACGAGGCTTTCGGCCTGGTTGCGGGCTTCGATCATCTCGCGACGCTCTTTGTCCGCTTCGGCGTTGTCTTCGGCGTCCTGAACCATCTTTTCGATGTCCGCGTCAGACAGGCCACCAGATGCCTGGATGGTGATCTTCTGCTCTTTGCCGGTGCCTTTGTCAGCCGCGCCCACAGACACGATGCCGTTGGCGTCGATGTCAAAGGTCACTTCGATCTGAGGCATGCCACGTGGGGCAGGCGGGATGTCTTCGAGGTTGAACTGGCCGAGGATCTTGTTGTCCGCTGCCATTTCGCGCTCACCCTGGAACACGCGGATGGTTACGGCGTTCTGGTTGTCTTCGGCGGTGGAGAACACCTGAGACTTTTTGGTCGGGATCGTGGTGTTGCGGTCGATCAGACGGGTGAACACGCCGCCGAGGGTTTCGATACCCAGAGACAGTGGGGTCACGTCCAGCAGAACCACGTCTTTTACGTCACCCTGCAGAACGCCGGCCTGAATGGCGGCGCCCATGGCAACCACTTCGTCAGGGTTCACACCTTTGTGTGGCTCCTTGCCGAAGAACTTGGTCACTTCCGCGATGACTTTTGGCATGCGGGTCATACCACCCACGAGCACAACTTCGTCGATCTCGTTTGCGGAGAGACCAGCGTCTTTCAGAGCGGCAGCACAGGGCTTCAGCGACGCTTTGATCAAGTCGTTGACCAGGCTTTCCAGCTTCGCACGGGTCAGTTTGATGACCATGTGCAGCGGTGTGCCGGTGGCCGGATCCATGGAGATAAACGGCTGGTTGATCTCGGTCTGGCTGGCGGAGGACAGCTCGATCTTGGCTTTTTCAGCAGCTTCTTTCAGACGCTGCAGGGCCATTTTGTCTTTGGTCAGATCAACGTTGTGCTCTTTTTTGAACTGCTCTGCGAGGTAGTTCACGATGCGCATGTCGAAGTCTTCACCACCGAGGAAGGTGTCACCGTTGGTGGACTTCACTTCAAACAGGCCGTCGTCGATTTCCAGAATGGTCACGTCGAAGGTACCGCCGCCGAGGTCATAGACCGCGATGGTTTGGGTTTCTTCTTTGTCCAGACCGTAGGCCAGAGCGGCTGCGGTTGGCTCGTTGATGATGCGCAGCACTTCGAGGCCAGCGATTTTGCCGGCGTCTTTGGTGGCCTGGCGCTGAGCGTCGTTGAAGTAGGCTGGTACGGTGATGACCGCTTGGGTCACGTCTTCGCCGAGGTAGGACTCAGCGGTTTCTTTCATCTTACCAAGAATGAAAGCGGAGAGTTGCGATGGGGAGTATTTCTCACCCTTGGCTTCGACCCATGCGTCGCCGTTGCCGCCGTTGATCACGGAGAACGGCATGTTCTTCAGGTCTTTGGCAAGCGCGGCGTCATCACGGCGACGGCCGATCAGGCGTTTCACACCAAACACGGTGTTTTCCGGGTTGGTAACAGCCTGGCGTTTGGCCGGCTGGCCAACAAGGCGCTCGTCGTCAGTGAACGCGACGATGGACGGCGTGGTGCGCGCACCTTCGGCGTTTTCGATCACTTTTGGCTGGGAACCATCCATGATGGCCACGCAGGAGTTTGTTGTACCGAGATCGATACCAATAACTTTGCTCATATTTGATCCCTTTCACGTAAGGCGATTTTCAAGGTCGGACCCGTTGTGGCATCCAAGCCTCGATCCAGTTGCATTCCGACGGTGTGCCGGCATGCGCTTCGGAGCGTATATAGGGAGCATGAATTTATGCTGCAAGCGTCTCAATTGGGGGATTGTGTCGGATTCGCTACAAATTATGCTGCATTTTAGATATGAGGCGGTGAAAAGTGACCGAACCCTTAAAAATTGCCGGTTTTAAGATTTTCAAAGAACAATTGAATGCAGCTGAGCAGGCAGCGATGGTCGCGGATTTGCGGGCTGTGGCGCAGGCTGCCCCGATGCGGCGCCCGGTCACGCGCAGTGGCAAACAGATGAGTGTGCAGATGACCAGTGCGGGGCGGGTTGGTTGGATCAGCGACAGACGTGGGTATCGGTATGAGCCCTTTCATCCGGATGGCATGGCATGGCCCGCGATTCCGGCGCGGATGCTGGATCTTTGGCAGGATCTTACCGGTTTGGAGCGCAAGCCGGATTGCTGCCTGATCAATTTCTACGGCGAAGAGGCCCGCATGGGGCTGCATCAGGACAATGACGAGGGCGATTTTACCTATCCCGTTGTGTCGGTGAGTCTTGGGGATGATGGGTTGTTTCGCATGGGAGGTGTTGAGCGAGGAGGCAAAACGCAGTCGGTCTGGCTCAGCTCGGGAGATGTGGTGGTGATGGGCGGTGACGCGCGACTGGCCTATCACGGCGTGGATCGCATCCGGTTTGGCAGTTCGTCACTTTTGCCGGATGGCGGACGGATCAACATCACACTGCGGGTGGTGCAGGCTTAAGGTACTACCGAGCAGCACCCTTCGTAGCCTGACGCTTCGCCGCCATTGTGAAAAAACAGATCGATATCCAGTCCAAAGTTGCGGTCTGACATGCCGTCATGGCAGGCCTCGCGCCGTATCACCGCAGAGAAATTCCCCTCCGGGCCAGAACCGCCAAGGCCAATAGCCAGATCGGGACGGGCAGTTTGGCCGGATTGCCATTTGATGGAATAGGTGAGTGTCTCGTCTAGGGCCAAAGCCTCAAAAACAGCTTGGCCCGAGGTGTTGTCGTTGACAGAAAAATTCCAAAATGGCTCGGTTCCACCACATCTGAGTTTTGCGCCAGGGTGCGCCCAATGATCACCAGGGACAGGCATCAGATAGCGCAGTGCCACCCAACCGCTGGTTTCCATCGCATTCACCAACCCCCAACGGGCGTCCTCAGACAGGCCTACGACCTCAATGTTGCGGGCGTTGAAGGCCAGTTCTGCAATAACTGGTGTGTTTACGCTGGGCTCTTCACGGATGTTGAGTACGTCATCATTGGCAACGCCGGTGACGTCATAGAGCGCAGGGAATGGATCAGCCAAAAGCGTGACGGGCCACAAGAGGAGGAGGGCCAACCAGCGGATCACCGGCGCGCGCTCCAGGAAAGAGACGCGTGTTTGCGGGTGTAGAATTCGCCCATGAGGCCCACCATCAACAACACAACGCCCACGATGATCGGATACTCGATAGAGGAATTGCGCGGGAAATAGTTGATGAAGGCAAAACCGCGGGCTTGGTCAATACAGTGAAACAGCGGGTTCCAATCAAACATAGCCAGCATAAAAGGCGGCAGTGTGTTGGCGACAAACATTTTGCCAGAGGCAATCATATTGGCACGGGCGTAGACAGTGTTGGCGATGCCGACAAAGGTCGGGAACCAAGGTTTCAGCGCCAGAAACACCGTGCCAATGGCCAAGCCAGTGAACCACGCCACCAACAACATGCCGAAGGTTGGAATGGGCTGGTCGATCTCAAACGGCATGAAGGCCACGTGATAGACAAACAGGATCGCGGCCAAGGACAGCACCTGAATATACAAGGTGCCGAGTGCTGCAGATAAAATTGCGATGATGGTGTTCATCGGCGCGTGTTTCATCATCGGCGAAGAGGGGCCTTCAGAGCCAACCACAGATCCCATGGTTTTGGTGTGGGTCATAAACAGGAAAACGCCGGACATAATATAGATCAGAAAGTCGCCGCGCAGGGCCGCGCCGCGCAGGCCCAGCACCGAGAACATGACGTAGAAGGCCATCACGAAAATCACAGTTTGCAACATGTTCATCGCTATCGACATCAGCGCGTTGCCATGGCTTTTGCGCACGCTGCGGACAATGGCGTGGTAGATCAGCTCGGCGATGTTGAGCGCCGAAGCGAAGGTCGTTTTGGGTGCGGATTGCTGAAACATTGCCTGTGCCGGTTGCGGAGCGTCCCTAGGATGACAGGGAAATCTTGCCGTTCTGTTACGCAGCAAGCATAAGGGGCACGGTAGAAATAAACAACAAATGCCTTTTAGGAGAAATTCATTGAATTACGATACTTTGATTCCAGTTATTCGTAAGCTTTCGATCGAAGCTGGCGCGGAAATTATGAATATTTATCAAGCGGATGACTTCGACGTGAAGGTCAAAAGTGACGACAGCCCGGTGACGGCAGCAGATGAGGCGGCAGATGCGCTGATTTCCGCAGGTCTGCGCGCGGCCTTCCCGGATGTTATGCTGGTTACTGAAGAGCAATCGGAGAGCCACACAGCGAAAGGCGATACATTTCTGATCGTTGATCCGCTGGACGGCACCAAAGAGTTTATTCACCGCCGTGGCGATTTCACTGTGAACATCGCTTATGTGGAAAAAGGTGTGCCACAGCGTGGTGTGGTCTACGCACCGGCGAAGAACCGAATGTTCTTCACCCAAGCCGATGGTCAAGCGGTGGAAGAGACCGGTGCCTTTGATCCAGACACCGTGGGTGATCTAAAAGCCATCAACGTGGCGGACAGTGACAACGCCGCACTTTACGTGGTGGCGTCCAAATCGCACCGGGATCAGGCGACCGATGATTACATCAACAAATACAACGTCAAAGACATGAAGAGCGCGGGGTCCTCGCTGAAGTTCTGCCTTGTGGCCACAGGTGAAGCGGATGTGTATCCGCGTGTGGGTCGCACGATGGAGTGGGACACGGCGGCGGGTCATGCGGTGTTGTTGGGTGCAGGTGGCGACGTTGTTCGGTTTGATGACCACACGCCCCTGAAGTACGGCAAAGAGGATTTTGCCAACCCGTTCTTCATTGCCTACGCGCCTAAAGTAGAGCTGAAAGAAGCCTGATGTCTGTATTGATCGTCATTCCGGCGCGTTACGCGTCCACACGCTATCCCGGCAAGCCGCTGGCTGAACTCAAAGGCGCAACCGGGGAGGTCAAAAGCTTGATCCGGCGCAGTTGGGAAGCGGCCAGCGCGGTCAAAGGTGTGGACCGTGTGGTTGTGGCGACGGATGACGATCGCATCAAGGCTGCAAGCGAAGCCTTTGGCGCAGAGGTGGTGATGACCTCACCAGATTGCGCCAATGGTACGGAACGCTGTGCCGAGGCGTTTGATGTGCTGGGCGGTGGCTATGAGATTGTGGTGAACCTGCAAGGCGATGCACCGCTGACTCCGGCTTGGTTTGTGGAAGACCTGGTTGCAGGCCTCAAAGGCGATCCGATGGCGGAGGTGGCAACACCTGTGTTGCGGTGCGACGGGCGCGCGCTTAACGGCTTTTTGGAAGATCGCAAGGCGGGGCGTGTTGGCGGCACCACGGCAGTGTTTACCAAAGACCATCATGCGCTGTATTTCTCCAAAGAAGTGGTGCCGTTTACCGATGCCAGTTTTGCGGATGAAGACGAAACGCCGGTGTTTCACCATGTGGGCGTCTATGCCTATCGGCCGTCTGCGCTGGGCGCCTATCCGCGTTGGGCGTCTGGTCCGCTGGAGCAGCTGGAAGGGCTGGAGCAGCTGCGTTTCATGGAGCATGGGCGGCAGGTTCTGTGTGTCGAAGTGGAGGCGCGCGGGCGGCAGTTCTGGGAGCTAAATAATCCCGAAGATGTGCCCCGCATTGAGGCAATGATGGCGCAGATGGGCACCGCATGACCCCGTCCGCCGGACAGCCAACCATCAGCGTGGTGGTGGTGAGCCGGCGGCGCCCGGAGGCACTAAAACGCGCCTTGGTGGGCATTTCACAACTGCGCTATCCGGCGTTTGAAGTTGTGGTGGTGGCTGACACTGCGGGTCTGGCGGCGGCAAAAGATCTGCCGTTTGGCGATCAGCTCAAAACCGTGGAATACGAAACGCCCAATATCTCGGCAGCGCGCAATCGTGGCATTGCCCATGCGGCGGGCGAAGTTGTGGCGTTTATGGATGATGATGCGGTGCCGGAAACCGGCTGGCTGCATCATTTAGCAGCGCCCTTTGCCAAGCCCGAGGTTGCGGCAGCGGGCGGGTATGTGCGCGGTCGTAACGGGATCAGCTTTCAGTGGCGGGCGCAGAGTGTGGACGGCACGGGGGCAGGTCTGCCTCTGGCGTTTACCGGCGACGACCCGGTGGTGCTGACGCCGGATGGGCAGCGGGCGATCAAGACCGAAGGCACCAATATGGCATTCCGGCGCGAGGTGTTGGCAGAGCTGGGTGGGTTTGATCCGGCGTTTCACTACTATCTGGATGAGACGGACCTGAACCTGCGGTTGGCAGCGGCGGGGCACAAAACGGCGATCGTGCCGCGTGCCGAGGTGCATCATGGCTATGCCGAGAACCGGCAGCGCACAGCGGCGCGGGTGCCACGCGATTTGAGCGAGATTGGCGCAAGTAAGGCGGTGTTTTTGCGTAAGCATTGTTCGGACGGGCAGCGCGACACAGTATGGACTGCTTTTTGTCGGGCGCAACGGCGACGGCTACTCGCCCATATGGTGGCGGGACACATTATGCCGGGGGATGTGAGGCGGCTGATGCGCGGTTTGCAGCAGGGTTATGCCGAAGGATTAAGTCGCGCGTTGGGTCAGATGCCGGAGCTGACACGAGCAGCAGAAGGCTTTGCACCGTTGGAAGTGAAGATTGGGCCGCAGGTTGTGATTTTTGGACGCTTTTGGCGAAAGAAGACCCTTTTGCGCGAGGCCAAAGACGCGGTGCAGGACGGGAAGTCTCCATCGGTGTTTATCTTCTCGCGCACGGGATTGTTTCATTCGGTACGGTTTGATCCGGCGGGTTTTTGGGTGCAACGCGGGGGGCTGTTTGGCCGGTCCGAACGTCGGCAAACCCTGTTCCGTATTGGCGGTTTTGGCGCGCGGTTGCGGCAGGAATTTCAACGGGTTGCAGCGCAGCGGCTTTTGTCGGAGACACTGTTACCCAAACGATTGCAGACAAAACAACAGGCTCAGAAACGGAGCAGGACATGACGCAGGACCAACACCGCACCGCTTTGGTGACAGGCACCGCCGGGTTTATTGGCTTTCACACCGCAGAGCGCCTGTTGCAGGAAGGCTGGAAAGTCATCGGGCTGGACGCGATGACGGACTACTATGACGTGACGCTCAAAGAGCGGCGGCATGCGATCCTGAAGCAGAGTGGGCAGTTCACCGCCGTGGTAGATCGGCTTGAAGGTGAGGGCGTTTTGATGGGGCTGTTTGCTGAGCATCAGCCAGACGTTGTGATCCATCTCGCGGCACAAGCTGGTGTGCGTTACTCAATTGATGCGCCGCGCTCCTATGTGGAAGCCAACCTTGTTGGCACGTTTGAGTTGCTCGAAGCCGCGCGGGCCCATCCGCCACAGCATATGCTACTGGCCTCGACCAGCTCAGCCTATGGCGCTAACACCGAGATGCCTTATGCGGAGACTCATAAGGCTGACAGTCAGATGTCGTTCTATGCGGCCACCAAAAAGGCCAATGAGGTGATGGCGCACTCCTACGCGCATCTTTATCACCTACCAACCACGATGTTCCGGTTCTTCACCGTCTATGGGCCGTGGGGGCGGCCGGATATGGCACTGTTCAAATTCACCAAGGCGATCTTGGAAGGCAGCGCAATCGACATTTACAATCACGGAGATATGAGCCGGGATTTCACCTACATTGACGACCTGGTCACCGGGATTGTGAACCTGATTGAGGCCGTACCAGAAGCGGTGGGGGCGCGTGACGTGGCGCAGGCCGGTGATAGTTTGAGTGCCGTAGCGCCGTGGCGCGTGGTGAATATCGGCAATGGCCAACCGGTACAGTTGATGACGTATATCAAGGCCATTGAAGCCGCGCTGGGCCAAGAGGCCAAGAAGAACTTCATGGATATGCAGCCCGGTGATGTGCCGGCGACCTGGGCGGATGCGCGGCTGCTGGAACAGTTGACTGGCACCATCCCACAAACACCCGTGGAAGAGGGCGTGGCAAAATTTGTGGCGTGGTATCGCGAGTATTACGCGGAGTGACGTTCGTTAGAATTCGCCCACTACAGAGAGCGCCGGGATCTTGGGCAGTGGTGCGGCCACAACCTCGGTTTCTTCGGTTTCCACATAGCAGCGCAAAGTTGATGTGAGCAAGCCTTCGTCGCGTGTCTCAATGGCGCGGCGGAGATCCTGAAGGGCGCTGGCAATTTGCAACTCAGACAGCATTTTCTCCTGAGCTCGCATGATTTTTGGATGTGGCGTGGTGAGCATGTCGCTGCCGATAAGCAGTTCTTCGTGCATCTTTTCACCGTCCTGCAAGCCCGTGAATGCAATTGGAATGTCACCGCTAGGGTTGGCTTCGTCCCGGACTGAGTAGCCTGCAGCCTCGATCATTTTGCGGGCCATTTCGTAGATGGAAACCGGTGCACCCATATCCAGCACAAAAACATCACCACCGCGTGAGAACGTACCGGTCAGGAGGACCAGACGCACGGCTTCGTCGATGGTCATGAAGTATCGGGTGACCTCGGGGTGTGTCACGGTGACTGGGCCAAGGTCTCGGATTTGCTTCTGAAAAAGAGGGATTACCGAGCCGGAAGATCCCAGAACATTGCCAAAACGCACCATGGAAAATTTGGTGTGCTCAGAGCGTTTTGCGAGATCCTGAATCACCAGTTCGGCCATGCGTTTGGTGCTGCCCATCGTGGATTGCGGGCGTACGGCCTTGTCGGTGGAGACTAAGATGAACCTGTCGACGCGGGCAAGACGGGCTTCTTCGGCCAGCACGCGGGTTCCAATAACATTGTTGCGTACGCCTTCAAACGCGTTGGTTTCGACCATATTGACGTGTTTGTAAGCCGCTGCGTGAAAAACCACCTCGATTTGGTGATTCATTAGAGTTTCGCGCATCAACTCAGGATGCTCGATGCTGCCCAAAACCGCGGTCATACGCAGGCCAGGATATTCCTGCCGCAACTCGTTTGTAATTCGGTAGAGCGCGTATTCGCTGTGATCGACCAGCACCAGATTTTGCGGTCGACAGCGCGCGATTTGACGGCACAACTCGCCACCAATGGAGCCGCCTGCACCGGTCACAAGAATGCGGTGGTCGCGGTAGGTACCTTCGGTTTGCGGTAGTTCGCTTTCAACTGCGTCGCGGCCCAGTAGGCTGTCGAGTTTGATTGGCGCTGCCGCAGTGACTTCTTCGCCACGCAGCACAATGTCGGCAAACGACGGCATGGCCAGCACTTCACATTCCAGGCCAGACAGGCGTTTGCCGATGCGCAGCCGCACGGATTGATTGGCGGAGGGCATGGCCAACACAACACGGTCGATGCGGTTACGGCGCACAATAGAGGCGATGCGTTTGGGGGAATGAACTTTGAGGCCCAAGATTGTCAGTTTTTGCAAGTTCGGGTCGTCGTCAACAAAGCCGAAGGCCTTAAACTCGTGATCGGTTTGGAGGGCGGCGGCCATCTGTTGTCCGGTTTGTCCTGCGCCGTATATCAACACCTGTTTGCGCGGCATCTGCGTGGCGTAAATGCGCTCAACAATTCGAAGCATCAGAAATCGGCTACCTACCGAGAGGAAGGCAAAGAATGCGCCAAATTCTACCATGGTGCTAAGGCGAAGATGGGATGGTCCAATGGCTTCAGAGACGACGTAACCGGTTACCGACAGGGCGGCTGCGACGATGAACACTTTGGCAACTTCGTCTATGCCGAAAGTGTTGAGTTTTACGCGATTCAGGCCAAAACTGTGTAGGGCGAATGTGCCAGCGACAAGTACCGCAGGCAGGTACCACGCCACGGTCATCCACTGCGTCGATTCGGCTGTGTTAGAGAATGCCACACAGAGCGCGAGCGTGATTGCAGTCAGATCAACACTCAGCAGCACACAGGCTTTCTGAAAATGGGTCAGATTAGATAGAACTTTGAAAAGCATAATTTTTGCTCACAAATCGGGTCAAATAGGATCGTCAAAAAATACGTCTTGAGACTTTGCTCGAAAATGTGGGAGTTCTTCCCGAAAGAGTATTTGTCTTAAGTGTCTTTGCGCGCCGTCACGCTGAGGCGCTGTTTGGTTATAATGTAGTTTGATAAGAATTTGAATTGGTTTCTGCCATATCTGTCGACATCTGCCAGCGTTTAGATCTCCGGCGCCTAAATAAGTGGCGGTCAGGATGGGCTTCAGGGGTAGAAGAACGCACCAATGAGGGCTTCGTAGGAGTCCTTGGAGACACACCGGCGGTAAAAGTTAACTCTGGGTGCTTGTTTTTGCACGGGCACAGGCTCTAAAAGAGTGAAAAATTTATGAGGCGAATTATGCGGCGAGTGGGTTTGAAGGCAGTTGTGGCTTTTGCCATGCTCACCGTAGCAGCGTGCTCTTTGCCTCGCGGGGGACCGATTGCGTCGGAGATTGTGGGTGAATCCGCAATTCCAGATGACATCCAGGTCACCGAGGTAACGCGTCAGAATGTCACGCAAATCGCAAAATGGCCGGAGACCGGCTGGCATGGTCATTACCATTGGTTTGCGCGGACCCCAGGCGCCAAAAGCCGGATCATCCAGACCGGCGATATGGTCACGCTGACGGTTTGGGACAATCAGGAAAATTCGCTGTTGTTGGGGCCGGCTGATCGGTCTGTGCCGTTGCGGCCGGTAGAGGTTACAGAAGCGGGCACGATTTTTGTGCCCTACGTGAATGACATCATGGTGTCGGGGCTGACTCCCTATCAGGCACGAGAGAAAATCCAGAGCCAGATGACGCCGATTGCCCCCTCTGCGCAGGTGCAGATTGATGTCACGCCGGGCCCGTCCAATTCGGTCGATGTTGTGACTGGCGTGGCGTCGCCGAACCGGTTGCCCTTGTCTGATCGCAACGTCTCAATTTTGTCGGTTATCGCGCAAACCGGAGGGGTGAGCGAAAGCATCAATAACCCACTCGTGCGCTTGCAGCGTCAGGGCAAGTCTTATGAAATTCCTTTGGACAGCTTGCTGAAAGATCCCGCCAAAAACGTGATCATGCGAGGTGGCGATCAGCTCATTGTTGAAGAGGAGGAGCGCTACTTTATTGCGGTCGGCTCGACCACAAAAGAGCAACTGGTGTATTTCCACCAGGAACATATCACGGCGATGGAGGCGGTTTCTCTGTTGGGTGGTTTGAACGATGCACGGGCCAACCCGCAGGCGTTGTTTATTCTGCGGCAATACCCCGAATCGGCGGTACGCCAAGATGGCACCGGACCAACCTCGAACCATGTAATTTTTCAGTTTGATCTGACAAAAGCGGACGAGTTGTTTGGCGCCAAAAACTTCCAGGTACAGCCTGCGGACATTGTGGTGGCGAGTGAATCGGCAGTGAAGCCAGCGCAAGCCGTGATTGCTTTGATTGGGTCAATGTTTGCGATTGCCAATGTTTTTAACTGATGCAATCAGAAAATCTGCGCGTTACAAGACGTTATGATTGCGATTCAGACTGACGCTGCCGATTGTATAGAAAACGGCGGAAAATCGTGATATCGCAGAAACTAATTTGAAGTACAAAATTCTTAAACCAAATGATATTTTGTTGACAGGTGTCCTTGTTCGTGACGCCGAGACGCAGTGACCAGAGAGAGCAACTTATGCAGCGTAAAGTAACCAAGGCTATTTTTCCTGTCGCAGGTTTGGGGACCCGGTTTTTGCCGGCGACAAAATCAGTCCCGAAAGAAATCATGACGCTGGTGGATCGTCCGCTCATTCAATATGCGATTGATGAGGCGCGTGAAGCAGGCATCAAGGAGTTCATTTTTGTGACCTCGCGCGGCAAAGGTGCGCTTGAGGACTACTTTGATTGCGCGCCCCAATTGGAACAGACGCTGCGTGAAAAGGGAAAAACCGAGCTGTTGGAAGCTGTGGAAGCGACCAACATGGAAAGCGGTGCCATCGCCTATATTCGCCAACACAAAGCCATGGGGCTTGGTCACGCGGTGGCTTGCGCCAGCCGATTGGTAGCGGATGAGCCGTTTGCGGTGATCTTACCGGATGATGTGATTGCGGGAGAAACGTCCTGTCTGAAACAGATGGTTGATGCCTATCAGGAAACTGGCGGTTGCATGGTTGCGGCAATGGAAGTGCCACCCTCGAAAGCGTCGTCTTACGGGGTGCTGGATGTGAAAGAAGACATGGGTGCCATGGTGTCGGTCAAAGGTATGGTTGAGAAACCTGCGCCAGGTACAGAGCCATCCAACTTGGCTGTGATTGGGCGCTACATTCTGACGCCAGACATCTTCACCAACCTAAAAGGGCAGGGTGAAGGCGCGGGTGGTGAAATCCAGCTGACCGATGCCATTGCGACCGAAATTGCCAAAGGTCAAAACGTATTTGGTTACCGTTTTCAGGGGCGTCGCTATGATTGTGGCTCCAAGGCGGGATTCTTGCAGGCCACGGTGGCGTTTGCCCTTGAAAGGGACGATCTGCGTGATGAGCTGTCCCAGTATCTGGAAGAGCTGGTGGTTGCACGCCGCGCTGCGGAATAAGGCCTCCTGAAAGGACTACGATTGTGAACCACGTAATCGTTACGGGTGGCGCGGGCTATATCGGCTCACACGCATGTAAAGCTTTGGCAAAGGCGGGCTATGTGCCAGTGACCTTTGACAATCTCAGCACCGGTTGGCAGGACGCCGTGAAATTTGGCCCGTTTGAGCAGGGGGATCTGCTGGATCGTGCGCGGCTGGATGCGGTTTTTGCGCAGTACAATCCGATCGCGGTGATGCACTTTGCGGCGCTGTCTCAGGTAGGCGAAAGCATGAAGGAGCCGGGTAAGTACTGGTTCAACAATGTGCAGGGGTCCCTCAATCTCATTGAGGCGACAGTAGATGCCGGGGTGCGGAATTTTGTATTCTCGTCAACATGCGCGACCTACGGGGATCATGACAACGTGACGTTGGACGAAGGCGTTGAGCAGTTGCCAATCAACGCCTACGGTGCTTCCAAACGTGCCATTGAAGATATGTTGCGGGATTTCGAGGGTGCATCCGGGCTTCAATCGGTGATCTTTCGCTATTTTAACGTGGCCGGGGCTGATCCAGAAGCTGAGGTGGGCGAGTTTCACCAACCGGAAACACATTTGATCCCACTGATGTTGGATGCAATTGACGGCAAGCGTGATGCGCTGACAATTTTTGGCACGGATTACGACACGCCGGATGGCACATGTATTCGCGACTATGTGCATGTCTGCGACTTGGTTGATGCGCATGTGTTGGGGTTACAGCGTCTACTGGAGGGGCACGGTAGCCGGGTGTTTAACCTGGGCACCGGGACAGGCTTTTCCGTGCGCGACGTGATTGACCATTCCCGCGCAGTGACCAATCGAGAGGTGCCCTACAATGAGGGTGACCGGCGTCCGGGGGATTGCACCAAATTGGTCTCTGGCTCGACACGGGCGGAGAAAGAGCTAGGGTGGGAACCCAAACGCTCCAAGATGGACCTGATGATTGCCGATGCATGGAGATGGCATCAGACCGGGCATTACAACACGTAATCCTCCCGCTCGACTTTTGGAAATGACGCGCGTGCTGGCCCTTGCGGGGCGGCGCCCCTCCGGCGTGGATCGGGTGTGTGTGGCTTATTTGCGGGCGGTTCTGAAAGACAAAGTGCCGTGTTTTGGGTTGGTGCGCACAGGCTTGGGGTATGTGCTTCTGGATCAGGCTGGCATGCAAACATGCCTTGATGCGCTTGAAGGGCGGCGCAGTTGGCCCATGCCGGATTTCATTTCTCGGATACGTCATCGCGTGAACAGCCCGCGGCGGGTGCCGGATACAATGGCGCGGCAGGTGGCTGTAGCCCGCACGCGCCCGCGTGGATTGGGGCGGATGCTGCGGCGTCATGTGCCAAACGGCACTGTTTATCTCAACGTGGATCAAACCACGTTTTCCAAGCGGGTGGCGCAGGCGGTGAAATCGGTGAACGGCGGCAAAGTGACGGTGTTTCTGCACGACACCATCCCGTTGGATCACCCGCAATACCAAACCCCGCAGTCGGTGCAAAAACTGGACGCCATTTTAAAGCGTTGTGCCACCCATGCCGATTTGATCCTGACCAATTCTCATGTGTCCGCTTGTGATATTGCCCGGCACATGGCGCCGTTGGGACAGATTCCGCACGTTGAGGTTGCGCATCTTGGTGTGGAGGTTGATTTTTTCGAAGTTGAGAACAATGGGGGTGCGACAAAAATCCCTGCGCCGTATTTTTTGTGTTTGGGCACCATTGAGCCACGCAAAAACATTCCGTTTCTGATCGACCTTTGGGAAGACATGGCCGGGCGACTTTCGCAAGAGGAGCTTCCCAGGTTGGCGGTCGCGGGGCGGCGTGGCTGGGAAAGCGCTGAAGTGTTTGAACGCCTCGAATCATCGCCACTCAGGGGTGATTTTCTGTTGGAATTTAATGATTTAGATGATGCAGAATTGTTAACCCTCATGGCGGGGGCTGCGGGGCTTTTGTTTCCGAGCCATGCAGAAGGCTTTGGTTTGCCTCCGGTGGAGGCCGCGGCCATGGGGGTGCCTGTGGTGGCTAACACATTGCCTGTGTTGCGGGAAATTCTTGGGGATTATCCCATTTACGCAAGCGTTTCAGATGTTTATCAATGGGAAACAATCATCGGGTCTCTGGCAACTGCCCAGAAGAACGGAGCAGGATCAAAACCGCGTTTTTCCCCACAAACTTGGGAAGCGCATTTCAATACGGTCTTAAGGGTCACGTGATACACCCTGTGACCGGACCTTCACGCAAAAAGAAAGGTTGAGGGACAGGGGTGAGCGCGCTTCAAACATATCGGCTTCGGGTCAGACGTCGGCACCGGCTTGTGCGCGCGATCCGAAAGCGACGCGAGTTGCGCAGCATGGCGGACCGCACTGCGCAGATCAAACCGTCTGATCTGTTGGCGTTCTCGACATTGCGCAACGAGCATATTCGACTGCCCTATTTCCTCGACTACTACCGCAACAAGGGCATCAATCATTTTCTGATCGTGGATAATGACAGCGACGATGGCTCGCTTGAATATCTGATGGAGCAGCCGGATGTGTCGGTGTGGCACACGCGCAAGAGCTATAAGAAATCCAAATTTGGCGTGGACTGGCTCAACTGGCTGCAGTTTCGCTATGGCCACAATCATTGGTGTTTGGTGGTCGATCCGGATGAGTTCTTTATCTACCCGTTTTGTGACACGCGGCCGATCCGGGCGTTGACGGATTGGCTGGATGCCAGTTCGATCAAATCGTTTAGTGCGATGTTGTTGGATATGTATCCCCGGGGGCCAATCACAGAACAGCCGTACCAGGCTGGTCAGGATCCGATGGACATTGCCTGTTGGTTTGACGCGGGCAACTATACGATGACCAAAAATCCGCAATACGGCAATTTGTGGATTCAAGGTGGCCCACGGTCACGGGTGTTTTTCCCCAATGAGCCGGAACTGGCCCCAGCCTTGAATAAAATTCCGTTGGTGAAGTGGAACCGGCGGTATTGCTATGCCAGCTCGACCCATATGCTGCTGCCGCGCGGCTTGAACCAGGTGTTTGATGAATGGGGGGGCGAGAAAGCTTCCGGCCTGCTGCTGCATGCCAAATTCCTCGATACGTTCACAGCCAAGGCGGACGAGGAGTTGGAGCGCAACCAGCATTATTCGGCCAGCGTGGAATACAAAGCCTATGCCGAGCGGTTGCGTGACAGTCCTGAGCTGTGGTGCAAATGGAGCGAAAAATACATCAATTGGCGTCAGCTTGAGATTCTGGGGCTTATGTCCAAGGGGAACTGGGCATGAGTGTTGGCATTCTCATGTTGGTGCACACGGCGTTTGACCGCGCCGAGCAGGTGGCACGGCATTGGACCAAGTACGGCTGCCCAGTGGTGATCCACGTCGATGCGTCGGTGAAGCCCAAGGTCTACAAAAAGTTTCTCAAAGCGTTGGACGATGTGCCGGATGTGCGGTTCAGCAAGCGGCACAAATGTGAGTGGGGCGATTGGGGGCTGGTGGCCGCCAGTCAGTCGGCGGGCGAGACCATGCTTGCCGAGTTTCCAGAGGTGCGCCACATCTACCTGTCGTCTGGCTCGTGTCTGCCATTGCGGCCGGTGCAGGAGTTAAAAGACTATCTGGAAGCGCGGCCGCGTACCGACTTTATCGAGAGTGCAACCACGGCTGATGTGCCGTGGACCGTTGGCGGTCTGGATGCGGAGCGCTTTACGTTGCACTTCCCGTTCTCATGGAAGAAGCACCGTTTTCTGTTTGATAAATGGGTCGATATTCAGCGGTTCCTGCGGGTGAAGCGTAAAGTTCCCAATGGGATTGTACCGCACATGGGCAGTCAGTGGTGGTGCCTGACACGGCAGACACTGTCCGCCATTCTGCAAGATCCAGATCGGGACACGTTTGACCGCTATTTCAAGCGGGTGTGGATCCCGGATGAGAGCTATTTCCAGACGTTGTCGCGGCTGTATTCGAGCAATATCGAGAGCCGATCGCTGACGCTTTCCAAATTCGACTTCCAAGGAAAGCCGCATATTTTTTATGACGATCACCTGCAATTGCTGCGGCGGTCGGATTGTTTTGTCGCCCGTAAGATTTGGCCGCGTGCCCATAAGCTGTACAATGGGTTCCTCCGCAGCCCTGAGGGCGCGATCAAGATGAGTGAGCCAAATCCGGCGAAGATTGACCGGATATTTGCCAAGGCCGTGGAGCGGCGGACCAAAGGGCGCACCGGGCTTTATATGCAGAGCCGCTATCCCAACGAAGGTTGGGAAAATGGGATGACGTTTGGCCGGTATTCGATTTTCCAAGGATTTGCGCAGCTGTTTGAGGACTTTGAGCCGTGGTTGGCGCGTGCGACTGGTGCCCGGGTGCATGGGCATCTGTTTGCACCGGAACGGGCCGAGTTTGAAGGGCGGCAGAAAGTCATCAATGGCGCGCTGAGTGATGCGCCAAGAAACCGAGATTACAATTCAATTGCCTTTCTGACCAACCTGATTTGGAATACACGCGGTGAGCGCCAATGTTTTCAGGTTGGCCCACGGGATGAAGGCGCACCGGTCTGGTTTTTTGCCAAAGACCCCAATGCGCAGGTGTCGGTGATCAGTGGCGCCTGGGCGATCCCACTGTTCAAGTCAAACCTGAACTTTGCTGACATCCGTAAAGAGGCGGCGCGGCTTCAGAAACTGGAAAATGACCAACTGTTTGCGCTCCGTAGTCCTTATGCCAAAGCGCGGGTCCGGATTTGGACGCTGGCTGAGTTCATCGAGGCGCCAATGGAGCCTTTGCAGACCATCATTGATGAAATTGGTCCGGAGAAAGCCCGGCGTTTGTCCGAAGTGCCCAAGATGACCGATTTGACCGGCTTTGGTCAGTTCCTACAGAATCTGAAAAACCAAGGCATGCACCCTTACCTGATGGGTGATTTCCCGGTATCTCCGGGAGAGGTGGATCAGAAGAAGCCGCCGCGCAAACCCTATTTGGTGCAGTGATAACTTATGACCAAACCCTTTGATTATTTTGTTGTCTTTGCCGAAATGCGGACCGGATCCAATTTTTTGGAAGCCAATATCAACGGGTTTGAAGGGCTGAGTTGCCTGGGCGAGGCGTTTAACCCGCATTTCACGGGCTATCCCAACAAAGACGATTGTTTGGGTGTGACGCTTGAGCAGCGCACTGATGATCCGCAGATATTGATTGATGCGGTGAAGGCCAATGACGAACTCTCCGGGTTCCGGTATTTCCATGACCACGAGCCGCGGGTACTGAACACAATTCTGGATGATCCCCGTTGTGCAAAAATCATCCTGACCCGCAATCCATTGGACAGCTATGTCAGCTGGAAAATCGCGCAGGCCACCGGGCAGTGGAAGCTGACTGATGTGCGGCGGCGGCGCGATAGCAAAGTGAAATTTGACGGGGTTGAGTTCCGGCGGCACGTGGAAAAATTGCAAGATTTTCAGGTCTCGTTGATGCGGTCCCTGCAGGTGAGCGGCCAGACCGCGTTCTACATTGCCTACGAGGATTTGCACGACATTCAGGTGATGAATGGTTTGGCAAAATTCATTGGCCATCCAGGTGAGCTTGACGAGCTGAACCAAAAGCTTAAGCGACAAAACCCCAGCCCATTGTCGGAGAAGGTGTCGAATTTTGGCGACGTGACATTGGCGTTGGCTGAGTTGGATCGGTTCAACCTCAACCGCACGCCAAACTTTGAGCCACGCCATGGGGCGGCCGTGCCAAGTTATGTGGCCTGTGCAGTGGCGCCTTTGTTGTTTTTGCCGCTGCGGTCCGGGCCGCAGGCCACGGTGATGCAATGGATGGCCCAGATTGACCGGATTGAGCCGGATGGCCTGATCCGCGGCTTCAGCCAGAAGAGCCTGCGGCAATGGAAAAAAGGGCTCAAGGGACATCGCAGTTTTACGGTGATCCGTCACCCGGTGGTGCGGGTGCATGCGGCGTTCTGTGACTGCATTCTGGCGGCGGAACAGGGCGTTTATAAGAAAATCCGCAACACGCTGCGGCGGGTTTACAAGATGCCTTTGCCCAAAGATCCGCCGGGAGCGGATTATACGGCGGAGGACCACAAAGCCGGATTTTTGGCGTTTTTGGGATTTGTGAAGGCGAATCTGGCCGGGCAAACCGGGATTCGGCAAGATGCACATTGGGCCAGTCAGACCACTGCGTTGCAGGGATTCGCGGACGTGGCGCTGCCGGATATGATTGTGCGTGAAGACGAGATGATGAGCTATCTGCCGGCGCTGGCAATGCAGGTGGGGCGCATGGATGCGCCGGACCCTGTAGCGGTAGACCTAGGTCATCCTGTGGCGCTTGAGGCGATCTATGATGACGAGATCGAGAAGCTCTGTCAGGACATTTACAAGCGGGACTACATCGCGTTTGGATTTGAAACCTGGAAGTAAAAACGCGCCGTCAGCAGGGCTGCAGCGCGTTAGAAACTTTTGATGCCAGCGCTGTCAGGCGGCCTGAACTTTGTCGTCTTCGGTCAGGATCGTGAACAGAGTGGCGGCGTCCGGGTTGGCACGCAGCTTGGCGCAGATCGACGCTTCGCGCAGGTGGCGAGACACTTTGGCCAGCGCTTTCAGATGTTCGACTCCGGCCTCTTCTGGTGCAAATAGCGCAAAGGCGATGTCGATGGGTTGTCGGTCCACCGCGTTGAAATCAACCGGCTTTTCAAGAAGAATAAAGGCGCCAACAACGCTTTGCAGATCTTGGAATCGCGCGTGCGGCAATGCCACCCCATGGCCCACACCAGTGGGCCCTAAGGATTCACGTTCAATCAGAGCCTCGACAACGGCCTGCGCTTTCAGCCCGTAGGCTGACTCCGCAAGATCGCCAAATTCCTGCAACAAACGTTTTTTGCTTGAGGCGGCTGTGACAACACGTACCGCCTCAGGCTTAAGGATCGTAGAAAGGTCCATAGGGCCTGTATCTCCGGAGCGGTGCTTTCTGCACCTACTCACTTATGCTTGCGGATCAATCCAGCCAATATTGCCGTCTTCACGGCGATAGACCACGTTCAATCCGTTTTTACCTTCGTTCTTGAAGACCAGCACCGGCGATCCCGCAAGTTCCATCTGCATTACGGCCTCGCCAACGCTCAAGGATGGAATTTTGGTTTCCATCTCTGCGACGATGACTGGCTGCAGCTCAGGCTCGGCTTCATGTTCTTCAGCTTCAGGCGCGAGGATATACGAGGAAGCGCCGAAAAGTTCAACCGGGTCCTGTCGTTCCTTATGGTGATCTTTCAAGCGGCGTTTGTAGCGGCGCAGCTGTTTGTCCATTTTTTCCGCACAGCTGTCGAAGGCGGCGTAGATTTCAGTTTCATGTGCTTTGGCCTGGGCGGTCAGTCCGGTGGACAAATGGACGGTGGCCTCGCAGACATATTCGTGCGCGTGTTTGGAGAACGTGATGGTCGCATCGGTGGGGCGGCCCGCGTATTTCTCGAGCACGTTGCCCAACTCCGTTTTCACGTGAGTTTGCAGAGCATCACCAACGTCGATGTGTTTTCCGGTAATCTGATAGCGCATCCTGTCTCCTTTTCGATGACATGTCGGACCACGGGCTTGAGCTGCCCGTTATCAGTTAGGTCCGAATGCTGGAAATCGACATTGTCGACCCTTGCGCAAGACCGGGCCTTTTTGAGAAGGCCGCCATGGTCACAGCGGGGAGTCGATCAAATGTCATGAATCCATTTGAGTGGGCCAACGGGAAAGAGTCAATGATCGAGCGCAAGTTTGTGCGTATTTCCGCGCGTAGGTCAGGAGATACGGAAGTTTTCACCCAAGTAAACGCGGCGCACATTTTCGTTTTCGACCACTTCTTCGGGTGTGCCAGACATCAGCACTTTGCCGTCGTGCAGAATGTAGGCGCGGTCGACAATTTCCAGTGTCTCGCGGACGTTGTGGTCGGTGATCAACACACCGATGCCGCGTTTTTTAAGATCAGCCACCAGATGACGAATGTCCCCCACGGAGATCGGGTCCACACCTGCAAAGGGTTCATCGAGCAGAAGGTACTTGGGGTCGGCCGCCAGACAGCGGGCAATTTCGACACGGCGGCGTTCTCCGCCTGACAGAGCCAAGGCGGGGGCGCGGCGCAGGTGTTCGATGGAGAACTCACTGAGCAGCTCCTCGAGCCGTTCGCGGCGCTTGTGGCGGTCCTTGTGGGTGATGTCGAGGATCGCGGTGATGTTGTCCTCCACCGACAGGCCCCGGAAGATCGACATTTCCTGCGGAAGGTAGCCAATGCCCAGTTTGGCGCGGCGGTACATCGGCAATTGCGTGACGTCACGTCCGTCAATCGACACGCGCCCGCCCTCCGGCACCAAAAGGCCTGCAACTGCGTAGAATGTGGTGGTTTTGCCGGAGCCGTTGGGACCAAGCAACGCCACAACCTCGCCCCGGTTCAGCTCCATCGAGAAATCGCGGATCACCACACGTTTGCGGTAGGCCTTGCGCAGGCTTTGAACTTGCAGCCCGGAGCTGCCTTGAGTGACGGAAAGATCGGGCTTGGCCATAACTATTGCGACTTCAATACTGTTTTTACGTTTCCGGTCATCTGCGCGGTGTTGTCGGTTAGATTGAGGCGCATCTTGTCTGCGGTGATGGTGGTTTTGGACTGCACAACAGTGACGTTACCGGTCATTTCGACGGTGCCGTCGTCGATGCTGTAGATCGCTTGATTGGCTTCTGCTGCATCGGGGCCTTGCACCAGCAGCACATTGCCTTCGGCCACAAGGCGCGCAATGGCCTGGGTTTCCTGATTGTAGTGTACGTTGACCTTGTCCGCGGTCATGCGCATGTCGCCCTGGGACACGTCCACTTTGCCCTCAAACACGGCGCTGCCATCGGATTGATTGACGGACAGGGCTTCCGCAGTGACCTCAACCGGCAGGCCGGTGTCTTGCTGCATTTGACCAAAGCCAACTTGGAACCCCTGTGCCATTCCCGCAATGGGCGCCATCGCCAAAAGGGAAATTGCCAAAGCACGGATTAAAATCACAGGGTCACCTCATCTCAATTTTGGGGCGTGTATACCAGTCGCACACCTTTTGTGAAAAACAAATATATTTCATTGTTTTCCCCGGAGGGGCGCAGGGCCATGCGACCCGCTTCCAATGTACCTATAGCGCTTTCCGCAACCACATGGCCGGCGGTTTCCGCACGGGCGTCTTCCAGACCAAACAGCATGGTATCGGTGGTGATCGTGTAGCCTGCAGAGGTCACAATCTCGACGTTGCCGTCCAGTTCAACCTCATTAAAGGTGCTGCTCATTTCGCCGGCTTTGGCGCGCACGGTGATTTCTGTGCCATCGGTGGTGCTGATCAGGGCGCCCACCTGCTCTGCAATGATGCGAGACGGGTCGTCGATGTCTGGATGGGCGGTGGCCGAGGTCAGAGTGATATCATGCCCGTCCCTGGTTTGCCCCGAAATATAGGGGGCGGTGATTTGACGATCGCGCAGGCGTTTTTCAAGCTCAACATCGGCGAAAGGAATGGCGCTTTCGAGGTCCACCTTTTTGGAAATCAAAAACAATGTGGACAAGATGCCAAGCGCGGTGAGAGGCAAAAGCACCTTTAGCGCTGCAACAAGGTTGGAATATGTGAGGCGACGGGCCACCGGATCAGCCAAGCCCGGCGCGCAGGCAGTCGTGGATGTGCAGCAAGCCTTCGGGCGCTCCGCTGCCCTCCGGATCAGCCACAAACAGGCAAGTGATCTTGCGTTGGTTCATAATGGCCACGGCCTCTTCGGCCAGAGCGCCTGGCGCAATGGTTTGTGGCGCGGCGGTCATGACCTCGACAGCGGTGCGATCCAGTAGGCCGTCCATGTGACGGCGCAAATCCCCGTCAGTGACAATGCCGAGCAGGGCACCGGAGTCATCGGTCACGCCGACAACGCCAAAACCCTTTTGGCTGATCTCTAACAAGGCGTCGCTCATCGGGGTTGTTGCGCCGATCAAGGGCAGGGCCTCGCCGACGTGCATCAGATCGCGCACGCGTGACAGTTGAGCGCCCAGTTTGCCACCCGGATGGAACTCCCGGAAGTTTTCCGGCGTAAACTTGCGGTGCTCCATAAGCGCCACGGCCAAGGCATCGCCCAGTGCGAGGGTCATGGTGGTGGTGGTGGTGGGCACAACGCCGGTGCCGCAGGCTTCTTCGGCTTTGGGCAGGATGAGGCCCACATCACTTTGTTTGATCAAGGTGCTGTCCGCACGGCTGGCGACGCCAATCAGCGGTATGTTGAAGCGGCGGGTGTAGGCCACAAGATCGGCCAGCTCAGGGGTTTCGCCGGAGTTGGATAAGACCAGCGCCACGTCACCTTGGGCCATCATGCCAAGATCGCCGTGGCTGGCCTCTGCAGGGTGGACAAAATGCGCCGGTGTGCCGGTGGAGGCAAATGTCGCTGCGATTTTGCGGGCGATGTGCCCCGATTTGCCCATGCCGGAGATGATCACCCGGCCTTTGGCGGACAGAAGCAGCGCAACCGCCTCGCCAAATTCCGCGCCGAGACCATCACCTAGGGCGGTTAGGGCGGCGGTTTCGATCGAGATCACACGGCGGGCGGTGTCCAGAAAGGTCTGCTTGTCGGCGTCCGTCATGGGGCGGCTCCGTTAGTGCGAAAAGATATCCTGTTCCGGCCAGCCGGCCAGATCAAGTTTGGCGCGGGTTGGCAGGAAATCAAAGCAGGCTTGCGCCACTTCGGTGCGGCCTTCGCGCGCAAGGCGTTTGTTCAATTTTTCACGCAAGCCGTGCAGATAGAGCACATCAGAGGCGGCATAGTCCAGCTGCGCATCGGTCAGTTTTTCTGCCCCCCAGTCGCTCATCTGCTGCTGCTTGGAGACATCGACGCTCAGAAGTTCTTGAAGCAGGTTTTTCAGGCCGTGGCGGTCAGTGTAAGTGCGCACCAGTTTGGAGGCAATTTTGGTGCAATAAACCGGGGCAGTGAGGGCGCCAAAGGCGTGATACATCGCGGCAATGTCAAAGCGCCCAAAGTGGAAGAGTTTCAGCACGTTTGGGTCTTCGAGCATTTTGCAGAGGTTGGGCGCCTCGGTCTGACCTTTGGCGACTTGCACCAGATGCGCATTGCCGTCGCCGCTCGACATCTGGATCACACAGAGCCGATCCCGATGCGGGTTCAGCCCCATGGTTTCGCAGTCAATCGCCACCATCGGGCCAAGGTCCAGGTCGTCCGGCAGGTCGTTTTGATACAGAAAATTTGCCATGTGTGCCTCTATGTCTCTGATGACAAGCACTTACGGCTTTGTGCGGCGTGTTTCAATGTTTCGCGGGGGATTGTTGGTATTCTGGCACGAGGCTGCTTAGGCGGGGGTTACCGAGGTACGTGGCTTTACGAGGGGGCTGTGACAATCTAAGTGTCGGCCATGGACTACAAAGCCCCCCAAAGTGTCAGCGAAGACCTCCGAGAGTTGCTTGAAAGCCGTGCGCGGCAAGACGGGCCACGGGTGGAGCGGATTGATGTGGACAATCACGTGTTCTGGATCAAGCGGGTGGAGCAGCTGGATCTGCGGTACCGGTTGCAGAAAGGTGATCCGCGCAAAGCTTTTGAGCGGGAGCGGCTGGCCTATCATGAGATGAATGCGGCGATGGCACCGGTGCCAAAATTGGTTGCGGAAGGACACGACTTTCTGGTGCTGCCGGATTGTGGGCTGGATTTGCGCAAGTTGCTGGAGCGTCAAGAAGACACGACCAAGCGCGATCAGATGTTGCTGGATGCCAGTGTGATGTTGGCCAACTTCCATAAGTTGGGCTTTGCCCATGGGCGGCCCAGTCCCAAAGACATGTGCCAGGTGGATGGGCAGATGCTGCTCTTGGATTTTGAGCGCTACAAACATCAGAATAACACGCCGGTTGGACAGGCCCGGGATCTGGTGGTGTTTGCGTTTAACGTAGCCGCGCATTCCCCGGAAATGCGGGGGGTGTTGCCAGACGCGATGGCGGCCTATCGCGCGGTTGCAGATCAGGCGATTTGGCCTTTGGCGCAGCGCTGGTGTCGGTGGTTTCGGTGGGCGGATTGGGCGACCAAGCCGTTGCAGCGGCGACCAAAGGGCCGGTCCAGAGAGTTCAAAGCCATTCCGGTGGTGTTGGATTTGTTTTTGTCAGATTGAAAAATACGCGGCCGAAAATGCGTTCAGGCTTGGGACGTGATTGCGATGAGATGGTTGTCCCATTGCAAGGGGTGCTGGCGTTTATTAGCTCTGAAACGGCCAACGAGGCCGGTGCCTGTGGTTAGGAAGAAGCCTGTTGGCGCAGTACTGATGCCGCAGACGTCTTCTAGTGTTTGGGAAACAAGCAACTCTCGTCTGTCGATCCAGAAGACTTGTGTCTGGTTGCCGCGCGGCGAGGTGATGGCCACAAGCATTCCTTCACCACCAAAAGCAACGCTGCCGGCGTAGCCCTGCATGGCGCGATGGGCGGCCTCAGGCGCGGACAGAAGGTGCGGAGTTTCACCGCGTTGGTGCAGCCCCAAAAGCGGCGGTGCTTCGGATTTGGACCCTTGCCATTGCATCGCAAAGGCGACCGTGCCGTCCTGACGCACGGCGAGGTGACGAATGGAGTTTTTGTGCAGACTTGCAGTTAACTCGACCTGTTCCAGGACTCCTCCGGCCAAACTGATATAGCTGAGATTGGGTTGCATCACCGGGATGTTGAGCTTGCTGCGGCCCATGTCGGGGTGAGTTTCGATGCCGCCGTTGGCGACCACAAGTGATTGGCCGTCTGGCAGGAGTTTGATGTCATGGGGACCAATGCCACCGGAGGAAAACTCACCGATGCGGGTGTAGTTTTGCGTGACGTCCCAGAGGCCGATGATGCCTTCCCCCGCTTCATAGTCATTCTCGGACGTGAAAAGCGTGCTGCCGTCAGCGGAAAACGCGCCGTGGCCGTAGAAGTGGCGCCCTTCGGGGGCGGTGAGCGTTTTCAGGACCGTACCGTCGCGGCAGTCCATGACCAAAGCAAAGGTGCCGGGACGGCGGGCGAAAGCAACCGCCTCAGCCCGTACTGGGTGTGCAGCAGCAGCGTGACCGCGGGCGGGCAACGGGATGGTGAAGGTGATCTCCCCAGTGGCTGTGAGGCCTGCGAGCAGGTAGCTGCCGTTGGGCGCGCGGGCGGCGGAGAGATAGTCTGGTGTGCCGACGCTGCTCCAGCCCGCGCTGGGCAGAAGGCTTGCGGCGGCAAGGCCTGCGAGCATGCGGCGGCGGGTGACCATCAGTCGCCGTCCAGTGCGTTGAAGCCAGCGGTGACATCGAGGGCTGGGCCAAGTTCTAACAGGACAAAGCTGCGGATGTTGCCGATGTATTGCTGTAGGATTTCGACGCGCAGGCGGCCCTGAATGTTGGCGACGCCAGCAAAGGTAGGGTCATCTTCCAACTCTGTGGCGTGTCCCAAGGCCAGCGAAAATGCTCCGTTGAGAGATTTGGCCGGGGTTGGCGTTTGTGCGGAGAGGATGGCGGCAAGTTGCTCCAAAGACGTCAGCGACACGGTGATGTTTTGCAAGCTGCGCTCCGATCGGCGGGTTTCGGCGCGCAGGGGGCGGGGTTTGTCAAAGGTGCCTAAGGGGCGCCCGAGGCGGGCCTCTTCGTTAAATTGCAGGCCGGTGTCGAGTGTTTTAAAAAGTTCAGCCACGGCGGCGAGATCGGTGGTGTATCGGCCGTCTTTTGACGGGGTGCGCATGAGTTCAGCATAGCCGTTTTGCCAATCCGCCAGAATGGCATTGGCGTTGCGGTCAATGTCGTTGGTGACGGCTTGGATCAGTGTGCAGCGATAGGCGTCACTTCCGAGGGTTTGGATGCGCTCATCATAGAGCAGGAACTCCAGCGCAAAAAAGCCATGCGCGGCGATAGAGACCTCAGCGAAGGCCTCTGCGTCCAATGCGGCGGGGTCTTCGGAGGTGATCAGTTTGGAGAGCGATTTGGGTGTAAAGCCCTTGGTGTCAGGCCAGAAGGCGAGGGAGAAGGCGCGCTCTTCCTCTTCGGTGGGGCCAAAGCGCAGGTGGCTGACGGCCATCCAAGCGTCAAAGCCCTCGTGAAAGGCTTCGCGCAGGGCGGAGGAGTTGCTGGCGCAGTCTTCTGCTGCGGTGTTTTTGAGCGCGCCGGTGGCCTCTGACAAGGCGGTGAAGCCGGGCAAGATGTGTTCGTCAATTGCCGTGTCCACCAGCGCGGCGGGATCCAGCGCCCAGGCAGGTTGCGCAAGCAGGAGTGAGGTGGTCAAAGCAAGCAAGCGCATGGGTCAGAGACTTTCTAAGAAGCGGATGAGGGCGGCTCGGTCTTCGGGTGGCATGGTGATCACGGTGTCTCTCATAGGCTGCGCTTCGCCGCCGTGCCAGAGGATAGCTTCGAGGATATTGCGGGCGCGGCCGTCGTGCAGGAATTGCGTGTGGCCGGAGACTTGATTGGTAAGGCCAATGCCCCAGAGCGGCGGTGTGCGCCACTCCTGGCCCGTGGCGCGGCCTTCGGGGCGGTTGTCGGCCAACTCTGGCCCCATGTCGTGCAGCAGCATGTCGGTGTAAGGCCAGATCAGCTGGAAGCTTTGGGCGGGCTGATCTTTGAGCCGGTGGGTCACATAGGACGGGGTGTGGCAGGAGGCGCAGCCGGTGGTGTGGAAGACTTCTTTGCCGCGCAGCACCTCGGGGTCATCCACATCTCGGCGCGCGGGTACGGCTAGGTTGGCGCTGTAGAACGTCACAAGGTCGAGACCGGTTTCATCGACCTCAAACACCCGCACGTCGCCGTCGCCATGGGGGCTGTTGATGCAGTCGACTTGCGCAGTGGTGCAGTCGCCGTGGCCTGCTTCAAACAGAGGTGTGGAGATGCCGATGTCGGCGGCAAAGGCGGCGGCGGATTGTTGGCGCAGGGTGGGTGCGCCGGCCTTGAGGCCAAAACGGCCCAGCATGGGGCGTTGGTATTCTACCGACCATGTGATGTTGGGACGGCCAGAGATGCCGTCACCATTTGAGTCATCCGGATCGGCATTTGCGAGGATGTCGTCGGCCGGGATGGCGTCCAGCAGGCCGAGGCCGATCATTTGCGGCGCAACGCGTGGGCTGAGCATCACGTCTGTGTGCAGCGTTCCATAGCCGAGGTCTTGCAGGGCATAAGATGGGCGTCGCAGTGTCGCGGTCTCGCCGCCGGACAACACGACGTCGAAGTCTTCGAAGGTGACTTCAATGCGAGCTTCGGCGGGGTGGCCGGGCAGGCTGAAATCCTGGATTTGGCTGCCGTAGGTCGGCTCAGGACGTGTTGCGAGGAAATCTTCGATTTGGTGAATTTGGTCCCCTTGTTGGCCGGGGATGGCCAGCTTGATCGCCAGCGATAGCGCGTCATCTTCAGGGCTGTCCGGTGCGTGGCCGCGTCCGGCACGTTGGTGGCAGCCAAGGCAGTTGCGCGCGTTGTACAGCGGGCCGAGGCCGTCGGAGGCCAGGGTGGAGCTGGGGGATGAGACCCAGAGTTTGTCAAACATCGCCTCACCCATGCGGAAGGTGAGGCCGTCTTCTTTGCTGAGATTGGCGGAGGGCTGTTTGAAGGCAAAGGCATCGGTGCGAGCCGGGACCGTGGCGGCGCCAGCAGGGCGGGATTCAAACCTATGCGGTTTGGAAAAATCGGTGGGGGCGGCGGTGACGCTTTGGATGCGCTGAGCTTCGGCGTCGGTGCGGGGCACGACGTTGAGGTGGCGGTCATCCAGTGCGTGGACGGATGTGCCAGAAAAGAGTGCGCAGAAGACCGTGGCGGAGGAAAGTCGCATTGGCGGGGCCTTGGAAAGTAAAAAAGGGGCGGCGGGATGGCCGCCCCTCACATGTCTTACGTCGGTGACGTTGGTATTAGTGGAACACAGCGTCTGGGTTGTCGAGGCTGTCGGAGCCTTCAAACGCCAGGTTGTCCAGACCAAGTGCGGTCACCGCGGCTTCGATGGATTTGGTTTGATCTACCAGACCGTCCACGCCACCCATGACCAGTGCTTCGCCAGCTGCGTTGCCGCGTTCCAGCATTTGGTCGTAGGAGAAACCTGCCTCGGCGGCGGTTTTGATGCGGCCCAGCGACATCATGGTGGTGGAGAGCTTGGCTTGCAGCTCTGCGTCCAGATCCGCGTTCACTTCGGACACAAGGTCAGACACGGATGGGCCAGACACCAAGGAGCCGTCGACACGCACGTATTCACCAAGGTAGACGTTCTGGATGCCCAGGCCGTCGTAGAAGTGGCTGTTGTGGGTGTTGTCGGAGAAGCAGTCGTGCTCTTCTTCCGGGTCGTTCAGCAGCAGGCCAAGGCGCATGCGCTCACCAGCTTGCTCACCGTAGGACAGGGAGCCCATGCCAGTTAGGATGGCCACGATGCCAGCGTCCGCGTTGCCGGTTACTGTTGCCCGGGCTTCGCCGTCTGTGGACCACTGAGCAGCCATGAACTCCAGATCGGAGACCAGCAGGTCAGTGGCGGCTTTCAGGTAGGCGCCACGGCGGTCACAGTTGTCACCGGTGCAGGCGTCGCCCGCTGCGAAATCTGTCCAAGGGCGGTCACCGGCGCCGTGGTTGTGGCCGTTCATGTCCTGACCCCAGAGCAGGAATTCAATGGCGTGGTAGCCGGTGGCGACGTTGGCTTCAACGCCGTCAGCTTCGTGCAGGCTTTCCAGCAGGGCTGGGGTGATTTCTGCGGCGTCAATGGTTGCGCCGGAGATGTCGAAAGAGGCATTGGCGATCACGTTCAGCGCGGCCAGCGGGTTTTCGTCAGAAGGGCCACCGTAAGCAGCGTCCACATAGTCGATCAGGCCTTCGTCCAGTGGCCAGGCGTTCACTTTGCCTTCCCAGTCATCCACGGCAGCGTTGCCAAAGCGGTACACTTCGGTCTGCTGATACGGCACGCGGGAGGCCAGCCAAGCGCCTTGGGCGTTGTGCAGCGCTTCGGCGGATGGGTTTTCGATCAGCGCGTTCACGGCAGCTTGCAGTGTTTTGGCGGTGATCAGGCTGTCTTCGTATTTGGCGGCGGCGATGTCAGCGTAGTTGGCAACGACGTCCGCTTTGTTGGCGGCGAAAGCCGGGGCGGTCAGTGCGAGCACAGCCGCAGAAGTGGTCAAAAATGTACGAGTCATGGAATCCGGTCCCTGTTGAGAATTGCGGGCATAACTGACTACTTTTGTCGACTTCGTCAATCCTTATTAATTTTGTATGTTTTTGAGTGCGACGGAATGCCTCGCACTCAAAGAGGTGCCGAAAATAGACCTTATTGCGCGTCGAGCAGGTGTTCGTAGCGCGCATCGGTTAGGGTCTTGAGGAAGGCGACAATGGCATCGACACGCTGATCATCGAGTGCCGGGCCGTGCGTTAGCTCTTCAAATGCCAAGGTTGCTGGTACGGCAGGCATGCGGAAGGTTTTGCCGGTTTCCGGGTTGGTGCGGCGCGCGGGATCGGTGGTGTTGAATTGGTTGTAGAACAACACAACGGTGCGCAGGTCTTCAAACACACCGTTGTGCATATAGGGTCCGGTGACGGCCACGTTGCGCAGGGTGGGGGTTTTGAATTTACCGCGCAGGGTGGGATTGCCGTGCATCTCCGGGTGGGCCGCAAGACCGACGTCCACGGTGCCGCGTTTCACGCCGTTGAGGGCGCGCAGGGCCAGGTTTTCTGGAACGCCAATGTTGTGGTGCTCGTAGTTGGAGAACGTCTCCTGCGGGTCCATCGCGTTTGTGCCCAGCTGGTGGCACAGGTTGCAGTTGGTGAACTGCTCGGAGAAAAACAGCACGCGACCCAGATCTTCTTCGCGGGTGAGCTCGACTTCGCCAAGCAGAAAACGGTCATATTTGCTATCAAACGGCGCAAAAACATCAGTGCGCTCAAAGGCGGCAATGGCGTCGGTCATGGCGGTGTAGCCGCTTGCCGGATCGCTGAGAACATCCCCGTCAAACAGGGCCGGGAAAGCCTGTGTGTAGATCGGATCTTCGAGAAGGCGTGCGATCACAGCGGCTTTATCAGCCATGCCCATTTCGATAGGATTCAGCGGCGGGCCGCCGGCCTGATCTTCCAGGCGGTTGGCACGGCCATCCCAGAATTGGCCGCCCGTCCAAATGCCATCTGCGTTTTTGTGGAACTCTGGTGTGAAAGCCGCATAAGCGGCGCTGGGCGCGTTGCGATCTCCATGTGACTCGCCGTCGTCCCCAATGGACGCCATGCCACGCGGGTCGGCAAAGCCGCGTTCCGGATCATGGCAGGTGGCGCAAGATTGGGTGCGGTTGGCCGACAGGTTCACATCAAAGAACAGGCGTTCCCCGAGGGCTTCCAAAGTGGTGGGGACGTCTTCTGCCAAAGCTGGCGAGGAGGCGAGCACACATGCAATAGCAAGAGAGCGATACATTGGGATGTCTCATTTCTGACTAGTTTTGTCAGTTATCTGCGCTTGTTTTGGAGCTGGGTCAACTGCCCTCTTGCCGCACCCCACAAAAAAGCCCCCGGCGATGCGGGGGCTCTTAAACACTTATGCAGATGGATCAGCGGTCGCGGAATTGTGCTTCGCGTTTTTCCATAAAGGCCGCCATGCCTTCTTTCTGATCTTCGGTCGCAAACAGCGAGTGGAAGGCACGGCGTTCGAACAGCAGACCTTCACGCAGGGAGCTTTCAAAGCTGCGGTTCACAGCCTCCTTGGCGGTGCGCGCAGCGATCAGGGATTTCTCTGCAATCTTCTGTGCGGCGCTCATGGTTTCTTCCATCAGCTTTTTGGCAGGCACAACACGGCTCACAAGGCCAGACCGCTCAGCCTCTTCGGCGTTCATGAAGCGGCCGGTGAGGTTCATGTCCATGGATTTGGACTTGCCCACCGCGCGGGTCAGGCGCTGGCTGCCGCCGATGCCGGCGATCACGCCGAGATTGATCTCTGGCTGGCCAAACTTTGCTGTCTCAGAGGCGATGATGAAGTCACAAGCCATCGCCAACTCGCAGCCGCCGCCAAGAGCGTAGCCAGATACAGCCGCGATCACGGGCTTGCGAATGTCTTGAATGCGGTCGCCAAACTCAGCGAACAGGTTGGAGAGGTTTACGTCCGCAAAGCTCATTGCAGACATTTCTTTGATGTCGGCGCCTGCGGCGAAGGCTTTCTCGGAGCCCGTGATGACGATGCAGCGCACCTTGTCGTTGGCATCTGCGCTTTCCAGAGCTTCCTGGAGTTCGCCAATCAACTGCTGGCTCAACGCGTTCAACGCATCTGGGCGGTTCAGCTTGATAAGGGCGACGTGGTCTTCGATATCGACGATGATCGTCTCAAAAGCCATGAGTACTGCTTTCATTGTTCCGGTCAGAAGTGATTGATTATCATTTGAGGGAGTTGGATCAAGCTATCTTTGGCATTGCGGGCAATAGAACGACGAGCGGCCGGACTGGGTGATTCGGCTTATTTTACTAGTGCAATCGGGGGTTTTGCACGGTTCCCCCTCCCGTCCGTAGACGTCAAAACTGTGTTGAAAATATCCCAGTTCGCCGTCAGCTTGGCGAAAGTCACGTAACGAACTTCCCCCTGCCTCAATGGCCTCCCGCAGCACGCCGCGGATGATGGGCACAAGACTGTGTGTGCGCGCTTGCGAAATCGCACCGGCTTTGCGTTTCGGTGCTATCCCTGCGCGAAACAGGGCTTCACAGACATAGATGTTGCCTAAGCCCGCAATGATGCGCTGATCGAGTAAGGCGGATTTGATTGGGGTGTTCTTACCTGCGAGTCGTTCGGCGAGGTAGGATTCGTGGAAATCATTGCCCAGTGGCTCGGGGCCAAGTTTGGCAATAAGGGGGTGTGTTTCGGTGTTGTCACTGGGCAGGATATCCATCGCACCAAAGCGGCGAGGATCGTTGAAAGTGATGCGCGCGCCGTTGTCCATGTCAAAGACCACGTGGTCATGTTTCTCCGCCTGTGGATGGTCATGGGCAAATTGCCCCAGCGGGTCGCCGGAGACGGTCATGCGGCCAGACATGCCGAGGTGGATGAGCAGCGACTCGTTGGTGTCGAGATCAGCTAGGATGTATTTGGAGCGGCGGCGCAGTTGCGTGACCTTGGCGCCGGTGAGGCGTTCGGCCATGCGATCGGGGAAGGGCCAACGCAAGTCTGGGCGATTGACTCGAGCGCGTGCAATCGTGGCCCCTTCCATGGCGGGTTGCAGGCCGCGGCGCACAGTTTCGACTTCGGGCAGTTCAGGCATTCCAACCTCTGAGTTCCAAGACACTCAGACCATGCGCGAGGTTGTTGGGGATTATCAAGTCAAGTTTTGGCCCGCGAAGCGGGTGCCAAATCAGCGCATTGTACCCTCTTAGACAGCGCTATATGAATGTGGCAACCAAGAGGATTTCGCATCATGGCGGACAGCAAAAACACCACCCATTTCGGCTTTGAAACCGTGCCGGAAAGCGAAAAAGCTGGACGCGTTCAAGGCGTGTTTGGGTCGGTTGCCAGCAAATACGACATCATGAACGACGTCATGTCGATGGGCATCCACCGCATCTGGAAAGACGCGATGATGGATTGGTTGGCGCCGCGCCCCGGGCAGAAGTTGCTCGATGTGGCCGGGGGCACTGGTGATGTGTCGTTTAAGTTTCTGAAGCGTGCTGGGCATGGCCATGCGACGGTGTGTGATCTGACGGAACCGATGCTTGTGGCAGGGCGGCAGCGAGCCGAAGCGGACCATATGTCTGACAGCCTCGACTGGGTTGTGGGGGACGCGATGGCGTTGCCGTTTGAGGACAACACCTTTGATGTTTACACCATCAGTTTTGGCATTCGGAACGTGACCCGACCGCAGGAAGCGTTAAATGAGGCGTTTCGGGTTCTGAAGCCCGGTGGGCGCTTGATGGTTCTGGAGTTCAGCCAAATTCCCAATGACATGATGCAGAAGGTCTATGACCTCTATTCCTTCAACATCATCCCGCAGATGGGCAAAATGATCGCAAATGACCGCGACAGCTATCAATATCTGGTGGAGAGCATCCGTAAATTCCCGGATCAGGACACGTTCCTGGACATGGTGAAAACTGCCGGGTTTGAGAATGCGAAGTACCGCAACCTGACCATGGGTATTGCCGCGTTACATTCGGGTTGGAAGCTGTGAGAGGTCCCCACAATATCATCCGTCTGATCCGGACCGGTGCCACCTTGGAGCGCACCGGCGCCATGAATGTGGTGATGGATGCGTTTGAAGCGCCAACTTTGGTCCGCGTGGTACTGCGCGGGCTGGTCTGGCCATTTCAGTGGTTGGGCTACAAGGGGGATGCCGAGGCACCTCCTTTGCCACGTGCGTTGACGGCCTTGGGGCCTGCTTACATCAAGTTTGGCCAAGTGTTGTCGACCCGTCCGGATGTTGTGGGCGGCGATTTGGCTGGAGAGCTGCGGGTTCTTCAAGACAAGCTGCCGCCGTTTGATCTGGCCACCGCTAAGGCAGAGGTTGAGTCTGAGCTTGGTCAGCCTGTGGATCAGATTTTCTCTGAATTTTCAGAGCCGGTTGCGGCGGCGTCGATTGCGCAAGTGCACCGGGCGCGGTTGCGGGAAACCGGTGAAGAGGTTGCGGTGAAAATCCTGCGACCCGGGATTGAAAAGGCGTTTCGCAAAGATATTGATGCCTTCTATTTTGCCGCCAACACCATCGAGCTCTTGTCACCTGGGTCACGGCGGTTGCGGCCGCGGGATGTGATTGAGCATTTTGACCGCGGCGTGACGTCGGAGCTGGATCTGCGCCTTGAGAGTGCAAATGCCAGTGAATATGCTGCGAACTCGGCAGATGATCCCGGATATCAGGTGCCCGCCATTCAGTGGGAACATTCCGCACGGCGGGTGATGACGTTGGGCTGGGCCGAAGGCGCACCCATTGGCGACAACGATGCGTTGGATGCGGCGGGACATGATCGTCATGCCTTGGGCAGTCGGATTTTGGAGCTGTTCCTGAACCATGCACTGCGGGACGGGTATTTTCACGCGGACATGCACCAAGGCAACATGAAGGTTGCCGCAAACGGGGATATCATTGTCTATGATTTTGGCATCATGGGCTACATCGATGAGTACACCCGCCGGGTCTATGCGGAAATTCTCTACGGCTTCATTCAGCGGGACTACAAACGTGTGGCTGAGGTGCATTTTGAAGCGGGGTATGTGCCTGCGGATCAGGATGTGGACGAGTTTGCGCGGGCGTTACGGGCAGTGGGTGAGCCGATCTTTGGCATGGATGCCACGCGGATTTCGATGGGGCGGTTGTTGAGCTACCTGTTTGAAGTGACCGAGCGTTTTGGCATGGGGACTCGCACCGAGTTGATTTTGCTACAGCGCACCATGGTGGTGGTTGAGGGTGTGGCGCGGTCGTTGGACCCGCGTGTGAACATCTGGGACGTGGCGAAGCCGGTGGTGTCTGATTACATCAAGGAGAGCATTGGGCCGCGAGCTATGCTGAGCGACTTGGCTAAAACAGCACGGGTGCTGTCGCGCTTTGGGCCGCGATTGCCGGCGATGGTGGAGGCAGCGCTGATTGCGCAGTCTGAGGATAAGCCGGAGGCCAAACGGGCTGTGTGGCCTTGGGTGGTGACCGGCGTCGGATTGGGCGCTGTTTGTGGTGTCGTTGCGACTTTGGCTGTGGGTTTTGTGATGTGGAGCTAAGCGCTTTTCTAATCCTGCAGGACATGAAAAAGGCGCCCAGTGGGCGCCTTTCTTTTTGAGACATAGATCTCAGAAGTAGTGCTGTCTTAGAGCAGACCCGCGTGCGCCATGGCGGCGTCGATCTGTGCCTTGGTTGCGTCGGTCAGGCCGGTCAGTGGCAAGCGCACTTCTTCGTTGCACATGCCCAGACGGGACATGGCGTATTTCGCGCCAACCAGACCCGGCTCCACAAAGATGGCTTCGTGCAGTGGCATCAATTTGTCCTGATACTCCAGCGCTTTGGCGTAGTCGCCAGCCAGTGTGGCCGCCTGGAATTCAGCACAGAGTTTTGGCGCGACGTTTGCGGTCACAGAGATGCAACCCACGCCGCCGTGTGCGTTGAAGCCAAGTGCGGTGGCGTCTTCGCCGGACATCTGAATGAAATCAGGGCCGCAGGAGGCGCGCTGTTGGCTTGGGCGGGCCAGATCGCCAGTCGCGTCTTTCACGCCCACAATACGTGGCAGTTTGGCCAGCTCCCCCATGGTCTCTGGTGTCATGTCGACCACCGAACGGCCTGGGATGTTGTAGATGATGATCGGCAGCTCACAGCAGTCATGCACAGCGGTGAAATGTGCAATCAGGCCACGTTGGGTTGGCTTGTTGTAGTACGGCGTCACCACGAGTATGCCGTCTGCGCCAACTTTTTCGGCGTGCTGGGCAAAACGGATGGCTTCCAGTGTGTTGTTGGAGCCTGCGCCTGCGATCACCGGCACGCGGCCAGCGGCGGCTTTCACCACTTCGCTCACCATAGTTTCGTGCTCTTCGTGGCTCAGCGTTGGGCTTTCACCGGTGGTGCCCACAGGCACAAAGCCATTGGTGCCTTCACCAATGTGCCACTCGACGATCTTTTTGAGCGTTTCCAAATCCAGCTCGCCGTTCGTAAACGGCGTGATGAGTGCGGGGTATGACCCTTTGAACATGGCACGCTCCTTTTTATGCGTAGCTGGGCAGAATTGCCCGTATCGTTGAACCGCGCGGACCCTAGCGGGAAGTTGCCCACTTGCCAAGATTGTGAGTTGAGGCCATCGGGTGCGCGGCGTATCTTGCGGGTTCTATCCTGTCTGGCATAGGAAAATGCAAGCCATGTTGCGTCTTTTTCTGACTCTGTTTGTGGCCTTGCTGGTCGCTGTTCCCGCAAATGCACAGTTTCGCGATGAGCTCCGGTCCGCGATGACGTCTGTTCGTGCCAAGGATTGGGATGGCGCGGCCAAGGCGGTGCGCGAGACCGATCAGGTGACCCGTGATATTGTGGAGTGGCACCGGCTGCGCGCGGGTGAAGGATCAGCGGATCAAGTTTTGGCGTTTTTGGACCGTCGCGGTGATTGGCCCGGTTTGCCGTATTTGCGCAAACAGTCGGAGGCGGCGTTTGAGGACGTGAGCTACGAGATGGCGCTGTCGTTCTTTGTGCATGGTCCGGCGCAGACCGCCGAAGGGGCGTTGGCGCAGGCCAAAGTTCTGACGCAGGCGGGCGAGGACGGCGCGGCGCAGGCCACGATTGTGGAAGCCTGGCGCACCATGGCGATGAACAGCACCACCAAAGCTGATTATTTGGCGCGTTACGGCGATTTGCTGAAGCCGCATCACACCGCGCGGTTGGATGCGATGGTGTGGAAGAATTGGACGTCGAATTCCGAGGCGATGTACGCCCAAGTGCCAGAAGGCTGGGTGGCGTTGGCCAAGGCGCGGCTTGGGCTGCGGGCCATGGCCAAGGGTGTGGACGGGTTGATTGCGGCGGTGCCGGACAGTTTGCAGGATGATCCGGGGCTGGCACATGAGCGGTTTGTTTGGCGGCATCGTAAAGACCGGAACGACAGCGCAATTGAGCTGATTTTGGCGCGCAGCAAAGCGGGCACCTTGGGCGAGCCTGAGGAATGGGCCCCAAGGCGGCGCTCGTTGATCCGCAACCAGATGCGGGCGGGGAATTACAAGACAGCTTATGCTCTGGCTGCGACCCATAAGCTGACGCCCGAGGCGGGATATGCCTATTCCGATTGTGAGTGGCTGGCGGGCTATCTGGCGTTGCGGTTTCTGGACCGACCGGAGGAGGCTGCGGCGCACTTCCTGAACTTTGCCCAGTCGGTGGAAACACCAATTTCATTGGGTCGTGCGGGCTATTGGATGGGCCGCGCCTATGAGGCGATGGGGGAAACAGCCACGGCGCAGCAGGCTTATGTGGCGGGCGGTGCGCATCAGACCAGTTTCTACGGTTTGTTGGCGGCGGAGAAAGCCGGGATTGCGCATGATCCGGCGTTGTCCGGCCAAGAGCGGTTCCCGGATTGGCAGAAGGCCAGCTGGACCACATCAAGTGTGCACAAGGCGGCGCGGGCCTTGTTGGCGGCGGGTGAGCTGAGCCTGGCGGAGCGGTTTTGGGTGCATTTGAGTGAGACGCAGGATCGCACTGGATTAGGACAGATGGGGCAAATGGCGCTGGACTTGGGGCAACCGCATATTGCGGTGATGCTGGGCAAACAAATGGTGCGCATGGGCGTGACCCTGCCGGGGCCGTATTACCCGCTGCATCCGCTGGTGGATCAGAAACTGCCGGTGGCGGATGAGCTGTCTTTGGCAATTGCGCGGCGGGAGAGTGAATTTGACCCAGTGGTGGTGAGCCATGCCGGTGCGCGTGGGTTGATGCAGTTGATGCCGGGCACGGCGCGGGATGTGTCGGCGGAGATTGGCGAGATTTATGTGCTGGGCAACCTGACCTCTGATCCGGGCTACAATGCGCGGTTGGGCAGTGCGTATCTGGCTGGGTTGGCGGAAAAGTTTGATGGCAACATCATCATGATTTCGGCGGGCTACAATGCAGGTCCGCACCGTCCTACGCGGTGGATGGCCAGCAATGGAGATCCGCGCGGGGGCTCTGTGGAGGCGATGATTGATTGGATTGAGATGATCCCGTTTAATGAAACCCGCAACTACGTGATGCGGGTGTCCGAGAGCCTGCCAGTCTATCGCGCACGGTTGGGCAAAGATCCGCATCCGGTGTCGTTTGGTCAAGAGATTACCGGGGGCACCATTAAAGTTCGTCGGTGAGTCAGGCCGATTGGCGCTCGCGCCACCAAGTGAACAGGCCAGCCCCCAATACAATTGCCGCGCCAATGGCGACGTTTGTGCGCAGGGTTTCCCCAAACGCGGCCATGCCAAGCGCGGCGGCGAAAGGCAGTTGTAGGTAGGCAAAAGGCTGCACGGCGCTGGCTTCGGCAACTTCATAAGTGCGGATCAAAAGCCAGTGACCAAAGACGCCGGTGCAGCACAGGATACTCATCCAAATCCAGTTGCTGCCTGAAATTGGCTCCCAGTAGAAAATACCAATGGCTGTCATGACAACGCAGCCAATGACGCCGGTGTAAAAGAAGCTGGTTTGTGAGGTGTCTCCGCGCGCGACATAGCGAGTCATCAGGCCGTAGACGGCAAACATCAGTGCGCCAACAAGGGGCACAATGGCGGCGGGGCTGAAGACACCGGAGCCGGGTTGCAGGATGATCAGCACGCCAATGGCCCCAACGCCGATGGCGGACCAACGCCGCCAGCCGACTCGCTCGCCTAAGACAGGGCCGGAGAGCGCAGCGATCATCAGCGGATAGCAAATGAAGATGGCGTGTGTTTCAGTGAGGCCCAGCAGGGTGAATGCCACCACGGTCACGCAGATTTCCAATGCCAGAAGAGCGCCGCGCCCAATTTGCAAAAGCGGGAACTTTGTGCGGGCGACGGCTTTGATGCCGCCGGGTTGGCGGGAGGACAGCGCGATGACAAAGAGAGCAAAGAACCAGTAGCGGATCATCACCACGAGGTAGGTGTTGTACTCGCTCGCCAAGTGGCGGGAGATGCCGTCTTGCAGTGCAAAGACCAGCGTGGTGAGCGACATCAGAAGGATGCCGAGGCGGTTGTTGGGCTCAGTCATGCGGCGGGCTTTTCACATTGGGTCATATGGCGTTTACGGCCAAACCCCGGGGTGCGGGTGACGGTGAAGCCTGCGGCTTCCAGATTGCGGCGCACAAAGCCCGCGGCGGTGTAGGTTGCGGCGGTGCCGCCTGATTTGGTGTGAGCGCCAACCTGCGCCATCAGGTCTGTATCCCAGAGTTGGGGGTTTTTGGCCGGGGAGAAGCCGTCAAGGAACCATGCGTCTGCTTCAAAGCTCTGCGCTGTAAGGGTCTGACGCGCGTCGCCTATCACCACGTGGGCGTGAATGCCGTCGAGCGTTGTGAGTGTTTGGTCTTCGGCATAGGCCGTGACCAAGCGGGTGGCGTATTCGCTTAACTCAGGGAAAGCGGCGAGGGCTTTTTGCATTTCGTCCGCGCTCATTGGAAAGGCTTCAAAAGTGGTGAAGCTCAGTGGCGCGGTTTGGCCGCTCTCGTGCCAGGCCTTCCAGGCTGTCAGCAGGTTGAGGCCGGTGCCAAAGCCGAGTTCGGCAATGTGAAAGCCGGGGGCAAAGCGTGTAGGCAATTGGTTGCCGTCCAGAAACACATGGCGCGTTTCGGCCAGCCCGTTATCGAGGCTGAAATACGGGTCATCAAACCGGGTGGAGACCGGAATGGCGTTGTCTCGCCAATCGAGATCCGCGTGCTGGTCGCTCATGTCGCTTTGCCTTATGGATGTGACAGCGCATTTGAGCACAAAAAAGAGGATTGGCAATGGTGGACGTGACCGTGATGGGGGCGGGGGCTTTTGGGCTTTCGGTGGCGTGGGCCTGTGCCAAGCGGGGGGCGAAAGTGCGGGTGATTGATCCCGGAGGTGTTGGTGCTGGCTCCAGCGGTGGTTTGGTGGGTGCGTTGGCGCCGCATACGCCAGAGAACTGGAACGTAAAAAAGGCGTTTCAGTTTGAGAGTCTTATCATGGCGGAAAGCTGGTGGGCCGAGGTTGAGATGGCCGGTGGCGTGAGTGCTGGCTATGGGCGCACGGGACGGATTCAACCTGTCAAAGATGAGCGTGGGCTGCAGCTAGCCAAGGCGCGGGAAGAAAGCGCCAAAGAGCTTTGGCAAGGCAAGGCGCATTGGCAAGTTGTGGCACGTGATACGCTTGGCCAGTGGGCACCGGAAAGCCCGACGGGGTGGCTGATCCATGACACGTTGAGCGGGCGTATGTTTCCACGCCGTGCCTGCACGGCATTGGCGGCGGCGTTGCGGGCTAAGGGCGGTGAAATTGTCTCTGATGGGAAGCCAGCTGGAGCAGTTGTTTGGGCCACGGGGTGGCAGGGTTTGCTCGAGTTGTCCGAGGACATCGGCAAACCTGTGGGCAGTGGCGTTAAGGGGCAGGCTGCGTTGTTGCAGCTGGATCAATCTACCGCACCGCAACTGTTTGCGGATGCGGTGCACATCATCCCACATGCGGATGGCACCGTGGCGATTGGCTCCACCAGCGAGCGTGAGTTTGACGATCCGAACAGCACGGATGCACAGTTGGATGATGTTCTGGCGCGGGCCTATGCGGCGGTGCCTGTCTTGAAGGATGCAGAGGTCATTGAGCGCTGGGCTGGAGTGCGCCCCCGTGCCAAAAGCCGCGCGCCGATGTTGGGGTATCATCCAACCCGCGATGGTTCATTTATTGCCAACGGTGGCTTCAAAATTGGCTTCGGCATGGGGCCAAAGGCGGGCGAGGTGATGGCTGATCTGGTATTGGATGGTCGGGATGAGATACCGGAGGCATTCCGTCCCGAAGCTTCGCTTTAGGCGTTGTTAGACATCTGATCTACGTCAGCTTTGAGCGCGGCCATCAGCGTCGTAACCGAAGTCGCGTAACGCTCGTTTGTAAGTTGCCCGTTTTCATCAAAGGCGTTGCCACTGTCGGCGATGCCAATTTCAGGTGCCAGGGTGATACGCGGACGGAAAGCCACAAGGCAGCTGCGCAACATGGTCTGCGCCCGCACACCACCAGCGCGACCGGCGGCGGCGCTCATTAGGGCGACGGGTTTGCCAACCATCGGCTTTTCCCAGTGACGGCTGATCCAATCGAGAGCATTTTTCAACACGCCAGTGACAGCGCCGTTGTATTCAGGGGTGGAGATCAGCACTGCGTCGGCTTCGGCAATCTGCTGAACCAGTCGTTTAACTTCCTCGGGGATACCGCTGTTGGATTCGAGATCGCCGTCATAGAGCGGGATGTTCAGATTGGCCTCAACATAGCTGTCTGCGCCATAAAGCCGGGCGGCCTCACGTAGAAGCTTGCTGTTGGTGGAGTCCGCGCGCAGAGCGCCGGAGATTCCGAGCAGTTTGTGGGGCATAGACCAATCTCCTTGTTCGCTTGTTCATTACGTAAGGCAATAGGCGCCGCAATCAAGCGACGCCTTGCAAACAGTGGTTGTGCGATTTCGCGCTGCCCTTAGGTGGCGGTGGGCAGGATCACAATTTCCACACGACGGTTTTGGCGGCGGCCTGCGTCATCAAGGTTGGAGGCGATAGGCTGATCCTCGCCGCGGCCAATGGTGTCGATCCGGCTGACCGGCACACCATTGGTGAGCAGAACATCGGCCACCGCGTTGGCGCGGCGCTCAGACAGGCCTTGGTTGTGGCTGGCCGAGCCGGTGTTGTCGGTGTGGCCGAGGATTTGCACGGTGGAATCTGGATATTTGTCCAGGCTGGATGCGACCTTGGCGAGGTCATCCTGCAAGCCTGCGTTGACGGAGTAGCTGTCGACGTCAAACAGGATGTCCTGCGGCAGCGTCAGGATCAGGCGGTCACCGGTGTTTTCAATGTGAACTTCATCATCAAGTTGTGCACGAAGCTCGGCCTCTTGCTTGTCCAGTACGTTGCCGATGATCGCCCCGGCACCTGCGCCAAGCGCTGCGCCCATCAGAGCGTCACCATCGGTGACAGCGGCGATGCCGGCACCTGCCAGCGCGCCAATTATCGCGCCGTTTTTGGTTTTGCGATATTGGTCGCGGTCATCTGCGGAGCCGGACACGTAAGCCGGATCAGTGCAAGCGGTCAGGCCCAGAACAGCGACAGCGCTTAGGGAAATTGGGAGTGTCTTCATCTCGTGCCTCAAGTATTTGCAGCCGTTTGTTGGCTTTTGAAGCTGGTATACTTGGTTTTTCTGTGTGCCCCAAGCAAAGAGCCGCGTGGTATCGGCAAATTGATGCCGAAGGTCAGCTTAAGCTTCCGCGCGGGCGGACTCGTAGGCAAGAAGGGCGCGTTTGACAGGCAGGCCCCAATGGTAGCCACCAAGCCCACCTGATTTGCGCATCGCGCGGTGGCAGGGGATCAGCCAGCTGACAGGGTTGCGGCCCACAGCAGTTCCCACGGCGCGCACGGCACGGGGATTGCCAATACTGCGGGCAATTTCGGCATAAGTTGTGACTTCGCCGGAAGGAATGCGCATGAGGGCTTCCCAGACTTTGATTTGGAGCGCGGAGCCAATCATATAGACCGGCACTTTGTCGTGGTCGGCTTGCTCAGCTTGATAGGCGGCGAGCACCCAGGGGCGCAGGAACAGCGGGTCTTCAACCATGTTCGCGTTTGGCCAACGTGAGAACAGGTCTTCCATGGCGGCCTCCGCGCCGGTTTCGGCGGCAAAGCCAATGCCACAGATGCCTTTTTCGGTGCCAGCGACCAGAGAGAGACCAAAGGGGCTGTCAAACCATCCCCAGTAAATGGTCAGGCCGTCGCCGCGCTTGGCGTAGTCGCCAGGACTCATGGCTTCCCAGCGCAGAAACAGGTCGTGCAACCGGCCAGAACCGGACAGGCCAACTGAATTGGCCGTGTCCAAAGTGGTGAAATGGTCGTGCAGCAGCACTTTGGCGTGGCCCAACGTCAGGTACTGCTGAAACCGTTTGGGGGACACGCCCGCCCAACGGGTGAAGAGACGTTGGAAGTGTGCAGGACTCATGCCCATGGCTTTGGACAGGTCTTCGAGCGACATGTTTTCGCCGCCCTGATCAATCAGCTCAATCGCGCGGCGCATGACGTTGTAGTGATAGCCTTCGGTCATGTCATTCATGGGGTCATCTCCTGTCTGGAGAATAACTTAGTTTGTTGGATTTGGCGCGGCGACCCGAAAATTGCGCAAAGGGCACCTCTTGACATCGCGAAAAAATGAGACACCTTTGTCTCATGTTGAAAAAGTCAAAAGCCAAAATCATTGAGGCGGGGTTCACCGTCTTTTCCGCAAATCCCACAGCCACTTTGGCGGACGTCGCAAAAGAGGCGGGTGTGGGGCGTGCAACATTGCACCGCCATTATGCCGGGCGCGAGGACCTCATGACTGCGCTCGCGATGGTCGCGATGCAGGAACTGGATGACGCCATCGAGGCCGCTACCAAGGACGCGTCGAGTTATACGGAGGCCTTGCGTCTGAGTTTGGAGGTCATCATCCCGCTAGCGGACCGTCAGATGTTTCTGGCCAATGAACCTCTGGATCATGTGCCGGAGGTGCTGGAAGCCTACACCCAACAACTGGAAGAAACCGCAGAGGCTGTTGAGGCTGCCAAAGAGGAAGGTGGGTTCGACGTGGATGTGCCAACCGCTTGGATTGTACAGGCGATTGAAACCCTGACCTACGCGGCCTGGACCGTGGTGCGGGACGGAGATGCGACACCAGAGGAAGCAGCCGCGCTGGCTTGGCGAACGTTGCAATCGGGTTTGATGGGAGGTGCAAAATGATACCTGAGCAGTTTATTGAATTGGCCACGCAAGTGGACGAAGTGTTCTTCCTGATTGGGGTGGCGATCCTTGTGATTGAGATTGCTGAGGCTTGGTTCAAAGGGTCGTTGAAAGGCAAAACCTGGCTTGAGATGCTGGCAAGTGCCTCCACACAAGTGCCGTATCTGTTGCTCGAAGCGACCATGATGACGGCGCTTTATTTCGGGCTGTACGTGTTTAGCGAAACCGTGGTGAGCTGGCATTTGCCAACCACTTTGCCGTGGATATTTCTGGCCGTGGTGATTGCAGATCTGACGTATTATTGGGAGCATCGGATTGCTCATCGGGTGCGGATCCTGTGGACGCAACACGCGGTGCATCACTCGAGCCGGGATTACAACATTGTGACGGCTGTGCGCTTTGGACCGTTGGAAAGCCTGTGGTCCTTCATTGCCCATATTCCAATGGTCCTGGTGGGGTTCAGCCCGGATGTGGTGCTGGGATCGGTGATCCTTGTGCAGGCTTATCAGACGTGGCTGCACACCGAGTTGATTGGCAAACTGGGGACGTTGGAGTGGGTGTTGAACACGCCAAGCCACCACCGCGTGCACCATGGCTGTGACAACAAGTATCTGGATAAGAACTACGGGGGTATCCTGATCATCTGGGACCGGATGTTTGGCAGCTTTCAAGTGGAAGAGGAGCGGCCGCGCTATGGGCTGACCACCGATTTTGACAGTCAAAACCCTGTGAAAGTGTGGTTCTCCGAGTTGCCGGGTTTGTGGCGAGATATCAAGCGTGCCAAGTCCGGGCGAGAGTTGTGGGGGCGGTTGTTTGGCCCGCCGGGTTGGAAACCATAACACCAATGATTTTGGGGGGCGGGTTGCGAAGACCTGCCCCCCTCACCTATGTAGCCCTCAACCCAATCACAAACGCGCAACTTTGAGATTTCATACATGAGCCTACGCGACACAATCGGGGCGTTTATTGACCGCCCTGCCTTTCGCAACGCGATCCTTGGCGTGATCCTGTTCAATGCCGTCATTCTGGGCATGGAAACCTCCAAACCCCTGATGGACGCAATAGGGCCGTTGCTGGTCTCGCTGGACGCGCTGTGTTTGGCGATTTTTGTGGGGGAAATCGCTGCCAAGCTCTATGTGCAGCGTGGGAAGTTTTTCCGCGATGGGTGGAACCTGTTTGATTTCATCATCGTGGGTGTGGCCTTGGTGCCCGCGGCGCAAGGGTTGGCGGTGCTTCGGGCGCTGCGCATTTTGCGATTGTTGCGCGTGGTGTCGGTAGCACCGTCGTTGCGTCGGGTGATCGAAGGGTTGCTGAATGCTTTGCCGGGGATGGGCTCTGTGTTCTTGCTGATGGCGCTGATCTTTTACATTGGCGCGGTGATGGCCACAAAGCTGTTTGGGGCCGCCTTCCCGGCCTGGTTTGGCACGTTGGGCAAGTCCGGATACTCGCTGTTTCAGATCATGACGCTGGAAAGCTGGTCCATGGGCATCGTGCGGCCGGTGATGGAGGTCTACCCCTACGCCTGGATGTTCTTTGTGCCGTTCATTCTGCTGACAACCTTTGTGGTGCTCAACCTTGTGGTGGGTCTTGTGGTGAACTCTATGCAAGACGCGCACCATGTGGAGGCTGAAGCCGAAACTGGCAACTACCGCGACGAAGTGCTGGCGCGATTGGGTGATATTGAGAAGATGCTAAAAGAGCGTGACAGCCGCTGAGGTTGATGCGGCTCATATCAAAAGCAAAAAGCCCCGCCTGAGCGTGTCAGGCGGGGCTTTTTGTTGGAGTTCTGAAACCTTAGATTTTCAGGTTACGCGCCGAATCTTTGATGGCGTCGTACTGGCCCGATGGGCGGAAGCGCCACAGATAATCAGCCATGATTGCCTCGGGCGCGAGTGGCTTGATGCCCAGAGCGTCAAAGCCTTGCGCGTCGTCGCCAACCACATTGTCCTTATTGAGCAGCTTGAGCTGGTCCTTGGTGAGGATGGAGTTGTGGACCAGACCAAAGGTCAGGGTCTGAAGCAGGCCAAAGCCGAAAGCCATCAGGCCGCCAACAAAGAACGGCAGGTTGGCGATCAGCTTGTTGCGATGGATGACTTCGAGCATCTCGGTGACCCAGCCCCGCAGGGTGTCAACCTCTGGGCCGCCCAGCTCAAACGTGCCGGTGGCCTCGCCTTTGATGCCTTTCACCGCTGCCTGCGCCACGTCATCGACGTAGACCGGCTGGAATTTGGTGTCGCCGCCCACCAAAGGTAGGACCGGACCAAGGCGTGACATAGAGGCAAAACGGTTGAAGAATTGATCGTCCTGACCAAATATCACCGACGGTCGTAGGATCATGGCGTTGGGCATGTGTTGCAGCACACCTTCTTCGCCAAGTGCTTTGGAGCGCGCATAGTCGCTGCTGCTATCCTTGTCAGCGCCAATGGCGGAGATGTGCACCATCGTGTCGACATTTTCAGCTGCGGCGATGCGGGCGATGCGTTCAGCGCCTTCGTGCTGCACAGCGCCAAAAGTATTTTTGCCGCGATCAGACAGGAGGCCAACACAGTTCACCACCGCGTCAGAGCCTTGCATCACTGCCCGCACGGAGGCGTCATCGCGAATGTTGCAAAATACGGGTTCGACTTGCCCCACAGAACCGTAGGGCTTCACAAACATCGCCTCGTTAGGGCGGCGTACCGCGACCCGTACGAGCCAGCCTTCTTTTGCCATGCGGCGGGCGATATGACGTCCGACAAATCCGGAGCCGCCAAAGATGGTGACAAGTTTGGACATGGGTTGCCTCCAAGGTAGACCATTTCATGATGGGATAGCGCCGACAGCGTTTCAGAACAAGCTACAATGGCAGGGGCGCGACAAGAAACCCCGGCTACTTTTGCCAAATTTTCGGGCCTCCTCTGCCAAAGATTTTTCCGAGGAGACAAAAAGGGAAAAAGTCGGAGAATCGCGTTGACACCCCCCGCAGCTAGGCTTAAACGCCTGTCTCACCAACCCGTGCCCAGATGGCGGAATTGGTAGACGCGCTAGCTTCAGGTGCTAGTGTCCGTATGGACGTGGAGGTTCGAGTCCTCTTCTGGGCACCACTTTTCAGCTAACACATTGGTATCACTTAGAATCTTTGCCTCGGCTAAGAGCGGTGGGCCATGTCGGAGACCAACTCGCGCTCGTTGAACTTCGTCGGAGATGCGGGGATTTCTTCAGCCACCACATCCCCAAAAAGCTGAGAAACCAACACACTTCACCTCGGTTCAAGTATTCTCTGGTAGCGCAATCGCCAAGGATCTCTGGAGTTTGCGCCAGAAGAGCAGCTGATCAGTTGGATGACTACTCGTGTTATCTGCGGTGTCGTGGGGGCGTGTTTTGCGAAGTGGCACTCATCCCATGGTGTTCGGGCATAAAGGCCCTCTAATGGGGGTTGAGAGGTCGGGCCAATTGTGCTGCAAGTCCATCCCACCGCTCATTGGGGCTCGCTGTGAAAGTCGGGTCCACTGTTGGCTTTGAGTGTCTCGCCGAATGCAACTCTGATTGCCTGGCGAAACACTAAATTTGCTCGAACGCGATGCCTGAACGGCCTTGTGACGAAAGTCAGATGCGCGGTGACAGAGTGTTTAGGCTAGCCAATCTCGAGCTGGAGAGCTTTCAAGAAACTTACCAATCCGCTGCTCAGCGGCCTTGTCTTGTTCAATCAGGGGGCCGCGCGCATATCCGGCGTCGACACCAATGGATCTTAAGGCTGCTTTCATTCCCGGAATGACGCCAGTTGGCAAAAGCTCTTCAACAAAGTCTTGAGAGATGCTCTGAAGCTCCTGCGTTTTTTGCAAATTGGACTCCAGAACACTGTTGTACAGCTCTACGTAGAGCCGTCCCAGCAAGTTATATGTCGTGCCGATCCCGCCATCGCAGCCCAAAGTCGCCGCTGCGGCGAAGATCTCATCAAAGCCAAAGAAGTACAGCTTGTTGGGGCGACTTTTACGCAACATGGACAGCTTGAAGAGGTCCGTGGACGTGAATTTGATACCCGCAACGTTGGGCAAGTCCAGGATCCTTTGAAGCAGTTCGAGAGGAAGGGGACGCGATGTCCGTATCGGAACTTCATAAACAATCAGCGGCAGGGACGTGGCGGCGGCCAACTCAGAATAGTAGTGGTAAATTTCTTCATCCGAGTACGGATAAGAGTGCGGTGGTAGGGCTGACAGAGCGTCAAACTGAAACGTCTCGGCCGATTTGGCCAGAGAAATCGAGTCGCGAATATTGGGTAGGCCCACATGTGCGATCACACTCGTCTTGTGGCCCTGTGTGAGATTTGCAATCACAGACTGCTGTTCAAGCAGTTCTTCTGTGGACATGAGGCCGGATTCTCCGCTGCTGCCGCCAATGTAAATCCCCTTCAATCCTTGTCGCAGCACGTATTTGGTGATTGCCGTTTGCCTGTCCGCGTCGAATGCGCCGCTATCGGCAAAGCCTGTCAAAAGTGCGGCGTACATCCCGGTAAGTGAACTATCCATCATTTCCTCATGCTTGGTGTGTTTCTGGCGGTACCGATCACAGTCTCGATACCATTTTGACAATTTTGATAGCCGAAACTGGAGGTTTGGTAAAGTATGGTTTGACAAAATGCCCATTTGGAATTACCAAAATCGAAAAGTTGATAACTCAGGTGATAATCCGTGGTGCCTTTGGCAGCGGTAAAAGCAGAAGTCACCAAGCTTAGGAGGATGAAAATGCTGCCCGAAAAGGACATTCAGAGCGATAGCCCTAAGCGAGTTGCGGATCTCATTGCGGAGACGATTATTGCTCAAATCAAAGACGGGAGCCTGGCTGTGGGCGATGCGGTCCCGACGGAGCGTGAGTTGTGTAATCAGTTTTCGACATCGCGTCCGACCGTTCGTGAGGCGCTCTCAAATCTGCATTTGCGTGGTTTTGTTTCTACCGGCACCGGAAAGCGCCCACGTGTCACAACGCCCTCTCTAGAGGATGTTTTTACCTTAGCGGGTGACCATATTCGAGAAATTCTCGGCAATTCCGAGAGTGCTGCGCATTTAGAGCAGATGCGCCAGTTCATCGAGGCTGGTGCCGTTCGTGTGGCCGCGGAAAATGCTTCAAACATTCAAGTTGCCAAAATGCAGGTGGCGCTCGAAGACAATCTGCTGGCCGTTGGAACGAAACATTTTCCGGAAACCGATATCGCGTTTCACCGATCCATCGTGGCTGTTGTCGGTAACCCAATTATTCTGAAACTGCATGATATGTTTGTGAGCAAGATGTTGGCTCACCGTCCTAATTCGTCGAGTTTGCGCCAGCAGGATGCGTCCAGTTTACGCCCGCAAGACGCAGCAGTTTATGAAGAGCACCGCGCAATCTACGAGGCCGTATTGGGCGGCGACGTGGTCTCAGCAACCAAGCAAATGGATGATCACCTGGAGCGATCTTACCGTTCTCGATTGGCGGCGCCCAAATCGCTGCTCGGCGAGACAAAACCCGTTGGGGAAACCTGACAAAAAGCGGACGAAGTGCCGCAAATCAACAGCATGGAGGAAAAGAGATGCTGAACAAATTTATCACCGGGACTGTTGTCTCTCTGATGATGTCGGGTGCTGCTCTTGCAGAAAAGACCCTGACATTTGGGATGCAGGACAATGAGGTCTCTAATGTCTATCAGGGCGCGCTTGCCTTTAAGGAGGAGCTGGAGAAAGCTTCTGGCGGTGAGATGACCGTCAAACTGTTCCCATCTTCCTCTCTTGGGGATTTCAAAGCGATGGTGGCGCAGGTTCAAGCCGGTGAACTTGATATGGTGATGACCGGTTACCCTGACATGTCCTATATCATTCCGGAATTGAAGCTGGTTGGCGCGCCGTACGTTGTAGACAACTTTGATCACTTGCAGCAAATCGTGGCTGGTTCGTGGGGTCAGGAAATGGCCGTCAAGATGAATGAACAGAACATTCATCTTCTGGACGTTTGGTATTATGGCACCCGCCAGACAACATCCAACCGGGCGATCAACTCGCTCGAAGATATGGCTGGTTTGCGCCTGCGGACACCAAATGTGCCGTTCTTGATTGCCTATGCAGAAAACACCGGTGCAACCCCGGCACCAGTGGCATTTGCCGAGGTTTATCTGGCGCTGCAAACTAACCAGGTTGATGCTGAAGAGAACCCGCTGCCGACCATCGAGGCGATGAAGTTCTATGAAGTGCAGAGTCATATCGCGATGACCAACCACTTTATTGCGTCCAGCGCGATCCAGATTGGCACCTCCACCTGGGGCAGCCTTTCAGATGAAGAAAAAGGTTGGGTGCAAGCTGCAGTCGCCAAAGGCGGGGACGTGTCTGACAGTCTGACTTTTGATGCGGAAGCCAAGCTGGTCGACACCTTCAAAGAGCGAGGCCTGTCTATCACAGAGCCTGACACAGCCGCGTTCCGTGACGCGATGAAGCCGTATTACAGCGAGCTGGAAGCTGAGTTCGGCGCCGGTGCCATCGCAAAAGTTCGCGGCGAATAACACCACCTATTTTGGGGGGCACACTGGTCCCCCAAAATTTTACGGAAGGGCATCAAGAATGAAGAGAAAATACGGTTTTGAGGCTTCAGTGTCGTCCGTTTTATTCATCGTTCTGTTTTTTGTTATGGTTTTACAGATTGTTGGGCGCACCAATTTGGTTGTCGGTCCGATCTGGACGGAAGAATTGGCGCGGTGGCTTTGGGTTTGGATGGCCCTCATCGGTATCGGGACAGTGGAGCGAGATGAAGCGCATTTGCGTATGGGCTTTCTTATGGAAGCGCTGCCCCCCAAAGTTCAGAAAACATGGGCGATCCTAGTCGATTGCGTCTACATCGCTCTGGCGAGTCACCTGGTTTGGATCGCCTATAAGACAATCCTTCGAACCTGGAACAACGAAACGGTCACTTTGCCCACAACCGACGCGGTTCTTTATGCATCCGCCTTTGTTGCTCTGGTGCTTATCGTGCACCGCATTTTCTGGCGATTACTGTCCAACTTCACCTCATTCACATCCACAGATCTCGAAAAAGCGGAGTCCTGAGCATGGTCCTTTTGTGCGTTGTGGTGGGCTGGCTCCTGCTGGTCCTTTTGAACATCCCGATCGGTATTGGCATGATTTTTGTGTCGATGGGTTATTTCTACTATTCTGGGCTTGGACTTACGTTTGCTACGCAGCGTATGGTCGATGGCCTCAACAGTTTCCCAATGCTGGCGGTTCCGCTTTTCATCTTGGCTGCCGCGATTTTGAATTCCGCTGGAATCACGCACCATCTGTTTGGTTTCGCGCGCGCACTTGTGGGCCATGTTACAGGCGGTCTGGGCCATGTTAACGTGCTGGCGTCTCTGTTTTTCTCAGGCATGTCCGGCTCTGCGATTGCGGATGCTGGTGGCCTCGGAAAAATGGAAATCGAAGCGATGCGCGAAGCTGGCTACGACGATGAGTTTTCGGGATCCATAACAGCGGCTTCGTCCATGATTGGACCGTTGGTGCCGCCATCGATCACGATGGTGCTGTATGGTGTGATTTCGAATACGTCAATTGGTCAGCTCTTTCTGGGTGGCATTGTGCCGGGCGTTATGTGCGCAGGGGCATTGATGTGCATGGTCTACTTCGTTGCAAGAAAACGGGAGTATCCAACCGACACTATAAAACCCGCCGGCGAAATTGCCGGGATGTTTATTAAGTCACTCCCTGCTTTGCTGACACCCGTGGTTATTGTTGGCGGAATATTCTCCGGTTACTTCTCTCCCACTGAGGCGGCGGCAATCACTGTTCTTTATGCGATCTTGATTGATTTGCTGTTTTATCGGGAACTCACGTTTCGCCGACTTTGGGATGCGATCTACGATACAGTGGTCACGTCATCGGCCATCGCGACCATCATCGCAGGTGTTGGGCTGCTGGGATGGGTTCTTGCACGTGAGCAGGCGCCTCAGCAAATTGCCAATCTATTTTTGGCGATTGCTGACGATAAGCTGACGTTTCTTATCGCTGTGAATCTCATGATCTTCGTGCTTGGGGCGTTTATTGAATCACTGGTTATTTTGTTGGTTGTCGTTCCGATTTTGGTGCCTGTCGCGCTTGGATTCGGTGTGGACCCCGTACATTTCGGCATCATCGTTGTTCTGAACCTTATGATCTCAATCTTAACGCCGCCGATGGGCATGGCCTTGTTTGTTGTCGCTCAGGTTGGTGACATCCCATATCAGCGGCTGGCTAAGGCCATCCTGCCTTGGTTGCTGCCCCCCATCATTGTTCTGGTACTGGTTTGCACCTTTCCAATTCTGGCTACAGGCCTGCCAAGTTTGATGAGATAGACAATGAACGAACTGAAGCAACTTCAAGGCGGGTTGGTGGTGTCTTGCCAACCAGTTGAAAACGGTCCCATGGATCGTCCGGATATCATTTTGGCGATGGCTCAGGCCGCAATAGCCGGTGGCGCGGTTGGGGTAAGGGTCGAAGGTGCGGACAATGTGGCCGCGGTTAGAGCAGGGTTATGCTTTCCGATCATCGGTATTGTTAAACGCGATTTGAGTGACAGCCCGGTTCGCATAACCCCTTGGGTGCAGGATGTTGTCGACCTGGCGAAAGCGGGCGCAGATGTAATTGCCTATGATGCCACCGATCGTGTCAGGCCAATTTCTGCCGCTGAGATTCTGGGCACCATCCTTTCGCACAACTGTCTGGCAATGGCCGACTGTGCGACATTTGCGGATGCCTCGGCAGCCGCCACTGGTGGCGCGCAAATTCTGGGATCAACGTTGTCCGGCTACACGGCAGAAACAGAAACCGACAGCCGTGGGCCAGATCTAAAACTCGTTTCGGATCTGCGTCAATTGAACCGCTTTGTGATGGCGGAAGGGCGCTATGACACGCCACAGATGGCACGCATGGCTTTGGAGGCAGGCGCGGATTGCGTGACCGTCGGCACGGTCCTCACGCGGTTGGAGGTCAACACTGCAAAATTCCACGAGGCATTGCGAACGCGGGACGACGAAAATGGTGACACACACAGTGACTGAATTGAACGGTTTTGCAGTTGATTTGGGCGGCACCAAACTGGCCGCTGTCTCATTTGCGCGCGGGAAGGTTCAGAACGCGCTTGTTCGCAAAACAAAGAGCGCGGATGGCCCGGCCGTTTTGGTGCGGGAATTGGAGCAGATTTCCAAAGAGATCGGATACAAAGAAGGCGCGCCCATTGGCGTTGCTGTTGCTGGTAAGCTAGACGATCAAGGCTTGTGGTCATCTGTTAACCACTCCATCCTGAAAGACCTCGATCAATTGCCGCTTGCAAAAAGTTTGTCCAATGTTCTTGGGCCGGGGGTGGTAGCATTGAACGACACTCAGGCGGCCGCGATTGGTGAGTATCGCTATGGTGCTGGTCAGAATGTATCCTCTTTGGCCTATTTGACTGTTTCAACCGGTATTTCAGCTGGCTTTGTGTTGAATGGCGCACCACTGCATTCTCCAAATGGCATGCTAGGTCACGTCGGCGCGATGGTAAGCCGAAATGGCGTGCGTCAGTGCGGATGTGGACGAATGGGCACATATGAAAGCAGGGCCTCAGGCCGTGCAATCGAAGCCATGGCACAGCAGTTGGGGCATGGTCCCGTTACGTGCCATCAAGTTTTTGCCGCCGCGACTGCAGGAGAGCATTGGGCACAAGTGCTGTTTGAGGATGCGTGCTCATCTATCGCCGAACTCTGCGCCAATCTGGTTGCAGTTCTGGGGGTTGAGCGCGTTGTTCTTGGTGGTGGTGTCGGATTGGCAGAAGGCTTCCTAAGTGGCGTCAAGCGGCACCTATCAAAGGAGCCGATGCAATTTCAGCCGCAAATTGTTCCGGCGGGGTTGGGCAAACATAGCGCGATGTATGGAGCTTTGTCTGCTGCCATCACGAAAGGCGCGTCCCAGTGAAGGTATTGATCTTCAAAACCGCTGAAGAGGCCAAAACGCATGCCGCGCGTTGCTTGCTAAAACAAGTGAAACAGCGGCCAAAGTCGGTTTTGGGATTGGCGACCGGCGGCACGATGGAAGACGTCTATGCCAAGCTGGTTTCCATGACACGGAAATTCAGCACCAAATGGTCTGAGGTCACGACGTTCAACCTTGATGAGTATTGGGGAATTCCCGAGGATAACCCTGCCTCGTATCGCACATACATGACTCATCATCTTTTCTCCCAAATAGACATCAATCCGGAGCGCACATATGTTCCGATGTCCCAAGGCACGGATCCGGGGCAAGCCGCAGCGCAATTTGAAGCGCAAATTCTGGCTTCTGGCGGGATAGATCTTCAGTTGTTAGGGATTGGCGAAAATGGCCACATTGGTTTTAATGAACCGACATCCAGCCTTGCTTCGGAAACCCGTCTTAAGACGTTGACGGAAAGTACACGAAACGCAAATCACCGATTTTTTAAGACGATGGACGAGGTGCCCAGATACGCGCTTACGGTTGGTATCGGGACAATCCTGAAATCTGCTGAATGTCTGATTGTGGGCACAGGCTCCAGCAAAGCAGCGGCCGTTCGGTCTATGATTGAAGGTCCTGTTTCCGCAGCCTGTCCCGCTAGCGCTTTGCAAATGCATAAAAAGGTAACTGTGATGCTGGATGAGGATGCTGCGCAGGAACTCGAGCTTGGCAATTATTATCACCTTGTGCATCCAGATGGTCAGGAAAGTCCGCTAAACAATGGTTGATCCCAAACTGTGTTCATTTGTGTTTGCCGACGCGCTGTATGACGGCGCCTCTCTAACTTCAAAACCCAACTCACTAATCTGCTTTTCTAAGAAACAAATTACTGCAGTGCATGAAGGCGTTTCGCCCAGTGATGTACCCAAAGACGCCATTCGTGTGCCTGTGGCCATGCCGGGGTTTATTGATTTGCAAATTAATGGCGCTGGCGACGTGCAGTTCAATTTTGACGTTTCCGTGGCTGCGCTTGAAACGTTGGTATCCGCCTCTGCGCGCGGCGGCGCGACACATATTTTTCCAACGTTTACCACCGCACCAGATAGCGGCTTTATCGAAGCGCTTGAGGTTGTGACGCAGGCCGTCGCGTCTGGGGTGCCCGGCGTGGCTGGCATTCATTTGGAAGGCCCTTTCATTTCTCCGGTGAGGCCTGGCATTCACCGTTCCGACTTTATTCGCCCCCTAACCAAAACAGATGCTGACTTGCTCTGTGAGGCGGCCAAGTCGATCAACATTCTTCTCACACTTGCCCCAGAGGAGCAGAATCCTCAATTGCTAAGGCAGCTCAGTGACAGTGGCATCAAGCTGTTTGCTGGCCACACCGAAGCAAGTGCAGAGGACATGGATTTGGCATCGCGTTCAGGCGTCGTGGGGGTGACACATCTTTTCAATGCCATGCGCCAATCAACCGCTCGAGATCCGGGTGTCGTGGGTGCGGCCCTTGGCAGCGGAGACTTTTTTGCCGGCCTTATTGCAGACGGGTATCATGTGCATCCCCGCAATCTCAATCTTGCGGTTAGGTCCATTCCCGAACGGCTCTGTTTGGTCACGGATGCGATGCAAACGATGAACGGTAACTCTACGGAAATGATGTTGTACGGAAAACGCATCGTGCTGGAGAATGGACGATTGAATGGCGAGGATGGCACAATTGGCGGTGCGCATCTGACCATGAATGAAGCAGTTAGGAATATCACGCAAATGACCGAGGCCACCTTGGGTGACGCTGCGGTGTTTGCCAGCGCCAATCCCGCGCGCGCGGCTGGAGTGCACAACACCTACGGTCAAATTGCGGTTGGATTTAGTGCGTCCATAACGATGCTTGATAGTGATTTGAACAGTGTGGGTGTGTTGCGTGACGGTGTGTACCAGTGTCTGGAACATACACCCTAAACCCATCAATGATGCCCAGCCTGTTTTGGTGCGCGGCTGGAATCTCCGTTATGATGTCCGGCTATGATTTCTGGAACTTCGTGTTGCTTGTCGTCAGGAGGAAACCGTTTTTTGTAGGTGATCTGACACTGCCTGTAGGGCGCCACGAATGTCGCGCGCTTGAATTGCCGCGATGATGGCTTCGTGTTCCTTGTGACTTTCCATTGGGTTCTTTTTTGATTTCTGCACCCGATCAAGAATGAGCCATTCCACCAAGGCCGTGTGTGACGAGATCAGGATCGGATTTTTGGTGACATTTACGAGCGCGCGATGAAATGCGACGTCCCCCTCGACAAATGTATTTGGTTGCCCCAACAGAGCGGCGTTTTCCGCATGCACCCCGCTGATTATGTCTATTTCGGAATCGCTGGCATGAGTGACAACAAATTGCACCACTCCTTGCTCAAAAATAAGCCGAGCCTGATTGAATTGTTCGACCCCTTTCGGGGATCCCAGAATGGAATGCGCCACATGCGATATCTGTTGAATGACAACCTGAGGGTCGGGCATTGATGTGCGCGGGCGCTCGCCTTGTTTTACTTTCAGAAAACCTCGCCACCTCAGAGATGCGATCGCTTCGCGAACACTAACCCGCCCAACATCGAACTCCGTCATCATTTCTTTTTCAGAGGGTAAAAACTCTCCCTCGTGATACTCACCACTCATAATGCGGCTCAGTATTACGTCGGCGACTGTATCCGAAACACGACGCTTGGCGGCAAGCACTTGGGAATTGGGTGTTTGGTTCATTAAGCTGACCAGGATTAGCGAATTTAGGTAAGTTTCGGGTTGTCTAACAGCCAATTAGGCTGAAAGCGAGCGCTGCAAGTTAAACTTTGTTGGGTTCTGTCGGCGATTGGCCCATTGCGAACCGCCGACAGCGCGGGCGTTAATTGGTGACAACCACTTGTTCACCGTCCCAGCTCAGTTGGAAGGCCTCTGTCCGTGCCGCACGTTCGCCATCTTCTCCGCCAACGGCCAAGATGCCTTCCGGGGTCGTGAATGTCGCGCCGTAAGCTAGACCCGTAGGCAAGTCATTGACCTGTTTGGACCAGCCTTCTTTCATCACGTAAATATCGGCGTTGAAGGCTTTCGGATAACCAGCGTGCGTAAACCATTGTTCAGCAAACCCGCGAGCGCGGGCGCCGTGGAAGTTGGCACCGCCAGCCACAATCAGTACGTCGCCTGAATACCCTGCGAATGGGCTTGCAAGACCTTCCTGCAAAGATGCTCCGACCCGTGCCGGAAGTTGCGGCATCTCTGTCCACGTCGCACCGTTGTCTTCAAAGGCAACCTGCTTGATTTTTGGAGTGCGCAGCCCCGGTTTTACTTCGCCGTTGATGAGCAAAATACCTTTGTCATTTTCAACTACGGCCGAACCTGTGTTGGGCAAGTAGGGGTTTTCACCGAGATCAGACCAAGAGTTTGTGGACACCGTGTACAACAGTACCTGTGTGTTCCAGAGATAGTCTTCGGGTGGCATACCCATGTAGTCATCCACGATCTTTTGCCACTTTTCTGGCTCTTTTTCCTTATCGGTGGTCAGGACATCATGGAGGTAGCCATCAAACAGCTCTTTGTTGTAGCCGCCGAAGATCGCGATGCGGTCCTCGTCAATTGCATAGGCCGAAGCTCCCAGCAGACCCACCGGCGTGGCGGTGTCGATCTTGGACCAAGTGTCGGCCAAAGTGTCATACGCATAAACATCAGTGAAAATGATTGGTGAGGCGTCGCCTGGGTTCGCTTTGCCGGAGCCTGAGAAAACAAAAAGCTTGTCGCCAGCCAGAGCAAATGCGGCCCCATTTGTAGATGGCCCAGGAAAAGAACTCATCGCTTTCCAACTGCGGACGTCGGATCCTAAATCCATCGAAAAAAGGGCGTCCCCAGTGGATCCTAGTCCAATAAAGGCGGTGTTGCCGTCTTGGGCAAATACGCCATTTTTGAACCCAACAGGCAAGTCCGGCCAAGCTTCGTTGGCTTGAATGGTGGTCGCCATAACCATGATCGAAGCTGCGCTAAACAGGGCGCAACACGTCTTTCCAAATAACATTTCTATCCTCCACTTATTGTTCTATGAGTGAGACTCATTATTATACCCATAAGTACATATGCGCATATGCACACTAGATGTGAGTTAGGGAGGAATCTACAAAAATTTGGGGACTAGGTGTTTTGACAGGTTGGCTTGAAGTCGTTTGCAAAACCGTTGGGGCGCGGTCTTGACCCGCTTGATGTGCATGTTTTGCAGCAATTGGTGTGGCTGCCGAAAGAAGCTGAGACCCCGGCGAGACGCGTTCACACATTCACGTAGGCGGGCCTAATGTGTTTTTTGATCTTGGGAACAAAAGGGTCGGCTCGACGGCCGATCAATGTAATGGGATAATTAAATGTCAAAAATTGTCATATTCGATACGGAATACATGTCGCGTGATGGGGCAATGTATCGCGTGTGGTCTGCAGCAAATGACCCAGATCCAATACTGGTCCAAATTGGAGCGGTCCTGGTCGACTTGCAGAGACCAGCCCGGGTCGTCAATACGCTGAACGTGATTGTAACGCCGCAAGACAGACATGGTCGTGTTTGTAAGCTCGATCCGTATTTCGTTCAGTTAACAGGTTTGACGGACCATCGATTGGACACCGAAGGCGTGTCTTTGCGCGATGCTCTAATGATGCTGGACAGTTTTTCTCTGGGCAGCGATTTTTGGAGTTGGGGCAAAGATGAGCTCTTTGCGTTGGGCATCAGCTGTTTTGTCCAGGGAGTGTGTCCCCCTATTCCGGCACAACGGTTTTTCAACCTAAAATCGGTGATGTCTTCGGCAATATCAGAGCGTGATATTGCAAACGTCAATAGCGCTGGATTGTCGCAATTCTTTGGTTTGAGCCGACCCACCTTGCGAGCCCACGATGCCCTGGGTGATGCCACGTCCCTGAGCGACGCGCTTCTTCATCTACTGGATGCAAACAAAATTGACCGTGAATGCTTCTTTAGGGCGCGGGAATGAGGGTAACCGGGTTGTGTTGATTGGTTGACAGATTAGGCAGGTAGATAGCTCTTGAGTTCGATCATGCACCGCCAATTGCCCTGTCGCAACATTATGTTTTGCTCAATCTCCAATTGAGACCCGATAGAGGACGCTACGCTTGATAGAAATGTAGGTACTATCAATTTGGCGTGAAATAGACCCGCCAGAGCGGCGGGCCAAAACACAACTTCCAGTCTTGTGACGCCTTTTTAGTCCAGTGGTTTGTAGACCATTGCGTCGATCTCCACCTTGGCATCGACCATGATCTGAGAACGCACAGTGGAGCGGGCTGGGCCGCCGTTGGGGAAGTAGCTGGCGTAGACACGGTTGAAGGTCCAAAAATCGCGGGGATCGTCGAGCCAGACGCCAACTTTGGCGATGTCTTCCAGGGTGCAGTCGGCCAGTTCTAGCGCTTTGATCAGGTTTTCCATGGTGCGGCGGGTCTGGCTTTCGATACCACCGTCTTCGATCTCGCCGTTTTCTTTCATCGCCACTTGGCCGGAGATGAAGACGAAGTCGCCGGCACGTACGGCCGGGGCAAATGGCAGAGGCTGTCCACCGGCACCGGTGCGATCATCTCCGAGGCGTACGATTTTTTTGCTGCTCATGTCTTGGAGTCCTTGTGTTTGGTTAAAAGAGAAATGGTTTGGGCGCGGGGGTCACCAGACCTTGCCGCGCGCGGCAACGGGATGGGGACCGAGCTGGGTTTCTTCACGTATCAGTTGCACCTCATCCATCATATTGGTCACCACGCAGGCATGGTTAGGGATGATGCGCAGGCGGTCGCCGACGGTGAGGTTTATGGTTTCAGCGGTCAGGATGCCGTGCTCTTCGGCGAGGCCGGAAATTGTGATGTCAGGGCGGCCAATGACTTTGCCGTGTCCCTGCAGGCCAAGCAGATCGGACGTCAGCACTTTGGAGCCTGCGTCGATGATGGCGCGTGAGCCGTCTGGCACGGAAACCACGGTGGCCAGAACGGTGAGGGCGCAATCGTCCTCGGTGCAGACACCATGGGCCACAAGGGAGCGGTCATTATAGATGTAGGTGCCAATCCGGTACTCGGTGGCGATCGGCACGTCGTGGGCCAACCACATGCCAGGGGAGCTGCCGATGGAGACCACTGGGACCATAAGGCCGGACGCGGAGATGAGATCAGTGGCTGAGGACAGCCAATTTTGCACAGCGGCTTCCTGTCCCGTTGGGGGATGAGTCATCAGGCCACCAAAGGTCAGACCGGGTTGTGCGTCGGTATAGGCTGCAAGATCGGCGGCCTGTTCCGAGGTCATCACGCCACAGCGCGCGCCGCCGGTGTCACATTCTACAAGCACCGTTAAGGGTGTTGAGGCCCCGGCAAATGTGTCGGAAAGGCCATCCACGGTTGCCTTGCTGTCAGCAATGACGCTGAGGCGGACCTTTTCTGAAAGTTCGCGCAGGCGGGCCAATTTGTCAGCCCCGAGAATGTTGTACGTTATCAGCACGTCTTCGATGCCGCCGTCGGCTATCATGGCCTCAGCCTCACTGACTTTTTGGCAACAAATACCAACCGCACCCGCCTCGAGCTGGCGTTTTGCCAGCATAGGCAGTTTGTGAGTTTTGATGTGCGGCCGCAGATGTAATTTTTGATCGGTGCAGTAGGCCTGGTAGCGATCGATGTTGGCCTCGGCGATGTTGAGGTCAATCAGGACTGCTGGGGTGTCGATGGATGGGAATGTCATGCCAGTGCCTCTTCATGCGGCGCCTCAACAATGGGCCACAGCGGGCGCGTCAGGCGGGTGTAAGGAGTCGTGGTTGGGTCGTTTGGATACGGGCCGTTGACGGCCGCATACAGGATGTCTGCGGCAACCGGAGCAAAGGCGCCGTGGAAGTGGTTGGTCGATTTCACCGCCACAACCTGCTTGGCAGCAATGTCGATGCCAAGGTTGGTGAACAGGTCCGGTGAAAAGGTTTGAGAGCGGTTGGAGTTGAGCACCACATTGATGCCATTCACGTCGATCACCGCGCAGTCACCCAGCGGCACAATCGAGTCGCCAAAGCTTTGCACAGCGTCAGTGGCCACCTTCAGAACGGTTACGGTTGCGTCGATTGGCGCGCCTGCGTGGGCGGAGGTCTTGCCCCCAAACCGCAGGTCGAATTCTGCGCCTTCGCCAGCCGCGTGGCACAGACGGACGGCCATTGGGTCCCAGATGGTGCCAAGCGCCATATTGGCGACGTTCGTGTCCAGCGCCGCTTGCAGCAGGATGGTAGAGTCACCAGCAACACCGCCACCGGGATTGTCCCAGACATCCGCGATGATCACTGGGCCGGTGCTTGCAGAGGTTGCGCTGGTGAGGGCGTCTTCGACCGTCAGAAACTCCGGCTTTGTCGTGCCGCGAAAAGAGAATAGCTCCAAGCCAAGCTCGCGCGCCAACTGGGTGCCTGCTGGTTTGTCCCCATTGCTGATCACAATGATCTTGGCGCCGAGGTCCGGGGAGTCGCCCGCCATAAAGCCGTGGATGGTGGAGATTGACAGGGCCGAGCCATCTGCCTCGAGCGCCATCATCTTGTCCACAAAGCCACGCATCGGGTGGCGGCTGGTGGGCAGCACGTCCATCATGCGTACATCAAACACAGAGATCTGCGGAATGATCTCGCCACGGGCGGCGCGCAGGGTCAGGTCAACACAGGCTTCGCCGGTTTCGACAAAATCCGTGTGGGGAAATTCTTTGAACACCGTGATGATGTCGGCGTTTTTCACGCGTTTGTCGCTGAGGTGGCTGTGCGGGTCAAAGGTCACGCCAATGGTGACGGCAGGGCCGACAATATCGCGCACAGCTTCGAGTAAGGTGCCTTCGCAATCGACACACCCATCAGCAATCATCGCGCCATGCAGACCCAGGACAACGGCTTCAACTGGCAGGGCGGCTCTCAGCTGATCCAGCACCTCTTCGCGCAGGCGATCCCAAGTGCGCGCGTTCACCAATCCGCCGGGCTCGGCCCAGGTGGCGGTGCCTTCGATCAGCTCAACCTCGCCTGCGTTGGCGCGCTTGCGAAGAGCGGGAAAAACCGCGCTACATAGCGTTGGAGTCTCTGGGTGTTCTCCGGGTGGGGCATAAAAGCTCTGTGCAAAATCAGCAAAATCGGTGCGCAACGGCGAAAAAGTGTTGGTTTCGGTGGCAACCGAAGCACAGAAAACCCGCATGGTTTGGTCCTTTGTTAATCAAGTCGGGCAAGCATCACACAGGATGCTTGCCCAAGTCCCCACCCATAATTGGAGGTGCGGGGTGGGATCGGTTTAATCGAGGTAGCTGGCAGCGTTGGCCGCAGAAACCTCAGCCTTGAACTTGGCGAGAAGCTCACCGGCGCGGGCGTCCATGTTTTCCGCAACATGGGATTCAAACGCAGGCTGCGCGGCACCTGCCATGGCGGCACGCTGTTCTGCGGACAGAGCGGTCACTTCGATTTTGTCCATCAGGCCCGCCAGACCACGATCAGAGGCTTCGATGATACGGGACAGGCCACGGCTTGCAGCCACACAGTTTTCTGCTGCGGTGTGAATGGTGGCACGCTCGCTGTCGCTCAGGCCTTCATAAAATGCGCGGTTGATCATGAAAGTGTATGGCGAGAACAGGTGGTTGGTCAGGGTCATGTGCTTTTGCACTTCGGCGAAGTTGGCAAAAGAGATGATTGGCACCGGGTTCATCTGACCGTCGATCACGCCGGTTTGCAGGCCGGAGTAGACTTCGCCCCAAGACAATGGATAGGCCTCTGCGCCCAAAGACTGCATGATCTTCTGATGCGATGGCAGGGTCATGGTGCGGATGCGGATGCCTTCGAAGTCTTTCAGGTCGGCAATCGCGTGTTTGGAGTTGGTCACGGCGAAGAAACCGCCGGTGTCCGGGAAGCCCAGAACCACAACGTCGCCCAGTTCTACTTCGATGTCAGCGGCCAGTTCTTTGCCAAAGTCACCGTCAAACACTTCGTAGGTGGAAGCGTTGCCGTTGAAGGCAAATGGCAGGTTCAGCACGTCGATACGTGGGTAGTAGCTGGCCAGCGCGCCAGTGGAGGTCAAGGTGGCTTGAATGATGCCATCGCGGACCTGCTGCACATGCTCTGCGGCGGAACCCAGTTGGTTGGAGCCGAAGACTTCAACGGAGACCGAGCCGTTGGTGTCGGCTGTCACGATGTTGGAGAACACGGCGGTACAGGCGTGGGCCGGGTTTTCAAACGGGTCTGTTTTGTTGTCGTGGCCAAATTTGATCACGCCGCCAGCGGATGCGCTGGTCGCGGTCATTGTCGCGGCGATTGCCAGACCTTTGATAAGTGTTTTCATGGGTTCCTCCCGTTGGGTTTAGTTTTTGGTGGTTATTGTGCAAAGCCGAGCATTCGGGGCAGCCAGAGCGCGGCGTCCTCCCAGAAGGCAAAGGCAAAAAGAATAGCGACTTCCGCGAGCAAAAACGGAATCAGCTTGATGGAGATGCGTTCCAGTTTTTCGCCGGTGACCGAGGATAAGACAAAGAGGCAGGCACCGACCGGTGGCGTCATCAACGAGATGTTCAGTGCCAGCACAAAAATGATGCCTGCGTGGATCGGCTCGAGGCCAACCTGTTCGGTCAGCGGCACTAGGACCGGGGCCAAGATGATCAGGATGGCGGTGATGTCCATCACCATGCCAACCAGCAGCAAGAGACCAATGATGATGGCGATCACAGCATAGCGGTTGTCAGAAAGACCCAGCACGGTTTCCGCGATCAGTTGTGGGATGCGCTCAAAGCTCATCCACCAGCCAAGGATGCCAGCAAAGGCGATGATGACAAAGATCACGCCGGTGATGCGCGCGGTACGCACCAACATGCCGTAGAAGCCTTTGATGGTCAGGGTGCGGTAAACAAACACGCCGATGAACACCGCATAGGCCACGGCGATTGATGCCGCTTCGGTGGGGGTGACGATGCCACCCAAGATACCGCCGAGGATGATGACGGGCATGGCGAGCGCGGTGAGGGAAGAGACAAAGGTGTCCCTCATTTCGCGTGGCGTGGCTCCACGCACAGCTTTGGGCAGGTTTTCACGCTTGCCGCCAATGGCGATGACGCACATGCAAACAAGGCAGATCACGAGGCCGGGGAGGACACCGGCTGCAAACAGGCCTGCAATCGAAACGCCCATTAGGGAACCATAGACCACCATCAGGCCGGAAGGCGGAATGGTGGGGCCGATGATGGAGCCGGCGGCGGTCACGGCGCAGGCGTAATCCCGTTTGTAGCCTTCTTTCACCATCGCGGGGACCAACGTGCGGCCAAAGGCGGCGGCGTCAGCGGTGGCAGAGCCGGTGAGGCCGGCGAAAAAGACCGAGGCGAGCATGTTGGTGTGGGCCAAGCCGCCACGGAAGCGACCAACCAGCACTTGCGCCAGCTTCACCAAGCGGTTGGTGATGCCGATGTCATTCATAATCTCCCCAGCTAGGATGAAAAACGGCATCGCAAGGAATGGGAAAATGTTCAGGCCGTTAAAAACCTTGCTTGGGCCGATGGCGAGAAACTGTGTGCCAGCCATGTCGATCAGACCCACAACACCTGCCAAGCCAATGGCAAAGCCAATGGGCATGCCAAACAAGATGAGCAGCACAAATGTGATGGCGACAATCATGAGGTTTCCTCTTCGAGGTGATCAGAGAAGGGCGGATTGTCGATATGCGTGCCCAGGTCGCGCAACAAAACGAGCGCAAGCTGAAGAGAGGATAAGATCGCGGCCACTGGGATCGCGGCATAGAAAGGCGCGAGGCTGACACCAAAGATCATCGCCTGACGTGGGGCGCCGGATTGGGCAAAGGCGATGCCATACCATGCCACGTAGAGGAACAGCGCCAGAGCAATGATGTCCATTAGGATCAAAACGGCGCGGCGGACTTGATATGGCAGAACCATGATAAAGGCCGTCAGGCCAATGTGGTCGCGCCGGGCAATGCCGGATGACACCGCCAACATCGCGGCCCAGATCATCAGATAGCGGGCCAGCACTTCTGGCCACGGCAGTTGCCAGTGAAAGAAGTAGCGGTCGACCACTCCGAGCCAGACATCAAGCACCAAAGCCAGCATCAGGGCTGCAACAATGGCCTCAACCACTTTGTTGATCTTCGCGCTGGCAGTTTCTGCCCAGTGACGCATCGGCCCCCTCCCCTTGAACGATATGTGTACTTTAGGTACGTATATTTTCAAATTCGGCGGGCAATCAAGCATTATTCGTTACTAAGGTACATAATTGGCAGCAAGTCGCCGTAACTAAAGGGAGGTTTTTGTCCTGTTTGACGCGAAAATGTATCTGAATTACATATCGTTGAGCGAGATGTGAGGCTGATGTGACCGATAACGCCACCGAATCGAATCTGGACAACCTGCCTCCCAAAAAGGGACGCGCCGGAGCGGGTGATGTGATCTCCGCGCTGCATCACCACGACGGCAAGCTGGCGACGCAGGAGCAAAAGGTGGCCAATTACGTCAAAGCACACCTCGAAGATGTCAGTTCCATGAACATAGCGGAATTGGCCAAACACTGTGAGGTCAGCACGCCCACAGTGATCCGGTTTTGTCGGACGTTGGGCTGTGATGGCTTCCGGGAATTTAAGCTGAGGTTGGCACAAAACCTGGCGGTCAGCCGACAATATCTCTCCGCCGATCCGCTGCCAGCCCCGGCTGCAGGTGACACGGCGGTTGATCAAATTCTCGCGGCGCTGTTTGCCGCCACAAATACGATGCGCCACCAGATTGACTCCGATGTGATGGAGCAGGCAAAAGCCGCGCTGCTGGACACCCAACATGTGTTGTTTGCCGGGATTGGTGGGGGATCGTCCAATGTGTCCCAAGAGGCCGCCAACCGGTTTTTCCGTCTTGGCATCCCGTCGGTGTCCACCAGCGACAGCTATATTCTGCAGATGCGGGCGGCGACGTTGAAGGCGGGTGACGTCTTGTTTCTAATTTCGGCCAGCGGCGAGGCTGATGCCATTGTCGGCGCGGCGGAAATTGCTGGTGGATATGGTGCGACCACGATTTGCATCACCAAGCCGGGCACGCGTTTGGCCGATGCGTGCAGCATTCCAATTGTGGTGGATTTGCCGGAAGATCGTGACATCCACAAACCGACAGCCTCGCGGTATGTGCATATGATTCTGGTCGATGCGCTGGCGATGGCAGTGGCGCAAGGCATGGCGTCGGAGACCACGGAAAACTTGCGCCGCATTCGGGCGTCTTTGACGGCCTATCATGGTCGGACCGGACCACAGCCGCTGGGCGACTAAGTTGTAAATTGAAAAAGCCCCCAACCAATGGCTGGGGGCTCTCTAGTTAAAGGCGTGGCATCAGTTCCGCCAGCGCGGCGAAGCGCTCAAAGGATTTGTTCTCAGCCTCGCTCCACCCCGCTTCGGCAATGGCGTTCAGGCGCGGGTAAATCATGTGATTACGACGCTCCAACGTCGTGAGATGTTCGCTCCACATGCAGCCTTGAACCCCTTTGAGACGACCCTGAAGTGCGGTGTCACCGTTGTCCGCTTCAAAGGCATAAGTTTTGTCCAACGGGGTGAACCCCGCCCAGCTGGCGCCCGGCGCGTACCACGCATCGGACAGCGCCATGTCGAGGTAGTAGGCCTGACCCGGCGTGCTGACCACATCGTATCCATCGTTGGCCAGTTCTGCGGTTTTTTCCACGGTGGTCCAAGCGAACAAAAGGCTCTTCTCCGGGTCCAGACCGCCGCCATGGGCGACCTCTTCCCAGCCCCCCAGTTTGCGACCGCGGTCGGCGAGGAAATCCTGAATTTGACGCAGGAAATAGGCTTGGAGCTCGTGGGTGCCTTTGAGGCCGGTCTCGCGCATCATGGCTTGCGCTTTGGGGGATTGCATCCAAGCGTCTTCGGCCACTTCGTCACCGCCAATGTGAACGACCTCAAACGGGAAGATGTCGAGCACCTCTTCGAGCACTTTGGTGGCAAAGGTGTAGGAGCCTTCGATTGCCGGGTTGAGCGCATTGTTGGCGTAGCCTTGCACCGACCAGTAGCTTTCCGGCTCTTCGGAATCGACCAGCTCTGGCAATGCGCCAAGGACGCAGGCGCAGTGGCCCGGCACGTCAATTTCCGGCATCACTTCGACCCCCAGCATGGCGGCATGAGCCACCACATGGCGCGCATCGTCTTGGGTGTAGAAACCACCTTGCCCAGCAACATCGGCACCAAGCTGTGGCAGAACAGGCAGGTCCATGCCGGTGAATGCTGCGACCTCGGTGAGTTGCGGATAGGCTTTGATTTCCAACCGCCAGCCTTCGTCATCGGTCAGGTGCCAATGAAAGCGGTTCATCTTGTGCCAGGCCATGATGTCCACGTAGCGCAGCACTTGCTCCATCGGATAGACTTGACGTGAGACATCGAGATGCGCTCCGCGCCATTCGTGGCGGGGGGCGTCGGAGATTTCGCCGGTGAACGGCACGCCGTAATTGACTGCGTTCTGATAGGCGTTGGTCAGGGTTTGGGCCAGTGTGATCAGGCCGTAGAGAAGCCCTTGATTGGTGGCGTGGGACAGCGTGGGCTGACCATTTTGCCAAGTGATGCGGTAGGCCTCATTTCCAAGTGACGAGTCGGTTGTGATCTGTAGCTGCGGCACGTCGTCTTTTGCCGTCAGAACAAAAGGCACTGGCGCGAGAGGGTACAGCCGACGGGTGAGGTCGGCGACATGGGAGACCGCTTGAATGGTGGCAAGATCGCGCTGCGCCACGGCATAGTGCATGGGAGCGTTGGCGCACCAGTGGCTCACCTCAACCCGGTTGGGTTGTGGAAGCACTCCGCAGGACAAGGCTGCGTTTTCCGTTGGCGTGGCTTTGCCAAGTGCAGCGGGCGCTTGCAACTCGCTCGCAAAGACAGGCACGAGCGTGCCGTCCTCAAGCACCACGCCCGCTGATTTCGGGCCCTCGTTGGAGTGTTGCGCCGGACGGGTGAGGCTCTGCTCGGTGAAGCGCCAGGTTTCACCAGGGTTCAGCACATAACCGTCTTCCGAGGTGTATTCGTGGAAGTTGGCCTGACGCCGAACAAGTGTAGCACCAGTGCAGCGCGATGGGCGCAGGGTGCGCACAAGGGTGGTGTAAACCAGACGCGGGTTGGTGACAGGGGTGTCACCGCAGTTGATCAGGGCAAACTCCATGGCGCCGTCTTCTGCGTGCCAGAGGCTATCGAGGTGGAAGTGCATTTCTATCGTCCTGTTGGTTGGATGACTAAGGCAGTGTCAAAAAGAGTACGCATGGGTGGCGATATATACCCCTGTTCGGAGCGGTGGATCACAATGGCGGCGCAGGCTGAAGAGTGTCGCCAGCATGTCAGACATGTGCCATCTCCGTGTGTTCAGCAATGAAATGACCGGGGTTGATTTCGCACAGCGCGCTTACCACCTGGGTACTGGCCTCACGTACCAGTTTGGCCTGGGCAGCAAATCCAGCGTCGCTGCCGGTGAGCCGCACCTCCGGATTAGGACCAGCGGCGCGTAAAAGCTTGGTGTAGCCGTGCTGCGGATTGCCAACAACTTGAGACGTTGGGCCTTTTTCGACCACTTGGCCGCGAAACATCACAGCCGTATCTTCGGCCAAGTATTCAGCGGTGGCAATGTCGTGAGTTATGTAAAGGATCGACAGACCGTGCTCAGACTTGAGGCGCTGCATCAAACCAAGAACTGATTTTCGGATCGAAACATCCAGCATTGAGGTTGGCTCATCCGCCACAATCATCCTTGCCTTCACAGCCAAAGCCCGTGCGAAGTTCACCCGCTGGCGTTGGCCGCCGGACAGTTCATGTGGGAACTTGCCTGGGGTCGAGGCCGGGTCCAACTCTACGTCTTTCAGGATGGCTTGCAGTGCAGTGTCCGGATCGGCTTCTGGTTGATGCAACGCCAAAGCGCGCAGCAGGTGGTGTCGAATGGTATGGGCTGGGTTCAGAGAGGAGAACGGGTCTTGGAACACCATTTGCACCGCTTGGCGGTAGCGCTTTTGATCCGCTTTGGCGGTCATGCCAGAGATGTCATTGCCTTCAAACAAAATGCGCCCGGACGTGGGGGCGTGAACGCCGACGATCATTTTGCCAAAGGTGCTTTTTCCGGAGCCACTTTCGCCGACCAAAGCCAGGGCGCGGCCTGGCAGGAGGTCCAGCGACACATTACGAAGCGCGTTGACCGCCGAGGCGCGGCCGAAGACCGGGCGCACGGCGAAAGTTTTGCTTAGATTTTCAAGGCTGAGGATCGGGGTGTCAGACGGCATGGGCCATTCCTTCCGGACGCTGGGCGAGGAGCGGCATCGCGTCCCATAGGCTTCGGGTGTAGTCGCGCTTTGGCGCAGTGACGATTTGTGATGTGGTGCCAATTTCCACAATCTTGCCTTCGCGCATGATGCCGATGCGGTCCGAAATCTGTGCCATCAAGGCGATGTCATGGGTGATGAACAGAACGGAAAAGCCGAGCTCGTCTTTCAAGCGCAGCACCTCTTGCAGGATTTCACGCTGCACCACCACATCGAGCGCGGTGGTAGGTTCGTCCATGATAATGAGTTTGGGTTTGAGCGTGAGCGCCAAAGCCAAAGCAACCCGCTGGCGCATGCCGCCGGAGAGCTGATGCGGATGGGCGTGCATTCGGTCAGACGGGATGCCCACCATCTCAAGCATCTGTGCAATACGTTCTTGCGCCTGCGCTTTGGACACTGTGCCATGGGCGCGGAGCATGTCGTAGAACTGCCGGAAGATGGTCATCACCGGGCTAAGCGAGTTCATCGCGCTTTGGAACACCATGGAGACCTCCGACCAACGCCAGGCGCGCAGCTCTTTGTCACCAAAGGAGAGTACATCGCGGCCTTCAAACAGGATGTGACCGTTGCGCACCAGTGCTGGCGGTTTGTGCAGGCGCATCAGTGCGTAGGCCACTGTGCTTTTGCCACAGCCGGACTCTCCGGCGAGGCCGAGGATTTCGTTGGGCTGGATCTCAAACGAAATGTCGCGCACCGCAGTAAAGGGCTCACCAGCAGTAAGATAGTCGATGCGAAGGTCTTTGACAGAAAGTAGAGGGCTCATTGGTTGGCCTCCTGCATGCGCTGACGGGTCAGTCGTTTCTCGATGCGCAGGGTTTTGGCCACGTTGCCAAGGGTGCGCATGCGTGGGTTGGCAATTTCATCGACACCAAAGTTCATCAGAGACAGACCAATCCCGATCAGGACAATCGCGGCACAGGGGGCCAGCACTTCCCACCAGGCGCCAACCATAATGGCGGAAGCGGTTTGCGCGTTATAGAGCATGGTGCCCCAGGAGGTGGCGAGTGGGCTGCCGAGGCCAAGGAATTCGAGCGTGGCTTCGGTGATGATGGTGAAAATCACGGAGCCGATGAAATTGAAGCCTATGATCGACAGCAGGTTGGGCAACATTTCCACCAAGATCATACGCCAGTTTGGCTCCCCTATCATTGCGGAGGCTTGAATGAAGTCGCGGGTTTTCAGCGACATGGCTTGAGCACGTGTGACACGTGCGCCCCACGCCCAAGATGTCAGGCCGATAATGAGGGCAATGGCCCAGGGCCCCACTTGGCCAAGGAAGGCAGCAAGCACCAGCAGCAGCGGCAGTTGCGGCAGAACCAGCACAACGTTGGTCAAGAAATTCAGAATGTCATCGACCCAGCCGCCAAAATAAGCAGCGGTGATGCCGATGGCGGTGCCAATGGCGGTGACAATCAGGCCGGCAACGATGCCCACCATGAGCGACGTGCGGGTGCCCCAGATCAGCTGGCTGAACACGTCGCGGCCCATGCGGGTGGTGCCGAGCCAATGTTCCGCCGACGGCGCTTGGTGTGGTCGACCTACTCGGGCAACAGGATCAAACGGCGCAATGAGAGGCGCAAAGATCGCAATCGCCACATAGATCAGCACAATGGTCAGACCGATGGCGGCTTTGCGGTTGCGCAGGAAGGTGCGGAGAAGATCAGACATCAGGCCCTCTTCAATCGGGGATCAAGGAAGACATAGGCCAGGTCTACCGCAAAGTTTGCGAGCAGCATGGCAAGTGTCATGATGAGCAACTGGCCTTGGATTAGCGGGAAATCACGCCCAACAATGCCAAGATACAAAAGGTTGCCGACACCAGGGTAGTTGAACACCACCTCGGTGATAAGCGAGCCGCCAAACAGCGCGCCAAAGCTAAGTGCCAGAGCGGTCACAGATGGCAGCAGTGCGTTGCGCGCGGCATAAGCGTAACGCACGCGCGCATCACTCAGGCCTTTGGCCTCGGCCATGGCAAGGTAGTCTTCGCCAAGCTGGCCAATCATGTTGTTACGCATGGTGATCAGGTAGCCGCCGATCAATACGACGCTGAGTGTGACCACCGGCAGGAAGCCATGGTAGAGAACCGACGAGATAAACTCCCAGTTCCAGGCAGGATCTAGACTCGGGTTGAAGGCGTAGGACGTCGGGAAGACACGGTTTTGTACCGCAAGGAAGTAGAGACCGCAGAGAGCCACCACCACGGCTGGCACGGATTGCAGTGCCAAGGCGGTTGGGGAGGCAATCACGTCGGTGAGCTGTCCGCGCCGCCAAGCGGCCAAGATGCCCAGCAGCGTGCCGATGGAAAAGGAAATCAACAGGGCAGAGCCAGTGAGGAAGAGGGTCCACGGCAAAGCCTGCATCAGCACATCGGCCACTGGCATCGGGTAAAACTTGATCGACAGGCCAAAGTCCCAAGTGAAGATCGAGCCGAGGTAGGCAAAATACTGTTCGTGCAAAGGAGCGTCGATAAAGCCGAAAGTTGCCATCAGCGCGTCGCGGGCCTCTGGCGCAATCATGCCACCGGAGTTGGCCAGCATGATGTCGGCCGGGTTACCGGGCAGCATGCGGGGGATCATGAAGTTGAAGGTCGCAGCCACAAGAAAGGCCACGCCGTAGAAGCCAAGCCGCTTCAATAGAAAACGCATCAGGTCAAACCATCTGTCGGAAGGGAAGTATCGTGCCAAAAGCGGGGCCACTCATCTGGTGAGCAGCCCCGAAGGTAGGGAGTTTATTCCACCGGGCGCAGGTTCAGCAGGTGCACCAGACGAGCGGGGTTAGTTTTGTGTACCACCGGGTTGGCCACTGGGTTCTCAGAGTTGAAAAAGCCGGCGAAACGCTTGGTGTTGTACTGATACCAGCGTGGATTGTTGAAGACGTAGGCCAGCGGCATGTCCTCGCCAATGATCTCCTGTACCTCAGCCATAATCACCATCTGTTTTTCAGTGTCGCTGGTCTGCGTGAAGGCATCCAGAAGGTCACTTAGCTCCGTGTTGTAATACCGTGAGGCTGCAAAGCGTGATTTGGCTTGGTTGTCCTCGTGTAATGAGTCGAGGTACTGGTTGAACGGTGTCGCGCCGACGCGGACTGAGTTGATGGCCATGTCGTACTCACCGGTGATGAGCTTCTCAGTCCAGATCGCAGCTTCAGGTGTCGACACATTGGCCTTGATGCCTGCTGCGTTCAGGCCTTCAACTGCGATTTGGCAGCTGTTGACCCAGTCGGTCCAACCGTTTGGCACGATGACTTCGAGCTCGATCTGTTCGCCTTCTGGGGATTCGACAAAGCCGTCGCCGTCGGTGTCTTTAAAGCCGGCATCGGCCAAAAGCGCTTTGGCTGCGTCGATGTTGTATTGGGTAAAGGCACCAAATTTTTCATCCACCTCGGCGTTGTTCCAAGCGTGAAAAGCGCGGCCAAGACCGGAGGGGTATTGGTTGATGGTTGGGTAACCGTATCCTGCAATTTCGACCATTGCTTCGCGATCAAATGCCATGGACACGGCGCGGCGGAAATTCACATTGTTGAACGCGGCTTTGTCACCAGCCTCAGGCGCTTCGAAGTTCATATAGAAGGCCACAAGCGAGCCGCCCGGAAGCCAGTAGCTGTGGTGCTCTGGGTCTTTGGCGACAAAGGTGTTGTCGATGTCTGGCAGGAAGGAGCCCATCCAATCAAGTTGTCCGTTGGCGGCAGCCGCCAGTGCCTGATCGTTGTTGGCGATCTGAGGGAAGCGCATGCAGTCCACTTTCAGGCTGTCGGCATCCCAATAGTTAGCATTGCGACACTGTGTGTATTCCTGCGGAGTAAAACGGCGGATTTCGGTCAGCGGACCGGAGCCAACCGGATCTGGGTTGGTGAAGGTCACAGGATCATCAACGCCGCTCCAGACGTGTTCAGGCACAATTGGCACCCGCACGATTTGGTACATCGCTTGGCTGGAAGGTGTGGCAAGGTTGAAGCGCACGGTTTTGTCGTCAATTTTTTCAACGCCAGACAGCATCTGGGCCATGCCCACGCTGTCTAGAGCTGGGGTACTCAGGGCCAAATCGAAGGATTTGATCACGTCGTCAGCGGTGAAATCTTCTCCATCAGACCACTGTACGCCATCGCGCAGGGTCACGGTGATGCTGCTGAGGTCATCTGTGTAGTCAAACGCGGTGGCCAAACGGTAGATCGGCTTGCCACCATCTATGGCATTAAAAATGATCAGCGGTTCGTACATGAAATGTAAAACGGAGGGCGCCGCGGTGGTCTGGTTGAACGGGTTGAAGTTTTCCACCCATGCAGTGACCTGATCCGGCAGTGCGGTGAGCACAGTTTCTTCAGCCTGAGCGGCAGTGGACCAAGCCGCAACCGAAGCCAGAAGCCCGGCGGTAACCTTAAAATTCATTTTGTCTCTCCCTGTGTAGGTGGGTTGTCCCACCTTATATCAATCCGCCGGATGGCCCCAATTTTTGGACCTCACGATACAAATCATGGTTGCAATTGGTCTCCTCGCCAATCGCCACGGATGTTGTGCATTGAAATCTTGGCCGCCTTGGAAATGGCACCAGAAAAATCGGCAATTTCGTCAAAACGTGACAAATTGAAGGGGATCACCCTTTAAAAACCTAACTCATTCAAGTTGTTGGAGCCGCAGTTCAATCAAAAAAATCTTGGACATTTTGGATTTGGATACTTGTTTCGCTCTTGGTCAGGTCTCAGGATCACCTGCAGCAAAACCACAAATTTTGGAGCTACTGTGCCTCTTCAGGGAATTCGCGCGCGCCTGCTTGTCACCTTCCTCCTTGCTTCGGTACTGCCGCTGGCACTCGGAGGTGTGGTGTTTTATCGGTTGGTCAACCAGATCATCACCACAGAGACCTTTCAGAAGGTTGCTTTTGTACGTGACGCCAAGGCGAGCGAAATTTCCCAGTATATGACCTATGCGGCCCGGCAAGCGGAGAGCCTCGCGCAGTCTGCAAACGTGCGCTATTCGGTGGGTGAGTTTTACGGGTTTAGCCATGCGCTCCGGCAAATTGAGGGCACGCCGGAAGAGGCCGGTGCCACGCTGCGAAACATTTTTGGTGTGGATAGCGCTCAAGGGCAACGCGACGAAAGAGAGACAGAAGATCAACTGTTACGCGAGGCGCTTGAGTACTCCAACACGCACCGCCGATTTCATCAGGATTTTCTCGACTTTTTACAAGAGGCGGAGTTTGACAATCTCTATTTGGCGGATCGTCACGGGCAGGTGGTGTATTCTGCATATAAAGATGCCTACCTCGGTAGGCCGTTGAACCAACGTGTTATCGGTCTTGGGCAGGCATTTCATAAGGTGACATCCAGCGACGGTTTCGATCCAGTGTTTCAGGACTATGCCGTGGATGCAATTACTGGCGAGTTGGCGGCGTATTTGGCAGTGCCTGTGCGGCTTCACGGCAGTCATAAAGGCGCAATGATCCTACGAGTTCCGCCCAACAGCCTGCAACGTCTTGTGAAGGACGGAGATGCGTCACTGTCTGTCATTTCTTCTGGCGGACTTGTGATTGCGTCCAGCGGCGGTTTGTCCCTTGGCGAGCAGGTTCGAATTCCAAAACCGATGAAAAGTATTGAGGGTGTCGCAGTCTTGGACGAAGGGCTGGCAGGGATACCTACACTTTCAGCATGGCGAGAATTGGAAGAGCCGTTCCCACAGTGGACCGTGATCGCGGAGACCAGCAAAGAGATGGCTTTTCTGAACAGCTATCGGTTGCGCGACACGTTGATACTGATTGGGTTGGCGGCCGCCGTTGGGTTGGCGCTTTTGTCTTTCATATTCTCCAATGCCATCACAAGGCCCGTGCGCAAAATGTCGGAAGCTGCAAGTGCTGTGGCCACCGGCAGTCTCAATGATGCCCTGCCGGAATACGATCATCCTGTGGAATATGCGCGTTTGTCCCGTGCTGTGAACCAGATGCGACGGGCCCTGCGTGATCAGTTGGACATGATCCGAGACAAAAACGCGGAACTTCAGGAGAAGCTGCGGGAGATCGGTGAAAAGAACGCTGAATTGGAAGAGGCGGATCGAATCAAGGACCGTTTTTTGGCCAATACCTCACACGAATTGCGCACGCCTCTGAACGGGATTATTGGCATTTTGGAAACCCTTGAAGGCGGCGCGATGGGGGACATGTTGCCGGCTCAGGCCAGTCAGCTGCGTCTGATCACCTTCAGTGCGCGCCGTCTGTCACGGTTGGTGGATGACCTCCTAGATATTTACCGCATTCGTGAAGGTCGCATGCGTTTGGACATGCAGCCCGTTGATGTTTCACACTCTGTGCGCAACGTGGTGCATCTTCTGCAGCCAACGTTTCATGTGGACCCGGCTACCTTCCAAATTGACCTGCGAGAGGATTTGCCCGCGGTTGTCGCAGACCCGGTTCGGTTTGAGCAGATCCTCTTTAATCTGTTGTCCAATGCTGTGAAATATGGCGAAGGAAGTGTCATTGAGATTACGGCTCGAGCCACGGAAAAAGCTCAGTTGGCCGTAAGTATCCGCGATCATGGGCCGGGTATTGCAGCCGACAGTATGGAGCGTATTTTTCATCCATTAGAACAGCTTACACCAGATGGATCCGGGCAAGCGACCGGCACGGGGTTGGGGCTGACCATCGCACGGCACCTCGCGGATATGATGTCTGGGCGTATCGAAGTGTCCAGCACGGTTGGGGAGGGGGCTGAGTTTCGTGTTTTGTTACCTGTGACAGATCAAGCGCCTCTGGCGTTGTCGGATGACCTTTTGCCAGCGGAGCTTGTGCAGCCGTCAACCTTGCAGGCAGAGGTTGGAGCCGCCAGCGGCGTGGCACCGGAAGGATCGCCATTGATCCTCGCGGTGGATGATGAACCGATCAACCTTCAGGTGCTGCAGAACTTGCTTGGGCCGCAGGGGTATCGGGTTGCCACTGCCCATAACGGCTCGGAAGCCTTGCGCTGTGTTGCCAAGGAACGTCCGGATCTGATTGTGCTGGACGTGATGATGACCGGCCTGAGCGGCTTGGACGTGACGCGGGACTTGCGGCGGCGTCATCGGCTGCATGAGTTGCCGATCATTCTGCTAACAGCGCGCGGGCGCACAAGTGACATGCTGGCCGGATTTGAAGCCGGGGCCAATGATTATGTGGTGAAGCCTTTTGCAAAAGACGAGCTTCTCAGCCGTATCCGAACACTTTTAGAGGCCAGCCGCGCCCGCAGTCAGGCGGCAGAAAACCGAGAGTTAAAAGAAGAGATTGAGCGCCGCATACAGATCGAAGACGCTTTGCGTTTGTCACAAAGGCGTATGGCGCAACTGCTTGATACTTTGGGGGATGGTCTGATTTGTATCAACGCGCGTGGGGTGGTCACTTATGTTAATGAGGCGGCCCAACAGGTGCTTGATAAGCCCGTGACCGTAAAAAAGAGCCGCCTGCAAGATGTCTTGCCGCAAAAGGTAGTGGCCCCTTTGGAGCAAACGGAAGTTGAGGATGAGCCAATTCACATAGAGGTGACGCTGCGCGGGCAACTTCATCAAGTGAGCTTGTTTGCCATGCTGCCAGAGGCAGGCGGCGGGCGGGCAGTATTGTTTATGCGCGCGTCTGTGCCACGGGCGCAGTTTGTCAATTCTCTGAGGGATGTTGTAGATACCTCATTACCTTCTCTAATATCGCAAGGCGGAGATGATGCGGAAAACGGCCCATCGGGTGAAAGCTATCGCGAAACAATCGTGACCCTAATGTCAGATTCACTGGAGGTTTGGGGAGCTGCGACAGGTAAGACCAAGATCGACTTTGCGGAAACTAGTGGTATCTGGCGGGTGAACCTCGACAAAACCTCGCTGCAAACCCGCACGCTGGACAAGTACCTGTTGATCGAAACGCTGCCGGATAATCCGCGCTGGCGTGATGTTCTAAAGACAGTGATGTTTGTTTTGTCTCTTAAGGAACGAGCGACAGCTGGTAGTGATATAGCGGCGCGTTTTGATGCGCTTGAGGTGCGGTTGGAGGCGTTTCGTGCCTTGAAAGATCAGCGTGAGTGATGTGTGGCAGTGCACACGGCGCGTTTGGGATTGCGTTCCGCTGCAAAATCTCTATATAGCGCCACCATACATGCGCGTGCAGCCCGCTTAGGCTTGATCTGATTCTCTGAAGAAGAGAGCCCGTTCGGGATGTAGCACGCAATAAACCGTACCGAACCAAAAGGTCTCAGATCATGGCAAATTCGCCTCAGGCAAAAAAACGCGCCCGTCAGAACGAGCGTCGTCTTGAAGTTAACAAAGCACGCCGTTCCCGCATCCGTACTTTCATCCGCGCCGCGGAAGAAGCCATCGAATCCGGTGACAAAGCCGCAGCCGTCGCCGCTCTGCGTGCTGCTCAGCCAGAGCTGATGCGTGGCGTTAGCAAAGGCATCTATCACAAGAACACTGCAGCGCGGAAAATGTCCCGCCTGTCCGCACGGGTGAAAGCGCTGGCGTAAGCCGATTTTCCCAACGAATACAAAAAGCGCCGCTGTTTCAGCGGCGCTTTTTTGCGTTCAGCTGTAAGCCATGAAGAGCAAGGCGGCGCCCAAAAGGATGCGGTAGATCACATACGGTGTGAAGCTCACAGAGCGCAGCAGGCGCATCATGAAAGCCAGCGCAAGCAAGGCGGCGAAGAAAGAAAAGACGGCGGCGATGGCAGCGTCTTTGGCCAGATCCATATTGGCTTCTTTGATGACATCCAGTGAAAGCAGAGTGCCGCTGGCTAGGATGGTTGGGATCGACATCAGCATGGCCAGTTTTGCCGCGTCTTTGCGGGCATAGCCCAGGTGGCGGGCGCCGGTGATGGTGATGCCGGAGCGCGATGTGCCGGGAATGAGGGCGAGCGCTTGCCAGAGGCCCATCTTCAGCGCGTCTTTCAAAGACCAGTCCGTTTCAGATTTGGTTTGGGGGCCGTGTTGATCCATCCACCACAACACGATGCCAAAGAGGATCATGGTCCAGCCAATCACGGCGACGGAGCGCAAAGCTTCATCCAATCCTGTGAGTTTTAAGGCGAGGCCAGCGAATATAACCGGGATGGTTGCGGTCGTCAGGAGGAAGGCCAGACGGGCTCCGGGCGTGTCGACGCGGCCGGTCAACATGCGGGGCAAACCTCCGAAAGCAATCTTTGCATCCCTCCAGAAATAGAGAATCACAGCGCCCAAGGTGCCGACATGCGCGGCCACATCAATGGCGAGTCCTTGGTCCGGTAGCGAGGTTACTTTCGATAGGAGAATCAGGTGTCCCGAGGAGCTGACCGGCAGGAATTCGGTGAGGCCCTGAATGATCGCCACCAGAAAAATGTGAAAAAGTGCCATTTGCGGTGGGATCCTTGGTTGAGCGACTCACATATAAATGCTCAATGATTCAAGGGAAATACAGAATATAGGTCCGAATCGGACCATAAATCGCTCCAATTATTGCGGCTGCACTGCGATATTTGTCAAAAAACTGAAATATAGGTCAGTGCAATTGACTTTTATATCCTGTGAATATTATCTAAACACTCCGAACTGGATTTAATCAGGAGGCAGCTGACGTGGCTAAGCAACCTATGCTGAAATTTGTGACTGTGGATCGCGACATGCCGGAGAAGCGTGGCGCCACTGTACGCAAGGAAGATTTCGACGAAATCTATGCGGAGTTCGCTCAGGCGAAAGCAGAAGAGCAGGCGAGTCGGTGCAGCCAATGTGGCGTGCCCTATTGCCAGAGCCACTGCCCGCTGCACAACAACATCCCTGACTGGCTGCGCCTGACGGCGACCGGCCGTCTGGAAGAAGCTTATGCTGTCAGCCAAGCCACCAACACCTTCCCGGAGATCTGTGGCCGTATTTGCCCGCAGGACCGCCTGTGTGAAGGCAACTGCGTGATCGAGCAATCTGGCCACGGCACCGTGACCATTGGCTCGGTGGAGAAGTATATCACCGACACCGCTTGGGAAAAGGGCTGGGTCAAGGCTCTTGCGCCTGCTCAGGAGCGTTCTGAGAGCGTCGGCATCATTGGCGCAGGCCCTGGTGGCTTGGCCGCGGCAGACCGTTTGCGTCGTGCGGGTCTACAAGTGACCATCTATGATCGCTACGACCGGGCTGGTGGTTTGCTGACCTACGGCATTCCAGGATTTAAGCTGGAAAAAGATGTGGTTATGCGCCGCAACAAACTGCTCGAAGATGGCGGCGTGACCTTTAAGCTGAACTGCAATGTGGGTGAAGGCATCACATTCCAGGAGATCCGCGATGCACATGAGGCTGTGATTATCGCAACCGGCGTTTACAAAAGCCGCGACCTTGGTGGACCGGGTTCTGGTGCCAAAGGCATCGTGAAAGCGATTGATTATCTGACCGCCTCCAACCGTGAAAACTTTGGCGATACCGTGCCGGAAATCGAAAGCGGCGAGCTTTATGCCGAGGGCAAAAAGGTTGTTGTCATTGGCGGTGGTGATACCGCAATGGATTGTGTGCGCACGGCGATCCGTCAGGGTGCCGAAAGCGTGAAATGTCTGTATCGCCGTGACAAAGCCAACATGCCGGGTTCGCAGCGTGAAACACAAAATGCCGAGGAAGAAGGCGTTGAATTTGTGTGGCTTTCCGCGCCGAAGGGTTTCACCGGCGGTGACGCTGTTGAAGGCGTGATGGTGCAGAAAATGCGGTTGGGTCAACCAGATGCCTCTGGCCGTCAGAGCCCTGAAGTGATCGAAGGTGCCGACTATGTTGAGGACGCGGACCTGGTGATTAAGGCACTGGGCTTTGAGCCGGAAGATCTGCCAACCCTGTGGGATCAGCCAGAGCTGGAAGTGACCCGTTGGGGCACAGTGAAAGCACAGTTTACCACCGGCGCAACTGACCTCGATGGGGTGTACGCGGTAGGTGATATTGTACGCGGTGCAAGCTTGGTTGTTTGGGCGATCAAAGACGGCCGTGATTGTGCGGATGCCATCCTTGAAAAGCTGGGCGCGACCCCGGCAATTGCTGCGGAATAAGTGTTAATCGGCGCAATACGGGCTCCCAAAAGGGACGTCGGTATTGCGTCGGTATCACGGCTGTTTTGCGACTGTGCGACATAAAGCGGCCAAATGTTAACGTGACAGAGGTGTTGACCCAATGACGACGACAAAAACCACATCGACCAAGACCGGCGCATGCCTGTGTGGCGCGGTGCGGTTTGAGTCCGAGCAAGTGCCAGCGCAAGCGGGCATCTGTCATTGTGAGCAATGCCGCCGTTGGACCGGTGCGGCGCTAATAGCGGTTTCGGTTCCAACCGACTCGATCACCTGGAGCGGTGCGGAGCACATCGCACGGCTTCAGAGTTCGGAGTGGGCGGAGCGTGCGTGGTGCAATAAATGTGGCACCAACCTGTTTTATCGAGTCACAGCAGACAACGAGTGGGCTGGTGGGACGGCGGTGCCAATGGGGCTGTTTGACGACCCCAACGGGTTTGAACTTCTGAGCGAGATCTTCATCGACCAGAAGCCGGACAGCTATTCCTTTGCCGGCGAAGGTCGCAAAGAAATGACACGTGCGCAGTGTGTGGCGTTGTTTAACGACCTCGGGACCAACTGAGGTAGTCGCCGTCAAATGGATCAACGAGTCGATATTCAAATGCGGATCGCGACCGAAGACCATGAAGTGGCTTATATGCGCGGCACCGGCAACCGGTTGGTGGTCACGCTTGGCGGGGTGGGTACAAAGCCCAACGAGATGCCGCCGTTTGAATTTGTGGGGACCGCGTCGCAGGGCGGAGAGAACCACGTGATCCTGGTCACAGAGCGGGCCAGAACATGGATGAACAGCCCGGATTTGCCCGTGGCGATAGTGAAGGAGATAGAGACGGTGGTGGCACGCGAAGCCATTGACGAGGTGGTTGCGATTGGCAACAGCATGGGCGGCTTTATGGCGCTTGTGTTGCCGACGCTGACCCGTGTCGACACCGTTGTGGCGCCGTCTCCGCAGTTCTCTATGCATCCAAACGTGGTGCCGGAAGAGACCCGTTGGCAGAAGTGGCGCCGCCGCTTCCCAACCGATCTGGTCCGTCAAGTACCTGCGCCACAAGACGGCATGCGCTCCCTCGTGCTGCACGGCGACTCACCGAAAGAACGTATCCACTGGGCCCGCTTTTCGCCGGCGTCCAAAACCTTCAACCATTTCATCTTGCGGGGCGAGTCCCATGATCTGGTGAAAGCGTTGAAGAAACTCGATATCATGCGTCCGCTTTTGGAGCGGGCCATGGACGTGAAAACGCGCAAAGTGCGCAAACTGTTGGAAGGCCATTTCACCGTGCTGCGCAGGGAAGACCCGCCACAAGCGGAGCAAACGGCGCCGGCATGGCCGGTTTCAGAAGGGGGTGAAAGATGATCACAGCTGTATTGCGACATGTGATGGTTTTTTGCGTGTTGTTGAGTGCTGGAACTCCTGTTCAGGCAATGGATTGGCAACGTATTCCTCGCGAAGCCTGCGCACCTGTGATTGCGATGCAGATGGACGACTGCACCGTTGTTCGGGTTTCACGGTGTCAATCCGGGGACGCTGAAGTCATTCAGCATATTGAGATTGAGAAAGACGATTTGGACTTCGTTGATGTCTTCACGTCGGACTACGATCTGCTGATGGCATTTGAAGAGCTTGGTGACGTGGCGGTGGAGGGCATTACTGACAACCGTGATCCGCTGTCGCTGCAGCAAATTCTTGTCACGGGCTCAGACCGGTCCGACCAGACAATTCTGTTTAAACTGCCGGTGTTTGTAGAGGCCAGCCCCGTTGACATGACGCTGGAGTATCAGCTGACAGGTGAGAGCAGAGACATCGACGAGGCGACCTTTGAGATGGGTACTTTCACCGGCGTACTGGATTTTCAGCAGAATGCGCTGGAAGCAACTATTTCGGGTGAGTTTTACCTGCACCGTGCCACCAACACGATGTTGGAGGGCAAAACGGTGATCAACTTCATGGGTGTGTTGGAAGAAACCCCACATGAAGGGATGCGGGTCCTCTGGCCAGAGGACCCCGACTACAACGACGATTCACTGATTTATCAGTGTGAGAATTTCAGCTTGAAGAGCTCTCTTCGCAACTTGGCGAAAGGATAAGACCATGACCAAATACGATGAAAACTGGGTGCGGGCAGAAGAAGCCAAGCGTACGTTTATGGCTGAGAATGGCCTGTATGAGGAAAGCGAAGAACATTCCTCATGTGGCGTCGGCCTTGTGGTGTCCGTGGACGGCAAGCCCAGCCGCAAGGTTGTCGAGGCGGGCATCACCGCATTGAAGGCGATTTGGCACCGCGGTGCTGTGGATGCGGACGGCAAGACCGGCGATGGCGCGGGCATTCACGTGCAAATCCCGGTTCCGTTTTTCTATGATCAGATCGAGCGCACCGGCCATGAGCCGAACAAAGATGAGCTGATTGCGGTGGGTCAGGTGTTTTTGCCACGCACTGATCACGGCGCGCAGGAAAGCTGCCGGACAATTGTGGAAACCGAAGTTCTGAAGATGGGCTATCGCATCTATGGCTGGCGTCATGTGCCGGTGGATGTGACCTGTCTGGGTGAGAAAGCCAACGCAACCCGTCCGGAGATTGAGCAGATCCTGATCTCCAACTCCAAAGGGGTGGATGAGGACACGTTTGAGCGCGAGCTTTATGTGATCCGTCGTCGGATCGAAAAGGCGGCGCTGGCGGCGAACATCAGCGAACTCTATCTGGCGTCACTGTCGTGCCGGTCGATTATCTACAAAGGCATGATGCTCGCGGAGCAGGTCGCGGTGTTTTATCCGGACCTGTTGGATGAGCGGTTCGAAAGCGCGTTTGCAATCTATCACCAACGGTATTCCACCAACACCTTCCCACAGTGGTGGCTGGCCCAGCCGTTCCGCATGTTGGCGCACAATGGTGAGATCAACACGCTCAAAGGCAACCTGAACTGGATGAAGAGCCACGAGATCCGTATGGCGTCTGCGTCGTTTGGGGATTTTGCTGAGGATATCAAGCCAATCATTCCGGGTGGGGCGTCTGACTCCGCTGCGCTGGACGGTGTGTTTGAAGTTCTGGTGCGCGCGGGGCGCTCTGCGCCGATGGCAAAAACCATGATGGTGCCAGAAAGCTGGTCCAAGCAGGCAGTGGAGCTGCCGCAGTCCTGGCGTGACATGTATTCCTACTGTAACTCCGTGATGGAGCCATGGGACGGCCCGGCTGCGCTGGCGATGACCGATGGTCGCTGGGTCTGTGCTGGTCTGGACCGCAACGGTCTGCGCCCGATGCGCTATGTTGTGACCGGGGATGGGTTGCTGATTGCGGGCTCTGAGGCCGGCATGGTGCCAATTGACGAAGCCTCCGTAGTGGAAAAAGGCGCGCTTGGTCCGGGACAGATGCTGGCCGTGGATATGAAAGCCGGCAAGCTTTATCATGACACGGATATCAAGAATAAACTGGCGGCGGCGCGTCCGTTTGGTGAGTGGGTTGGCAAGATCCGCGACCTTGGCGACGAGCTGGCCAGCGTGGAAGAAACGGCAACTTATACCGGCGAAGAACTGCGTCAGCGTCAGATTGCGGCCGGGTATTCCATGGAAGAGGTTGAGCAGATCCTCGCGCCGATGGCTGAGGATGGCAAAGAGGCGCTGGCCTCGATGGGCGATGACACACCAAGTGCCGTGTTGTCGAAGATGTACCGCCCTCTGAGCCACTTCTTCCGTCAGAACTTCTCACAGGTGACCAACCCGCCGATTGACTCGCTGCGTGAATACCGCGTGATGTCGCTGAAGACGCGGTTTGGCAATCTGAAGAACGTGCTGAGCGAAGACGGCAGCCAGACCGAGATTGCGGTTCTGGAGAGTCCGTTTGTGGCCAATGGCCAGTTTGAACGCATGCTCGAGGCGTTTGATGACACGGTTGTGACAATCGACTGTACCTATGATGCGGGCGGCGCCTTGCAGGCTGGTTTGGAGCGCATTCGCGCCGAAGCCGAAGATGCGGTGCGCTCTGGTGCGGGGCACATTGTGTTGACCGATCAGGCGCAAGGTGTGGACAAGGTTGCGATGCCAATGATCCTGGCGACCAGCGCGGTGCACAGCCATCTGACACGCAAAGGTTTGCGGACGTTCTCTAGCCTGAATGTGCGCTCTGCGGAATGTATCGATCCACACTATTTTGCTGTGCTGATTGGCTCCGGTGCGACTGTGGTGAACGCTTATCTGGCCGAAGACACATTGGCAGATCGCATTGCGCGTGGTTTGGCTGATGGCACGCTGACCGAGAACATGGCGCGCTATCGTGAGGCGATTGACCAAGGTCTGTTGAAAATCATGGCGAAGATGGGGATTTCGGTGATTTCCTCCTATCGCGGTGGTTTGAACTTTGAAGCTGTGGGCCTGTCCCGCGCGATGTGTGCGGAATACTTCCCCGGCATGACCAGCCGGATTTCCGGTATTGGTGTCAGCGGCATTCAGCACAAGGTTGAAGAAGTGCACGCCAAAGGCTTTAAGTCGGGCACCGATGTGCTGCCGATTGGTGGTTTCTACAAGGCGCGTAAGTCTGGCGAGACCCACGCTTGGGGTGCGCAGACCATGCATATGATGCAGGCGGCCTGTAATCGCGCGTCTTATGAGATGTGGAAGCAGTATTCTGCGAAGATGCAGGCGAACCCACCGATCCATCTGCGTGACCTGCTGAACATCAAGCCGCTGGGCGAGGCCATTCCAATTGAAGACGTGGAAAGCATCACTGCGATCCGCAAACGGTTTGTGACACCGGGCATGTCTTTGGGCGCGCTGTCTCCTGAAGCGCACAAAACCCTGAACGTGGCGATGAACCGGATTGGCGCGAAGTCTGACTCCGGTGAGGGTGGGGAAGATCCAGCACACTTTGTGCCAGAGCCAAACGGCGACAACCCGTCTGCAAAGATCAAGCAGGTGGCGTCGGGCCGTTTTGGTGTGACCGCTGAATACTTGAACCAGTGTGAAGAGCTGGAAATCAAAGTGGCACAGGGTGCAAAGCCCGGTGAAGGTGGCCAGCTGCCGGGTATGAAGGTCACTGACCTGATTGCGCGTCTGCGTCACTCCACCAAAGGTGTGACCCTGATTTCTCCGCCGCCACACCACGACATCTACTCGATCGAAGACCTGGCGCAGTTGATCTATGACCTGAAGCAGATCAACCCGCGTTGTAAGGTGACGGTGAAGCTGGTGGCTTCGTCTGGCGTTGGCACAATTGCCGCTGGCGTGGCGAAGGCGAAAGCCGACATCATCCTGATCTCTGGCCACAATGGCGGCACAGGTGCGTCACCTGCGACCTCGATCAAATACTGTGGTCTGCCATGGGAGATGGGTCTGACCGAGGCACACCAAGTGCTCGCGATGAACAACCTGCGCGAGCGGGTGACCCTGCGGACCGATGGTGGTCTGCGCACGGGGCGTGACATCGTAATGGCTGCGATGATGGGTGCCGAGGAATACGGCATTGGCACCGCTGCGTTGATCGCGATGGGCTGTATTATGGTGCGCCAGTGTCAGTCCAACACCTGCCCGGTTGGTGTGTGTACGCAGGACGAAGACCTGCGCAAGAAGTACACCGGCAGCGCGGATAAGGTGGTGAACCTGATCACCTTCTATGCGCAGGAAGTGCGGGAAATCCTCGCCTCTATTGGTGCGAAGTCCTTGGACGAGGTGATTGGTCGTGCCGACCTGCTGGCGCAGGTGAGCCGTGGCTCCGCCCACCTTGACGATCTGGACCTGAACCCGCTGTTGATCACCGTCGATGGCGCACATGACATTGTCTACAACCGCGACAAAGACCGCAACTACGTGCCTGACACGCTGGATGCGGAAATTGTCCGGGATGCGGCGCGCTTCCTGGAAGATGGCGAGAAGATGCAACTGTCCTATGCGGTGCAGAACACGCACCGGACCGTGGGCACACGCACCTCGAGCCACATCGTGCGCAATTTTGGTATGCGCAACGCACTGCAGGAGGATCACCTGACCGTCAAGCTAACCGGCTCTGCGGGGCAGTCGCTGGGGGCCTTTGCGGCACCGGGTCTGAAGATCGAAGTGTCCGGTGATGCCAACGACTATGTCGGCAAAGGTCTGTCTGGTGGTACTGTTGTGGTGCGCCCACCAATGGCAAGTCCGCTGTCAGCCGCGGACAACACCATCATCGGCAACACCGTGCTCTACGGCGCCACTGATGGCTATCTGTTTGCAGCGGGTCGTGCCGGAGAACGCTTTGCAGTGCGGAACTCCGGTGCAAAAGTTGTGATCGAGGGCTGTGGCGCCTGTGGGTGTGAATATATGACCGGCGGTCTGGCGGTGATCCTGGGTGACATCGGTGCCAACTTTGGCGCGGGTATGACTGGCGGCATGGCCTATCTTTATGACCCAGACGGCAAGGCCGAAGGGGTGATGAACATGGAGACGCTGGTGACCTGTCCGGTGACTGTGCAGCATTGGGAAGATCAGCTGAAAGGCATGATCGAGCGCCATGTGGCCGAGACCGGATCGGTGAAGGCGCGCGATATCCTGCAACACTGGGATGTTGAGAAAACCAACTTCCTGCAGGTGTGCCCAAAAGAGATGCTGGTGCATATTCCGCAACCGCTGAGCCACGACAGCGCCGCGGTTCCAGCAGAGTAAGCACAACCTGCAACTGAATCTTAACCCCCGGCTGTTTTGTCAGCCGGGGGTTTTGTTTTGCGGATTTGGGGTTTTCCGAGTTTGGCCTCATACTTAGGCGTATTCATTGGGAGGATTTTATGCGCGATTTGACGACACGGATATTGGCAGCGGCGGTGGTATTGCCGGCTTTGACAGGCATTGCGGTTGCCGGAGAATGTGGCTTTGCCCAATGCTGGGGTGCCGTCGGAATTGGACCGGGAGGGGCTTGGGGTTATTCCTACGGCAAATATTCAGAGACTGACGCTGTGAATGCGCTGCAAAGCGAATGTGAGTGGGATTGTGACAATGTACATACATTTTACAACACCTGCGGGGCAATTGCAGAGGGCGATTCTGGCAATTGGGGTTATGGCTGGGATGGCACGCGGTCGCAGGCGGAGAACAACGCGCTGCGCTATTGTTATCAAAACGGCGGTGGGTGCACTGTTCGGGTGTGGGCGTGTTCGCCGTAGGCTTGCGTAACACGTATTGAGCCTCTACTCCCTTTGCCAAGTAAGACGGCAGGGACATGGCCAAGAAAGCAAGTAAATCAAAGACCAAGGCGGGGGCGTCCAAGAAGGTGGCTGCGCCAAAAACCGGTGTGTTCACGAGACAGTGGGCGCGGCTGAGGTATTGGTGGCGGCGGGTGCTGATGTGGTCGGTGTCCTTGTTTATCTTTTCCATTCTGATTTTTATTGTGATCAATCCGCCTTTCACCTGGACCATGGTTGGGGAAAAGCGCCGGCTTGGGCATGTGGATCACCAATGGGTGCCGATTGAGCAGGTTGCGCCGGTGATGCGGCGCTCTGTGGTCGCCGCCGAAGACGCCAACTTCTGCCTGCATTGGGGGTTTGATGTGGAGGCCATTCGAGACGCCATTGCCGAGGGGGCAGGGCGCGGGGCGAGCACAATCAGCCAGCAAACCGTGAAAAACGTCTATTTCTGGCAAGGGCGCAGTTGGCCGCGCAAGGCGTTGGAAACGCTGATGACACCGCTGGTCGAGATGACCTGGAGCAAGCGGCGGATTTTGGAAGTTTATCTCAACGTGGCAGAGTTTGACGAAGGTGTGTTTGGCATCGAGGCGGCGGCGCGGCATTACTTTGGGGTGGGGCCAGAGAATTTGACAGCGGTGCAGGCGGCACGTCTTGCTGCGGTGTTGCCAAATCCAAAAGAGCGCTCTGCCAGCAAGCCGTCATCTGCATTGCGACGGCGGGCTTCGGCGATCCTGGACGGGGCGGCCACCATACGCGGAGAGTCGCGTGCGGCGTGTTTTGCGGATTGAAATATGTGAGTGGGCAAGGCATTGAAGAGAAAAGCCCAATAACATTGCGATCCTGCTGATGAACCGTTTGTTCCATGTGCCCCTGTCTCCGTTTTGCCGCAAGGTACGTCTTATGATGGGCGAGAAGCGGCTTGAGGTGGAGCTGGTGGAGGAGCGCTATTGGGAGCAGGATCCTGATTTTTTGCGTCGCAATCCAGCCGCCAAGGTGCCGGTCTTGAAGATGGACGGCAAGATGATGGCGGACAGCAATGCCATCTGTGAATACCTCGAAGAGAAATACCCCGATCCAGCCTTGATGCCGCGTGACCCGGATGGGCGCTATGAGGTGCGGCGTCTGGTGGCGTGGTTTGATGACAAGTTCCACAATGAGGTGACGTCCAAGTTGCTGTATGAGCGGGTCAATCGCAAGCTGATGGGCACCGGCTATCCGGACAGCAAAAATGTGAAATCTGGCGCCAAGGCGATCAAATACCATCTCGATTACATGCATTGGCTGCTGGACCATCGGCGCTGGCTTGCCGGGGATGTGATGACCATGGCGGATTTCACCGCAGCCGCGCATTTGAGCGCGCTGGATTACATCAGTGACGTGGATTGGAATCGCTCTGCGGTGGTGAAAGATTGGTATGCGACCATAAAATCGCGCCCGGCGTTCCGCGCTGTGCTGGCCGATCAGGTGCCCGGTTTCCCACCACCTGCACATTATGCTGATCTGGATTTCTGATCACAGGCGTTGGCAAGGGGGCGGTCTGCCCCCTCGGCCTGACGGCCACACCCCCGAGGATATTTTTGGAATGAGAATGCGGGGCACGTATGGCGGATGATCTGACCACCCGCATGAAGGCGGAAGCGGTGACAATGGGCTTTGATTTGGCCAAAGTGTGTCGCCCGGATGCGGTGGGGCATGTGGCGGCAGGCCTGGCTGGGTTTCTTGAAAAAGGTCATCACGGGCAGATGCAGTGGCTTGAGGCGCGCAAGCATTGGCGGTCTGATCCGTCGGTGCTGTGGCCGGAGGCGCGCTCTGTTATTGTGTTGGGTGAGAGCTACACGCCGGAACATGATCCCACAGCCGTGTTGGGGCAGCCGGATCGGGCGGCGATATCGGTCTATGCGCAGAACCGCGACTACCATGACACGGTGAAAAAGCGTCTGAAACGGCTGGCACGGTGGTTGATTGCGGAGACGGGTCCGGAGACCGAGGTGAAGGTGTTTGTGGATACCGCGCCGGTGCCGGAGAAGCCTTTGGGGCAGGCAGCGGGGCTGGGCTGGCAAGGCAAGCACACCAACCTGGTGAGCCGAGATTTGGGTTCCTGGTTCTTTATTGGCTCGGTGTTCACGACGCTGGAGTTAGACACTGATACAGCCGAAATTGACCATTGCGGGTCATGCCGGTCCTGTCTGGATGCCTGTCCGACCAATGCCTTTCCGGCACCACACAAAATTGATGCAAGGCGCTGCATTTCTTACCTGACAATCGAGCTGCATGGTCCAGTGGACGAAGAGCTGCGCCCCTTGTTGGGCAATCGGATTTATGGCTGTGACGATTGCCTTGCAGCCTGTCCGTGGAACAAGTTTGCCCAAGATGCGCGGGAGATGAAATACCACGCACGCGACGATTTGCTGGCCCCGAAACTGGCTGAGCTGGCAGTATTGCAGGATGCAGAGTTTCGCACATTTTTCTCCGGTTCCCCGATCAAGCGCATTGGGCGCAATCGGTTTGTGCGCAATGTGCTTTATGCAATTGGCAATTCCGGAGATGGCGCATTGAAAGAGGTTGCACAGGGGCTGTGCGACGATGAAGACGCCACGGTGGCGGATGCGGCACGCTGGGCGGTGGAGAGACTGGGCTGATGTCGGGCACCTCCTTCGCGGCACCGGTCACACTGTGTGGCTTTGAAGACAGCATCTATACGAAAGTGGCAATGATGGCGCTGGCAGCCAAACCGGTGGCGTTTGAAATGCAGCATGAGGATCCCTTTGAAAAAGTGGGTGCCGAGTCTCACCCGTTTGGGCGTGTGCCGGTGCTGAAACATGGCGATTTCACTGTGTATGAAACCGGCGCGATCACGCGCTATATCGAGCGGGCATTTGAGGGTGTGTGCCTTGTACCGGACGATGCGGAGTGCGTGGCGCGCATGGATCAAGTGATCGCGATTGCCGACAACTACGCCTATTGGCCGATGGTACGGCAGGCTTATGCCCATGCGGTGGTGCGCAAACAGGCTGGGATCGATTGGGACAAGGCATTGGTGGACGTGGGGCTGGCCGCGGCGGAGATGGTGTTGGCGGAATTGGACACCATCGCGAGGGAAGGGCATGTGCTCAATGGGCTGCGGATCACGTTGGCGGATTGTCAGCTGGCCCCCATGCTGGCGGCGTTTGCGCAGGTGCCCAAAGGGCAAGAGTTGATCGCGCGTCATTGGGCTTTGAACAGGTGGCTGACCTGGATCAGCCACAGCCGGGTGTTTCGGCAGGCAGTTGGGGAGTTGAGATGAGTTACGATCTTTTGGTGTTTGATCCGCAGGTGGCGCCAGTGTCACGTCCTAACTTCATGGCGTGGTATGGGGATCTGACAAAGTGGGAGGAGACGCGCGACTACAACTCCCCTGAAGGGATGACCGGAACCCTGCCTCAGTTTTACAATGTGCTCCGGCGAGAGTTTCCTCCGATGAATGGGCCACACGCTTTTGATTTCGACACGTTGGTTGAGGAAAAGCGCGGATTTTGGCAGCGGCTATTTGGTGGAGCGCAGGCCCTAGAGCCATTTAATGAGAGTCTTGTCACCGACTACAGCTTTGCGCAGAGCGGGCTTTACTTGTCCTTTGCTTGGTCGGTAGCGGAGCAGGCGTATGACCAGGTTGTCCGGTCGGCGCTTGAAACAGGTGTTGGTTTTTTTGACGTGAGCGCAACCGATGGGGTGATTGCGCACACGCCAGAGCAATTGCGTGCTTTGGTGCCCTAGGCTGGCGCGGGCGCCAGCCGTTTCGGTCACCCGTTGCGTTTGGGCAGGACCCAGTCGGGGCGGGCGAAGTGGCAGGTGTAGCCGCCAACGTGCTTTTCCAGATAGTCCTGATGGTGCTCTTCCGCCTGCCAGAAGTCGCTGACAGGTTCGACTTCGGTCACCACTTTGCCGGGCCAAAGACCGGAGGCGTCGACGTCCTTGATGGTATCCTCGGCTACGGCCTTTTGATCCGCATCGGTGTAGTAAATCGCGGAGCGGTACGAGGTGCCTCGGTCATTTCCCTGACGGTTGGGCGTGGTGGGGTCGTGGATTTGGAAGAAGAACTCCAGCAGCTTGCGATAGGAGGTTTTGGCGGGGTCAAAGGTGATCTCGATCGCCTCGGCATGGGTGCCGTGGTTCTCATAGGTCGCATTGGGTACGTCGCCGCCGGTGTATCCGACGCGGGTGGCCATAACGCCATTCATTTTGTGGATCAGATCTTCCATGCCCCAGAAACAGCCACCTGCCAGTACTGCGCGTTCACTCATTGGTCGATCTCCTCTACTTGATCAAGATAAGCGCCATAGCCCTCGCCTTCCATATCGTCGCGGTGCACAAACCGCAGGGAGGCGGAGTTGATACAATAGCGCAGCCCACCACGGTCTTGTGGGCCGTCGGGGAAGACGTGGCCAAGGTGGCTGTCGCCATGTTTGGAGCGCACTTCGGTGCGGATCATGCCAGCGGTGGCATCGTGGTGTTCAGAAACATGGGCCGTTTCAATGGGCTTGGTGAAGCTGGGCCAGCCGCAGCCACTTTCGTATTTGTCAGAGCTGGCAAACAGCGGTTCACCAGAAACCACATCAACGTAGATGCCGGGCTCTTTGTTGTAGAGCAGTTTGCCGGAGCCGGGGCGCTCGGTGCCGTTTTCCTGAGTGACCCAGAATTGTTCATCGGTGAGGGTGGCGATCACATCGGTGTCGCGGGTGTATTTGGTCATGCGCGTCTCCTTCGCTGATCTCAAAGTGGGGATCAGGGTTCTGATGTCAGGCATATGGGAGGAGACGGGGGTTTGAAAAGAGGGGATCACGCCGACGTGTCGCGGTGCAACATTTAGGCGTGATCTGGATTGGTTAGTCTGTGGCCGCAGTGAGGGCCGTGTCCAGGAGGTCCTTGATCTTGGATTTACTGGTGCCAGCGACGATGCGACCAAGTTCCTGATCGCCTTTCAGTGCCACAAGCGTGGAGCGACGCGGGATTTTTAGTGTGCGAGCAAGCTCAGAATTGCTGTGCTGATCCCAGTCGACATTGATGAAAGTGATGGCTTCATCATAGGCCGGATTGGATTGTTTGAGTGCATTGATGGCGCGTTCCTGAGCAGCACAGGTGGTGCACCAGTCGGTTTTGAAATCCAGAAACACGGTGTCGCCCGCGGCGAGGTGTTTTTTCACGAGGCCAGGGGTGTAGTTGATGGAAGCGCGGGCAGCCATGGGCAGGACTAACGTGGCAGAGGCGGAGGCGAGGAATGTGCGACGGTGCATGAGGAGAACTCCTTTTAAAGGGCAACAGAGAGATCGAGCAGCCAAGGGGGGAGGACACCCAAGAGCCAGATTTCGATTACGTGGTGGACATTAAAGAACAGCGCGAGGCCGGTGAGGAAGAAGACACCACCCAGAATAGGGCGGGATTTGGCCGCGATGGCGCGTAGTGTGGCTTGGTGTTTGCTGAGGGCGGAGCGGGCACCGTAGCCGAGGCCAAGGATCAGTGTGGAGACGCCAGCAGCGAAGGCGATCATGATGACGGTGGCGTGGGTGAGGCTTTCACCCTGAGAGGCGAGCGCGATGGCGCCGCCCAGGGTTGGTCCGATGCAGGGGGACCAGACGAGGCCCAAGAGCAGACCGCCGAGGAACTGCCCGCGCAGGGTGGTGTTGTCGATTGCATTGAGGCTTGAGTCGGCGGATGTGGCAACACCAGCTGTGGCGGTGGAAAACGCCATGGAGAAGCGTGGAATGAGAAGGACCGCGCCAAAGGCCATCATCAGGACGGCACCGGCTTTGGAGAGCATGTCCGGCGTGAGGCCAATGGCGTAGCCAAAGACGGTTACGGCCATGCCAAACACCACAAAGGACAGGCTCATGCCAAGCGCCAAGGCGGCGGGGCCATGACGAGACGCTTGCAAGGCGCTGGTCAAGACGATGGGCAAAACCGGGACCACACAGGGGTTGATCAGGGTTAGCAGACCCGCGCCATATGCAAAGAGGTATTCCATACACCTCTTGTGCCAACGGCGGCGGGCAGTGTCATGTCAAACAGTGGTGCCGCTGGATCACTTGGCCGTGTGCGATTGTTTCGAAAGCTGCACGGCGAGGATGCCGGCACAGATCACGGCGACGCCAACGATGTCCCAGAAACCGAGTTTTTCCCCAAGGACCATGGCGGCGATGGCAACCCCGAAAAACGGGTTGAGGAAGTGGAAGGTGGCGGCTTTTACGGCGCCGATGCGGGCGACAAGGGCAAACCAGATCCAAGTGGCAAACAGGCCAGGCGCGAGGATTGTGTAGATGAAAGCGGTCAGCATCTTGGGGTTCCAATTGACCGTCCAGGTTTCGAACACCAGAGACGCGCCGAGCAGAACAATGGCGCCGACAAACATCTGCAAGCCAACAATCATCATCATATTGCCACCGGAGGACGCGTTGCGCACGGCAAGGGTGGCAATTGCCAGTGCAGTGGCGCCGATCACGCAGAGCAGCACGCCGAAGAGGTCGACGCCGTCACTGATGCGCCCCGCCATGATCAGCAGCACACCACCAAAGCCGACGATGAGGCCAATGGTGCCCATGGGGCTGAGCTTCTCACCTTTGGCGGCCCAGCCAAGCAGGGCCACGATCAGCGGCATGGTGGAGGCGATGATCGATGCAAGGGAGGCCTCAATGGTGGTCATCGCGGTGAAGTTCAGGCCCAGATAGAGCGCGTTTTGGCAGAGACCAAAGATGATCGTGGCGCGCCATTGGGCAGGTGTGAGGTGCCACGATTGGCCCAGTGCGCGGGCGATGATCACGCCGATGGTGCCTGCAATGGCAAAGCGGAGGGAAGAGATCATCAGGGGCGGCGCATCAGCCACAATGATGCGCGCGGAGGTGAAGGCAGAGGACCAGATCAGGGCAAACAGCAGCCCCATGCCAAGTGCGCGGATGTCCATGATGCCTGCCTCAAGTCGTTGCTTTGTGATGATGTTCGCTGGCGCGATGTAAACGCAACGAGAAGCGGGCTGCAAGCGATGGTTTGGGGATCAGACCTTGGCGCGCCTGAGTAAGGATCTCAGGCCTTTTCGGCTGCGTTTCTTTTTCTTTTCCGGGTCAAGCGGGAAGAAGGCATCCACTACAATGTAGGCGATCAACACAAAGATCAGCGCATTGCCGATTTGCACAAGGCGGTCGATCATTTTTACGTCAGCGTCGTCGCCAAAGGGCGCGATCGAGCCGCCAAAAAGGATCACGGTTGTGGTCAGGGCTGTGCCCGCCATGGAGGCATCAGGTCGGTCGGAGACAAACCAGAAGGCCAGCAAGAAGGCAGCCACTGCAAAGACCAAAAATGCGGTCAGCATCAGAGGGGCAATCACGGTCAATTCGTAACAGGCGATGGACACCAAGCCGCCAATGAAGTTGGCTTTGAGCATGGTTTTGGCCACGGTGGGACCTGCAGCAGTTGCGGTTGAAAGCTGCTGAGACAAGATCGCCACAAACAGAAGGGTCACCAGCGCACCGCTGCCGATCAGGTAAAAATAGATCGCAAACGGAATGGTGACCAGCGACATGCGCAGCACCAAACGGTTGGGATCATAGTGTGGCGCTTCGGGTTTGGTGGCTGCGGCCACGCCGCGGGGTGTGGGTGGGTAAAACTTGAACATGGCCACGGTCCAAAGCCATGCAAGGACCAAATTGAGTGGAATCCAGATCACCAGCGTCAGAGCGAGTTCCTGTGAGGTGAGCACCAGAGTTGGCAGCATGAGGGCTGCCATGAGCGCCAACACAACGCTCAGCATACCCGCCCCTTTGGTGGACCAGTAAAAACTTGTCGCTACGGCCAGAGCAAGCGCCATCAGAAACGGCACAGGGTAGGGAGAAAGGGCGGAGGAAATCAGCCAAGAAAATACCAGAAACACCACTGCGTGGCGGAACAGGGTGCGAATGGCAATCGGCGGCATTGGGCCGGGCGCCTGCAAAAACAGCACTACAAAAACCGTACAAATAGTGGCCAATGGCCAGCCGATCAGGATGGCGAGAGCAAAGTGGCCCGCCACCCCCACAGCCAGTCGGATGCCACGATTGTCGGCCCCGGTTTGTGCCTCAGTAGGCATAGGAAAGCCAAGAAACCAGTTTGATATAGACGCGGCCAACCAAGTTCAGAAAGCCGTTGTCGTTGGTGTAGACAATCACATCGGCCTGACCGTTTACATTAAAACGGACGTCATCGGTTTCATCGCCAACGGTGTAGCCTGGCAAGATGATGCGCAGGGCAAAGCGTTGCGGGTCTCGCAGCCAACCGTTGACACGCGGAATTTCAGTTGCCTCGCCGGGCTTGCTTTTGGTGCCGTCCGAACTTGCGGCGCTGAGACTGGCCACTTCGCCTTTGAAGATTTTGCCGGGATGCATGTCCAAAACCACGTCTACCGGATCACCTACCTTGATATTGCCAAGATTGTTTTCGGTCATATAGGCCTCGATCCAGACGTTTGTGGCGTCCAGAAATGTCATCAAGCTTTGACCAGACTTGGCGTAGTTGCCTTCGGCGATGTCCAGATCAGAAAGCACACCACGGGCAGGCGCTTCCAAATTGGTCCAGCTGAGTTTTAGCTCAGCGTCGGCCAGCTTGGCCAAGGCGGCTTGAATGCGCGGGTTGTCCGCGCCAGTGCTGCCGAGCGCTTGCTTTTCGCTTTCCAGGTTGGCTTCTGCTTGATCCAGCTCTGCTTCCGCATCCGCCAAGAGGCGACGGGATTCGTCAGCTTTAGCAATGGCCACCAGGCCCTTTTTCTCGAGATCAAACACACGAGCGGATTGCAGGCGTTCGGTTTCCAGATCGGTTTGAGCACGCGTCACCCGTGCCTGAGCGCTGCTGACGTCGGCGCTGTCGGCACCCACATCTTGGGTGGCGCGTTCCAAATCGGCTTCGGCGCTTTGCTTCTGGATCTCAAACTGGCGCGGGTCGATGCGGGCAATAACTGTGCCCGCTTCGACAATTTCGCCGTTGCCCGCGTTGATTTCGATCACCGTGCCGGAGACCTGTGGCGTGATCGGCGTGATGATCGCTTTCACACGGGCGTTGGAGGTGAAGGGCGTGATGCGATCGGCCGCAAGATACCAGAGCACTACGATGAACAGCAGAGCGAGTGTGCTCCAGAAGGTGCGTTTCATTTGGCTGCGTCCTCCAAAGCCTGGGCGTCCGCCTCGATTTCTTGAGCAACTTCGGCGTCCATCCAAGCGACGACAAGTTCATAGAATACCGATAAGATCACCGGACCGATAAAGATGCCGATCAGACCGCCAGAGAGCACGCCGCCGATCACCCCCACAAGGATCACCAGGATTGGGGTGTTTAGACCTTTTGCAATGAAGATTGGCCGCAAAAAATTGTCCATCAACATCAGCGGAATCATGATGGCAGTGAACAGCAGGGCTGCGCCGGTGCCCATGGATCCCCAAGCCCAGATCACCAGAGGAATCACAACGATCGTTGGGCCCACTTGAATGATGCCAAGGATCAGGACGACAACGGCCAATGGACCCGCTGCATCGATGCCAAACAGCACCATCACGACCCCCATAAGACCTGCTTGGATTGCGGCCACGCCCAGCACGCCGCGTGAGACGTTGCGCACTGTGGCTGCGGCCATCTCGACAAATTCGCCACCTTTAGGGGCAAAAACGCGGTTGCCAAATTTCTGCACCATGTCGCCGAGTTTTGGCCCCGGGGAGAGCATCATGCCCATGACAATCACCGAGAGTGCCATGGCGAGAAGTTGGAAGCTGAGCCCTGCGACGGCGCCGCCAACGGTGGAGGCAAAGCCGAGCACAACATCGCCATAGCGTTCCAAGGCAAGGGCGAGGTTGTTGTTGAACAGGTTCCAGATTTCGGTGGCTTTGGGGCCAACAAGAGTAAGTTCGCTCAAGCCTTCGGGGGCTGGCGGCAGGTCGAGATTACCACTTTGCAGCTTGTCGCTGAGGTCGTTGAAATGGGCGAAGAAACCGCTGAGCGAAGCCCAGAGCGGGCCAATGGTCAAGCCGAGACCTAACAGGGTGATGATGGTAGACGCCCAGCCGCGACGTCCGCCAAGTTTGGTGGAAAGCCATTCAAACAAAGGGTATATCGCCACTGCAAGGATGATGGCCCAGACCACAATGCCAGAGAGTGGCAGGATGATTGTGAATGCGGCAAATGCAAATATGCCTAGAAACAGCAAGCGAATGCCAAGGTCGATCAAACGTCTTTCATCCATCGCAAAGTCCTTCCCAAATTGTTCAATATCCGCGTAGGCTGGCCAAGTAATTGTGGCTTATGCGGTTGTTATAGCGGCATCTTTGCACAGCCTTAGGTGATTTGAGGACAAAAAAATGAACAGCGACAGTGAAATGAGAGTGCCTGAGGGCTTTTTTCGGAAACATCGGTGGTCGATTTTATTGGGCCTGTTGGTTGTTTTGATGCTGCTGGATGGGTTGGATGATCGTTTTGCATGGTCCAGCACCGCAGGGCTCTGGGGGATGAGTTTCCTGTTTCTCGGTGTGGTTGGCGCAACCGAACGGAACACGTTTTTGCGGGTGATGATGGCGGTGCCGGTGATGGGGTGGTTTTTACTGCTGATCATGGCGGAGTTTTTGGGCATGACCGTGAATGGTGGATTGTATGCTTTGGCGGCGATCATGCTGTTTGGCTCGATGATCATCAGCTTTCGCCAGCTTTTTGCGCCGGTGCATTCGGAGTACGAGCGGCTCTCCAGTGGTGTGTTCGGGTATCTTCTGATCGCGATGCTGTGGGGGCTGATTTATTGGCGGATTGAGGCGGCGTATCCGGGGTCGTTCAACCTGCCGGAGGACATTGTCGGGCAGAAGGCCGGGTTTGTGTATTTCTCGATGATCACTATGACCACGGTGGGGTATGGAGAAATCACTCCGGCGGCGAGCCTTACCCGCATGTTGACGGGTATGCAGGCGATTGTCGGCACGATGTTTGTGGCGATCTTCATCGGTCGCATTGTGGGGCGTTTGAAGTGAGCGACGTTCAGGCGCAGATCTCCTGGGTTTATACAGAGAAGCTGGACACGGCGGCGGGGTTCTACCGCGATGTGTTGCGATTGCCGGTGGTACGGGATGCAGGCAGCGCTTTGATCTTTGAAACCGCACCGGGTGCGCGGCTGGGGCTCTGTGAGGCCTTTGACGGGCGTGTGGTGGAGCCGAAAGGCGGCATGATCACGCTTTTGGTCGCAAACCGCGCCGCGGTGGATGACTGGTACCAGCGGGTGACCGCTGCGGGCGCGACTTTGCGCGGAGCGCCGGAGGTATTGGAGACATTTGGGATCTACAGTTTCTTCTGCGAAGACCCGAATAGCTATGTGGTTGAAGTACAGTGTTTTCTGGATGAGGCGCAACAGTAAGCGAAGGGTGTCGAATCAGTTTCATTGTTAAGCGAGTGTGGCTTTGGCGGGGCGTCACGTCGCAAAAGCCCTGCGCTGGCTTCCCCCTTGGAGCCAATGGCGCTAAAGGTGCGGTGAAACGGGAGTTGCTGCATGTCGATGAATAGCTTTGGACATCTTTTTCGCGTCACCACTTGGGGTGAGAGCCACGGGCCTGCGCTGGGCGCGACGGTGGATGGATGCCCTCCGGGAGTGCCAGTGGATGAGGCGATGTTGCAGCAGTGGCTGGACAAGCGCCGTCCCGGTCAGAACAAGAACACCACACAGCGAAATGAGCCCGATGCGGTGAAAATCTTGTCTGGCGTGTTTGAGGGAAAAACAACAGGCACGTCGATCCAATTAATGATCGAGAACACCGATCAGCGCAGCCGGGACTATGGCGAGATCAGCCAGACATTCCGTCCCGGTCATGCGGATATCACCTATCATCTGAAATACGGCAATCGTGATTATCGCGGCGGTGGACGCAGCTCTGCACGGGAAACGGCGGCGCGGGTGGCGGCTGGTGGCATTGCACGCGAAGCGATCAAGGCGCTGGCGCCCAATCTTGAGATCAAAGGCTACATGACCAAAATGGGCGCGATGGAGATCGATCGCGACAATTTCCATTGGGACGCGATTGACCGCAATGATTTCTGGATTCCACAGAGTGCCGACGTGGCGCAAGAGTGGGAAGACTACCTGCAAGCGCTGCGCAAAGAGCATGACAGTGTTGGCGGCGTGGTCGAGGTTGTGGCGCGCAATGTGCCCGCCGGGATTGGTGCGCCGGTCTATAGCAAGCTTGATACCGATTTGGCGGCGGCGATGATGTCGATCAACGCCGTAAAAGGCGTTGAGATTGGCGAAGGCATGGCGGCGGCGGGCTTGAAAGGCTCTGAGAACGCTGATGAGATTTTCATGGGCAACGATGGCCAACCGGTGTTTTCGTCCAACCATGCGGGCGGAATTTTGGGCGGAATTTCCACCGGTCAGGATGTGGTTGTGCGCTTTGCGGTGAAGCCGACCAGCTCGATTCTCACCCCGCGCAAGTCGATCCGTATTGACGGCAGTTCGACTGAAGTGATCACTAAGGGGCGCCATGATCCCTGCGTTGGCATCCGTGCGGTGCCAGTGGGGGAGGCGATGATGGCCTGTGTGATCCTTGATCACCTGTTGCTGCATCGCGGTCAGGTTGGTGAAAATCAGGGCAAGATTGGCTGATGCTGGACAGCGTTGATCTGAGCGACCTGAGTGAGGCTCTGCGCGCGGAAGCGGCGGAGCGTATGGCGCAGGACAGCGCGCATGATCTGGCGCATTTGGATCGGGTTTGGACCTCAGCGCAGGCTTTGGCAGAGGCGGAAGGTGGGGCCGATTTGCGGGTGCTGCTGGGAGCGAGCTATCTGCATGATCTGGTGAATCTGCCCAAGGATTCGCCCAATCGGGCGCGGGCCAGTACGATGGCGGCCGGCGCTGCAGCGCCGATTTTGCGCAGTCATGGGTTCACCAATCACGAGGTGGCAGCGGCGCAGCACGCGATTGCCACCCATAGTTTCTCTGCCGGCTTGAAGCCGAAGTCGCTGGAAGCACGCATTTTGCGGGATGCGGACCGGCTGGATGCGCTGGGCGCGATTGGCATTGCGCGCACCTTTGCGGTTGGTGGGGCTTTGGGCCGGGCGCTTTATGACGAGAATGACCCGTTTGCCGAACATCGCGCATTGGATGACAGTGCTTGGGCGTTGGATCATTGGCCGATGAAACTTTTCCGGTTGGCAGAGGATATGCAGACCGTGGCGGGGAAAATGACGGCCGAAGAGCGGATTGCCGAGATGCGGGCTTATGCGCAGGTTTTGGCGGGAGAGCTGGGGCGTGAGTTGCCGGAGAGCTGGGTCTAGCCCTGTGGCGTAATCCCAGGGCGGGCCTTGCCACGTTCCAGGCCCAATTGACGCTCGCGCCAGATGATCAGGATGCCAGCGGAAATCACAATGGCTGCGCCAACGAGCATTTGTGGCGTTGGGATTTCTGAGAACCAAACGTAGCCAATCACAATCGCAAACAGCATGGCCACATAGTCAAATGGGGCCACCACGGAGGCGGGGGCAAAGCGATAACATGATGTCAGCATGATTTGCGCCACACCGCCGATGAGGCCAGCCGTGACCAGCAAAGCGGCCTGTTCCCAGGTGGGGATGACCCAGCCAAACGGCAGAGTCAGCAGCGACAGGCAAGAGGCGGTCAGCGAGAAGTAGAAGACAATGGCGGAGGTCTGATCTGTCTGTACCAGCTTGCGGATGTGAATTTGCGCCAGCGCGCGGAACAGCGCGGACCCAAGCACCAGCATCACACCAATGGTGGCCACGGCTGAGGCCTGATCTGCGTCAAAGATGGTCAGGCGTGGCCAGAGCACAACACAGACCCCAACCAAGCCGATACCAACGGCGGTGAGGCGAAAGGCACGGACCTCTTCGCTCAAAAACATGGATGCAAAAATCACCGTCATCAGCGGCGCGGCAAATCCTATCGCGGTGACTTCGGGCAGCGGCAGCAGGCCAAGTGCGGCAAAGTTCATGCCCATAGAAGTGGTGCCGATCACGCCGCGCCAAACGTGACCCATGGCGTTGGTCACGCGTAGGCCTTGGGGCATTTCTCCACGTTGCAGCAGCCAGACAAAGATCACAAACAGTGCAAAAAACGAGCGGAAGAAGACAGCTTGACCAGCAGGCACGTCATCAGCGGTGGCTTTGATCAGCGCGGCCATGACGGAGAATAGTGCGATCGCGGTGATCTTGAAGGCAATGCCCTTGAACGGCTGCATGTGGGGATGTCCGGCGATTGGGGTTGGCGCGACTGTGGCGCAGGGGCGCAGGATTGACAAGGCGGGCTTGATCTTTGGCAGGCAAGCGGGAAAGGTCCAAGGTGAATACGGAGAGCAGCCATGTATCAGAACAATTATTTGATTGCCGCGTTAAGCGCAGCGGCCGAGGGGCGCGGACGTGAGGTGTTTGCCGAAGTGCCGGGACAGGTACCGGTGACTTTTGGCGGGCTGTTTGCCGGGGCGGAGCGCATGGCGGCGGCTCTGGTGTCCAAAGGTTTGCAGCCCGGAGACCGCGTGGCGGTGCAAGTTGAGAAAACCATTGAGGCGATCCAATTGTATCTGGGCACGGTGATGGCGGGCGGTGTGTTTCTGCCGTTGAACACGGCCTATACGACCTCTGAGGTGGCCTATTTTCTTGGCGATGCCACGCCGCGAGTGGTGGTCTGTGATCCGACTAAGGCGGAGGAGATCACCCCGATTGCCGAAGGCGCAGCGGTGTTGACTTTGGATGGTGCAGGGCAAGGGAGCCTGGCCGAATTGGCGGATGCGCAAACAGGGTTTGAGCCGGTTGCGCGGGGCGCGGATGATCTGGCGGCGATCCTCTATACCTCGGGCACAACGGGGCGCTCCAAAGGCGCGATGCTGAGCCATGACAACCTGCTGTCCAACTCTGAGACGCTGCGCGATTACTGGCAGTTCACCCAGGACGATGTGTTGATCCACGCCTTGCCGATCTTCCACACCCACGGGCTGTTTGTGGCGACCAATGTGGCGCTGCTGTCCGGCGCCTCGGTGGTGTTTCTGGCGAAGTTTGATGCGGATACGATTGTGGACGCGATGCCTAAGGCGACCAGCCTGATGGGTGTGCCAACCTTCTACACGCGGCTCCTAAAAGACGCGCGGCTGACCAAAGACCAAGCGGCCAATATGCGGCTGTTTATCTCCGGCTCGGCACCTTTGTTGGTCGACACCCATGAGCAATGGGAAGCGCGTACAGGGCACCGGATTCTGGAGCGCTACGGCATGACAGAAACCAATATGAGCACGTCCAATCCGTATGAGGGGGAGCGGCGGGCCGGGACGGTGGGCTTCCCGTTGCCGGGGGTTGAGGTGCGGATCGGCGCAGATGACGCTGAAGTGGCGCAAGGTGAGATTGGCGTGCTGGAAGTGCGTGGGCGTAATGTCTTCCAAGGCTATTGGCAGATGCCGGAGAAGACGGCGGAGGAGCTGTTGCCAGATGGTTGGTTCATTACTGGGGATTTGGCCAAGGTAGATGCGGATGGCTATGTCACCATCGTGGGGCGCTCCAAAGATCTGGTGATCACTGGTGGGTTCAATGTGTATCCCAAAGAGATTGAATCGCTGATTGATGATTTAGACGGCGTGCTGGAAAGCGCGGTCATAGGCGTGTCACATGCGGATTTTGGCGAAGCGGTGGTGGCTGTGGTGGTGCGCTCTGATCCCACCTTGACCGAGGCGCAGGTGAGTGGGCCGTTGGCTAAGAGTCTGGCGAAGTTCAAACAGCCGAAGCAGGTGATCTTTCTGCCCGAGTTGCCGCGCAACACTATGGGCAAGGTACAGAAGAAGGCGCTGCGCGAGTCCTACGCAAAGCTGTTCGCCTGATTGCTTCTTCTTGCTCTAAATATTTCGGGGTGCGCCCATCGCAGAAGGGACAGGGGCAGCGCCCCTCAGAAAGCAAAACGGGGGCCAAATGGCCCCCGCTTCTGTTTGACTGTCAGACGGCTTACGCGCGCACGAGCTTTTCATAAGACTCCGCGATGTCGCGGGTGATGTCGCCGACCTCAAAAGTGTAGTCGCCAATCTGGCCCACTGGGGTCACTTCGGCAGCAGTGCCGGTCAGCCAGCATTGTTCAAAGTCCGCCATTTCTTCGGGCATGATGTGACGCTCGATCACGGTGATGCCTTTGTCCTTGAGCATGCCAATCACGGTCTGGCGGGTGATGCCATTCAGGAAACTGTCCGGCAGCGGGGTGTGCACTTCGCCATCTTTCACAAAGAAGATGTTGGCGCCGGTCGCCTCAGCTACATAGCCACGGTAGTCCATGAACAGCGCGTCAGAGCAGCCCTTGGCCTCGGCTTTGTGCTTGGAGATGGTGCAGATCATGTAGAGACCTGCGGCCTTGGCATGTACTGGGATGGTTTCCGGGCTTGGGCGTTTCCATTCGGCGATGTCGAGCTTGGCACCCTGCATCTTGGCGTCGCCGTAATACGCGCCCCAGGCCCAAACGGCGATGGCAACACGGACAGGGTTGGCCGCAGAGGCGACACCCATATCATCCCCGGAACCGCGCCAGACAACCACGCGAACATAGGCGTCCTGTAGACCGGATTTCTTCAGGGTTTCCTGCTTGGCCGCTTCCAACTCGTCCAGCGAGATTGGCATGGGCATGTCCAGCGATTCAGCGGATTTGAACAGGCGCTCGTTGTGCTCGCGGCTTTTGAAAATCTTGCCGTTGTAGGCGCGCTCACCTTCAAAGACGGAGCTGGCATAGTGCAGAGCATGGCTCAGGACGTGCACCTTGGCCTCGCGCCAATCCACAAATTCGCCATCCATCCAGATGACGCCGTCACGATCGTCATATGCACCAGCCATGGTCGTTCCTTTCGCTTTCCAAAATGCGTTCATTTTCATTTGTTGCGCAACATATGGCCGATACGGACATAAAATTGCGCGAAACCTGCGATTCGCTACCAGTTAGCGCTTGGAGTGTCAACAAAGCTGACGTATTGTGACGGTCAAACCCGTCAATTGTGATGCTGGGAGGCCCAATGAGCGATCCAATTCGCAGTGAGAACCTGCTGTATCTCACGGATGAGCAGCTCCGGCAGGGGATAGAGGCGATGTACTTTGCTTACCGTGGTTTTACTGCGGACCCGGATCGAATCCTTGAGAGCCTGGCCTATGGCCGCGCGCATCATCGGGCGATTCACTTTATCAACCGCGCGCCGGGCACCACGGTGACCAATCTGCTCGACATTTTGGGCGTGACCAAACAGTCACTCAATCGTGTGTTGCGCACCCTGATTGAAGATGGGCTTGTTGAAAGTCGTGTAGGCACCTCCGATCGGCGCGAGCGGAACCTTTATTTGACGGAAGACGGGACCGCGTTGGAACGCCGGTTGTCGGACTCACAACGTGCGCGGATGCGGGCGGCGTTTCGCGAGGCTGGCCCGGATGATGTGGCTGGGTTTCGGCGGGTGCTTGAGGCGATGATGGAAGGTGAAATGAAACGACAATACAGATCGCTGAGAGAGACAGGCAAATGAAAGATATCGCCCCTCACCTGTTGATTGTGGATGACGATGAGCGCATTCGCGAGCTTTTGCGCAAGTTTCTCATGCGGCACGGGTTTCTGGTGACGGCGGCGCGGGATGCGGCGCATGCGCGGCGGATTCTCTCGGGTCTCGATTTTGACCTGATCGTGCTCGATGTAATGATGCCGGGCGAAGATGGTATGAGCCTGACCCGTGGCATCCGAGAAACCTCGCAGACACCGGTTTTATTGCTGACTGCCAAAGGGGAAACCGAGGATCGAATTGCCGGGCTTGAGGCGGGGGCGGATGATTACCTGGCCAAGCCGTTTGAGCCCAAAGAGCTATTGTTGCGCATCAATGCCATCCTGCGGCGTATGCCAGAAGTGGATGAGGCGGCCACGGTGCCCAAGGTGCTGCATCTGGGTGGTATTCGCTACGACATTGATCGCGGCGAGATGTGGCAAGGCGAGGAGCCGGTGCGGTTGACCGCGACCGAAAGCCAGCTGATGAAGATTTTCTCCAAGACACCAGGTGAAGCGGTGAGCCGCAGCAAACTGGTTGAAGAATTGGGGCGTGACACAGGGCAAGCGCAGGAACGTGCAGTGGATGTGCAGATCACCCGACTGCGGCGCAAGTTGGAAGAAGACCCAAAGCAGCCGCAGTATTTGCAGACTGTGCGGGGTGCGGGCTACATGTTGGCGCCGGATTAGCGCGGCGACAGTCAAGACTTATGTAAGTGAGAGCGAGGGTGTCTCATGACCACAGCGTTGTTCAGTCACAAAAGTTCATGGAACCATATCACACCAGCCGGTCATGCGGAGCAGGTCGCGCGGATTGAGCATATTCAGGCAACCTTGCGGGACGCGCAATTTGACGCGTTGGATCGGCGGGAGGCACCGGAGTGTTGCGATGCCGATCTATTGTTGTGCCACCCGCAAAGCCATTTGGACACAATCACAGCGGCGGAACCTATCAGTGGCACAGTAGCCTTGGATGGCGACACCTATATGTCGCCGGGCTCCACACTGGCGGCGCGGCACGCGGTCGGCGGTTGTCTGGCGGCTGTGGATGCGGTGATGGCAGGTGAGGTGGGCAATGCCTTTGTGGCCTGTCGTCCGCCGGGGCACCATGCGGAGCAGAGCAAGCCCATGGGCTTTTGTCTGTTTGGCACGGCCGCAATTGCCGCGAAACATGCGCTGGAACGGCATGGATTGAGCCGTGTGGCGGTGGTGGATTTTGACGTGCACCACGGCAATGGCACGCAGGCCTTGTTGTGGGATGAACCACGTAGCATGTTTATTGGCAGTCACCAGAACCCGCTGTGGCCGGGAACGGGCATGCAGGAAGAGACCGGTGCCAATGACAACGTGATGAACCTGCCATTGCCGCCACACAGTGACGGGCGGCTGATGCGGGCGACCTATGAGGCGCAGGTGTTTCCGGCCCTGGAGGCGTTTCAGCCGGAGTTGTTGATCCTGTCTGCGGGCTTTGATGCCCACAAAGATGATCCACTGGCGCAGTTGGAATGGATCGAGGAGGACTTTACCTGGTTGACGCAGAAGCTTTGTGATGTGGCGGATCAGCATTGTGGCGGGCGCGTGGTCTCGACTTTGGAAGGTGGATATGATCTGAACGCTTTGGCAGCGTCGGTGGCGGCGCATGTCGGGGTTTTGATGGAGAGAGCCAAATGAGCGACACACCTGTGGAAGAGATGAGCTTTGAAGCGGCAATGCGTGAGCTGGAGCAGGTTGTGGGCCAGTTGGAACGTGGTGATGTGGAGCTGGAGAAATCCATTACGCTCTATGAGCGCGGGGCAGCTTTGAAAGCGCGCTGTGAGGCCAAGCTGAAAGAGGCCGAAGAGAAGGTGGCCGCGATCACTTTGGACGGCAATGGCACCCCAGCCGGTTTGACACCGGTTGAAGGCATGTAAGCGTCCTGCAGCGATGTTTGAGACACGTCTGAAAGAAGCAGCGACGCAAGTGGAAGCGCATCTGCTCGCGGTGATGGCGCCGTTTGGTGATCTGCCGGTGGTGGGGGCCATGCGCTATGCCAGCGCGGGTGGCAAGCGATTGCGGGCGTTTCTCGTGCTGGAAAGCGCGCGGTTACATGGGGTTGATCCTCAACAGGCGATCTGGCCAGCGACCGCGATTGAGGCGATGCACGCCTATTCGCTGGTGCATGATGACCTGCCGTGCATGGATGACGATGACATGCGGCGCGGGCTGCCCACGACACACATCAAATGGGATGAGTGCACCGCTGTGTTGGCGGGTGATGCCTTGCAGACCTTGGCGTTTGAATGTGTGAGCCGGAATGAGTGTCACGACGATGCGGCGGTGCGGGCGGAGTTGACCGTGTCGCTGGCGCGGGCTGCTGGCGCGCAGGGCATGGTGCTGGGTCAGGCGCTGGATATTGCCGCGGAGACGGCACCCGTGCCTTTGACGTTGCAAGAGATTACACGGTTGCAAGCGGGCAAGACCGGCGCGTTGATTGCCTGGTCGGCTACCGCAGGCGCGGTGATGGGCAAAGCGGATATTGAGCCGTTGATGCGCTATTCGCTGGATTTGGGACTGGCGTTTCAGATCGCTGACGACATTTTGGATGTCGAAGGGGATGCCGCAAAAGTTGGCAAGGCGGTTGGCAAAGATGCGGACGCCGGCAAAGCAACCTTTGTTTCTTTGCTGGGTTTGGACGGTGCCAAAATGCGCGCCCGCGACCTTGTGACGGATGCATGTGACGCGCTTTCCATTTACGGTAAAGATGCGGATACCTTGCGGGAGGCGGCGCGTTTCGTTATCTCGCGAGACAGCTAACCGGAAGGCGCGCCTATGTCAGCGAGACCCCAGACCCCATTGTTGGATCAAGTGACCCTGCCTGAAGACCTAAAGAGGTTTTCGGACAGCGAGTTGACGCAGATTGCGCATGAGTTGCGGTCTGAGACCATTTCGGCGGTTAGTGAGACCGGCGGGCACTTGGGTGCTGGGCTTGGCGTGGTGGAACTGACCGTGGCGTTGCATGCGGTGTTTGACATGCCGCGCGACAAGCTGATCTGGGACGTGGGTCACCAGTGTTATCCACATAAGATTTTGACTGGGCGACGCGATCGGATTCGCACCCTGCGCCAAGAAGGCGGCCTGTCCGGATTTACCAAACGCAGCGAGAGCGTGTTTGACCCGTTTGGCGCGGCGCATTCTTCAACCTCGATTTCAGCCGCGCTGGGCTTTGCCGTGGCGCGCGATCTAGGTGGGCAATGTGACGGTGGCCTGGGTGACGCAATTGCGGTGATTGGCGATGGGTCGATCACAGCTGGCATGGCCTATGAGGCGATGAACAATGCGGGCCATTTGGGCAAGCGTATGTTTGTGGTGTTGAACGACAACGACATGTCGATTGCGCCGCCTGTGGGCGCGATGAGTGAATACCTCTCGCGTTTGTATGCCGGTGAGCCGTTTCAAGAGCTGCGGTCTGCCGCCAAAGGCGCGGTGAGCCTGTTGCCGGAACCGTTCCGAGAGGGTGCGAAGCGGGCCAAAGATGTGCTCAAAGGCATGACCGTGGGCGGCACGCTGTTTGAGCAGTTGGGGTTCTCCTACGTGGGGCCCATTGACGGGCACGATATGGATCAGTTGCTGCCGCTTTTGCGCACGCTGCGCCAGCGCGCGACGGGGCCGGTACTGCTGCATGTGATCACCAAAAAGGGCAAAGGCTACGCGCCCGCCGAAGCGGCGCGGGACAAAGGCCACGCCACGGCCAAGTTTGATGTGCCAACCGGCAAGCAGCACAAAGCACCGTCAAATGCCCCGAGCTATACCTCGGTGTTTGGAAATGCACTGGTGGAGGCTGCCGCTGAGGACAGCCGAATTTGTGCGGTCACAGCGGCCATGCCAGATGGCACAGGCTTGGGGCTGTTCGCGGAGCGCTACCCAAGTCGCTGTTTTGATGTGGCGATTGCCGAACAACATGGTGTTACGTTTTCTGCCGCATTGGCGGCGGGCGGCATGAAGCCGTTCTGCGCGATGTATTCAACGTTCCTGCAACGTGGCTATGACCAGGTGGTGCATGATGTGGCCATTCAGCGCCTGCCGGTGCGCTTTGCAATTGATCGTGCCGGGCTGGTTGGCGCGGATGGGGCCACACATGCGGGCAGTTTTGACGTGGCCTTTATGGCCAACCTGCCGGGCATGGTGGTGATGGCGGCGGCGGATGAAGCTGAGTTAAAACATATGGTGGCCACCGCGGCGGCCTATGACGACGGGCCAATTGCTTTCCGCTATCCGCGTGGCGAAGGCGTGGGTGTGGAACTACCAGAACGCGGCGAAGTGCTGGAAATTGGCAAAGGCCGGGTGGTGCAGGACGGCAGTCGCGTTGCGCTGTTGTCTTTTGGCACGCGGTTGGAAGAAACCCGCAAGGCGGCTGAGGCGCTGGTGGCGCGAGGCATCACGCCAACGATTGCCGATGCGCGGTTTGCTAAGCCATTGGATCGGGACATGATCCTTGAGCTGGCGGCCAATCATGAGGCGCTGATCACCATCGAAGAAGGCGCCGTCGGCGGCTTTGGCAGCCATGTGGCGCAGCTATTGGCTGACGAAGGCGTGTTTGATGGCGGGCTGAAGTATCGCTCGATGGTGCTGCCGGACACGTTTATTGATCAGGCCAGCCCGAAGGCGATGTATGATGTAGCGGCGATGAATGCCGAGCAGATCGAAGCCAAAGTGTTGGATGCGCTGGGCATTGCCACATTGGACAGCAAGCGGGCGTGATCTTCTGAAGGATTGGGGGCCTGCCCCCAAACCCCCGGGATATTTTCAGAATGAGAATGCGCTTAGGCGGTTTCGTCTTGCAGCATGGCTTTTAGCGCGTCTTGGTAATTTGGATATTTTAGGACCACACCCAATTCCGCTTTGATGCGGTTGTTGCGCACGCGTTTGCTGTCAGAATAAAAGCTGCGCGCCATTGGGCTCATCTCTGCTTCTTCAAACGGGATTTCCGGTGGCGGGGCCATACCCAGAAGCTCTGCGGCATAGGCGAGGATGTCTTGCGGCGGGGCCGGGGTGTCGTCACACACGTTGTAGATTTGGCCCGCGTGGGGGGCCTTTATGGACGCTTCCAACACCTGCGCGATGTCGTCCACATGGGCGCGGGAAAAAACCTGGTTTTTCTTTATGATGCGCCGAGCCGTGCCGTTGCGCAGCTTTGCAAACGGGCCGCGACCAGGGCCGTAGATGCCGGCCAGGCGGAAGATGTGCAGTGGCAGATCAGGCAGCGCCTGCCATTCGGCTTCAGCCAACACGCGCATTTTGCCGCGATGGCCACCAGGATCCAGCGGAGTGTCTTCATCAACCCAGTCGCCATCCATGTCGCCGTAGACGCCGGTGGTCGAGAGATACCCTAGCCATTCCAAATTGGGGGCAGCCTTTTGCAACGCGTCGTTGCCGAGGCGCAGCACCGGATCGCCGTCTTTGTCGGGGCGGATGGAGGTCAGTACGTGGGTCACGTCTTTCAGCGCGGTCTCAAAATCAATGGGCCATTGCAACGGCGTGATGCCTTGGGCGCGTAGCTCGGCCTCTTGTGCCGGGTCGCGATAGGTGCCGAGAATGGTCCAGCCTTGCGGTAGAAGACGGGTGGCGAGGGCCTGGGCGGTATAGCCATGGCCGAGCGAAAGTAGGGTCTTGGTCATGGGGTCACTTTGCGCCCGCGGGTCCGCGGGCACAAGAGCTGGGGCGGTGAAAAATTGTCACAGCGGCGTGGGGGATTGGCTGATGCCTAAAGTTCTGGCGTTGGGCTATTTTCCTTTCCAGACAGGGTCACGTTTTTCAGCAAAAGCCCGTGCGCCTTCAAGCTGATCTTCGCTGTCATAAAGCACATCGACACTACGCAGCTGGCGTTGGGTGATGTGGTTCATCGCGTCCTGAAATTTGGCGTCTTCGGCGTCGCGTACTATTTCTTTGATGGCGGCGTAGACCAGCGGAGGACCAGAGGCGAGCAGGCGGGCTTGCTCCCAGGCGCGGTCCATTAGTGCGTCGGCGGCAATGATCTCGTTCACCAGCCCCCAGCGGTGGGCTTCTTCGGCGTCAAACCAGCGCCCGGTGAGCAGCAGCTCCATGGCGATGTGGTATGGAATGCGCTTGGGTAGTTTTACCGAGGCGGCATCGGCCACCGTGCCGGAGCGGATTTCCGGCAGTGCAAAGCTGGCATGGTCGGCGGCAAGAATGATGTCGGCCGAGAGCGCCAATTCCAACCCTCCTCCGCAGGCGATGCCGTTCACGGCCGCAATCACCGGTTTGTTCATGTCGCGCAGTTCTTGCAGGCCGCCGAAGCCGCCCACGCCATAATCGCCATCCACTTCGTCGCCGTCAGCAGCCGCTTTCAAGTCCCACCCGGGGCAGAAGAATTTCTCGCCGCCGCCTGTCACAATGGCCACGCGCAGGTCCGGATCATCGCGGAAGTCGCGGAAGACGTCGCCCATGATCCGGCTGGTGATCAGATCAATCGCGTTGGCTTTGGGGCGGTCCAGTGTGACCTCGAGAATGGCACCTTCGCGGCGGGTTTTAACCGGGCTGTCATTCATGACATGTCCTTTCGTATCAGCGCATCCGCCGCCACCGCGCGGGTTGGGGTGCAGATCAGCGGGTTGAGTTCAGCCTCTTGCAAGCTGTCGAGGTTGGCAAGCACGTAAGCTTGCAGCGCGTCGATGGCGTGTAGAATTGCGTCGATGTTAGCGGGAGGTGCGCCGCGATAGCCGTTGAGCAATGGTGCGATTTTGAGAGAGGTAAGCGCGGCGCGGATTGTCGCTGGGCTGGCCGGGATCAAGAGCGATGCGCTGTCAGACAGCACTTCGGTAAGCGTGCCGCCAGCGGCGAGGGTGAGCACAAAACCATGCGCCGGGTCGCGGGTGACGCCGATGAGCAGTTCGACCACTGCATCGTCGATCATTTCTTCGATCAGGAAGCTGTCGGTTGGCATGGCGTGTGCCGCGGCGGGTAGATCCGCCGTAGTGAGGCGGAGTTTTACGGCTCCGGCTTCTGTTTTATGGGCGATACCTTGGCCCTTGAGCACCAATGGCGGCGTCAGGCCTTCGGCAGCTTTGGTGAGGTTGCCCGTGCTGGTCACAGAAACGCTGCGTGGGGTGTCGAGGCCGTGGGCAGCGAGCGCAGTTTTGGCTTGGCGCTCGGAGAGCACGTGAGGCGTTTGGGGTGGCTCGGCAGACACGAGCGCCAAAGGGGCGGTGTCAGGTGCAGAAATTTGCGTGGTGGCAGCTGCGGCAGAGATTGCCTCGCGCAGGCCATGCATTGGCACAACGCCGCCGTCAATCAGGGAATGGGTCACATCGGGAGGGAGCAACTCTGGCAAGGATGCGACCACGGCCATGGGGCGGCCTGAGGATTTGTGGGCCTTGATGGCGGCTTCTGTGGCGCAGTCCCAGTCGGCGCGGTTTTCTGGCGGATAGTCTACTACAGAGAATGTCAGGCCGATGTCGGGGGTCATCATGGCGGACCAGGCTTTGGCCATCGTAGCGACGTCGCGCCATATATAGGTGTGGTAATCCAGCGGGTTGGCAAGTGCGACCATGGGGCCGAGGATGTCACCAAGCCTTGTGCGTTGGGTGTCTGATAGGGGCGGAAAGGTGAGGCCGCTGTTCAGGGCCGTGTCCGCCATGAGGCTGGCCTCGCCGCCAGAACAGCTGATCGAGGCGATTGTGGGGGCGGACAACGGGCCATTGAAGTGTAGCAACTTCAGGGTTTCCAGAAACACCGGCAGATCGCGCACACGGGCAAAGCCGAGGCGCGTGATCAAGGCGTCTGCGCCTGCGTCACTCCCTGCCAGGGCGGCCGTGTGGCTTATGGTGGCGGCTTGGGCCTCGTTACTGGCGCCAACTTTCAGGACAACAACGGGAACGCCTTTTTCGTGGGCTTTGGCGGCCAGCGTTTCCCAGCTGCGTAGGTTGGTGAAGCCTTCGATATGAAGGCCAAGCGCTGTGACACGCGCATCGTCGAGGAGGGCGCTGGCGATGTCCGCCTGATTGAGTTGCGCCATGTTCCCGCAGGTGGCGACATAGGCAATGGGCAAGCCACGTTGCTGATTGGTGAGGTTGATGGCGATGTTGGAGCTTTGGGTCAGGATCGCAACACCGCTGTCGACACGGATGCAGCCATGTTGGTCCGGCCAGATGGCCACGCCGTCTAAAGCGTTGATAAGGCCATAGCAGTTGGGACCGAGGATCGGCATGTCGCCCGCAGCGGCGATCAGCGCGGCCTGAAGACCGGTACTGTCCGTATCTTCGGCAGCAGCCTCGGAAAAGCCCGAGGCGAAACATACAGCACCGCCTGCGCCTTTGGCCGCGAGATCTTTGACACTTTGGATTGTTGCATGCCGGTTGATGCCGACAAAACTGGCGTCTGGAGGGGCGGGCAAGGCTTCAATGGAAGCATAGGCTTTGTGCCCCAAAACTTCGCGAGATTTGGGGTGCACTGGCCAAATGGCGCCGTCAAAGCCAATCTTTGCGGTTTGCCGGATGACTTCGGCACACCACGCGCCGCCGCCGACAACGGCGATGGTTTTGGGGCGGATCAGGCGGGAGAGGTCGCGGCTCATAGCAGGATCCCCGCAACGCCAGGCCCGACCTCCATTGCGGGTAACCCTTTGTTAACCACGGTGCGGAAATATAAAAACGCGGTACAGGCGGGAGCGCCGATGGCCGCGTCAGGAGAAGCCCCCCGGTCAATGTCTACTCTACGGGGGGCGGATCCATGGCTTCTTCTGACCACAAATACTCCGGGGGTGTGGGGGCTGGCCCCCACGATGCGTGGCGCTGCGTTTAACTGCTGCGGTCTAAATGACCCAAATCGCGGTCCGGTTCGATCACGTCGCGCAAGCGTTTTTTCAACTCTTTGGCTTCGGGAAATCCGCCATCGCGTTTGCGGTCCCAGATCACGGTGTTGTTGACCGTGACCCTGTAGGTTCCCGGCACCTCGGCCGGGGTAATGGTCACGCCAGCAAGGTCGTCCTTGAAGGTGGACAACAGTTCCTGCGCCATCCAGCCCGCGCGCAACAACCAGTTGCAGCCGACGCAGTAGGTGATCGTGACAGAAGGTTTCATAGGGCAGCTCCCTCAGCTTTTTGCCGTAGGTGTGCCGCAGGCGCCCGCGCAACGCAACGGGAGACATCATGCCCCCAGTGGCCGCAGCAGGTCGCGGCTGATGATGTGGCGCTGGATTTCGCTGGTGCCGTCCCAGATGCGTTCTACGCGTGCGTCGCGCCAGAAGCGCTCAAGAGGGTAGTCATCCATCAGCCCCATACCGCCGTGGATCTGGATTGCAGCGTCGGTCACGCGGGCCAGCATTTCCGTGGCATAAAGTTTGGCAGAGGCAATTTCGCGGTTTGACGGCAGGCCGCGGTCAAGCCGCGCGGCAGCGGACAGTGTCAGCAGATCGGCGGCGTCGATTTCGGTGATCATGTCAGCGATCTGAAACCCAATGCCCTGAAATCTGCCGATGGGTTGGCCAAATTGCTCGCGCTGGGCGGCATAATCCAGCGCATAATCAAAGGCGCGGCGGGCGCGGCCCACACAGAAGGCGGCCACTGTTATGCGGGTGGCGTAGAGCCATTCGTTCATGACGGCAAAACCACCATCAACCTCACCCAAAACTTGTGCGTCCGGCAGGCGACAGTCATCAAACTCCAATACCATGTTTTTGTAGCCACGGTGGCTCACCGATTTGTAGCCGTCCCGCACGGTGAAGCCCGGTGTGTCACGGTCTACAAGGAAGGTGGTGATGCGTTTTTTTGGGCCCCTTGGGGTTTGATCTTCGCCGGTGGCGACAAAGACGATGAAAAAGTCAGCGTGTTCCGCGCCACTAATAAAATGTTTGTTGCCGTTGATTACCCAGTCGCCGCCATCGCGCACGGCAGCGCATTTCATGCCGCGCACGTCAGAGCCCGCGCCGGGTTCGGTCATCGCCAAAGCGTCCATGCGCTCGCCACGTACGGCGGGGAGAAGATAGCGGTCTTTCTGCTCCCCTTCGCAGGCCATCAAGATGTTTTGCGGCCGGCCAAAAAAATGGGTGAGGGCCATGGAACCACGTCCAAGTTCGCGTTCAACCAAGGTGAAGTCGAGATGGTTCAGGCCCGCGCCACCCACCTCTTCGGGAAAGTTACAGGCATAAAACCCCAGGTCGATGACCTTCTGTTTGATCTGCTCGCCGAGGCCTTCGGGGATTTCACCGGTGCGCTCAACCTCGTCCTCGTAAGGGTAAATCTCATTTTCCACAAAACTGCGGACGGTGGAGACAATCATCTCCTGCTCTTCGGTCAGATCAAACTGCATGGGGCGCTTCCTCAACTGTCTGATTACCAGCAGAGCGCGCTTGACCAGCGATATCATGCAGGAATAGCGTCAAGCCATGCAGACTTGGCTAAATACATCCGCTGCACCGCAGAAGATTGGGGTTTTGCTGTTTGACGGGTTTTCCAACCATTGTCTGGCAAACACCATGGAACCGATGCGGGCGGCCAATACACTGTCGGGCAAAGCGCTCTATGATTGGACATTTCTGTCCCTCGACGGCACGGCGGTGGCAAGTTCCAGTCAGCTGCCGGTGGCGCCGCATGGGCGGCTGAGTGATTTTACGGGCGATATGCTTGTGGTGATGCCGTCATATGGGTTTCTAGGCCATGCGGGGTGGCGAACACAGAATGCCTTAAGGGCGGCGGCCAAACGGTTTGACACCGTATGTGGCATGGACACAGGCAGTTGGTTGATGGCCGAGGCCGGTCTGCTGGAGGGGCATCGCGCCACCATCCATTGGGAAGAGCTGACTTCATTTGCCGAACGCTTTCCGGATGTGAACGCAGAACGCGAGCGGTTTGTGATTGATGGCACGCGGGTGACCTGTTCAGGGGCCATGGCGGCGTTCGATTTGGTCATGTTTCTGATTGGGCGCGACTTTGGGCAGGCGCTGGCGCTCGAAGTGGCGCAGCTGTTCATGACCCGTGAAAGTGCGCGCTCACACGAAGGGCGCGCGACGCCCGCTGGGCGGGTGGTGAACCGGGCCTTGGCGGTGATGCAGGGTCATTTGGAGGAGCCACTCGCCCTGCCAGAAGTGGCGCGGGCAGCGGGCGTGACGCAAAAAACGCTGTCGGTACGCATGTTGTCGGAATTGGGGGCAACGCCTGCAACCGTCTATCGGCGATTACGGCTCAATCTGGCGCGCAAATTGGTGGTAGACACGGATATGAGCGTGGCCGAAATCGCTTTGCGCTGTGGGTATCAAAATCCGGCAGCTATGACGCGGGCCTTCAAAGTGGAGTTTGACAAAACGCCTCAAACTTTGCGCGCGCCAGAGTGAGCGACACTCCGGCACGGGCAAGTATATGTGTGTCGGAAGGCGACTTACTCGGGAGACTCACCATTGTTGTGTGATAAAATCAAAATTTCCAACCGCTTCAGGCGCCGTTTGGTGCGTTCGGCGTGCAAGTGCGGCGCCAAGCCAACCAGCAATTGAACCGCGATAATCAAAGAGGTTGCACCGCCAATTCCGGCGCGAATGAGATCTTGAGTCTCAACTGCGGCCGAAAACTGCATCGCCAAGGAGATGCCAAGGATCAAAAAGCCGACGTGACCAACCAGCATGACCCAAAACAGCCACCCGATGCGCCCTTGGCGCATTTGGCGGATCAGGCCCAATAGGCCAAACGGTTGGCTTGCCCGCAGCAGATGCTCTTGTTGCTCGTTGCTCAGTTCTTTGATCCGGATGTCGAGATAGTCCATGTTCTACTCCCTACAGAATGCCCTGATTGTCCGCTGGGCGTTGGTTGATCCTGCCGCGCCCACACCCTTGACAGGTCGTTACGTCACGTCAAGCCATGGAAAGTTTTTAGGTCGCGTAGTTTGATCTCTCCTCGTCCAAAATCGCCTTGAGTTCCGCCAGGTGGCGCACGTCTTGCTCCGGATATTGCTCAAGCTCCTGCGCGGTTTTCTCTGCGATCTCATGGGGTAGAACCCGCAACGGCTGCCCGGTTTGCAGGGCGCGGATGTAGGTTTCTGCCGCACGTTCGAAATAGTAGAGACGGTTAAAGGTGTCAGCGATACTGTCACCAATCACCAACACGCCATGGTTGCCCATGACCATGACCTTCTTTTTCGGATCAGTCAGCAGCGCGGCACAGCGCTCTCCCTCGTCCTCAAAGGCCAACCCGCCATAACCGTCGTCCACCACGATCCGGTCATAAAAGGTGGCGCAGTTTTGATCGATCGGCGGCAGGGTGCTGTCCGCCAGAGAGGCTAGAACCGTGGCAAAGATCGAGTGCACATGCATCACACAGCGTGCGTGTGGGCAGTGGCGGTGCACGCCACCATGCAACCCCCAGGCCGTGGGGTCCGGCGCATTCGGCCCGGTGAGTGTGTCTGGATTGTTGGCATCGATTTCCAGCAAGTCGCTAGCCTTGATGCGGGCGAAGTGTTTCTGATTGGGGTTCATCAGGAAACGGGTGCCATCGTCATTCACTGCGAGGCTGAAATGATTGGCCACGCCTTCATGCATATTGAGGCGCGCGGTCCAGCGAAAGGCAGCGGCCATATCGACGCGCTCCTGCCAGTGGGTGATGTTGGGGTGTAGCTCTGTGACAGACATGGGCAGCTCCTTGTTTTGCGCAGCGGAGCATTGCGAGCGGTCATTGGTCAAGCGCGTTTGCGACATCGGTTTTGGAGTGTCGCCGGCGGAGGCTGCCCCTAATTTTTCACTTCAAGCTCCACCTAAAGGACTTTTCGTAAAAGCTTCATCTGCGGTGAGGTTGAACATGTCTGAAACACATGTCACCGTGGGCCATGGAACAGAAGCATTTTCAAACATGGGCAGATGTTGCCCCCCGCCTTGTTGCCGTGGCCGCGGGTCGCGAGCCAGCTGATCTCATCATTCGGAAAGGCCAGTGGGTCAATGTGCACACCCGCGAAGTGTTGGCGGACCACGATATTGCCGTGGCCGAAGGGCGTATTGCCTATGTCGGGCCGGATGCCAGCCATTGTGAGGGATCTCAGACGGAGATCATTGAGGCCAATGGGCGCTATATGATCCCGGGCCTGTGCGACGGGCATATGCACATCGAAAGCGGCATGCTGACACCCGCGGAATTTGCCCGGGCGGTGATTGGGCATGGCACTACCACGATGTTCACTGACCCGCATGAGATTGCAAATGTTCTGGGTCTCGAAGGCGTGCGGTTGATGCATGATGAGGCATTGATGCAGCCGATCAACATCTTCACGCAGATGCCCAGCTGCGCACCGTCTGCGCCGGGTCTGGAAACCACAGGGTTTGAGATTGGACCGGATGATGTGAGCGAAGCCATGGGCTGGCCGGGCATCGTTGGGCTGGGAGAGATGATGAACTTCCCCGGCGTGATCAATGGCAGCCAGCAGATGCTGGCGGAAATTGCTGCAACCCAGAACGCAGGTAAGACCGTGGGCGGGCACTATGCGTCGCCTGATCTGGGCAAAGATTTCCATGCCTATGCGGCGGGTGGTCCTGCGGATGACCACGAAGGCACCTGTGAGGCAGATGCAATTGCGCGTGTGCGTCAGGGCATGCGCATGATGATGCGGTTGGGCTCCGCCTGGTATGATGTGGAGACACAGATCACGGCGATCACTGAGAAAGGCCTCGATCCGCGCAATTTCATCTTGTGTACCGATGACAGCCATTCGGGCACATTGGTAAATGACGGGCATATGAACCGTGTGGTGCGCCATGCAATCGAGTGTGGATGTGATCCACTGATTGCTTTGCAAATGGCCACAATCAACACCGCGACGCATTTTGGCTTGGAGCGTGACTTAGGCTCTATTGCACCCGGAAGGCGAGCGGATGTAATCCTGACCTCGGATTTGAAAACTCTGCCGATTGAGCATGTCATTGCGCGCGGCAAGACCGTGGCACAGGATGGCGAGGTACTTGTGGACTGTCCGCATTATGACTGGCCAGAGCATGCACGCCAAACCGTGAACCTGGGACGCGCCCGCACGGCTGACGATTTTGAGGTCAAAGCACCGGACGGCGCGACCCAGGTTACTGCCAATGTGATTGGGGTGATCGAAAATCAGGCGCCAACCAAGGCATTGACCGCCGACTTGTCAGTCACGAATGGTGTGGTTCAAGCTGATATAGAGAAGGATGTCGCACAGATTGCGCTGGTGGAGCGACACCGCGCGACGGGCGATGTGGTGAATGGCTTTGTGTCGGGTTTTGGCTACAAAGGTCGGATGGCGATGGCCTCGACAGTGGCGCACGACAGCCACCATATGATTGTGGTGGGGACAGATCACGACATGATGGCGATGGCGGCCAACCGGCTTGGCGAAGTTGGCGGCGGCGTTACTGTGATCAAAGACGGTAAGGAATTGGCTTTGGTGGAATTGCCAATTGCCGGATTGATGTCGGATGCGCCTGCCACGGAGGTGGCGGCCAAAGCGCAGAATATGGTGGAGGCGATGGAGGCTTGTGGTTGCACACTGAACAACGCTTATATGCAACACTCCTTATTGGCGCTGGTGGTGATCCCGGAACTTCGGATCTCCGATCTCGGGCTGGTGGATGTGACAAAATTTGAAATGACCGACGTAATCAAGGCTGCGAAATGACTCCACAGAATATTCCCGTGCACTCCCCCGCAGTCCCTGCCCCAGAAGCCTTTACAGATGCCAAAGCCGCCGTGGCGCGACTTGAGGAACTGTACCAGCTGTCGACCACCTACTTGAGTGACCAGTTCCGCCGCGCCTTGCGCAAAGGGCCAGATGGGCACCGCATTCGCGCGTATTACCCAGAGATTCGCATCACAACGACCAGTTTTGCGCAGATTGATAGCCGGTTGAGCTTTGGTCACGTGGCAGAGCCTGGCGTGCATGCCACCACGGTCACGCGGCCGGATTTGTTTCGTCATTACCTCGAACAACAGATCGGACTCTTGTTGGAAAACCACGGTGTGCCTGTGGTTGTTGGGCCGTCGACCACGCCGATTCCGGTGCACTTTGCTGTGGCTGCTCAATCGGATATGACGGTGCCACAAGAAGGCGCGGCGGATTTCACACTGCGCGACATTTTTGATGTGCCGGACCTGTCGACCACCAATGATGACATTGTAAATGGCACGGCGGTTGTGAATGGTGTGGCGCCGTTGGCACCGTTTTCGGCGCAACGGGTGGATTATTCGCTGGCGCGGTTGAGCCACTATACGGCCACTGATCCTGAGCACTTCCAGAACCACGTGTTGTTCACCAACTACCAATTCTATGTGACCGAGTTTGAAGCCTATGCGCGACAAATGCTGGACGATCCAAAATCTGGTTACACCAGCTTTGTCAGCACCGGAAATGTGGAAATTACGGATGCGGAAACGCCCATTGCACCGGTGGACAAGCAACCGCAGATGCCGACCTATCACCTGAAACGCGAAGACGGCTCGGGTATCACTCTGGTGAATATTGGAGTGGGCCCATCTAACGCCAAAACGGCCACCGATCACATTGCGGTGCTGCGACCCCATGCGTGGATCATGGTGGGACATTGCGCTGGTTTGCGGAACTCGCAAAGCCTTGGGGATTTTGTGCTGGCCCATGCCTATCTGCGCGAAGACCACGTTTTGGATGATGACCTGCCGGTGTGGGTGCCAATCCCGGCGCTGGCCGAAGTGCAGACCTCGATGGAAAGTGCGGTGGCTGAGGTGACGAAGCTGTCAGGCTTTGAATTGAAGCGCGTGATGCGGACCGGCACAGTGGCGACTATTGATAATCGAAACTGGGAATTGCGGGAGCACACCGGGCCAGTGCAACGGTTGAGCCAATCGCGGGCCATTGCGTTGGATATGGAGAGCGCCACTATCGCCGCCAACGGCTACCGTTTTCGGGTGCCTTACGGCACGTTGTTGTGTGTGAGTGATAAGCCGCTGCATGGCGAATTAAAGCTTCCCGGCATGGCGTCAGACTTCTATAAGACACAGGTCGCGCGGCATTTGCTGATTGGCATTCGCGCCATGGAAAGTTTGCGCGAAATGCCTCTTGAAAGGCTACATTCGCGGAAATTACGGTCATTTGATGAGACTGCGTTCCTCTGACCTTACGGAAATCTGTGGAAAACCCTTAAAAACACCGATTTTTGGCACACAATTTATTGTGTTCACCCACAACATCCCGTTAAATGCCGGTCGTGAGGCCCTACTAATCGGGCAGACTAATGGAGACCTGAAATGGCAAAACCGATGACCAAGACCCAACTCGTTGCCGCTCTGGCCGAAGAAATGGGCTCTGACAAGAAATCCGCAGGCGCAGCTCTGGAAGCCGTTTGTGCATTGATCACCCGCGAAGTTTCCGCTGGTGGCGCAGTGACCCTGCCAGGCGTTGGCAAAATTTACTGCCGCGAGCGTCCTGAGCGTATGGTTCGCAACCCAGCAACTGGTGAGCAGATCAAAAAAGACGCGGACAAGGTTGTGAAAATGACCATCGCCAAAGCGCTGAAAGACAGCGTGAACGGCTGATCGCTCTGATCATTGTTACGGAAAGGGTCGCTCGATTGAGCGACCCTTTTTGTTTTTAGAGCTGCGCGCTGGGCGTGGAATGCGAGATGGTGATCTCTTCGTCCGACATGGCCTCAGCAATACCGTCAAACAACGGCGTAGAAAGATAGCGCTCACCGGTGTCTGGCAACATCACAAGGATGTTGGACCCGTCTGGGGCCGTGTGTGCAACCTCAATGGCTGCGGCCAAAGTGGCGCCAGCCGAGATGCCCACCAGAATGCCTTCCTCGGACGCTAGGCGTTGCGACCATTGGATGCCATCCGGTCCCGGTGTTTTGATCAGATGATCGTAGCCGTTTTTGTCCAGAGCCTCTTGTAACACCCAAGGGATGAAGTCCGGGGTCCAGCCTTGGATCGGATGGGGTTCAAACGCCGGGTGGCTTTCGGTGGCCTGATTGTCGGCGTCGCGGGTGTTGATGTAGCCAGAGTCCACGAGCGCCGCGTTGGCGGGTTCCGACAAGATGATCTTGGTGTCCGGGCTTTCGCGGCGCAGAACGCGGGACACGCCAGCGACTGTGCCGCCGGTGCCGTAGCCGGTGACCCAGTAATCCAGTGAGATGCCTGCAAAATCGCTTAGGATTTCGCGGGCGGTGGTGTTTTCGTGCATGTCGGCGTTGTCAGCGGTTTCAAACTGGCTGGCGAGGAACCAATCGTTTTGCTCGGCCAACTCTTGCGCTTTCTTGTACATGCCAAAGCCTTTTTGCGCCTTGGGAGTCAGCACAACCTTGGCGCCCAGAAACCGCATCAGCCGACGGCGCTCCACCGAGAAGGCTTCGGACATGGTGATGACCAGCGGATAGCCTTTGGCAGCGCAGACCATGGCGAGGCCAATGCCTGTGTTGCCGGACGTGGCTTCGACCACGGTTTGGCCAGGTTTTAGACGACCATCCTTTTCAGCGGCTTCAATGATGTTGAGTGCGAGGCGGTCTTTCACAGACCCAGCCGGGTTGGCCGCTTCGAATTTGACAAACATGTTCACATGTTTGGGGGCAATCCGGTTCAGGCGGACAACAGGGGTGTCGCCAACCGTGTCCAGAATGCTGTCATAACGGCGGCCGCGGCCTTGGGTTTGGCGGGGCATAAGCGCCTCCTTTTCTGGGAGTTTCACTAATCAAGCTATGCGGCGTGGCGGCAGATTAGTAGGGCCGTTGCGGCGGTTAACTCAAATAAGAACGGGGCGCTTGGCTGGTCTGCGTGATGGTGACGTCGTTTTGCATCAGAGGCGTGAGGGCAAACAAAAAAGGCCGCAGCGCGGGGCTGCGGCCAATCTTGTTCGTGTGGACGTGAGTTACATGTTGTTCTTTTTGTACTCTTCCATCAGCGCCTTGGCTTCGTCGATCATTGCCTGACCATCCAAGCCACGCTTGTCCATGTCGGCAATCCAAGTGCTGTAGATGGGTTGAACAACCTCGGCCCATTTGGCGGCGTCTGCGGCGGATACGGTAACAATGTTGTTGCCACGGGCCACAGCCAGATCACGGGCTGGTGCGTCCATGTCCTGCATGACACCACCGGCAAACACGGAAAATTCGACGCCGGAGTTTTTGTCCATCACAGCTTTCAGATCATCAGGCATGGAGTCATAGCGATCTTTGTTCATCGCCAGCACAAAGGTCAGCGTGTAAAGTGCGTTGCCTTCGAACTCGGTGTGGTTGCCCACCAGCTCTGGCACTTTCAGGGCTGCAGTCACTTCCCACGGGATGGTGGTGCCATCGATCACGCCTTTGGACAGCGCTTCTGGTACGGCTGGTACCGGCATACCGATTGGCGAGGCACCGGTCAGTTTCAGAAGTTCGTTCACCAAACGAGAGCCACCGCGAATTTTCATGCCCTTAAGGTCATCCGGGGAGGACACCGCGGCATTGGTGTGGAACATGCCAGGACCGTGCACCCAAGTGCCAAAGATCTTCAGGTTTTGGAATTCGGTGTCTTTCATGTGGGCGTCAAACATCTTGGCATAGGCGTAGGAGCCCGCGCGCGCGTCTTCGACCATAAAGGGCAGTTCAAACACTTCGGTGGAAGGGTAGCGACCTGGGGTGTACCCCACCACAGTCCAAACGATGTCCGCAACACCGTCGATGGCCTGGTCCATCAGCTCCGGCGGTTTGCCCCCCAGCGCCATAGCGGCGTAGCGTTCGATCTTGATGCGGCCTTCGCTGTCTTTCTCGATGGCATCCGCCCAGACGTCCAAAATTAGCTTTGGCACATTGGCCTGCGGCGGCAGGAACTGGTGCATACGCAGGGTCACGTCTTGGGCCAGTGCGGTGGTGGCGCTGATCGCGATGGCGGCCCCGGCGGCCAGTAGTTTGGAAATAGGTTTGCGCAGGGTCATGTTGGTCCTCCCAATTGGTCTTTTCTCCCGATTGGGGAGAGTGTTGTTGAAGCAAGACGTTCTGCCAAGGGAAATTTGACCAGCTGGACATGTTTCTTTGTTTCAGGCCAATTACCTGCCTAAAACGCTTGGGACAAAATGACATTTTGACGAGGAGTTGAGTGGACAATTTGCGCCAATTCAGGGGGCTGCGTTAGGGTGATTGGGGAAAGTGACACCGCCCTCTTGCTTCAGTGGCGAAATGGCACAATGACAATAGATGAGCCTGCCACGGGAATGGCAAGCTCCGGCCGCCGGGAGGGCAGGCCGCAAGGAGGGGCACCAGAGCGGTTGCATGAATGAATTATTGGCAGGCCTGCTCGAAGCTGGCCGATTAATCGTCACAGTTGACGCGGATCTGATCGAGATTTCGCTGCGCTCATTGCAGGTGACACTGACGGCCGTGGCCATTGCTTCGGCGATTGGCCTACCACTGGGCTGTTGGTTGGCGGTGCGTCGGTTCCGCTTCCGCCGGTTTGTGATTGCCACGATGAACGCGTTGATGGGGCTGCCGCCGGTTGTGGTGGGTTTGATTGTCTATCTGCTGCTGTCGCGGGCGGGGCCGTTTGGTGTGTTCGGGCTGTTGTTCACACCCACCGCGATGATCATTGCCCAGGTGATCATTTTGACCCCGTTGATCGCCTCGATTGCGCATCAGGCCATTCGCGAACTGTGGGCGCAGTACCACGATCTTTTGATCTCCATGAACACCACCCGCTGGCAGCGTATTGCCACGCTGTTGTGGGACGGACGTCGTGCGCTTTTGACAGCCTCGTTGGCCGGGTTTGGACGCGGAATTGGCGAGGTGGGCGCGATCATGATTGTTGGCGGCAATATTGATAACGCCACCCGCGTTTTGACCACGGCGATTTCGCTGGAAACCGGCAAAGGTAACTTCTCCCTCGCCTTGGCCTTGGGTTTTGTACTGATTGGTTTGGCGGTGTTGGTGAACTTGTTGATCCACACCCTGTCGCGCACGGAGGTGAGTGGCCGATGGTGACCTCTATTCTCCCACTGGACGTGAAGAATGCGGTGGTGCGGCGGCGTGGCAAGACATTGTTGGGGCCGGTGACCACCACGGTGAGTGACAGTGGCCTGTCGATTGTGATGGGGCCAAATGGTGCCGGGAAGACTACGTTGCTGCGTCTGTTGCATGGCATGGAGCGGGTGTCTCGCGGTGGCTCGCTTAGGTGGCAAATCCCCGAGGAAGAGGCGCGGGCGCGACAGGCCTTTGTGTTTCAGGCACCGATCATGATGCGCCGTACGGCGCTTGACAATGTGGCTTATCCTTTGATGACACACGGTGTGTCCAAGAAAGAAGCGCGGCAGCGTGCAGGTGCCTGGTTGGAGCGCGTTGGCTTGACGGACAGTGCCCAAAAACAGGCCACGGTACTCTCTGGCGGGGAACGTCAGAAATTGGCACTGGCGCGGGCGTTGATCCGCAAACCTGAAATTTTGTTCCTTGATGAGCCCTGCGCCAATTTGGATGGCCGGGCAACACGGGAATTTGAGACGCTGTTGATGCAGGCGTTCAAAGACGGAACACGTGTGGTGATGTCCACGCACGACATTGGTCAGGCACGGCGGCTGGCGGAGGATGTTTGGTTCATCCACCACGGTCTCATTCTGGAGCAGACACCTGCGGCGGAATTCTTTGCCTCACCCAAAACAAGTGAAGCGCGCGCATTCATAAATGGAGACATAGTCGAATGAAGTTTGGTACAACGCTTGCCGCAGTGGCCTTGGTATTCAGTGGCGTTATGGCTACCGCAGACACCATGAAAATGGCGGTCACAACCTCTTTCCATAATTCGGGACTTTCCGACGTCCTGTTGCCGGAAATCCAGAAAGACCTGGGTCTGGAAGTGCAGCTTTTGGTGGTGGGCACCGGTCAGGCCCTGCGTTTGGGTGAGGCTGGTGACGTGGATGCAATCTTGGTGCATTCCAAAAAAGCGGAAGAAGCGTTTGTTGCGGGTGGCTACGGCACGCACCGCCGTGAGATCATGTACAATGATTTTGTGTTGATTGGCCCCAATGCCGATCCAGCAAAGATTGCGGATGCCAAAAATGTGGTGGACGCGCTGACAGGGATTTCTGCAGCCAAAGCGGCGTTTGTGAGCCGTGGGGACGACAGCGGTACGCACAAGAAGGAGCTGTCGCTCTGGACTGAGGCCGGTGTGGATGCGGATGCCCGCTCTGTGGATTGGTACAAGGAAGCAGGCGCAGGCATGGGCGCGTCGTTGAACACCGCGTCTGGCATGAACGGTTACATCATAAGCGACCGCGCAAGCTGGCTCAAGTTTGGCAACAAAGGTGATCTGGCGCTGCTCTATTCCGGTGATCCGGAGCTGTTCAACCAGTATGCCTTTATCCCGGTTAACCCGGAGAAGCATGGCCACGTGCAGGCGGAACTGGCGCAGAAGCTGGAAGCCTGGCTGGTGAGTGACCGCGCCAAAGACTTGATTGACGGCTACACTTTGAAAGGTGGCCGCCTGTTTATCTTCAACGCGGAACAGTAAACCTGTTGGTGCACGTCACTCGTCTGGGGTGACGTGCACGGCAAACTGCTCCAACTCGGCTTCCGCGGGCGCGATGCTGCGGAATTGCTCTTTCACACCGGCGTCGGTGAGTTCGCGGGCCACGGTCAGAAGCGTGTTGGCCTCATGTTCGGCGCAGAGGTCGGCCATATGGGCAATTTCCTCTGCTGCCACAGGACGGGCTGCCTCAACCGAAGGGGCCCCGTAAACCTCTACAAAATGCTGGGCGAGCGCATCGGTGAGGGCTTCGACCTCTGCTGCCTCGATGGTGGTCACCGCGACAAAGGTGACGCGGCCAAAGGTCTCCACACCCAGCCAGCCATTGGCAAAAGCTTGGCGGGCTTTGCCGGTCAGGTCGGCCTCGGACCAGTTGGAAAACTCAAACCCGCCGCTGATCGCCCATTCGCCGGTGCGGGCCGGGTTAAAGTAGACCCGCTGGTCGCTTTCATCAAAGTGGATCGCACGTGCCAGAAGCATCAGCTGTCTCCTTCCAATAGGCGGCTGAGTGGCAGCAGGCGGGTGTCTTCGCCACTGCGCAGGAGTGCGCCAAAGTGTTCGTCTGTGCCGACAAAAGTGCCAGCTTCCTGCGTCTCGCCAAGAGACCATTCAATCTCTTCGCCGAGGTTGTGCGCGAGGCCGCGCCATTCAGTGTTGAGTGGCTTGAGACCTTCCTCTTCCATCCGGTTGACCCAAACCAACGTGTGCCGCACCCATGCGCCGAGTAGCTCATCGGGGCGCACATCCACACAGCCTTCTTCATAGAGGGCAGTCTGGTCTGGCGTGTCGCCTGGGGTGTCGACGTTGGCCGGAATTAGTGGCAGTTCAAGTCCAACCACTAGCCAATCCGGTACATCTTTGGCGTCCTTTGTGGAGGCAGCGACGCGCATTCGACCACACCGGGCGCCATTGACCAGAATGCCACCCGACCAGTCCAGATGCACCGCAACTTCTGGTGGGGCCAGCGCGCCTAAGGCGTTCTGGAAGCCAATGGCGCAGCTGATTAGCACCGGCATGGCGTCGGTCAGGGGGACCTCTGGCGCAAAGACAATCGCCGCGCGCAGCTGGTCTGCCGCAAGGTTGTAAACCACAAGCCCCGCATTGCAGCCCATGATCGCCTGGGTTTGGGCTTTGGTGAAGGGATCAGCTGACCCAGTCAACGCGAGCCCTTCGAAAAGCGGTGGGAATTGCGGGGCCTCACTCATGCGTTGCCGTCCTCGATCAGGCGGCGGGCCAATGTGCGGAACGATTGCGCCTGTGAGCTGTCCGGTTTGGAGACCACAATCGGTGCCCCGCCATCAGCGGCGACACGGATGTCCAGCGCCAGCGGAATTTCTGCCAAGAGCGGCACACCCAGTTTCTCCGCTTCCGCAGCCACACCGCCGTGGCCAAAGATGTGTTCTTCGTTGCCACATTTGGAGCAGATATGGGTGGTCATGTTCTCAACCATTCCCACGATCGGCGTGCCGAGTTTTTCAAACATGTTGATGCCTTTGCGCGCATCCAGCAACGCAATGTCCTGTGGGGTCGAAACCACGAGTGCGCCGGTCAGTTCGGCTTTTTGTGCGAGGGTCATCTGCACGTCGCCGGTGCCCGGTGGCAGGTCCACGATCAACACATCCAGCGCGCCCCATTGCACCTGATTGAGCATCTGCTGCAATGCACCCATCAGCATCGGTCCACGCCACACCACGGCTTCTTCCTCGCGGGTCATGAGACCAATGGACATCATAGTCACGCCGTGGTTGCGCATCGGCAGGATGGTTTTGCCATCGGGGCTCGACGGGCGTCCGGAGACACCCAGCATGCGCGGTTGTGACGGGCCATAAACATCCGCGTCGAGCAGGCCAACGCGGCGGCCTTCGGCGGCCAGCGCAGCAGCAAGGTTGGCGGATACCGTGGATTTGCCCACGCCACCTTTGCCGGAGGCCACAGCAAGAATGCGGTCGATGCCGGGGATCTTTTGTGGGCCTTGGGGCTCTGCCGGGCGGGAGCCTTTGAGGTCGGGCGGCGGCTTGGAGGCGGCATGCGCGGTCATCACGATGGACACGCTGTCCACGCCATCCAGCGCGTTTAATTTGTCTTCGATTTCAACCTTCATCGGCTGCATCGCCTGGGCGCGGGCCGGATCAATTTCGAGCACAAAACGGACTTCGCCACCGTCGACGTTCAGGGCGCGGACCATGCCGGAGGCCACCAGGTCGGATCCGGAAGCGGAATCGGTGAAGCCTTTGAGGACGTTTAAAATATCGTCGCGGTTAGCCATTTATGTGCGCCCTTTGATTTGACCGGTGACAACATGTTCCATGTCCAGACCGTCAACGGTCAACACGACTTTGGCGGTGAACTCTTTGCCGTCGGTTGCGTCTGCTCCGGCAGAGCGCATGGCGTCCTCAATGGCTTGCTGGCTGGTGACGCCAACCTGCTTGAGAAATTTGCGCATGCTCATGTTAAAATCGTCGCTCATAGGTGGATTTCCTTCTGCCTAGGGCATTCTACTTGTGTCCATGTTGACGCAAGCCGCGGCGGAGGCCTAGGTTTGTGTCATGGATTTTTTTCGGTTTTTGATAGGTGTTGTTGTCGCGTCGGTAACTTGCGTGGCCGACGGGCCTGCGCGTGCGCAGGGCAAAACCACAAGCTTGTTGGTTGCGCCGGAGGTGCAAGAGACCGGAGTCGTGAAATTTATGCTGCCCCGGTTCACTTTGAAGCATGGAGTGCGTGTCACGGTGGTCACCGAGGGAGACGCGGCAGGCAGCCTGATCAAAGATGGTGAGGCGGCTGTGTTTTCGCGTGCGGGAGACAACTATGGCCTGACGGTGCATAGGGTGGACGATCCGCATATGGCCACTTTGGCGGCTTGGCTGACCGGCGATGTGGGGCAACGCACAGTGTTGAGTTTCAAGCGAGACGGGCAAGCGGTGTTTGAGGTGCCGATTGTTGTGGTCGAGGACGAGATTGAGGCGGAGCTCGACGGGGATGCCGCACGCGGGGCGGAACTGGCGCTGAGCGCCTGTGGTCGCTGCCATGTTGTGGGCGACGTCAATCGGATGAACGGCATTGGCTCCACGCCAAGCTTTGCGGTGCTGCGCAGTCTGGATGGTTGGATGGAACGGTTCTGGGCGTTTTATGCGCTGAACCCACATCCGTCGTTCACCATCATTCCCGACGTCACCGAACCCTTTGACGAGACCCGGCCGTCCCCGATCAGCCCCGTCACCTTGACGCTGGAGGAACTGGAGAACATCGTCGCATACACCGCGACCATGGCCCCGGCCAATTTGGGAGCGCCGGTTGTGCATCAGTGATCCCGGCGCTTGGAGAAATAGTCCTCAGAGGTACGCACCTGTGGGCGCTCATTGCCGGAAAACGGGTTGTTTTCCTGATGGAACTGCGCGTTCACGCGGCAATCGTCACACATGCGGATCATGCGGGCGGCGTCTGAGGTGGCAAACATCGCGTGTTTGCCTTCGAGCTTCTCAACAATGCGCTCGATGGTGGATTTCACCCCAAACGGCGTGCCACATTCGATGCAGTCAAACGGCTCTTCTTCGTGCACCACTTGCTGAGACAGCGCGGCGTCTGAGGTGTTCAACTGTGGCACCAAAGAAATGGCGTTTTCCGGGCAGACATGGGCGCAGAGGCCACATTGCAGACAGGCGTCTTCCTGAAAGCGTAGTTGCGGCTTGTCTGGATTGTCACCCAAGGCGCCCGCCGGACAAAGCGAGGCACAGGACAGGCAGAGCGTGCAGGCGTCTTTGTCGACCAGCACGGCACCGTAGGGAGCGTTTTCCGGCAAAGGCAGGGGCGCGTCAAGATCGCCATGCAGCGCCTTGACCGCGAGGCGGGTGACTTGCCGGCGATTGCCAAGTGGCAGGATCGGTGCGGTGGGTTCAAGCCCGCTGGAGGCTCCGTAGAGTGCATCACACAGGGCACTTGGCTCCTCGGGGGCTAGGATGCGCAGAGCGTCTTGGTCACCGCTCAGGGCTTGGGCCAGCAGCAGTTCGCTGTCGAGTGCTCCCCGGTCTGTTGTCGGCGCGGCCAGTACATCGACACCGACAAATCCGCTTGAAAGGGCCGCGAGCATTTCGGCGTGGCCAAAGCCGCTGACACGCTCCAGATCCATCGGGATGACTTTGGCAGGCAGACCGCGATCATAACGCGCAGCTAGTGCGATCAGTTCCGCGCCAAAGTTGCGGTCATGCACCAGCAGGCGCGGTGCCGCGCCGCCAGCGTTGCGGTAAGCTTCCGCCATCCCACTGATGCGGGCAAAGAGCGCGCTGACGGGTGGGTCATCATAGGTGATGGCCCCGGACGGGCACAGCGCCGCGCAGGAGCCGCAGCCGGCGCAGATGTTAGGATCAATGTCGATGTGGTCGCCGGCGGGACGGATGGCAGAGGTTGGGCAAATATCCAAGCATTTGGTACAGCCGGTTTGCGACGCGCGCGAATGGGCACAGATGCTGGGTTCCAACGACAGGTAGAGCGGTTTCTCAAAGGTGCCCACCAAGTGGGAAGCTTCGAGAATTGCAGCGTGGGTTGCCGGCAGGCTCTTGGGGTCTGTCAGAAGGTAGCCTTCGCGTTTTTCAGGCGCGGGGAAAAGAGGCGTTTCACCGCGCAGGTCGAGCAGGATGTCACATGATGTCTTGGCGCCGTTGCGGGCCTCGCCAAAGGTAAGGGCCCCGCGGCCGCTGGGGTCGATCTGCTGCAAGGCGTCGATCTCGACAGAGAAATTGCCAAGCGCACCGGAGGCTTTTTTGAGCTGCCCTGCGATCACGTCAAAATCGCGGTCTTCCGGTGCGTCGGAGCCCGGGGACAACAACACGGTGACACTCAGGAACTCGGTAAGTTGGCGTGCAGCCGCGAGCGCGGCCTCTTCAGGGCCAACGATCAGGCACAGTCCTTCGGACGTGATATCGAAGGTTTTGGTCGCCGGGGGCTCCCGCAGCCCGTCGGCCAAAAGCGCGGCCATTTTGGGCCCCGCGGCCTCAGCTTCATCAGACCATCCCGCGCGGTTGCGCAGGTCGACAAATGTTGGCTCTGGCAGGGACAAATCGTCCGCCAGTTCGGAGAAGAATGTCTGCTCCTGCGTGCAGGCAACACATGTGTTTTCCGGGTCTGGAGCGGCTTGCATCAACTCTGCTGCGCGCTGTGCTTGTGCCCCGCAAAGTTCAGTATGCACCTTGGTGCACTGCACGGAGTCGACAGAGTCCAAGGCCTCTGTATTCAACGGCATACTTTCAGAACAATTACACAAAATCAATGTCTTAGACATGATTTCCTCCCAGAAAATACTCCCGAACGGGAGTGTAGATTTGCGTCAGAAATGCATGTTTCTGCTTCTGCGTAAAGCCCTCGAGCTCTGCCGAATCACTGGAATTTGACCCAACGTAAAACCAAGTGATTCTATTGGTTTTTGGGGGATGTGGACAATCTGTCCATGCATGGTGCTGGGGTAAGATTTGGTGGTCCAAAATGTCTAGTTTTTCACGCAAAATGCTTCGGTTTTGCGTTTTCCTTTGGCAAGGCTCAGGAAAGCGCGGAAGTTAAAGATGCCTGCGAAAAAATTTTCTGACGACTGCGTGGGCACGGGAGGAATACGAATTCATGCGCCAAGCGCCGGTATCATTGCCGTTGGGCATCGTGATCCGCAGAACGCCCTCGGCCAACCGTTGGGCGAAATTTGCGTGGCAGGCTGTTGGCGTGTTCCCTGGCGCTGCGCAGGCTGATTGGCGCGTGATGCGCGAAGAAGATGGGGCGGTGGAATTCCACGCTGCGACGGTGCCGCTTGAATTGTGGCACACCGACACCGAAGCGTATTTGACAACCCTGACGGCCCGTGTGCCTTCGATTGGTGTGGTGATGCGCGAAGCGGAAGATGGCGATGCGGAGCGCCCTTATGAGGTGCTGTTGGCGACGGCATCTGCGTTTGAGTTTCAGGATTATGCGGACAGCGGCGAAGAGCTGCTTGAGCTGGTGCCGATGCCGGAGGGGCTTGTTGCCTTCCTGCGCGACTTTGTCGAAGAGCACCATGAGGAAGAGACTTTTGTGAAACGTCGCCGCGACAAGAAGCGGATTGATCTGGTCGAAGATGGGCGTGGTGACGCACGTATTTCCCAGATCTCGGATGTGTACCGTGCGCCCCGCACCGGGAGGCCAAATTGAGCCGCGGTGGGGATTTCTGGGCGCGCCGAAAGGCGGGCGTTGCGGCGGAAGCTGAAGCCGAAGTTGTGGCCGTTGAGAAGGCAGAGCTGGCGCAGACCCATGCTGAGTTGGAAGAGAAGTCTGACGCAGAAATTTTGGCTGAGCTTGATCTGCCTGATCCGGATGGGCTTGAAAAAGGCGACGATTTTTCTGTGTTTTTGGAAAAGGCGGTGCCGGAGCGCATTCGCCGCCGGGCGTTGCGCAAGCTTTGGCTGAGCAATCCCGTGTTGGCCAACATCGATGAACTGGTGGACTACGGCGAAGACTTCACCGACAGCGCCATGGCTGTTGAGGCGATTCAAACCACCTATCAAGTCGGCAAAGGCATGTTGGCGCATGTGAAAGAGATGGCGCGGCAGGAAGAGGAAGCCAAAGCCTTGGCAGAAGGCCGCGTTTCGCCGGAAGACTTTGAAGCGCAAGCTGAGACGACGCTGGTGGAGAGCTCTGACGAGAGCGACGTGGTCGAGGTCGAAGAGGTTGCGCCAATCGACGTGGTAGCCGAAGCTGAGGCTCCTACTGAACCATTCCCTGACGCGGAGGCGCTCCCTGTGGCCCCTTTGCGTCGCCGTATGCGGTTTGATTTTGCCGCATCAGAAACGACTGAAGAGAGGGCATAGCGATGAGCCAAGCCGTCACCGATACCCACGTTGCCGAAGAGGATCTGCTGCGCGCGGATCTTTACGATTTTCTGGCCGCCCTTTTGGCCAATCCGCCCAGCAAAGACCTGTTGCAGCACGCGGCTGCCTTGGGTGGCGATGAGAGCGATCTTGGACAGGCGATCAGCACTCTGGCGCGGGTTGCCAAGGCGACCAATGCCGCCGCGGTCGAAACCGAGTTCAACGCGCTGTTCATTGGCCTTGGCCGCGGCGAGCTGATGCCGTTTGCCTCTTACTACCTGACCGGTTTTTTGAACGAAAAACCGCTGGCCAGCCTGCGGGCGGATATGGCGGCGTTGCGCATCACCCGCGCGCCCAATGTGTATGAGCCGGAAGACAATATCGCCAGCTTGCTGGAGATGATGGCGGGCATGATCCGTGGCCGCTTTGGCGAGCCGGTGCCGCTGCAAAAGCAAAAAGATTTCTTCTTCACCCATATCGCCGCTTGGGCGGAGCACTTCTTCTCCGATTTGGAAGCGGCGCAAAATTCGGTGCTTTACGCGCCGGTGGGCACGGTGGGCAAAGCCTTCCTCGAAATTGAAACACAGGCGTTCCGCATGGGGGCGGAGTAAACGTCATTTGAAGCCGTCGGACCCCGACCGACACAAAACAAGGAGCTCGCCATGAGCAAGCCAGAGGAAAAAGGTGCCAGCCGGCGTGATTTTCTGAAGCTCGCAACAGCAGCAGCCCCAGCAGCCGCTGCGGTCGTAGCCCTGTCGCCACAAGCGGCACAGGCACAGCCAGCTGATCTGTCTCGCACCGAAATGCAGGACACCGCGCACACCCGCGCATACCTCGACAGCGCCCGGTTCTAATCGGACGTTATCACACCCGCCCCCGACCACTGGTTGCGTGACGCCCACCGGTCGGGATTTTGAGACTAACCGAGCCAGCCTCGACGAACGGGGCAGCAAGGGAGGAAAGAATGCTTAGGAAAAAGACCAACGGGGTTGCGCGACGCCCCCAGCGGACAAGTATCCTGTCTGTCGCAGCTGAAAAAGCTGTGGATCGCCGCACATTTTTGCGTGGATCCGGTCTCGCCATTGGTGGACTGGCAGCGATTGGTGCCACTGGTGGCACTGTTACTCAGGCGCAGGCGCAAGACGCCGCCAACACTGCCGTTCAAACCATCAAATCCGTGTGTACCCACTGTTCTGTGGGTTGTACGGTTGTGGCCGAAGTTCAAAGCGGTGTCTGGATCGGGCAAGAGCCTGGTTGGGACAGCCCGTTCAATCTTGGTGCACATTGCGCCAAAGGGGCATCGGTGCGTGAACACGCCCATGGTGAACGCCGCCTGAAGTACCCGATGAAAAAAGAGGGTGGTGAGTGGAAGCGCATAAGCTGGGAGCAGGCGATCGACGAGATCGGCGACGGCATGAACCAGATCCGCGAAGAAAGCGGTCCTGACAGTGTGTATTGGCTGGGTTCAGCCAAGCACAACAACGAACAGGCGTATCTGTTCCGCAAGTTTGCGGCCTATTGGGGCACCAACAACGTGGATCACCAGGCGCGTATCTGTCACTCCACCACGGTTGCGGGTGTTGCGAACACATGGGGCTATGGCGCCATGACCAACTCCTACAACGACATCCACAACTCCAAAGCCATCTTCATCATTGGCGGCAACCCAGCCGAAGCCCACCCGGTTTCCCTGTTGCACGTGCTGCGCGCGAAAGAGCGCAACAACGCGCCGGTGATTGTGTGTGATCCACGCTTCACGCGTACGGCTGCGCATGCTGATGAGTATGTGCGCTTCCGTCCCGGTACCGATGTGGCGCTGGTTTGGGGCATCTTGTGGCACATCTTCGAAAACGGTTGGGAAGACAAAGAGTTCATCCGCACCCGTGTTTGGGGCATGGACCAGATCCGTGAAGAAGTGCGCAATTGGAACCCGGAAGAAGTTGAACGTGTGACGGGGGCTCCTGCTGAGCAACTGCGTCGTGTAGCGCGTACATTGGTCAACAACCGTCCCGGCACCGTGATTTGGTGTATGGGTGGCACACAGCACTCGACCGGCAACAACAACACCCGCGCGTACTGCATTCTGCAGCTGGCTCTTGGCAACATGGGCACCTCGGGTGGTGGCACAAACATCTTCCGTGGCCACGACAACGTGCAAGGTGCAACCGACCTTGGCGTTCTGAGCCACACCCTGCCAGGCTACTACGGCCTGTCCAAAGGCGCCTGGGCGCACTGGGCACGTGTTTGGGAAGAAGATGGCGAATGGTTGGGCAATCAGTTTGCCAAGACCACCGCTGCTGATGGCAAAGAGAAATCGCTTCAGAACCTGACCGGGATTCCTGTGTCACGCTGGATCGATGGTGTGCTTGAAGATCCCGACAACATGGACAACCCGGACAAAGTACGGGCCATGGTGCTTTGGGGGCATGCGCCGAACTCTCAGACGCGCGGCAAGGAAATGAAAACGGCGATGGAAAAGCTGGACATGCTGGTCGTGGTTGACCCGTATCCCACCGTTTCTGCTGTACTTCATGACCGCACCGATGGTGTTTACCTGTTGCCAGCCTGTACGCAGTTTGAGACCCGCGGGTCTGTGACCGCGTCCAACCGCTCGTTCCAGTGGCGTGATCAGGTTGTGGCTCCGCTGTTTGAAAGCAAGCCAGACCATGAGATCATGGGCCTGTTTGCCAACAAATTTGGCTGGGCTGATCGCTTTTTCCGTAACATCGAGATGGAAGACGAAAACACACCCAACATTGAAAGCGTAACACGCGAGTTCAACAAGGGTTTGTGGACAATTGGCTATACTGGTCAAACGCCAGAGCGCCTCAAGAAGCACATGGCAAACCAACACACCTTTGACCGCACCACATTGCGCGCCAACGGTGGGCCTGCAGATGGTGACTACTATGGTCTGCCTTGGCCATGCTGGGGCACCGCTGAGATGAACCACCCAGGCACGCCAAACCTCTATGACATGTCCAAACGTGTCTCTGAGGGTGGCTTGACCTTCCGCGCCCGTTTTGGCGTGGAACGTGATGGTCAAAATCTCTTGGCTGAAGGTGTCGCAAGCCTCGATTCCGAAATTCAGGACGGCTATCCAGAGTTCACCATGCAAATGCTGATGGACCTTGGTTGGGATGGCGATCTGACGGATGAAGAGCGTGCGTCTATCGACGCTGTGGCTGGTCCAAAGACCAACTGGAAAACCGACCTGTCGGGCGGTATCCAGCGGGTTGCGATCAAACACGAGTGTGCGCCATTTGGTAACGCCAAGGCCCGTGCCGTTGTGTGGACTTTCCCTGATCCGGTGCCTGTGCACCGCGAACCGCTCTATACAGCGCGGCGTGATCTGGTCGAAGACTATCCGACCTATGAGGACCGGAAGTTCTATCGTCTGCCAACCATGTATGCCTCCATCCAGAAGAACGACTTCAGCAAAGACTATCCGCTGGTTCTGACCTCTGGGCGATTGGTGGAATACGAAGGTGGCGGCGAAGAAACCCGCTCCAACCCATGGCTGGCTGAACTGCAGCAAGACATGTTTGTCGAGATCAACCCGCGTGATGCGAACAATCTTGGTGTCCGGGATCGGGCGCAGGTTTGGGTTGAAGGTGCGGAAGGCGCCAAGGTCAAAGTGATGGCCATGGTGACCAATCGTGTCGGCGAAGGTGTGGTGTTCATGCCATTCCACTTTGGTGGCCACTTCGAAGGAGAGGACTTGCGGAGCAAATACCCCGCCGGTGCCGATCCATATGTGTTGGGTGAAAGCACCAACACGGCGCAGACCTATGGCTATGACAGCGTGACCCAGATGCAGGAGACCAAGTGTACTCTCTGCAAAATCTGGGCAGCATAAGGAGAGAGAGAAATGGCACGAAGTAAGTTTCTCTGCGACAGCGAGCGCTGCATTGAATGTAACGCCTGCGTCACGGCCTGTAAGAACGAGCATGAGGTGCCTTGGGGCATCAACCGGCGTCGCGTTGTCACTATCAACGACGGCAACCCGGGTGAGCGTTCGATCTCGGTGGCTTGCATGCACTGTTCCGACGCGCCTTGTATGGCCGTTTGTCCGGTGGATTGCTTCTACCAGACCGATGAAGGTGTAGTCCTCCACTCCAAAGACCTCTGTATTGGCTGTGGTTATTGCTTCTACGCGTGTCCGTTTGGCGCGCCGCAGTACCCGCAGGCTGGCAACTTTGGCAGCCGTGGCAAGATGGACAAATGTACCTTCTGTGCAGGTGGCCCTGAAGAGAACCATTCCAACGCGGAATTCTCCAAATACGGCCGCAACCGGATTGCAGAAGGCAAATTGCCGCTCTGTGCTGAGATGTGTTCCACCAAAGCGCTGCTGGCGGGTGACGGGGACGTTGTGTCCGCCATCTACCGTGAGCGTGTTGTGGCACGCGGCTTTGGCTCCGGTGCATGGGGCTGGGGTACAGCCTACGAACAGAAAGGCGGCTAAGGCCGACCTTTCAATTGTTGGCGGCGCGACCTCTCGCGCCGCCAACGTACTGAACACAACTGTCTCAAACGAGATGCGGTGGCTTTCCATGCGGGAAAGGGCCGCTATTTGACTATTCAAACATCGAGGATGTGATGCGCGCGCTTCTCTGGATTGCACTAAGTTTTATGTTGGCTTTGCCTGGTTTCGCTGAAGAGGTGCCCGATCGCGCTGCGACTGGTGGTGCTCAGACGCTGGAAGACATTATGGCCCGTCAGCGAGGGGAGAAGATTGATGACAGCTTCCGCCGCGAGGCAACAGGCCAAGGCAATGTGGAAGCCTTAATAGGTCAATTGGGCACCCGTGGTGCCGCTTCCGATGCGGAAGTCTTCCGCGCGCTTCGGTATGGCAGCGCGGATACCCGAACATCTGCACCCGGTCCGACTGCTGGCCTGCTTATTCAGGATTCCGGCATGAAGTGGCTGGCCTTCCGAGAAGGGCCGCTGCTGCGATATGGCCTGATTTTCCTTGGTGTGATGATGGCAGCGATCCTCGCCTTTTACTTGTATCGTGGGAAAATCCTGATCGATGGCCCCAAGACGGGCCGCATGATCATCCGGTTTGACGCCTTTGAGCGGTTTAGTCATTGGGTGATGGGAGTCAGCTTCATTTTGCTTGGGCTGTCAGGACTCTACTTGATCGCCGGACGCAAATTCTTGATCCCTTGGATGGGGCACGGGGTTTATGCTGACATCGCGGAAGCAGGCAAATGGGTGCATAACAACATTTCCTGGGCCTTCATGATCAGCCTGGTGCTTGTGTTCATCCTGTGGGTCAAACACAACATTCCGGACCGTGGCGACATTCAGTGGATGGCCAAAGCTGGTGGTCTTTTTTCCAAAGGTGTTCACCCGCCCGCAAAGAAATTTAACGCCGGTCAGAAGATCATTTTCTGGTCTGTGATCATTCTGGGTTTCTCGATCTCCCTGTCAGGTGTGGCGCTATTGTTCCCATTTGAAGTGTCGGTGTTTGCCAAAACCTTCCAGATCGTCAACATGACCGGCCTGCCAAACTTGATCATGGGGGCACCGCTTCCTGAGGTCTTGAGCCCCTATGAAGAGATGCAACTGTCGCAATTGTGGCATGGCATTGTGGCGTTCTTGTTTATCGGCATCATCATCGCACACATTTACCTCGGCAGCGTTGGCATGGAAGGCGCGATCGAGACAATGGCAACCGGTGAGGTGGATGAACAATGGGCCAAGGAGCACCACTCGATCTGGTATGACGAAGAAATGGCGAAGGCCAAAGACGCCGCGCCAGATCAAGCCACACCTGCGGAATGACCTATGCGGGTTTGGTTGTCTCTTCTGACACTGATTGTGTGGCCAGCGGTTGTGCTGGCCGGAGATTTTTTTACTCTTAAAGGTCATGGCGGTCCCATCAAAGGGATCGCCGTGTCGCCGGACGGGCAGCGGGTGTTGACCGCGAGTTTTGACAACGCGCTTGGACTGTGGACCGGGCGCGTTCCAACGTGGCTGGACGGACATGAGGCTGCGGTCAATACGGTAGCTTTTGTCGATGACACGCGCGCTGTCTCCGGCGGTGACGATTTTGCTGTGCGGTTGTGGGATTTGGCGGAAGGCACGTCGCAAGAGCTTGGCCGGCACAAAGGTAAAGTTATGTCGGTGCGGGTGTCTGAGGATCAGCGGATGGTGGCGTCGGCAAGTTGGGACGGCACTGTTGGGATTTGGTCGCTCAATGGGGCTGCGCCGCGCTTCATCGATGTGGGGTCCAATGTCAATGATGTGGCGTTTTCCGCTGCTGGCAAGTTTCTGTACGCGGGAGCCTCTGACGGCAAGGTTCGCATCTATGAGGTTGCGACTGGCAATTTGCATCAGTTGTTTCTGTCCAATGGATTTGGCGTGAACACGCTGGTGCTCAACGAAACAGCGGGATGGCTGGCGTTTGGCGCGGTTGATGGCGCGACCAAAGTTGTTGATGCTAAGACCGCCGAGCTTATCAAAGACGTGACGCTGGAACGCCGCCCCATTTTGGCAATGGCCCTAGATTGGCAAGGCCAACACCTTGCGGTTGGGGATGGTGAGGGCTTCATCCTGTTGCTCAAAACGGATGGCTGGTCCATCGCCAACGACTTCCGCGCCACACACCGCGGCCCGATTTGGGCGTTGGCGTTTTCGGCTGATGGCAGCAATATCCACGCAGGCGGACTGGACGACGCCATGTTCAGTTGGCCATTGGCCGACCCCGACGACGTCCCGCGCATGGTGCAGCAGGGCCGCGCCTTTCTGAATGGCAACGACAGCTCCTCCAACGGCGAACGACAGTTCCAACGCAAATGTTCCATTTGCCACACGTTGACCGGAGACAGCGCCCGTCGTGCTGGGCCAACACTAAAAAACTTGTTTGGCCGCCGCGCAGGGGCTGTGGCCGATTACAGCTATTCTGACACGTTACAGACATCAGACATTGTCTGGTCCGCGCATACCATTGATGCGCTTTTTGATTTGGGACCAGACGTGTATATTGCGGGTACAAAAATGCCAGTTCAGCGCATCGCCCGCGCAGAGGATCGTGCAGATCTCATCGAGTTTCTGCGGACTTACAGCGACATCAAGGACGACTGAGATGAAAACTTTTTTGCTAGCCTGTGTGACCGTCGCAGGGATTTCTGTTGTGGCCTATTACGGGCTGCACTCTCTGGGCTTTTCGACTACAGAAGCGGGGACAGGATCCTCGGTGCGACTGGACTAATCAATGAACCAACTTGAACGGCCACACACACAATCCCGGAACAAAGACCGCGCGTCATCCGAATTTGGCATGGGACTGTCTGCAGCTTCGGTTCTTGTGGTTGATGACGAGCCGGGCATTCGCAACTTCATTGTGAAAATCCTGGAGCCGTTAGTCGCGCGTGTGGAACAGGCAGCCAACACGGAGGTGGCCAGCCGGCTTTTGGATGCGAACCATTTTGATATTGTGATTTTGGACAATGTCATGCCAGGCACCACCGGGCTGGAATGGCTGGTCGAACAGCGCAAGTTGGGGTTTTTTGCCGACACCATCCTGATAACCGCGTTTGCCGATATGGACACGGCCATCGAAGCAATGCGTGCTGGTGCCGTGGATTTTGTGCTCAAGCCGTTCCGGTCCAACCAGATCCTCAACGCCGTGGCACGCTGTGTGGACCGGGTGAATCTGCGGCGCGAAAATTACTTGCTCAAATATGAACTGGCCTCCGGCAATGAGCAGGTGCGCGCGCGTTTGCTTGGCAGTTCGCCGGAGATTGAAATAATCCGGGCCACAATGGCGCGGGCGGCACCTTTGCCCACGCCAGTTTTGCTGACCGGAGACACTGGTACAGGCAAAGAAGTGGCGGCACGGGCCATTCACCTTATGTCACCACGTGCAGAAAAGCCTTTTGTGCCAATCAATTGTGCCACTATTGCGGGTGACATGATCGAGCACGAACTTTTTGGTCATATCCGCCAGGATGCCGGTGGGCGCACGGTCCGCCACGATGGGGTGTTTATGAATGCCAATGGCGGCACGCTCTATCTTGATGAGATTGTCGAATTGCCGCTGCCGGTGCAGGCGGCCTTACTCCGGGTGATCGAGCAGCGCAAAATTCGCCCTGTGGGGTCCTCTCGTGAGGTGCCGCTGGACCTGAGGTTCCTGTTTGCCACCAATGCCGATATGGAAGCGGCGGTACAAGATGGGCGGTTGCGCGAAGACCTGTATCACCGGATCAATGTGCTCAACATTCAGATGCCGTCGCTGCGTACGCGCAACGGGGATTTGAAAGAGTTGGCGCTGATGTTCATTCAGCAGATATCCAAGTCTCTTGGGGTGCCGCCGTTGACCTTGTCCGAAGGCGTTTTGCTGAACATGGCGCGCTATGACTGGCCCGGTAACGTGCGGGAATTGCGCAACCTTATTGAACGGTCGCTGATTGTGGGTGAATGGGCGTCGGAGTTTGCCGTTGGCGGGTCTGACGAAGAAGTCGAAGCGGTGGATAGTCTTGCGGCAGTCGAACGGCGGCATATCTTGACTGTGTTGGATGCCTGTGACGGCAACCGGGCGGAAGCGGCGCGGCGGCTGGGGATTTCACGTAAAACCATCGACCGAAAATGTGCGATGTGGAATGACTGAGACGCCAAAGTCTCAATCTCATTCTTCAACGTCGAGACCTCGGCGGCGTGGTGCATCTGTCCGCATGCGCCTTTTGGCGATTGCACTTTTGCCGACCCTGGTGGTCTTGCCTTTGTTCTTCAGTATCACAGCTCTCAACTGGTCCTCCCGGTTTGACAACTTGTTGATTGCAAAGGTGAATGGTGAATTGACCATTGCGCAGCAATACCTCAGTCAACTGCTTGAGAACAGTGATTTGCGGATGCAAGCATTGGCAGAAAGCTCGGCATTTGTAGACCGCGTGGTGTCGCAAGATCGCAATGCGGTCCTGACGCTGCTGGATACCAAAAAGTCCGAGATGGGGCTCGATTTTCTGTACTACATAAATGCGGATGGAGCGGTGTGGTCCTCGCCAAGGTTTGCCGATGACATGGGGTTGACCAAATGGCCAGTTGTGTCGCAGGCCCTTGCGGGTACCGGCTCTGCACACATTGATATCTTCAGCAAGTTTGATTTGAGTCAGGTGTCTGAAAGTATTGCAGAAAAGGCGAGAATTGACCTGGTGTCGACGCAAGCTGCGGTGCCAACCGATCGCACTGAAGAAACCCGTGGGATGGTGGTGCATGCGGCCACACCGGTGGTCGGCAGTGGGCGCAACGGGGCGTTGGTTGGTGGCGTTTTGTTGAACCGCAACCTAACGTTCATCGATACCATCAACGATCTTGTTTACCCAACCGCTAGCTTGACCGAGGGCAGCCAGGGCACGGCGACCCTTTTTCTTGAAGACGTCAGGGTGTCTACCAATGTGCGTCTGTTTCAGGACGAGCGCGCATTGGGCACGCGGGTGTCAGAGGCGGTTTATGAAACGGTCTTGGAACGCGGTGAAATCTGGCTCGACCGGGCGTTTGTAGTGAACGACTGGTACATTTCTGCGTATGAGCCGATCTTGGACAGCTTTGGTGAGCGGGTTGGCATGCTTTATGTTGGTTTTCTGGACCAACCGTTTCGCGATGCGAAGTTCTCGACCATCCTGACGTTTGCCATTGCCTTTGTGGTTATCATATTGATTTCAGTCCCAATTTTCTTGCGGTGGGCGCGGCAAATTTTTGCCCCTCTTGAACGCATGGTGCGCACTATCGGGCGTGTGGAAGAGGGTGATCTGAACGCGCGGACGCGGGTTGAGGATGGCGGAGAAATTGGCCGTGTTGCGGCGCAGATGGACAACCTGCTGGAGCAAATTCAGGAGCGAGATCGGGAGCTTACGCGGCGGGTGGCGGCGCGGACGCGGGATCTGGAGGAAGCCAATCGGCGGCTTGAGGCAACCTCGAAACAGTTGGTGGTGTCTGAGAAATTGGCCGCCGTGGGCGAGATCGCGGCTGGGATTGCGCATGAGATCAACAATCCGGTGCAGGTGATTCAGGGCAATTTAGATGTGGTGCGCGTGCAGCTGGGGGATGAGGCCGATCAGATCAAGACTGAGTTACGGCTGATTGATGAGCAGACTCATTCGATTTTCCTGATTGTGAACAAGCTCTTGCAGTTTACGCGACCGGATGAATATGCCGAAGGCAGCGAAGAGCATCGCCCAGCAGACATCATCACCGACACGCTGCCCTTGGTGCAGCACCTGTTGAGTAAGGGGCACATTGATCTGTCGCTGGAGCTTGAAAGCATTAAGGCGATCTCGATCAACCGCACGGAGCTGCAACAGATCCTGATCAACCTGATGGTCAATGCGATCCATGCAATGCCGGATGGCGGGGCACTGACCGTGGGGGCGCTGGACGCGGATCGGGACGGAAAAAATGGTGTTCTGGTGTTTGTGAAAGACACAGGCGTGGGCATGGCACCGGAGCTGTTGACCCGGATTTTTGATCCGTTTTTTACAACAAAACAAGGCGAAGGCACCGGCTTGGGCCTGTCGATCACCCGTAAGTTGGTGGAGCGCTATGACGGAGAAATCGAGGCGGACAGTGTGGTTGGACACGGTACCGAATTTCGCGTGTGGTTCCCGGCTGCCGTGTCGTAAGAATCGTCCCGCGCTCCCGAAAAACCGGTCCAAAATTGCAACGTCGGTATAACATCGGTTTTGCGACTGTATTGCGGAGGTGGCGGTTTTGCGGGCAAAAACCGTTAACGCATAGGCGTGAAGGCCGGATTTTTAAACATGAATTCAGACATGGACATATCGGAGAAGTCGGGAATTGCCCCAGCGCTGCGGCAGCGGACGGAGGTGGCGCGGTTTCTGCTCGCCGCAGGCATGGGCCTACGGGACCCAATTGTTTTCCTAACTCTGATTTCCGGCGTGAGCCGCGCGGGTATGATCTTTGCCATCAACGAAACCGCGCGCAGCCATGCTGACGGACTTGGATGGTCGGTTTGGCTTTTGTTGATCTGCGCCGCTGGCATGGTGATCTCAGCCTATTTGCAAAAGGTGCGGGCCTTTACGCTGATCACGCGGATCGAGGCGCAGATGCGTCATCGACTGTCCGAACTTCTGCTACGGGCCAACATTGATTTTCTGATTTCTGGGCGGCACGGCAAGGTCTATGGCGCAATGACAGCGGAGGTGAACCAGCTGGCGCAGGCGGTGATCCACTTGGTGGAGGCGATTGGCGCCGCGATCGTACTGCTGTTTGCCATTCCCTACCTGTTTTTTGTCAGCTGGATTGCCGGTGTCGCTGCGGTCGCGGCCATTGCTTTGGGTGGGATTGGCTTTGCCCTGATGGATGGGCCTGCGCGGGTCTGGGCCTTGAAGGCGTCGGACAGTTTTGCCGCCTATTGTGATCGTGTCAGTGATATGCTCGGCGGTTGGAAAGAGCTGCGGCTGCGGGCCAGCCGGCGCGATGCGCTGGAGGCAGAAACCAAAGCGGTGATCGCGGCGCAGGTGGCCCACAAAATGCGCTCTGAGAGGTTGTTTGCGGCCAGTACCGGTGGCGGGCAACTCGCGGTGGCCCTGTTGATGTGTTTTGTTGTGATTGTGTTGCCGCAGATACAGGGCGGCGATGCAATTGTGATGTTTCAGGTGCTGACCATTATCTTACTGGTAAACGGGCCGACGGAATTGGTGTTCAACACGTTGCCAATATTGAGCCGCGCGGAGAACAGTTTTTACAAAATCAAAGGTGTTGAAGCGGAGTTGCACACAGCGCAGAGTTTGGCGTTGGCGGCGGAGCCGAAGTTGCTGGAGCGCTTTGAAGAGGTCGCGCTGCGGGGTGTTGAGGCCAATGTCGGGGAGGCGCGGGACGGCGTGGTTCCGTTCCATCTGGGTCCAATTGACCTGACCTTTCATCCCGGTGAGACGGTGTTCATTTGTGGTGGCAACGGCTCTGGCAAAACCACACTGTTGTCGCTGATCACAGGGATGCGGCATCCGGCGGCGGGGCAGATCACACTTGATGGTGCTGCGCTTGATGATGCCACAACTGCCAGCTATCGTGAGCTGTTTTCGGCGGTGTTTGCGCAGTACCACCTGTTTGATCACGCCTATGGGATGACCAAGGCGGAACTCGCTGAGTTGGAGGCGCGGATCGCGCAACTGGGGCTGGCGCAGCGGGTGCAGCTGTTGGACGACAGGTTTTCCAACACGTCCTTGTCAGCCGGGCAAAGCCGCCGCTTGGCGCTGGCGGTGGCTTTGGCAGAGCAGCGGTCGATTATTGTGCTGGATGAGTTTGCCGCGGATCAGGACCCGGCAAATCGGGCGTTTTTTTATGATGTGTTGATGCCGGAATTGTCGGCATCGGGACGGCTTGTCTTGGCGGTGACACATGATGATCATCAATTTGGGAAATGTGATCGCTTGATCAAAATGGAGGCGGGGCGCATCGTGTCGGATGAGCGTATGCCGCACCGTAAAGAGGTTTGAGTTTATGAATTTACCACAAGAAACGCCCAGTCGGGCCACGGGGCTGGCGATGTTGGTGGCGCTGATCGCCACAAGTTTTGTGACCGTGGTGGTGAATGTGCAAATGTATTCGGCGCGCTGGAAATTTGCGGGATTTTACCCGGAGAAGGCGGCCGAGCGTCCATCCACGATCAGTGAGTCGATTGCGGATCCGCGCATTGGCGAGCCGTTTGCCAATTGGCACCTGCTGTGTGCGCCGCTGTTGTTTGTGGGGGTGGCCTGCTTGATCCTGTCAACATGGCGGGAAGCGCGGGCCAGCGGGAAGGCAACGTTGAAGATCACCACTGTGTCCTGGGTACTGGTGGTGTTGCAGGCCATGGCCTCTGTTGGGTTGGTGATCCTCAGCCAGTACCGGTTTCCGGATTTTCGCGATCAGCATATGGCGGGCAGCTATGTGTTTTTCTTCTCGCAGGCTTTTGTGGTGGTCACTGGCGAAATCCTGTCGCGGGCTTATGCCAATTTGGGTCCCGAGGGGCAGGTTGCGGGCCGTGTTTGGTCGCCGCGTTTTGCACGCTGGCGCCGTCGGTTTGTCTGGGTGCCAATCATTCTTGGCGTGACGTATTTGTGCCTGTTCTTGGGCAAGGGCTATGCACCGGAGGCACTGCGCTATGAGGTTTATGCAGCCTATGTCAGCACCGAGCTATTTTTGCTGAGTTCGTTCTTGTTTTACATGATGACCTACACGCCGGATATGTGGCGTGTGTGGACGCTGAGCCGTGTGGGTTATTCCTCGGTTGAGGTGTCCTGAGCTTTTAACATCTGCGTGGCACGGCGGGCGCGTTGCAGGGCGGTGACATGGGCGAGAGTGGCAAAACCGGCAAGGCCCCAGGTGATGGCGGTGTCACCGAGGATGCCTGCGATCAGCAGCATGGCACAAATGTAGATCACGCGTTCCATACGTTCAAAAAAGTCAGGCCAGTCGGTGTTGGACACGGGCATTTCGATTGCGGTGCGGGCTTTGGCGTAAGACGTGATCACCGAGCCGGAAAAACAAGCCAACGCCAGCGGCCAAGCGTCGTGCATATGCGCTAGCGTGGCGAGCACGGCGAGCTCCTGGTAGCGGTCGACCATGGCGTCAAAATAGCCACCGGCTTTGGTCGACATATTGCGGCGGCGAGCCACGGCGCCGTCCAGCGCGTCAAACACAAAGGCCACGATCAGCGTGGCGCCGTAGAGCGCGGGGGATTGGTGCCAGAAGTAGGCCAGCGACACGAGGATGATCATCACAAGACCGATGAAGGTGACCTGATTGGGTGTCAGGCGGGCTTTGACCAGAGGGGTGGCCATGGCCTCCCACAGCGGGTCGATGGTGGATTTCATCAGGCCATCAATCATGGCGGTGTCCTTCAGGTGTAGCTGCGGATCGCGAAGCGGCGGATTTTGGCGAGGTGGTCGGCGCGGACGGCCAATTGTGCAACGCGACTTGAATTTGGAGCGTAGGTTGCTGAGGTGCGGCTCTTGAGCGTGGCGGCGGCGTCACAGACGTTGTTGGCCCAGCCCATGAGTGGCGCAGCAAGCGTGGCGGTGCCAAGCATGCCGGCGTGGCGGGCGGAGCAGACGCGGATGTCGCGGTTGAGCGCGTCAGCGAGGGTTTGGGCAAAGACCGGATCGGAGGCCACACCGCCAACGATGGAAACCGGGCCCGTGGTTTGGGCGCCTTTTTCGCGTACCACTTTGGACATGGCCCAGCGGAGGTTGAGCGCAACCCCATCGATAGCGGCGCGGCGCAGAGCGTTTTTGTCGTGATGCAGGCTGAGGCCATGGAAGGTGCCACGCAGGTTGGAGTTGTCCACCGGCACACGTTCCCCAGCGAGCCAAGGCAAGAAGAACGGGTCGTCGTCTTGTGGTGTGCCGATGTCGGCAAAACGGGTGTCTTTGGCGCCGTTGCCGGTCAGCTGGCAGACCCAATCAAGGGCCGATCCGGCATTTTCCTGGCTGGCGATCAGCAGGGGCCGATAGTTCAGGCCAGAGGTGATGGTGGCGTAGGAATGTGCCACCGACAGGCGGCGGTTGGGGAAGAAACCTGCGATCCAAGCGGAGGTGGCCACGGAAATGTGTAATGCACCATCGGCGACTTCGCCGGAGCCAAGGGCCGAGGCCATCACATCAGAGGTGCCGCCGAGGACTTTAACAGAAGCGTCCAAGCCCAGCTCCGCGGCGGCTTGGGCCGTGAGGGGGCCGACGATGCTGTCAGCCTGCACAATGGGTGCAAGTTTGCTGCGGTCAATGCCAGTCAGGGCACAGAGGCTGTCAGACCAGCCTTCACGGCCGGTGCGGCTGTCCATAACCCAGCTCAGGTTGGCGCTTTCGGGGCTAGTGGTCATCTCGCCGGTGGCGCGGTGCACCAACCAGTCTTTCACATCCACCATCCATCGGGTTTTGGCGTAGATCTCTGGTTCCTGTTGCATGACCCAGAGCATCTTGGCCGTTGGGTCCATGCCGTTTTTGGCCGGTGCCCCATTGGCCAGACGCAGCCATTTCAGCAGGCGCGGCAGGTTGTAGCCATGCACCTCGGGGAAGCCGCCAGTGAGCTTCTTGCCCAAAGGCGCGGCACGTTTGTCGAGCCATGTCAGACAGGGGCGCAAGGGGGTGCCATTGGCGTCTGCGCAGATCACACCGCAGAGCTGTGAGGAAAATACCAGCGCTGCGGTGCGTTTGGATAGGTCTGGCAACTCCTGACGCAATGAGGCCAGCGCGTGGGCCAAAGCACCCCACCAGTCCTCCGGGGATTGCTCGGCGATGCCGCCGGTTTTCAGAACCAGTGGGTAGCTTTCGGTGACACGCGCCAAAACCGTGAGGTTGCTGTCGACAACGCCAACTTTCACGCCGGAGGTGCCAAAGTCGGCTGATATGACCAAATCGCCCTGTGTCACTCACCTCACCTCAAATACTGTCGTCATAAAAATAGTGCCTTTCGCAGGCAAAAACCCTGTCACCGGTGTGACATGGGGTCGGCAAGTTTGGCAAGGGGCGGAAGGCCTTAGGTTGGGCCGGCCAGTGCTTGTGCGTATAATTCCACATATTTGGGACCAACGGTGGACACATCAAAGTTCATGGCATGGGCGGAGGCCCAGTTGGTCAATTGAGCGCGCTTGTCAGGAGACTGTGCCAGCTTGATGAGTTTTTGCGCCAGCGCGCCAGCGTCTCCCGGGGGCACCAGCAGGTCTTCGCCCGTGCCGGTCATTACGGTGGCAAAACCTTCGTTGGCAGCGGCGACCGGAAGTGTGCCGGCGGCCAAGGCTTCAATCAACACAAGGCCAAAGCTTTCGCCATGCAAAGCCGGTGCCGCGAAGATGTCAGCGGAGGCGATCAAGGTGCGGGCGTCTGCGTTATTGGGAGGCGGTCGGAAGGTCACGCGGGTCAAGTCCTCGGCTTGGGCGCGTAGGGCGGTTTCCTCCTCGCCATGCCCGCCAATGATCAATTCGGCGTCGGGGACAGTGGCGACGACTGCGCGCCATGCATCGAGCAAAACGGACACGCCCTTGCGGGCTTCCAAGCGGCCCATATAGACCACGCGGAAGGGGCCTGACGGACCAGCAGCCTCTCCTGCTGTACGCCATTCCGAGAGGTCGATGGTGGGCGGCAGGATGGAGGGTAGCGGATTGGCCCCGGAGGTCTCCCATTGGCGATATGGTGCTTTGGAAGGCACAATAACCCGACTGATGCGGCGATTGAAGTAATGACCCACGCGGCGCAGGGCGGCGGACATCGGGTCAAAGCCTGTGTTTTCTGGCAGGGTGGCATGGAAGGTGGCGATGCTGGGCAAACTGAGCGCCCGCCAGACTTGCCATGGCAAAAGTGGTGTCCAGGGCGTGTGCATGTGCACGACCTCGGCGCCCCACTGGCGTAGCTCCGCCACGGCGGCTTTGAGTTCTGCTCGAGTGGCGCGGCTGACCTCAAAGCTGGTGCCGTGGATCGACCAAGGACGGGCACTGCCCACTGTCATGAGGTCGGTCTCGGTGTGATTGGGATCACCCGGAGGGGCGACGATGCGCACCTCATGACCTTGTGTGCGGCACCAGGTGGCAAGATCGCGGATGTTGGTTTGTACGCCGCCGGGGCGGTCCATGGCGTAAGGCGTCAGCTGCACAATTTTCATGGGCGGCTCCTTGCGGCGCGGCGGGGGGCTGGCAGGTATCCGGCCTGATGCAGTTGCAGGAGTGCGCATAGGCAGAGGGCAAAGAGTGCCGGCAGGGAGGCTGCGAGCATGGGCGGGAGCACACCGTGGATGCCAAGCGCCCAGAAGACTTTCACCGACACTACAGAGAGGTAGCCCACGGTGGCGAGTGCCAGCAGTTTGAAGGGGGACAGGCGGCGGTCTTGTGTGCCGAGGCTGGCGAGGCTCACGCCAAGAAAGGCAAAGATACCGGGCAGGAAGAGCGCAACCTTGCGCACGGCCAGTGCAGTGGCGGCGTCCTCTGCGGTGGGGGCTGCGGGCGTGGCCTCAGCGGCGACAATGGCGCGGGCGGCATCGTTGGGGAGGTAGTAGCCGTCGACGCCAAACCAGCGTAGTTTGTCCAGCGTGACGGCGAGCGGCATGTCGACTTGTGGTTCAAAGGTTGGAGGCGTGTTGGCGGCCACGTTCCAAGTTGTCACATTTGTTAGTGTCCAGATACCTGAGCGAAAACTTGGGGAGGCGGTTTGTGCATGTAGAATGTGGGTGATGTCCGGCCAATTGGCGGCTTCAAACAGCATCACGTCGCTGAGGGCGGCCTCTGGTCCACGGGTGACAGTCGCGCGAAGTGCGCGGGTGTCGGAGAACATCCACTGGGTGCCCACATCGGTCTTAAAGTAGCGGTTGCCGTAGTCGCCGAGATTGGCCGCGACCTGCGCCTGCACAGCTGCGGGGCGCAGCCAGTTTTCACCAACCATTTGCACAGTGCCCAGCAGCAGGCCGGAGATCATCAAGGCGGTCAGTCGCAGGCTGGGGCTGGCCCCGGCTGCGGACAACACCACGTCGTCCAACCGTTGGTGGCGCAGTAGGGTCACGACAAAGCCCCCCGCGACACAAGCCATGGTCAGAAGGCGGGTGGTAATGTCGGTAGTGCGGTAGCCAATGTATGGGAAGAGCACTTGCCAAAGACTGTTGCCAGTTGCCTCGGCGCGGGCGCGCACGGTATCGAGCCAGTTGGCCAAATCAATGGTCAGCGCGACCACCAACAAGACAAACATCATAAACCCAATGGCAGCCAGATCGCCTCGCACCATGGCGCGTACGGCGAGGCCGGTGTGGCGCCGCCAACTCATGTGCGGCCTCGTTGCGGGGTCATCAGCGCCTCGCCGCGCCAGAGCAGGTAGGCAAACGGTGGGCCGAGGTACAGGAGGGTTGCCAAAAGGAGGATGGCTGGTGTCGGAATCAAGATGGACCATTGCGCCAGCAAGGCGCGGCTGGCTACATCACAGGACATCATCAGAAGCGCGGCGAGCGGAAGGGCGGCGTGGCGCCATGGACCCGCGCCGCCAACCACCAAGGCCGCCAGCGCAAGAAGACCCGCCATGGGCACCATCAGCGCACGGGTAAAGAGGCGCGTCAGCTGGGCGGGTTCATTGGTGTTCAGATCAAGAAGTTGTTCAGCGGTCGTGCGGATATGGCTGGGTGCGGGCAGGGCGTCTGACATTTGAAAGGCAAAGCTGGCCTGTGTGGTGGTGAAACGGTTGAGAGGTTTGATCTGATCGTTGGGGTAGGGCGCTTCGAGCACGGAGAGCGATTGAAGTGTGATGGTGTGGGTGTCCGCCGGGGCTGGGTCGGTGACCTGCCAATCCTGGGACAAAGCCAGCCGCCAATTGCCGGTCACATTGGGTTGAAACACAAACAGCTGACCGCGGGTTTGTGTGGCGGCTCTTGGGGGGCTGGCAATGAAAGTGGTGTCGCGGATGGTTTGCACGGTGGTTTGAGGGCTGCCGTTTTGAATACGGGACAAGACGTGGTTTTTTTGCAAATCGGCAAGTGCAAGGCGTTCGCCAAACTTGGCCATCGGCAGGATGAGACCGGCATTTAGAAAACTGAGCGCGCCGCCGAAGATGCCAAGTGCCAGCACAAAGGCAATCACGCGGGCCCAATGGATGCCAGCGGTGGCGAGGATCACCAGCTCGCCGCGGTTGCGGGCGTCTTGGGTGGCAAAGTAGGTGGCGATCAGCAGGCTGATGGCAAGGGCCAGGTCGAGGATCTCTGGGGTTTTGAAACTGAGCAGATGTAACACGTCGCGGGCGGTTCCGCCGTAGCGCAGCGCGTGTTCCATGAGTGTGGTGAAGCTTTCGGCAAGAAAAATCGCTTCGATCACCAGAAGCAGCAGCAAAAGCCGCAGAATCAACGGTTTGCCCAAGACGCGCACAATCGGCAACCTTGGGAGAGGCAGCGCGAAACGGCGTTTTGAGGGGCGTTGGTAGCTCATGATCTGAGTGTCACTGTCAAAGTGGGGGCTGGCAAGCCTCTCACCACAGTTGTGCGAAGATGTGCAGCGCGGTGAGGCCTGCGCCAGCGGCAATCCAGCTGTCGAGACTGTCCAGAAGACCGCCCTGGCGGGGCAGGACTTGCGGGTAGTCTTTCACACCTGCGATGCGCTTATGGCGGGAGGCGGCGAGGTCGCCAACCACGGCCAAGGTGCCGACAAGCAGCGCGGTGAAAGCGGTGAGCAGGAGCGGCAGGCTGAGGAAGGCGGCGGTTATGAGGGACAAGGCTGCAAGGGAAGCAGCGCCACCAAGCAAGCCTTCGAAGGTTTTGTTGGGGCTGAGGGTGGGGAAAGCTTTGGTGCGGCCCCACATGGCGCCGAAGAATAGCGCAAAGCTGTCAAAAATTTCGACCATCAGATAGGCGGCGAGCAAGAGGGCTGCGAGGCCCGGTTCTATGGTGCCGGAGGCAAGCAGACAGGCGGGAAGCACTGGGTAAACCAGCATGTCGAGCACCTGCATGTTGCGGCTGTCAGGCCGCTTGGGGATCATGATCAGGCGGGCAAAGCAGAGCAGCCAGAGACCCAAAATGGCCACGGGGGCGATAGAGACCAGCATCGACATCAGTGCCAACATGCCCGAGGACAGACCAAAGGCAAAGCTTGTGCTGCGCTCGCCTGTGCGGACTTGCGACACTTCAAAGCTGACGCGGGCCGTGATGATGGGCAGGGCAATGAGCAGGGCTTTTTCGCCAAATAGGAACAGCGCCGTCATCACGGCGATCAGCGCGGTGGCTGTGCCTAGGATTTTGCAAAACTCAACGGCGTCTTTGCGGCGTGCAGGCATCATAGCAAGCACTCCAATGATGCCAAAGCCAAAGGCGTAGATCGCGGCAATGGCAGCGGCCACTTGAGCCAGAGTCAGGTCAGTCATTTGGCCTCGTGTTTGCGGATGATGCGCCGTTGGTGCCAGCGCAGGATTGGGGAAATCAGGCTGCTGAGACCATTGAGCAGAAGCATCTGTGGCCCTGGCGTGACCACTGGTTTTCCGTCTTCCATACCTTTGATCAGGTGGCCTGCCACGTCGACCGGTTGCCACAAGCCACCACCTTCGGTGATTTCTTGCGTTGCTGCGGGCTTGGTGCGCTTTTCGGCTTCAAGCTGTGGTGTGTCCGTGTCCGGTGGATAGATCAAGGTTACCGAAATATTGGTGTTTTCCAGCTCCAAATGCAGGATTTCTGCCAACCCACGCAGGGCAAATTTGGAGGGCGCATAGGCCCCATAGCCGTAAATGCCAAAGAAGGCTGCACCTGAGGCGATCAGGCCAAAACGCCCGCCACCTGCCGCCGCCATCGGGCCGCGCAGGGTTTCGATAAAGGTGAGCGTTCCGAAGTAGTTCACCTCCATGTGGCGCTTGTGCTGCTCAAAAGGCTGCTCTCTGAACAGGCCTGGTTCTGCAATGCCCGCACTGGCGATGGCCATGTCTGGTGGCCCCAATTTGCGGATTGCCATCTTGAGCGTCTCGACAAAGCTGTCCCGATTGGCGACATCCACGGCAAAAACCTCGACTTCAATGTCAGGAGCGGCTTCCAGAAGTGCATTGCGCGTGTCCAGAAGTTTGGCGGCATCCCTTGCAAACAACGCAAGGCTATGCCCCTTGATGGCCAACTCCCACGCCGCCGCAAAACCGATCCCACTGGAGCCGCCAGTTATGAAGGCCGTGGGCATCAGGGGCCTTCGTTGACAAAACGCAGGACAACGTCGTGGGCGTCGGTGTCTTCGATCTGTTCTGGCGGGTGCTTGAATAGGAAAGCGCAGGCCTCGGAAATCGGGCCGGCCAGGCCGCGGTCACAGGCAATACGGGCCAGACGGATGGCCACCAGAGCTTCGGCGGCGGCGTTGGGGCTGTCCTCTACATCAAGGCGTACTTCGATGTTGGTGCGGGCGCCGCCAAACAGGCGGCCTTCAAGACGTACATAGGCCACTTTTCGGTCTTTCAGCCACGGTACGTAGTCGGATGGGCCGATGCGGATGTCTGTGTCATCCAGGCGCTGCTCCATGGCCGCTTGCACCGCTTCGGTTTTACTTTCGCGCTTGTTTGTGAGGCGGGCGTTTTCGCTCATGTTGAGAAAATCGGTATTGCCGCCGACATTGAGCTGATAGGTGCGGTCAACTTCCACGCCACGCATTTCGGCCAGATTGGCAAGGGTGCGGTGCAGGATGGTAGCGCCCATCTGCGCTTTGAAATCATCGCCAAGAATCGGGACGCCCGCCGCGCGGAATTTCTCCGCCCAGACTGGATGGGAGGCAATGAAAACCGGGATGCCGTTGACAACGGCCACGCCCGCTTCAAGCGCACATTCGACATAGAATTCAACAGCCTGTTGAGAGCCAACCGGCAGGAAGACCATCATCACCTCGGCATCCAGCTCTTTGAGTTTGGCGACGATCTCGTCTTTTGTCAGGGCATCAGCGTCAGATAGGCGGAAGCTGCGGTCGGCGGGATTGGCCAACATATGTGCCGCAACCCCGTCCAAATCCGGGCCGCGCAAGACCGGTCCGTTTTGGTCGTCGAGGTCGGTGTGAAATTGTTCCGTACAATTGGGGGCGGCAAAGGCGGCTTCGCCCAACGTCTTGCCAACTTTGCGGCTGTCGACGTCAAATCCGGCGACCAGTTCCACGTCGCCGGGCGTGTAGCCTGCCAGCACTGGAAAACTGACCCCAACGGCCTCGTCCCCGAAGGCGCGGCAGTAGGACACGCCTTGGATCAGTGAACTTGCACAATTGCCAACACCAACAATGACGGTGCGGATGGGGGACGATACAGGGGCGTGGGTCATTCGGTATAAGCTCCGCCGGAAACGGCAATAGTATGAGTCACATAAAGACCGGTTAGCGGGTCATTTGTATAGAGTCTTAGGCGCGTGACTTTGGGAAAAAGACCGGATTCATCCACGTCCAGATAAGCGTAGATCAAGCGGTAGTTCCGATTGTTGATCTGGGCAAAGAGCGCAGCGGAAAAGGGCCCGGTTTGGCGCAGCTCCAACTCTTGCGACTTCAAACCGTTAAACGTCAGGCGTAAGGTGTTTGGTGTGTCGGACTTGCGCAACCTGACACCAAAACCAAAGGCACGTTCATACCACCGCAGCGGCATGACCTGTCCCTTTTCCTGAAAGCGGCGCCAATAGACCGCCACAGGTGTGTTGGCATCCAGATTGCCCGCTGCGTCAAAATGTGCGGTGTAAACCACGGTGTTGGCATTGATGGTGCGCTGCAAAAAAAACAGCTGATGCACATCGGTCGGATGGCGGAACTGCGGGTTCACATGAGGCAGGTGCGATGTTTTGGTGAGGGATTGGGGTGCCAGTGATGGCTTTGCGGTTGTGGCGGCAGTGGTCAGGCACAAGCACACGAAGGCCAGAATGGAAAAGGTCCAGACTGCACTGAGCGCCCGGCAACTGCGCGGCATGGTCCTGATGGCGTTCCCAGTCATGCCGCTATTCCGCACTGAGCCGTTGTCGGGTGGCTGTGGCTGTGGTCAGCGCCGCCGTAACGGCGGTTATCACCCGATCAATGTCGGCTTCTGAATGGGCCGCTGAAATGAAAAAGCGGATGCGCGGCATGTCTTTGGGGATGCCAACATGCACCACGGGCGGTGCATAAATGCCTTGTTGCATCAACGCCTCGGCCACAAATACACAGTCATCCGGCGTTTCAAATAGAATGGGCACCACCGCCTCGCCAATGGCCGTACCGGTGTTCAGCCCAGCGTCAGCAGCCTTCTGCATGAAACGTTGTGAGTTGGCGCGCAGTTTGGCCACGCGCTCCGGTTCGTCCCGCAGTAGGCGCAGAGCGGCATGGGCGCTGGCGGTTGTGGCGGGTGGCAGTCCGACTGAATATACAAAGCCCGGCAAGCAAAAGCGCATCCATTCGATCACATCGGCGTTGGCGGCGATGAAGCCACCGGAGGATGCAAAACTTTTGGAAAGGGTGCCAATGGCGACGTCCACCCGTGTCGGGTCTTCGCCAAAATGCTCGCACAATCCACGTCCGGTTTCACCCAGTACGCCGTAAGAGTGCGCTTCGTCCAGCAGAAGCCAGGCGTCATAGGCGTCTTTTAGATCCAGAAGACGGGGCAGATCGGTGATGTCGCCATCCATGGAGAACAGGCCGTCAGTGCAGATCAAAACACGGCCATAATCGGCGCGGTGCGCGTGTAGCAGGCGTTCGAGATCGTCAAGATCGTTGTGGGCGTAGGTTTCCATACGGGCTTTCACGCCGCGCGCGCCCACCATGATTGAATTGTGCGAGAGTTCATCCACCAGCACCAAATCGCGCGGCCCAAGCAGCAGGCCAATCACCGAGACATTGGTCAGGTAGCCGGAAATGATGGACAGCACGCCGCCCACGCCCAGGAAATCCGCCATGTCCTCTTCAAGGGCGCGGTGTGCAAGACGTTCGCCGCCCACAAGACGAGAAGCGCCCACTCCGGTGCCCTGGGCGTCAAGTGCGTCCTTGGCTGCGGCCACGGTATTCGGGTGATGCATCAGGCCCAAGTAATCGTAGTGCGACATGGACAGGTAGCCATCCGGCCACTGATCTGAGCGGGCTTCCAAGGTGTCGGTGGGCACAAAGTACGGGTGCCCGTTTTCGATTAGTGCGCGGCCGCTCAAACGAAAGCGACGTTCGGCAAAAGCGAGGAAGCTGGAGTTTGGTGTTGTCATTAAAATCTCTGCAGCCAAAGCTGCGCCAATTGCCAAAGGGTCTGGTTCAAAAATGGATCCAAAGAACACGCCGAACGTATATGCGCTTAGTTTAATATGACTGTTTAGTCGCATTCGGTCCAGAACATTGCAAGTAAAGGATTGCTTGACTGAAGGAAGAGGAGCTTAGAAAGGCGCTCTCAGCACATAAAACGGCCGCGAAGGGTGGTTGTGATAGGTCTAGACGCTTGCTCCGACTGGGATAATCATGTTGAGTTGACAAAAGGCGCTCCGCCACTTGGTGGATAATAACGAGGGCGTGACGAGGGAACTTGGTGTGACGGCACTTCTGACAGTAGAAAACCTGAGTATTGGCTTTGGGGGGGATGCCCCTGTGGTCGAAGATGTCAGCTTTTCCGTTAAAGCGGGCAAGACCCTGGCGTTGGTTGGGGAAAGTGGCTCTGGCAAGACGTTGAGTTGTCGGTCCGCGTTGCGAATTCTGCCGGCGGCGGCGCAGATGCGATCTGGTTCCATTGTGTTGCGTGATCGTGAGGGAGGGCACCCGGTTGACTTGATGGACATCAGCGAGCGGCGCATGCAGGACATTCGCGGCAATCGTGTGTCGATGATTTTCCAAGAACCGATGCGTTCCTTGTCGCCATTGCACCGAATTGGCAATCAGGTGTCTGAGGCGTTGAAGCTGCATCGGGATTACAATGCGGCAGAGCGCAAAAACCGTGTGCTAGCGATGTTTGAGCGGGTTGGTTTTGTTGATCCAAAGCGGGTTTATGAAAGCTATCCATTTGAGTTGTCCGGCGGCATGCGGCAGCGGGCGATGATCGCCATGGCCATGGTGGGTCGGCCAGATGTTCTAATCGCAGATGAGCCAACCACAGCGCTGGATGTGACCACACAGGCGCAGGTGCTGGGGCTGATCAAAGACCTTCAAGCCGAATACGGCATGGCGGTGGTTTTGGTGACACACGACTTGGGCGTGGTGGCCAACATGGCGGATGACGTGGTAGTGATGAACCGTGGCCGGGTGATGGAAAGTGGTCCAGCGGAGTTGATCTTGGGCGATCCACAGCACCCCTACACCAAAGATTTGATGGCGGCGGCCCCGGAAATTCCGGCCACGCCCGCAGATCGTCCAGACGAGGCAGATCGCGACTACATTTTGGAAATGCGCGATGTGAACAAGACGTACGTTCTGAAAGGCAGCGCACCTTGGAAACCCAAAACCGTTGTGCAAGCGGTGCGTGGTGTGGATTTTGGTGTCGAACGGGGCAAGACTTTGGCCGTGGTTGGGGAATCCGGCTCTGGTAAAACCACCTGTGCCCGGATGGCGCTGGGCGCGGAACGGGCGGACGCAGGCGCGTCGATCCTGTTTCGGGAGACGGCCGGGTCCGAGCCCGTGAACCTTCAGGATCTGGATGGCGATGCCAGATTGAAATTCCAACGCAAAGCGCAGATGGTATTTCAGGACCCGTACAGCACGCTCAACCCCCGTATGCGGGTGAAAGATGCGCTGTGTGAGCCAATGGAAATTCACGGCATCGGCTCTCCAAGTGAGCGCATTGATCGGGCGGTGGAAATTCTCAAATGGGTGGGGCTGAACGAAAACATGCTCACCCGCTATCCGCATGCGTTTTCCGGTGGTCAGCGGCAACGCCTGTCGATTGCCCGCGCGTTGATGTTGAACCCGATTTTGCTGGTGTGTGACGAGCCGACCTCGGCGCTGGATGTGTCGGTGCAGGAACAGGTGTTGCAGCTTCTTGAAGACATTCGTGATAGGCTGAACCTGAGCTATCTGTTCATCAGCCATGACCTTGCCGTGGTGGCACGGATTGCGGATGAGGTGGCGGTGATGCGTTCGGGTCTGGTGGTGGAACAAGGCCCGCCGGAGCAGTTGTTCTACAATCCAAAGCACCCATACACCAAAGCGTTGATCGCAGCGCAGCCAGAGCCGGATATCGACCGGCCGATTGACCTCAAAATTGTGGCGCAGGGGGCGGGCGAGCCGTCTAGCTGGCCTGAAGAATTCAGATTTGTCGGAGCGGATGCCCCACCGCTGACCGAAACCGACCCCGGACATAAGGTGCGTTTCCATGTTTAAAACCCCGATCCTAGCGGCGGCATTTGCTGTCTTGGGCCTGAGCGTCGCGCAAGCGGCGGATTATCAGGAGAGCACGTTCTGGCAATCCGATGTGGATGCAGGAAGCCTGCCGCCGGTGGCGGAACGGGTGCCAGACACGCCCAAGATTGTGGACCTCACACTGCGCAATCGCGAGCTAGGGCAACAAGGTGGCACGCTGCGCACTATGGTGACCCGCTCCAAAGACGTGCGTCAGATGGTGGTCTATGGCTATGGGCGTTTGGTGGGGTTCAACGAGCGTTACGAGTTGGTTGCGGATATTCTCAAAAGCTTTGAGAACGAAGACGATAAGAAGTTCATCTTGCATCTGCGCCCCGGCCACAAATGGTCTGACGGGCACCCGTTTACATCTGAGGATTTCCGCTATTTCTGGGAAAACGTGGCCAACAACGAGCTGTTGTCACCGTCTGGGCCAGTGGATTTCCTGCGAGTTGAAGGTGAGCTGCCGAAAGTCAGCTTCCCGGATGAGCACACCGTTATTTATGAATGGAGCAAGCCCAATCCGCAGTTTTTGCAGATGTTGGCCGAGGCCCGCCCGCCGTTTATCTACCGTCCGTCGCATTATCTGAAGCCGTATCACGCGGATTTCACCGACGAAGAGGAACTGCGCGAGCGGCTCTATGAAGCACGGGTGCGCAGCTGGGCGGCGCTGCACAATCGCCAAGACAACATGTATAAATTCGACAATCCGGACCTGCCCACGTTGCAGCCCTGGATGATGGCAACCAAAGACGGCAAAAGCCGGTTCCTGTTTGTGCGCAATCCCTACTATCACCGGGTCGACACCAGTGGCGTGCAATTGCCTTACGTTGATGTGATCGAAATGCAGGTGGTGGCACCGGGGCTGGTGGCAGCGAAAGCCAACGCCGGTGAAGTGGATCTTCAGGCACGTGGGTTGGATTTCAAAGACGCGGCGATCCTGAAAAAAGGCGAAGCGTCCGGCGGCTACAAAACCAAGCTATGGGGCAATGGTACCGCAAGTCAGATCGCGATTTATCCAAACCTGAACTACAATGATGATGGCTGGCGCGAGGTCATGCGTGATGTGCGCTTCCGCCGGGCGCTGTCGCTGGCGATCAACCGCAAGACCATCAACAAAGGCCTGTATTTTGGTCTCGCCAAACCTGGTGGCATGACGGTTCTGCCAATCAGCCCGTTTTTCAAAGAAAAGAACCGTGACGCTTGGGCGATCCGTGACCTGGAAATGGCCAACGCGCTGCTTGATGAAATGGGACTCGACAAGCGCAACAAAGATGGCTTTCGCCTGTTGCCGGATGGACGTCCGGCCTGGGTGGTGATTGAGACAGCTGGCGAGCGACAAGAGGTAGAGAATGCGCTGCAGATTATCACCGACAACTGGGCAGATATCGGTGTAAAGTTGATCATGCGCCCGTTGGAGCGCGATATCCTGCGCAACCGGGTCTATGCAGGCGAAACCATGGCCTCGACTTGGTTTGGCTGGGACAACGGTCTGCCGCAGCCCTATACATCGCCGTCTTATCTTGCGCCGTGGGATCAAGCGTTTCAGTCCTGGCCCAAATGGGGGCAGTATCATCAGAACCACGGCGCGGTGGGCGAGCCACCAGACCTGCCAGCAGCGATTGAGCTGAACGACTTGGCACATCAATGGACCAAGGCGTACTCTTCGGTGGATCGTGGTCTGATCTGGCAGAAGATGGTGGATATTCACGCGGAAAATGTCTTTGCGATTGGTATCATAAACGGCGCACCACAGCCGGTGGTGGTCAACAACAGACTGCGCAACGTGCCAGAGAAAGCCATCTGGGCTTGGTCGCCGGGCGCACATTTCGGGGTGCACCGCCCTGATGAATTTTTCTTCGCAGAATAGGAGCGCAGAATGGCCCTGCTGCGGTTTGCAGTCTTCCGGTTCCTGACCATGCTGGCGACACTTGTTGTGGTATCGGTGCTGGTGTTTTTGATCATCACCTTGCCGCCGGGGGACTATCTGTCCAACCAGATCAACGAGTTGCGGGCAACCGGACAATCAGCAGGCATCGCCAAGGCAGAATTTCTGCGGGCGGAATACTCGCTCGATCAACCGTTGTACAAACAATACCTGATCTGGGCCGGATTTATGCCGGGGCCACACGGATTTGCCGGGCTGTTGCAGGGCGAGTTTGGCTGGTCGTTTGAGTTTGACAAACCAGTGGCTGATTTGGTTGGCGGGGCGCTGTGGATGACCGTGTTGGTCAATCTGGCGGCGGTGCTGTTCATTTACGCGGTGGCGTTGCCGCTGGGGATTCTGGCCGCGGCAAAATCCAAAACCTGGGTGGATTATACTTCGGCTTTTGTCGGCTATCTGGGGTTGGCGACGCCCAACTTCTTGCTGGCGCTGATCTTGTTTTACTACGGCAATCGCTACCTCAATTTGCCAATTGGGGGTCTGATGGACCCGCAATACGAAGGCCAACCGATGAGCTTTGGCAAGATGAAGTCGGTGCTCATTCACTTGATCATTCCAACCTTTGTGATTGGCACCTCGGGCGCGGCGGCGATGATGCAGCGGCTTCGGGCTAACCTGCTGGATGAGTTGGGCAAACCTTATGTGGAAACCGCCCGCGCCAAAGGCATGAGCGAGCCGCGTATGTTGACGAAATACCCGCTGCGGGTGGCGTTTAACCCATTTGTGGCGGACATTGGTACGCTGTTGCCGTCGTTGATCTCTGGCTCGGTTTTGGTCTCGGTGGTGCTGGGCTTGCAAACAATTGGGCCGCTGTTGTTGACCGCATTGAAGTCACAAGACCTGTTCCTGTCGGCCTTTGTGCTGATGTTTGTGGCGCTGCTGACGTTGATTGGCACCTTGGTGTCTGACCTGTTGCTGGCGCTGCTGGATCCGCGCATTCGATTTGGAGGGCGGGAGCGATGAGCATGCAACCCGATGGGCGCTACGTCGATCAGGCGCCGTATGATCCCGAAGCGGCTGCCGAAGCACGCAGTGCTGAGCTGGACATGTCCAATGCGCGGTTGTTGTGGCTGCGGTTTAAGGAACACAAGTTGGGCCTGATTTCCGGTGCTTTCCTGCTGTTGGCCTATCTGTCGCTGCCGTTTGCTGGATTTTTTGCGCCCTATTCCCCCAATGAGCGGTTGGAAGATTACATCTACGCCCCACCTCAGATGGTGCATTTTATGCATGAGGGGACGTTTGTGGGCCCGCATGTCTATCCAACCGTGGCGGAAATGGATCTGGAGACCTTCAGCTGGAAATACGTGCAGGACACAGAAACGCCAGCCATGTTGGAGTTTTTTTGTGAAGGCTCCGATTACAAACTGGCTGGGTTGATCCCGTCCAACACCCATCTGTTCTGTGCCCCTGAGGGCGCTACGTTGTTCCTGTTTGGCGCGGATCGGCTTGGGCGGGATGTGTTCTCGCGTATCTTTTATGGGGCGCAATTGTCGCTGACCGTGGGCCTTGTCGGCATCACCGTGTCCTTTGTGATTGGCATCGTGTTGGGCTCAATTGCGGGCTATTTTGGCGGCTTCCTTGATTGGATCATCAACCGTGTGATCGAAGTGCTGCGCAGCCTGCCAGAATTGCCACTTTGGTTGGCCTTATCAGCCGCCGTGCCCTCACATTGGGGGCCGGTGTCGGTGTTTTTCATCATCTCGATTATCTTGGGGATACTCGATTGGCCCGGATTGGCGCGCGCAGTGCGCTCCAAATTCCTCAGCCTGCGGGAAGAGGAGTTTGTCAAAGCTGCCGAAATGATGGGCGCGAAACCCAGCCGTGTGATCAAGAAACACCTGCTGCCCAACTTCCTCAGCCACCTGATTGCCAGCGCAACGCTGTCGATCCCGGCGATGATTTTGGGGGAAACCGCCCTGTCCTTCCTGGGGCTTGGTTTGCGCGCGCCTGCGGTGAGTTGGGGGGTGATGCTGAATGATGCGCAGAACCTGGCGTCGATTGAGATCTATCCTTGGACGGCGATCCCGATGCTGCCAATTGTGATTGTGGTGCTGGCGTTCAACTTCTTTGGTGATGGTTTGCGCGACGCAATGGACCCGAACCGGAGCTGACGCTGCGGTTCGGCGAGTTCGAAAAACAAATTAGTGACAGGCTGAGAACGCTGGGCGGCGCGCCGCTGTGCTGAGCGTTTTACGCGTGCCTTCAAACGCCGCTCGGGCGGTGTTGATGAGGGATTGTTCCGTGCGGTTCCACTTGGCAGTTGCTGTCAGCGCCGTCTGCCGTGGTTTCGTCTTTTCGATCTGTGGTGCAGTATTGGCGGTTTGTTCTGTTTGTGCCGCCTGCCACGCTTTCGCGGCTTTGCGGGCCATTGCGTCGCGCTGACGACGCCAAGCTTGGCACTCTGCAGCTTGACGGGCTGTCCGTGAGCGGCGACGGGCGCGTGGCTTTGGCTGCTCATCTTTGAGCGCGCGGTGGTGGGCCACAGCATCATAGGCTGCGTTGATCTCACTCATGCGCCGCGAGGCTTCCTCAGGATTGATTTTGGCTAGGTCAGGATGGTAGCGCCGCGCCAGTTTACGCCAGGCTGCCTGCATCTCTTTTACCGAGGTTGTCGGTGTCACCTGCAAGAGGTCGTAAGCGTATGTGAGATCCTGTGCCATGCGTAAAGTGTCGGGCTTTTACCGGCATTCTTCAAGTATTTGGCTAAAATTCTAAGTATCTTCTTAAGGGCGCGTTTAGGAGTATGCAGTCTTTGGTAAACATTGCTGCCAAAGAAACAGGGCACGCGCCTTGTGTGCGTGCCCTGTTGTCTGTGTCCATTGTGACCGGGAAGCCGGTGCTTACCGATCGTCGCCGCCGTCGGGTCCACCTTCCATAGCGTCCTCGTCAATGGCGGCTTCTACTGCCCCAACCACTGCCTCGCGTTGTTTAGGGGTGAGATCTTCGGCGTTGGCGTCATCAGCAATGCGCACAGTGACCTCACGGTGGGCAAACTTGATGCCTTCGCGGGCAAACAGTTCGCGGATGTCCTGGTAGACACGCTTGCGCACCAGCCATTGGTCGCCCGGTTTTGTCATGAACTTCACCCGGATGATCATGGCGCTGTCTTGCATTTCGATCACGCCCTGAGATTTCAGGGGTTGGATGAAGTTGTGCCCAATCACCGGATCATCGAGCAGCTCAACACCTAGGTTCTTGACCAATTTACGCACCCGCTCCACATCCGTGTCATAGGTCACTCGCAGTTTCAGCTTCATGATCACCCAGTCGCGAGAATAGTTGGTGAGATGCTGAATTTCACCAAATGGGATGGTGTGCAAAGGTCCCAGGTGGTGGCGCAGTTGGAAAGACCGGACCGAAATTTTCTCAACCGTGCCTTTCACGGCTCCAATGTCGATATATTCGCCTTTGCGGAAAGCGTCATCAAATAGGAAGAACGCGCCGGAGAAGATATCACGCACAAGGGATTGCGCGCCAAAGCCCACAGCCAAACCCACGACACCAGCACCGGCAAATAGCGGGCTGACGTTCACGCCCATCTCCAGCAACACAATCAGCACGATGGTGACCACAATCACCAGCAGGATGGTGTTGCGAAAGAGCGGCAGAAGCGTGGCAAGACGCGACGCACTTGCACCGCCGCCTTCATCGCCAAGCTCGGCCTCTTCAGCCGGGTCACCCTGCTCTTCGCGGATTCTTCGGTCGATCCAGATACGGAAGGCGTGAAATCCAATGTAGCCCATGAACAGGATGACAATCACATCCAGCACGCGCCCGCCCAGCATTTCGTCGTCAATGATGCCATCTGCATCAAAGATATAGAGCGCTGCATAGAGGCCTGCGACCAGAGCCAGAACACCTGAAATCCGGCGTGCCAGTTCCTCAAAGGTGTGCATCTGACGATGGTCAATCAGGTTCTCGAGCTTGAATAGCTCTTCTTCCTGATGCTCACTTAGGCGACCTTCCTCATCAGCCTCTTCGCGCAGTGCATCGGCGGCGTCGTTCATTTCGGTGACGGCGCGGTTGCGCTCAAAGTAGCGTTCAATGCCGTAGTTGATGGTGGCGTACACCACGAGAACGGCTGTGAGGATAGCATAGGCACCCGCAATCAGCGGCATGCCGGTGTCATTGCCCAGGATGAGATCCCAGGACATGCTTGCCCAGCCATAGAACACGTACAGAATGAACAGCGGTGCCCAGAATGTGCTGGCCCATCGGGTGGCCAGTGGCACTCGGTTGGCTTCGCGGCCATTGCGGATCGCATAAGAAATGGCACGATAATTTGCGAAGACAAGCGCGATGTTGCCAAGCGCAAAGAGGGTCGATAGCAGAAGCGTCATGACCGCGGAGACGTCATAGACCAAGCCCAGTTCACTAAGCCATTCGCCAAAGATCATTGTGGTCACATCAACAACACCTAGGCCCGTGACCCAAAGGTGCAGTTTCTTTGCATCGTGGGTGGAGAATGGCGGCAGGCGGTACTGTGGCAAAAATGGCGACAGGATCATGCGCCATATCAATGCGATCAGGCGGGACAGTGCATAGGCGGCAAAAATCGAGGCATTGGTGAAGCGCACGGCGGTGTCATCAGAGGTGCCAAAGATCAGGAAGCCAAGCAGCACGGCAACCGCCATACTGACAAACACACCCAAGACACCGGCAGCAAAGCGCACCACAAGGAAAGGTAGCTTCTGCGTGTAGCCTTCTGGGGCTTCTTTAACCAACGGGATAACAAATCGGGCCGCCAGTCTGCGGCCGTAAATCTGCCGTTCAAAGATAATGCCAACGCCAAGTAAGGCAAGGGTTATGAACAGCTGTTTGGCAAAGAACAGGATGCTGCCGTCCGGGCTTGAAGCACGCAGGATGAACAACACCTCATTGATCGCAATTGGCAGGTGCCTAATGCGGTCCTGAAGCACCTTGTTGAAGCCTTCTAGCTCCCACTGAAGGCGCATCACCGAGGTCATGGTGGTGGTTTCATTAACCTCCTCCACGGCTTCGCTTGTCTCCTCGGACATTTTGGACGCGCCGTTGCCGTCCAGAATGATGACGGTCATGCCGTTTTCATTGGCTTGCTGTACAAGCTGAGACATGGCGTCGTTGGCGGTGCCGTCGTCCGCGTCCTGCGCGTGTAGGCCCGCGAGAGGCAAAAAGAGACATACCGAAAGAACGGCAAGCAGTAATCGGATCATGAGGTGGGCTTTCCTGTCGTCGTTTCTTGGTCTTACAGGAACTGACACGCGCCGCAAAACAGATAAGCGGTGGGCGTTGCGATTTTGGCCCGCTTCGCGCCTGCCTTACATCGCTTTGGGGGTGACATTCTCAGGGAAACCGGATAGCGCGAGTTGCTAGGGAATGATGCGCATTTTCACAAAGGCACGAGAGACGTGAGCCTGACAAAAACAGAAAAAATAGCCGTTTTGGGGCTGGGTTATGTAGGCCTGCCGCTGGCCTTGGGGTTGGCGCGCGCGGGCTTTGATGTGGTGGGGTTTGACACCAACACCACGCTGGTGGCGCGCCTGCTTGACGACCGCGACCCAAATGGCGAGGTTTCGTCTGAAACTTTGGCCAAAAGCACTGCGCTGTTTAGCCACGATGTGGATGATTTGGCGGGCTGCACCGCGTTCATTCTTGGCGTGCCAACGCCAATCACCGACGCCAAGGAGCCGGACCTTGGGCCGGTCTTGGGGGCGTGCAAAACAATTGCCCCCTATCTGACGTCCGGTGCGTTGGTTGTTTTGGAAAGCACGGTTTATCCGGGTGTGACCGAGGAGGTCTGTGGACCGGCGTTGGCAGAGGCCAGTGGTCTTGAGGTTGGCAAAGACATCAAGCTGGGCTATTCGCCGGAGCGGGTGAACCCCGGCGATGCAGAGCATTCGCTGGAACACGTGGTGAAAGTGGTGGCGGCGCAGGACGCTGAAACGCTGGACCGTGTGGATGCGATCTATCGCCCGGTGATCAAGGCGGGTCTGCATCGGGCCAGCTCAATCAAAACCGCAGAGGCGGCCAAAGTAATCGAGAACACCCAGCGGGATTTGAATATTGCGTTGGTGAACGAGTTCTCGCTGATCTTTTCGCGCATGGGTCTGGACACGTTGGAAGTGTTGGAGGCCGCTGGCACCAAATGGAACTTTCTGAAGTTCACGCCGGGTCTGGTGGGCGGGCACTGCATTGGCGTGGACCCTTACTACCTGACCTATCGCGCGGAGCAGTTGGGCTATCGTCCTGAGGTGATCCTTGCGGGCCGTCGCATCAACGACACTATGGGCCGCCATGTAGCGCAGGAGTTGATCAAAGGTCTGCTTGCCAAAGGCACCAATGCCTCCGGCGCCCGTGTGCTGGTGATGGGGCTGGCGTTTAAAGAAAACTGTGCGGACACACGCAACTCGCGCGTGGTGGATATTGTCGAAGAGTTGAAAAGCTACTCGGCAGATGTAGATGTCTGGGATCCTTGGGTGGATCCCGACGTTGTCGAGGCGGAATACGGGTTTTCGCTGATTGATCAGCCTCAGAATGCCACTTATGACGCGGTGGTCGTTGCCGTTGCGCATCGCCAGTTCCGCGAGATGGACAGTATGGCGATAAGAGCCCTCGGAAAGCCGGACGCTTTGCTTTACGATATCAAAGGGGTTTTGCCGAAGTCCGAGTCGGACTGGCGGCTGTAAGAGCGAGGCGGGTGACGTGTCCGAGGCGATTTCAATGACAGGTGATCTGGCGGCCAATGCGTCGCCACGCGTGCTGTTTTACAGCCACGACACCTATGGTCTGGGCCATCTGCGCCGTTCGCGCGCGCTGGCAACCGCGATCACACAAGCCGACAGCCGGATTTCCGCGTTGATCCTAACCGGGTCTCCTGTGGCGGGCCGATTCCCGTTTCCGGACAATGTCGACCACATTCGTCTGCCAGGTGTGACCAAGACGCCGGATGGCGACTATGAAAGCGAACGCCTTGGCCTGCATATTGATGAAACCACCGCGCTGCGGGCCGGTCTGATCAAAGCAACCGTGGAGCATTTTGATCCCGACATTCTGATTGTGGACAAGGAGCCCACTGGCTTTCGCGGCGAGCTGTTGCCCGCGCTGGAATGGCTTAAAGCCAAACGCAAAGCGCATTTGGTGCTTGGCCTGCGCGATGTTTTGGATGCGCCAAATGTCTTGGCTGCGGAATGGGATCGCAAAGGGGCCTTGGAGGCCGCAGAAAAATACTACGACGAGACATGGGTCTACGGGCTCCGCTCGATCTATGATCCGGTGGCTGGGCTTGACCTGTCTCAAAACTTCCGCTCACGGATGAAATACACCGGGTATTTGCATCGCGAGGCGCTGAGCGAAGGCGACACGCCGGAGCAGCCATATGTGTTGATCACGCCCGGTGGTGGCGGTGATGGCGCTGGCATGGTGGATTTGGTGCTTGCGGCTTATGAACAAGACCCGGACCTGTCTCCGCGCGCCATACTGGTCTACGGGCCTTTCCTAAGCGGGGACGTGCGGGCCGAGTTTGAAGAACGTGTGGCCAAGCTAAATGGACGGGTTCAGGCGGTTGGTTTTGAAAGTCGTATGGAAACCCTGATGAAAGGCGCTGCGGGCATTGTCTCAATGGGCGGCTACAATACCTTTTGCGAGGTGCTGTCGTTTGACAAACCTGTGGTGATTGTGCCGCGCACACGTCCACGCATGGAGCAACATATCCGTGCCAGCCGCGCCGAAAGCCTGGGCCTTGTGCGCATGCTGGATGAGAAACGTGACGGGTTCACCCCGCAGGCGATGATTGCTGCCATTCGCGCGCTGCCCGACCAACCAAAACCAAGCCACGCCTTTGTACCCGGTCTTCTTGATGGGTTGGACGTGGTGTCTGAACGTACTTTGGCAATGCTAGGTGTTGCCCGATCTCAAGGCGCTGCATGACTTCTGAAAGACCTAAAGTGGCGGTGGTGGTCAAAGGTTGGCCCCGCCTGTCAGAGACATTTATCGCGCAGGAAATTGTGGCCCTGGAAGAGACGGGATACGACCTGTCGATGTGGTCCTTGCGGTTCCCAACCGACAAGAAACGCCACCCGTTACATGAGCGCTTGCAAGCGCCGGTACATTATCTGCCAGAGTATCTGCATCAAGAGCCGCTGCGGGTTCTGAAAGGCGTGTTGGCAGGGCTGTTTAAGCCGCGTTTCTGGACCGCGGTTGGCGCTTGGCTGAAAGACCTGCGCCGCGACCTGACCCGCAACCGCCTGCGCCGTTTTGGGCAGGCCTGCGCGCTGGCACGGGAATTGCCGGACGACATTGACCTGCTCTATGCGCATTTCATGCACACGCCAGCCTCGGTGACCCGTTATGCGGCGATCATGCGCGATATGCCATGGTCAGTTTCGGCCCATGCCAAAGACATCTGGACCTCGCCTGAGTGGGAAAAACGCGAGAAGTTGCAGGAGAGTACCCATGGTGCCGCGTTCCTGGCGACCTGTACCAAAGTGGGCGCGGATCACTTGGCAGAGTTGGCGGATAAGGCGGACCGGGTGGAGCTGGTCTATCATGGCTTGGATCTGACCCGCTTTCCGGAGCCGCCCACCCAGCGGCGTGACGGTGAAAGTGTGCGCTTTCTGTCCGTAGGGCGTTTGGTGGAGAAGAAAGGTTTTGACCGTCTGATCTCTGCGCTGGCGTTGTTACCCAAGGATCTGGACTGGCATTGGGAGCACATTGGCGGTGGTGGTGATGGCAGCCTGCTGAAGGTTCAGGCAGAGACGCTGGGCGTTGCGGATCGGATTACCTGGCGTGGGGCTTGTGACCAGCCTGAGGTGATCGAGGCGATGCGCGTGTCGGACGTGTTTGTGCTGCCCAGCCGGATTGCCGAAGACGGTGATCGCGATGGGTTGCCAAATGTGCTGATGGAGGCGGCGAGCCAGAAGCTCTGCCTGTTGTCCACGCCGGTGTCGGCCATTCCGGAGTTCATCACCGACGGCGAACATGGCGTGTTGTCCAGCGATGCGCCGGAAGCACTGGCGGCCGCGATGGAGCGATTGGCGCGGGATGCGGGGCTACGGGAGCGCCTTACAGAGGCGGCTTATGGACGGCTGACGGCGCATTTCCTGATGCAGCCGGGCATTGCCCAGCTGGACGCGCGCCTACAAGCGGCTGCGGCGAAGGCCTAATCTCATGGGGCAGGTTGCATTCTACGCCCCACTCAAATCACCGCATCATCCGGTGCCATCTGGCGAGCGCCAGATGGCGCGCAATCTGATGCAGTTGCTGACACGGGATGGCGTTGCGCCGACGTTGGTGTCTGAGCTGCGCAGTTTTGACAAACGGGGCGATGCGGCGGTTCAAGCCGAGCTTTTGGCTCAGGCAGAGGCGGAGATACCGGCGTTGATCGCGCGCGGGCAAGCCGAGGGCTGGGGCGTCTGGACCACCTATCACAGCTACTACAAGGCACCGGACTTGCTGGGCCCAACTGTGAGCGCGGCTCTGAATATTCCATATGTGTCTTTTGAGGCGACGCGGGCGAACAAGCGTCTGGGCGGGCCTTGGGATGCTTTTGAGCAAAAGGCACAAGCAGCCTGTGATGCGGCAGACGTACTGTTTCATTTCACGGAACGGGACGCAGTGGCGCTGCGCGATCATCTGACGGACGGGCAGCAACTGGTGCATCTGCCACCGTTTTTGGCGCAGGAGGATTTGCCGACCCAAGCGCAGCCGGATGCGCCGATCGTTCTGGTGGCAGGTATGATGCGCAAGGGCGACAAGCTGGCGTCATACAACATCATCGCTGAGGCTTTGGGGCATCTGACTGGCGACTGGCAGGTCGAGATTGCTGGCGATGGGCCGTGTCGTGCGGATGTGGAAGCCCAGATGGCGCCATTTGGCGAGCGTGTGCAGTTCTTGGGCCAGCTGGACGCAGAAGGCATGGCCGCCGCGTACAGCCGCGCAGGTGTCTTTTTCTGGCCCGGCGTGAACGAAGCCTTTGGCATGGTCTATCTTGAGGCACAGGCACATGGCGTGCCGGTGGTGGCACAAGACCGCCCCGGCGTGCGCGATGTTGTGGCGTCAGCAGGGCTTGTGGCAGATGACACACCGGAGGCGCTTGCAGCGGCGCTTTGGTCGGTGTTGAATGACGCCGAAACCCACACGCAACGGGCGCAGGGCGCACGGGAGCTGGTGCAACAGCGCCACCTCCTGGAAGCGGCGCGGCGGACCGTGTGGGATGTGCTGAACCCATTGATGAAAGAGACATTATGATCCGATTGGCCATGCTGCGGCACGGACACACACATTGGAACCGCGCCGGACAAATTCAGGGACGCACGGACATTCCTTTGGACGATGAAGCGCGTGAAATCTTGGCGGAGTTCAAGCTGCCAGCGGGCTGGGAAAACACCAATCTGGTGGCGAGCCCATTGCTGCGCGCCCAAGAGACCGGCGAAATTGTGACTGGGCGTAAACCGGATGTGATTGACGCCTTGATCGAGATGGATTGGGGTGACTGGGAGGGCAAAAAGGGCGTGGAGCTCAAGGCCGATCCCAGCAACGGATTTCGCGATATTGAGCACTGGGGCTGGGACTATCAGCCACCCGGTGGGGAAAGCCCGCAAATGGTGTGGGACCGTCTGGCGCCGTGGCTGTTTGGCTTGCAGAGCGATTGCATTGCGGTTTGTCACATCGGCATTATGCGGATGATTTTGGCCAAGGCACACGGCTGGGATTTTGACGGACCCGCCTCTTTTGCTGTGAAGCGCAATCGGTTGTTTGTGGTGGAAATTGAGGGGGATACGGTTAAAGTCGCAGACCCTGATATTGTGCGGTTGGAAAGGCGCAACGCATGAAAGTTTTGATCGCTGTCACTCATCTTCTGGGCACCGGGCATCTTTCACGCGCGCTCACACTTGCCCGTGCCTTTACGCGGGATGGGCATGAAGCGGTGGTCCTGTCAGGTGGTATGCCTGCCCCCCACTTGGACAGCAAAGGTGTTGCGCTGGTGCAATTGCCGCCACTGGCATCAGATGGCGTGGATTTCACTAAATTGTTGACCGAATTGGGTGTTGAGGCGGATGCCGCCTACCGTGCAAAACGGCAAGCCATGATGGTGAAAGCGGTGGCAGACATGGCGCCGGATGTGGTGATCACCGAGCTGTTCCCCTTTGGGCGGCGCAGCCTGACGGCAGAGTTCGAGGCCCTATTGGAGGCTGCACACGCCTTGCCTCAGCGTGCGCTGGTTTTGGCTTCGGTGCGGGACATTCTGGCGCCGCCGTCCAAAGCAGCCAAGGCCGTTCGCGCGCGTGAGGTGGTCAAGCAGTATTACGATGGCATTCTGGTGCATGCAGATCCCGACTTGACCAAGCTGGACTTGAGCTGGCCCCTAACCAGCGATGTGACTGCGATGCTGCGCTACACAGGCTACGTGGCGCCAGCTGCGCCACAACAGCATCCGGACAATGTTGGCGCCGGTGAAATTGTGGTCAGCGCCGGTGGCGGCGCTGTGGGGCAGGCATTGTTTGAATGTGCGATCAAAGCCGCCAAGCGCAGCCCGTTGCGCTGGCGTCTGTTGGTGGGCGGCGCCAATGCCGAGGCGCGGATTGCGGCTCTCAAACAGTTGGCTGATGATCCAAGTATCACAATCGAACCGGTACGCTCCGATTTCCGACAGATGCTGCACCATGTGACCGCGTCGGTCAGTATGTGTGGCTACAACACCGCGCTCGACGTGCTGCAAACCGGAGTGCCAGCGGTGTTTGTGCCGTTTGATGACGGTGGTGAGGTTGAGCAAACCCTGCGCGCGCGGGCTTTGTCCAGTCAGCCCGGCATCGAAGTGCTCAGTGCCACAGACATGACGCCGCAGAGCCTGATGGCGGAGATCAAACGCGTCGCCTCTAAAGACCGCCGCAGCCCGTCTGGCCTACGGATGAATGGTGCCGCTGAAAGCGTGCGCATTGCGCACTCCATGCTGGCGGAGCTGCGCGGGTGATTGTGGACTGGACGCCTTTGCAAGCAGAGCTGGCGCAATGGCGTGCTGAGGGTTTGGAGTTGCCAATTTGGTGGCGCGATGATGACGCCATCGCGCCAACAGAGGCCCTTGATACGCTTACAGCATTGAGTGAGGCTGTTGGTGTGCCAGTGCATTTGGCTGTTATTCCCAAGGACGCAACCGACGAACTGGCGGGAAATATTGCTGAGTGTTTTGTGCCTGTCGTGCATGGTTGGGCGCATGTCAGCCATACGCCTGACGGAGTGAAGAATGCCGAGTTTGGGGCGGGGCGCCCTGCCGGCACGGCGCTGCAAGATGCCTCCGAAGGCCTTGTGCGGCTGAAAAGCCTGTTTGGCGACCGAGTTGCTCCGATGTTTGTGCCGCCGTGGAACCGGATAACACCGGAGATTGTTGCGGGATTGGCTGAGGCGGGATATGACGCGGTGTCGACCTATAATCCGCGCCAAACTGCGCTTGCCGCGCTAGGCGTGGCGCAGATCAACACCCATATCGATCCGATTTATTGGCGAGGGCACAGAGGCTTGGTCGAGGCGGAGACTTTGGTGTCTCAAGCCGTGACGCTGTTGCAAGACCGCCGCGCAGGCCTCACGGACAATCAAGAACCCTTGGGATATCTCACGCACCATCTTGTGCATGACGCCGATATCTGGGAGTTTTCGCGGCAGTTTTTGCTGGAAATTTGCGAGGGGCCGGTGCGGCTTTATCGCCACGACGGAAAGGGTATTTCATGAGCCGTTTGAACAGCATGATGCGCCGCCTTGCGGCACAAGCCGAAGGGCTGGAATGGGGTGCCACTATGGTGGACAGTCTTGAGGGAGATTTTCTGGACATGGGGCTGGGCAATGGCCGCACCTATGACCACATTCGCGAGATTGCGCCAGATCGCCGGATTTGGGTGATCGACCGCGCGTTGAACTGCCACCCTTCCTGTGTGCCACCTAAGGAAGATTTCCTGCAAGGTGAGGCAGAAGAGATGCTCAAGAAAATGGCCACCGATGGCACGAAAGTTGCCATGGCGCATTACGATTTTGGCTTTGGAGATAAGGCCAAAGACGTGGCCGAGGCGGCGCGCCTGTCTGCGTTCATCAAAGAGATCATGCTGGCCGGAGGTGTGCTTGTGTCTGGTCAGCCGCTGGTCGGCTTTGAGCAGGTGCGCGGGCCAACCACCGTGGCGCCAGAACGGTATTATTTCTACAGAACATAAAGAAGCGCCCGGTCAGTGACCGGGCGTTATCTTATTCAGCGGCAGGAAGCTTAAATTCGGCAGCTTCCGCGCGGCTCAGCATCGAGCCCATCTTGCGTTCTTTCAGAACCTCCCGCGCTTTGGCGTAAATCGGATCTTCCCAGAAAATCAAACAGCCGTTGCAGCCTTTGCCGCAGCAGCCTTCGGTGCCTTTGCGATTGGTTTTGAACCGCTTGGTGTTGGTGTCAGCTTCAATCGCCTCGACCAGCGCATCGCGGCGACGTTTGTAAGCGGTCTCACCGGTGCTGTCTTTGACTTCCATCGCCAGCGTGGTCTTGTCGAGTTGCAGGCGTTTCCACTGCTCTTCGGTCAGCGCACGCTCCTTGCGGATCACGGTCATGGGCGGGAAGTTGGTGCGCAGGTCGTCGATGTCTTCATGCTCAAACAGCGAGAATGGCAGGCGGATCACCGATTTGGTGGAGCCGTGGATGACCTCTTTGGTCTCGCCTGTTGCGGCGATCTCGTAGTCATAAGCGCGCAAAAGAATGGTGTTGCGGGCGATGGGCGAGACAATTTCCAGAACGTCACCGGGCTCTAGCTTGTTTTTCACTTCGACAAGGAAGGCGTCATCAGCAACATCGGTGACAAAGCCGGCATATTCCCATTGGGCAATCGCTTGGGTTTGCTCATAGCCATGGGCAAGATTGGTCAAACGGCCTTTGTGGAAGGCCAGCGTGTAGCCGCGGTTGCCCACGGTGCCCAGCTCTTCCATGTAGTCGGCGGCGTTCCAGTTCTCTGGATCGGCGTAGTAGTCATCAATTGCCATGCGGTACGCGCGGGCGACCACGGCGGCGTAATACTCCGATTTTCCGCGCCCTTCGACCTTGAGACTGTCCACGCCAATGCGCAGGTAGTCATCAAGCTTGGGCATCAGGCACAAGTCTTTGGAATTGAGGATATAGCTGCCACGTTCGTCTTCCTGAATCGGGAGGAATTCGCCGGGGCGCACGCCTTCCTCAAGCAGGAATTCAAACATATGCAGGTTGTCTTCGTCGACAATCAGTTCCTGCACGGTGCCGTCTTTTAGACGCATGTGGAACTTGTAGTTCCAGCGGCAGGAGTTGGCACAGTTGCCCTGGTTGGCGCCGCGCTCGGCCATGAAATTCGACAGTAAGCAGCGACCAGAATAGGTCATGCACATGGCGCCGTGCACAAAGGCTTCAAGCTTGATGTCGGGGCATTTCTCGCGAATCTCTTCGAGCTCAGGGAAGCTTACCTCGCGGGCCAGAACCACCAGATCGGCGCCTTGGGATTGCCAAAACTGCGTGGTGAGCCAGCTGGCGATATTGGCCTGTGTGGAGACATGCAACGGGATCTCTGGCGCGCGGTCTTTCACGTATTGGAACACGCCGGGGTCAGAGATGATCAACCCGTCGGGGTTCACTTGGCGGACGGTGTCGATGTACTCATCGAGCTTGGGAATGTCTTTGTTATGGCTGAACAAATTCAGCGTCAGGTAGGCACGGCGACCGTGCTCGTGGCAGAATTTCACGCCTTCGATCACATCAGCCAAAGAGAACTCTGACTTGGTGCGCAGGCTCATGTCGGGCGTGCCGAGATACACGGCATCAGCGCCATAGAGAACCGCCATTTTGAGTTTGCGGAGGTTGCCAGCTGGCATCAAAAGTTCGGATCTGTGTTGGGTCATCGCACGCGCTTTCCTGATCAGAGGGGCGTCATACACCGATCCCCGCTTTGGGGCAAATGGGGACGGATCGGCACATCTGCAATGCGTCGGTATTATGTCTGTATTGCGGAGGTGTGGATTTACGACAGAAAATCAGACAGGCCAGCCCACAAAAGACGCAGGGCAATCAGGATCAGAAGCACGTTGAGCACTTTGTGAAATCCGTGGTCACTCATGCGGCCAAGCACGTGTTTGCCAATCCACGTGCCTGCGGCTCCGCAAGCGATGAGACCGATAATGAACAGTGCCCAAGGCGCAAAACCAAATCCAAGCGCCGCAAACATCGCTACTTTGAGGCCGTGTTGCACGGTCATCAAGGCGGCGTGGGTGGCGACATGGGTGTGGCGGTCCAACTTCATGGTTTTCACGTAAGCCGCCACAAACGGGCCGGTGGCGCCAAAGAACATGGTCAGGAACGAAGAAAACGCCCCCGCACCAATCGGCCATTTGCCAATCCATGCCGGGGTTTTGCCAAGCACCACCCACAACAAGAACAGGCCAATGCCAATTTGAACGGTTGCCGGCGGTAGGCTCACCGCAACGCTGCCGCCAATCGCCACGCCAATCAGCGCGCCGAGGGTAAAGGCGGGCAAGGCGCTGCGCAGGATATGGCCGCGAAACATCGTGGCGCGCACGGCGTTGGACCCCAACTGCACCACGCCATGCACCGGGATCAGCGCGGCCGGGGGCAGGATGACTGCGGCCACAGCGAGGAAGACCGCCCCGCCACCAATGCCAAGCGCGGCGGTCATAAGCGAGGTGGCAAAGCTTACGCCCAACAGGAAAACTGCATGGGCCTGAGACAGGTCTGGCGGAAGGAGGTCAATCATGGCGCCACTATGCGGTGATTGATCGGAGGATCAAGTCTTTCACCCGATCCCCAACATCTCACGCGCTTCTGCCGGGCTGGCAATTCCTCGCCCTGCGTTGGTGGCGCAGGTGGCCAAAGCTTCAATCAATTGCCCATTGGAGCGCGTTTTGTCACCACTGGGCAGGTAAAACGTGTCCTCCACGCCAGTGCGCAACATGCCGCCAAGCTCTGCGGCCTTTTGATGGGTTGGCCAAATTTCGCTGCGGCCAATCAACGTGGCCTGCCAGAAGCTGCCTTCCAGCAGATACGGCATGAGAAACTCCAGAAGCTTGGGCTCCACCGGCATGCCGGACGCCACGCCCATCACCAGATTGTACTGTGCGCGGGTGGTCATGCCATTTTTCACATACATCGCCACCGAGCGCACAATACCCGTGTCAAAGCACTCAAGTTCGGGGAGCGTATTGGTCTCCGCCATCACATCCAGGTGGTCCTGGATTTTAGAAGGAGTGTTTTCAAACACCATCGGCGGCCAGGCCCACTCCCCATTGCTGCGCAGTTTGAGGTAGTTGAGCGATCCAGCGTTGCAGGCGGCGATTTCAGGTTTGAGCGCACGAAGACAGTCGAGTGCGCCAGAATAATCCGGGCCAACAACTCCGGTGGTGGCGTTGATCAGGATGTCGGGGCAGGCGTCGCGGATGGCATCAACAATCTCTCTGGCCACTTTCGGGTTCCAGCTTGGCAGGTGGGTTTTGCCTTTTTCCTGCTGGCGGAAGTGGATGTGGATCACGGCGGCGCCCGCGTCCATGGCTTCGCGTGCTGAAGCGGCGCATTGCGCGGGCGTGACCGGCACGGGGTGCTGTGTCGGATCGGTCAGAACGCCGTTGAGCGCACAGGTGAGAATGGCCTTGTCCATTTCAGCACTCCAGCTTGTGGCGGCTGCCCGGAGCGGGTGGTGTTTCGGCTGGGCCAGCAAAACATTGGGCGTTGGCCATCCAGGTTTGTGCAGCCGCGCCGTGGACCACGAGGCTGGTGTCACTCAGAGCGCGGGTTTGTGTGACCACTGCGGCGAAATCCAACGCGGACCCGGTGATGGCGCAGTTGTCGTCTTCGCCAAACGCCCACAACTCACCTGAGGGGGATGTCAGCGCGAGTTTGGGCATCGCTTCTGGTACCGGCAGGCCGTGCACCTGATGTGACCAGCCAAAGGTGTTTATGCCCAGCACCACAATGTTTTTGACCCGGTCGCTCTCAGCCCGACTTTTGCCAAGCGTGTCGAAGACTTCAAACCCATGTGCCCAGGTCTCCATTTGCCGGGCTGTCATGGAGGATCGCGCGGACATGGATGGGCCAACCCATGGCAGGCGGGTTTTTGGGTCTTTGTCGCGCCAGCGTGCGGCGATGTCGCGGGCCGTATGGATCCAGAGATCACGCAGTTCTGTTCCACGTTGTACAACGGTTTGATCTTCGAAGCCGCGCAAGGATCCAGTTTTTTTCAGGGATGCCAGTGCGGCACCCATGCGGTTCTTGAACGTGGTCACATCGCTGGCGGAAAGGTCCGCGCCGGTGTTCCAGAAATGCAGATGCACCACCACGTCTTCGATGGTCCAGCCTTTGAACTGAGTTTTGGCACGCAGGTCCGCATCCGACAATCCAGACAAGGCGTCATACAGGACTTCGGACTCGGTCAGAAAATCGTCAGCTTGGGTGAGGGTCATGATGGGTCTTCCATAGTCAGGATCAGTGCACCTTTGGTCAGCTGCTGGCCTGCTTCGGCGTGAAGGTCGACGACAATGCCATCAGCGGGCGCGCTCAATTGGTGTTGCATTTTCATGGCTTCGAGCACGGCGAGCGTATCACCCTTTGTGACGCTGTCGCCTGCCGAGATATTAAGCGCGACCAGCAGGCCCGGCATCGGCGCGGTTAGAGCGCCGGTTGAGGCGGCATCGGTTGTGTCCCAGGGCTGCGCTCGGGTGACGTGCAGATGGTGACCTGCGGTTTGCAAGTAGAGGCCACCGGTGTCATCGGCTGTATGGTGCGCTTGGGTGCGCAGTCCATCGATGCGGAGATCGGTCGAGATCGTGTGGGACCAGCCATCGCCAGCGCCAGCGACCGTGATGTGATCCGTGCCAACACCAGTGGCGGTGAGGTTGTGCGTGTCCCCGTCAATTGAGAGGTCCAGCGGGATGGGCAAGCCACCGTCGCTGGAAAACCCCAACAGGGATGTGTCTGATAGCAAGCTTTGTCGCTGTGCGGTTTGACTTTCGCTGCGCAGCAATTGCGCGGTCGCAAGGGCGATTGTTTTGGACGTGAGCGCGGGTTTGGATGGCCCATTGGGGTAGGTGTTATCTAGAAATGTGGTGCTGGCGGTGCCGGCTTTCACCTCTGGGTGATCCAGTAGACCACGCAGGAAGGGTAGGTTGGTGGTCACACCCAAGATCGCGGTGTTGTCGAGCGCCTGGATCAACTTGCGCAACGCCGCATCGCGGGTGTCCCCATAAGCAACGAGCTTGGCCAGCATGGGGTCATAAAAGGGAGAGACCGCGTCTCCGCTTTGCACGCCACGGTCCACGCGGATAGCGTTATCTATCTCAAATTGATGGATTTTTCCAATAGACGGCAGAAAGCCACTGGTGGGGTCTTCCGCATAAAGTCGGACTTCAATGGCGTGGCCTTGAAGCGTTACGTCCTCTTGAGACAGGGGAAGGGGCTTGCCTTGGGCGACGGCGAGTTGCAGCGCCACGAGGTCCAGACCGGTGACCATTTCGGTGACCGGATGCTCAACCTGAAGCCGGGTGTTCATCTCAAGGAAATAGAAATCCTTGCCGTTTTGATCGAGCAAGAACTCAACCGTGCCTGCGCCAACGTAGCCTACCGATTTTGCTACGGCGATGGCGGCCTTTTCCATACGCTTGCGTATGGTTTGCCCCATGCCGGGCGCGGGGGCTTCTTCGATCACCTTCTGATGGCGGCGCTGCACAGAGCAATCCCGTTCGCCCAAAGCAATGGTATTGCCCGCATGATCCGCAAAGACCTGAATTTCGATGTGGCGGGCGTTTTGCACCGCGCGCTCAAGGATCAAGGTGTCGTTGCCAAAAGCTGCGCTGGCCTCTGAGCGTGCCAAGGTGAGCGCCTCTGGCAGATCGTCTAGCGTGGTGACCAGCCGCATCCCTTTGCCGCCACCGCCAGCCGCCGCCTTAACCATAAGTGGCACACCGATGTCCTGCGCGTGAGACATTAGCGTCGCATCAGAACGGTCCGCGCCTTGATAGCCGGGCACACAAGGCACACCCGCTGCCAGCATATGGGCTTTGGCGATGGCCTTGTCGCCCATGATCTCGATGGATCCAGGTGATGGGCCAATAAAGGTGAGGCCAGCCTCCGCAACTGCGCGGGCGAAGGTCGCGTTTTCGGACAAAAAGCCATAGCCGGGATGGATCGCTCCCGCGCCGGAGGCTTTGGCGGCTGCTAGGATCGCGTCGATGTTGAGGTAGCTTTCGGCCGCTTGTGACGCGCCGATGTGATGTGCCTCATCTGCCATGGACACGTGCAGCGCGCGTGCGTCGGCCTTTGAGTACACCGCGACAGTACGCAGCCCGAGGTCTCGGGCGGTGCGGATGATGCGGCAGGCAATTTCGCCACGGTTGGCAATCAGCAGTGTGTCAAATGTTCTCATGCTCACATCCTCGCCACGCCAAAACTGTTGGGGTTGAGGTCGCGACGTCGCGCCTCGGCCACCGTGCCGAGGCAGAAAGCAATCACTTTGCGGCTGTCGCGCGGATCGATCACGCCGTGGTCGAGTATTTTTCCTGAGGTGAAAAACGGCGAGGATTGCGCGTCAAACAGCCCTTGGATGGCGGCTTCCTGTTTGGCCATACGGGCCTCATCGACCTCGACACCTTTGCGGGCAGCGCCAGCGCGGGCGACATGGCTCATGGTTTTCGCAGCCTGTGCGCCCCCCATCACGCCAGAGCGGGAGGTCGGCCAGGCAAACAGGAAATCCGGCTGATACGCGATGCCGCACATACCGTAGTTGCCCGCGCCAAAACTGGCCCCACAGTAGAGCGTGATCTTGGGTACGCGGGCGTTGGACACGGCTTGGATCATCTTGGAGCCGTGTTTGATCATCCCGGCCTGTTCATACGCCGTGCCCACCATGTAGCCGGTGGTGTTGTTGAGGAAGACAAGCGGGGTTCCCGCCTGATCACAGGCCTGAATGAAATGGGTCGCTTTGTTGGCTCCAGCGGGATCGATTGGGCCGTTGTTGGCGAGAATGCCGACGGTGTGGCCGTGGATTTGTGCCTGAATGCAGAGTGTGGCGGGGCCAAAATCCAGCTTAAATTCGTCAAAATCGGAGCTGTCCACAAGCCGGGCAACCAGTTCGCGCGCATCATAAGGCGTGGACCAGTCGGCGGGCACCACGCCGGCGATTTCCTCTACGTCAAAGCGCGGTTCGTCAAAGCTGCGCGCAGGAGGCTGGACCATGTCGCGGTTCCAATCCAGACGCGCCATCACGCGTCGGGCCAGTGCGATGGCGTGCCCGTCGTCTTCGGCGAGGTATTCCACCAGACCGGAGGTGGTCGCGTGCATCTCTGTGCCGCCAAGGTCGGCATCTTTCGCCACCTCGCCAGTCGCGGCATGCACCAGCGCGGCACCTGCGAGTGCCGCCATGCCGTTTTTCTTCACGCCAATCACGTAGTCTGACAGGCCGGGCATATAGGCCCCACCTGCGGTGGAGGGGCCGTGCAAAACCGCAATCGTGGGCAGGCCCGCCGCAGACAGGCGGGCAAGATTGCGGAACACACCGCCACCCAAGGCCCAGTCTTCCACGCGGTAATTCATTAGGTTGGCACCGGCGCTTTCCACCAGATGCACAAAGGGCAGCTTCTGGCGCAGGGCGATGTCTTGGGCCGATAACATCGCTTGCAAAGACATGGGGGAGAGGGCCCCGGCGTTGATACCGCTGTCATCCACCAGAATCATGCTGCGCACACCAGACACAAAGCCAATCCCCATCAGGAAAGTGCTGCCCGGCAGGGATTTTTCGGGATCGTCGCTGTCTTGCAAGTATCCAGCAAGGCTATGCAGTCGCAAGAAAGGCAGGCCTGGATCGAGCAGTTGAGCAAGCCGTTCACGTGGCGTGATTTGTCCACGCGCTGCAAAACGCTCGCGGCGTTGTTCGGATTTCTCGGCCGTGCGATTTTCGAGCGTGCGCAGCTCCGCAACAGCGTTCAACATGGCGTCTCGGTTTTCCCCAAACGCAGGCGCGTTGGGCGTGATCTGTGTCTCAAAAGACATGGGGGCTCCTCCTCCTGAGCGGTCCCGATGGATGCGACCACTGTGGGCCGGAGGGGTAAGCGCATCAAGAGAGTGTGAATGTGACGCTGCGGCCTATGCTTGTCGTTGCAGCCAGAGAGGCGTAAGATTGGCACCATGCAAACTGTTGATCTGCAAGAAGATATCAATGTCGTTTCCGGTTGTGGCCCGCTTAAGGTCTGGTCGGTTGTGGTCACCATTTTGGGGGACCTGCTTCAGAGCGAAGAGGCCTGGCTGTCTGGGCCGGTGCTGGACGCTTTGGTTGGTCGGCTGGGCATCAACAATCAGGCGCTGCGGGTTGCGGTACACCGGTTGCGCCGTGATGGCTGGATCATTTCGGAAAAACGCGGGCGTTTGTCTGCGCATAAACTGACCCCAAAAGGTTGGGATGAAACTGAGGCGGTGCGGGCGCAAATTTATGGGTTCGCAGAGGCCACAGAGGTTGTCTGGCTGGCGGTTGGCGGGCCAAGTTTGACCGCGGCGGAATTTCTTGAAACGCTGCCAGCGCAGGCGGTGTCCTTGTCTGCACGCAGCGCTTTGGTGGCAGGATCGGTGCGGTCCAACGAAGACGTATTGCTCAGCCGCTTTGCACCGGAGCGCTTGCCGAAATGGGCGGTGGCCGCATTGATTCCCGATGAGATGTCAGCAGAATACAACGCTTTGTCGACGGCGGTAGAGTACGTGCTGGCCCATACCACACCCGAGGGGATTCTGGATCGAGCGGCATTGCGTTTGGTGATTTTGCATCACTGGCGGCGGTTGCGGTTGCGCCATGGCGAAGTGCAAGACGCGGTGTTGCCATCTGATTGGTCGGGCGCAAGGGCGCAACGGCTGGTGATGCAGGCATTGACGCGGTTGGGGCGGCCCGATGTGGCAGAGCTTGAGCGGCAAGTGGGGCTGGGCTAGGCTTCTATAAAATGGGTTGAGGCAACAAAATTGGGCAGGATGATCCGGTTTTTGACGGACTTGAGGGATGGCGGGGTGCGTATCGCATGACCGTTTTGGGCGCGCCTGACCTCCGGGTCGAGCCCCAGGACGGGCGTGCAGTGGTGCACGTGTCCGGTGCTTTGCTGACAGCCTATTTGGCCGATATCGAAGCGGCGTTTGCGCAAGCCGCGCCCGCTGAAAAGCACGTGCAAATTGATCTGACGGACGTGCCGGCCTTTGACACCGGCGGCGCGTGGCTAGTGTCGCAACTGCGCAGGCGGTTGCAGCAAGGCGGCGCAGAGGTGCAGATTGCGGGTGCGGTTGATCACTTGGCGCTACTTGAAACCGTCACAACGGCCACGCCAGAAGTGACACCTCAGGACCTGCCCGAACACGGACGCTTGGAGTGGGTGGCCAACATTGGGCGCAACCTGGTGTTTGGCTGGCAGGACGCGCTATCGCTGGTGAGTTTTCTGGGCCAAACCCTTGTCGGTTTGGCGGATATAATTGTGCGACCACATAAAGTTCGCTGGGCCAGTTTGGTCACGCATATGCAAGACGTGGGGTTTAACGCGGTGCCAATCATTGCCCTTATGGGGTTCTTGATTGGTGTTGTGTTGGGCTTTCAAGGCGCAAGCCAATTGCAGCAGTTTGGCGCCGAGGTCTTTGTGGTTGAGCTGATTGGTATTTCGGTGCTGCGCGAGCTGGGCATTTTGTTGACCGCCATCATTGTGGCCGGTCGTTCGGGGTCGGCTTTCACCGCCTCGGTTGGATCAATGAAGGTGCAGCAGGAAATAGATGCGATGCAGACGCTTGGCCTTGATCCTGTGCGGGTGCTGGTGGTGCCGCGCGTGCTGGCGTTATTGATCATGCTGCCGCTATTGGGATTTGTGGCCAATCTGTTTGGCCTGTTTGGCGGTGCGTTGATGAGCTGGGTCAGCTTGGATGTGAACCCCGGCATGTTTGTCACGCGTCTACATGACAACATTGCTGTGAAACACCTGCTGGTCGGCATGGTGAAAGCACCGTTCTTTGCGCTGGTGATTGGGGTGGTCGCCTGTTGGCAGGCTTTCCAAGTTCAGGGCAGCTCCACCAGTGTGGGCAAGCGCACCACCTCTAGCGTGGTGCAGGGTATCTTTCTTGTGATCGCGCTGGATGCGCTTTTCTCGATCTTTTTCGCGCAGTTGGGGGTGTGAGCATGAAAGATGATACCCCACAGCGTGACGCCATCATCAAAGTGCGCGGGTTGCGCAATCAGTTTGGGCCGCAGGTGGTGCATGACAATCTGGACTTGAATGTCTGGCGCGGCGAAGTGCTGGGTATTGTTGGCGGCTCGGGCACCGGCAAGTCGGTGCTGCTGCGCACCATTGTTGGATTGAACAAACCGGCGGCGGGCACCATTGAAGTGCTGGGCACCAATGTGCTGACCGCACCGGAGGAAGAGCGGCGCAAGGTGGAGACCCGCTGGGGCGTGGCCTTTCAGGACGGCGCGCTGTTTTCCTCGCTCACGGTTTTGCAAAACGTGATGGCGCCGATGCGCGAGCATCTGAAGCTGTCGACCAATCTGATGAAAGAGCTGGGCGCGCTCAAGATCAGCCTTGTCGGCCTGCCGCAACTGGCCTGTGACAAGCTGCCCAGTGAGCTGTCCGGCGGGATGCGCAAACGCGCAGCCTTGGCCCGCGCCCTCGCGCTCGACCCGCAGATTGTGTTTCTGGACGAGCCCACAGCGGGCCTCGATCCGGTGGGCGCGGCGGCTTATGATGATCTGATTGGCGAGTTACAGCGCAGTCTGGGTATCACGGTCTTTATGGTCACGCATGATTTGGACAGCCTTTATGCGATTTGTGATCGCATTGCGGTGCTTGCCGAGAAGCGTGTTCTGGTAGAAGGTCCAATAGAAACAATGACAGATGTCGATCATCCGTGGGTGCAGGAGTATTTCACCGGCCCACGTGCGCGGGCGGCGCAGGTCAAAGGTATTGGGGGCGCATAGGGCATGGAGACACGGGCAAACTACCTCCTGATTGGGGTGTTCGCGCTGGTCGGCCTGATTGGCTCGTTCCTGTTTGTGCTCTGGCTCGCGAAGATCGATCTGGAAAAGCAATACGCCTACTACGACGTGCTGTTTGAGAACGTTGGCGGCCTCGGGATGGCGGGCAGCGTGCGCTACAATGGCCTGCCGGTGGGCCAAGTTGTGATGCTGGAACTGGATGACGAGAACCCTTCGCTGGTGCGGGTGCGCATCGAGGTTGGGGCAGACACGCCGGTAAAAACCGACACGATTGCGAAACTGCAGGGGCAGGGGGTCACGGGCGTGAGCATTGTGGCGCTGTCAGGAGGCACAATCGACGCGGCTGCTTTGCCACAATATGGTGAAATCATCACCGAGAAGAGTGCCCTACAATCGGTGGTCGAAGGCGCCCCGCAGTTGATGGAAAAGGCGATTGGCCTGCTGGAAAACTTGCAAAGTGTGGTCAGCGAGGAAAACACCGCTGCGGTGAATGAGTTGTTGGCCAATCTGGCAAGTGCGTCTGGACGGCTGGATCGCACGCTGGCGGAATTTGAAGAGCTGTCTGAAGATGTCGGCAGCGCGGCGCGGGAAATTGCGGCGTTTACCACACGGCTGGAGACGTTGTCTGATACGGCGGAGGAAACACTCGTGGAGGCGACGGGCGCGCTGGGCTCCATCAAGGAGGCGGCAGACCGCACCAAAGGCACATTGGAAAATGCTGAAAGCGCCTTTGCCACTGCTGATGGCCTGATGAAAGAGGACCTCAAAGATTTCATCCAACGTGGCGCGGATGCGGCGGCAGCCTTGGAAAATGTGGTTGCGGTTTTGGAGCCTTCTGCGATTTCCGCGATGCAATCAGCGCAGGCGTTGATTGATGAGCGCTTGCCTGCCTTGGTGCAGCAGGTGCAGGACACGGCTGCCGTGATGGAAACTCAGATCGCCCAAGTTGGCACCGATGCCTCCAGCCTGATGACACGATATGAAGAAGTGGGCACCAGCGTGCAGGCGCGTGTGGAGCAGACCCAAACCGCGATTTCCGCTTTTGAAACGGCCACAAATGCGGCGACCGACACGCTCAATTCGGTGCGGGTGGCCTCGGATACGGCCACCACCGTTATGAACACGGACCTGCAACCGCTTGCGGATGAGGCGACAGCAGCCCTGACCACGGTGCGGGATTTGGCCACCACCAAGGTCTCGCCGCTGATTGATCAAACCAATGAAACTCTGGTGGCAATTGAAACTGGTGTGCAGGAGATCACGGACCAAGGCACCGTGATGCTGGAAACCGCGACGGCGCGGTTGGTTGAGGCGCGTGGCACGTTGGCGAATTTCAACGAGGCGTTGGAGCTGTCTGATGAAATGCTGCGGTCGCTGGATGACACAGCGGATGCGGTGAACACGCTGGTACGCGGCGGCGCAACAGACATGGTAGAGGATGCCCGCGAGGCTGCCGCCAGTGCACGCAGCGCATTAGACGCCATTCACGTGACCGTGGATGAACGCCTGCCGGAAGTGGTGGAAAACATCTCTGAGGCCGCGCAGGCAGCCAACACGATGATCGCCAGCATCGACACGCTGGCCGTGGATGCAACCGGGCAAATGGCAACGCTGTCGCCACAGGCCAGCGAGGCCTTGGTGACCGCAATCGACACGTTTGAGCGCTCCAACCGCACGCTGGAAGCGATCTATCAGGCGATGGAAACCGCAGACGCCACACTAGATACGGCAGGCGACACTTTCAGCGGCGTGAACCGCATTTTGGACGAAGATGTGGATCAGATCATGACGGATATCAGCGGCGCTGTTGCGGCCGTCTCAGGCACTGTCACCGGCGTGTCGGATGACATCAACAAGGCAGCAGATGAGGTGCTTGCGGCGTCCAAGTCGGCTTCCAATCTGTTGGGTACAGTGGACGGTATTGTGCAACGCAACGAGCGACAGGTGTCTGAGTTCTTGCGGCTAGGTTTGCCGCAAACTGTGAAATTCATAGAAGAATCCCGCTATCTGGTCGGCAATCTGGACCGGTTGGTGGCACGCATCAAACGCGACCCGGCACGGTTTCTTCTGGGCACGCAAGGATCGGAGTTTAGCCGATGACACAATGTAGATGGGCAGGATTGCTGATTGGCGCAGTGGTGCTTTCTGGATGCAGCAGTCTGGGCACACTGAACCGGGCCGCAGCGCCAACGGACCTCTACACATTGACGCCCAAAAGCACGTTTTCCGCTGGGCTTCCCCGGCTCAGTCATCAGCTTGTGATCGAAGAGCCGACTGCCCATGCCGCTGTGGACACGGACCAGATTGCGGTGCAGCCAACGCCCTATCAGTTTGAGTATCTGCCGGTGGCCCGCTGGGTCGACCGCGCACCGGTGATTGTGCAGACATTGCTGATCGAGAGCTTTGAAAACAGCGGCAAGGTGGCCGCTGTGGGCCGCTCGTCTGTGGCGTTGCGCCCGGATTTCCTGATTGTGTCAGATCTGCGGGAGTTTCAAGCGCGCCTGCCAGCGGTGGAGACCGAAAGTGGTGCGCTGGAAATACACGTGCGCATGAATCTCAAGATTGTGGATGCCTACGACGACCACATTATTGGCTCCAAGTCCTTTGAAAAGGTCGTGATGTCGCCAAGTGATGAGATGAGCGACGTGGTGGTGGCATTTGATGATGCCTTGGGCAAAACCATGCGCCGTGCAGTGGAGTGGAGCGTGAAAACAATCTACAGCCACGGCCAACGCAATCCGCGTCCCGCCCTGCGCTAACAAGGCTTTGGCGCGGGCTCTGTCAGGCTCCGGTCTTGCGCTTTGCGACCCAGCTGCGCAACCAAGCAATTGGGAGCAGGGCAAAAAACCAGAACTTTTTCAGAAAGATCAATGCCACGGCAATTAGGCCGGTTTTGGCGGCCACCTTGCCAGCGATCAATCCACCAATGCCAATGGCGGCCACTTGATCGATGGAGGGGTCAAAATCAGCATAGCGGGCGCCTTCCTGAAATGCGGTCATCTTGGCCACAGAAGGCAAGGCTGTCTTGACCTCTTCCAACTGATACATGCCGGCCACAAAATTCAGCTGCAACACCCCTTTTCGGCCAAGCGCACGCAGATTGTAGTTGAGCGTATTCACCGGCGCGCCGTCAAAGGCCAGTTCTTGCGCCCAGTGTAGTTTGCGCACAGCGACGTCGTATTTGGGCGCCTCGGCCCAGCCCTCCAGAGTGATTTTCTCGTAGCCGTTGGACACCCGCCACTCGTTTTCTGCCAAAGTGTCTTTCTGCATGGAGCGCAGCAGGTCGTCATAATCGATGGTGGCGGCGTCTTTGTCAGACACATAACCGATATCATCCCAGCTCAAAATTGCGCCCCAGGCGTTTTCGTCCAGTGGCGTGTAGCTGACGGGGAAAATCATGCCTAGGCTGTCGCCGTTGGGGTTGCCCCAAAGATCCACCAAAACCGTGTTCGTGTCGGCTGGGGACAGATAATAGTAGTCGTCTGGCACATCCAGATAGGCCTGTCCGCCGGGCAGGTCGATCCGCCCCTGTTGGTAATCCATGGAGGATAAAATTGCGAAAATTGGGTCGGATTTGTCCTGAAACTCAACATCGGGAAAAACCGTTTCAAAGGGTTTCGCCAGGCCCGTGTGGGCCAGACAACTCAGCACAATAGCCGAAAGTATACGTTTCATAGCAATGCCTTAATCCAGTTCAATTTTGGATATCAGGCTAAAGCAATAAATCAACCATAAATAGCACTGACGCGGGCGGCACCCCAATAAGGCGGGCGCGGGGGCCAGGCAAAGGAGTGATCAGTTCACAATCAGTCGACAAATCAGCGTGTTGTTGGTTTCCAGATCCGGTCCCCAGATGAACTCCGCTTTGCGGTGCCAATCGACTTTGTCGTAGCCATCTTTGGGACGGACCTGACGCTTTTTGTATTCCGTGGCGCGGGGCCAATCGGAATCGTCGAAGTATTCTGCTGTCCAACCGCGTGGTGGTTCACTTGCCTCAAATCCACAAGGGCCTTCGCCAACACGAGGGGTGCGTTCTTTGGCGCAAGATTTGTTGAGTGGGGCTTCATGGATGACTTTGCAGCGCCAGTCCTTGTCTGACACAGCCACAATGTTTCCGGCTGCATCCTTGACCTGCAGGATCACACCGCCATCCCCCATCTGTTGTTTGTTGGTGCCGATGTATTCCAAGCCGGTATCGTTCTCTTTGAAATCCTTGGCAATCAGCGCCAACATAAAGGGACGTTCGGCCTGGAAGGTGAAGCTTTCGGCATTAAACGAACGTTCTGTGTTGATGGAAATCCGGTCCTCCGCCACCAACGACCGATTGGCGTATAGCGCAAACCAGTTGTCCGCCCAGACATCGGCCTTGAACGTTTCTGCGGAGGCTGCAGTGCTTAATACAAGCGTCAGGGCGCCCCCAATCAGATGCTTCATAACCGTCCTCATAAACCACTTATGATAAAACGTAGCAGGTTGCACATTCTGTCGGAAAACAAATTGCCAATAAGGTAAAGGCGCCCCAAAGGACGCCTTTTGTTTTTTCGCAGATAACGCCTGTGCTTACAGGCTGGCGTCCAGAGCGGCCAGCAGGGCGTCGCCCATCTCAGAGGTGGACACCGGGGTGCCACCATCCGCTTGCATCAGGTCCGCGGTGCGCACACCATCGGCGAGAACTTTCTCCACAGCCGCTTCCAGTCGGTCGGCTTCTGCACCTTGATCAAAGGAGTAACGCAGGGCCATAGCGAAGGAGAGCACACAGGCACATGGGTTGGCTTTGGCCTGACCTGTGATGTCTGGTGCGGAGCCATGTACGGGCTCATACATGGCTTTTGGACGGCCGTTATCCATTGGCGCACCAAGGGAGGCGGAGGGCAGCATGCCCAGCGAACCGGTTAGCATCGCCGCACAATCTGAGAGAATGTCGCCAAACAGGTTGTCGGTGTAGATCACGTCAAACTGCTTAGGTGCGCGCACCAGCTGCATCGCGCCGTTGTCGGCATACATATGGGACAGCTCGACCTCTGGGTAGTCTTTGGAGACTTCGGTCACAACGTCGCGCCACAGAATGCCGCTTTCCATCACGTTGGCTTTTTCCATGGAGCACAGACGCTTGTCGCGCTTCATAGCCAGTTCAAACGCCGCACGTGCGCCACGCTCGATCTCGGATTCGGTGTAGCGCTGGGTGTTGATGCCAACCCGTTCGTTGCCTTCTTCAAAGATACCGCGCGGCTCACCGAAATAGACGCCGGAGGTCAGCTCGCGCACGATCATGATGTCCAGGCCAGCAACGATGTCGGTTTTCAGCGAGGAAAAATCTGCCAGCGCGTCAAAACACTGTGCCGGGCGCAGGTTGGCAAACAGATCCATCTCTTTGCGCAGGCGCAGCAGGCCGCGCTCTGGCTTCACGGAGAAGTCGAGATCGTCGTATTTAGGGCCACCCACAGCACCAAGCAGAACCGCGTCCACTTCTTGCGCTTTCGCCATGGTGTCGTCATGCAGCGGCACGCCGTGTTTGTCATACGCTGCGCCGCCAACAAGGTCTTCGCTCACGTCAAATTTCAGGCCACGTTTGTCACCAAACCAGCCAATAATGCGCTGAACTTCGGTCATGACTTCGGGGCCGATGCCGTCGCCAGCGAGGATGAGAAGCGAAGGGGTGCTCATTGGGATGCGTCCTTGATCAAATAGGTTCGCTACGGGTTACCGAGTGACGTGTGAAAGATCAAGAAACAAAGGGCTTTAATGCGCTCTCAAGCAGGCTCCAAACGCGGGAAATGCGCGGGGTGTGGCGCAGGCTTTCATGGGCGGTGAGCCAAACCGGCAGAAGTGGCAGTGGAAAGCCAAGCGGGATCTCTTCGATTCCCAGAGTTTGGCGGGCAATGTGGCTCTGACAAAACCCCAAGCCACAGCCTGCGCGCACCAATTCCCAATAGGTGGTTTGATGGTCACAGCGCACCGCAAACCAGTCCCGATTGGCAGGGATACCCATGCGGCGCATTTCGCGGATGATGTCGTCATTGGCGTCATAGCCGACAATGTCGTGGTGCGGCAGATCCTCGGCTCCCGTGGGACGGCCTTTGCGAGCGATGTAGCTCTCGGCGGCAAACATGCCCAGTTCGATGTCACCCAGATGTTTGGTGATCATGTCGAGCTGCTCAGGCCGGTACATGCGCACAGCAATGTCGGCTTCGCGAAACAGAAGGTTTTGGGAGTCATCAGACGGCACCAGCTCAATCTGGATTTGCGGTTCCTGTTGACGCAGGTCGGCAAGGATGTCGGGCATCACGTGATGTGCCATGAAGACAGAGGTGGCGATGCGCACGGTGCCGGCAAGGTCGGTTTCCCCGCCCGCTGCAGCCAGCGACAGATCGGCCATTGCGGCCGCCATGCGTTGGGCAGGGGCCAACAAGGCTTGGCCGGTGTCCGTCAATTCAAAGCCGCGGGCGTGCCGATGAAATACTTCGACCTTCAGCGTGTCTTCCAGGGTTTTGATGTGGCGGCCCAATGTGGGTTGAGAGGCGTTGAGCTGCCGCGCGGCGCCTGACAGGGAGCCAGTTTGGGCCACAGCCAGGAAGGACTGGATCAATGACCAGTCGAGGTTTGAGAGGGTCTTTTCCATTCATTTATGAATAGCACGGCTGCGAATTTCGCCAATACCTATCTGCAGGCGTATGCCGCATGTTTGTTTCAGGACGCCAGACAGCAGGAGACAGACCATGGCAGACACCGTTTTGATACTTGGCGCAAATGGCCGGTTTGGACGCAACGCCGCGCAGGCTTTTGCCAAGGCAGGTTGGAACGTGCGCCGCTTTGATCGCAGCAGAGATAAACTGCGAGAGGCCGTGCACGGGGTGCAGGTGATCGTGAACGCCTGGAACCCACAGTATTTTGATTGGGCCACCCAAGTGCCGAGATTGCATGACGAGGTGATCGCCGCGGCAAGGTTGGTTGATGCGACAGTGATTGTTCCCGGCAATGTCTATGTTTTTGGCAAAGGCACTCCAAGCCCTTGGGGCGTGACCACACCGCATCAAGCGCAAAACCCTCTGGGCCAAATCCGGCGAGAGATGGAGCGGGCCTATCGCTTTAGTGAGGTGCGCACGATCATTCTGCGCGCCGGAGATTTCATCGACACTGAAGCCTCAGGCAATTGGTTTGACATGATCATGACGCCGAAGATTGGCCGTGGCGTGCTGACCTACCCCGGCAAGCGGGATGTGGATCATGCTTGGGCGTACCTGCCAGATTTGTGTCGTGCGGCCGTGATGTTGGCGGAAAAGCGCGACCAGCTGAACCGGTTCGAGGATGTGCCGTTTCCGGGGTACACCTTGACCGGGAATGCGTTAACTCAGGCGCTGGAGCAGGTTTTGGGGCAGTCGCTGAAGGTCAAATCCATGGCGTGGTGGGCTATTCAGCTGGCTTCACCAGTGTGGAAACTGGCGCCACATCTGCTGGAGATGCGCTACCTGTGGAACACCCCCCATCGCTTGGACGGCGCACGGTTTAAGGAGCTGTTGCCGGAGTTTGCAGCCACGGAGCTACACAAGGCGTTGGCCTCTGCGCTGCCAGAGACAGCTGTGCCTCAAAAATCGATGTCGACCCAAACCATATGATGGCGGCTGGCTTTGATGTCTTTTTTTGCCAGCAGCTCATAGGCCGGTTCATCGGGTTTGGGCCAAAATTCCCCGGCGTCGGTCACCTTCAGATCGATGCCGGGCAAGACATAATCGACCCGCAGATCTCCCGGCGTCGGCTCGCGCCAATCCACAGTTGGGCCAGCTTGTGCCAACGGGTCTTGTAGACGTGGATCGTTGAGCAGCGCCTGAATGGCCGCGTGTTGCCCTTCGCCTTTTTCTGGATCAAGGTTCGCCCCGCCCATCAAGACAAACGGCGGCTCGGGCATGGGGCCAAGTTTACCGTTCATTAGATGAGTCCACAGCCGGATTTCGTCGGCATTGCGGAGCCCGTTCTGATCCTCTGGTCCGTCAAATACCGGAGGTCCCGCAGCAAATAGAAATAGCGTCACCAGCTTGACTGGATGCTGAACCGGCAATACCCAATGGCCTTTGGACGACAGGCGCTGAATGTCTTGCGCCTCCTCGGAGGGGAACGGTTGCCCATTCACTTCGGGCAGCGTGGCCTCGGGCAACTCGCGCCACAGCAGCGTACTGAAATCCCGCGCATCCCCAAACGGCCAGCGTGACAGCACCACCATGCCGCTTGCCCCGCGAAACTTGCCATAGCCTTGCGCATCTGCAGGCGTGTGTAGCCGTCCGTCGCCGTTCATGTCCAAGCCAGTGGGAATGCCGGTGTTGGGAGGCAGTGCAAAGACATGCGGATAGTACAAGCCGCCTTTCCCAAACTGATCGCGCAGCGCCTTGGCTCCTAGCAAATCGGCGTCATAGTCCACACCTTGCAGAAACAGCACGTCTGGCCTGAGGTGGGTCACCACCTGCGTGATCGCCACAACCTGCGGATCATCTCGCGTGATGTCGCGCAGCATCAACCCCGGCCCCTTGCGGGACAGCTCCACATCATAAGTCGCCACGCGGATGGTTTCCGCATGGGCGCATGTCACAAAGAAAAGAAGGCCGATCAGGCGGCTGAGGACACCGGATGTGCGCCGCGTGACGCGGCATAGGCGCGACGGCGGTTTTCGTCGATCATGGTGGCCACGCGGGTCATGGCGATGCCGCGCATGATCATGCTGGCGGGAATGAATGCCCATGCGCTGATGGTCCAAATCATTGTCATCGGATCGCTTAAGTAGATCGGATCAATCAGGTCCGACATCATCTGAATGATCGCCGGGATTAAGAATGGCATAAGAAATCCTAACGCAATGTTAAGACGGCCATCCCGCTGCAGCCGTGGCAGCACATCGCCGCCCGCGGTCGGGTCAAACAGCGGCAGGTTGATCCAGACGTTAAACGCCCCATTGCGTGCGGGCCATTCCAGCACGCGCACAAAGAAGTAGAACACCGCCAGCGTCATCAGCGAGATCAAATAGCTGAGGCCAGACGCCGTCCGCACCTCGGTGATCAATTCCCGTGTGGCGTCCTCTGGCAGCATGATCACCATCAGGCGCACAGGGGAGTAGGGGAAATCAATCGCGTCACCCACAATGATGCCAAGCGCATGCAGAAAAGCGGTGAAGGCATTGGGTGCCACTTCGCCGCGCGCAATCACAGAGAGCGCAAAGACAGTGAAGAAAATTGCCAGGAACCGCAGCCGGTTGAACGGCGGGGCGTGGCGGAATTCGATGAAAGACGGCGCGGTGGTCACATATTCGATGAACACCAGCAACGAGGAGAAGATCGCAAACAGCAGCACAATATGCACCACGTCTTCGCTCACCGATGGCAAGATGATGGCTGGCAAGGCAAACAGCAATGCCACCAGTCCCGCGCGCGTTGCCGCGCCAATGATTCTGCCTATCACAGCTCGTGTCCCTTCAAACCGGATGTCGCGTTTTGTGGCTCTTTGGCCGTGCGATCTTGTTCCAACTTGATCCCGTCTTTGCGACGAGGTGCCTCATTTATGCCTTATTGTGGCATCGGATGTCGGCGGGCCTCAAGGTTTTGTTTGGAAATTGTCCAAGATATCCAAGTGAGCGGGGGGGACTGGTGCGCGAATGCATCAATTGGGTCTCTGGAAAAAGCACAATTTTTCAGGGCTGTACTAAATCTGGTGGTGGTGTTTGGGGTGACAACAAGGCGCCTCCAGCGGGAGAGGCTCTGTGCACCCAGCTGCGCCACATTTCCGCCTTATTTGGTTCTCAAAACATTCCAAAAGAGGAATGTGTATTGATTTATGTCAATGCGGCCCCAAATTTTCATCATATGCTGAAATTAGAATATGAAAGGAAATGTCATGTCATCCCCCTCTGAGGCGCAGATGCGCCCGCCATACTCTCCCCTCTACTTTCTCGCCACACTTGGTGCCGGTGGCCTGATGGTCACCTTCTTTATGTTTCTGATGTTCTGGGTGCCGCATCCGGGCCGCCCCGTGCCCATTTTTGAAGACATAATGGGGGCGTTTGCCAGTGGCGCCGTACCGCTCAAGGCTGCCATTGTGGCGGCCATGGTTGGCATCGCCGGGCTTGCCTTCCTAATGATCAAATCGTTGATCTGGAACTTGCGCGGTGTCGCTGCCTTCAAAACAACCGACGCCTATGCGGCGCTGCGCACCTCCAATGCGGAAACACAATTGATGGCCATCCCGCTCGCCTTGGCGATGGTTGTGAACGGCGGTTTCATTGTGGGTTTGGTGTTTGTTCCGGGATTGTGGAACGTCGTCGAATATCTGTTCCCGCTGGCGATGATCGCCTTTGTGCTGATCGGCGGCTATGGCTTGATGATCATGCGGGACTTCTTTGGTCGCGTGTTGATCAACGGCGGCTTTAACTGCGCCAAAAACAACAGTTTTGCGCAGGTGCTTCCGGCGTTTGCCTTTGCCATGGTGGGTGTTGGCCTCGCAGCGCCGTCCGCGATGAGCGGGTCAGCCATGATCGCAGGCCTGTCCTTCATCCTGTCGAGTTTCTTCATCGTGGTTGCGATCCTGTTGGCGGTTGCCAACGTGATCCTAGGCTTGCGGTCGATGATGGAAAACGGTGCCAACGCCGAAAGCGCGCCCACACTGCTGATCATCGTGCCGCTGATCACGGTGATCACAATTGCCTGGATGCGCCAGAACCACGGGTTACATGTGCATTTTGACGTGCATGGTGGTGCTGGCGAAACCCTGTCGATGTTGACCACCTTGCTGATGGTGCAGTTGGCTGTGTTTGCGCTTGGCCTGACCGTGCTGCGTCGCTTTGGCTATGTGTCCAAATTTGTGACCGGACCGGAAAAGTCTGCTGGCTCCTATGCGCTGGTCTGCCCCGGCGTGGCGCTGTCGGTGATGTTGCACTTCTGGCTCAACAAAGGGCTGGTGGCGAGCGGCTTGGTCGATAAGTTCTCGCTGGCCTATCTGCTGATTTCCGCCGTGGCGATCGCGCTGCAAGTCACGATGATCTGGCTGGTGCTGAAGCTCAACGCCAAGCATATGGGCGGCACGGATCGTCAGGTGGCAGTACCTGCGGAGTGATGTGGATGTAGATTGCGATAAGACGCCAAAGCGACGCTTTGGCGAGCGTCCGAACCGCCCCCACGGGGCGGGCGCTTCGCTTTCGCCCCTCGGCTCGGTCGCTGCGAAGACTTCGGAGGTTGCCTACTGAAGCCGACGCCAATCGTCTCGGCTCAGATGCCAGAACGCGCAGTCCTCGAACCTCTGTCGGGCAGGGGCCCAAATTGCTTCCACGCCGTCTCGTGTCATCCCGAGCTTTGCCAGCAACGCCAAGGATGCTGTATTGCCAACCTGCGCACCGGCACGCACCGACGTCACGCCCAGCTGGTCAAAGGCAAACGCAATCGCGCCCCGCGACAGCTCAATTGCATAACCTTTGCGCTGAAAGGCTGCGCCAATCCAATAGCCCAGTTCAGCTTGATCATCGGCAATGTCGAGCTTGCACCAGCCGATGATGTCACCGCTGTCTTTGCACATCACCACGGTGGCAAACACCGCGTCCTGCTGCATGGCTTCGATGTTGTTGCGGAGGATCTCTTGAGTGTCTTGTTTCAAAAGCGGGGTCGGCCAAACGGCCACCGACTGGCTGATCTCCGGTGTCATCAAGGTGGTGAGCGCGTCTGCGTCTTCCTTCCGACAGGGGCGGAGCAGAAGGCGTTCGGTTTCAATGGAGGTATCCATAAACCAATCGAGGGGACCGATGGTCGCCGTTGTTTCTTCCATCCTCACGTGTGTTTTTGGGTAAAGCCATATAGGCGACTCTTGTGGTGACAAAAACGTTCATTCAAAAGGTTGAGCTCCTCTTCGGTGCCCGTATCTCCATTCAATTTGTGAAACACGATGTCATTGAATGACCCCATGCCGCCGTACATTGTCTGGATGCCATGACACAGCTGGGTTTCGTTTGTGACCTTCTTCAGACTGCGCAATTGGCTGGCCCAAAACTCCCGCCCTTCGGAACTCTCTATTAGCCCGATCAACACCTTTAGTTCGTCGTGGATACGTTCAACCCGGCTTTTCCGTCTGAACAAGTCTTTAAACATGCACATCAATCCAAAAAGAAAACCCCGCACAACTTGAACGGTTGTGCGGAGCTATGTCAATCAAAGGCCGAGCAGATTACACCCACGGACGCGCGGCACCCGCTTTGGCTTCATAGGCGTCGATGGAAGCTGCTTTCTCCATGGTCAGGCCAATGTCATCCAGACCGTTCAACAAGCAGTGCTTTTTGAATGCATCCACGTCAAACTTCACCACATCCCCATCGGACGAAGTGATTTCCTGGGCTTCCAGATCCACAGTCATACGCGCGTTGGCGCCTTTTTCTGCGTCTTTCATCAACAGGTCGACCTGCTCCTGCGGCAAGACAATTGGCAAGATGCCGTTCTTGAAGCAGTTGTTGAAGAAGATGTCCGCAAAGGATGTTGAGATCACACATTTGATGCCAAAATCCGCAATCGCCCAAGGCGCGTGCTCACGCGACGAGCCACAGCCAAAGTTGTCACCGGCCACGAGAATTTCCGCACTGCGATATTGCGGCTTGTTCAGCACAAAATCTGCAATTTCGGTGCCGTCGCGGTTAAACCGCATCTCATCAAACAGGTTTTTGCCAAACCCGGTGCGCTTGATCGATTTTAGGTGCACCTTCGGGATGATCATGTCGGTGTCGATATTCACCAGCGGCATGGGTGCTGCGATACCCTGCAGTTTTTCAAACTTTTCCATTACATCATCTCCCGAATATCAGTCAGCTTGCCGGTGAGGGCAGCGGCGGCAGCCATGGCAGGGGACACAAGGTGTGTGCGTCCCTTATAGCCCTGACGGCCTTCGAAGTTGCGGTTGGACGTTGCGGCGCAACGCTCCCCTTCGCTCAACTGATCAGGGTTCATCGCCAGACACATGGAGCAGCCAGCCAGACGCCATTCAAAGCCCGCCTCGCGGAAGATGTCCGCCAGACCTTCTTCTTCGGCTTGCGCCCGTACAAGGCCAGAGCCCGGTACAATCATTGCCCGCATGCCGTCTTTGATCTTCTTGCCTTTGACAACCTCAGCCACAGCGCGGAAGTCTTCGATCCGGCCGTTGGTGCAGGAGCCGATGAACACGGTGTCGATCTCGATGTCGGTCAGTTTCTGACCTGGCGTCAGACCCATGTATTCGATGGAACGACGGGCCGCTTCAATCTTGCCGCCTTCAAAATCTTCCGGGTTTGGCACAACTCCGGTGATTGGCAGCACATCCTCGGGCGAGGTGCCCCATGTGACAACCGGCTGAATGTCTTCGCCTTTCAGCGTGACAACCTTGTCGAAATGCGCACCTTCGTCGGTGAAGAGTGTTTTCCAGTACTCCAGGGCCTGCTCAAATGCACCCGCCTTTGGCGCGTGTGGGCGGCCTTTGACGTAGTTGAACGTGGTTTCATCCGGTGCAATCAGACCAGCGCGCGCGCCGCCTTCGATGGCCATGTTACAGACGGTCATGCGGCCTTCCATCGACAGATCGCGGATCGCTTCGCCACAATACTCGATGACATACCCAGTGCCACCACCAGTGCCGGTTTCACCAATCACCGCCAGGGTGATGTCTTTGGCGGTCACGCCCGGCTTCAATTTGCCAGTGATCTCCACTTTCATGTTTTTGGATTTCTTCTGGATCAGCGTCTGCGTGGCAAGTACGTGCTCGACCTCAGAGGTGCCAATGCCGTGGGCCAAAGACCCAAATGCGCCATGCGTCGCCGTGTGGCTGTCACCACAGACCACGGTCATGCCGGGCAAGGTCCAGCCCTGCTCTGGACCAACAATATGCACGATGCCCTGACGCACGTCAGACACCGGATAGTAATGCACGCCAAACTCGCGGGCGTTGGTGTCCAGTGCAGCCACCTGAATGCGGCTTTCCTCGGTCATCTGGGACGGATCATCCCGGCCTTCGGTGGTTGGCACGTTGTGATCCGGCACTGCGATGGTTTTCTCCGGCGCGCGTACTTTGCGACCAGTCATGCGCAGCCCTTCAAAGGCCTGCGGGCTGGTCACTTCGTGTACAAGGTGACGGTCGATGTACAAAAGGCAGGTGCCATCGTCGGCTTCATGCGCAACATGGGCATCCCAGATCTTATCATAGAGCGTTTTGGGGGACATAGGTCCTCTCCATTCTGTTTGGATAGCTGAAGTTATGGCTGACTAACGGGCACAGCGAAGCTGCGCCAAAAGCTCATAGCGCGGCGATGATGGATTTGCTCTGACCAAAGAAGCGCCAAGGCAAAAAGGCGTGGTCAGCAATATCATAGATGCGTTTCATGGCTCTCCCCTACAGGGTCGCGCAGATTCCTTCAAGCAGAAGCGCACAATCCGTGACTGCTGCGTTGCCGCAAGGGGATCGGACGTGCAAGGATGCCTCTATGGCTGAGGAGAACACCGCAGAGACACAAGGCGTTGGCGACACGCAGGAATCCGAGTTGGACCGTATCGCCGGAGCCGAACGGCAGGTCACGTCGACGCCGGAGTCTGAAACCACCACGGAAACCACAGAAATTGCCTTGGGCATTTGGGAGCAGGTTGTAAATTTTGGCGAAAGCCTGCTGCGGCCCTGGGCGTTTTATCAAGTTGTCATAGCGCTTGGTTTATTCGGGCTGTCCTTTGCCATTGCTGCCTGGCTCAAACCGCGGTTCTACGCTTGGCTAAAATCGCGCGAAGGCTGGTCCAAGCTGCGCTACCGCTATGCCATGATGGTGCATCGGCGCATGCCGCTGTTTGTGTTCAACCTGTTGATTTGGTTCACTGTCTGGCTGATGCAGGCGGTGACATGGCCGAGCCGGTCTTACCTGTTGGTGGGCTTGGCTAACTTGGCCTTGGCGTGGTTGGTTGTTGTCGCGGTATTGCGCGTGGTTCAGAACACCACACTGCGGACCTTTCTGCGCTATGGCGCATGGATTTGGGTCACGCTTGTTTTGACCGGATTGCGCGACGACGCGGTGCAGCTGATGGACAGCATGGCGTTGGTGTTTGGCGACTCCCGACTGTCCCTTTGGATGATCGCGCAGGCGGTTGTGTTGCTTGGCCTGACCTTTGCCATCACCCGCCTGTTGTCACGCCAAGCGGATGCGAGGCTCAAGCGTAGCGAAGACATCTCGCCTTCCATGCGGGTGTTGTTTGGCAAGCTGTTACAGGTGTTTCTCTACACCGCCGCTTTCTTTGTTGGATTGCGCATCATTGGCTTTGATCTCAAAGGCCTCGCCTTCTTGACCGGGTTCATCGGTGTGGGCCTTGGTTTTGGTCTGCAAAAGGTGGTGTCCAATCTGGTCTCGGGCCTGATTATCGTGATGGATAAATCGATCAAGCCTGGCGATGTGATCTCACTTGGCGAGACCTTTGGCTGGATCAACTCCCTGGGTGCGCGCTACATCTCTGTGGTCACACGGGACGGCAAAGAGTTCCTGATCCCCAATGAAGACCTGATCACCAATCAAGTGGTGAACTGGTCCCATTCGGACAGCTATGTGCGGCTTGATATCTTTTTTGGCACGGCCTATGGCGACGACCCGCACGTGGTGCGCAAAGTGGCGATTGAGGCGGCAAAATCGGTACAGCGCGTGCTGCATTATCCCAACACACCTGTCTGCCACATCGTTGGATTTGGCGACAGCAGCGTGGACTATATCCTGCGTTTCTGGATTGAAGACCCAACCGGCGGGCTGACCAACATTCGCGGCAATGTGTACCTGGCGCTGTGGGATGCGTTCCATGAGAATGGCATTTCGTTGCCGTTCCCTCAGCGAGAGGTGCGTATGTTGGAGGACGAAGGGGCGACCATTCCAGCACCGTCAATGACGCCTAGTCCAGATTGAACCAGACAACGTTGATCAAGGAATCATAGGTTTCCTGCGTGCTGAACACACCAAGGTTGCTGTGAAACAGACAAGTGGCGGGTGTGTTTTTCACCAAATGCACGCAGCTTCCCTCATTTCGTCTTGGGGAAACTTTTAGATCGCCGCTTTTGCACCCCATTTTTTCGACAAACCGCGTGGCCGCCATGACGCTCACCTGAAAGGCGTCGTCGCTCCACTCTCCCAAATCATTCAGCTCAATGAGCATGTGAGCGGTGGAATTGACATGTTCATTGGAAATTTTGGCAACACAGTCCCCTTCTGCAAAGGCTGGCAAGGCGGAGAGGGCAACGATGAAGGGAGCAAAACGGAGGCTACGCATGACAATATCTTTCAAAGATCGGAAGGTGATTTAATCTCGCTCACCCTAAAAGGAATGGGCCAGTTCACAAGGTTTGATTGCTTTGAAGGCGAATCCCCCTTGCCTTTCGTTGAGAAAAGCGCCAACCGGTGCTATCTTGAATTTATGCTCGGCACCGGGGCAAACGGGTGCGATTTAAGGAGGACAGACTTCTGTCTCTGAACAACGACGTGGCCAATGCTACTGACACTGGTTCGATTGTAACGTCGGACTCTCCGGATACGACAAGCGAGGCACTGCTTGCCCGTATCCTCACCTCTCTGGATGAAGACAAAGCTGAAGATGTGGTGCAGATCGATCTGCGCGGCAAAACGTCTATTGGCGACTACATGGTGATCTGCACCGGGCGCTCCTCGCGTCAGGTGACCGCGATTGCCGAGAAGCTGATTGAACGGCTGAAGGCTGAGTTTGGGCGCGGCGCCAAAGTTGAAGGCAAGGAAACAGGTGACTGGGTTCTTGTGGACACTGGTGACGTGATTTTGCACATCTTCCGTCCGGAAGTGCGCGAGTTCTACCAGCTCGAAAAGATGTGGGTCCCCGGCGGCGCCGCATAAGCATTTGGGTGACCTGCGTTGTTCGCAGGTCGGGAGGGCATGACATGGCACTCAAGGTGCACATCTGCGCCGTTGGGCGGCTGCGGTCTGGTCCCGAGCGCGACCTTCTTGACGACTACCTCACTCGATTTGATCGCACCGGACGGGCCTTGGGCCTTGGTCCGGTTGCGGTGCATGAGGTTGAGGACCGCAAAGGTGGCGGCATGGCGGCTGAGGCCGGCTTGCTGGATGGTGTCATTCCCAAAGGCGCGGTGATCTGTGCGCTGGATGAACGTGGCAAGCTGATGAGCAGTCCTGACTTTGCCACTATGCTGGGTGGCTGGCGCGACGATGGGCGTGGGGATCTGGCCTTCGTAATCGGCGGGGCGGACGGCATTGATCCAACCTTGCGGGCGCGGGCCGATGCCAAATTGAGTTTTGGTAAAATGGTTTGGCCACATATGCTGGCGCGGGTGATGCTGAGTGAGCAGCTTTATCGCGCGGCCAGCATTTTGGCTGGCGCGCCGTACCACCGCGTCTAAATTTCATTTAGCCTTTGAAAAGTTAATGCGCACGAGGTTTGCGAAAGTGCACCTCCGCAAAGCAGTCGTGATACCGACGCGATACCGACGTGGATTTTGAGGTGTTAATTCAGCGCGGTTCTTGCAGCAAAGCGGCCCGTGATTGGGAGGCAAATTCACGCCGTCCGAGCACAATCACAGTCACCAAAACGCCCAGAATAAGCATCATCGGACCCAATATCCACGCAGCCGCAGCAAGGCCAAAATAGATCGCCCGAATCCCGCGGTTGAAACTGCGCGAGGCGGTGATGTTGATGGTTCCAGCTTTCCTAGCCCGCGACAGTGCGGTCGGGTCATTGGCGTCGTTTGGCACGGCGGCCATAAGCACCGAGCAATAGCCGAAGAGCCTGTGAGACCACACAAATTTCAGAAATGCATTGCCAATAAACAGCAGCACCAGCACCAGCTTGAGCTCCAGAACGGAGGCCGGTTCAGCAGTCTGGGTCAGGTCTTTGGTAACACCGGCAATTTGGTCCGTATTTCCGATCAATGCCACCAAACCACCAATCGCAATCATCGAAGATGAGGCAAAAAACGCCGTGCTTTGGCGTAGATTTCCCATGATTTGTGCGTCAAAAACCCGCGTCTCGCGCTTCACATAATGCACCATCCATTCCTGCCGGTAAAACGCCATCAACCGTGACACGGAAGGTCGGCTTTTAGGTGGGTTTTCAATAAGATGCGTGGCAAGCGCCCAGGCCAAAAAGATGGTGCCAACAGCGGTGTAATCAAGGGTGGAGAACTGGGCGAGAAGCATGTTTGGAGTCATGTTTGCACCCTAACGTGAAGCGGCCTCACTTGCCAACTTGGATTATTGGTTATATTAATTTACCAATTACAACGGAGGTCAGCCATGGACATGCCAATCCCAAACCCCGAGGTGCTTGCCAATAAGGCGCGCATTGTGGCGCGTTTGAAAGAGGTCCTGCCGCCGGATGCGGTGATCTCTGACGAGGTCGAAGTGCGGGCCTATGAGTGTGACGCGCTGACGGCTTACCGATGCCCGCCGCTCGCTGCGGTGCTTCCGGCCTCAACGGAAGAGGTCGCGGCGATTCTAAAAGTGTGCCATGCGGAGAACGTTCCGGTGGTCCCGCGCGGCGCAGGGACGTCTTTGGCAGGCGGCTCTATGCCCACAGCAGATTCGGTGATCCTTGGGGTGGCCCGCATGACTGAAGTGCTTGAAACAGATTATGAAAACCGCTTCATCCGTGTGCAGACCGGCCGCACAAATCTCAGCGTGTCCGGTGCCGTGGAGGAAGAAGGCTTCTTCTATGCGCCTGATCCATCAAGCCAATTGGCCTGTGCAATTGCAGGCAATATCGCGATGAATTCTGGTGGGGCGCATTGCCTGAAATACGGTGTGACCACCAACAACTTGATGGGCGTGACGATGGTCACCATGAACGGCGAGGTTGTTGAGATTGGCGGCGCATATCTGGACGCTGGTGGTTTGGATTTGCTTGGCGTGATTTGCGGTAGTGAAGGCCAGTTGGGTGTGGTGACCGAGGCCACACTGCGCATCCTGCACAAGCCAGAAGGTGCGCGACCTGTTTTGATGGGGTTTGACAGCAATGAGGTGGCTGGGCAATGCGTGTCGGACATCATCAAATCTGGGATTATACCAGTAGCGATTGAGTTTATGGACCGACCCTGCATTCGCGCCACCGAAGCTTTTGCAGGCGCGGGCTATCCTGACTGTGAGGCGCTGTTGATTGTCGAGGTAGAAGGATCGGACGCAGAAATTGACGCGCAATTGGAGCGAATTTTGGCGATCGCGCGGACGCACAATCCGGTGGAATTGCGCGAAAGCACCAGTGCAGATGAGAGCGCGCGGATTTGGTTAGGGCGTAAATCTGCCTTTGGCGCGATGGGGCAGATCAATGACTACATGTGTCTGGATGGGACGATCCCGGTGAGCCAACTGCCGTACGTGCTGCGCCGTATTGGTGAGCTGAGCACAGACTATGGGCTAGATGTCGGCAATGTATTCCATGCGGGGGATGGCAATATGCATCCGTTGATCCTGTTTGACGCCAACAAGCCAGGTGACTTGGAGAAGTGTGAGGCTTTTGGGGCGGATATTCTGCGGCTCTGTGTGGAGGTGGGCGGCTGTTTGACCGGCGAGCATGGCGTTGGCATCGAAAAGCGTGATTTGATGGTGGATCAGTACCTGCCGGAGGATCTCGATATCCAGATGGCCGTGAAAGATGTGTTTGATCCCAAGTGGTTGCTGAATCCCGCCAAAGTATTTCCTTTGGCGGCGAGCGACGTGCGACGCATGGCGGCAGAGTGAGACAGCAAATGATGAGACCTTCCAACGAAGCTGAACTGGCAGAGTTTGTCGCGAGCGCCGATGGACCGCTGCGCATTGAAGGGGGCGGTACACGAGATATCGGGCGGCCGGTGGCGGGCACCAAACTGTCGACCGCAAACCTGTCAGGGATTTCTCTGTATGAGCCCGGCGCGCTCACGGTGGTTGCCGCAGCTGGCACACCTTTGGCGGAGATTGAGGGTAAGCTGGCAGCAGAAGGTCAAAGGCTTGCTTTTGAACCGATGGACCACCGAGAACTATTGGGCACCGCAGGGACGTCCACCATTGGCGGTGTGGTGGCTGCCAATGTCAGTGGCCCGCGCCGTATTCAGGTTGGCGCCTGTCGAGACAGTCTGTTGGGTGTGCGGTTTGTCGATGGCATGGGGCGTGTTCTGAAGAACGGCGGGCGAGTGATGAAAAATGTCACCGGCTACGATTTGGTGAAGCTGATGGCAGGGAGCTGGGGCACGCTTGGGGTGCTGACTGAGGTTAGTCTCAAGGTACAAGCGATTCCGGAGGCTGTTGGTTGCGTGCTTGTAAATGGGCTTTCGGATGTGGATGCAGTGGCAGCGATGAGCGCGGCGCTTGGGTCTCCTTATGATGTGACTGGTGCTGCCCATGCGCCGTCTGGTGTGGATGGTCATCCGGTGACCATGATCCGGATCGAAGGGCTGGAGGCGTCTGTGGCCTATCGGGCTGCGAAGATAACAGAATTATTGGAAAAACTTGGGGGTGAGGTGCTTGTCGAGCGTGATCCGACAAAAGTTGGGGCTGGATGGGCTTGGGTACGGGATGTGGCTTTGATGCAAGGGCAAGCTGGAGATGTGTGGCGGGTGTCTGTGAAGCCAAGTGATGGGCCAGAATTTGTTGCAAAGCTGAGAGCCAAGCACGCAGATGTAAGTGTGCTCTATGATTGGGGTGGCGGACTTGTTTGGATACAAGTGGCCGAGGGTACGGACGTACGGGCCGAGTTATTTGCGGGACATGCGACATTGATCCGTGGTTCAGAGCTAACTCGATCCACCATCCCGGTGTTTCAGCCGGAGCCTGCGCCGTTGGCAGCGTTATCAACTGGTCTGCGCGCAAAGTTTGATCCGCGCGGGATCCTGAACGCGGGATTGATGGGGTAATCCGATGCAGACAACTTTCACCGAGGACCAGCTCAAAGACCCCGGCATTCAACGGGCCAATGAGATTTTGCGTGCCTGTGTGCACTGCGGTTTTTGCACCGCCACTTGCCCCACCTATCAGGTCTTGGGCGATGAACTCGACAGCCCGCGCGGGCGGATTTATCAGATCAAGGACATGCTGGAAAACGAGCGCGTGCCAGATGCCAAAACGGTCAAACATATTGATCGGTGTCTGAGCTGTCTGGCGTGCATGACCACGTGCCCCAGTGGGGTTCATTACATGCATCTGGTGGATCATGCGCGGGAGTATATTGAAGACACCTACAAGCGGCCCTTCACTGATCGCTTGCTACGCTGGATTCTGGCGCAGATTTTGCCCTATCCGATGCGGTTTCGTTGGGCCCTGATTGGCGCTAAGCTGGGCAGGCCATTTCGCTTCTTGATGCCGGATGCGCGCCTGCGGGCCATGTTGGACATGGCGCCTAAGTCGATCCCGCCAGTGAGCCGTAATGACGATCCGCAGAGTTTTGCGCCTCAAGCAAAGCAGAAAATGCGCGTGGCCCTGATGACAGGCTGTGCGCAAAAGGCTCTCAATACCGATATCAATGACGCAACTATCCGTTTGCTCACACGCTTGGGATGCGAAGTTGTGGTGGCCGAGGGCGCTGGCTGTTGTGGGGCACTGACGCATCACATGGGCAAAACCGATGCCAGCCACGCGACAGCGGCCAAAAACATCACCGCTTGGTGTGCGGAGATGGACGACGCAGGACTGGACGCCATTGTGATCAACACATCGGGCTGCGGCACCACGGTGAAGGATTATGGCCATATGTTTCGCAATGAGGCCTTGGCTGAAGATGCGGCTCGGGTCAGCGGCATTGCGATGGATGTGTCTGAAGTGTTGATGAAACTTGATCTGCCAAACGGCGCGGATCGGGGCGCCGTCGTAGCCTATCATGCTGCCTGTTCCTTGCAGCATGGACAGCAGATCAAGACCTATCCCAAGGACCTGCTTAAGAAGGCCGGGTTTACTGTGGTGGAACCAGCGGACAGCCATTTGTGTTGCGGCTCTGCGGGGACGTATAATTTGATGCAGCCGGAGATATCCGCGCAGCTTAAGGCGCGAAAAGTGCGTACGCTGGAGGCCAAAAAGCCGGACATCATTGCGGCAGGAAACATTGGCTGCATGATGCAGATCGGCAGTGCCACCGACGTGCCTATCGTGCACACAGTTGAACTGTTGGATTGGGTCACCGGCGGGCCTCAGCCACGTGCGCTCACGGAACCAGGCAAGCGGGTTCCGGAAATTCCTATTTTGCGGTGACGCGCCCCTCACTTGTTCCTTTGATCAAAGCTGTGCCAAGGTCGCGCCCTATTTCCGCCGCAGGGGGGCGGTAGAGCAGAGGAAATCAGAGCGTGGAGGCCTGACGTGGTTCGGTTACTGACAATTCTAAGCGTGATCTTTTGGGGTGGGATGGCCACCGCACAAGACAGCGCACTTCAGCGACTGGACACCGGTGAGGACAGCCGCGATTGGGGGGCTGTCGGGCGACTTGAAATTGACGGCAGGGGGTTTTGCACTGGTGCGCTGATCGCGCCGGACTTGGTGCTGACCGCTGCGCATTGTCTCTACGAAAAGTCCAGTGGCGCGGCTTACGATGTGCGGCAAGTTGAATTCCGTGCGGGCTGGCGCAATGGCCGTGCGGAGGCCTACCGATCCGTGCGGCGGGCCGTTGTGCATCCCAAGTATGCCTATAGTTCCGAGGTTAAGATTGAGAATGTGCAAAATGACCTTGCGCTTCTGGAACTGCATCATCCCATTAAAAATACAACCGTTGCGCCGTTTGAAACCGCGGCTGGGCTGCGAAAAGGGTCCCAGATTGGGGTGGTGTCTTATGCTGTTGGCCGTGAAGAAGCGCCCTCCTTCCAAGAGGTGTGTCAGGTGATGGGGCGACAGCGCGGTGTCTACGTGTTGTCTTGCAACATTGATTTTGGCAGCAGTGGCGCGCCGGTTTTTGTTTTTGAAGATGGTAAGGTACGGATCGCTTCTGTGGTTGCCGCAAAAGCGGAAGTGAAAGGCACCAAAGTGGCATTGGGCGCGGCATTGGATCACGCACTGCTCGAGTTGTTTGCGGAAAGAGGCAAGTCATCCGTCAAATCTGGTGGCTTGATGTCGTTACAGAAGCGCAACAGCACAGGTGCCAAATTTGTACGTCCTTAGTTGACTTAGGAGTGGTGAGTATGCGGGTTTCGAAATTCTTAGGTGCGTTGATAGCATGTTTGTCTGCGTTGCCGGTGACCGCGGGCGAACGGCTTCAGCCGCTGACAAGTCGCGGTGATCTTCTGGGCTGGGAGGCTTTGGGAAGGTTGGATATGCGCGGCACCGGGTTTTGTTCGGCCGCGTTGATTGCACCGGACCAAGTGCTGACCGCGGCGCATTGTGTTTTTGACAACAACGGCACGCCAATTGCACCTGAACACATCACATTTCGAGCCGGATATGTCTCTGGTGATGCCTTGGCCGAACGAAAGGTCAACCGAGTGGTGGTTGATGCCAATTATAAAGATAACGCGGACGGAAAAATTAGTGGCAAGATGATCCCGCACGATGTGGCCCTGCTGCGCTTGAACTCTCCGATTTCCACTGGTGAAGCAGATCCGTTTTCCATTCACGTTGATCCTCAGGAAGGGGAGAAAGTGTCCGTTCTAAGCTATGGGCGTGGACGTAGCGAGCACCTGTCCTGGCAGCGAGATTGTTCGATATTGCAGCGTGGCTGGGGTGTGTTGACCTTCGACTGTAACGTAACGTTTGGCTCGTCCGGTGCACCGGTGTTTGTGCGGTATGGTAACCGGGTGCGAATCCTGTCGGTGGTTTCGGCGACGGGCGAAACCGGACAAGGACAACAAGTGTCCTACGGCATGGAGTTGCCGGACGTTGTCGCCGAGTTGAAAAGGCGCATGCGTGTTGGGGATCGACCGGCAGTTCAGGCGGCGACAGGGGTGACCCGCATACAGGTTGGCACCCGCAGCGGTGGTGGTGCTAAATTTGTGCGTCCCTAAATCGCGGGGTTGAAACTCCATTTCGATACCATACCTGAGTTTGAGTGAGGCGCCGATGATCGGGTCTTACACATTCATCGCCTGTCCAAATGGAAGGCACCTACATATCGTTGTCGCTCAATGGAGGATAAACCATGCGCACTTTTGATCTCGCTCCGCTGTACCGGTCGACCGTTGGTTTTGACCAATTGGCAAACATGATGGACCGCGTTTTGTCCAATGACGTCGCCCAGCCGAGCTACCCACCGTATAACATCGAAAAAACCGCTGATGACGCCTATCGCATCTCGCTGGCTGTGGCCGGTTTTTCGGCGGATGATCTGAACATCGAAGTCAAGCAAAACGCTTTGGTGGTGACCGCCAAAAAAGGCGACGAAGCCTCGGATAAAACCTATTTGCATCGTGGGATTGCCACCCGCGCGTTTGAACGCCGCTTCCATTTGGCGGACCATGTGCGTGTGACTGGCGCAAGCCATGAAGACGGCATGCTGCACATCAACTTGGAACGTGAAATCCCTGAGGCGCTAAAGCCACGCCGGATTGAGATTTCCAGTGGTTCATCCAAAGCTGTGGAGCAAGATGTGGTTGACGCTAAAGCAGTCAACTGACCTCCATCCCAAACTGACATAACAATTCTTCTCTTGTTGTCAGGCGCGCGTTCCCAACGGAGCGCGCGTTTTTGTTTTGTTGTGTTCTTAACCTGTGAAGGGCATGGTGTTGGCGTGTTTTCCAACATCGGGAGTGGCGCGTGAATCTGGGCGCTTTGAAGTCGGGTAATTTCCGCACCTATGTCTTTGGCTCTGCCTTTGGCCTGTTGGGGATCTGGATGCAGCGCATCACGATTGGCTGGTTGGCCTGGGACATGACCGACTCCGCTAGTTTTGTAGGTGCGGTGGCGTTCTTGTTGTTTGCGCCGTCTATTGTGTTGTCGCCATTGTTTGGCGTCTGGGTGGATCGGTGGCGTGTGAAGCAGACTATGCTGGTTCTGCAAAGCATCAATGCGACGCTGAGTGCTGTGCTTTGGGCGGTGGTCGCGTTGGGTTGGGCGACTCCGTTGGTTATTGCCCTGATCACCCTTTTGATTGGCATGGTGATTGCCGCCAATCATCCGGTGCGCATGGCACTGACACCCCGGCTTGTGCGGCGCCATCAAGTGGGCTCAGTGGTCACAATTGTGGCAATCAACTTCAACATCGCTCGGATGGTTGGACCGGCGTTGGGCGGGGTACTGATTGCGACAATTGGGGTGGCTGAAACTCTGTTTGTGCAGACAATGTTGTTTGCGCCCTATCTGTTTGTCATCACTCGGCTGTCGTTGCGACCCCGGCGCGATAGCGGGAGTGCGCAAGAGCCGTTTTTTCGCGCACTGGGGGCCGGCGTCAGATATGTTTGGCACTCTCAAACCGTGCGAGAGGCTATGCTTATAGCGGGCGTGTTGGCGTTGGTGGCGCGTGGGGCGCTTGAGGTGTTGCCGCCTTTGGCCGACGGGGTTTTTGAACGCGGCGCGGAGGGGCTTGGTGTTCTGATGAGTGTGACCGGGTTTGGGGCGATCCTGGGCGGGTTTTCACAAGCGATAATGCCGCCCCAAGAGCCGGGACGCCTGCCATTGACCACTCGGATGGCGATTGTTTTTGGGTTGATATTGGTCGCAATGCTGGGGCTATCACCAACGTGGGAGGTAGCGCTTGCTGTGGCTGCAGGCATGTCTTTTGTCACCACGATAACGGCCATTTCTACGCAAACAGCCATTCAGCTTGATCTTGAGGATGATATGCGTGGGCGAGTGATGAGTTTGTGGGCGGTGATTGCCGCTGGCGGTTCGGCGCTGGGCGCAGGCGCCATGGGGCTATTGGCGGATTGGCTGGGCTATCAGACCGCATTGATTTGGACCGGAAGTTTGGCGGCGTTGAGCGTCGCAGCCTACCTCTTGGCGGTGCGATTCAAAGCTTAAGCCCTGATATTGGTCACAAAAGATGTTTGAGGTTTGAAATAGTTTCGCCCAGAGTGCCTTAAAACGCCGGGGAGAGAGTTATGGATTGGGACGACGCATATTCCAACGGAGCCTATATTGAGGGCGCGGAGGCCTATCCGCCGCGCTGGGCAAGCGAAGCGGCGGCCTATCGAGCTTCGTCTAACGCCGAAGAAGATATTGCTTATGGGGATGGTGAGCGGCACAAATTTGACCTGATCCAGCCAAACGGCGACGCCAAGGGGCTGTTGGTGTTTGTGCACGGCGGTTATTGGATGGCGTTTGACAAATCATACTGGAGCCATTTTGCACGGGCAGCGATTTCACGAGGCTGGGCCGTTGTTTTGCCGTCGTATGATCTTGCGCCTTCGGCGCGGATTTCTGAGATCACAGAGCAGGTCGCGGCGGCAGTCACTAAGGCTGCTGAACATGTGGAGGGCCCGATAATGTTGGCCGGCCATTCCGCTGGTGGGCATCTGGTGGCGCGTATGGCGTGCGACGGGGTTTTGCCAGAGGATGTGGCGGCACGGATCTCACGTGTGGTGCCAATCTCACCAGTGGCAGACTTGCGCCCACTTATGAACACGTCGATGAACAACGACCTCAAACTTGATGAGACGGAGTGCGCAGCTGAAAGCCCGGTGTTGCAGACCCCGCGTGCGGGTGTGGATGTGACCGTGTTGGTCGGAGCCAAAGAACGACCCGTATTCTTGGATCAGGCGCGCTGGCTGTCAGAAGCTTGGAGCTGCGACATGGTTGTGGCAGGCGGCAAGCACCATTTTGATGTGATCGATGCGTTCTCTGATCCGGACAGCGACATGGCGCAGATGTTGTTCCCCTAAGGCCGGAAGCACGGCAACGTGTCCCCTTCTCTTGGGGTGGCGTGCCAGACACCTCGGGCAATGGCGCGGGCAAGGCAGGTGGCGGCGGCGTGACCAAGCCAGAGCGCGTCCGCGATTTCATCGGCAAGCGGCTTGGCACTTGTGCTGACACCAAAGATGAGATCGCCATCCATGGGGGTGTGTGACGGCACCAATGCGCGGGCCATACCGTCATGCGCAGCCGTCGCCATACGCGTACATTGAGCTTGCGTGAGATCTGCATCGGTGGCGACAATGGCAATGGTGGTGTTGTGGGTAGACAGTTTGGTTTTGGGCAATTCAGATGGGGCGGATGGCAGGAGGCCATTGCCGCCAAACTCATTGTCTACTTCCCATGGTGCAGCCCAGAAGTGTTCGCCATCCGGCGAGGCGTCACCAAGAGCATTTACGGCGACCAATGCACCAACGGTGTGGCCGGATGGGAGCACCATCGAGGCGGAGCCAAGCCCACCTTTGTGGGTGGCGAGTGTTCCGCCGGTGCCTGCGCCAATCGAGCCCAATTCAAAATCCGCACTGGCGTCAGCCAGCGCCATTGCACCAAGGGCCTTGTAGGGGTTTTCGGTCCAATTCTTGTCGCCACCATTCAAAAGATCGAACAGGATTGCGCCTGGCACAATTGGTACTGTTTGATCCCCGACGGGAAACCCCCGGCCTTGGGTGCGAAGGGTATCTGCGACGCCGGACGGGGCGTCTAAACCAAAGGCAGAACCGCCGGACAAGGTGAGGGCGTCCACTTGCTGCACGGTTTTGTCAGGCGCCAAAAGATCGGTTTCACGGGTGCCAGGGGCACCTCCCATCACAGAAACCCCACAGATGAACGGCGCATCGCCGATCAGCACAGTGGCGCCGGTTTTGATGCTGTCATCCTGTGCGTTGCCGACGCGCAGGCCAGCGACATCAGTGATCAGGTTTTTGGGTCCGGTCTGCATGGTCTGTCTCCTATTGCGGTCACAGTAGGCGCGGAAATCTGATGCGCAAGGTCGCGGTTGAAACATCTGTGTCGGATTCTGCTTGTCGCCGTGATGCTTGTTTTGGCAAAATGCCCGCAGCACTGGCGATGGCGTCGCCACATTCCTTTTGGGAATGCGCACAAATCTTTACAGTCCTGAACGCCGGGACCTCTTTTATCGGAGGTCAAAATGACTGCACGTCCAGAATTCTATCGTTTCCACAATGGCGAGAAAGCGCCGTTGCAATTTGCCGAGGCTGAATATGCCAGCCGCGTGGCCGGTCTGCGGGCCATTATGGTTGAGCAGGGTGTCGACGCGGCTGTGTTCACGTCCATGCATAATGTGTCCTACTATTCGGGCTTCACATACTGCGCCTTTGGGCGGCCCTATGCGGTGGTGGTGACGCCAACCGAATGCGTTACCATTTCAGCTGGCATCGACGCGGGACAGCCTTGGCGGCGGTGCTATGGCGACAACATCACCTACACCGATTGGCAGCGCGACAATTACTGGCGGGCGATCAAATCTATCACCGGTGGTGGCGCGGTGATCGGCATTGAAGGCGATCACCTAACTCTGATGCAGCAGGGCAAATTGGTGAGCTTCTTGTCTCCGTCCAAAGTTGTCGATCTGTATGAGGCCACGATGCGCCAGCGCATGCACAAGAGTGCGGCGGAGATCGAGATGATCCGCGCAGGGGCCGCTGTGGCAGATGTGGGCGGCTATGCCATTCGGGATGCCATCAAAGAAGGCGTGCGTGAAATCGATGTGGCCATGGCCGGTCGGGATGCGATGGAGTTGGAGATCGCAAAGCGGTTTCCAGATGCCGAATATCGTGACACCTGGGTGTGGTTCCAATCGGGCATCAACACAGATGGGGCCCACAATCCGGTGACATCCCGAAAATTGCAGCGCGGGGATATCCTGTCACTCAACACGTTCCCGATGATTTCCGGGTATTACACCGCGCTGGAGCGAACCCTGTTTGTAGGCGAGGTGGATGACGCCAGCCTGAAAATTTGGGAAGCGAATGTAGGCGCGCATGAGCTGGGGATTTCTCTGCTAAAACCCGGTGCGAGCTGTGCCGAGGTGACCGAGCAGATCAATGACTTCTTTGCGGAGCGGGATTTGCTGCAATATCGCACCTTTGGTTATGGCCACAGCTTTGGCGTGTTGAGCCACTATTATGGTCGCGAAGCAGGGTTGGAATTGCGTGAAGACATTCCGACAGTGTTAGAGCCCGGCATGGTGATTTCCATGGAGCCGATGTTGACCATTGCGAACGGTCAGCCCGGTGCGGGCGGCTATCGCGAACATGACATCCTGGTGATCAACGAGGATGGCAATGAGAATATCACCGGCTACCCCTATGGGCCGGACTTCAACGTCGTTGGTTAAGCCGGCATAAGACCAAACTTGGTTTTGGCCGCGTGAAAGAGCGGCCAAAACCTCGCGAAATGCGGGTGCGTGTCTACGACCCCTTTCTTTTGCCATGCACATTTGCAACACTCTGACCAAATTGAATTCGAGTCCGATGTAAATGGAAGTAACATTCCCCATATCAGGCTCAAGGTATTGGAAAGAGGGAGTGTTTTATGGCGAATTTTGAAACCCAAGTGCGTGAGTCTCAAGCGCAGGTGGCCGAAGCACAAAACAAGATTGCTGAGTTGACCGGTCGTATTGATGCGGCGCGGGCGAAGATGAAAACCGGCGACGACATTGCGATCGATATTGAAAACGCAACGCTGGACGATGTGCATGCACATACGGATGTGATGAACTCCAACATTGCTGAGCTGATCATGGGGCTGGACGATGTGACATCAGCTTTCTCCAAAGACTTTGACCAGATGCGGGACAAGACCGGCTGGGAGAGTTTTGTAGGTGTGTTCAGCCGCGGGAAGTCCGACTCCATGCGCGCGGAACGCATCAAGACTGCCAATATTGATGACAAACTGCAGGACCTGATTGCCAAATCCGATGTGATCACCAAGCTTTTGGAAAGCCAACTGGCTGTGCTCGAAGAGCAGAAGGTAAAGGTGGAGCAAAATCTGACCGAGACGCTGGATGAGCGTGAGTTCACCGTCGGCGAGCTGGAAAGCCTACGGGCGGAGATCATGGGCATGGACCCCAAGATCATCGAGGTTGAGAACAAGATTGCGGTGGAACAAGACGCGGCGGCGCGGACCAAACTGGAAACCGAATTGGCCGACTTGAACAAGTCTTACAACGATTTGGTGCAGCAGGAGCAGGTGAAGCTCGCGCAGAGCCAGACGCTTGAGCGTTATATCGAGAAAGGCAAGACCTGGGTTGACTCGCTGCAAAATCAGGCCGCAACGCAGATGGTGCTGATCAACAAGTTGCAGACAGACACCAAGCAGCGTGTTGTGCTGTATGATGCGCTGACCAAATCGTTGAAGACCGCGCAGCAGCAGGATGTGGCCCACCGGATCAACGAGATTGGTGTAGAGACCGACAAAGAAGCACAGGCCTCAATGGCGGCGATTGGAACGGCGACCAACCAGAAGATGGCCGACATGATGGAAGCGCATGAAGAGCACATGGTGTTTGCACGCGATGTGTTGGAGGCGAAGGCCAAGGCGGATGAACGCTTTGCGCGGCGGTTCCAGAAGATTGTCGAGAAGCACGATAAGAATCTGTATGGGGCGTGATGGCTCTTTGAAGTGATGAAACGGTCGCAGAGCTACATAGACAATTTTTTTCGTGCAGTGGGTTTGTCAATGCTGTGCGCAATGGATTCCTTTTTGGCGCTTTTTTTGGGGCGTGCGGACAGATTCTGGACAGCGAGTGCCACTGTTCTGTTTCTTGCCGGATTTCTGACTTGGCGGTTGGCCAAGCAAACACAGAACTTTCCGGCGCATGAGCATGATCTGCTCGGTTGGGGAGTTTTTGCGGCCGTAGCCGTTGCGATGATTTTTGCAAGCAGCCTTATGAGACGCAGGATCTTAAACCGAGGGAAACATTCTGGTGAAAACTAAGCTTCAGAATACCGCAGGATTGCGCCCGAACCCGAGGGCGGCTGTCGGTTTGGCGCAGCCTTTCCAGCAGTCTTCAACAGCACTGATTGTTACCAACGTTGCAAAATCGCGCCCGCCCTGGGGGGCGGGGTCGGGCGCGATCCGTGACACTGCGTGTCCCAGAGGAGTAAAATGAACGACACAACCAAAGACCACACAGCTCTGATGGAGACCCGCGCGTCGCGGCGGTATTTTCAGAAGTTTGAGCGCATCACCGAGCATCTGACTCAGGTTGCGGCGGCGCGGGCGGCTGAGGGGGCGATTGGGCAGAATGAGGTGGAAATCCTTACGCGTTATCTGGCCTCGATTGGCTACACTTTCAAAGCGCTGAGCATGAAATACCTGCTGGTGGGGCGCCAGACGGGTCAGTTCTTTGGCAGTCTCTCTATGGACGCTGTGGAGAGTGGATTTCCGGTGTTCAATGAGTTGTTGGTCATGGCCAATGACGCGCAGCAGGCCGAAAGCCATTTGCGCAATATGCCCAGTGCAGAGCAGCTCAAAGACGACATGCTGCGCGGCATTATTGGCGATCAGGAGATCCCGACCAAGCTGCAATTCGCGCTGAGCCAGCGGCTCTACTATGAAGAATTGCTTAAAGGCGAGCTGTTCTGGGCGCAGAACCATCCGGAGGTACGCTGGCAAGGCAATCTGTCGGAGCGGCGGCGCAAGTATTTGCTGCATTGGGCGGTTTACGACAGTCAGGTGAACCTGCCGACGATCTACCTCATGGGCCTTGAGGACACCGGGCGGCGGGCGTTGCCCAAGGATGAGCGGCGCTGGCCGGAGGTGCAAGCGCATCTTATGGGGCAAGCCGTGGGTGGCTTGAAACTGGTAACCATCGCCAAAGGCTTTGATGAAAGCTTTGACGATCTGCACCCGAAACGGCTGCGGCGCATTCATGTGGGGCCGATGTATTCAAGCGCGTTTACCAAGCAGAGCGGGCCAATCCGGGAGGTTTTAGACGCCGCGCGAGCGCCTGAGGGCGACGATTGGACGTTGGCCTGGACCACTGAAGATTTGGTCAGTGAGCGGGTGCAAGATGAGCGCTCTGGCTGGTTTGGCACGGTGGAGCGGGAGGTGTTTGCATTGGACCCGTTTTCCGGGCGCGGCGTGGACACCGGCGCGACCAGCTTGGAGCGTGCTGTCATTCTGCCGCAGAGGCCGTTTCAGGCGCTTGAAGAGCTTAACCCGCCGGGGTTTGGCAACGTAACGAAATATGTGGTGAGCCCGCAAGGGCGGGTGCTGCGGTATTGAGACGGTTCACTTGGATAATTGGTCTGTCTGTATTGGCAGTTGCTGTCGGTGGTATGGCTTTTTGGTCTGGTAAAAAAGTTCAAAGGCTGCGGCTGGATGTGGTTTTCGCTTTCGCCAACACATTCTCACTGACGGAGTTTGAGAGCTGGGCGGTGGAGAACGAATTTGAACCCGCAAATGAACTCTATGACCAAGCGCAAGCAGGTTGGCGTCTGCCCTGTTCGATGGAACCCATTGACTGGATGCTCGAAAAGCCTGACCGAGTTGATTGTTTCGAACGCGCTGTTGGTACTGGATCGCGCAACATGGGCGAGGTGCTTTTGGTCTGCCTGTCCCGTTCTGAGCAGCGATATGACAACCTCGCAATTGCGCATGTAGACAAAGACTGGCCCGCCGGAACGTGGGAAGGCGCTTTGTTGCCTGAAGACTATAATGAACAGAAGTGGTGCGTTTTTGATACCGCGAAGCAGAGTTAAATGAACGTGACGCGGCCACACCCGCGGCGCGAGTAATTTGGCAAGAAAGAAGTTTGGGTGGAGATTTAGATGAGCCTGACAAGTGATCAGATGGAGCTGCGCGAAGAGGATATTCGCAAGCATTATGATGCGGCTGTGGCGATGCTGGATGGCTTTGATCACACACCGCGGATTGCCAAAGGCAAAGACCCAGTGGCCACGCCGGAACGGTCCAGCGGGATTGGTGCAAGGCGGCGGTTTCGCAGCACCACGCCGGGGTTGGTGACCCGCTCAACCGCTCGGCCTGAAGGCGTGCATCTGGTGGAACGGATTGAGGGCGCAGGCGGGGAAGATCCGCTGGTGTCGCCCGTGCAAGCCAATGTGCTGCACGGGATGCGCCGAGCTTTGGCGATTGCTTTGGCCGTGGGCGAGAATTTTGCCGAAGGCTCCGGTCTGGCGGATTTGAAGCGGGACAATCTCGCAGGTGCGCTGGGCGCGGACAAGAAGACGGCGTTTTCGGAGCTTTTGGCGGCGGAGGCGCTGGCAGTCGGCTATGTCTTTGCCAATGCAACCTCGTTCCTTCTGGCGCCATTGTTGGGTGAGGCGCAGGTTGAAGTCGGCGAGGTTGAAGAAGTTCTGACTGACAATGCGCAGCTGGCGTTGCATGGCGCGTTGTGGGAGCTGGATCAGGATATTGCGGCGTTGGTCTCTGATGAGGATCGGTTGGTCGCCTGTATCTGTGCCTTTGCCGAGCAGTTGATGGAGAAGGTCGCGTTGCGGGCGCAGAATGCGCCACAGTTGGGGGCGTTTGTCGGGGCAAGTTGGAAGGTTGAGGCCGATGCGCTGACCATCAACGGGTTTACGCCAGCGCGGGCGGCGAAGGGCTCCACGCTGACCATGAGTTTCAAGAAGCCGAATGAAGTGGTCGGCAACCACATCGCCAAATATCAGGCGATGAAACTGGCCAAAATGCTGATGGCCTATGACTTTGATCGACGGCTCAACCCCTTTGCAGAGCTGGGCGGCTTTATCTTTACCTTTATGGGCGATGGCGCGCCGGGCACCGGGAAAACCACGCTGATCCAGATGATGGCGGGGTTGATCAACGACTACTGTCAGGTGGCGGGCTATGCCTTCCGGTATCAGAACTTTGGCATCGACAATATCGACAGCTATCAGGGTAAATCGGGGCAGAACGCCAAGGCGTTTGTGCAGAATGTGCTTGATCCGCAGGTGATTGGCTTTGGCACAATTGACGACATCGACCAGATTGCAGGCAAGCGTGGCGATCGACAATCATCGGCTGGCCAACAGGAAGTCACAGCGGTGTTTATGGAGGCCTTTGCGGGCGCCAATACCGTGGTGCGCGGTAACTGTACCTTTGGCATGTTCTCCAACTATCCGGAGAACGTGGACGACGCGCTGCGCCAACGGGCCGGGGCGCGGTTCCTGGTGGATGGGCCGCAAACGCAAGAAGACTACATCGATATTTTGGCGCTGCTGATGGGCAAGAACCACGACATCGCGCTGGGTGACCATACGTTGTTTGAAGCGCAGGCCATTCAGAAGGCCGTGGCCGCAAGCTTTGAGAGTCATTCCCGACCACATGAACCGGGACTTCTGAATGTGTTTGATAACGTGCACGGGCAGGTTGGCGAGTTGGATACCATTGCTAAGATGGGCACGTACCTGAAGGCCATTCAGGAGGCCGATCCGCGCTTCACCGGACGTGCGATCAAAAACATCACCGATGCGGTAAAAGTGCGCGCGATGGACTTTGAATTGCCGGATGTGTGGATGGAGCAGCCGGAGCTGTTTTTGCAGAAAGATTATGACACCAAGTCTGCGATGATCAGCGAGCTGCGGGTACCGATCACCACCGAGATGGTGGTGCAAGAAATCAACCGCTACGCCGATAGCGAGTTCCGCTATGCCGACAAATCCGACGAGGTTGCGATCTCCAATATGGTGCGCGACATGCAACGGTCCGAGGCGGCGAAGCGGCGGTATTTGGAGGGCAAAGCCTAGTGTTTGTGATCGACAGCGTTGGGTTTTGGAATACGGGTGCGCCGCTGGTGGTTCTGGCCATTTTGGCGATGCTGTTGCCGCGTATGCTGGTCGAACGGGAGACACGGTCGCATGGCAAGGTTGCAACGGGCATTTTGCTGTCCGCCTTGATTCTGTTTGCGGTTGCCTGCGGTCTGTCGCTTCTGCTTGTGTATTTGCGCGGGGCGCATGCCTTGGCGTTTGGCAGCGACGGGCGGACCGGTCCGCCGCTTCAGATGCACCTGAGATTGGCTGCGATGACAGCAATTGTCTGGGTGCCGATCTTGGGGTTGGTGTGGTTTGGTCATGCGCAGGGCGTGGAAGCGCGGCGCGGGCAGGACATTGCGGCGAGGGAGCGGTGATGGCTCAAGGCATTTTTCAGAAATCGTTTCTTTTATGCATGCAAGTGTTTGAATGGGTGAAGCGCCAAATTCGATTAGTGCGAGTTGGAGCAAGGCGTGGAAATCCCTTGTTTATTGGCATTGGGAGTACAAAGCTTTTCTTTGCTGGGATCGCGGTCTTTGCTCTTTTGCCCCAGAGAACGGATGCTGACTGGTCGTGGCGCATTTGGTCTTTTCTAACCGCGCCGCCAAATGAGATCGGCGATACCTTGGCAGGAGTCGCTGGGGCTCTAGCATTTCTTTGGATTATCGTGACGGTGATGTTGCAGAGCAAGGAACTTGCTGCGCAAAGGGAAGAACTTCGCCTTACTCGGATTGAGATGAGTGAGCAAAAAGAAGCTACACAGGAGTTGGCGAACACGGCTAATCGCCAGAATTTCGACAATTTCGTTTTTGAAATGATTGCAAGTTTGAATTCGATTGTGGGCAACCTAGACATTCAGGAAAGAGGTGAAAACAAACCGATACTTTATAAGGGGCGGGATTGCTTCGGTTTCTTTTATCGTCAAGTCAGAGAAAGGCCGACGGGTGATAGATTGTTCTCGCGCGCCGAAACGGTAGATGAGACGTTGGTGCGCTATGACTCGATGTTCAACAAGCATAGTTCCGGTCTAAGTCAATATTTTAGGTATGTATATAATATGTTGCGCGTTTTGGATGAAGCACCGGAAGTTCAACCTAAGCATCGAAAATTGGTGCGCTCTCTGTTTTCAGATGATGAGCTTTTGGTTCTTTTTTACAACGCGCTCACTGAACGTGGAAAAAACTTTGTCCCATATATTGAGAGCTTTGAGCTGTTTGACAACTTGCCGCTCAACAGATTGGCAAGTTCTGCGCATAGGGATTCGTTTACTTTGAAATGTTTTGGGGCTTCTGATGCATAGACTGATCCAACGCGGCCTGATGTTTGGCAACCTGATCGAAGTGGCCTCGCCGGTGTTGGTGGAGCGCTATAATCGGGCGCTGAAACATTTGACGGGTAAGACCACCAATCTCACCGATTTTCACATCGATATCTCGGGCTATTCGCCGGAAATTGGCGATGAGTTGGACGATCATCTCTACCTCAACCACGGGGGCTGCAACCGTCAGTTCATCCTGCTGACCACGGATCAGAAATCCGCGCCGCTTTTGAACATCAAGTTCTCCACCAGCCGAGATATTCTGCGACATTTCATTGAGGAAAACGAGCCGCAGCTCTTCGCCCTGACCGCGCGGGATGCGGTGGCGGGCGAGTTGGTGAATTCGGTGTTCTCAGTCAGCCAGCCCAGCAATCTGATGGACATTCGAAAGGTCACGATTGAGGCGGACACGACCGAAGGTACGCTGCGCGATGCAGAGAAGCTCGGCGCGCTGGCGGATCGGTTCAAACAGGAGGAAGATGGCTGGTTTGACGATGTGCTGATTGCCGACATGATCACGCTGGCCAAACGCACCGGCGATGTGACGCGCAATCCAGTGACACTCAAACATATGGCGTTTGATCAGCAGGATTATTGGACCGCGCATTTTGGCGGCGTCTACCTGTTCCGCGGCTTGGCGCATCCAGCCGTGATCACGGCGGGCGACAAGGCTGAGTTGGGCAAGCTTCCGATCAAATATACATTTGATTTCAAAGACCGAAATCAGATTGCGAAGTTTCTGGACTACAACGATCTGGCCGAGCCAATTGTGAAAGCGCGGGGTGTGGATGGCGCGGCCATTCTGCGTCAGAAGATGGATTTCATTGTTGTGGATGCGGCGCAGGAGGCGGGTGTGGACCTGACCGGGGCGACGCGCAGTGATATCCGTCGTCTGGCCCGCAATCATGCAGAGCAATTGCCCCCCGAATACCATGAGCTTCGCAAGATGGTGGATTGGGCGGAGAGTGATGGCAAGTGGCCCAAGATTACCAGCGATCATCCCGCCTATTTCTACACGCTGCGCGCAACCGCCACGGATCAGCGGGATTTGGTGAATATGCTTTTGGCCGAGCTGGCGCCCAAAGATATCCGGCAGCTGTTTATCTGCCACAAAGAGGTGTTTTACCGCCTGTATCAAGGCTGGTCAGACACCAAGAAAAGCTTTGTGGCAGATTTTCTGGAGCGAGAGTATCAGGTCGACAAGGCGGGGGCGCGTGAGGCGCTATTTGGCTTTGACGCGCCGTTGGAAATGCCCCGTGTGATGCGGCGGGCATCTGAGGATATGATATCGCGGGTTGGCCCGTGGGGCGCAGTCAAATCGGGACGGTGAGGAGGTAGGTCATGTTTGCATTGGCGAGATTGTCGGTTGTGGGCTTTGTTGTGCTCACCATTGTCTACATTTGTCTGTCGCTGTATTCGCGCTCTAAACGGCGCGACAAGCTGGAGGCGGAGTGGGACCGTGAGGGCATGAGCGGTGATCGGGATGCCTTCATCGAGCAAGGGTTGCAGGACTATGACGGCTCTTTGCGTCGCAAATTGATCTGGGGTGTCTATATAATCCCTGTGACCATCGTGATCGCGTTGATCTACTTTATGAATTTCCACTAGGGGGACCGACGACATGGTCTATGTGAAATGGGGTTTCTGGACACTGTTCTGGATTTTTGTGGCGGCGTTCTTTCACTACACGTTGCCGCAGCATGATGTGGTGCGGATCACGGACACCTATGAGAAGCGGATCGATTTTGGTGAGAACTCGATCTTTTGGGCCAAATCGGATGCAGGCAATGCCGAGACAACGGTCAATCGTGACGTGTTCTTTATCGAGACGAAGATGCCCAATGATCGCGTGATGGTCTATCGCAACGAGGACACCAGCGCTGGTTGGCCGCCGTATTTCAAGTTTGATACTGCCAACCTTCAGGCTGAAGCTGGCGACCTGAAATCGAGCTCGGATGCGCCGAATTGGGTGGCGGTGAAGCACTATGGCTGGCGCAACGAGTTTCTGTCGATCTATCCAAATGCGGTGGGGGTGAAAGCCGTTGAAAGCCCGGATGTGACGTTCATTCCCTGGCTTAACATCCTGATTTTGACGGTGTTTTTCGCAATTGTTTGGGCGATTTATGTGCGTTGGCGTCGGTTCCGGCAGGCGCGGATTGATCCTGTGCTGGAAGACATGGGGGACAGCTTTGAAGCGGCTGGTGACAATCTGGCAGAGAAGCGGGGGCGGTTCCGCGCCTGGCTGGACACCTGGCGCGGAAAAGCACGCTAATCAGCGAGCACCATAGTAGAGGCCGACGACGTGTTCGGCCTCTGCAAAGAACAGCCAGCGCGAGGTGGCGACACCGGCGACATGGCTGAGCACCGCGATGATCGCCAAAACGTGGCTGAACGGCAGCAGCAGGCAAATGATGGGCAGCACAAAAGTGAGGCCAAAGGCAATGCGGCGCAGCTTTTGAGCGTGTTTTCGACCGATTACGAAGATGAACTCTTTCACCAAATAGTTCGGAGCGGTGTGGGGATGTGCCATGGAGCGCACGGTGCCGCGTTCGCCTAGCCCCGTGGCTGTGCCAAGGTCGGTACCGCTGTCAGAGAGGGCAACGTCTCCGCGTTGCCACCAGATGAATTGGCATATTGCGGCGATCACCAGAAGCAGGATCGCCATGTTCACCCGACCAGAAAGCAGCGCCCCGCCAGCCAAAGAAAAGCTCAGGTAAAGCGCTGGTGTCAAAGGGGTTTTCCAACGCGGCACGGTGTCGAGCTGGGCGTAGATCATTGATGTTGTGAAGACCGTGAACAGCGACAGGGCTGCTCCGATCAGACCCAAGGCGGTGGCGTGGATCTGCAGGAAGATAAGATCAATTGCGTAGATTCCCATGCAAAGCAGGGCGAGGATGGCGCAGACGCCTTCGCGGGACAGCCAACTGCTGCGCCATTGGCTGAGTGCGCGCCAAGCGCGTTCGGGGTGGCCTAGGTGAAAGGTTGACGAAAGCAATCCACCCACTGCAAGCGCGAAAGCGATTGCAAAGAATATGAAAGCTGCAAGACCGGTTGGGGGATTTGCATCTATGCCTAGCCAGAACAGCAGACCGAAGCCGAGGCCGGAGAGGGTTGAGAAGACAATGACAGATGGGGCTGGATGCATCAGGCGGTCCCTCCGGGCAATTTATCGAGGGCTTTGTCGAGCCAGCCAAGGAAGCCTTGAGCTTCTTCCGCGACCGGTTCCAAAAGTGGGGCCAAAAGGCTCTGATCGTCCCAAGAATCTTTGAGACGCGGCGGGAGGTATTTGTTCACAGGAAGGGTGCCCATTTCTGGCATGAGGTCAAAACCACCTCTGGATTCAACAAGTTGGCTGACATCGGAATTTGGATCTGAGAGGTCTCCAAAGTGTCTTGCGCCGGCGGGGCAGGTGCGCACGCACGACGGGATTTGGTCCTCTTCAGGCAGGTTTTCATTGTAGATGCGGTCCACGCAGAGGGTGCATTTTTTCATTACGCCTTCCGCTTGATCCAACTCGCGCGCGCCATAGGGGCAGGCCCAGGCGCAGAGGCCGCAGCCGATGCAGTGGTCTTCGTTCACCAGGACAATGCCATCCTCAACCCGCTTGTAGCTTGCGCCAGTGGGGCAAACGGTGACGCAGGGGGCGTTTTCGCAATGTAAACAAGACTTTGGGAAATGTACGGTTTGCGCAGGGCCCGTCTCTGGCTGAACCTCGTAGCTGTGGACGCGGTTCAGGAATGTGCCCATGGGTTCGGTGCCATATGGGCGTTGATCACTCAGCGGTGCGCCGTAGTTTTCGGTGTTCCAGCCTTTGCAGGAGATCACACAAGCGTGGCAGCCGACGCAGGTGTCCAGGTCGATTACAAGGCCGAGGGTGCGGTCGGTTTTGGTGGGTAATTCGGTCATTTTGCCCCGTCGGTATTGCGTCTGTATTGCGACTGTATCGCGGAGGTGCGTATTTTGAGGTTTTGGTGTCTCATTTACCCACCTTCCATTCCAGATTATCCGGACCCTGAGGCACCGGTGACTTGATGGAATCAAAGGCCGGTTGGCTTTCAGATGGTGGATCTGCTTTCTCGAGTTTCACGCGCAAATCGAACCAAGCGGCTTGGCCGGTGATGGGGTCCGAATTGGCCCAGCGGAGGCCGTCACCTTTGGGCGGCAACAACTCATGGATCAGGTGATTGAGCAGGAAACCCTTGTTGCCCTCCGGTGCGTCTTCAGAGAGTGCCCAGGTGCCTTTGCGCTTGCCGATGGCGTTCCAGGTCCAGACTGTGTTTTCGTTGAGCGCCGCCTGATGGGCAACTGGCACGGTGATTTCGCCATGCACCGAGGTCACACGCGCCCAGTCGCCTTCGGAGAAGTTGTGTTTTTCCCAAAGTTTGGTTGGGAGGTAGAGCGGGTTCTCGCCATGCAATTGCCGCAGCCATGCGTTTTGCGTGCCCCAGCTGTGATACATTGCCATCGGGCGCTGGGTGAGGGCGTGCACGTCAAACTCATCAGGATCAACGCTGCTGTCTTCGAGCGGCGCATACCAGATGGGCAGCGGGTCCATGACCTCTTTCAATCGCTCGCGCAGGTGGTCTGGCGGTTGGATATCCCCGTGACCCTCGGCAGCGCGCTGGAATTTGCGCATGGGCTCGACATAAAGTTGGAACAAGAAAGGCTGCGGCGCATCAAACAGGCCGATTTTCACGGCCCAATCTTGATAGTCTTGGTTCCAAGGCTTCATGTAGCGCGCGGCGTCTGGCACATGCTCAATCGCAAAGCCGCCGTTCTCGATGTATTTGTCCAATTGTTCCGGGTTCACCGTGCCACGACCAAATTGGTCGCCATCTTCCCCGCGGAAGCCTGCGAGAGGACCAACGCCGGGGCGGCGTTCGTGGTTCACGATGTAATCAGCGTAGTCTTTCCACTTTGGCGTGCCGTCTTCGTTGAGGAAACCGGGCAGGCCGATGCGGGCGCCAAGTTCGATCAGCACGGATTGGAAGCCGCGCACGTCACGATCCGGCTCCACCACGGGCCAGCGGATGGCGTCCGCCGCGCCGTCTGCTTCGCAGATCGGACGGTCCAAGAGCGAGATACAGTCGTGGCGTTCCAAATAGGTGGTGTCCGGCAGGATCAGGTCGGCATAAGCGACCATTTCAGAGCTGTAGGCATCGGAATAGATGATGCGCGGGATGCGGTAACCACCGTCGTCATTGCGGTCGGTCAGCATCTTGATCACGCCGGAAGTGTTCATGCTTGAGTTCCACGACATATTGGCCATGTACATGAACAGAGTGTCGATGGGGTACGGGTCTTGGGCGTGGGCGTTGGAGATCACCATATGCATCAAACCATGTACAGACATGGGGTTTTGCCATGTGAAAGCTTTGTCGATGCGACAGGCGCTGCCGTCATCGGCAATTTGAAGGTCTTCAGGACCACGGGGGAAACCGAGGTGCGGACCTGCAAGCGGTTTGCCAGGGCGACCGATGCCGTGCGGCGTTGGATGCGCCTCGACCGGCTTGGGGTAGGGCGGTTTAAATCGGAACCCGCCGGGGACTTCGACGGTGCCCAAGAGGATTTGCAGCACGTGCAGCGCACGGCAGGTTTGGAAGCCATTGGAGTGGGCAGAGATACCGCGCATGGCATGGAAGCTGACCGGGCGGCCCGTCATGGTTTTGTGGGTTTCGCCGCGGAAGTCGGTCCATTCCTGGTCCAACTCGAAGGCTTCGTCAAAGGCCACACGCGCCAGTTCAGCGGCGATGGTTTTGATCTTTTGGGCGGAGATGCCGGTTTTCTCTGCGACGTTTTCTGGCGCATATTGTGGGTCGAGATATTTCTCGGCCATGAGGTGCATCACGGTGCGATGGGTTTGTCCGGCGCTGCGATAGGTGGCCGACAGGTCAGGGCGCACGCCTTTTTGGTCAAACGGCGCAGGCTTGCCGGTATTTCGATCGATCACCAGCTGTTTGCCGTCATCATCGCGCAGCAACAGACCGGTTTCGGCGTCCACCAGCACGGCGGCGTTGGTGTATTGCGCGAGGTAGTGAAGGTCGATTTTGCCCGCCTTCATCAGCTCATGCACCAGTGCGAGAATAAACAGCCCATCGGTGCCGGGTGTGATGCTGACCCATTCATCGGCCACAGCGTTGTAACCGGAGCGCACCGGGTTCACGCCAATGACCTTGGCGCCGTTGGCTTTGATCTTGCCAATGCCTGCTTTGATCGGGTTGCTGTCGTGATCTTCAGCGACACCAAAAATCATGAAAAGCTTGGTGTGATCCCAATCGGGCTGGCCAAACTCCCAAAAGGCACCGCCCATGGTGTAGATGCCTGCGGCGGCCATGTTGACCGAGCAGAAACCACCGTGTGCGGCATAGTTGGGAGTGCCAAAGTGTTGCGCCCAAAAGCTGGTGAAGCTTTGGGATTGGTCGCGACCGGTGAAAAAGGCCAGTTTATGGGGCGCCGTTTCGTGCAGCTCGGTGAGCCAACCCACCGCTGTGTTGATCGCTTCTTCCCAAGAAATTTCTTCGTATTCGCCGGAGCCACGGGGGCCGACCCGTTTGAGAGGCTTTTTGAGGCGTGAGGGGGCGTTGACCTGCATGATGCCAGCTGAGCCTTTGGCACAGAGCACACCCTTGTTGACCGGGTGGTCGCGGTTGCCTTCGATGTAGGCCACTTTGCCGTCTTTCATGTGCACATTGATGCCGCAGCGGCAGGCGCACATGTAGCAGGTGGTCTTGCGGACCTCGTCGGAGACTTTGGGGGAAAGATCGAGTTGCGGTTGTCCGTCAGCCATGAAGGGTGCCTTTCCAGCCAAAGTGCCGGGTGAGTGCCTCTAAGGAGGGGTGGGTGGTTTCTTTTGAATGCCGGCCCGAAGTTGGGAGGTCATTCTCAAATGTTGATTTACAGTAGAACATTGTTGTCATCCGTCAACGTCGGTTCACGCGCCCATGCCCTGGCGGAGGATGCCAAGGGTGGCGAGCCCAATCAGCAGGCACAGGCAGAACGGTTTGTAGTAGGGCTCCCAGTTGGGGCGGAAAAAGGCCTTCCCGGCAATCACGCCAATTGCGGAGGCCGGGGCAAGGGCAAGGCCGCGCAGGGCGGATTGGGTGTTCATCACACCAAAGTATGTCAGGGTTGCCAGCGAGATCACAGAGGAGGCAAAGAGGAACATCACCAGAGAGGCGCGCATTTCGCGGGCAGGCGCGTTGGAGGCCAGAACGTAAAGGGCGACCACCATGCCACCCACGCCAGCCAGGCCAGTGACAATGCCCGCCAAAATGCCGGAGCCCCAGAGGCCGGGTCGGGTCGCCAGGATCGGCAGGCGCAATTTGGCAAGCTGCGTGGCGGCCAGCACAACAATCACCGACAGCGCCACCAGTTTGGAGGTGTCCACTGGCAACTCTTGCGTCAGGCTGAGGCCCATGGGCAGGCCAAAAGCAGAGCCGAGAACAAGGCCGGTGACCACACGGCGGTTGGCCTCTTTCATGCCGCCGCGCACCATCAGCAGAGAGGCGGTCATTTCCTGAAACCAGAGGATTGGGATAAGGGTGATCGGAGCGAGAAACATCACCGCGATGGCCATAACAACTGCCGACAGGGCAAAGCCTGAGAAGCCGCGTACCACACCGGCGACGAAGCAAATCAGGGTGAGCCAGATAAAGTGGTCTGTTGGCAGGGCCAGGGCGTCGATCATGAACGCTCTTTCATCGGTGTATAGGCGCGCATGTCCGGCCCGTTATAGAGCGTCAGCGGACGGATCAGGATGTTGCTTTCCTGTTGATCGATACATTGGATGATCCAGCCGGGCATGCGGCCAATGGCAAAGATGGGCACGTAGAGGTCCATTGGGATGCCGTGCAGCTGGTAGATCACGCCGGAGTAGAAATCGACGTTCACGTTGAGGCCATGGCGGGCGTAGGGCTTCATCGCTTCCACAACGCCTTGCAGGATTTCGTACCACTCCGGTGCGCCCATTTCATCGCCGAGTTTCTTGACGCCGTCTCGCATGTGGCGGGCGCGGGGGTCTTCGGCGCGGTAGACGCGGTGGCCAAAGCCGGTGACAGCTTCGCGGTTTTTACGTTTGTTTTTTACATAGGCAGCGGCGTTGTCAGGCGTGCCGATTTCCTGCACCATTTTCATCACGTCTTCAGCTGCGCCGCCGTGGGCGGGGCCTGCGAGCGTGGAGAGCGCAGTCACGATGCCGCCGTGCAGGTTGGTGTCTGTACCAATTGTGACGCGGGCCGCAAAGGACGACGCGTTGGCACCGTGTTCGGCGTGCAGGATGAAATCCACATCGGCCAGTTTGGCGGCATCCTCAGACGGCTTTTCGCCTTTCAGCATCCAGAGCCAGTTGGCGGCGTGCGAAAGCGTTTTGTCGGCGGGAACAGGATCGCGACCGTTGCGGATGTGCTCATGCGCGGCGATGATCATCGGGACCTGAGAAGTCAGGCGTAGGCCGTTGGCGAGGAAGGCTTCCGGACCGGTTTTCTGGCTGTCGGCCTCCAGCGCAGCGAGGGCGGAGACGGCGGTGCGCAGTACGTCCATCGGGTGGCCGTCTTTGGTGGCGCGGATGATGTCATAGACTTGTTCGGGCAACTCACGGGCGGCCTTGAGAGCGGCGTCAAACGTGGCCAATTCTGCTTCGGAAGGCAGTTCACCGTGGATCAGCAGATAGCAGACTTCCTCAAAAGTGGATTGTGTGGCGAGGTCGTGAATGGAATAGCCACGATAAGACAGCTCGCCTTTGGCGCCATCGATGTGGGAGACGCCAGAACGTTCGAAATAAATGCCCTTGAGGCCGCGGTTGATCTTGACGTTTTCGGTCACGGATGGCTCCTGTTGCGTATACGGAGGTATACATGAAGTTTATGGATGCGCTGTCGACCAAGGTGGCGGCGAAAAACGCGCGGGTTGTGTTCCCCGAACACAAAGAGCCGCGCACAGCTGAGGCGATGCGGGCGTTGGATCGGGATGGCCTGTGCCGGCCTGTGACGCTTGGTGATAACACAGAACGCTATGTGCAGGCGCTGATGGATACGCGTGGCATGAAAGAGCGGATCGCCCGACGTCTTGTCGAGAAACCGCTCTATCGGGCGGCCGCCATGGTGGCGGCTGGCGAGGCAGACGCGATGACCGCAGGGGCGGAAGCTCCAACACGACGTGTGATCGAGGCGGCATCCATGGCGATTGGCTTGGCCGATGAGGTGAGCGTGCCGTCGAGTTTCTTCCTGATGAACTTCGCGGATGGCCGGTCGTTGATTTTTGCCGACTGCGGTTTGACAGTGGACCCTGATGCCGAAGGTTTGGCGGCAATTGCCACAGCTTCGGCGCGCAGTGGAGAAGCGTTGTTGGGCGAGGCGCGGGTGGCATTGCTGTCGTTTTCCACCGGCACCAGCGGTGCGGGCGCAAGTGTCGACAAAGTGCGTGAGGCGGCCGAGTTGAGCGGTTTCACAGGGCCGGTGCAAGGTGACGCCGCTCTGATCCCTGAAGTCGCCGCGCGAAAGGGTGCTGGAGCGGGGGACGCAAATATTCTGGTCTTCCCCAACTTGGATGCCGGCAATATTGCGTACAAATTGGCGGTTGCTTTGGGCGGGGCGCAAGCCTTGGGGCCGATCCTGCAGGGGTTCCGCAAACCGGTTTGTGATTTGAGCCGTGGAGCCAGTGCGCAGGATATCGTTGCTGCGACCATTGTGACACTGGCGCTGGATTGATGCAGGGGCGGCGGTCATGCGGCCCCCTCGGGTGCCTTTTCGGCCTTATCTAACGCGTCGGATTGGGCGACTGTGACAGCAACCATGTGCAGGATGTCTTCAGCGGAGCAACCGCGGGATAGGTCATTGGCGGGTTTTGCCAAGCCTTGCAGGACCGGGCCGATGGCGGTTGCCCCCCCAACACGTTGGGCGATTTTGTAGCCCAAGTTACCGGCGTTCAGGCTGGGGAAGACAAAGACGTTGGCTGCGCCGCCAAGTGCCGATTTTTCAGCTTTGGAGGCGGCAACCTCAGGCACAAAGGCGGCGTCGAACTGAAGCTCTCCGTCGATGATTAGATTGGGATCGGCCACTTTGGCCAGATGCGTTGCCGCCACAACCTTGGACACTTTGGGATGATCGGCGCTTCCGGCAGTGGAGAAAGACAGCATAGCGACGCGCGGTGTATCGCCGGTCAGCGCGCGGTACGACGCTGCGGACGCACGCGCGATTTCGGCCATTTCATTGGCGTCAGGATCCACCACCAAGCCGCAATCCGCAAAGATATGCGCGCCTTTCACAGTGTGATGTTCCTTGCAGTAGAGCATGAAAAAGAAAGAGGAGACCATCGCCGAATTTGGCGCTTTGCCGATGATCTGAAGCGCGGTGCGCACAGTGTCAGATGTGGTTTCAGCAGCGCCGCCGACGGTGCCGTGGGCGCGGCCCGTTTGCACCAAAAGCGACGCATAGGTCAGGCGGTGACGGACTTGCGCTGCGGCTTTTTCGGGCGTCATGCCTTTGTGGGCGCGTAAGGCCACCAATGTGTCGCGAAATTCGTCAATTAGGGGTGAGTTACTGGGATCGTGGATCTCAATTTCGCCAGCAACTTCCTCGGGGGTGGTGCCGTGGGATGCGAGATGCTCGGCGATGGTAATCGGGTTGCCCACCAAGAGGACGCGGGCCACCTTTTCCTTGCGGATCATAAGCGCAGCCTCTGCTACGCGGGGATCATCGCCCTCAGAAAGGGCGATGATTTTGTCAGAGCCGCTGGCGGCACCAAGTATTTGGCGGAGCGGCTTCAAGGGGTCAGCTTCCGGTCTGTTTGACCATGTCAGCCGCGTCGATACCGGCCACGGAAACAGGCTTTTTCATTGCGTCGCGACGGAAGGGTTCACCCAGTTCCTGGTTGATCATGGCTTCGATCAGGGTGGTTTTGCCGTGGTTCATCTGATCATCGATGGCTTTGTTCAGTGCGGCGGTCAGCTCGTCCATGGTGCGGGCGACAACGCCTTCCAGGCCACAGGCCTGAGCGATGCCAGCATAAGACACGGATGTGTCCAGCTCGGTGCCAACGAAGTTGTCATCAAACCACAGGGTGGAGTTCCGCTTTTCAGCGCCCCACTGGTAGTTGCGGAAGACGATCTGTGTCACGGCAGGCCATTCACCGCGGCCGATGGCGGTCAACTCGTTCACCGCGATGCCAAAGGCACCGTCGCCGGCGAAACCGCAGACTGGTACATCCGGTTGGCCAATTTTGGCGCCAACAATAGCTGGCAGGCCGTACCCGCAGGGACCAAACAGGCCAGGTGCCAGATATTTGCGACCTTCCTCAAAAGACGGGTAGGCGTTGCCGATGGCGCAGTTGTTGCCGATGTCGGAGCTGATGATGGCTTCGCGCGGCAGAGCAGATTGGATCGCACGCCAGGCCATACGTGGGGACATCCAGTCTGGCTTGTCAGCGCGGGCGCGTTCGTTCCAGCTGGTGCCGGGATCGTCGTCTTCGTGGTCCATGGAGGAGAGCTGCTGTGCCCAGGCGGATTTGGTTTTGGAAATGTGGGCTTTGCGATCCTCGCGTCCCGCGTCACCAGCGTTGTCCGCAAGCTGTTCCAGGATACCCGTGGCCACTTTGGCGGCGTCGCCCACGATACCCACTTCGACTTTCTTGGTCAGACCGATGCGGTTGGGGTTGATGTCCACCTGAATGATTTTGGCGTCCGCTGGCCAGTATTCCATGCCGTAGCCCGGCAGGGTGGAGAAGGGGTTCAGGCGGGTGCCAAGGGCCAGAATAACGTCAGCCTCTTTGATCAGTTCCATACCCGCTTTGGAGCCGTTGTAGCCGAGCGGTCCAGCAAACAGCGGGTGGTTGCCCGGGAAGGCATCGTTGTGCTGATAGCCAACGCACACCGGCGCATCGAGGCGTTCGGCCAGAGCGATGGAGGCGGGAATGCCGCCTTCGGACAACACAGTGCCCGCGCCGTTCAGAATCACCGGGTTCTTGGCGGAGGAAAGCAGGGCAGCGGCGTCTGTGACGGAGTTGCTGCCGCCAGAGGAGGCCTCAAACTCGATTGGATCCGGGATGTCGATGTCGACAACTTGAGTCCAGAAATCACGCGGGATGTTGAGTTGTGCCGGGCCACAAAGACGTTTGGCTTGGCTGATCACACGGGTGAGGACTTCGGCGACACGGGTCGGGTCACGCACCTCTTCCTGATAGGCCACCATGTCCTCAAACAGTTTCATCTGTTCAACTTCCTGGAAACCACCCTGACCAATGGTCTTGTTGGCGGCCTGTGGTGTGACCAACAGCAGCGGAGTGTGGTTCCAGTAAGCGGTTTTTACAGCGGTCACGAAGTTGGTGATGCCGGGGCCGTTTTGCGCGATCATCATCGACATTTTGCCGGTGGCGCGGGTGTAACCGTCGCTCATCATGCCGGCGGAGCCTTCGTGGGCGCAGTCCCAGAACATGATGCCCGCTTTGGGGAAGAGGTCCGAGATGGGCATCATCGCAGAGCCAATGATTCCAAAGGCATGTTCAATACCGTGGCGTTGAAGCACCTTCACAAAGGCTTCTTCGGTGGTCATTTTCATGAGGCAAACTCCATGCTGCGCCCGACTCCTGTGGTGGGGCGGTCATTTTGATTGAAACTACGAATTGCGGCAATCTGGCGTTAGGGCCAGAATGGGTGGCCGAATGTATCCAGATCAGCGCTGACCGAGGGCGCGGGCGATACGAGAAACACCCTCAGGGATTCGCTCGGAGGGAATGGAGGAATAGCCGAGCCGGTAGAAGTTTTGGGGCGGGGCTTCGTCTGTGAAAAACGGGTGGCCGGGCTCAATCAGAACGCCATCAGATTTTAGCGCCTGTGCCAGTATTTCCGTGTTCACTTCGGGGTTTGCCCGCATCCAAAAGGAGGAGCCGCCAAAAGCGCCTTGGCCCGCAACCGTCAAGCCATATTGCTCAATTGCGTCTTGCATAACTGCGCGACGGGCTTTGAGGGCTTCGCGAATGCGGCGGATCAGGGCGTCATAGTGGCCCAAAGATAGGAAGTAGGCGGCGGTGCGTTGGATGTGACCGGGCGGGTGGCGGATGACGGATGCCCGCAATGCGCGGGCCTCGCGAATAAAGGCTTCTGAACCGACCAGGTAGCCGAGGCGCAGGCCCGGAAAGAGTGATTTGGAGAAGCTGCCAACGTAGATCACGCGGCCTTCGGTATCGAGTGATTTCAAGGCTGGAGATGGCGCATCCAAGAAGGACATTTCAAATTCGTAGTCGTCTTCGACCACCAGCGCATCGATGTTGCGGGCGTGCTCCAAAAGCGCATGACGACGGTCCATCGGCATGGTGGCGGTGGTTGGGCATTGGTGGCTGGGGGTAGTGAAAATCACATCGGCTTCGTTTGAGATCAGCGCGGGATTGAGGCCGTCGCGATCCACGTTGATGGCGTCAACGTGGCAGCGCGATTGATTCAAGATGTCGCGCAGGGCGTGGTAGCAAGGGTTTTCGATGGCGGCCGTGCGGCGTTGCGTCAGTAAGATCTGCGCCGCGATCCAAAGGGCGTTCTGGGCGCCAAGGGTGATCAGGATTTCTTCGGGACGGGCAATGATGCCGCGACGGGGAAGGGTGTTGCGCGCGATGAATTCGACCAGTTCGGGGTCGTCTTGATCATAGTAGTCTGCGGTTAGTGCAGTGAAATCTTTTTGTCCCAAGGCCTGCAATGCGCAAAGACGCCAATTGGCATGGTCAAACAGGCTTGGATCGGTTTGACCGTAGACAAAGGGGAAGCGGTAATTGGCCCAGTCTTTGGGTTTGTCTGGCGTGTCGCCGCCTGTAAACCGACGGCCTAACGCGCGAGTCCAGTCGATGCGGTCTTCGCGTGGTTTGGGCGGGTCAAAGGACGGCGGAACAGGTGCATTTTCGCTGACGTAATAGCCGGAGCGGCCGCGAGAGGTCAGATAATCGTTGGCCAGAAGCTCTGTGTAGGCAAGCGTAACTGTGATGCGGGACACCCCGAGATGCGTGGCCAATTTACGCGACGACGGCAGTTTTTCTCCACGGCGAAAGCGTCCGGACAAGATGCCTTCGGCAATGAGTTGCTGGATTTGCGCTTGAAGCGTGCCCTGGAAACCGGGCGCGAGAAAGAATGTTTCGACAGATATGGCCATAAGGGGACGCTATACTGGACTTATCGTGCTGGCAAACTGGACGTTCACTGCTGGTCCATTTCCGTCAGCTTGTGTTCAAGATTTGCCCGCACCGCAGGCCATTCATGCTGGCAGATGGAATAGACCGCAGTGTCGCGCAGGGTGCCGTTGGCCATAATCATGTGGTTGCGCAAGACACCGTCAAATTTTGCGCCAAGACGCTCAATGGCATTGCGCGAGGCACGATTCATGAAATGCGTGCGAAATTCGACTGCGATGCAGTCGAGAGCGTCAAAGGCGTGGCTCAGCATCAAGAGTTTGCACTCGGTATTCATCGGGCTGCGTTGTACCGAAGCGCGATACCAGGTGGAGCCAATTTCCACACGCCGGTTTGTTTCGTCGGCGTTCATGTAAGTGGTCATACCCACGGCTTTGCCGGATGTGTCCAGAATGGCAAAAGGTGTCATGCCGGGAGTGGCAAGGCGGGCATCAATGTTGGCGGGCACGTCGTTGGGGGCGGGGACCATTGTGTACCAAAGTGCTGCCAAGTCACCGTCCGCTGAGGCCTCAGTCAAGTCATTGGCGTGGTCTTGAGACAGGTGCTCCAAAGACACATGGGTGCCGGTCAGTGTGATTGGGGCGGGCCACATGGGACGTCCTTTCAGAAAATACGCCCCCTGTTCTTGGTGGAGCAGGGGGCGCAAGAATGTGATATGATTTTGTTAGCCAAACACTTTGGTCAGCGCATTGTCGACAGCGTTTGTAATCGCGTCGATGTCATCTGCCGTCGCGATCAGTGCAGGAGAAAATGCAATCACATTGTTGCGACCGGGCACCGAGCGGTTGGCAGAGCCAATGATCACACCCTGAGCGCCGCAATCCCCGACGATGGCGGTGATGTCTGCTTCGTCCACTGGTTCTTTGGTGTCGCGGTCCTTGACCAGTTCGCAGCCAAGGAAGAGACCTTTGCCGCGCACGTCACCAATAACCTCATGCTTTTCCATCAGTGCCTGAAGGTTGCCCATCATACGCTCGCCCATGGCGGTGCAGTTTTCCAGCAAGCCTTCTTCTTCGATGATGGCCATGTTTTCCAGCGCGGCCGCGGGACCTGCGGTGCAGCCCCCAAAAGTGGAGATGTCGCGGAAATGGTCGAGCTTGTCAGATGCGTCAGCTTTGAACAGGTCAAAGATTTCTTCGGTGGTCACCATGCAGGCGATGGCGGCGTAGCCGGAAGCCACACCTTTGGCCATGGTCACAAAATCCGGTTTGATGCCGTAGTGTTGGTATCCAAACCAATGGGTGCCAGTGCGTCCAATGCCGCAAACCACTTCGTCGATGTGCAGCAGGATGTCATACTGCTTGCAGATTTCCTGCACGCGTTCCCAATAGCCTTCTGGCGGGGTAATCACGCCGCCACCTGCGGTTACAGGTTCCAGGCACAGTGCGCCGACGGTGTCTGGACCTTCTTTGAGGATGACGTCTTCGATTTGGTTGGCGGCAGCAATGCCAAAGTCGCGGCCGGAAAGGTGGCCGAGGCCGAGCTCGTCTTTGCGATATTCCATACAATGTGGCACGCGCACAAAACCGGGCGCAAAGGGGCCATATTGCATATTGCGCTCATCCTGGCCGCCGGCCGACATCGCCGCCAGGGTGCTGCCGTGATAGTCACGGTCGCGGTAGAGGATTTTGTGTTTTTTGCCGCCATACTTTTTATGCGCAATCTGCCGTATCATCTTGAAGGCTTTTTCATTGGCCTCTGATCCGGAGTTGGTGAAATAGACGCGGCTCATGCCGGGCATTTTGTCGATCAGCTTTTCCGCATAGAGCGCGCCAGGCACGTTGCCGGCGGCATTGGCGAAGTAGCACATCTTCATCAGGTTGGCGTGTACCGCATTGGCAATGCGTTCGCGGCCGTAGCCAACGTTGACCGTCCAGACCGCGCCGGACACCGCATCGATGTATTCTTTACCATTTTGATCCCACACGCGCATACCTTTGCCTTCGATAATGATGCGAGGATCGTTGGTTTCGAATGGCTTGTGCTGCACGAGATGGTGCCAAACGTGCGCTTTGTCGGCATTTACGACGTGGCTGAGGTCGTTATCTTTCAGTGTGCCATCCATGGCGCGAGTCCTCCTGGTAAAGAATCTACTTTAGGTTGTGAGTTGAGCGCGAAATCGGTCCGCTGCGTTAGACTTCACGCCATCCTCGCGACTTTTTCAAGCAAGATTATAGGGCCAAAAATTATAGCCGTGTAAGGCCAGAAAAGTATCTGGGCGTCTCAAAAAAACCGACAATATGGCACCAAGCCCCTAGTTTTTAAGGTTTTCAACCAAATGGTCAAATATGTCCAAACACCCAAAGACGCGGGTTCGAGAGGTTGAATTGCTGAAAAAAACATTGATCGGTGCCGGAATTTCCGCTCCCCTCAAGGAGGACGCGCAGTGTCGGTGATCAAAAAAGAGGCCCAAGGCCCAATGATCCTGGCAGGAAGTTCGCGCCAGAATCGACAACGGGAGAGATGATAATGAGCTTGAAAACGATGCTGATGGGCGCAGCGGCCTCCACTGCCATGCTGGTAGGTGCGCAAGCGGCGACCGCCGAAATTACCGTGGCCTATTTCTTGGAATGGCCAATGCCATTCCAATACGCCAAGCAGACCGGCATGTATGAAGAAGCCATGGGCACCACGATCAATTGGGTGAGCTTTGACACCGGCACCGCGATGAGCGCGGCCATGGCCTCTGGCGATGTGCAGATTTCCGTGAGCCAGGGTGTGCCGCCGTTTGTGGTTGCAGCTTCTGCGGGTCAGGATATCCAAATCGTGGATGTGGCGGTGAGCTACTCCGACAATGACAACTGTGTTGTCGCCTCGGGACTGGAAATTGACAAAGACAGCGCTGGTGAATTGGCGGGCAAGAAAGTGGCTGTGCCGCTGGGCACCGCTGCGCACTATGGTTTCCTGAGCCAGATGAACCACTTCGGTGTGGATGTGGCCTCGATGGAAGTGGTGGATATGGCACCGGCCGAGGGCGCTGCGGCATTGGCGCAAGGGTCGCTGGACATGGCTTGTGGTTGGGGTGGTGCGCTGCGCCGCATGACCGAGCACGGCAACGTGTTGCTGACAGGAGCTGAAAAAGAAGAGCTGGGCATTCTGGTGTTTGATGCCACCACGGCGCCTGCGTCTTATATCGCCGAAGATGGCGAGATGCTGGCGAAGTTCCTTGGTGTGACCGCAGCCGCTAACGCGATGTGGGCGGATGAGGCTAATCAGGCCAAGATGTTGCCTGTGATCGCCAAAGATGCGGGCATGACCGAAGAGGACACTGCCTCCACACTTGCGACCTTCAAGTTCCCAACTGTGGATGAGCAACTGGGCGGCGCCTGGTTGGGTGGCACGGCGCAGGACTTCATGAAAGGTGTTGCGGGCGTGTTTGTTGGTGCCGGCTCAATCCCAAGTGCATTGGACAGCTATGATGGCGCGGTGAACACCGGGCCACTGGAAACTGCCAAAGGCATGTAACTGCTGAGAAAAACAAAGCCCGCATCCATCGAGGTGTGGGCTTTGTCTTCAATATTTCCCAAAGAACAGGCGGGCCAACCGCCGTGCGTCGCCAAAGCGATGCCCAATGTCAGATAGGGACCATGACCGGATTAACCATACAGAACCTGTCCATGCGTTTTGACTTGCCCAACGGCAGTCATGTGCAAGCGCTGAAGGACGTAAGCCTTGATCTCAAACAGGGTGAGTTGCTGAGCGTGCTGGGGCCATCTGGCTGTGGCAAAACCACGCTGCTGAATATTGTGGCGGGATTTTTAGCGCCCACGGAAGGGCGGATTGTGTTGAACGGGCACCGAGTGTTTGGGCCAGATGCCGAGCGTGGCATGGTGTTTCAACAAGGTGCGCTGTTTGAGTGGATGTCGGTGCGCGACAACGTCAGATTTGGCCCGGATATGAAGGGTATGCCTAAGTCTGAGAGTGCCGAGATTGTAGACCACTTGCTGGATGTGGTGGGCTTGCAGGACTTCAAAGAAAAGATGGTCTATGAGCTGTCCGGCGGGATGCAGCAACGTGTTGCTTTGGCCCGGTGTTTGGCCAATGACCCGGATGTGATCCTCATGGATGAGCCCCTCGGTGCCTTGGATGCGCTGACCCGCGAGAGAATGCAGAGCCTTGTGCTCAAGCTTTGGAAAGAGACCGGCAAAACCATCATCTTGATCACCCACTCGGTGGATGAGGCGCTGTTGCTGGGCGAAAGGCTGTTGGTGATGGCACCGCGGCCAGGACGTATCCACAAAGAATATCGCCTGCCGTTTGCAGATATGGGTGTGGGCGCGGATTTGCGGGAGGTGAAGAAACATCCCGACTATGCCCCAACACGCGAAGAGATCCTCAACATGATCTGGAACATGGAAGAAGAGATCATGGGCCGCACTGAGGAGAGCGCATAAAATGGGACAGATTTTTGCAGACCTTGGTGGCGAGCTGATCACGCTGTTGATTTCGGTGGTTGGCGCACTGCCCTATGTCATCCTCTACGTGGGCCTGATTCTATTGGCTTCTTTCCTGTTCACGCAGGTGAAACAGCGCCTTTCATCCAGACGAGACTACACATCACTCAAGACGGTGACGTTTGGGGACGAAAGTGCGGTGATCTCCAACAAAGCGGCCTCGGTGATATCGATTGTGCTGATCTTTGTGATCTGGGGGGCGTTCACCGGCTCATCGTTGCTTCCAAAATTCCTACATGCGCCGGGACCATTTGTGGGGGAGGCGTCATTCACCTACACGGTGGAAGCCGCAGGTGGCGCGACAGCTGATGCAACAGTCGATGTGTTGGTGCATGAGGCTGGTGAAAAACCCGAGGCACCGGTTGCAGCCGACAATGAAGGTATCGCCAAAAACGATTCTCTGGTTGTGCAAGCCTACCGTTCAAAACTGCTGCGCTGGGATGCCAATGATGAGGTGACCCGCAAGGATGGCGCCAAGATCATTGCTGTTGATGGGCAAGCGATTGATCGGGATTCGGATGTGCAAGTGGGTTTTGGCCGTGTGGCATTGACCGACAAAGGCACATTGAACTTTGAACCCTCCAAGGGCTGGCAGATGGAAGATATCTGGTTGCCTGCGCCGGAAAGCGTGTGGAAACGGCTGATTTCGGTGAGTCAGGACGGGTATCAGAACGTCACATTGGCAGAACACCTGAGCTATTCGTTGTTCCGGGTGATCGTCGGTTTTGCGTTGGGTGCGGCGGTTGGCATTCCGCTTGGCTATGCCATGGGCCTGTCCAATTGGTTCCGTGGCTGGTTTGATCCAATTGTGGAATTTATGCGCCCGGTGCCGCCATTGGCACTGATTCCGCTGGTGATTATCTGGGCCGGGATTGGCGAGCAGGGCAAAATTATCCTGCTGTTCCTCGCAGCGCTGTGGATCATGGCGATTGGTGCACGGTCAGGCGTGTCCGGGGTGAATATCACCAAGGTACATGCGGCTTACTCGCTTGGAGCCAACAAGCGTCAGATTCTGCGCCATGTGATCATTCCCAACTCTTTGCCAGAGATTTTCACCGCAGCGCGGGTTGCGATGGGGGTTTGCTGGGGCACGGTTGTGGCGGCGGAACTTGTCGCGGCGGAAAAAGGTGTTGGTAAGATGATTGTGGCGGCGTCCAAGTTTCAGGACACCGACATTGTGTTGATGGGTATCATCCTGATCGGGATCATTGGCTTTGGCATCGATATGATGATGCGCTGGGCCGAGAAATATCTGGTGCCGTGGAAGGGCAAAGCCTGATCGCACAGAGTGGGGCACTCCACGGATGCTTTGAGAAAAACCAAAAGGACCGATGCAAAAGCGTCGGTCCTTTTTTGCTGTGAGGTTGACTTTGGCGGCGGGACCTATATGTGGAGCGGGTCGTTGCGCAGCCGCGTGAGCATGCCGCGCCGGGGTTTGTCTTATCCAAAGAGACCTGACTGGCGCATCAGCGACATCTCTCGTTCCCATCACGCAGGGTTCCAACGGACAGGCCGGGCGTGTGCAAAATGATTTGTGCCGTGGCGGTGCTGCCGAACCCGATTGCGGCCCCAAGCGGGGTCGATGACGTTTTGCTGCGTGGCGCTGAGGGCGCGCGCGGCGTGAAAGGACATTTTGTGTCAACATTCGAGCAGCTGGGCCTGTCGCCCACTATTCTAAAAGGCTTGGAAAAAGCCGGTTTTGACAAACCAACTCCGATTCAGGAGAAAGCCATTCCGTTGGCGCTGGATGGGCACGACATCATGGGGCTGGCACAGACCGGCACCGGCAAATCGCTGGCCTTTGGTCTGCCAATGATGGATCGCCTTTTGGCGACGCCTGGGCGTCCGATGCCCAAATCTGTCAAGGCGCTGGTATTGGCGCCAACACGTGAACTGGTCAATCAGATTGCTGAAAACCTGCGCCCGATGGTGCAGGGTACGCCGATGAAGGTCATGACCGTGGTGGGTGGGCAATCCATCAACCGCCAAATTGGCATGCTGAAGCGCGGGTGCGATATTCTGGTGGCCACGCCGGGTCGGTTGATTGACCTGTTGGATCGCCGTGAAATTGACCTGTCTACGGTTGGCTATCTGGTGCTGGATGAAGCAGACCAGATGCTCGACATGGGCTTCATTCACAGCTTGCGCAAAATTGCGCCGCATCTGGGAACACCACGTCAAACCATGCTGTTTTCGGCCACCATGCCCAAGCAGATGAACGAGCTGAGCGGAAGCTACCTGACCAACCCGAAACGGGTGGAATGTGCCCCTCCCGGCAAAACTGCGGATAAGATCACCCAGTCGGTTGAGTTCCATGAAAAAGGCGAGAAGCGCGTGCGTTTGCGCGAAATTCTGACGGAAAACAAAGATGCCACCACGCTGATTTTCTCCCGTACCAAACATGGTGCGGAGCGGATGATGAAGCAGCTGGTTGCGGAAGGCTTCAATGCGGCCTCGATCCACGGCAATAAAAGCCAGGGGCAGCGGGATCGCGCTATCAAGGCATTCCGTGATGGCGACATATCTATTCTTGTGGCCACCGACGTGGCGGCACGGGGTATTGATATTCCGGCGATTTCACTGGTGATCAACTTTGACCTGCCCAATGTGGCTGAGTCTTACGTTCACCGCATCGGCCGCACCGCGAGGGCCGGGCGTGATGGGCAGGCGATTTCCTTCTGTGCATCGGATGAGCGGGATTACCTGAAAGATATCGAAAAGCTGATTGGACGTAAGTTTGATCGGCCGGATTGGGAGCCGTCTGAAGGCAGCAAGCAATATGCGCGGGACGCGCGGGCTGCGGCTGGTCAAGGGCAGAAATCCCGTGGCCGTGGAGGTGCAAACGCAGGTGGCAAACCAGGCGGGAAGCCGGGTGGCAAGCCGGGCGGGAACGCCGGTGGCAAGCCAGGCGCGGGTCGTCGCCGGCGCAGCCGGCCGCGGAAGTCTGCTGCTTAAGGCAATAAAAAACAGCCGCGGACGAGAGTCTGCGGCTGTTTCTATTTTGATGGGGCCGTCAATTACGCCATTGGTACGCCACTGATGGATTTGGTTTCGCAGAACTCTTCCAGACCCCAAGTGCCGCCCTCGCGACCGTTGCCGGATTGGCCATAGCCTCCAAACGGTGAGCCATTGATGCGGGACACACCGTTGGTTTCCACCATGCCGGAGCGGACCTGACGCGCCATGCGTAGGCGTTTGTCATCGTCCTGTGTCTGGATGTAGTTGGTCAGACCATAGACCGTGTCATTGGCCATTTGCACCGCTTGCTCTTCGCTTTCGAACGGCGAGATTGCCAGCACCGGGCCAAAGATTTCCTCGCGGTAGATGGTCATGTCCGGAGTCACATCCGCAAAGACGGTTGGACGGACAAAGAAGCCTTTGTTCATGCCTTCCGGACGGCCCAATCCGCCAGACACCAAGGTCGCACCTTCTTTGATGCCGGTCTCTATCAGGCCCTGGATCTTGTTGAATTGCAGCTCGGAAACCACCGGACCGATGTGGCGGCCGGTTTCCGTTGTGGCGCCAACTTGGGTGGCGTCTGCCGCGGCTTTGGCTTGGTCCACAGCTTCGGCATAGCGGCTGCTTTCAACCATCATACGGGTTGGGGCGTTACAGGATTGGCCGGTGTTTTGCATGCAGTGGATCACGCCACGTTTGACGGCTTTTTCGTCGGCGTCGGCAAAGATGATGTTGGCGCCTTTGCCACCCAGCTCTAGGCTCACGCGTTTGAGCGTGTCGGCCGCGGCTTTGGAGATGGCAATGCCTGCGCGGGTGGAACCGGTGAAGCTGACCATGTCCACATCCGGGTGCGCGGACAGCTGGGAACCGACGCCAACGCCATCACCGTTGACCATGTTGAAGACGCCCGCCGGGAAACCTGCTTCGTCCATCATTTCGGTGAAGACGATGGAGGACAGCGGGGCGATTTCGGATGGTTTAAGCACCATGGTGCAGCCCACCAGAAGCGCTGGGATGGCCTTCAGGAATACTTGGTTCATTGGCCAGTTCCACGGGGTGATCATGGCGCAGACGCCAATCGGCTCCTTGCGCATGCGGTCTGCGCCCATGGCATATTCGAATTCGAAGTCTTCCAGCGCCTCAAGGAAGCCATCAAGGTGCCAGACACCGGCGCCCCATTGGTTGTTCTTGGCGAGATCGGTTGGCGCACCCATTTCCAAGCGCATGGCCTCGGCCATGTCGTCGCGGCGGGCCATGTAAATCTCACGGAGCTTTTTGACCAAGGCCACACGCTCTTCCAGAGGCGTATCTGCCCACGCTGGGAAGGCCGCGCGCGCGGCGGCAACGGCGGCGTCTGTGTCGGCTTGATCGCCGATCGAAATCACAGCACAGGTGTCTTCGGTGGCGGGGTCAATGACAGGCAGGTCATTGGCGGCAATTGGGTTGACCCATTGTCCGTTGATGTAGAATTGGCGTTTCTCGATCATGGTATTCACTCCCTCTCGATCTTGGCATCACTGTGCGCGGCAAAACTGGGGGCCGCAAGTGGGCGCGACGCGCGGTCACGAGTAATTTGATCAAATTATTTCTTCCGGTAAAGGGGTGGCGTTCAAAAAAGACAGATGTAGTCTGTCCCTCAGTCGTTTTGCGACTGAAAACCGTTTTTACATCCGGCCCTACCCGCGAGAATTGTCTCGCCAGATGTTGGCAAGGCGGGATGTGCGACCCACAGAGAGGGAGATACCCATGGGCTTGCGAATCAATGATGTTGTGCCAAATTTCACCGCCGAGACGGATCAGGGCACGATCACTTTTCACGACTGGATTGGTGACAGCTGGGCCATTCTGTTCTCTCACCCCAAAGATTTCACACCGGTTTGCACCACGGAGTTTGGTGCAGTCGCGCAGCTCGCAGAAGAGTGGCAGGCGCGCGGCACCAAAGTGATTGGTGTGTCCGTGGATGGCGTGGAAGACCACAAGGGCTGGAAGAAAGACATCGAATCTTATGCGGGCACTGGTGCCGGTTTCCCGATCATTGCCGACGATGGTCTGGCTGTGTCCAAAGCCTTCGACATGCTGCCGGCGGAAGCCTATCTGCCGGATGGTCGCACGCCTGCGGACAGCGCCACTGTGCGCTCCGTTTTCATCATTGGTCCGGACAAACAGCTGAAGCTGTCGATGACTTACCCAATGAACGTTGGTCGTAACTTTGCTGAGGTTTTGCGGGCGCTGGATGGCTTGCAGACCGCTTCCAAAGAAAACGTGGCCACCCCGGCGAACTGGACTCCAGGTGGCGATGTGGTGATCCCGGTTGCGGTAAGTGATGCGGATGCAAAAGCCAAATATGGGGAGTTCACCACCCACTTCCCATACCTGCGCACCACCAAGCTGCCAGGTTAAACTGGGCAGTTTAACCCTCTAAGACATGTCGAAAGCGCGTTGGTCCGACCAGCGCGCTTTTTTTTGTTGGCGTGTGCCCTGCGCCAATCCGACTTCGAGTAATTTTGATGTGCAAACTAATTTGCCTCCGGCAATTAAGCGGCTGGAAACTGTTTTGTCGCAAGAAGGGCGGGATGACCCAACGCGCGCAATATCTTCCGGCGATTCTCGCTGTTGTCTTTTGCCTGACCGTGACCCCGGTTTTGGCAATTGTCAGCGCCCCCGTGAAAACAGGTGGGCCGGTTTTGGTTGTCGCGCGTCCTGGGACAGATCTGACGGGTCTGATTGAAACCTCTGGCGGCCAAGTGGTGGGCGTAACACGCGCCCCGCTTGCGGTCATGGGATGGTCAGAAGACGACGCATTTGAACAGAGACTGAAACGGAACGGAGCATGGGCCATTTTGGACGGCGAAGCGCTGGCCTGGCTGTGTGGTGAGACAACATGACTGATGATCTGAAATTAACAAAGGCCCGTCAGACGGGCGTGAAAGTTTTGGCCATTGTGGCAGCCGTATTGGGCGCTACCGCGGCGGCGATTGCCTTTATGCGGGGCGGTCAAGTTGTGATGATTGGTATGTCCGCAGGCGTTTTTGCGGCGCTGGCGTTCTACGCGTTCCGGCTGGGCGGCAATCTGGCGGCGCGATTGAGTGTGACCGTGGCGGTGATCGGGCAGATCGCTGTGATCTTGGCAGCAATGGCCGGACATGCGTGGCAGTTGGATGTGCACATGGTGTTCTTTGCTGCGCTGGCGATGCTGACTCTGATGACCTGTCCTGCATCGCTTTTGGTGGGCGCTGGCGTGACCGCTGTGCACCATTTGGTGCTGACTTTCTTTTGGCCAGCGATGGTGTACCCGTCTGTGGATCTGATGGAAAACATTGGACGCACCGTGCTGCATGCGGTTGTTGTGATTGCCGAAACTGGCATTTTGCTGACCTCAGTCATGACCACGCTGCGCCAGATGAACGAGCGCAACAAAGAGCAAGCGGTGTTGTCTGAAACCATGGAAGCACTGAAGGCCGAAAAGACCCGCATCGAGGGGCGTCAACAGGCGCAGGCTGAGGTGGTGAGCACGCTGCATGAGCGTCTCACTCGCATTGCGGGCGGCAATTTGGATGCCACTATCAACCATACGTTTGACAAGAGCTATGAAGCACTGCGCAAGAGCTTCAATGATGCGGTGTCTTCACTGAGCGGGATCATCACGTCCGTGACTTCTGTGTCCAGTCAGATTGAGGTGGACAGCCGAGAGTTGGCTGAAGTGTCCAACAGTGTGGCACATAGCACCGAGAAACAGGCGAGTGCGTTGCAAGGTGTGACCGATGCGGTGGAGCAGATTGCCGATGCCATGAACGGCGCGGTGGAGAAAGCAAAATCCACACAGGAGCGGTTTGACAACACCCGCAGCATGACCAGCAACGGTGCGGAAGTGGTGCGTCAGGCCGTGAGCACTATGGATGAGATCGAGGCGTCTTCGTCGCAGATTGATCATGTTGTGACTTTGATTGAGGATATTGCCTTTCAAACCAACTTGTTGGCGTTGAACGCTGGTGTGGAAGCGGCACGGGCCGGTGAAGCGGGCGCTGGGTTTGCGATTGTGGCCTCTGAGGTGCGGGAACTGGCGCATCGTTCAGCGGAAGCGGCTCAGAATATCAACGCACTAATTTCCGAGAGCAACGGGCATGTGACCAATGGGGTGGCGCTGGTGCGTCAGGTTGGTGATGCGCTTGAGGCGATCCTTGGCGATGTGAACCAAGTGTCGGGTAATGTGGCTGAAATCTCGGATGTGTCCAGCGTGCAGGCGCAGTCGGTTGAGCAGATCCGAGGCAGCATGCAGACCATTGGCGGTGCAACGCAGGCCAATGCCGCGCGGGCGGAAGAGGCCTCGGCTGCCACTTCTAGCCTCGATCGAGCTGTCGACCGGCTGGTAGATGTGCTTGGCGGATTTAGTGTCGCGGCCACAACCGCGGAAACTGGCGACGTAGAGATGTTTGATGAAGACGGTGACGATGATCGGTGGGCTGCCGCCTAACGAATTGACTGAGCCCAAATGAAAAGCGCCGGTGAGAGTTCACCGGCGCTTTTGTTTTGTTTGAGTGTTTGTGGCTTACTCGCCGTAAGGCACCCAGATGTTTTTGACTTCAGTGGCCGCCTGCAAGAACGTTCGGCCCTCGCCCTCTGCTCCCATCCAGTCGCGCGCCAAACCGTTGTTGACCCAAGTGCGCTTGAGGTTGCCCGCGCTCGCGCGTTCGATCTCGGCTGAGACATCTGTTGACGAGAAAGACCAGACCGCGTCCACATCCAAGTGGCTGGCCAACGGTCCTGCGAGCTCGGCGTGGGAGCCAGTGAGGATGTTGACCACGCCACCAGGCACGTCGGAGGTGTCCAGCACCTGATAGAAATCGGTGGCGGCCAACGGGAAGGCTTCTGAGGCCACCAGAACCGTGCGGTTGCCCATGGCAATTGCCGGCGCCATCGCGGAGATCAGGCCCAGGAGCGGCGCATCGTCCGTACAAAGCGCACCAATCACACCCACTGGTTCTTTCATGGCCAGCGCGACGCCACGAATGGGCACGCCATGCGCCTGACCATCGTATTTGTCGGCCCAGGCAGCGTAGGTGAAGAGGCGGCGGATTGAGATTTCGACCTCTGCCGCGCCGGTCTTCCCGCCGGTCAGAAGATTCACGCGTGTGGCAAGTTCGTCTTTGCGGGCAGAGAGATTTTCCGCAATGTAGTAGAGAATTTGCGCGCGTAGGTGACCTGTGGTTCCAGACCAGCCTTTGGCGGCATGAGCGGCCTCAACCGCGTTGCGCACGTCTTTGCGGTTGGCAATCGGGGCTTGGCCCAGAAGTGCACCGGATTTGCCGTAGATGTTTTGGCTGTAGCCGCCATCCGGGCGGGCCTGCTTTCCACCCACGTAGAGTTTTGGTGTGCGGTCCAGCGGATCGGTCGGGCCTTTTCCACCAGCGAAGGCTTCGACAAGCTTTAGCGCCTTGGGGGAGCCTTTGGGTTTGGTGTAGGCCGCCAGACCTTCCCAACCGCCTTCGCGGCCATAACCGCTTTCGCGTACGCCACCAAAGCCGGCGGCCGCGTCAAACAAGTTGGTGGCGTTGACCCAGACCACGCCGGCCACAAGCTTGGGCGCGATGTCGAGCGCGAGGTTTACGTTTTCGGTCCAGAGCGTCGCAGCCAGGCCGTAGCGGGTGTTGTTGGCCAGCGCGACGGCCTCGGAAGGCGTGCGGAAGGTGGTGGAGACCAGTACCGGGCCAAAGATCTCTTCCTGCATCAATTTGGAAGACGGCGCGAGGCCGGTGATCAATGTGGGCGGGTAGAAACAGCCCTCGACGGGCATGTCGATGGGCGCATGGTAGGTTTCGCCGTCGGTGTTGTCTGCGACCATGTCGGTGATGGTTTGCAACTGAACCGGGTCGACAATCGCGCCAACGTCGATGCATTTGTCCAGTGGGTTGCCAATACGCAGACCGTCCATGCGGGCTTTGAGCTTGCGATAGAAAGTTTCGGCAATCCCTTCCTGCACCAGGAGACGAGATCCAGCACAGCAGACCTGGCCCTGGTTGAACCAGATGGCGTCAACCAGACCTTCGATGGCAGAGTCGATGTCGGCATCTTCAAAGACGATGTAGGGCGATTTGCCGCCCAGTTCCAACGTGAGAGACTTGCCGGAGCCTGCGGTGGCCTCGCGGATGCGTTTGCCGACGTCTGTGGAGCCGGTGAAGGCGACCTTGTTGATGTCCTCATGCGTGGTGATCATCTCACCCACGGCTCCGTTGCCGGTGACGATGTTCACCACACCGGCAGGCAGTCCCGCTTGCTGACAGATGTCAGCAAAAGCCATCGCGGTCAGGGAGGTATACTCGGCGGGCTTCAATACCACGGTGTTGCCCATTGCCAGCGCGGGCGCAACTTTCCAGGCCAGCATCAGCAGCGGGAAGTTCCATGGGATGATTTGGCCACAGACACCCAGCGCTTGCGCGTTGGGCAGTTCCGCGTCCATGAGCTGTGCCATGCCCGCGTGATAGTAGAAGTGGCGCTGCACCAGCGGGATGTCGATGTCGCGGCTTTCACGGATCGGTTTGCCGTTGTCCAGCGTTTCCAGCACCGCAAACAGGCGGCTGTGTTTTTGCAGCAGGCGCGCAATGGCGTAGAGGTATTTGGCACGGCCGTGACCGCCGAGACCTTCCCATTTGGCTTGGGCCTTACGCGCGGCTTTCACAGCGGTATTGATTTCGTCTTGTGACGCCTGGGTCAGGTCGGCCAGGGTCTCGCCATTGGCGGGGTTCTTGGACTGGAAGTCCTTGCGCGGTGTGGTCCAGTCGCCGTCGATGAAATGGCCAAAGGCTGCGCCTTGATCGACAATCCAGGCCAGCGCATCTGCGGCGCTTTCGGGGGCGGGGCCGTAGTCCATGGTGTCAAAAATCTCTTTAACGGTCATTTGTCTTCCCCTTACGAGGTTATCTTGTGAAGCGCGGCCTGAAGGTCTTCGGCTGGCACTGTTTCGCTGTGCAAAATGCCGGCCATGACAGCTTCGGCAATTTGGGCGGTGGTTTTGTCGAGAAGGTCCGGCTGTGTATGCGCGTATTCGAAGGCCTCTTGCAGGAAATCCGCAAGCCGTGCCTCCAAATGGCCGCCAGACAGGTGCTCGTCGCAACGGGCGACCCACGTCCTTTGGGACCAGACCTTCATACGCAGAAGGTGCTGATCCGGGATGGGGGCGGCGGTGTCTGGGGCTGCGATCACGGCTCTGTCCTTACGCCATCGCGTGGCGGTGGTTGGCCGAATACTGGCCGGTAACATGATGTTCGAGCTGGCGTTCGATGTCGCCCAGCAGCGAGGACGCGCCAAAGCGGAAGAGATCCGGTTGCAGCCAGCGGTCGCCCAGCTCGTCTTTGATGAGTGAGAGATAGACCAGAGAATCTTTGGCTTTGGAGATGCCGCCTGCGGGTTTGTAGCCCACCCGGAAACCGGTGCGGTCATAATAGTCGCGGATGGCGCGGATCATCACGAGGCTCACGGGCAATGTGGCGTTCACGCTTTCCTTGCCGGTGGAGGTCTTGATGAAGTCAGCACCGGCCATCATACAGACCAGTGAGGCGCGCGCGACGTTGCGAAGAGTGCCGAGTTCGCCGGTGGCCAAGATGGCTTTCACATGCGCGTCGCCGCAGGCTTCGCGCATCTCTTTCATCTCATCATAGAGCGCCTGCCAATTGCCTTGCAGCACGTGGCGGCGGGTGATGACGATGTCGATTTCTTCGGCACCGGCTTTCACGCTTTCACCAATCTCGGCGATGCGCAGGTGGTACGGCGACAGGCCAGCAGGGAAGCCGGTGGACACAGCCGCCACGGGAATGCCTGTGCCCTTCAAAGACGACACAGCAGTATCGATCATGTCGTGATAGACGCAGACCGCGCCGGTGGTCAGGCCTTGCATGCCCAAAGCGTCCAGGATGTCAGCGCGCACCGGCTGTTTGGCCTTGGCGCAGAGGCGCGCGACACGGCCTTCGCTGTCATCGCCGGACAGGGTGGTCAGGTCGATCAGGGAGATCGCTTTACACAGCCAGGCGGCCTGATAGTCCTTCTTAACTGAGCGGCGACCCGGCAAGGTCTTGGCGCGGCGTTCGATGGCCGACGTGTTGGCCTGCGCGGTGCGAACCCAATCAAGGTCCAGCGCCATGCCGGGATTGCGCGGTTCCAGCGCGGTGGGCAGTTGATGCCCTTCGGCGGTAATGGTGGGCGTTTGCATCGGTCCATCCTGTTGCGGAAAACAGGGATCAAAATGCCTCAGAAACTAGGGCTTTGGCAAGTCGCAGAACGACATCAGTTGTTCTTTTTTGATCATTTGGTCAACAAAAAGATGAGAATAAGTCGCAATTGCGTTGACACTCTTGAGAATGGTTCTCATAATCAACTGAAACCAATGGACGGATGCACTATGCGATTCTCTCGTCGAGATTTTATTGTGGCAACGACCGCTGCCAGTTTGGCTAGCGCAACACCTGCTTTTGCAGGTGGGAAAATGCAGGTAGTCGCCACCACCGGCATGATCGCAGACACAGCGCGCCGCATTGGCGGTGATGCGGTTGAGGTGAAGGGCTTGATGGGGCCGGGTGTTGATCCACACGCCTATCGCCAGACGCGTACGGATATTGTGGCGCTGACCAAGGCGGATCTGGTTTTGTGGCATGGGCTTTATCTCGAAGCGCAGATGGAAGACTTTATGCACAAGCTGGAGAAGCGCGGCACCGTGGTTGCGGTGACGGATACATTGCCAGTCGAGTTGCTGAATGGGCATGATCAATACGCCGACAAATTTGACCCACATGTGTGGATGGATCCCCGGTTGTGGGTGTTTGTGACCGAGCGCATTCGTGATGCGTTGATCGATGCGCAGCCAGAGGGTGAAGCGCGGTTTGTGGCCAATGCTGAGACGTTTCTGGCGGAGCTGTCTGACTTGTCAGACTACGCGGAGACCGCGCTGACCTCGGTACCCGATGGGGCACGAACTTTGCTCACTGCGCATGATGCGTTTGGGTATTTTGGCGCGGCGTATGGCTTCTCCGTATTGGGCGTACAGGGCATTTCCACCAACAGTGAGGCAGGCCTCAACCGGATCAGCGAATTGGTCGACACATTGATCGAGCGCGACATCAAGGCGGTGTTTGTCGAAAGCTCCGTGTCAGATCGCACCGTGCGGGCACTGGTTGAGGGCGCGGCGGCAAAAGGCCACGATGTGTCTATTGGTGGCGAGCTGTACTCTGATGCGATGGGGCCGGATGGCACTTATGAAGGCACCTATGTCGGTATGATTGATCACAACATCACAGTCATTGCTGACGCGCTGGGCGGGAATGTGCCCGCGCGTGGCATGAACAGCCGCCTGTCTGCGGGATCGTAAGGATTAAAGCTATGAGCCTAGAACTGGCAGCAAATATGGGCGCAGCGCCCAAGGCGGAGATCCCAACCGAAAGCCCGTTGGCGATCCGAGGCTTGACGGTGTCTTATGGGCAGAAACCGGTGGTGTTCTCGGTGGACATGACGGTTGAAGAAGGCTCGATGACCGCGATTATTGGCCCAAACGGCGCCGGTAAATCGACGCTGTTGAAAGCCGCGCTGGGCATTGTTTCGCCATTGGCTGGCCAGGCTCTGGTTTTTGGTAAGCCATTGAAAGCTGCGCGGCACCGCATTGCTTATGTACCGCAGCGCGCCAGCGTGGATTGGGATTTCCCAACCCGGGTGATTGATGTGGTGCTGATGGGTCTATATCGCGAACTGGGCCTGCTGCGCCGCATTCGTCCGCAGCATATGGAAAAAGCCCGCGCCTGTTTGGAACGTGTGGGCATGACCGATTTTGCCGATCGTCAGATTGGGCAACTGTCCGGAGGCCAGCAGCAACGTGTGTTCCTTGCACGGGCGTTGGCGCAGGAGGCGGATCTCTATTTGTTGGATGAACCGTTTGCCGGTGTGGATGCCGCAACCGAAAAAGCCATCATTGATGTGCTGAAATCCTTGCGTTCAGAAGGCAAAACCGTTGTTGCTGTGCACCACGACCTGACCACCGTGCGCAGCTATTTTGATCGGGTATTCCTGATCAACACACGCAAGGTAGCCGAAGGCGCGGTGGACGAGGCGTTTACGCCAGACATGTTGAACCAGACTTACGGCGGGCGGTTGGCAACAGGCCAGATCGACCAGCTGGAGCTGGCGGGCTAACAGATGTTTTGGACTGCGTTGACTTTGCAGCTTGGCTATAACGCCACGCTGGTAACTATTGGTGCGACCTTGCTGGGCATTGCGGCAGGTGTGACCGGGACGTTTCTGTACCTGCGCAAACGCGCATTGGTGAGCGATGCCATCAGCCATGCGACCCTGCCCGGTGTTGGCATTGCCTTTATGTTGATGGTCATGCTTGGCGGCGATGGGCGAGCGCTGCCCGGATTGCTGCTTGGCGCTGCGGTCTCGTCCTGGATTGGGCTGCTTTGCGTGAGCTGGCTGACGCGGTTTACGCGCCTGTCTGAGGACGCGGCGATTGGGGCGGTTTTGTCGGTGTTCTTTGGCTTTGGCATTGTGTTGCTGACGGTGATCCAAACCATGGGGGCGGGACGTGCGGCGGGCCTAGAGGGCTTCTTGCTGGGCTCTACGGCAGGTATGTTGTTCAATGACGCGCTGGTGATTGCCGGTGGTGGGGCGTTGACCTTACTGGCGGTTTTGATCCTGCGGCGACCGATGACATTGCTGGCTTTTGATCCGGAATACGCTGCGTCGCGGGGCGTGAATGTGGGCCGGATGGACCTTGCGATTATGGCACTGGCGCTGGCGGTCACCGTGATTGGCCTGAAAGTTGTAGGGCTGATCCTGATTGTCGCCATGTTGATCATTCCGCCTGTCACCGCCCGGTTCTGGACTGAGCGCACCGATCATATGGTTTTGATTTCAGGGCTTTGTGGCGGCTTGGCAGCTTGGGTTGGCGCCTCTCTGTCCGCTGTGGCGCCCGCGATGCCCACCGGACCAATCATTGTATTGTCGAGTTTTGGTTTGTTTATTTTGTCGCTGTTGCTGGCGCCTAATCGTGGTGTGCTGGCAGTTTACCTGCGACATGTGCGGTTTCAGCGGCGGGTGCATATGCGTCAGGGATTGCTGGCTTTGGCACAAGGACAGCCGATTTATGAAGCCTTCACGGTGCGGTTGTTGAAGCGCGCAGGTTTGGCGCATGCAGATGGCGTGCCAACAGACGATGGGCGCGCACGGGCGGCCAAAGCGTTGCGGGACGAGAAGCGCTGGGAGTTGGTGCGGGCGGATCAGGCGTTTGAGAGCGCGGCGGCGCTCTATGACGGGCTGCGTGATATCGAGACTGTTCTGACTGGTGATCAGATTTCCGAGATTGATCAACGCATTGGCGGGCCGCAGGGGGTGACATCATGAGCGGTGAAGAATTTGTCCCTCTGTCGTTGACACCGATGCTGATTGGCGTCTTGGCGGCCGTGGCTTGCGCTTTGCCGGGCAACTTCCTTGTGTTGCGCAAACAGGCCCTGATTGGCGACGCAATTTCTCACGTGGTGTTGCCAGGCATTGTTGTGGCGTTTTTGATCACCGGCGTGGTGGCAGCTGCGCCAATGATGTTGGGCGCAGCGGGGGCCGCGTTGGTGTCCGTGGTAATGATCGAAGCCATTCGACGGCTGGGCAATATCGAGCCGGGTGCGGCGATGGGCCTGACGTTTACCACGTTGTTTGCAGCCGGTGTTTTGCTTTTGGAACAAAGTGATACCTCGTCTGTGCACCTGGATGTGGAGCACGCGCTTTATGGCAATCTGGAAAGCCTGATCTGGCTTGACGCGGTGGGCTGGTCAAGTTTGCTTGATCCATTGGCATTGGCTGGGCTGCCACCTGAATTGGGACGTGTTGTCATCGCTTTGATTGGGGTGATCGGCTTCTTGTCGTTGTTCTGGCGGCCTTTGGTGGTGTCGACGTTTGACGAGAGCTTTGCGCAAGCTGTGGGGATTGCAACCAATCGTTTGGGGGTGGCGCTGGTGATGGTGGCTGCTTTGGCGGCGGTGGCGGCGTTTGATGCGGTCGGCTCGATCATTGTGATTGCGATGTTCATTTGCCCGCCAGCCGCCGCGCGGTTGATGACCAATCGATTGGAGCATCAAGTGGCGTGGAGCGTTGTTTTTGCGGTGCTTTCCGCGGTTCTGGGTTATGTCTTTGCGGGCTACGGGCCGTTGTGGTTGGGCTTTGATAATGCGGTCAGCGCGGCGGGCATGATCGCCACGGTGTCCGGACTTATCCTTGCGTTGGCAGCGTGTTTTGCTCCCCACAGGCATCGCAGCGGGGCGCCAGCGGTTTAGGCCGCTTGGCTGGTGTCTGAATTGCTGAGCTTCGTCCACGCATCGTATTGCGCGAGGAAGATTTCACCGTTCAGGTCATCCAGGAAATGGCTACGTTTGAGGCGGTCCATGACAGGGCCTTTGACTTCGGAAAAATGCAGACGAATGTTGAGCTCTTTGAGGCGGCTGTTGATCGCCTCAAGGCTCTCCAACGCACTCATGTCGATCTCGTTCACAGCCGAGGCCATGAGCACCACATCGGTGATTGGTTGGTCACAGACCACGCGGTCATAAACGTAGTCTTCCAAAAAACGTGCGTTGGCGAAATACAGGCTTTCGTCAATGCGTAGTGTCACCAAGTGTGGGGCAGTTTTTACCTTGTGTCGTAGGATGTTACGGAAGTGCTGTGTACCGGGCACAAGGCCGACCTCGGCCACATGGGGACGGCTGGTTTTGTAGAGATGCAACGCGATGGAAAGGATCACACCGGCGCTGACACCGACCTCCACACCGAGGCCCAAGGTGAGTGCAATGGTGGTGGCGACAGCGGCAAAATCAACGCGGGAATAGCCCCAAGCGTGACGCAGGATTGAGAGGTCCACGAGACTCAACACGGCAACGATGATGGTGGCAGCCAGCGTGGCTTTGGGCAGGAAGAACAGCAGGGGCGTGAGGAAGAGCGCGGCACCGGCGATGCCAATGGCAGTGAAGGCACCGGCGGCGGGGGTTTGCGCGCCTGCGTCAAAGTTCACAACCGAGCGGGCGAAACCGCCGGTGACTGGGTAACCCCCTGAAATAGCAGAGGCAATGTTGGAGGTGCCAAGGCCGATAAGCTCCTGATCTGGGTCGATGCGTTGGCGGCGTTTGGCGGCGAGGGTCTGCGCCACAGAGACGCTTTCGACAAAGCCGATGATGGAAATCAGGAGCGCGGCGAGGAAGAGTTGGGACCAGAGATCTGGCGAGAAACTGGGTGCCGAAAGTGGGGGCAGACCAGTGGGGACGGTGCCCACAATTGCCACACCTTTCTCAGCAAGATCAAAGGTATAGGCAGACAGTGTGGTGGCGGCGACAGCGGCGACGGGACCAGCTTTGGTGATCACGTCAGCAAGGCGTGGGGTGACGCCGAGTTTGAGCAGGAACGGTTTGAGACCTTTGCGGGTCCAGAACAAGAAGGCCAAGGCGGTGGCGCCGAGGGTCACTGTGTAGAGGTTGGTTTCGGGCAAATGGGCCATCAAAGAGGTGAGCAATTCGGGCAGTGTGTGGCCGTGTGCGGTGATGCCGAGGATGTGTTTCAATTGGCTTGTGGCGATCAGAATTCCGGAGGCGGTGATGAAGCCTGCGATCACCGGATGGGACAGGAAATTGGCAAGGAATCCAAGGCGTAAGAGGCCCATCAGGGTGAGCATAACACCGGACATGAAGGCCAATGTAATCGCCGCAATCAGGTACTCTGTGGTGCCTTGCAAAGCGAGGTTTCCGAGGGCGGCGGCGGTCATGAGGGAAACCACGGCGACGGGGCCGACGGCGAGCACACGGGAGGTGCCGAAGATGGCGTAGGCGACCAGAGGCAGGATGGAGGCATAAAGGCCAACTTCGGGGGGCAGACCGGCAAGCAGGGCGTAGGCCAAGGACTGCGGAATCAGCATGATTGTCACGATCACGGCGGCCATAAGATCGGCTCCAAGTATCTGACGGTCATAGGTTTTTGCCCATTGAAGGATGGGGAAGTAACGCTTGAGCGGTTGCGGCATTGGGGCCTCATGAGAGTCGCGGGTGCGCTCTATATATTCCAAAAATGGAATAAGAAAACCCTTACAGGAAAACTTGTTGGAAATTTGGTGCGGCCTCAAAGGTTAACGCAGCCCAGTGTGCCGAATTGGGGCATCGGTATGACGTCGGTATCGCGACTGTTTTGCGGAGGTGCAAAAATTGACGCCCCCGTCAGGTTAACGCACATTCTTTGCAGACGGCCCGGAGCGATGTGCCCCGAGCCGCAGAAGGTTTTAAGCGGCCGCGAAACCGGTGTCCAAAGCGGAGAGGATGGTGTTGACCTCACCCTCGGAAATGGTCAGCGGTGGGGACATCAGCACGTTGTGCGCGCCAAGGCGGACCATGGAGCCTGCCTGATAGGTGGCCTCGTGGATCTTTTTCATGGTGGCCATGTCCATCGGGGTTTTGGCGGCTTTGTCAGAGACCAGTTCAATGCCAGTCATCAGGCCGTGGCCGCCACGCACGTCACCGATGATGTCGTATTTCTCAGCGAGCTTCTGCACACCTTCAAACAACTGCGTGCCACGGGCGGCGGCGTTGGTTTTCAGGTCCAGACGGGTGGTCTCGGCCAGCGTAGCGATCACGGCGGCGGAGCCTACCGGATGGGCGGAGTAGGTGTAGCCGTGGTAGATGGCCGCTTCGCCGGTTTGATCGTTTTCAAACACGTCGGCCACTTTGTCGCCAACCATGCAGGCACCCACCGGGAAATAGCCGGAGGTGATGCCTTTGGCGGTGGTCATCATGTCGGGCTGCACGCCCCAGTGCCGCGCGCCGGACCAGTCGCCGGTGCGGCCAAAGCCGGTGATGACTTCATCTGAAATCAGCAAGATGCCGTGGCGGTCACAAATTTCGCGCATCAGCTTCATGAAGGAGGCGTCCGGCACAATCACGCCGCCCGCGCCCTGGATCGGCTCCATGATGAAGGCCGCGATGGTCTTGGGGTCCTGGAAGGCAATCTCGTCCTCAAAAGCGGCGGCGATGTTTTGCGCCAACTGGGCCGGGTCGCTTTCGTTGAACGGGTTGCGATAAGGGTAAGGCGACGGCAGGTGGAAACAACCGGGCAGCAGCGGTTCGTAGTTGATGCGGAAGCGGTTGTTGCCGTTCACGCTTGCACCGCCAAAGTGGGTGCCGTGGTAGCCTTTTTTGAGGCTGATGAATTTGGTGCGGGTCGGCTCGCCGCGCAGACGGTGGTACTGGCGGGACAGACGCAGGGCGGTTTCCACGGAGTCGGAGCCACCGGAGGTGAAGAACACACGCGACATGCCGTCCTCGGCGAAGAATTCGCGCACCGCATAGGAGGCTTCGATCGCCGGTGGGTTCGAGGTGCCGGCAAAAGCGGAGTAATACGGCAGATCGTAGAGCTGTTTGGCGATGGCCTCTTTCACCACGTCGTTGGAATAGCCGAGGTTCACGCACCACAAGCCGCCCACGGCGTCCACGGTGGCATGGCCGTCGATGTCAGTGATGTTCACCCCTTCGGCGCCCTTGATGATCTTGGGCGGGGTGCTGTGGCTGTCCGCTGGTGCGCCCATTGGGTGCCAGAGGTGGCGGGCGTTGTTTTCCGTCAGGAAGTTGTCGTCTTTCATGGCTGTGCTCCCTTGGGTGCAGGGGTGATTCCTGCACGCTGAAAAATTTGATCAAATTATGAGGTGGCCTTGGTGCTCTGTCCAGAGAAAGAGCGACACGGGGATGGCAAAAAGCGACTGCTGATCCCTGCAAACTTGGTGGTAGAATCAAACGAGAACATGCTAGATTTGGCACTATGCCTGTGGATAACCCCAACATAAGCCAAGAATTGCCGGTTATTCGGCAACTTGATGATGCCGCTATCAACCGGATTGCTGCCGGTGAGGTGGTCGAACGTCCTGCCTCTGCGGTGAAAGAACTGGTGGAAAACGCCATTGATGCGGGCAGTCGGCGGATCGAGATTGCCTATGGTGATGGCGGCAAGACGTTGATCCGGATCACGGATGATGGCTGTGGCATCACCGAGGAACAATTGCCGCTGGCCTTGTCGCGCCATGCGACGTCCAAGATTGACGGCAGTGATCTGCTCGACATCCACACCTTTGGCTTTCGTGGCGAGGCCCTGCCCTCGTTGGGCGCGGTGGGGCGGTTGAGCATCACCAGCCGGGTGGGCAAAGCCTCTGCGGCTCAGATCTCCGTTGAAGGCGGCGCGATGAGCGCGGTGAAGCCTGCGGCGCTGTCTGGTGGTACCATCGTGGAATTGCGCGATCTGTTTTATGCCACACCCGCGCGGTTGAAGTTCATGCGCTCGGATCGGGCGGAGGCGCAGGCGATCACCGATGTGGTCAAGCGCCTGGCGATGGCGGAGCCGTTTGTTGGATTTACCCTGCGCGATGTGACCGGAGGGGGCGAAGGCCGCGTGACCTTCCGCGTGGAAGCGGAAAATGGCGATCTGTTTGATGCGCTGCATGGTCGTTTGGCGCGAATTTTGGGCAAGGAATTTGCCGAAAACGCGCTGAAGATTGATGCGGAGCGGGAAGGGCTGCGGCTGATTGGTTATGCGGCGCTGCCAACCTATTCGCGCGGCTCGTCGGTGGCGCAGTACCTGTTTGTGAACGGGCGTCCGGTGAAGGACAAATTGCTCGTCGGCGCGCTGCGTGGGGCGTATTTTGATTATCTGAGCCGAGACCGCCATCCGGCGGCGGCGCTGTTCATTGATTGTGATCCGCATCTGGTGGATGTGAACGTACACCCGGCCAAGTCCGAGGTGCGGTTTCGTGATCCGGGATTGGCGCGGGGGCTGATAGTCTCCAGCCTACGCCATGCGCTGGCTGAAGCGGGGCATCGGGCGTCGACCACGGTGGCCGGAGCCACATTGGACTCTTTCAGGCCAGAGCCGATGGGCGCTTTGGGGGCCAGGCCACAAGGGCCGTCAGGGCAGGCGCGGGTCTATCAGATGGACCGGCCAAGCCTTGGGGCGCGCACAGCGGCCTACCAAGCCCAGGCGCCGATGCCGTCCTCGCCAGGGTTTGATGAGCTCACAGAAGCCTATTCCGCACGGGTTGAGCCGTTTGAATCGGAAATGGCCCAAGAGCAGCCTGCCGAAGGCCTGCCTTTGGGCGCGGCGCGGGCGCAGGTGCATGAGAATTACATCGTGGCGCAGACAGAAACCGGCATGGTGATTGTCGATCAACACGCCGCGCATGAGCGGTTGGTCTATGAGAAACTGAAACATCAAATGGCGGAAAATGGCGTGGCGGCGCAGGCCTTGTTGATCCCAGAAATTGTCGAGCTGTCCGAGGGCGACTGTGCGCGGATCATGACCGTGGCGGACGCACTCTCCAAGCTGGGGCTGACAATTGAGGCCTTTGGTGGCGGTGCAGTGGCGGTGCGCGAAACCCCCGCGCTCTTGGGCGAGGTCAATGCGCGGGCCATGGTGCTTGATATTCTCGATGAGCTGGATGATGCGGGGGAAAGCATGTTGGTGCAGGCCAAGCTGGAGGCGATCCTCAGTCGGGTGGCCTGTCACGGCTCGATCCGCTCGGGGCGGCGCATGCGCGGCGAAGAGATGAACGCGCTGCTGCGCGAGATGGAGGCGACGCCACATTCGGGGCAATGCAACCACGGGCGGCCAACTTATGTAGAACTCAAGCTGGCCGACATCGAGCGGCTGTTCGGACGGACGTGATGGAAGGTATGGACGAGGCAATTGCCAATATGGAGGCAATGGCGCTGTATGCTGTGGCTGGAATTGGTTTTGCGGTGTTGGTGCTGTTTTTGCTGCTGCGCGGAGCGGGGCAAAAGCGGTCTGATCGGACTGAAGCGGTGATTGCCCAGCACATGGGGCACATGGCGCAGCGGGTGGATCAGCTGGCCACCGGGCAGGCGCATCTGGACGGAAACCTGCAGGCGCAGGCGCAGTCTCAGGGACAGATTGCCACGTTGATGGAACAGCGGCTGGGCGAGGTGCAGGTCAATATGCACGAGAACCTCGCCAAGGTGCAGCGCAGCACCGGTGAGAACCTCGCCAGCATGCAGCAGAAGATGGCGGATACATTGGCAACGCAGCAGCTGCAGATGCAGGAAAGCTTGGCCAATATGCAGCTGCGCACCGGTGGCGCACTCAACGACATGCAAGAGAAGTTGAATCTGTCGATGACGGGCAATGCCAAGCAGACTGCGACCTCTCTCACTCAATTGCAGGAGCGGTTGGCTACAATCGATAAGGCGCAGGAAAACATCACCCGGCTGTCGGGGGATGTGCTGAGCCTGCAAGACATTCTGAGCAACAAACAAACCCGCGGCGCTTTTGGCGAAATCCAGCTCAATGATATTGTGTCCAAAGCGCTGCCCACTGACAGCTACGCATTGCAGCACACGCTCTCAAACGGCAAACGGGCGGACTGTTTGATCCATCTGCCCAATCCTCCCGGCCCAATTGTGATCGACAGCAAGTTCCCGCTGGAAGCCTATGAAATGCTGCGCAATGCGGAAACGCAGGCGCAATTGAACGAGGCGGCGCGGATGTTGCGCACCTCGGTGAAGAAACACATCAAGGATATCTCTGAGAAATACATCATCGAAGGCGAGACCGCCGATGGGGCGCTGATGTTCCTGCCAAGTGAAGCCGTCTACGCCGAGCTGCACGCAAATTTCCCGGAGCTGGTGCGCGAAGGCTTTGCGGCGCGGGTGTGGATTGTGTCACCGACCACTTGCATGGCGACGCTCAACACCATGCGGGCGATTTTGAAAGATGCACGTATGCAAGAGCAGGCGGGCGCAATTCGCAAAGAACTGGGGCTGCTCTATTCCGATGTCGAGCGGCTGGGCACGCGGGTGGAAAACCTCGATCGCCACTTTGGGCAAGCGGCGAAAGACATCAGCGAGATCAAGATCAGCGCTGACAAAGCTGGGCGCCGAGCGCGACGGTTGGACAACTTTGATTTCGAAGAATTGGCGCAGACTGGGGATGACAAAGTGGTGCCGCTGACCAAACCGGACAGCTGATCCCTATTCATATTCTTCAAATGTCCCGGGGGTCCGGGACGACACCCCGATGCACCAGAAACAGTTTGCGCCATGTCAAAGACGTGGGGCATGCTGGTGGGGACACTGGGCCAAACCAAATTGGAGGCACAAAATGCTTGAGATTTCTGCATGGAAGGTGGCGCAGGTTGTGCTGATGTCCCGTGAACTGGATCGGGCCGAAGGTGAGCTGCGCGGATTTATTGACCGTTTAAACGAAGATGAGCAGGCCAGTCTGGTCGCGGTGATGTGGGTCGGGCGTGACAGCTTTGCCGCAGAAGATTTGGCCGAGGCGATCATGACCGCCAAGACCGAAAACACTGTGCCCACCGCAGATTACCTGCTGGGCTCCCCTCATTTGTCGGATCACTTGGAAAACGGCATGGAAGCTTTGGGCATGTCGCTGACCGACGAAGAGGATGATTTGGTCCGCGGCGGCTAATACCCTCGGCAAAAATTGGCTTGTTGGCCCGCAGAATATGCGAATTTGCGCCAACAGATTTGGGATCCGTGCCAAGCTTTGGCGCGGGTCTTTACGTTTTAAACACCTCTTCTTATGTGCGTTTCAGAGGGAGGGATGACGCTTTGGTGCGTCACCCAAGCCACTGACTTCGCGCCTGTTTTTTGAACAAAACACTCGCACCTGCGTTTTGCGGGCGATGCCCTCTTGTCTTGTGTCTAAGCCTTGCAACCCATGGGGCGGCGTTGGGAGGTCTGTTGTGCAGAAGGAGGTCGCCCATGTCCAGTTTCTGGGGTCGTTTTGACGACAATCACGGCAATCAAAAACAGTTTGAACCCACCGATGACCCGGCCAAAGAGATCACCTTTGTGCCTAAAGGCGAGGATGGCGATCTTGTGCTTGAGGACAACAACAATAAGCCGGACCCAGACACGCAAGTTTTGATGGACGGTCAGGCGCATGATTTTGTGTTTGAGCTGACCGGGACAGTGCCGCAGGATGATGATATCCCGGAGCAATTCTGGGGACAGGAAATCGCGGTGATCTCGATTCAGGACTACCCCGAGCCGGGCGAGGAGACCCGCATGTTTTTCTTTCCGGAAATGAACCCGGACGAGGAGGACATGAATGAGTTTGAGGATGAAGAGTTTGTTGTGAAACATCCGGATCGTCATCCTGACGACATGCCGGTGTGTTTTCTGCCAGGCACGATGATTGCAACGCCGGATGGTCTTCGCGCGGTGGAGAGTTTGCAGCCGGGAGATTTTGTCTGTGTGGCCAAAGGCAAGCCTGCCAAAGTGTTCTGGGTGGCCAGCAGCCATTTTTCCTATGCAGAGTTGTTGCGAGATGCTGCTCTGCGCCCTGTCTGTATCGATGCGGATAGCCTTGCGCCGGGGGTGCCTGCGCAGGATTTGTGGGTGTCCCAACAGCACCGGATTGCGCTGCGCGGCTGGCAGGTGGAGATGTTGGCGGCAACCGAGGCGGCTTTTGCGCATGCTAAACATTTGGCGCCGCAACCAGGTATTCCCGGGCGGGAATGGCGGGATGGGGTGGACTACGTGCATTTGATGTTTGATCGCCACCATGTTGTCGAGGCCAATGGTGCCGAAGCCGAAAGCCTGTTTCTGGGTGATCAAGCGTTGGAGAGCCTGGGGGCGAACGCGCGGGCGGAGTTGGATCAGCTGCTTGAGGCCAAAACTTGGTTGAAGCCGCGTTTCGCGCAGGCTGCCTTACCTACTATGAAAGCGCATGAGGCGCAAACTTGGCGCAAGATGGTTGATGGAAAACCGGTGTTCCGCGATTTGGTACAAGTGGCGGCCTGAGGTCAGGCCGCCGGCATCAGCCAGGCATTGAGGTAGGTTTCCAACCTTTCGTGTGGGGCAACCGAGTTGTGCAAACTGCAAAACATCAGGGAAATGGCTTGCACCATAAAGGCTTGCACACCTTCGGCTTGTAACTCGGCAGAGATGTCTTTGCGAAAGGGTTTGTCCCAGAGCCATTTGGTGACCACTTCGGCATGGCGGCCGAAGGTCATCGCAATGGGGCCGATGTCCGCATTTGCCGCCGCCCCGGAATGGCGCAGAATCACGTCAAAGACATAGCGTTCGCAGGTCATGAATGCGATCAGGGGCATCATTGCCTCGGCCATCTCAGAGATGGATTTTGGCGTAGAAAGCGCCTCGATGATGTCCAAGTTGCGGTCAATTTCTGCGCCGATGAGTTGATCCATCAGCGCGTCTTTGTCCTTGAAATGCGCAAAAAACGTGCCTTTGGCCACACCGGCGCGCAGTACCACTTCCTCCACGCGCATGGCCTCATAACCACCTTCTGAAATCACGGTTTTGGCCGCGTCCAAAAGCTTGGCGCGGGTTTTGAGGGTGCGTTGTTGAACGGCGCGAGTCATGCCCTCTGTTTGGCATGGTTTGTGACCGTGGTCAAATTTGTTATTGACCGTGGTCACTTTTTGCATCATCTAATTTGACCGTGGTCAATATTGGAGAATCGCAATGGCACAGAAACGGATTTACATTTTGAACGGACACCCGGCAGCGGAGTCGTTGACTGGCTCGGTTGCCAAAAGTTATGCGGATGCGGCGCGCAAGGCCGGGCATCAGGTGCGCCTGACCAACCTGCATGATTTGACGTTTGATCCGGATTATGGCTTTGGCGGTTATGTGAACCAAAAGCCGCTTGAACCGGAGTTGGAGCAGGTCTTGGCCGATATTGAATGGTCCGAGCATGTGGTGGTGGCAACACCGATGTGGTGGGGCGGATTACCAGCCAAACTCAAAGGGTTGTTTGACCGGGCGTTGTTGCCGGGTCGCACGTTTGACACGCGTACCACCACCAAATTGGGATTGCCTGCGCCGTTGCTTACGGGGCGCACGGGGCGGGTGCTGTTGTTGTCAGATACGCCGGGCTGGTTCTTCCGGCTGATGTATCGCAATGCCATGATTGTGCAGATCCAGCGACAGATCCTGGAGTTTGTCGGCATCAAGCCGGTAAAGGTCACACAGTTCAATGGCACCAGTGATCCCAAAGCGGGGTCTGTGGAGAAGTGGCTCAAGCAAGCAGCCAAAATTGGCGCGCAGGCGGCTTAAATTGAGCTAGGTGTGGCGTGAGATCCGTGTGGTCAACACGCCCGCCGCCATCAGACAGCCGCCACCAACTCGGTTGAGGCCCCGCATGGCGCGGGGGTGTTGGAACAGCCCGCGCAGCCCGTTGGCGCAGAGCAGCCAGAACACGGTGTTGAGCGTGGCCACACCCACAAAAGTTGCGATCAGGATGGTGAACTGCGGCAGGACTGGCTGCGACAGGGTCACAAACTGCGGCACAAAGGCAATGTAAAACGCCGGTCCTTTGGGATTGAGTGCGCTGATCAGGAACGACTGCCAGAACAGCGGCTTGAGGGGTTTTTGATCCACTGTGTTTGAGCCAATGCCTTCAGCTGGCGCGCGCCATAGGCTGATGCCGAGCCAGATCAGATACACTGCGCCAATGAGCTTCATCAGCGTAAAAAGCGTGGTGGAGGCAGAGAGGATCGCACCTGCGCCCATCAGCGACACAGACATGCCGACAAAGGCCCCAGCAGAAATGCCGGGAATGGTCGCGAGGCCCGAGCGCTTGCCGGAACGCACCGCGTGGTTGATGGTCAGAACAATGTTGGGGCCGGGGATCAGCACAACCAGGGCGCTGGCCAGCACAAAGGCAATCCAGGTTTCCAATGACATGTTGTGGTCCTCTCCCAAAAGTTGTGGGGCAGGATTTCGCAGTCTGTCGGGAATGGCAAGGGGGAGTGGGGCGCAGCCCTTTTATGTGAGGCTGCGCCAAAAGTTACGCGATCAGGCGGTGTGATCAATAATTTGCATGTGCTGCGCCAGCGCGTCGATGTGGGTGAGCCACTCGGAAAACAGCGCTTCCTCAGACGGCGCCGCGTGCACACCGGGGGCAATCTTGTCGTCCAGAACCGCTTCAATGGCCAAGGAGACCGGGATTGACACGAGGCGGGCCATGGCGGTGCCGTTCTCGTCGCCCCAAGCGTCCATGGCGTAGGTCTTGTGATAGACGTCCGCGCCGTCTTTTTCGGCTTTGAAACCAACGCAGAGCACAACGCGGTCCGGCTCGCCTTCGTCATAGGAGTTTTCATCCCAGAACTGATCGGACATCTCTTTCAGCCGTGCGTCACCTTCGGGGCCGGAGAGCGTTTCGATCTCGCGGAAAACATCAGACCACGCCTCGGTCCAGCCGTTCAGGCGCAGGGTGCCGCGCACAAAGGTGTCGACTTTCCAGTCCGGGTCAAATTTGTAGTCTTCCATAAACGGGATGCTGTCGCGGTTTGGGTAGACCTCGAAGGTCTCGGCCGTGGCTAGCGGGGCCTCATAGCTGCTGATTGCGTCCCAGGGGCGGTTCACGTCCAGCGGTTTGCCATCGCGGATCGAGCGGGACGGGGAGCGCAGGGCTTTGAGCACGCCGAGGGGGGACCAGCTGAATTTGTAGCGGAACGGGTTGGCGATTTTCGGGATGCCGCCGCAGTAGCTGATGAAGCTGATGGCGTTGTCCGCATCGTAAGCGTCAGAGGCGCGGTAGTCTGCCACCAAAGCATGGGCCATCAGGTGGTCGATGCCCGGGTCCAGGCCCACTTCGTTCACGCAAGCCACACCGGCCTCTTTGGCTTTGGCGTTGAGTGCTTTCATTTCCGGCGCGATGTAAGACGAGCTGACAAAATTCGCGCCTTTCTCGATGCAAAGCTCCGCCAGTGGCACGTGCCAGTCGCCGGGCAGCATAGAAACCACCACGTCGCCAGACTCTAGCACGGCCCCTAGGGCGTCGATGTCAAAGGCGCGGATGTCTTTCGTCAGATCCCCTACGGCCTCTTGTGCTTTCTCAACGGTTCGGTTCCAGACGGTGACCGCGCGGTCACCTTCGATCAGGCGACGCAGGCCGGGAATGGCCGAGAGGCCGGTGCCACACCAGTGGATTGTCATGTTGTCTCTCCCCTCAGAGGTCTTTGGAATGGGTGATAAAATCAGCCTCGGCGCGGGTCCAGACACCGTCGCTGAGGTCATCGAGTTTCAACAGTGTTTCGAGCAATTGCGCGGCGTAGTCCTCGGAACTTTCCACCGGCAGCATGGATGGCAGGTTGTCGATCGCCATGACGTCCAGCACGGGCGCGTCAGCCACGCGTAGAGCGGGTGCGTCCCATGTGGTGGCGCGGTCATAAACCGGCACCGGGTTGTAATCGCTGTCCGGGTCGCAAGCCACGTCACCAATGGCGGTGAGCTTGCGGTCTGCATTGAGCGCTTCCTGCGGCACAAACACGGGGGTTCCGGGGCGGGCAAAGATGCAGTTTAAGAACAGGTTGTGGTCGAGGATTTCCGGAAATGGCCCGCCGGAGGCAGTTTCGGCCATGTCCCATTTGGTGACCGAACAGCCCATCGCTTCGAGCAGATCAGCTGCACCGGTGCCAACCCGGCCAAGCGCCCCAATCACCATGGCAGTTGGGCGGTCTTTGGACAGGGCGTCCAGTTCTGCGCCAAGCTCGGCCAACAAGGCGTCTTTGCCTGCGTAAACACCAACAGGACCACAGATTTCGCCGCGTTGTTGGGCTGCCCAGGATTTGAGGGTCACAGCAGAACCAGCATACCCCGCCCAATAGCCAAAGGCGGCGACGCGGCGGCCATTTTCAGCAACCAGATATTCGAGATCATAAAGTGTGCCGCCGCCCGCCTTGAAACGTTTCAGCAGGGCCACACCGGAGTGCTGCCCCTTGAAGGCGTGGCCAAACATGATGTGGCGGTGTGGCAGGGGGGTGCCATCTTCGGGCAGTTCTTTGAGACCAAAGATAATTGCGTCGCGGGGCGCGTCAGGCCAGCTGTTTTCTGCTGCGATGTCACAGCCTGCCGCCTTGTAGCCGTCAATTGGGATCGCCCGCACAGAGCTTTCCTCCACGGTCACTCGGATGCCTTTGTCCAGAAGCGCCTTGGCGCCGTCGGGAGTCAGACCCACCCGCTCTTCATTTTGCCGTTGCTCGGCCCGTACCCAAAGATGAGTCATCTCTGTTCCCCTCATATTCGCATTTCCATAGATCAGCCTGCCGCGACGAAAGCAAGGCCCGCTCCGTCGCGTCGTTGGCCTGTCTGACGGCTGCTTCTTTGGCGTAGGTTTGGCCGGATCGTACCGCTCGTTTAGGCGCACTTTCCGGGTGGCGGTGCGGGCACGTGCATGGCACAACAGGTGCCAAACCAAACGGGGAGCGCGTCATGAGTTTTGGCAAGGGATGTCATCTGCATCTGATCGATGGGTCGGCCTTTATTTTTCGGGCCTATCACGCGCTGCCGCCGCTGACGCGGAAGTCAGACGGGCTGCCTATTGGCGCTGTGGCTGGGTTCAGCAACATGTTGCAGCGTTATATCGAGGACAATTCCGGACCAGATGCGCCCACCCATGTGGCGGTGATCTTTGATTATTCCGGAAAGTCGTTTCGCAACGAGATGTATGACCAATACAAAGCCAACCGGCCGCCTGCGCCGGAAGATTTGGTGCCGCAATTCCCGCTGACCCGCACGGCCACCAAGGCGTTCAATATTGCCTGCAAAGAGGTCGAGGGCTTTGAGGCGGATGACATCATTGCCACGCTGGCCTGTCAGGCGCGTGAGGCCGGGGGGCGCTGTACCATCATCAGCTCGGACAAAGACCTGATGCAATTGGTTGGCGGCGGCGTTGAGATGCTCGATGCGATGAAGAACAAGCGCATTGATCGTGACGGCGTACATGAGAAGTTTGGCGTGGGGCCGGAGCGGGTTGTGGATGTGCAAGCGCTTGCGGGTGACAGCGTGGACAACGTGCCCGGCGCTCCGGGCATTGGCATCAAGACAGCGGCGTTGCTGATCAACGAATATGGTGATCTGGAAAGCCTGCTGGATCGCGCAGAAGAGATCAAACAACCCAAACGCCGCCAGTCGTTGATTGAGAATCGCGATCAGATTGAGCTGTCCAAACGGTTGGTACAGCTGGATTGTGAGATGGATCTTGATTTCACAATTGATGATCTGGAGGTGCGCGATCCAGAGCCAGAGGTGCTGTTGGGCTTCCTCACGGAGATGGAGTTCCGCACGCAGATCAAACGGGCGGCGGATAAGCTGGGTGTCGAAGCGCCAAGCATTCCGGAGCCGGTGGCTGGGACAGCCGACAACGTGCCTGCCGAAGACGACGTGCCGTTTGATGCGTCCAAGTACGAGTGGGTCAAAGATCGTGCGGCGCTGGACCGTTGGATCGCGGCCATTATGAAACGTGGCTATGTGGCGGTGGACACGGAGACCAACTCGCTCAACGAAATGGTGGCGGAACTGGCGGGGATTTGCCTGTCGGTGGAGCCGGGGGAGGCGTGTTACATCCCTGTTGGCCATAAAAAAGGCGCGAGCGATGACTTGTTCGGCGGCGATGAGCTGCAAGAAGGGCAGATGCCGCTCAATGAGGTTTTGGACGCCTTGAAGCCGATGCTGGAAGACCCAGCGGTGCTGAAGATTTTCCAGAACGCCAAATATGACTGCAAGGTGTTTGCCAATTACAACATCACCGTGGCGCCGATTGATGACACCATGTTGCTGTCGTACGCGCTGCACGCGGGGGAGCACAATCATGGCATGGACGCGCTGTCCGAGCGCTATCTGAGCCACCAACCCGTGCCGATCAAAACGCTGATTGGCAGCGGCAAAAGCATGATCACCTTTGACAAGGTGCCAATCGAGGATGCGCTGCCTTATGCGGCGGAAGATGCGGATGTCACGCTGCGCCTGTGGAAGCAGTTCAAGCCAAAACTGCACCGGCGGCAGGTGACCTCGGTCTATGAAACGCTGGAACGTCCATTGGTGCCGGTGCTGGCACAGATGGAGCGGCACGGGGTTAAAGTGGACCGGGATACGTTGAGCCGGATGTCCAATGCTTTTGCGCAGAAAATGGCGGCGCTGGAGGCGGAAATTCATGAGTTGGCGGGGGGCACGTTTAATGTGGGTTCCCCCAAGCAGCTGGGTGAAATCCTGTTTGATAAGCTGGAACTGCCGGGTGGCAAGAAAGGCAAGACCGGGGCTTATGCCACCGGTGTGGATATCCTCGAAGACCTTGCCACTGAGCACGCCCTGCCGGGGTTGGTGCTGGATTGGCGGCAGTTGAGCAAGTTGAAGTCGACCTATACCGACGCGTTGCAGACCCATATAAATGCGGACACGGGGCGGGTGCATACCTCTTATGTACAGACCGGCGCCAACACCGGGCGTTTGGCCTCCACTGATCCAAACCTGCAGAATATTCCGGTGCGTTCTGAGGAAGGGCGCCGCATTCGCGCAGCCTTTGTGGCGGAGGAAGGCAAGACGCTGATCTCGCTCGATTACTCTCAAGTCGAACTGCGCATTCTGGCGCATGTGGCGGGGATTGATGCCCTGAAGGCGGCGTTCCGGGATGGACACGATATTCACGCGATGACCGCGTCTGAGGTGTTTGGCGTTCCGATGGAGGAGATGACCAGCGAGGTGCGCAGCCGCGCCAAGGCGATCAACTTTGGTGTGATTTACGGCATCTCCGGTTTTGGTCTGGCGCGCAACCTGCGCATTCCGCGCGGCGAGGCGCAGGACTTTATCAACCGCTACTTTGAGCGCTTTCCGGGCATTCGCACCTATATGGATGACACCAAAGCTTTTGCCAAAGAACACGGCTATGTGCAGACGCTGTTTGGCCGCAAAATCCACACGCCGGAGATCAACGCCAAAGGGCCGCGGGCGAGCTTTGCCTACCGCGCAGCCATAAATGCGCCGATCCAGGGCACGGCGGCGGATATCATTCGCCGCGCGATGATCCGCATGCCGGAGGCGATTAAGGACCTGCCCGCCAAGATGCTGTTGCAGGTGCACGATGAATTGATCTTTGAGGTCGAGGATTCCGCGGTGGACGAGACCATCGAAGCGGCGCGGGATGTGATGCAGCGGGCCACTGAGCCTGCCATCAAGCTGGATGTGCCGTTGATTGTGGATGCGGGACGTGGGGCTAATTGGGCGGAGGCGCACTGAGCTTGAATGTGACGCTGAGGGGCGCCTGACCCTGGGTGGGTGCTAAAAGCGCCCTCCCGTGGGGAGGGTCGGGCGCGGCTCGAGGCTTTGCCTCGTGCCAATTCGGGTTCAACCTAGCCAGCCCAAACCCTGTTCGGTGCGCTTGGCCGGGTTGTATTCGGCGCTGACGGCGCCGGTGTAGCCGCTGTCATCCAGCATCTCGAAGAAGGCCGGATAGTCGAAGTGTTTCGACTTCACCGGCTCGTTGCGATCTGGCAGCCCGCCGATCTGGATATGGCGCACACGGGATTTGTGCTTGGCCCAGCAATCCAGCACATCACCGTGGATTTTATGGGCGTGATAGGTGTCAAACTGCAGCGCCAGATTGGGCGCGTTGACCTCGTCCAGTATCTCGGCGGCAAGGTCAAAGTTGTTCAGGAAGTAGCCCGGCATATCAACATCGTTGATCGGCTCGATGGTGAGCTGCTGTTTGGGCGCAAAGTCGCAGGCCCATTTCAGGTTGTCCACAAAGGTGGCGCGGGCGTCGCCGCCCGAGGCAGCCCCAGCCATGATGTGCACAATGCGGGCACGCAGCATGTCGGCGTAGCGTAGCGTGCGGCGGAAATCGCGTTGGAAGCGGCCCTCGAGACCGGGCACAGCGGCAAAGCCACGATCGCCGCCGGTGTAGTTGGGCGGCGGGCAGTTGATCAGCTCCAGCGACAGGCCGTTGCGCAGCAAAGCCCGCTGGGTTTCCGGTGCGGGTGTCTCATAAGGAAAGAGGATTTCCACCGCCTCAAAACCTGCCTCGGCGGCGGCTTCATAGCGGTCCAACTCCGGAAATTCGGCAAACAGCATGGTCAGGTTGGCGGCAAATTTGGGCATGGGGCTCTCCTCTGATGAAGGTTATTCCAGCTTTGAGGAGCCAAAAACAGTCAGAAATTCCGCAAGTTTGAATGGTTCGGCGGAAGCTTGCCTTAGCCCAGAGCTTCGGACGGCAGAAATGGGAAGAACACGCCGGCAGACATCACGCCAAACATGCTTTGGCCGCTGAACTCTTGATGTGTGCCCAATTCTACAAGGCGGTAAAACGCTTTGCGGGTGATGCGCGCTTCGAGGTTGGCACGCACGGTCACATAGGGGGCGGGTTCATCTGTGTTCGGGTCGATTTCAACGCGAATGGGTGTGTCTGGTCCTGCGGTGGCAAAGTCGCCGACATGGGTTTCAAAGGTCAGGACTTGCGTGTCACCTGCGCCTGTCACCTCAAAGTCTTCCGTGATGAACGGCGCGTCTTCAACGGTGATGCCAACTTTTTCAACAGGCGTGACCAGCACGTAATTGTCGCCGTCTTTGCGCAGGATGTTGGAGAACATCTTCACCATGGCAAGGCGATTGATGGGGCTGCCTTCATAAAACCACGTGCCGTCACGGGCGATGCGCATGTCCAGATCGCCACAATGCGGCGGGTTCCACAGGTGCACAGGCGCCGGGCCGCGCGATTTCACGGCGGCAGTGGCGGAGGCGGCGATGGTGTCTGCGTCAACTTTCACAGGAAATTGTTCCCTCATTGCTTTTGCCATTTCATCTGAGCGCGTTACTGTCAACGTAAGCAGGTAGAGTAACGGGAGACCACGTATGGCAGACGCAGAGAACCTTGTCGCAGAGATTGAAGAGCTGGGCGGCAAATTGGCGGAGGCCAAAGCGGCGATCACCAAACGCTTTATCGGGCAGGAACAGGTTGTCGATCTGACGCTTTCGGCCTTGCTCTGCGGGGGGCACGCGCTGCTGATTGGCCTGCCGGGCTTGGGCAAAACCCGGTTGGTGGACACGCTGTCGACTGTGATGGGGCTCAATGGCAACCGGGTGCAGTTTACGCCGGATTTGATGCCGGCGGATATTTTGGGCTCTGAGGTTTTGGAGACCGGTGAGAGCGGTGCGCGGGAATTTCGATTCGTGCCCGGGCCGATTTTTTGCCAACTGTTGATGGCGGATGAGATCAACCGCGCCAGCCCACGCACACAATCCGCTTTGTTGCAGGCGATGCAGGAGAAGCAGGTCACGGTGGCAGGGGCGGATCGTGTGCTGGATGCGCCGTTCCATGTTTTGGCGACACAGAACCCAATTGAACAGGAAGGCACCTATCCGCTGCCGGAGGCGCAGTTGGACCGGTTCCTTGTGCAAATTGATGTGCCCTATCCGGATCGTGACACGGAGCGTGACATTCTGCTGGCCACCACAGGTGTGGTTGAGGAAGAGGCACATGCGGTGTTTTCGGCTGAGGAGCTGATTGCGGCGCAGACCTTGTTGCGGCGGATGCCGGTGGGCGAAAGCGTGATGGAGCTGATTTTGGATCTGGTGCGGGCCTGTCGCCCGGATGATGAGACGGCCTCCGAGGCGGTGCGGGAAAACGTGGTCTGGGGGCCGGGGCCACGCGCGGCACAGGCTTTGATGATGACGGTGCGGGCGCAGGCGTTGCTGCACGGGCGGCTCGCGCCCAATGCGCAGGATGTGATGGACATGGCGGGGCCGGTATTGAGCCACCGCATGGCGCTGACCTTTGCGGCGCGGGCGCGCGGCGAAAGCCTTGCGGGGCTGATTGCCGAGACGGTTGCGCGCTACGACAATGTGGGAGCTGCCGCGTGAGTGCAGCCCCCCATCTGCGCAGTCAGGCTGAGGCGGAGGCGGCGCGCCTACCGCCGTTGTTGGCACATGCGGAGCATTTGGCGGGCACGGTTTTGTTGGGGGAACACGGGCGGCGACGCGCGGGCATGGGGGATGATTTCTGGCAATACCGGCCGGTGCAGCCCGGTGACAGTCTGCGGCATATTGATTGGCGGCGCTCAGCCAAATCGGACGCGCAGTTTGTGCGCCAGCGGGAATGGCAGGTGGCGCAGTCGGTGATGATGTGGGTCGATACGGCCCCGTCGATGTTGTTTGCCAGTGATAAAGAGACGCCGCAGAAAGCGGATCGGGCGCGGCTGTTGGCCTTGGCGCTGGCGATCCTGCTCATTCGCAACGGCGAACGGGTTGGGTTGACCGGGACCGATCTGCCGCCACGGCGGGGTGAGTTGCAAATCATGCGATTGGCCGAGGTGTTTTTGCGCGATGATGCGGACGGCGAGAGACCAGATTATGGCACGCCTGAATCGCGGGCGATGTTGCCGCATGCGCGAGCGGTGTTTATTTCTGACTTCATGGGCGATTTTGACGCGGTGCAGGTGGCGCTGACCAAAGCGGCGGATCGCGGGGTCGTGGGCGCATGTTTGCAGGTGCTGGACCCGGCGGAGGAGGAATTTCCCTACAAGGGCCGGGCGGTGTTTGAGAGCATGGGCGGCACTGTGAGCCATGACACCAAGAAGGCGGACGACTTGAAAGTGCGCTATTTGGAGCGATTGGCGGAGCGGCAGGCCGCGTTGCAAGACCTGTGTCGTACAACTGGGTGGCTCTATGGTCACCATAGCACTGGGCAGTCGGCACAAACCGCGCTGTTGTGGTTGCATCAGGCATTGGAGCGGCGGGCATGATCTTTGGCCTTCCCATTGGATTTACCGCCCCTTGGGTGCTGGTGACGCTGATTGCCTTGCCGGTTTTGTGGCTGATTTTGCGGGCGATCCCGCCTGCGCCAATCCGGCGGCGGTTTCCGGGTGTCGTTCTGCTGTTGGGCCTCACCGACGAGGACACGGTCACCGATCGCACGCCGTGGTGGCTGTTGCTGCTGCGCATGCTGGCGGTGGCGGCGGTGATTGTCGGGCTGGCCGGGCCGGTTTTGAACCCGCAGACCCGTGAGGCGGGCAGCGGGCCTTTGCTGATCCTGATGGATGGCAGCTGGGCCTCGGCACCCGATTGGGAGGCTCGGCGCGATATGGTTGCGGCGCTGCTGGATGAAGCGGCAAGAGATGGCCGCGTGGCGGCGGTGCAGCGGTTGAGTGCGCCGGAGCCATTGTTGTTTTTGCAGGCGGATGCGTGGAAGGCGCGTATGGCGGGCGTGGTGCCGATGGCCTGGGGGGCGGACGAGACGTCGATGGCGGCGTTTGCCGAGATGCTGGAAGCGGCAGATGGGTTTGACACGGTTTGGTTGTCCGATGGTGTGGCGCGCGACGGGCGCGAGGATGTGCTATCGGCGCTTCAGGACAAAGGGGCCGTGCGGGTCGTGCAGACCGGACGTGGGGCCATGGCCTTGATGCCGCCGAGATATGACGATGGCAAGCTGGTGATGCGGGCGCAACGCAGTGAAGTTGTGCTGGCGCAGGAGGTTACGGCACTGGCGATTGGCACCGATCCGGGGGGGACGGAGCAGGTTTTGGCAAGCTTGCCATTGGTGTTTGAAGAAGGCGCGCAGTCGAGTGAAAACGCGCTTGTTTTGCCAAGTGAGCTGCGCGCGCGGCTGACGCGGTTTGAGATTGCCGGTGTGCGCTCCGCAGGCGCGGTGGCTCTGAGTGATGACAGTCTGCGGCGGCGTGAAGTGGCCTTGATTGCCGGTCGGGAAGATCGTGAAGGGCTGCAGCTGTTGTCGCCACTTCATTATTTGCGGCAGGCTTTGGTGCCGACGGCGGATGTCATAGAAGGCGCGTTGAGTGATATCCTGCCCGCCAACCCGGATGTGATAGTTTTGGCGGATGTGGCGGTGTTGTCCGAAGGCGAGACCGGGGCGATGATTGACTGGTTGGAGAACGGCGGCTTGCTGTTGCGCTTTGCCGGGCCGCGTCTGGCGGCGAGTGAGATCAGCCGCACCGAAGAGGACCCGCTGTTGCCGGTGCGTTTGCGTGCCGGTGGCCGAAGTGTGGGTGGCGCGATGAGCTGGGGCGAGCCAAAATCGCTGGCACCGTTTGATGTGGAGAGTCCGTTTTATGGCCTTCCGGTGCCCGATGAGGTGACGGTGACCGCGCAGGTGATGGCGCAGCCAGACCCAACCTTGGCAGACCGTGTGATTGCCAGCCTGAGCGATGGCACGCCGCTGGTGACCCGCAAGTCTGTGGGCCAAGGGCAGGTGGTGCTGGTACATGTGACCGCCAATGCCGAGTGGTCGGGTTTGCCGCTGTCAGGCCTGTTTGTGCAGATGTTGGATCGCTTGGCGGTGTTAAGCGCAGTGGGTGAAGAAGCTGAGGCGCGACTGGCTGGTACAACGTGGCAGCCATTGAAGGTGCTCGATGGATTTGGCCGGTTGGAAGATGCGCAGACCTTGCCGGGTGTGGCTGGGGAAGCTTTGGCCGAAGGGCGTGTGGGGCCGGACCTACGGCCCGGGCTGTACCGTGACGGGGAGAAGGTTTTGGCGTTGCATGCGGTGGACCCAGAGACACAGTTGGCGCCTGCGACATGGCCGGTGACAGTGCCGGTGGAAGGGCTGCGTGGGGCGGTTACTACGGATTTGTCGGGCTATTTCTTGGCGGCGGCCTTGGTGATTTTGGCGCTGGATGTGGTGGCCTCACTGTTTGTGTCCGGTCGGCTTTGGGGCGCTCGGGTGGCGGCTGTGGTCTTGGCGCTGATGCTGCCCGCCACAGACGGCTTTGCGCAGGAGGCCTCAGTTACGGCAAGCCATGCGCAGGAGGTGGTGCTGGGCCACGTGCGCACCGGCAATCGCGAGGTGGATGACATTGCGTTGGCGGGGCTGCGTGGGTTGAGCAATGTGCTGCATTTCCGCACATCGGTGGAACCAGAAGACCCGGTGAGTGTGGATTTGGAAACAGATGAGCTGGCGTTTTATCCGTTCCTCTATTGGCCGATCACCCCGGATCAGCCAAGCCCGTCAAGGGAGGCGTACGGGAAGCTTAACGCCTACTTGCGCAGTGGCGGCATGATCTTATTTGACACGCGCGACAGTGACGTGGCGCGGTTTGGGGCAAGTAGCCCGACGGGGCGGAAGTTGCAGAAACTGGCCGCAGGACTGGATATTCCGCCGCTGGACCCGTTGCCAGAGGACCACGTGCTGACACGCACGTTTTACCTGTTGCAGGATTTTCCGGGGCGCTACATGAGCCGGGATGTCTGGGTTGAGGCGGCACCCGCGGATGCAGAGAAGATCGAAGGCATGCCGTTTCGCAATCTGAATGATGGTGTCACGCCGGTGGTGATTGGCGGCAATGACTGGGGCGCGGCCTGGGCGGTGGACACACGTGGCAACACGTTGTTCCCGGTGGGACGCGGACGGGCCGGAGAGCGGCAGCGCGAATTGGCCTATCGGTTTGGGGTGAACCTGATCATGCATGTGCTGACCGGAAATTATAAAAGCGATCAGGTGCATGTGCCTGCGTTGCTGGATCGGTTGGGCCAATGACAGGCGTGGTGTTTGATCCGATTGTGCCACTGTGGTTGTTGGCGGCTTTGGCGGTGCTGAGCGGTTTGGCGATTTCGGTGGCGTTGTTGCGAGGTTTGGCCGGATGGGCCTGGCGCGGGGCGGCGGGACTGGTGATTTTGGCAGCTTTGGCGGGGCCAGTGTTGCAAACCGAGAACCGGGCGCCGCTGAGTGACATTGTGCTGATGCTGGTGGATGGCTCGGCCAGCCAGCGGTTGAGTGATCGCGAGACACAGACCGAAGAGGCGGCGGCGGTTTTGGAAGCGCGGTTGGCGGCGCGGGAGAACACCGAAGTGCGCCGGATTGAGGTTGGTGACGCGGATGGAGATGGCGGCACTGAGATGATGGCGGCGCTGTCTGAGGCTTTGGCTCAGGAGCCGCGCGGGCGGATTGCGGGCATTGTTGCGCTGAGCGACGGGCAGGTGCATGACATGGAGCGCGCACCGGATTTGCCTGCGCCGTTTCATTTGTTGCAGTCTGGGCGAGAGGGTGATTGGGATCGGCGGTTGAGCATCAAAAATGCGCCGGCGTTTGCCATCCTGGGCGAGCCGGTGACGTTGACCCTGCGGATTGAGGACAGCGGCGCGGCACCAACGGATGTGGACCGTGTGGAGGTGGATGTTGCCGTGGATGGCGCTGAACCTCAGCGGTTTTCGGTGCCTTTGGATCGCGACATTGAATTGCCCGTGACCCTGCCGCACAGCGGACGCAATGTGATCCAGTTTTCCGTGCCGATGGCAGAGGGTGAGTTGACGGAACGCAACAATGCCGCGTTGGTGCAGATCAACGGTGTGCGGGATCGGTTGCGGGTGCTGTTGGTGTCCGGCGAACCACATCCGGGCGGACGCACCTGGCGCAATTTGTTGAAGTCCGATGCCAGTGTGGATCTTGTGCATTTCACCATTTTGCGGCCACCGGAGAAGCAGGACGGCGTGCCTGTGAGTGAGCTCTCGTTGATTGCGTTTCCGACGCGGGAGCTGTTTCTGGAGAAGGTTGAGGATTTTGACCTGATCATTTTTGACCGATATCAGCGGCGTGGAATTCTGCCATCTCTCTATCTGGAAAGCGTGGCGGACTATGTGCGCAAAGGCGGCGCTGTGCTGGTTGCGGCGGGGCCGGATTATGCCTCGGCAGACAGTATTTACCGCTCGCCCTTGGCAGAAGTGTTGCCAGCCAGCCCAACCGCGCGGGTGATTGAAGAGGCTTATGCGCCAGCGGTCTCAGAACTTGGGGCCCGCCATCCGGTGACGGCTGGGTTGCCGGACCAAGACACATGGGGGCGGTGGTTGCGTCAGATTGAGGTGACGCCGGAGGCCGGGGATGTGCTGATGACCGGCAGTGACGATCGCCCGCTCTTGGTGCTCAATCGGGTGGAAGAGGGGCGCGTGGCGTTGCTTGCGTCGGATCATGCGTGGTTGTGGGCACGAGGCTATGAGGGTGGCGGTCCGCAGTTGGAGCTGTTGCGGCGCTTGGCGCATTGGATGATGGGGGAACCGGAGCTGGAAGAAGAGGCACTTTCGGCGGAACCCACCGGACAGACCTTGCGTATTGTGCGGCGCAGTTTGGAAGAAGCTGTTGGGCCGCTGACCATCACGACGCCAAGTGGGGATGCCGTGACGCTTGAGATGTTTGAGAGCACGCCGGGGCAGTTTGAGACCGTGTTTGAGGGGCCAGAGATGGGCCTGTACCGTCTCGTCCAAGATGACTTGGAAACGGTTGTGGGGCTTGGTCCGGCCGCGCCGCGAGAGTTTGAGGCCACCATTGCCAGTGCAGAGGCTTTGACGCCCCTGTTGAAGACCACGCGCGGCGGGGTTCTGGCGTTGGAAGATGGTGTGCCGGGCGTGCGTAATGTGCGCGAAGGTCGGCCTGCGGCCGGGCGCAACTGGATTGGCCTGACAGCCAGAGAGGCGTTTGAGACACTGGACGTGGCGCGCGCGCCATTGTTGCCGGGATGGCTGGTGCTGCTTCTGGCGTCTGGGTTTATCCTAATGGGCTGGCTGCGCGAGGGGCGGCGGTGAGTGTGTTGGCGTGCGTAAGCGCCCATTGCTCACAAAAACCGGTTCCTTCGCGGCAGCCTGCGCGGTAGAACGCCTGTAATTGAGGCCGACTTACCTATTGGAGCAAGTGATCATGGCGCCAAAGCCCGTTGTATTGTGCATTCTGGACGGCTGGGGGCTGTCTGATCAAACCGAGGCAAACGCGCCCTATCTTGCTCAAACCCCAAACTTTGATGCGATGATGGTGGATGGACCGTCTGCGACGCTGATCACCCATGGCCCAGACGTGGGTCTGCCAAGTGGGCAAATGGGCAACTCCGAAGTGGGCCACACCAACATCGGCGCGGGGCGTGTGGTGGCGATGGATCTGGGGCAGATTGATCTGGCCATCGAGGACGGCTCGTTTTTTGAGAACGCCGCCTTGCAGGCGTTTGTTGCCAAACTCAAAGAGACTGGTGGCACGGCGCATTTGATGGGTGTGGTCTCGGACGGCGGTGTGCATGGGCATATCACCCATGTGTTGGCGGCGGTGAAGGCGGTTGCGGATGCGGGCGTGCCGGTGGTGTTGCATGCGGTGACCGACGGGCGTGATGTGGCGCCGAAGTCTGCGTTGCAGTTTTTTGAGACTTTGAAGGCGCAGATCCCGGATGGTGCCAGAGTTGGGACCGTGACCGGGCGCTACTATGCCATGGATCGCGACAACCGTTGGGAGCGGGTGTCTCAGGCGTTTGGCGCTTGGGTGACCGGCGAAGCCGCACATCGTGCGGCTGACGGGATTGCGGCGGTGGAAGAGGCCTATGCCCGTGATGAGAGCGACGAGTTCATCGTGGCCACCAGCATTGGCGATTATGCCGGAGCCAAGGATGGCGACGGGTTCTTCTGTTTGAACTTCCGTGCTGACCGGGCGCGTGAGATTTTGGCGGCGCTGGCGCAGCCGGATTTTGACGCTTTTGATACGTCCGCGCGTCCCGCATGGGCGGCTGTCTTGGGCATGGTAAATTATTCGGATCAGCACAATACCTACATGACCACGGCATATCCCAAGCAAGAAATCAAAAACACGCTGGGCGAATGGGTGGCCAAACAAGGTAAGACACAGTTCCGTTTGGCGGAGACTGAGAAATATCCCCATGTGACCTTCTTCCTGAATGGTGGGGCAGAGACGCCTGCTGAGGGTGAAGACCGGTTTATGCCGCTGTCGCCGAAGGTGGCGACCTATGATCTGCAGCCAGAAATGAGCGCGGATGAGGTGACGGACCAGTTTGTTGCTGCGATTGAGCATGGCTACGATCTGATTGTGACCAATTTTGCCAACCCCGATATGGTGGGGCATACCGGCAGCCTTGAGGCGGCGATGGCGGCTTGTGAAGCGGTGGATCGTGGTTTGGGCAAGGTGCGCGCAGCGCTTGAGAAGGTTGGCGGGGCGATGATTGTCACGGCGGACCACGGCAACTGCGAAGTGATGGTGGACCCGGACACCGGCGGACCACACACGGCGCACACCACCAATCTGGTGCCCGTGGTGCTGGTGAATGGTCCAGATGGGGCTGGTTTGCGTGCCGGGCGGTTGGCCGATTTGGCACCCAGCCTGTTGCAGCTTATGGGCATTGAGAAGCCAGAAGAGATGACCGGGGAGAGCCTGATCGTTTGAGGGGACTTCGCGGGCATATTATTGCGGCGTCCCTGGCGCTGGCATGTGCAAGTGGCACAGCTTTGGCGGAACCTGATCCCGGTGCTGCGGCACGTGAAGCTGTGGCGCAGTTGGAAGCGGCGTCGGTGGCTTTGGCGCAGGCCAAAGGTGGGCGCGATCGGGTGAAATCCTTAACCGGTGTGGTGCAGGCTTATGAAACCGGATTGACTGCGCTGCGGGCAGGGTTGCGACGAGCGGCGATCCGCGAGGCGCAGCTGTCTAAACAGCTCAAGGCGCAAGAGGCTGAAATTGCCCGTCTGCTGGGCGTGTTGCAAAGCATGGGCAAGGGGCCGCCTGAGGTCATTCTTGTACATCCCGGCGGGCCAATGGGCACGGCACGGTCTGGCATGATTCTTGCGGATGTGACGCCAGCGCTGGAGAAGAGCGCGGCGGACCTGCGCCGTGATCTGGAAGAAGTGACCATTCTGCGCAGCCTGCAAGAAGGCGCAGCAGAAACGTTGCAAGGCGGGTTGGAAGGGGCGCAGGATGCGCGCACAGAGCTGTCCAAAGCCATTGCGGATCGCACCGATTTGCCTAAGCGCTTTATAGAGGACCCGGTTCAAACCGCTCTGATGATTGCCTCCACCGAAACGCTGGAAGGCTTTGCCAGCGCCTTGGTGGATTTGCAGGTGGACGGCATGCAAGAGATTGACTTGCCGGATGTGATGGACCGAAAAGGCAACTTGCGCTTACCGGTGGAGGCCAGCGTGCTACGCCGTGCAGGCGAAGCGGATGCGGCGGGCATTCGCCGCCCCGGGTTGGTACTGGCCACGCGGCCAAGTGCGTTGGTGGTCACCCCCTCCGCAGCAACAATTCGCTTTCGTGGGCCGCTCTTGGACTACGGCAATGTGATGATCCTGGAGCCGCAACCGGGCGTGCTCTTTGTGTTAGGAGGTTTGGCGCAGGTTTACGGGGACGCTGGTGAAGTGATTCCCGAAGGGGCGCCAATTGGGCTGATGGGAGGAAATGGGCTGGAAAGTGGCGCTATTCTCTCACAGTCTGGTGATGCCTCTGGCAATGCGCGCTCAGAAACGCTCTATATAGAGGTCAGAGAAGGCAAAGCGCCTGTGGACCCGGAATTGTGGTTCCAAACGAATGAGGATGGATAAGTCTATGAAGAAATTCGTCGCCGCCGCTGCGGGAGGCATTGTGGCTGGATTGTTGGTCACCACACAGGTGGCCGGGCCACTGTTGGCAGAGGAGAGTGCTCGCAAGTCCAATGTCTATGAACAGCTTGACCTGTTTGGCGACATTTTTGAGCGCATCCGCATTCAATATGTGGAAGAGGTGGATGACGCCGATCTGATCGAAGCGGCCATCAATGGCATGTTGACGTCACTTGATCCGCATTCCAGCTATCTCAGCCCGGATGACGCAGATGACATGCGTGTGCAGACACGCGGCGAGTTTGGCGGCCTGGGTATTGAGGTGACACAGGAAGAGGGCTTCGTGAAAGTTGTCTCTCCGATTGATGACACGCCTGCGGATGCGGCTGGCATGGAAGCGGGTGATTTTATCACCCATGTAGACGGCGAAAGCGTGCTTGGCCTGACCTTGGACGAAGCGGTTGAGAAGATGCGCGGGCCTGTGGGCAGCGAGATTGTGATCACCGTGGTGCGTGAAGGTGAACCAGAGCCGTTTGACGTGACCATTGTGCGTGACACCATCAAGCTGACCGCGGTGCGGACACGCACTGTGGGGGACAGCGTGGTCTTGCGTGTCACGACGTTTAACGACCAGACCACGCCAAACTTGATCGACGGTTTCCAGAAGCAAGTTGAAGAGCTGGGCGGCATGGAAAATGTAAACGGGATTGTGCTTGATCTGCGCAACAACCCGGGTGGCTTGCTGACACAGGCGATCAAAGTGTCTGACGAGTTCCTTGAAAAAGGCGAGATTGTTTCGACTCGCGGTCGGAATCCTGAAGATGGGGAGCGGTACAACGCACAGCCGGGGGATTTGGCTGATGGCAAGCCGATTGTGGTTTTGATCAACGGCGGGTCTGCGTCGGCGTCCGAGATTGTGGCCGGCGCGCTGCAAGATCACCGCCGTGCGATTGTTGTGGGCACCAAAAGCTTTGGCAAAGGTTCGGTTCAAACGGTGATGCCGCTGCGCGGTGATGGCGCGATGCGTCTGACCACAGCGCGGTACTACACCCCGTCTGGCCGCTCCATTCAGGCGCTGGGTGTGAGCCCGGACATCGTGGTGGAACAGCCGCGCCGTGTGGATGCGACACCTGAAGACGAGGAAGACACCGCTCGCCGCACCCGCTCTGAGGCGGATCTGCGTGGCAGTCTGAACAACGACAGTCTGACCGAAGATGAAATCCGCCAGATCGAAGAAGATCGTGCCAAGGCGGATGAAGCGGCCAAGCTACGCGAAGAGGATTATCAGCTGGCGTATGCGCTGGATATCCTGACCGGCCTGTCAGCGCTGGGTCCAAAAGAGTAAGTCATTTGAGATGACCTGAATTGCGGGCGTCCCGATTGGGGCGCCCGTTTTTTTGTTTGAGGGCGCTGCCCTCGCGGCGTTGCCGCTCCCCCGGGATATTTGCGGAATGAGAATTGCGCCGCAGCGGGAGCTTGGGTAGGACAGTTGCGTAAGTCTGTCTGGAGTGTGCGCATGACCCCTGAAGAGCTGGAAAAGCTTCCGTATCGCAAAAATGTTGGCGTGATGTTGGTGAACGCCGAAGGTGGCGTGTTTGTGGGCCAGCGCCTCGACAGCCAGGAACCCGCTTGGCAGATGCCGCAGGGTGGGATCGATAAAGGGGAAGAGCCCCGCGCGGCCGCGCTGCGCGAGCTGGAAGAAGAGACCGGCGTGTCGCAAGACTTGGTCACGATTGAGGCTGAAACAGATAGCTGGATTGCGTATGATCTGCCGCCCGAGATTGCATCACGCATCTGGAAAGGCAAATACCGCGGCCAGAAGCAGAAGTGGTATTTGATGCGGTTTCATGGGCAAGACGATCAGGTTGATATCGCTCTGGACCATCAGGAGTTTTCTGAGTGGCGGTGGCTGCCTGCGGATCAGCTGGTGGCCAATATCGTGCCGTTCAAGCGCGCGGTTTATGAGCAGGTGATTGCGGCGTTTGAAAACCAGATCTGAACGTATTTGTTTGGGCTGCAGATCGGCCAATTACCGAGATGACAAACACGCCGGGCGGCGCTAAAACGCCCTGAGTGGCCTCGTGGCTCAACTGGATAGAGCAGCCCCCTCCTAAGGGGCAGGTTGCAGGTTCGAATCCTGCCGGGGTCGCCACATTACTATGTGTTAAGTTGTTCTCCCACCGGGAAAATCCGTTGAGCCAAAAGTTGGTTTTTGAAACCGCGGAAGGGAAAATCCAGTATGGATCCAGATATACCCTAAGCCGTCCGCAGCCTGGGCATTTTGGAAAAAAGCCCCAACCAGTAAACTGGCTGGGGCAAAGGTTTGGGCCAACCGTTCAAAGCCCAAACAACGGGAAGTTTCTGTCAAAGTGTTATGGTGACTTTGTTCAGACCTTCTGGTGCGTCCGCATTTTCGCCAAGCTTTCGAGCAAGCTCTTCGACAAACACGTAAAACCCAATGATCTGTAGAAGTGGGATCAATAAGGGATGTTGCGATGCTGGAACGGGCAAACAGTGCGCTCCATTGGCTTGTGAGGTGACAAGATAGGCATCCGCTTGCTTGTCGGCCAATGCGTCGTTGACGTCCAACACCGATTGGCGCGCTTTGTCTTCAGGATCAAACAACAAGGCCGCAAATTGACGTTGCGCGATCACCACTGGGCCATGCAAGACTTCTGCGGCCGAATAGACCTCGGCATGAATGCGGCATGTTTCTTTGAGCTTGAGGGCTGCCTCGGCCGCAACCGCCATGCCTGGACCTCGTCCAACCGTGAACAGGGATGCGGCTCGCGCTAAGGAAAACTGAGCTTTTGTCCAGTTTTGTGACAGAGCCAGTCGCGCTTGATCCGGAAAACCACGTAGGGCTTTTTCCAACACTTTATCTTCACAGAATCCAGCAGCAAACCCAAGAATGGCAAAGAGGGTTGCGACGTAGGATTTTGTGGCTGCAACTGCCACTTCCGGTCCTGCCAGGAGTGGCAAAACAAAATCGGCGCCGTGACCAACCGGGCTTTCTGTGACGTTCAGAAAAGCGTAGGTCGTGGCGCCGCCAGCATTCGCAGCAGCCTGAAGAGCAGCCAAATCCGGGCTGCCTCCGGATTGCGAAAAGGTCAGACACGCAAAACCATCCAACTTGAGCGGCGTGTCATAGACGGAGGCTACAGAAGGGCCAATTGAGGCCACCGGCAAGCCGGTTTTGAGTTCCATCACGTATTTGAAAAACGTTGCAGCATGATCTGACGTGCCGCGCGCACAAGTGACAAACCCATGCGGACGACCGGCGGCGGCAGCGCGCCCAGCGGCAATGTATTGCTCCAATCCCTTGGCGATTTGGGCATTCAGAACAGAAGGAATCTCATGGATTTCCGAGGCCATGACGGTTGCGTGTTTCATCTTCATGCCACCCCGGTGATCATGGAAACAATTTCGTTCTTGTCAGTTTTCGCAGTCTCACGCACGCCAATCTGTTCTCCCCGGCGCAGCACGCAAATACGATCTGAAAGCCGGAAGACCTGATCGAGGCTGTGGCTGATAATCAGAATGGCGAGATCTTTGGCCTTGAGTTGCTCAATAAGCGCCTCGACCCGTGCGGTCTCCGCGACACCAAGGGCTGCGGTGGGCTCATCCAGAAGCACAAGTTTGCTCGCCCAATGGGTGGCACGGGCAATGGCGACACCCTGGCGCTGTCCGCCTGACAGGTTGCTGATGGTTGAGCTGGCTGAAGGGATGCGCACATCCAGCTCATCAACCAGCTCCTGCGTTTCACGTCGCATGCGCTTTTTGTCCAGCAGATTGAGGGGGCCTTTGGTCAGTTCTCTGCCCAAAAACATGTTCATGTAGACCGGTTGCTGGTCGGCAAGCGCAAGGTCCTGATAGACCACTTCGATCCCTTTTTCCCGCGCCGCCGAGGCGTCACGAAAGCCAGCTTTTTCGCCGTCGAGCTCGATGTCGCCGGAGGTTGGGCTATAAACACCTGAGATGATTTTGATCAGCGTCGATTTGCCGGCGCCGTTGTCTCCAACCAAAGCCACCACTTCCCCCGCCTTGAGGTTGAGGGAAAAGTCTTGAATGGCGACAACGCCACCAAAAGCCTTGTGGATATTGTTAAGGGCAAGAACTTCCGCGCCGCTCATGATGTGGATCCTTTGTGGCGTTCAATTGGTTGGCCAAAGATGTTTTCGACGGTGGTGACACGGGGGCTGTCTGTGCCTGCCCCGAGAATACCCACGCAATTGGCACGGGTGACGAAGCTCTGTCCGCGAAAGCCAAAAACAACCGTGTCACCGGTTTTGGGCAAAGGGCGTCCTGTGGTGTCAATCATGCCGTAATAATCGATCGCCTTGTACTCAGGGATGTCGACCGGATGCAGGGCTGAGCTGTCTGATGTGGGCGTGCCTGACACCAGCGCTTGAACCTCATATTCTGGGAATACCGGATCGATGTAGAGTCCGCCGCCAAAGCAATATGCCTCATCCTTGTGTTGATGAGACACCTCAGAAAGATACAGAACCGCCGGGAGTTCCGGCAAATCTTGCACCGCGTGCAACGGGGTTGTGCCATGTAGCGCATTGCCCGGTTCAACTTGCGTCGCGCCGGCCTTGGCCAAAGCAGGCAGCAGATTAACCGAATTGGTACCCGGCGCGTTGACCTCGATATCCGTACGACCTGCGTTGGACAACTCTCGTAGCGCTTTGGACAAGGTGGCGAGATTTTGTGTCGGCTTTACTTGACCACTGTCCTGATCAAACAGCAGCGCGGGGAAAGTGGTGATGCCGGCAAATCGCGCGCCATTCAAGGCGTCGATCTCATCGGCAATCTGGGTGATGTTGTCTGCGTCAAACCCACCTTCATGGCCCCGATAAAACGTATCACCACTGGTTTGAATACGCACAAGGATGTTTTGCACCCGGCCAGATTTGGCTGCGGCTTGTGCCGCTTCGCGAGCCTTATCCATGCTGAACACGGTCCAGTAGTCCGGCTGTATCTGAGCGGCTGCAAAGTCCGCATCGCTCTGCGGCACCTGCACCAGATGTCCCAAATGGCCGGTTTTCAAACCGGCACGATCACAGGCGACAGCACAGTCCATATCAACTGCGACATTGCGATCTATCCCGCCGCGCATCACCGCCTGGCAAAACCCAGAGTGCCGCGACACTTGTTTGGTCATGGCGAAGGTTTTGAGGCCCAGACGCCTTGCAACGTTGCTGAAAGTGCGCGCGTTCTGTTCAACTGTGTCGAGGTCGAGTACATAAGAATTTGGTGGAATTTCGCCGGCTTGATGAAGCGCCATTGCGGCTTCGATAAAGCGGGGATTGCGGCGCATCAGTGTGTTGAGAAACATATCTATCGCCTTTCTTAGCGCGAACTGTCGCGGAGTGAGACCGCCACTGCGATCAGAATAATGAGGCCACGAACGATCATTTGATCTGACACTTTGAGGTTCATCAGGATCAAACCGTTGTTGAGCATGCCCATCAAAAGGGAGCCAAGCAGGGCTCCGACCACCGACCCCTTGCCACCATTTAAGGCTGTGCCGCCAACAATGACGGCGGCAATCACTGTCATCAGATCGCTTTCACCGAGTGTGTATTTTGCGGCTTGCAACCGGCCAGCGTAAAGCAGGCCAGCAAGACCCGCGCAACCGCCACAGATCATCAAAACATAGAGGCGGACACGTGGAACTTTGATGCCTGACACCTGTGCCGCGCGCGGATTGTCTCCGGTGGCCAAAACATGTGCGCCAAACCGGGTGTGACGATACAGCAGATGACCAACACCAACACCCAAAACAGTCCAGATCACCAATGATGGAACAGAGAACAACTTTCCGGAACCGAAAATTCCCGTGAACGTCTCATTCATCACCGGAATGGATCGCAAGTTGGTCATGGAGCGCGCGATCCCAGCAAACAACCCCATCGTTGCCAGGGTTACCAAGAAGGACGGCAATTTCAGATAGGCCACCAAAACACCGTTAAAGGCACCAATGGCAACGCCAACTCCCAAGCCCACAAGAACCCCAACCGGCAAAGGGAAGCTTTGCAGCGCCACAGCGCAGGACAACGCGGATACCGCTACAATGGAGCCAAAACTCAGGTCAATTTCGCCAGCGGACAGAGCAAAGACCAGACCAATTGCCATGATTGTGGCGGGCGCGGTTTGCAACACGATGTTGGTTAGATTGCGTTGAGTTAGGAAGCCATCGTCATAGAGGGTGATGGCAAAGAATAGGAAAATGGCGAGGAAGCCAAAATAGACAACCGCTTGTTGGAAATCCAATCCACGCAGGCGAGATGAGAGGCGGGTCATGTCAATCTTTCAGATATGAGAGTTCAGAAGCATTGGGGGCAGCTGCACTGCCCCCAACAATGATGGATTAGCGCAGGCTGGCAGGGGCTTCGCTATGCAGTGACTTCATCCAGCCGTCGGCAACGGAGTCTGGGCCAATGGTCAGCGCATCAACCACAAGGAAAGGTTCAACCGGTTTGTCGAGCAGGCTGGCAGCGGCAGCGCGCGCGGCAAAAACCCCGATGTTGTAAGCTTCATCCGCAACAATGGCCGCGATGTTACCGCCGCCCACCATGTCCAGAGCAGCTGGTTCATTGAGATCAATGGTCACGACTTTGGCATCGGTGTTGCCTTGTTGGCGCAGTACCGAAAGAACACCAAGCGCGGGTTCCGCCCAAGGTGTGTAAATGCCGTCCAACTCAGGATTTCGCATCAACATACCGCGGGCAATATCCTCGGCGTTTGCTGGGTCGGTCATGCCGCTTTCGGTGACAATTTTGATGTCAGGATATTTGTTTTCAATGGTCCACTTGAAAGCCCCGTCACGTTGGTTGGTCACCGGGAAATCAGCGTCGTGGTACATGTAGCCAACTTCGCCTTTACCGCCCATGGCATCGGCCAGTGCGACGGCGGCTTTGTTCCCGATTTGGAACAGGTCCGCTGATACAACCGTGACGTAGTCGGTCCCGTGCGTGAACCCATTCACCGCGTTGTCGACAAACACCAGCTTCACACCTGCGTCACGCGCAATGCCATACACGCCGGCTGCGGTGGGCGGATCAATTGGCAAGGACACAATGATCGACGGATCTTTGGCCATCACGGTTTCAACATCGGACTTCTGGCGGCTGGGGTCAAAATTGGCGTCTGTTTCGGCGACCACTTCGATACCGAGTCGGGCAAATTCATCTTTGGCGCCGCGTGCCACTGAGTTAGACCAGTCATATAGCTCATGCCAAACAAGTGCTGCAGTATGATTGCCGGCGGCGATTTTTGCAGTCTCGTCCGCGCTCAGAGACAAATTGGAAACTGGCGTTGGTGCTTCGCCGTTGGGGCCAACTGTGGCGGGCTGTTCCGCATATGCTAGCGTTGCGCTAAACGCGAGCGCCGCGCCAAATATTTTTGAAAAATGGGTCATGATCTCTCTCCCAAGAGGTTTGTTTAACAACCTGCACGTTTCAGAAAAATTGGAAGTAACTGCAGGTCACAGCACGCGCGGAAACAAGGCCCGCACGGCAACTCATGAACGGTTTGTATTGTGGGGCAGGTCTAATTTTTGTCCGGCAACCTGCCCCGCAAATTCACAGGGTCTTATTGGCTCAAGCTGGCCGGGGCTTCGATGCGTAAAGACTGCATCCACCCTTCTTTGACATTGTCCGCTGTCACGGTCACGGCCGGGGCGACGACAAATGCAGGCACGTCTTCTTTCAGCAAATCCAAAGCAGCGGAAGCGGCCATCGCGCGGCCCAGTTCATAGGCTTCGTCCGCAACAATCGCGACAACATTGCCGCCACGAACCATGTCCAAAGCAATCGGCTCAGACAGATCCAGGGTCACAATCTTGGTGGTTTTGTTGCCATTGGCGCGCAGTGCAGCCAGGACACCTTCAGCAGGGCCGGCCCACGTCACATATACGCCGCCAAGATCGGGGTTGCGCAGCAGCATTGCATTGGCAATTTCTTCGGCGCGGGCTGGGTCACTGATGCCCTGTTCAGCGACAATTTCGATATCCGGGTAATCGGCTTCGATTGTGGCTTTGAAAGCGTTGTCGCGCTGGTTGGTCACATAGTAGCTGGCGTCATGATAGATCCAGCCCACGCTTCCCTTGCCGCCCATGGAGCTGGCCAGCGCATCGGCCGCTTGTTTGCCCATCTGGAACAGGTCGTCTGTGACAATTGCGGCATAATCGGCAGGGTGTTCATACCCAGCTGGCAAGTTGGACAGGAATGACAAGGCAATGCCATTCTCTTTGGCTTCTTCAAATGCGGCCGCCGATGTCACGGGATCAAGTGGCAAAGACAAGATGATGCTGGGTTGTTTTGCTAGAGCGGTTTCAATGTCGCTGCGTTGCTTGGCGGCATCAAATCCAGCGGATGTCGTGGCAACAACCTTGATGCCAAGTCGGGCGAATTCGTCGCTGGCGCCGGCTGTCACGGCATTCACAAAATCAGATTGATCGTGCCACAGCAAAGCAGCGGAATGGTCCCCTGCTTTCAGGGTTTCCGCCTGAGCATCGCTGACGGTCACTAGGCTTGAGGCCGTGGCTGTTTCACCGTTGGGGCCCGTTGTCTCAGCCCAAGCAGGCGTTGACATTGCTCCAAGTAGCGCCCCGCAAAAAGCAAGCGTATTTAGGTGTTTCATGTTGTTCCTCCCAGTGGTGTATTAAGTCATCGCAACGCCGCAATGGCGGGCCATGAACAGGGCGTAAGCCCTTATTGAATCGAGGTAATCTTGAACCCCAATGCGTTCCTCAAAGGTGTGGGCGACGGATATGTCGCCTGGTGCGCAATAGACAGTTGGACAGCCAATTTGGGTGACCCAAAATGGCGATTCAGACCAATAGGGTGCGCCATTAATTTTTGGTTCCTTAACGCCGGTTTCCTTCAGGCAAGTCACTAAGGAAAGAGCGGCAGGATGGGCTGGATCAATCTCAATCGGTGATCCACCATGCGGGTGATCGCGCCCAGCCGGATAGGCAATTTCAACCCGGATCTGGGGATCAACCGGTGCGTTTCGAACTGCGCTTTCAAAGGCCTCCACAGCCGTATCCAAATCCTCTCCGGGGCGCAGTTTGCGGATCACGGAAAGTGTGCAGTCGCCTGGCACAGCGATGTATCCGCCGCCGTTCAAGCTGGTCACTAGGATATCGGAGGGCCCTACCAAGGCATGCTCAGGAAGGGCTCGCAATTGATCGGCATGAGACCAGATTTCTGACAAGATTGAGTGGGTGGCTTTAAGTGCATCCACACCAGCCTCAGGTGTTCCAAAATAGGCGGACTTTCCGGTTACCGTGATGTCAGCAATGAAAAATCCGATTTGTGCCGTGTAGACGTCCAGTTTGGTTGGCTCAACATAGACTGTAAAATCCGGCACTGCGATCTGACCAGCCTTGACCCGATCAACGAAGTCTTTCGCCCCTGCGCTAATCCCGGTTCCTGGCTCGCCACTTTCCTCATCCCCGATGAAAGCAAAACTCAGATCATTGGCAAGGGTGATCCCGGCGCGATCGAGCAGACGTAAGGCGGCCAAAGATGCGCAAATTCCGCCCTTGAGATCACAGGCACCGCGCCCCCAGATATGGCCGTCAATCTCAGGAGCGGCAAAAGGGGATTGGCGTGGGTCGTTGGGCCAGTTGTCCTCCCAACCACGGACATGCACGGTATCGGTATGGCCGGCAAACATAAGGCTTTGACCCTGTGTGCCGGTCTGTCCATTGCCTGCACGTTTACCCCAGATGTTGGGGCGTCCAGGCAAGAAATCGGCGCGGTCAGGGTTCAAACCCAACGCTTGCATCTCGGCGTGCAGGAAATCCACAAAATTGGCTTCCTTGCCGGTTACGCTGTCGCAGCCTATGCCGCCTTGTAAAAGAGCAATATCAGCCTGCGGATCCTGCAAGGTACGAAGCTTGGAAATTAAGACGTCTGGAGTCATGCGGCACCTTCTTGAAAGGTGCCGAGTTCCGGTGGAGGCACATTGATTTCAGCGCCTTTTAACCCGCCGGTAAACAAGGCAATGTGCAATCGGGACAGTGCAATAGATGTCGCCCCTGCCAAGGCTGCGTGATTGCCCAGCAAAGTGTTTTCGATCGGAATGCTGCGTGGGAAGCAAGAGGCCAGAGCCGGACGAATGAGCTCTCGGAGCTCTTTGCGGGCGCCGATTGATCCGCCAATTACAATACAGGAGGGGTCAATCACAGCTGTGATCGCGCCAATGGCCAAGGCGATGTTTTTTGCAGCCCTCTCCAAACTTTCTTGTGCAGCGGTATCCCCTGTCAGAGCCGCTTCAAAAATGCCGGGTACATCCAGATTTTTGCCCGTTCTGTCGCGATAGTAGTCGATCAGCGCAAGAGTGGCCGACACACGTTCCAATGCGCCAACTCTGAGGCTTTCGGGGTCAAATGGATCGGCTCCAAAAGGCAGATACCCCACCTCACCAGCGGCGCCTGTAGAGCCGCGTACCAGATTGCCGCCAATCACCAGCCCTGCGCCAATGCCGGTTCCAATCGACAGGTAGACGATGTCATCACTGTCGCCGCGCTTGGTCATCCAGTGCTCGCCCAGCGCTGCGAGGTTCACATCGTTTTCAACAACAACTTCAACACCGGTCTTTGTCGATAGGGTTTCCGGGAAATTTAACGTTTCGATCCCAGGAACATTGGGCGCATAGGCAATTGTGCCGTCTGCTTGCGGGACGCCGGGGACTCCAACGACGATGCTGCGAACCTTACTCCGGTCTATATTATGGTCTGTGGTTAACCGGTGGATCATCGATGCGATTTGATCTGTAACCGCGTCACCACCTGTCATCACCGTCGGAGCGACGGTTTCGGCGACAACTGCCCCGGTCAAATTACACAATGCCACGCGGACTTTGGTGCCCCCGAGGTCAACCGATGCGACCAGTGCCGCGTCTGGCACAACCTCATAGACCACCGCGCGTCGGCCAACATGGCCTTCAGTTTGGCCAACAGTGCCAACCCAGCCGTCTGCTTCCAGTTGGCCGACAATTTCTGAAACGGTTTGCTTGGACAATCCAGTCATCTTCGACACCGAGGCGCGCGAAATCGGACCATAGGTGGTGATCGCTTGCACGATGGTGCTCATGGAGAGCTGACGAGAAACATTGCCGGGGTTGGTCACGGGCACTTCCTAATAATTCGTTCTGTTACCGAACTATTAGAATTGACGTGCCTTCTGTCAACGGAAATTTGCGGCAAACGCACTCAAGATCAGCCGGAATTAGATGGGATGGCATTTTTAAGTAAGTAATTTCAGATCGTTACGCGCACTCTGTCGCGAAGCTAGAAAGTCGTGTGTGACTTTCATAGACCTTGCAGTCTAACCAAATTCCACGAATTTGATTAGACCGCGCATGGCAGCTCGTCGGATTGATGTAGAATTATCAGTTGTGAGCGACGAGTGCATTTCGTTGGGGAATCATCGTGCCTGCAGCGCTATTTCAATGAAATCCATGCCGCGTTTCGTGCAGAACTGCGCACGCAAGCGTCAATAAACTTCATTCCCATGGCCCCCTCTTTCAACCCCGGAAGCGTCTTCTGCTCTTGCATGACATGTCCAGAGCGTTTGGCTCGGATACAAGCTGCGGTTTCCAGATAGATATTGGCAAATCCCTCAAGATACCCTTCCGGATGGCCACCGGGTGTGCGTGTCAAATGGCTCGGCTGCCCAGCAGCGCCCGCCCCGGCCCGTGTGAGTAGCCGTGTGGGTTCCCCAAAAGGCGTGTACCGCATCACATTTGGGGTTTCTTGCTCCCACTCAATGCCACCGTTTGATCCGTAAACCCGAAGTTTCAGCGCATTTTCATTGCCCGGGGCCACTTGGGAACACCACAACATGCCCCGCGCGCCCTCCTCAAATCGCAGCATGACGTGGGCGTTGTCGTCGACTTGCCGACCTTCTACAAAGCTCTGAATGTCTGCGCACAGGCTCTCTGGGGTTAATCCCGTCACGAAACAAGCCAGGTTGAAGGCATGCGTGCCAATGTCACCGGTCGAGCCACCGGCACCGGAGCGCGCCGGATCAGTGCGCCAGCCCGCTTGCTTATTGTCTTCCGGTTGGGCTTCCGTCAGCCAGTCTTGCGGATACTCGACCTGCACAACCCGAATATCGCCAAGAACCCCATTGGCCACCATCTCCCGTGCTTGGCGGATGAGCGGATAACCTGTGTAGTTGTGGGTCAAAACAAAAAGCGCATCCGATTTCTCGACCGCCTGCGCCATCTTGCGAGCATCTGCCAAGGTTGAGGTCAGAGGCTTGTCGCAAATGACGTGAATGCCCCGTTTCAAAAACTCCCGAGCCGCCGCCATATGTACATGGTTTGGTGTGACAATTGCCACGGCTTCAATGCCTTCTTTCAGGCGGGCCTCACGGATGGCCATGGCTCTAAAATCGTCATAAGTCCGGTCTGGTGCCAATCCCAATGCCTGTCCAGACGCTTGCGCCTTGTCTGAGGTTGAGGACAGCGCACCTGCAATCAGCTCAAATTGGCCATCAATCCGGGCGGCAATACGGTGCACTGCGCCAATAAAAGCGTCGTTACCGCCGCCCACCATACCAAGCCGGATTGGTCTTTGATACTCACTCATCACGCGATCCCCAGCATACGTCTGTTGGCGTCGTCATCGGTGCCGCCATCGGCAAAATCGTCAAAAGCGGTTTCGGTCACGCGGATGATGTGATCGCGTACAAAGGCGGCGCCCTCGCGCGCACCGTCCTCGGGGTGCTTCAAACAGCATTCCCATTCTACCACGGCCCATCCGTCAAAATCATTGGCCGCCATTTTGCTGAAGACTTTGCCAAAATCGACCTGACCGTCCCCCAAGCTGCGGAACCGCCCTGCGCGATCGACCCAGCTTTGGTAACCGCCATAGACACCCTGTTTGCTGGTGGGATTAAACTCCGCATCTTTGACGTGGAACATCTTGATGCGCTCTGCGTAGTCATCGATATGGCCGACGTAATCCAAACATTGCAGCACAAAATGGCTGGGATCGTAGAGCATGTTACAGCGCGCATGGTTGTCGACCCGCTCCAGGAACATCTCAAACGTCACACCATCGTGCAGGTCTTCGCCTGGGTGGATTTCATAACAAATGTCCACACCCATCTGATCCGCATGGTCCAGGATTGGCCGCCAGCGTTTTGCCAATTCATCAAAAGCTGTGTCAATCAGCCCTGGAGGCCGTTGTGGCCACGGGTAGATATATGGCCATGCCAAAGCGCCAGAGAACGTCGCATGTGATGCGATGCCCAGGTTGTAACTCGCGGTAATCGCAAGCTTCACTTGCTCCACGGCCCAGGCCTGACGCGCCTTGGGATTGCCACGCACCTCTGGTGCGGCAAAGCCATCAAAAGCCTCGTCATACGCCGGATGCACCGCGACCAACTGGCCTTGTAAATGCGTGGATAATTCTGTGATTTCAACACCATTCTCGCGCGCTACGCCAACCAGCTCTTCGCAATAACTCTGCGAACTGGCCGCACGGGCAAGATCAAATAGGCGTCCGTCCCAGCTCGGAACCTGCACCCCTTTGTAGCCACAATCAGCGGCCCATTTGGTGATGCTGTTCCAGGAATTGAACGGGGCGTCGTCGCCAGCAAACTGAGCCAGAAACAGCGCGGGACCTTTGATTGTCTGCATGATTTTTCTCCTGTCTGAAGAAGAGGCCCCCTTGGGAGAAGGGGCCTCTTCTCGGGTACCCGAATGGCGCTTTAGAACGGCGAGTCGGGGAAGTAGAACGACGCGGCATTCTCAGGTGTGATCAGTGTCGCACCGAGGATGTAGCGCCCAGCTACTGGACCATTGGATTTGAACGCGGACACGGTCACATCCATTGCGGTGGCAATCATCGCTGGCGGATAGAGCACATCCACTGGCACCAGTTCATTGCCATCCATGATGCCTTTGATGGTTTCTTTCATGCCGGCACCGCCAACAACAAACATGCCATCTCCATCACGGCCCGCCTGTTTCAGAGCGGCCACAACACCAATGGCGATATCGTCATCCTGCGCCCAAACCGCGTCGATGTCCGGGAAGCGCGACAGGAAATCCTGCATCACTTCAAAGCCGTCGTCGCGGTTCCAATTGGCGTGCTTGTGATCCAGAACGTTGATGCCTGACCCTTCGATTTCCGCCATGAAGGCATCAAAACGCTCATTGTCGATCAACGTCGGGATGCCGCGCAGAACAACAATGTTGTCGCCATCTTTGAGGCGGGTTTTCATGTATTCCGCAGACACACGACCAAGCTCGGGGTTGTTGCCCGCAACATAGATGTCCTCAATGCCCGGCTGGCTCAAACCGCGATCCACAACGGTGATCAATGCACCGGATTTTTTCACGTTTAGCACCGGATCTGTGAGCGGTTCACTTTCAAACGGCAGCACCACAAGCGCGTCAATGCCATGCACAGACACAAGGTCTTCCAGCGCGCTGGCTTGCGCGGATGGATCTGGCGAGTTCACCAGGATCAGATCCACGTCTGGATAAAGTGCTTCCAGCCGTTCCTCAGCCTTCTCGGCGTGCCAGTTCATGCCAGCGGCCCAGGCGTGGGTCGGTGTTGGGTAGCTCACGCCGATCTTGATTGTCTCGGCACTTGCCCAGCCGGTGAGGGCGATGGTGGCCACCGTGGCCAAGGCTCCAATTTTGGTAAAGGTCTTCATGTTATCCTCCCTAAAAGTTCTTTGACTTCCCTGTGATTTGGACGCACCTCTCCTCTCCGGTGACGCCCGGTTCTTCCGCGCAATGCTCTGCGAGAAACTCTTCGTGTGGTGTATCGGCGTTTAGTCTGCCGACTTACTGCGGCCCCAATCTCCGCGTTGCAGCCAGACGGCTACGATGATGATGAGGCCCTGCATGGTCCCGTTCAGATAGTTGGAGATCATGTCAGTGAAATTTAGAATGTTACCAATGGTCGTCAGGATCAGTGCGCCCAGAATGGTGCCGCCGATCCGGCCATAGCCGCCTTTCAATACCGTGCCGCCGATGATCACCGCTGCAATGGCTTCCAATTCCCAGAGCACGCCGGTGGATGAGGACGCGGAGCCAAGCCGTGGCACGTAGATGATGGTGGCAAGTGACACGCACAGCCCCTGGATCACATAGGTTAGCGTTTTTACACGGTCGACTTTGATCGCGGAGTATTTTGCGACGCTTTCGTTGGATCCAATGGCGGTGCAGTAGCGGCCAAAGGCGGTGCGGTTCATCAGGAACCAGCCTGCGATAGAGACAATGATGAATACCCAAACGGGGATCGGCAGTCCAAAGAAGCTGTCGTAGTAGACCGGGCGATACACGCCGCGAATGTCATAGTTGAGCGACAACGTGCCGCCATCGGCAAAATAGGTCACCAGAGAGCGATAGATGCCCATGGTCCCCAGGGTCACAATGAAAGCTTCGATCTTGCCTTTGGTGGTCAAAAAACCATTCACCAATCCTGCGCCAAGCCCAAGGATGATAGAGCATCCACAGCCAATGAGCACCGTGGTGACTCCTGTGCCAAAGGTGTCCACTGCGCTGTTCATTACGATGATCATCACTCCGGCGATCACGGCGGCCATCGAGCCAACAGACAAGTCTATGCCGCCCGCGGTGATCACAAAAGTTGCGCCAACCGCGATGATGCCAATGAACGCTGACCGCGTGAGCAAGTTGGTGATATTGCCCTCGCTTAGGAACGCTGGATTGAGCAGAAATCCAATCACACACAGGATCAGGAGTGCAATGGCTGGACCCGCTGTTTTGAGGTCGAAGCCGCGCAATATGGAAGGTTTGGCTGTACTCATAGTGGTCTCGGTCATTGCTGGTGCTCCCGCTTCAGTCCTGCGGCGTAGCGCACGATTTCTGTTTCGTTGATATGATCGCCGGTTACGACGCCGGTGATTTCGCCTTCTCGCATCACAACCACACGGTGACAGAGGCCAATGATTTCCGGCATTTCAGAAGACACCACGATCACAGACACCCCTTCGGCTGCGATCGCCGCGATGAAGTGATATATCTGCTGTTTAGTGCCCACATCGATGCCCCGGGTTGGCTCATCGATGATCAAAACGCGTGGATCACATTCCATCACCTTGGCCAGCAAAAGCTTTTGCTGATTGCCGCCGGACAGATCGCCAACCTTCACGCTGGGGTCGCGGGCCCGAATGTCAAACCGGCGGATGGCCCGTTCCAAAGCGGCATCTTCCGCCTTACGATCCACGCTCAACCCTTTGACAAATTTTGGCAATGCAAAGAGGGACAGGTTGGGTCGCATTTTTTGCCCCAGCAAAAGACCTTTCTCTTTCCGGTCCTTGGTCAAGTAGACAACGCCTGCGTCTCGCGCCTCTGCCACAGATCCAAATTGAGCGGGCGATCCATCAAAGTTGATGATGCCGTGTGCGCGTGGTGTCAGGCCGCAGATCGCCTCAAAAACTGCTGTGCGCCCGGCGCCGATCAACCCTGAAAACCCGAGGATTTCCCCTCTCCTAAGGTCAAAGCTGACGTTGTGTACGCCGGGCGCCACCAGATCGCGCACCTCAAGTACGTGATCTGCATCCACATCCACTTCGTTCATCGGTGGATAGAAGTCACTCAATTCGCGGCCAACCATCATTTGCGCCATACTATCTGGCGTCACATCTTTGGCGGCATGGGTGCCAATCCACTGGCCGTCTCGTAGAACCGTGACTTGGTCGGAAATCGCGCTGACCTCGGTGAGCTTGTGGGAGACAAATACAATTGCTGTGCCGCGTGCTTTCAGTCGACGCACTTGGGCAAAAAACAATTCGGTTTCTGCCTCGGTCAAAACTGCTGTCGGCTCGTCCATGATCAGAACCCGCGCATCCCGGCTCATCGCTTTGACAATTTCCACCATCTGTTTTTGTGCAATGGAAAGATCTGAAATGCGGTCGTCTGGCGAAATATCCAACCCAATGTCGTTCAGATATCCTGCCACCATTGCGCGCATCGTTGTGCGGTCCAGTATGCCACGGCTTAGAAGTTCCCGCCCGAGAAACACGTTTTCTTCGACGGTCATTTGCTCCGCGAGGTTGAGCTCTTGGTGAATGAGGACAATGCCGAGACCTTCGGATTGGCCGTTGCCGGGAAGCTCTGTGGTTGTGCCATCCACGCGAATGTGTCCGGAGGTTGGCTGCAAAAAACCTGACAGGATCTTCATCAGTGTAGACTTACCTGCGCCATTCTCCCCAATGAGCGCGTGCACCTCTCCGGCGCGAATGTTCATGCTAACGCTGAACAAAACCGGGACAGAGCCAAACGACTTGCTGATCCCGTCAGCCGATAAAATCGGCGCACTTATTGGCTGGCCATCCGGCACGGTGTCTCCTCCCTAAACTTCTGCCTCATTTTTTGAGGTCGTGGATCGATTATGTAAACGTTTTCATGTTTCATGTAAACCTTTACATTGGGCGATGTAAACCTTTTCACAATGCCGCATTGCGGCTATAACGCCTCTAAACGCCTTGTGCGTATAAACAAAAATCCTCACCAACAGGCGCTCCATTCGTGTCACTACATTCGAAGAAATCGGCCACTATTGAAGACGTCGCAAAGCTTGCAGGCGTGTCCATTGCCACGGTCAGTCGGGCGATTCGTAACCCTGAAAAAGTTGCGGAAAGCACCCGCAAAAAAGTGACCAACGCGATTGCGCGTACAGGATACACCGCCAATGTGATGGCGCAGAACCTTCGTATGAAGCGGTCAAAAATGGTCATGGTGCTGACACCGTCTATCGCCGACCCGAACTTCCCCGGAGTGCTCATCGGTCTTGAGAAAGAAGCTCATGCGCGCGGGTATGGTATCTTGATTGGCAACACTGAGGGCGCCATTTCTCTGGAAGAAAACCATATGCGCTTTCTGGCCACGGGGGTGGCGGACGGCCTTGTACTGCTCACAGGCCATCTGCCCGTTGCAGGAGCGCCGCAAGACCCCGCGACGCAACTTCCACCTTTGGTGGCGGTTGGCCGCCCGTTGGAGGCAACCGAGGCCAGTTTTGTCGGGGTGGACGATGTGGCGGCCTCCAAGATGGCCACAGAATACCTCGTTTCCTTAGGCCATCGCCGTATTGTTTTTGTGGGAGGTGGCACCGGCGACGTGCTGTCCGATCTGCGCCAAGAAGGCTATCGTAAAGGCCTTGCGGAATGTGCTGAGGAGCTGGCCGATTGGCGGGTTGAAGGCGACGGCACCAGTGAGGGCGGCCGTGCGGCAGTTGAGCGTTTGTTCATCAAAGATACGCTGCCCACTGCGTTCTTCTGCTTCAATGACAACACTGCAATTGGGGTCATCGCGGCCTTGCGGCTGCGGGGCTTTGACGTTCCTGGCGATTTTTCGGTGATTGGTTTTGATGACATCCCCTTTGCCAGCAACATTACTCCTGCCCTAACCACAATCCGCCAACCGCGAAACAAGATTGGAGAGCGCGCCATGGCAATATTGCTTGATGGCCTCGAAGGTCAAAATGGCGAGAAGGAAAGTGAACGCCTGCACGGTGATCTTGTAGTGCGAGAAAGCTGCGGACCGGCTAGCCGCGGGTAAGTCGGCGATTTTCAACCGAGGCAAGGGAGTCTTCGATCCAATGACTCCCGTGAAAACTTTATACTTTTTCCCGAGACGAAATTGTGGTGGACCCGTTCAAAGGCGCTGCATGTTCTGCTTGTGTGCTTTCCCATGCGATCACTGGTTACAGTATGACGTTTGCGCGGGGGCTCAGGGGGGGGGGGGGCACGCGAATAAGATCTGAAAGGCCTGGTGGCGCGGCAAGAGGCGCAATAAGCCCCTGAACTCCGTAGCCGCGGTGTTTTGGCAACAGTGTTTTAGGCATGTTTGATTGTTCCGGTTGATGATTTTCCAGTTGCCACTACCAAGGCCGGTAGTATTTCAACTTTAGGAATCAAGATGACTATTTATAAACTACTTTTAGGCGTTGTTCTCTCTCTGAGCGTTGCAGCCTGCACCACTGTGGAAGGCCCTTCTGACAAAGCGATCTCCGTCAGCTATAAAAATGAGGCCGGTAACAGCTATTTGGCCGGATATAACCCCGTTCCGGTGCGGGCGGCCGTTGGCAAAAAGAGTGTGCCAGCCGTTTGCCAAATCACATCGGCAAATTTCGAAAGCCCCTCTTTCCAATCGCCTGCCAAAGTGAATCTGCCGGCGTATAGCCGCGGGGCACAGAAAATCACACTTAGCTGTACCCACGAAGAAGAGACAAAAGCCGTCACTGTTTCGCCGGAAAACCTGTCGGCCAAAGCGCGTGCTGGATCCGCCATTGGTGTTGCGCTCTTGTGCCCAATTTGTGGGGTTGGCGTGGCAGCTGCCGGTGCGGCCAAAAACAAGGACAGTGATATCTATGGGTTTGTCAATTTGGACCTGTCATTTGACGACTAATGTAGGGCGCTGCTTAGCCCGGTCCGCAAAAAAGCCCCGGTGTTTCCACCGGGGCTTTCGTTTTCTCAGAGAGAGGAGACCTTAGTCTTCTTTTTTCTCAGCAACGATCTCTTCGCCGGTTTCCTGATCCACAATCTTCATGGACAGGCGAACCTTGCCGCGGTCGTCAAAGCCAAGCAGTTTGACTTTTACTTCCTGGCCTTCTTTCAGAACGTCAGACGGGTGGTTCAGGCGGCGGTTCTCGATCTGAGACACGTGCACCAGACCGTCGCGCTTGCCGAAGAAGTTCACAAATGCGCCGAAGTCGACGATTTTCACAACTTTACCGGTGTAGACTGCGCCTTCTTCAGGCTCTGCCACGATCGAGTGGATCATGTCGTAAGCCTTCTTGATGGCTTCGCCGTTTGGCGAGGCAATCTTGATCACGCCTTCGTCGTTGATGTCGACTTTGGCGCCGGACACTTCAACGATTTCACGGATGACCTTACCACCGGAACCGATCACTTCACGGATCTTGTCGGTTGGGATGTTCATGGTCTCGATGCGAGGCGCGTGGACGGAGAATTCCGCAGCACCTGTGATCGATTTGTTCATCTCACCGAGGATGTGCATGCGGCCGTCCTTGGCTTGGGCCAAAGCTTTTTCCATGATTTCCGGTGTGATGCCCGCAACCTTGATGTCCATCTGCAGCGAGGTGATGCCGTTTTCGGTACCCGCCACTTTGAAGTCCATGTCGCCGAGGTGATCTTCGTCACCCAGGATGTCAGACAGGATCGCGTAGGAGCCGTCGTCCTCGAGGATCAGGCCCATGGCCACACCTGCAACTGCGGATTTCAGAGGCACACCTGCGTCCATCATGGACAGAGAGCCACCACATACGGACGCCATGGAGGACGAGCCGTTGGATTCGGTGATCTCAGAGACGATGCGCACTGTGTATGGGAAATCGGTTGCGGCTGGCAGAACGGCCTGAAGGGCGCGCCATGCAAGTTTACCGTGACCAATTTCGCGACGGCCGGGAGGGCCCACGCGACCAGCTTCACCCACAGAGTAGGGAGGGAAGTTGTAGTGCAGCAGGAAGTTGGACTTGAAGTTGCCGTGCAGCGCGTCGATGAATTGCTCATCATCACCGGTGCCCAAAGTGGTCACAACCAGACCCTGTGTTTCACCACGGGTGAACAGGGCGGAACCGTGGGTCCGTGGCAGCAGGCCAGTTTGGCATACGATGTCGCGGATCTCGTCAGTCTTACGACCGTCAATACGCTTGCCGGTTTTGACAACGTCACCGCGCAGGATGCCGCCTTCGAGTTTCTTCAGAGCGGACCCGAGGTTCGCATCGTCAAGCTGCTCTTCCGTCAGTGCGGCTTTGATCGCGTCACGCGCAGCGGCAACAGCGGAGGTGCGCTCTTGCTTGTCGGTGAGAGCGAAGGCGGCGCGCATCTGCTCTTCGCCAGCCGCTTTCACAGCTTCGTAGAGGTCTGCATAGTCAGGCGCCTGGAAGTCAAACGGCTCTTTGGCGGCGTCTTCGGCCAGATCAACGATCAGGTCGATCACAGGCTGGATTGCGTCGTGGGCAAATTTCACCGCACCCAGCATCTCTGCTTCGGACAGTTCGTATGCTTCAGACTCAACCATCATCACGGCGTCTTTGGTGCCGGCCACAACCAGGTCCAGACGCTGGTCAGGGTTCTGACGCAGGTCCTGCATGTCGTCTACGGTTGGGTTCAGGATGTACTCGCCATCTTCAAAACCAACACGTGCAGCAGCCACTGGGCCCATGAATGGCGCGCCAGAGATAGTCAGAGCCGCGGAGGCTGCGATCATCGCAACCATGTCTGGGTCGTTGACCAGATCGTGGGACAGCACGGTGCACATCACCAGAACTTCGTTTTTGAAGCCAGGGACAAACAGCGGGCGGATCGGACGGTCGATCAGACGCGCGGTCAGGGTTTCTTTTTCTGTTGGGCGCGCTTCGCGCTTGAAGAAGCCACCCGGTACTTTACCGGCGGCGTAGTATTTCTCTTGGTAGTGCACGGTCAGAGGGAAAAAGTCCTGACCGGGCTTTGGTGCCTTTGCAAAGGTCACCGCGGCCATCACGGAGGTTTCGCCCAGAGTGGCGATCACACAACCGTCGGCCTGACGGGCTACTTTGCCCGTTTCCAGTGTGAGCGTTTCTTCGCCCCACTGCATGGATTTTGTTGTTACATCGAACATCATCGTATCCTAGCTGGGAGATCGACCGGGCGTATCCCAGGTCTCCCGTATGAAAATAGCGGCCCCATTGCCGCCGACCTCTTCTATCTTTCTTTGATGCGCCGAGGTCAGACGCAACGTCTCAGATGGTCGGCCCATATCGGAAAACAAGGGGTTTGGAAACCAAATTCTCGGTCTGTGGCGCTCCGTATGGGACGTTACAGAGGCGCAGTGAATTCAGCGTCACCGTGTTGGCAACACATTGTTTACGGCACAAATGTGGCATTTTATGCAAATTTGGGTGATAATGTGGCTGACAGAATCGCGGCTAGGGGGCTTGCTGCGGTGGACTTGTAATGCGCAGGTTGTGCGCCAAAGTGAGAAATGTGCCATGAGAGCCCCGTTTACCCTAATCTTGACCCTGTTTATGGCGGCGACGTTTTTTGTTGCGGGCTGTGCGGAAACCACAAGTGGTGCCAACCCTGTGGGCGCTGCAAAGGCACCGCAAGAAGAGGTTGTCACCAAAAACGTAGTGGAAGAGGTCGAGCCGCAGGGCACGCGCATTCTAGCGATGGGCGACAGTATGATGGCCTGGCACACGTTTACGGGGCAGTCGATCCCGCATACGATTGAAGCGGTTCTGGGGGAACCGGTGTATAACACGGCGATCAGCGGCGCCAAAATCACCTATAAGCTGCCATTGTCCGGTGCGATGGGCATGCGGATTGAAAACCAGTACCGCAAAGGGGAGTGGGACTGGGTTGTGCTCAACGGCGGCGGCAATGATCTTTGGCTTGGCTGCGGTTGTGGCAAATGTGCCGGCAAGATGAACAAGATGATTTCCGAAGATGGTAAGCGTGGTGTGATCCCGATGATGGTGCAGAAGTACCGCCACGCGGGCGCTCAGGTCGCATGGGTGGGATATCTGCGCAGCCCTGGTGCCTGGTCGCCTGTGGAGGGATGTCGCGATACCGGCAATGAGTTGGAGCAGCGGATCAACAAGCTCGCGGCGATCGATCCGGGTGTGCACTACGTGTCGCTGGCGGATCTGGTACCAAACGGGGATCGCAGCTTTCACACGTTTGATATGATTCATCCGTCGATCAAAGGCAGTCGCGAGATTGGCAAGCGGGTGGCCTCGGTGATCGCAGCACACGACGCGGCCCGATAAGAAACTTAATAATTCAAGTGTTTAACCCCATCGCGTTGCGGTGGGGTTTTGTCGTTCATGGCGCGGCAAAAAGGGCAGTTACGTATTCTGACAAAATTTGTCAGATAAAGACTACCCAGCCAGACATCCTCCAGATCAGCCCGGGTATTTCAGACATGGCACGTGATTGGATTGCGTGATGAGGCCTCTGACAAGGTGCAAAAGCGCAGCGATACGCGGCACTGGGCCTCCAGACGGAGAACGAGATATGAGCATTCAAACCAAACATCCCCCACATCGTTGCCGAGACGTGTTGGAGACTATCGGGTGCGACGACTTTGAAATCGGGTTGCTGCCGGTGTTGCGCCACCTTTGCGTGAGCGCACAGAAAGGGGATCCCAAAAGCTGGAGCCGCGCCTTTGACATTGCCGTGGAGCGCTATGGTGAGACCACAGGACTGCCTGCGGCGCATGGGTTGTACAAGATTGTGTTGAGCGTGTTTGCCTGTCGCGCTGGAGGGCTGGAGGTGAAAGACCCGCTGGACACACACGCGCGCAAAGACATCACGGACGATGAGGTACAGACGTTGTCGATGGTGCATCATATGCGGCGGGACAATTCGGCGGCGGCGCGGTCGGCCGTTGCGTTTGTGACCCGTGGGCGCATGGATCCGGTGCTGATCCGCGCGGGGCTTACGTTTGCCAACCGGTTTCCAGCGGGCATCGGACGGCAGGCACGTAGGGTGGTGCGGCCCAAACTGTCGGTGGTGGCCTGACCCGTTTCTTGCGCTTTGGGCGGAGAGCGCATTCTAGGCGCAGGATACGGGTCGCTTCACAATCCGCTGCTTCGCTAGATCTTCTCTTGTTCCAAAACAGGAGAAGACCAGATGGAATTTGCAAATAAGACATTTATTGTGACTGGCGCGAGCAGTGGCATTGGCGCAGCTGCGGCGCTTCTTTTGGCTGCGCGTGGGGCCAATGTTGTGCTGGGGGCCCGTCGCGAAACGGAACTTGCGCAGATTGCAGGGCAGATCGAGCAAAGCAATGGGCGTGCGGTTTGGCAAAGGTCTGACGTGACCAACAAAGACGACATGACCGCGCTTGTTGCGTTGGCTGAATCCGAGTTTGGTGGATTGGATGGTGCGTTTAACAATGCGGGGCTGGTTGGAGAGATGGGGCCTTGTGAAGAGCAGACTACTGAGAACTGGGATGCGGTGATTGCCACAAATCTGACCAGCGCGTTTTTCTGTGCACAGGCCCAAATCCCGGCGCTTAAAAAGCGGGGCGGCGGGGCAATGGTCATGACGTCGTCGTTTGTTGGGGTGAGCAATGGCGGGATGGCTGGCATGTCGCCTTATGCGGCCGCCAAGGCTGGTGTTGTCGGGCTGGTGCAGAACCTCGCTGTGGAACTGGCGGGGGAAGCCATTCGGGTCAATGCGGTGCTGCCTGGCGGTACAGATACAGCCATGGCGCCACAGGATGACGAGACCCGAGACTTTATTGCCGGGCTGCATCCGATGGGGCGTATTGCCGACCCAAAAGAGGTTGCTGAAATGGCGGCGTTCTTGTTGTCAGATCGCGCCAGCTTTGTGACCGGGCAGGCCCATTCTGTGGATGGCGGTGTTGCGGCGCGCTTTGTTTAAAATGCGTAGGATTGCCCGTTTGACCGGGCAATCCTTATCAAGCTTCTTTGGCCCGCGCGGTTTTCGCGCCTGGTGTCTCTGTGATGCCAAAAGCCTTGCGCGCGGTCACAAGGCGCAGGTCTTCCGGGTCCATCCCCATCGACAACATGGTTTTGCGGTCGAAGCGCTCTTTGGCGGTGGCTTTGTCATGGGCGGTGCCAAACAGGCGGTCAATCCAGTCAAAGCCAAAGCTGACCTGAAAGGTTGCGTGATGGTCTTGGAAATGATGTGCCAGATGCTTGCGGGTGATGTATTGGCCAAGCCGCCCCTTGGGCACATTTAGATGTGCAATGGTGTGGCAGTATTCATAGAAGGCAAAGGCCGAGACTGAGCCAACAAAAAGCCCAATATAGGCAAGCGTGAGGGCCGGGACCAAACCCAGAAATGGCCACAAAATTGCGGTGTGGATGGCCACGGAGAGTAGGCCAAAGCGCACGGGATACCAATGATCGTCACCGGTGAAGAACTCCGGGTCGGTGGGGTATTCGTGATGGCCGATGTGGGTGCGGTAAAGCTCGTTGAAGGTGCCTTGGTCTTTGGGTGGCTCGCGGTGCATCAGAAAGCGATGCATGCCGTATTCAACAAAGAGCTGCGCGATGTAGCCGTAGATCAGCGCGACGGGGATCCACCAGGACAGGTTCTGGGAAATCAGGAAGACACCCAACAGCCAGAACGGAAACAGGCGGTGCAAACTGCCCATGCGGATCAAGACGGATAGTGTTTCTTTCATGATGACCTCCCCTGTCGTGGGGAAGTCTGCGCCCGTAATGTGGAGCGTGTCAAATTTGACTTGGCGTCAAGGAAAAGAGCCCCGCGCCTCCAAGAAAGCGCGGGGCAGCTGGCGCGCTTAGGCGCGACGCCAGCCGGGGAACGGGTCGGGCATGCCTTTAACAGCTGCGAGAGCTGCAACGGACTCGGCGCGCAGCAAGCAGGCGTCCAGTTTGGCTTTCAGTTTTGGCCAATCGATGTCGGTGCCGATGAACACCAGCTCCTGGCGGCGATCCCCAAAGGGGTCGGCCCAGTGGGCCGCCATATAGTCTTGCGCTTGCGGATGTGTCGGGCGGCGCTCTTCCGGCACGCTGGCCCACCAGGTGCCAAGAGGGGCGACAGAGGATAGGGAGCCGGCAAGCGAGAATTCCGCCACCCACTCCGGGCGTGTGGCGATCCAGAAGTGACCCTTGGCGCGGATCACACCCGGCATGTCGCCGTTGAGAAAGTCATGGATCTTTTGCGGATCAAACGGCAGACGCTCGCGATAGACAAAAGAGGCAATGCCGTATTCTTCACTTTCCGGCGTGTGGTCGGCGAAACCATACAGCTCCTTAGCCCACATTGGGTGTTCATGCGCTTTGTCGAAGTCAAACAGGCCGGTGTTGAGCACGTCCAATGCCGGCACCTTGCTGCGGTCAGTTTCGATGATGCGGGCATCCGCGTTTAGGCTGCGGATGATTTTGCGGGCTGCGTCGGTTTTGACCGGGCCTGCATCCGTGACTTTGTTGAGAACCACCACATCGGCAATTTCAAGCTGGTCGGTCAGCAGGTGCACCAGTGCCCGTTCGTCTTCTTCCCCCAGAGTCTCGCCGCGATCGGCCAAAAGGTCGTGGCTGCCAAAGTCATTGAGCAGGTTCACAGCGTCGGCCACTGTCACCATGGTATCCAACCGCGCCACATCGGTGAGGCTCTCGCCCTCTTCGTCGCGGAACTCAAAAGTTGCGGCCACGGGCAGGGGTTCAGAAATACCGGTGGATTCGATCAACAGGTAGTCAAAGCGGCCTTCAGCGGCGAGGCGGCGCACTTCGGTCAGCAGGTCGTCGCGCAGGGTGCAGCAGATGCAGCCGTTGGACATTTCCACAAGGGTTTCTTCGGTCTGACTCAGCTCGGCGCCGCCTTCGCGCACGAGGTCTGCGTCGATGTTCACCTCGGACATGTCGTTGACAATCACCGCCACGCGCAAGCCGTCGCGGTTGTTGAGGACACCGTTGAGCAGCGTGGTTTTGCCCGCTCCTAGGAATCCTGAAAGCACAGTGACGGGGAGGCGGGTGTCTTGGCGTTGGGAAACTGGCATATGGCGCTCCATCGATAATGTTATAACATAACAACATGATGTGGCGAGAACTGCAAGACACTGTTTGTGCGGGACACAACGAAAAACCGCGCCTCAATAGAGACGCGGTTTCGAAATCAAACTGTGGCGGCGTCTTAGCGACGGATGCCCAGACGCTTGATCAGGTCCTGATAGCGTGCTTCGTCTTTGCCTTTGGTGTAGTCCAGAAGCTTACGACGCAGAGCAACCATTTTCAGAAGGCCACGACGACCGTGGTTGTCCTTCTTGTGGGTTTTGAAGTGCTCGGTCAGGGTATTGATGCGGGATGTCAGGATCGCAACCTGGACTTCCGGAGAACCGGTGTCACCTTCTTTGGTTGCAAATTCTTTCATCAGGCGGTTTTTTTCTTCAACAGTGATCGACATCGGGGTCTCCTATTCAAAAGGGTTTCGGGCACAAGCCGGGATGTCGTCCAGCAAGGTCCATAGAGATACTCCCAAGAGAATCCCTTGGAAGATGGGCGTATGTAGTCGCAAACGGCCCAAAAGAAAAGAGCCAAGGCGTTAACGTGGTATTTGATGCGCTCAGAGTGGCCAGATTTCGGGCTGTGTGGCGTAGGAGATGTAAAGCGGGTGGCGCGGATGGCCAGCTTTGGTCACGCCCAGACATTTGATGGTTTCGCCTGTTGTCTTCAGCACGTCTCTCATTTCAAGGCCGCGCATCAAGTGATCGCCGTGGGCGCCCCAGGCGGCGATGATGTCATCTGCCCAGAGACAACTTTCCGCAACAACGGTGTCATTGTCCGGACCCGCGGGGGCCTTGTGTTGGCGCATTTTCTTGGGGTCGGTTTCGCGCAGGGCAAAGATATTTACCGCGCGAAAGCCGCCATAGCCCAGTGCACGGGCGCGGCGTTCGCAGCGCTCAATCGTGGGGTCGTTTTGGCGTTCGGTGGCTTTGGAGGGGTTCAGCATGATGAACAGCACTTTGGTTGCGTTGGTGTCCCAGACACGGGTCAGCGCATAGCGATAGGTTTCGCAATCGGAGTAGAGTGCGGAGCTGGTGGCGTCATCTTTTTGGAAGTGGCGTTCGATCATTCTGTCTACTTAGGATTAACCAACGCAGAGTCAAACGTTTGATTTAGAAGCCTCTCCTTCGTATGCCTTTGACTTGGGATTACAGCCGTCTGGGGTTTATTCGGCTGATTGGTGAGGTGGTGAGATGCCGTTTCTATTCTTTTTAGGCCTGCTTGCGGCAGGCGCAGCTGTTGGCACGATGGTTGGTGTGACTGATGACACCGAGGCTGAGGATGACAGTACACCGTCTGACGACGAGCGTGATGACAGTGCGGATGCGCAAGGTGAGCAACCGTCAACCGAAGAGGAACCAGAAGACGAGGAGGAGCCGGAAGGTGATCCGATCTCGCAGTTCCTGTTTGGTGAAGTGGATGTTGATGACAACCTGATTGGCGGGGCGGGCGATGACACGATTGTCGGCAATGCCTGGGATGATGATTACTTGGAAGGCGATGAGGGGGACGACGACCTCTTTGTCTCTCGCGACAACTTGGCGAGCGGTGGTGCCGGATCGGACACGTTTTTCCTTGAGGCAGACAATGAAGTGGTTGGCCGCATAGAGGATTTTGATGCCTCAGAAGACATGCTGGTGCTGCGCAATTACGAGAGTCCGGTGGATGGCTCCTCTGGCAACTTTGTCCTCACGCAAGAGGACAATCGGCTTGCGTTGCGGGATGCGGACACCGGGGATGTGCGGATAGACCTACCGGGGGCGTCGCTGGCGGATGGCGAAAGCCTGTCGGTGGTGTTCCAGCACACAGATGGCGAGGCCCATGACAGCGAGGTTCAAGCTGAGTGGAGCCGCGAGTACACCATTCAGGACAAGCCCTATGTGGCGGATGCACTGCGAGGTGGCGCGGGTGACAACACGTTGATTGGCGATGACAGCGATGACCGCATTTTTGGCGAGGCAGGCGCGGATGATCTGCAAGGCGGTGCTGGTGATGATCACATCTTTAGTGGCAGCGGCAGTGTCTTCTACGGTGCCGAGTGGAACCACGAGCCGGGACATCTAAACCGACTTGGTGCAGGTGACACCCTGTCAGGTGGCGCCGGTGAGGATGTGCTTTGGCTTGGCTCCGGCAATGTGGCAACCGGCGGCGCGGATGTGGATACGTTTGAGGCCTTTGCCGGGGCGTATGATACCGTCAGCGAGATTACCGATTTTGCGCCGGGTGAGGATAAGCTGGTCATCAGCTTTGGTTTGGATGGGCCGTTTGGTGCGGGCTTCCAGAATGCGGACAACGAGTATTTCACCGTTTCGGAAGCGGCAAATGGATTTGGCAGCAGCTATGATGCTGATGCGGATGAGACCACGCTGACGTTGGGCGGGCATCCATTGCTGGTCCTCAATGGCGATCAGACCGGGGCAACCGTGGCGTTCAGCAATCAGGATGCGGCGGACACCTATGATCTTCCGGAAGTCTGGATGGATGCCAATGGCGATCCGATCACTGCGGAGCAAGGCCAAGATGCTGACATTTTGTTCAACGGCATGACCCCGCAGGATATGTATGACGCCAATGGCAATGGCGGCATGGTCGCCTGATCAGCTTGCAGGTTTCACAAACACTCGGCTGGGGTGCAATTCCCCAGCTTTGAACCGGCCAACCGCTACGGCTTCGCCTTCAAAGCTGGCCCAGCATTCCTCGCCGTATTCCACATCTGACGCCAGCACCATTCCGGGGTTGCCGTTGCGCAGGCGCACGGTGCCTTCGGCGGTGGCTTTCACTTCGGGCAGGTCTTCGAGGCCTTGCTCAAGTGGGCGCAGGAAGGTGTCGAGTTCGGGTTGTTTGGCCATCTCGTCGATTTGCGCAAGGGTCAGACCGTCACCCGCATCAAACGGACCGGACCAGATGCGGCGCAGTTCGCGCACGTGACCAAAGCAGCCAAGCGCCTCACCCAGATCGCGGGCGATGGAGCGCACATAGCCGCCCTTGCCGCAGGTCATTTCTAGGGTGACGTGATCTTCGTCCTCGCGATCGGTCATGACCAGCTCTTCGACCCAGAGCGGGCGGGCGGCAATCTCAATCTCTTCACCGGCGCGGGCCAGTTTGTACGCGCGTTCGCCATCAATTTTCACCGCGGAGAACTTTGGTGGCACCTGCATGACGTCGCCAACAAACTGCCCCAAGGCTTCTTTGATGTCTTCATCTGTTGGGCGTGTGTCTGACTGCGCGATGACTTCGCCTTCGGCGTCGTCTGTGTTGGTGGCCTGTCCCAATCGCACGGTGAAGGTGTAAGCCTTCAAGGCGTCAGTGATGTAAGGCACGGTTTTGGTGGCCTCGCCTAGCGCAACAGCCAAAACGCCAGTGGCATCCGGATCGAGCGTGCCTGCGTGGCCGGCTTTTTTGGCATCAAAAGCCCAACGCACTTTGTTCACCACAGAGGTCGATGTGATGCCTGCGGGTTTGTCGACCACAAGCCAGCCTGAAATATCGCGTCCCTTGCGTTTGCGTCCCATGCCTTTGACCTCTCATTTAGGGGTGAGGGCGGCGACCTATCGGATTGCCATCACACTGTCAATTTAGCCGAAGAGAAAAACGGCTCAAAATAAAAAGGCCACCAGACCCACGCGATCTGATGGCCTTCCTGAACGCGGGGGTGGAGGAGCCGTCCCGCGTGTTCTTGTGCTGGTTTTAGTCGCCGTCAGCGACGCCAGCAGCGCGGAGTTTCGCCCGACGTGCCCGATAGCTTGGCAGCGCCACAAGGATCAGTGCGATCACCAGAAGGCCGAGGGTCATCGGACGCTCCCAAATGAATGCAATGCCATCATAAAGCTGCATGGAGCGGGAGAAGTTGTCTTCCAGCATGCCGCCCAAGATGAAGCCGATCAGCAAAGGTGCCAGCGGATAATCCGCAAAGCGCAGAGCGGTGGCACAGACCCCAAACCCAACCAGCAAAAGCAGCTCGGTGGCGTTGTTCTGACCGATGTAGGCCCCCATCAGGGTGAAGAACAGAATGAACGGGATCAGATAGTTGCGCGGCACGGCCAGCACTTTGGCGATGTATGGGATCAGCGGCAGGTTCAGGATCAGCAACACAAGGTTGCCGATGAACATGGACATGATCACCGCCCAGAACACCTGAGGCTCGTCGATCATCAGGCGTGGGCCTGGGGTCACGTTCAGAGCGATCAGTGCGCCAAGCAAAATTGCGGTGGTCCCGGAACCAGGGATGCCCAACGTCAGCAGCGGCACAAAGGAGCCAGTGCAAGCTGCGTTGTTGGCTGTTTCCGGGGCCGCCAGGCCCTTGATAGAGCCTTTCCCAAACTGTTCTTGTTCTTCTTTTGGGGCGATGTTGCGTTCAACCGCATAGCCTAGGAAGGAGGCGATGGTTGCGCCTGCACCAGGGAGAACGCCAATGAAGAAGCCTTGGATGGACTGACGTCCGATCACCGGTGCGATGGATTTGGCTTCTGCTTTTGTGATGCGTAGATCTTTGATTTCACCGCTGTTGGCGTCTTCGGTTGTCCGGGGCTTCAGAACAAGGAACAGTGCCTCTGGCAGGGCGAACATCGCCATGGCCAAGGTGATGAAGCCAAAACCGGACTGCAGGTCCATGATGCCCATTGTGAAACGTGGCATATTGAACAAGGCGCCTTCGCCGACGGTGGCCATCATCAGGCCCAGAAGGGTCATCATCAACGCTTTGGCAACTTGGCCGGTGCCTGCAAACGCCGCAATGGCGGAGAGGCCGACAACCATCAGCGCGAAGTATTCGGCTGAATGGAACAGCAGTGCGACAGAGGACAGCGCCGGTGCAAAGATCATCAGAAGCAGTGCACCAACGGTGCCGCCTGCAAAAGAGGCAATCGCGGCGATGGTCAGCGCTTTGCCTGCTTTGCCCTGTTTGGCCATTGGATAGCCATCAAAGCTCGAGGCAACAGTGCCCGCGACCCCCGGCGCGTTCAGCAGGATTGAGGAGGTGGAGCCGCCAAAGATGGCGCCGTAATACACACCAGCCAACAGGATCAGTGCGGCAGATGGGTCGCCCATGGAAATGGCCACGGGGATCATAATTGCGATGATCGACATCGGGCCCAAGCCCGGCAACATGCCGATAAAGGTACCAATCAAACAGCCGCCAATGACCATCAGAAGGTTTTGTAGGGAAAAGGCCGTTTGCAGGCCGATCAGAAGTCCTTCGAGCATGTCAGCCTCCAAAGTTGGCGCCAAAGGGGCGCAGATTGATATTCAGCGTGTGCTGAACAAGAGTCCAAAGAATGAGGATAGCAAGGAGCATCACAAAGGCAGTGATGTGCCATTTGCCAGCGCCCATCAGAAACGAGCCGATGATCACAAAAGCTGCTGTGGAAAAGAGCACGAAACAGCCACCGATCAGCATTAGGATGAATTGCCAAGATGCAAGTGTGGGGTCGCTAAACATATCAGCCTCCCAGAAAGCCAGGCATCGGTCGTAGGTAGATGCCAAGGACTTCTTGCACGAGGTACCAGACCACGAAGGTCGCTGCGAGTGAGACAGGCACCATGATGTGGAATTTGCGTTCCCCGAGAATGAACGATCCAAAGATCAAGAAGCCTGATGTCGAGAAAATGAAACCAGCCGGACGCAACAGCAGCGCGTATGCCACCATAAGGCCGAGCAAAAGAATGGCTTGGCCGAGTTTGTACTCTGTCAGGCGGCGATAGTCGATTTCGGCTTCTTTGGCTTCGCTCTTTTCCAACCCTAGGAGGATGATGAGTGAGGCCACCATGCCCATCAAGGACAACACCTTTGGGAAGGTACTTGGCCAAATTGGATTGCGTTTCATGAACGGGGCAAGGCTGCCATCCATCGTGAACCAAGCGGCGTAGCCATAGGCCATACAAATGCCCAGCAGTATCAGAGCGATCCAGCGATCCAGTGCCATGAAGCTCCCCTCCCTTTTAAAAGTGGGCAGAGCGGGAGCCCGCTCTGCCCAGTTGAATGTTAACTGACTTTAGAGAAAGCCGAGTTTCTTCATCAAGTCGCCGATAACTTTTTCTTGGCCTTCGAGGAAGGCTTTGAAGTCGTCGCCGTTGTTGTGGATGTTGACCCAGCCGTTGCGCTCGCGCACAGCTTCCCACTCTGGGGTGTCATACATCTTGGTCAGCGCTTCCTGGTACATCGCCAGCTTGTCTTCTGGCAGGCCTGGTGCGCCGAAGAAGCCACGCCAGTTCACGAAGGAGGTGTCGATGCCCTGTTCCTTCATGGTCATGGCATCTGGAGCTGCGGACACACGCTCATCAGCGGTTACACCGATGATTTTCACTTCGCCAGCATTGGCCAGATCAACCGCTTCGGAGAAGCCGGTGGACAGCGCTGCGATTTCGCCGGACAGCAGAGCTGCCATGGCTTTACCGCCTGCGTCGTAAGGGATGTACTTCACGCCCAGTGCGTCTTTGCCAGCAGCTTCCATCACCATGGCTGCTACCAGGTGGTCCATGCCGCCTGGAACCGAACCACCACCGATGGCGGTTTTGGATGGGTCCGCGTCATAGGCGGCCATCAGGTCGTCCATGTTGTTGAGCGGGCTGTCTTTGTGCACAACCAAAGCGGCATAGTCACCAATGGTGCCGGCCACGAGGGTCAGGTCACGGAAGTTGTGTGGGAAGACGCCTGTCAGCGAGCGGATCACGATTGGGGTGGAGTTCACCATCAATGTGCCGTGGTTGCTGTCTGCGTTTTCGATCAGGTAACCAATGGCTTTACCGCCACCGCCACCGGACATGTTTTCATAAGAGGCGTTGCCTGCGATGCCTGCTTTGGTCAGCGCTTCACCGGTGCCGCGCGCGGTACCGTCCCAGCCACCACCGGCGCCGCCGGGGATCAGGAAGTGGATGCTGTCTACAGTTTTGTGACCGTCAGCAATAGCTTGACCTGCGAATGCGAAAGCGGCCATTGCACTGGCCATCAGAGCGCGGCGGCCCATGTTCAATTTCATCATTTTTCTCCTCCAAATTGACAACTGTCCGAAAGACGGCTCAGTTGAGGGCAGTCAAACATCGCAACCTGTCACAAACCTGTCATGCCGTCAGAAAGGTGCCCAACCCGCATGAAATTTCTTCTTGTCGAAGACAATATCGAACTTGCCAATGCGGTGAGCGCACGTCTGCAAATTGATGGGCATGTCATTGATCATGCTGATAAAATTGAGGATGCGATGGCATTCATGCAGACAGGCGAATATGATCTCATATTATTGGATATTATGTTGCCAGACGGCGACGGGCGCACTTTTCTCAAACACCACCGGAGCGGGAAAAATGATACGCCGGTCATCGTTCTGACGGCACGATCTCAGGTCAGCGACAGAATCAGCCTTCTGGATTTGGGGGCTGATGACTACATGACAAAACCGTTTGACCACGAAGAGTTACAGGCCCGCTGTCGGGCGGTGTTGCGGCGCAACGCGGGGCATGCACAGTCCATCACGGAGCTGGGTGGGGTGTCGCTTGACCCTGTGGCCGGGAGATTGTCTATCGGGGCGCGGGCCGTAACCCTGCGCAATCGAGAGTTGCGGCTGCTGGAATTATTGATCAACGCGCCTGGTCAGATTTTCTCCAAAGCGAAGCTGGCCGACCGGCTGTTTTCTTATGATGAGGATGTCTCGGAAAACGCCATTGAGGTCTATATCGGGCGTCTGCGCAAACATCTGGAACCTTCAGAATTGCGCATCACCACCCTTCGCGGACTTGGCTATAGGCTTGATCATGAGTGACACGGTCAATGTGTCCGGCTCGCTGCGGGCCCGTCTGTCGTTGACCCTGATCGGCAGCGCGGCGGCGATTGCTGTGCTGCTGTTTTTTGTGGTTCGGACTTATGCGGCGCAGATCGCGCAAAGTGGGCAAGACAATATTCTGGAGGCCTCGGTCACATCTATTCTGGATGCGGCGACGTTGCGCGATAGCGGTGTGGAGGTAGATTTCCCTTATGTCGCCTTTTCAATGTTGAACACGGAAGCAGATGACCGTGTTTTCTATGCCATTTGGCAAGATGAAACCCTTCTGTCCGGTTACGAACTGTTGCCGGTCGCCGATGCGCCGGACGGGGGGGACATTGTGCATGTCTCCGCGCAGTTTGATGGTGCCGCGGTGCGGGTGGCCACGGCGGCGCGTATTTTGGTCGGTGCAAATGCTCGAAACCGGGTGACAGTGTCCGTTGCTCAAACTCAGGATGCTTTGGCGGGGACGTTGAACAAGATTTCCCGGAATGTCGGGCTGATCGGGGCGGGCTTTTTTGCTCTGTCGGTGCTGGTGGCAAGTTGGGCAACAAATACGGCTATTCGACCACTGGAACGGCTGACACATTCGATCACCCGGCGAGGGCCCAAGGATCTCAGCCCGGTTGCCCGGCCTGTGCCTTCGGAAATGGCGCCATTGGTGACCTCGCTCAATAGTTTTATGGCGCGGCTCGATACATCGCTGAAACAGTCGGAGGATTTTATCGCTGAAGCGGCGCACCGGGTACGCACGCCACTGGCAACCGTGCGCAGCCATGCGGAAGCAACGTTGCAGCGGGTTGAGCGGGAGGACAACCGGCAGGCTTTGCGCTCCATGGTGCGGGCGATTGATGAAAGTTCGCGGGCGGCGGGGCAGTTGCTGGATCATGCGATGATCACGTTCCGGGCAGATCACTTGGAAACAGAGCCGCTGGATTTGGTGGACTTGGTCGAAGATTTGGTGACGCGTTTGACCCCGGTGGCTGAGATGAAAGACATTGCCCTCACGGTGATCAGCGGCGGCAAAGTCAGCATTGAGGCGGATTCCATCCTGTTGCAAAACGCGCTGAGTAATTTGGTGGAGAATGCGCTGAAATATGCGCCAGAGGAGAGTGAGATCACCCTAGAAGTTTTTGATGTGCCGCGGCCGCGTGTTGAGGTGCGGGATGAGGGGCCGGGTTTCCCGCCAGATCAGATGCATGAATTGGCGGCACGCTTCTCTCGCGGCGAAAATGCAAAGGACACAATTGGATCAGGATTGGGGCTGACCATTGCACAGGATGTGGCCACGGCCCATGGGGGAGAATTGACGTTGACCAATCTTTCGGAGGGCGGCGCATGCGTTACATTTTTGCTTTAATCGCTTGGCTCTGTCCCCTTGTCGGGCTGGCCCAAGAATGGGAAGATCAGAACGCCTTTGGTCCGGCCTCGGCAACCAGCACGTTGCGGGTTTTGTCCAGCACGGACACCGCGCTATTTGCACCCATTATCGAGGATTTTTTGCGGGGCCGACCCGACGTTTCTGTGGAATATTTTGTCACAGGCACAGCGCAGATTGATCAGGTTTTTCGGGCTGCTCCGGATGACTTTGATGTGGTGATCTCAAGCGCCATGGATCTGCAACTGAAGCTGGTAAATGACGGGTATTCGGTGCCGGTGGCAAACCTATCGCAACCTGACTGGGCGCAATGGCGCAACAGCCTGTTTGCGTTCACCACGGAGCCGGCTACCATTGTGATCAATCGTGCTGCTTTTGCGCCGGGCACGGTGCCGCAAACCCGACAGGAGCTGATCGCAGCCATGCGGGCTCGGCCCGAAGTGTTCCGAGGCAAAGTGGGCACTTATGACGTTCGTGCGTCTGGCCTTGGGTATCTTTTTGCCACGCAAGATGCACGGGCGTCGGAGACTTTTTGGCGGTTGATGGAGGTTATGGGCGGGTTGGATGCGCGCCTGTATTGCTGTTCTGGCGCAATGATTGATGACTTGGCCGCAGGCAAGCTGATGGTCGCTTACAACGTGCTGGGCAGCTATGTGGCAGCGCGGGACGACGTGGCCGACACTTTGGAAATTGTGCTGCCCTCGGACTTTCCGACAATCATGATGCGGACGGCATTTGTCAGCAGTCGCACCGGGGAAGAAGAAAGCGCGGCGGCGTTTGTGCGCCATTTGGTGGAGGTTCAAACAGGCCCGCGCAATCGAGATGTGTTTCCTTTACCACCATTGAGCGCAACTTTGGACAGTTCGGGGCAAGCCGTGATTTCGTTGGAACCGGCGTTGATGACCTATCTTGATCCGCTCAAGCGTAGGACCTTTATCAAAGAATGGAGCAGCGCGGTTATTCAGTGACCGATGATTTGGGTGCAATCACCCCAATGATTGGCCCCATCCAAAAGCCGCCATCAGAGCGGTCAAGTTGGGGGGCGTGCAGGCGGCTGATCTTGCCGTCAAAATAGAGTGCGTTGGGGGTTTTGAGCACATCGCGGAAGAAGCGGCCAAACTCGTGAAAGGTCACAGGTTGGTTTGAGATCACAAAATGCGCTGTCTTGCCGTCTGGGCTGGTGCCCACGCCGTTGCGCAAAAAACGGGAGCTGCTGTCAGGTAGGAAGCGCGGGTGCAAATCTCCGTCGATCACCAGCATCGGGCCGGATTGGGTGGCGTCGCGGCAGGTTGGCGCTTGTTTTTGAAAGTCCAGGGTCTCGTAGACGCGGATGGAACCGTCGTTCAGACACAGCACACCGTTGGGAAGCAGACCGAAGTTGCCTTTGCTGCCGCTTGTGAGAAGACGCATTTCTTCGGTGCCGCCTTCTACGTAGTGCCCAACCGGGCTACGGTCTGCGTGGTACATGCCCGCATTCATGCCAAATGCGAGCGTTTTGCCGTCCTCAAGAGTGCGTTCAATGTCCCGAAACTGGCCCAAAATCGCGCCATCGCTGCCACGTAGGAACAAACGCAGGTTTTCTTGTGTCGCATCAGCTGTGCAAACGGTGAGACTACGCCCTTCGTGGGTTTGATCTGAACAGGTCACCGCCTGCGCCCATTGGGGCAGGGAAAACAGGATCAAACAGAGCGCAGCTCGGATCACGTAGGGTCGCCATCCTCTGTGTCTGATTTGGCCACGTCGGATTGCACACGTTCGTCAGACAACATGGCGCGGGTGGCATCCATCTGATCGAATGTTGTGTCCACGCGAAAGCGTAAATCCGGTGCGTGCTTCAATCCAGCCTTGCGGCCAATGATCTTGCGCAATTCCCATTTGTGACGAGCAAGCAATGCTACTGCGTCTTCTTTGTTCTTGCCACCAAGGGGCAGAACAAAGCAGGTCGCAATCGACAGGTCCGGCGTGATGCGCACTTCGCCAACGGTGATTGACATGCGGGTAACGTCTGGATCGTGCAATTCGTCACGCACCAAGACTTCCGACAAGGTGCGTCGGATGAGTTCACCCACGCGCAATTGGCGCTGGGACGGGCCGCGGCCCTCAGAGGAAGAGTTCTTTGCCATATGTCTCACTTAGGGCTTCTGTCTGCCTTTGCCAAGCTGGATTGCATTGGGTAAGCAGGGCGCACCGCCATATGGGTGGTTTGTCAGAGTGGAGAGGACACCATGCAGGAATTGCCAGGAATCGTGATCACAGGCGCATCAGGCCGGATGGGGCAGATGCTGATCAAGACGGTGTCCGACAGTGACAAGGTGCGTTTGGTGGGTGCGGTTGAACGTGAGGGGCACGATTGGGTTGGCCGGGACGTTGGCGAAGCCATGGGCGGCGCTGCGCTGGGCGTGACGGTGACGGATCAACCGTTGGAGGCCTTTGCCAAAGCGCAGGCGGTGATTGATTTTACCGCACCAGCAGCGACCATTGCTTTTGCAAAACTGGCAGCCCAGGCCCGTGCGGTGCATGTGATCGGCACCACCGGCATGACCGACCAGGACATTGCGCAACTGGAGCCTTGCGGGCGTCATGCGGTGATTGTGCGGGCAGGCAACATGAGCCTGGGTGTGAACCTGCTGACCAAGCTGACGCAGCAGGTGGCAGCCGCACTTGATGAAGACTTTGACATCGAAATCATTGAGGCGCACCACCGTCACAAAGTGGATGCGCCGTCTGGCACTGCCTTGATGTTGGGTGAAGCTGCCGCCGAGGGCCGTGGTGTGGATCTGAAAGACGTGACTGACAGCGGTCGTGACGGTATTACCGGTGCGCGCAAGCGCGGCGATATTGGGTTCACGGCCATTCGCGGCGGCGACATCATTGGGGAGCATGATGTGATGTTTGCCTGTGATGGTGAGCAAATCATTCTGCGCCACAAGGCCACTGACCGGAGCCTGTTTGCCAAAGGCGCGCTCAAGGCGGCGATTTGGGGGCAGGGTCAGAAGCCCGGTGAGTATGATATGTTTGACGTATTGGGATTGTAAGAATCCCCTATCGACCCTGCGCAAAACGCTATGCGGCGTTTTGCGCGTCTCGTGCGATTGGCAATCTCGTAGAGCTGTGCTCAAATTGGTTGCAGAAAAAATGACCAATAAAATCAACTACTCAATGGTTGAAGGCGGGGGCGTATGACAGCCCTCTCAAATGATGCATCCAGACCAGATGCATTTTTTGTTGGCAGGTTAGAGACGTTGTGTTCTTATGCCGACAAACAAAAACTTAAATGACCATTTAAAAAATGACCAACAGGGAGAAGACCATGACGACGTTTTTGAAAGCCGGTCTGTCGGCGATTGCGGTGTCTGCAGTGGCCATGTCGGCACAAGCCGCGGAGCTTGGCGCGACCGGTGAACCCATCAAACTGGCGCTGAACGAATGGACCGGACAGCACGTGACCACCCATGTGGCGGGTGAGATGCTGAAAGCGGCCGGTTACGAAGTTGAATATGTGACTGCTGGCATGATGAACCAATTCCAGGCGATTGCAGATGGCGACATCCACGCAACGCTGGAAATTTGGTCCTCCAACGTGTCCGATCAATATGCGGTGTTGAAAGATGACGGCAAACTGGAAGAGCTGTCTGATCTGGGCCTGAATGCCCGCGAAGGTATTGCTTACCCAGCGCATGTCGAAGAGCTTTGCCCAGGCTTGCCAGCGTGGGAAGCGCTGAAAGACTGTGCGATGAACTTTGCCACCGCAGAGACCCTGCCGATGGGCCGTTTGGTGGATTATCCAGCGGATTGGGGCACACCGGGTGCTGACCGCATGACTGGTCTGGAACTGCCATTCAAAGCTGTGCCTGCTGGCTCCGAAGGGGCGCTGATCGCAGAACTGCGCGCGTCCACCGAGAAAAAGTCTCCTTTGCTGATCACCTTCTGGCAGCCACACTGGGCGATGTCGGCCTATGATGTGAAATTTGTCGATCTGCCTGCGGGCGAAGATGCTTGCTTTACCGATCCGGCTTGGGGACCAAACCCAAATGCGATCAACGATTGCGATTTTGCAGCCAGCCGCATCTTCAAAGCTGGTTGGCCAGGTCTGAAAGACAAATGGCCTGCCGCGCATGAAATCCTCGTGAACTACCAGTTGGCGGTCGAAGATCAGCAGCCAATGATGGGGGCGGTCGACGTGGACGGCGAAAAGGTTGAAGAGGTTGTCGCTGCCTGGATGGGTGCCAATGAGGCCAAGTGGAAGTCGGTTGTCGACGCCGCAACGAAGTAAGCCTTCATGACTGACACAAACAGCACCGCTCCGGCGATTGCCGTCGAAGACCTCTGGCAGGTCTTCGGCGAAAACGCCGCCTCAGCCTTGCGCGATGCGCGCGGGGCTGGAGATGACAAAGCCATCGCACAGGCGCTCAAGGACAAGACTCTCATTCCTGCCGTTCGGGCAGCCAATTTTGAGGTCAAATCCGGGGAACTCTTTGTGATTATGGGGCTTTCGGGCTCTGGCAAGTCGACGTTGATCCGCTGCATCTCGCGGCTGATTGAGCCGACCGCCGGGTCGGTGCGCATTGACGGCGAGGATATTCTACAGGCCAGTGACAAACGCCTGATTGATCTGCGCCGTCACAAGCTGGGCATGGTGTTCCAGCATTTTGGACTGTTCCCGCATATGACGGTGGCCGACAACGTGGCCTTTCCTCTGAAAATGCAGGGCGCGGGCAAAGCTGAGCGTCGTACACGCGCTATGGAAGTGCTGGAACTGGTGGGGCTCAAAGGGCGTGAAGACACCTATCCGCGCAACCTGTCTGGTGGGCAGCGGCAGCGTGTAGGGATTGCCCGCTCGCTTGCGGTGAACCCGGATATTTGGTTTCTCGACGAGCCGTTCTCCGCGCTTGACCCGCTGATCCGTCGCCAGTTGCAGGACGAGTTCCTCAACATTCAAGCGACACTGAAAAAATCCATTGTTTTCATCACGCATGACATTCAGGAGGCTCTGAAACTGGCCGATCGGATTGCGATTATGCGCGATGGAGAAATTGTGCAGATTGGCACGCCTGAAGAGATCGTGCTGCATCCGGTGGACGACTATGTGGCCGAGTTCTCCAAGGATGTGCCGAAGGGGCGACATGCCTGTGTTGAGTCCATTTTGATGGATGGCATTCCCGACAATATGCCGGATGATCCGGGCATCAAAATTGGCATGACGCTGGACACTGCGCTGACCAAATGCATGGAGCTTTATGAGCCCGTGCCGGTGCGCGATGCGGAAGGCAAAGTGATTGGCGCGGTGCATCCGCATGAGCTCGCCAACGCGCTGCAGGCGGAAGAGACATGAGCGCGGTTGAAGCTGTGCCGCAAGGCGCGGGTCGGAGGGTGTCGTTGACGCGTGGCAGCCAAGCCGCCCTGTTTGTGCTGGCGGTGGTTCTGCTGTGTCGCCTGCTGGGCGCGCAGTTTGAGTGGTTGGTGAAATGGCCCGCTGCATTGACTGTGCCCATGGCCGACTGGATGACCTGGCTAGTTGGCGGTTTTCTAGATGTTTTCAAACCTATAGCGCGGACCTTTACGTTTCTGGTGAGCTACCCGATGGAGTGGGTTGGCTGGCTTTTGAATGCGGTGCCCTGGCCAATGACAGTGGCGCTTGTGACCGCAATTGGCTGGATGATTGGTGGTCTCCGGCTGGCGGCATTGGGCTTCTTTGGTCTGATGTTTGTGGTCTTCACCGGCTACTGGTCGCAGGGCATGAACACCTTGGCGCTGGTTGCGGTGTCCGTGCCCTTGGCGCTGGTTATGGGCGCGGCAATTGGCATTTTGGCGTTTGAATACCCGCGTATGAAGGGGGCGGTGAACGCCCTTCTGGACGTGATGCAAACCGTGCCAACCTTTGCCTATCTAGTGCCTCTGCTTGTGCTTTTTGGCTTTGGGCCTGTGGTTGGCTTGATAGCGTCAGCGATCTATGCGGCGCCACCTATGGCGCGCAATGTTTTGTTGGGGCTGGAGCGTGTGGATACGGAAATCCGTGAAGCGGCGGTGATGTCGGGTGGCACGCGACGCCAACAGTTGTTCCTTGTGGAACTGCCTGCCGCAACCCAGCAGATCATGATTGGTGTGAACCAATGCCTGATGGCCGCGCTGTCGATGGTGATCATCGCCGCGGTGATTGGTGGGTTTGACGACATCGGTTGGGAAGTGCTGCAAACCATGCGTAAGGCTTTGTTTGGACCGGCCTTTTTGGCTGGGTCCGTTGTGGTGGTATTTGCAATCATCATTGATCGCATGTCCGCAGCACTTGCCGAACCACGTCAGCCGCAAAACCGGACCGTGGCTTATGGGATTTTGGCGGTTGGTGCGGCTGTGACAATTTGGGCTGTGCTGGCGGGCTGGCCGCCGTCTGGCGTGGCGGCAATGGACGGGGTGGCCAAGCGTGTGGATGAAGGGGTTGGGGTGTTCACCGCGACCTACGGCACCACCTTGGACAGCATCAAAAACACCTCGATGTTTTATGGGCTTTTGCCGCTGCGGATTGGGCTTGCAGAGGCGGTTTTGCCGTTCACATGGGGCTTTGCCTGGACTGTTAAACACACGGCCATGCTCTATGGAGCCGCATTGCTTATCTCCTTGATTTTGATCTTTAAAGGGCGAGTCACTGCAGCAGTGATGGTGCTGATCATCGCCTATATTGCAGAAATTGGCGTGGCACATTTGGCTTGGCCTGTGGTGATTTTGGGCGCCGGGGCGATTGGCTGGGTGTCCGGTGGTTGGAAGTTGGCGCGGCTGGCTGTGATCCTGCTGTCCTTGATCCTGATTTCCGGTCTGTGGGAGCGGGCGCTTCTGTCGCTGTATCTGGCAGGCGCGGCGGTGTTTGCCTGTGCAGTCATTGGTGGGCTTTTGGGGCTGTGGAGTGCCATGAGTTCAACCGCTTGGATGATCTTGCGGCCCATTTGTGATTTCCTGCAAACCATCCCGTTGTTTGTGTTCTTGATCCCCGTGTTGATGTTTTTCCAAATCGGAGAATTCTCAGCGTTTATAGCCATTTGCATGTATGCGGTGGTGCCGATGATCCGCTACACGCGGCATGGGTTGGTCAGCACACCAGATGACATCATCGAGGCGGCGACGGCCAGTGGCGCAGGCAAATGGCAGACCATGTTTGAGGTGCGCGCGCCGTTTGCGGCCCCCACCATTTTGCTCGGATTGAACCAGACCATTCTTTATGCCTTTGCCATGTTGGTGATTGCTGCGTTGATTGGCACAACCGAGTTGGGGCAGTCGATCTTCCTGGCGTTGGGGCAGTATGATGTTGGGCTTGGCATCACCGCTGGTGCCGCAATGGCGATCTTGGCGCTGGTGGCAGATCGGTTGGTGCAGGGGTTTGCTGAGGAACGTCGGCAGGCGCTTGGGCTGTGAAACTTCACCGAATCGGGGTTAACACTTCGATTCGGTTGCGTTTTTTGACATCGGTATCGCGGCTGCTTTGCGTCGGTATTGCGTCGGTGTGATTTTGTAAAAAGTGATCGGTAAACAGGGCGGGCGCTGTTGCGGTTTAGGGCTGCTTTGGGGGCAATTGCCTGCGGGTCCAGTGCTGCAACTCTGGGTGGAGTTGCATTATTGCGCTGAGCGCGTCAAACTTGCTTGGTGGAACAACACTCAGAATGAGCTGTTGAGTGGATTTTTAAGAATTCGGGGGGATTGTGCGTTCATGCCAAATCCTGACGCGCCCAAAGGTATGCAGTATAGAATTGCGCCGGATGTAATCCGGGTCGCGGCCGCGCGTGTTTTCGGCAGTCAAACCTTCAAAGCGGCAAAGCAACAGGAGCTGTTACTGCGGTTTTTGATTGACGAGCATCTGGCAGCGCGGGCCACTCACGGCAGTCAGAACGCTGCCATTTCTGAATTTTTTGCAGACCGTTCGCCTGAAGAGGCGAGCAAGAAACTGATGTGGGCAATGGAGCGATTGTCCGAGAAACTCGCTGTCTATTACGCTGATGACGGCGCTGATGATCCAATCCGGATCACAACGAACTCCGACCTCTGTGGACTGAACTTCCAGATGTGGGAAGACGAGGCTGTTCCGTCAACGTCGCAACCGCAGAAAATGCCTATGAAGGGCGTGATTTTTGTGGGTCTAATACTTGTGGCATTGGTTGTGGGTGGCGGCTTGGCGCTTTGGCCCGAAAACCAAAGATTTCGGTCGTCTGGGTCCGTACCGGTTTCGCAATCTGAGGAAGACTTGGGGGTGCCGCCTTTTCCTGAACGCTATGACGGGCTTTCTGTTTTTGAATTGGAGAAAGTGGCGCGAGAGTATCTATATCCAACTCTCGATATGGAGCGGCAGCGCGTGGCGATTGCTATCGCCAAAGAGGTGATTGCACGAGATCCGGAGTACGTGGTGGCATATGCGACGGCTGGATATGGCTTGACCGCGATTGCGTTGATGACATCGGGGGGGGCACTGTCTCGACGTCATTTGGAAGAGGCGCGATTGATGCGAGATCAGGCGCTGGCAAAAGGCCCGGAAGATCCGTGGGTCTTGTCGTCGGCCGCATTGGTTGCGTTTACGGAGCGGGACTATCGCAGTGCCATCAATCTTTCTGAGAGGTCTTATGCGTTGGGATCCCAGGATCCTGATGTTGCGGGCGCTTATGCGGTTTTAGCGTTGCTCACGAGCCGTTATGAAAATGCACGCGAAGCCACTGAGGTGGGAAGTGTCGCGGACCTTCCGCATACTTTGATGGCCCGAGAAAGGCTGTATGCGATGGCCAGCTTCCACGTCGGAGAATATGTCGAGACCATTGAAACATTGGAGACATCGGAACGTGAGGGACGCGGTGTAAATGTTGTGACGATGACATATTTGGCTGCAGCCCATCAGGCCTCTGGCAACCATCAACGTGCAAGTGAAACGGTTCAACACATTCGCGAACAGTGGCCAATGTTTCGACCAGAAATGATTGGTCGTGTGTTTTTTCAGGACCCAACAGAAGGGGATTTCCTGATGCAAAATCTGGCAGCCGCTGGATGGACGTTTATCGATTGAGGCTGGCTCAAAAATCGACTGCGATGCCTTTTTTCTCCCAGTCACCAAAACGCACCGGTTCTGGTCCATCACGGCCGCCCAATTCGGTGGGCAAGTCGACGGCTTTCGCGTTCTTGCGCCGCTCTTCAGCTTCAGCCAAGGCGCGCTTGGCGGCTTCAGGCAAGTCGTCGCGGGAATCGGAGGCGTCAGTCATGAGAGGGTTCCTTTCAGGCCTAGCCCTTGATATACGCGCCCGTCTGCCAAGCTCAAGTCCGTAAGGAAACCCGTCCCATGTCAAACTCCGGTTATTATACCCGTCGCAGCGCTGTGCGTTTGCTGGATAAAGTTATGGAAGATGGACGACTGCTCAATGACCTGATCCAGAGTGGCGGGTTGAGCAAGTTGGAGCCGGCGGACCGAGCGCGTGCGCAGCGGCTGGCGCTTGATACGCTGCGCAATCTGGAACGTGCGGACCGGGTGTTGCAGAAACATATGAAAAAGACGCCGGATTTGCATGTGCACAATGTGCTGCGGCTGGCCACGGTGGAGCTGTGTCTCGGCGGCGCGGCGCATGGCGTGGTGAACGACGCTGTGAACATCGTTGCGAAGAACAAACGCACGGCTGGCATGAAAGGCCTGGTCAACGCCGTTCTGCGCAAGGTGGACGAAAAAGGTCAGGCGGAATGGGACAAGTTGCGGGTGCCGCGGCTGCCCAAATGGCTGCGCAAGCCTTTGGCACAGGCTTATGGGGCGGACACCATGCTGGACATTGAAGCGGCCCATTTTGCCGGGGCGCCATTGGATTTGACCGTGAAAGAGGATGCTGAGGGCATTGCCGAAGCTGTGGGTGGCGTGGTGTTGCCCAACGGGTCGGTGCGGATTGCGGATGCGGGGCAGGTCACAGCGCTGGCTGGGTTCAAGCAAGGTCAGTGGTGGGTACAGGACGCGGCCGCGTCGATGGCGGCACGGGTGCTCAATGCGCAACCGGGGGAAACGGTGCTTGATCTTTGCGCCGCGCCCGGTGGTAAAACCATGCAGGTGGCTGCCGCAGGGGCCACGGTAACAGCTGTGGATGACAGCGCGTCGCGCATGGAGCGGTTGCGGGAAAACCTTAAGCGCGTGCAGCTCAACGCCACGGTGGTGGTGGGGGACGTGATGGCGCAGGAGGGGCAATATGATGCTATCCTGCTGGATGCGCCCTGTTCGGCCACGGGCACCATTCGACGCCACCCTGATTTGCCCTTTGCCAAAGATGGCAGTGAATTTGGCGATCTGATTGGCTTGCAGGAAGTGTTCCTGGATCACGCCATTGGCCTGCTGAAACCGGGTGGACGGTTGGTGTTTTGCACCTGCTCTCTGTTGCCGGACGAAGGCGAAGTGCAGGTGGAAGAGGCGGCGGAGCGCTGGGCAGATGTCACCGTGGATCGGGACGCGGTGTTGATTGATGGTGTGGATCCGGCTTGGATCACCGAAGAAGGTGGCCTGCGCCTGCGTCCGGACTATTGGGCGGACAAAGGTGGCATGGACGGGTTTTATGTGGCGATGCTGCGCAAAGGTCAGTGAGCTTTTGCCGGTTGACGGCCCGCCGCTGATTCAATCGGTGACTCAGCGCTAACACCTCGCTACACTCGTGCCAAACGCCAAAGAGCGTAGAGGCAGAGTGGATGTCCAAACGAGAAACCATATCGGCGCGCTGGACACGGTTTAATCATCGTGTTGCGGCTCGGATCAGCACCCGTGCGCGGCCCGCCACAGGGTTCACAAGCATGCCGGAGCCCCGCACCATTGGGCTTTATGCCCGTGGCAAGCAGTTGGTGGCCGGGAATTTCCTGTTTGCAGGTCATTTGATCAGCGCGCCCAAAACGTCGCTGTGGGACATTGATGTGCCCGACGATGTGTTTGCCGAAGAGCAGCATGGGTTTGCCTGGTTGGATGATCTGGCGGCCGTGGGTGACATGCCCGCGCGGGAGCGGGCGCAAGAATGGGTCTGGCGCTGGATTGACCGCTACGGGCGTGGCTCGGGGCCGGGATGGATTCCGGATCTGGCGGGACGGCGGCTGATCCGGTGGATCAGCCATGCAATTTTCCTGCTTAGGGCGCGGGATTCGGCGCAGTCCGAAGATTTCTACCGCTCGCTGGCGCAGCAGACAATTTTCCTCTCCAAGCGTTGGCACAAAACGGTGCCGGGCTTGCCGCGGTTTGAGGCGCTGACCGGGCTGATCTATGCAGGGTTGGCGCTGGAAGGCATGTCGCAACATGTGGAGCCAGCGCTGAAGGCGTTGGATAAAGAGTGTGAGCGGCAGGTGGATGAAGAGGGCGGCATTCCGACCCGCAATCCTGAGGAGCTGCTCGAAGTTTTCACGCTTTTGACCTGGGCGGCGACAGCGCTCAAAGATGCGGGGCGCACACCGTCTGAGATACACATGCAGGCGATTGAGCGGATCGCCCCTACCTTGCGCACGTTGCGCCACGCGGATGGCGGACTGGCGCGGTTCCATGGCGGTGGTCGCGGCATGGAAGGACGGCTGGATTCCGCGTTGGCAGAAAGTGGCAATAAAACACGGCAGGCGGATGGGCTGGCGATGGGCTACGCACGGCTCTCAGCTGGGCGCACCAGCGTGGTGATTGACGCCAGCCTGCCGCCGACCGGGGCAAGCTCGCTTAATGCGCATGCGTCGACAATGGCGTTTGAGTTGACCAGCGGGCGGCGGCCATTGGTGGTGAACTGTGGCTCAGGCGCGAGTTTTGGCGAAGACTGGCGCCGGTTTGGTCGGGCGACACCCTCGCATTCCACGGTCACGATTGATGAGCTGTCGAGCGCACGGTTGGGTCAAGAGGGCCGAGGCTGGCGCGAAGAGCAGCTTGTGGATGCCCCCAAAGATGTGCCGATCCAAATGAGTCAGGCGCCGGATGGACTGCGGTTTGAAGGTGGGCATGACGGTTACATCGCGTCCCACGGATTGACCCATGCGCGGACGTTGGAGCTGACATTTGATGGGCGCGGCATGGCGGGGGAAGACCTGATCATTGCGATGGACGATTCGGCCAAGCGGCGGTTTGACAAGGCGATGGATGAAGGCGCGTTGCAGGGAATCCCCTTTGAAATCGCCTTTCACTTGCATCCGGAGGTCGATGCCTCGCTTGATATGGGCGGTGCGGCGGTGTCGATTGCGCTCAAAAGCGGCGAACTTTGGGTGTTCCGGCACGATGCGATTGCCAAAATGCGGTTGGATGCCAGTGTTTTCCTCGAAAAAGGGCGATTAAAGCCACGTGCGACCAAACAAATCGTTCTATCTGGCGTGGCAATGGAGTATGCGACCCGCATCCGGTGGTCGTTGAGCAAAGCACATGAGACCAATGTGGCAATCAGGGACCTGAACCGGGACGAAATGGATTTGAACACCTGAGCCCAAGGACCCTATCCCAATGAGCGACCTCCTCCCTATTCGCCGCGCCCTGATTTCCGTGTCTGACAAGACCGGTCTGATCGATCTGGCCAAAGCCCTTTCAGACCGCGGCGTGGAGCTGCTCTCCACCGGGGGTTCCGCCAAGGCGATGCGCGATGCGGGTCTGGATGTGAAAGATGTCGCGGATGTGACCGGCTTTCCGGAAATGATGGATGGCCGCGTAAAAACGCTGCACCCTAATGTGCATGGCGGTTTGCTGGCGTTGCGTGACAATGAACAACATGTTGCAGCGATGAAAGAGCACGGCATTGCGGGCATCGACCTGCTGGTGGTGAACCTCTATCCGTTTGAGGCCACTGTGGCGGCGGGTGCGGATTATGACACCTGCATCGAGAACATCGACATTGGCGGCCCGGCGATGATCCGCGCAGCTGCCAAAAACGCAGCCTTTGTGAACGTGATTGTGGACGTTGAGGACTACGACAAATTGCTGGGCGACATGGATCAGCACGACGGGGCGACCTGCCCGAAGTTCCGCCGCAAGCTTTCCCAGAAGGCCTATGCGCGCACCGGGGCCTATGATGCGGCTGTGTCCACATGGATGGCAGAGCAGCTGGAGCTGGAAGCCCCCAAGCGCCGCGCCTTTGCTGGTGAGCTGAAGCAGACCTTGCGTTATGGCGAGAACAGCCACCAAAAAGCGGCGTTTTACACCGATGGCTCGGGCCGTCCCGGTGTGGCGACTGCGACCCAGTTGCAGGGCAAAGAGCTGTCTTACAACAACATCAACGACACCGACGCGGCGTTTGAGCTGGTGTCGGAGTTTGATCCAGCCAATGGTCCCGCTGTGGCGATCATCAAACATGCCAACCCCTGTGGTGTGGCTGTGGGCGCCACATTGGTGGACGCGTATCAGAAAGCGTTTGATTGTGATCGCACATCTGCGTTTGGCGGCATTGTGGCGCTGAACCAGCCACTTGATGTTGAAACTGCCAAGAAGATTGTGGAGATCTTCACCGAGGTGGTGATTGCGCCGGGCGCGTCTGAGGAAGCCAAAGAGGTTTTTGCGGCCAAGAAAAACCTGCGCCTGCTGCTGACCGATGGTCTGCCTGATCCACGCACGCCGATCACAACCTACAAGCAGGTTGCCGGTGGCGTTTTGGTCCAGGACAAAGACGTTGGCACCGTGGCAGCAGATGAGTTGAAGGTGGTGACCAAGGTTGCACCAACGGACGCGCAGATGGCTGATCTGCAGTTTGCCTGGAAAGTGGCCAAGCACGTGAAATCCAACGCCATTGTCTACGTCAAAGGCGGCGCGACCGTCGGTGTGGGCGCAGGCCAGATGAGCCGTTTGGACAGTGCCAATGTGGCCGCATCTAAGGCGCAGCGTATGGCCGATGCATTGGGTCTGGACGAAAGCCCAGCCAAGGGCTCCGCTGTGGCGTCTGACGCGTTTTTCCCGTTTGCCGACGGTCTGCTGGAAGCGGCTGCGGCTGGCGGCACCTGTGTGATCCAGCCAGGTGGCTCCATGCGGGATGAAGAGGTCATCAAGGCGGCGGATGATGCTGGTTTGGCGATGGTCTTTACCGGAATGCGTCACTTCCGTCACTAAAAGTGACTAAATAAGCTACCGGCCTGCGGTTGGAATTTAATCTGATCGCAGGTCGTACCCTTGTTGCGCGGCCCAAAAGTGGCGTAGCATGGGCGCTAACAATCAAGGCGCAAGATTCTGGGGATAACACGGAACGGCGCACCGAGGCAGACAGGCAGAGAAGGAGACGCGCCGTGATGCGTCTTGTGTTTTGGGCAGGCTTTTGGGCCTTCATCACCGATCAGGCGAGCAAATTTCTTGTGCTCAACGCGCTGAACCTGCGCGAGGTGATGCATATTGAGATTCTGCCGCCGTTTTTACAATTTCATATGGCGTGGAACCGCGGCATCAACTTTGGCCTGTTTTCAGACAGCCCTGAGGCGGCCAAATGGGTGCTGATTGCGCTGGCGTTTGTGATTTGCGGCTTTGTGCTGCATTGGGTGCGCAAAGATCCGCCGGGCAAATGGGGCATGATCAGTGCCGGTTTCCTGATTGGCGGCGCGCTTGGAAATGTGGTCGACCGGCTTTTGTTTGGCGCGGTGGTGGATTTTCTCAATATGTCCTGCTGCGGGTTCAACAATCCCTATTCCTTTAACGTCGCAGACATTTGGATTTTTGCAGGTGCCATCGGATTGGTGGTGTTTGGCGGGGGCAAGAAAACTGAGGCGTGACCTTCCTGTCAGGATGCGCTAAAGCTGTGCCCAAGTTTCGTGGAGTGGGGCATATGGGGCTTTTACGTCTTTTGATTTTGGGTTTTGTCGCTGTTGGATTGGCGGCGTGTTCGGGCAGTAAAACGCTGCATTCCACCGCGCCTTCGGGTGACGGACCGGATGAGTTCACCATTATGCCGGCCAAACAACTCACCCAACCCAAGGATTACGCGGCCCTGCCGCTGCCCACGCCGGGTGGTGTGAACCGTACCGATCAAGATCCTTTGGGCGATGCGGTGGTTGCGCTGGGTGGTAAGGCTTCCGCCCGCAGCCCATACAACACCGGCATTCCTGCCAGTGATGGCAATCTTGTGAATTACTCCTCGCGTCTGGGACGGGAAGCGGACATTCGCGCGAAAGTCTGGGAAGACGATGAAGAGTTCCGGCGCAAGCGGGGGCGGGGCACGTGGCTGCGGATCAGCAAAAAAGGCCTCTATGAGGACGTTTATAAACGTCAGGCGTTGGACTATCGCGATGAGTGGTGGCGTTGGAAGCGCGCCGGTGCACGCACACCGGCGGCCCCGGTTCAGTAAAGTTTTGGGCATGAATGTGCCCATTCTTGCTCACAAATTCGTTTGATGCCTTGCAGCGCCCCTTCGGGGGCGTAACTATTTGTACAAGCCTGTTTTAAGGAGATTGTTTTATGTTGCGACGCTTAGTCTGTGCGCTGGCGCTTGGGGTGGTCAGTGCGCTGCCCGCGCAAGCGGAAGATCAGGTCACTGATTTTATGCTGGAGAACGGCATGCAAGTGGTGGTGGTCGAGGATCACCGCGCACCGGTGGTGATGCATATGGTGTGGTACAAAGCGGGGTCCGCCGATGAAAAGCCGGGCGTGTCGGGCGTGGCGCATTTCTTGGAACATCTGCTGTTCAAAGCCACGGACACGCTGGAGTCCGGTGAGTTTTCCGCAACCGTGGCGGCCAATGGTGGCCGTGACAACGCGTTTACCAGCTTTGATGTGACAGCCTACCACCAGCGTGTCGCAGCCGACCGGTTGGAACTGATGATGACCATGGAGAGCGACCGGATGGTGAATATTCGCCTCGGGGAGGAAGAAATCCTGACTGAGCGTGATGTCATCATTGAGGAGCGCAATCAGCGGGTCGAGAACAACCCCGGTGCGCTGTTCCGCGAGCAGTTGAACGCCTCGCAATATCTCAATCACCGCTATGGCATCCCGATTATCGGCTGGCGCCACGAGATGGAGGCGCTCGGTCTGGAAGATGCGCTGGAATACTATGGGACCTACTATGCGCCCAACAATGCAATCCTGATTGTCGCGGGTGATGTGGAGCCGGAAGAAGTCAAAGCGCTGGCGGAGCAGTATTACGGCGTGATCCCGGCCAATCCTGATTTGCCAGAGCGGGCACGCCCTAGCGAGCCACCCCAGACCAGCGCGCGGCGGATGGAGTTTTATGATGCCCGTGTGGCGCAGCCTTATGTGACGCGCTCTTACCTTGCGCCAGAACGCAATCCCGGTGATCAACGTGGTGCGGCGGCACTCACATTGTTGGCGGAGTTGCTGGGTGGCGGTCAGACCTCTGTGCTGAGCCAGAAGTTGCAGTTTGAGGATAAGAACTCGATCTACGCCACGTCCTGGTATCGCGGCACTTCGCTGGACGCGACAACGTTTAACCTGCTGACCGTGCCCGCACCGGGGATTGAGATGCAAGAGGCCGAAGACGCGATGGATGCGGTTGTGGTGGAGTTCATGGAAACCGGCGTGGATGAGGCGCATCTGGAGCGCATCAAGATGCAGCTGCGCGCCAGTCAGATTTATGAGCGTGACAATGTGGACAGTGTGGCCAACCGCTATGGCCGGGGGCTGACCTCGGGGCTGACCATCGCGGACATTCAGGAGTGGCCGGAGATTTTGCAGTCGATTACGCCGGAAGAAATCATGGCGGCGGCGGAAATGATCTTTGACCGGAAAAAATCGGTGACCGGCTGGCTGTTGACAGAAGAGGAGATGGCACAATGATCCGTGTTTTGATTGCATGTGTGACGCTGTTTGTGGCTGTGCCTGCCTGGGCAGAGATCAAGATCAAAGAAGTCACCTCACCCGGCGGCATCAATGCCTGGCTGGTCGAAGAGCCGTCGATCCCCTTTGTGGCGCTGGAAATCCGTTTCAAAGGCGGCACCTCGCTGGATGTCGAGGGTGCGCGCGGGGCAACCAACCTGATGGTGGGGTTGCTCGAAGAGGGTACCGGCGACATGGACGCGCAGGGGTTTGCCAAAGCAAGCGAAGAGCTGGCAGCGCAGTTTGGCTATGACAGCCACGCCGATGCGGTGTCGATTTCCGCGCGTGTGCTGACCGAGAACCGCGATGAGGCGCTGGCCCTGCTGCGCAAGTCGCTGGTGGCGCCGAGTTTCCCGCAGGATGCGCTGGACCGCGTGCGCGAACAGGTGCTGTCTGGCCTGCGCTCTGATTTGAAAGACCCGGATGAAATCGCCAGCGCCCGCATGGCGGAGATCATCTATGGTGATCATCCTTATGGGTCCGGCGGCGAAGGCACCATTGAGAGCGTGACCCACCTGACCCGCGAGGACATGATTGCGGCACATGCAGGCGCACTGGCCAAAGACCGACTGTTTGTCGGCGTCGTAGGCGACATCACCGCCGAGGAACTGGGGCCGCTATTGGATGCCCTGCTGGGTGACCTGCCAGAGACCGGCGCGCCGATGCCGGTTGACGCGGTGGTGGACATCACAGGCGGCGTCGATGTGGTGGGTTTTGACACGCCGCAGTCGGTGGCGATGTTTGCGCAAAACGGCATTGACCGCGACGATGAGGATTTCTTTGCCGCTTATGTGCTGAACACCATTTTGGGTGGCGGCGGGTTTGAAAGCCGTCTGATGGAGGAAGTCCGGGTCAAACGTGGTCTGTCCTATGGCGTCTACAGCTACATCGTGCTGCGTGATCTGGCGAACGTCTACATGGGCAGCGTGTCCTCGGCCAATGACCGCGTGGCGCAGGCGATTGAGGTCATTCAGGATGAGTGGGCTTTGATGGCGGCTGAAGGCCCGACAGAGGACGAGGTTGAGAAAGCCAAGGCGCTGCTGACCGGGGCCTACCCGCTGCGGTTTGACGGCAATGGCTCAATTGCGACGATCATGGTGGCCATGCAGATGGACAACATGCCCATCGACTACATCGCCACCCGCAACGACAAAGTGGATGCTGTCACGGTGGGGGATGTGAAGCGCGTGGCCGGAGAGCTTTTGACGCCGGAGAAACTGCAATTTGTGGTGGTGGGCAAGCCTGAAGGGCTGTGAGAGCTGTCATCAATTAGGATGTGAAGCGCGGGAGGTGAAAGCCTTCCGCGTTTTTTGTTGGGGGATTAAAGCGAAAGTCAGGGTGCAGTGTAAGTTTATCGATTTTGTATCTAGACCCAACGGCAGGCGATCAAAAAACGTCATCCCGACGTCATTAAACCCTTTGACCCTGACACTAGTGTCAGGGCTCTAAGCGTAGCTCTTATCGACATCCAATGATTCGAAGATAGGAGTTCTAGACATGGAAAATAAGGGCGCCTGGCAGGGCAAGGTGGCAATTGTCACAGGTGGGAGTTCGGGCATCGGCCGAGCCACAGCGGCGGAACTCGTTGCAAACGGTGCAAACGTCCTGATCACGGGCCGTACAGAAGAAAAGTTGTCGCAAGTCGCTGCTTCAAGTGAGAATATTGCGACGCTGCAAGTCGACAGTGCGGATGTAAACAGCGGGTCCACCATCGTTGAAGCTGCAATGGCGCGTTGGGGGCGCATTGATCTGATCGTCAACAATTCCGGCGCTGGTCAACCCCTACCTGTGGCAGCTTACGATGCGGATACTATTGCAAAAATGTCGGCTGTTAACATTGTCGGGCCATCCCAGTTGGTAAAGGCCGCCCAAGCGCCGTTGCGTGACAGCAAAGGGGCAATCGTAAATATTTCAACCGCAGTTTCTCGAAACGCAGCCCCCATGTTGGCCCATTACGGCGCAACCAAAGCGGCCCTGGAAAATTTGACCAGATCTTGGGCGATTGAGCTGGCCGATGATGGGATTCGTGTAAATGCAATTGCGCCGGGGCCTGTCAAAAGCGGCGCCTTGACCGGGATGATGGGGCTTCCTGAAGAGATGGCGCAGCAGATCGAGGAACAAGAGGCCAGTCAGGTACCTTTAGGGCGACGTGGGACAACGGATGATATTGTGCCTTGGGTTTTGCGCCTTGGAAGCTCTGACAATAGCTGGCTGACAGGACAGACCTTAACAGTAGACGGCGGTTGGTCGCTCCGTACCTGACCGATTGGGGAGTCGGTTGACGGCGGTTGGCAGGACTTGTTCATTCGGCTCCCCCCTTGATTATCACCATCACGATTTACATTTTTTGGGAGGCTCATTGGAGGGGTACACATGCAGGCAAAAGAAGCTGCCGAACAACTTGGCATCACGCAACGTATGTTGCGACATTATGAAAAAGAAGGTCTTATGGACGTTGACCGCTCCCTAAATGGCTATCGTAGTTACAGCGCGGCTGATCTGCGTCGTGCTGGTCGCATACGTGATTTTATCGCGACAGGGTTTTCCGTCCGTGAAATCCGCGCCATGAGTGCGTGCCTTTCGGACGATGGCGATGGCCCATGCGCAGGCGGCATCGAGAAGTTGACCGAGAAGTTAGAGCATATTGACCGTCTTAGAGCGGAACTTGACGAGAAACGAAGTGCCGTTCTTGACCGGCTGGTCACGCTACAAAACGGGCTATCTACCCTAAGCCACCACTGAGCTGAGTTTTGTCGAGGCCTGCGGGGGCACGCCGTGATTCTCCTGCCTAGACGTGACATCCGTCGCAAGGTGACCCTTCAAAACCACAAAAGCCGTTGCTTACTCACTCCCCCAACAACCGCCTGATCCGCCCTTCCCAATCGTCCTGCGCGCGGCCGGATTTGCCCATGGCCTGAAAGCCAAAATAGAGGTGCAGGACCATCTCGGCCAGATCGGCGCGGTGGGTGGGGGAAGGGCCCCCCACACCACGCACCTCCAGCACGCCGAAAATCCCCTCTTTCAGGCGATCGGCCATTTCTTGGGTTTTCTGCGCGACCTTTGGGTTGTCCGGGGCAACCTCGACCATGGCGTTGCAGATAAAACAGCCCATGTCGGCTTTACCTGACGGGGTGAACAGCGGCATCAGGCAGGTGGTCGCCAAAGGTGCGTCGCAGGCTTTGAGCATTGCCAGCGTGGTGGAGACCACCTCGGTATCGTAGCGCAGCAAAGTCTGGAAATAGACCGCCTCTTTGTCGACAAAGGCTTTGTAAAAACTGCCACGGGTGAGGCCCATGGCGCGCAAAAGATCAGGCAGGTTGGTGGCCTTGTAGCCTTGTCGCCAAAAGATCGCCATCGCGCCGCCGATGGCTGTGCTGGTGTCAAACTCTCTGGGTCTCGCCATGGTTTTGTCCTCACGCAGTACTCACGCTCAGTTGATTTGTACCATTTGGTTCCAAATTGTAAATGGGCAATAGGAACTGATTGGTTCCAAACTTAGATCATTCAACAAAGGGACCTCCCCCATGAACGTTTTCAAATCTCTGATCACCGGTGCTGCGCTGTCCGTGGCTGTGGCCACCTCCGCTTTTGCCGCTGGCGTTGACCTCAACGCGTCTTCCACTGGCCTGGCCCTGCAAGGCTATGATCCGGTGGCCTACTTCACCGATGGCGCGCCTACCAAGGGCAGCTGGAAAATCACCTCTGCATACAATGACGCAACTTACCGTTTTGCCACAGAAGAGCACAAAGCGGCGTTTGAGGCAGACCCGGAAGCCTACCTGCCAGAGTACGGTGGATACTGTGCCTTTGGCGCGGCGATGGGCTTCAAATTTGACGGTGACCCAACCCACTGGAAAATCGTGGACGGCGAGCTGTTCCTGAATATTTCTCAGGACGTGCAAGAGCGTTGGGTCGCGGACATCCCGGGATTCATTGAAAAAGCTGACGCGAATTGGACCACCATCGCAGACAAAGATCCGGCCAGCCTGCAATAAGGCACCCTGCCACCACTCCGATGGCCGCTGGCCCTCACCGAGACATCGGTGGGGGCTTTTTGCGTCTGGCGGTGGTGATTGACGTGGCGGATGGCTTTGTCTAAGAGGCAGATAACCGTTGGGGTGTTCTGCGTTGCAGGGCTGAGAATCGCTTAGGCGTAAACCCATCGAACCTGATCCGGGCAATACCGGCGGAGGGAACGGTGTCAAAGTAGATGACGTTTTTGCCGCGCGGAATCCCGTTTTTGAAACTGGGAGGCGTCATTTATGGCCCATATCGCTTTGACAATTGCAGGCTCCGACAGCGGTGGCGGCGCAGGCATTCAGGCAGATTTGAAAGCGTTTAGCGCTCTGGGCACTTTTGGCACCAGCGTGATCACGGCTGTGACAGCCCAGAACACTCAAGCTGTGACGGCGGTACATCCCATTCCGCTGGATGTGGTGCGCGCACAGATCGACGCGGTGCTGTCGGATATGGATGTGGGCGCGATCAAGATTGGCATGCTGGCGACACCGGAAATCATTCACACGGTGGCAGAGGCGATTGCGGATTTCACGGGGCCAGTGGTGCTCGACACGGTGATGGTGGCGAAGTCCGGGGACAGCCTGTTGGCGGAAGAGGCGGTGATGACCCTGCGCGATGTGCTGGTACCGCGAGCGACGGTGATCACGCCCAACCTGCCGGAGGCGGCGGCGCTGTTGAAAGAAGAGTTTGCCTGCTGTGAAGAGCAAGTTGTGGCGCAGGGGCAGGCGTTGTGTGCCGTAGGTGCGCAAGCGGTGCTGATGAAAGGCGGTCATGCGGATGGGGATATTTGCCACGACTATCTGATGACCTATGAGGGTATGCAGCTGGAGCTGACCGCGCCGCGCAAGCAGACCAAGAACACCCATGGCACAGGTTGTACGTTGTCGTCGTCCATTGCGGCGGGGCTTGCCAAGGGCTTGCCGATGACGGAGGCCGTGACAGAGGCTCATGCGTATTTGCAGGGCGCGATTGCGGCGGCGGATGACTTGAACGTTGGTCATGGCCACGGGCCGTTGCACCACTTCCACCGCGTGTGGACAGCGTGACACTGTATTCCGTCATAGGGGCTGGCGTGGCTGGTCTGTCCGTGGCCACGGAGCTTGCCGAGCGCGGTGCGCAAGTGCAGGTGTTTGATCCTGCTGGCCCACCCGGCCCACATGGTTGTAGCTGGTGGGCAGGCGGCATGTTGGCGCCGTGGTGTGAGTATGAGAACGCCGAGGAACCTGTGCTGCGCTTTGGTCAGGAGGCAATTGGTTGGTGGTCCAAACGGACCCGCGTGACCAAGGCGGGCACATTGGTGGTTGCGAACAAACGCGACCTGCCAGACATGCGCCGCTTTGCGCGTCGCACTGAGGGTTTTACCGAGGTTGGGCGCGAAAAAGTGGCTGCGTTAGAGCCGGATTTGCACGGCTTTGGGCAAGGGCTGTTCTTTGAAGAGGAAGCCCACCTTGATCCGCGCAAAGCTTTGCAGGACTTGTATCGCGGCTTGGTCGACAGAGGCGTGATATTTCATAAGAAGATCGCGCCGAGCGGCTTGGAGAATGCAATAGATTGCCGGGGCCTGTCGGCGCGGGAATACCTTTATGACCTGCGCGGCGTGAAAGGTGAGATGCTGATCATCCGCGCGCCGGATGTAGAGATCACCCGCCCTGTGCGTTTGCTACACCCACGCATTCCGCTTTACATCGTGCCGCGCGGCGACGGGGTCTATATGCTCGGCGCGACCTCGATTGAGAGCGAAGACAGCAGCCGCATCACCGCGCGCTCGATGCTGGAACTTTTGAGCGCGGCCTATGCGCTGAACCCGGCGTTTGGCGAGGCGGAAGTGCTGGAAATTGGCGTTGATCTGCGTCCTGCGTTTCCCGACAACCTGCCGCGTATCCGGCGGTTGGGACGGACAATTTACGCCAACGGTCTGTATCGCCATGGCTATTTGCTGGCCCCTGCGCTGGCCAAAGGCGTCGCGGATTTGGCGCTTCACAACATTCATTCGGAGATGGTCGATGAAGATCGTGCTTAACGGAGAGGCCCGCGAGGTGGCGGCCACGGATTTGGCGGGCCTGTTGGGCGAGTGTGGGTTTTCGGGGCGCGTGGCGACCTCACTCAACGAAGGTTTTGTGCCCGCCGGATTGCGCGCGGCGCAGACATTGGCCGATGGCGACCGCGTTGAAGTGGTTGCGCCGATGCAGGGGGGCTGAAAGATGGGCAAGTCGTTTTATGGCGTGGAGCTGCCAAACCCGTTGATGCTGGGCACGGCGCAATATCCAAGCCCGGCGATTTTGGAAGAGGCGTTTCGTGCGTCCGGCGCGGGCGTGGCGACGGTGTCACTACGCCGCGAAGGTGCTGGCGGGGCGGGACAGACTTTTTGGCAGATGATCGCGGATCTGGGCGTACATGTGCTGCCCAACACGGCGGGCTGTCATACGGTGAAAGAGGCCGTGACCACGGCACATATGGCGCGGGAGGTGTTTGACACCAAGTGGATCAAGCTGGAGCTAATTGGCCACACCGATAGTTTGCAGCCGGATGTGTTTCAACTGGTTGAGGCCGCGCGCATCCTGTCTGAGGACGGTTTTGAGGTGTTTCCCTACACCACCGAAGACCTGATCGTGGGGGAGCGTCTGCTCGAGGCAGGCTGTGAGGTGCTGATGCCCTGGGGCGCGCCAATTGGCTCCGGGCGCGGGTTGAACAACATTTACGCCTTGCGGGCGATGCGGGCGGAGTTTCCAGACGTGCCGCTGGTTGTGGACGCGGGCATTGGCCTGCCGAGCCATGCGGCGGCGGCGATGGAGCTGGGCTTTGATGCGGTGCTGCTGAATACAGCGGTGGCGAAAGCCGGTGATCCGGTGGCCATGGCCAAGGCGATGATGGCCGCCGTGGAAGCGGGCCAGATGGCTTGCGACGCGGACCCGATTGAGGCGCGTGACATGGCCGAAGCCAGCACACCGGTTATTGGAAAGGCATTCCTGTCATGAGCCTGCATAAGTTTTACCCGATTTTTGATGATGTGAACTGGCTGAAACGCATGTTGCCGCTTGGCATCAAACTGGTGCAGCTGCGCATCAAGGATGCCACGGAGGACCACGTCCGTGCACAGATTGCCGAAGGCCAAGCGCTGTGTCGCGAATATGGCTGTGTGTTGGTGATCAATGATTACTGGCAGGCGGCAATTGATCTGGGCTGTGAGTGGCTTCACCTGGGCCAAGAAGATCTGGACGATGCAGATCTTAAAGCGATCCGCGCGGCTGGGATCAAATTGGGCGTGTCGACCCATGATGACGACGAGTTGGAGCGGGTGCTGGCATTCGCCCCTGAGTATGTCGCGCTTGGGCCGGTCTATCCAACCATTCTGAAAAAGATGAAATGGCACCAACAGGGCCTGCCGCGTGTGACCGAATGGAAAGCACGCGTGGGCGATGTGCCGCTGGTGGGCATCGGCGGCATGTCGGTGGACCGTGCACCGGGCGTGTTTGAGGCTGGGGCGGACATTGTTGCGGCGGTCACTGACATTACGCTCAACGACGATCCAGAAGACCGCGTGCGCCAGTGGCTGGAGGTCTGCAAGTGAGCCGCTACGCGCGTCAGATGATTTTGCCCGAAGTGGGTGCAGATGGGCAGGTGGCGCTGGCTACGGCCCATGTGTTGGTCATTGGCGCGGGTGGTTTGGCGGCGAGTGCGCTGCCTTTACTGGCGGGCGCAGGTGTTGGGCGGATTACCATTGTTGATTGTGACACTGTGGAGCTGTCCAATCTGCATCGTCAGACGATGTTTATCGAAGCGGACCAAGGCCAGCCCAAGGCCGAGGTGGCGGCGGCGCGATGTGCGGCGATCAATGGTGAGATTGCGGTTGAGGCTGTGGTGGCCAAGCTGACCCCGGCCAATGCGCCAGCGCTGCTCGACGATGTGACCTTGGTGATGGATTGCGCTGACAGCTATGCGGTGAGCTACACGTTGAGCGATTTGTGTTTGGCGCAAAACATCCCGCTGATCACAGGATCTGCCTTGGCGCTGTCGGGCTATGCGGCGGGTGTTTGCGGAGGCGCTCCATCGTTGAGGGCGTTGTTCCCGGAGGCCCCGGAAAGCGGGGCGAGCTGCGCGACGGCGGGTGTGATGGGGCCGGTGGTGGCCTTGATTGGCGCGATGCAGGCGCAGATGGCACTGGCCACGTTGATGGGGCAGGAGCCAAGCCCGCTGGGGCAAATGGTGCAGTTTGACGCCAAGACCATGCGCAGCGCGCCGTTTCGGTTTGATGCTGCGCCGGAGCCGGAGACAGCCTTTAGCTTTGTGTCGCTGGAGATGCTTGGCAAGGGTGACACGATTGTGGAGTTGCGCGGCATTGAGGAAGCGCCGGAGCCTTCACATCCGGATGCGCTGCGCCTGTTGCCGGATCAGTTGAAAGATGAACTGCCAATCGCCGAGGGGCGGCTGGCTTTGTGCTGTGCAACGGGGCTGCGGTCTTGGCGTGCAGCCGAACAGATACAAAAAGATTGGCCCGGCGAGATTGTTCTTGTCGCGGCCTCCGCTTCTTAGAATGAGAGGAAACGTAATGAAGCACTTTATCGCAGCTGTAGCCCTGATGGCCGCAACTCCGGCCATGGCGGCTGACAAGATGACCCTTTTGCTGGACTGGTTCATCAACCCCGACCACGGTCCAATCATTGTGGCCGCTGAGAACGGCTACTTTGAGGAGCAGGGCCTTGAGGTTGAAATTGTGGCCCCGGCCGATCCCTCCATGCCGCCTCGCCTTGTGGCCGCTGGTCAGGCCGATCTGGCAGTGTCTTACCAGCCGCAACTGCACCTGCAGATCCACGAAGGTCTGCCGCTGAAACGTGTTGGCACGCTGGTGGCGACCCCGCTGAATTGCTTGCTGGTGCTGGAAGATGGCCCGATCAAGTCGCCAGCGGACCTGAAAGGCAAGAAGGTTGGCTTCTCCGTCGCGGGCGTGGAAGAGGCTGTACTAGGCGCGGTTCTGGGCAAATATGGTGTCACCACCGATGACATCGAGCTGGTCAATGTGAACTTCTCCCTGTCGCCATCGTTGATGTCTGGTCAGGTGGATGCGGTGATTGGCGCGTATCGGAACTTTGAGTTGAACCAGATGGACATCGAAGGCCATCCGGGCACCTGTTTCTACATCGAAGAAGAGGGTGTGCCATCGTATGATGAGCTGATCTATGTGGCCAATCCAGAGACCATGGATGCTGACAAAGTGGCGCGTTTCATGGCGGCAACTGAGAAAGCCACCCAGTATATCGTGAACAACCCGCAGAAAAGCTGGGACATCTTCTCCGGCACCTCTGTGGAGCTACAAGATGAGCTGAACAAACGGGCTTGGGCCGACACGCTGCCACGATTTGCGCTGCGCCCAGCGGGCTATGACGCGGGTCGTTACGTGCGCTTTGAGCAGTTTCTGCACGACAGTGGCATGATCCCGTCGATCAACCCTGTCGAGGCGATCACCATCGACGTGACCGCCCCGGCGATGAGCCAATAATGAGCGCTCAGACCTATGGGCGTGCCTTTGCATTGATGCGTGAGGCGGCAGGCGAGGCATGGGGGGAGTACACCCGCCATGCCTTTGTCGAAGGGCTGCGTGATGGCGCGCTGGCACGTGAGGCGTTTCTGCATTACCTGCGCCAGGACTATGTGTTTCTGATCCACTTCTCTCGCGCCTGGGCGCTGGCGGTGGTGAAGTCGGAAACCCACGCCGAAATGCTTGGCGCGGTTGCAACTGTGAACGCGCTGGTGGCTGAGGAAATGCAGCTGCACGTTGGCATTTGCGAGGCCGCGGGCATTCCGCAGGAAGAGCTTTTCGCCACACCAGAGCGGGCCGAAAACCTCGCCTACACGCGCTATGTGTTGGAGGCGGGCTATTCTGGTGATCTGCTGGACTTGCTGGCAGCATTGGCACCTTGCGTGATGGGCTATGGCGAGATTGGTGCACGGTTGGGCGTTGAAAAGACGTCAGAGACCTACGCCGATTGGATCGGAACCTATGCCGGTGACGGCTATCAAGGCGATTGTGCCGCAGTGGGGCAGTTGCTGGATAGTGCGCTGGAGAGGCGTTTGGGCAAGGACTTTGAAACCAGTCCGCGCTTTGCCACGTTGTGCGACAAGTTCCGTACAGCCACCGAGCTGGAAGTTAACTTCTGGCAGATGGGTCTGACCCCATGACATTGGCGCCCGGCATCACGTTAAAAGGACAGGCACACATTGATGGGCGGCCGCTGTTTGCGCCGCTGTCTCTGGCCTTGGATGCCGGGCGCTGGACCTGCTTGTTGGGTGGGTCCGGCGTGGGTAAAACCACGGTTTTGCGGCTGATGGCGAATTTGCCAACGGGCGCGGTTTTTGATGGCAAGATTACCGCCACAGACGGCGCATCGGTGGCGGAGCGGATCGCCTATATGGCACAAGATGACCTGTTGTTGCCCTGGGCAACAGTGGAGAAAAATATCGCGCTGGGCGCCCGGTTGCGCGGGCAAAAAACAGATATGGCGCGATTGCATCGGTTGGTGGACCGCTGTGGCTTGCGCGATCATTTGGGCAAGAAACCCAGTGAGCTGTCTGGCGGGCAACGCCAACGGGTGGCGCTGGCGCGGACGCTGATGGAAGACAAGCCAATCATTCTGCTGGATGAGCCGTTTTCGGCGCTGGACGAGAAAACCCGCGCGGCGATGCAGGATCTGGCCGCAGATTTGCTCACCGATCGCACCGTTTTGGTGGTGACCCACGATCCGGGTGAGGCGGCGCGACTGGGCCATGCCATTCACGTCATGACAGAAACCGGACTTACCTCTGTTGCCCCACCCGCAGCGGCGGTGCCTCGGGCAGTGGATGCACAAGAGACCATTACATGTCGCTCTGATCTGTTGCGCCTGCTGATGGAGACATCGTCATGAAGCTGTGGCCTCCAATTGCTGCGACCGTGTTTGCGCTTTGCGTGTGGCAAGCCATCGTCACCCTGACCGGGGTGCAGAAGTTTATCTTGCCCAGCCCGGCTCTGGTGGCAGAAACGTGGTGGCTCAATCGTTGGATTATTGCCGAACACACCTTGATCACGTTGAACGAAGTTTTGATCGGGTTGGTCATTGGGATTTCGTTGGGTGTTGTCACTGCTTTGACACTGGCGTCCTCCAAAACAGTGCGTACGTTGCTGGCGCCCATGTTGGTTTTCACGCAAGCCCTGCCGGTGTTTGCCTTGGCGCCGATTCTGACGCTGTGGTTGGGCTATGGGCTTTGGTCCAAAGCGGCCATGGCCGTTCTCATCACCTATTTCCCGGTCACGTCAGCCTTCTTTGACGGGTTGATGCGCACGCCACCGGGCTATCTCGATCTGGCCAAAACCATGCAAGCCAGCCCGCGGCGTGTTTTGTGGCATATTCGTGTACCGTCGGCGTTGCCCAATTTGGGGGCTGGTGTGCGTTTGGCTGCGGTCTATGCCCCAATCGGAGCGGTGATTGGAGAGTGGGTAGGGTCCTCCAAAGGCCTAGGGTATTTGATGCTTCTGGCCAATGGGCGGGCCAAGACCGACTTGATGTTTGCCGCCATGTTGACGTTGGGGGTGCTGTCTGTGCTGCTCTATGTCTTGGTGGCCAAACTCACCCGTGGGTTGGGTGATCGTGAGACGTGATCTCCCTTGTGATTTTGGCCAATCCCAAAGCGGTTTGGGGTCATTTTACAAAAATGAACAACAAATTCAGCCAATCTCGACAGAAATGCTTCGGAACGTAGGGTCATTAAGACTACCTTAACCACCTGCTGGCACTGCTTCTGGGGTGGATTTTGTGTTTGTAGATTGACCGCTGAATGTCGAAATTGCGTATTACACGACGGTATCTCCGCTGGCGGAGCGGCATTGCCCTAAGCATTGTGCTTGCGGCAGCTATTACAGCGATGTGGGTGGCCCTCATCGGGCGGGACACCGTGGCAACGCGTAACCAGAACACTGCGTCTGTGGACACGTTGCTGCTGTCTTTGTCTGAAATGTCGATGGCCTTTCAGGAGTTGCGTATGGCGCCAGTCTCGCAACGTGGAAAAAACTCGAGCGCACATGTACGGCGTGCGGCGCATGCGGCTGAGGAAGCGGCGGAGCGCATTTCTCAAGAACGCACGCTGAAGACATTCTCACCTGAAGGTCAGAGCATTCTGCGCCGAGATGCGATGAACCCTCTTCTCGAGCTGGAGGATGTGCTGTTCCTGGCGGAGGTTGCCGTGGATCCACGGCAGAATATGACCGACGTGGCCCGTGCGGCTGGCATGGCGGGGGATCTGTCGATGCGGTTGTTGCCAATATTCAACCGGATCAAGCAAGCAGAACGCGCCGCCGCACAGGAGGCCGCAGACACACAAGTTGCCTATGGGATTTTTGCATTGGTGATCACAATGGTCGGTGTTGGACTGGCCGCGCGATTTGTGCTGTTGCCGATGGAGCGCTTTGTGATCCGCGCTCAGTCCGAGATTGAACACAATCAGCGCAAAGCCGAGGCGGCGTCTGAAGCCAAGTCCATGTTCCTGGCGACCATGAGCCATGAAATTCGCACACCGTTGAACGGGGTTCTGGGGTTGGCAGATGTGCTGACCGGCACGCCGCTCGACAAAGAGCAGGGGCGCATGGTGGCGATGATCAAAAGCAGTGGTCAGGCGCTGTTGCAACTGATCAATGATGTGTTGGATCTGGCCAAGATTGAGGCTGGCAAAGTTGAGCTGAGTTATGAAGCCTTTGATGTTCAGGCCCTGTGCCAGGAAACCGCAGAGCTGTTTTCCGGTCAGGCGGCCCAAAAGGGTGTGACCCTTACGGTGCATGCGGCGCCTAATGAGGCTGGGTGGTTTGTGCACAGCGCACCACAAGCGCTGCGACAGGTGTTGGCCAATTTGGTTGGCAATGCGGTAAAGTTTACCGAGCAAGGTACAATTGAGCTGCATTTGGAAGATGTTGCGCCGTCTCAAGGTGAAGAGCGACGTCTGCGGATTGCCGTGAAAGATGACGGTATTGGTATTGCACCAAATGCGTTGGAACGCATTTTTGATCAATTTGAACAGGCGGATTCCAGCACCACCACCCAATTTGGCGGAACGGGATTGGGTTTGTCGATTGTGCAGCGCATGAGTGAAGCGCTGGGCGGACACGTGCGTGTGGAAAGTGCCCTGAATGAAGGTTCTGAGTTCATTTTGGAACTGCCGGTGGGCACGGCGCAGCAGGAAGTGGTTGTGCCGACTCAACATGAAACTGTGCATTTTGGCAAACGGGTGCTGGTGGCGGACGACAACAGGGTCAATCAAGTTGTGGCCCGCAAGATCCTCGAGACTCTTGGCTGTGAAGTGAGTTTTGCCGCCAACGGGCTCGAAGCGGTGGATCGGGCCGCCAACTGGAACCCTGATTTGATTTTGATGGATGTGCGCATGCCAATGATGGACGGGCTGCAGGCCACCCGTGCCATCCGGGCTGACACCCGCCACAAGGCGGCTTTGGTGCCCATTGTGGGTCTGTCCGCCAACGCCCAAACAGAACATCGCGAAGCAGCTTCAGAAGCCGGCATGTCTGGTTACGTGCAAAAGCCGGTGACCCGCAGTGCGCTCAAAACGGAGCTGTTGCGGCATTGGCCAGCAGTGACACACGAACAGGAGGATGGCGCGTGGGCCTAAAGGTATGTGGACTTACTGTTGTGGCAGCTTTGGGGCTGGCCTCGGCGCCGCTTCGGGCCGGCGAGGATGCTGTGTGGTTCTATGCGTGGAACAACACGATCCCGCAGGAAGTTATTCAAAACTTCGGCGAACGGCACGGGATCAATGTGATCGTTGACACCTTCATGGTGGCGGATGAGGCCGAAGCACGGTTGGCGGCGGGCCAGACCGGGTATGATTTGGCGGTTGTACCAGTGGAGGTCATGCCACGTCTGGTGAGCATTGATGCTTTGCGTCCCTTTGATCCTCATCAACGGGCCAGGTTGCACGGCAGTCACCCACAGTTGATGGAAAAACTGTCCGAAGCGGTGCCGATGGCCAAAGACTATGCTGTGCCTTTTCTTTGGGGCACCACTGGTCTGATGGTGGATATTGACGATGTGTTGGAGCGCGTGCCGGAGCGGACGCTGAACAGTTGGGATCTGGTCTTTGACCCCCAATATGCGGCGGCGTTGTCGGATTGCGGCATTACCATCGCTGATGCGGTTCAAGAAGTTGTCGCGATTGCGCTGAATTACTTGGGGCGCAATCCAAACTCGATGGCTGAGGAAGATCTAAACGAGGCCTTTGATCTGCTCGCACAAATTATGCCGTACGTGAACACCATTGACGGCAGCCAGCAGGAGCAAATCTTGCAGAACGAGGCCTGTGTCGCGCTGACCTGGAGCAGCGATGCTTTGGCGCCGCAGTCCCAACTTGGGCGGGATGAAGTGCGGTATTTTGTGCCCGAAGAGGGCACCGTTTTGTGGGCGGATGTTCTGGTGTTGCCAAACGACACAGAACACCCTGCACACAGCAATCAATTGTTGCGCTATATGAATGAGCCGGAGGTGCTTGCCAAAGTGTCCCAGTTTTCGCTGGCGTTGACGGACATCCCGGTGACACACGCCGCAATGCAGAGCATTGACCGAAAGATTTTGGAGCAGGTGGCGCCCACAGACCGGCGGGATAAACTGTTTATGCTCACCCCGCGGACAGGGGCGGAGAAACGCCTTTTGGATCGTCGGTGGCGGCGCATGCAATTGGGCATGTAAGATTTTGCGAGGTCAGTAAGACACCGGCCCGTCTGCCTTGTTGAGCATCACGCCAAGGATGGGTTTCACCTCTGACAGGATTTGTTCAACTTTGGTGATGTCCTCGGCGGTGGAAATCCCGCCTCCGGCAACTACTAGAACAGCGTCGACATTGGGCAGGAAGCCCAGCACATCGTCAAATTCCAGCGCAGGCGGCATGTCAAACAACATCAGATCTGGGCACAGCGCCTCTTCGAGTTCTGCGAGCACTTCGGCGGTCATCTCGTTCTGAAACAGTTCCGCGGAATTCTCACTGGCGGTGTCGTTTAAAGCCACCGCAAGGTTGGGTTGGATGCGCTGCAGGAAGTTTTCCGGTGCAATCACGCCGCTCAGGTAATCAGCCATGCTGTCCGGCGCGGTCAGGCTCAGTGTCTTGGCCAGACTGGGAGAGCGCAAATCCATATCAAGCATCACCGTGCGCACAGAATCCAGACGCGCAAAGGCCATCGCCAAGTTGGTGGTGACAAAACTGCTGCCGCAGCCACGGGTTGGGGCGGTTACCGCCACACGGCTCCAGCCATGTTCGTTGAGGGCTTGCAGCAGGCGGGTGCGCAGCATGTCAAACGCAGCATGCGCTGGGTGGCTTCGGGTGGCGCTGACAATGAAGTTTTTCTCCAGGTCGGCGTCAGTGAGCGCGGCCACGGTCATGCTCTCCCAAAACACATCAGGATCATGCACAGCTGGCAGCCGCGCCTCCTCGTGGGATGCGTCGGTGACCTCGTCGTCGGGGAGGTCGGTCTCGTGGGTCTGATCTGTGCTCATGGCGCGTGAATCCGCTCTGTTTGAGACAAAATTAACAGGGTAATGCGGTCAAAAGAAAGGCACCAATGCGGAGATAGGGGGACGCGCAGTCTTACACGGTGTTCCATTTGCCGAAGGTGCTGGCGATTTCAGCGGCGAGTCGGGCGCGACCGGGATGGTCCGCCTCGGCGTAAAAGGCATGCGCGGCGTCGGGCAGCACGGCGGCGGCGTTGGGCACGGTTGCCAGCCAATCTTCTGAGGGGCGACCGAGATCCTTGTCGCCAAAGTAGACTTGGTTTGGGATCGACAGAGCTGTTTCGTCCCGCAACCGCGTGGAAGAAACGCAGACCAAACCTGACAGACGCCCGCCCGCTTTGGCTGCTTTCCACAGCGCGGTGCCCCCGGCGCTATAGCCGAGGCCAATGAGGCGCGGTTGGCCTGACAGATGGACACTTAATGCGGTCACGGCCTGCGCCATGCCAGCTGCTTGGAACAGATAGTGGTGTAGATTTTCACCACTCAAATCAGGACGCCCACAGAGTTCGGCAAGGGACAGGCGCAGTGCCACAGGTAAGCCCGCGCCCAAACACAGCTCCGGTTCCGGTGCACCGTGGATGTCGGTGACAACAATAAGCGACACGTCAGAAGCCAAGCAAATTGGCCTCATCTATCGCCTTGGTCAGAAAGATATCACGGCGGCGTTCGGGCTCCCAGCCGAGCACCTTTTTGGGCAGGCTGTTGTCAAACGGGGAGAAATGCGCGCGGCTTTTCCAATCAGCCAGAGACGGGTTGGACAGGCCACCGCGACGCAGCACCTGTTTCTTCAGGAAATACTTCACTGAGGCGGAGGCATAAAATGCGGTCAGGTTGCCCGGTTTCACTTTGATCCGCGCACCCAGGCGGGCGTGGATCGCATCAAAATAATCCGTGGCGGAGAACATCGGTTCACCCACCAGATTGAAGCTTTGCCCCAAAGCGTCGTCGTTTTCTGCCATCAGGATCAGCCCTTCGGCGATGTCTTCATTCAGCACAAACGGCAGGATGTGTTTGCCTTTGCCCCAGATGCGCACCGCGCCTGCGCCATGCCAGCGGCCAATGCCCCAGTGTTGCAGCGGGCCACCTTTGCCCAGCACAATGCCGGGGCGGGCAATCACCAAAGGCAGGCCGTGTTTGCGGTGCATCTCCAAGAGCCGCGCCTCACATTCCGCCTTGGAGCGGGCGTAGATGTTGCGATCTTCCATGTCGTCGCCAAAGCCCTGGCTCTCGCGGATGGTCACGTTTGGATCGGACATGTCGTAGCTGGCAATGGTGCCGGTGTAGATGAAACGCTTTACACCGGCAGCCTGTGCGGCCTGCGCGATGGTTTCGGTGATGGCCACGTCATTTTTTAACGCCGCATCCCAGGTCGCATCCATGGACTTGCCGAGGTGGTAGACAATCTCGATGCCCTCCATGGCCTCGGCCAATTGATCCGAGTCGCGTAGGTTGGCACCAAACAGCTCCACATGGTCGGCGATGTCATCAAACGGCCCGCTGGTGCCACGTGACAGCACGCGCACATCGCGGCCTTTGGCGACCCAGGCGCGGGTCAGATCACGGCCAATAAAGCCGGTGCCGCCGATGATCAGCACAGACGGCTTGGGCTTGGCGCGGCTGGCCGGTTTTGGCTTTTTGGCTGGTTTTGGCATCTTTGCGATGGCGGCATCAATCGCCTGCATCACCAGCGTTGCGTTGTCGCCATGGAAGCGCGCGTCTAGCGGGCGGCCAGAGCGGATCGCGCTGTAAAAGGCGCCGGACAGACCGGCAAAAGACAATCCGTACGGAGACTTGCGGTTCAGTGAGATAAGCTGGCGTGTGCCATTCACCACACCTTCGCGCAGGTGCTGGCCAGCGAGGCCCATCTGGCGCAGGAAGGGATTTGCAACGATGTCAGCGGCGTTTTCAGCATCCACGGTCAGCACGTCGTGCGCATAGTCATACCGTGCAGTCGCGGTGGAGCCGTGCAGGATCACCGAGCGGTCGTCCATGGTTTCCACCAACGACAGGTTCAGTGTGATCGACACATCCCCAGCCGACGCGAGAATGCGCCAACCTTGTGGACGGGTGGTATCACCGGGGATGTCCACCGGTTTGGACAGGCTGAGATGCTCAATGGCGAGTGGTCCAAACAGGTCGACCGCAAAAGCAAAGAGGTGCGGGCCAAGTTCCAGCAGCATGTTTTGGGGGTCGCGCAGCAGCCACAACCCATAAGGCCCGGAGCGCAGCGGCATCATCGGGAAGTTCCAGTTGATTTCGGCGCTGGCCACCCGGCCAATCTCACCGGCTTCAAGTCGGGTTTTGAGGCGCTGATAGCCCGGCGTACCCATGAAGTTGTGCCCGGCAGCAAAGACGCGCCCCGCCTCTGTGGCGATCTGCTGGATTTCAGCGGTTTCGGCACCGGAGAGCGCCACGGGTTTCTCTACCAGCACGTGATGCCCCGAAGTTAGGCAGGTCTCGGCCAGTGCCCGGTGGGTGCCGGGGGGCGTGACGATGTGGATGGCGTCGGCCACCTTGGCCGAGAGCAGCTTGTCCAGATCGGTGTAGGCGGCAATGCCATAGGTCTGTGCCAATGCATCGGCGGCGGCGCGGGATTGGTCACAAACCGCAACCAGTTCTACACCCGGTGTGGCCAGAATGGCGGCGGCGTGCCAGTCGGCAATATAGCCAGCGCCCAGAAGGGCGGCGCGGATCGGGCGGTCGTCGGAAAAGGTGTTCATGATCATTTATACTCGATGATGTGCATCGCGCGGCCACGCATGCGGCGCCAGTGAAATAGGATCATGCCCATCACATTGGGCAGTTTGGACAGGGTCAGAAGGCGGGCGTGGCGCCAGGCCTCCCAATAGGGCAGCCCCTCGCGGACAAGGCCGTTTTTGGTGCGGATGTAATTGGCCACGTAAACGGCAAGCACCAGCAGGAACAGCACCGCGCTGTCCATCAGACCCCAGAGCGCGAGCAGCGGCAGGAGCATCCCGTAGATCACGCCGCGCAGTTGTTCTTTGCGAAAATAAGGCGGGTGCATCCAGCCAACCTGGGCAAAGCCATGGCCGGTGCGTATGGCGCGTTGCCACCACTGGCCAAAGCGCAGCATCGCGGCGTCATGGCGGGTCATCTCTTGTGGCAGGCGACGGAGTTTCCAGCCTACCTTGGCGAGCCGTACACAGAACTCGTCATCCTCAGCCGCGATGACTGTGGCGTCAAACCCACCCGCCTCTACAAAGGCTTTGGAACGCACCATCATGTCGCCACCACAGGCGACAATTTCGCCCGCTGGGCGGTGCCATTCAAAATCACAAAGCGCGTTATAGACACTGCGCTCGGGATAGAGCTCCGCCCGCCAGCCGGTGATTAGGCCCAGGCTGTCATCTTCGCGCAGCGCCTTTTCGCCCGCCGCGATCCAGCCGTCGACAACAATGCAATCGCCATCCACAAACTGCACAATCTCCGGCAGGTCACCGGTTTGCGCCAGCGCGTCAAATCCGGCTTGGCGGGCGCGGGCGGCGGTGAAGGGCAGGCTGCTGTCCAGTTCCACAACCAGTGCGCCAACCTTGCGCGCTTCAGCCACGGAATTGTCCCAACTGCCGCTGTCGACATAGACCATCTCCGAGCCCTGAGCTTTCAATGAGGCGAGGCAGGCGATCAGCCGTTTGCCCTCGTTGCGGCCAATGATGATGGCGGTGGTGCTCATGTGAGGTCCCCGTCCAGCAACTGGCCCATTCGCGCAGCTTCCTTGTTGATGTCAAAGCCCTTTTCAACCATCGCGCGGCCTGCGATGCCCATGGCTGTGGCGCGGGCTGGGTTGGCGAGGATTTTGCCAATGGCGGCGGACAATGCGTGCGGGTTGCCGGGTGGCACCAACAGGCCGGAAGCACCGTCGGTCACAAGCTCTGGAATGCCCGCGATATGGGTGGTCACCACAGGGCGGCGCGCGGCCATGGCCTCCATCAGCACAACGGGCACGCCTTCGGCAAAACTGGGCAGCACAAAGAGGTCGGAGGCGGCCAGGGCTTCGGCGACTTCAGATTGGGATTTGTAGCCGACAAATGACACATTTTCTGAGAGGCCAGCGGCCTCGGTTTGATGTTCGAGCGCCTTGCGACCGGGACCATCGCCGATCACGGTGAGGTGGATTTTGGGGAACTCGGCTTTCAACGGTTCCAGCGCGCGTAGCAGGATCGGCAGACCTTTCACAGGCGCGAGGCGCCCCACAAACAGCAGGTTGGTTTCCACGGGATCTTCGCCTGCGTCATAGCGCGCAGGCTCCACGCCACAGTGGATGATGTGCAGCTTGCCCCAGTGTTTGGGATTGCTGAAAGCCATCGCCTGCGAGCGGCAGAAATGGCTGATACAGGCGACAAATTTGGCGCGTTTGATTTTCTCGTCCAGCCGCCAGTGATCCGGCGCAAAGAAGATGTCCGGCCCGTGCAGTGTGAAGCTGTAGGGGATGCCGGAGAGCGCGCTCATCAGCATGGCGACAGTGCAAGAGGATTTGGCAATATGGTTGTGCAGATGCCGCACGCCTTTTTTGCGCAAATGTGCGGCGAGCACGGCGGCCTCGGCAAAGTAGAACAGCTGAAAAATCAGATTGCGAAAGCCGGGAGGCGCGGTTTTCACAGCCAGCACCAAGGCTTTGAAAAAGCGCGCAGGGTTGCGCAGTAGTGCGCCAAAGACCGCGCTTAACAGGGTTACCGGCGACTTGGCGGCAGCGAGTATATAGAAGGTGGCTTTGGCCTCGGCCTTCTGCTCTTCGCCCACCAGATGCTCCACGCCGGTACGGCGCACGGAGCAGGTTTCCACCGGTTGGCCTAGGGCACGCAACGCCGCGACCTCGCGCTGGATAAAGGTATCGGTCGCGCGGGGGTATTCGCCGGTCAAATAGGCGATGGGGGTCTTTTTTGTGTCGCTCACGGCGGGGTGGCCTGCTGCTCTTGCTGTTCAATCGCGGCCTGCATTGCAGCCGCAAAGGGCAGCATTGTGACAGGGCCAAGGCGATTGTGCATCATGGTGTTGGAATAGGTGACGGGACGGTGGCGGGCTTCCAAAACTGCGCGGCGCAGAAGGCCGGGCATGGTGGGCTTGTCTGGTGTTATGAACGCCGCCATGCGCCAGAGCCAAAGTGGGGTTGGCAACACCTGCTTGGGCCAGCCACAGGCGCGAAAAGCGGTCAGGAAATCCGTACGGTTGGGGCGGTCATCATCCAGTATGTTGAGGGTGCCAACACCGGTGTGTTCATGGGCCGCTTTGATCAATGCTTGCGCAGCCAGTTCGACACGGCACAAGGGGACTTCGCCGCCGCCGTCAATTTTTAGAAGCGTGCTGCCAACCGCTGGGCCAATATGAGCATTAAACAGGTGATCTGGCCCCCAAACAGCGCCGAGCCGCAGGACCGACAGGGCGTAGCCATAGAACGATGCGCCATCGTGAAACAAGGTCTCCTGCGTGAGTTTGGCCTGCGCGTAGGTATCGCGGCCGTCGGTGTTCACGGGGGTGGACTCCTCCAGCGCACCGCCTTTGGGTACGCCGCTCACGTCATAGACCGACAGCGACCCCGCCAACACCACATGCGGCACCTGCGCGGCGATCACCGCATCAATCACCGCGACCGAGGCCGCCACTGTGTCGCGGTCCTGATCGCCGCTCAGGGTGGCTGCGCAGTGGATCACAGTACGGATGCCGTCCAGAGCGTTAGCAAGCCCATCGCCAGTGTTGGTTAGGTCCATGGCGATGATTTCGACGGTCTTATCGGTTTGCCAAGCGGTGGGCACTTTGGCCATGTCGCGTACAAACAGCCGCAAGGTGGTGCCTTCGGCCCGCGCCTGCTCAACGCAATGCCGCCCAATAAAGCCGGTGGCTCCGGTTATGGCGAGCGCGGCCGCGCTCATATGGCCCACGGCATGGGTGCCATCGGCTCACACCGTGTGGACATGTCCTGTGCACAGCCGTCCGCACCGGCGTTTTGAATGGCGAGTGTGACCTCATTGAGGTGCAATGCGAAGTCCGGTGACAGGCGGCAGGGGCGATCTTCTGCCAAGGCGTCCAGCATCTCTGCGGGGCCAAGTGCGAAGTTCATCGCGGCTGCGCCCCAGCGGGCCACTTTGGGATGGGTGTCGCCTTTGATCTGCTGGCGCGTGCCAATCGGATGTTCGATAAGGCGACGGCGCAGGGTAAAGCGCCGGTGGAATTTGACCGGTGCGTCATTGTCCCAGGCCTGTTTCACCTGAAGAACACCTTTGTCGCCAAACACGCGGATCTTGTGGTCGTGGCTCGCCACAATCGAGCATGTCAGCCGTGCTGTGATGCCATTTTCAAAAAACAACGTGGCGGTGGAGAAATCCGGGGTGCCCATTGCCTCTTTGCCCGGCAGGCATTCGGCAGAGGCGGCCACCACGCGCCGCACGCTGCCAAACATGCCAATTAGCCACGTCAGGTAGTAGCCTGCGTGCTCCAGCGTGCAACCCACGGCAAACTCATCTTGGGCAGGCCAAGGTGCGCCGCTTTCGCTTTTCCAATCCGCATAAGGCGCTTGTGGAATGAAGCCGTCGTCCAGTTCCGCGTAGATCAGGCGCACGGGGCCTGCCACATCGTCGCGAATGGCTTTGGCCAAGGTCTGCGCCGCTTCACCCAGCACTGAGCAAGGTGCGGAGGACAGCAGCAGGTCTTTCTGTGCGGCCAGTTCATGCAAGGCAATGGCATCGGCCATTTCCGTCGCCAAGGGTTTTTCGGAATAGACGTGATGCCCGGCTTCAAGACAGGCGCGGGAGACATCGTAATGGGCGCCGGGATTGGTCAGGTTCAACACCAGTGAGCCTTGGGGCAGGTTGCCCAGTAACCGCTCCAGGCTGTCCGCTGTGTGCAGGTTCCAATGATCGGCAAAGGTTTTTAAGCGGTTGGGATCATGATCATACACCTGCGTCACCGCGATGTCGGGGTGGGCCGCAAAAGACCGCATGTAAAGATCAGCGACAAAGCCGCAACCAATGATCGACACACTGCGGGTTTGGGCGGCTGACATGGCGGGAATCCTTTTGAACCAATACGAAGTGACTATAAGTATTTTGGCGTGAAATACCACCAAGGCGGGTGGCTCAGTCAGGGGAATTGTGGCGCTTTTGAACCACTTGAGGGAAATTGTAGCGCAATTTCTGACGCCGGGGGAGGGAGTTGGTAAGGTATTGTGCAAATGAGCCAGAAGGACCGCCTGCGTGCAGTTTTCCACCACTAAAGGACCGGTCACGGTCAATGTTGCCGATCGCGCCGCATTGGAGCGTGCAGTGCGGGCGCGGTTTGTCGCTCATGAGGGCTTTGCCTTGGCGACCATCAACCTCGACCATCTGGTGAAACTTGCCAAGGACGAGGCCTTCGCTGCGGCTTACCTGGCGCAGGATTTTGTGGTGGCGGATGGCAATCCTATCGTGTGGCTCTCGCGCAAGGCCGAGAAGCCTGTGGAGCTGTTGCCGGGTGCGGATTTGGTGGTGCCTCTGGCGCAATGGGCCGCAGAGGAAGGCACTCCGGTGGCGTTGATTGGCAGCACGGAGGAGGCTCTGGCTGCGGCGGCAGAGGCGTTGAAGGCGCAGGCCCCTGGGCTGGAGGTAGTGGCCTGTATCGCGCCGCCAATGGGGTTTGATCCCGAAAGCGCGGCGGCGGAGGCTGTGTTGAAACAAGCCGCCGAAGCTGGCGCGCGGATGGCCTTTCTGGCGTTGGGCGCGCCAAAGCAAGAACGGCTGGCGGCACGTGGGCGGCAGGTTGTGCCACAGATGGGCTTTGCCAGCATCGGTGCGGGGTTGGATTTCCTTGCGGGCACACAAAACCGGGCCCCGGCCTGGGTGCGCAAACTGGCGCTGGAATGGCTCTGGCGCGCACTCAGCAATCCGGCACGACTGGCGGGGCGCTATCTGCGTTGCATCGGGATTTTGCCACGGTTGATGAAAGAGGCGCGCGCGCAGCGGGACTAGGTCGTGATCAGCCGAGGCTTGCGGCGCTTCAATCGCACCGCATCTTTCAAGCGACCTTTGAGGCCTCGGGGCGGCAGGATTTCCCGGTCCATCTCAAACACAGCGCCATTGAGCGACGGATCCTCCCAAAGCGCCAATCCCGCGCCCCATTTGGCGGCCACGGCCGGGTCCAATCCCTCAGCCAAACCCATGTCGGTGTTGAGCATGCCGGGCATCCAGGTGCTGATGACAATCTTGGGCAAACGGTCGCCAAGATCAGCCACCAGCGCGCGGGAAAAGGTTGTCACCGCGCCTTTGGACACGGAGTACGCCGCGCTGCAGGGCAGGGGATGCATATCCGCAAAGCTCGACACGTTGAGGATGCGGCCTCGTCCCGCCACAGTCATGTCCTTGAGCGCCTCGGAGGTGCAGGCCACGGTGCCGCCAAGGTTGATTGCGACGGTCTGCATGAAGCTTTCCGGCGTCTCATCCAGAATGTCGCGGTGCGGGTAAACACCGGCGTTGTTGATCAGGATCGAGACCGGCGCGATGGCGCGGATGGTCTCAAAGGCAGCGCGAACTTGGCCCGGATCGGACACGTCCGCCACAACGGGAGTGAAACTGTCTCCGGCCAGAGTGGCGGTCTCATTCAGGGCGTCTTTGCGCCGTCCCAAGCCCGCGACCAGCAGGCCCCGTCCACAGAGTTCTATCGCCAAGGCCTGCCCCAATCCGGAGCCCGCGCCGGTGATGGCCGCCAGTTGCTTAGCCATTTTGGGTCTCCTTTAGGTTCGCAGCCACAACCTCGCCAACCCGCAGGGCGTTGGCGGCGATGGTCAGTGACGGGTTCACCCCCATTGAGGTGGGCATAAAGCTTGCATCCGCCACCCAGAGGTTTTCCGTGCCGTGCAATTTGCAATTGCGATCCAGCACCGAGTTTTTGGGATCGTTACCAAACCGCAGCGTGCCGCAGGGGTGGCCAAAGTTCAGCTCCGGCCTCGCGCCGGTGAAGGCCATGCGGATGCCTTTGAGGCGTTGTTTCAGTGCCTTGCGGAAAGCCTTGCGGCGGGAGAGCAGCTCTGGCGCCATGTCGTAGCTGATCGCCAATCGGCGCGGATCAGCGGGATCGTAATGCACACGGTTCTCGGCATACGGCAGGTCTTCTAGAATACCGACAAAGATTTTGGCGCTGCCAAACAGCTTCACCGCAATGGCCGCAGGCAGGCGTGTGAACTGGCGCAGCCAGCGCAGCTTGCGCAGTGGCGAGCGGTCAAACGCCATGTTGAGGTAATGCACAATCTCGCCATATCGCGCCTCCACGCCCAAGGCCTGCACCATGCCAAAGCGTTGCCCACCTTGGTGATAGAGGTCGCGAAAGGCGAGAGATTTGGATGCGCCCGCGCTGTGTTTGCCTTTGGGCGGCCACAGGGCAAGCATCTCGTTCATGTGGAACATGAGGTTGCGGCCAATGAGGTCATTTTTAGTGCCCGAGGCCATCAGCAGGCGGGGTGAATGCAAAGCCCCTGCCGCAAGCACATAGCTGCGTGCGGTGAGCGTGGCGTCCGTGCCTTTGCGCGTCACTTTGAGGCCGGTCACGGCACCATTTTCGGAGACAATTTCCTGCACTTCGGTCAGGTCCAATAGGGCGGCATTGCCGGTTTCCATAGCAGGCTCCACCCCGGCGGAGCGCCCATCCATTTTGCAATCGTTGGGACACTTGCGACCCAAATACTGCTCAAACCCATCGTCTTCACGCACCGCTATATGGCCCTGATATGGGTTGAGGCCAATTTCGTTCATGGCAGACATCAAGCCTTGATCTGCCGCGCTCATCGCCGTGGGGGGAAAGAGGCTGCCGTTTGGTTGCAAAGGATCGGGCGTGCCGCGTACGTGGTAGAGCGTTTCGGCACGGTCAAAATAGGGCGCCATCTCGTCATAGCTGACGGGCCATCCGCCGGTGGGATGTGGTCGAACCTCGCTGTGGTCCAGATCATGTGGGGCGGGACGCTCCAAGGTGGCGGCGTAGAACACTGAGCTGCCGCCCACACCCGCCCCTAATGGCGCGTTGAAAGTGGTGGTCACACCGTTCACTGTGGCTTCCAGGGGCTCGGGCCAATAGCCGCGCACCAATCGCGCCTCTCGGTCCCAGATGTTGGGGTTGAGCTCTTGTTCTTCTGCGCGCACGCCGGTTGGGCCACGTTCGACAAACAGCACCGATAAGCCTTGTTCTGCCAAAAACCGGCCAATGGTGCCGCCCCCCATGCCGGTGCCAATGACAATCACGTCCCAGGGTTCGGTGCTGGCCGCGGCGAGTGTCGTCATTGCGAGGACCGCGCCATCACCGGGTAAAACACCGAGCGCATCCGCCGTGCCGCCGCATTGGTCACATGGTTGTTGTCAAAATACTGGCCAACGCCGCCCTGAACGGCATCACATAGGAACGGGTCACAGAACCAGCGCCAGCTGTCCAAAATGGTCGCGCCGCTGCGTGCCAACGCCGCTGCCGCGCCGCGTTCTCGGGTTTTGGCATCGGTTACAGTGATCTGGCCAATGCGCCGTGCAAGCTGCTCTGAGAGGCGGCCATGCACCAATTCACGCGCCACTTTGGGGGCGCTGTAATTCTGAATTTCCGGCGGTTGGCGCAGGATGTAGACGGTGCGGTCCAGATCGCCAATGTCAGCCACTGTGGCTGCCAAGGCGGTGCCCAAAAGCGCGTCCTGAGTCATGTTGCCATAGACGTCGCTTTTCAGGCGGATGGTGTTGTGCGCATCGCTGCCGCTCCCATGGCCTGAGGCGTAGTAGGCCCATCGGCCCACCAAAATTACATCTTGCAAATGTGGCATCTCGCGCAGGGATTTGCGGATTTGCGCATTGGCGGTGGTGCAGGCGGCATCTTGGGCCGGTGTGGCCGCGCTTTCGCGTTTTTCAAGATCAAACGCAGGCGCACAGCCCGCGCGCCAGATCACCAGGGCGCTGCGATCCGCCTCTCGGGCAGCTTGTTTCAAGCCTTCGTAATAGGCACGCACATGGCTGTCGCCCCAGATGATCAGGTTTGGTGCTTCGGATTTCGGGCCTATTGGGCACACTTCAATATCTTCAAAAGGCCCTTCATCAGGCACGTAACAGTCTGAAAAATCCTGCAAAAAGTCACCGGTTGCGGCGATGTGCACCTGCGCCTGTGGGCCAAAGCGTTTGGGCATGCCGTCCGCTTTGAAGACCATAAACGACAAGCCCAGCAAGCTGACCGAGGCCAGTGCCGTGGTGAACAATAGCCCCCAAGTGGGCAGGGCTTTCGCTTGGCGCACGGGTTGTTCCACCAAACGCCAAGACAGCACCGCCAACACAAGCGAAATTGCGATCCACAGCGCCACTTCGCCAGGGCCGCGGTACTGGCCTTGCAGGTATTTGGTGAAGGTGAACACCGGCCAATGCCAGAGATACAGCGAATAGGAGATCAGCCCGATCAACACAGGAATACGCATGGACAGGCCGCGGTTGACCCAATTGTCGTCTTGTCCGTTGCCAATCAGCAGGACCGTGCCCAGCACCGGGACAATCACCTGCCAGCCGGGGAATCCTGCACCGGGCGCAACCAGCACTATCGACGTGAGGACAAGGCCAAGACCAATCCAACTCAACGCTTGGTGTCGTCTCCAGAGGTCTGGCCGTTCGATATTCAAGATGGCAAGCCCAACCCCGGCCAAAAGCTCCCAGGCGCGGAAGGGGAACAGGAAGAAAGCCGCGGGATGGGACAGGGGGGTGGTGATCAAGCTGCTGATCAATGAGAAGCCAAACACCGCACCCAAAGCCCAGAGCATCACGGTTTTGTTGCGGGCAAACAGCAGAAACAGCAGCGGCAGGAATATGTAGAACTGCTCTTCGACAGACAGCGACCAGGTGTGAAGCATGACCTTGTCTTCAGCCGCGCCGTCAAAATAACCGGATTGGCGGAAGAACAGCACGTTGGAGAGATAGACTGTGGCCGCAATCACGCCTTTGGCGGTTTCGCGGAAATCGTTGGGCATCAGGATTAGCGCGCCCACAATCAGCACCGTGAAGGCCATGACAAAATATGCGGGTGCCAGCCGTTTGATGCGGCGAATGTAGAAACGGCCAAGCGCCAGCTTGCCGGTTTCCTGCTGTTCGCGCCACAGAATGCCGCCAATCAGAAAGCCGGAGATGACAAAAAAGATGTCGACGCCAATGAAGCCGCCGCCAAATCCCGGCACGCCAAAGTGGTAAAACACCACGGCCAGCACCGCGATGGCGCGCAGGCCGTCGATCTCCGCGCGGTGACCTCTGGCCGCATTCAAATCAGCGGCAAGTTTGGGCGCGGAGGTTTCTACCTCAGGCGACTCTTGGGTGCTCATGCGCGGGCGCATCCTTGGATTGCTTTGCGTTTGGGGACCAAAAAACATGAGTCGCAGCACCGCCGCAAGCGCCTCTGGGGGGCAGAGTTAAGTTGCTTTAACACAGAGGTTTTGCGACAACGCTTTGAAAGCGCCCGATTTTGCGGGTTTTGGTGCGGAGGCAAACACTGTGCAGACTGACCAGAATGTGTCCGCCACAGAGCCGGATTGGTCGCGGGAGGCACCGCGTGGTTTCTGGGACCCCGGTCCAAAACTGTTGCGCGCGCTGCGCCGGTATCAGGCGGCCAAGGCCCGCGGGGGGGTGTTTGGTAAGCTGGCCTGCAAACGTTGGGTGTTGTCGCATCAATTTTGGTCTGTGATCACACAGTCCGAGCTGCACCTGAATATGCACATCGATGGCGGGCTGCGCCTGCCACATCCAACGGGCATCATTGTACATCCCAATGCCACCATCGGCCCCAATTGCCAGTTGATGCATCAGGTGACGCTTTCAGGTGCAGTGGTGCTCGAAGGCCATGTAGATATCGGCGCCGGGGCCAAGCTCGTTGGGCCGTTGATCATTGGGGCAGATGCCGAAGTGGGGGCCAACGCTGTGGTCACAAAGGACGTGCCTGCTGGCGCCGTTGTGGGCGGGGTGCCAGCGCGTATTCTGAAAATGAAACCAGGCCACGGTACGCCCTAGATTATAGAATGGTCCGACGGGGTTTTGGCACAGGTGTCGCGGCGCTGTCGGGCTCTGCTTCGTCCTGGTCGCCTGCATCACTGCTCATCGGGCTGTGGCGCATCGCGGATTCTGCCGACCTGCGTCGCTGCGCAAGCCGTTCTGCGTGGCCAAACAGGGTGCCCGCAATCAGCCAGGTTGTGGGCGTCAGCGTGGCGTTGGGCAGCATGTCGATCATGTTGAAACCCAGCATCAGCGCCAACGGCCCCAGGTAAGGGGACAGTCCGGGACTTTTCCGTTTTTGCAAGCGTTGTTCATCCAAAAGTGCAAAAGACGCGTCGCGTTTGAAGCTGTCTCGCTCGGCCACTTTGATCCGCCCAAGTTCACGGTGCACAAGGAAGATTGGCAAGGCCATCAGGCCAAATTGTGCGATGTATCCAACCCAGCCCCAGACGCCGAGAACGATGATCCAATAACCGTCCGTGACCGAGGTGATCAGACCGGTTGTGGGGTCATGAAGATGATTGCGGCCCCAGATACCCCAGCCAAACAACGGTTTGCGCATGGCATGATCCAGCAAGATGTCTTCGTTCTCGATCCGGAAACTGAGGGAATGCGCCCGCTCCGCGCTCACTTTTTCTGCCTGTGAGATGATTGCGTCAGTGGGAACCAGACCCGTTGTTTTTAACACGGGGTAAGCCAGCATCATGATCGCCAGAACCGCGGCAATTTTCACCTGCGCGCGGGTGTTGAGAAACACAATCAACAGGCCCGCGGCTCCCGCGTAAATCAACGTGGCCAGTGTTTTGCAGAGCACCAGCACCGCCGCCAAATAAAAGACAGCAATCAGGTATTTTGCCCGCGTGCGGCTGGTGTCGGCTTGCCAAAGGGTGATCGCTGCTAACAACGCAGTCAGCACAAAATACGCCAGCCAAATGCCATGATACAGGAACACCATCGGGCGATAGCCACTGCCGCGAATGGTCTGGCTGAACAGGTGCTGATAGTAGCCGTAGACCCAGTTGTTGAGCTGGGGGCTCAGCCGCACTTCGATTAGAATAGGGAGGGAATAGGCCAAGCCTGCAATCACCAGCGCCAGCAACAGATCTCGTTGATCTTCGCGGGTGCGCAGCAAGGCGCGAGCCATTAGGAAACCAATGATGCCAATGAACTGGTTGATTGGTTGCGCAATTGCGTCTTGAAAGTAGAGGCCGCGTACAAAGCCCTCGGTGAAAATCAGCGGCTCGCCATTGGTGAAAACCGTGGCAACGGGGCTGAGGATCAGCAAACCCAATAGCCAGCGGGCCACGATGTTGTCGGGCAGCAGTTTGGGCCGCTGCGGCAGGACAAAAAACACCACAATCAGGATTGCCAAATTGGGCAGGCTGCTTTTGTCCAGTGCCGGCATCAGCGGAAAATCAAACTCAGCCGGGGGTGGTGGCAACAGCAGATAAGCCCCGAGTAAAGACCAGATCAATGCACGGCCGGGGGAGAGGCTGACAAACAGTCGCCAAATGACCACTGGCCAAAGCATCAGCATCAACGTGGCGAGCAGGTTGGGCATTGGCGTCAGGTCTTCCTTTGTGAGCGGCGTGGTCGGGGCCACACAAACGCAAAACGCGCACCATGACTATAGCGCGCGTGTCTCAAACTGTCAGGGTGTGGCGTTCACACGCCGGTGCCGGCCATCACCACGGCCACAGTGCGCCAGACAACCGAGACATCGGTGCGCAGGCTCAGGGCGCGGTCATAGTGGCTGTCGTGAATGGCGCGCTCGGCAAAAGAGCACTCATTGCGCTCGGAAATTTGCCAGAACCCGGTGATGCCCGGGCGCATGCGGTAATAGGCGGTGCCCGGATAGAGCGCGGTCTGTTCCGGCATCATTGGGCGCGGGCCGACCACGGACATGTCACCCACCAGCACGTTCAGGAACTGTGGCAGCTCGTCGAGCGAGGTTTTGCGGATGATGCGACCAATGGGCGTGATACGCGGATCATGGGCCAGCTTCTGCTTTTCGGTCCATTCCAGACGCGCGGCTGGATTGGCGCGCAAATAGGCCTCCAGCTTGCGGTCGGCATTGGGCACCATGGAGCGCAGCTTGAGCATGCTGAAACGCTTGCCGTTTTTGCCAACACGTTCCTGACGATAAAACGGCGACGCGCCATCAAATGAGATAAACAGGGCGAGCAAAAGCACAACCAGAGTCACCGGAACGGCGATGGCCAGAACAAAAAAGATGTCAAAGGCACGTTTGAAGACGCTGCGGTACACGCTGTTGCGTGCCGACGAGACCTCAAAGGCCTGATCAAAATCTTCCCGCGAAAAAATCGCCATCGGTGTCATCCCCGTAACCCAACCAGAAGGGCATCAATTTAGACCGCAACATCCCGTCGCCGGACCAGTCATGGCCCGAACGTGTGTTTCACGTACCTAGTTGGAAAAAGCACCCCGGCAGCAGGGGCTGATCACATAGGTCCTTGTGACGTCGTTGTTTTTGATGCTCCTTCATCAGAAGCGCCCACCCAGGACTTACATTAGTCACAAATTTACAGAAATCCACCTTAACTTTCGGATAGTTTGGCTTAAGTGGTTGAAAATAAACGATTTGACACATTCTGATTTTGATATTTTTTTCAATTATGGTTAAAATTTGTGGCAAGCACGCCATTATGTGACCCTCAACTGGAAACGGTGAATGCCTTCTATTTTTGATTGTTTCTCGATTCGAAAAATTGACGCAGAGTCAGGGTGCAATTTTGTGGAGACGATTCGGCGGAAAGCCGCTCGTGGAGGTTGAATTGTGGCACAATTGTGGTCGCTATTTGCCCAATTTCAGGATCATGGCCGCCAATCCGCTCGACAGGGCCAACAGACCAAAGACCTTGGTCAAGCGCGCAAGCTTACGCCATCGGCGTTGTCGGGGAGTTTCCAAAACAGGGATCGCAGCCACCGCTCGCAGGCGCAGCTGGCGCTCCAGTTGGCCACGGGTCCAGATCACCGGACTGCGCATCTCCAGCATAAAGACGAGGCTCAAGGCCACCAACACACTTAGCACCCCACCCATGGCAAGGATGCGTTTGCGGGACGGCGCAATGGGCCAATCCGGTGGAAGGGCTTTTTCAAGCACGGTGAAGCTGTCGGAATGCTGGCTGGCTTCCAACATCTGCTGCATTTCTGCGCCTGCCTTGCCGGCGGTGATGGCTTGATACTGTTCTTCCAGTTTGGTCCGCTGTCGTTCCAGCCGGTTGTATTGCTGTTCAATGCGCGGCGTGTCTTTGAGGGCGGTTTCGATCTCCGCGATCTCGATCTGATAGAGTTCGCTCTCTTCTTGCAGGCGGCGCAAGCGCTGGGCGCGCACCGAGTTGCCTCCGCTGGAAATGCCCACGTTTTCCAGAAGCTGGCGTTGCACCTCAAGTTCGATTTGCTGCAAATCCGTCAGGCGCGTGCGCAGGGCTTCCACACCGCCGGGTAGCAAAACTGCGTTTTCCTGTTTGTAGTCGGCAATCTGTTGTTCCAGATTGGTGATCGCAGCACCAATACGGCGCTCTTCGCTGTCAAAGAATGACAGGGTTTCGGTCACCTGCTCGGTGCGACGATCTTGCTCCTGCTCCAGCACGTTGGTCACCAGCTCATTGGCGACATTTGCCGCCAGAACCGGATCGGTCATCCGTACAGATACCAACAGTGCGGAGGGGCTGATGTCCTGTCGCCAGCGGAAGTCCGGGTTGGTGATATGCATCACACGCGCTGCTCTGCGCAGCAGCTCCACTTTTTGCAGTTCACTCAAGGGGGCGTCGTTGTAGAGACCGAACTTTTCAATGATGGTCAGCAGATTGTCGCGTGCCATCACGCGCTGTTCGACAATTTGTAGCTTTTGCAGCATGTCGGCGTTTAACGCGCCGGGCGAGGTTGCGCCGGTTTTGATCGAGGGTTGCTCGATCTGAATGGTGGCATAGGTCTCATATTCGCGCGGCAGGCCCAGCACGTAGGCCAGCGAGATCAACCCGCCGATGACAATGATGCTGGCCCACAGGAAAAACCTCCTGCGCAGCATGCTCAGCACCTCGCCAAATGATTGGAACTTGTCCATGCCCGTCCTCAAATTCGGTGTGGCGCGACTCGGATTCGCGCTCTTGAAGACAATTTATGACAATCGAATGTGGTTATCCCGTGGCGCAAACCGGAAAATCTGCGTTCTCCATGCCTGCTTGTGCGCCCAATGTGACCATGGCCAACACATGCCCGCCACCGGTGCCACATTGACCAGACAGAACCGTGCCCTCGGGCACATCGCCCACGGTTTGCATAAACCGCGCAGTGAAGCCGGTGCTGCGTACGTTGAGGGTGACTTGAATTGCGTCAAAACCAAACAGGGTTTGTGTCAGCGGGTATTGCGCTTTGTAGACAGCCTCTTTGGCGCAAAACAGGCGCCGCGCCATTAAGGCCCGACGTGGTGCCGGGATGTCCAACAGCCAGGCCCGTTCTTGCGGGAGGCAGATTTCAGCGGTCAGATCGTCATGAAGCGGTGCATCAGGTTCCACATCCACACCAAGGGCGCGAAATTGCGTTCCCGCAGCGACAATGGCAACACAGCTTGTGGCGTCATGGCTGATCGAGCCGGTCAAGCCTTGTGGCCACTGCGGCGCCCGATCCGGTCGGGTTGGCACCGCCTGTTCCCGTTCCCCCAAGGCGCGCATCGCCAAACGCGCCGCCTGGCGTCCGGCGGCAAACTCGCGCCGCCGCTTGGGCACGGCGCGGGCAATGGCTGGCGCTTCCTGTGGCCAAACCACCGCAATGCCGCGGGTTGGGTCGGTCACGGCCACAGCAGTTTCTGGCGGCGCTATGCGCTCCGCCAGAGATTTTAGGGCCACAAGATGCTGGTCCGAGGACAGGGTCACGTGTTTGTCCTCCGGCGTGCGCGCATCGCACGACGCTTGCTCATGGTCTCGGACCGGCTTTGGGCCTGTTCTGCCACTTCTTCGCTGTCTTTGGCTGCAGGTGCATCCGCTGGTTTTGGTGTGCCGGTCAATTCCTGCACGCGGCCTGCCAAGGCATTGAGCGTTGGGAAGCGGAACACATCGGTGATCGACAGTTTTGCGGCCCCCGCACGCGCCCTGATTTCGCGGTGCGCTTGCACCGCCAGCAAGCTGTGACCACCCAGATCAAAGAAGTTATCCGTGGCCACCACTTCGCGCACGCCAAGCACCTCAGCCCAGACATCTGCGACCAGTTTGGCGATGTCACCACCCGCCTCAACTGGCGCAGCAGGGGCTGTGGTCTCCACCTTCGGTGTGGTGATCTTGCGGGTTTCTTCGGGCCGTGGAAGCGCCTTACGATCCACCTTTTTGTTCGGTGTTAGCGGGAAATCTGCCAAGGTCACATAATGCTGCGGCCGCATGAAGCTTGGCAGGTGCTCGCGCAACTGCGCCCGTACGTCAGCTTCTGCAGGCACATCGCCACGCAGATAGGCCACCAGCCGCACATCGCCCTCAGTGTCCTCGCGCGCCATGACCACGGCCTGCGCCACGCTAGGCACCTCCTCCAATCGGGTTTCAATCTCGCCCAGCTCAATGCGATAGCCGCGCAGCTTCACCTGATGGTCAACACGCCCAAGGAAATCGAGCTTGCCATCTGTCCGCCAGCGCGCAAGGTCGCCGGTACGGTACAAACGCCCACTCTCGTCTTTTGGCCCAAACGGATTGGCCACAAACCGTTCCGCCGTGAGGTCTTCGCGCCGCCAATAGCCTCGGGTGACACCTGCGCCGCCAATCAGCAGCTCACCAGCCACGCCGACTGGTACCGATGCACCGGCGTCATCGACCACATAGACCTGTGTGTTGGCAATGGGATCGCCAATGTTGGCCACGCCTTCGGAGGCGTCGACCAGTGCGGTGGTCGACCAGATGGTGGTTTCGGTTGGCCCATACATGTTCTGGATTTTGGCCCCGCTGGCCGCGTTCAAATCGGCCACCAGACTGCCCGACAGCGCCTCGCCACCCACCATCATCTGCTGCACACCAGCAAGGGCAAACCGCGCCTCTTCGTTGTCCGCCAGCAAACGCGCCATCGACGGGGTGCATTGCAGGTGGCTGACCTCATGGCGCAGCATCTGCGCTGCAATCGACACATCTTCAGGGTCCAACTCGCCGCCTTCATTGGCGCGTTTCAACACCTCGGCGATGGGTTTCAAACCTTCCATCACCGTTGCGCTGTCGATGCCATAGTCAATCAAACAAGCCACTTCGGTCACGCCAATGCGTTTGACCTGTTCCACCCGGTCCAGTGCGTCCTCAACCGTGCCAAACAACCCGCTGTCCTCAAAGTAGCGGTTGAAAGCAGCCTCAAGAATTTCCTCGAGTTCATCTTCGCTAAGAATGCCAAGATCGAGCTCAAAGGCGTTGTTCACGCCTTCCGGGCGTTTGAATGCCGGGAAAGCCCAGGCAAACTGTTTGATCAGCCCGGCAGCGGCGCGCATGTAATCTTTCATGGGGCCACGGGCGATGTCGCGCGCAACTTCACGGTCCTCTGCCAGATAGCTGTGCAACATCAAAGTGATGGTGAAATCGTCCGGGTTGTGGCCGTTCTCGCGCAGGGCATCGTGGTAGAGTTTGATTTTGCCCTCAACCTCTTCGATGCTTTGCCCCAACAGGTGGGTCAGAACGTTGCAGCCATGTTTGCCGGCCTCAACCCACGTGTCGGGATTGCCCGCGATGGTCACCCAAATCGGCAGTTCCTTTGACACCGGGCGTGGTTGCGTGACCACGCCGTGCATGGTGCCGTCCGCCTTGGCAAAGTCGACCTCCTCACCACGCCAGAGTTTGCGTAGATCGCCAATCTGATCGAGCATCACGTTTTTGTTGTTCGGTGGTGAGTTTTCTGGGCGCAGCACAAAGTCATTGGGCTGCCAGCCCGCGGCCACGGCCAGACCCGCGCGCCCGTCCGTCAGGTTGTCGATGATCGCCCAGTCTTCGGCAATCCGCGCCGTATGATGCAGCGGAGTCACGCAGGAGCCTGCGCGCACGCCAAGGTTTTTGGTCACAGCAGCCACCGCCGCGCCGGTCACTGCCGGGTTGGGGTAGGGGCCACCAAAGGCGTGGAAGTGGCGTTCCGGCGTCCAAAGCGCGGTAAACCCGTTGGCATCGGCAAACTTCGCGCCTTCCAACAGCATTTCATATTTCTTGGAGCCTTGGCCGTCATCGTTGCCCCAGAAGTAGAGCGAAAACTCCATGCCGCCAGCGGAGGTGGGCAAACGCCCGCCCGAAATCTGCGTGGTGGTTTCGTCGCCAGACAAGACCAGCTTAAACCCGCGCGACAGGGTCCAGAACAGTTCCAGCACCGAAATGTCAAAGGACAGCGAGGTGACCGCCATCCAGCTGTCACCCGTTTCATAAGGAATGCGCGCGTCCATGCCCGCAAAGAAGTTGGCGACGTTGCCATGTTCAACCATCACACCTTTTGGGGTGCCGGTGGAGCCGGAGGTGTAGATCAGATAGGCAAGGTCTGCGCCGGACGCAATGGCTTCGGGGGTGTTTGCTGAGGCTGTGGAGAGCCGTGCATCGGTGTCCATTTCCAGCACTTGCGCACTGTGATCTGGCAGATCGCGGGTCAGGGCCGCTTGGGTGACAATCACGCCACAACCGCTGTCGCTGATGTAATGTGCCAGGCGGTCTGCCGGATAGGTCGGGTCCATTGGCACGTAGGCACCACCGGCTTTCAGGATCGCGAGGGCGGCCACCACCAGATCCGGCGAGCGGCGCAGACACAGACCAACAAGCGCGCCACGGGTCACACCCATGTCACGCAGCACATGCGCGGCGCGGTTGGCGCGGGCGTTTAGCTCGGCGTAGCTCAGCATGTCATGTTCAAACACCAAAGCAGGTGCATCAGGAGTCTTGGCAACCTGCGCCTCAAACTGTGCTGCCATTGTGAAATCGACATCAAACGGTGCTTCCGTCGCGTTCCAACCGGTCAGTACTTCTGCGCGTTCGGCTTCCGGCAACACATCCAGATCGGCCACTTTGGCCGCGGTGCCGATCTGTGCACAGATCAGCTCCAACCGTGCGGTCAAACGTGCGGCATGGTCTGGTGTTATGCGCGCCGCATCAAAGTGCAACACCGCGCCCGCGGCGCCAATCGCCACGGTCATCGCCGCGCCCTCAATAGGCCCGGCCAAACCACCGGTTGTCACCGCCAAGTCAGGCATTGTGGGTGCAGCAAGCGCCGGATCGCGGGCAATCAGATCGCTGGCAAAGCTGCCTTGGGCATCGGCTTGCGCCACACGCTCAGCCATGGCTGCATTAGCCTCGGCCACCGAGTCATGCAGCAGTTCCGCGCCAACACGCAGCGGCACCCAGGGGGAAATCAGCCCGGCAGCTTGCGGATGATCCGCGCCGCGATAGGCCACATCACACACCTCCGGAAGGCCTGACCGCAGCGCCCAAATGGCGACTGCGGTCAGAATACTCTTGGAGGGAGTCTCGGAAATAGAAAGCGGCAGCTGCCGCAAGTCGGCCAGATCACCTGCACCTCGGATCAGCGGCAGGGTGGCGGGCACAAATTCGGTCAAGCGCGCGCGCCAGAACGGCTCGGCTTTGGCAATCGGGGTCATGGTGGCGGTCAGTGCATCGCTGGCGGATTTGTCCAGCAGCGGCAGGCGCTCACCGGCGCGGATCACATGGGGGACGGTTTCTTCTTGGCCTGCCACATCGGTTAATCCACCAAGGACAACAGCGCCCCGGCCACAGGCCACGGTTACGCTGTCGTCACTCACAGCCAGCACTGCGCCGGGCTCACCCCGGCCTGCGCTTTCGGCGACTTCGGCAGATTTTATCAGCAACACCCGTCCGGCGGCGACCATCTTGGGCGCAAACAGCGGGTTGAAATAATCGCCATGATCCAGTGCGCGTACCAGCGCCACAACGTCCTGTGCATCGCGGCGGAAGTCGACCCGTCCAGCTGCGTCTGGCCGTTTTGCGCGGCCAAAGTAGCTGCGCTGGCTCAGGTCTTGCACCCGCACATTGGCGAGGTCTTCGCCCAGGGCGCGCATCACATCCGCAAAGCTTTCAATTGCGACGGCGTAGCATTTGGTGTTCAGCGTCAGCGCGGTATCCGCCTGGCCAATGTCAAACATGCGCTGCGCCACAATCTCGCCTGTGTCTGCGCCGATCTCCATCTTGTGCCAGGTGATGCCGTGGCGCGGTTCTTGCGCCATACGGGTCCAGACTGGTGCATTCAGGCCGGCGTAACGTGGTAAGGGACCGTCGTGGAAATTTACCGCGCCTTTGGTGGGCAATTTTAGAAGTGTGTCAGACAACATGTCCAAATTGGCGATACTCAGCAGCCAGTCAAACTGTTCCCCCAACAACTCACCCACAATGTCACTGTCTGATGATATCACGCGCAGCCCAGCCTCTGTGGCCCAGCGGCGAATCTCTGGTGACCGCGTGACCACAGCGGTCAGCGTGTTGCCGGTGTCCAGCCAGAGCGTGGCACATTGGATCAGCAGGCTTTCGTTGCCAATCATTACGGCAGACATCGGGGCGGCATTGGTAAAGGTATCAAGGCTCATGAGGAGGCCTCCTTGCGAACAGACAAAGTGGGAGTTTTGGACGGTTCGCGCGTCGTCCGGCGGAAGAGAGATTTTAGGTAGTGGGTGATCAGGTCCCGCAAGAAATGGTCCGGGTCCCGTTTGGGTTTGCCCCCAATCACGCGGCGCAGTTTCCACAGGCTGGTACCCGCGATATGCGCCAATGTGGCGGCAAAGGTATAGGTGCTGCCATGGTTCTTGCGGAAATAGTGCAGGCGGCTGTCAAACCAATATTGCGGCATGCGTTGCCAGGTTTTCATACCGGTTGAGACAGATCCGATATGGGTCACGGAGCTTGAGCGCACATAGTCCGTGTGCCAGCCCGCGCGCTGCGCCCGCAGGCAGAGGTCGGTTTCCTCAAAATACAGGAAGAAGGTCTCGTCAAAGAGGCCAATCTGCTCCAACACCGCGCGCCGCATCAGCATAGATGCCCCCGCCAGCCAATCCACCCGAGTGGTTTCCGCCGGGATCGGCAGCGGCACGATATGTTTGTGTAAGGCGCGGCTGATCAAGCCTACCCGCGCGGCCCCTTCCAGCTCACCAGCCATAGAGGGGAACCGGAAAGCGGTTAGGTGAGGTTCGTTGTCATCGCCGTGGATGTAGGAGCCAGCAAAGCCGCAAGTTGGCATCTGCGCCATGTGATCCAGCAGCGCGCTGATGCTTCCCGCGTCCGGGAAGGCGTCTGAGTTCAGGATATAGACAAAGTCAAAATCGCGCTGTGCCAAACCATGACGAATGCCAAAGTTGTTGCCCGCGCCAAAGCCACCATTATGACCCGACTGCACCACTTCCACACGGCCCGCAGCCCAATCTGCCACAGCCACGCCCGCTGTCATGGCCTCAAACGAGCCATCGCCGCTGTCGTTGTCGACAATCACGATCTGGCCGTCGATTGTGGCCATCTCCCGCGCCGCTGCCTCGGCAGATTTCAACGTCATTTCCGGCGTGCGCCAATTCAGGATCACAGTCAAAAGGGAAGGCGCACTCATTCTGCTGCCCTCCGTGCTGTGCGCTTGAGCAGGTTTTTCTCCGCTGCCGTAATCACCTTTTTCATCCGGGTTGCCAGTACCCGCACATTGGGTTCCAGCACCATGCTGTCATGATCCCCCGGCACCTCAAACACTTGCACATCCGGCACCCATTGTTGCCAGTCGTTGTCGTGGAACACATAAGCCCGGTCCGCGTCGACCAGACGCCCGTCACCCATGTCCCATTTGCCGACCATTGGCGGGCGGAAGAGCACCAGGTTGCCCTGCCAGGCGTGCATCGGATATTGCGCCACAGCCTGTAAGAATGCCGCCTCGATCTCCGCATCGTGGAACTGCTGCCCCTGTGCTTCCTCGTCGGTCTCTTCGCTTGGACGGCGCTTTTCGATCTCCCAAGCAATCCGGTTCTTGGCCCAGATCAGCGGATACATTGCGCCTTTGGATCTGAGCTCCTGCATCTGGATGCGCATCCGGTCCTGCCGCGAGAGCGGACGGCGCACTGGCAGCGGCGTGTCAAGCATCGCCACAAGCGCCACCTCATCCCCCTGTGCCTCCAACTGACGCGCAATCTCATAAGCTGTGATGCCGCCACCGGAGAACCCACCGAGCAGGTAAGGCCCCTCCGGCTGCACCTGTTTCATCTCCGCGATGTAATCCGTGGCGGCCTCCACAAGATCATCATGGGGCGCAGCGTCGCCAAACAGACCGCGCGCTTGCAGGCCATAAAACGGCCGGTCCGCGCCGATCAGATGTGCCAGATGGCGCAGGTTCAACACGTTGCCAAACATGCCTGCCACCAGGAAGAACGGCGTGCGATGCCCGCCTTCGCCCTGATGCATCGGCACCAGATGCGTGAACCGGCTTTGTGGGCGCGCCTCTGCCTCCGCAGCGGCGCCTCCCGACACGTCGTCCCCCAAAGCCGTGTCACCGACCCGCTCCGCAATCATCGCGGCGCAGGTTTCAATGGTTGGCGCTTCAAACAGCACGGAAATCGGGAACTCAATCGCCCAGGCCTTTTTGACCATCGCAAACAGGCGCACCGCGATCAGGCTGTGGCCACCAAGGTCAAAGAAACTGTCGCGGATGCCCACTTGATCCACGCCCAACAAATCCTGCCAGAAGCCTGCCAATGTGCGCTGAATGTCGGTTTCCGGCGCGACATAATCGGTTTCCAGCTCTGGCCGCTCAAAGCTCTGGCTTGGACCGTTGTCCTCATGGGCCCCCGCCTCGGCCTGCGCGATCAGTGCCGCCAGATCCAGCGAAGACACCACCACCTGCGACCGGTTCCCGCGCAGCGCGGCCTCAAACAGCTCAGCCCCCATCTCCGGCGGAATGCCTTGCGAGAGGTTGTGCGCCAGTCGCTCTTCGGCGGCGGACAGCGGCGCTTGCGCCTGCGCGTCCTCATCAAAGACAACTTCTGCCTTGCTCAGCGGCTGCGCCTTGGCAAAGCTGGCAGCGGTTTCCACCTGCCGCAATGACAGGCCTTTAACCTCAATGCTCACCGCGCCATTCCTGTCGGTCAGCACCACGTCAAACCGAGCGGAGCCAGTGTCGCTATCGCCGTCCACAAGGGTTACATGGCTCATCACTTTGGCGGGCAGTGCGCTGTGGCGTATCAGGCGGTCATAGCCTACCGGCACCCACAAATGCCCCTGCGCATAGCCGGGGATCAAATCCATGGCCCAGCCGGTGGCGATGTCCAAAAGGCCCGGGTGCAGCTGCAAACCATCGCCATCAAACTGTGCGTCCAGGCTCAGTCGCGCGAGGCCTTGTTGGGCGCCAAGCGCGGTTTCGCGCAGGACTTTCCAACGTGGCCCAAAACGCATGTGGGCTTCCTGCGGCGCGCTTAGTGCCGCGCCAAAGCCGTTTTGCTGCACCGGACAGTCTGCCTTAAGCGCATCGAGATCCAGCGCCGCCGGGGCACTGGACCGCACCGGTGCCAACCGCGCCTCGGCGTGGGTTTGCCAGCCGGGCCGGCCATCAAAGCTCACTGCCGTTTGCACCTCAAACCGGTAGCCCTCATCCGAGCGGATCAGGCGCAGGCGCATCTCTGTGCCGCCGTTATCACTCACCCGCATCGGGCGTAAGAACAGCAGGTCGTGCAGTGCAAATGCATCAGACTCGCCTTGCGCTTTCAACGCCTCATAGGCCAAAGAAATATAGCCAGTGCCGGGCATGACTGCGTCGCCACCCAGCGTGCGGTGCTCGTCCAAAATCCAGTTTTTGGCCGAGAGGGCAGCAGTGAATATCCGGTTGCCCTGCGCATCAAATCCCGCGCCTTGCAGCAGCGGATTGTCAATCGCCTCGGTGGGGGTGTCGACCATATGACCCTGCCGGGCTGCGACCGCTTCGGCGGCCATGCCAACCTCGGCCCATAGGCCCCAGTTGATTGCGCGCACGCGGGTTTTGTCACCCTGTCGCGATTGCGCGTAGGCGTTGAGATAGGCGTTGGCGGCGACATAATCGATCTGCCCTGCCGGCGCGGTGGCGGTGGAGGACGAGGCAAACAGCACCAGCCAATCAAGACTGCCATCCGGGAAAATCTGTTCCAACACCTGCGTGCCGTGCAGTTTGGGGGCCAAAACATCGTCGATGCCCGCCGAGGTTTTGGCGAGCAGCGGGCCGTCGTCGATCACACCAGCGGCATGAATCACACCGTTGATCGGGCCAAAGGCCTCCCGCGCAGCCTCAATGGCCTCTGACATTTCATCGACATTGCAGACATCCGCCGCCAGCGGCAGCACCTTGCCGCCAAGGCTTTCCAGACGCTCCACTGCGCGAATGCGCTGCGCCACGCGATCATGCGGCGCATGGCCTCGCAGGTAATCACCCCACGTGTTGCGCGCCGGCAGGCCCTCGCGGGCCAAAAGCACCACATTGGCGCCGGTGCTTTGGATCATGCGCTCCGCCAGTGTCAGGCCAATACCACCAAAGCCACCGGTGATCAGATAGGTGCCGCCATCCTTGAAAACCGGCATGTCGTTGCCGTCCATCATCACCTTGCGGTAGCTGCGCTCAAAGCGTTTCTCGCCGCGCCAAGCGGCGATCTGCCCACGCGGGGCGGCCAGAAGGTCTTCGAGCAGCTTGCCAACCAACCCGTCGCGCGCCTTCTTTGCCGGCACTTCCACATCCAAAAGCGCGCAGGTCACACCGGGCAACTCGCGGCCCATCACTTGCACTGCACCCAGCACTGTGGATTTCTCCGGATAAGGCAGTGCCTCTTTGCGCACCTGCACCGCGCCGGAACTCACGGTGGTGATGTGCAAAGGTGTGGGCAGGTTTTCGTCGCTCACCGCTTGGGCAAGGAAAAACAGGCTCATCAGCCCTTGCTCCTGATTGCGGTGGAAAAAGCTCGACCCAGGACGGTGGTTTTCATCCTCGGTCAGCAGCCACATATGTATAATGCGATCAGGCACGCGGCCCTTGCCCATCAGGCTGTGGACCAACGCGTCATAGCCATCACGCCCGCGCTCCGGCGCGAGTGCATAGCTGTCCAGCCCGGTTTCGGCAAAGGCGTCGCCGGTGGTCACGGTGACCACGTCCTGCCCCGCGTCACGCAGGCGTTTGGCGAGCGCCGTACCGGTGCCACCCTGGTCGGTAAAGATCAGCCAGCTGTGCTTTTCTGCATCCACCAGCTCGCTGTCTACATCAATCTCACATTCCGCCAGCTTTGGTGTCCACACCGGCGCATAGTTCCAATCTGCGGTGTCTTCGAGCCGCATGAGTAGCTCGTCTTGCGCCTCAATCTGCCCCTGACCCGGCTCGATAAAATAGCGACTGCGTTGGAAGGCATAAGACGGCAGCACCACGGTCTGGCGCGGCCCGTCGCCCCAGTATTGGTCAAAGTCCACATTAACACCGCAGGCCCAAAGCTGACCCAGTACAGTGAGGAAATAGGCGTCATCGCCAATGTCATCTTCGGGATGGCGCAAGGAGGACAGCACCTTATCGGCTTTCACCTGCCCGTGCATTTTCACCAGAGACGACAGGGCTTTGCCCGGCCCAACCTCAAGAAACACCCGCCCGCTTTGTTGGGCGAGCGTGGTGATGCCGTCAGCAAAGAAGACAGTGTTGCGCAGGTGGCCGACCCAATAGTCCGGATCAGTGGCTTCGCTGTCCAGAAGGGTGGCCCCAGAGCGGTTCGAAATGATCGGCACCCGCGGCGCGTGCAGCGGAATGGTGCGGAGATAGTCGCCAAACCGGCCTAAGATTGGCTCCAACATCCGGGAATGTGCGGCGATGTTGATCGGCACCCGCTGGGTTTCGATCTCCTGACCTGCCAGTTTTGTCGCCAAGGCATCCAGTGCCGCATCCGGCCCGGAGACCACAGTCAGCGCTGGGGCATTCACAGAGGCAATGTCGATCTCGTCCGTCAGGTGGGTTTCTACTTCGGCCAACGGCAGCGGAATGGACAGCATCCCGCCCGCTGGCACCGTGTCAAACAACTGCCCGCGCAGCTGTACCAGCCCCAGACAATCCTCAAACGACATCACCCCCGCGAGGCAGGCGGCGGTGTTTTCCCCCATGGAATGGCCCACCAGCGCGGCAGGTTTGACACCCCAGCTCATCCAGAGCTGCGCCAGCGCGTATTCCACCATCAGGATCAGCGGCAGTTGCAAGCTTGGCTGCTTCAGCCGCTCTTCGGCCTCGGCCACCGCCTCATCTTCGGCCAGCCACAGCGCGCGTAACTCTTCGCCGCCTTTGCCCGCCAGATGGGCAAAGCCACGTTCCATCCATTCTTCAAACATCGGCTCGGTTTCAAACAGATCCCGCCCCATGCCCACATACTGCGCCCCGCCACCGGGGAACATGAAGACCACCTCGGGCGCCTCCGCCTCGGCAGTGTGAGTAAACACCCGCCGTAGATTGCCGCTTTCCAGATACTCCGCTGCCTGTTCATGGCTGTCCGCCACCACCACACGGCGTTTCTCAAACGCGCGCCGCCCATTGAGCAGCGTGTGCGCCACATCAGCCAGAGGCTGTTCCGGGTTGGCTCGTAGATGCGCCGCCAGATTGGCCGCATTGGCATCCAGGGCTTTGGTTGAACGGCCCGACACAGCAATCAGCTGAAATGGCCAGTCGCTGTCCAAACTCTCTGCCCGCTCAGGGGCTTCTTCCACCACGACATGCGCATTTGTCCCGCCCACGCCAAGGCTGTTCACCCCGGCGCGACGCGGCCCCTTGTGGCTTTCCCAACCCTGGAGCCGCGCGTTTACCGCAAAAGGACTGTCCTCAAAATCAATCGCCGGATTGGGCTTTTCAAACCCAAGGCTTGGCGGCATCTCTTTGTGGTGCAAGGCCAAAGATGCCTTGATCAGGCTGGCCGCGCCAGCGGCGGTATCCAAGTGCCCAATGTTGGTTTTCACCGAGCCAATGCGACAGAACCCAGTTTCTTCGGTGGTTTCCCGGAATGCCTCGGTCAGCGCCGCAACCTCAATGGGATCGCCCAAATAGGTGCCGGTGCCATGGCACTCGATATAATCCACCGTGTCGGCAGGCACATCGGCAATTGCCAAGGCATCGGCCACAGCCGCCGCCTGTCCGCCCACGGATGGTGCGAGGTAGCCCGCTTTGTCGCTGCCATCATTGTTGACCGCAGAGCCTTTGATGACGGCCCAGATGTGATCGCCTTCGGCAATCGCATCCTCTAATCGTCGCAGCACAACCACACCCGCGCCGGAGCCAAACACGGTGCCCTGTGCGCGGTGGTCAAACGCATGGCATTCGCCATCTGGCGACAGGATCTCGCCGTCCTCAAACACATATCCGCGCCCATGGGGCAGCTCGATGGTCACCCCGCCAGCCAGCGCCATGTCACATTCGCCATTGAGGATCGACTGCGCCGCATAATGCACTGCCACCAGCGAGGTGGAACACGCTGTCTGCAACCCAAGGCTTGGGCCGTTCAGGTCCAAAATATGGCTCAGCCGCGTGGTCATGAAGTCTTTGTCGTTGCCGGTATGGCGCAACAGGAACAAGCCGGTGCTGTCCACCAGATCGCGGTTGGAACAGATGTTGAAATAGAAATAGCTGCCCATGCCGCAGCCGCCAAACACGCCAATGGGCCCGCCAAAATTCTCTGGCATATGGCCTGCGTTCTCAAGCGCTTCCCAACTCACTTCCAGAAACTGGCGGTGCTGCGGATCCATGATTGCGGCTTCTTTTGGAGACAGACCAAAAAACTCCGCATCAAAATCGGCAAAGCCATCCAGCATTGCGGCGGCTGGCACAAAGTTGCGATGGGCCATTTTCGCCCGGCTTTCACCATTGGCCAAAAGCTCATCTTCGGAAAGCTTGCGGATAGATCGGATGCCGCCGCGCAGGTTGTGCCAATACTGCGCGATGCCGGGTGCACCGGGCAGGTGGGCGGCCATGCCCACAATTGCAATATCCGTCTCTGCGACCGGTTTGTCCGTCGGGCTTGTCACCACATCCACCTGCTGTTCAATTGCGCCGTCAGCGGTCCCCTTCTGAAGCGAGGACTCTTACACTTGCCTTAAAGATAGAACCCCATCCGCCCAGTAGGAAGGTGAAATCAGGGCAAATTGAGGGCAGAAAGATTAACAATCGCGCTCTGATGCAGCCAAAAGGCGAGGCCACCTGTGCCAATGCCCAAGGTCCAAAATACCACGTCATGCCGTAGGTCCCAAGCGCCGTGCGCGCGCGCCAGCCAGACCACGGCCGGATAGGCCAACACCATTGCCAGACCTTGTCCCAGAAGGGCGCCAATAAGGCCATATTGGCTGGCCCCAATGATCAAACCCGCCATCATCAAAACCGCGCGTGTTGTGGCCAGCACAAAGAACCCGCGGCTGTCGCCCGCGGCCAGCGCAGCCTGATCGTAGGTCAGGGCAATCACCTGCGGGATTTGCATCACCGCCAAGAGCACCACCACACCGCCTGCAAGCGCATAACGCGGATCATACAGGGCCGTGACCAGCCAGACGCCGATCAGGGCAAACAGCGTCAGAAGTCCCATCAATCCGCCGCTCAGCAGCATGCGCATCTTGTGTAATTTGGCGCGGTTTTGTGCGCTCTCGCTGGGGGGCTTTTCGCGGTAGATCGGGATCATAATTCGCCGCATCAACATGCCCCCTAACAGGAGGGGGAAGGACGCCAGAAAGTAGCCGATGTTGTAGACCCCAAGTGCGCCAAGGCTCAGGTGTTTGCCCAGCACAATCTTGTCGCCTTGGGACAGCAGGAACCCGGCGGCGGTGGACAGGAAAATCCATTTACCAAAGTGGATCAACTCCCCGGCAGCGGGCCTGTCCCAGCGTGGTTTGTTGATCGCGCCGGGTAGAAAAATATAATAGAAAATCAACTGCATAACCGTTGTGGTCACCGCATTTGCGACCAGTGCCCAGACCGAACCTGTGGCCCAGGCTATGGCCACACCAACCACAAGGCCAATCACCTGCGCCGAGAGGTCGATTAGGGTGATCCGCCCCAGCGCGAGCTGTCGATTGGCGCTGTCCTTTTTGGTGGGGAACAGGCCCATGATCAGCAGAGTCAACCCCACGACGGGCAAGATCTCGGCCAGCTCCGGTGCGTCATAAAACGCCGCCGCAGGCACGGCCAAAGCCCAGGTCAGGATCAGCAGGAACACACCGCGCATCACCTGTATGGTCCAGGCGGTGTCGAGGAAGGCGCGATCCTCACCCCGTTTGCTTTGCAGGATCGATTGGGTCACACCCATGTCGCTGAGATTGGACAACCCTTGCAGGAACACCCAAACAAGGCTCATCAAGCCAAAGGCTTCGGGGAACAACAGCCGGGTGAGGATCAGGTTGGAGGCCAGCCGCAACGCTTGGGAACCGCCGTACCCAAAGATGGTCCAGCCGCCACTGCGAATGGCGCGGGCGGCCAGAGAGTTGCCCTGCGTGAGGCTTTTGAGGCGGCTCATCTGCCACGCTCCCACGTGTTGGATTTCTGCGGCGAAAGCTTCACCACAATCGAGACCGCCGCATAGACCGAAAACCCCAATGGGTCGCGCAACATCATGGTTAGTTTGGTGCCTAAGCCAAGGGTGAATTTATCGTCGTTTTTGAGCAAGTCTGGAAACCGTGCCTTAATTTCGTCAACACCGGCGTTCTGCCGCCGCCGCACTTTGACCAGCGCGGCGAATCCCTCAACCAGCGGCCAATCGTAGCCTGCGTCTGTGCCGATGCGTTCCTCTGGCGTGAAGTTCAGGCGCACAAAAGTATCGTCTGAAATGATGCCGGGGAAGTCTTCCCAGCGCGCGCGACCGGCGGCGTTCACCGCAAACAATCCTGCGCCGGGAACTCCATGGGTGATGAAAGGCACTTTGCTGTAAGTGCGCGCATAGGCCCGCGTGGCCCATGTCTTGGCGCGGGAGAGCCGCAACTTACCGCTGGCATAGCGTGGCGCATCTGTGTTCAGCGCCTCGGCAATCTGTCCCATCAAGGCAGGGTCGACCAGAACATCGGCATCTAGATAAGCGCGGGTGCCAAAGCTGGCGGCGTCATCGGCGGCATTGAGTGCCCCCATTTTGCCCAAAGCGGGCAGGTCCAGAATCGTGAGGCTCCAGCCTTTGTTCTCAGCTTGCGTGCGGAAGCTCTCGGCAATCTGCACTGTCTCATCGTCACAGCCATTGGCCGCCACCACAATCTGCGCCACTGCTGGCCCGTCAGAGGCCAAAACGGCTTTCAGACAAGGGCTGATATGGGCGGCCTCATTGTTGGCCGGAATGAGAATGCTCAGCACGGAAAGGCTCGCCTCTGACGTCATGTTTGATGCAACCTATCAGATTGCCGTGTACCGAGGCAGGGGGATTTCCCCTTTCACATCAACCCTGTGTCACAAAAGCCCGCTGATCGGCAGCACCAGCGCGGGGGCCTCTTCAAAGGCCACGGCCTCCATCTCGGTCAAAAGATAGCTCCGCCCTTCTGCCACAGCCCGCACCTGAGCGCCCTCGCGGCTAAATTCATAGTCTGTGCGCACACCCGGCAGAATTGCCCGATCTGTGCCTGATCCGCCGTGCAGCAAATCACCCGGTCCCCGCGCAATCAGCACGTCATTGCCGCCCATACCCAAAAGCACATCGCGTCTGCCCGTGCCCTCTAGCCGATTGGAGGTGTCATCTCCAAGGTAAATTCCGCCATGCAGGAACGTATCCTCGGCGCGGTCTTCGCTCCAATGAGGCCCGGTCAGGTTGTACTCCATCAGCACATCATGGCGGGGCGTATTGTCACCCAGAAACCTAAGATGCCCCCAGCTGCCCCATTTGCTCGGCTTGCCCACATCGGTAAACGCATTAAAGCTCTGCCCGCCCAAACTCCGCCAGGTGACCAACAGCTCGTCATACATTGCCGCGACTTCAGTGCTGGTGCTGAACTCCGTAAAAAACGCCGTCAGCGTGTCGTCATTGGCCTCAACGCCGACACCAACCGCGTGATTGCCGCCCTCATACATCACCAGTTTCAGATTGTTTTTGCGCGCCACATCGCGGTGATAGGGCAGTAGCTTTCCGGTGAGTTCTTTCAACTCACCCTTGCGCAGCCAGTCTGCCGCCTGCGCCGCGACGCCATCATGCGCGTGCTCCTCCACATAGGCCGTCAGTGCCGCCCGCTTCAGCCCCTCAGCAGATCCCGCAGCCTCAGCCTGTTTCCGGGCTGTATCAAGCCAACCGCGCAGCGCTTTTGAGCCTTCCCCCTCCATCCCCAGTGTGACGCCAAAATACCCGGTCACGCCGTAAGCCTCAAACAATGTCACCGGTGCCGGGTTGCCCTCCGCTTGCCACAACGGCGCCTGCAACAACCCTTTTTCAAAACCGGGCCAACCGGTGTGGGTGGAGATTACCCTTGTCAGTCGCCCCTCGGCAGCGTCGCCATAGACCTCGCCCCAGACACGCGCCATTTCTGCCGCCCGCATCCCGGAAAATTGCATCTGCACGTCCTGGCCTTTGCCCCAACGCGCCTCACCCTGTTTCAACGCCCATTGCGCTTGCTCAAACCCCCAGTTCCACATCTCGTTGGAATATTCGACATGGGCATTGAGCGTACCATCCAGATGGTCGCGCACATAGCTGGCAAAAGCGGTCAGATAACCTTCGTCCGCCAGATGCGGCATGGTGAACCACGGGTCAGCGCCAATCTCATTGGCCAGCCGCACCATCAGCTCCACCGGCACCCCGCGCCATCCAAAGCTAAAATCGCTGGTGAGTGGGCGTTCGTCCCAGCTGGATTGCGTCGACCCATTGGTCTTCATCCAATCCATAAACCGCACCATGCGCAGATCATCCACCACGTTGAGCCACACGGGATTGAACACCGCGCCGGCGTCCGCAAGTAGGGTGTAAGACTGCGCAATCACCTGAATGTCACGCACATAGTCGCCCGTCATATCCGGGTCCGGTTGACGGATTTTGATCCCCACTGGCCCTTCGCCGGGCGTGAAGTCAAACCAGATCTCCCCCGGCGCTTTGGAGGTCACCCGTGCCCTCCCCGTCACTTCAATCTCTCCCGTACCTTGCCATGTCACACGATAGCGCGCGGAATAGGCAACGGCCTCCTCCGGCAGGTCGGTCAGGAGCAACGCCTCCACCGACTCGATGTCCTCAGGTACGCCCCAAACCCAGCCCTCTTCATCAAGCAACCCACGCGCGTCCAGCTCTTCAAAGCTCACGCCGCCCCATTGGCCAGGCAGATGCCCCACCCAAGGGCGTGCGGTTTTCATTACGTTGATAAACGGCTGCTGCGTCGACCAATCGCTGATCCCGCTTAAGCCCATGGCCAATGCTGGATCGGCCAGCCCAAGTCCCGCTAGCTGAGGCGCGTCACCGTCTGGTGTGCGAAAGGGTGTTCCGGACGGCACCTCCCGGGCCGCCGCTTGTTGCATAGGTTTGAGCACCAACCGATGGATTTCATCGCGCACCGCTTCCCAATAGGTGCGCACGTCCGCATGGATACTCTCCGGTATATCGAGCGCCAAAGGCAGTTTTGCCTCATAAAGGCTCACAAAGGTGATTGCGGCGGCAAGGAAGTAGGTGGTTGGTGTGCCATGCGGTGCATCGTCGGTGTAAAACACCTCTGCCTCCAAGCCATCCAGCACACCACCGTCGAGCAGCTCCGCCAAAGTGCTGGCCACCGGGATCAGGTTGATCTGTGCATCTGGCCGTTCTTCGCGCAACGCTTCGACGTAGTCTTCAAACCAGTCGTGGTAGTCGCCACTGTTGAACCGTTGATATTTGCGCATCTGTCGCGCGCTTGGCGGGAAACTTTTCACCTGACTGCCCATATCAGCCCAGCCTTCGTAGATCGCGATCCGCACCGGCCCCACAGCGGTGTCCATGTTGTCGATTACGTTCAGTGTGGCCGACAGCGGCGAGGCATTGTCCGGGTTGTCGCCGTGGAAGGCTTTGTCAGCACCCTGATACTGAATGAAGTTTGCCGGGGTGATGACAATGGTGTCCCAACTCACATCGGCAAAATTGCGATACTCCCGCGTCCAGCCTCGCTGCACATCTTTGAACTTCCATCCGGCGCTGGGCGTATCACTTTTGGCAAAATTACGCAGAAAGCCCCATTGCCCGTCCAGTTTTAACTCCGTGCCCGCCGCCACTGCCATCTGGCTCAGCCAATGTGGCACCGCGGTTTCATCTGTTTCAGTGAGGTGGTGCACCAGGCTGTTGCCAAACACATAGACCGTCTGCGGGGCAGGGGCCTCTGCGTCTTGGGCCAAGCCACTTTGCGCCGCCACCAACACGGACAGCGCCGCAAATGCCGTTCCAAGTCTTTGTCTTAAGGTCTTTGTGAACACGCGCCGCGGCCTCCTCGCCTGTGATTGGTTTCAATATGGGCGATTCCGCGTGCTGATCAAAGGGCGTAGGTTGCAAGCTTACAACTATCTGGGGGCCGACAAAGAACTACGTAGTCTTACCACCTTGTCCGTGGTTGCGGCAAAAAGGCACTCTAGGTGGCAGATTTGGTAGCTTGGGAGGCCTCCATGATTGGTACAGCATCACCACAGGACCGAGGGTTTGACAGCAACCGATTGGCGCAGCTGTCGGGCTGGATGGACCAACTTGTGGTGGATCGCAAATACGCCGGATGTGGTGTATTGATCGCGCGGGATGGCGATGTGGTGTTTGACCACGCCACTGGCTTGCGCAGCATTGCTTCCGGTGCGCCGTTTGAGCGCGATACCGTGGCGCGGATTTATTCGATGACCAAGCCGGTCACTACAGTGGCGTTGATGATGCTGGTGGAGCGTGGCCTTGTGCATCTGGACGCGCCGGTGTCCAATTTTATTCCGGCGTTCAAACACTGTCACGCGCTGGTGCCTGGCGCGTCGACGATGGATCAGGTGGAACCCTGCGCCACGCCGACGTTGCACCAACTGGCCACCCATACCAGTGGTTTGAGCTACCCGTTTAATCCGGGTCTTTTGCCCAAGGAAATGGACGCGCAGGATCTGATGTTCAAAGCCAATCAGGGCGCGCTGGCGGATATGGCGGATCAGGTGGCGGCACTGCCATTGGCGTTTCAGCCGGGCACCCGTTGGGAATATTCTGTCAGCATCGACATTCTGGGCCGTGTGATCGAGGTCATCACCGGGCAGACACTCGCCGATTTTTTGCAAACGGAAATCCTCGACCCACTGTGCATGTCGGAAACGGGGTTCTCGGTGATCCCCGGCACAGAGGATCGCTTTGCTGACCTCTATACCCCGCTTGAGGGAGACGCGATGGCGCTCAATCAGGCGAAGATCGGCGCAGAAACGCTGCGCCTTGTGGACACCACCGAAGGCTCACCTTTCCTGAACGCCAGCATGCATTCCGGCGGCGGTGGTCTTGTGGGAACCATGGACGACTACCTCCGTTTTGCTGAGATGATGCGGCGTGGCGGCGCGCTGGGCGATATGCGCCTGCTCTCACCACGTACGGTGCGGTTCATGACGTCCAATCACCTGCCCGGAGACATCGCTTCAATGGGGCCGATGAGTTTTGCCGAACAGCCGATGGATGGTATGGGCTTTGGCCTTGGTGGGGCCGTTGTGCTTGATCCTGCCCGCGCGCGTTGCGCCGGTAGTGTTGGGGACTTCAGTTGGGGCGGCATGGCCTCCACATTCTTCTGGATTGATCCGGTGGAAAACCTGTCGGTGGTGTTCTTCACGCAGCTCTCCCCGTCGAGCTCTTATCCAACCCGACCACAGCTCAAAGCTTTGGTGCATGCGGCGCTCATACACTAAGGGTTAACGGGGTAAGGCGCACTAAGTTGCCCACCTCCGCAAAACAGCCGTGATACCGACGCTCTACCGACGTGGGTTTTGGCAGGTTAACGGGCGTCTTTCAGCACCACCCGTGCCACCAGATTGAACGCGAGAAACAGCACCGACGCGGCGCAAACAATCGACGGCCCAGCGGGTGTATCCATCTGGTACGACAGGCCCAATCCGCCCACGGCCGCGAGGGCCCCAATGCCCGCAGCCCCAAAGGCCATCGCCTCCGGTGACCGCGCAACTGCACGGGCTGCGGCCGCTGGAATGATCAGCATGGCCACAATCAACAACGCGCCCACCACCTTGATTGCCACCGCCACCACAATCGCAAGGCCAAGCGTCATAAGCTGTTGTTCGCGCTTGGGGTTTATCCCGCTGGCATAGGCCAGTCCCCGGTTCACAGTGGAGGTCAAAAGCGCCTGCCAGCGCCAAATCATCAGGCCTATTACCAAGGCAGCGCCGGACCAGATTACCACTAGATCGGATTTGCTCACCGCCAGAATATCGCCAAACAGATAGGAATTCAGGTCCAACCGTACACCTTGCAAAAACGACACTGCCACAAGGCCAAACGCCAAGGCAGAATGCGCCAAAACACCGAGGATGGTATCCACCCCATAGCCGCGCTCAGACAGGTTGGACACGGTCAAAGCCATCGCCAAAGCCACCGCCAATGCGCCAAGGAAAATTGACACCCCAAACCCCAAAGACAGCGCAACCCCAAGGATCGCCGCATGGGCCGTGGCATCGCCAAAATAGGCCATGCGCCGCCAGACAACAAAACAGCCCAAAGGCGCGGCAGCCAAGGCCACCCCAACGCCTGCAAAGAGCGCACGAATCAGGAAGTCGTCAAACATATCAATGGGATCCGTGGTCGTGGCCACAGTCATGTGCGTCGTCATGATCGTGGTGATGGTGGTGGTCATGTTCGTGGCGATAGAGCGCCAATGCGCCATGTGTACCGGTGCCAAACAACGCGCGGTACTCCGGCGCAGAGGCAACAATTTCTGGTGTGCCATGGCAACAAACATGGCCATTCAGACAGACCACACGATCGGAGGCGCTCATCACCACGTGTAACTCGTGGCTGACCATCAGGATCGCTGCACCTGTGTCGCGTCGTACGTGTTCAATTTGGGTGTAAAGATCCGCTGACCCGGGTTGGTCCAACCCTGTGGTGGGCTCGTCGAGGATCAGGAGGTCTGGCTTGTCCATCAAGGCCCGCGCCAAAAGTACACGCTGAAACTGTCCACCTGACAATCCTGCCATGGGGCGGTCTTGCAGCCCGTCCGCGCCGACTTGTTGCAAGGCCTCATTGATATGGGCCGCGTCCCGCCGCTTTGGCAAAGACAAAAACCGCGCGGCCGTCAGCGGCATGGTGGCGTCAATCGCCAGCTTTTGAGGCACATAGCCAATCCGCATACCGGCTGCTTTTAGGATGGTGCCACTGTCGGGCGTCATTGCGCCAATGATGCACCGCAAAAGTGTGGATTTGCCACTGCCATTGGGACCAACAATGGTGACAATCTCACCTTTGTCGACGGTGAGCCCCACGTTGGCCAAGGCTTGATGGTTGCCGTGTTTCACCGACAGTCCGTTGATAGTGACCAGCCTCATGTGGATGCCGTGGCGCAGGTTGGGCACATGCCTTCGGCTTCTACAATTGTGGTCTCGATTTTAAATCCAATCTTGTCAGCCACTTCGCCTAAGGTGGATTTTAGCGGTGCTGCGGTTTCAGCGACAGTTTCACATCCGCGGCAAATCAGAAACACCGGTGTATGAGAATCTCCGGGGTGGGCGCAGGCGATATAGGCGTTTAGCTTTTGGATCTTGTGCGCAAACCCGTTAGCAACAAGAAAATCCAGCGCGCGATAGACTACAGGGGGTTGTGATGCAAACCCCTCATCGGACAGCAGCCCCAGAATGTCATAGGCCCCCATGGCCCGATGCTCCTGTAGCAGAATTTCCAACACGCGCCGACGGCCTTTGGTGAGGCGCAAACCCTGCGCGGCGCAGGCGTCTTCTGCGGCTTTCATACCGCCACCAACACAGGCCGAATGATCGTGCTGTCCAAAGCCAACTGTTTGCATGACGCCTCTCCGTTCAAAGGATGACTTGATATAGTATAACATTTCGACTAGAGCCAGCACAAATCTTCAAATCAGAGGCTTCCCTCATGCGAATCATCAGTACGGCCATCGCGGCTTCTTTTGTAGCACTTTCCGCACAGGCAGACGTGCCAAAGGTCGTGACAGATATCGCGCCGATTCAAGCGCTTGTGGCTAAGGTGATGGAAGGCGTGGGCACGTCAAAACAGCTTTTGCCAGCCAATGTCTCCCCGCATGATTACGCCATGCGCCCCTCAGAAGCTCGCGCGTTGCAAAACGCCGATTTGGTGATCTGGGTCGGCGCCGAACTGACACCGACGCTGGAGGATTCAATTGAGTCGCTGGCTGGCAAGGCCCAGGCGCTGGAGCTTCTGCATCTGAATGGCACCCGCGAGCTGGAGTTCCGCGAGAGTGAGACTTTCATCGAGATGTCCTTGGGTGGTGAAGACGCCCATGATCATGGGGGACATGATGAGGATCACCACGACGATCATGACAAGCACGATGACCACGATGATCACGAAGAGCATGGCGAACACGAGGCCCATGCCGAGAATGAAGATGATCATGAAGGGCACGCGGCAGAAGACGAGCACCATGACGAACACGACACACATGCTTCCCACGACGGGCATAGCCACGAGGGCGTAGACCCGCATGCTTGGTTGGACCCAGAAAATGCACGGTTCTGGGCCAATGCCATTGCTCTGAAACTGTCAGAACTTGACCCGGACAACGCCGCCGCCTACCGCGCCAATGCGGCAGACCTGGATGCCGAATTGGCCGCGTTGACCATGTCCATTTCTGAACAACTTACTCCTTTGAGTGGCAGGGGGTTTGTGGTGTTTCACGATGCGTATCAGTACTTTGAGACCCGGTTTGACCTGGCCGCGTCTGGAGCGTTTCTCAACGGTGATGGTGCCTCCCCAAGTGCTGCGCGTTTGAAAGCCATTCAGGTCGCTCTAAAGGAAAATAACATCACTTGCGTCTTTACCGAGCCACAGTTCAACCACGACATCGTTGCTGCAATCAGCGATGGTTTGGACCTGCATTCTGAGGAACTGGACCCAACTGGCGCGAAACAAAACGCACCAAACTACCCTGATCTGATTCAAACACTGGCAAACCAGTTTGAGGCCTGCCTGTCGCACTAAGACATCAGGTCCAATGCAACTCTGCGGGGCGGATCTCAAACGAGATGTGATGCGCCCCGCCTGCCAACCCGTCTGCGGTGTGGTTGGCCAGGGCGCGCCAGTAGGGCTGAATAGTGACGGCATCGTCTTGCAGGATCTTCTCGCCACGCGCGACCAAGGCACGGCGCTTCTCGATATCCAACGTACCCAACGCGTCATCTAAGATCGCGTCAAATTCCGGGTTGGCATAGCCAAACTCGTTCCAGGCTTCACCGCTGCGGTAGGCCAGTGCCCAGATCTGCACCCCAAGAGGGCGATGGTTCCAGTCTGTCGCGCTGAATGGGAATGTGTTCCAATTCTCCCAATAGGTGTTGCCCGGCACAACACGTGTCTTGGCTCTGAAGCCTGCATCGCGCAATTGTGCCACAACCGCGTCGGTGGTGTTTTTGCGCCAAGCGTCGTCGATGGTGTGCAGTTCCATTTCAAACGCCTCCGCACCCACCTCTTTTAGCAAATCAAAGGCACCAGAGGGGTCATGATCTGGCATGCCGATATTGGTGTATTCTGGGTGAGCTGGACCAATGTGGTGATTTTGAGCCACCGCGCCACGCCCGTTGTTGCCAAGTTCTAACAATATGGCATTGTCCACGGCTTTCATGATCGCCTGGCGCACCCGCACGTCCGCGTAGGGTTTGATCCCGCCCACTTCAGCCTCTTGATTGGGGCGCACAACCACGGTTGCCATGGAAATCACATCGTGCTTGGTCCAGCCGTTGAAATTCGCGATCAGGTCTGCGTATTCACCATCCACTGAATAGGTCATATCAATCGCCCCATCCCGCGCAGCGTGCGCCCAGGCAGCAGGGTCAGTGCCGAAATCAAGGAACTCGATCCGGTCCATCCAGGCCCCATTGTCGGCGTTCCACCATGTGTGAGCCGTGTTGCGCACAAGGATGCCGCGCTCACCCGGAACCAGAGATTCCGGCAGGTAAGGGCCTGTTCCCACGGGGTTTTCCAACATTGCCGCCGCGTCAAAGCCTTCCGGTACGATGGCTGCAGGGTAATCTGCCATGCCGGGGATCAGGGAAATATCGGGTTTTGGCAGGTTTAGCCGAACCGTGTGGGCATCGACCACCTCGATGGCACCTGCCAAAACCTGATTGGTGTCTGCATCGATCAGTGTTGCAAAACGCCCTGCCATAGAGTTGCCCGCGACATCCCTGTCACACCAACCCCGAATATTGCGCGCCACGTCCTCTGCTGTGAACGCCGTGCCATCGTTCCAAGTCACGCCATGGCGCACATGCAGCGTGTAGGTTTTGGCGTCGTCAGAGATATCCCAACTTTCAAGCAATGCAGGCTTAAAAGTGCCGTCGGTTTCGTAGGTGACGAGGGTTTCCAACCACCCGCGGGTGAAGTTGGCGATCTGCGGCCAATCAAACAGACGTGGATCTTTGAGCGCACGCACCTCTTGTTGAATGCGCACCGTGCCACCTTGTTTGGGCACCGGTTGCGCCGCTGCCGGTGTCGGCAGTCCAAGCATCCCGTAGGCGGTTGCGCCGGTTGCGCCAAACGCGGTGGCCAGAGCCAAGAATTCCCGGCGATCCACATCGCCGCGTCGCATGGCCGCCGCATTCTGGAGAAGGGCGGTTGGCATCGAGTGTCCGTTGCGTTTGAAGAATGGCATGGCGTCCTCTTTGGCGGCCTGAGATCGATGGGGGCTAACAGTCATTCTTCACCGGCTTCATCTCAGGGACAAGACATAAGCCCGTGATCTGTCAGGTGTTTCCGGCAGGACTCAGCTTAAGATGTTTTTCTTTAGAGCGGTTTAGCGGCGCCTGCTCGCTGTGGTATGTACAGTTCAAACAAACTTTGAGGCCAGTTCCTTGCGCATACTCAGCGTTACATCGGTGCGAAATGAAGCGCCTTACCTGTTGGAATGGATTGCCCATCACCGCGCTGCCGGGGTGACGGATTTTCTGATTTACTCCAATGATTGTGATGATGGTACCGATCAGATGCTGGAGTTGTTGGCGGAGGCCGGCGAGGTGGTGCATGTGCCGCATGTGCCCGATCCGGATAAAAGCATTCAATGGCAGGCGCTGCGTCAGGCGTGGAAACACCCGCTGCGTAAAGCGGCCGATTGGATCATGGTCACGGACGTGGATGAATTTGTGAACATTCACGTGTCGGGTCATCAGCTTACGGATTTGATTGCCAGCGTTCCCTCTGAGACCGACGCTATCCTTCTGCCTTGGCGGCTTTTTGGTAACAACGATCACGTGGCCATCGACGATGTGCCAGTGACCGAGCAATTCACGCGGTGTATTCCGGCGTCCGCTCAATATCCAGTGGCAGCCAGTTTGTTCAAAACTCTGTTCCGCGCCAAAGGGCCGTTTAATCAATTGGGGGTGCATCGCCCTAAACAGAAAGACCCCGAAAAGGCAGGGTTGCCCAACATTGTGGACGGCGCGGGCAAACCTATGCGTCCGTTCCTGGCGCAAAACCCGCAACGGTTGTCGCTCTATGATGTTGGTGTTGCGCGTGACCTTGTGGAGTTGAACCATTACGCCGTGCGCTCGGCGGCGGCGTTTGCCGTGAAACGGGATCGCGGATTGCCCAATCGGGCCACCAAAAAAGTTGATTTGGCCTATTGGGTGGAACGTAATTTCAACACCGAAAACAATACCTCCATCGATGCGATGCGCGCGGGAACCGATGTGGTTTTGCAAGACCTTTTGGCGCTGGATGGGATCGCGGAGGCTCATGCCAAAGGCGTTCAGTGGCACCGTGGTCGATTTGACGACCTAATTCAGCAACCCGAGGTGCAGGAGCTGATGTCGCAAATCTTATGCGCTGGAAGCAGTCAGGTGCCATCTCGCGATTTGCAGCGTCTGTTGGTTAAGTGGTATCATCAGGCCAACTATAAGAATTCCTGACACAAACGTGCGGGCAGGCAGTGTAATACAAGGGCCAGAGTATGGGCAAAGCGGCGTTTCACTATCGTGAACTGACACCAACAGATGTGCCGGGTGGCACCGTGTTGACTTGTATAGAATTAGACGCGTCTGATACCCTTGAGAGCCTCGCATTTTTCAAGACGGGTCTTGGCAAAGACGAGGTCAATGCTGGTGGTAACACTAAAATCCTCGATCGCCGGAGTGTGGGCAATGGGCTCATTCTGAAGCTGTCCCATTCTGACGATGCGCCTGCCATTCTGGTTGATGGTGCGGAGCTCTCTCTTCCTGTGCAGCCGCAAGAACTGGATGTGTTTGCGACGCTCAACGTGATGTTGGCGGTGCGCAATGGTGAGACAGTGCAATCCACCCTGGATTGGTTGGCTTACCACGCGCAGGCCCACAACCTGCAAGGGGCCGTGATCCTGGATCGGGCCAAACCGGGGACAAACGCGGCTTATTTGGCGGATCTTGAAGCCGGGGTTGCGTCAATAAAAGGCCTGAAGCAGGTCATGGTGTTGCGTGTTGACGCGCCTTTGGGCGCGCCGGATTTACCTGCCGAAGCGCATCCTTACAATGCCCCGGATGCGCCGGGCAAAGACCGGATGGAGATCCCGGAGCCGTCACCGTGGGACTCACCGCTGGCGGAATTGCAACTAATCGAGATGATCCGCTACCGCTGGCTCAACACTGCGCGCGCTGTGGCTTTGCTCGATATCTCCGATCTGGTCACGCAGACCAAAGGCAAAGCCACCAAAGGCCGCACAATTTTTGACATGGCGGTGAAGTCGTCCTCTGGCGTTGTGACGCTGGTTGGCCAGCATTGTTATCCGTGGCGGGTGCGCAATGACGATGAGGTCAGCCATGGCGACCATATCTGCGTGCAGTTTGATGCCACCAAAATGCGCCGCCGCTGGGTGGTGGCGCCGCAGAAAACCGGGCCCAACGTGGTGTGGCGCCTAATCCGAGTGGTGGCAGCGCGTCCGCAGACGGATGAGTGGGTGAAGTTCTACCGTTGCATGGGGTTGCGCCATCCAACTGACTCAGCTGGGCAAATTGTGCCCAAAACGTCGCTTATCGAAGAGACCGACCTGATCAAGCTCTCCAAGAAGAAGTTTGACCACAAACCGATCCGGATGCCGGAGATTTCGGCGCCAAAGGTGAACTCAGCCGACAATGATGTGGCCATCATCACCTGCATGAAAAACGAAGGTCCGTTTATTCTGGAATGGCTGGCGTATCACCGCGCCATTGGGGTGAAGGATGTGCTGGTCTACACAAATGACTGCAACGACGGAACAGACACATTCCTTGATCTGTTACAGGAAAAAGGCTTTGTTCAACACCGCGACAATCCGTTCAAAGGCACCAATCTGAAGCCGCAGCACGCCGCGCTTCAGGCCGGTGAGAAAGAAGAGATTATCCAGAAGGCCGACTGGGTGATTTCGATGGATGTGGATGAATTTATCAACGTGAAAGTGGGAGATGGCACGCTACCTGCGTTGTTTGACGCGGTGGGCGACGCCAACCTGATCTCTTGTACCTGGCGACTGTTTGGCAATTCGGATGTGCATGAATACGCGGACGCACCGCTGATGGCGCAGTTCACCCGATGTGCACGGGAAATGACCCGCAAACCGCACCAAGCTTGGGGCTTCAAGACGCTCTATCGCAACATTGGCTTGTTCAAGAAGCTCGGCGTGCACCGTCCCAAAGGCCTCAATCCACAGCTTTGGACCCATATCAATTGGGTCAATGGTTCCGGGCGGAACCTGCCCAAGGACATGTTTCGCAATGCGTGGCGCTCGACTACGGACACCATTGGTTACGATCTGGTGCAGCTCAACCATTATGCGGTGCGCTCAGCAGAGAGCTTTTTGGTGAAGCGGGACCGCGGTCGTGTGAACCACGTCGATCGCGATCAGGGCATGGCTTATTGGTTCCGGATGAACAACAACACCGAAGAAGAAACCTCTATCCAGCGCATGATCCCCGCCATGCAGGCCGAAATGGACAGGTTTTTGTCAGACCCGGAAATTGCTGAAGCCCATGCCTTTTCCGTGGATCGTCACCGCGATAAAATCGATGCGCTTAAGGAAACTTCCAACTACAGCAAGTTCTATGAGGACCTGACCAGTGCGCGTCAGGAACGGCTGGCGCGTCTGCACCCGCATTTTGGTGCCAACGTTTTTCTGGCTGGTCCAGAAGTGATCCCGGATTGGGTGGTTGAACGTGATTTGCCAGACGATTTCTTCTTCACGGTCGAGAAGCAAGACACGGCGCACTAACACAAATTGTCGTGGAATTTCCGAAGACAGCACAGTGGTTTCCGCGTAAACTGTTTCCAAAGTAAGAACAAAGGTTGAGGTAAAATGGCCAAACTTCCCGAAATCGCGTCCTTGTGGATTGGCGGGCAGCTTTCTTGGTTGGAGCAGCTCTGTCTGAAGTCCTTTGCGGATGCGGGCCATCACACCACGCTTTATAGCTACGATGAGATCAGCAACGTGCCGGAAGGGGTGCATGCGGGGGATGCGGCGGAGATTTTCCCTGGCGAGCCGATGCATCGCCACGCCCGCACGGGCAGCCCGGCCATTCACGCCGATTTGTGGCGCCTGAATTTGCTCAAGAAAACCGACAAAATTTGGGTGGATGCGGACGTCTATTGCTACCGCCCATTCAACTACACCCGCAAATCGGTGTTTGGCTGGGAGAAAGACGGGCTGGTATGTAACGCGGTGCTTGGCTTGCCAAAGACCTCTAAGGCTTTGAATGCCATGCTGGAATTCTTTGAAGACGAGTATGCCATTGGGCCATGGTTGAAGCCGTGGCAGCAAAAAGAGCTTCAGGCGGAGAAAGACGCTGGTCGTCCGGTGCATATGACCGAGCAGAACTGGGGGTTCACCGGACCGGCGGCGGTGACCTATTTTCTGCAACAATCCGGCGAAATCAAATACGCGGAGCCTGAGACGGCGTTTTATCCGGTGTCGTTCAAAGACCGCAACAAGATGATCAGGAGCCGGTTTGACATTGAAAAGGACTGGCTGACCGAAGAAACCAAAGCCGTGCATTTCTGGGCGCGTCGCATGAAACCGCGTTTGCAAGAGAAAGAGAACAACCGCCCGCGTCGCGGCTCGTTCATGCATAAGGTCATGCAGAAGCACGACATTGACCCGGATGCCGCGCTGATTGCACCAAAGAAAAAAACAGATAAAGCCCCGGTCACCGATCCGGAGTTTCAGGCCAAGGTGGCGATTGAATCTCTCAAAGGGGAAGCCTCAGTGGAGAAACTGTCGCGTGATTTCCTGGTGGAAACCGGGCAGATTAAGCAATGGCGTACTCAGTTGATTGAGGGCGCTCCCAGCCTTTTTCGGGAGGGCTGAACTTTCGGGAGGAGGACACCACCGCTGGCGCGCCCAGCCAAGCGGATTGATAAAACAACCTGAATAAGTCGGTGCAGAACGTGGTTTTTTGAAGAGGTCAGTGGGGAGTATTCCGCGCTCTTCATCAGGCAGGGCAAGACCGTGATTGTGACTGTTGAAAACCTTGGCCTGGTTTACGAGGACAGTGCAGAGTGTAAGCCGGGGGGGGGACAACTTTGTCACCTTCCGAGGTTGGCCAACGTTGGGCATGATGGCGTATGGCCGGTCCTGATACCGCGACTTTGGCGGTCGGTACGCCTACGGCCCTGACATGATCGCGGAAGCTGGGGCAGTGAATATTTTATGATCCACACATGGGGCTTGATGCCATGCACGCTGCGCTGTTCCGAGGCGACAACGTGCGCAAATACAGCTGCCGCCATATGGGGCATCGGATTGCGTCCCTTTGGATCATGCTTGGACTGCTTAAACCGGTTATTGGGAGTTGTGTCGCGGGCGATATGACCGCGAGCAAATTTTACGACATGGTGCGGGCGCGGTGTGATGTCGGACGCTATCAGAAAGAGATGCTCGACACCGTTTTTGTCGATGGGCGGCCTTGGTTGATTGCGCGCTATTGTTCGGCCGTGCTCGCACGGCGACGCGGGCCAAACCTCCGCAAGGCCCTGAAAGCGGCACGCGCCAAACTGGGTGGCTAAAACACTTTACCTATCGCGCAATGTGTCACCAAAGCTGATGGTTGGTGCCAGCGTGATTTGCCCGTCTTTCTCAACGTCGTTCACGCGGGCGGCAATAATCTCTGCCGCCTTTGTGCCAATCTCGCGGCGGCAGGCGTCCATTGTTGCCAGCTGACGTGGCAGGCCTTGCAGCAGCTCCACGCCATTAAACCCGGCGAGGCCAATCTGGCCGGGCACGTCGATGCCTTTCTCCAATAGGTAGAGCAGACCGCCGGCGCCAATCATGTCGTTGCTGTAATAGATGAAATCTACATCCGGGCTGCGCTCCAACACGGCTTCGGTCATCTCGCGGCCCTTTGCCAACGCAGACCCACCGGAATAGAATTCACGGTCCACCACTTCAACGCCGGATTTGGCGAGCACTTCAGTGAAGCCTTCAAAACGTTTGCGGGCGCGGTGGTCCAGGGGCATTTTGGTGCCGAGAAAGGCAATTTTCCTGTAGCCCGCTTTCAGGATTTCCGCCGCCATTTCGCGGCCCGCACGACGATGTGAAATGCCAACCATAGCGTCTACGGGGTCACCGTCGGTGTCCATGATCTCGACCACAGGAATGCCGCTGGCCTGCAGCATTGTCCGTGCGGCCTCGGTGTGCTCCAATCCGGCGATGATCACACCTGACGGTCGCCAAGACAGCATTTCGTATAAAACTTTCTCTTCTTTTTCAGGGAGATAGTCGGTCACGCCCACAACAGGTTGCAGCTCGGTGTCTTCCAAAACCTGACTGATGCCGCTCAGAACTTCGGGGAACACCATGTTGGACAGGGACGGAATAATCACCGCCACAAGATTGACGCGCTGACTGGCCAAGGCGCCCGCAATCTTGTTGGGCACATAACCAAGCTCTTTCGCGGCCATCAGCACTTTGTCACGTGTGGTCGCAGATACGTCCCCGCGATTGCGCAACACGCGGCTGACCGTCATCTCGGACACCCCCGAAGCTTCTGAAACGTCACGAAGGGTCAAGGAACGGTTTTTCTGAGTCACTGATATTCTTCCCGATAAGACTACAGGAATGTTACCGCGATCAGTCGCGTCTATTCAAGCGTTGGCTGCCTGAACATATGCGTTCAGTTCTATATGTCCGCTGAAATCGCAAAACTCTCGACCGGCTCTTTCACGTTGTGCAGAGACACGGGTCCAAGCGGTTTGCTGTCCGGCGCGTGTTGGGCCACGCGGCCAGAGGCCACAATCCGGTGGCCTACCGTTTTGCCATAATCGCCCAAGCGCGCCGCAATGTTTGCCGGACGGCCAATGACAGTGAAGTCCAGCCGCTCTTGCGACCCAACATTTCCGTAAGTGACTTGCCCATAACAAATGCCAATAGAGCACTCACAACAACGGTTTGGATCTTCCTCACGCAGTTCGGCCAGCTTGGCGACAATTTCGCGTGCGGCCTGTAGCGCCTCTGCCCCGGCATCGGTGCCGTCTTCGGTGTCCGGGAACACTGCCAGCACAGCGTCGCCAATGAACTTTAGCACTTCTCCACCATGCGCATGCACGATTGAGGAGGCGGTATCAAAAAACGTGTTGAGCAGGTCGATGTAATCTTTGCGGCCCAATTCTTCTTCCAATCGGGTGGACCCTCTCAGGTCGCAAAACATGATGGCGGCATCGATATCATCGCCATCGCCACGGCGGATTTCTCCCCCCAGGACCCGCGCGCCAGTCCGTCGACCTACGTAGGTTTCCAACAGGGATTGCGCGTTCTCTTTTTGGGTAAACACCTCAAAGAATCGGCTGATCACGCTGGAGACTTCAAAGATCAGCCCTAAATTGGCCGTGGTGAACCCATCCGGATGATCGCTGGTCAAGGTAAACACATTGATCTGGCCATCGGAGAAAAACAAAGGCATGGCGACATAGTCTGTCGCGCCTTGCTCTTTCAGCTCCTGCATAAACGGGAACTGCATGTCTTTGCTCTCACAATCCAGCTTCTGGCGTACACCACCAAGACCTTTAGACACGTAACTCAATGGGCTGTTTTGGAACGCTGGATGATCATAAAGCTCATAAGACGGCGCAAAGGTTGTGATTTCGTCCTCGTCCCGCTTCCAGATGTAATTTTTGCCAGCTATCAGCGGGTGTAGAGACCAGATCATCGCGCTGACACGGGACACCGCGATGCCATGCTCAAGCATTTTTTTGCCAAGGGCGCCAAGAAAATCTTCGGGGGTTTTTTCGAACGCCGCGCCCCGCATCAGCCAATCCACCAAGGGGCCAGTGATATTGCCATCTGCCACCGGGTCCAGCTCCACGCCACCTAGGTCATAGTTGACCCCAGCGGCAGGCATAAAAGCGATGTGGCCGTTGATACCGCCACTTTCGGGCATCGCGTCGTCATATGACCAAACGCCATTTGATATGGTGTCGCCGTCCAGCAGGATGTCGCGATAGCGGGCGGTGCCTTTGAAAGGACAAAACGTCTTTAGGGCGGTTTGCGCCGACAGCGACGCTGTTATGTCGTCTTTGGGGATGTAGATTTGCGGCGTCAGGCGCGTTTCATACATGACCTTGGCATTGACGCTTTCCGCCAAAACCTGCCCATCGCGCAGAACACGCACCGTGGACTTGATCGGTTTGATCTCGATCCCATAGCCAGCGTTGGTGCCAAAACGTGAACCTTCCATGCCCTGATCCTTCCCTGATCGTCACCTTGTCACGCGGTCTTCCCTATGTGGGGCGTGAACAAAAGGCAAACAAGAGGCGGCAGGGCACATCAAGCAAACGTGTGCCCTGCTCTCAGAGCACTTCTATCACATCTTTGTCGATCGACAGCACATAGCCTTTGCGGGCGATGTTCTTGACCAGCAGTTGGCTCACCATCTGGTTCCCCAGCGAGTCCCGCAGCCGTTTGATTCGCGTGGCACCAGCCGCTTCCTCACAGTCGGTTGAGGGCTTGCCAGAGATCACACTTTCCAATTCCACACCGGACAGCACGTCATCATCCATCCGCGCCTCCGCGAGAACGGACAGGGTTTCCATGGCGGCATCGGTCAGTTTGAAGCCCATCTCATTGAGGTAAACCGTTTTCTCTTCCCGGCTGACAATCAAGGACGTCACCTGAATACCCGAGCGTTCAATCTGAGCCATGCGGCGGTTCATGCTGATCAGGCCGACAAGAAACACTAAGGCGGCAATCATCATGCCGGTGGCGAACACCAAAAGAACCAGGATCACCATGCGGTAGCTGGCCAATGTGTCGGCAAACGCTGTGCCTGATTGCGCGAGGATTTCCAGAAGCTTGATTTCTGCCTGTCCTGTCAGATTGTCATTGGCCAAAAACAGCGCTTCGACACGTGCGTTAAACGCATTGGCGTCGGGCAGGGTCAGCAGCAAAAGTGCCGCACAGGCCAAAAGGATCAGGACAATTGCCCCAATCCCCAATGCCACGATCCGTCCACCGCTGCGCCGCGTTTCAATAACGGAGGTAGAATTGTCCTGCACTGTCTTCCTTTCCGGAGAGTTCTGAGGCGTCAAACACCGAGAGCACGTTTAACAAGGTCCATCCGTCTTTCCCAATGCGGGCGGCAACTTCTTGCTTTGCGGATCCGGCATCACAGCCGTTTTTGAGGTCGATCACTCCGTAATGCAGACGCAACGGGGTGTCTTTTTTGGCTTTGTAATCGGCGTAGCACTCGGCGGCGAGCGCTGCGCTTGGCGCTGCAAATGCCGCGACCAAGGCACCAATGCAAAGACTGTGTGTCATGAGCTGTTTCATACGCAGACCTTGGCGCAAGTGGTCCTTGTTATTCAATAACCAAGTTGGGGTGAGTGGCTGATATCTCATAACAAGATGCTGATATTGTGAGGTTTTTGGAAGATGGCGAAAACGAATGAGCAAACCGGCGCACAGCCCGGGCAACATTCAAAAACAGGACTTCGCCATGACCTCGAAATCGTTTATCGCCTCTGTATTGAGTATCGCCATCATCCTCACCGGCGCGACCGCACCTCGGGCCAACGCCATGGATGAAGATGCGATTGCTGCGTTTCTGTTCGGCGTGACCGCTCTGGCTGTGATTGGCGCGGCTGTGGCAGACAATAAGAAATCCAAGCCAGCTCCGGTGGTGTCCAAGCCGGTGACAAAGCCCAAACCCAAAAAGAGCCACAAGCCCAAGAAGAAGCACAAGGCCTGGCTGCCAAGTCACTGTGCCAAACGGTTTGAAACCCGCAAAGGCCGCGTGATCCAGGGCTACAGCCAGCGTTGTCTCTTTCGCGCGCAATACCCGGCCTACCGCCTGCCAGAGCAATGCTACTTCAAGCGCAAAGGCCAGAATGGCCGCATTGCGGGCTACCGCAGCCAGTGTCTAAGCAACAACGGCTACAAAGTGGTTTGGCGCTAATCTGATCCCCACCATCGAGCGGTGTGCAAGCCGACAATAAGATCGGCAACTGGCCGGGCAGACGAGGGGCTGCCCGGCTTTTTTCTTGCGCATAAGCCTCCAAGGTGGTTCTCAAGGCGGTATGACAAAAGAGAAAACAGCCCCCGATTTTTCGCTAGAGAATGCAGCTTTTGCCCGCGGCATAATCCGTGTGGCCGGTGTTGACGAAGTGGGGCGTGGCCCCTTGGCTGGGCCGGTGACCGCGGCGGCGGTGGTGCTTGATCCCAATAACATCCCTGACGGCCTGAATGACTCCAAAAAACTGACCGCAAAGCGTCGCGACGCGTTGACTGAGGAAATTCTCAAAGTGGCAGATGTCTGCATCGCCCATGCCACGGTCGAAGAAATCGACGAACACAACATCCTGCGCGCCAGCCACATCGCCATGGAGCGGGCCGTGGCTGGGCTGTTGTCCCCCCCGGATCATCTGCTGATCGACGGCAATTTAATCCCGCTGGGGTTGCGGAAAAACTCCGAAGCAATCGTCAAGGGTGATGCGCGATCGCTCTCGATTTCCGCCGCATCGATTGTTGCCAAAACAGCGCGTGACAGCATCATGATGGATTTGGCGCAACAGTTCCCTGGTTACGGATGGGAAACAAACGCCGGATATCCGTCCAAAAAGCACAAAGAGGCGCTGGTGAAACTGGGCGTGACCCCACATCATAGGCGTTCGTTTAGGCCTGTGCACAATATCTTGTATCAAGCGAAAAACTAACTCGCTGATTCAAAAAAGAAATTGACGCCGAATCGTGTTTGACTCAAACTTATCCACATAACGAGCGCACTAAAAAAACCGCGCCGTAATGAGGCAGAGAATGAAAACGATGACCAAAGCGAAGAGCGCATCCGCGCTCCCGATCAATAGTATATTGTCCGGCGACTGTATCGAAGTGATGAACAGTCTGCCCGAGAACTCCATCGACCTAATCTTCGCAGACCCGCCCTATAACCTTCAGTTGAAAGGCGATCTGCACCGTCCAGATAATTCCAAAGTGGACGCGGTTGATGATGAGTGGGACCAGTTTTCGAGTTTCGCCGCGTATGACAAGTTCACACGCGAATGGCTGAAGGCGGCGCGCCGTCTTCTCAAACCCAACGGCGCGATCTGGGTGATCGGCTCCTACCACAACGTGTTCCGCATGGGTGCGGAATTGCAGAACCAGGGCTACTGGATTTTGAACGATGTGGTGTGGCGCAAGTCCAACCCAATGCCAAACTTCCGTGGCAAACGCTTCACCAACGCGCATGAGACCATGATTTGGGCTTCCAAATCCGAGGGCGCCAAATACACCTTCAACTACGAAGCGCTGAAATCGCTCAACGAAGGTATTCAGATGCGCTCTGACTGGGTGCTGCCCATTTGCACCGGCCATGAGCGTCTGAAAGATGATAACGGCGACAAGGCGCATCCGACCCAGAAACCGGAAAGCTTGCTGCACCGCGTGCTGGTTGGCTCGACCAACCCCGGCGACGTGATCCTCGATCCGTTCTTTGGCACTGGCACCACCGGCGCTGTCGCCAAGATGCTGGGTCGTGAATACATCGGCATTGAGCGCGAAGCGGCATATCGCAAAGTGGCTGAAAAGCGCCTTAAGCGGGTACGCAAGTTTGACCGTGAAGCGCTGACCGTGACCGCCTCCAAACGCGCGGAACCACGCGTACCGTTTGGGCAACTGGTGGAACGTGGCATGCTGCGTCCGGGCGAGGAACTCTATTCGCTCAATGGTCGTCACAAAGCCAAGGTCCGTGCTGACGGCACATTGATTGGTGACGACATCAAAGGCTCCATCCACCAGGTTGGCGCGCATCTTGAAGGTGCCCCAAGCTGTAACGGCTGGACCTACTGGTCTTACAAACACGAAGGCAAGAAGGTGCCAATTGACCTTCTTCGTCAGCAAATTCGTGCAGAAATGGCGGCACGTCCCAACTAAAACACTCTGCGGTATCCCAAGACCCGGGTCGCTTGTTGCGTTTGCCTGAAAGGCACAGCCGCGCACAGGCGATCCGGACCAAACGCAAAGTGCCATGGGGCAAGCCAACTACCATACCACAGATAACTATACCGCCGGATGCCTGTAGCCGAACTGACTACGCAGGTATCCAGACTTCCCCGCCGCAACCCGGCGGGGTTTTTTTGTCGCGGTAGGGGTGTAAGCTTGCCCACAACACCTATCTCAGCCCGAGAGAACGGAGAGCCAGTTTATGGTCGAGCAGACGCAAACCAAATCGACCGCCTACTTGGACCGGTTTGAAGACGGCGAAGAGCGCACCGACAGCTATACGGAAGCCGTGCTGGAGCGTCACAAGCGCGAAGGGCTGGACCTGGCAGTGAAAGCCCGCTGGGTCGCCATGTCCATCATTGGCGTGTTTCTTCTGTTCACTGTGCATTGGCCAGAAGTGTTCTATTATGAACTCGTTCTGTTTTTGCTCTGCGTCAATGGTTGGCTCATTCGGCGCGCAGGGCGGGTCGGTCGCTCCAAAATGGAACTGTTCCTGATCTTTGTTGATCTCTTGCTGATGGTTGTCGGGATCATTGGGCCTAACCCCATTGGACTGGATGATTGGCCGCAGGCGATGCAGTACCGCTTTGGCAATTTCCAGTATCTGTTCCTCATTCTTGCCATGGGCACCTTGGCGTATTCGTGGCGTACAGTGATTGCGATTGGGACGTGGACTGCTGGGATGTGGGCCGCGGCCTTGGGGCTTTCGATTTGGCTTACTGAACCATTGCCAGACATGAGCGAAGCGATCCAAGTGGCGCTGCCGGGATGGCCTGACCTCGCGTTTTTGATTGACCCAAATAATTTCAACATCCGCCTGCGTATACAGGAGATTGTGGTCTTCCTTTTGGTGGCGATCACACTTGGCCTTTCGATGCGGCGGTTTAATGGCTTGCTGCGCTCCAACGCCGCGCTGGAGCGCGAGCGCACCAACCTGTCCCGGTATTTCTCGCCCAATGTTGTCGAAGAGTTGAGCCAAAATGACGAACCACTCAAACAAATTCGCTCTCATGACATTGCGGTTCTGTTTGTGGATATTGTTGGGTTCACCGAGTTTGCCGCCGCGCGTCGGCCAGAAGAGGTGATTGAGACCCTGCGGGATTTCCACGGACTTATGGAGCGGGCTGTGTTTGCTCACGAAGGCACCTTGGATAAATATCTCGGCGATGGCCTTATGGCGACTTTTGGCACGCCCAATCCATCAGACCACGATGCGCAAAACGCGCTGCGGTGTGTGCGCCAGATGATGGCGGATGTGGATGTGTGGAATGATGCCCGCATCGCTGCCGGGCAACCACCGCTCCGCGTTGGGTTTGGGGCGCACTACGGTCCGGCGGTATTGGCGGATATTGGCGCAAACCGCTTGGAGTTTGCGGTGGTGGGCAACACCGTAAATGTTGCCTCGCGCTTGGAAAGCATGACCCGAGGCCTCAACGCCCGCCTTGTGATCAGCGACGGCATGCGCAATGAGGTTCTCAAGGAAGGCGGCGATGAGTGTCTCGACGGCTTACAAAAATTCACCGACCAAGACATTCGTGGCGTGGCGGAAAAGCTGACGGTGTGGGCCTTTGAACGGCCTGACGATCACGGGGTTTGACCATCACCGCGGGACTGGGTTTTTGGCCTTGTTGTAGGGATGCCAATTGGTGATCTCAGGGTAATACATGTCCCGCCATTTGCGCACGCGAGGGTTCATGACCTTTTTCCAGACTGGCGGAATCATCGCCGCGATGGTCATGATCGGATAGCCAAAGGGCAGCTGGGGTGCTTCTTCGTCAGTGTAATTCTGCAACAGCGGGAAGCGGCGGTCTGGCTTGTAGTGGTGGTCTGAGTGGCGCTGTAAGTTGATCAACAGCCAATTGGAGGCCTTGTGGGCTGCATTCCAGCTGTGATGCGGTTTCACATGCTCATATTTGCCTTCGCCGAGATGTTTGCGCGTCAGCCCGTAGTGCTCCACATAGTTGACCAGCTCCAGCTGCCAAATGGCAATCCAAGCCTGCCAAATGAACAGCGCAACGCCCAGCCAACCGCCTATGAGCAAAGCCAAAAGCAGCATGCCGCCTTGCAGGGCCCAATAGCGGAAAAACGGGTTGGACATGTCTGTCCACGCCAAGTCTTTGCGCGCCAACATGTCTTTTTCAGCTTTGAAAGAGGACTTGAGCGAGCCAATCAGCACACGCGGGAAAAAGCGGTGGAAACCTTCGTTGTACCGCGCCGTCACGGGATCGCGCGGTGTGCCAACGTAACGGTGATGCACCAGAAGATGCTCGCTGCGGAAATGAGAATAGAGCACCATCGCCAACAGAATGTCGCCCAGCCAACGCTCGGATTTGGCTTTCTGATGCATCAGCTCATGACTGTAGTTGATGCCAATGGTGCCGCTGATCACGCCCACACCAAAGAACACACCAATCAGCGCGCCGGTACTCAGGTGATCTGCCCGTGTGGCGTAGAAAATCAGCCCAAAGATGGTGACAAATTGCAGCGCTGGCCAAACCAGTGTGACCAGCCGGTACCATTTGAGTTGCTCGTCCGTGGTGTCCAGATCGGCGTTCTCAAGGTTCAGGCCAGTGACCGCGTCCAACGCCGCAAACAGATACCATGTGGTGAAGGGCACCAGCAGCACCCACCAGCTGCCCAAACCGGCTGTGATCCAAACCAATGGTATCAGGAGCAGGGAACACCAGAAGGGTAAGGCATTGGCAAACTTGGCAACTTGGGAGGAGGCAATCATAACCACAGTCCTTTGAACGTGTTGCGCAAACTATGCGGCGAACTGTGGATCAGTGCAATGAGATCAAGTGCCGCGATACAGGTCAAACGCTTTGCGCATGGCGGTCGGGAGATTTCCGGAGTCGTAGTCGTCTTCAAGAACAAACGCGCCAACAGAGGGCTTGCGATCCATGGGCACCAAAGCTGTTTTCACGGTCAGGCGCAGATGAAAATGCGTGAAGGTATGTTTCGCCTCTGAATTCAGCGTTTTCCACTCTGCCTTGATCGGCGCGTCATGTTTGGGTGCATGCCCTTCGGTCCAGCCCGATCCGGGCCAACCCAACATGCCCCCCAGCAACCCGCTGTCGGGGCGAGTTTCCAGCAAGTACGCGCCATCCACACGTTTTGCGATGTAGACCACGCCATGGCGGATAGGCTTGGGTTTCTTTGGGATTTTCTTAGGCAGTTCGGCAGCCGTGCCCGCTGCCTGCGCCTTACAGTCTGAGCGCCATGGGCACAGCCCACAGGCCGGATTGCGGGGCGTGCAAATGGTTGCGCCAAGGTCCATCACGGCTTGAGCGTAATCGCCTGGCCGCTCTCGCGGGGTCATCGCCGCCGCTTTCTCGGTCAATTCCGGCTTGGCAGCGGGCAAAGGCGTATGAATGTCAAACACCCGCGCCATGACCCTCTCCACATTGCCGTCCACCACTGTCGCAGGCTGGTCAAACGCAATCGAGGCCACCGCCCCTGCAGTATACGGGCCGACCCCCGGCAAAGTCAGAAGCGCCTCTACGGTGTCGGGAAACACGCCATCGTGCTCCGTGACCACGTAGCGCGCGCATTTCAGCAAATTGCGGGCGCGGGCGTAATATCCAAGCCCGGCCCACTCCGCCATAACATCCGCATCCTCCGCCGCGGCCAGATCGCTTACCGTTGGCCAGCGTGCCGTGAACCGCTCAAAGTAGTCTTTGACAGCAGCCACTGTGGTTTGTTGCAGCATAATTTCTGACATCCACACCCGATACGGGTCTGGCAGCACGCCTTTCGCGCGCTCCTTCGGCCCCACTCGCCACGGCATTTTGCGGGCATTGTGGTCATAGAACGTCAACAGCTCGGCGCTATCTGGCCAATCACGCAAGTTTTATCCTCACTGAGTTGGGTTTCGCTGGCGCCCTCGCGCCGAGCCACTAAAATAGCGACCGACCAAAGGATGCAAGACCAACATGCGCCGCGCCACCACCAAAGGGTTCTCCCGCACCTCTTCGCTTCTGCGAGAGCGGATCCGCAAGGCCAGCGAAAGCCGGGGTTTTGCGGAATCGCGCGTGTTGACCCATTGGGCTGAGATCGTTGGCGCCGATATGGCGTGCATCTGCCAGCCGGTGGATGTGAAATACAGCCGTCAGGCTTTTGGCGCGACCCTCACTGTGTTGACCACCGGTGCACAGGCGCCGATGTTGGAAATGCAGAAAGAAACCCTGCGCACCCGCATCAACGCGGCGTATGGCTACAATGCCATCACCCATATGCGCATCACCCAAACCGCGCCTACCGGCTTTGCCGAAGGTCAGGCGCAGTTTGGCGCGGCGCCCAAAGTCGAGAAACCCAAGCCGGATGCGGCCACCTGTGCGGAAGCTGCTGAAGTGGCCGCGCCAGTGGGCGACGATGATCTGCGGCAAGCGCTGGAGCAGCTTGCCCAAAATGTAATCTCAAAGAACAAAAATGCCAAGAAAGGTGTCTGAATGAACCGTTTTATCCCCGCGATTGCTGCTGTGGCCGTTGCCGCTGCTGGTGGTGCTTACTGGCTGTCCAACACACAGACTGCCACAACCACGGCGTTTGATCTGCCAGAAGTCAGCAACATCCAAACGGTGTCGTCTGAAGGCGCGGCAAACGAGCATGGTATTGTGGAAATGGTGATGGGCTCCGAAGACGCACCAATCACCATTGTGGAATATGCTTCGTTCACCTGCCCGCACTGTGCGAGCTTCCACGAAAATGTTTTGGAGCCTTTGAAGGCCGACTATGTCGACACCGGCAAAGTGAAGTTTGTGTTCCGCGACGTGTATTTTGACCGCTATGGCCTTTGGGCCTCCATGGTTGCACGCTGTGGTGGTCAGGAGAAGTTCTTCGGCATGACCGACATCCTGATGAAAACACAGAAAGATTGGACCCGTGCCGGTGACCCGGTGGCGATTTCCGACAGCCTGCGCAAAACCGGCCGTCTGGCAGGTCTGGAAGATGACCAGCTGCAAGCCTGCCTTCAGGACGAAGACAAAGCCAAAGCGCTGGTGGCTTGGTTCCAGGAAAACGCCGCCGCAGATGACGTGAACTCCACACCCACGCTGCTCATTGACGGTGAGAAGCACTCCAACATGAGCTACAACGATCTGAAAGAGATCCTCGACGGTAAGCTCGGCGGTTAAGCCAAAAACAACGACCGGGCGGCTTAGTCCTGCCCGGTCACTCCGATGCGCGTCAGAAGCGCATCAATTGGTCCCCAATCCTGCAACTCCAATCGCACCGGTAAGGTCAGCACCTGCGGCCGCACTTCCAGTGGTAGGCGCACGGCGTCTTTCTCGGTTGTCACCAATTGCGCGCCCATTTTTTGCGATTCTGCATAAAGCCGGGTGAGCATCGCTGGTGGCAGAGCTTGATGGTCGGCCAGCGCTTCGGTGTGCACCAAAGTGGCGCCCAACCCGCGTAGGGTTTCAAAAAATTTCTCCGGATGGCCAATGCCCGCGAAAGCAAAAATCGGCGTCTCGGTCCAATCCATGCCGGTTTGCAGCGGCACCAACACGCCTTTGGCGTGCGGCAGGGATACCTCTGTGCTCCATGTCGCATCAAACCGCGTTTGCGCCGCCTCATTGCCAATCGACAGCACCACATCACCCCGTGCCATGCCCGCAGCCACAGGCTCTCGCAACGGTCCCGCCGGAATGCAGCGCCCGTTGCCAAAGCCACGATGTGCATCGACAACAATGATCGAGGCATCCTTATCGACCGATGGGTTCTGAAATCCGTCGTCGAGCAGGATCACATCTGCGCCGGCCGCCTCTGCTGCCCGCACGCCCTCAGCCCGGTCTTTGGAGACCCAAGTGGGTGCAAAGGCTGCCAACAAAAGCGGCTCATCGCCGGTTTCCTCAGCCTTATGCGTGCGTTCGTTGACCTGCACAGGGCCGTCTAACGTGCCGCCGTACCCGCGTGAGACCACATGCGGCACCTTGCCCATGCCAATCAGCCGTTGGGCCAACGCAATGGTGGTTGGCGTCTTGCCCGTGCCCCCTGCGTTGATGTTGCCCACACAAATGACCGGCACAGAGGCTTTGTAGCCGTCGCCATTTCTGACACGCGATTTTGTGGCACGCGCGTAGAGCCGACCTAAGGGGGCCAAAAGCTGTGCTTGCCAGCCAGGAGTGGTAGGGGTGTTTGACCAGAAAAGAGGCTCTTTCATGTTGGCTCCTCTTGCGTGTCCATCAACACATGGGCGTGTTCAATCACCTGGTCGGAGACTGCGGCACTGTCTGACACAACTTGCCACCCCGCATGCGCCATTGCGGCCACTTGATCAGGGGCGGTGAGAAACATCAATGCGGCAACCAAACTGTCGGCGTCTTTGACAATCCGGGCTGCGCCGACGTTGGCCAGCCGCGTGTAGCTTCCGAGATAGCGGCGCACCGAGGGGCCATACAATATTGCGCTGCCAAGCGCCGCCGGTTCCAGCGGGTCCCGCCCGCCTGCGCCTGAAATCAACGAACTGCCAACAAAGCTGATTGGGGCAATGCGATACCACAAGCCCAGCTCATCAGGTGTTTCGGCAAACAGGATCTGAGTGTTCTCTCCGGGAAAGTCACCATTGTCCCAATCGGCCACGCGCCAGCCTTCTTGGTCAATGGTCTCCCGCATGGCCCGTGCCGACGATGGGTTGTCCGGCACCACAACCAGCAGCATCCGAAACGACAGCCGCAAAACCGCACGATAGGCGTTGAGAACCGTGTCGAGCTCCTCTGGCTGCAGACGTGCCGCCAACCACACCGGACGTCCAGCCAAACAGCGGCGCAACTCCTCGAGATCGCTGTCGCGCACCGGCAGGGCAGGGGCTTCTTCCATCAAAGTTCCGCTGACCTCAACTTTGGAAAAGTCCCCCAGAAGTTTGCGCAGCCTAATCGCGGTGGCCTCGTCTTGGGCAAAAATGGTGTTGAAGCGCGACAATGTCCCGCGAATGGGCTCAGGTCCCCACCGCCGCTTTTGATCCAACTTGGGCCGATGCACTTCCAGCATCATCGATGGAATGTTTCGCGTGCGTACGGCGTCAATCAACGCAGGTCGAATACTGGAGCCCAGCCAAATCATAATCTCCGGCTGCCAATGCGCCAGAAACACGGCGATATCCGCAGGGCTTTCGGGTGGGCAAGGCTGCCAGACCACGCCGTCGGGTAATGTCTGGGTCAGCGGTACGTTGTTGGGGGTGGTCATCAGCACATGTGTGTTGGCGCGCTGTGCTGCGAGCCGCAAGCCCAGCTTGGCCAGAGTTCGTGCGCGTGTAGGATCGGTGCTGTGTAGCCAGATGACCGCGCCCTTGGGGCGCGGGCAGTCGATTTCGGCCAGCCGAGGGGGCTGGCGGCGCGCAAACGCTAGATACGCCGCAAGGCCAAGCGAGCGCGCCATCCGGAGATCTTACCCGAGTTCTTCGGTAGAGGAGGCAGCCGCCTGTTCGTCACGCAGACGATGCAGGTGCGCGATGAAGTAGCGCATATGGGCGTTGTCCACGGTCTTCTGCGCTTCTGCTTTCCACGCATTATAGGCGCTGTCGTAATCTGGGAAGATGCCAACAACATGGATGTCATCCACGTCTTTGAAGGCTGTTTTGGTTGGGTCGATCAGTTCGCCACCAAAGACGAGGTGCAGTCGTTGTGCCATGTGGGCCACTCCTGTGAGGTGCTGAGTTGGCCGCAACCTACGGCGCTTGACCCAAAGCCTCAAGGGGAGGATCACGCCGCAAGTCTCAAGTTTGACCAGAATTGCCTTAACTTCTCAAAGTCACATAGCTTTGCAGGGCGGTTTTTGCTAATGCGCACCACATGAAGCCCTTTTTGATCCTGCAATTGCGCCCTGAAACCGTTGCCTCTGACGCGGAGTTTGAAGCTTTTCTCACAAAAGGCCAACTGGCGCGGGACGACGTGCATCGGGTGTCCTTGGCCCAAGAGGTGTTGTCAGCGGACCTCGACCTGATGGCCTACTCCGGTATTATTGTTGGCGGTGGTCCTGGCTGCGTCAGCGATTGCCCCACCAAACGAGATCCGCTTGAAGCCCGTATGGAATCCCAAGTGATGTCGCTCATGCCGCAGATCGTTGGTGAGGACATTCCCTTCCTCGGCTGCTGTCTTGGGATCGGTGTTTTGGGTCACCATCTAGCACAGGCTGTGTCCAAAGACCGCTATGGTGAAGAGGCTGGTCTTGCCCGCTGCAACCTCACTGCGGATGGTCAAAACGATCCGCTCTTGCGAGGCGTGCCAAAGGAGTTTGATGCCTTTGTTGGGCACAAAGAAGCGTTGCAACACTTGCCGGAAGGCTGCACCCATCTGGTGCAATCGCCGTTTTGCCCGTTTCAGATGATCCGCTACCGGCAAAACGTCTATGCCACACAATTTCACCCAGAAGCGGATGGCCCGGAGTTTGCCAACCGGCTGCATATGTACCGTGACAAAGGCTACTTTCCCCCGGAAAAGGTCGATCGCTTGATGGCGCTTTGTCACGCCGCAGATGCCTCTGCACCACCCAAGATTGTTGCAAATTTTGTAGCGCGTTATCGCGCCGCGTGAGCTGGCGTCAAGGCGGCACAAATCTGATCTTTGAGCGCCTTTGGCGCGGCAATCACGCCCGCTAGGCGTGGGTCAGGATTGTTGAACCGCAGCGGGGCCCCATTGCGGTCCGCCGTTGACGCCCCCGCTTCTCGAATAATCAAATCTCCGGCGGCCACATCCCATTCCCATGTTGGGCGCAATGTGACCATGGCGTCAAACCGCCCTTCCGCCACCAATGCTGTGCGATAGGCCAGCGAAGGGCGATAGCCTCGTTCAAACGCAGGCGGAGTCCCTTGCCAGTGCGCAGCGTCCATAACCGGCCGTGCCACGAGCACCTTGGCCCCGGCCATGTCTTCCCGCGCTCCAGAAGTGATTGACGCACCGTTCAAGAACGCGCCTTGCCCCTGCGCCGCACTATAAAGTTTGTCTCGGCGCGGCAGGAACACCACCGCAGCGGTCACAACCCCACGCTCCGCAATGGCCAGCGCATGTGCCCAAGTGTCGGAGCCTTCGATAAAGCTGCGGGTGCCGTCGATCGGATCAATGATGAAGGTCTTCTCCGCATGCACGCGGTCGCCTTCATCCAGAGATTCTTCGCTGAGCCAGCCATAGTCCGGCCGCGCCGCGCGAAGTGTATCTTCTAACATCTCATTGACCGCAAGGTCGGCTTCCGTGACCGGACCTGCGCCCTCGGGTTTGTGCCAAGCTTTGGCATCCGGCCCATTGTAGCGCGTGGCGATGTCGCCCGCCCGTTGCGCCGCCGCAATCAGCAGTTCAAGATCAGTTTCCGGCAAGAGTCATCCCCGGAATGAGCAGCGAAGGAACGACTCGTGACAGATAGGTCCGCGCATCATTGGCGGGCACAATTGACATCATCATGTCATGCAAGTTGCCCGCAATGGTGCATTCGTTCACCGGATAGGCAATCTCGCCATTCTCCACCCAGAACCCAGCGGCCCCGCGCGAATAGTCGCCAGTGGTCGGGCTGATTGTGGAGCCAATCATCGAGGTGACCAAAAGCCCGGTGCCCATGTCTTTGATCAACTCAGCGCGGCTTCTGTCCCCTTGCGTCAGCGACACATTCCAACTGCTCGGGGAGGGCGGTGATGAAATCCCACGCGCCGCGTTACCAGTGGAGGCCATGCCCAGCTTGCGGGCGGTTGCCAAATCCAAAGTCCACCCGGTCAACACACCATTGTCGATAATGGCACGCCGCGCCGTGGGCAGCCCCTCGGCGTCAAACGGCCGTGAGCCAGACACGCGGGCGCGCTTCGGATCTTCGATCAACGACAACCCGTCTGGCAGCACCTGCTGACCCAATTTGTCGCGCAGCCACGATGAACCCCGCGCCACCATGCCGCCGTTTGCTGCCGCAAGGACGTGGCCGATCAATGATGAGGAAATCCGCTCGTCAAACACCACAGGATAACTGCCAGTTTCCGGCTTACGCGCGTTCAGGCGTTCAACGGCACGCTGGCCTGCGGAGGTGCCAATTTCTGCGGCATCGCGCAGGTCATTTTGAAAAATCCGGGAATCGCCATCATAGTCACGCTCCATTGCGTCACCTTCGCCCGCAATGGCGGTGGCGTAAATGCCGCGGCTGCTGCGGGCATATCCGGCGGCAAAGCCATTGCTGGCCGCCAAAAACACTTCGCTGCTGCTGTATCCACCAGTGGCTGATTGCACTTGGCTGACGCCGTTTACAGCTTTGGCAGCCGCTTCAGCAATCATCGCATCTTCTTGCAAGCTGGCGGCAGCAGGTTCATCAGTTGGGTCGCAGAGTTCCAACCCTGCGATATCCAGGCCTCGCGCCAGTTGGTCACGGTCTGCCAGCCCAACATAGGGGTCTTCCGGCGCCTCTTTGGCCATCGCCACAGCCCGCTCAGCCATCACCGCGATGCTCTCAGCGCGGGTGTCAGAGATCGACACGTTGGCCTGCCGTTGCCCAATCAGAACCCGCAGCCCAAGGTCTACACCTTCTGAGCGTTCCGCCTGTTCCAGCTTGCCTTCGCGCACATCAATCGACACCGACGTGCCGCGCATCACCATCGCGTCTGCGGTCTCGGCACCAGCCGCTTTGGCTGCGTCCAACATGATCTCTGCAAGCTGCTCAAGCGTCTGCGCCATAAAATGCCTCGTGTTTGGTTTCGTGACAGGTAGTCGGCCCGCGCCAAAGGCGCAAGCCTGCCGTCATCTTAGCGTCGCTGCAAAACTTGGAACGCGGCGGAGGCCATCCAACCTGCCGCTATGGCAATCGCCAGCGACATCAGGCCGTACATCAACGGTTGATTGCGCGACATATCGAACAGCCAGCGTTCCAACCCCACCTTGTTCACGTTGATCACGGTCTCGTAGTTGGACACCACTTTGCCACCCCGCGTCAGGAAAATTCGCGTTGGATAGTCGCCTTCGGTCAGGTTGGCGGGCATCTTGATTGAGGTGCGAAACAGGGTTTGCTCGTCCACCGATACCGAGTTCTCCAGAAGCTGATATGAGCCTTCATCGGTGCGAATGCGGATCACAGCCTCACTAAAGCTCTGCGCATCTTCAATCCCCATTGGTGCCCCAACAGAGCGGATCGCGCGGGGAATTGACACGCGGTGGCGTTGGTCTTCGACATTGGACATCGCTTCGTTAAATGGCGCGGATGTGGCCACAGCGTAGAAGCTTGGCGCGCGATCAATTTCAACCGCGTCGGCGTTTACCCAGATGCCAAATTTGCGCTCCTTGCGGCGCACAGTCAGCGGGCCACTAGGGCCGGACACGGCAATCACAACTTCCAGTGGCGGATCTTGCAGGATCGGGCTTTCTCGCTTTACCGCACCAAACAGCAGGATTTCAGATCCGTCAAAATCAGCCGTGATCGCAACCTGGTCTTGGCTCAAACCCAAGACAACTTCTTCGGCCATCATAGGCGTCGCGACAATCAAAAGCAGGGAGAGGAGCAGACGTTTCATACTCAGTGCCCTCCCGACGCGCCAATGGAGAACAGCTCACTTGGTTCCAAGAGCAGGTCAAGCGCCAGCTTGGCACAAACCAGGATCACTAAAAGCGCCAGCAAAATCCTCAACTGCTCTGCTTTCAAATAGGTGCCCAATCGCGTGCCAATTTGCGCGCCAATCACACCGCCCACCAGCAACAGAACCGCCAGAGCAATATCAACCGTGTAGTTGGTCGTGGCGTGTAGCAGGGTAGTGAAGCCAGTCACAAAGATAATCTGGAATAGCGACGTACCCACAACCACTTTGGTGGGCATGCCCAGCAGGTAGATCATCGCTGGCACCATGATAAACCCGCCGCCAACACCCATGATGGCCGCTAGAATACCAACCAGCACCCCAACGATCAGCGGCGGGATGACCGAGATATACAGCCCCGAAACCCTAAACCGCATCTTCAGCGGCAAGCCATGGATCCAATTGTGCTTCTTACGCTTGGGTGGGCCTGCGTTCTTGCGGGATTTCCGGATCGCGTTGAGGCTCTCGACGAACATCAAAGAGCCGATCACGCCCAAGAAAACCACGTAACACAGCCGCACAAGCAGATCGACCTGACCTTGCGCCTTCAGATAGTTAAACAACACCACCCCAAATGCCGCGCCTACCAATCCTCCGGACAACAGAACCGTGCCCATCTTGAGGTCCACAGTTTTGCGCCTGAAATGCGCCAACACGCCGCTAAAGGATGATGCCACAATCTGATTGGCTTCGGTGGCCACGGCCACGGCTGGCGGAATGCCGATGAAAAACAACAGCGGAGTCATAAGGAAGCCACCGCCAACCCCAAACATGCCGGATAAAACCCCAACCATGCCGCCCAAACCGAGTAGCAAAAAGGCATTTACGGAGACTTCGGCAATGGGGAGGTAGATCTGCATGTTTTTTGATAGCGCCAGTGGGGACGCAAAAGCAACCTGTCTGGACCGCTAAATCACTGACAGGCCAGATCAATGCCTGCAAACTGGACTTATTCAGGCCTTAGTTGTGGACGAGAAGAGGGCGTAAAAAGAAAACCCCGCCAACATTGCTGCGGGCGGGGTCCTCAATCTGTGTCACAAGAGCGCCTTAGCGTTCCTTGATATACGGCTCTGCACTGGCTTTGGGCGGAATGGCCTTGCCAACGAAGCCTGCGAGGATCACCACAGTCAGGATGTAAGGCAGCGCGCCCAACAGCTGAACCTGAACTTTAAGGCCAATCACGTTTTCGATGATGTCGGGACGCAGTTCCAAAGCTTGGAACAGGCCAAACAGCAAGCAAGCCCAAAGCGCGTAAACCGGACGCCACTTCGCAAAGATCAGTGCGGCCAGCGCGATAAAGCCACGGCCCGCAGTCATATCTTTTACAAAACCGGCTTGCAGTGCTGAGGATAGATACGCTCCGGCCACACCGCACAACACTCCACAGAGCAGCACTGCCGCATAGCGCAGCCAGACAACTGACACACCGGCAGTGTCCACTGCTGCCGGATTTTCCCCCACCGCACGCAGGCGCAGGCCAAAACGGGTGCGGAACAACAGCCACCAGGTAAACGGCACCGTCAGCAGTGCCAGATACACCAGCGAGGAATGACCAGAGATCAGTTCGGAGTAGAACTGTTGCAATGGTCCTGCCTCGGCAATCAGTTGGCTCAGTGGGCGGTCAGCTGCGGCGGCATCTGTTGGGCCAATCGCAAACGGCAATTCAATTGGGTTGAAGCGCGCGTCCCCCTCTAGCGGTGGTGTGCGTCCACCCTGTCGGAACCAGCTTTGCGCCACCAGAACCGTCATGCCTGCCGCCAAAAAGTTGATTGCCACACCGGAGATCAACTGGTTGCCGCGGAAGGTAATGGACGCCAAACCGTGAACGACTGCGAGCGCAACTGAGGCACCAACACCGGCGAGCAGACCAACCCAAGCATTGCCGGAATAGAAAGCCACGGCTGCGGAGAAAAACGCCGCTGCCAACATTTTGCCCTCAAGGCCGATGTCGACCACGCCGGAGCGCTCTGAGTAAAGTCCTGCCAGACAGGCCAGCAGGAGCGGGGTTGCCAGACGCACGGATGTGTCCAGCACCTGAAGTAGTGTCAGAAAGTCCATCAGGCGTTCCTCCGGCGCATCGCAATGAAGAGCTTTTCAAGCGGTTCGCGCACCATATTGTCGAGCGCCCCAGTGAACAGGATCACCAGCGCTTGAATAACCACAATCAACTCACGTGGGATGCTGGTCCACAGAGCCAATTCGGCACCACCCTGATAGAGGAAGCCAAACAGGATCGCCGCCAGCAATACACCAAACGGGTGGTTGCGTCCCATCAGCGCCACGGCGATGCCGATAAAGCCGGCTCCCTCGGTGCTGTTCAGGATCAAGCGTTCGCTCTCACCCATGGTGGTGTTGACCGACATCATACCTGCCAGAGCCCCAGAGATCAGCATGGCGATCACAGTGATGCGGACTGGGCTGATACCTGCGTATTTGGCGGCTGTTTCCGATTCACCAAAGGCGCGGATTTCATAGCCAAGCCGAGTTTTCCAGATCAGCACCCAAACCACCAGACAGGCCAACAATGCGAGGAAGAAGGTAACGTTGGCAGGCGCGCCACGGAACAGTTTGCTGCCCTCAGTGGAGAACATGTCTTGGAAAGTTGGCAGATGAACTGCTTCTGGGAATTTGGCAGATGCGGGGTCCATCGCGCCCACCGGACGCAGCAGTTCCACCAGCACATAGTTCAAAATTGCCGCTGCGATGAAATTGAACATGATGGTGGTGATCACGATGTGGCTGCCGCGCTTGGCCTGCAGATATGCCGGGATCAAGGCCCAGAGCGCACCAAAACAGGCGGCCCCCACGGAGGCCCCAAGGATCGCCAGCGACCAATGTGGCCAGTCAATGTAGAGACAGGCCAAGGCCACGCCCAAGCCGCCCAGCATCGCTTGGCCTTCGCCACCGATGTTGAACAGGCGTGCGTGGAAGGCGACCGAAACCGCCAAACCCGTGAAGATAAAGTTGGTCGCGTAGTAAAGCGTGTAGCCCCAGCCAGCCGATCGCATCAACGCGCCATCGACCATAAGTTTCAGCGCCGCAATGGGATTCTCGCCAATGGCCAGAATCACAAGTGCGGAGAAAAACGCTGCCAAAAACAGCGAAATCAAGGGGATCAGGACGATGTCGGCCCATTTAGGCATCTTATCCATCGGCGTGGACCTCCTGTGTGGAGTTTTCATTGCCGCCGTTGCCATTGGCCACAGCGGAGGTGTCGGTGATCCCGGCCATCAATAGGCCCAGTTCTTTTTCGTTGGTTTGCGAAGCGACGCGTTCGCCAGTGATATGGCCGTCAAACATCACCACAACGCGATCAGCCAAAGACAGAATTTCTTCCAGTTCCACCGAAACCAGCAAAATTGCTTTGCCTTGATCGCGCAGATTCACGACTTGCTGGTGGATGAATTCAATGGCTCCGATGTCCACGCCCCGTGTCGGTTGCCCAATCAGCAACAAGTCTGGGTTGCGTTCGATTTCACGCGCCAAAACAATCTTCTGCTGGTTACCACCAGAGAAATTCTTTGCAGCCAGTTTGGGATCCGGCGGACGCACGTCAAAGCGCTGCATCTTGGCCTCGGCCTCAGTGTAGATGCCATTGTTGTCCATCAGAATGCCGTTCTGGATTTCCGGTGAATGGTGATACCCAAACACGGTGTTTTCCCAGGCGGCGAACTCCATGATCAGGCCTTCACGCTGTCGATCTTCTGGCACGTGGCTGATGCCTGCGGCACGGCGGGCTTGCCCGTCCGCGCCATGGCCGGTCAGCGGGAGGGCTGTGCCGTTCATGGTGATCTCACCTGTGCCGTCAGCAAAGCCGCCCAGCACTTCGAGCAGCTCGGACTGCCCGTTGCCGGCCACGCCCGCAATGCCAACAATCTCGCCCGCGCGCACGGTCAGGTCGATGCCTTTCACCCGCTCCACGCCAGCTTCGTCCACTACCCGCAGGCCTTTGATGTCCAGCACAGTTTCGCTTGGCTCTGCTGGCTTCTTGTCCACCCGCAGCAGCACTTTCCGGCCCACCATCAACTCTGCCAGATGCTCCGGCGAGGTCTCGGAAGTTTTCACTGTTGCGGTCATTTCCCCACGCCGCATCACCGACACGGTGTCGGTAAATTCCATGATCTCGCGCAGCTTGTGCGTGATCAGGATGATGGTTTTGCCTTCTTCGCGCAGACGGTCCAGGATGCGGAACAGCTGATCCGCTTCGGCCGGGGTCAACACGCCGGTCGGTTCATCCAGAATGAGGATTTCCGCCTTGCGATACAGGGCTTTGAGGATTTCCACCCGTTGCTGGTGCCCCACAGAGAGGTTTTCGATTACCTCATCCGGGTCCACGTTCAGCCCGTATTCCTCGGCCAGATGTTTCAGCTCTTTGCGGGCGTTGCTCAGTGAACTGTTCAGCATCGCGCCGTGTTCAGCGCCGAGAATGATGTTCTCCAGCACGGTGAAATTCTCCACCAGTTTGAAGTGCTGAAACACCATGCCGATGCCCGCACGGATCGCGGCTTGGCTGTCTGGGATCAGAGTCTTTTGACCCTTGATGAAGATCTCCCCGGCATCCGCTTTATAAAAGCCATACAAGATCGACATCAGCGTGGATTTGCCCGCGCCGTTTTCGCCGATGATGCCGTGGATGGTGCCCGGTTGCACCGAAATCGAAATGTCCTTGTTTGCCTGGACAGGGCCAAAAGCTTTGGAAATGCCTTTGAGTTCAATGGCAGGCGCCGTCATTCAGGCTCTCCCAGTCCTGCGAAGCCGATCATGCGCTTGGTGCGCCCGTCAGCATCAAGTTCCACACAATACTGGCCCAGCTGTTCGTTGCCGTCGGCCATGCGAAAAGCCACCGTCAGTCGGTGATGGCCCTTGGTCTCGCTTGAGTTCACCACGGCAGCTGTCGCGCCGGGTGCATATTGCGAATACATGCCGACATAGCCGTTGAGCGCGTCCAAATTGGAGATCGGAGCTTCAGAACGTGGATCAATGTAAGTGAAGTTGTCCGCCAGCGCCCCTTTGAGGGCCTCTAAGCGTTTTGTGGCGTCGGTTTCCCCCCACGCGACAAAGAATGTGTGCAACGCATCTACCATCTTCGTGTCCCCCTTTAAGGTTTGAGGGCCGCACCGCAATGGTACGGCCCTCATTAAGAGCTCCGGGTTTGATCCCGGAATCTACTTATTCTACTGGGCAGGTGTTGTCGCTCATGTAGTCGTGCACAGCCAGTTCGCCGGACGCGATTTTTTCTTTCGCACCGTCAACCGACGCTTTCATGTCCGCAGACACGAGCGCTGCGTTGTGCTCGTCCATGGCGTAGTCGATGCCGCCGTTGGCCACACCCATCACGTTGAAGCCTGTTTCCAGATCAACGCCAGCTGTCATCGCTTCATAAACCGCGTTGTCCACACGCTTCATCATGGATGTCAGAACTTTACCGGAGTGCAGGTGGTTCTGGTTGCTGTCTACACCCACAGACAGGATGCCTTCATCCGCTGCGGTCTGCAGAACACCAACGCCAGTGCCGCCAGCCGCTGCGTAAACAACGTCCGCGCCCTGTGCGATCTGTGCTTTGGTCAGCTCAGAGCCTTTTACCGGGTCGTTCCAGGCCGCCGGAGTGGTGCCGGTCATGTTCTGGATTACGGTGGCGTCTGGGTTCACAGCTTTCACGCCCTGAACGTAGCCACAAGCAAACTTACGGATCAGCGGGATGTCCATGCCGCCGATGAAGCCTACGGTGCCGGACTTGGAAGCCTGAGCCGCCATCATGCCAACCAGGTAGGAGCCTTCGTGCTCGTTGAACACAACGGAGCGTACGTTTGGCGCATCCACAACCATGTCGATGATCGCAAACTTGGTGTCAGGATAGTCTGGTGCCACTTCGCTCAGCACGTTGCCAAAGGCAAAGCCGGTCATCACGATTGGGTTGGCGCCTGCTTCAGCAAAACGACGCAGAGCCTGCTCACGCTGAGCTTCGGACTGCAGTTCGATTTCACGGAATGTGTTGCCGGTTTCTTCGGCCCAACGGGTCGCGCCACCAAAGGCCGCTTCGTTGAAAGATTTGTCAAATTTGCCGCCGAGGTCAAAGATCAGCGCTGGCTCTGCCAGGGCTGCACCTGCGGAAAGAGCTGCTGCCGCGGCTGCGCCGAGGAATTTGTGCATGAGGCTCATAAATGTCTCCCATATATTGAGCGGGTCGGTCGTTGTTTTGGCGAGCTGCCGTCCCGTCTATTGTTTAGATCCCGCCGGATCATCGTGTTACTAAGGCGATTGAGACCGTTAGCGTCAACGGTTTTTTGACCGTTTGGGCAAAAATGACCGATCTCGAATCACACCTATCGCTACCTTAACGCCTTTTTCATAAGGCTGGCAGTGATTTGCTCTCCGTTCGGTCTGCTGTAGTAGCCAGGCCGCTCACCGCAGATTTCGTAGCCCGACCGTGTATAGAGCGCAAGCGCGGCCGCGTTGTCTTGCGCGACCTCCAAAATCGCCCAACACGCTCCACGTGTTTTTGATTCGGTTTCGAATTGATTCAACAAAACAAGGCCCAAACCCTCGCCTTGATGTTCCGGGGCCACTGCGATGGTCAGAAGCTCAGCTTCATCTACGATCACCCGTCCGATAGCGAACCCCACGTCACCCTCGATGGCAAAGATCAACGACGAGGCCAACATGTCCGAAATTTCAGCCGCACTCCACGCGCGACCATTGGGAAAGGCCACCGCATAAATCGCCGCCATGATCTCTGGTGTCATGGCAGGATCACTGGCGCCGGGTCTTTCGGCGGGGCCGCATCCGCTGGTTTGATGTAGAGCGGGGCAGGGCGCGGGGGATTGTTTTGGTACCGTTGTGCCGCCAATCGCGCGATCTGTTCGACAAGGCTCTCCGCTTTAGGTGTCACCAAAGGCGCGTTTTGAGCGGCTTGTGCCAATTGCTCTTCGGAGGCCAAGTAGGGTGTGCCACCTTTCGGGAACAAATACCCTTGGCCACGCGGAGCGCTGACCATGGCCATGCCACCCCCACCTAAGCCGGCGTCGATGGCATCAAAGCTGTTCACGCCAACCGCTGGGATACCCAAACCAAGTGCCAGACCGCGTGCCGCAGAGACGGAAATCCGAATGCCGGTAAAATTGCCCGGCCCAACCCCGACGCCAATCGCATCGAGATCACCAAAACTCTTGCCACCCTCGGCAAGAACCTCTTCCAGCATCGGCATCAGGCGCTCCGCTTGACCGCGTTTCATCTCTTCGACTTTTCGCGCGATGATCTCATCGCCGCACAGCAAAGCGGCCGCGACATGCGCGGCCGATGTATCAAAACTCAGAACCAATGGTGTGGTCATGCTAATGGCTTACACCGCAACAGGGCGCACTTCGGTCACTTCTGGGATGTAGTGACGCAGCAGGTTCTCGATGCCCATTTTCAGAGTCAGCGTGGACGATGGGCAACCGGCGCAAGCACCCTGCATGTGCAGGTACACAACGCCGCGATCAAACCCGTGGAAGGTGATGTCGCCGCCGTCTTGCGCCACAGCTGGGCGCACGCGGGTGTCCAGAAGCTCTTTGATCTGGCCAACAATCTCACCATCTTCACCGGTGTGCTCTGCGTGGCCCGAAGGCGCAGCTGCATCGCCTGCCAGAACCGGTTGCCCGGATTGGAAGTGCTCCATGATCGCGCCAAGAATGGATGGTTTGATGTGATCCCACTCAATGCCGTCAGCTTTGGTGACTGTGACAAAGTCGTTGCCAAAGAACACGCCAGCCACACCGTTCACCGCAAAGATACGGGTCGCCAAAGGAGAGGCCGACGCGCCATCCGCTGTTGGGAAGTCGGCGGTGCCCATTTCCAGCACGGTCTGGCCGGGCAGGAATTTCAACGTGGCGGGGTTTGGTGTGGATTCTGTTTGAATGAACATTGGCAGACCTTTCCTATCGGGATTGATATGCGCCTGCGATAGGCAATAGTCAAGGTTTAGATTCATTCTAAACTGAGGTTTGGAAAAGGTGGCCTCAGGTCACCGCTTCCAGTTGCTCTTTGGTCAAATCTCCGGGCACCACAGTGATCGGCACCGGCAGGCTGGCAGAGTTACGCGACAGCTGCGACACCAGTGGGCCAGGCCCTTTGCGATCGTTACCGGCACCCAGCACCAAGACGCCAATCTCCGCGTCCTCTTTGATCTCGGCGAGGATCTCGTTCACCGCTTCACCTTCGCGGATTTTAAGCTCTGGATCGACGCCCTGGCGATCCCGCATCCACTTGGCAAACACCTCGTAATGCACCTCGATCCGCTCCCGCGTTTCTTCCCGCATCAAATCACTCACACCAATCCAATGGTTGAACTCTTCCGGCGGAATGATCGACAGGATTTTCACGCCGCCACCAGTGCGCGCGGCCCGCATCGCTGCAAACCGCATCGCATTCAGACATTCCCGGCTGTCATCCAGCACCACGAGAAACTTGCGCATACTGTCACTCCCTTTCCGGGATCATGCCGCTAAGCGCTTTGGCGCGCAATGTTTCTTTCTGCCGCGTCACGCGGTGGTGGCAGCCCAGTCCCAATACATCTCGCGCACGCGACGGGTGAGGGGCCCAATTTGATACTGCTGACCCTCAAAGGCTTTCACCGGCGTGACCTTGCTCATGTTGCCGGACAGGAAGATTTCGTCAGCCTTATCAAAATCGCCGTACCCCAGAATGGTCTCATGCACGGTCACGCCATCTGCGCGCAGGTTCTCAATGTGACGCGCACGCGTAATCCCGGCCAGGAAGGTGCCATTTGGAATCGGCGTGAACACTTCGCCATCGCGCACCATAAACACGTTGGACGTGGCGGTTTCGGCCACATTGCCCATCACGTCACAGGTCAGCGTGTTGTGGAAGCCTCTGGAGCGCGCCTCCTGCAACATGCGCGCGTTGTTTGGGTACAGACAGCCCGCCTTGGCGTTCACAACCGAACTTTCTAGAACCGGGCGACGGAATTGGGTTTTGCACAATGCCACTGCCGCATCTGGCGCGGCCATCGGGATTTCTTCAAGGCACACAGCAAAGCCTGTGGTGTCCGGACTTGGGATGATCGCAGTTGGGTCGCCATCCAGCCCCCAATACATCGGGCGAATATACACCGCCGCACCCGGTGCGTAAGCTTTCAGCCCTTCCTGCACAATGGCCACCATGTCGTCGGTTGAGACGGTAGGGGTGAGCATCAAAGCTTCAGCCGAGCGGTTGGTGCGCGCGCAGTGTTTGTCCAGATCTGGTGTCAGACCATTCACCAGTCGTGCCCCGTCAAACACCGTCGTGCCCAACCATGCGCCGTGATCCGCCGCGCGGATAATGGAAATGTCGCCGTCATGCCAAGTGCCATTGTAGTAGGTGCGGATGTTTGTGCCGGTCGCCATGACGCAGGTCCTTTTACTGATTTGCGCGCGAGACTAGGCCGCACTTGCCGCAACGTCCAGTGGGGGAATGGGGCATTGAACGCGACGTATCCGCTCAAATAAAAAGGCCGCAGCAAACCGCTGCGGCCTTCGTATTCGCAAATGCGGGTTGCCTTATTTCAGGCGCTGCCCGTTGGCCAGAACCTGACCTTGCTCATTGACTTCGATTTTTGAGACCAGCGTGTCGTCGCCGTCACCCGGCTGGGTGAACATGCCCATCATCATGCGTGCGCCCATCGCCTGTTCTTCTGGCAGAAGACCCATCGAGATCAGCTTGTCCATCAGCCCGTTGATGCCGGCAATCTTGACGTCCAGGCTGCCTTCGGGCCGCGGGAAGCCGTCAAAGCTTTCCATGTCAGTGTTGTCAAAGGTGAAGCTGCCTGCACCTACCACTGCGGCTCCGGCGAGATTCAGTTGGATGTCGTTGATGTTCAGCGCGTTCAACTCGCCTGGGATTTCCGGGCTGTCGTCATCCAACGTCAGGATATCGATTGCAACGGTGGCCAAACCACTCACGTCCACAAGCAGGTTGGCGGGATCACGTGGCAGCACCTGACCGGGGTCAAACATGCCCCACAGCATTTCAGATACGCTCAGGTCCAGCAGCTTCACGGTCAGGCCAAATTCTTGCTGCTCCTCAGATGCGGCTAGAGGTACCGAGAAGCCATAACCCATTTCACCAAAGCTGATGTCGATTGGCAGCGGAAACTCAGGGCTGGCCACATTCACCGCAACATTGGTGACGGTGCCATCATAGGCCATGCCTTCGCTGTCCATATCGATCCCGACAGAGGCCGGGCCGCTGGTATAGGCCATGGACCCTGGGGTGCCGTCTTCCACGAAGTTCACATTCATGGTGGAAGATTGCAGTGAATAGCTACCTTCAATGGCAAAACCGTCCGCAAAGAATGCGGCAACATCTTCACCATAGTCACCACTTGGCACGCTGGCTGTGCCGTCCACTTCCAAGCCTGCGCCGGTCACGGTCATGTCAAAGTTTTCACCGGAGTCCGGATCCACGCCTTTGGCAATCAAAGACACATTGCCGATGCTGCCTTTTTGCACGCTGCTGATCACATCGCCAAACGTCGTTTGTGAGCGTCCTGCGAGGTCCGCCATGGTCAGGGCAATGTCCATGTCCGGGATGGTTTCACCGTCCACAACAATGCTGTCCACGATCAGGTCCAGTTTGCTTGCGGCATACTCGTAAACCATGGCTTCCGCTGTACCGGACACAATGTTTTTCATGTCGGCGGACGACATGGTCAGCGCAATTTCAACCGCCTCTTCGTCATCCAAAAGTTTCACAAGGATCGGTGCGTTTTCGGGCAAAACAACCCGCACGGTGCCGTCACCGACGTTCTCAAATGCCAGGCTGCCCAGGTCGACTGCCACGGTGGCGTCTTCTTCCGGAATGTCCATCGACATTGCCAGCCCGTTCACAGTCAAGACATCGCCTTCGGTGCTTTCCGTGGCCGAAATCTCGTAGCCAAAACCGGTCATCGAGTCGCGCCAATTGCTCCAAACTTCGTCTGCGGTTACGTCTGCCCAAGCGGCCTGGGCGCAAAAAACCGTGGCCAAAGCCGTGGTTGTGAAAATGCGGGGTGCTGAAATCTGCATCAACTTATCTACCTTTTCAAAGTCTTCCCCTTAAGACTGGGTCTTCACTGAGGCAGGGTCAAGGGTCAAACACATGGGTTTTTCACCCTGGGGTAGACGGCTCGCCTCGATCGCCTTACTTCAAGGGAAATCAAACATTCCAAGCGGTTGCTTTGCGGGCCGCGTCGGCAAAAAACAGCCTTTTGTGGCAAAGACGGCCTCTTGGGCAAAGTGAGACAAACATGATTGAGTTGACCAAAGACGACAGCGGCCTGTGGATTGTGACCATCAACCGGCCTGAGAAGGCCAATTCCCTGACCGAGGCGATGCTGACAGATTTGGCAGAAATCTCAGAGTCTGCCCAAGACGCGCGGGGTCTGATCTTCACTGGAGCGGGTAAGGTATTCTCCGCAGGCGCCGATTTGGATGAAGCCCGCGCAGGTCTCGCGATTAGCCCGGTTTGGGAGCGCCTCTCCAGCGCGGTTGCTGCCTTGCCCGGTCTGACCATCGCGGCGCTGAATGGCACTTTGGCAGGTGGCGCAAACGGTATGGCACTGGCCTGTGACATCCGCATCGCTGCGCCGCACGCGAAGTTTTTCTACCCGGTCATGAAGCTCGGTTACCTGCCGCAGCCCTCCGATCCCGCGCGTTTGGCCGCCTTGGTCGGCCCTGCCCGTGCCAAGCTCATGTTGATGGGTGGTCAGAAACTCACTGCAGAGGAGGCGCTCACCTACGGGCTGATCGAACGCATTGTGCCTGCTGAAGATGTGCTCTCTGTGGCGCGCGAGATAGCAGCGGACACGCTGGCGGCCAAACCGGAGATCGCGACGGGCATAAAACAGATGTGTCTGTAGATACCCAAAACCCCTGATATATCAATTTGGTCACATTTTTGGACCAATTAACGCAAGCGGTTGACCCTACAGCATCGCCGTCGCACAACGCCCGCGCCGGTGAGCTGACCAATTACCACCCATCACCGGAGCATGTGTTTATGGTGTGAGGGTCTCATGGGCAAAGATCAGGTAATCGCGCAGCTGCGTAACATTGTTGGCAAACGTCACGTATTAACCGGTGACCGCCGCACCCAACGGTTCCGCAAAGGCTTCCGCTCTGGCGAAGGCGACGCCCTCGCTGTTGTGCAACCCGCGACCCTTCTCGAACAATGGCAAGTTCTGCAAGCCTGTGTCGCAGCGAACAAGATTGTCATCATGCAAGCGGCAAATACCGGCCTGACCGAAGGGTCCACCCCCAAAGGCAGCTATGACCGCGAGGTTGTGCTGATCAACACCCGCCGCATGGATGACATCCAACTCATCAAAGACGGCACACAGGTGATCTCTTTCCCGGGGTCCACATTGTTCAAGCTGGAGAAACTGCTGGCGCCACTTGGCCGCCAACCGCATTCCGTGATCGGCTCCTCCTGCATTGGCGCGTCTGTTGTGGGCGGCGTCTGCAATAACTCCGGCGGCGCGCTTGTGGAACGTGGTCCCAGCTACACTGAGCTCTCTGTCTTTGCGCAGATCACCGAGGCGGGCGAGCTGCAATTGGTCAACCACCTCGGCATTGACCTTGGCGCCACGCCAGAGGAGGTCCTGACCAACCTGCAGGCCGGCAGCTTCACCGCAAAAGACATCCACGAGGACAACCGCCGCGCCTCCGACACCGACTACGCTCAACGTGTACGCGATGTGGATGCCGACAGCCCGGCCCGGTTTAACGCCGACAAATCCCGTCTCTATGAGGCCGCAGGCTGTGCCGGTAAGCTGGCCGTGTTTGCCGTGCGCTTGGACACCTACGCCAAGAATGACGCGGAAAAGACCTTCTACGTGGCCGCTTCAGATACCGCCGGTTTGGGCACCCTGCGCCGTCGCATTCTGAAGGATTTCAAAACCCTGCCGGTCAGCGCCGAGTACCTGCACGAGGATGTGTTTGACCTCTCCGATGTCTATGGCAAAGACACGATGGTGATGATCGACAAGTTGGGCACGGATCGGTTGCCCACCTTCTTTGCCCTCAAAGGCACCGTCGATGCCCGCCTGCAAAACGTGCCGGGTCTGACGCATTTCACCGATAGGTTCATGCAGTTTGCCGCCCGCCTTTGGCCCAACGTGGTGCCCAAACGTATGCGGGCTTTCCGTAAAGCTTACCCGCACCACCTGATCCTGAAGATGCGGGACGGCGGCATCGAAGAGGCCCGCACGCTCCTGAGTGAAATGACCGCCAACGGCGCGCTTGATTTCTTTGAATGTGATGACCGTGAAGCCAAAATGGCTGGGCTTCTGCGTTTTGCCGCGGCAGGCGCTGCCGTGCGCTACATGAATGTGCACAGTGCAGAGGTCGAAGACATTATCGCTCTCGACATCGCCCTGCGCCGCAATGATGAGGATTGGTTCGAAACCCTGCCCAAGGACATCACCGATCAATTGGTCAGCAAGCTCTACTATGGCCACTTCATGTGCCACGTGCTGCATCAGGACTACATCGTGAAAAAGGGCTGTGATCCGACGGCGCTCAAAGCGGCCATGCTGGAGATATTGGACAAACGCGGCGCCGAGTACCCTGCGGAACACAACGTCGGCCATCTTTATGCCGCCAAACCGGACCTCGCCGCCTTTTACAAATCGGTGGACCCCACCAACAGCTTGAACCCCGGCATCGGAAAAATGTCCCGCAAGAAGCACTACCAATAGGGCGCGCCATAAGGTTTGGCACGTCTTGCCCGTGCGGGAATGCGTAATCACGCGGTATTTTCCCCGCGTTTTTGATTGAGTTACCAAAGCCCGCAAGGCAAGAGGTTAGCCTAAGCCTCAATGACAGCAAGCGGACCCACCATGGACGGCACAGCTTTTCTCAACACAGCCCTTGAACATGTGGAGCGCCTTTGGGGCATTGCCCAAGGGTGGCTGCTCAGCCCCGCCGCTTGGTCGCAATTTGGCCTGCTTCTGGTTGCGTACCTCGCCGCGCTCTATGCCAGCCGCAAGCTGCACCCGCTGCTGGATCGCTGGCTCACGCCGCCAGAAGGTCAAGACAGCTACATCGCCCGCGCCCGCCGCTTTGTGTCGATGTTCTTGCCACTGCTGCTGCCGCTCTTGGCCTATGTCTTCATTGGTATTGGCGAAAACGTGACCCGCTCGCTGTTTGGCTCCGGCGCGGTGATTGCCTTTGGCAAACGGGTGTTCCTGTTCCTGGCGGTGCGCATTCTGGTCAAAGAAATCATCGCTGATCCGGTGATGAAGGTGCTGGGCCGCTACATCTTTGTGCCGATTGCGGGTCTCTACGCGCTGGGCATTCTGGATGAGGTTATGGCCTATCTGGACACCACCGTTGTGCCATTGGGCAACCTTTCGTTCTCCGTGCTCTTTGCCATCCGCTTTGTGCTGGTCGCAAGCGCGATCTTCTGGCTTGGCCGTTGGTCCAACGAGCAATCCAGCCAGTTCATCAAGAAACAGGACGAGATGCGCCCCGCCATGCGCGAGCTCATTGCCAAAACCCTGGAAATCGGCATCTTTGGTGTCGCCTTCCTGCTGGTGATGAACATCATGGGCATCAACCTCACCTCTCTGGCGGTTCTCACCGGTGTGATTGGCGTGGGCCTTGGTTTTGGTCTGCAAAAAATTGCGTCGAACTTCATCTCGGGCGTGATCCTGTTGCTCGAAGGTCAGGCCACCGTTGGTGACTATGTCGAACTCGACGGCGGCGAAGCTGGTACCATCATCAAAATGACCGCCCGCGCCACCATTTTGGAAACCTATGATGGTCGTTGGATTGTGGTCCCCAACGAGGATTTTATCACCACCCGTGTGGTGAATTATTCCGACAGTGGGTCTGCCAACCGCTATGAGGCGCCATTCTCGGTCAGCTACGACACCGACATCAACAAGGTGCCCGCCATCATTGAGGCCGCAGTAGCCAAACACCCCGGCGTGCTCAACGACCCGTTTCCGCCAGATTGCGAGCTGCGCGGCTTTGGCGACAATGGCGTCGATTTTGCCGTAGAGTTCTGGGTCGAGGGCATCGACGACGGGCGCAACAAATTCACCTCCGATGTGCTCTTCCTGATTTGGAACGCGCTCAAGGACGAAGGCATCACCATTCCGTATCCACAGCGTGTGGTGGAACTCAAAACCCCGCTGACCGTATCGATGCCTGCCACGTGACTGATGCGCTGATCATAGGCGCAGGCCCCGCCGGTCTCATGGCCGCTGATATGCTGTCATCGGCGGGGCACTCTGTTGTGGTGGCGGAGGCCAAACCCTCTGTCGCGCGCAAGTTATTGATGGCAGGCAAATCCGGCCTCAACCTGACCAAAGACGAGCCGTTTGAAGCCTTCCTGAGCCACTATCACGAGGCTGCGCCCTCCCTGCGCCCCATGCTGGAAGCCTTTGGCCCCAAAGAGATCACAACCTGGGCCGAAGGCTTGGGGCAGGACATGTTCACGGGCTCTTCAGGCCGGGTCTTTCCCAAGGTGATGAAAGCCTCCCCCCTTTTGCGCGCGTGGCTGATACATCTGTCGGAGCAAGGCGTGGAAATCCGCACCCGTTGGCGCTGGACCGGCGGCAGCTATCGCTTTGACACACCGGATGGCCCCCAAGAGATCACCCCCAAGGTTTGCGTGCTGGCCTGTGGCGGCGCCAGCTGGGCGCGCCTTGGATCAGATGGCGCCTGGGCGGACTGGCTCAACACCTCAACCGCGCCTTTTCAACCCGCGAATATGGGCTTCGAAGTGAACTGGTCCCCCCATATGGCGCGCCACTTTGGCACCCCGATCAAAAATGTGACCCTCACAGCGGGTGGCTCCTCAGTACGCGCGGAGTTTGTCATCTCAGCCCGTGGTCTCGAAGGGGGCGGCATCTACGCAGTTTCCCGCCCCATGCGTGACGGCGCGCCACTCACCCTCGACCTGCTGCCGGATATGAGCCTCGAAGACATCCGTGCCCGCCTCTCCCGCCCCAAAGGCAAAATGAGCCGTGCCAATTTCCTGCGCAAAGCCCTGAAGCTTACGCCAGAAAAACAAGCGCTTCTGATGGAGTTTGGCCAGCCATTGCCAGAGGACCTCGCGCCACTCCTCAAAGCCCTGCCAGTCACACACGTCGGCCCACGCCCAATGGATGAAGCGATCAGCACCGCAGGTGGCCTGCGCCTCGACGCGCTGGATCAAAATCTCATGCTCAAGGACACCCCCGGCACCTTTGCTGCGGGTGAAATGCTCGACTGGGAAGCCCCCACCGGCGGCTACCTGCTCACCGCCTGCCTTGCCACGGGGCGCTGGGCGGGCCTAGGCGCGGCCAACTGGCTGTCGCGCAACACCTAGCATTCTCATTCCAAAAATATCTCGGGGTGAATTGGCCGCAGGCCAAAAGGGGCTGGCCCCTCACTTCTTTTTCGGCAGCAGTTTCTGAAAGGCGTCTCGACCACGCGTGACCTTGATGTAGCCAAGCAACTCCTCATTGTCGGTTGGGAAGCCCTCAAACTTCGCCCAGGTGGCACAATGGGTCAGAATGATATCTGGCACGGTCATCTCTTCCCCCATCAAATAAGTCCCCTGTCGACGCCGCAGCACGTTCTTCAATCCGCGACTGTATTCCCACATCAGGGTCTCTTTCACCGCAGGCACCTTGCGGTCTTCCGGTAAGATGAAGTTGTGGCGGCTTGCGGTCCACAAGCCAGCTTCCACCTCATCCAAGATCTGCTGCGTAAAGCTGTCCTGATGCGCCCGCTCAATGGTGCCAGCCGGAAAGGTCAGCGCGCCATGTTTGTCCGCCAGATAGGTCAGGATCGCGGTGCTGTCGATGATCGCCGCGTCGCCATCTTTCAGGATTGGAATTTTGCCAGAGGGATTGAGCGCGCTCACCACCTCGGAGTGTGGCTTTTCCGGCGACAGCGTGTAAGGCAAGCCCAGCTCTTCCAACATCCACACCACCCGAAACGCGCGGCTGGTGGGGCTTCCGATCACTTCATACATGGCATTCTCCTTGCTTTCGGAAAGAAGCCTGCCTGCCCTCATGGTGTGAAACAAGCGCCACATTGGTTTGTGACGCCTCGTCGCGCTTTACCGCCCGCGCTGGCCCAGCATCGCCAACCGCAAGAACAGCCGCTCCACCAGTGCCATCTCCGGCGCCCGCTGTCCGGCTGAGCGCAGCTGCAAATCCGTGTCTGTCAGCCCGGTCAACGCCTGTTCCAGCTTTGGCGCGCCCCAGCTCGACGCCTGTCGCACCATGCGATCCCGGCGGGGCCCAAATATCGGCGGGCGCATCCGGGCAATACCCGCCGCTGCCCCGCCGGGGTCTGCCGCTGCGCCATAAAGCGCCCGGAAATGCCGCGTGGCCGAGATGATCAGCAACACAGGGTTCACCCCCTGCGCCTCCAGCTTGCGCAATACGGGGCCAATCTCTCTCGCGCGCCCTTCGGCCACGATGTTCAGAATATCGTCCAACGCCGCCTCGGTGGACACGGGCGCACAGGCCGCCACATCCTCAGAGGTCACCGGCAGGTCATCTTTGAACTTATAAAGCGCCAGCTTTTCACAGGTCTGTCGGAAATCACCGGGGTCTAACTCACGCGCCAGATTGAACAGGTCGGTCATTGCCTCGTGTTCAACATTGCCCAGCCCTGCGGCTTTCAGATCGGCTTCAATCTCTTCTCGGCTGGGCGGATCGTTGTAAATCCCCACCGCATAAGCGTTGCGATGGGTCTCAAACGCCTTGCGCATCTTGGAACTGGCTTTGAGTTGCCCAGCGGTCACCACGATCTGCGCATCGCCCTCAGCCCAGTCTTCCAAGGCACTCAGAATCGCCGGTGCACCAGCATCGGTCGCGGCCTCCACAAAAACCACACGTGGTCCGGGGAAGAAGCTCACTTCCTTGATGGCATCCAATACCGCCGCTTTGTCTTTGCGCAAATCCGCGCCGGGAATGCGCGTCAGCCGCATTTCCTCTTCACCCTGCGGGCCTATGAGCGCTGCAATCACTTCCTGGCGTTTCAGCGCCACGCGCATCGCATCAGGTCCGTAAATCAACAGGCCTGTGCGATCCGGTTCCGGCTTGGAAAAGTAGCGATTGGCGTCCCGCGCAGAAAGCTTCATGCCGCCTCAGACACCGCAAAGGCTTGCAAATCAACCACAATGCGATCCGCCAGAATCACCATCAGACGCTCATAGGCGTCATCTTTGGCCGCCAGTTCCGACACCGTGCTACCGCTGGCGGAATAGCTGGTGAAGCTCGACACTTTGCCGGTGGTGCGCACCTCTTTGTCGTCCATCCCACGCAGCGCATAGGTCACCGATCCAATCACATCAAACCGGTTGGTCACTTGGGCGGAGGTCCGGCCCACGCCACGCTCATCCAGATGCAACGCCAACGACAGCCCATAGTCCGGCGCGCTGCCCGGTTGGCCCAGTCGGTTCTCCAACTCCCGCACCAAAATGTAACTCTCATTGGCCTTGGGCTCATCCACAAGGATGTTGTTGAGCAGCTTGGAGGCTGCCCCATCTATGCCATAGACAGGCTCAAAACCACAGCCGCTCAGGGAGGTGCCCCCCAGTGCGGCTGCAGACAACATAAAGAGGCGGCGGTTAAACGACGACATTCACAATCCGACCGGGGACAACAATCATCTTTTTGGGCTGGGCCCCATCCAGCGCTCGAACAACAGCTTCATGCGCCAGCGCCAGCTTTTCAACCTCTTCTTTTGGCATGTCTTTGGCCACGGTGATTTCACCGCGCCGTTTGCCGTTGATCTGGATTGGAAGCGTTACGTTGGCTTCCACCAGCATCGCCTCATCTGCGACCGGCCAGGCCGCGTTCACAACCAGGCCTTCGCCGCCCTGATGCGCCCAAATGTCTTCCGCAAGGTGCGGCGTCATTGGTGACATCAACTGTGCCAGTGTCATGATCGCTTCCCGCTTGGCGGCTTTGCCCGCTTTGGATTTGGCAATGGTGTTGGTAAAGGCATAAAGCTTCGCGATCGAGGCGTTGAAGCCAAAGCTCTCCACACCCAGCGTCACGTCACGAATTGCCTTATGTGTTTCACGCAGCAGTTCGTCATCACCCTGACCTTTGGCATTGTCGTCCATCTCGCCAATCTTGTCGCAGAGGTTCCACACACGGGTCAGATGTTTGTACGCCGCTTCCGCACCCGAGGCTGTCCACTCCACGTCCCGTTCGGGAGGGCTGTCAGACAACACAAACCAGCGTGCGGTGTCGGCACCAAAGGCGGTGATGATATCCACCGGGTCCACCACGTTGTTTTTGGACTTGGACATCTTGGCGGATGGGATCACCTCCACCTTTTCACCAGTCTCTTTCACCACAACAGCGCCATCACGGTCTTCGACCTCAGCGGGGTAGTGGTAAACCGGACGGCCATTTTTATCGGTGCGCTCTGCGTTCTTGTAAATCGCGTGGGTCACCATGCCTTGGGTGAACAGCGCGTCAAACGGCTCTTTGGCGCTCTCAGGCAGGTGGCCACAGATGTGCATCGCCCGCGCAAAGAATCGCGAATACAGCAGGTGCAGAATCGCGTGCTCAATGCCGCCGATGTACTGATCAACGTTCATCCAATAGGCCGCATCTTCCGCCACGGTTGGCGTGTCTGCCTGTGGTGCGGTGAAACGTGCGAAGTACCAGGAGCTGTCCACAAAGGTGTCCATGGTGTCGGTTTCCCGCTTTGCAGGCGCGCCACAGTTCGGGCAGCTGCAATCACGCCAGCTTGGGTGACGGTCGAGCGGATTGCCGGGCACAGAGAAATCAATCGCCTTGCCGTCTTCATCATACGGCAGCGCAATCGGTAGGTTCTCTTTCTTCTCCGGCACCACGCCGCATTCATCACAATGCACCACAGGAATCGGGCAGCCCCAATAGCGCTGACGGGACAGCCCCCAGTCGCGCAGGCGGAAGTTGGTCACACCTTTGCCCCAACCGGCTTTCTCGGCAAAATCAATGGTCACATCGATGGCTTCTTGGCCGGTGGCCTCGTCCAGACCGGCAAAATGGTTTTGCCATTTTACCTTCTCTTCTTTGGTTGGCACAAACGCGGTGTTTTCTACCGGTGTCTCGTCGCCAATCGCAAAGAAGGTGTCCACAACTGGCAGATCATACTTGCGGCAGAAGTCCAAATCTCGCTGGTCATGTGCGGGGCAGGCAAAAATCGCGCCAGTGCCATAATCCATCAGGATGAAGTTCGCGATCCAAACCGGCAGCTCCCACTCCGGGTTCAATGGGTGCTTCACGCGAAGGCCTGTGTCATAGCCCAGCTTTTCGCCGGTCTCGATGGCTTCCTCAGTTGTGCCACCCTTGCGGCACTCGGCCACAAACGCCGCCACATCAGGATTGGACGCTTCCAACTCTTTGGCAATCGGATGATCGGGCGAGATGCCGACAAAAGACGCGCCCATCAGCGTGTCAGGGCGCGTTGTGTAAACGGTGATATCCTCACCACCATCTGTGCGCTCAAAACCAAATTCCAGGCCACGCGACTTGCCAATCCAGTTCTCTTGCATCAGCCGCACTTTTGCAGGCCAGTTGTCCAACCCGTCCAGCGCGGTTAGCAACTCGTCGGAATAGTCGGAAATCTTGAAGAACCACTGCGTCAGTTCCCGCCGCTCCACCAGCGCACCGGAGCGCCAACCGCGACCCGCTTCGACCTGCTCGTTCGCGAGCACAGTCATGTCCACCGGATCCCAGTTCACCACCGCATTTTTGCGATAAACCAGACCTTCTTGCAGGAAATCGAGGAACAGCGCCTGCTGCTGCCCGTAATACTCCTCGTCACAGGTGGCAAACATACGCGACCAATCCAGAGACAAACCCAACGGCTTCATCTGCTCAACCATCGTGTCGATGTTGGAATAGGTCCAATCCTTCGGGTGGCCGCCGGAGGCCATAGCCGCGTTTTCCGCGGGCATGCCAAACGCATCAAAACCCATCGGGTGCAGCACATTATGCCCGGTAGAAATCTTATACCGCGCGATCACGTCGCCCATGGTGTAGTTGCGCACGTGGCCCATGTGCAGCTTGCCGGACGGGTAGGGGAACATCTCCAGCACATAGTACTTGGGTTTGCTCTCATCCCGAACGGCCTTGAAGGTCTCGGTCTTGGCCCAGGCCTCTTGCCAGCGGGCTTCAATCTCTGCGGGGCTATAGCGCGACATGCGGTGGCACCTTTTCATTTATTCGTGTCAGCCACCTCAAAAGCGTGGCGCGGGTTGCGCAAGGTGATAGGACGCCCACGCGCCTTGGTCCAGTCACAAGCGCCGCAATTTGACCCATCCCATGGCTTACGGCGGCCTATTTTCGCGCTATACCCTCATAAGAAGAACATTTGAGACAGGTCGTTGGCGTGAAAATCCTCTTTATCCACCAGAATTTCCCCGGACAGTTCAAACATCTGGCACCAGAATTGGTTGCGCGGGGCCATGATGTGCGCTCCATCACGTTACGGGCCAAGGGGCGTGGCAAATGGCAGGGGGTTGAGCTGTACCCTTATCAGATCAAACGCAAGCCAGCCCAAGGTCTGCACCCGTGGATGGTGGACTTTGAAACCAAAGTGCTGCGGGCTGAGGCCTGTTATGCCGCTGCACGGCGCTTGCGGGATCAAGAGGATTACACCCCTGATGTGATTGTTGCGCACCCCGGTTGGGGGGAATCGATGTTCCTGCGCGATCTGTGGCCCACCGCGCGGATTGGTCTCTATTGTGAGCTTTACTATGCGCTCCACGACACCGACACGCATTTTGATCCGGAATTCCCGAGAAAAAATGCCGACACCGATTCCATCCGCCTGCGCCTGAAGAACCTCAACAACATGATGCACCATCAATCGGCGGACCTTGGCATCAGCCCAACTCAGTTTCAGGCAAACACCTTCCCGCCGGAATACAAAGAGATGATCAGCGTCATTCATGACGGGATCGACACCGATGTGGTGCGCGCGAACCCTGATGCGTCTTTGACCCTAGAAGACGGCAGTGTGCTGACACAGGATGACGAGGTCATCACCTTTGTGAACCGCAACTTGGAGCCGTATCGCGGCTACCACATCTTTATGCGGGCGCTGCCGGAACTGCTCAAACAACGCCCAAATGCCCGAGTGCTGATCGTGGGTGGGGATGAGGTCAGCTACGGCGCGGCCCCGCCCAAAGGCCAAACATGGAAGCAGATATACATTGACGAGGTGCGCGGTAAAATCCCAACACCGGATTGGGAGCGCGTGCAGTTCTTGGGCAAAGTGCCTTACGACCAATTCCTCGCCATGCTGCAAATCAGCCGCGCCCACGTCTATCTGACATATCCCTTTGTGCTGAGCTGGTCGTTGATGGAGGCCATGGCTATTGGCGCGCCAATCATCGCCAGTGACACGGCGCCGGTCACAGAGGTCATTGCCCATGGCGAAACTGGCCGCCTGTTTCCGTTCTTTGAGGGCAACCGCATGATCGAAGAGATCTGCACCGTGCTGGATGATCCCGACATGCGCGCCGACATGGCCAAAGCCTCGCGCGCCTATGCGGTCGAGAACTACGACTTACAAAGCTGTTGTCTGCCCAAACAACTGGAGTGGATTCAGAAACTCCACGACATGCCACCCGGCGCGCTGCGCAGCTAAAACAAAAAAAGCCGCAGTCAGATGCTGCGGCTTTCAAAACGTCTGGGGGTGGCCAGATCAGATTTTGCGATCGGCAATCCGGATTTGCCGTGCGCGTGTCAGGATGGCGTCTTCCACAGCCCGCGCTGTGCTTTCTGGGACAGCCCGGCCACCGCTGGACTGCAAGGCCACATTCAATGAGCGCGCATCCAAAGATGAGTCGCGAATGTAGATCGTCGCGCGATAAGACCGTCCGCCGCCGGGCGGTGTGCCATATCCGGTGGAAATAACGCCGCTAAAGGGATCAACCGTCTGAACCGGCAAGAAGTCCAAAACTTCCATCGATGCCGCCCACAGGTATTTGTTCACCCGAACTGTTTCGTCTGAATTGTCCGGACCAAAGATGTCCCAGATGGTTTCGCGTTCCTGGCTGTATTCCGTGGTGCGGCCATCCGCCAAAAGGCCAGTTGGGTTTTTGTCCCTATTGCCACAGGCACTTACACTCAGCGCAGCAACAAGTGCGGCCAACAGGGCGGGACGACGGTATAGTTCCATAAAACTGCCTCAAGACGTGGTTTGTACCCGTCCTAGCCAACCCCTACGCATTGGGCAAGAGTCTTACGCTATATATAAGGGCGCAACACGTACGGCAGTGAAATGCTTCAACCCTGCGTATTGGTTAATCTATCGGCGGTTTTTTGCTTGGGAAAACCAACTGTGGCATGTCTGCATCACGTCTGGTCATCTTCTCTTAAAGCTTCGCGCCGTGCTTGCCAAAACACCCCCAAAAGAGCGAGAGACTACGGCATACCTGATCTGGGATTCTCCAGGTTGGGCGCATGAATTGGAAATCCGAGGGAAAAAATCATGAAAAAGATTCTCTTCGCATCGACTGCACTCGTTGCTACCGCTGGCGTTGCCGCCGCTGATCTGACCTGGTCTGGCTCCGGCCGTTTGGGTGTTGTTTACACTGAAGACAATACTCCTAACGCTCAGGAAACTTACCTGGACCACCGCTTCCGTCTGACCGTGAACGGCGTGACCGAAACTGACGGTGGCGTTAAGTTCGAAGGCCGTATTCGTTGGCAGGCTGACGACAGCTCTGACAATGGTGCAGGCGCAACTGGCGGCGCAGGCGCGGCTGGTTTCGCGGTTTCCACCGGCGGCTTCCGTGTTGACGTAGGTCACGTTTCTGACGTGTTCGACTCCGGTGACGTAGTTTCTTGGGGTGGTAACGGCGTAGGCTACACTGGTTTCTTGGACCAGGCAGCAAACTTCGAAGGCTTCCGCAAGCAAGGCTTCGGTAACGGTGCAGCTGACGCACAGACCATCAAAGGCCTGTACTCCATCAGCGACTTCACTGTGAACGCGTCCTACACTCTGAACGACCGCGACATCGCAGGTGACGACGATTCTTGGCAGATCGGTGCTGGCTACAACTTCGGCGCACACCGCATTGGTGCCATGTACGGCGACAACGGTGACGCACACGCTAGCGCAGGTTCCCAGTGGGCCATCGGTGCTGACGGTTCCTTCGGTGACTTCTCCTACACCGCTCTGGTTGGTGACAACGACGTAACCAGCGACGCTGGTGGCGACATCATGGTTGGTCTGTCCGGTGCATACGCTGTATCCGCAGCTGGTACTGTAACTGGCTTCGTGTCCACCGGTGGTGCATCCTCCAACGACACTTCCTACGGCATCGGCTACGCGCACTCCTTGGGTGGCGGCGTATCCCTGGCGGCAGGCGTTGGTTCCAACTCCGGTGGCAACACCCAAGCAGACGCCGGCGTGACCTTCAGCTTCTAATAGCTGAACCACACCAAGTCTTTGGGGCGGGCTCGCAAGAGCCTGCCCCTTTCTTTTTGTGCAAAACCATGATTTTTGCAGGGCAGCACCAACAAGAGGCCTGTCCATGTCGCTCTCAGAAATTAAAAGCCGCATTGCCAAATCCGAATCTGCCGCCGGACGTCCGTCTGGCGCAACTAAGCTCATTGCCGTCAGCAAGCGCCAACCGGATGATGTGGTGGAGGCGGTCCTGAAAGAAGGCCACCGCCTTTTTGGCGAAAACCAGGTGCAGGAAGCTGCCGGAAAATGGCCGACTTTCCGCGAAACCTACCCGGACGCCAAAGTCCACCTGCTTGGTCCGTTGCAAACCAACAAAGCACGTCAGGCCATTGCACTGTTTGATGCCATTCATTCGCTCGACCGTCCCAAGCTTGCCAACACTCTTGCCCGCCTTGCGCAAGAAGAGGGCACATGCCCGGACTTGTTCATTCAGGTGAACACCGGCGAAGAGGACCAAAAATCCGGCGTGCTTTTGGCGGATGTTGATGGCTTTGTCACTGAGTGTCGTGCGCTGGATTTGCCGGTAGTTGGCCTGATGTGCATTCCGCCGGCAAACGAAGAGCCGTCTCTGCATTTTGCGCTGCTTGCGAAACTGGCCGCCCGCAACGGCCTTGACGGGCTGTCCATGGGCATGAGTGGCGACTATGAGCGCGCTGTTGCCTTGGGCGCAACCCACGTACGGGTCGGCTCCGCCATCTTCGGGGATCGCGCCTACTAGAATGGCTTGCGGCATTGGCGCACAGCGGTATCCTGCGGTTGTGTGTTGTTATGTTGGAGAAGTCTTATGCGCCTTCCTGTTGCTATTGTACTTACATCGGTTGTTGCCTCACCAGCGATGGCAGATTTTCAGCTGAGCTTTGATGGTTGGGGCGACATTCCAAGTTGCACCTCTGGGCGCCCCAATATTGTGGGCAACCCGGATTTTGTGCTCAACGGGGTGCCCGAAGGCACAAAAACCATTCAGATTGAACTGACCGACCTCGACGTTCCCCATTACAATCATGGGGGCAGTCAGAAGCTTGAAATATCCGGTGACGGCGCAGTCGCTGCTGGCACGTTCAAATACAAAAGCCCCTGTCCGCCAAACGGTGTCCACACCTACCAATGGACTGCAACGGCCCGCAGTGATGACAAGATCCTCGCTGAGGCAACCACGAATCGCGATTACCCTGAGTGAGTCAGGGTACGATCAACCGTGTCCCGGGTGGCGCGTGTTTGGCGATCCATAACAGGTGTCGGCGTGTAAAGGCGACACAGCCTTCCGTTGGGTAGCCCGGGCGCCGCCATTGATGCAGGAATATCGCCGATCCACGCCCGGCCTGCGCCTTTGGCCAATTCCAATCGGTGAGCAGCACCAGGTCATACAACGGATCGGCCCGTCGTAACTTTTCGTGGCTGGCGGCGTAGGGCGTATGCACCAGCTGGTTGTAGTCCGCATCTTCTGAGGCATCTGACCACAGATCATCTTTGCCAATCGCCATCGCCCATGGCGCAGGTTGCACAATACGATCCGCCCGATAGAACAAACCCGTGATGTGATGCACGCCCACGGGGGTCGCCCCATCCCCTTCGCACTTGTCGCTGCGAATGCCACCCTTGCCGATGCTGCACGGAAAGTATCGCCCCATAAAGCGCACGCCACGCGGGGTCAGAACCAAATCATTTGGCGTCACAACATATGTCCAGACTTCTGCGCCTTGGTGGCGAGATAGGCCTGATTGTGGGCGTTCTCACCCACTTTCAGCGCCACCCGCTCCGTCACGGCCACGCCTGCTTTTTCCATCATCGCAATCTTGCGTGGATTATTGGTCAGCAGGCGCACGGAGGAGAATCCCATCTCCTGTAGGATCTTTGCCCCAATCCGAAAATCACGCTCATCATCCTCAAAGCCCAAACGGTGGTTGGCTTCAACCGTGTCAAATCCCTGATCTTGCAGAGAATAGGCCCGCATTTTGTTGGCCAATCCAATGCCGCGCCCTTCCTGGTTGAGGTACAGCAAAACACCGTTGCCTTCTGCGCCCATAAACCCCAGAGCGGCCTGCAGTTGCGGCCCGCAATCACATTTCAAACTGCCCAACACATCGCCGGTAAAGCAGGCCGAATGCAGCCGCGCCAGCACCGGCGCTTCGCGATCCGGACGGCCAATTTCAATCGCATAGTGCTCCGCGCCGCCATCCTCTGGCCGAAAAATGTGCAGCCGTCCTGCTTCCGCGGCTGACATCGGCAAGCGCGCATGCACCACCGGATGTAGAGGGCTGGTCGCCGCCAGATGCGGCGCCGCCAACGCAGACGGGATCACCGTCAGACCATGCTCCAGTGCAAAGCCACCGGCCTCGCCTAACTCCAACGTCAACGCGGCTGGCAACAACTGCGCTGACTTCACCAGTTTCACCGCCGCACGATGCAACGCCGCATCGCCTGTGCGCGCCGTGGCCAGCGGGCCTTTCATCGGTGTCTTCAGATCATCTTCCGGGCTGACAATGCCCTTGATCCACCGCAGATCCGCCTCTGCAGGCAGCGCCACACGTGCAATGTCACCATCATAAGCCCGCGCCTTCAGCGTTTCTGCCCGCCGTGCGGTCAAGGTCAGGTCGGGCGCGGCGCCAACTGTCCGTACATCCGCCAACCGCTCTGCCGTCAGCGTTTCGGCTGCCAGCACCAGCAACGGCGTGCCTTCGCCGGTCAGCACAATGGGCACACCCATGCGCAGATCCGCCCGCGCACGGGCCAATCGTTCGATAATGTCAGGCGCAAAACTCATCGGAACCTCTGTCTTCAGCCAATCCCATGTAGCCTCTTCTGTAGCAATATGAAACATTTGGTGGTGCTGAAACACGAGGGCGTGAGCAGATTGCAGCAATTCTTGTTCTGGCTGTGAAGTCACCTCACATGGCTAACAAGCAACGCATTACGGAGAGATGCACATGGCACAGTTGAAAAAGATCCTTCTGGTAGATGACGACGAAGACCTGCGCGAGGCGCTCTCTGAGCAGCTTGTGATGACCGAGGATTTTGACGTGTTTGAAGCGGGCAACGGGGTCGAGGCCATGGGCCGCGTGAAAGAAGGCCTTTATGACATTGTCATTCTCGACGTGGGCCTGCCAGACACCGACGGACGCGAACTCTGCCGCCTGATGCGCAAACAGGGTGTGAAAAGTCCGATCCTGATGCTGACCGGCCATGACAGTGATGCGGACACGATTCTGGGGCTCGATTCGGGCGCCAACGACTATGTGACCAAGCCTTTTAAGTTTCCCGTCTTGCTTGCGCGGATTCGTGCGCAACTACGCCAGCACGAGCAATCGGAAGACGCAGTTTTCCAGCTTGGGCCATACACGTTCAAGCCGTCGATGAAGCTGCTGTTGCGCGAAGATGAAAGCAAGGTGCGCCTGACGGAAAAAGAGACAAATATTCTTAAGTTTCTCTACCGCGCCACCGAAGGTGTTGTGGCGCGTGAGGTGCTGCTCCACGAAGTCTGGGGGTACAACGCTGGCGTGACCACCCACACGCTGGAGACCCACATTTACCGCCTGCGTCAGAAGATCGAACCTGATCCCTCCAACGCCCGTCTGTTGATCACCGAGAGTGGTGGCTACCGCCTGGTGGCATAATCTTGCCGATTTCTTCGCGTCGCCCCTTTGGAAACGGCGCGGAGATACTAAATATGTTACGTTGATGTGTATCAAAGTAATATCTGAGACACATCATTTACAAAGACCTATGAGTTCCCGCCCATGTCCGGGTTATGACATGAACCTCCCTGTTGGACTGGCCCGGGCTTCGGCTCGGGCCCTTTTTTTGTTTCGCAGACCAACCGTCCGTATTTCCACGCGCCAAATGCGCAGGATTTCGCATTGGCAGTCCCAACACTCAGGGGTAGGGTCGCGAGGAGAACAAAACGGGAGCACGCCACATGTCTTTCACCCTTGCCACTTGGAACATCAACTCGGTGCGCCTGCGCGAGCCTATTGTGCTCAAGCTGATGCAGGAAGAAGCGCCCGACGTGCTGTGCCTGCAAGAGTGCAAAAGCCCGGTGGAGCTCATTCCAACCGAAGCCTTTGCCGAACTGGGCTACACCCACATGGTTGCGCGGGGCCAAAAAGGTTACAACGGCGTGGCGATCTTCTCCAAAATCCCAATGGTCGAAGCCGGTAGCGAAGACTTTGCTGACCTCGGCCATGCGCGTCACATCGCAGGCACGCTGGAAAACGGCGTGACCGTGCACAACTTCTATGTGCCCGCCGGCGGCGATGTGCCAGACCGCGAAAAAAACGAGAAGTTTGGCCAGAAACTCGATTATTTGGCCGAGATGCGTGACTGGTTTCGCAAAGAACAGGTCAAAAAATCCATCCTTGTGGGAGATCTCAACATTGCTCCGCGCGAAGATGACGTCTGGGATCATAAGAAGCTACTGAAAGTGGTCAGCCACACGCCGATCGAGGTGGAAAAGTTGGCCGAAACTCAGGACGCCGGCGGCTGGGTCGACATCACCCGTCAGGACATTCCCGAGGGCAACCTGTACAGCTGGTGGTCTTATCGTGCTCGAGATTGGGATGCGGCGGACAAAGGCCGCCGTCTTGATCATGTTTGGGCCACAGGTGACATATCCAACGCAGGCCATTCCAGCCGCGTATTCCGAGACGCCCGCGGCTGGGAAAAACCGTCTGATCACGCGCCGGTCTTTGCAACCTTCGATTTGTGATGGCACGGAGTGGCGATAAAAAGCCGCTCTATCGTAGGGTCAACACGCGGACCCACGGTGTTCGGCACGGATGCCTGCGTCTGGATCACCGCGAAAAACGCACGCAGACCCCAAGAACAAGCATGCGACAGGGTCTGCGGCATGGGGTGGATCACACCCCATTGTTTCGATTCCTGCTGTCAAAGGTTGGGCAATCCTGGGATGCCGTCTACAGCGAGGCGCAATCCAGGTTGCTGGATGAGGCGCCGATCTGGTGGCTTGTGGCGCGCAGTGAGCTTGATCGCCAAGACGTGGTGCGTGTCGGCGAGTCGTCTTATTTCAGCGGGCTCTATGTTGCGGACACCGGTCAACTGGAGAAAGTTGCGCCTCACCTCACGGCCTCAGACATGCGTCCGGATTGCCCTTGTTGCACGCATACATTCAACGGCGAGCCTTTTGGGTTGCCGTTTGCCTTGCCCTAGCGCACCCACGTCCCGACCGCATAGGCCGACAGACACACAGACCACGCAAAACATCCCACCTTGCCAGCTTGCTGAGGCAACTCCTCTCTTGGTTTCTGCCGCTCTCCCCTCCATATAGAGGGCAAGTTCCAGACGGAGACCAAAATGATGGATATTATTGGCGGAGGCGCCCCTACCGCGCCCGCAACAGGCGATTTGATCAAAGACGTGTCAGAGGCCACTTTCATGGCTGAGGTGGTGGATACCTCCATGACCGTGCCGGTGATTGTGGATTTCTGGGCCCCTTGGTGCGGTCCGTGTAAAACCCTCGGCCCTGCCCTTGAGGCGGCCGTGACCGCAGCCGGTGGTGCTGTGAAAATGGCCAAGATCAACGTGGACGAAAATCAGGGCATTGCCGGCCAGATGCGCGTGCAGTCGATCCCGACGGTTTACGCTTTCTGGCAAGGCCAGCCGGTGGATGGCTTCCAGGGCGCGTTGCCGGGCAGCGAAATTGAGGCCTTTGTGGCCCGCGTGATCGAAGCTGCTGGTGGCGAGGTGCCGGACGGTGGTCTAGCCGATGCGCTGGTGGCTGCTGAAGAGATGTTGACCGAAGGCGATGCCGAGTCCGCCGCAGAAACCTTCGCCGCCATTGCTGAACAAGACCCGGAGAACGCCGAAGCCTTTGCTGGCTTGGCGCGCTCTTATCTGGCTCTAGAGCAGGTTGATGAGGCTGAAGCGGTGATCAACGGCGTGCCAGACGCCATTTCTGCTGCTCCTGAAATCGAAGCGGTACGGGCCCAAATTGAGCTGGCCCGTCAGGCGGAAAATGCCGGTCCCGTGGCTGAATTGCGCGCCGCCGTGGATGCGGATCCGGACAACCATCAGGCCCGCCTCGATCTGGCACAAGCGCTGCATGGCGCAGAAATGGTCGAAGAGGCCGTGGATGAGCTTTTGGAACTGTTCCGCCGGGATCGCGAATGGAATGATGGCGCCGCCAAGGCGCAACTCTTCACCATTTTTGAGGCACTCAAGCCAAATGATCCGGTGGTGTTAAATGGCCGTCGTAAGCTCAGCTCAATGATCTTTGTCTGATCCGCTTTGCGGATGGGGCAAACCGGAGTAGGCTTTCTGCCATGATCAAAGCCGCTGATTTGCCGGACACATTGTCTGTGTTTCCCTTGCCCGGGGCGCTTCTGTTGCCCCGGTCGCGCCTGCCGCTGCATATCTTTGAGCCGCGCTATTTGGCGATGCTGGATGACGCGCTCAAAACCCGCGAGCGGCTGATTGGCATGGTGCAACCCAATGAGGTGCCTGGCCGCGACGACAGGGGGCTGCACGCCATTGGCTGTGTCGGGCGTATCACCCAGTTTTCAGAAACCGACGACAACCGCTATTTGATCACACTCACCGGGGTGTCGCGGTTTCGTATTTTGGCGGAAATGGACGGCTTCACGCCTTACCGGCGCTGCGCGGTGAGCTGGAGTGGGTTCGATTGCGATCTTGGTCCGGTTGAACAGGACGCTGACTTTCAACGCCCCGTCTTCATGGCCCTGCTAAAGCGCTACTTTGAACAGCTCGACCTGTCGACAGACTGGGATACGCTCAAAGACGCGGAGAATGAATTGTTGATCAATTCTTTGTCGATGCTGTTGGAGTTTTCGGCAGAGGACAAACAGGCCTTGCTGGAGGCGCCGTCTTTGTCCACACGTCGGGAAACCCTTGTGACGCTTTTGGAATTTGCGCTGCGCGGCGGCGCTGGAGAGGATTATATGCAATGAATGCCCACACTACACCTGGACCGAAGTTTGATCGTCGCATGTTGGAGTCGTTGATCTGCCCGCAAACCCGTGGCCGTCTGGACTATGATGTCGACCGTCAGGAACTGGTGTCCAAAGCGGCCAATCTGGCTTTCCCAATTCGCGAAGGCATTCCAGTGATGTTGATCGACGAAGCTCGCGTGCTGGACTGACAGTGGCGGGGGAGGGGGCTAGCCCCCTCTTGGCTATGCCAATTCACCCCCAGGATATTTTGCGAATGAGAAAACGCCTTAGCGCATCAGCTTGGGCAATTCGCCATTCAAGCCTGCAGCCTCTCGCATAAACGTGTGGCGCAGGCCAGGTACGGCACCGACAAGGCCCATGCCCACATCTCGTGCTGCGCGCAGGAGCGGATTGTCGTTGGAAAACAGTTTGTTGGTCAGGTCGGTGGCGGCGACCAATGTGGCCGTGTCAAACCGCCGCCATTCTTGATATCGTGCCAAGACCAGCTCTGAGGCAAAGTCTTCGCCACGTTGTTGGGCCTCGGTCAGTACCTGTGCCAGCGCCGCCACATCGCGCAGACCTGCGTTGAGACCTTGTCCGGCAATTGGATGCATGCCATGCGCCGCATCCCCAACCAACGCCACGCGTTCGGTGACAAACTCATTGGCGACCGACAGGCTCAGCGGGTAGGTGAAGCGATTGCCGGTGAGAGCGATGTCCCCCAGAAAATCGCCAAAGCGTGGGCGCAGCACCGCCATGTAGTCTTCATCTGACAGCACATGAATCGCAGCGGCGTTTTCATCGGTCTCGGACCAGACAATCGAGCACATATTGCCGGGCAGAGGCAGGATCGCGAGTGGGCCTGGTGGCATAAAGAATTGATGCGCCACACCATTGTGAGGCAGCTCATGTGTGATTGCGCAGACCAGTGCCGTTTGCCCATAGCCCCAGCCAGTGCGCTTGATGCCCGCGCGTTTGCCCACGCCAGTCTGCCGCCCGTCACAGCCCACCAGCAGTTTGGCACGGTGTGTGCGGCCGTCGCTGAATGTTGTGGTCACGCCAGAGGCGTCCACGGCTTGATCCATGACCGAGGTGCCCGAAATTAAGGTGATGCGTGGCTCTTCTTCCATGGCTTCCAAGAAGGCGCGGTAGAGGAACCTATCCTCCAACATAAAACCCATCGGGCCTTCTTCGATCTCGGTGTGGTCAAAATGCAGGAAAAACGGCGATGGCCCTTCGCCCGCGCGGCCATCAGACACTTTGATGTCGCGCATTGGCTCGGAATGGTCTGCCACCTTGTCCCAAACGCCAATTGCCGCCAATAACCGCTTGGAGGCCAGCGCCAAGGCGTAGCCGCGTCCGTCAAAGTTGCTGCCCGCCCTCGCAGGGGCAGGGCGCGCGTCCACCACGGTGACGTCAAAGCCGGCTTGTGCCAGCGCCAAAGCCAAGGCCGGGCCATTGAGCCCGCCACCGGCAATGAGAATATCGCTATCAAATGTCATGGGGCCAATATGGGCGTCGCTTCGGGATTGTCCATGCGCGATTGCGCCGCTACCGTCGCCAGCGAAGAGAAAGTGGAGAGCAGAATGTTGGATTGGCTGGAGAAAAGCGCCGCGGACCTGGGACGGGGCATTGAGAGCGGGGCAATTGATCCGGTGGCGCTGACCCAAGCTTTTCTGGGGGCAATAGAGGGCCATGACGCGCGTGACCGGATTTACGCCCGTGTGACATCCAAGCGTGCGCTGGCCGAAGCGGAAGCCGCCGCAGAACGGGCCCGTGCGGGTCAACGTCTCTCGCCTCTGGACGGTGTGCCAATCAGCTGGAAAGACCTGTTTGACACAGCTGGTGTCGCCACGGAGGCAGGCTCCGCTTTGCTCAAAAACCGCATGCCCACGCGCGACGCCGAAGTGCTGCGCAACGCCACGGCAGCAGGCCTGATCTGTCTGGGCAAAACCCACATGAGCGAGCTGGCGTTTTCCGGGATTGGGCTTAACCCAATGACCGCCACGCCGCCTTGTGTGAACGATCCCGGTGCGGTGCCCGGCGGCTCGTCTTCTGGCGCGGCTGCCTCCGTGGCCTTTGGGCTGGCGGCGGCGGGGATTGGTTCGGATACGGGCGGCTCCGTGCGCATCCCAGCCGCCTGGAACGATTTGGTTGGCCTCAAGACCACTGCTGGCCGTGTGTCTTGTGAGGGCACCGTGCCGCTGTGCCGCAAGTTTGACACCGTCGGCCCGCTGACCCGCACGGTTGAGGACGCCGCACTGCTGTTGGGCATTTTGGAAGGCAAACCAGTGCCGGATCTGCGTGGCGCTTCGCTAAAAGGCACCCGCATGGCCGTGCTGGAAACCGTGGCGCTGGATCAGGTCCGCGAAGCGCCTCTGGCTGGGTTTGAACGGGCGCTGCATCGCCTGCGTGAAGCTGGTGTGGAGCTGGAGTTTCTGAAAGCAGAGGAAGTGACTGAGGCTTTGGCGATTTCCGGGCCGCTTTACACAGCGGAAGCCTATGGTGAGTGGCAGGCAATTATCGAAACTGCACCTGACAAAATGTTTGAACCGATTCTGGAACGCTTCCGGGCCGGCGCGTCTTTTAGTGGGCCGGATTATGTGGCCGCTTGGCACAAGCTGGATGGGTATCGCGCCACTTGGAATGCGCGGATCGCAGGTTATGACGCTGTGCTGCTGCCAACCGCGCCAATCCTGCCACCCAACATCGAGCGCTTGATGCACGATCAAGACTATTATGTGACCGAAAACCTGCTTGCCTTACGCAACACCCGTATTGGCAACCTGATGGGCTCTGCGGCGATCACCCTACCCACCGGCGTGCCCAGCTGTGGCCTGATGATGCTGGGGCTGGGCGGCTCGGAAGAGCGGCTGCTGCGTTTGGCAGCGGCGGCAGAACCTTTGTTTGGACCTTTGTTTGGCACACCCTAAGAGAAGGCTAGACGGCGCAGTTGTATCTTGCGCAAGTTCCTCTCGGGGTATTTAGGGACTTTGAAACCTGAGGCGACACACCCGCTTTGGTGATGGAGAGCGATATGCGCAAGTTTGAGATTTTTGTTGTCACCGCCCCGGGGTTGGAAAAGCCTCTGGCGGCAGAGATCGCCGAGGCGGGTTTCAAGAAGCCCAAGATGATGCCCGGTGGCGTGCGCTTTCGTGGCAATTGGCAGGATGTCTGGCGTGCCAACCTGTGTCTGCGTGGGGCGGTGCGGGTGCTGGCGCGGATCGGCAATTTCCAATGTATGCATCTCAATCTGTTGGAGAAGCAAATTGGCGAGATGTCCTGGACGCCTTACCTGCGGTCTGATGTGCCGGTGAAGGTGGAGGTGGTGACGCAAAAGTCCAAGATCTACCACGCCGGGGCGGCCAAAGAACGCATTGAAAAAGGTCTGGTTGCTGCCGTGGGCGTGCCGATTTCCAATGAGGCTGAGGTGGTGCTCAAGGTGCGCATCGACAACAACATGCTGACCTTCTCGCTCGATACCTCGGGCGAAAGCCTGCACAAACGTGGCCATAAACCCGCCGTGTCCAAAGCACCGATGCGGGAAAACATGGCGGCGATGTTCCTGCGTCAGATGGGCTTTGATGGCAGCCAGACGGTGTATGACCCAATGTGTGGCTCGGGTACGTTTGTGATTGAAGCTGCCGAGATGGCCTCTGGTCTTCTGCCAGGGCGCAGCCGCAGGTTTGCTTTTGAACAGTTGGCCAGTTTTGATGCCGAGGCCTATGCCGGGCTGAAGGTCTCAGGCACACTGGTTCCGACAAACCGATTTTATGGCTCGGACAAAGACGCCGGTGCCATCCGGATGTCGGTGGAGAATGCGGACCGCGCTGGTGTGGCGGACGTCTGCAGTTTTGAACAAAAAAGCGTGGGTGAGATCACCCCCCCGGATGGCCCGCCTGGCATTGTGATTGTGAACCCACCCTATGGTGCGCGTCTTGGTGACAAAAAGGGGTTGTTTGCGCTGCATGCCAGCTTGGGTAAAGCCCTCTCCACACATTTTTCCGGTTGGAAAGTTGGCATAATCACCACAGACGCCGGTTTGGCCAAAGCCACCAATTTGCCGCTTGAGACCCCATTTGCCACGGTGGCGCATGGTGGTTTGACTGTGCGCCTCTTTACCTGTGAGGTGCCATAAGGGGGCGCCGTGACGCAGCCGCCAATCCATCTTTGGGACCTTTGCTGCCCATTGGAACCGCTCTCTGGCGGCCATCGCAATCAAGTCTGGCGCACCCGTGGTTTGCCGCGGGATTTGGTGTTCAAATCTACCACCCGTGGTGAAGCAGCGCTCAATTGGCTTGCGCCGGTGCAAGCGGTGGCGCGGCGCTGTGGGTTTGTGGTGCCACAGATGATGCGCAGCGCAAACGGTTGGTTGTCAGAGACGGGCTGGACCTGTGAAACCTTTGTCGAAGGCGAGTTCGTCCCGCGTGAAGCTCTCGCTGAAGTCGCCGCTTTGCTGTTCAACTTTCATGCCCAAACTCAAGATTGGCAGCAGCGACCGGGGTTCCTGTCCTCAACCGTGTTGCTTTCGCAAGAGTGTGGTGGCGATGTGGACCTCACACAAATGCCACCTGATGTGGTTGCGCTGTGTCGCGCGGCTTGGCAGGCGCTGCCTGACACACCCACCTGTGTTGTGCATGGCGACCTGGCACCGGGCAATGTGCTGCAGCTTTCGGACGGTCGCTTTGCATTTCTTGATTGGGACGAGTGTCGTGTGGATTTGCCGCTGTTTGACACCGCGCCGCATGCACCAAAATCCCGCGCCGAGACCCGTGCGCATTTGGCGTGGGAAGTGGCGTGCAGTTGGGCGCGGGAGCCGTCCTATGCGCGCGATATGGCCGAACGGTTGCGCAACGCTTAAGCGCGGTGCGTTTACCCAAATCAGCGCAAATACGCACCTCCGCAAAACAGTCGTTATACCGACGTTATACCGACGGGATTTTGGGCGGTACTTTATTCCGTTAATCCCTGGTTCGGCTCCCCCGGTGTCAGGATGTGCCGCAGCAGCGCCACAGGGTGTTTGCGCAGGGTCAGCCGCATCGCCACATAGTCCTCAACCACTTGTTCTCCCATGGACATTTCCGGCAGCATCGCCGCAGGTTCCAGAATGCCTTCGCCGTCCATGTCCCCTGCAAACAAAGGCAATGGCTTGTCCGCTGTGATCGCCTTGGCCTCCCACAGCGCCTCCCGCCGCTTCAGCCCCAATGAGGCAAAGGCATCCGCCTCTGCCAACCGTGTCAACACATGCGGATCAATGCCTGCGCGGCGCCAGACATCTTCGACTGTTTGATAGCCATTGCCCCGCGCCGCCGTGATCCAGCTTGCGTCCTCTTCCCGCAGCCGCCGCACCTGCCGAAACCCCAGCCGCAGCGCCAAGCCGCCCCGCCCGTCCGGCTCCATCACATTGTCCCAAAAACTCTCGTTGATATCCACCGGGCGGACCTCCACCCCATGCTCTCGTGCGTCTCTAACTATCTGGGCAGGCGCATAAAATCCCATGGGTTGGCTGTTGAGAAGTGCGCAGGCAAAGATGCCTGGATGGTGGCATTTGATCCAGGCGGAGGCATAGACCAACAGTGCAAAAGAGGCCGCGTGACTCTCTGGAAATCCATAAGACCCAAAGCCCTCAATTTGCGAAAAACAGCGCGCGGCGAAGTCTTCGTCATAGTTGTTTTTCTTCATCCCGCGCATGAAACGCTCGCGGAATTCGCTGACATTGCCGTGCTTCTTGAAGGTCGCCAAAGAGCGCCTGAGCCGGTCGGCTTCCTCCGGTGTGAACCCCGCGCCAATGATGGCGATTTGCATCGCCTGTTCCTGAAACAGCGGCACACCCAGCGTCTTGCCCAACACTTCCCCCAAGGCGTCAGACGGGAAGGTCACGGTTTCCTCGCCATTGCGCCGTCGGATGTAGGGATGCACCATGTCGCCCTGAATGGTGCCAGGGCGGATGATCGCCACTTCGATCACCAGATCATAGAAATTGCGCGGCTTCATACGTGGCAGAAAGTTCATCTGCGCCCGGCTTTCGACCTGAAATACGCCAATGCTGTCTGCCTTACACAGCATGTCATAAACTGCTGAATCTTCTGGCGGAATTGTGGATAGGGCGAGGTCCATCCCGTGGTGGCGCTTGAGCATGTCAAAGCCCTTGCGGATGCAGGTCAGCATGCCAAGGCTCAGCACATCCACCTTCAAAATTCCGAGGCTTTCGATGTCATCTTTGTCCCAACAAATGACCGTACGATCCTCCATGCTGGCGTTCTCGATGGGCACCAGTTCATCAAGCCGCCCTTCGGTCATGATGAAGCCACCCACGTGTTGCGACAGGTGGCGCGGGAAGCCGATGATCTCTTGCACCAGCGCCATGGTCTGCGCCAATCGTCGGTCATTGGGATCGAGACCAATCTCACGCATGCGTTCGTCCTGCACCGCATCCGTGGAGAAGAACCCCCAAAGCTGCGACGACAGCGCGGAGATGGTGTCCTCCGTCAGCCCCATGGCCCGCCCCACTTCGCGGATTGCACGTTTGCCGCGATAGTGCACCACAGTGGCGCACAGCCCCGCGCGGTGGCGCCCATAGCGTTCATAGATGTGCTGGATCACCTCTTCGCGGCGTTCATGCTCAAAATCCACGTCAATATCGGGCGGCTCATCCCGCGCCTCACTCACGAACCGTTCAAACACCATGGTGCCGATTTCCGGGGACACAGACGTCACGCCCAGACAGAAACAAACCACTGAATTTGCGGCACTTCCACGCCCTTGGCAGAGGATGTCGCGAGAGCGGGCAAAATGCACCACATCGCGCACGGTCAGGAAGTAGGGCTCATATTTGAGCTTCCCGATCAGCGAGAGCTCGTGTTCCAGCATGCCGCGCACTTTCTCCGGCGCCCCATGGGGATAGCGCCAGCGCAGCCCTTCATAGGTCAGCCGGTGCAGCCGATCCGTGGGGGATTTGCCCTGCGCCACCTCGCTCGGATATTCGTAGCGCAATTCATCCAGCGAAAACGTGCAGCGCTGCATCAGCCATGCCGTGCGCTCAAGCGCCGTCTCATGGCCCGTAAACAGGCGGCGCATTTCAGCGACACTGCGCAACCGCCGCTCACCATTGGTCTGCGCCTCCGCGCCGAGGCTGTCCACACGACAGCCTTGCCGGACTGCGGTGACCACATCCGCCAAGCGCCGCCGCCCGCCGTGGTGCATCACAGGCATGGTTGTCGCGACTAGCGGCAGCCCCAACTGCGCCGCTTGTTGCGCACGGGTGGCAAAGCGGGTGGCGTCTTCGCCGTCATACCCTGGCGCCAGTGCCAGTTGCAGCCGCCCGGCAAAGCGGCGCGTCAGCTGGGGCGCATGTTTGGCCCAGTCACACGCGCCGCGTGGCTTGCGGTGCGTGTGCGGATAGGGATGCAGGATCAGCTGTAACCCGGCGCCAAACTCCAACAAATCACCCAGATGCAGGATGCAGCTGCCTTTTTCGGCCCGCAGGCGCCCTTTGGACAGCAGCCGGCACAGGTTGCCCCAGCCTTGGCGGTTTTCCGGCAGCGCAGTGATGGGGGGTGCATCGCTAAATTCCAGCCGGGTCGCCGGCATCAAGCGTGGGGTGGCATAGATTGGTGCGCTCTCAGGCGGTGGAATATGGTCGGGGCAGGGCGGCCCAATTAGGCCTGTTGCATGATCGAAGTTGCGCCGTTCGCGTACTTTACGGGCAATTTCACGCGCTTCGGTATGACTGCGCACAATGCCCGCCACACTGTTCACATCAGCAATGGCAATGGCCTCCAACCCGGCCATGGCGGCACGGCGTATGTACTCCTCCGGATGGGAGACCCCGGTGAGAAACGTGAAGTTCGACGTGATGCAAAGCTCGGCAATCATAAGAATCATCATTATATTCACGTTTTGTTCTCTTTGGGAGTCTGGGGAAAATTTTGGATGCGTGAAAAAACGTTTTGAAATTTCACGAAACTGGTGCAGCGTGAAATTCGAGGGAAAAATTTCACAATCGGGATTCGCACCACATGCTGCACAACGTGCCACAAGATTTGCAAACGCTGGGGGCGGATTTGCGTGCTCTTCGCAAGGCGCGCGGCTTGACGCTGACGGATATGGCGGAGGCTTTGGACCGATCCGTAGGTTGGCTCAGCCAAGTGGAACGCGACAAATCCGAGCCCACCATTTCCGACTTGCGCCAGATTGCAAAAGTGCTTGGCGTGCCAATGTCGATGCTGTTTGGCCAGTCTTCTGCCCCGGCCCATGAGCAAGGCTACGTTGTCCGCGCAGGTGCTCGTCGTCCGATGGGTGGCAGCGAGGAGGGGTTGGTCGAAGAACTGCTCTCCCCGGATCTGACCGATGATTTTGAAATGGTGCACTCCACCTTTGCCCCGCGCTCGACAATGCAAGATGCCGCCACGCGTCCAACGCAGGAGGTGGGGTACATCATCTCTGGCCGGTTAGAGCTGTGCATTGGGGGGCAGGCATTCTCTGTTGGACCCGGTGACAGCTTCCGCATCCGGGGAGAAGAGTACCACTGGGCCAATCCCCATGACGAAGCTTGCGTGGCGATCTGGGTGATCGCACCACCGGTGTATTAAGGACAATACAATGCTGAAGGGATCTTGCCTCTGTGGCGACATCACATTTGAAACCGAGGCTGAACCGCAAGGCGCTTCCATGTGCCATTGCGGCCAGTGTCGCAAGCAATCCGGCGGCATTTGGTCGTCGGCCTATGTCGCCGACAATGATCTGACCATCACCGGCGATGTGCTTTGGTTTGAGGCCAGCCAAACCGCCAAACGCGGCAGCTGCCAGCGCTGCGGCTCCTACTTGTTTTGGAAAGCCCATGACGAAGACACAATCAGTTTTGCCCTTGGCGCCGTGGACGGCCCAACCGGTCTGGAACTGACCAAACACATCTTTGTCCGAGACAAAGGCGACTACTACGCACTTGCGGACGGAGTGCCGCAAAAGGACTGATCATGCTGGAAACATTTGCACTTATGGACAGCGTCACGCTCTGGGCGTTTATGGCCGCTTCACTGGTCATGTATCTCACCCCCGGGGCGGATATGATGTTCACCATCGCGAGCGGGATTGCAGGCGGCCCTAAGGCGGGCTTTGCCGCCACTGTGGGCGTGACGTTGGGCTTGGTTGTGCACATCACACTGGCCGCCGCCGGACTGGCGGTGCTGATTGCCGCGTCGCCCACCGCGCTCTTGGTGATCCGCTACGCAGGCGCCGCCTACCTGGTGGTGCTGGCGTATCAGTCTTGGACCGCCAAACCGGTTGAGGAGGACGTCGAGGGCCGCTCCAATATATTGCGCGCGGTGCGGCGCGGGTTTTTGACCAACATCCTCAATCCGAAAATCATCCTCTTTATCCTCGCCTTCCTTCCGCAGTTCACCACGCCTAGTGCAGGTCCGATCTGGCAGCAGATTGTGATCCTCGGTGTGATGTTTGCCTCTGGTGGCTTTCTGGTGGTGTCGATGATTGGCCTATCCGCTGGAATCGTAGGGGCAAAACTCAAACAAGCCACCGGCATTCTAAACAAAATCGCTGCCGTCATCTTTGGCGGCTTGGCAGCAAAACTTGTCTTTGACTGAGGGAGATGGTCATGTCTGATTTTCCAAGCAAGGCCCGTGTGGTCATCATTGGCGGCGGTGTTGTGGGCACCTCCAGTCTGTATCATCTGGCCAAGAAAGGTTGGACCGATTGTGTCTTGCTGGAAAAGAATGAACTGACCGCAGGTTCCACCTGGCATGCGGCCGGAAATGTGCCCACCTTTTCCACCTCTTGGGCGATCATGAACATGCAGCGCTACTCCACCGAACTTTATGCACGGCTTGGGGAGGAGGTGGACTACCCAATGGGGTATCACCAATCGGGCTCCATCCGCCTCGCCCATTCTAAAGAGCGTGTGCAGGAGTTTGAACGGGCCATGTCGATGGGCCGCTACCAAGGCATTCCCATGGAACTTTGGACGCCGGAGGAAACCAAAGAGCGCTATCCCTTCCTTGAAACCCATGATCTCGAAGCGGTGCTGTATGACCCCACCGATGGCGACATCGACCCGGCACAGTTGACCCAGGCACTTGCCAAAGGTGCGCGCGACATGGGCGCAAAAATCCTGCGTTTCTGTCCGGCGACCGGCGTGACGCAGCAGGCGGACAAAACCTGGATTGTGCACACTGACAAAGGTGACATCGCCTGTGATTATGTGGTCAACGCTGCCGGGTATTATGCACAGCGGGTGGGTGAGTGGTTCAAGCCTTATGGCGGGCGCACGGTGCCAATGATGGTGATGAGCCACCAATACTTGCTGACCGAAGAAATCCCAGAGGTTGAGGACTGGTCCAAGGCAAACGCTGGCAAGAAACTTCCCCTGCTGCGGGACGTTGATATCTCTTATTATCTGCGTCAGGAGAAACACGGCTACAACCTCGGCCCTTATGAGCCAAACTGTAAGGCGCATTGGGAAACGGATGCCGACCCGATGCCCGATGATTTCTCGTTCCAGCTCTGGTCGGATGATCTCGACCGGATCGAGGATATTGTGACCGATGCAATGGAACGTGTGCCGCTGATGGCCACCTCCGGCATTAGCCGTGTCATCAACGGCCCAATCCCGTATGCGCCGGATGGTCTGCCGCTCATCGGTCCGATGCCCGGTGTCGAAAATGCCTTTGAAAACTGTGTCTTCACCTTTGGCATCGCCCAAGGTGGCGGCGCGGGCAAAGTGCTTGCCGAATGGATCGTGGATGGCCACACCGAATGGGACATGTGGGCTGTCGATCCGCGCCGCTACACCGATTACACCGATCATGATTACTGCGTGAAAAAAGGCATGGAGGTTTACGGAAACGAATACGCCATGCATTTCCCGCATCACGAATGGCCCGCCGCCCGGGACAAGAAGCTCTCCCCCGTCCATGACCGGGTTGTCGCAACTGGTGGCGTTATGGGGGCCTATAATGGCTGGGAGCGGGCGAACTGGTTTGCCAAAGACGGCGATGACACGTCGCTCGCTGCCACCCACACTTGGGGTCGTTCTGGGCCTTGGGAACAACGGGTAAAAGAAGAATGTGAGGCGGTGCGCGACCATTGTGGCGTTCTCGACCTGCCGGGATTTTCGCGGTTTGATGTGAAAGGCGAGGGTGCGGCTGAATGGCTGCGCGGCATGATCACAGGAGCGCTGCCCAAAGTGGGCCGCATGAACCTGGCGTATTTTGCTGACGCACGCGGGCGCATCCTGACGGAGATGTCGGTGCAGCGCTTTGATGAGGATTGTTTCTCGTTGATAACGGCGGCGACCGCGCAATGGCACGACGGGGAACTTCTTCGGAACAACCTGCCCGACGGTGTGACGTTCCGGGATGTCACCCGTGAACAATCCACATTGATTGTAACGGGTCCCAAGTCGCGTAACGTTCTCTCCGGATTGACGGACGGTGATTTAAACCTTGGTTGGCTGACCCATCAACCGGCGAATGTTGCAGGGCGCGATGCCATGTTGGTGCGGGTGTCTTTTGCTGGCGAGTTGGGCTGGGAAATCCACGCGTTAAACGCCGATATGCCACTGATATATGACGCCGTATGTGATGCTGGCGCGACGCCGTTTGGCATGTATGCCCTGAACTCCCTGCGCCTCGAAAAGGGCTATCGCGCGTGGAAAGGAGATCTTTCGAGCGACTACTCCCTGCTCGAAGGCGGGTTGGAGCGTTTTGTCAAACTGGACAAGCCGCAAGACTTCCCGGGCAAGGCTGCTATCCAGAGTGAAAAACAACAGGGTGTGAAGAAGTCTTTTGTCACTCTGAAGGTCGACGCAGGTGACGCGGATGCGCCCTATATGTCGTGTATCTGGCATGGAAACGAGATCGTGGGCGAAACCACATCAGGCGGTTGGGGCTATCGCGTTAACGCCTCCATAGCGCTGGGCATGGTGGCGGCCGAGCTGGCGGTGCCGGGAACAGAGCTCGAGGTGGAAATCTATGGGCAAAGGGTCCGCGCTGTTGTGCAAGAAGACCAGCCGATGTGGGATCCCAAAAATGAAAGACTGCAGGCATGACACACGCCCTTTGCACGTGGCAGGGAGTACGCCCTGCGAAACATCACAAAAGGACGTAGCGCATGGTTGATCTCCCAAACAAGGCCCGTGTGGTCATCATTGGTGGCGGGGTTGTAGGCTGTTCCGTGGCCTATCACCTTGCCAAATTGGGCTGGAAAGATGTGGTTTTGCTGGAACGTAAGCAGCTCACCTCCGGCACCACTTGGCATGCCGCAGGTTTGATCGCACAACTGCGCGCCACCGCAAACATGACCAAGCTCGCAAAATACTCTCAAGAGCTCTACGGCAATTTGGAGGCCGAAACCGGTGTGGCAACGGGTTTCAAACGCTGTGGCTCCATTACCGTCGCACTTACCGAAGAGCGTAAAGAAGAAATCTTCCGCCAAGCCGCCATGGCTCGTGCGTTTGGTGTTGAAGTCGAAGAGATTTCTCCGACAGAGGTCAAAGCCCGATACGATCACCTCAACATCGAAGATGTCACCGCTGGTGTCTACCTGCCGCTTGATGGGCAGGGTGATCCGGCCAATATCGCGCTGGCGCTGGCCAAAGGCGCGCGGCAGATGGGCGCCACAGTCAAGGAGCGCGTGAAGGTCACCAATATCGCCAAATCCGGACGGAAGGTCACCGGCGTGGATTGGGTGTCTGACGACGGCGCGGAGAAGGGCCACATCACCTGCGATTTGATTGTGAATTGTGCGGGCATGTGGGGTCATGAAGTTGGCCGCATGGCGGGCGTGAATGTGCCCCTACACGCCTGTGAGCACTTCTACATTGTCACGGAAAATATCCCGCAACTCACCCAAATGCCGGTGCTGCGCGTGCCAGATGAATGTGCCTATTACAAGGAAGATGCGGGGAAAATCCTGCTTGGCGCATTTGAACCCAATGCCAAACCTTGGGGCATGAACGGCATCGCGGACACGTTTGAGTTTGACCAACTGCCGGAAGACTTCGACCACTTCGAGCCAATTTTGGAGGCGGCGGTAAATCGCATGCCGATGTTGGCGGAAGCAGGCATTCACACTTTCTTCAATGGCCCGGAAAGCTTTACACCGGATGACGCCTACCACCTTGGCCTTGCGCCAGAGATGGACAATGTCTGGGTGGCGGCTGGTTTCAACTCCATTGGCATCCAGTCCGCTGGTGGTGCAGGCATGGCGCTGGCGCAATGGATGACGGACGGCGAGAAGCCCTTTGATCTGGGCGACGTGGACATCTCCCGCATGCAGCCGTTTCAGGGCAACAAAACCTACCTGTTTGAGCGTTCCAAAGAGACGTTGGGTCTGCTCTATGCGGATCACTACCCCTACCGTCAAAAAGCCACAGCCCGTGGTGTGCGCCGCACGCCATTCCATCACCACTTGAAAGCTCAAGGTGCCGTCTTTGGCGAATTGGCAGGATGGGAACGCGCCAATTGGTTTGCCAACGAAGGGCAGGAGCGGGAGTATCACTACACTTGGAAACGCCAGAACTGGTTTGAAAACTCCGCAGCGGAGCACCGTGCCGTGCGTGAAAACGTCGGCATGTACGACATGTCCTCCTTTGGCAAAATCCGAGTTGAAGGGCCTGACGCCGAAGCCTTTATGAACTACGTCGGCGGCGGTGACTACTCGGTGCCAAACGGCAAAATTGTCTACACTCAATTCCTCAACCGCAATGGCGGGATCGAAGCAGACGTCACCGTCACCCGACTCACGGAAACCAGCTACCTGGTGGTCACCCCCGCCGCTACACGACTTGCGGATCAAACATGGATGCACCGTCATAAGGGCACCTTCAACGTGGTCATCACCGACGTGACCGCTGGAGAAGCTGTGTTGGCGATCATGGGGCCAAATGCCCGAAAACTCTTGGAGAAGGTTTCTCCCGCAGATTTCACCAACGCAACCAACCCTTTTGGTACGGCCCAAGAAATTGAACTGGGTATGGGCCTCGCCCGCGCGCACCGTGTGACTTATGTGGGGGAACTGGGGTGGGAGATCTATGTCTCCTCCGACATGGCTGGCCACGCCTTTGAAACCCTCTGGGAGGCTGGCCAAGGCATGGGGGCGAAGCTTTGTGGCATGCATATGATGGACAGCTGCCGCATCGAAAAAGGCTTCCGCCATTTTGGCCATGACATCACCTGCGAGGACCATGTTGTCGACGCGGGTCTGAGCTTTGCGGTGAAAACTGACAAACCGGACTTCATTGGCCGCGAGGCGGTGATAGCGCGCAAAGAAAGCGGTCCGCAAAACCGGCTTGTGCAGTTCAAGCTCACCGATCCGGAGCCGCTTCTATTCCACAACGAACCGATCCTCCGGGATGGCGAATATGTCGGCTATCTCAGCTCTGGCAACTACGGTCATACGTTGGGTGGCGCGGTTGGCCTGGGCTACGTGCCCTGTGCAGGTGAAAAAGCCGCTGATGTTCTGGCCTCGACCTATGAAATCGATGTGATGGGCACCAAGGTGAAAGCGGAAGCCTCGCTCAAGCCGATGTATGATCCAAAGTCGGAACGGGTGAAGGTGTGACCTTAACAGGTGAACCATCAAGGAACGTGATGGTTCACCGCACAAATGCCGAATTTCCTTCCGTCAGGCACACCGCTAACAAGAAGCGTTGCGAACAGGGAGGTCATCATGGCAGTGCGCAGTGAACAGCCGGACAATGTCGACACGCCGCAGGGTCTCGCTTATGCGATGACGGCTTATCTCCTTTGGGGATTTTTGCCGCTCTACATGAAGCTGGTCGCACATATGCCCGCCCTTGAAGTGGTGGCGCACCGTGTGATCTGGTCCGTGCCAATTGCCGGCCTGGTGTTGATTGTTCTCCGCCGCACGTCTGATATTGTTGCTGCCCTCCGCAATCGCCGCACGCTTGCGATGGCATGTGTCACTGCCGCGTTGATCACGGTGAACTGGGGTGTTTATGTCTGGTCTATCGCCAACGATCGCGCGTTGGACGCGGCACTGGGTTACTACATCAACCCGTTGTTCAGCATTGCGCTGGCGTCGATGTTACTTGGTGAAAAACTGACGCGTCTGCAATGGATCGCTGTGGCTTTGGCCGCTGCCGCGGTTGGCGTGCTTTGGTTTGACGCTGGTAGTTTGCCATGGGCTGCCCTTGCGCTCACCGTGTCCTGGGGCTTCTATGCCTTTTTCAAAAAGTCCCTGCCCGTAGGACCCAATCAAGGCTTTCTGTTGGAGGTTATAATCCTCACCATTCCAGCCGTCGGATACCTGCTGTGGCTCACCTCCCAAGGCCAGAGCCATTTTGGCGGTAGCCTCAAAGACACGGCGCTGCTGATGGGCTGTGGCGTGGTCACAGCCGTGCCTTTGCTGTTCTACGCCAATGGGGCCAAGCTTATGCGGCTCTCCACAATTGGCATCATGCAATACATTGCACCAACCATGATCTTTCTCATGGCGGTTCTGGTGTTCAACGAACCTTTTGGCCAAGCGCGTATGATTGCCTTCCCAATGATCTGGGCCGCACTTGTGGTGTACTCGATCCCGATGATTCGAGACTTGCGCAACGCCCGTCGGTAATCAGCCTTTGAAATGTCTGCGGATGTGGGCGGCAATCAACTGCCCCCACAGCGTGTAGGCTTCTTCGGAGGGATGGTAGCCGTCATCTGCTAGGAACCGGGGTTCAAACGGCACATCAATTGGTAGGTGTGTCATCACAGAGTGGCCCTCACACACTTCCGCCAAGGCGTGGTCCAGCCTTTGTGCCTGTTGCCCGATCACCCAACGCAGGGGGGGTGGCAATTCTGGATAAGCACCCATGGGCGGCAGCCCTGAGGCAACAATTAGCTTTGTGCCAAACCTCGTGGTCAACACTTTTGCCAGTTGCCGTTGTTGCTTCTGCCAAAGCCCGCGTCTGCAGCCGCGTGTCACATCATTCACGCCAAGGGCCGAAACAACCACATCAATTGGCGCGGTCTCAACCGCCGCCAGCCGCTTCAATATCACGCCCGTTGTGGCGCTGGTTTCGCCAATCAGCTTCCATGTCACCGCAAAATCAGTGGACAATGCCGACACCAACTGCCCTGACAGCGCCGCTTCCTGAGTTGTGGCGCCAACGCCGGCGGCAGAGCTGTCTCCAAGGATCAACAGCCGCAGCGATGTCCCGGAGCCGTCACATCCTTCCCGTGCGCCTGGGGGCTCCGACAGCGTGTTGGCCCGCCGCCGCACACCAATGGCCTGCATTGCAAGCAGCGGCGCGAGGGGGATGCGAACAACCTGATCCAGTGCAACGCGCATTCTGATTTAACTCATCGCATCCTTGAATTTGAGGAACCGCGCGTCGGTCATCACCCGCGTGTTCATCGCTTCTCGCAAGGCGCCGATGGTTTTGTAAGGCCGCATGACCACCTCGAAATGCTGGATGTCTCCTGCCTCATTCAATGTGATCAAGTCCACTCCCACACAATCCAATTCCCCAACTTTACATTGGAATTCCAACGCCCAGTCGTTTCCATCCCCCATGACGCGGCGATACCGGAACTCGCTGAACACCTGCCCTACATGGCCCAACACAGCAGCCACAGCATCGCGTCCAGTCCAGGTTGCCCAATAGGTTGGTGGTTGAAATGTTGCGTCTTCAGCCAGCAGCCCTTTGATGTCTTCCTCGTTGCCCTTGGCAACAACTTCCTGCATGCGCACGATTGTTGGGTGCATGATCCGCGTCTCCCTCAATTCCCGTTAAAGACAGCCTGCCGATCCCCGCGCGTAACTCAAGGTTGACGTTGGGTTGCCGCCACGCCGTCAAAGCCCTATGTCGGGCGCCATGACAGAGATCACGCCATACGACCCGCCGATGGACCCGCTTGTTGTCTTGCATGAGGACAGCGACATTGTTGTGGTCGCCAAACCTGCCGGCTTATTGTCGGTGCCAGGGCGGGGTGAGCATCTGGCTGATTGCCTGCTGACCCGGGTTCAGGTGGCCTTTCCAACCGCGCTTCTGGTGCATCGCTTGGATCGTGACACCTCAGGTGTGATGGTCTTTGCGCTGACGCCGCACGCACAACGGCATCTGTCCAAACAGTTTGAAGAGCGCAAAACCAAAAAGACTTACGTTGCGCGGGTCTGGGGGCAAATGGCGGAGAAAACCGGCACCGTAAATTTTCCGTTGATTGTGGACTGGCCCAATAGACCGCTGCAGATGGTGGATCATGAAAACGGCAAACCCGCGCACACCGACTGGCGTGTACTCAAGGTCAAAGACAGCGAAACTCGCGTGCGGCTGACGCCCAAAACCGGGCGCAGCCACCAATTGCGTGTGCACATGCTTGCGCTGGGGCATGTGATCTTGGGGGATCCGCTTTATGCCAAGGGGGACGCACGGGCGTTTGACCGCCTCATGCTGCATTCTGAGGAGCTGCGCATCAGCCACCCGGAGAGCGGCAAAGGCATGTCGTTCCGCGCCAAAGCGCCGTTTTAAGTGGCGTCTTTGAAGGCTGCGGCCAAGATCGCGGTCAGTTGATCTGCGTCGTCCTGAGTGAAAGCATCCGGCTGATCGCTGTCGATATCAAACACGCCCAACAGATTTCCAGCCCCGTTCCAAACCGGTATTACCAACTCTGAGCGCGTTGAGGAGGCACAGGCAATATGCCCAGGAAATGCTTCAACGTCTGACACCAACTGCACTGCACCGGTCCGCGCTGCTGCGCCACAAACGCCGCGTGCGAACGGGATCACCAAACACCCGTGGCCACCCTGATAAGGTCCGATCTTGAGAAGCTCTGGCGCGACGACGCGGTAAAACCCAGTCCAGTCAAAGCGCTCATCGGCATGATGCACTTCGCAAGCCACCGTTGCCATGAGCGCCACAGCATCGGTTTCGCCTTCTGCAAGCGACGCAATGGTTTTGGAAAGAGTGTTGTAATCGATGGCCATCTGGGAACCTCAATTGAAAATCGCGCGCAGGGAGCCCCCATGCGCGCGACTAAGTTTTCAGCGGTTAAACGCCGGCGTCGACGATGGCTTTCGCCAGAACCGGCACAGTCTGTGCGTTCAGGCCGGCAATGTTCATGCGGCTGTCGCTGACCATGTAAATCGCGTTATCCACGCGGATTTTCTCTACCAGATCCGGCGTGGTGCCGAGGCGAGAGAACATGCCCCGATGCTGTGCGAGGAAGCCAAAGCGGTCTGAATTGCTCAGACGTTTGAGCTCTGCTGCCAACTGCTCGCGCAACGCCAGCATACCCAGACGGGTCTCTTCCAATTCTGCCATCCAATCTGCTTTCAGCTCTGGATCGGTCAGGATGGTGGTTACAACACGTGCGCCATGATCTGGCGGGAACGAGAAGTTCTGACGGTTGAGATGGTTCAGGTTGCCTTGCGTCACCGCGGTGTTCTCAGCCTTCTCGCTCATCGCGATCAGCAGGCCGGTGCGCTCACGGTAGATGCCAAAGTTCTTGGAGCAGGACGCCGCGATCAGAACCTCTGGAACCGATTGCACTACCAAACGGGTGGCTGCTGCATCGTCCTCAAGACCGTCACCAAAACCCTGATAGGCGATGTCGATCATCGGTGTGCAGCCTTTTTCGTTGATCAGGTCGATCACAGACTGCCATTGAGTCAGGGTCAGGTTGGCCCCGGTTGGATTGTGGCAGCAGCCGTGCAGCAGCACAACGTCGTCGCTGGTCACATCCGCCAAATCTGCCATCATGCCGCCAAAGTTCACGGCACGGGTTTCGTCGTCAAAATAGCGGTACTTTACGATTTCGATGCCAAGGTAACCCAGAATGCTGACGTGGTTGGGCCAGGTTGGGTCAGACACAAACACGCGTGCTTTCGGGTTTGCCATCTGGATCAGCTCAAACGCCTGGCGGATTGCGCCAGTACCACCAGGGGTCGCCGCAGCGGCCAGGCGATCCCGCTCAACGGCACCTGCCAGCAGCATGTCGATCATCGCGTCGGCATAGGCCGGATCACCTGCCAGACCGGTGTAGGCTTTGGAGGTCTGCTCTTGCACGATCTTGCGCTCAGCAGCCTTGACGGCACGCATGACGGGGGTCACCCCTTCGGCGTTTTTGTACACACCCACACCCAAGTCCACTTTGGTGGGACGTGGGTCATCGCGGTACATGGCCATCAGGCCGAGAATTTTGTCTTTGGGCTGCTCTTTGAGGTTGGTGAGCATCACGCTTCTCCGGTTGCTACGGGCAGGGTGGGGAAAGCGCCCCACTCGGTCCAGGATCCATCATAAAGGGAATGGTCGGTCTTGCCGAACCGCTCCATCGCAAGGCACAGGATCGCGGCAGTGACACCGGATCCACAGCTGGTGATGGCGGGTTTGGACAAATCAATATTGGCGGCTTCAAAAACCGCGCGTAGTTCTTCGGGGGACTTCATCACCCCGTCATCGAGCAGGGTGGCGTAGTGCACGTTCTTGCTGCCTGGGATATGCCCGGCACGCAGGCCGGCACGCGGCTCCGGTTCAGAGCCTGCAAAGCGGGATGGCCCGCGAGCATCGATTATTTCGTGGTCGGCCAGCTTGGCCGCGTGGGACACTTGCGTCACATCCCGCACCATGTGGTTCTGACGTCGCACTGTCATGTGGCGGTCGCGGATCACCGGTGGCATGTCATCTGTTGGACGGCCTTCGGCAATCCATTTCGGCAGGCCACCGTCGAGTACGGCCACGTCTTTTTGACCCATCAGCTTGAGCAGCCACCACACGCGCGCCGCAGAGAAAATTCCAGATCCGTCGTAGACCACAATCTGATGGCCATCGCCAACACCCATGGCCCGTAGGCGAGACATGAATTTCTCCACCGGTGGCACCATGTGCGGCAGGTCGCTACGCCCGTCGGAAATATCGTCGATGTCAAAGAAACGCGCGCCGGGGATATGCACCTCGGAAAATTCTTCGCGGCCATTGCGGCCCATGTCCGGCAAATACCAGGAGGCGTCCAAAAGGCGCAAATCCGGGTCTTTGAGATGAGCGGCCAGCCACTCGGTCGAAACAAGCGTTTTGGGATCGTCAGACATGGTATCCCTCTTCTGTCACGTCTGTGTCATTGCCTACAACTGGCGTGGGCGAGAGGCAAGTGCGGCGTCGCAACACACGACAAAGTAATGGGGTGCTTCGCGCAATTTTCTTGAACTGCCGCCGCAGGTTCTCGCTAATTCACAGGAGCGAACAAGGACAAATCAATGCAAGACGTTGTGGTGATTTTGGGCAGCGGCCCAAACGCGACAGAGGCCCAGGGTTGGTCGCGGGACATGTTTGATCACCTCGTGGTGCTCAACAATGCCTGGCGTATCCGATCCGATTGGAGCCACTTCATTCACCCCGAAGATTTCCCCGAAGAGCGCCATCCACCGTCTCAGACCTCTGCGCAGACCGAGGTGACTTATCGAGATTACGTGCCGCAAAACAACGCTTTTGGCGGTGTGCTCTTTGCCGGTGGCACCATGGCGTTATCCGCGGCCTATTGGGCGCTTGGGGCGTTTAAGCCCAAGGTGTTGGCTTTTATTGGCTGCGATATGGTTTACCCAACCGTCGGGCATACCCATTTTTATGGCACCGGCGCGGCTGATCCGTTACGAGAGGATGTGTCTTTACAGAGTCTGGAGGCCAAAGCCGCGCGGTTGGGGCTTATCGCGGCCGCGCATGGCTGCAATTGCGTCAATCTTTCCCGGCTTGAAAGTGTGCTGCCGTTCGAACGGTTTCACAGCGCCCAGTTGCGAGACTTGTCTGCGCCGGTGGTGCAGCCCGTGTTTCTGGTGAACAAAATCCGGCAGGCAGAATCCGCACTCGGATATGACGCTCCAAGCGGCCGATACTGGGAAATACTGGATCAGATCGACTCGGACAAAATTGCACAGATAGATCAGATGTGGCTGCAAGCCTATGCGGCTACCTAGTCGCCGTGGCGCAGTAGCCGTTGTTTTTGACGGCCCCAATCCCGTTTGGCGTCGGTGGCACGTTTGTCGTGGTTTTTCTTACCCTTGCCGATGCCAACCTTCATTTTCACAAGGCCTTTGTGATTGAAGTACATCACGATCGGGACAATTGTCATGCCCTTGCGCTGGGTCGCATTCCACAAGTTGGACAGCTGCTTTTTGCTAACCAACAACTTGCGTTTGCGGCGCTCCATATGGGGGAACATCGCCCGCTCGTACGGCGCGATATAGGAGTTCACCAACCACAGCTCACCATCCTCAACCGCAGCGTAGCTTTCTGCGATGTTGCCGGACTTCTCCCGCAGTGCTTTGACTTCAGACCCTGACAAAATGATGCCAACTTCGAGATCATCCTCGATGGCGTAATCAAACCGTGCCCGCCGGTTTTCGGCGATCACTTTGTAATTCGGGTCAGAGTTCTTTTGTGTCTTGGCCATAATGCACGTGGCATACCCCGCTCCAGCTGCAGTGTCCATGGCCACAAACCGGGAGGGTGGCGCATAGGACACAAGCCCAAATTTGGGCGGCATTTTAGTGGACGCACCTCAGGCCTTTGGGTAACTTGGAAAAAAACGGGGCGTTATGATCCCGATATTGAGGCAGTACGAATATGACTTTCCCCGAGCGGTTTTCGAACCTACCGGCTTATGCGTTTCCGCGTCTGCGGGCGCTCATTGACCATTTGGAGCCCGGCGGCCCTGTGGTGCATATGACCATTGGCGAGCCGAAACATCCGTTCCCTGCATGGGTCACGGATGAAATTGTGGCCCATGCCGAAGGCTTTAACCGCTATCCCCCCAATGATGGCGCACCTGAATTGCAGGCCGCGATCGCAGGTTGGATTGATCGCCGTTATGGCGTGGAAGTGGATGCCGCGACGCAGGTTATGGCGCTCAATGGCACACGTGAAGGGCTGTACAATGCCGCCATGGCGCTGTGCCCGGAAAAGAAAAATGGTCAACAGCCGCTGATCCTGACCCCCAACCCGTTTTATCAGGTCTATGCCGTGGCCGCCCAATCTGTTGGTGCTGAGGCGCGCTTTGTGCCTGCCACCGATGCCAGCGGTCACTTGCCAGACATCGCCTCGCTGCCTGAGGCAGACCTTGATCGAGTCGCGATTGCTTACGTGTGTTCCCCGGCCAACCCACAGGGGTCTGTGGCTGATCGTGCCTATTGGAAATCGCTGATCGCCTTGGCCGAAAAACATGATTTCCAGATTTTTGCCGATGAGTGCTATTCGGAAATCTATCGTGACACGCCACCACCCGGTGCGCTTGAAGTGGCCAAAGAGGTCGGTGCTGATCCAGAGCGCGTGTTGATATTCCATTCGCTCAGCAAACGCAGCAACTTGCCCGGCTTGCGGTCCGGTTTTGTCGCTGGTGGCCCTGAAAGTCTGCGCCGCATCAAGCAACTGCGTGCCTACTCTGGTGCCCCGCTGCCTCTGCCTTTGCAAAAAGCGGCTGAAAAGGTCTGGAACGACGAAGCGCACGTGGTTGAAAACCGTCGTCTCTATGCCGAGAAGTTTGATCTCGCTGACGAGATTTTTGCTAATGTTCCGGGCTACAAAAGCCCCGAAGCAGGCTTCTTCCTCTGGATTCCGGTGGCAGATGGAGAGCAAGCGGCGCTCAAAGCGTGGACAGAGACTGGTATCAGGGTGCTGCCCGGTGCGTATCTGAGCCGCGACGTGAACGGGGAAAACCCTGGTAAGAAATATATCCGGGTGGCTCTCATAGCCCCCAAAAACGAAGTGGCAGACGCGCTGACCAAGCTGCGTAACTGCCTCTACGGATAAGAATAAACGAGGTGGATCATGGCATATCAAGCGCGCGGACGCGGACCCTTGTTGGATAGCGCAACCCAGGCCGCAGTGGAAAAACGCGGCAAAGAGCTGATCGGCATTGCATTGATTGCAGTGGCGATTGTGCTGGCGGCCACAATCCTTTCCTATTCGCCAACAGACCCAAGCTGGATTTCTGTGACAGATGCACCCGTGGAAAACCTTTTGGGGCGCCTGGGCGCGTCAATCGCGGCACCGCTGTTCATCATTGTCGGCTGGGGTAGCTTCGGTTTGCCGTTGATCCTTGGGGTTTGGGGCGTGCGGTTTGCATTTCACTTTGGCGAAGACCGTGCGCAAAGCCGCATCATTTTTGCACCCATCATGCTGGCTCTGGCCTCGATCTACGCCTCTACGCTGGCTCCAGGTGCTGAGTGGATCCATGCTTTTGGCCTTGGCGGTCTGTTTGGCGACACCGTCATGGGCGCGTTGCTGACCATCCTGCCAATTGGCGCGCAATCCGGCGTGAAGCTTATGTCCATGCTGGCCGGCGTTGTCTTTGTGCTGTCCAGTGCCTTTGTGCTGGGCTTCACACGCAATGAACTGGGCAACATTGCCCGACGCTTCATGATCGGCGTTGTGCTGACTTATGATGGTATTATGCGGCTGTTGGGCCACAGCGCCTCCGGTGCCGTACACGCAGCCAAAACCGCGCAAGCCCGCCGCATGGAGCGCCGCGACGAAGCGCAGGCGCACTACGAGGCCGAACAGGCCGCGTGGGAAGAGACCGTGGTTGACGATGTTGCTGAGCCTTATGTGCCAGCGGAAGAAGAGCGCCCCAAACCGCGCCTGCGTATGCCAGCCCTTATCAAGCGGGCGGAGCCTGCGCCGGAACCGATGCCTGAGCCGGAACTGGTCGAAAATGTCTTTTCTGATGAATGGGACGTGAAGCCTGAAGAAGAGCGCATCAGCGCCAAAATTGCCGATGTAATGCGCACCCGCGCCCGTGCGGGTGCTACAATTGCGCCGCCTGAGTTGCACCAGGACAAGCCGCTGACCAAAGGGCGCGGTCGTGGTCCCGATCCGCTGGTGTTGGATGACGACCACCCAGAGTATCACGTGCCTTTGCAGGCAGAGCCACCTTTGACAGCCACACCAATCCTGACCCGCGCAGAACCTCCGCTCTCCGCACCTGTCACAGCTGCCGTTGCAGCACATGTGGCTGCACCGCAGGCCATGGATATTGCAACGGGTGATGAGCCTGCGCATTTTGAAGCTGCACCGATTGCAGAGCCAGTGCCTCACCAGCCACGTATGGCACCGATTCCCACCGCGGAACCCAAGAAAGTAGTGCAGCCGCGCGTCATCAAATCCGTGCAGCCGTCCACACGTGCCAAAGCAGAGGCGCAGCCTTCACTGGCGTTTGAGGAAACCCAGTCCGAGTATGAACTGCCACCGCTGGGCCTCTTGGAAAGCCCGATTGAGATTCAGCGGCATCACCTCTCTGATGATGCCCTCGAAGAAAACGCCCGAATGCTGGAATCCGTTTTGGATGACTACGGTGTCAAAGGCGAGATTGTTTCTGTGCGCCCGGGGCCGGTTGTGACCATGTATGAACTCGAGCCCGCGCCGGGTCTCAAGGCGAGCCGCGTGATCGGCTTGGCCGATGACATCGCGCGCTCTATGTCTGCGCTCTCTGCCCGTGTGTCCACAGTGCCAGGCCGCTCGGTGATCGGCATCGAACTGCCAAACGAAAATCGCGAAAAAGTGGTGCTGCGCGAAATTCTCGCGGCACGCGATTTTGGCGACAGCAACATGAAGCTGCCGCTGGCATTGGGCAAAGACATTGGTGGCGACCCGGTGGTGGCCAATCTGTCCAAAATGCCTCACCTGTTGATTGCGGGGACCACCGGGTCCGGTAAATCCGTGGCGATCAACACCATGATCTTGTCGCTGCTTTATCGCCTGACGCCGGATGAGTGTCGCATGATCATGATCGACCCCAAAATGCTGGAACTGTCGGTTTATGATGGCATCCCGCATCTTCTGTCGCCTGTTGTGACCGACCCGAAAAAAGCGGTTGTTGCTCTGAAATGGGTCGTTGGCGAGATGGAAGAACGCTATCGTAAGATGTCCAAAATGGGCGTGCGCAATATCGACGGCCACAACAGCCGTGTGGCGGATGCCTTGGCCAAGGGGGAGACCTTCTCACGCACGGTGCAAACTGGCTTTGACGACGACACCGGCGAACCAGTGTTTGAAACCGAAGAAATTGTGCCAGAGAAAATGCCTTACATCGTCGTGATCGTCGACGAGATGGCCGACCTGATGATGGTGGCTGGCAAAGAAATCGAAGCCTGCATTCAGCGTCTGGCGCAAATGGCGCGTGCCTCGGGTATCCACCTGATTATGGCCACCCAGCGCCCGTCGGTGGACGTGATCACCGGCACGATCAAAGCCAACTTCCCCACCCGGATTTCTTTCCAAGTGACGTCCAAAATCGACAGCCGCACCATTCTTGGTGAAATGGGCGCGGAACAGCTCTTGGGCATGGGCGACATGCTTTATATGGCCGGTGGCGCCAAGATCACCCGCTGTCACGGCCCCTTTGTCAGTGACGAAGAGGTTGAGGAAATTGTGAACCACCTCAAGAGCTTCGGCCCGCCGAGCTACATTGGCGGCGTGATCGATGGCCCCTCTGACGATAAAGTTGACAATATTGACGCGGTTCTTGGGCTGAATACCGGTGGCAACACCAATGGTGAAGACGCGCTTTACGACTCCGCTGTGGCGATAGTCATTCAGGATCGCAAATGCTCAACCTCTTACATTCAGCGCAAACTGGCGATCGGCTACAACAAGGCCGCACGTCTGGTGGAGCAGATGGAAGACGAAGGTCTGGTCAGCCCGGCCAACCACGTTGGCAAACGCGAAATTTTGGTGCCTGAGCAGTGATGCTCAGGTCCAATCACATTTTTTTGTAACTTGTATCCGGGCAAGCGGGCAAAGCGCCCCTATATTGGACCTATGACCATACTCAAAACCCTTGCCTCCGCCGCCGTTCTGTCACTGGCTACTGCTGTTCCCGCAATGGCTGAGAAGCTTTCGCTTTCTCAAATCAGTTCGTATTTCAACACCTTGAAGACGGTAAAGTCTGACTTCATGCAGATTTCTGACGACGGCTCGGTGCAAACTGGCACACTCTTTATCCAACGTCCCGGAAAGATGCGGTTTGAGTATGATCCACCGCAAAAGGCGCTTGTGCTTGCCTCCAACAATGCCGTGGCCATTTTTGACAACCGTGCCAAAGGCGCGCCGGAAACCTATCCGCTTGGACGCACACCGCTGTCGATCATTCTGGCCCGCAAAGTTAACTTGCAATCCGCCAATGCTGTGGTGGGTCATTCCTATGACGGAAAACACACTATCGTCACCGCACAGGACCCCAAAAACCCGGACATCGGGCGCATTCAGATGAAGTTTTCGGCCTCACCGGTCACGTTGGATGAATGGGTGATCCAGGACGCTCATGGTGGCAGCACAACAATTCGTCTGGGCGATACCAAAACCGGCATGACCTATCCACGCGCTCTGTTTGACATCGACACCGAGCGTAGCAAGCGCAGTCGCTAACCGGGGGATTTACGCGATGATGTCGGGCGTTAGCCGGTCTTCAATCCGCGAGATGATGTCTTTGAGGCGCAATTTCTGCTTCTTCAGGCGTTGAATCGTCAGCTGATCCCCGATGCCGCGCTGCACCAGCGCACTGATTGCCTCATCCAGATCCCGATGTTCTTGCTTAAAAACCTCAAGCTCGACACGCAAAACGTCATTCGTTTTCATCGACAAGTCAGTGGTGGCATTCATGTCTGGGTCCTTAGCCTAGGCGGACTCCTAAGATAGGGCTTTCCAGACCCGCTGAAAAGAAGGCGATTTGGTCATTTTTCAAATCCCTGTTTAGCATTCCTGTGCGCGCCACTTGCAGCAAGGGAAAGGCTGCCCCATATTCACATGGCGTAGAGGTTGCCAGAAGGGATCTTTGCGGGACTGTCGCTTTGCACAAGGACGGGTCAATGACCAAACTATCTTTGGGGTCGCATCCCCACATGCTGGGCTTTGAACAGCTCGAACGCCTCCTCGAACGGACTGCCAAGTCCTCCGAAGGCTATCCGCCATTCAACATCGAACAGACTGCCGATTATGCCTATCGCATTACTCTGGCCGTCGCGGGCTTTCGTGAAGAAGACCTGAGCATCACGGTTGAGGACCGTCAGTTGGTCATCCGTGGCCGCTCATCGGAAGATGCGAGCGAGCGTGTATTCTTGCATCGCGGCATTGCCTCCCGCCAGTTCCAGCGCAGCTTTGTGTTGGCTGATGGCGTCGAAGTTGGCGAAGCCACAAGCGAAAACGGCCTGCTGCACATCGATCTGTCGCACGCGCGACCAGAGACCGTTGTTCAAACCATCCAAATCAAAAAGGGATAGACCCATGCACAATGACGATACACAGAGCGAATTTGCAGAAGATCGCACCGTCTACGTGCGTGAAGTTATGGTCGCTGACCTGCCAGAAGAGATGCAGGAGGAGGCAGACGGTGCCGAAACCCTGTTTGCCGTGCACGCCACCGATGGCGAGCGCTTGGCGTTGGTAAAAGACCGAGGTTTGGCATTTGATCTGGCCCGCCAGAACAATTTCTGGCCAGTGACCGTGCACTGAATAACGATGACATCGTGAAAGACATAAAGAGGGCGCCCATGTGGCGCCTTCGTTAGTTTAGAGAGACCTTTGTGGTCTCCTCCCCCCAGCCGTCTAGGCTGCACTTGCTGCGCACATAAACCGTGGTGATCTCCGGTGGAATCCAAACCCGCGTCAGGCTGCGCCTAAACGGCTGTTCGTTCACATGTGGGTGCGCCAGAATGCGCGTGCCCATCACCTGGCCGTTCTCGGTCTCTATCCGCCAACCATCTGCATAGTGATCCCAGCCTGTGTCCGGATGCGCAAGAGTGACATCAAACCGCCAGCCCGCATCGCTTTGTGAGGCGTTCACATCCGTGATCTGGGCCGGATCAGCCAACGCTGTCTGAGCGGCAAATACTATTGGTAAAACAAGGTATCGCATATCGGGAGGGTAGCAGCCTGCATTCAAGCTGTCGCGCTCCCAATCGGCAAAAAGAAACCCGGGCCGCAGGGCCCGGGTCACATCTTTGTGTTTTTTGCGGCTAATCAGCCTTTGGAGAATTCCGGATAGGCTTCCATGCCCAGTTCCGCCATGTCCAGACCGTTGATTTCGGTCTCTTCGTCAACCCGCAAACCCATGGTGGCTTTCAGGATGTACCAGACGATACCGGAGACGATCACGGTGAACAGGCCAACCACGATGATGGCGTAAAGCTGGGTGCCAAGGGAGGCGTCACCGTTGGTAAACACAACCGCAATGGTGCCCCAGATGCCGGCAATCAGGTGCACCGGAATGGCGCCAACCACATCGTCGATTTTCAGCTTGTCGAGGAATGGAACCGCGAAGACCACGATGACACCGCCAACAGCGCCGATCAGGGTGGCCGCGCCCAAGGATGGCGTCAGAGGCTCTGCGGTGATGGACACGAGGCCCGCCAACGCGCCGTTCAAAACCATGGTCAGGTCAGGCTTTTTGTACAGCAGCTGTGTCAGGATCAGGGCTGCAATTGCACCGCCTGCCGCGGCTGTATTGGTGTTGGCAAAGATGCGCGATACGTCACCCACGTCACCCACAGTGCCCATGGCCAGCTGAGAGCCGCCGTTGAAGCCAAACCAACCGAGCCACAGGATGAATGTACCCAACGTGGCCAGTGTCAGGTTGGAACCTGGGATTGGCACGGTTTTGCCAGCTTTGTTGTATTTGCCGATACGTGGTCCAAGGATCAATGCACCGGTCAAGGCAGCCCAGCCACCTACGGAGTGCACAACGGTGGACCCTGCGAAGTCCAGGAAGCCAGCCGCATCCAAGAAACCACCGCCCCATTTCCAGGAGGCCTGCAGCGGGTAGATCACGGCAGTCAGAACAATCGTGAAGATCAGGAATGGCCACAGTTTGATACGCTCAGCCAGAGTACCGGACACGATGGACGCGGTGGTGGCACAGAACATCAGCTGGAAGAAGAAGTCAGAGCCGGTAGAGGCGTAAGAATAATCGTCCGCGCCTTCAGCTGTCACGCCAACCGCTTCCAGAACACCTGGCCCCCAAACACCGGACAACACGCCGTCGATGCCCCATGTGCCCAGTGGGTACATCAGGTTGTAGCCAATCAGGTAGTAGAAGATCGCGGCAAGCGAGAACAAAGAGATGTTCTTGATCAGTTGCATGGTCACGTTCTTGGAGCGCACCAAACCCGCTTCCAGCATGGCGAAACCCGCCGCCATCCAGAACACAAGAATGCCACCCACAAGGAACAGCAGTGAATTGAGAATAAAGACAGTGTCGGTGGCAGCATTTACGCCCGCAACCGGAGCGTCGTCTGCAAGGCCAAGGCTCGGCAGCGCGATCAGCGCGGCGGGCAGGGCCAGTTTTGCGAGGGTAGTCATCAGAGTATTCCTTCTTTGCGGCGCCTTAGATGGCGTCTGCATCCGTTTCGCCAGTGCGCACGCGAATGGCTTGCTGCACGTCCAGTACGAAGATTTTGCCGTCACCGATCTTGCCGGTCTGCGCGGTGTTAGTGATGGTCTCAACAACCTGGTCGGCCATATTGGCGGCAACCACGAGTTCGAGTTTGACTTTGGGCACAAAGTTCACAGCGTATTCCGCGCCGCGATAGATTTCTGTGTGGCCCGATTGGGAGCCGAAGCCCTTAATTTCAGTGACCATCATGCCGCGCACGCCAATCTCGGTCAGCGCTTCGCGGACCTCCTCCAGCTTGAACGGTTTGATCGTTGCGATAATCAGTTTCACCTTGTTCCCCTTTTGGCGGTGCGGGGAGTGTCCCGCGAATTTTGCACCTGCAGCAAAACGCGGCAGCCCCCCAAAAACGAAGGTCTATGGCTGGAATTTGAGCGAAAATTCCGACCATCTGACTAATTTGTGGGCAAATTTGCCGGTTTGCGTGAAAAATAGGCGGTGAAAGAATGGTTTTGCCCCATTCGGTGGGTCTACATCGGACCCCACACGCGCTAAAATGCTTGAAAAGAACATCCCGGGCAGTGGGCAGAGCATGAGTGATTCAAAACGTCGGAAACCACCTTTGGTGGCTGACAAGCGCTACACGCGCAAAGCCAGCAAGCCTGTGCGCAAGCCGACTAAAGCCAAAGCCAAGCCTGCCCCAAAACGTCCCGTGCGTCGCAAATCCACACCCAAGCGTCCTCGCAAAAGGTCGCGCAATCCTATCGTGGCCTTCTTTGGCAACGTCATCCGCTGGATCCTGCGCCTGATCTGGACCATCGTCTGGCGCACATCTCTAGTAGTCAGCATAATCGTCGGATTTGCGGTAACGTATGTCTACACAACTTTGCCAGAAGTGGATGATCTTCTGGATGGTCGCGCGCGCGGCTCTGTTACGTTGCTGGATCGTGATGACAAGGTCTTTGCCTGGCGTGGGGATCAGTTTGGTGGTGTTGTGACCGCTGATACCGTGTCTAAACATCTCAAAGATGCGGTCATCGCCACCGAAGACAAACGCTTCTACCGCCACTTTGGTGTCAGCCCGCGCGGTGTTGCCAGTGCGGTGCGTATTAACCTCAGCGAAGGCCGTGGGCCATTGTCGGGCCATGGCGGCTCTACACTGACGCAACAGACAGCCAAACTGCTGTGTCTTGGCGTGGAGTACGACGCCAGCGCGTGGGAAACCGAAGCGGACTATGTGCGAGACTGCCGCCGGGGCTCTTTGGGGCGCAAGGTGAAAGAGGCCATCTACGCCATGGCGATGGAGGTCAAATACACCAAAGATGAAATTCTTTCCGTCTACCTCAATCGCGCCTATATGGGCGGTGGTGCTTATGGCGCTGAGGCCGCATCCCAGCGCTACTTTGGCAAACCCGCTGCGAACCTGACCCCAGCTGAAGGCGCAATGATTGCCGGTCTGTTGACTGCGCCGTCGTCTTTGGCGCCGACTGCCAACTTGAAGCGTTCTCAGGATCGCGCCGCGACAATCCTGCGCTTGATGAATGATCAGGGTTACCTGTCCGACAAAGAGACCAAGTATTATCAGACAAATCCAGCAACCCTGTCCGCCGCCGCCAAAGCCAATGCAGGCGGCTACTTTGCCGACTGGGTAATGTCTTCCGGCCCGGAGTTCTTTACCCGCAACACCACCGAAGACGTGATCCTCAAGACCACCATGGATCCACGCATCCAAAAGGCGGCGGAAAACGGCCTCAAATGGGTGTTTGAAAACAAAGTCCGCGAAGGCTCCAAAGCCCAAGCCGCGATTGTGGTCATGTCGGCCGACGGCGCGGTGCGTGCCATGGTAGGGGGGCGTAAAACCAAAGTCTCCGGTGCCTTTAATCGCGCCACCCAAGCCAAGCGCCAAACCGGCAGTGCATTTAAGCCCTTTGTTTATGCCACCGCGCTGGAGCGTGGCGCGCATTACGACGACAAAGTTCTGGACGAGCCGTATTGCATGAATATCGCAGGTTCAGGCCAGTGGTGCCCCAAGAACTACACTGGCAAACACTATGGTGAAGTCTCCCTGACGTTTGCTCTTATGAATTCGCTCAATATCCCGGCTGTGAAAGTCTCTGAAAAAGCGGGGCGTGAAAATGTGCGCATTGTCGCCAGCATGTTTGGCATTGAAAGTGACCTTGCCGCCGGTCCGGCCCTTGCCCTCGGCGCTTCCGAAAGCAGCCTTCTGGAAATGACGGGCGCCTATGCGGGCATTCTCAATGGCGGGTCGTCCGTGACCCCCTATGGGCTGGTTGAGCTGCGCCTTTTGGGCGAAGATGATGCGCTCATGGGCACCGGCGGTGGCATCGGTGAACGTGTGATCTCAGACGAGGCCGCACGTGAGTTGGTCTGGATGATGGAAAAGGTGGTCAGTGAAGGCACCGGAGGCCGGGCCAAAATGGACGGCTGGCAGGTGGCGGGCAAAACCGGCACCACCCAGGCCGCACGCGATGCCTGGTTCATTGGGTTTACCAATGAATATGTTGCCGGTGTTTGGATGGGCTATGACGATAACACACCCCTGACCGGTGTAACCGGTGGCGGTCTGCCTGCAGAAATCTGGCGTGAAGCCATGGTGCGCGTGCATGAAGACATGACGCCCACACCACTGCCAGCATTTACGCCCAAGCCACAAAAAGCGCCAAAACAGCCGGCGCGGCCGCGCAAAAATCAGGGGATAGATGGTGTTGTGAACGGTATCCTGCGCGACATCTTTGGCGGCCGGAACTAATCCGGCCAACCACCCGCGCAACGAAGTTGGCTTAGCCCGCCTTCTTCAGGTCTTGGATCAGACCGTTGATGTCACCTTTGCGGCGATCCAACATCGCGCCAATTTCGGCCTTCTCAGACAGGCGCAAGCTGATGCCTTCGATGATCAGGTCAAAAAATTTGTTCTTGCCGGATTTGTCCGACACCAGAAAGTTCACCTGAAAAGGCTTCTGCCCACGCAAGGTCACCTTGGCGTTGACCTCGTAGAAGCTTTTCACCGGGCGCCCACCGGTCACCTCAACTTTGCCGCCAACAAACTCATTAAAGCGTTTGCCGTATTTGCGGGAGATGTAGCCTTGGAACGCTTTGGTGTAGGCGTTCAATTGGCTCTTGCTCAGCCCACGTGCATCGGGACCAAGCGCGGACCGTGCGATGATGCTCACATCACCATATTTCACAAAGATCTTCTCAAAGTCCTTGATCATCCGATCCAGCGACTTGCCGGAAGAGATCACTTTATTGATGTCAGCCACAGCTTTGTTGATCAACGCTTTGGCCTGCGCATCGTTTAGTGCAAAGGCAGAAGAGGGCAGCGCAGTCATTGCACCTGCGGCGGCGGTAAGGGCGACGAAATTGCGTCGTGTGAGCTTAGAAATCAGCATAGGGATCCTCGTACGGGTCGAACTCTGGATCGACATAAGTCTCCTCGCCTTGCATTCCAAGGCGGAAGCGGCGGTTTTGCAGATAGAGAATGCGGGCCTGGGCATAGCTGTCGGCACTGTCATACAGGATGGAATCGACCGTGGCGTCATAATCATACCGATCGCCCATCTTGTTCACGACATACGCGACACCGCCAATATACCGTGTTGGCTCTCGCACCACGACAAAAAACGGATCGAGGATCACGTCCACCGCAAACCCGTAGGCATCGCGTGTTGTCGAAGGGCCAAAGAACGGCATTTCCGTATAAGCACCTTCGCCCGCGCCCCACACATGGAGGGTCTCTCCAAAATCTGTGTCGTGTCGCTCCATGCCTGCGGCTGATGCTGGATCAAACAGGCCACCAACGCCAAAAGTTGAGTTCAACACAAACCGAAACAGCGATGATCCTGCTTGTGGCAACTTGCCTTGCAAAGTGTTGTTGATCACATCGTTGGGCAGCGACAGGTTATCAGCAAAATTGGACACCCCTGTGCGCACGGGACGTGGGATAATGGTGCCATAGCCATTGGAAGCTGGCGAAAGAAGGACTTTGTCGACCCCTTTGTTGAAGGCATGTATACGCCGATTGGCGGCCTCATTCGGGTCGTGAATCCCGCCGGGCGAGACATCTGTTTTGGCGCATGCTGTGAGAGTTGTACTGATGCAAAAGGTCAGTACAATAGAGCGCAACAATTTCTTAGGAACCAGTTTCAAAAGGCGACCACACGTTTTTCATTTCGCGACAACACTCCACCATTTAGTTTAATCGATTGCTTACCCCAATGTCATAGTGATGTTCGTCACATGTTGTGGCAGTTTGGGAACATACACCTGACGGGAAAACAGGCAAAATTCACCGGGCGCACCCAACTTGACTAACGCGACCCGGCTCACAGGGACCAATTGATGACCACACAGATAAAAGAACGCGGGCTTCAGGAGCTTCGGGTCGTGCGCGCTCAAAGCCGTGGCTTGTATTGGACTGTTGCCGTGTTCAGTTTCTTCGTGAACCTGCTCATGCTGACTGGCCCGTTGTATATGCTGCAAGTTTATGACCGCGTCTTGGGCAGCGGGTCTCGTGAAACTCTCTTTGCGCTGTCTTTGTTGGTTGTATTCCTATTTGCGATTATGGGGCTGATCGATTTTGCCCGTGGTCGTATCATGGCACGGGTTGGCGCTCGCTTTCAGGATGCCTTGGATCAGCGCGTCTTTGATGCATCTCTGCGCCGCGCGTCAGTTGGGAAGTCGGTCGGTTCGGAAACCGCGCTTCAGGATCTGGAGTCGGTCCAGCGGCTCTTAACCTCCCCGGTCCTAACGTCAGTTTTTGACATGCCGTGGACCCCACTTTTTCTTATCGGGATCGCGTTGTTTCATCCTTGGCTGGGGCTGTTGGCGATCGCGGGCGGCGGCATGCTAATTCTTGCAGCTGTGTTTAACCAATTTGCCACTCGCCGTCATACCGAACGGATGATGGCCACCACGCACAATGCCAACCGTATGTCGGCGCAAATGCAGTCCGAGGCGGAACTGGTCTCCGCATTGGGTATGCGCGAATCGGCTTTTGCACGTTGGAAGACTGTGCGGCGCATGTCGCTTCAGGAAACCATGGCCACTGCGGACGTTGGGGGCGGTTTCACAACCACGATCAAAACCTTCCGCTTGTTTTTGCAATCTGCGATGTTGGGTTTGGGCGCCTTTCTGGTGCTAAAGGGGGAACTCACCCCTGGTGCCATGATCGCAGGGTCGATTTTGCTAGGGCGCGCCTTAGCGCCGGTTGAACTGGCCGTGAACCAATGGGCCATTGTGCAACGTGCGCGCAAAGGCTGGAACAACTTGGCAGAGCTGCTCGGAACGGTGCCGCCGGTTCAGCCCCGCACCGAACTCCCAGTTCCGGCAGCCAAATTGCAGTTGCAACAAGTGACCATTGTGCCGCCAGGCGAAGCGCAAGCCACTTTGCGGATGATGTCCTTCGACGTGATGCCGGGTGAGGCTATCGGTGTGATTGGGTCCTCTGGCGCAGGAAAATCCACATTAGCAAAAGCCATCACTGGCGTGTGGCGTCCAGCAGGGGGCAAAATCCGTCTGGATGGCGCGTCGTTGGAGCAATACGACCCCGCTGCACTGGGGCGTTATATTGGGTATCTGCCTCAGCGGGTGGAACTGTTTGATGGCACAATTGCTGAAAACATCGCCCGTTTGCAGAAAGATGCACCAGCAGAAAAAATCGTTGATGCGGCGAAAAAGGCCGACGCACATGAGATGATTCTCAAACTTCCGGACGGCTATGAGACGCAGGTCGCGGCCCATGGTGGGCGGCTATCCGGCGGGCAGTTGCAGCGGATTGGTTTGGCGCGGGCCATGTATGAGGACCCGGTTATTTTGGTGCTGGATGAACCCAATTCAAATTTGGACAACGAAGGCTCCATGGCGCTCAACGCGGCCATACGCCATATGAAACAGGCAGGCAAAAGCGTGCTTATCATGGCGCATCGACCAGCCGCTATTCAGGAATGTGACAAACTTTTGGCCCTGGAACACGGACAGAAACGCAGCTTTGGCCCCAAGGATGAAGTGCTCAGGGAAGTCTTGCGTAATCACAACGAAGTGCGCACATCCGCCGGACCGGGAGGAGTGCAATGAGCGCTGATAAAAACTGGAGCGCACGCAAACCGCTGTGGATTGGTGGGCTTGCGCTTGCGGTGCTTGTTCTTGGGTTTGGCGCCTGGGCGGTTGGCACAGAAATTGCCGGTGCCATTGTGACCTCCGGTCGCGTCGAAGTGGATCGCAATCGCCAGATCGTGCAGCACATCGACGGCGGTGTGGTCACCGAAATCAAAGTCGAAGAAGGCGATCGTGTCGAGCTTGGCCAAATCCTGATGCAGTTGGACGAGGCAGAATTGATGTTAGAGCTCACCGTCACCGAAGGTCAGCTTTGGGAGCTTATGGCCCGCCGCGGTCGTCTGGATGCTGAACGTGATGACGCGCAGGAGATTGTGTTCGATTCCGCGCTGGTGGAGATTGCGGAGACCTCTCAAGAGGCCGCAGGTCTCATGGCAGGGCAAGGTCGCCTGTTTGCAGCCCGCACCGAAACGCTCAACAAAAACCTCGATCAATTAGGCAAGCGCAAAGCTCAAATTCATAGCCAAATTGTTGGCATCGACGCGCAGAATAATGCGCTCACCCAGCAGCTTGACTTGATTAAGGCAGAATTGTCCGATCAACAAGCGTTGTTGGACAAGGGCTTGGCACAGGCTTCCCGTGTGCTTTCCCTGCGTCGCGAAGAGGCTTCATTGGCTGGTCAGGTCGGAGAATTGCTTGCCAGCCGTGCCCAAGCTGAAGGACGTGTCACCGAAATTGAGATCGAGGCGCTCAAACTCGCAAGCACTCGCCGCGAAGAGGCGATCACGACCTTGCGGGATCTGCGTTACCGGGAGCTGGAGCTTTCAGAGCGCCGGCGCCATCTGATGTCCAAAATCGAAAATCTCGATATCCGTGCACCAGTCGCCGGTTTGGTCTACGGGTTGCAGGTGTTTGCCTCTCAGTCGGTCATCCAGCCTGCAGAGCCGCTGCTTTACATCGTTCCGCAAGACCGGCCGCTTATCGCGGCTGTTCAGGTTCCAACCATCCACGTGGATCAGGTCTACCCGGGCCAAACCGTCACGCTCAAGTTCTCTGCCTTTGATCAACGCACCACACCAGACCTCGAAGGTAGCGTGGTGCACATTTCCGCAGATGCGTTCCAAGATGATCAGACTGGTGGCTCTTTCTACAAAGCAGAAATCGAACTGCTTGAAGGGGAGGTGGAAAAACTGCCTGCCGAAGCCTCGCTTGTGCCGGGCATGCCAGTGGATGCATTTTTCCGTACCCGGGATCGCACACCGTGGGAATATCTGACCAAACCCCTGTCGGACTATTTTGTGAGGGCTTTCCGCGAAAGCTGACCTGCATTTCGCGCTTTTCAAATTCCATTATGCGGTCTAGCGTCGGCGCAAACATCGCATATGGAGAGCACGTGATGAGCGCGATTGAAGCACGCCTGAAAGAACTGGGAATTACACTGCCGGACGTTGCAGCCCCTGCGGCCAATTATGTCCCCTATGTGGTTGTGGGCGACATGGTTTATGTCTCCGGTCAAATCTCGATGACCGACGCGGGCTTCACCACTGGCAAGGTGGGCGCAGACCTCACCACCGAAGAGGGTGTGGCCGCTGCGCGTACATGTGCTGTAGGCCTTCTTGCGGCACTGAAGGCGGCTTGTGGCGGTGACATCGATCGCTTGGTTCAAGTGGTCAAACTGGTGGGGTTTGTGAATTCAACACCAGAGTTCACCGACCAGCCAAAGGTCATCAACGGCGCGTCTGATTTTATGGTTGAAGCGCTGGGCGACAAAGGCCGCCACGCTCGCTCTGCGGTTTCTGCTGGCTCGCTGCCATTTGGCGTAGCTGTGGAAATCGAAGGCATCTTCCAGATTTCCTAACATGCTCGACAAACGGTTCTTTGATGCGCCCATTGCGCATCGGGCCCTGCATGACGTCACAGATGGCCGCCCGGAGAACAGCCGGGCGGCCATCAAGGCGGCTATTGCGCAGGGTTTTAGCATTGAAATTGATTTGCAACTGTCTTCAGACGGGGTGGCCATGGCGTTCCATGACTACCAATTGCAACGCCTGGCGGAGGCCAAAGGCGCCGTGCGTCAGCATTCTGCTGCGGCACTTGGGGCCATGCGCCTGATCGGCGGCGACGAGGGCATCCCCACCTTTGCCGAAGTGCTGGATTTGGTTGCAGGCCGCGTGCCACTTCTGATCGAATTCAAAGATCAGGATGGCATCATGGGCCCCAACGTCGGTGACCTCGAAGCATCGGCGGTGCAAGCTGTGCAAGGCTATGACGGCCCGCTGGCCTTCATGGCGTTTAACCCCCACAGCGTGGCGGCTCTGCGCGACCTTGCGCCAGATGTGCCACGTGGGTTGACCACCGATCCGTTCCACTCTGACGGATGGCCCTTGTTGCCAGAAGCCGTTCGAACACGCCTGAAGTCCATTCCGGACTACGACGCTGTTGGCGCCTGCTTTATCAGTCACAGCGTGGACGATTTGCAATCGCCTGAGGTCGCAAGGCTCAAAGCGGGCGGCGCCAAAGTCCTATGTTGGACCGTGACCTCCGTCGAACAGGAGCAAGCGGCGCGTCAGATTGTCGATAACATCACTTTTGAAGGCTACTTGCCAGAGGACAGCTAAGATTGGCTGCCCTAAAAGTGATTTGTCTCGCACCCTATTTCGTAGCAGGTACACTGCCAAAAAGGAGGCGTGCGCATGGACGGCGATCCCATCGAAATCACATTGCATCAGTCGCTGGACAGCATTCCGGCGACTGAATGGGACGCCTGCGCAGATCCCGTGCCAAGCGGTACTGGTCGCGCACAAAACCCCTTTGTCACCCACCGTTTCCTACGCGCACTTGAGGAGAGCGGCAGTGTTGGCTCTGGCACCGGCTGGCTACCCCGCCACCTGACTGCCAAAGCAGGCGGCGAAACAATCTCAGTGGCGCCGATGTACATCAAACAGCACAGCCAGGGTGAATACGTTTTTGACCACAACTGGGCGCATGCCTATGAGCAGGCGGGTGGGCGCTATTACCCCAAGCTGCAAACTGCCGTGCCGTTTTCGCCGGTCACAGGCCGCCGCCTGCTGACCCGTCCGGGATGGGAGGCCGCCGGCCAATCCGCCTTGGTACAGGGCATGGTGCAGGTTGGCACCGACAATGGTCTGAGTGGCGCGCATATTACCTTTTGCACCCCGGAAGAGGCGCAGAACGGTCAAGAGATGGGCCTGCTCTACCGCACCGGTCAGCAATTCCATTGGCTTAATGAGGGCTATGCTACCTTTGACGATTTCCTTCATGCGCTCTCCTCACGCAAACGCAAAAATATCCGCAAAGAGCGCGCCCAAGCCCAAGCGTTTGGTGGCGAGATTGTGTGCCTGACGGGGGGTGACATCCAGCCCCAACACTGGGACGCCATGTGGCGGTTTTACCAGGACACTGGCGCGCGCAAATGGGGCACGCCGTATCTGACTCGTGCCTTCTTTGACATCCTTCACCAAACCATGCGTGACGACACGCTTCTGATCTTTGCTGAGCGCGACGGAGCCCCCGTTGCAGGCGCCATGAACATGATTGGCAGCGATACGTTGTTTGGTCGCTACTGGGGCTGTGTTGAACATCATCCGGCATTGCACTTCGAATTGTGCTATTATCAAGCGATGGACTGGGCGATTGCGCAGGGGCTGTCTTCGGTGGAGGCGGGCGCACAGGGGGAGCACAAACTGGCGCGTGGTTATCTGCCGGTGACCACTCATTCGTTGCACTGGATCCAAGACCCGGGCTTTCGCGACGCCATCGACCACTATCTGCAAGAGGAGCGGGAGGCGGTCAGCCAGGATGTTGAAGTATTGACCAGCTACGGCCCGTTCAAGCGCAGCAATGAGGAGGACCATGAATGACCGAAAAACTCAGTCAGGCTGCCCGCGATGCGGTTATGGAGCCACTATTGCAAAGCGGTTGGACCTATTGCGAAGACCGTGACGCGATCCGAAAAACTTTTGTGTTTGAGAATTTTGTAGAAGCCTTTGGCTGGATGACCAAAGCGGCTATTTGGGCTGAGAAATGGAACCACCATCCGGAATGGTCCAATGTCTACAAGACCGTGAATGTAACTCTGACCACCCACGACGTGGGCGGGATTTCTGCCTTGGACGCCAAACTCGCACGTAAAATGGATGTTCTATTCGGAGAGGCCTGACACGCTCGCGCAGCCCGTCAGGCCAGTCGTGTACCAGCTTAAAGCGCGGCAACCATGGTTTCTCCAGCGCTGATCTCACAGGTGCCTGGCGCCTCTTCGACGTTCAAAATCTTGAATTCGCCATTTTCAATCATCGCGGCGTAGCGCTTGGAGCGGTTCACAAACCCAATCGCTGGAACGCTGAAATCCAACCCCATGGCTGTGGTCAGGTTACCCGTTGGATCAGCCAGCAGCGTCACGCCAGCTTCGGCCGCGTTGTTGGCTTTGTCCCAGGCATCCATCACAAACGGATCATTCACCGAAACACAGATCACCTCATCCACGCCTTTGTCTTTCAGCGCGGCCACATTGCGCATGAAGCTTGGCAAATGCGCGCTGCTGCATGTGGACGTGAACGCGCCCGGCAGGCCAAACACCACAACCTTGCGGCCTTTGGTCAGGCTCTCAACCGACACCGGCTCAGGCCCTTCTGCGCCCACCTTCATCAGCGTGCCTTCGGGGATTTTGTCTCCGATCGAAATACTCATCTGTGATACTCTCATTGCGTTTCCCTGAGCCTGCGATATAGGCTCGCCAGCGGCTTAGGCAATGGCATTTGAGGGAGAGTGACGTGACGCACGTTGTTGTGATTGGGGCAGGGCAAGCAGGCGCGGCATGCGTCGCCAAATTGCGCGCCAAAGGCTTTGAAGACGAAATCACCTTGATTGGCGCTGAAATCGCACCGCCTTACCAACGTCCCCCCCTTTCCAAAAAGTATCTGCTAGGCGACATGGACCTTGAACGGCTCTACCTGCGCCCAGAGAGTTATTACGCGGATCAGAACATCTCTCTGCGCCTTGGAACGGCCGTTCAAGCCATCGATACAGTGGCGCAAACGGTCTCCCTAGCTGAAGAAACCTTGAGCTATGATCACCTTGTGCTGACCACCGGCGCGTCGCCTATTCGCCTGCCCGCCGCCATCGGTGGCGACCTCGATGGAGTCTATACTGTGCGCAACCTTGCCGATGTGGATGCGATGACTCCCGAATTTGGCGAAGGCCGCCACGTGCTGATTGTTGGCGGGGGCTACATCGGCCTCGAAGCTGCTGCCGTTGCTGCCTCCAAGGGCCTCAAAGTCACGCTGGTGGAGATGTCTGACCGCATCCTGCAACGGGTCGCGGCCAAAGAAACCAGCGACTATTTCCGCGCCCTGCACACATCCCACGGTGTCGAGATCCTCGAAGGCACCGCACTGGAAAGCCTTTCTGGTGACACCCGTGTAACATCTGCCAAGCTCTCCGGCGCCCGCGAATTGTCGGTGGATTTTGTCATAGTCGGAGTCGGCATCCGCCCTGAGACTGCTCTGGCTGACGCCGCAGGCCTTACGCTCGACAACGGCATCGCCACCGATGACCAAGGCCGCGCCAGCGCGCCCTCTGTTTGGTCTGCTGGAGACTGTGCCTCTTTCCCTTACAAAGACACGCGCATCCGTCTGGAAAGCGTGCCAAATGCCATCGATCAGGCCGAAGTGGTCGCTGAAAATATCCTAGGCGCGGAGAAAACGTACGTCGCCAAGCCGTGGTTCTGGTCCGATCAATACGACGTAAAACTACAAATCGCCGGGCTCAACACCGGCTTTGACACCATTGTCACCCGCGACAGCGGCACCGGCGCAACATCCTTCTGGTACTACCAAGGCGACACGTTACTGGCAGTGGATGCGATGAATTCCCCGCGTGATTACATGGTTGGCAAACGTCTGATCGAAGGGGGTAAATCTCCTTCGCGCGACATGGTGGCGGACCTAAACACCGACATCAAAGACCTGATGCGCCTGTAAGGAGCCACCTATGCGGATCATTGGCGGAGAGTGGCGCGGCATCGCGCTTGCAGCAGTTGGCAAAGGCGATCAGGGCAAACACCTGCGCCCCACCACAGACCGGGTGCGTGAAAGCCTGTTCAACGTTTTGCAAGGCGGCAAGCTGGGGGATCCAATCACGGACGCCCGCGTGCTGGACCTGTTTGCAGGCACCGGCGCGTTGGGTTTGGAAGCGGTCTCACGCGGCGCCGTGTCCGTGACCTTTGTCGATGACGGGCGTGTGGCGGGCAATCTCATCCGCGACAACATCCGCAAAACCTGCGGCCCAGACCGCGCCAAGCTGATCAAAGCGGATGCTACCCGTCTGCCGCAAAACCCGGATGGCCCGTTTGATCTGATCTTCCTCGATCCGCCGTATGGCAAATCCATGGGCCAGAAGGCTCTCGTTCTGGCCACGCAAAACGGCTGGATCAGCGAGGATGCCTTGATTGTCTGGGAGGAAAACACGCCGCAAGTGGCACCCGAAGGTTTCACGCAGCTCGATCAGCGCAAATACGGTGACACTTGGATGACGTTTTTGGAGGTTGCGGGCGCAGAAGATTAAGCACCCGCCAACAATTTACTTCCAGGTTGGGTGGTACAGCCCACCTTTGGAAAGCGTGAAGATATCCACGCCATCTGCGGTCACACCCACGGAATGCTCAAACTGCGCTGACAGGGATTTGTCCCGCGTCACCGCGGTCCAGTCATCCGCCAGTACTTTGGTTTCTGGACGGCCCATGTTCAACATGGGCTCGATGGTGAAGAACATGCCTTCCTCCAGCACCGGCCCGCTGCCAGCACGGCCATAGTGCAGCACGTTGGGGGGCGAGTGGAACACGCGGCCCAAGCCGTGGCCACAGAAATCGCGCACAACCGACATGCGCTGGCGCTCCGCATAAGTTTGGATCGCGTTGCCGATGTCGCCAAAGGTGTTGCCCGGCTTCACCGCATCGATGCCAAACATCAGCGCATCATGTGTCACTTGAATGAGCTTTTTGGCAAAGCCTTTGGGCTTGCCCGCCACATACATGCGGCTTGTGTCGCCATACCAGCCGTCGACAACCACGGTCACATCGATGTTCAGGATGTCGCCATCGCGCAGCTTGTCGTCGTCGCGCATCGGGTCTTCTTTGCGCGCACTGGTCTCTTTGTTCCACTTGGGGATCGGGCTGCCGGGAATGCCGTGGCAGACCACATGGTTCACGCTGATACAGCTCGCATGTTCGTAGCCGCGATAGCCAATGGTGGCCGACGTTGCGCCTGCCGCATCAACCTGCGCCTCGATCAGCCGATCCAGCTCTTTGGTGGTCTGGCCCGGAAACACGTGCTCTGCGATGTCGTCCAGAATCTGCGACGCCAAGGCGCCCGCCTTGTGCATGCCCGCGTGGTCTTCTGGCGAGTAGAGGTCGATGCTATCGCGAGTCTTGCGGCGTTTGCCGATCATGTGAAGTGCTCCATCACGTGTGGTTTGCGGCTATGTAAGCGTAAATTCTTAAAACTGCTAGAGCTTAGGGACACCACTTTGTGTCACCGGCTTTCATAGGCAAAGGGCAGGGGGGCACCAACCGTGATTTGCGTTGGGGAAATGTCACACCCATAAGCCAGTACCTGAACCCCTGCAGCCCGTGCCCGTTGAAACGTCTCGGCATACGTTGGATCAATATCCGGAGCGAGGGTGACCCGTTCTGCATCGGTGCGCTGCACCAAATAGAGCATCATCGCGTCATGGCCTTCGGCAATCATGGCCATGAGTTCCTCAAGATGCTTGGTCCCACGCGCGGTCACACTGTCGGGAAACTCCGCCACACCCTCTTCGCGGCTCAAGGTTACAGACTTCACTTCCAGATACAGGTCTTTGCGCCCTTCACCAGACAGTAGAAAATCAATCCGGCTGTTTGTGCCGTATTTCACCTCTGGCCGCACACTCTCATAGCTGGCCAACTCCGGTATCTCATGCGCCAACAAAGCGGCCTTCAGAGCGCGGTTTGGCACTGAGGTATCGACCCCAGTGAAATGCCCATTTTTATGCTCCACCAAACGCCAGCCATATTTTAGCTTTTTCTTGGGGTCATCATTGGGCTCTAGCCAGATTTTGATGCCTTCATCTTTCAACCCCATCATCGAGCCGGGGTTGGCGCAATGAGCCGTCACTTCGCGGCCGTCTTCAAGGCGAACATCTGCAAGGAACCGTTTGTAGCGGCGAAGTAGCACGGCGGGAACGAGAGGGGTTTGAAAGCGCATGGCACAGGCCTATACCTGCGGTGACGCACTGACAAGGACATGAGATCATGGCAAATCCAACCGCAGCCATGCTGGTGATTGGCGACGAAATCCTCTCTGGCCGCACCCGCGATGCTAATATGTATTTCCTTGCCGGTGAGCTGACCAAACACGGCATTGATTTGACCGAAGTGCGGGTTGTCTCCGACAATGCGCCCGCCATTGTGGCTGCGGTGAAACAACTGTCAGACGCCTACGAGCATGTCTTTACCTCCGGCGGCATTGGCCCCACCCATGATGACATTACGGCTGACTGCATTGCAGAAGCCTTTGGCAAACACATCGATGTGCGCGCCGACGCTGCTGCGCTGTTGCAGGCGCATTACGACAATTCCGGTCAGGAGTTTAACGACGCACGTAAACGCATGGCCCGCATTCCGGACGACGCCACGCTGATCGACAACCCGGTTTCTGTTGCACCGGGTTTCCGGCTGGAAAATGTCTACGTCATGGCAGGGGTACCCTCGGTGTTCCAGGCCATGGTCGCCAGTGTGTTGCCAACTCTGATCGGCGGCGCACCCCTGCTGAGCCAAACCCTGCGTATTGAGCGCGGCGAAGGCGATATTGCGGGTCCCTTGGCTGGCTTGGCGGAGGAGTTCTCCGACCTCTCCATTGGCTCCTACCCGTATCAGCGCAACGGTGCTTACGGCTCCAACATTGTCATTCGCGGCACCGACGGTGCGCGTATCGATGCAGCGATTACCAAACTCTCTGGCCTTTTCTCATGAACACAGACATCACCAGCCACACGCTTTACGACGTGATCGACGGCACCTGGCCCGCCGCCGCAACACATAGCTGCGGATGTTTTACCCTGCGGGACGGGCAGGGCGGCGGAAAACGCGTGTCCTCGGCGACACTTAACGGCGATCTGGTGGTTGCCGATATCGCCGCTGCCGAGAAAGGCATGGGCGCCTTCAATCAACAACCGATCTTCCAAATTCGCGAAGGTGACGTCGAGCTTGATTCAGAGCTCGCCGCGCGCGGTTATGACATCGTTGATCCAGTGACCATGTATGTCATTCCGGCAAAAGACCTCGCAACAGAACGCCCCCCCCGCACCGCTGCCATCCCGGCATGGGAGCCACTTCAGATCATGAAAGAAATCTGGGCCGAAGGTGGCATGGATCTTGCCCGCCTGAAAGTCATGGACCGCGCACCCATGCCCAAAACCGGCTTTGTCTCCCGTTGGCAGGATAAACCGGCAGGTGCATCGTTCCTTGGCCTGCACAACGGCATCGGTATGGTACACGCGCTGGAAATTCTGCCATTCCAACGCCGCCAAGGCGTCGCCCGCTTTCTGATGCAACGCGCCGCCTTCTGGACGTTAGAGAACGGTGGCACCCACCTGTCGGTCATTTGTGTCACATCGAACGCTGCGGCAAATCGGCTGTACTCTTCCCTCGGTATGACCGTTGTGGGACAGTACCACTACCGGTGCAAACCCACCGCTTAAGGGAGGCCAACGTGGCAGAAAATACCAAACCAACCGCGCTTAACATTCCAATGATGGACCCGCTGCCACCAGAGACCCAACGCTACTTTGACATCTGTCAGGAAAAGCTGGGCATGGTGCCCAACGTGCTGCAGGCTTACGCCATCCACGCGGACAAATTGAACGCCTTCACCGCGCTTTATAACGACCTCATGCTGGGCGACAGCGGTCTCTCCAAGCTGGAGCGCGAGATGATCGCCGTGGCGGTCAGCGCCATCAACAAATGTTTCTACTGCCTTGTCGCCCATGGCGCGGCTGTGCGTCAGCTTTCCGGCGATCCGGCGCTGGGCGAGATGATGGTGATGAACTGGCGCGTGGCCGAGTTGGACGCTCGCCAATATGCCATGTTGGCATTTTCTGAGAAAATGACCATCGCCTCCGCCACCATCGAAGAGGGTGACCGCCAAACGCTGCGTGACGTTGGCTTCTCTGATCAGGACATCTGGGACATCGCCAACGTGGCCGGGTTCTACAACATGTCCAACCGCGTCGCCTCTGCCACCGCCATGCAGCCCAACGCAGAGTACCACGCTTTATCTCGATGAAATCTGCCACCCTCATAACTTGGCTCCTCCTATGCCCGGCCACCGGCTGGGCCTTTGAACCGCGTTTTGAAACGCCCGGACAGCTGTTGGGGGAGGAATTCGCACAGCAAAGCGTGCTTTCTCTGGCGATTGAACCCGCAGACAAAGCCACCGTGCCCACCATCCCCGTGGCGGGCACGCTGCGCAAGCGCAGTTGGCGGTTTTCCAGCGGCTTCCCTGGCACCGGCCGCGTCAACAGCGACCTTGCCGCCCAGCTTTTGGATGAAGGCTACGAGCTGATCCTGTCCTGTGACGCGACGGCCTGTGGCGGCTTTGACTTCCGCTTTGGCATCGACGTGTTGCTGCCACCCAACATGTTTGTCGACCTGTCCGATTACTTCTACCTCTCCGCCCACCGCGAGACTGACGCTGGCCCCGAAGCTGTGGCCGTCCTTGTAAGCCGCACCGCCCAAGCTGGCATGGTTCAGGTCTTTGACATCCGCCCGGACAGCGCCGCGGCGCCAGTACCAACCAAGTCACCCAAAGCCAACCCACAACCGCAGGTCAAACCTGAACCAGAGACCACAACTTCCACGCTCACTCCCGTTGTCTCCACCACGCCCGAAACCGCCACCGACGTCGCCACAACCCTTGCCCAATCCGGCCATGTGGTGCTCAGTGATCTGAGTTTTGAAACCGGTGCCTCCAAGCTGACCAACGGAGACGTCGCCTCCCTGGCAGCTCTCGCCGATTTCCTCAAAGACGATCCCAACCGTCGCATCGCCCTTGTTGGCCACACCGACAGCAAGGGCTCGCTTGCGACCAACACCAGCCTCTCGCAAAAACGCGCCGCTGCGGTGCGCGCACAGCTGATCAACCAGCACGGCGTTCGTAAATCTCAAATCGAAGCGCGCGGCGCAGGCTACCTCGCCCCGATTGCGACCAACCTCACAGAGGCCGGTCGCACGCTCAATCGCCGCGTCGAAGCGGTGCTGCTCTCTGGCAGCTAACGGCTGACCCAGAGTCGCCCGCCCACAAGACCATTGCACCCGATTCGCGGCTGATTTAGGCTAACCCCATGGCCATCTGCATCCTGTACAAACCTGCCAAACGCACCCGTCCCCGCTTCTACCGCGTGGAAATCGCCATGAACCTGTTTGAAGAGATCTCCGTGTTGCGCGAATGGGGTGTCGCCGGTGGCAAGGGCCGCAGCATGGTGCGCATCTTCAGCAACCTGCGCGACGCGTCTTTGGCGGCAGATCAGTACCGCGACGGCGCCCAGAAGCGCGGATATGCGCGGGGATAGAGGGAAGGCCGCAATGCGGACAAAGCCGTCGCACGAGATCCAGCCGCCGATGACCGATCTCAGCCCTTTCACGACATTCGCATGAGGCTCAGCACGTGCTCCGCTGCAGGCGCAAAGCTCTAAGGCCGATTTCCCGAAAGTTGCCTTTCAATAGGCACCCGCAGCGGTGCCGGATGCTGCGTGAGGCACCAATGGCAGCGAAGCGCAGAAAGCGACCTTTGCAAAGTGCTGTTAACGGCCCTTAGAGGACATCCGGCAATCACACGCTTGCTGCAGTGAAGCTGTTCCAAAGCGGACATCTAAAAAATTATAGACACAAATCCGAACACTGACCCGCTGCCTTCAAGCTTGAGCTACAGATAGGAACGCAGGCATGCAAGAATCGAGCCACCCAAAACAGGAAAGCGGCCGACCACCAGCAGATCACCGACCCAGTTGGGAGCCTAATTGGCTGGCGGGGATGCGGGGCGCATGGTGGCTACTAGCTCCGCGACCTTAAATCCAAACTTGCGCAACTCAGACCGATTCATAATGACGCCACTTTCTGTAAGGTACAGCCAATCAGTGACTGATAGGCTGTGACCTCCGGACGCCTCAGGAAGGACAATTTGGTATTCCATCTTGATTGTGGCCCCGGACACCACACCGCGCGCCTCGCCGATAATGTCATCCGCTGTGGCAGTAAACGTGTTGTCATCACCAAGTTTTAGAAACCACTTTCGGTTTTGACGTTGGCCATTGGAATAGGTGAACTCTTCGCTCAATGTGCCGGTGTCACCTTCCCACTCGCCAACCATTTTGGCCACGAAGCTGTTGGTTACCTTACCGGTTGGTCCATAGATAACACCTTCCGAAAGTATTGGACCCGACAGATGGGTTTTCAGTGAAACTTTGGGAGAGGTGTCCGCATAGTCCTCAGGCGATTGGGACCGGAAGCTGAGAAACAGCGTTTTGGCAAACACGGCCAGAACAATCAGCCAAGGAAGAATAGCAAGAAATTTCATGTCGGAGAGCCTTCTGATGGAAGCGTGAGAACGACGGCCAATGCACCCAACTTCAGGACGCAGGGAATGACGGCGTAGGAGATGTTTAAGCTGGTCAGTGCCGAGGCCGTGTTGGGCGCGCCGGGCACAAATCCATTGTACTCCAGCAATGGCAGGACCAGGAACGCAGCCAAAGCGAGGCTAAGTTTCCCGGCAAAAGACCATATGCCAAAAGCAAATGACGGCTCTAGCCCTCCGCGATTGAGTGCGAGGGAAAACATGATTGGTAGGATCACCATGTCTGCCCCAAGTGCTGCCCCTGAGGCGATGCAGATCAAAGCAAACCCAACCAGATCCCCGGCCGACAGAAACGCGGCGCCAATGAAGCCTAGGATCGCAAGAGGCATCGCAAGCAGGAGAGTACGTTTTGGCCCGCCCCATTTGCTGAGTTTGGTCCAGAACGGCAAGCTGAGCCCCGCACTGAGAAAAAACAGGATCAACAAGGGCCCAGCTTTGCCCGGCAATTGCAGACGGTCTTCGACAAAGAAGAGAAATAAGGTGGAGGTGATTGCAACCGGCAAGCTGTTGACCAAAGCCAACCCCAATAGGCGCAAAGCACCAGAACGTCTGAGATCTGAGTACGTAATCTGCTTTCCTGCGACCGGTTGACGCTTCCAAATCGGGAATGAGACCACGGCACATGTTATGGCGAGCGCGCCCAAAAACACACCGAAGGCGGGGTAACCTTGTCCGCTTGCCCCCATTGCCACAAAAACAGCAGGCGCAATTGCCGCAATAACGACACCGGTCAACATGCCGCCTTCACGAAACGCTGCCATCGTCATCATGTCTCGAGGCATAGATGTCACGGCAAGAGTTGTGCTTCTTGCGTACAATAGGATCATACCCAAACTGTATGATGAAAACAGCAGTACCAATGTAGCGACGAGCCAGGCCACGGTGTTGGGTCCGGCGGTCAGCGAAAAAAGCATTGGAAATCCGACAGCCAAACCAAAGGCCGCGATAAGGGCAAAACCACGTTGTGCTTGCGGCCAGCGGTCAATGGCCCAGCCAATCAACGGGTCCTGAACCAGGTCAATCAACCGAATGGCAAGCAAAATCGTGCCAACCGTGCCCAGCCCGATCCCCAGATTTACCGACGCGAACCGCGGCAGGTGAATGTATAAAGGAATGCCTGCTGCGGCCAACATCAACGCATATAGACTTACGCGAGGGTAGTGCATCACCGGCTGTCCTGACGCCGCTTCAATCGGGCGATGATGGTGTGGCGGTGCAACAGAGCACCGCCACCATTGCGCCAATGCGTCAGATTAGGCATGGGCCAGTTCCACTTGCACCACATTGGTGTGTCCCACCGCGAACGACGCAGCGCAGATTTCAAGATAGTAATGCCAGTTGCGGAAGAAGTTTTCGTTATACCCCATCGCTTTTATCCGGCGCTTCTGTGCACATAGTCGTTGGGCCCAAATCCGACAGGTTTGAGCGTAATCCTGACCAAAGGCAAAGCTGTCGCGGACCGTGAATCCGGCGTGTCGAGCTTGGTGTTCAATCACGCTGTCTGACAGGAGCATGCCACCGGGAAACACATATTGCCGGATGTAGTCCGATGACTTTCTGTAGGTTTCAAAAAAGCTGTCTTGGACGGTGATCGCCTGCAACAGCACCCGCCCGCCTTCTGCCAAGTTTCGTTTCAGGACGGAGAAGTAATCTGGCCAGTATCGTGCTCCGACGGCCTCGACCATTTCGATGGAAACGATGTTGTCATATTGGCCATTTACGTCGCGGTAGTCGCGCAGCTGGATGTCCGCGCGCCCGTCCAATCGGCATTCGGCATAGCTGTGTTGATTGTGGGAAATCGTGACACCGGTCACGTCCCGACCGGTTTGACTGGCTTGCTCTGCAAAGCCTCCCCAACCGCAGCCGACCTCTAGAACCCTTTCTCCCTCTCCGAGTCGCGACAAAATACGGTCGTTCTTGCGACTTTGAGCCCGCGCCAAATCCGTGTCGCCAGAGGAAAACAGCCCCGAAGAATAAGTCATTCCATCGTCCAGCCACAGCGCATAGAATTCGTTGCCAACGTCGTAGTGAGACCGGATGTTTTTGCGTGACCCACGCCGTGAGTTTCTGCGCAGGACAGTATCAACCATGCGGAATTTGGCTTTGTTGAATGAACTGGCATGGTCATAAGCACCGAGCGCGTCGCGGTTGCGCATTGCCAATGACATTAAGGATTCTATGGATGGCGTGTCCCACAACCCTTGAACATAGCTTTCCCCAAGGCCGACCTGACCCTGTGCAGCCATAGCGGAGACCGCCGCCCAGTCACGAATGACGAGTTCGGCTTCGGGACCGGAGTGCCCAAATTGATAGCGGGAGCCTTCGGGCGTGCGCAGAGTTAGCTGACCGTCACGCAGTTGCTCGCATGTCGATAGGAAGTTTGTTTTCAACGCCTTGTCCGTAAACCGCATGGGCAGATCCTTCAATTTGATGGGGAGGAGTAAGAGCACGCACAATGCGCATAGCGCTGGCGATGCCATCTTCATGGAACCCGTGTCGGTTCCAAGCGCCTGCAAACCAAGTGTGGTTTTGTCCCTGCATTTGCCGGATGCGCTGTTGAGCTTTTAGGGCAGCTGTATCAAAAACCGGATGGTTGTACTGCACCTCATCATAGATGGCGTCCTGCGCAATCTCTCGCGTTGGATTGAGGGTCACAAACAGAGGATCATTTTCGGGAATGCCCTGAAGTTTGTTCATCCAATAAGTGACACCAATGTCGCCGTCCTGGGAATGGTAGGACCAACTGGACCAACACGCCTTTCGCCGGGGCATTTGATTGACGTCACAATGCAAAACAGCCGAGTTGGCCTGGTAGCGAATGGCGCCAAGTGCCGCGGCCTCCTCGTCGGTAGCATTTTCCCCCAGTATTTTCAGAGTTTGGTCAGAATGACAGGCCAGGATCAACTCGTCGAAAGCGGGCAGCGTGCCGTTGATGGTGTTGATGTGAACGCCAAAATCATCCCGTTGCACATGCGCAACCGGCGTTCCCTTTCGGATGTCACATCCCCGCGCGACCAGCGCGGCTTCCAGTCTCCGAACGTACTCAATGCTGCCACCGTCAACGGTCCACCATTGATGTTCTTTGGCGCCTGCCAAAAGCGCGTGGTTACGAAAGAACCTGACCAGAGACTTGGCCGGGAATTGGTCGACCTCGCTCACAGGAGTTGACCAAATCGCACCGCACATTGGCATCAGGTAATTGTTTCGGAACCATTGTCCTAGTTTCAGGTCATCTACCAATTCGCCGATGGTCATCTCGTCATCGACTGCCGCAGCCTCTGCACGCTTTCCGAAGCGTACAATATCGGCGATCATTTTGAAAAATTGCGGACGAAACAAATTCGCTTTTTGAGCGGTTATCGCGCTCAAAGAGTTCAGGCCATATTCCAGCTTGCCTTCGTCGATACTGGCGCCAAAACTCATCTCGCTTTTGATCACCGGCACATCAAGATCGCGAAACAGTCGCGTTAAAAACGGATAAGTCGCGTAGTTGAACACGATGAACCCAGTGTCGACCGGTTGGTTTCCGTCTTTCCCAGCCATCACTGTCCGCGCGTGTCCGCCAAGTCGCGGAGCAGCCTCAAACAGCGTTATGTCGTGGCAAGGGGCCAGATAATACGCCGCAGAAAGGCCCGAGATGCCGCCGCCGACAATCGCTATCCGTTTTCGCGGGCCATGGGTTTGATCGTACATTTCTGTCCTCGCCATAAGGGTGTTTTGAAGAAACTACGTAAGGCCTTGGCATCCGGATCATTTTTCTTCGACAGACATTCTAGATAAAGTGATCCGCGTGGCGCGCGCGCGCGTATCTTTCGCATGATATTGGAACACATTCAGGCTCAGACCCATCATGCCCGCCGAGGTGCGCTCAAAAATGCGTTCACCTACCGCGTGGATTACGTGTTGACCGATTTTGAGGCTGACACACCACACCTGCTGTCGCACAATCGTTTCAATCTGTGGTCGCTGTGGGATCATCGCCATGGCGGCGTACGGGATGACGGTCAAGGGGCCAACTGGTTCCGCTGTGAGCTTCGAAATCGCGGGTTTGTTGCCGACAACCTACAAATATTGCTACTAACGCAACCCAATTTCCTGTGGTTCCATTTTAATCCGGTCAGCTTCTGGATCGCCTTGGTTGATGGCATACCACGTGCCTTTGTGGCCGAGGTCAACAACACCTTCGGTCAGCGACATTGCTATTTCTGCGCCAAAGAAGATTTCGGCCCCATTGGCAAGGGTGACTCCCTGTTTGCGGAAAAGCGCATGCATGTTTCGCCCTTCCAAAAAATCGCCGGCCACTATCAGTTCAACTTTGGCATGACCGACAGCGAAATCGACATCCGGATCATGTTCAGAAACGAAGACATGGGGGTGCTGGCGACCCTGACTGGTCCGCGTCAACCGGCAACCAACAGGTCGCTGGTTTGGGCTGCTCTCCGGCGTCCCTTTGGCGCTTTGCGTGTTCTTGCGTTGATCCATTGGCAGGCCGCGATCCTGTATCTTAAGCGCGCGCCGTTCCTCAAAAAACAGCTCCCGCCGGATCGGCTGATCAGCGATGGGCATGATGTGCTGGACGCTGAGCAATGACCCACTTTCACGGGAAGACGGTTTGGCTCATCGGCGCCAGCGAAGGTCTGGGGAGAGCTCTAGCCAAACGATTGGATCAGGAAGGTGCCCGACTGATCCTCTCAGCACGCAACACAGGACGGCTTGATGACCTGCACCGAATGCTTAGGAACTCTAAGGTGGTGCCGCTGGACGTGACCAAAATCGAAGCCGTCAAATGGGCGGCGAAGGTAGCCGGGCCCGTTGACGCAGTGGTCTACAACGCAGGGGTTTATGAGCCCATGCTGACAACGGACTGGGACAGCGAAGCCATCTTGCGAATGGCGGATGTCAATTTCTCAGGCGCGCTTCGAGTTCTTGGACAGGTGGTCCCTGAATATGTGGAAAGAGGTCACGGCGACATCACTTTGATTGGCTCTTTGTCTGGGTATCGTGGACTGCCTGCTGCGGTTGGATACGGCGCCAGCAAGGCCGCCTTAGTCAATCTGGCAGAAACCATGCGGCTTGACTTAAAGGGCACCGGCGTCACCGTGAGGCTGATAAATCCAGGATTTATCAAGACCCGCCTGACCGAGAAAAACGGCTTTTACATGCCAATGTTGATGACACCGGAAAAGGCCGCGGAACGTGTTGTGGCAGCTATGCTCAAACGACGGTTCCGCACAGATTTCCCGGCACCGTTTTCCTGGGTGATCCGCGCTTTTGACTATTTGCCCGATTTCCTTGTTTATCGCGGCAAATAGCACGTTGGCTCCTAGATATAGGGGTCGTAAGACCACTGAAGCAAAGCTTGGCGCTGCCGTGGCCTGCAAAACACATCCCCAGGGTAGCAATTGGCCCTAACCTGTCCTGCGTGTCGTGCAAATGCCTTCCACCGGCCAATTTGAATTCGGTCAATCTCAGTCAGTCGGCGTCCCAGATAGTACCGACAATACCATTGAAACCACCCGCGAGGATCCGGCCCGTAAATCCAGCCTTTCTCGCGCCAAACATCCAACGGCTGACGGCTTTTGATGGCAAAATAGTTCAAGCTCACATCCGGCTGATCGCTGATTTTGGCGTCAGAGAACCAAGAGTCCGGAAACTCATTGGTACAGTCGGAAAGGTATTTCCCCTCAAAAACGCCAAGTTTTAGCATCTCTTCTGGCGTGTAGTGTGGGCGAAAATCCGGAGCAAAGCCTTCTCCGGTCTGCGCGGTCAGTTCATAGCTGTAGTCCGTCTGCATTTTGTCAGACACAAATATTCTCTGGAGGAGTGCCATGATCAATTTTTCTCCGGTTCGGTCGTTGCCTAATGCACTTTGGCCGGTGATTCCGCAGGATCACCGGCTGAGTGCTTTTACACGAAATTTTTGTCGTGTCCGTCGATCAGTGGCAGTCTGGGCGTGTGCCGGGCAGAAGCACCTTATCGACAACATGGATGACCCCGTTGTCCGCCTCAATATTCGCAATCACGACATTAGCCATTGCACCGGTGCCGTCTGCGATCATCACACCGTCTGAGCCAGAGGTGATGCAAAGCCGTTCGCTTGCGAGTAGTGGCTTAAAGTAGTTGGAGCCAGCCGGGATCATGTCAGCCGTCAGTTTGCGATCGTCCACATGGTACAGAAGCACATCGGTCAATTGCTGTTTGTTTTCTGGTTTGAGCAACGTGTCTACCGTCCCGGCAGGCAGCGCATCAAAGGCTTCATTGACCGGGGCATACACCGTGAACGGACCGGGGCCGGACAATGTCTCGGCCAAACCGGCAGCAGTCACAGCCGCCACCAAAGTTGAGAAACGGTCGTCGCCAGCGGCGATGTCGACGATCGTGTTTGCGGGAGCAGCAGAAGCTGCCGATACGCTCAGTACAGCAGCGGCAATGGTTGTCTTTAGCTTGTGTGTCATTGGAGTTACTCCTTGTCGGTGTGCGAGTGTTGCACATTTTTAATGTGGGTTCGTACAAGGAGTACGCCGCCCAGTCGTTGCTGGATCTCCACCTCACGATTGTGTGATTTAAGAAATTGAAATAAAAAAGAAACCACCGGATTTCCGATGGTTTCAGGAGTGGTGATTTTGCTATGAAATCAGATGCGAAACAGTGGCTGCAATAACCTCGGAACAAGCGCATTGAAGCGCAGTCTTGCATCGGTGGCAGCCAGGCAAATACAGGCCGCACCTGGATCTGCGACAGGCGTGTGCTCTACGGTTTCATCGGCGATTTCCAGATCTCCAACGCCAAACCGACCAGTTTCATCGCTAAAGCTGCCTTGGAGGACAAGTGTCATTTCCAGCCCATTGTGGCTGTGATCCGGCACCGCTTGTCCCGGTGGAATATAAAGCAAGCGAACCGACCCATGAGCGTCAGCTGACAAAATATCTTGCCGCACTCCCATTCCCAGTTTTTTCCAACGTGGTGCATGTCGCTGCATCACCTCCATAACCGGGCCAGGAAAGATTCCATTCCGTTCGTAAACCGGTTCAGGCGTATATGGCGCATCAAGTTGCGCCAGAATGCTGTCCTTTAAACTGGCCGACACCGCCACAGCTTTGGTGTCTTCCAAAATCACACCACCAACAGCCTGATGCGCCTCAAGCGCCCCGCGGCAATGTGCGCATAGGGAAACATGGCTGGCCACGGCCACTGCAAAAGCCTGTGGCAGGCTTCCTGCTGCATAGGATGCCAAAATGGCGTCTGGCACGTGATGGGTTATGGCACTCATTGTGTGAGGTCCTTTAGTTCATGTCGCAACCGCTGTAATCCGAGCCGGATTCGCGATTTGATTGTTCCGAGTGGCAGGCCGGTTTGCATGCTGATTTCTTGATGTGTCAGCTCGCCCAAGTATGCTTTCTCTATCACCTCGCGCTGCTCTGGTTTGAGGGCGGCAAGAGCTTGTTTCAACTGCGTTGTCTCCTGCTCCAAACCAAGGATTTGACTGGCGTCAGGCTCAAGCTCCGGTTCTTCTTTTAACGCCTCCGGCATGGGGCGGTTTTCTTTGCGTGCGATGTCAATCCGGCGGTTGCGCGCTATCTGGTAAATCCAAGCGGATACTTGAGCGCGATGAGGGTCAAACATGTCGGCTTTTCGCCAAATTGTCAGCATCACATCTTGGACGATCTCCTCCGCTTGTTGTGGGCTTGCACCACCACGTATGAGGAAGCCTTTCAGGCGCGGCGCAAAATGGTCAAACAACGCAGCAAATGCCCCGCGATCGCGGGTATCACGCACTGCGAGCATCCAAATGGTTTCGTCAGAGTAGTCATTTTTGGTTTGAGACACGGGTTCTCTTTCGCGCCGAGGCGTCACTTTATTGCTTTTCGCGAGGTTCGGGCGATCTATGGTCTGTGTCAACATATCTTATCTACGCAGACGACTAAGCAGCGGATCACTTTTTCAAGTCCCAACTAGCCTGCAATTGAAGCGACCAGAATCTCTCTTTGAATGGCCGCTTTCAATCCTCTGTTGGGTTTTAGTTCAGTTGCAGAGAGTGACCGTTTTCCGCCCAATGTCTATTCAGGTATGTCTGCTTTGGGCTGAAAGCGGTCATACAATACCAAGGCCACAACCGACTGTAACGGTTCGATAGCCCTTGATTCCGTGAAAAAGTTGGGGGCGGCACTCAGCGACGGCCCGGAAAGATGGAGGCAACATCGAGTGAGATAGACTTTAGTGGATCGCCTTATTTGGACAAGCGGGCATTTGCACTCGCACCAGAGGAAAATTCAGGCTTGGGGGTACCAAATGGGGTACCAGTGCTTATGTTTGATAATTTTTTCCTTTTATTTACAAGATCTTAAATCTTCTTTTAAATTCCGCCCCTGGCACCATTTAAACTCTCTGAAAACAGCAGGCCGTTTCAACAGGCGTTTTCTCGCTCTTGTGTGGTTGTGCTTAGGGTCGCTGCCTTTCCGGCGTTGCTTGGTGGGTGGCCGTATCCTTGCGTATATACTTTGCGCGAGAGATGTATTTCTGTGTTGTTGCAACATAAATGCTAGCGTCTATATGGATCTCGTGGGCGTGCGACCCCAAAGTGGAATTGTAGGGTTAAGTCACTGAAATTTAGGGATAATAATTGAAAGCAAATCACGAACATGCTATAATGCAGTTATGACTTATCCTCAATTCCCCCGACATTCGGTCTCTATCGAAAGGCGCGACAGCATGCGCGATTGGATATCCATCGGTTTGTGAACCTGCTGCAAGTGTCTTCCGCCTTTGGGCGAGCTATGGAGACAGTTGACCGGGATAAGATGTGCCGATTGGTGTTTCCGCATGCCGTCCGCGCCTACGCAGAGGGATCGCTAACCCAGGCTGAACTCTCCGCAGCCATTGCTGCCACAGCAGAGGGTTATTCGTTCCCGACAAATCTGGATCGTGATCCTCCGTCAAATGGGTTGGCGCCGGAGACACAGGCGGCCTTCTTTAAGCGCGCCATTGAGGAGGGGCTGAACGAAGACCAGTTCTGTGCAAGGCTTACGAAAATGGAAGCTGTGAAACTGGCGTCCTGAGGGACACAGGGCGTCTAGTTTGAAACAGAACGGGGCATCGTGAATATCGCACGATGCCCCGTTTGATTTCTGCGGAGCCCACCGAAAGTCAGGTGAGGTCGACAGGTTTGCCGTTTTTCAGCGATTGATCGGCGGCATCAGCCAGAAGTTGAGCTTGTAAACCGTCTTCAATGCCTGGCGCCGGTGGCGTGTTGTTTTCAACAGCGGCAACAAAATGCGCCATTTCCGCGCGATAGGCTGCTTCATACCGTTCCAAGAAGAAGTGTTGCACCGGTGCCCGAGCGAACCCGGTCTCGGTTGCTATTTCAACCGTTGTTTCGTGCACGTTTTCGGCACGCAACATACCGCGTGATCCGTGCACTTCTATTCGTTGGTCGTACCCATAGCTCGCGCGTCGCGAGTTGGTGATCTGACAGATTTTGCCGCTGGCTGTGGACAGCGTGACAGCGGCGGTGTCCACATCACCCGCATTGCCGATTTCTGGATCCACGAGTGCCGATCCGATCGCGTAGACGCGAACGGGGTTCTCTCCAAGAAGGAAACGGGCCATGTCTAAGTCGTGGATCATCATATCGCGGAAAATACCGCCGGAGCTTTTGATGTAGTTGACTGGGGGCGGGGAGGGGTCGCGGGACTGAATGGTGATGATTTCTGTGTCGCCAATTTGGCCCTGTTGCAGTCTGGCCTGCAAGTCAGCGAAGTTTGGGTCAAAACGTCTGTTGAACGCGGTTAAGAAGGGTACACCGGCGTTTTCGACAACAGCTTTGCAGTCGCGGATTCTGTCCGAGGATAAGTCGACGGGTTTTTCACAGAAGATTGCTTTGCCCGCTTTGGCCACAGCGTGGATGAGGTCGTAGTGGGTGTCGGTTGGGGTGCCGATGACAACCGCGTCGACGTCGGCGCTGTTGATAAGTTCCATGGCATCCATGACCTTGGCGTTTGCACGGTTGGCCAGGTCCTGAGCTGGAGCAGGGAAAGCGTCGGCCACCGCCGAAACGGTTGCCCCCTCAATCTGTGCGATGGATCGGGCATGTACTTGGCCGATCCGGCCACATCCCAAAAGTCCGATACGTGTCATCTATGCCCCCTTGAAGCTGCGCAAAACTTGGCGGGTTTTGGCCACTAATGGATCGTGGGTTTCTTTTAGGATCTGCACGCGATCAAAGCGTAGGGGATCTGAATTCACTGCTGTGCGCATGGCGTCGCCAAAGGCCATGCGCAGTTCTGTTCCAATGTTGAATTTGCAGATCTTGGAGCCGCGCGCCAACTCTTGCCGTTGTGCCACCGGCACACCGGAGCCGCCATGGATCACCAAAGGCACTTCGGTCAACGCTTCAATGGCATTGATGCGATCTACGTCCAATCCGCCTTCTTTGTCTTGCTGCAAATGCACGTTACCGACTGAAATCGCCATGGCGTCAACGCCGGTGTCCCGTGCAAATTGTGCAGCTTCCTCTGGATCGGTACCCGCAGAGCCTTCGCCGCCTGAGTAACCGACAAAGCCGATTTCCCCCTCGCAGGATACACCCGCCGCATGGGCCATTTCAACAATCGCGGAGGTATCGTTGATGTTTTGCGACAAAGGCGTGCGCGACCCGTCAAACATCACCGACGTAAAGCCGCTTTCGACCGCAATACGGCATTCCTCAGCGGTGTAGCCGTGGTCGAGATGTGCGACGACAGGTACAGAGGCATTTTCGGCGAGATGTGAGAACATCTTGCCCAAAACGGGCAAGGGGGTGTGTTCCCGACAGGAGGGGCCTGCCTGCAAGATCACGGGCACGTTTTCCGCTTCTGCCGCCGCCACGTAAGCGCGCATGTCTTCCCAGCCTAAAGTGACCAATCCGGCCACTGCATAACCATCCTTCAGCGCGGGCTGTAGGGCTTCTTTCAATGTCACCAGTGTCATTTGAATTTCGCAACCATATCCATAATGCCAGGGATCGTGTGCAGCTGTTCCTCATGGGTGGGCTGAAAGTACTGCTTGAGGCTGCGTTGGCTCAAACCTCCGAGGATGGTGAAGTAATACATCTGATAGCCGGGCAGCACGGCGCAGGGGTGGTACCCTTTGTCGAGCATGATCGTTGAGCCATCCATGATGTGATAGGCATCGCCCGGTTTGTTGTCCTCGCGTTGCAGCATTTGAACGCCAGAGCCATAGTTTGGCTTGAAGCGGAAGTTGTAGGTTTCGTCGTGGCGGGTTTCGATCATCTCACCGTCTGCAGCCTGACGGTCGGTGTCATGTTTGTGAGATGGGAAACCAGACCAGCCGCCTTCGCCAACCGTGAACAGCTCGCTGACCAAAAGGCGCCCAACTTTGTCATGGTGATTTGCGCCGAGGATGTGCTTGATCTTGCGGTGGGTTTTGGTGTCGTCAGAGCCGTATTGCACCAGATCAAGGTCTGGCACGCGGACGTCAAACGGTTCCAGAACCTTGTCGTATTTGGCGCCTGCAATGAAAGTCTCGGTTGCGTCGGTTTTGCATGTGATGCGCACCTTCGCACCCACCGGTACATAGACCCCTTCAGGGTCGCCGTCCCAGACATCTTCTGTCCGCTTGCCCAAGTCCGGGTAGACTGCGCCCTCCACATCTACGTCCACAGTGCCGGTGGCCGGCACAACGCAGGTTTCGTAGCCGGGTACAGCGTATTCAAACACTTCGCCACGCTTGAGCTTCACGATATTGAAGTAATTCAATGGCACCAAGTCATGGTTCGCATCTACGATGGGTTTGTTTTGATTGTCATGGGGCGCAATATGCATTGGGCTCTCCTTTTAAAATGTTGGTCCGGAGTGCGAGGACAAAAAGGCCTCAAGCTCGGTGGTTGTGGGCATGGCGTTGGCGCAGCCGGGTTTTGACACCACAATTGAGGCGCAGGCGGACCCGCGCAGCACTGCGTCACGCAAGCTGTGACCGGTGGCAATGGAGGCGAGCAGGCCAGCCATAAAGCTGTCGCCTGCCCCGTTGGGTTTTATGGCGGTGGCGGGAAAGATTCCGGTTCGAATTTCTTCGCCGCCAGCCAATGTGATGGCGCCTTCGTGACCCATTTTGTAGATCACCAGTTTGCCGTCGGCGGCCAGTTCCCGCGCCTTATCAAGGCCTTTCTCAATGCCGCCAGCCATGAAGCCAAACTCTTCATCATTGCCAACAATCAGGTCGCTGGCATCACCAGCGCGCAAGAGCACATCGGAGGCAACCTCTGCGGATGGCCAGCTGTAGGGGCGGTAATCAATGTCAAAGATTACTGGCAAACCAGCAGCTTTCGCGTTTTCAAAGGCTCGGAAGGTCGCGGAGCGAGACGGTTCCGCGGCAAATACGGTTCCTGCGGTAATGAGCGCGGTGAACGCGCCATAATCCACTGCGTCCATGTCCGCGTTTGTGACCTCAAAATCCGCCGCGCCGTTGCGGTAGATCACGTTTTGGAAATCCTCGATGCAGCTTTCATAAACTGCCAAAGACGTCCGAGCCTCGCCGCCAACAGAGCGGACGTAGCGAGTGTCCACGCCGTAGTCTTGCAGGCGGTTGATGCAAAACCGTCCTACCGCGTCGTCAGACACAGACGTAACGAGGGAGGCTGTCGATCCAAGCTTAACAAGACCGGCGCAGATGTTTGCTGAGGACCCGCCAAGGTCAGCTCGGAAGATGGTTGCATCCTCGCTTTTTACTCCAATTGGATCTGCAAACATGTCCATGCCCGCGCGGCCAAAGACGGCGAAGCGATTGCCTTTGATGGCTTCAATCAAGTTCATCACACGCCCCGACGTTGTTTGACGCGGCTGGATTCCCAGTCAACATGCGCTTTGCGCACCGTGTCGTCTTCGGTGATGTGCGGGGTGCCAACTTCCCACCAGGCATGGCCTTGGGTGGTCCAGCCTTCGTAAGGGTCGACATCCATGACTATGACGTAAGTTTTTTCGCTGGCTTTGGCGCGTTTGAAAGCTTCGGCCAACTCGGCCGGATTGGCCACCTTTTCGGCCGTTGCGCCCATGGAGGCGGCATGGGCCGTGAAGTCGACGCCAAAGGCCTCTGGAATGGTCGGGCAGTCTTCGAGCAGGTTGTTGAAGCTCTCGTTGCCGGTGTTGTTTTGCAACTTGTTGATCACGGCAAAGCCGCCGTTGTCCAATACAAGCACAATCATCTTTTTCTGGCTCAGGACGGAAGAATAGATGTCTGAGTTGAGCATCATGTAAGAGCCGTCACCGCAGAAGGTGATGGTATCTTGCTCCGGTTCCCGTTCTGCTTGGGCAATGCGGGCACCCCAGGCACCGGCGATCTCATACCCCATGCAGGAGAAGCCAAATTCCACATCCACGGTGCCGATATCCAGCGTGCGCCAATTGGCGGTGACTTCTGCTGGCAGGCCGCCTGCTGCGGCGACGACGCGATCGCGTGGATCGCAGAGGTCGTTCACCACGCCGATGGCCTGCGCGTAGGAATTTGGGCGATCGTCGAGCGACACGTTGTCAGTCACATAAGCGTCCCATTTTTTGCGTTCCGCCAGAGCAATGCCAACCCATGGCGGGGGGGTGTTCATGTCGAGTACGCTGTCCAGCGCGGCTAGCGACAGTTTGGCGTCGCCAACCACGGGTAAGGACATGTGCTTGCCTGCGTCATGGCGGGCGGCGTTGACCGAGATGAATTGTGCGTCTTGGTCAAAGGCGGTCCAGCTGCCGGTGGTGAAATCTTGTAGCCTGGTGCCAACCGCAAGGATCACATCCGCCTTCTCAGCGATGGCATTGGCGCTGTCTGAGCCGGTGACACCAATTGGCCCAATATTCAGGGGGTGGGTTGCGAGCATGTTGGCGCGTCCAGCGATGGTCTCGACCACGGGAATGCTGTGCTTTTCGGCAAATTCAGTGAGCTCGGAGGCTGCCTGCGAATACTGCACGCCGCCGCCAGCAATGATCATTGGACGTTTGGCTGTTGCCAACAGTGCCGCGGCGTCGGCGATTTCGGCCGCGTCCGGAGATTGACGACGGATGCGGTGCAGCTTCTTCTCAAAGAACTTTTCGGGATAGTCGTAAGTCCACCCTTGCACGTCCTGCGGCAGGCCAAGGAAGGCTGGGCCACAATCGGCAGGGTCCAACATGGTTGCGAGCGCGTTTGGCAGGGACTGGATCACTTGTGCCGGATGCGAAATACGATCCCAGTAGCGCACGACGGGTTTGAAAGCGTCATTCACCCCGAAGGTTGGATCGTTGTAGTGCTCCATCTGCTGCAGCACTGGATCTGGTAAGCGTGTGAGGAAGGTGTCTCCGCAGAGCAATAGCATGGGTAGACGGTTTGCATGCGCCAATCCGGCAGCTGTCAGAAGGTTTGCTGTGCCCGGTCCAGCGGATGCGGTGCAGAACATGAAGCGTTGGCGCAGCCATTGCTTGGAGTATCCCGCAGCCGCGAATCCCATGCTTTGTTCGTTTTGGCCGCGATACAGTGGCAGCTCTTCCCGCACGCCATTCAAGGCCTCTCCCAAGCAGGTCACGTTGCCATGGCCAAAGATGCCAAAGCCGCCGCCGCAGACGCGCAATTCCTGCCCGTCAATTTCTATGAACTGATTGGAAAGCCAGCGAATTATTGCCTGAGCTGTGGTGAGGCGAATGGTGTTGTTGTTTGTCGTCATCTTTGCGCGACCCTTCTGGAGCACTGTGCGGAAATTGTAGTGTCCGAACGAATGCGGCTTGCGAGTTTTCGAATCTCAAGATACAAGTTTTGCAACCGGTTGCAAATTGAATTTCAAAATGGAGACTGCGCAGTGACCCAGATCGGTATCGGCATTTGTGGCGGCGGCTATATGGGCAAGGCTCATGCGGTCGCGATGGCCTCTGTGGGGGCGGTGTTCAACACGGCCCTGAGGCCGCGGTTGGAAATGGTATGCGCGTCTACTCCTGAAAGCGCGCAGCGGTATCAGGAGGCGTATGGGTTTGAGCGTTCAACAGGCGACTGGCGTGCGTTGGTATCTGACCCAAAAGTTGATGCTGTTGTGATTGCTTCGCCGCAAGAAACCCATCGGGACATTGCGGAGGCCGCCTTCGCGCTCGGAAAACCTGTGCTGTGTGAAAAGCCGTTAGGCGCGTCTATGACTGACGGCGCCGCGATGGTTGCTGCGGCGGAAGCTGCTGGTGTGCCCAATATGGTGGGGTTCAACTACGTGCGAACGCCAGCAACACAGTTTGCACGCGACTTGATCGCACGTGGCGAGATTGGCGATGTGACCTGGTTTCGTGGGGAGCACACCGAGGATTTCTATGCAGACCCTGATACACCCGCCAGTTGGCGCACGCAGGGAGTGGCCAATGGAACCATGGGGGATCTGGCGCCGCATATGGTCAATTGCGCACTGGCGCTGATGGGCCCGATTTCCAAAGTACTGGGTGAGGTTGAGACTGTGCATGCGGAGCGGCCCGGTGGTTTAGTGACCAACGATGACCATGCGCAGATGATGTGCCGGTTTGAGAGCGGCGCAATGGGGCATATGTATTTCTCGCGCATCGCGACAGGCCGGAAGATGGGCTATGCCTATGAAATCACCGGGACAAAAGGTGCGATCCGGTTTGATCAGGAAGATCAGAATGCGCTTTGGCTCTATCGTATGGAAGGTCCGGAAGCGACGCGGGGATTTGTGAAAATCCTAACGGGGCCGGCGCATCCTGACTATGAACCGTTTTGCCAAGGGCCGGGGCATGGCACAGGCTATCAGGATCAGATCATCATCGAGGCGCGGGATTTTCTGCGTGCGATTGAAACGGGGAAGGCGGTGTTCCCGACCTTCCGTGACGGACATGAGGTGAATCGTGTGATTGCAGCGGCTTTGGCCAGCAATGACGCGAAAACCTGGAAAAATATCAACAGCTTCTGACTTTGGAGTGAGCGAAATGAGTATTCGGATTAGCAATGCGCCTTGTTCTTGGGGTGTGGAATTTGCGGAGGACGACCGCAATCCAACCTGGAAAACCGTTTTGAAACAATGTGCTGCGGCTGGATATAAGGGCATCGAGCTCGGGCCAGTGGGGTTCATGCCAGAGGATCCCGCGGTGCTGGGAGAGGCTTTGGCGGCGCATGATCTGGAGCTGATCGGCGGAGTGGTCTTTCGGGCCTATCACGATCCCGATGCGTTTGACGACGTGTTGGATGCGACGCATCGCACCGCCAAGGCACTGAAGGCACATGGTGCGCAACATCTTGTTTTAATTGACTCAATATCTCCGCGTCGGGCGCCGACGGCTGGGCGTGCTGGCGAGGCTGTGCAGATGGATAAAGCCGAATGGCTGGCCTATCGGGATCGGATTGCGGAGACCGCGCGCATCGGGAGCGAGGAGTATGGCCTAACCGTTGGTATTCACGCGCATGCGGCTGGCTTCATGGATTTTGAACCGGAGCTGGAGCGTTTGTTGAACGAGGTGGATGAAAGCATCTTGAAGATCTGCTTTGACACTGGGCACCACAGCTATGCGGGCTTTGATCCGGTGGCCTTCATGAAGAAGCACGTCGACCGTATTTCATACATGCACTTCAAGGACATAGATCCGAGGGTAAAGGCTGACGTCATCGCAAAGCGTACGGGGTTCTATGACGCTTGTGGGCAGGGGATTTTCTGCAATTTGGGTGAGGGGGATGTGGACTTCCCCGCTGTGCGGCAAGTCTTGTTGGATGCAGATTTCCAGGGCTGGTGCACGGTGGAGCAGGATTGCGATCCGCTTCTGGATCCGGATCCGGTGGGCGACGCGCGCAAGAACCGCGAGTATCTTGAGTCCATCGGATTCAGCTAAATCTGAACGTCGGTATGACGTCTGTATCACAACTGTATTGCGGAGGTGCTGAATTGCAGGCACCTGAGGAGGAATGAGAGCCATGACCAAACTGAAATGGGGCATGATTGGTGGCGGCGAAGGCAGCCAGATTGGGCCGGCGCACCGGCTGGGGGCGTTGGCCGATGGCCGGTTTGAAATGGCCGCTGGCGCCTTGGATCATCGTCCAGACGTGGGCAAGGAATATGCGCAACGCCTGGGTATCGCGGAGGATCGCGCCTATGGCGATTGGCAGGAGATGCTGGCGGGTGAGAAGGTTCGCGCGGATCGTGTTGACCTCGTGACAGTGGCAACGCCTAACTCGACCCACTTCGAAATTACCAAGGCGTTCCTGGAAGGTGGCTTCAACGTGCTTTGTGAAAAGCCGATGACCATGACCGTTGAGGAAGGGGAGGAGATCGTCAAGGTCGCTGCGAAAAGCGATAAGATCTGCGCGGTGAACTATTGCTATTCGGCCTATCCGATGGTGCGCCAAGCCCGCGCTATGGTACGGGCCGGTGAGATTGGCAAAGTCCGTTTGGTGGTCACAAATTTTAGTCACGGGCATCACGGAGATGCCACGGATGCAGATAATCCGCGCGTGCGCTGGCGCTATGATCCTGCGATGGCCGGTGTGTCCGGGCAGTTTGCGGATTGTGGTATCCATGCGATGCACATGGCGGGGTTCATTGCGGATGATGAGGTCAAAAGCCTGTCCGCAGATTTTGCCTCCACCATTGCCAGTCGTGAGTTGGAAGATGATGCGATGGTCAACTTCCGTATGAGTGGTGGCGCGGTCGGGCGGCTTTGGACATCTTCCGTGGCGATTGGGCGGCAGCATGGTTTTGACATTCAGGTTTTTGGCGAGACTGGTGGTCTGCGCTGGGCATCGGAGCAGCCAAACCAGTTGATCTACACGCCAGTAGGTGGACGCACGCAGATCATTGAGAAGGGTGAGGGCGGCTTGCATGAGGACGCGCAGCGTTTGAGTCGTGTCGCGATTGCGCACCCCGAAGGGTTTCCGCTGGCGGTGGCCAATATCTATTGCGATCTGGCGGATGCCATTTCTGGCGAGCTGCGTGACGGTTTGCCAAATGCAGTTGACGGTGTGCGCTCAATGGCAGCGGTCTATAACGCAGTGGCTTCTGCGAAAGAGGGGGGCATGTGGATGGATGCCCGTCCACCGATGTTTCGCTAGCGGATAGTCGAGGCTGCGCCGATTGGCGCGGCCTCAGACCTCTGGTTGTAGGGTGCCGCGCTCCACTATGGAGCAAGGGAAAATCCGCGTTTCCGGATAGCGTTCTGGGTCGTCCAGCATCGCAACCATCAGCTCAATGGAACTGGTCACGATCTGGCGGATCGGCTGATGAATGGTTGTCAGGTTGATGTTTTCCCACTGCGCCATTTCCATGTCGTTGAGGCCGATGAGGCCAATGTCATCAGGGCATGACAAGCCGCTATCGTCGATAGCCGACAGGGCACCAATAGAAAGGACGTCGTCGCCGCAGAAGTAGGCCTGCGCGGGTTTGTTTTTCAGAAGCCTGAGCATTTCGCGGCGCCCAGCATCAAAAGAGTAAGCCTCTGCGAAGGAGTGGCTTACTTTGATTTCTGGGTGAGCGGCCATTTCAGACATGAAGCCTGTAAATCGGTCTTGTGTAGAGGTGGCGGTCTCTGGTCCCCCCATAATTCCGACGTGTTCATAGCCGCGCACCACAAGTTCGCGTGCGGCCATACGCCCGCATTCCACGTTGTCGATGCCCACAACATGCACTTGTGGTGCAGTTGAGGCGCGTCCGAAGGAATGCACGACAGGCACGCCCGCATCTCGAAATGCTTTGGCAAATTCAGGCGGTAGGGTAGACGACGCGACAACAACGCCATCCACTGAATACTGACGCAACATGCGGACTGAGTTTTCTGGATCGGTTTCGTCGGAGAGATTCACCAGCAGGGGGCGCAACCCACGGTCCTGCAATCCGCGTGTAAACAGATCAAAGACTTCTAGAAAGATCGGGTTGTGAAAGTTGTTGGAGATTAGACCAATCAACTTGGTGCGGCCCGTTGTGAGTGAAGAGGCCAGCGCGTTAGGGCTGTAGCCCAGATCCTTGGCGGCCTTCTCGACTTTGCGTCGCATCTTGTCGGAAACGGAAGCGCCATCGGTGAAGGTGCGCGATACAGCTGATCGCGAAACACCCGCGCGTTCTGCAACCTCTTTCAATGTCACGGCCATTTTTGTCGGTCCTTGGTTCGGTTCAAAGGCTTGTTTACATGGTTTTTTCAATAAGTGCAGCATGAAACGGTGTAACTATTTTTGCAACCGGTTGCAAAAAGTGGGCGAATGTGTTTTAAATTGAGTCGGAGAGGCGGGATCAGCCGCCCACGTGCCATGAAGACGTGATTTTGGGAGGAAAACATGACGTCAATTACAAAGAAGCTGGTTTTGGCCGCTGCCGTAGTGGCAGCCCCATTTGCCATGGCAACTTCGGCCGTCGCCGAAGGTGAGAAATATGTTCTCGTCAGCCATGCACCGGACAGCGACAGCTGGTGGAACACAATCAAAAACGGCATCGCGCTTGCCGGTGACCAGATGGGTGTTGAGGTGGAGTACCGCAACCCGCCAACCGGTGACCTTGCCGATATGGCACGCATCATCGAGCAAGCGGCAGCATCCGGGCCAAACGGCATCATCACAACTCTGTCTGACTATGATGTTCTGTCTGGTCCAATTAGAGCCGCTGTGGACAGCGGCGTTGATGTGATCATCATGAACTCCGGCACACCGGATCAGGCGCGTGAAGTTGGCGCGTTGATGTATGTCGGCCAGCCAGAGTATGATGCGGGTTACGCTGCTGGTCTGCGCGCCAAGGGCGATGGCGTTGGCAGCTTCCTGTGCGTGAACCACTATATCTCTTCACCATCTTCGACAGAACGTTGCAAAGGGTTTGCTGACGGTCTGGGTGTGGATCTCGGTGACCAAATGATCGATAGCGGCCAAGACCCCGCAGAGATCAAGAACCGCGTTCTGGCGTATCTGAATGCCAACCCGGCCACCGACGCGGTCCTGACGCTTGGTCCAACATCCGCAGATCCAACTCTGTTGGCGCTGGATGAAAACGGCATGGCCGGTGACATCTACTTCGGCACTTTTGACCTTGGCGAAGAGATCGTGAAAGGCATCAAGGCCGGCGTGATCAATTGGGGTATCGACCAGCAGCCATTTTTGCAGGCGTACCTGCCGGTTGTGGTTCTGACCAACTACCACCGTTACGGCGTTCTGCCAGGCAACAACATCAACTCCGGGCCAGGTTTTGTAACCGCAGATGGCCTTGAGAAAGTTGAAGAGTTCGCAGGCGAATACCGCTAAGTGAAACTCACTTTGCGAGGGGCGCTTGTTTTTGCGCCCCTCGCACCCTTTACTCCAAACCTTACAACTCAGACCAGACGGGAGATGTCGCATGACAAGCGCGACGCAACCCACGGCCAATTCCGACGAGCGCGTCAAGGAAATCTCCAATTTCCGAAATGCGTTGATCCGCCCCGAGTTGGGTGGGATTGTCGGCACCATCGCCGTGTTCACTTTTTTCCTCTTGTTCGCTTTTGACAGCGGCATGTTCAACAGCCAGGGCATCATGAACTGGAGCCAGATCTCGGCTCAATTTATGATTATCGCCGTTGGTGCCTGCCTGCTGATGATTGCTGGCGAATTTGACCTTTCAGTAGGCTCGATGATCGGGTTTGCCGGAATGCTGATCGCAATCTTCAGCGTAACCTTGGGCTGGCCTGTCTGGATGGCCATAATCGTCACCTTTGTAATCGCTGTATCCATTGGCGCCCTAAACGGGTTCATTGTGGTGCGCACCGGTTTGCCAAGTTTCATCGTGACCTTGGCCTTTCTGTTTATCTTGCGCGGCTTTGCGATCTACTTGCCGCAAACGATTGAACGGAAAACCATCATTGGTGGCGTCGGCGACGCAGCTCAAGGCGATTGGTTGGCGGCCGTGTTTGGCGGCAAGATCTTCACTGGGTTCTTTCAGTGGATGGGCGACAACGGCATCATAGCCGTATTTGAGCGCGGCACTCGCAAGGGACAACCGGTTGTCGAAGGCCTTCCCATGTTGATTGTCTGGGCCATTGCGCTGGTGATTGTCGGGCACATCATTTTGACCAAGACCCGTTTTGGCAACTGGATCTTTGCCGCTGGTGGCGACGCTGAAGCGGCGCGCAACTCCGGTGTGCCGGTCGACAAGGTGAAAATCCTGATGTTCATGTTCACCGCCTTCTGTGCCACGGTTTTTGCCACGTGCCAGGTGATGGAATTTGGCGGAGCGGGATCTGACCGAGGAGTGCTCAAGGAATTTGAGGCGATCATTGCCGTGGTCATTGGCGGTGCGTTGCTGACCGGTGGATACGGATCGGTGATTGGTGCTGGGTTGGGGGCTTTGATCTTTGGTGTGGTGCAGCAGGGTCTGTTCTTTGCCGGGGTGGAAAGCTCCTTGTTCCGGGTCTTCCTCGGCGTGATCTTGCTTGGTGCGGTGATCCTGAATACCTACATCCGTCGCATCATCACAGGGGAGCGTTGATATGAATCCTGAACACGCTCCACTCATCCAGATGAAGAACATCGAGAAGCACTTTGGCCGCGTGATCGCGTTGGCCGGTGTTTCGGTAGATGTTTTTCCCGGTGAGTGTCACTGTCTGCTGGGCGACAATGGTGCCGGTAAGTCGACGTTCATCAAAACCATGTCCGGTGTGCACAAACCGACCAATGGCGAGATTCTGTTTGAAGGCAAGCAGATGCATTTTGCCGACCCGCGTGATGCGATCTCTGCCGGGATTGCAACAGTGCACCAGCATCTGGCGATGATCCCGCTGATGTCCGTGAGCCGGAACTTTTTCATGGGCAATGAGCCGGTGAAAAAGATTGGTCCAATGAAGTTCTTCGATCATGACTACGCCAACAAGGTCACGATGGAAGAGATGCGCAAAATGGGAATCAACCTACGTGGTCCGGACCAGGCTGTTGGCACATTGTCTGGCGGGGAACGGCAGACCGTTGCCATTGCGCGGGCCGTTCATTTCGGTGCAAAGGTGCTTATCCTGGATGAGCCCACGTCCGCTCTTGGCGTACGCCAAACAGCGAATGTTTTGGCCACCATCGATAAAGTGCGCAAACAGGGCGTGGCGGTTGTCTTCATCACTCACAACGTGCGCCATGCGCTTGCCGTTGGGGACCGGTTCACGGTTCTGAACCGAGGCCAAACGCTCGGCACGTCTCAACGCGGTCAAATCACGCCGGATGAGTTGCAGGATATGATGGCTGGTGGGCAAGAACTGGTGGCGTTGGAAGGCAGCTTAGGCGGCACAGTTTAACAGGCTGGCGCCACCTATGGCGTCTGCGTGGTTTTATGAAAGCGAGGCCCCCTCCCGCACCTTTGGGATGGGGGTTTCTGCTTGGCGGCAGTGGACTGCTTTGGGGCTGGAAAGCAGAGCGCGCAGCGAGTGCCCCTGTTTGTCCATATCCAGCAGTTGAGGGCGTGGGGTCGAAATTCAATTCGAAGGTACGTCCACTCGTTGATTGGGTGCCTCTTTTGTGTGTCTTTACCTGACGAAGTTCACTGGGGCTGTCCCGCTGACGGGCCTGCCATGTCATCATGCGATTTATGTATCTACAACATAAATGCGCGACTTGTGGTCTTGTGTCATGGACGGATTGAAAACCTTCGTGTCGGTGGCTCGATTCCGCCCCTGGGCACCATTTCAGATTTCAAGCGATTGATAAGATTTGGCTTTTTCTTTGGATCAAGCAGACGTATCACATGCTAACACACAAAACACCTGCCCATACCGTCTGGAAAAACGGTATCTTCTACTTCCGTAGACGTGTCCCTTCTGATTTGTCGCATCGCTACACATCGCGTCTGATCACAGCAACTTGCCCGACATTCGGTTGAGAAGCTCAGAGCCACAACTTGATCGACTTCACAGCTCGCGGCGGTAGTCGCCGATTTCTGTCTCCGGATCAAATGACCGCTCGCACTGTTTTGACAGTTGCCGCGCGTGTTTCGACACTACCGAAAACACAGCACCTTACTGATACGACCGGCGCCGATTTTGAAAGGGAAGAAGCGGAAGATCTACTTAGTTGCCTCGGGGACGTGTAGATCGTCGCCAAAGCCGGTGGCCCCCATGAGGTGTGGAGCTATTTCAGGTTTGCGGCCTCAGGCCGAATCCTTTCACCGAGGCGTCTGTCCTACCTCTAACTCGGACCTTCAGACCGATATTGCCACGCCCCTTTCTTAACCGGCTCAGTCGCTAGCTAGGAAAGATCTTTCTGAAGTGGGCATCAAAATAGTCCCAAGTGTAGACTGCGCTATTGCCGGCATAGCCTTCGTAATAAGATTTGCCGCTTGACGTGGGCAGGCCTGCCCAGATCTTGGCAAGATTGAGCATAAAGTCCGCGCGCGACATGTCGGCGGACAGGAAGTCGCTGAGTCCCGCCTCTTCCAACAGCTGGTGTGCCAGTTGGTCCTGTAGCTCTGGGCTGAAGAGCTTGCTGTGCGGCACCTCCTGATGGCGAACAAGACGGCGCATGGTGGCGGGGATCAGCTGATAGCGCCCGATCGCATGAGGCTGTCCCGGGGTGTTGTCAATCCACTGATAGATCTCGGCGATTGTCATCTCGGTTGGCCGATTGGCAGGCCGGGTCCGGGCGCCATGCTGTACGGCATCATACCCGGCCTTGCCGGCTTCAGCGCCCGCAATCAGGGTCATCAGCTGCTGGACTGCTGACGGCAGGGTCTGCACCAACACCGGCGCGAAGAGGCCGCCGTTGGCGCGGCCGCGGAAAAGACTCGCAGCCCCAGGGCGCAACGCCACCGCTCCGCGGCTGACGTCGGCGTCGGACGGCTGCCCCTGGGCAGGACGGTGCGGTGCACGGGAGGAATCGTCATTAAATGAGGCGCGCTGCGCAAAGAAACCGTTCTGGATCAGGGAGACATTGTTTGCCTGCACTTCGGACGCCACGAGGCTGAAGGTCAGAAGAGCGAAACGCAAGGATGAGGCAATCGACATTGGACCGGCTTTCTGCTGGCAGGGTGTTTGCTGGGCAATATGCGGAAATAGCCTTGATAAACCGTTTAGCGGCGCATCCTGCCAGTTTTGGCTGTAAGTGCTGCGGGCGGGTGAATTCCAACTAGTCTTCAAGGATGGAGACTAGCCAAGTGTCCTTGGCGTGGAAGATGACAGCCTGAAGGTGTTGGTTGGTTGGTGTGGGGTGGATATTGAGTGGTGGCTATGCGCAGTTAATGGACTTTGCAAAGTTCAGGGAGTGGTCCAAAGCTGACTTTGAACTTGGAGTAAGTGAATGGCCGGTAATCCCAAAGCGGTCACAACACCGTGAAAAACAAGGCCCTAACTGCCTTTCTCATACGTGTGCCGGACTACAGGCCCGGCACCTTATTCATTAATCCAGCGTGTTCTTGTAGATCACACCGTCTTTCATGATCAGGTCCATTGCGGGGATGTCTCCGGCGGTGCGTTCTGGCGCATCGAACATCTTTGCGCTGGCCCCAAGCAATGTGATGTCCTCGAGCGGATTGCCGTCGATCAGCAGAATATCGGCATAGGCACCCGGCTTTATCACACCCAACGGCCCGTCAGGATACGGGTTGTTTTTGCCGGTCAGGGCAGCCAGTTTACCGCCATTTGATGTCATGGCCTTTAGGGTTGGCAGAATCCCGAAATTCTCTGCCCAGAACCACATTTCGTGATCTCGGGTCCGCAATGCGTTGGCCTTGGTGTTGGTCACGATGTCCGCGCCAAATGTCATAGTTTCCAGAAGTTCTGGAACCTGTTGTATGACCTTGGTGGTTTGCTGCATGGCTTCCTGGGTGACACGCGCCTTTGCCTTTGTCACCGATTCCTCAGCCCCAAATGTCGCCTCAAGTACATCGGGTGAAGATTGAGAAAGCTGCGGGTTATAGAATACCCCCTTTTCCACCATGAATTCGGCTGTTTCTACGTCGAGGTAAGGGATATGGAGAATTTCTTTCAGGCCAAACCCAATTGCGCGCCGAGCATGCTCGGGCAGGAAGATATGGGCCGTGACGTAGGTGTCCCATTGGGTGGCGGCCTCAACCACCGCTTGAATTTCTTCATCAGAACTCTGTTTCGTATGCAGCGGATCTTTGGTCGAGAAAATTCCGCCTCCCATCATCATCTTTAGAAAAGTGGCACCGTTGGCAAGGTTCTGCCGCGCTGCGCTCAATGTCGCGTCTCGCCCATCTACGATGTAGGCGAACCCAAGACGGTAACCTTTAAACGTGTAGCGTTCCTCAAGAAGGCGCTGGCCTGCAAGGCGGAAGTCACCGTGTCCCGACGTTTGGCTGATAACCCCACCAGCCTGATACATGCGTGGCCCCGCCATTTCGCCACGGTCCACCACTTTTTTAATGCCAACGGCATTTGCTCCCGGATCGCGGATCGTTGTCCATCCGTCTTTCAGAAGTGACTGTGCGGTTACGGCGCCCATCGCACCAATTTCCTGCCAGTCTCTCAACTCAATTGTGTCGTAGCCTCCAAGCATATGTTGAAGGTTGACGTGAACATGGCTTTCTATAAGCCCGGGCATAAGAGACCGCCCGCCACCATCAATGATTTTTGCGTTGGCAACGGCCAGGGGGGTACTGCTGACTTCCGTTATCAGGTTGCCGGTCACGACAACATTTGCGTTTTCCAAAAGTTTGTCACTTTCCCCGTCCCAAACGTTTACATTGGTAAACAGGATCGGCGTTGGTGCATCTTGTGCCGCTACAGCAGTGGCCAAGACAGCCAGAGCACTTGATAGAATAACATGTTTCATCTGGGAAACCCCCGCGCGTTTGGATCATTTGATACGCCCCCAAAATTGAGGTTCACTATCTTCAATTAGACTAGCAAAAGTGTACGAAACAGGTTTACCAATATGGGTCACTATCAAAAATATACTGAGCTAATGTGGTACTAATTTGGCCCGATGTGGTATATCGAGAAGAAGTACTGAGAGGTTTCGTGGACCAGAAGACGATCCCAATTGTGACGGCAACTATGGCCAATCCGTTTCGCGATGCGCTCTTGCGCAAACGGATTGACCCGGAACCCGTACTGAAGTCAGTAGGTCTCTCGACGAATACGCTAGCGAAAGAGAACGGCTTTATCTCCGCGCAGAGTTGGTATGATTTTGCTGCTGCGTCCGCCGACCGGCTGGATGACCCTTGTCTTGGTTATAACATTGGTGCGACTGCCGGATTGAACACCTTACCCAATATGCGCGTTCTTGAACTCCCCTATGCCACCCTCGGCGAGTTGCTAACCGCTCTGGTCATCGACGTTGGTCGCTTTTCAACACTGGCCACCTATTTGCTGTCAACCGATGGCACCCGCGCTAACCTGACAACTCAGAGAACGTTCATTCCCGCTTCGCCACCGGCCCAGATCGATGGGTATTTCACAGGCTTCATGATCCGAATTATGCGATTATGTACTGGTAGCAAGTGGCACCCTGAGGACCTGAAAGTTCAGGTCTGCAATCCAGAAGCGATACCAGTTGGCGAACTTCCAGCAGGATCGATCCTTGCGAAGGACCCCCGCATGTTTTTGCTTCCCTGCTCTTTGGATGTTGCAGCGCACTGATGGAGTATTGAGGCAAGCAAGAATGAAAGCCAGTTCGTCCAATACAGACTATGTGGATACCTTTCGTCTAACACTTGATATGTATTTGGATCGCCCCGGATTCACTCTACAGCGCTTTGCTAGTCTTACTGGGCGCTCAGCCAGTTCAATAAAGCGGGCGCTGGCGAAGCACGGAACGACATATCAAACGGAGTTGGATGCAAGACGCAAATCCCGTGCGATATTCCTGCTCGAGTCGAGCGATGCAGAGATTCAGAAAATCGGCACTCAACTGGGTTACCCAAGTCAGCCTAGCTTCACACGCGCATTTTTACGTTGGACTGGGATGCGACCGAGCGAATGTAGGCGGCAAAGCCGGTCTTCGTAGGCAGTAGAGGGTTTCTGACCGAGGTCTCCCTCATTCCAACACAAACGAATGTCTGAAAACTTCGGATTCCGGTCAATCGTTCTACGCGCGGCACAGCTCAGAAACGGGAACACCGCCCTCTGCCTGCTTCAGGATGCCCATAATCTGCGCGTCGCTATATCGTGCTGCCTTCATCGTAAATCTCCTCAGATATCTTGCCGAGAAAACTCTAGTTTTGAACGCCACTAATTTTAGGGGGGATTACCATCCCACTTGGCGTCCAGTTTTGAAGCCGCAACACCAACAATTTCACTATATGATAAAGCCGATGAACGCGAATTCGTGGGTGAATTTCAGAGAAAGAAAGCGCAAGTGTATTTCCCTACGTTTCTGCTGTGTTACATGCCGAGCTGCAACTGGCGCCATCTCTTGTCGAGAGTTTCTTTTTCCGACCCTGAATAATGAGGCGCCAAATACAAAGTTTCACGAACGTCTTCTGGCAGCGACATGGCTGGACTATCAAATAGTGATCTGTCCACGACATCCACAAGCTCATTCGAGCTGATCGCACCAAAAAGATACTCTACTCCCAAGGCAAGATTTTGTTTATTCATCAGGTGATTAATAGTTTTATGTGCCAGTTCCAAATGCTTAGCATCGATTGGGACCATAATAACATCCGCCCAAATATTGGTCCCCTCCTTCGGGATCACGTACTTGTAGTCCCCCTCTCCTTCGAGCATTGGCCCCAATCCTTCAGAACTCCAGGTCAATGACAAACAGATTTCTCCGTTCATCAGATCGTCATATTGCTCTGTGTTGAAGTCTGAAATGTAGGGTTCAATCGCACGAAGAACCTCGAAAGCGGCATCCACGTCTGCAGTATCCTTTGAGCGTGGGTTCTTGCCCAGATAGGCCAGTGCCGCGGCCACGACCTCTTCATTTGAGTCTACAATAGTGATGCCACAATCGGCCATGCGTTTTGCGTTCTCAGGATCGAAAATCAAAGACCAACCGTCGGTTGGCGCGTCGGGAATTCGAGCCGCGACTTCTTCGATATTATATGCAACCCCTGTGGTTCCCCACATATAGGGAACCGCATAGTCTCGCGCCTCTGGCAGATTAGAAAACAAGAGGCTTTCCAAAAAAGGTAACGGCATCACGACGTCCGGAAAGTTTTCCGGAATAAGTCTTTGAACGCCGCCGCTCGCAATAATGCGGCCAACAGACTCGCTGGACACAACAACAATATCATAGCCGGTGCCTCGTGCGACCAAGCGTGCCTCCGCCTCATTGGCATTTGCGTAGCTATCAATCTCGATCCCAAATCCGGTATCTTCCTCCCAGTTTTCCAGCACCTCTTCGGCGACATAGTCGGACCAGTTATACACCAGAACTTTGCTATCATGCGCCAAAACGGGCACCGCTCCTATACCAAAGCAACATGATACGGAGACAAGCATGGAGGTCATGCGCATTGAGATGATCCTTTGGTTTGGTTTGCGTTCGTAAAGCAGTCAATTCGCTTGAATTCGGCAACAAGAGCGGCCTTTTTGAGGGGCTTCGAAAGGTAGCCTGACATGCCAGACGATAGCCCTTCCTCTCGGTGCTCGTTCATGGCGTTGGCAGACAACCCCACAATTGGTGTCATTGGCGCTCCCTCAGCCGTTTGATAGGCACGAATGGCACGAGTTGCGTCCAGCCCGTCCATATTGGGCATGCGGACATCCATCAAAATGAGGTCGAAGCTCCCTGCCTTGAATTTGCTCAGCGCATCGACCCCGTCAAAGGCTGTTTCCACCGTCAACCCTAGGCCAGCGACTATTTTACTGGCGACCAGGAGGTTCACCTTGTTGTCGTCTGCAATCAAAACATGGCCGGTCCACCCATCTTCAACCAGCTTGTCAGTCTGAGGCTTTAGCGACCCTACTTTGCACTTCACAGGGCATTTGACGGTGAAAGTAGACCCATGTCCCAATTGAGAAACCACCGAGAGCTTTCCGCCGATTTGCTCACAAAGCTTTTGGGCAATAGATAACCCCAATCCAGTGCCTCCGTACTTCGTTGTTGTAGAGCCATCTGCTTGGGTGAATTGCTCAAAGATTTTCGACTGTGCGTCTTCCGAAATACCAATCCCGGTATCCTCAACAGAGATACATAGTCGACCTTGCTCCCCAGGCTGTTGTGGGTTTTGACGCCTCAAGAAAACGGTTATCGCACCATTGTCTGTGAATTTCAGCGCGTTATTCACCAGGTTGAGCAGAATTTGACGAACCGGCTTCCCGTAACCGACACACAAACAGGGATACGCGTCTGTCGACGTATCAAGGCTAAGCTTGATGTTCTTTCGGTGCGCTTGTGCCGAGAATAATTCCAAGACTTCTTCACACATTTGCCATGCATCAAACGTCTCTTCGACAAGCTCAACCTTTCCCGCTTCAATCTTAGCCAAATCCAACACGTCGTTGATGATCTGCAGCAATGAATTGCCGCTTTTTACGACCAGGTCGAGCATGTGCTTGCGCTCTGGATCCGCCTCGCTTTCACAAAGCAATTCACTCACGCCCATAACGCCATTAAGCGGCGTTCGAATTTCGTGACTCATCGTTGCCAAGAATGCCGATTTGGCCTGCGATGCAGCCTCCGCCATCGCACGATCGTCCTCAGCCGCGCGCCGCGCCGTCACGGCCTCCTTGCGAGCTGTCTCAGCCTCTTTACGACTTGCTTCCAGCTCCGAGTGAGACCGCAAAACGAACCGCTCCATCGGTCGCTGCACAAAGGCGATCGTGATGAAAACACCAATGGCTCCAAGCGCCAATGCCATACGCGTGTACAGCTCTTGCTTCGCGCCGGCCTCTTCCGCTGACGCGACTTCAAGCTGGTAGAGTTCCATGAACACAGGCAACGTTCGCGCACTCAACTCTTCTCCCAGCTCACCGGCCCGCGCCTTTCTTCTGACTGGGGTCTCTGTGTCACCAGCAACTCCCGCAATCTGCAGGATTTCATGAAACTCCGTGACAGGATTCAACGAAGGTTGGGTGAGAACGCGCTTGCTCTCCCCATCAAACAGCCCGCGCGCAAGTCGATCCTCAATTTCGCTGAGCGCCGCAGCTCCAACTCTGGAGTTTCGTCTCAGATTGCCTTCTGCAATATTTACGCTCTGAGCTCTCTCAGGATCGTTCAAATCAGAGAATGCCAGCGAAAGTTCGGAAGTGGAAACCAGCAACTGCCCAAGGACTTGAGCGTTAACTGAACTCTCCATGACGCCCTTGTGCCCTTCAGACGACACAACGAAGGCGGAAATCCCTGCCGCGACTAGAATAATCAGGGCAAGACTACTGCGAAGGCGCAAATAGCCGCGAATGTTCATCATGGGGCCTTGGGTCTCTTAGAGAGCTGTTGTTCGGCGACCCTAACGGCGAAAGCCTAATAGTTTCCTATCCCATCTGAGTGGCCACCATAACAAGCAGGCATGAACGAAATTCAACGCCAAACGATCACAATTGTGTTGTGTGACCGTTCGCCGGATACCTGTGGGTGACCTTTCTCTCTCTGAGAGGAAGAGAGGCCAAATTGTGGGTTCTGAAAACTTGGAGCAGGGCAAAAATTGCCTTCCAATTGTTGCCCTGGCCACTCCAGCCAACATCCTAGGCAAACATTTGCGTGAGAAATTACGCTACGCCACAGGTGGAGATGGAGTACATTCCGAGTGTCGTCAAATGGCCAATCTTGCATAGTCCGCTTCCTGCACAATGCTACAACTGGTGCCGGGCGAGGAGGGCTTCTGCTATCCTACGTTTTTGTACCCCTTGTGCGAAAACAAAGACGGGGGCACCACTGCCCACCTGAACTTGCTCTATGTCGTTGACGTGATCTAATTCAGGAGACGAGTTTCCAAGCTTACCCGCGCTTACTACTCCGCACGACGGTGCCCGTTTCTAAAGGTACAGCCCAAGGGTGTTCCACAAGTGCCGTCAGGGCTCCCTTGGTGGCAGGCGAGATCCGAACAGACCTGGGCCCTCTGTTGGTGATTTCGGACAAAACAATGTTGTCGTAGGGCCAGTTGGCGAAGAGCCTATTTCGCAGTGCTTCCGTCTGACTTATCGCGTTGGAGTATTCTGGGTTGCCGCAGAGGCGGGAGGCTTCAGACAAGTAGAAGCTTGCGAGCGACATCGCATTCTCCATCCTAAGAGCGTCCACCTCTTCTGCGTCGAGATCGGTCCAAGGCGAGAGTACGCTGTTTTTTCAATTTGAGGTTTGAGGAAGAAATGCCAATCGGGACAGTGTGTGTCTCAAGCCAACCGTTGCGCGGATTGTGAGATCATGTGAGTTTGAGAAAACGCAAAATGACACCGTAATCCTGGTCGGGATTGTGGCCACACGCATCGCCAAAAGCTGATGGTGACACTCAAGTCAGGTACCGCACCGATCTGGTCAATAACTTGCCATAAGCTGGCGCAGTGAGGTGACGTTCATGCGCTTATAGGCTTTTTTCCGATGGGTGATGATTGTTGTTTCCGCCACACCAAGCAGGTCGGCAGATTCCTTTGCAGTGCGGCCCTTGATCGCCATTGCGGCCACTTCGCGCTCGCGGGGGGTTAGATCGGGATAAGAGAGGGCAAGCCGGGCCTGTACGTCGTTCTCCATCCAAACGCCATCTTTTAAAGAGAAGGCGACGTGCCGTTCAGTTAAAGCCAACAGAAGCCTGAAAAGTGCTTGTATTTTGTCCCCGTGCGGGGCGTCGAAAGGACCATTTTCGTCACTCGCATAAAGGCTGATCGAGAGCCCATAGTCCGCGGCGCGACGCACAACGGACACGCGCTCAGAAATTCCTGGCAGATCGTAACAGTCGCGACGGTAAGTGAATGAGGGAATGTCCCCCGCGCTTTGGTAAGTCAGAAAGTCCCCAATGCCCTGTGAACCGGACAAGATTGCTGTATTTCCATCTACATGAACGTGACGCCGATACCCCTTTGCAGCCTGGGCTGCGCGCCGCTGCCCCAAACGACAGGCTGTGCCGATCAGGAGCGGTGTGTCCCGGTCTCCCTGACAAAACAGGGAGACAAAATCGGCACCACAAGTTTCGGTCGCCACCCTCATGACCGCCTGAATGAAATTCTCAGATCCAACTGTCTGCGACAATCGGATTACCTGATCGACGGCCATGTTCACGTCGGCAAAAGGGGGGTGGAGCTTTTGCTGTTTCAATCGAGATCTATCCTTTATCTTACCCGGCAAATGCTTTTTCGATGACAAACTGCCCCGGCTTTGAATTCGACCCTTCAAGAAAACCGTGCTCTTCGCAAATGCCTTTCAGCGTGTCCAGCATCGCCATCGACCCACAGATCATCACCCGGTCTGTGTCTGGCGTCAAATCTCCGCCACACAATCGCGCAAGCCGACCGTCTTTGATCCAATCGTCAATGCGTCCGGTGTTTTTGTAAGTCTCGCGAGTTGCGGAAGGATGGTGGTGCAGTTTTCCGACGGCCAGTTCCCCCAAATATTCGTGGGCGTGAACGGACTGCACCAATTCCTCGCCATACTGCAGCTCAGCCACCTCGCGGCAGGTGTGCAACAGGTGGATCTGATCGAATTTCTCGTACACTTCAGGATCACGAATAACGCTGGAAAAGGGCGCGATGCCGGTGCCCGTGGACAGCAAAAACAGCCGCTTGCCCGGCAAGAGTGCGTCAAACACAAGCGTGCCAACCGGTTTGGGGCGGATCAGAATTTCGTCACCAATCTGAATGTTCTGCAACCGAGACGTTAGAGGGCCGTCTGGCACTTTGATCGAGTAAAACTCCAGATGCTCCTCCCAGTTGGGTGAGGCTATGGAGTAGGCGCGCACCAACGGCTTGCAATCAACCATCAATCCAATCATGGCAAATTCTCCGGAGCGAAACCGAAACCCTGCAGGACGTTGTGTAGTAAAGGAAAACAAGCGTTCCGTGTAATGATGCACGGACTGGACTTCCAATGTAACAAAGCCCTTTGGCACCTCGCTTGTGGCTGCAAGTCCTCCAACAATCTGATCCATTTTTGGCTCCGTTTCTGAGTTGTTTGGTGGAACGAACACTTTTTACCCAGCTGTCAGCAATCCTCATCAATGAGGAATGAAATTGCGGGCACTGACGGTATTCTGATCAAAGCAAAGGAGACGCAAATGTTTGCACGCGATCACATCGAATACCAACCTGCCGACCTGCCAGACCGGATGGACTACTCAGCGGAAAAAAGCCTCAACGAGGCAAAGACTTTCTACGACAGAATGAAACGGCGCCACACAGTGCGTGACTATTCTGACGCTCCGGTATCCCGTGACGTGATTGAGGAATGCATTCGTACCGCTGGCACGGCGCCATCAGGGGCCAACCACCAGCCGTGGCATTTTGTGGCGATTTCCGATCCTGCGTTTAAAAAACGCGTCCGCGAAGCGGCTGAGGAGGAAGAGCGCCGGTTCTACGAAGGGGGCGCGGGTGATGAGTGGCTCAAAGCGCTCGAACCAATTGGTACCAATGACCACAAACCCCATCTGGAAGAAGCTCCTTGGCTTATTGTGGTGTTCGCACAGCGCTGGGGCCATTTTGACGATGGCACGCGTTTCAAGAACTACTATGTCCCAGAAAGCACCGGGATTGCCTGTGGGTTTTTGCTTGCAGCTCTGCACCATGCCGGCTTGGTCACTCTGACCCACACCCCAAATCCAATGCGGTTTTTGAACAAGATGTTGGGGCGGCCTGAAAGCGAGAAGCCGATAATGATTGTCGCCGTGGGGCATGCGGCACAGGACGCAAAGGTTCCCGCTGTCGCCAAGATGAAAAAGCCGCTCGACGAAATCCTGACCGTCGCTGACTAATCCCCCCATTTGTAATTGCCAAAAACGGCGAGCCATCCGGTTCGCCGACTGGAGACCGCATTATGACCTATGTTGTCACTGAAAACTGCATAGCGTGTAAATTTACTGATTGCGTGGAAGTCTGCCCGGTGGACTGTTTTTACGAAGGGGAAACGATGCTGGTCATCCACCCCGACCACTGCATTGACTGCGGTGTGTGCGAACCTGAATGCCCAGCAGGCGCGATCCAGCCCGACACGGAGCCTGACAGTCAAAAATGGGTCGATTTAAATCGAGGGTTCGCAAATCAGTGGCCGGTCATTACTGCGCGGAAAGATCCCTTGCCACATGCACAGGTGATGGATGGCTTGCCAGGAAAGCTTGCGCATCTCCAGGCATCTAAACCTCTGAGGGTGTGGGCGCGGTCTCATGCGCCAAGTGTGTGGCTTGAAACTGCGAAGTAAATCAATGGCGGGCTATCTGCTGCGAGACACATCGGAAAGGCGTAAGGCGCGCTCACAAACATTCGCTCTCGGGTATTTGCTGTCGGATGACTACTGACAGTCGCCACCTGCCCAATGCTTCAAGTTCTCTTTAAAACCGCCGCCAAATGGATGTTGCTTTGACAGGTGCCGGGCAGTTGCCTGTTTTTGGTAAAATTTCCCCTGATCGCAAAGGGCCTCTCGTGTCCACTCGTGACAGTTGGCGCAGGGTTGGTCTTTCCACATGGCCTCGGGCAACCCCTCAATCGGCGGGAACAACGGGCTAAGGGCTGTCACCTCCAAAAGCGTTGCGCCGAGGATTTCAGATGGGCCGTTTTTGAGAGGCTGGTCGAAGTATACCTCCCATTTGACTGTCTCAGTGTCTGGCGTTTGCGTGTCTGCGATGTCCTCTGGTGGGATGGGTTTGGGCGCCTCCTCAGACGCCCGTTTTAAGGCCGATACTTCTATCTTCACCAACTCGGCAAAAACTCCGTTGGGAAACGCGTCCAGGTAAGCTGCATAATCGGCCAGCGTTCCCGACCTTCGTGCGCGCTCCATCAGGGCGGTTTCTTCATCTGCGATCTCTTTTGGAGCGGGCATGGAGACCGCCGGTTCCGTCGGTTCAGTCTTGCCCCGGCTCAACTCTTCTTCGAGCGCAGTTGCCAAAAGTGCCCTGGCTTCTTCAACGTGTTCGCCGTCCGAGTAGCTTCTCATGAACAACATGATCTGAACGGGGTCCCGGCTCGCCTTCACGGCTTGCCAAAGCTGGGCTTCCGCCATTTCCTCGGGTGGCAAAGTTGCGCCAGCTTTGAAAACAAACTCCCGCGTCAAAGAGGATGTGTCCCAAGGTGTCTGTTGGCCATTGGTGTCTGACAACACCGAAACCCGCACCTGCTTAAACACGTGCTCCACCGGGGCTCCTTCCACGTGGATTTCGCGCGCGAGGGCCCTCGTGAAGGGGCTGTTGCCCTCTGCGCCATCCATCGCCACGTCACCCGGGGCCGTGGCATACGCCAGAAATGTGCCGGTCGGGGCCTTCATCTCGGCCAGCCCGCTGTCGTTTATGTCTGGTACGTTTTCAAAAGGATTGTCGCGGCACGCATCCAGGATCACGATATTTGTTTGATTGCGAGCGGACGCCATCTGTCGCAGCACGGAGGCGGCCTCAAGCCCCACCAAATCCAGATCGGCAGCCACCGTCAGGCGGGCATCCACAGGCAAAAGGTAATTCGCCCCAAACGACTGGACGCCATGCCCCGCATAATAGAATAACCCCACGGCTTCAGGACCAGCGGCGCGCAACGCCGCACCAAATTTTGCAATGGCGCCTTTCATTTCGTCTTGCGACGCGTCCGTGACCAGCGTGACATCAAAGCCCACGTCGCCTAGCGCGGTGGACATCAAAGCCGCATCAGCCCCCGCATTTGCGAGCGGGGTAACATCGGAATAGGTGGCATTTCCAACGACCAGCGCGATGCGCGGCTCGGCGCTCGCGAGGGCGGTCAGATACGTCAGGCAGGCGATCGACAAGAACAGTGCACGCACGTGCGGCCCTCCTATTGCGCGGTCTTTAGTCAAAACCCTAGCTGATCCGCGCCATATCGCAACAAATTACAACCATTGCATCTATCGGACAAACTGCCGATACTTTTCTGGTTCGAGCCACCGATGTTGGAGGGACTATCGTGTTATTTGTCAGGGTATTTGTCGCTGCGGTTGTGGTTTTGTCAGCACTGCCAAGTCTGGCGCAGGACGCTCCGTTTGGGAGTGGGTGGCGTCTAGAGCCGGGGGCCTCCTCCATTCAATTCAGCTCCATCAAGAACCAGTCGGTGATCGAAACCTCCTCATTTGCAACACTCTCAGGCAACATCAACGCCACCGGTGCGGCAACCGTGACTGTGTTGCTGGACAGCGTCGACACCAAAGTTGATCTGCGCAATGTGCGCATGCGGTTCCTGTTTTTCGAGACTTTCCTGCATCCCGAGGCAACGGTGACAACCCAGATCGCCCCTGAATTGATCGCCGACTTGTCGAAGGTCAAAAGGAAAACTGTGTCCTTGCCCATCGAGCTCAACCTTCATGGCGTAAAACGCGAAGAGATCGCTCAGCTTTCTGTGATTTTGATCGGGGAGGATCTGATTGCAGTGTCGAGCGCCGAGCCTTTGACACTCAAGGTTGCGGACTATGACCTCATGGATGGGCTGCAAAGCCTTGAGGAGGCCGCAAGCGTTTCGATAGTGCCGTCTACCAATGTGAATTTTGATCTGATTTTCAAAGCATTACCCTCGGGCGCAACGCCGCAGTCGCCGGCCGCAGAAACGCCCTCTGATGCACCGGTGTCGGTTGCGCTGGAGGCCGAAGGTGACTTTTCATTGGAAGCCTGTGCAGGTCGGTTTGAGATATTGTCGCGCAGTGGGAACATCTATTTTCGTCCCGGCTCGGCGCGTTTGAATGATGAATCGACGCCGCTCCTTACTCAGGTGGCCGATATCGTGGCCCGCTGCCCAGATCTGAAGGTTGTGGTTGCTGGTCACACTGACAACGTTGGCTCACAAAAGGCAAACCAAAGGCTGTCGGAGCGTCGCGCCGCCGCAGTCGTCCGCTTCCTGACCAACAAAGGCATCAACTCTTCACGACTGCAGGCGGTGGGCCATGGAGAGGAACGGCCTATTGCTGATAATGCTACCAAACAGGGGCGCAGCAAAAATCGTCGGATTGAGTTCTCTGTGGCGGATTCTTGAGGCACCAAACGTGCGGGGACCTCATTGGCCAAAGGTATAGTTCGCCACGCATAGCGTCGGGCTATGATGGGACCAGAGTGTTGGGGTGCGTGCAAAAAACGCCAATAGGCACACCTCTCCAGCCCTAAGCATCGCTCTTTACAACATGTGTTGCGATGTCAGAGACCAAGGCAGTCTGCGCGGCGCCTCTACATCCACACGCCTTGCCGCCCGGATGCCGCCTTTCTCCTAATGGTGAGGGACATACCCAAAAGAGACGCGCTTGCTTGGGAGATTTCCAGCTCAACTATCCTTTGGGTTAGTTGATTTCTCTTTTGATCGCCGTTCCATACAGCCGCGCGTCCTAACGGTTGGCCGCCTTTTTGTAGTTTGATTGCGAACATATCACGAGGTCGTTGTGAAAATTCGCCATCAATCCGCTGGTTCTGATTTGAGCTGGACTGTGCAAGCACCGCTGACGTTTGAAACGCCAGCCGGGGAAGTGGTGCGGATTGAAGCATGGTCGTTGGCGGGATTGAATTGGCCTGAGGAGGTCGGAGAATGCCCACAAACGGGTGTTTTGAGCGTGCCATTCCAAGGGGTTGACGTGCGCTTTCCCGTGCGGCTGACACAGCCGAATGCAGAAAATCAGGTTGAGTTTGAAGGGTTGAGTGGGCGCCAGCGGGAAACTCTGGCGCTGTTTTATCGCGCGTTGCTATCTGGACAGATGGCCAGCAGCGAGGATGTGATCACCAGTTTGGACACGCCGGTTGACCTTGTGCCGATGGAGGAGACCGAAGAGGAAAAAGAGGCGAGCATCAAGGGGCGTTGGCCAACGCCGATCCGAGCTGCGCTGCACGTTCTGGTATACGGATTGGTCGCCCTGAGCGTCGCCACAATTCTCGGGGTTTCGGTGTTCAACAGTGTTACACGGATCAATGTGCAGCACGGCCGGGTGGTGGCGCCCATTGCGGACCATCTGCCCGCCAGCGAAGGGTTTGTGAAGTCGATATCAGTGCAGGCAGGAGAAGCGGTTGTCGCCGGACAGGTGCTTGTTCGCCTTAAAGATCCAGAAGCGCAAGGAAAGTTGGATTTGGCGCGGGCAAAGCTGGCGCAGGAACAAAATGAATTGCTGCAAATCAGCCAAACACTTGAGGCGTTGACCGCATATCACAGTGTGGATGCTGCAGATGTTCGGGCCGCCGTGATGGGGCAGGCTTATGCGCGTTTTGTCGGAGATCGTGGGTTTGAAACGTTGTGGGATCGCTGGCAAGCGATGTTGCCTCAAAATCCAATCGCTGCGATTGCGCTGGATCCGTTTCAGTTTGCGGTGATGCGGCTGAGAGAGGTTGAGGCTGCGCAGCTGGCCAAAGTACGTGGTTTGCGTGCAACCCGGGATGCACATAAGTCCGCAATTTCCCTAAGCCATGTGCGCGCGCCGACCAACGGCGTGGTGCATGAGGTCCTGGTGCGCAAAGGACAACCCTATGATCACGATGACTTGGCGGTTGTATTTGAGGCTGACACCCCCCGTGTGGCGCAAGGTTGGGTCAGTGAGCGCTTCGCGGACACAATTTTTGTCGGCATGCCCGCCAGCATTGGCATCAACGCTCAGGGTCAAAAACAAACCATTGCGGGCCTGGTGACAGATGTACAGGCAGGCGCCGATCCGCGCCGCCCTGGCGAGTTTGGTATCATCGTGACAGTGACGCCAAGTGCGATGAGCGCGTCAGAGACCAAAGACGCCTTGCGCAAGGATGCGCCGGTCAACATGGAAGTCCGCCGCCCGTGGGCGCAGCGCGTAATTGACCGTTTAAAAACCCTTTGGTCACGTCATGTATGAACCAGAGTCCGAATATGCCTTTGACAAAGACCTGACCACGCGGCTGCGGGACTTACAAACCCCGATCAAACCGTATTGGGCGCGCTGGACCTTCCCCAACCTGCTGGCGCTGTTTGCCGTTGTCGTTGCGTTTTATCGGTTGCTGGCCAATGTGCCCAATCGATTTCTTGATCCAAACGCTGGGCACATCACGGTTGTGTTGGGCACTTTGGGGCTGTGGCGGTTTGGCTGGTGGTTCACCCATTCCATCCGCGCGATGATCTATGCTCGGTGCAAATGGCCTGGCATGCGCAAGCAGGCGGATGCGCTTTGGGACGCGGGTTGGCGGCCCAAACGGCTGCACATCCAGATGACCACTTACTACGAAGAACCGTCGATCACCAAGCGGGTGATTGGCTCCATTCTGGGCCAAATCCGGCGCGAACGTATTCCCACCACGCTCTACATTGGCACGGGCAGTGCCTACGATGAGATGATCATCCGGGAGTTTGTGCAAACTTACGCGCAGGACATTCCCGATGATCTCGCCGAACTGGTGTTTATCCGGCAAAACCAACCTGGAAAACGTATGGCCATTGGCCTGATCCTGCGCGCAATCAGCCGCACGGCGGCGGACCCTGAAGATATGGTGATCTTCATGGACGGAGACGCACTGTTTGGTGACGATGTTCTGAAGAAAACCCTGTCAATGTTTGCCTATGATCCTGAGCTACAGGCGCTGACCACCGATGAGGAAGTCATCTGTTACGGGCCGCAGTGGATCGCCAAATGGCTGGACATGCGGTTTGCCCAGCGGCGGCTCGCGATGCAAAGTCATGCCTTGTCCAATCGCGTGTTGACCCTGACCGGCCGCATGAGCGTGTTTCGCGCGCGTCACATTGTGGACCCGAAGTTCATTCGCACCATTGAGGCCGATCATTTGAACCACTGGCTTTGGGGACGGTTCCGCTTCCTGTCCGGAGACGACAAATCCACCTGGTACCGCTTGCTCAGCGTCGGCGCAAAAATGACCTATGTGCCAGACGCCACGGTCTACACAATCGAAGTGATCAAAGAGAATGGGCTGATGCGGATGATCCAGAATTTCCGCCGCTGGTCTGGCAACATGCTGCGCAATGGCACCCGCGCCATTGCATTGGGCCCCCGGCAGATGCCGTTTTTCATCTGGTGGTGTGTGGTGGATCAGCGCCTCGCGATGTGGACCATGATGGTCAGCCCAATCATGGCGGTTTTGGGCAGCATGATCGCGCCGGGATATTTCTGGAATTGCCTAATCTGGGTGTTGTTTTCCCGCGTGGTGCTGTGTCTGTTTCTGATTGGATATAGCCGCCGTGCCGACATGACCTGGCCCTTTATTCTCTATCTCAATCAAGTGATTAACGCGTCCGTGAAGATCTACATGATTTTCCATTTGTCCAAGCAGAAATGGTCCAACCGGGGCAACCAAAGCACGGGTGAAGGCACAAGCTTTGTGGACCGCCTGCGCAATGGGTTTGCGATGTTCCAACTGGTGACCGCGACGTCAGCGTTTCTCACCCTGTTGATGCTTTACGTGGGGCTGATCGAGATGCCCTTTTGAGGGGCACCTATCCTTTCGCGTGACCGCATAGTCCTTCGACAGCCCGACTGACTTCACATTCGCCGGTAGCCTGAATTCAGCAACCCAGGAAAGGACGAGTTCATGATCACACCTGTTATTCTCGCTGGAGGATCCGGCACACGCCTATGGCCCGTGTCGCGCAAGAGTTTTCCAAAACAGTTCGCGAACCTTTTGGACGGTCCCAGCCTGTTTCAGCGCACGGTAGATCGGGTGATCGCGCCCGAGTTCACGGAGCCAACGGTGATCACTGGCGAAGACTACCGCTTTATTGCGCAAAAACAGATGGCTGAGATGCAGGTTGCCTGCGGCGTGTTGATTGTGGAGCCAGAAGGGCGCAACACGGGACCAGCCGTGCTGACCGCTGCCCTGGTGCACAAGGATGACCCGGAAAAGGTTCTTTTGGTGCTGCCAAGCGACCATCAGATTACAGATGATCCGACGTTTCGAGAAGTGATCTCCAAAGCCGCGCGGGTGGCGCAAAAGGGCATGATCGTAACTTTAGGCATCAAGCCGGACCATGCAGCCACCGGATATGGCTATCTCCGCGTGGAGGGCGGGAATGATGACGCACTGATGATTTCGCAATTTGCGGAGAAGCCAGATGCTGAAACCGCTGCCACTATGCTGCAAGACGGCAATTGGCTGTGGAACTCCGGCATGTTCCTGTTTCGCGTGGACACTGTTCTGAAGGCTTTTGAAACCCACGCGCCGGAGCTAATTGGCCCTGCGGAGGCGGCGATGGCGTTGGGTGAGGAAGATCTGGGGTTCACCCGGTTGAATGCGGAGGCTTACAAACGATGTGCCAATATCTCGTTTGACCATGCCATCATGGAAAATTTGCAAGAGTGCGCGGCATTGCCGCTGGCTTGTGGCTGGTCAGATTTGGGCAGTTGGCAGGCGCTCAAAGATATTGGTGACGCGGATGCAAAAGGCACGGTCTCCGTCGGCAATGCCTTGGCGATTGACTGTGAAGGCAGCTTGCTGAAATCCGAAAACCCGGATGTGAAGCTGGTTGGTTTGGGACTGAAAGATGTGGTGGCAGTGGCCACAGATGACGGCATCTTGATCGCAGACCGCAGTCAAAGCGCCCAGGTAGGACACGTGGTCGAGACATTGCGTGCCGAAGGGGCCGAACAGGCGGACGGATTCAAACGTTGTTACCGCCCGTGGGGGTACTACGAAACCCTGTCCTTGGGGCCTCGTTTCCAAGTGAAACGCATTATGGTCGAGCCTGGCGCTAAGTTGTCCCTGCAAAGTCATGTTCATCGCGCTGAGCACTGGGTTGTCGTAAATGGCTCTGCCAAAGTGACCGTGAATGAAGACGTCAAACTGCTGACAGAGAACGAAAGCACCTACATCCCTCTTGGAGCAGTGCACCGGTTGGAAAACCCCGGAAAGCTACCCTTGCATCTGATTGAAGTGCAGTCCGGCTGTTACCTTGGTGAAGACGACATCATCCGCTACGAAGACATCTACCACCGCGCGGAAGTGGCCTAATCCCCCCGGATCGTCCGTCGAGGATTTCAGCTCACCCCGATCGGCGGACGTGGCAAACCTGCATGGGAAACCATGCAGGCTTTGTCGTTTTGGGACGCCACAATTTTGGACTCTCGAAAGGATAGCCAACTGACCCTCAGGGCTCTCGAGATGACCGAATACCGGAAAATTTTATGAAAACATTCCTCTAATCTGGATTCAACCAGGAGGACAATTTTATGGAATACCGTAAGTTTTCGCCGCAGGACGCAGAGATTGTCGTCCCAGCCCTACGTCAAAAATCCAGCATCAGCGTTGTTGGTCTCGGCTATGTCGGCGCGGTGTCAACCGCCTGCCTGGCATCATTGGGTCACCGGGTGGTTGGGGTCGATTTGGATCAAACCAAAGTGAACCAAATTGGCCGCGGGCAAAGCCCGATCCACGAAGATCAACTCACCGAAACTTTGTCTGCCGGTGTTGAAGGCGGCTTGATCAGCGCAACAGATGATCTGCGCCAAGCGGTGATTGACACGGATGTGACCTTTGTCTCCGTGGGAACACCCACAGCCGCAGATGGAGGGTGTGACTACAACTTCATCAAACTTGCGTCTGACGCGATGGCTCAGGGGTTACGCGACAAAGACGGCTTTCATGTGTTTGCCATGCGCTGCTCCATCCCTCCAGGCACCACGATGAAGGTCATGGCACCGATTTTGGAAGCTGTGTCCGGCAAGGTGGTTGGTCGCGATTTTGGCATCTGCTTCAATCCCGAGTTTCTGCGCGAAGGGGTGGCGATTGATGATTTCCACAACCCGCCCAAAACCGTGATCGGGACCACCGATTTTGCCACGGCAGAGATCATGCGCCGCATCTATGCGCCGGTGGACGACAAACCCATCCTGACCACCATCGAAGTGGCCGAAACGATCAAATACGTCGACAATGTTTGGCACGCAACCAAGGTTTGTTTTGCCAACGAGGTTGGGCGTTTGTGCAAACCCCTTGGGGTGGACAGTCATGCGGTGATGGATATTTTCACGCAGGATCAAAAGCTCAACCTGTCAGCCTATTACCTGAAACCGGGCTTTGCCTACGGCGGCTCCTGCCTGCCAAAAGAGGTGCGCGCGGTGCAGCATGTGGCCAGCACTTTGGGAGTGGACCTTCCCATGATCGGCGCGCTGGAGCAGTCCAATACGGAGCAAATTCAGCAGGCCGTGGAGATGGTCCTGAAAACCGGGGCCAAGCGGGTTGGCATTCTGGGACTGGCATTCAAGCCGGGTACAGACGACCTGCGTGAAAGCCCAATTCTGGAGGCCATGGCGACGCTGCAACAACAAGGCGTTGAGCTGCTGGCGCATGATGAGGCAGTGACCAAAGACACGCCTCTGGACGGGCTGGCGAGCTACACCAAATATGGCAGCCAGGGTCTGGCAACACTGGCCGAAGGTCTGACCGATATGCTTCGGGAGGATGTGGACAGTGTCATGGAAGAAGCCGACGCGGTGATCGTGTGCCATGCCAATGACACCTACCGAGATGCTGTGCGGCGCCACAAACAGGTGGCCGTGGTGGATGTTGTGCGCCTGTTTGACGCCGCGCCACAGGATCTCGCGATCAACGGCATCGGCTGGTGATCACCCCACTTTTCAATCTTTTCAGACATACGTGAGGACACGACATGCCACCAAGCAATTTTAATCTTCTTTCCGGAACGAGTCTTTCTGATCTGCTCGATGGCTCCTCTGCTGACGATCACATAACTGGCCTGTCCGGTGACGATAGCCTCACCGGCGGTGCCGGCAACGACGCCCTCTATGGCGACTATGAGGACGAGAACCTCCTGGAGGGCACCTCCGGCGCCACCGGGTTCTCGGACTATGCCAACAGCGGAAACTGGTCCGTTTCGGGTTTGGATGGCGGGCATCAGCAGATGAGCCAAACCATCACAACCGAAGAGGGCGGTGTGTACAACCTGTCCTTTGACTTGGCGGCCAACTTTGCAGCGGGGCAGCCGGGTGCGACGGTTGAAGTGCTTATCAACGGCGAGGTTGTGGGCACCTATTCAACAGACAGCGGCGCCTACAACAGTTTCAACGCCAGCTTCACGGCAGCAGGGGAAGCAACAAACATCACTTTGCGCTCCATTGACGGTCCCAATTCAGGTCCGCCAATTGATACGTCCGGGCCGATTTTCCACTACGCTCGAGAGATGGAAATCGGCGGGCAGATCGTCGAAGTGGCCGCCTTTGCAGACGGGCAAGCCAATCTCTACCAGGTGCTGAATGGAACGTTGCACGTCTTTGATGTTGCAACGCAGACCTATGAGGTTGCCGGAGCTGCTGGCACCGTCAATGTGAACTCGATGGGCTACAACGCAGAAGACGATCTGCTGTACGCCATTGCGGTTGGCACCGGCGTGGACAGTCTTGGCAATGCCGTTCAACGGTCTGACCTGATCATGTTGGACGCACAAGGCAACAGCTACCGGATTGGCGAAACGCCCTATCGGTCCTGGACCGGCGATTTTGACGATCAAGGCAACCTATGGTCTTTCCAATCCAGTATGGACCGTATTGCGGTGATCGACGTGGATCAGCTGGACGCAAACGGCAATCCAGCGGTCACAGTTCACAAGTTACCCAGCGAGCTGGTCACCCATCGGGTGTATGACGTGGCTTTTGACGCAAATACACAGAGTTTCTACGGCGTTGCCCGTCCACCGTCCGAAGGGGCGGATACCATTCTTCTGGTCGCGGACATCTCCAGCGGCACACCGGAATTCACTTTGGTGCCCGTGACCTCAACGGTTGTAGATGGCGTCACTCTGGACGGTGTTCCCGCGGTTACATTTGGGGCGGCAATCATGGATGCAGACGGCAACTTGTTTGTTGGCGGAAACTCAGGTGACCACGACATGAACAATGCCACCGGAAACAGTGGCGGCATCTACCAAGTGGTCATAGACCCAACGTCTGGCGAGGCCAGCCTCGTGTTGATCACCGAAGCGCCAAGTTCTTACTCAAATGATGGCGCCGCAGATCCCACCGCCGAAAATCCTTTTGTGGCGGTCGATCTGTCTTCCTCCGTTTTGCTGCGTGACCTGGAGCTGGTTGCCACCACCGAAGGTGAACTGACCTATGATGACCTGCTCGAAGGCAATGCCGGCAACGACACGCTGGCAGGCGGCATTGGTGAAGACGATCTGATTGGTGGCGGGCTGGGCGACACGCTGTCGGGCGGTAACGGCGATGACTACCTGCATGGCGGCGATGGGCCGGATGGGAACAGCACAATTGTGTCCCAATATGACAGCGACGGCTTGCGCTACGATCAGTTTGGCAACCTGTTGCCTGAAAATGATGACGTTTTACTCGGTGGCGAAGGCAGCGACACGCTTGAGGGCTCAGCAGGACACGACACTTTGGATGGGGGGGAAGCCTCCGATGTGCTGAGCGGTGGCTCAGGGTCGGATGTGTTGTTTGGCAGCGCTGGTGATGACACGCTGTCTGGTGGCAGTCAGGATGATGAACTCTCCGGCGGCAGCGGAGTGGATGTTCTGCGCGGTGGATCTGGCGATGATACCTTGTCTGGCGGCGGCGGAGCGGATCAGTTGCAGGGTGGCTCGGGCAACGACAGCCTGACCGGAGATCAGGGTGCCGACCAACTCTCCGGTAGTAGCGGCGACGACACGCTGAATGGCGGTGGTGATGCGGACGAACTGGTGGGCGGGTCCGGACACGATGCTCTTAACGGTGAGGCTGGCAATGACTCATTGTCTGGCGGTTCCGGCGATGATGCCCTTGACGGCGGCGCGGGTGACGACAACCTGCGCGGAGGGGTCAACGACGATGTACTCATTGGCGGTGAAGGTCGGGACAGCCTGCGCGGCGACAGCGGCAATGATGTGTTGTCCGGTGGTGCAGGGCGCGACTACCTCAGCGGTGCGTCAGGGAATGACACGTTGGATGGAGGCGCAGGTGGTGACCGGCTATATCTCGGTTCGGGCAGTGATGTGGCCTCTGGTGGCGATGGTGCGGACACGTTCATTTTCCGCAGCGATGACCTGGACGGTGCGCAAGATAGCATTCTGGACTATTCGATCGCAGACGGAGATCGCCTGGATCTGCGCCGTGTGGATCTTGGTAACAACGAAAGTGATTATGCGGCGTGGTTTGGCAGTCAGGTAAGCATCACCGGTGACGACGTTGCACTTCAGCTTGGCAACGGCACCACGCTCCTGCTGCACGATACCGCTGATGACACGGCGCTGCTTTACGATAGTTTTGTGTTCTAAACGCAGTAAATTGAGGCGGGCTTATTCAAAGCCTGCCTCCTTTGCAATCAAGGCCGCCTGCGTGCGGTTTTTTGCGTTGAGCTTCTTGCACAGTGTGCGCACATGCAGCTTGATTGTCACTTCTTGCAGGTCCAGCTCCCGCGCAATCTCTTTGTTTGAATGCCCCTTGCACAACCCTGACAGCACTTGCTTTTCACGCTGGCTCAGCTGCTTTTCAAAATCACTTTCTGCGGCTTCTCCCCCAGAAGCCAATACACTGGCAGGCACAAAGGTTTCCCCTGCAATCATGAAACGCACCGCGTTGACCAGTGACTTGGCGCCCATGGTTTTTGGCAAAAACCCAATTGCGCCAGCTTCCAATGCATCCTGAGCAACCTTGTTTGGCGCCGTGCCACTCACAATGGCAAAGGCTTGATCAGGGTAAGCGGCCACGGCATCGATCAGACCTTGCAGACCGTTCATGCCAGGCATGCTGAAGTCCAAAAGCACCAAATCAAATGGTCCCTTTTGCTCCAAAAGCTTCATGGCTTCGAAGTAGTCTGATCCAGCTACAACGGCGGCGCGGCCCTCTGTGGTGAGATATGCAGAGATGGTTTCGCGCACCATCCCGTGGTCATCGGCCAACAAAATACGCATGGAAATGGGGCGTCCTACTCTAGGGTTGTGGGAGGACCCTACGTGGCCCTGCGATTGTAAACCAGTCGTGACACCCTGACTTTGTTGCAATTCCTGCGACATACCAAACTCCTTTTGACCTTGTGACCCATTGCGCCAATTTGAGCATCAACAGGATAACTCCACGTAAATTCGCATAGTTTTTGCAAAATCCATTGGTGCATCAGATGACCAACCCGCCGCGAAGGGTCAGCCAAACTATACCAAAGGTTAGGCGCCTAACCCGATGCCCAAACCGGTGGTCCAAGCGTTTGGGGCAAAAAGAGGTACGCCATACAATCAACCGGAGTGTCTCAATGGAACGTTTCAAAAAACTGCTCGCCACCCCCTCCACGCCAAGCGTTTTGACCGGTGTCATTCTGTTTGCAATGGTGGCCTCCCAAGCCATGTCCGATACCATTCTGACTGTCACCGGCGATGTCGCCGACGCCTCCGAAGGCTCCCTATGGCAGTTTGAAGAAAATGACCTGCGCGCGTTGCCTTTGGCGCAGTTTGAAACGGACACCATTTGGACTGAAGGAACGCAGATATTTGAAGGTGTTTCCCTGTCTGATTTGCTCACCCATGTCGGTGCAAGCAATGGCACCCTTTTGGCGACAGCCGCAAACGACTACACCGTCTCTATCCCAACATCTGACGCTGTTGAGAACGGCCCCATCATTGCCTTTTTGCGCAACGGTGAAAAAATGTCCTTGCGTGACAAAGGCCCTTTGTGGATCGTTTACCCATTCGCAGGTAACGACACCTATAAAACAGAAGAGTATTATTCCCGCAGTATTTGGCAGCTCGATCGTATTGAGGTGGTTGCCGATGAGTGATTTGAGGCCCCCATCACGCACATCAGGAACCTCCTTATGAATGGCAGATGGCCGTTTGTCCTTTTTGCAGGCTTGCTTCTGGCAAGCTTGCTATTGGTTGGTGGTCTGGGCCGGACAGTGTTTGCCGACTTGCGGGTTTTGTCTACGGCGCAAAACGATGATGTGAGCTGGACCATGTCTCAGCTTGAGGTGGAGTTGCTCAGGCTGCAGAATGCGGTGCTGTCAGCGCAAGCGGATGACGCTGCCGGGCTTGGCGAAGTCCGCAAACGTTTTGATATCTTCTACAGCCGCATCACGACCACCCGACAAAGCGCTTTTTTTTCGGCCTTGGCTGAAGATACCACTGTGTCTGAAAGTACGGCGGCGGCCATAGGCTTTTTGGATAGTGGCATTCCGCGAATTGACGGATCGGATGAGAGGCTGCGAGCTTATCTGCCAATGATGCTTTCAAATATAGACGCGTTGCGGCCCAAAGTCCGGGCTCTGGCGCTGGCGGGTGTTGACCACTTCACCACTCAGGAAACCACAGATCGAAATCGTCTCTCGGTCACATTGCAGCGCTTGGCATATGGTCTGACCGCATTGATTGCGGTGCTGTTTTTGGCGCTGGCCAGTCTGATCCAGCTTTACCGCCAAGGCCAACGGGCGTCACAAAAAAGAGAACAGGCACGGGCGCGTTTTGAGGCCGTTGTATCGTCTTCACTGAATGCAGTTTTGGTGGCGGACACGCGTGGCAATATAGTGGAGTTCAATGGCGCTGCGGAGACAGTTTTTGGCTATACACGCGAGGAAGCGCTGGGCGAGGACATGTCAGAGCTAATCATTCCGGAAGAACTGAGAGAAGCACATCGTGAGGGGCTGAAACGGTTTGTCCGAACCGGTAAAAAAAGGGTCATTGGCGCTGGACGTGTTCGTCTTAAAGGGATGCGAAAAGGTGGGGAAGTGTTCCCTGTTGAGCTGTCTATCTCTTTATCTGAAGCGAGTGGTGAAACAGTGTTTGTGTCTTTCCTGCGCGACATCACCAGCGAACTAAAAGCCGAAGAGGACCTCAAAGACGCGCTTGAAAAGGCGCAGGTTGGTGAGCAAGCCAAATCCAACCTTCTCACTGTTATGAGCCACGAAATGCGCACGCCCTTGAACGGCATCCTTGGGTCACTTGAGCTGATGGATCAATCAGACCTCAGTAATGTGCAAAAGCGGCATCTTGCTTCAATTGGGATTTCTGGTGAGCTGTTGCTCTCCCATGTAAATGACGTGCTTGATCTGTCTTCTTTGAGCTCTGCGGAAGAGATGCCAAAGCAAGCCCCGTTCAATCTGAAGGAGCTGATTCAAGACGTTGTAGAAAGTCTGCAAGGGAATGCCACCCAGTCTCAAAATGCGCTGTCCGTCGATTTTCTGACACCAGATTTGGGACCGGTCACCGGGGATCGTGGGTCATTGCAAAGGTGCGTGGTGAACTTGGTAGGCAACGCGCTTAAGTTCACGCGCGGCGGGTCTGTGGCAATAGAAGTTGAGCGTTTGGCTGGTACGGACTTCATTGAGTTTCGTGTGGCTGATACCGGGGTTGGCATTGCGCCGGAAAACCTCAGTCGGATCTTTGAAGAGTTTGTCACAATCGACACTTCGTTTGATCGTGAAAACTCGGGCACTGGGCTGGGACTTGCAATCACCAAACGACTGATCGAGCGCAATGGCGGGGAATTGGAGGCGGATAGTCTGTTGGGAGAGGGGAGTTTGTTCACTTTCAGGCTGCCGTTGCCGCCTGTTGACGATGCGCACATCCCGGCGAACACCGGTGCTCAGTCGCTGCCTGCCCTTCCTGAGGGGTTTCAGGCCCTTGTTGTGGATGACAACGACATCAATCGCGAAATCCTCGTCGATATTGTGCGTGAACTTGGCGGTTACTCGCATGAAGCCAGCAACGGGTACGATGCCATTGATCTCTGTGCGGAGCAGGAATTTGATGTCTTGCTGTTGGACATCAGTATGCCGGGGATTGACGGTCTTGAAACGCTGAAGCGGATCAGAGGTGCGGCAGTCCGCAACACGTCAACACCAGCGATTGCGGTGACCGCTCACGCGTCAACTTCCGATCACGAGGCGATACTTGCGCATGATTTTCAGAGTTTAATCCTGAAGCCTGTGCGCCGGGCCGCAATCCACAGCACTCTTGCAGAGACCTTTGGTGTGGCAGGCGTCAACCTGACCAGCACAAGCTGGCCTCAAGAAGAGCCAGAGTTTTTGAAACGGTTTGGACTTGAGAGATATACCGCAGCCATGCAGGAAACGCTGGATGAAATTTCCCTGTTCCTTAAGGACAAAAACGAGTCCGACCCTCTCACACAACCTGACAGACTGGAGGCGCACCGTTTGTCAGGCTCCGCAGCGGTGCTGGGGTGGATGGATCTTTGGCATGCCTTTCAGGCGATTCAGAACGCTCCCGAGACCCAATGGGGCGCCCATCTCAAACGTCTGCGGGCAGAGTTTGAAAGAGTGTTTCCAGAATAGATCGGATCTTTTCCGATATAAGTAGGGATGGCAATTTGATGCCCAAATCGCGCTGGTAATCTGATTTTTCGGGGAAAGCTGCCCCTCCAATTGTGACAGATAATTGCCACCGACACGGAGAGGCTGAGCCGATTGGCCTAGGCTTGGAGTTGTCTTGGCGCTTTCTTGCCCCAAAAGTACACATCTCCCGCTTGCATTTTGATATATAATAACATAACGAACTAGATGTTCCTATTTGCCTTAATCCTGGAGACCTCCCATGACATTCAAGCAGGCTTTGCTGTGTTCCACATTGATTGCTCTAGCTGCGCCTGCGGTGAGCGAAGAGACGCGCGCACTTGGCGCCCATGAGCACGGTCACGGCGGTTTGAACATTGCGGTGGACGGGGACGTGCTGGTGATCGAACTTATTGCACCGGGTTTTGACATTGTTGGGTTTGAGTACACCGCAAAATCGGATGAAGACAAAGCGGCAATTGAGGCAGGTCTTGCCAAGCTTTCTGATCCCTTGACTCTCTTTGGCATGCCGGATGGCGCAAACTGCACGGTAACCAGTGCTGAGGCAGACCTGCACAGCGAAGACGAACATCATGATGACGACCATGATGACCACGGGGACAACGACCACGGTGAGCATGCTGATGACCATGCGGACCATGATGACCATGAAAAAGATCATGACGAACATGATGATCACGCAGCCGAGGGCCATGAGGATCATGATGACCACGATCACGACGATCATGGCGAAGAAAACCACAGTGAGTTCCACGCAGACTATCAATTCACCTGCGCAAACCCTGCGGAGCTGACCAGCATCGAGCTCACATACTTTGTGCAATTTCCAAATGCCAAAGAGCTGGATGTTCAGCTTGTGACCGACGCCGGGGCCAGTAAGGTGGAGGCAACCGCCGCCGCGCCGGTTGTAACACTTAACTAAAATCCGGGCTATAAGACACAGATGAAGGCCGCAATAGAACTCAAAGATGTGGCCTTCACCTGGCAAGGTCGGACGCAGTTCACGCTGTCCGTGCCCAATCTCGATGTGGTTGAGGGCGAGAAGCTTTTCCTGCTGGGGCAAAGTGGCACTGGGAAATCCACTTTGCTCAGCCTGATCTGTGGCATCACCCAACCGCAACGCGGCACAGTGGTGGTGGATGGGGTCGACCTTGCGGCTTTGCGGCCCTCGGCACGGGATAGGCTGCGCGCGGAGCGCATCGGCGTGATCTTTCAAATGTTCAATTTGCTGCCCTATGCCTCGCCGCTGGAAAACATCCTGTTGCAACTCTCCTTTGCGCCTGAGCGCCGCAAGCGTCTGGGCAACGCCCAAGACGAGGCGCTGCGTTTGACCGCCGCTTTGGGGTTGGATGATCAACTGGTGTTAAATGCACAAACAACCGAGCTCAGCATTGGGCAGCAACAGCGCGTTGCCGCCGCCCGTGCGCTTATCGGTCGCCCACAATTGATCATCGCAGACGAGCCGACCTCCGCACTGGACGCCAACAGCCAGACCGCCTTTTTGGATCTCTTGATGGCCCAGGCTGAGGAGGCGGGCGCAACGTTGGTGATGGTCAGCCATGACGCCAGATTGGCGAATAGTTTTGATCGCACTTTGGATCTGGCTGACATTGCGTCAACCAAGAGGCGCGCGTCATGATCCTGCTGCGCCTTGCCCTGAAATCTTTGCTCAGCCGCACGGTGACGGTCAGCCTGACGATTTTTGCTATCGCGCTCTCCGTTGCGCTGTTCTTGGGAGTCGAAAAACTGCGCACCGGAGCCAAAGCCAGTTTTGCCGATACCATTTCCGGCACTGACCTGATTGTTGGCGCGCGCTCCGGCGGTGTGCAGTTATTGCTCTATTCAGTGTTCCGCGTGGGCAATGCCACCAACAATGTCACCTGGCAAAGCTATCAGGACATTGCCAACCGTCCAGAAGTGAACTGGAGCGTGCCGCTCTCGTTGGGTGACAGCCATCGCGGCTTTCGGGTGTTGGGCACCACGCCGGAGTTTTTTGAGCGCTACAAGTACCGGGGTGGACGGTCTGTGGATTTTACGGACGGCACTGCGTTTTCCGATCTTTTTGATGCGGTGGTGGGTGCAGATGTCGCCGCCGCGCTGGGCTACCAGCTGGGTGATCAGATTGTTGTGAGCCACGGCGTGGCTTCGTTCACAGAACATGACGACAAACCCTTCCAAATTTCCGGTGTGCTCAAAAAAACCGGCACACCCGTGGACCGCACCGTCTTTGTCAGCTTGGAGGCGATCGAGGCCATTCATATTGACTGGCAGGGTGGCGGGCGCGCGCAAAACACCATCAGCGCCGATGAAGTCCGCCAGATGCAGCTCACCCCCAAGGCGGTGACCGCTGCCATGATCGGCACAAACACACGCCTGCAAATCTTCGGCCTGCAGCGTTGGATCAATGAATACGCGCAAGAGCCATTGCTGGCCATCTTGCCGGGCGTCGCGCTCAGCGAACTCTGGAGCCTGATTGGCGTGGCGGAGTCTGCTTTGGTGGCGGTCTCGGTTATGGTGGTGATCACCGCTTTGCTGGGCATGGCCGCGATGATCTTCTCTGGCCTCAACGAACGTCGTCGGGAAATGGCACTTCTGCGCGCCATTGGTGCGCGACCATGGACCGTTATGCTCCTGCTCACCACCGAGGCCGCGCTGATGAGTCTCACCGCTGTCGCGTTGGGCATGGGCCTGCTTTACACAGGATTGTGGGTTGCGCGGTCGCGCATCGATGCCGCATTTGGTCTCTATATAGAGATCACCCCGCCAAGTCCGCGAGAATGGCTGGTGCTGTGTGGCGTGATCTTGTCGGGCATCATTGTGAGTCTGCTGCCTGCGATCCGCGCCTACTTCCTGTCCCTGGCGGATGGCATGCAGGTGAAACACTAAGGCCTAAGGACCAACAGACCTCAAAGGAGCTTCCCCATGACATCCCGCCGCCGCTTCCTGGCCAGTTTCGCAGCGCTCACTGCCACAGGTGTGGTGCCAGCCACCGCTGCGGATGTGGTGGACCTGGATTGGAAAGATCTTGTGCCCGCTGGGGACACCGGAAAGCTGTTGGACCAACTGCGTGGCATGGGGGTCGTGGAGCACGGCCAGTTGACCACCGGCTTTGATCAGGAAGAAGCCCGCGCGGTGACGGAGGCGTATAATGGCCAAACCGTGCGTATTCCCGGATTTGTGGTGCCTTTAGATTTTGGCGCGTCTGGCGTCACCGAGTTCATTCTTGCGCCCTTTGTCGGTGCTTGCATCCACGTTCCGCCGCCGCCAGCCAATCAATTGGTCCTGGTCACGGCCAAGAAGCCTTATGGCATCACCGACCTGTTTGACCCGGTGGAGGTCACCGGGCTGTTTGACACCGCCGCCACGTCTACAGGCCTTGCGGAAGTGGGCTACACCCTGACCAAAGCCAAAGTCCGGGCGTACAAAGGGTAGGGGGCAACCCCGTGGCCCGCTGTGTTCACCGTTCAGAAACGGCATCTTTCCTGCCGTATTTGAGCACCGTTGCGATGCAGCTGCGAAACAGACGTATTACCGACGTGTTTTTTGGCGGGATTTGTTTGGTTAAGGCGTGTTTGTTTTTGGTGTTGCGGTGAGAGTCTTTGGTGAGTCTTGCGGTGAGTCTGCCTTGAGTCTGTGGATAAGTGTCGGTTTGCTTGAATTATGCGCTGTGTTTGTTTGATTTCTTGTTTTTGTGTGTTGGGGTGTTCTGTTTAGGGTGTTGATATTGTTGAGTTTTTGAGAAAGTTGGTGTGTTTTTGCGGAAAGTTGAAAAAAGCGCTTGCGGCTTTGTTGGTATAACCTTAGAACCCCCTTCACCGGCGGCGCTGAGGCGCACAACGGCGGGACGGACT